>CAVQXP010000005.1:0-50661 GCA_963717935.1 Candidatus Eiseniibacteriota bacterium | reverse complement strand
ATGTCGGCGCCACGGTGCTCGTGACGGAGATCAACCCGGTCCGGGCGATCGAGGCCCAGATGGACGGCTACCAGGTGGTCTCGATGGCCGAGGCGGCCCCGCGCGGTGACCTGTTCATCACCGTGACGGGCAACAAGTCGGTGCTGCGCCGCGAGCACTTCGCCGCCATGAAGGACGGCGCGATCGTGGCGAACAGCGGGCACTTCAACGTCGAGATCGACATCCCGGCGCTCGAGCGCATGGCCTCGAAGCGGCGCACCCTGCGGCCGTTCGTCGAGGAGTTCACGCTCAAGGGCGGCAAGAAGGTCTGCCTGCTGGCCGAAGGGCGGCTCATCAACCTGGCGGCGGCCGAAGGCCACCCGGCGATGGTGATGGACATGTCGTTCGCGAACCAGGCGCTCACGCTCGAGTACCTGAAGAAGAAGGCGAAGACGCTGGGCCGGGACGTGTACGTGGTGCCGCGGCCCATCGACATGGAGGTCGCGCGGTTGAAGCTCAAGACCATGGGCATCGACATCGACGTGCTCACCCCCGAGCAGGAGCGCTACCTGCGCTCGTGGAGCGAGGGCACGTAGGGCGCACGCCGCAGCTCGAGCGGTCGCACGCGGCCCCGGCCCCCCGGCCGGGGCCGTTTGCCTGCGGGCCGCGCGGCCCCTACCGTCCGCCCATGCTCTCGCGCCGCGTGCCGCACGATCTCGAGCCCAACGCCTGGGCCCGGCTCCTCGAGGAGCGCCGCGCTGCGGGTGCGCGGCTGCTCGACCTGTCCGAGACGAACCCGACGCGCGTCGGGCTGGGCGGCGCGGGCCCCGACGAACTGGCGGCGCTGGCGCGGGCCGAGGGCGCCCGCTACGAGCCCGACCCGCGCGGCAGCCGGGCGGCGCGCGAGGCGGTGGCGGGCTACTACGCGGAGCGGGGCGCGGCCGTGTCGCCCGAGCACCTCGTGCTGACGGCGAGCACGAGCGAGTCCTACGCGCACCTGTTCCGCCTGCTCGCCGACCCGGGCGGGGTGTTCCTGGTGCCCGCGCCGTCCTACCCGCTCTTCGAGCCGCTCGCCGCGCTCGAAGGCGTGAGCCTGCGGCCCTACCGGCTGGCCTACGACGGCGCCTGGCACCTCGATCGGCACTCGCTCGAGCAGGCCTTCGCCGACGACGTGCGCGGCGTGATCGTGGTGCAGCCCAACCACCCGACCGGCTCGTGCCTCGACGCGGACGAGCGCGCGCTGCTCGAGACGCTCTGCGAGCGCCACGGGGCGGCGCTGCTCGCGGACGAGGTCTTCGGCGACTTCCCGCGCCCGGGCCGCGTCGCGCCGCTGCCGAGCCTGGTGGGCGCGGCGCGCGTGCCGACCTTCGTGCTGAGCGGGCTCTCCAAGGTCTGCGGGATGCCGCAGATGAAGCTGGGCTGGATCGTGGCGGGCGGCCCGGGGCCGGCGCGCGCCGAGGCCCTGCGCGGGCTCGAGTGGATCGCGGACCTGTTCCTCTCGGTCTCGACTCCGGTGCAGGTGGCGCTGCCGACGCTGCTCGCGGCGCGCGGGCCGTTCCAGCGGCGCGTGCGCGCGCGGCTCGCGCAGAACCTCGCGCGGCTCGACGGCCTGGTCGCGCGCCGCCCGGAGCTGGGCGTGCTCGCGGCCGAGGGTGGTTGGGGCGCGGTGCTGCGGGTTCCCCGCCAGCGCAGCGAGGAGGAGTGGGCGCTCGGGCTGCTGGCCCGCGACGTGGTGGTGCATCCCGGGCACTTCTACGACTTCGACGGCGAGGGCTACCTGGTGCTCAGCCTGATCCCCGAGCCCGACCTGTTCACCGCAGGCCTGGCGCGCATCGAGGAGTTCGCGGGGGAGACATGAGCCCGGGCCGGCGCAGCGGGAGGCAGCCATGATCCGGTGGTGGCGAGAACTCACGGCACCCGAGCGGTCGGCGATGGTCGCCGCCGGCGGCGGCTGGTCGGTGGATGCCTTCGACTTCATGATCTACACCTTCGCCATCCCCGCCCTGATGAGTGCCTGGGGCATGACCCGGACCGAGGCCGGGCTGATCGCCACCTCGACCCTGCTGTTCTCGGCCGCCGGGGGCTGGCTCGCGGGTGCGCTGTCCGACCGCGTGGGCCGGGTGCGGATGCTCCAGGTCACGATCGCCTGGTTCGCCTGCTTCACGTTCCTCTCCGGCTTCACGCACTCGTTCGAGCAGTTGCTCGTGCTCCGCAGCCTGCAGGGCCTTGGCTTTGGGGGCGAGTGGGCAGTGGGTGCTGCCCTGGTCGGCGAGATGATCCGGCCCCAGCACCGCGGCAGGGCGGTCGGCACGGTGCAGAGCGGCTGGGCCCTGGGCTGGGGCGCCGCGGCGATCCTCTACGCCTTCTACTTCTCCGTGCTGCCCGCCGCGCTTGCCTGGCGCGCGCTGTTCTGGACCGGGATCCTGCCGGCGTTGCTGATCCTCTACGTCCGCCGCCGCGTGCGGGAGCCGGCGAGGGTCGCGACCGGCGCCGGGCCGGCGACGTCGGGCGCACGGTTCCTGCGGATCTTCGCGCCGGGGCTGCTGCGCACGACCGTGCTCGCGAGCCTGATGGCCACCGGCATGCAGGGCGGCTACTACGCGATCACGACCTGGCTGCCGACCTACCTCAAGACGGTGCGCGGGCTCTCGGTGCTCGACACTGGCGGTTACCTGGTGGTGATCGTGGCCGGCTCCTTCGCGGGCTACCTCACGGCGGCCTGGCTCTCCGACCGCCTGGGTCGCAGGCCAGGCTTCATCGTGTTCGCAGCCGGTTCGCTGCTGATCGCGGTGACCTACACGTTCGCCCCGATCGGTGACACCGCGATGCTGTTCCTCGGATTCCCGCTGGGCTTCTTCGTGTCGGGGAACTTCAGCGGGGTGGGAGCGTTCTTCGCTGAGCTGTTCCCCGGTTCGGTGCGCGGCTCGGGCATGGGGTTCGCGTACAGCTTCGGCCGCGGCGTCGGCGCGCTGTTCCCGGCGCTGGTCGGGTTCCTGAGCGCGCGGTTCTCCCTGGGCGCCGCGATCGGCGGCTTCGCGGCCGCGGGCTACCTAGTGGTGCTCGCCGCCGTGGTCGCCCTGCCCGAGACGCGGGGGAGAGCGCTGGCCGAGTAGCGCGGGGCCGCGCGGCTCACCCGGCGGCCGGCGTTCCGCCCGCGCCCTCCCGCCGCAGGTGCCTCACCAGGTTCACCTGCCCGTAGTGAGCAGCCAGATGATTGAGTATCTGGTAGAGCGCCCAGCGTACGGCCATCGAGTTCACGGTCGCGTCGGGGCGCTGGCGGGTCACCTTTCGTCTCGCGCTCCAAATCCGCGTCGGCGAGGCTTCGCGCGATCTCGAGGGTGTGCGCCCGTGCCCGTGCGAGCGGGCCGTGGAAGTAGGCGACGTACTTCTCAGCGAGTCCCGCGGGCGGACGTCCGTCCGCCGGTAACGGAGTGCCGATGTCTCCGGCGGAGCAACATGATCGGCCCGTGTCTCGTACAGGAGGCGGGTTGCGGGCTGGAGGGCGACTTGCTCCAGTGGGAGAGTGGCTCAACTCAGTTCGGACGCGTGCATGAGGCGCGGCGCGCGGAATCGCGCTTCCGTGCGCAGCGGCCTGCGGAGTATGCTTCCGTCTAAAGCCACGCGCAGACCATGGGCGCTGAATCATGGCTCCCAGACCGACGGCTTGTCGGCCGCGGCTCGGCGAGCTTCGGATTATCCGCCCTCCACGCATGGCCGGCGAGACACTGCCCAAACCCCTTTCGGTATCCTTCCGACGGTCCAGGAGTGACAACGGATACAGAGATAAGCGCCCACGGGTACATGGGGTTCGGAGGGGGGGCGTCCTCTTCCGTTCCGACTCCGAATTACTTGTTGAACGGAGGAGCCAGCGGTCTGCCGGGCTGGGAGGCGGGGATCGGTGTGGGTGCGGGCTTGAACGCCCAAGGACTCGATGTGGCCTTTCTCAGGTTTGCCCAGACCCTCGATACGCCGGTCTACGTGCCCGGGCGGCGAGACGGATACCAATTCCTGAGCCAACCGGCTGACACCACGCAATCGGCAAGAGCACGCAATTGGCCGGGCTGGCCCGGGATGGGGTTTTGAAGCGCGCTATGGCGAGATTTCTCGTTTTGAGTTTCTGGGCCGAACTTCTCTTCTGCGTTTCTTCAGGGGCGTCAGCGGGTCTTTCGGACTCCTCCCTTCCGCAGAATCAGTACGAAATTCTGCAGGTCACATTTCCGATCACGTACATCGGACGCGCGGGGCTGTCCGTCGATTCCGAACGGCTGATCGCTGCATTCCGGAGAGCCTATTGGGACGCGGAAGGTTGCGTCCTGGCTGAAGAGGAAGTCGGCTGGGGTCGGTACTGGTGGAATTACTTTGTGGCCTTTCCGTCCCAGACCCATGCGGATGGTTTTACAGAGAAGTTTCGGAGAATTCGGGGCGAAGAGAATCTCGGACAATTTGTGGCCGCCCCCCGGAAAGTCACGGAGATCGGCGTGAAGGTGAAGGCGGAAGAAGAATGGCGGGAGATCAAGTTCGCGCCAACCGAGCTCTTTGACCTTGCGAAGGAAAAGACGTTTGCACCGGGGGCCATCGCCCGCTTCAAGACGATCTCAAAGAACGCCGCGGACATCGAGATCCGACTCCGGGTGAGAAAGGGCGGGCTGATCTCCAATCAGCTTCAAGATGTGTGGAGCGAACCGATCTTCGTGGACCTGAGCGGGCAGGTCAGAGGCACCCGGCCATCTGATCCAGACTGAAGAACTTGGCTCCCCATTCCAGCAGATCGTAGATAGGGTCGAGAATCTCGGTCCGGATCGCCGTCGCAAGGCCGTCGCCCTCCAGAATGGCGCGAGCCGTATCCGTGTACGAGCTGCGGGGAGAAGACGAAGTGAAACTGCAAGAGCGGAATCTGGAGACGCATGAGCAAGCGTGGTTCTGGGGGAGTTTCAGGCGGGCCGGGTGGGTCCTGATGGGCGAACTTGGCGTACCAGGTGGCGATTGCAGTCATTAATGCTGGTGCGCCGGCGTCGGCAGTGCCGAATGTTGTGTTCTGGCCACTCGCGTGCGTCGGGCTATGCCTTGGTCCGGCGTGGCTGGCCGTCGCCGTAGTGCGGACAATTGTCGTGGGGCGACGGCTGAGAGGTCAACGTGGGGAGTGGGTGTTGCTCATAGGTGGACTAGGCATCCTGGAGTGTCCCCATTCTTCGGGCCACCGGTCATGACAGGGTTCCCGGCGTGATGGGGTGAACTTCGACCGGTTCGTCTTCGACCGCGGCTTCCAAGGTTGCCCCAGGATCCGAGATCTCGATCGCCCGCGACTCAGACTTCAGGGCTGCGCGGGCCTCGGCGCCGACCTCGGCCGGCGTTCGATAGCCCAGGCTGCTGTGCGGCCGCTGCGTATTGTACTCCCACCGCCACTGCTCGATCAGGATGCGTCCCTCGCGCAGATGCGCGAACTCCTCGGCATCGAGGCACTCGCGCCGGAACGTCCCGTTGAAGCTCTCGACGCTGCCGTTCTGCCACGGCTTGCCCGGGTCGATCGTCGCCGTCTCGCTGTGGTGGAACAACGCCCAGATCCGCAGCGCCCGGGCGATGAACTCGGGTCCGTTGTCACTGCGCAGGACCTGCGGCGCTCCGTACTGCACGAACAACCGCTCGAGCACCGCGATCACCCGTTCCGCCGTGAGCGACGAGCCCACCTCGATCGCATGGCACTCCCGGGTCCACTCGTCCACCACGGTCAGCGCCTTCAACGTCTGCCCGTTTGCACAGGTGTCGTGCACAAAGTCGTAGGCCCAGACCTGGTTCGCTCCGGTCGGCGCGAGGACACGCGGCTGGCCAGTGCGGATCTTCCGACGTCGCTTCTTGCGCACGTGCAGTCCCAGCACCCGCCAGACCCGGCGCACCCGCTTCTTGTTCACCGGCGTGCCCGCCCGGCGCAGCAGCGCCCAGGCAAACCGGTGGCCATAGGCCGCATGGGCCGCCGAAATCTGCTCCAGCTTCCCCGCCAGCTCGGCATCCCGGGCCGGCAGCGTGCTGACGTAGCCCAGGGCCGACCGACTCACTTGCAGCAGCGCACAGGCGCGGCGGACTGATCGCCCTCGTCCCACGGCGTAGTCCACCTGTTCGCGGCGAGCCCGTGCGCTCACCATTTTCGGGAGTTGATCTCCTTGAGGATCTCGATATCCAGGTCGCGCTCGGCCACCAGCTTCTTCAATCGGGCGTTCTCGTGCTGCAGCCGCCGCAGCTCGGCCGCCTGGCTAGCATCGAGCCCGCTGAAGCGCTTGCGCCACCGGAACAGCGTGGTCTCGGTGATGCCGTGCTTCTTCGCCACCTGGCCGACCGTCACGTCCTCGCGTTCACTCTCACGCACGATGGCGACGATCTGGGCTTCCGTGAACCGGCTCTTGCGCATGCAGGATCCTCCGGGGACCGGGGCATCCTGCCATAATCCGTGGCCTCAGGAACGGGGGACACTCCACCGACAAGACCGGCGGACTTTGCCACGTCGTCGGTCGTGGCCGATTCGACGAGGCTAGTCTACTTCTTCGACGCGCGAGTTGGTCTTGGACCCCACCGGATCGTGGTGGTCACTGCCAAGGGAGACACGCTTGTGGGGACGTTTGAGTCGCATGAGAGCGCGCACGTAGCCGTATTTGCATCACGAGGGACGATAGAGTGAGGCGGCGAGGTGTATATCAACGTGTACTTGCGACCCGTCGGCTTTCAAGACGAGCGGCTCGTGCTTCCGGACAGCGCTGGTGATCAGATGTTCAATAGGAGGCGTGTGGTAGTGCGGTAGTCGCCCGCGGACGTGGAGTATCCCCATTCTTGGGGCCACCGGCAGGGGCGGGGTCGGGCGGGCCGCGGCACGCAAACGGAACGCCCGCGGGGCTCGGGGCCCCGCGGGCGTCGGTGTGACGGGCCGGCCGGCGCTACTTTGCGGAGCCGGCGGCGGCGTGCGTGCCGATCCGCATCCCGTAGAAGGAGCGGTGCACGAAGAACAGCGCGATCAGGAAGAGGACCCCGCCGACCGGGAGCGCGACCGTCGGGTTGGCCACGGCCGTCTCCACGGCCAGCAGGCCGAAGAGGGTGGTGAACTTGATGATCGGGTTGAGGGCCACCGACGAGGTGTCCTTGTAGGGGTCGCCGACCGTGTCGCCCACGATGGTGGCGTCGTGCAGGGCGGTGCCCTTCTCGTTCAGGTCCACCTCGACCACCTTCTTGGCGTTGTCCCACGCCCCGCCCGCGTTCGCCATGTAGACCGCCTGGAACAGGCCGACGACCGCGATCGAGATCAGGTAGGCCACGAAGAAGACCGGGTTGAAGAAGGCGTACGCCAGCGTCAGGCAGAAGATGACGATGAAGACGTTGAACATCCCGGCCTGGGCGTACTGGGTGCAGATCCTCACCACTTCCTTCGAGTCCTTGACCGAGGCCTTCTCCGCCGACTCGAGGTGGATGTGGCGCTTGATGAACTCGACCGCGCGGTAGGCACCCGTCGTGACCGCCTGCATCGAGGCGCCGGTGAACCAGTAGATGGTCGCGCCGCCCATCAGGAAGCCGAGCAGCACGCGCGGCTCGGTGAGCGAGAGGTCGAACACCCCGCCCGTGGCCTGGGCGTGGTGCTTCAGCAGCACGATGACCGAGAAGATCATGGTCGTCGCGCCCGCCACGGCGGTGGCGATGAGCACCGGCTTGGCCGTGGCCTTGAAGGTGTTGCCCGCCCCGTCGTTGTCCTCGAGCATGTGCTTGCCGTGCTCGAACTGGGGCTTGAAGCCGAACTGCTTCTCGATCTCCGCGGCCGAGCCGGGCGTGGTCTCGATCTGCGAGAGCTCGAAGATGCTCTGCGCGTTGTCGGTGACCGGGCCGTAGGAATCCACCGCGATCGTGACCGGGCCCATGCCCAGCAGTCCGAAGGCCACCAGGCCGAAGGCGAACACCGACGGGTAGCTCATGAACTGGCCGAGCCCGAGCTGCGACATCAGGAAGGCCACGAACAGCACCGCGGCCAGGGCGAGGCTCATCCAGAACACCGAGAAGTTGCCGGCCACCAGGCCCGACAGGATGGTGAGCGAGGGGCCGCCCTCGCGGGTGGCCGCGACGATCTCGCGCGTGTGGCCGGAGTTGCTGCTGGTGAAGACCTTGGTCAGCTCGGGGATCAGCGCGGCGGCCAGCGTGCCGCAGGAGATGATGGTCGAGAGCTTCCACCACATCCCGGAGCCCAGGTTCGCCAGCATCCAGTACGAGACCAGGAAGGTGACCGCGATCGAGAGCAGGGAGGTGGTCCACACCAGGCTGGTGAGCGGGGCCTCGAAGTCGATCTTGTCCTTGCCCAGGTTCTGGGCGCGGGCGACGGCCCCGTTCGCGCTGAAGGCCACGATCGAGGTGAGGATCATCAGCACGCGCATGGCGAAGATCCAGACCAGGAAGTGGGGCTTCCAGTCGGGGATCACGGCCAGGGCGATGAACGAGATGAGCGCCACGCCGGTGACGCCGTAGGTCTCGAAGCCGTCGGCCGTGGGGCCCACCGAGTCGCCGGCATTGTCGCCGGTGCAGTCGGCGATGACGCCGGGGTTGCGCGGGTCGTCCTCCTTGATCTTGAAGACGACCTTCATGAGATCCGAGCCGATGTCGGCGATCTTGGTGAAGATGCCGCCCGCGATCCTCAGCGCCGAGGCGCCCAGCGACTCGCCGATGGCGAAGCCGAGGAACGAGGCGCCCGCGGCCTCGCGCGGCACGAACAGCAGGATGACCAGCATCATGATGAGCTCGACGCAGATGAGCAGCACGCCGATGCTCATGCCGGCCTGCAGCGGGATCTCGTAGAGCGGGAGCGGCTTGCCCCGGAGCGAGGCGAAGGCCGTGCGGCTGTTGGCGTAGGTGTTCATGCGGATGCCGAACCACGCCACCGCGTACGAGCCCAGGATGCCGGCCACCGACCAGAGCAGGATGAGCAGCACCTTGCCGGCGCCCTGGTGGTTGAGCACCCCGAAGTAATAGACGATGCAGGCGCCGATGAAGAGTTCCAGCACCAGGAGCAGCCGCCCCTGCTGGAACAGGTAGGTCTTGCAGGTCTCCCAGATGATGTTCGAGACCTCGAGCATCGACGGGTGAGCGGGCAGGCGCTTGACCTGCTGGTACATCGCCAGGCCGAAGAGCATGCCGAAGACGCAGACCGCGAGCCCGACCATGAGCAGGTGCGAGCCCAGGACCTGGGTGCCGAACACCGGATAGGTGGTCGTGAGCGCCGGCAACTCGAGGTCGAGTTCGCTGGCGAACGCCCGGAGCGGCCCGGCGAGGGTGAAGAGCGCTGTGGCCAGCAGGCCGGCCACGGCCGGACCCACGCGAGGTGTGCGTACCCAGGATCCGCGTCCGGCGAGACCCGTGAGGCGCAACATCTTCATGAACGCTCCTTCGGCTGGACTTGAGCCACCCGGCATGCGCCGGAGGGGGTTTCACCGGCAGGGAGGCGCAAGGGTCAGCGCTCGAGCGTCGCCCGGTCGGTGGAGCGATTCGGCGCTCCCGCCCGGCTCGCCCGCGATGCACGGGTCAGCCAGGGACGGAAGGACGGCGCAATGTAACCGAGGCCCGGTGGGTGAGCAACCGCGGAAACGCCGGGGCGACAAGCGGCGAACCGGCTGGCGCGGCGCGGTGTAGGAAGAGCTGCCAGTGACCGAGTGCCGATCCCACATCCCCGAGCCCGCCCGCCGGGTGCCCGCCACCCGCCGAGGTCCCATGCCCCCTGTGCGTCCCGTCCCGACCGAGCCCAGCGCGCTGGCCGACCTCTGGCCCGATCTGCGCCGCGTGGCCGACTCGCTCGGCGTGCCCGAACGGGGCGTGCAGTTGATCACGCGCCTGCGGACCCGGATCGAGGCCGTCGCGCTGCGCGCGGCGCAGCAACCCCGGCGCCCGCGCGTGGCCTGCCTCGTGGGGCTGGACCCGCCCGTCGCCGCCGCCGGCTGGATCTCGGAGCTCGTCGCGCTGGCCGGGGGCGAGGACGTCCTGGGCGCGCCCGGGGCCTGGCCGCGCGCGCTGGCGGCGGAGGAGCTCGAGCGCGCCGACCCGGACGTCATCGTCCTCGCGCCGGCCGGGCTGGATCTGCCGGCCGCGCTGGCCGCGGTCCGCTCGCTCCCGTCGCAGCCCGGCTGGCGGACGTCGCGCGCGGCGCGCGAGGGCCGGGCCCACGTGGCGGACGGAGCGGCGCTCTTCGGGCGCCCGGGGCCGCAGGTCGCCGAGGCCCTCGAGACCCTGGCCGAGATGCTGCACCCCGCCGCGTTCCGCTTCGGCCACGAGGGCAGGACCTGGACGCGCCTGGAGGGCGGCTCCGGCACCTGACGTCGCGCGGGGCGTGTGCTAGGGTGCCCGCGCTCTGCGCGCCGCGCCGCACCGGTCAGCCCGAGGCACCCCGTCATGCCGACCTCCGAGCACTGGCAGATCCCCTGGATCGTGGACCTCATCGCCCGCGAGCAGCCGGCGAGCGTGCTCGACCTGGGCGCGGGCTACGGCAAGTACGGCGTGCTGACGCGCGAATACGCGGCCCCCGCGCGCCTGGACGCGGTGGACGCCAACCCGCCGCGCTATCCGGTCTACGATCACGTCTACCTCGGTGACCTGCGCCAGCTCGAGCGCCTGCTCCCCGCGGACGCGCCGCGCTACGACCTGGCGCTCTTCGTCGACGCGATCGAGCACCTGGAGAAGGCCGAGGCGTGGGTGCTGCTCGAGGCGCTCACGCGCCGCGCACGTCGCGTGCTCGTCGCCACGCCCTGGGGCTTCCGCCCGCAGGAGGTCCCGGGCCAGCCCTACGAGACCCACCGCTCCGGCTGGTACCCGTGGGAGTTCGCGGCCCGCTTCCGCGTGCGCGCCTGGCGCGTGTTCCCCGGCCACCTCACGAAGCACCTGCGCCTGCCGCGCCTGTGGCAGTTGGTGGTGTTGCTGGAGGCGAGGGAAAGGTAGGGCGCGGCGCCGTCTCCCGGGCGGGCCGGCTGCGGGCTGCCGGGCCGGCGCGGCGGTGGATCCCGCCCGCCCGTGGCAGGGCGCGGCGCGGGGCTCCTGCGGGCCGGTCGGCCGGACATTGCCCGATTCCCCCGCCTGATGCATCATAGCCAGCCGTGGCCCGCCAGGGAGGCGGGCATGCGGGCGCGGCGTCCCTGTCGCCGGCCTGCTGCGGGGCGCAAGCCTTCGCCTGCGGTCAGTCCGCGAGGCGCCCTTTCCCAGGCAGGGAGGCTCTCTGACGCGCATGGCTTCCAAGACCCTCTCCGCCCGGCTGCAGCTCAGGATCGTCGGCCTCCTGCTGGCGGCCTTCGCCGTGCTCTCGCTCATGAGCGTGGCCACCTGGCGGGCCCCGCTGCTGGGCCAGAGCCTGTGGAAGCCCCCGAACGCCTGCGGCCCGGTGGGGGCCGCGCTCGCCACGCTCCTGGTCTGGACCTTCGGGCGTTTCGCCGCCTACGGCGTGCCGCTCCTGAGCGCGTGCTGGGCCTGGAACCGGGTGCGCGGCAACAAGGCGGGCCCGCTCGTCATCTCCTCGCTCATCGGTGCGCTGATCCTCTTCGAGGTCTGCACGCTCCTGGGTCTGGGCGATCTCGACCGCACGGTCTGGGTGGGCTCGTGGGGCTTCGCAGGCGCGCTCGCCCTGCGCTCGGCGCTGGGCGAGGTGGGCTCGTGGATCGTGGCCGGGACCCTCTTCTGCGTGAGCGTGCTGGTGGCCAGCGAACTGGGCTTCCACTGGCTCGCGCGGCTCGCGCGGCGCGCCGTGGTGGACCCGGCCGTGGGGCTCGGCACGGCCTGGGGCCAGTGGCGCGAGGCGCGCGCCCGCGAGCAGAAGGCGAAGCCGAAGGTCAGCCCGCCGAAGCCGGCGGGCGCGAAGGAGGCGAAGGCGCGGGAGGAGGCCCCGGCCCGGCCGCGCATCTCCCAGCCGGCGCCGCCGGCGGCACCCCTTGACCAGCTCGACCTGCCGCCACCGGTCGGCCTGAAGATCGACGCCCGGCCGAAGCCGAAGGAGGCGAAACCCAGGCCCACCCCGGCCGTGGGGGACGAGAAGCCGCGCGAGGTGCCCACCGAGGCGTTCCCCTCGCTCAGCCTGCTCGAGATGCCGTTGCAGATCGAGGACATCGTCACCACGGAGGACCTCACGGTCGAGGCCAACCTGTTGACCTCCAAGCTGGCGGACTTCGACGTGCTGGGTCACGTCACCGAGATCCACCCGGGGCCGGTCGTGACGACCTTCGAGTTCGAGCCCGCGCCCGGGGTCAAGGTCAGCCAGATCGTCTCGCGCGAGGACGACCTGGCCATGGCGCTGCGGGCCCAGCGCATCCGCATCCTGGCGCCCATCCCCGGCAAGGCCGCCGTGGGGGTCGAGATCCCGAACCGCCGCCGCCGCACGGTGTATCTGCGTGAGGTGCTCTCGTCGGCCCAGTACGAAGCGAGCACGGCGGCGCTCAAGATCCCGCTGGGCGTCGACGTCGTGGGCCAGCCGTTCGTCGCCGACCTGACCAGGATGCCCCACCTGCTGGTGGCGGGCGCGACCGGGTCGGGCAAGAGCGTCTGTCTGAACGCGATCATCACGGGTCTGCTCTTCCAGCACGGCCCCGAGACCCTGCGCTTCGTCATGGTGGACCCCAAGATGCTCGAGCTCTCGCTCTACAACGGCATCCCGCACCTGGTCTTCCCGGTCCTGACAGAGGCCAAGAAGGCCAGCCAGGCGCTGCGCAGCGCGGTGGGCGAGATGGAGAAGCGCTACAAGCTCATGGCCAAGTGCGGCGCGCGGAACATCGCGGGCTACAACGAGAAGGTCGAGGCGGGGCTCGTCCCCGCGGAGTTCGACGAGCGGCGCGACAAGGACGTCCCACCCCAGAAGCTCCCGTACCTGGTCGTGGTCGTGGACGAACTGGCGGACCTGATGCTCACCGCGCCGCAGGAGATCGAGGAGCCGGTGGCGCGCCTCGCCCAGATGGCGCGCGCCGTGGGCATCCACCTGCTGCTGGCCACGCAGCGGCCGTCGGTGGACGTCATCACCGGGGTGATCAAGGCGAACTTCCCCTCGCGGATGGCTTTCCAGGTGGCCTCGAAGACCGACTCGCGCACCGTGCTCGACGCCAACGGCGCCGAGAACCTGCTGGGCAACGGCGACATGCTCTTCATGCCCGCGGGCCGGCCCGAGCCCTACCGCATCCACGGAGCGTACATCTCCGAAGAGGACACCACGCGGGTCGTGGACTTCTGGAAGGCCAAGGCGGTGCCCGGCACGCCCGCCGTGATGGCGACCGACATGGCGGCGGCGGAGTCCGAGGAGGGCGAGGAGGGCGAGGCGGCCACGTTCGACGACGAACTCATCCGCGAGGCCGCCCGCCTGGTGGTCACCCATCAGCAGGGCTCGACCTCGCTGCTGCAGCGCCGCCTCAAGGTGGGCTACTCGCGCGCCGGCCGGCTCATGGACCAGCTCGAGCAGCTCGGGGTGGTCGGGCCCTTCCAGGGCAGCAAGGCCCGCGACGTGCTCGTGGACGAACGCTGGCTCGAGGACAACCTCGAGTGACGACGGCTCCGCGCACGCTGGCCTTCGTCACGCTCGGTTGCCCCAAGAACACGGTGGACTCCGAGCACATGCTCGGGTTGCTGGTGCAGGCCGGCTTCCGCACCGTGGCCGATCCCGCCGAGGCCGAGGTCGTGGTGATCAACACCTGCGGCTTCCTGCAGAGCGCGGTGCGCGAGTCCAGGGCCGCCATCGAGGAGATCGTCGCGTGCAAGGGCCAGGGGCGGCTGCGGCGGATCATCGTGGCCGGCTGCCTCGCCCAGCGCGCCGGGGCCGCGCTGCTGGAGGACTTCCCCGCGGTGGACGCGGTGCTGGGCACGGGGCAGTGGAGCGAGGTGGCACGCGTGGCGGCCCATCTGCTGGACGGCGGGGACGCCCGCCCGGTCCTGCTCGATCATCCCGGCGGCGCGCTCGAGCCGCGCGGGCCGCGCCCGCTCTCGACGCCGCGGCACATCGCCTACCTCAAGATCTCCGAGGGCTGCGACCAGCGCTGCACCTTCTGCGTGATCCCGCAGTTGCGCGGTCCGCAGCGCAGCCGGACGGTCGAGGACCTGGTGAGCGAGGCCGCGCGCCTGGCCGCCGGGGGCGTGCGCGAACTGAACGTGATCGGGCAGGACACCACGGCCTATGGCGCCGACCTGCCCGGCCAGCCCGCGCTCGCCGACCTGATCGAGGCCCTCGACCAGGTCGCGGGCCTCACCTGGATCCGGGTGCAGTACACCTATCCGCGCCGCTGGACGGACCGCCTCATCGAAGTCTGGGCGAAGGCCGCGCGCGTCGTGCCCTACGTTGACCTTCCGCTGCAGCACGTCGCCACGGGCCCGCTGCGGGCCATGGCCCGCGGGATTACCGGGCCGGCCACCCGGGCGCTGGTCCGGCGCATCCGGGCGGGCATCCCCGGGGTCAGCCTGCGCACCACCTTCATCGTGGGGTTCCCGGGCGAGACCGACGAGCAGTTCGAGGAGCTGTGCCGTTACGTGGAGGAGGAGCCCTTCGATCACCTCGTGGTCTTCCCCTACGAGCGCGAGCCGGGGACGGCGGCCTGGGACATGACGCCGCGCGTGCCGCTCACGGTGCGACGGGCCCGGCGGGCGCGCCTGCTCGCGCTCCAGCAGCGGCTGGCCCGGGCCCGGAACGCCGACCGGGTGGGAGAGAGGCTCACGGTCATGATTGACGGCCCGGCCGGGCGGAATCAGTATGCCGCCAGGACTGCGGGCTCGGCGTTTGAAGTGGACGGGGGCGTGGTGGTAGAAGGCGACGGGCTGGTGCCCGGGGCCCTCGTCGAGGTCCGCGTGACGGGAGCGGCGGCGTACGACCTGTTCGCGCGGGCCGAGGCCGCTGGACCCTTCCTACAACTGGTGAAAGGAACCGCCTGATGCGTGCAGGACTTGCAGCCGCCCTGGTCGGCCTGTTGGTGTTCGGCTCCCCCGCGGAGGCGAAGAAGTTCACGTACGCAGCCGGGCCCAAGCCGGGCATCGACACGACCTTCACGACCGCCGACACCGAGATCACTCCCATCGTGCGCCCCCGCGGGCCGCGCGTGCCGGCGACCAACCTCCAGGTCGTGAGCCTGGTCGCCAACATCGCCTTCGAACGTGGCCTGCGCTCGGCTCCCATCGACACCGGCGCCCACGTGGTGCTGGCACCGGCCGCGAGCCACCCGCTCAACTTCGTGATCGAGCAGGCGGTGCTGCGCGAGTTGGCGCGGCGCGGCGCGA
The DNA here is from genome assembly GCA_963717935.1 of Candidatus Eiseniibacteriota bacterium. Classification (GTDB taxonomy): domain Bacteria; phylum Eisenbacteria; class RBG-16-71-46; order RBG-16-71-46; family RBG-16-71-46; genus JANXPZ01. Next base: position 35,451 of record CAVQXP010000005.1, on the reverse strand, counting down.
CGGCCACCGTGCGGCGCACCATCCTGCCGGATGACAGCCTGGCGGCGTACTCGCCCGCCGGCGACCCGTTGCTCGAGTACCAGCTCGCCACCGCGCGGGTCACCTACCTGAGGCTGGTGGGCTGGCTGCCCTTCTCGGGGCGCGTGAAGATCGAGCGCCAGGCCCTGGTCGAGGGAGCGCTCACCCTGCGCGATCCGCGCAGCGCCAACGTGCTGTGGTCGTCCGGCGTCTCCTACAACCTGTTGGACGCCTTCCCGAGTGACCGGGTCAACCTGGTCGAGGATGACCGGTACGGCGACTTGAAGGGCACGGTGCCCACGCGGAACGTGGGCAAGGTCTTCGAGCCCGTGGTCGTGGTCGCCGTCGTCGCCGGGCTGGTGGCGCTCTTCTTCCAGAACCGCCCGTGAGGCCCGCCCTGACGGAGCTTCGCCGGGCGCGCCGGCTGCTGCTTCCCCTCGCCCTCGGCGTGCTCGCCGGGCTCCTCGCCGGCTGCGGGGCGAGCACGGTCCCCGCGGTCCATTCCGAGCCGGAGCGCCTGGCCAAGGGGCGCCGCGCGCTCGAGCGGCACGAGTACAACGTCGCGCTCGAGCTGTTGAAGAGCTACGTGGCCAACAACGCGGGCGGCGGGGACGTGGACCAGGCCATCGAGCTGCTGGGCGAGTCCTACCTGCGCATCAAGGAGTGGGGCGAGGCCCAGAGCCAGTTCGAGCGGCTCCTGCGCGACTACCCCGAGAGCGATTCCGCGGCCGCCGCCTCGTTCCGCTTGGGCGAAGCGCTCTGGGGACAGTCCCGCGGCCCCGCCTTCGACCAGGAATACACGCAGAAGGCCCTCGAACAGTGGGAGAGCTACCTGCGCGCGTACCCGGGGCACTGGCAGAACCCCGAGGCCGAGACGCGGCGCCAGCTGGCGCGCGAGCGGCTGGCGGACAAGCTCGACCGGGCGGGCAACCTCTACCTCAAGCTCCGTCGCACGGGGCCGGCCCGCATCTACTTCCAGCGCGTGCTCGACGAGTACCCTGATACCGCGTTCGCGGCGAACGCGAGTCTGGGCCTCGCCCTGGCCGACGCGCAGGATGGCAAGCGCGAAGAGGCCCTGGCCGCGTTGCGTGACCTCGAGTCGCGCTTCGCCGGCCGGACCGTGGCCCAGCGCGCCGCAAAGGAACTCGCGCGCCTCGAGCGGCACGCGCCGAAGAAGAAGTAGCGCATGCGCCGTATCGGCCTCTTTGGCGGGACGTTCGACCCGCCCCACCTCGGCCATCTCGTGCTGGCCGAATGGGCGCGGGTGCGGCTGCGGCTCGACCGCGTCGTGTTCGTGCCCGCCGGCACGCCGCCCCACAAGCGCGGCCGCCGGCTCACGGACGCCGCGCTCCGGCTCGCCATGACGCGGCTCGCGGTGCGGGGCAACCCGGCCTTCACGGTCTCCGATCTCGAGGCGCGTCGCGCGGGCCCCTCGTTCACCGTGGACACGCTGCGGCACTTCCATGCCCGCCAGCCGGGCGCGCGCTTCTACCTGCTGATGGGGGCGGACAGCCTCGCGGACTTCCCCATCTGGCACGAGCCCGGGGAGATCATCCGGCTTGCCACGCTGGTCGTGGCCGCTCGCCCCGGCCCGGCGGGACCCGCGCGGGGCACCGGGCGCCCGCTCGCCCCGGCCCGCGCCCGCGGCCGCGTCGTCCTGCTCGACAACCCGCTCGTGGGCATCTCCTCGAGCGCCCTGCGGGGCCGCGCTCGCGCCGGACGCTCGCTGCGCTACCTCGTGCCCGACGCGGTCGCCGCCTACGTCGCCCGGCACGGTCTGTACCGCGGGGGCGCCCGCTAGAAGCACCTGCCGCCCGCGCGTATAGTCGCACGCCGGATGGCCGCTCACGGGTCTGGCCCTGTGCCGGGGGACTCCGCATGAACCACAGCGAGATCGTCGCGTTTCTCCGGGGCGTTGCCGAGACCCACCGCGAGCTCTGCCGGCGCGTGACCGACGACCCGTCGTTCGCGCGGTCCTCCCTCGACGGGCTCCTCGAGCGGCTGCTCGAGGGCGCGAAGGCGGCCTGACCGTGGCCCGTCTCTTCGTCCTCGACGCGATGGGGCTCGCGTACCGGGCCTACTACGCGTTCATCTCGCGGCCGCTCGTCAACTCGAGGAACGAGAACACCTCCGCCATCTTCGGCTTCGCCAACACCGTGCTGAAGATCCGGCGCGAGGAGAAGCCCGACCACTGGGCGCTGGCCTGGGACGGGCCGGGGCCGACCTGGCGTCACGAGCGGTTCCCCGCCTACAAGGCGCAGCGCAAGCCCACGCCCGAGGACCTGCTCGCCCAGCTCGATCCGATCGAGACGCTGGCGCAGGCGCTGGGACTGCCCGTGATCGAGATCCCGGGCATGGAGGCCGACGACGTCATGGCCACGCTGGCCGCGCGCGGCGCGCGCGACGGGCTCGAGGTCGTGCTCGTCACCGGCGACAAGGACATGCTCCAGGTCGTGGGCGGGCCGGTGCGCGTGCTGGTGCCGCAGGCGCGCGAGGCCTACGAGTGGGTGGATGCCGACGCGGTGCGCGCCAAGTGGGAGGTGGGGCCCGAGCACATCCGCGACATGCTCGCGCTGATGGGCGATGCGAGCGACAACATCCCGGGCGTGCCGGGCGTGGGGGAGAAGACCGCGAAGGAGCTGATGCGCCGGTTCGGCTCGCTCGACGCGCTGTACGCGCGGCTGGCCGAAGTGAAGAAGCCCGCGCTCAAGGCGAAGCTGGAGGCGAACCGCGAGCTGGCCTTCCTGTCGCGCGAGCTGGCGACGGTGCGCGCCGACCTCGACCTGCCGTACTCCTGGGAGGACCTGCGCTGCGGCCCGGTGCGGCGTGACGCGCTGCTCGAGTTCGCGAAGCGCTACGAGGTCCGCCGGCTCGAGGCGGTGGCGCAGAGCCTGGGCGTGGCGGATGCCGACGCGGGCGCGCTCGCGCCGGCGCGGCCGCCCGAGCGGCGGGGCACGGTGAGCGAGACGCCGGCCGAGGGTGTCACGCTCGCGCCGCCACGGGTGCCCCCGGCCGCCGCGCCGTCCGCGGGCGGGCAGGCCACGCTCGATCTCTGGGGCTCGGGCGAGGACGTCGAAGCGGGGGGCGAGGTGGCGCTGCTCGAGGCCTGGACGCGGGAGTTGCACGAGGTGCGGGCCCGCTCGCTGCACGGCCTGGCGCTGCTGCCGTTCGCGGACGGCGCGGAGCCGCGGACCGCGCGGCTGGTGGGGCTGGCGCTCGCGGCGCGCGACGGGACCGCCTGCTACGTCCCGCTGGCCCACGACTCGGGCCCCAACCTGCCGCTCGCGAAGGTGCGCGAGTGGCTGGCGCCGGCGCTCGCCGACCCGACGGTCCCGAAGGTGGGCCACGACCTCAAGGCCGACTGCCACCTGCTCGAAGGCGCCGGGCTCGGGCTCGGCGGGCTGGCCTTCGACGTCCACATCGGTTCGTTCCTCTGCGATCCGGAGCGCGACCACTCGCTGGCGGCGCTGGCGCGCGACTTCCTCGGCGAGCGCCTGCCCGAGTTCGATCCGCCTGGCGGCGCGGGGCCGGCCACGGCCGGCGCCCCAGGCGCTCGCGCCGGCGGCCGTGCGGGCCGGCGCGGCACCGGCGGCTGCGGCGCTCTGGAGGCTGGAAGCGGCGCTCCGCGCCCAACTCGAGTCGCGCGAGCAGTGGGAGCTCTACACCCGGATCGAGCACCCGCTCATCCCGGTGCTCCTCGAGATGGAGCGCTCGGGGATCGCGCTCGACCGCGGGGTGCTGGCCGAGATGTCGGGCCGCGCCGCCGAGGACATCGCCCGGCTCGAAGCGGCGCTCTACGTGCTGGCCGACGAACGCATCAACCTCAACAGCGGACCGCAGGTCGCGCGCGTGCTGTTCGAGAAGCTCAAGCTGAAAGCCGGCCGGCGCACGAAGACCGGCTTCTCGACCGACCAGGGCGTGCTCGAGGAACTGGCCGCGGAGCACCCGTTCCCGAAGCTCCTGCTCGAATACCGGGCGCTCACCAAGCTCAAGTCCACCTACCTCGACGCGCTGCCCATGGTGGTGGACCGGGCACCGGCCGACCCGGCGGCGCCGGGTGCCCAGCGGCCCGACGGCCGCGTGCACACCACGTTCCACCAGGCGGTGGCGGCCACGGGGCGGCTCTCCTCGAGCGACCCCAACCTGCAGAACATCCCCTTCCGCACGCCGCAGGGCCGCGCCATCCGGCGGGCCTTCGTCGCGCCCGCGGGCGCTCTGCTGGTGGGCGCCGATTATTCGCAGATCGAGCTGCGCGTGATGGCGCATCTCTCGGAGGACCCGGCGCTGATCGAGGCGTTCCAGAGCGGGGCGGACGTGCACGCCAGCACGGCGCGACGCATCTTCGGCGTGCCGGAGGGCGAGCTGGACCCGGCGCTGCGGGCCCGGGCCAAGATCGTGAACTTCGGCGTCATGTACGGCATGGGGGCGCGCAGCCTGGCCCGGCAGATGGGCATCGGGCTGGCCGAGGCCGAGGACTTCATCCGCGACTATTTCGGGGTCTACGCGCGCGTGCGCGAGTTCCTCGACGGCACGGTCGAGCAGGCGCGCGCGCGTGGCTGGGTGCAGACGCTGCTGGGCCGGCGGCGCTACCTGCCCGACCTCGACAGCCCCAACGGCGGGCAGCGCTCGCTGGCGGAGCGCGCCGCGATCAACACGCCCATCCAGGGCTCGGCGGCCGACCTGATGAAGCTCGCGATGATCCGGGTGTGCGCCGCCTTGAAGCGCCAGAGGCCCTCGGCTAGATTGCTGCTGCAAGTGCACGATGAACTCCTGCTCGAGTGCCCGGCCGCGGACGCCGAGTCGGTCGCGGCGCTGACCCGCGCCGAGATGCAGGGTTGCTTCCCGCTCCGGGTGCCGCTGGAGGTCTCGGTGGGCGTTGGCCCGACCTGGTTCGATGTCCACTAGGGTTCGCCGCGTGCCCGTGGGCGACGGGCTGTTCATCGTCGGGCTCGTCGGCCGTGCGGGAAGCGGCAAGAGCGCGGTGGCGAACGCCCTGGCCGCGGACGGCGCGACCGTGATCGAGGCCGACCTCGTGGGTCACGAGGTCACCGACCAGGATCCCGAGGTGCGGGCCGCGCTCGCCCGCGAGTACGGGGACGACATCTACCGGCCGGACGGCCGGCTCGACCGCGAACGGGTCGCGGCGAGCGTGTTCCGCGACCCGGCGGCGCGCGCCCGGCTGGACCGGCTGGTCCACCCGCGGCTCGTCGCGCGCCTCGAGGAGCGGCTGAAGGAGCTGCGCGCGCGTGGTGCGCGCGGCCTGGTCGTGCTGGACGCGGCGCTGCTGCTGGAATGGGGGCTGGAGCGCGGCTGCGACGCGGTGATCGCCGTCACCGCCCCACAGGCGGAGCAGGTGCGGCGGCTCGTGCGCGGCCGCGGCTGGACGGAGGCGGAGGCGCGAGGCCGGCTCACGGCGCAACGGACCGACGAGGCGTTCGGCGCGGCGGCGGACGTGACGCTCGACAACGCAGGGAGCATCGAGGACCTGGCGCGGGTGGCGCGGGCGGCGGTCGCCGCGCTGCGCGCCGCCCACGCGGAGAGGGGATAAGCCATGTTGACCGTCGCCGAAGTGCGCACCCGTCTGCAGCAGGCTCGCGCCACGCTGCACGACCTGCGGAGGTATCTTTGACGTCGAGGCGCGCGCGCGCGAGGTGGGCGAGTCCGAGGCCCGCATGGCCGAGCCCGGCTTCTGGGACCGGCCCGAGATCGCGCAGAAGACCGTCGCCGCCCTCAAGCAGGCCAAGCGCACGGTCGAAGACTGGAGCAGGCCCGACGCCGAGCTGAGGCACCTGGAGGAGCTGCTCGAGCTCGGCGAGACCGATCCGGCGCTGCTCGCCGAGGTCGATGCCGAGGCCGACAAGCTGGCGAAGCTCATCGCCGAGCTCCAGACGCGCAGCCTGCTGTCGGGGGAGTACGACCGCCTGGGCGCGCTGGTCTCCATCCATCCCGGCGCCGGCGGGACCGAGTCGCAGGACTGGGCCGAGATGCTCTTCCGCATGTACATGCGCTGGGCCGAGCGGCACGGCTTCGCGACCAGCATCCTCGACCTGCAGCCCGGGGACGAGGCCGGGCTGAAGGATGCGACCGTCGAGATCACCGGAGAGCTCGCCTACGGCTACCTCAAGGGCGAGAGCGGCGTGCACCGGCTGGTGCGCATCTCGCCGTTCGACGCGGCGCAGCGGCGCCACACGTCGTTCGCCTCGGTCTTCGTCTATCCGATGGTGGATGACACGATCACGGTGGACATCCAGCCCGGCGACCTGCGGGTGGACACCTTCCGGGCCAGCGGGGCGGGCGGCCAGCACGTGAACAAGACCGAGTCGGCGGTGCGCATCACCCACCTGCCCACGGGGGTCGTGACGCAGTCGCAGGCCGAGCGCAGCCAGCACCGCAACCGCGAGTTCGCGATGCGCATGCTGCGCTCGCGGCTCTTCGTGCACTACCGGGAGCAGGAGCGCCTGAAGACCGCGTCGCTCTCCGCGGGCAAGAAGGAGATCGATTTCGGGAGCCAGATCCGCTCCTACGTGCTGCAGCCCTACACCATGGTGAACGACCACCGCACCGAGTTGAAGATGGGGGACGTGCACGCGGTGCTCGACGGCGAGCTGGACCCCTTCATCGACGCCTATCTCAAGAGGAAGGACTCCTAGATGATCCCGGCGTACATCTTCCGCGAGTACGACATCCGCGGGTTGCACGAGACCGAGCTCACCGATGAAGCCGCCGAGGCGGTCGGCCGCGCCTTCGGCACGCTGACCCGTCGCGCGGGAGGCAGGCGCGTCGCTCTGGGCCGGGACGTGCGGCCGAGCAGCGTGCGGCTGGCCGCCCGTGCCGAGCGGGGCATGGTCGCGAGCGGGCTCGAGGTCGAACGGGTCGGCGTGGTGCCCACGCCCGCGCTCTACTACGCGGTGGCGTCCCGCTCGCTGGACGGGGGCATGCAGATCACCGGCAGCCACAACCCCCCCGAGTTCAACGGCTTCAAGATGACCAAGGGCAAGCTCCCGCTCTACGGGGCCGAGATCCAGGAGATGCGCGCCCTGATCGAGCGCGGGGACCTCGAGAGCGGAGCCGGTTCCGCTGCCGACCGGCCGGTGCTGGACGAGTATCGCGCCATGCTGGTCGAGCGGCTGCAGAGCCCGAAGGGCCTCACGGTCGTGATGGACTGCGGCAACGGCTGCGCCGGGACGGTGGTGCCGGAGACCTTCGAGCGGATGGGGCACCGCGTGTTCCCGCTCTTCGCCGAGCTGGACGGCAGCTTCCCGAACCACCTGCCGGACCCCACGGTCCCGGCGCTGCTCGTCTCCCTGCAGGCCGAGGTGCAGAAGCGCGGGGCGGACTTCGGCATCGGCTTCGACGGCGACGCCGACCGGATCGGCGCGGTGGACTCGCGCGGGCGCATCGTCTGGGGCGATCAGATCCTGGCGCTGCTCGCGCGCGACGTGCTCACGCGCGTGCCGGGGGCGAGGATCATCTTCGACGTCAAGTGCAGCCAGGGCCTGAAGGAGGACATCGAGGCCCACGGGGGGAAGCCCGAGATGTGGAAGACGGGGCACTCGCTGCTCAAGAGCCGCCTGCACGAGACCGGTGCGCCCCTGGCCGGCGAGATGTCCGGGCACATGTTCTTCAGCGAGGGCTATTTCGGCTTCGACGACGCGCTCTTCGCCGCGGGGCGCCTGCTGCGCTACGTCGCCGCGACGGGGAAGACGTTCGATGAGCTGGTGAATTCGATCCCGCGCTACTTCGCCACGCCGGAGATCCGGCTCGCCTGCCCGGAGGAGCGCAAGTTCGCCGTGGTGGAGGAGCTCAAGCGCGAGTTCTCGGGGCGCTACCGGGTGATCGACATCGACGGCGTCCGCGTCGAGTTCGGCGACGGCTGGGGCCTGGTGCGCGCCTCGAACACGCAGCCGGTGCTGGTGGTGCGCTTCGAGGCCCGCAGCCCCGAGCGCCTGGAGCAGATCCGCGCCGTCTTCATGGAGCCCCTCGGGCGCCTGGGAGTGACCGGGGCGGTGGCCGGGCATTGAGGAAGGCGGCCTCGGGCAAGGCCCGCGGCAGGCCGCTGCCGCGGGCCTTCTATGCCCGCGATCCGGTCGTCGTCGCCCGCGCCGTGCTCGGCCGCCTGCTGGTGCACGACTCGCCCCGGGGGCGTGTTTCCGGCCTCGTCGTCGAGGCCGAGGCCTACCGCGGCGCGGACGACCCCGCGAGCCACGCCCGCCGCGGCCGCACGCCGCGCAACGCCGCCATGTTCGGCGAGGCCGGTCACGCCTACGTCTACTTCACCTACGGCATGCACCACTGCCTGAACCTGGTGACCGGGACCGCCGGGAAGGCCTCGGCCGTCCTGGTGCGGGCGTTGGAGCCGGTGGACGGCAGCGGTCTCATGCGCGAGCGGCGCGGCACGGGCGCCACCACCCGGTTGGCGCGGGGGCCCGGCAACGTGGCTCGCGCGCTCGGGCTCACTCGCGCGCACGACGGCGTCGATCTGGTGGGTGGGCCGCTCTGGCTCTCGGACCTGCCGCCGCGGCGCGGCGGCCATCGCATCGCCCGGGGGCCGCGCGTCGGGATCCGGGTGGCGCTCGACCGGGACTGGCGCTGGTTCCTCGAGGGGCATCCGTGTGTCTCGGCGCCCGGCGGGGCCGCGTCCCGGGTGGGCCGGGCCCGGGTGCGCCGAACTGCGCCCCGGCTCCGCGGTTGACACGTTCGTGACCAGTTCCTAGTATCGTGCGGTCCGTGCATGCGCACCTCGTTGACCGCGCGCACTTTCGCCCCGGCAGGCGGGAGAGAGTCCTCCTCCGCACGGTGAATGGACCATTCTGACCCGGACCAGCCGGAAAGGAGTTTTCATGAGCCCCAGGCGCAGGGTTCTGCTGAGCGCGATCACTTCGATTCTCCTCCTCGCGGCCCTCGCGGTGCCCGTGTATGCGCAGTTCTACGACGTGGCACGCGACGCACTCGGCTTCTCCCTCGATGCCATCGAGCGCAGCCCGCGCCTGCTGGGCATGGGCCGGATGACGTTCGTGGGGGACGACCCCCACACCGCCATCACGCTGTGGGACTTCGCGGCCAGCCCCCTGGGCATCCTCGAAGCGGACAGCACCAACACGGCCGAGTTGTACCCGGCGACCTCCTCGTTCTCGAGGGTGCACAATCTCCCGAGCGGCACCAGCACCCTCGAGCGGCAGGACCGCGCGGCGCGGGAGGGCCGGATCGCCTACGAGATGTGGCGCCGCACGGGCGGCACGTCGGCATACGGCATCGCGGGCGATCTCGGGTCCCTGCGCACGGATCAGGTCTTCTCGGAGACGGTCGAACGGCGCAACACTCTCAACCAGCCGACGATCATGCCCGTGCTGATGGGGCGCGTGCCCTACCTCAAGTCGAGCCGCTGGCTCTACTCCGTGCGACTCTTCTATTCCGGCGAGACCTCGGTGAACCAGTACCGCAGCCTGCTGGAGAACTCGGAGGGGCAGTACATCGACCAGACCGGCCCGGAGCTGGACCCGCCCGAGTTCTTCACGGCTACCGATTTCACGGTCCGCAGCACGGGCGGCGGGCTGGGCGTGGCCTACGACCGTGGCCGGGCCTTCAAGGCCGCGGTGAACATGGATATCGTCCAGAACAGCATCCACGGAGAGAATGAAGCGCCCCGTCGTTTCGCGCAGAGCGATGAGAAGCGTCCCTACCACACCAGCCAGGCCACGCTGGTCGGACGCCTGGGGCGCAGCCTGGAGTGGGGCGTGGATGGCCGCGATTGGCGTTCACGGTCCGAGGAGAGCTGGTTCTTCAGCATCTCCGCCGGCGTGGGCGCCGACCCGCTCGTGGGGCGGGGCAAGCTCCTGGAGCGTGAAGAGCGCGGACGGGCCCTGCGCACGCGGTTGCGCTGGACGCGCGGGCCGTTCGAACTGGGTGGCGGGCTGGCGACCGGCTACCGCAGGATCCTGATCACGCCTCCAGGTATCGACGACCTCACGTCGTTCAACTACTTCCGGAACATCGTCACCTACCGTTCGAACGCCGACTCCCTCATGCTCCCGGACAGCGTGGCCTACAACCAGGCCGAGGAGCGCACCTGGGAGGCCGGCGGCGGGCTGGCGATGCGGTTGCCGGGTGGGCGCGGGTTGTGGGGTGTCGAGTACCACCGGCTGCAGGGCCTGGCGGAGCAGACGCTGAGCGGGCAGGGCCCGCTGCGGAAGGGCTGGGACCTCCGGACTGGATTCGAGTACCGGTGCACCCGGGTGCTGACCGGGCGCGTCGGCTACGCGTATCGCTGGGAAGACCTCGACGAGTACACCCAGCAGAACGAGAATCTCGCTCAGACCATGACCCTGGGGCTCGGAATCCGGCCAGCCGGAGCCACTTGGACCTTCGAGGCCGGCTATGCGATCGAATGGCTGCGGGCCGACTACGGCACTCCGGCCGAGCCGCGCGCGAGCCGCCAGCAGCTGGCCAGCATGTTGCGGTGGGCCTTCTGAGCGTGCGGGGACTGCAGGGGGGGACCGGGGGCGGGCTGAAAGAACTCTTGACAACCCCCCCGGGTCGGCGGGATAGTCCCGCTGTACTGGGCGTAGGGCACCGCCGTCCGGCGGTATTTCCACAGGTGCCGATCCCGCCGAACCGAACCACCACTCGATCTGCCGACTCCGATCGTGATCTCCGCCTGCGTGTGGCGCGTCCTTCGCGCGTCCGGACTCAGGCGAGCCCCCAGATGATTCCAGTGGATGGAAGGCTCCGTCGCCGGAATTGCGTTGACAGCGTGACCTTGGCTTGGCATCGTCCATCGTTCGTTTGGTCTGGACCCACTGACCGTGTCGCTGCGCACCTGAGAGGTTGAGTCGCATGTTCTCTGATGGCAGGCGTTTGATCCGAGCGGGCTCGGCGCTTGTGCTGGTCTTTGCCCTGTCGGTCCCCGCAATCGCACAGCAGACCAATCCCCCGGTGAGGCCGGCGACTCCGAGGGCCGCTCCGAGGGCTACGGCCGCGCCAAGGGTTGCCCCGAAGACGGCACCTGCGGCGTCGGCGTTCGGCAGGATCGAGGGCCGGGTGACGGCCCGCGGCGAGGCGATTCCCTTCGCCAACGTGACCGTTCCCGCGACGAGGCAGGGCACCCAGGCCGACGACAACGGCAACTACGTCATCGTCGGCGTCCCGGTGGGCCCGACCGAGGTCCGCGCCATCGCCACCGGCTACGACGCGCAGAAGCAGACGGTCGTGGTGAGCGCCGGGGCCACCGCCACGCTGAACTTCGCCTTCGGCGATCAGAAGATCGTCAAGGAGCTCGAGACCATCGAGATCAGCGCGCAGAAGCGCATCGACACGAAGTCCTCGACCACCAAGCAGACCATCACCGCGGACAAGCTCAAGGAGATCCCGGTGGACAACCTGCGCGAGGCGGTGGCGGTGAAGGCCGGCATCGTGGCGTTCGGTGGGGAGCTCCACTTCCGTGGGGGGCGCGGCGGCGAGGTGAAATTCCAGTTCGACGGTGTCGAGGCGTCGGACCCGCTCTTCGGACGCGGCGCCAACATCGCCACGCTGGCCGTGGCCGGCACCGACGTGCTCTCAGGCGGCTTCGATGCCGAATTCGGCAACGCGCTCTCGGGCGTGGTGATCGTCAGCACGAAGGAAGGCACCGAGCGCTTCGGCGGTGAGGTGCGCTGGGATACCGACCGCTTCGGCGACGCGAGGCGGACCTTCGACAACTTCGACCGTTTCACCTTCGGTTTCGGTGGTCCGACCCCGATCAAGAACCTGACCTACTTCGCGACCTACGAGGGCAGCTTCTCGGATACGTACCTGAAGAGCAGCATGAGCCACCCGCGCCGCACGTTCATCGACTTCGTCCAGCTGGGCAACCGGCAGTTCAACCAGGTCAACACGAACTTCAAGTTGGCCTACCGGGTGAACCCCAAGAACAAGGTCACCTTCGAGACCATCAACAACCGGACCGTCAACACGCCCTACGACCACATGTGGAGCCGCGAGGGCTATGTACAGGTGAACTACGACACGACCGAGGTCGTGGGCCAGCCCGACACCTACGTGCCCCGCTACGGCACGTGGAGCCCCACGCAGAAGGACTCCTCGTACCAGTACGTCAACATGCCCGACCATGTCGCGACGACGGACGACCGGTTCAACCAGCAGACCTTGGTCTGGACGGACCAGATCTCGGACAAGGCGGTGTGGTCCACCCGCGTGGCGAACCTGAACTTCAACACGCTCAACTCGGTCGGGGGCAAGCAGCCGTGGGAATACTGGATCCAGAGCCCCTTCTATTGGAGCGGTAACATCCAGTACGGAACAGAGAACAACCCGTTCTTCGCGACGCACGGCGACCGGCCCTTCTATTCCAAGCGCAGCCAGACCACCTGGAACGTCAAGAGCGACTACTCGACCCGGCGCTGGAAGCAGCACACCGTCAAGACCGGCGTCGAGGCCAAGTACAACCAGGTGTCGAACCTGGCCCTGACGCTGCCGAACTCGGAAGCCAACGGACTTCCAGGAGGCGCCCGCTCCGAATTCATCAACTACAACCCCGAAGGCGCCGCGTTCGTGCAGGACCGCTGGGAGTTCGAGGGGCTCGTGCTCAACGCGGGCCTGCGCTACGACTTGTTCTCGCCGGGCCTGCAGGTCGCCAACAAGGACCTGCAGAGCGGCAAGCGCTACAAGCAGCAGTTCAGCCCGCGCCTCGGCATCGCCTACCCGGTTTCGGACAAGGACGTGCTCTCGTTCCACTACGGGTGGACCTTCCAGACTCCGGCGCGCCAGTTCATCTTCGAGAACCGCGGCCTGCAGACCAGCGTGGCAGTGCGTGGCAACCCGGACCTGGAGCCCGAGACCAACATCTCCTACCAGGCGGGCGTGCAGCACCTGTTCTCGCGCGACATCTCGGGCCAGTTCTCGGTGTTCTTCAAGGACATCTACGGGCTGATCACCGTGAGGCAGGAGCGCGACGAGTACGGCAACCTGGTCAACGTCTACTTCAACGGTGACTACGCCAGCTCGCGGGGTTTCGAGACGAGCCTCATCAAGAGCTTCAGCCACAAGTTCTCGGCCGAGGTGAACTACACCTTCCAGCTTGCGACCGGCGTGGCCTCGGACCCAAACACCGCGCTGCAGTTCTTCAACGGCGGCCGGCTCTATCTGCCCATCTCCGAGCAACCCCTGGACTGGGACCAGCGGCATACGCTCTCGGTGCAGACGGTGGTGCGTGACCCTGGCAAGTGGGGCTTCCGCATGCTGTGGCTGTACGGCTCGGGCTTCCCGTTCACGCCGTCCTTCCGCAACGATCGCCGCCCGGATCCTGCGCTGGACAACTCGAGACGGCTGCCCTCGTCCGCGCGGCTCACCATCGACGGCGACAAGTATTACAAGGTGTGGGGCCAGAACGTGACGCTGTTCTTCGACGCCAGGAACGTGCTGAACTCGAAGAACATCGCCAACCTCGGGGGGTTGAACGGCCTCAACCCGTACGTGAACGGGGCGGGCGACGATTACTTGATCTACTTCACGGAGACGGGACGGTCCGGCGGCGCCTACCTGCAGGACATGAACGGCGATAACCTGTTGGACTGGGTGCCGGTCCGGGATCCGCGCGTTTACGAAGAAGGCCGGAGCGTGCGGCTCGGCGCGAGCATCACCTTCTAGCCATGGACCAGCCGATCAGGCAGCGAGGGAACATGAGAACGATTGCTTGGCGTGGACGGCTGTGCGTGGCAGCGGGCCTGTTGCTGCTGCTCGCCGCGACCGCTGCGACCGCGCAGGACGAGCAGGGCCCCCGGTTCTTCCGCAAGGGCACGCTCGACGGAACGCCGGAGGGAATGACGGAGGCCGAGTTCAAGGCGGCCATGCCGGAGTACTTCCCGGTCGAGGGCTCGGAAGTCGCGCGCCCATCCGACATCCCCGACATCTTCGGTCCGGGGGCGGTGCTCGTCGTGGGCAACGTCTTCATGAAGATCACCAACTTCGGGGTCTTCGGGAACCCGTGGACCAATGTCTCCAACGACCCGTCCGCGCAGTGGCCGGGTGCCTCGGGCATCGAATACCTGAACCTCAGTGGCCTCGCGGTGGGCGCGGTGAATCCTCTGGCCACGGACCCGAATGCGATCCGTCGCGTGAGCGCCATCACCGAGTGGCGCCCGCCGACGCTCGACCCGGTGGACAAGATGTACCGGGCCTACGATGGGAAACTGAACGGCGCGCGGTTCAACAACGATGACCTGGACGTGGATCCTGTGACGGGGGACCCCCGCATCGACGAGGACTTCCTGGACGGGTACGACAACGATCTCGACGGCAGCATCGACGAGGACTACGGAGCCATCGGGCAGCAGACCTTCACCTGCGTGATGCGTGACGACACGCCGCAGGCGATCAACGCCACGGCGGCCGAGAAGCACGTCCCCCTCGGCATCGAAGTCCAGCAGATGGCCTGGGCCTACTCGATCCCGGGGTTCACGGACTTCAACATCGTCCAATACAACCTCACCAACGTTTCTGGCCACGTCCTCGACAGCCTCGTCGTGGGCGGCCTGGTGGACATGGACTGCGGTCCGATGGTGGCCTCCAGCTACTGGGCGGACGACCAGGACCTGTCCGGCTTCCCGAGTTGCGTGCTGCCGCACATGACGCCCGCGTCGGACAAGCGGCTCCAGGACTCGACCATGAGGGTGAGAGGCACGCCGGACGGGGTCCCGGACGACTCGTCCTTGTGCACCCACTACGACATCCGCATCAACGGCTTTTCGGTCGTGGACGACAACGGGGACCTGAACCTCACCACCGGCATCCCGAGCTTCCTGCTGGTGGATCACAGCATCGATCCGTTGGGAGTCACGGGCCCGAGCAGGGTGGGCTTCCTGGCGTTCCGCTCGTTCACGGGCATTACGCCGTATGCGGGTGGGGGCATGCCGCGCAACGACCAGCAGCGCTACGAGTTCATGTCGGGCGCGGCTGGCACGAACATCGGTGAGGACGGCCTCATCAATCAGCCCCTGGGCGAGGAGAAGGGCGACTACTTGGCTTACTGGTCCTGCGGACCGTGGTTCGCCGTGCCCGACGGCGGGCGCATCCAGGTCACCGTCGCGTTCACCGTGGCGCGTGGGACCAGGGATCTCGCCAACAGGTTCGCCGCCGACTACCAGCAGTTCCTGGGCGACCGGTTCTCGGGCGGGTCGGGCGCGCTGCTCTCCAAGTACCCGTCGCTCGACAACGCCTACGCCATCCAGGTGGCCTACGAGGGCATCTACGAGCAGCGTTCCGACTGGCCCTGGCTCACGAACGGCCACGGCCGCGAGACGCCGGTCCACCCGACCGCGGGTCAGGGGGCGATCACGGCCGCCGACTGCCACGACCAGGTGTCGCGTACCGTGACCTTCACGAATCCCGTGGACTGGTTCGACTTCGACTGCGACTACTGCACCGGAGCCTACGACAATCGCAAGAAACTCGGCATGTTCCACCGCACCTGGAACGCCGACGCTCCGCCGCCGAACCCGAATCTGAACGTGGCGGCCCAGTACAACTACTCCGACAATCAATCCCGCATCATCCCGGCGGGCGACGGCCAGGTGACGCTCGCCTGGGACAACATCTCGGAGGTCACGCCGGACCCCAAGTCGGGCTGGCTCGATTTCCGCGGCTACCGGGTGTGGAAGGCGGCCAACTGGCAGCGGCCGGTGGGTTCGGCGGGGCCGAGCGACAACGACTGGTCGCTGCTGGGCGAGTTCCGCCAGTTCCACTATTACGGTCTCGATGGGCTGATCCAGCGGAACTACGAATTCACGTCGGAGACGGATTCCACCCCCAAGAACTGCCCGAGTCTGTTCGTGCCCAACTACAACTACCCGGTGGGGTCCGAGCACTGCCCGAGCGGCTGCATCGACACCGCCACGGTGGACATCTGCTTGCGGCTGGATGACCTGTGGGACCGGCAGAGTGGCCAGATCATCCACGTGTCGGACATCGGCTGCGCGCTGGACCGCGCGGGTGACTGCGACGAGGTCTTCGGTTGCATCCTCGGGCGGCAGTTCTGCGATGACCCGCTCAACCGGGAGCATCGCATGCGCTACCCGGTGGGCCGCTATCGGTTCGTGGACCGGGAGGTCAAGAACGGGTTCGTCTACTTCTACTCGGTGGCGGCCTTTGATTCGACCGGTTTCGGCAGGACGGCGATCGAGTTGTCGGGGCGCCGCTCGGCGACGGAGTCCGACGGCGTGGTGCCTCAGAGCTCGGTGCGCGAAGGGAAGGTGGCCTGGGTCGTGCCGAACCCGTACCGGGGCTACCGGAGCATCGCGGACCGCCCCTCGTCCTGGGACCTGACGCCCAACGGATCGGATCCCACCGGCACGCACGTCGACTTCATGGGGTTGCCGCGCGGGAGGTGGACCATCAAGATCTTCACGGTCTCGGGCGACCTGGTGCAGACGCTCGGGTCGGAGGATGCGGTCAACGAATCCATCCGCACGGCGCTCCCGGGTCCGGGCGGCACGACGGTGCCGGGGTACAATCGGCAGCAGGACAATCCCAACGACGGTCAGGCTCGCTGGAACCTGATCTCGCGCAACGGGCAGGATATCGTCAGTGGCATCTATCTCTTCACCGTCGAGTCGGACGGTGGCATACAGCGTGGCAAGTTCGTGGTCATCCGCTAGGCGCGGGAGCGAGAGAGGAGGATCGCAGTGAGAAAGGTCATCGCGGCGCTGGGCCTGGCGGGGCTGCTCATCCCCTGTTGGGCAGGCGCGGCTAACATCTTCGAGAAGGTCGGGACGTTCGACGGTCAGTTCCTCAAGATCGCCGTCGGTGCCCGGGCGGCGGCCATGGGCGGGGCCTTCGTCGGGGTGGCGGACGACGCCACCTCCGTCTACTGGAACGCCGCAGGCATCGCGCGGATCGAGCCGGACAAGTCCGAGCTCTCGCTGAATCATGCGAACTGGCCGGCCGAGCTTTCTTTCGACCAGATCGGCTATGTCTTCCACATGCGCCGGATCCCCGGTGCCTTTGCGATCCACGCGCGCTCGCTCTCCATGCAGCCCATGGTGGAGACGACGGCCTACCAGCCGGATCCCCTGATCGGCACGGGCAGGACGTTCGATGCCGGCATGATGAGCGTCGGGCTGACCTACGCGCGCTCGTTCACGGACAAGTTCAGTGCCGGTGTCACCGGCAACTTCATCAGCGAGGGGCTGGCTGAGTACACCCAGTCGACCATGGCCTTCGATGTGGGCACGCTGTACGACGTGGGCACGCTGGGGATGCGCATCGGCATGGCGATCTCGAACATCGGCTCGCAGATCAGCTTCATCGACCGCTCGGCGCGGATGCCGTCCATCTTCCGGGTCGGCACCTCGGCGATGCTGATGCAGCGGGGTGACCAGAAGCTGATCGGGTCGCTGGAGTTCTCGCACCCGCCGGACAACTCGGAGCGGCTCAACATGGGGGCGGAGTACTCGTTCCGCAAGTACCTGTTCCTGCGGGGCGGCTACAACTTCAACTACGATTCCGAGGGCATCGCCGGCGGGGTCGGGTTCCACGTGCCGGTCTCCGTGGCTGGCATGGCCGACCTGGACTACGCCTATACGGACATGAAGGACCTGGGCAGTGTCCACCGCTTCTCGCTCACGTTCCTGTTCTGATCGCTGGACGTCGCGAGACAGTCTGATGACGAAGCCGTACCGGACGCGCTCCCTGTCGGGGGCGCGTCTTGCCTTGGCGTCCATGCTGGCCCTGAGCGTGGCCGGCCCGGCCGGGGCCGCAGGCCCGGACGAGGGGCCGCTGCCCTGGCGTGTGGGCGGGCGCAAGGGCTTCACCGTGGATGCCGCGGCGTTCCCGGATTCCTCCGGCACGTCGCTCGAGGTCTATGTGCGGGTCCCGAACGGCACGCTGGCGGCGCTGATGCGGGACGCCCAGGGGGTGGCCCGGTTGCGCGTGACCGCGCGGCTCCGTGGTGCCTTCGGCGGGGCGGGAACCCAGGAGCAGACGCAGGAGTTCGCCATCGAACCGGTGGATTCGACGGGGGGCTTCGGCAAGGTGATCGGGCTGCGGTTCCCGACGCGGCCGGGAAGCCACCGCCTGTTCGTGCGCGTGGACGACGTGCTCTCGCGCAAGCGCGGGGTCCTCGGGTGGGCGAGCTCCGCGGCTCGCGTCGAGGGCGAGGTGCGCGTGGCTGCGCCCGTGGATGGGCGCGACCTCTCCGACATCGAGTTCCTCTGGACGGAGCGCGTGGGCGGGCGAGCGACGGTGTTCGAACGGGGTGGACGAACCCTGCTGCCCGACCCGGAGCGGCTGTACGGGCTCTTCGCATCGGAGTTGCGAGCGGCCTTCGTGGCGCGGTCGGGTGCGGAACGGCCCTGGCACTGGACGGCTCGCGTCCTCGACGGTGGGGGACGGGCGATCGCGACGCGGGAGAGCACCGCGGCCGCGACGCGCGTGCTCCAGGGCGGTGTGGCGGTGGACCTCTCGACGGCGCCGGCTGGTGGCTACGATCTGGAGTTGCGGGTCTGGCAGGAAGGGGATGCGGCCCCGCTCGTGAGGCGCGCCCGCTTCGACATGGCCTGGCAGCCCGACTCGTGGCTGCGAAACCCGCGGGAGGTCCAGGACGACGTGCACTTCCTGCTGGGAGCCGAGGACGAGGAGGCCTTCGCGCTGCTCTCCCCCGGGGAGCAGGAACGCTATCTCGACGACTTCTGGGCGCTGCGCGATCCCGCTCCCGAGACCCGTGAGAACGAGGCCCGGACGACGTTCCTCCGGCGGGTGGCCCACGCGAACCGGGTCTACACCCGGCCCGGTCTCGGCAAGGGGATGTTCTCCGACATGGGACGGGTCTACATCCGCTACGGCGAGCCGAGCGAGGTCGTGGACCAGGTGATCCCCACGGGGGACCAGACCGTGGACCTGATCATCACGCAGATCATCGCGAACGAAGACCGTGCGATCGGTGACGTCAACGCGAAGGGCCCCGGTGGCGACCAGCGCCCCTTCGAGTTCTGGATCTACGAGGGCCCGATCGGACTGCCTCCCGACGCGGACCCCGCCGCCGCCGGCCGCGTGCGCCGCAAGCGGCTCGTCTTCCTGTTCGTGGACGAGCTTGGCGTGGGGGACTACCGGCTGCGTTACACGACGGAGTGACGCCGGCGGCCCGGCGGGCGCTTCCGCCTCCCGGCCGATTCGAGCCGACGGGCGGCTCTGTCGCCCTGCCGCGGCGTAGCCTTCCACCGGCTTCCTTTCGATCGTGTGCCCGGCCGTCCTTGACCCCCCCCGAACCATCGGGCATATTCGCCGTGTTTCGCCGTTCCATCCTTAATCGTCCCTGACCGATGAATCTCTCCGGGGCTGGAGTGTCGGCATGCGTCTGGGCATCCTGACCGGCGGTGGCGACTGTCCGGGGCTCAACGCGCTCATCCGGGCAGCCGTCGTGCGCGTGGTGCGCACCTACCAGGGCCAGATGGTGGGCTTCGAGGATGGCTGGCTGGGGCTCTTCAAGTCCAGGGCCCGCGACCTCGACCTGCCGGCCATCAAGGGCATCCTGCCGCGGGGAGGCACGATCCTCGGCACGTCCCGCACCGACCCGTTCCGCGAGGAGGGTGGCGTGCAGGCCGTGAAGGACGCCCTGGCCCTGCACGAACTGGACGGGTTGCTCGTGTGCGGGGGCGACGGTACCCTGTCCGCCGCCGCGCGGCTGTGGGAAGCGGGCGTGCCCATCATCGGTGTTCCCAAGACCATCGACAACGACGTGCCGGAGACGGACTACTCCTTCGGCTTCGACACCGCGCTGCGCCATGTCGTGGACGCCGTGGACGCGCTTCACACCACGGCGGAGTCTCACGACCGGGTGATCGTGCTCGAGGTGATGGGGCGCAGCGCGGGCTGGATCGCGGTGTGCGGAGGCATAGCGGGGGGCGCCGACGTCGTGGTGGCCCCGGAGAGCCCCACCAGCGTGCACGAGGTCTGCAACTACATCCGTCACCGGCAGGCGCGCGGCCGCTTCTTCAGCATCGTGGTGGTGGCCGAGGGGGCGCTCTTCGAGCCCGACCCGGACGGGAAGACGCTCGAGATCCCACAGCACATGGATGCGTTCGGCCGGCCGCGCTACGGCGGGGTGGGCGAATTGCTGGCGCGCGAGATCGAGGCGCGGCTCGAGACCGAGACGCGCACCGTCATCCTCGGGTTCGTGCAGCGGGGCGGCACGCCCACCCCGTTCGACCGCCTGCTGGGCTCCCGCATGGGCGTGGCCGCGGTGGATCTGGCCGTCAAGGGCGAGTACGGGCGCATGGTGAGCCTGCAGGGCGGGCGCATCACGTCCGTGGATCTGACCGTGGTGCGACAGGGCCCGCGCACCGTGCCCGCGGAGTTGCTCGAAACCGCGCGGGTCTTCTTCGGCTGACGCCGACCGGCGCCGGCCGTCTCTGAGGAACCATCGAGATTCGTCTCGAGCCACAGGAGGAGGAACGAACATGGCAGTTCGGGTCGGGATCAGTGGCTTCGGCCGGATCGGTCGTCTGGTGGTGCGTGCAGCCGTGGACCGCGGTGTCCCCATCGAGTTCGTGGCGGTCAACGACATCACCGACGCTCCGACGCTCGCGCACCTCCTGAAGTACGACTCGGTGCACCGCGTCTGGCCGAAGGCCGGCAAGGTCGTGGAGGGCAGCCTCGAGGTGGCGGGCAGGAAGATCCAGGTGCTGGCGGAGAAGGACCCGGCCAAGCTGCCGTGGAAGGCGCTGGGCGTGGACGTCGTGCTCGAGGCCACGGGCAAGTTCACGGACAGGGCCGGCGCGTCGCTGCATCTGGCCGCGGGCGCCCGCAACGTGGTGGTGTCGGCGCCGACCAAGGGCGGCGACCTGACCTTCGTCATCGGTGTCAACGACAAGCTCTTCGACAAGACGAAGCACCAGGTCGTGAGCATCGGGTCGTGCACGACGAACTGCCTGGCGCCGGTCGCGAAGGTGTTGAACGACCTCGCCGGCATCGAGCGCGGCTTCATGACCACGATCCATGCCTACACCAACGACCAGAAGATCCTCGACCTGCCGCACAAGGACCTGCGGCGCGCGCGCGCGGCGGCGATGAGCATGATCCCGACCTCGACGGGCGCGGCGAAGGCCATCGGCGAGGTCCTGCCGGAGCTCAAGGGCAAGCTGGACGGCCTCGCGGTCCGCGTGCCGACCCCGGATGGCTCGCTCGTGGACCTCGTCGTGGAGGTTCGCAGGAGCACGACGAAGGACGAGATCAACGCCGCGATGAAGGCGGCGGCCGAGGGGCCGATGAAGGGCATCCTCGAGTTCTGCACCGACCCCATCGTCTCCACCGACGTGATCGGCAACCCGCACAGCAGTGTCTTCGACTCGCTCTCCACGAACGTCATGGGCGGGAACCTGGTCAAGGTCCTCTCCTGGTACGACAACGAGTGGGGCTTCTCGCAGCGCGTCGTGGACGCCCTGCTGATGATGGCGTAGGGGAGGGGCCATGGGCGACGTCAAGAAGGGGCTCAAGGACCTGCGGCCGGCCGGCAAGCGTGTCCTGGTGCGCGTGGACTTCAACGTGCCGGTCAAGGACGGCCAGGTCGGCGACGACTCGCGCATCGTGGCGGCGCTGCCGACGATCCGCTACCTGATCGAGCAGAAGGCGCGCGTCATCCTGATGTCGCACCTCGGGCGGCCCAAGGGCGGGCCGGACACCAAGAGCAGTCTCAAGCCCGTGGCCGCGCACCTCGAGCGTCTGCTCCGCCAGCCGGTGGCGTTCGCCCCGGACTGCGTGGGGCCCGAGGTGGAGGCCCTGGCCCGCTCGCTCCAGGACGGCCAGGTGCTGTTGCTCGAGAACCTGCGCTTCCACCCCGAGGAGGAGGCGAACGACGCCGGCTTCGCGCAGCGGCTGGCCGCGCTGGGCGAGCTGTACGTGAACGACGCCTTCGGCACGGCGCACCGCGCGCACGGCTCGACCGAGGGCGTGACGCACTTCCTGCGCCCGGCCGTGGCCGGGTTCCTCATGCAGAAGGAGCTCGAGTACCTGGGACGGACGCTCGAGAGCCCGCAGCGGCCGTTCGTCGCGGTGCTGGGCGGTGCGAAGATCTCGGGCAAGATCGACGTGCTCACGCAACTGCTGGGCAAGGTGGACCGGTTGCTGGTGGGTGGAGCGATGATGTTCACGTTCCTCAAGGCGCAGGGGCGCCCGACCGGGAAGTCGCTGGTCGAGGACGACCGGCTCGACATGGCGAAGGCCGTGCTCGAGCAGGCGAAGGCCCGCGGGGTGGATCTGGTGCTGCCGGTGGACTGCGTGGTCTCGACCGCGGCGGACGGCAGCGCACCCGGGCGCGTGGTCCCGCTCGATCGTCTGGGCCCCGAAGAGATGGGCGTGGACATCGGACCGGAGTCGGTGAAGCTCTTCGCGGCGAAGCTCAAGGGCGCGAAGACCGTGGTCTGGAACGGCCCGATGGGGATCTTCGAGGTCCCGGCCTTTGCCGGGGGCACGCTGGGCGTGGCCCGGGCGATGGCCGAACTCACCGCTCACGGCGCGGTCACGGTCGTGGGCGGTGGCGATTCGGTCGCCGCCATCCAGCAGGCCGGCCTGGCGGAGAAGTTCAGTCACCTGTCCACCGGTGGTGGCGCCTCCCTCGAGTTCCTCGAGGGCAAGGTGCTGCCCGGCGTGGCCGCCCTGGACGGCGTCTGATGCCCGGGCCCTGGCCGCGGCGGCCCCGGCTCGTCGCCGGGAACTGGAAGATGCACAAGACGGCGCCCGAGGCGTCCGCCCTGGCCCGCGAGCTGGTCGCGCTGGCGGGCGGTGCGAGCCCCGGGTGCGCGGTGGCCCTCTGTCCGCCGTTCCCCGCGCTGCACGCGGTGGGGGAGGCGCTGAAGGGCAGCCCGTTTTACCTTGGTGGGCAGAACCTCCATCCGGCCACCCACGGGGCCTTCACGGGCGAGGTGTCGGGGGCGATGCTGGCCGCGCTCGGCTGCCGCTTCGTGATCGTCGGGCACTCCGAACGCCGCCACGGGATGGGCGAGGACGATGCGCTCGTGGCGCAGAAGCTGCGTTCGGCCCAGCGTGACGGTCTGACGCCAATCGTCTGCATGGGGGAGACCCTGGCCGAGCGCGAGGCGGAGCGCACGGCCGAGGTGCTCGTGCGCCAGGCGAGGGTCGCCTACGAGGGGCTCGACGCTGCTCAGGCGCTGGCTACGGTGGTTGCCTACGAGCCCGTCTGGGCGATCGGCACGGGCCGCGTCGCCACGGTCGAGCAGGCCCGCGAGGCGCACCAGGTGCTGCGCGCCACGCTGGACCGGGTCGTGGGGACGGGCACGGGCGCCCGCATCAGCATCCTGTACGGAGGCAGCGTGAACGCGGCCAACGCAGCGGCCATGTTCGCGGACGAGGAACTGGACGGGGCGCTCGTGGGCGGGGCCGCCCTCGAAGCGGCCTCGTTCTGGCGCATCATCGCCGCGGCATCCTAGCCGGTCGTGCCGCGATCCAGCCCGGTCGTTTGACGGGCGCAGGGGTGATTGCTAGTCTCTCTCGCTGCTTCGGATGCTGCGGACCGGGGCGGTGGTTTGCGCTCCGCGGCGGAAACGTGTCCCCGAGGATGCCATGTACATCTTCCTGATCTTCTTCCACCTGCTGATCTGTGTGGCCCTCGTCGCTGTCGTGCTCGTGCAGTCCGGCAAGGGCGGTGGACTCGCGGGCGGTGCCTTCGGAGGCTCGGCCCAGACCGTGTTCGGCGGCCGCGGGGCCACCGATTTCATGACGCGCGCCACCATGGTGCTCGGGGGCCTCTTCTTCGCCACCTCGCTGGTGCTGGCGCTGATGAGCTCGAACATCAGTTCCACGCGAGCGAGGAGCCTGATCAACCAGGAGGCCCGCAGGGCGGCCGAGAACGCTCCGGCCCAGATGCCGCAGTCCGGTGGTGGCGGGAGCGCTCCGGCGCCGGCCACGACGCCCTCGCCCGGCGCCCCGGCTGGCGGCCGCTGAGGACCCCTCAGGAACTCGAGTGCCCGGGTGGTGGAATTGGTAGACACGTACGTTTGAGGGGCGTATGGGGCAACCCGTGCGAGTTCAAATCTCGCCCCGGGCACCACACTCACGAGGCCACGCGCAGTCGGCGTGGCTTCGCTGCTTCAGCGGGTCGCGCCGACCCGACCGGAGCGCGCTAGAGGATCTCGCGGATGAACCCCTCGAGTGTCTCCTCGTCCACGTAGCCGACCACGCGGCGCACGATGCTACCGCGCCGGTCGATGAAGATGGTGGTCGGGATGGAGCGGATGGGGCCGTAGTCGTCGAGCATGCCCTCACTCGCCATCGCCACCGGGAAGCGCAGGTCCAGGCGCTCCGCGAAGCGCCGCACCGCCTGGGGCTGCCCGTCGTCGTCCACCGAGAGCCCCACGATGACGAGGCCACGGCTGCCGTAGCGGTCCTGCATCGCGCTCAGCTGCGGCATGCTGGCCCGGCAGGGGGCGCACCAGGTCGCCCAGAAGTCGAGGATGACCGGGCGGCCGCGCAGCTCGGCGAGGCGCAGGGTCCGGCCGTCGAGGGTCCGGACGGCGAAGGGCTGCGCGGCGCCGCGCGGCGCCCGGGCCGGCGTGAAGGACTGCCACCCGAGGGCGATGCCGACGAGGGCCAGCGACAGCACCAGGGGGATGAGGAAACGTCTCAACCGGTCCTTCCTTTCGCGTGTTCCCGTGAGGTGGGCCGGGGGCGGGCCGGTCCGACCGTGGATGCCTCAGCCAAGCGACTTTACTCCCTCTGAGTCGCGCGGTGCACGCGAGCGCCGAGTTCTTTGCACGCGCTTGAACTTCTTCAGACCACGCCGGGACATCTCGTGGCGGAGGTGACACCCGGTCTCGGCCCTCGGTTGGAGCGGTCTCCGTCCGCATCCGTGCCCGGTTCCACCTCTGCGCGACCTCCTTCTACGGTGCCGTCCGGGCCCGCTCCGGGTCTTGAGAGGCCCCATCGCGTATGCTAGCTTACGGATGCCAGACTGGTTCGCGGCCCGGAAGGCCGCGGCGGCGGTTGGCGGTCGGGTTCTCCACCCGACCCACCTTCACAGGGAGCGTGAGGCCTATGGCATTGGGTGTCTTCATCCTGCAGGCCAGCGTCGGACTGCGTGCGTCGGTACCCGCTCTCGTCGCTGCCTCCGGCTTGTTCGCCAAGTTCATCCTGCTGCTGCTGCTCGGGATCTCGGTCTACACCTGGGCCATCATCGTGGAGCGGCTGCGGCTCTACCTGCGCGTGCAGCGCGCGGACCGCGAGTTCCTGGGCGCGTTTCGCGCGGCACGCGGGCAAGACCCGCCCGTGGAGTCCCATCCGGCCAGCGTGCTGGGCCGGCTGACCCGCGTCGGTGAGCGGGCGCTCGCGGAGCCGGCCGGAGCCGGATCCACGCCCACTTCGCGCTACGAGCGGGCCCAGCGTGCCATGGAGCGCGCCGCGGGCGACGAGCTGGCGCGGCTGGAGCGCCACGTGGGGTTCCTGGCCACGGCCGGCAGTGTATCGCCCTTCATCGGGCTCACGGGCACGGTGTGGGGGGTGATGAGCGCCTTCCTCAGCATCGGCGCGCAGGGTTCCGCCTCGTTGGTCGTGGTGGCGCCCGGGATCGCCGAAGCGCTCATCACCACGGTGGCGGGGCTGGCAGCGGCCATCCCCGCGGTGGTGGGCTACAACCACCTGCTCGACGCGATTGCGCGTCATCAGCAGCAACAGCGCGACCTTCGTGACCGAGTATCTCGACCGGCGGACGGGAGGTCCGGTCGCGTGAAGAGCGCCGTCCCGCGCGTGCCGATGGCCGACATCAACGTCACGCCGTTCGTGGATGTCGTGCTGGTGCTGCTCATCATCTTCATGGTGACCGCGCCGTTCCTGCAGGGAGGGCTCGAGATCGATCTGCCGCGCGTCGCCACCCGCGGGCTGGACGTCCGCGAGGGGCTGATCGTGAGCGTGCGGGCCGACCGCACGGTGGCGGTGGGGAACTCGGTGGTGCCCGTGGCCCGCTTCGAGGAAGCGCTGGCCCGGGCCGGCGCTTCCCGGCGTCCGGTGTTCCTGAAGGCGGACCATGGCGTGCCGTACGGGACCATCGTGGATCTGATCGCGCGCATGAGGCGCGCGGGGGTGGCCTCGCTCGGGCTCGTGACCCAGCCGCCGGCCCCGGAGCTCCGCCGGTGACGCGGGGCGCCCTGGCCGGCTCGGCCATGGTCCACGTTGCGTTCCTGGCGGTGGTGTTCGCCGTGCGCCAGGGCGAGCCCCTGATCGTGGCGGGGCCCGACGTGGTGCAGGTCGCACTGATCGAGCCGGGGGCGCTGCCGCGGGGCGTGCCGTCCCCGGCGCCCGGGGAGAAGGCGGCCATGAAGGCTCCGGACATCCAGCCCGAGAACCTCGAGGGCGTGAAGCTGGTGCCGCCCAGGAAGCCCGCCAGGCGGGCCGAGCCCGCACGCGAGGAGGCGGCGCCGCCGGCCTCGGGGTCGTTGCTGCCGTACGCGCGGGTGGGGAGCGCGGGCCTGAGCGGTGGTCTCGCCGCGGACGCACGCGACTTCGAGTTCACCTACTACCTCATGCTGATCCGCAACAAGGTGGCGCAGAGCTGGGCGCCGCCGGCGGGTCTCGAGAGCGGCCGCCCGGTGCGCGCCGTGGTCTACTTCCGCGTCGGCCGGGGTGGCGGTGTCTCGGCCATCCGGCTCGAGAGTGGCAGCGGCATCGAGTTCTTCGACCGCGCCTCGCTGCGGGCCGTGACCCTGAGCGACCCGTTGCCCCCGCTGCCGCTGGGCTTCCCGGGCTCGGACCTCGGGATTCATTTCGGCTTCGAGTACGCCAGGCCATGAGGCGCCTGCCCCTGATCGTGCTGCTGGCCGTGCTGGCGGCTCCCGGTGTGCGCGCGCAGACCCGCGAGGTGCGCATCGACATCGCCGGCGGCGGGCGCCGCACGCAGCTCTACTGCGAGGCGCTCGTGGCCGGCCGCCTGCCCGCCGGTGCGCCTGCCGCGCGCCAGGCCGACGAGGTGCTGGCCGACGACCTCGAGCGGTCAGCCGTGTTCCTGATCGCGCGCGCGTGGTCGGGGCAGTCGCCCTTCGACGTGCAGGCCGTGACCAGCGGACGCTGGAAGGTGGGCGAACGGGCAGGTCACGCTCGAGGGTGAGGTCCGCGACTTTCCGGCCCGGCGTCCGATCCTGTCGAAGGTCTACCGCGGGCCGGTCGCCGACTGGCGCGCGCTCGTGCACCAGTTCGCCGACGACATCGTGCTCCAGTTCACGGGCGAGCCCGGTGTGGCCCGCACGCGCATCGCCTTCATCGTGCCCGAGGGCCGGAACAAGGAGCTCTGGGTCATGGACCTGGACGGCGCCGGGGCCCGGGCGCTGACGGCGGACCGCTCCATCGCGCTCTCGCCGTCGTGGTCCCCGGACGGCTCGCTCCTGACGTTCAGTACCTATCGTGACGGCGGCTCGCCCGCACCTCTACGTCGTCTCCGCCGGCGGGCGGCAGGCTCTACCAGGTCTCGGCGCGTCCGGGTCTCAACACCAGCCCCGCCTATTCGCCCGACGGCCGCGAGATCGCCTGCACGCTCAGCAAGGACGGGAACTCCGAGATCTACGTGCTGGACGCGCGCGGTGGCTCGCCGCGGCGGCTCACCGACAACCGTGCCATCGACACCTCGCCGTGCTGGTCGCCTACCGGGCGGGAGATCGCCTTCACCTCGGATCGCAGTGGCTCGCCGCAGGTCTACGTGATGGACCGCGACGGGGGCAATGTCCGCCGCCTGACGTTCGACGTGGGTTACACGGACTCGCCGGCCTGGTCGCCGCGCGGGGACCTGATCGCCTTCGTGAGCCGCACTCCCGCGGGCTTCGACCTCTACGTCTGTGGCGCCAACGGCACGAACGCCCGGCTCGTGGTGGGCGGTGGCAGCAACGAGAATCCGCGCTGGTCCCCGGACGGCAGGCATCTGGTGTTCGCCTCGAATCGCTCGGGCGTCTATGCTCTGTTCATCTCGGACCTCGACGGGCGTCCCCCGCGGATGCTCGATACCGGTGGGCGTACGGCCATGTCGCCGTCGTGGTCCCCGTCCGCGAGCCGAACGGCCGCGGCTGTCCCGACGAACGTTCCAGACTCAAACCCCGGAGGAAGACCATGAGAAAGACCCCTGCACTGCTCTTCGTGGTGGCGGTGGGGCTCGCCGCCCTGTTCGCGGCGGGCTGCGCCAAGAAGGCCGCGGAAGCGCCGCCCACGCCGGCGCCGGCGCCGCCGGTCGTGCAGCCCGCGACCCCGGTCCCCACACCCACGCCGACGCCCGAGACCCCGGTCCCGGTGCCCACCGTGACGGCGGGCGACTTCACGGACGTGTTCTTCGACCTGGACTCGTACGCGTTGCGCGCGGACGCCAAGGCGGCGTTGGACGGGGCCGCCAGGCTGCTGCGCGACCATGCGGACGTGAGCGTCACGCTCGAGGGCCACTGTGACGAGCGCGGGACGGTCGAGTACAACCAGGCGCTGGGCGAGAAGCGCGCGAACGCGGCACGTGACTACCTGGTGAACGCGGGGGTGCCGGCCGCGCGCATCCAGTCTCTCTCGTACGGCAAGGAGCGGCCGTTCGCCGAGGGCCACGACGAGTCCGCGTGGGCCCAGAACCGACGCGCTCACTTCGTGCTTCGATGATCCGGCGGAGCTTCGCGTCGGCGGGCGGCCTGTGCCGCCCGCCGGCCCATCCGCTGACGGGCGGCGCGCTGGCCGCCGGCGTGCTGCTGGGGCTCGTCCTGCCCCTGGCGGGTTGTGTCGCCCCGCAACTCGTCCTGATCCAGTCGGGTCTCGACAGCCTGCGCACCCAGGTGGATACGCTTCAGGTGCGCGATTCGGTCTCGTATCGCCTGCTGGGGGACCTGCGGCGCGAGATGTCCGAGCAGCGGGACATCCTGCTCAGCACGCGAGCCTCGAGCGGCAGCACGACCCAGGATCTGTTCGAGCAGATGGGGCGGCTCGAGGGCAAGCTCGACGAGGTGATGGGGCGCTTCAACCAGATCCAGCAGCGCGCCCCACAACCCCCCACGGCGGCGGGGCAGGATCCCGACCAGCTCTACGAGCAGGCGGCGCAGGACCTGACCCAGGGGCGCTACCCGCTCGCTCTCCAGGGCTTCCGGGAGTACGCCCAGCGATTCCCGGCTGCGGACCTGGCGGACAACGCCCAGTACGGGGTGGGGGAGTGTCTCTTCGCCCAGGCGTACTTCGACAGCGCAGCCGTCGAGTACGAGCGAATCAAAGAGCTCTACCCGCAGGGTGACCGCGTGCCCGCCGGGCTCTGGAAGCTCGCCCTGTGCCGGGAGAAACTGGGTCAGGCGCCGCAGGCCCGCAAGGCGCTCGAGGATCTGGTGAAGGGTTTTCCGCTGTCCGGGGAGGCGCAGCTCGCGCGTGACCGGCTGGCGACGCCGAAGCGCTGATCTCCCGTGCGGGCATGGAGGCCGGCGGCGCTCGCGCGCAGCCGGCCTTCCGCCATGCGGGGGTCGTGTGCGCAGGACCGGCGACGAACGGTGCAGGGACCGCCGGGAGGGCCTTTCGGATACCCCGCCCGACTCGCCTTCGACGCGCGCGTGGCCTAGACTCCCCGGCGGCCTGCGCGCGGGTGCGTGGTGGGCGGGGTGAGCCCGCGGTTCGGCACGACGGGCATCCCGCTCCCGACTCCACGGCCCGGGCGGTGAGCGCCGCCACGTACCGCTGATGAAGTCGAAGTTTCGCTGGCGTGACCTGTTGCGCGCGCTGCGCGAGGTCCACGCCTCGGGCCGGGTGATGTGCGAGACCCCGGCCATGGAAGAGGACGCGCTGCGACTGCAGCGTCTCTATCGGAGGGTCGCATGAGTGGGCTGCCGGCCACGGCCCCGGTCGTCATCATCGGGGCTGGCTGCATCGGTGCTTCGATCGCCTACGAGCTGGGGCGGCGGGGCGTGAAGGACGTGGTGGTGGTCGAGAAGGAGCCCTTCGCGGGCGCCGGCTCGACCTCGAAGGCGGCGGGCGGCATCCGGGCACAGTTCTCGACCCCGCTCAACGTGCGTATCTCGATGATGTCCATCGCGCGCTTCAAGACCTTCAGCGAAGAGATGGAGACCGATCCGGTGTTCTTCCCGGTCGGCTACCTGTTCCTGCTCGCCGACGCCGAGTCGTGGACCACGTTCCAGCGCCAGGCCGAGATGCAGCGCTCGCTCGGGCTTCCCGTGCAGACGCTCAGCCCCGAGGACGCGCGGGAGATCGTGCCCGAACTCAACATCGAGGACCTGCTGGGCGCGACCTTCTGCCTGGACGACGGCCTCGGCAACCCGCACGAGGTCACGCAGTCGTACGTCTCGCAGGCCCGGCGGCTGGGCGCGGTGTTCCACTTCGGTGATCCGGCGCAGGGGTTGGTGATGGATGGGGCCCGGGTCACCGGCGTGCGTACCGCGAGCGGCACGATCAGCACTCCGATGGTCGTGAACGCGGCGGGGCCGCACGCGGCGGAGGTCGCGGCCTGGGCCGGCGTGGACCTACCCGTGAAGGCCGTCCGGCGGCACTGCTTCACCACCGAGCCGCTGCCCATGGTGCGCGAGGACCTGCCCATGATCGTGGACATGAAGTCCGGCGTCTACATGCACCGCGAGAGCGGGGGCCTGCTGCTCGGCTATGCCAACCCCGAGGAGCCCGAGGGCTTC
Organism: Candidatus Eiseniibacteriota bacterium; assembly: GCA_963717935.1. GTDB lineage: Bacteria > Eisenbacteria > RBG-16-71-46 > RBG-16-71-46 > RBG-16-71-46 > JANXPZ01. Next base: position 4,810 of record CAVQXP010000005.1, on the reverse strand, counting down.
AACCTGAGCGTGAACTGGGACCTGCTCGAGCGCATCGTGGAGCCGGCCATGCACCGCGTGCCCGCGCTCGAGGTGGCCGAGGTCTCGAACGGCTGGGCCGGACTGTACGAGACCACGCCCGACCACAACTCGGTGCTGGGCCCGCCGCGGAACGTCGAGGGGCTGATGCTCGCGAACGGCTTCAGCGGGCACGGCTTCATGCACGCGCCGGCGGTGGGCCAGCTCATCACCGAGTGGATCGTGGACGGCAAGCCGAGCCTCGACCTCTCGCCGCTGCGGCTGGAGCGTTTCGCCGAGCGGAAGACGACGGCCGAGGCGAACGTCATCTGACATGGCGCTCCGGCACCACGTCCTTCGCCTCGGGCCGCTCGACAACGCCACCTACGTGCTCGTCTGCGAGCGCGCTCGCGACTGCGCGGTCGTGGACGCGGGCTTCGAGCCGGAGGCCGTGATCCGCTGGGTGCGGGAGCAGCCCGGGCCGCTGACGGTGCGCCACCTGCTCGGCACCCACGCGCACTACGACCACGTCTGCGGCATGCGCGCGGTCCAGGAGGCGCTGGGCGGAGAGTACTGGCTGCATCCCGGCGGACCGCCCGCTGCTCGATCGCCTGAGCGAACAGGGCGGCGGTCTTCGGATTCCCGGCGGCGCGCGCGCCGGAGCCGGTGCACGACCTCGCCGACGGGCAGCGTCTCGCCCTGGGCGAGGAGACCGCTCGAGGTGATCCACACGCCGGGGCACTCGCCCGGCGGCGTCTGTTTCCGCGGCGGGGACGATCTGTGGGTGGGGGACACGCTCTTCGCGGGCTCGGTCGGGCGCACCGACCTGCCCGGCGGCTCCTTCGAGGAGCTGGAGCGCTCCATCCGCACGAGGCTCTTCCCGCTCGGTGATGCGCTGCACGTGCATCCCGGGCACGGGCCGGCGACGACCCTCGGCCGGGAGCGCGCCGGCAACCCCTACGTGGGCGAAGGAGGTAGGTTCGCATGAGTGACCCGAAGCACGGGACCCGGGCGCCGGGGGAATGGGCCGCGCGTCTGCGGCTGCACCCCACCGCCTTCATCGCCCCCGGCGCGGTGGTCGTGGGCGACGTGACGCTGGGCGCCCGCTCGAGCGTCTGGTTCAACGCCGTGCTGCGTGGCGACGTGGACCGCATCGAGGTGGGCGAGGACTCGAACATCCAGGACAACAGCGTCGTGCACATGGACGAGGGCAGCCCGGCGCTCATCGGCGCGCGCGTCACCATCGGGCACGGGGCCATCATCCACGGCTGCGTGATCGAGGACGATTGCCTCATCGGGATGGGCGCGGTGGTGCTGACCGGCGCGCGCATCGGCGCCGGCTCGCTCATCGGCGCCGGTGCGCTGGTGCGCGAGAGGCAGGTCATCCCGCCCGGGAGCATCGCGCTGGGGATGCCGGCGAAGGTCGCGGGCCAGGTGAGCGACGCGCACCGCGCGGGCATGCGCCGCGGCTACGAGCACTACGTGGCGCTCGGCGCGCTCGTACCTGGAGCGCGGCTTCGCGGCCCGCACCCCGTTCGCCGGCAGCGACCTGGGGCATCACCGCGCGCCAGCGCGGGCCCATGAGCTTCCTCGAGTGGGGGCAGTTGCTGGCGGTGCTCACGGAGAGCCCCGACTGGGTGGCCGGCCGGCTCGAGCACGCCGCCGAGGCGCCCTGGCGCCGTCGCCCGGCGCCCGGCCGCTGGTCGGCGCTCGAGTCGCTCTGCCACCTGCGCGACGCCGACCGCGACGTCTTCCTGCCGCGGCTCGGACGGATGCTCGTCGAGCGCAGCCCGGAGCTGCCCGGACGTGGACATGACCGGCTGGGAGGCCGCCCGAGCCTACAACGAGCAGTCCCCCGCGGTCGTGCTGGAGGAGTGGGCGGAGGCCCGGCGCGCGCTGCTCGCGCGGCTCGCGCCGCTCGGCCGCGCGGACTGGGAGCGGGTCGGCGTCCACGCGATGCGCGGGCCCTACGCGCTGGCCGAGATGGTGCGCTACTGGGGCGACCACGACCTCTCGCACCGGCGGCAGATGGCCGAGGCGCTGGGGGAGTTCGCGTGATCCTCGTCCCGTCGCCGCCGCCGCCCGGGAGCGCGGCGCGACCGCCTGCTGCGCGCACTGGCGGCGCGCGGGCACGCGGTGGGGCACACGCCCGGCCGCCGCGCGGGCCGGACGACGCTGTTCGTCTGCCCCGTCGCCCGATGCAGCCCGTCCCCGACCTGCGGGCCTGGCTGGCGGCGCGCGCGCGGCCGCTGCGCCGGACCGCCTGCTCGTGGCACGCGCCTCGGCACGCACCCGGACGCGCGTCGCCCGCGCCTGCGCGAGTGCTGGGCGCTGGAGGAGGCTGCGCGGGCCTGCGGGCTGCCGGTGCTGGTCCTGCGCCTGGGGCCGCTGCTGGGCCCGACAGCCCGCTGTGGCGCCAGGCTGGCGCTCGGGCCCGGCCCTGCCGCGCGGGGCGCGAAGCTGCTCAACCCGGTGGCCGAGGCGCGACGTCGTCGAGACGCTGGACCGGCGCCCTGGCGGGCCGCGTGCCCGTGGGAGGGATGGTACGAGGTGGCGGGCCCCGAGGTCCTGGAGCCTCGCCGAACTGGCGGCCCTGGCGCGAGGCCGGGCCGGCGCTGCCGGCCGGTTCGGGCGCCGCTGGGAGCCGCCGCTCGACCGAACTCGAGGAGCACCGGCTCGCCGAGGCGGGGCCGTGGCTCGAGCACTTCGGGCTGACCGCGGCCGCTGCGGGACTGGCGCGCGAGTGGCGGGCGCCGACGATGCGCCGCGTCGCAGAGCGCCGCGCGAGCCGCGGCGTCCCGCCGCCCACCAGAGCCGCGGCGCCCCGCGTCCCGTGGGCTGCGCCGTCATCACGGCCAGTGACACGCGCCGCGGCCGCGAGGACACGGCCGGGGCGCTGATCGAGCGCCTGGTGACGCGGGCCGGTCATCGCGTGATGACCCGCGCCTGGGTGAAGGACGAACCGGCCGCCCTGCGGCGCGCCGCCCGCGCCGCGCTGGCGGGCGCCAGCGTGGACGTCGCTCATCGTCACCGGCGGCACCGGGCTCGGTCCGCGCGACTGCACGCCCGAGGCGCTGGCGCCGCTCGCCGAGCGGGGCGTGCCTGGTTTCGGCGAGCGGTTCCGCGCGCTCTCGGCAGGGCAGGTCGGCACGGCTGCCTGGCTCTCGCGCGCCGAGGCCTTCATCGCGCGCGGCCGGCTCGTCGTCCTGCTGCCTGGCTCGCGCGCCGCGGTGGAACTGGCGCTCAAGCGGCTGCTGCTGCCCGAACTCGTCCACGCGGTCCGGATGCTGGGCCGCTTCAACCCTGCGGAGGAATGAGGATGTCCATCCGTCCCGACCACTGGATCCGCAAGATGTGCCGCGAGCACCGCATGATCGAGCCGTTCGAGGAGAAGCAGGTCCGCTCCGGCGCCATCTCCTACGGGGTCTCGTCCTACGGCTACGACCTGCGCATCGCCGACGAGTTCAAGATCTTCACGAACGTCAACTCGACCATCGTGGACCCGAAGCACCTGGACCCGGACTCGATGGTGGACTTCAAGGGACCGATCGCCCTCATCCCGCCCAACTCCTTCGCGCTCGGCCGCAGCGTCGAGTACTTCCGCATCCCGCGCAACGTGATCACGGTGTGCCTGGGGAAGAGCACGTACGCCCGCTGCGGCATCATCACGAACGTCACGCCCTTCGAGCCCGAGTGGGAGGGCTTCGTGACGCTCGAGATCAGCAACACCACGCCGCTGCCGGCGAGGGTCTACGCCAACGAGGGCATCGCCCAGGTGCTCTTCTTCGAGAGCGACTCGCCCTGCGAGGTCTCGTACAAGGACAAGGCCGGCAAGTACCAGGCCCAGCAGGGCATCACGCTGCCGAAGCTGTAGGGGAGGCGGAGGCCCGCGCGGTTGCGCGCGCGCGCGGCCGCCGGCTATCCTGCGGGTCGGTCCGCTAGCGAACGCCAGCATGGCCTGCGAGGAGTCCGTGGCATGATCAAGGAACTGGCGACCGGGCTCGGTGTCACCCTCGGGCAGTTCTTCAAGAAGCCGGTGACCCTGCAGTACCCGAACGAGAAGCTGGTGATGTTCCCGCGCTTCCGGGGGCTGCACATCCTGGCGCGGCACGAGGACGGGCTCGAGCGCTGCGTGGGCTGCGAGCTGTGCGCGGTCGCCTGCCCGGCGGACGCCATCTTCGTCGAAGGCCGCGGAGAACGACCCGGACGCACCCGTGCTCGCACGGCGAGCGCTACGCCGAGCGCTACGAGATCAACATGCTGCGCTGCATCTTCTGCGGCATGTGCGAGGAGGCCTGCCCCGAGGACGCCATCTTCCTCGAGAAGGACTACGAGCTGGCGGACTACCGGCGCGAGGCCTTCATCTACACGAAGGACGAGCTGCTCGTGGGCGAGGAGAAGGCGGGCTACCTGCCGGAGCGCTGACCCGCGGCGGGAACCGGGCCGTCCGGCGGCGACCGCCCCCACGGGCGGTCGCCGCACGTGCCTTGGGCCCGGCTGCCGGGCCGGCGCGGAACGAAACGCCGCGTTTCGCCCCGGAACGTCCACGTTCCATCGTGGGACGGGCCGCGTGGGCGAGCGATTCCCGCGGTGCGGCGGAACTCGCGGAGTTTCCCTGAAAACCCGCGGGTTCCGCCGCGCGTGCGCGGGTGGCACGCGGGATGCCTTGTGTACTGGCGTTCGACCCCGCGGCGCATTCCTGCGCCGCACCCGCAACCCGGCCGCCACCGATGAAGGAGACACCGAGATGACGCTGATCCGTTGGCACCGTCCGGCCCCCGCCATCGCCCGCGACCTCGTGGGCGCGCGCGAC
>CAVQXP010000004.1:0-2138985 GCA_963717935.1 Candidatus Eiseniibacteriota bacterium | reverse complement strand
GAAACCGCTGCTCTATCCGTCTGAGCTACGGGGCCACGGGCAACGCATGCTGCTGGATTCGATGTCGGTTGCGCAAGCCACCTCGGCCTGTGCTCTCAGAAGTCCGCCGCTTCCTGTCGGGCGCGCTCGAGCAGGTCCGCCACTTGCAGTTCCCGCGACCAGCGGTCGAGGTGCTGCTCGTCCAACTGTCCGCGCATGGCGGCGAGGATCGAGAGGACATCCTGCCACTGACGTTCCGACACTTCGCCACCACGCCGGTACCACTCCAGCTTTCGGAGGATCGTGTCTTCGGGGCTCTTGATGAGGACCGCACGCACTCGTTCGGCGCCGACAACCTGTCGGATGGAGCGGCGCAACTCCTCGGCATCGAACGGTGCCGAACCCTTGATAAAGAAGTCGATCTTGAACGACGTCAGGTCATGGATGGCGTTGAACGTGCTCCGGCGCGCAAGCGCCTCCGCGATAGCCGTACGGCTGACGTAGAACTCCGCCTCCAGGGCGCTAGCCAGCGCATCCAGTTGGTCGGCCGTGGGGTCGATGACGAAGTCCACGTCCGCCGAGGCGCGGTACATGCCGTGTGCCGAGCTCGCGACCGACCCACCCACGTGGTAGGGAATCCCCAGCCGATCGAGGAGGTCTGCTACATAAAGCAGGAATTCGGTGGGCAGGGTCACGGGACCGGCCGTGCAAGGCGCGCTCGCCGATGTTCAAGCACCTCCGCGGCGATGCGCGGACCGAGCACAAGGCTGAAGAACCGAACGTCGAGCTCCTCCTCGGTGAGAGTCGGGTGACGCCGTCGCAAGCCTTCCCGGGTCATCGATCGAGCGAGCCGGGTCAGGTCGTCCATGAAGGCCAGTCGTTGCGCTGCAGTGGTGCGCCGCAAGGCTGCGTATTGCGCACGGAGCGCCTCACGCGACGTATCCCCTTCAAAGCGCGCCCCGCTCCTCGTCACCGTCACGGTTCGGTTCCCCGCGTGAGTTGCTGTGTTGGCGTCTACTGCCGTGCGAGTCTACATCATGCGCTGGATGCGCCAGAAGCCCGGCCCGCTCACCGCGTCCACGCCGTTCGTTCTCACGCCATCTGACCGCCGATTCGGCAGGGACGCCGGAGAAAGGACGCCTGGTAGCCGCTTGGTAGCGACGTCCGCGTCCACTTCCCTCCCACCCTGACCACACCTGCCCCCCCCAGAGACCAACCGCCCCAAGAGGCGCTAACCCCCTGGGGCGGCTGGAACTTCTTGGTGGCGATGCTGCTACCGAGTGAGTGCTGTGGAACCTGTGCGGGAGCTTGGGAGACCGCTGCTCTATCCGTCTGAGCTACGGGGCCATGGGGCAGCACGATAGCGCACTGCGCCTGCCGGGCAAATCGAGCAGGCACGCGGTCTGTTGGGCAGCGTGCCGGACTGCACGTTTTCGTCCGTCGGTACTCCTGCTCCACACGCACTTAATGGCGACCTCGCCATTCGTGAGCCGTCCCCACAGTGCCGCTTGAATCAGGCCCAGCCGCCGGCCGTCCCGGTTGTCCATGGGAATGAAGTCCGGGGGGCACGATCACCAACGCGTTGCAGGGGGCCGTTCTCACCGACGCACCACAACGATTGAACTGGACGGTAGCCGCCCTCCTCCGCGAGTGAGATACTCGGCAGGGCAGTTCCTCCGGCGTGTACCGCAGTGACCGTAGACAGGAGGTTTGCATGTCGTCCCCTTCCGACTGTCGGAGAGAGCCCGCGTACGTGCGTCGCTCCACTTTCTCCGCAATCCTTGCTCTTGTCGCAGTGCTTCTCGCCTCGTGGCCGGGCGGCGCTCGGGCCGCGGGGGCCGTGACTGCCGGTGCAACGTGCGGCATCTTCGTCGCCCCGTCAGGCAGTGACCTGCCCACTTCCGGATTGCTCCCTTCCGACCCCTGTCGCACGGTCAGCTACGGAATCGGCCGGGCGGTCGCCGAGGCCCAGTCGTGCGTCTACGTCCAAGCCGGCACGTATGACGAGGTCGTCACGCTTGCCGCGGGCATCCGCCTTCAAGGTGGGTACGACGTGAACTGGGACCTCGGTTCGTGGAGCGACCCTGCCCACCGCGTTGTCCTGCAGGGGGGCTTCGCCGCGGGCTCCGGACGGTACGTGACGGTGGAGGCTGCGGGCCTTGCGGTGCAGACCACCGTCGAAGACATGTGGATCGAGGGGCCGGAGGCGGCAAGTGCCGGGATGAGCTCCTACGCTGTCCACATCCTCAATTCGAACGTGGCGATTCTGAGATCGAGGATTATCGGTGGCCAGGGCGCGAACGGAGGCCCTGGGAGCGCGGGCGCTGATGCCACATCCGTCACCGCGACGTCGCAGATGGACGGGATGCCGGGCGGTGGAGCGGACGGGTTCTACTCGTTATGCGAGACGACTTCCCGAGGCGCGGGCGGCGCAGGCGGCACGAATTCCGGAGGCCCACGCGATCCGAACGCCGGCGCGGGAGGCTCCGGCGGGACGATGGACAAGTGCTGCTTGTGGGGTGTGTGCTCGCTCTGCGACTGTACGGCCACCGCTGGCGTGTCCGGATCCGACGCAGCCCATGTCGGTGAGGGCGGGACGGGCAACGGGGGTGCGGGCGGTGCCGGCGCGAGCACCTGCGGGCCGGGTCTGCCCGGGAATCCGGGCGCCGTCACAGACGGATCGGCGGGCATGGGTGGCGCTGCGGGCGGGTCCCTGTCCGGCAATAGCTGGTTTGCGTACGCAGGCAGCGCCGGCGGCATCGGCGAGAACGGTGGTGGAGGCGGCGGAGGGGGTGGAAGCGGCGGCTGCGACATCAGCCCCATCTCGGACAGCTACGGTGCGGGCGGGGGTGGGGGCGGTGCCGGCGGCCTAGCCGCGGTCGGCGGCGGACAGGGCGGCGGTGGCGGTGGCGGGAGCTTCGGCGTGCTCGCGATTGGTTCCGTCCTCGTAGTCGAATCGTGCGAGTTCGAACTCGGCAACGGCGGTCCCGGCGGGCAGGGAGGTTCGGGTGGACGCGGCCAGGACCCCGGCGTCGGCGGTGCAGGGGGAGCAGCGTACGGAGGATCACAGGCCGGCGGACGGGGGGGCAACGGGGGCCACGGTGGTCACGGCGGTGGCGGAGGCGGGGGCACCGGAGGCAGTGCGTATGGGTTCTGGGCCTGTGCCACATCGCTCACGCAGGCGCTCAACACGTTCACGGGTGGAAGCGGTGGGGAGGGCGGAGGGGGTGGTATCTCCGCCCCCGGCGCACCGCCTGCCTATGACGACGGCAATGATGGAGCGCCGGGCACGCAGGGAGCCGTGGCGAACACGTACACCTGCCCCATGGCGCCGACGGTCGCCGGTGGGGCGGGGGGCACACCGGGCGAGGCCGGAGCGGCCAGCGCCACCAGCGCGGCCCCCGCGCGCGTGATGGTGTCCGTGGCCGCCCGCGCATCGGCCACGGCCACATGCGATCCGACTCCGTGCACGACCGCGGACGTTCCCACCCCCGACCTTCCCCGCGTTCTGTCGTTCGCGGGTGCGGTGCCCAATCCCGCAAGCGGGCGCGCCGAGTTCCAGTTCGCGCTGCCGGAGGCCGGCATGGTGACGCTCGCGATCTTCGATCCGCGCGGCCGGAGTGTTCGCGTGCTTGCGCAGCAGAACTTCGCGGCCGGTCGACACCGGGTGGGCTGGGACGGGCACCTGACGGGGGGCGAGCCCGTGGGGGCGGGACTCTACTTTGCGCGACTCGAGGCGGCGGGACGCACGCTGACGCGACGTTTCACGCTGGTGCGGTGAGCCGCCAACGAGGCTGTGCCGGCGGATGGGGCTGCCTGGGACACCGCTACTCGGTCCATCCGAGCTTCGGGGCCACGCTTCGCATTCCGGGGCTGGAACTCCACCCGCCGGGCTCTTCTGCAGTGACCGGCTCCCCGTCTTGCACGCAGCCGTGATTTCAATTCGTCGGGGTCTGATCCGCTACCCGACGCAGCGTCTCCTGACTACGGCGTTCTCACGGCTTGCTCGTAACCAGCCCTGACCAACGGCTCCACGGCAAGCATCTGTCTGATTTCCCGCATCCCCGACGGGGAAGTCAGAAGACGCTCGACGTGGCGGACGCCATCGCGCGCGGCGCTCGTGTCGCCCAACTGTGCAGCCACCGCTGTGATCCCCAGCCAGCCAATGGCGTCCCGGGGCTCGCGTGCCACCAGGCGACGAAATCCCTCCAGGGAATTCCGCAACTCGCCCGCGTGAAACTCAGACAGCGCCAGGCTGATGAGCATTCGTCGATGGGGAGCCAGTGCGGTCGCTTGCTGGAATGCATGCGCTGACTCCCTCCACCACCCGAGCTGCGAACAGCGGTTCCCGATGTACTCCCAGCTCGACGCCTGATCGGTTGCGGAGGGTGTCGGGCGCTCGGTCGCATACGCTGCCACCCTCGCAAGGCCACGCGGTAGATCCGTGCTGTGGATCAATAGTCCGAGTGTCGGTATCGCCACGCCCGCCACCACCGGGACCATCAGCCAACTGAACTCAGCGCGTGCCTCAAGCAGCCCCGCCACGTACCACGCCAGGACGATGTTGAGCGCGATCCCCGCAGGTGCGAAGACCTCCCAGTCGCGAAAGAGCCCCTGCTGAGGATGGCTCACAATGAGCTCGGGCAAGAAAGCGCCCAGAAGGGTCAGCAACACCGTGAGTTCAATTGAGAATGCCTTGCGCGTGAACGTGAGCGCGGCCAGCGGCAATACAACCAGGACGAGCGGAGACATCAGCAGAATGGCATTCAGCAGGTCCAGTAGACGCCGTGGGTCGACCGCCGCCCGGAGAACGCCGCCAGCTGCCTGCACATCCGGCGACAGCAGATGCCGTGCGATGTCAAAACCACCGAAGGTCCTCGCCATCGCCGGGCCCAAGAGCGCGAGGGCGCCGAGCGCCACGGCTGCGGAGAGGCCGAGTGTGAGTCGTTCGCGAGATCTACGCGCGTTGCACCAACTCCAGACGAGGGTCACCGCCAACGGCAGGTAGAGGACGAGCATCGCCCGGTGTGTCGCGATCGCGAGAGCGGCTGCGAGAGCGGCTGCGGGCGCCCACCGTACGTCTCGGAGGGCTCGAGTCGCGGCGAAGGCAAAGGCTGCTGTCAGCAGGCATTGCTCGGCGGTGGAGCGCCCGTACCCGACGAACGCGACCAGATGGCCCCCGACAGTGACAATCGCCGCGCCGGCGAGGACGGCGTGCAGTGGTCTCTGCTGCGATCTGAAGAACACCAGCGCGAGGGCCGCGAGCGAAGCCCCTTCGGCCGCTCCGAGGAGGCGCGCGAACGTATTCGGACTGGTGCCGAGTGTCGTCTGCAGGAGGGTCGGCAACGTGTGATGAAGGAGGACGTCCAACGGCATCGATTGATGGAAGAACGGCTGGAAGATGGTCTCAGTGGATGCCCGTTGGCGCAGCATGAAGTCGCCGATGAACCATGTGCGGTCGGGCAGGAGGAGAAGCGCGCCCCCGGTCGTGGCGGCCGCTAGTACGGGCAAGAGCCAGGGGCCGACGAGGCCCCGTGCAGCGTTCCAGGTAAGCCAGTGTGTCGTGCTCCGTGCGATGCGAGGGCTCAGAGCCAGCAGTGCAAGCAACGACAGGCCAAGGGTCGTCGTCGGCTCGAGAAAGCGGAAGATGTTGGCGCCCCACAGCCACATCGAGGGGATGACTGCTAGAACCAGCCGCACCAACGTGAGCACGATGAGGCCGATCCAGAGGCTCGTGCCTTCATGGCCACGCGGGGAAGTGGGATGGACCTGTGGATCGAAGTGCGGGGACCTGGCCGCCACTCCCTGCGGCCGTGCCGAACGCGTCATGCGTCCCATCGGGCCCCAGGCAGAGGGGTATCCGTCGCGTGATTCGGACGTGTTGGGAATTGTGACATCGGGCAAGGCGCGGGCGGGCAGTACATGACCTGTCTCTGCCGGACTTGGGTTGGAGTCTAGAGTCGTACCTGCAGGAGGTCGTCAGACTGCATCGAGGACGCTTGAACCATATCCTAGGTCCGGAGGCCGTCAAGCGCAACGCGGTCGCAGGTGGTTGTGGTGGTCCCGTCAGGCTCCGATGAGCTCAAGAGCCTCGTGCGCGGTGGCCTCCTGCGACAGGACTGCGATCAGCGGTAGAGCGTCTTCATCCGTCCCCACGTGGTCGGCCTCGTCGTCACCACGCCCAGGTTCAGGGACTGCGAGTTGTTGGTCTCGATCGGCTCTGGCAGGAGATTGTCGCCGTCGAGCACGAACGAGGCGATGCTCTGACCGGAGAAGGCAAACGGCGATGACAGTGTGCCCTTCTTCGTGCAGAAGCAGCCTTCGGGAGTCACGCTATCGGGGATGACCGAGAAGTACCACTGGCATTCCCCGATCTCGGTCGGCGGCAGCAGATTGAGATAGCACTCGCCCTTGCAGTCCGACCAGGTCAGGAACACACGGCATTCGTTGAGCGACCTCGTGACATCGATTGCCTGGACACCGACCACGACTCCATCCAGCGCAAACGCGATGTCGCTCGTGATGACCTCGTCGGTGGCCATGTTGTTGACGATCGAATAGTGCGCGGTGATCTCGATCACGTCGGGCCCGGGGAAGAGAATGGAGATGCTGTCGGCGCGCAGGTCGACCCACGAGAGATCGTCGGCGTTCGCCGGGGCGACCGGCACTTGCGACAGAGCTACGGAAGCGACGAGAAGAACCGGTAGCAGTCTCATGGTCAATCCCCCTGGGCTGCGCAGCGTGGACAGGGACCGGCGGAATCGGCGAGGTTGGCCGTCCGTGTCAGGGCGGAAACCGTGAGGCGAAGGACGCTCAAACGCTCCCGAATTCCCCGCATGGGACGAGAACCTCCCGGCTGAACGGTGCTCGATCTGGCGGGCGCTGGAGCGTGCGGCCGGCCCGCCACGCTCTGATTGTGCGCCAGGAACCCCCCGGCGGGGAAGGGCGAATTGGGGTCGGCCCTGGGCCCTGGGCCTCGCGCCGACCCTGGTTGAAGCCGGGCCACGCAAGGCGATTTCGTTCGGGACCGGTCCCGCCGCCTCGGCCGGTGAAAGGCCGCTACCTGTTCTGGTCCAGCAGCCGCCGCGTCGTCTGCAGGACGTCGGTGAGCACGGGGTCGCCCGTCGTGCTGGCCTGCGGCACCTGCAGGAGCGCCCGCTCGGCAGCCGGCCTGTCGCCCGCGGCGGCGGCCAGCAGGGCCTCGTGAGCGTGCAGCAGCGGCGGGGGGATGTCCTGCAGCCGGGCGCGATCGAACGTCGCCCGCGCCTCGCCGGGCCGGCCCTGCTGCAACTGGAGTCGCACGATCGCCAGCCACGCGTTGCCCAGCGACGGGTCCAGCTCGACCGCCTGCTGGAACAGGCGCTCGGCCTCGTCCAGCCTCCCGTCGCGCGCGGCGAGCCACGCTCGCGCCTCGAGCGCGTGGCCCTCTCCCCCGACCACCGCCGGCAGCCGTCGTTCCAGCTGCAGGGCTTCCGGGAGCCGCCCGGCCGTGCGGTAGCTCGCCGCGAGCGCGGCGATGACCACCGCGTCGTCGGGGGCCTCGCGCCGCGCCCGCTCGTACCAGGCCAGTGACTCGGCGCCGCGTCCGACGCTGGCCAGTGCCCGGCCGTAGTCGTAGTACAGCTCGGCGACGTTCGCGCCGCCATGGGCCTGGTGCCGCTTGGCGAGCGTGGCCCGGATCTCCAGCGCGCGCTCGAGCTGGGACAGCGCCAGATCCGCGCGGCCCTTGATCAGCCACTTGTTGCCGAGATCCGCGCGGGCCCGCCACGCGTAGTCGTCGTTCGTCAGCCCGGGCGCGGGGAGATGGACCACGATCAGCCCCGCAACCAGTGACACGAACAGCGTGCGGCGGACGGCCCGCGCCTCGGGATGCTTCCGCGCCAGCTGCCACAGGCGCTGGATGACAAGGGCGGCGAGCAGGGCCGCGGCGGGCACCAGGTGGTGGCGATAGCGGTCGGTGACGAAGAACGGGATGATTCCGAGCGTGGCGACCACGACGTAGCCCACGAGGAAGCGCGTCGCCCCGCGGTTGCGCCACGCGAGCCACACCCCCGCCAGCGCGAGCGTCCCCAGGCCGGCGAACTGACCGGCGACCGGCAGGCCGAGCGGTCCCGCGACCATGCGGAACTCGTCCGCATTCTCGATCTGCGCGTATTCCCTTCGGTTCCAGAGCATCCCGCACTTGGTGGCCGCGAGCGCGAGCGTCCGCTCCGGGTGCGCGCGGACGTAACGCATCGCCTTCGCGGCCCACCAGGCCGAGCTGGCCTGCGGGCTCAGCGAGACGCCCTCGGTCTTGCGCAGGTACTCGCGCCCGTCCGCCTCGCCGCCCCCGTCGGTGTCAGTGGGCGGCGCGGTGCTGGTCTCGTGGGTGCCGGTGATCGGATACGAGGTCCCGTCGGCCCGCGGGTTGTTCCCGACGTAGAGGTTGTAGCCGAGGTTGTACGTGAACGGGATCCACTCCCCCGTCACGGCCCGGGTGCGGATGGCGACCGGGACGCAGACGATCAGGAACCCGGCCGCGAACACGGCGACGCCGGCGAGCCGCCGTCGCCATCCACCCAGGATGAGCGGCGCCAGGGCGACGAGCGCGGGCAGGAGCAGCAGGGCCGCGGTCGCCCGGCCTTCGCTGAGCAGGCCGATCAACGCTCCGAGCACGAGCCACGAGCCCGCCCGGGACCTCCCCCAGTCGCAGCGCACCACCCACCACAGCAGGAGCGCCTCGAGGAGGAAGAGCAGCGACTCCATCAGGACGAGGCCATCGAAGAACGTGGCCATCTCGTACAGGGCGAGCGCGATCCCCACGGCCAGCCCCGCGAAGCGCCCCGCGAGCCGGCGCGCTGCATCCGCCAGCAACGCCACGGCGAGCGCGCCCCAGAGCGCCTGGATGTGCAGCACCGCCGGGACGGAGTCGCGGGTCAGGAGCCGCAGCAGCGCCAGCACGTAGGGGTACAACGGGCCGAGGAAGAACGCGTTGTGCCCCAGGACGCCGATGTGCGGCAGCGCGCCGGCCCAGCGCCAGTAGGTGCCGGCATCCTGGGAGAGCGTGTCGGCGAGCGGTGTCCGCGCCAGGCGCTCGAGGTAGAAGGTCCGCCACGCCCACGCGAAGAGGAACAGGCCGACGAGCGTGACGCTCCATGACCAACGCGTCCACAGCGCGGCGACATCGGGGACCGCGGAAGTGCCGTGGCGAGCCGGGGCGCGCCGACCGCCGCGGCCGGGCCCGCCGGGACCGCCAGAGCCGGGCGGCCGGGGTCGCCCGGCTCTCTCCCGCTGCCCCGTCGGCTTCATCGCGAAGGCCTCTCCCTGGAACACCGTCGCACGGTCACGCCCGAGTTGACCACCGCTCTCCCCGTCACAGATGCGCCGCAGTCTCGGAGTCCGATCGCGTCCCGGATCGTGCAGCGGCGTCCACGGACACGAAGCGGCCCAAGGATACCCGGGTCCCTGGGCCGCCCGCCATCGTTCTTGCCAGGTTTGTTGACACGCCTCGCGTCCAGGTCTAGTCGGCCTCTACTCGAGGCGCGTGGGGCGCCGAGTAGTCCGGAACGCGTGACTTGAAGACCAGCGCCGGTACCACGGTGGTCGCGAGCGTGTAGAGGACGATCGCCCCGAAGAGCGGTGCAGGTGCCGTGAAGCGGTCGCGAAGAATCTCCGCGATGACGAGTCCGAAGACGAGCGTCGGCAGCATGGGCACGGCGATGCGGAGACTCGCGCGGAGGGACTCCCCCAGGGCCAACCGACGGTGCAGCGCGACAGTGACAAGCCGCAGCGGGACCATCGCGACCAGGAAGCCGCCGCCCAGCAGCAGGGCCTGGAGCCCGAAGTCCTCGCGGCGGAGCTGAAGACCTGCATTGAAGAAGTAGAACGGAATGAAGAACGAGGCGAACAGCTCCACGGCTCGGATCATCTCCTCGGACGCGATGGCAGGGAGCCGTTCCCGGAAGCGCTGCGCCGCCATGCCCACGACGAACGCGCCCACGAGGTAGTAGACACCGAGCTCGCGGGTCACGAACGCGCATACGACGGCCACCATGAGCAGGAACGCGAACTCGGAGCGCGGGGCATGCGGCACGACGATTCGCGCGAACGCCCGAAAGACCAGCGGGAGGACGATGATCATCGCCGCGAGAGCCCCGGTCGAGATGGTCATCTTCAACGCGGTGGTGGACTGCAGGGTCGCGAAGAGGACGAGCAGCGCCAGCACCTCGGTGGCGATCGCCTTGGACTTGATCCAGGCCTTCTCCCGCGGGCCGATCCGAAGCATGTCGAGCGCATCGAGGATGAAGCCGGTCGAGGGTGTGAGCAGGGCGAGGGCGACCAGTACGGCCACACGTCCGTCGAGATGCAGGACCCGCGAGAGCGCGAGACTGACGGCAGCCAGGACGACCGACCGGACGATCAGGTGCTGGCCGAGCACGGGCGCGTCCTCTCGGAGATCGTCCGTATCCACGTCCAGTCCGGCAAAGAGGAACAGCGCGACGATGCCGAAGGCCGAGAGAAGGTGAATGGTCGGATCGTGCTGAAAGAGTCCGAAGCCCATTCCACTCGCCGCCCCGAGCGCGAGGCTCGTGGCCGCGGCCGGGATGCCGAACCGCTGGAGCGCGCGGGGAAGCACGAACAGCAGGAACAGGATGCCGACGTAGCCGAGTTCGGGAGAGAGCGTCATCGGGGTTTCCGCCGCCCGTAGAGGGTGGGCGCTTCGACCGGAGGGAGGGGCGCGGACGCCATGGCGACACGCCGCCCGGCCGGGTCGAGAAGCCGCT
Source organism: Candidatus Eiseniibacteriota bacterium (assembly GCA_963717935.1). Taxonomy (GTDB): domain Bacteria; phylum Eisenbacteria; class RBG-16-71-46; order RBG-16-71-46; family RBG-16-71-46; genus JANXPZ01. The sequence continues at coordinate 2,128,243 of CAVQXP010000004.1, read as the reverse complement.
CCTTGAAGGAAACGCTCATGGGGCCTGCCCTCCACGGACCCGCGAGGGTCAACGCGGGGACGTACCGAAACATGACACTTGCGAGCCGGCCGGCACGGTAGCGGCGCAGCCGCCTTCCGGCAAGCAGCCGCGGGGATGTCCTGATGGGCCCGGGACGGGGCATGTGCGTCGCCCGCCGCGCAGAGCATCGAGGCGGCGCGTCCGTTGGCGCGTCCGGGGGGTTCTGCTATAACTCCTGCGTCGTTCCTCCGCCCGCCGATTTCCCGGTTCGAAACGCCGCCCGCAGGGTCCACGTGGCGGTCCTCGATCCGCCGCCGCTGGCCGCGTCCGCAGCGCCGGGATCATGAAGGGTCCGGGCAGGAGGAGCGCCGGCCTTCGTGGAGGATGGATGGCCAGCTTCCCCGTCGCTCGCATCGGCGCCCTCTCTGTGGCTGCCCTGCTCGCCCTCCCCGGTTGCCTCGCGTGCGTGCCATCGGCGCAGAAGGCTGGCGGTTCCGCGACCGGGGGGCCCGTGACCATCGTCGTCGGCCCCGGCCCCTTCGCGACCGTCGAGGAGGCCGCGAAGGCCGAGCAGCGCGTCGCGTGGCGCGACGGCGACGGGCGGGACGAGACCGCCTGCACCGCGTCGTTCGCGGCCACGGAGCTGCGCCACCACCTCGCCGCCTGTCTGCGAGTGCCGGACTCCACGATCGCCCTCTCGGGGGCGGACGCGCTGCCGGCGCGCGGCCGCGTCTTCCTGCTCACCAGCGATCCGGCCGACCCGCGCCTCGCGGGGCTCGACACGACGAGCGCGCCAGCGCTCCCGGGCGGGGACGGGCAGGGGTTCCGGGTCTTCAGCTCGGCGGCCGAGGGCCGCGTGGTCCACGTGATCCAGGGCGCGGGGCCGGTGGCGACGCTGCACGGGGTCTACTCCGTGCTGGAGCGGCTGGGCGTGCGGTTCTACGGGCTCGGTGAGCGGGGCACGGTGCTGCCGGCGCAGACGGTGACGCTGCCCGACACGCTGCGCTGGGCCGGGGCGCCCGCCTTCGTGACCCGCGGGTTCTGGGCCTGGGAGCCGCGCGGCAGCCGGGAGTTCTTCCTCTGGATGGCGCGCAACCGGCTGAACGTCTGGACCGCCGCCGAAAAGGAGGAGGACCTCCCCTACCTGCGCAAGCTCGGCATCCGGCTCACGCAGGGCGGGCACATCATCCAGAAGACCTTCCTCGACCCGGCAGGTGAGTACCCGTACCGCCACGTCCGCTTCGCCGCGTCCAGGCAGACCGCGCCCGATCCGTATCCGGTGAGCCCGCAATACCTGGGTGATCGCGACCGCGACGGCCGGCTCTCGTACTTCGAGTCGCATCCGGAGTGGTACGGCCTGGTGGGCGGCAAGCGCAGCGATCACATCCAGGCGGAGTCCGGCAACAACTACTGCACGTCGAACGCGGACGCCACGCGTGAGCTGGCGAAGAACCTGGTGAGCGCACTGGCCGGTGGGGCGTGGCGGAACGCCGACATCCTCGTCTTCTGGATGCTCGACCATGGGCACTGGTGCGAGTGCAAGCGCTGCCGCGCCCTGGGGACTCCGACCGACCGGCTGTTCCGGGTGCTGGCCGTGGTGCGGGAGGCGCTCCACGCGGCCGCGGAGGCGGGGACACTCCGCCGCCCCGTGACGGTGACCTCGCTCGCGTTCCTGGAGACCATGCAGCCCCCGACGCGCCCGGTCCCGAGCGACTTCGATTCGCCCGACTTCGCGTTCACCTACTTCCCCATCGACCGCTGCTACGCGCACGCGCTGGCGGATCCGGCCTGCACCGAGATCAACCAGGGCCAGCTCCGCGAGTACGAGGGCTGGGGCGTCGCTCCAGGGCGCTTCTACCGCGGCGCGATCGCGGTGGGCGAGTACTACAACGTCAGCTCGTTCTACTCCCTGCCCATCCTGTACACGCGCATCCTGAGCCTCGACATCCCGTGGTACCACCGGAACGGCGCACGGCACTTCAACTACATGCACGTGCCCACCCGGGACTGGGGGCCGTGGACGCTGAACCACGCCCTTCTGGCGCGCCTGCTGTGGGACCCGCGGACCGACGTGGACCGGACCCTGCGCGAGTACTTCGCCCTCTACTATCCGGCCACGAGCGTCAGCACGCGGCGCTTCTACGAATCACTCGAGACCGCGACCGCGAACTTCAAGCTGCTCAAGCACCGGGCCCGCGCGGGCCGCTCCATCTACGGAGTCGTCCGGCAGCTGCGCGCCGGCGCCCTGCCGCTGCCACTCGAGCACATGCGCTACGAGACGTTCCATCCGCCGAAGAACGACGCCCCCGACATCGCGGACATGAAGGCGGCGATGCAGGCGGCGCGGGCGGCGCTGGAGCAGTCCCTGGCGCGCTGTCCGGCGGGCTCGGAGCGCGAGCGGCTGGGTGAGGACGAGCGCCGTCTGCGCTACGCGGAGGCCACGCTCGCCTTCTTCGACCACCTGCTCCGGCTCTACGCCTTCGATCGGCAGGGGGACGCCGTCCGGGCGCGGGAGGAGTGGAAGGGACTCGCAGCGGCCGCGGCCCGGTTGCGCCGCATGGTGGACGTCGTGCAGGTCTCGTCGCGGGACGCGAACGCGGTCAACGCGTTCGTGGCGACGGAGGCCGTGGACATCTACGAGGCCTTCGCCCGGCGCTACGGCGCGCCCCGATGACGGACGGCGCAGGCCGCGGGCGATCCTCGCAGGGTGCTCGGTCCCTCGGCTCGGCGGGACGGTCACTGCAGGGGGTGCGGATTCGGGGAACCGGCCGGACCCTCTAGCTGCGGACCCGCTCCAGGACGGCAGTCAGGCGCGCGCTCGCGTCTCCTCGCGCCATTCTCCGCGCAAGGCGCTGCTCGTGGGACGGGGTGCCGGCGCGGGTCACGAGGTGGACGTGCGTCCCGAGTGCCGCCGGCATCGCCAGATCGAGCTCGAAGACGTCTCCCACGACCAGCGTCGATTCCGGATCCGTTCCGGTCTCGTCCCAGATCGCGCGCAACAGGTCAAAATACCTGCCCCGGCGCAGGTAGACCGCCCTGCCCACCTCCTGCCACTCCACCACCTGCGGCAGGGACTCGAAGCGCGCGTCCGCGCCCGTGCTCCGGCAGACCGAGAACTTGCCCGCGTCACCGTGCACGCTGACCTTGTCCCGGTCCGTGAAGGCCAGCGAGTCGAGCATCCGCGCCGCGGTCTGCGTCCGCGAATTGGTCACGACCCGTACGTGGTAGCCACCGGCGCACAGCTCCTCGAGCACGCCGCGGGCCTCCGGGCGGAACGGTGGCGGTACGCGCTCGTAGGCCGCGCGGTGCACCTCGAGCACGCCGGCCGTGAGCGCCGCGGCCCCGAGTCCCGGGCGATGCTCGGACAGGAGCAGCCGGGTCACGCTGTTCGCGATCAGGTACGGATCGGCGGTCGCGGGGCAGACGCCGTAGCCGTCCACGATCCACGCCGCGTCCGCAGGAAGACCGGCCACCGCGGCCCTCGCGCGCCGCCATTCCTGGCGTAGCGTGGAGTCGTCCCATCCCAGCCGGTGCGCGAGCTCCCGTCCGGACGCCTCGTGGAACGCCGGCGCGTGGGCATCCGCGTCGGTCAGCGTGCCGTCGAAGTCGAGCACGATGGTCGCCGGCCGGCACGGCTCCGGCGCGGTCTGCGAGGGGGACCGAAGCATCAGGCGATCATCGCCTCGTGCCAGTGTCTCAGGGCGACGGCATGATGCCCCGACACCACGACCAGGTGATTGCCCAGAGGCTGCGCCAGCAGATCCTGCAGCCGGTCGCGGCCCACGTCGATCTCGACCTGCGTGCGGCACTGGTCCGGATGGTCCGTGTTGCGCAGCAGGTCGCCGTCGATGACGCGCAACCGTTCCATCCGGGCTCCGCCGATGCGCGCCAGCGTGACCGGGCCCCGGGGCATCGTGCCCTGGATGCCCACGCCCAGGCCCGACTCGAAATGCGATCGCAAGCGGTACGCGCCGCTCACGCTGCGGGGCACCGTGCAATGGGCCAGGCTGAGGATGCCGCGATCCAGGTCGATCCGGGACGGGTTCGCCATCCAGGGGAGCTTCCCGATCAGGCGGTGGAGCCAGAGCATCGTGACCGTGGCGACGAGGTCGCCCTCGCAGCCCGCGATGATGCCCTGATCGTTCAGGTGGGCGAGCGCGAGGCAGCCGGTGGTCTGCCTGCGCAGCACGAGGTCGAAGCACCGCACCGCCACGGCGTCGAGCCGCTCGGTCTCCACCACCCTGCGCAGCATCGCATGCACGTGCCCCGCGGCGAGGAGATCGGCTTCCGTCGGCTCGAGGACGGCCTCCGCCCCCGCCCGGAAGTCCCGCGCGAGCGCCTCCCCGCGGGCCGCGATCTCCTGGCCGGGCTCCGGGAGGATCGCTTCGAGGGGGATCGGGACCACGGTCGGCCCCCACACCGTCCTGACCGTCTCGATCGTGGGGCTGCTCGCCACGAGCCAGTCCGAAGGCTCCCCCACCCGTCCGATGCGACTCTCGAGCAGGGCGCGGCGCACGCCGCGGTCATGGATCGCTTCGGCCAGCCCCTGCAGTCCAGCGGTGTCGGCCGGGCCGCGGAGATAGTGGACCTGGCCGCGAATTCCCAGCTGCTGGACGCGCGCGAGCACCTCCAGGGCGGCCGGCAGCGAGTTGTGCCCCGGGTGCGCCACGAGCAGCGCCGGCTCGCGCGCGTCGAAGCCCGCGCTTTCGAGGATCTGCCGCTCGGTGCCGCCGGTCGCGACGAACACGACCGGCGGCGCCGCCGCCGGTCCGGCCCCGGCCTCCCACGCCAGTCCGCCGAGCGCCCGCAACGGCGCTGCGTAGGACTCCACCAGTGTCCGGAGCGACGCCGTGTCGTGGATCTTCGAGACCGCTGCCAGGAACGCGAAGCGGGAAGGTGTTCCGTGGGTCGGGGGCAGGCTCATGGCGGCATGTTCGGGAGCCGCACCTCCCGCGTCAAGCAGCCGCCGGTCCGGACGCGTGGGGGCCGCCTCTCGGGCGCCGGGCGCGTCGGCCGCGGAAGTGGCTTGCCCGTCGTGCGGTCTCGCGCCATATTGTCGGTCTGCAACGGCGGGTCGCACAGACTGGAGCGAATTGGCTTGAGGGGATCGAACGCTCGCCACGCCAGGCGTCGCACGATGTCCGGCAAGTCCACGGGCACCCCGAGCGGGAGGCGCAGATGATCAGACTCTTCGACTTGACGGACGGCGCCATGGTCCCTGCCGCGTCGGAGGACGCTCCCGTTCACCTCTTCGTGAACCCGGACGCCGCCGAGCGGGACCTGTTGCGCACGAGTTTCGGGTTGGATGAGCACACGCTGTCCTCCGCCCTGGATCCGGACGAGGTCCCCCGCATCGAGATGACCCCTGGCCACGTGCTGCTCATCTGGAAGCGGCCGACCAGCTACTCGGGCAAGGACACGTTCTACTTCGACGTGGCGTCGGTCGGCATGCTCCTGCTCGAGCAGCGCCTGGTCGTCATCGTGACCGACAACCTGCCCCTGACCAGCGGGGCCCGGCAGTCGCCCACGCTCCACCGCCCGGTCGACGTCATGCTGGGACTGCTGTTGAACACCATCCAGCACTACCTGGAGCACCTCAAGGTCATCAAGATGATCGCGCGGGACCTCCAGCAGAAGATCAACACCTCGATGGAGAACAAGCACCTCATCCAGATGTTCAACCTCAGCGAGAGCCTGATCTACTACCTCAACGCCATCAACTCCAACGGCGTGGTGTTGACGCGCCTGCGCACCCATGCGGAGAAGACCGGGTTCTCGGCCGCGGATCTCGCGTTCATCGACGATCTCGTCATCGAGAACAACCAGTGCTTCAAGCAGGCCGAGATCTACTCCACGGTGCTCTCGGGTCTGATGGACGCCCGCGGCAGCCTCGTCAACAACAACATGAACCAGCTGCTGAAGAACCTCACGCTGATCAACGTGGTGTTCCTTCCGCTCAATCTGATCGCGGGGATCGGGGGGATGTCCGAATTCAGCATGATGACGCACGGCATCGACTGGCGGGTCGCGTACCTGCTGTTCTTCGTCGCCATGATCGTCATCGGCCTGCTCACCGCGAGGATCCTCCACCGCGTGGACTTCGGCGGGGGCCCTCCCGGCACGTCGTCACGGGGTGGGCCGCGTCCGGCGGGCCACGGCAAGTGACGTAGGACCTGCGGCCGCGGCCTCCAGGTTCCTGCCGTCCTCCCGGTCGCCGGCGCCGGGGTCCTGCTCGAGGCGTTCCGCGTGCGCCGGGCGGTCGGACGGCCGGTGCGATGAACGGCCTCTTCCGTCCGGCAGGGGCTACCTCTGGAATACCCGGAAGGTGCCGAACGTCCCCAGGGGCTTCCACGTGGCAGGGGGAGCATAGGCATAGGCCGGGATCTCTCCCCGCACGTAGGTCCCGACAAACGGGTCGGCGGTGCGCACCCGCTCCAGAGCGTCGTCGTCGAGGACGATCAGCGCATGCGGGACCTGCGCGGAATCGGGATACCAGCTGAGGTACCCGAGGCGGGAGCCGCCGAAGGCTCCGATCTGCCCCATGCGCAGGCGGTCATCGCCCCCGCGGTAGAAATCGGCGCCGTCGCGGAAGCCGAGGTAGTAGGAGAACCGGTGGCCGGTGCGCCAGTGGTCGAAGAGGACGGGCAGAGCCGGTTCCCGGTCCAGGACGCGGACGACCGACTGGAACGCCCGGAAGGTCTCCGTGCCCCGCCGCCGGTGAGCCCCCACGATGACGAACGAGTTCCAGGCGAGGACGGCCGCGACCAGCGAGATCGCGGCGGCGTGGAGGGCGCGCTGCCGTCCGGCGCGAGCGTCGGGAAGCAGCCGGCGGATGATTCCCGAGGTCCACCCGAGGAGCACTGAGGCGGTCAGCAGGGCCAGCGGCGCGGTCAGGGGGGTGAGGTAACGCTCGAGCTTCAGGACCGGGATGTACCGGGTGAGGCTCATGCTCCCGAACTGGAGGTAGAGCAGGATGGGGAGCGCCCAGAGGAGCAGCCAGATCCGCGCTCGATTCGGCCGCAGCAGGCCCCCGAGGATCCCGAGGGCGAAGAGGGCGGGGCCGAGACCGTTCACGGTGTGGCGCACGTGGCGCAGGAGCGAGGGGTAGAAGCCGAACTGGTTGCCCCGGTCCATGACGGGTGCGCTGAAGGCTTCCGCGACGGCGCGTACCCGGAAGAAGGGGTCGCCGGTCGTGATCGCATAGACCGCGAGCAAGGGAGCGATCACCAGGGCTCCCCCGAGTGCGGCATCCAGAACGGTGCGTGCACGCGGCCGCTGCCAGAGCAGGGTCGCGAGGTAGAAGACCAGAAGCACGGCGGCGTTCTCCCGCGCCACCACGGCCAGGGCGAAGCAGAGCCCGGACAGGAAGGGAAAGGCGCGCGGATGCCGGGCATCTGCGTCCAGGCCCGCAATCCAGAAGGCGGCGGCCGCGGTGAGGAAGGTGGCCATGACGGTGTCCGGCTGGAGCACGCTGCCGGACACGGCATCCAGCGGGGTGAGGGCGACCAGGAGTCCTGCGAAGATGGCGGTGGTGCGATCGAACAGCCTGCGCCCGAGCCAGATGACCAGCGCCACCTGGACGAGAGAGAGCAAGAGCGGCCACAGGCGGCTGGTCAGGGTCCCCACGCCGAAGAGGGCGTAGAGCGGCGCGAGCGGGACGAACACCGGGAGGCGATGGGCGTACCAGGAGTCGGTGTTCAGCGTGAAGCTGCCCTGAAGCAGGTTATAGGCGTTCTGGGCGTAGATGGCCGGGTCGAAGTACATGTCCCCGGTCAGACCGAAGAGCCGGTAGGCCAGGGCCACCAGCAGGACGGCTCCGATCGCTCCGCGGTACGGGGCGTGTCGTGTCTCCGGTTTCCCCACGGCCCTGCTCCTCCAATCTCCGGTTCCAGGCGGCGACCTCCACCGCCCTCAAGGGTCCCAGCGGGTCAGCGCGGCGTCGCCACGCGCCGCATCGCGGTCAGCTCGGGGTCGCTTCGCCACGCGCTCACGTCCCGCGTGCCGAGCACGTGGACGAGATCCGCCGTGATCTGCGCGAGCTGGACAAGCCCGGCGTAGTCGAAGTCCGCCCGCACCTCGTCGTCCGGGTGATGGTAGGTCCTCGCGCGATACTCGGCGCGCTTGGCCTCGCCCCACCCGGCCGGGCGGCCGACGTAGTCGGTCCCGCCATCGATCCAGGCCGCGGGGACGCCGGCCTGAGCCCAGGCGAGCTGGTCGGAGCGGAACATGAAACCCTGCTCGGGGGTCTGGTCGCGGGTCAGGCGCAGGTGGCGTGGTTCGAGCACCGGGGCGAACGCCCGGGCGAAGGCCGCGTACGGCGAGCCGATGACCAGCACGTCGCGCGTGAGGCCCCAGGGGTTGGAGATCTCGAAATTGACGGCGGCCAGCGTGCGTTCGAGGGGCACGGCCGGATGGCGGGTCTGGTAGATGGACCCGAGCAGGCCCTCCTCCTCGGCGTCCGATGCGACGAAGACCAGCGTGGGATGGGAGGCGGCGCTCGTGCGGGCGAAGCCCTGGGCGAGCCCGAGGAGCATCGCCACGGCCGTGCCGTTGTCCACGGCGCCGTTGTAGATGGAGTCGGCGTCCTCGGCGCGGCCGATCCCGAGGTGGTCGATGTGGGCGGTCAGCACGATGGCCGAGGGGCCGGCTCCGGGCAGCACGCCGACGACGTTGTTCCCGGCCAGGGGGCTCCGGGACAGGCGGGATGCGATGTCGACACGGACCGGCAGGGGGACGGACCGGAACGAGCGCTGCTCGGCCTGCCTGCGCAGCTCGTCGAGATCACGGCCTGCCATGCGCAGGAGCTGGCGCGCGGGGGCCTCGCGGATCCAGCCGGCCATCGGCAACCGGGCGGGGTCGTCCGCCAGACCGAGGGTGGGCTTCGTCGCCGTGGTCCGGGCCACGTCCCAGGAGTAGCCGGCGTCGGCGTCGGTGTGGATCAGGAGCATGCCGGCGGCCCCGCGCCGCGCCGCGTCCTCGAGCTTCGTGCGCCAGCGGCCGTGGAGGGTGAGCTCGCGTCCGCGGAATCGCGCGGAGTCGTCGCGTCCCGGCTCGTTGACGAACGCGATCAGCAACCGGCCGCGCACGTCCGCGTCCTTGAAGTCGTCCCAGTCCTCCTCGGGTGCGGTGATGGCGTAGCCGACGAAGAGCGGCTCTGCGCTCAGCACGCCGCTCTCCTGCCCGCAGTTGACCACCGCGAAGTCCTCGCCCGCGACCAGCCGGGCCCGTGATTCCCCGCGCTCGAGCGTGATCGTCGCCTCCGGATCCGGCGCGAAGGCCTCCATCGGTACCTTCTGCAGGAACCCGTCGGGAGCCCCGGGCTTCAGGCCGGCGGCGCGGAAGACCGCCTCGACGTACGCAGCGGCCAGGAGACCGCCGCGCGTGCCGATCCCGCGGCCTTCGAGCAGGTCGTCGGCGAGGAACCGCACGTGCGCCTCGAAGGTGGCCGGCTCGAAGACCGGCAGGGCCCGCGCGGGCGGGCGGGCAGAGGCCGCGCCCGCCCACGCGGAGGCGAGGACGAGGACGAGGCTGGCGACACCGAGACGCAGACGGTTCATGGGACGGCTCCTTCGGGGACGAGGCTCTTCCTGCGGGCGGCAGGCCGGCGGCGGTCCGCGAGCCGGCGGGCGCGCGAACTCAGAGCCTGGCGGCGTTCTCCGCCAGGTACTCGGCCACGCCGACCGGGGTGGCCTTCATGCCCTTCGCGCCCTTCTGCCAGCCCGCCGGGCACACCTCGCCGTGTTCCTCGGAGAACTGCAGCGCGTCCACCATGCGCAGCATCTCGTCCACGTTGCGGCCCAGGGGCAGGTTGTTGACGACCTGGTGCTGCACCACGCCGCTGCGGTCGATGAGGAAGGAGCCGCGGAAGGCCACGGTGCCGTCCGGGGTCTCGACGTCGTAGGCCTTGCAGATGGCGTGGGACAGGTCCGCGACCATGGTGTATCCGACCGGACCGATGCCCCCCTGCTTCACGGGCGTGTTGCGCCAGGCGTTGTGCGTGAATTGCGAGTCCACGGATACGCCGACCACTTCGACCTTGCGCGACCGGAACTCCTCGAGGCGGTGGTCGAAGGCGATGAGCTCGGAGGGGCAGACGAAGGTGAAGTCGAGGGGCCAGAAGAAGACCACGGCGTACTTGCCGCCGGTGGCCTCGGAGAAGCGATAGTCATCCAGGATGGTGCCGTCGCCGAGGACGGCAGCCGCGGTGAAGTCGGGGGCCTTGCGGCCGACCAGAACGCTCATTTCGCACCCTCCTGCAGGTTCCTGACCGGACGGGAGTGAGCACCGCGCGGCCGTTCGAATCGGGCCGCATCCTAGCACCGATCGCGCGGAATCCCATTCGTCCACCACCCGCGCCCACCGGGACGTGGCGGATGGGCCAGAGCACGGTCCGGAGGAGGGCGCTGACGAGCTTGACACCCCCACCCGTCCTGCCGATACTTTCTCCTGCCTTGGTCACCCGTGGATGCGCGAACTTCCATTTTGTGCCGCCAGGGTCCGCTCCGGCGGCACTTGTGTGTTCTGGCATCGTGGGGAAACCGGGGCCGGTCATAGTGGCCGGGCGCAGCCGCCGCGTCCAGGCGGCATGAGAGGGTCTTCGGACCCGGCATCAAGGAGTTCCCAGTGGCTCGTGGCACCGTGAAGTGGTTCAACGAAGCGAAGGGTTTCGGTTTCATCTCGCAGGAGGGTGGCGAGGACGTGTTCGTCCACTTCTCGGCGATCTCTGGCGATGGATTCAAGACGCTGGCCGAAGGCGATGCCGTGGAGTTCGACGTGAATCAGGGTCCGAAGGGACTGCAGGCGGCGAACGTCCGCAAGGCCTAGTCCACCCCGGAGTCACCACTTCACGCAGAAGGGGCGCCGTGCGGTATCCGCGAAGCGGATCCGAGCGGCGCCCCTCTCTTCAGGGGGGCGTCGAGCGTCGGTCCCCTACTCGTCCACCTGGTAGCGAAGCAGCGACTCGACGCGGTACCCCTCGAGGCGTTCGCGGCCGCCCAGGCCGGTCAGCTCGACGAGGAATATCGCCGCCAGGACCTTCGCCTTGAGCTGCTCGACGAGCCGCACGGTCGCGAGCATGGTGCCGCCCGTGGCGAGCAGGTCGTCCACGACCACGATCTGCTGGTCGGGCTCGAGCGCGTCGGCGTGGATCTCGAGCGTGTCCTCGCCGTACTCGAGCGAATAGACCTGGCGCACGGTCTTGCCGGGGAGCTTGCCGAACTTGCGCGCCAGCACCAGCGGTACCCGCCAGTGCAGCGCGAGCGCGGTGCCGAAGACGAAACCGCGCGATTCGATGGCCACGACGGCCCCCGGGCGCGGCAGCGCGCTGGCTCATCAACTCCACGGCGCTGGCAAAGGCCTGTGCGTCGTTCAGGAGCGGCGTGATGTCCTTGAAGACGATCCCCTTGCGGGGGAAGTCGGGGACATCGCGGATGTAGCGCCTCAGGTCGTTCATGCGCGGTTCTCCGGTTCCGGCGGGCGGCGCGCCGAGCGCCACCCGGGTCTCAGGGAAGGTTACTCCCGTCGGTGCGTGCTGCGTCCTGCAACTCGATCGCGCTGCGCAGCTTCTGCAGGGCGCGGGCCTCGATCTGCCGCACCCGCTCGCGCGAGATGCCGAACAGGCCCCCGGTCTGCGCCAGCGTGCGGGCGACTGTCGTCGTAGAAGCCGTAGCGGATGCGCACGATCTGCTCCTCGCGCTGGCTCAGGGAGCGCAGCAGGCGGTCCACCTGCTCGTGTTCGAGCTGCAACTCGATGAGGCGCTCGACGCGAGGGCGGCGACTCGGGCAGGTCCTCGGTCGAGAGCTGCTCGTAGGCCTGCACGCTGGTGCCCTCGTCGAGCGACCGCAGGCTCGAGAGCAGACTCCCCAGCCGTTCGGCGCGGGCGATCGAGATCTCCATCGCCTGCGCGATCTCCTCGGCCTGTGGTTCGCGCCCGAGGCGCGCACGCAGCGCGCGCTCCACCCGGACGAAGCGGTTGACCTGCTGGAACATCTGCACGGGGATGCGGACGGAGCGCGACTGCTCGGCGATGCCCCGCAGGATGGCCTGCCGGATCCAGATGGCGGCGTAGGTCGAGAACCGCAGGCCGCGCTCGGGCTCGAAACGGTCCGTGGCGCGGATGAGGCCGAGATTGCCCTCCTCGATGAGGTCGAGCATCGGCAGGCCGCGATTGCGGTAGCCGCGCGCCAGGTGCACCACGAGCCGGAGATTGGCGACGATGATCTGCTTGCGGGCGGCGGCATCCCCGGCGCGGGCGCGGCCGGCGAGTTCCAGCAGTTCGGGATGCGTGAGCAGGGGCACGCGCCCGATCTCGGCCAGATAGATGTCCAGCAGATCGCGCTCGGCCCCTTCCGGCAGGGGGTGCCGCTCGCGCCCGCCCGCGGCGTGTTCGACATCGGTCTCCGGCAGCGCAAGCCCGGCCCGTAGGGCATCGGCGCGGAAGCGCCCGAACTCCGCATCGTCGAAGTCGGGGTCGACGAGGAGGGTCTCGTACTCGCCTTCGAGCATGGCCCCGCGCTGACGCGCCGCTTCGAGGGCGGCGGTCAGCCGGTCGCGGAATCGAACCAGGCCGGGGACCATGGGCCCTTCAGCTCGTGCGGCCGATGTGGAAATCGCGGAACCGCGCGTCACCTTCGGTCCAGCTTGCATCCACCTGCCTGACCAACGCCATGACGGGCCCCTCCCGCGCGGTCTCCAGGAGTCTCTCGAGCGCCTCGCGCGTCCCTTCCGCCTCGACCACTACCGCGCCGTCGATCCGATTGCGGACCTCGCCGGTGAGGCCGAGGGCGGTCGCTGCCTGCAGAACGTACCAGCGGAAGCCCACCCCCTGCACGCATCCCGTGATCACGAAGACGGCGCGGTCCATGGCTCAGGTCAGGCGATCGCGCGGGACGGTGGGCACGGGGCCGGCGGGGACCGGCGGCCCTGCGGAGGTCGGGAGATCGGGAAGGATGAAGTGGTCGGGGCGAGAGGATTTGAACCTCCGACCCCCTGGTCCCGAACCAGGTGCTCTACCGGGCTGAGCCACGCCCCGACCGATGTTCAATTCTGAGATGGGTCCGGTCCCTCCCGCCAGGCATCGCGTCCGAGCAGCGGGACGAATCGGCACTCTCCGTGTCGGCTGCACTGCCAACCCCCGGTCGGTGCCCGGCGCCAGACCTCCAGGCGCTGGATCGCGGCCCCGCCCACGGGAATCACGAGAACACCTCGCTCTCCGAGCTGTTCTCTGAGGGCCTCGGGGACCCGAGGGGCCGCCGCAGCGACGACGACCCTATCATAGGGTGCGAACTCCCGCCAGCCGAGCGTGCCGTCCCCCTCCAGCAGGCGGACGTCGGTGGCGCCATGGACCGCCAGGCGCTCGCGCGCCTCCTCCAGCAACCCGTGGATTCGCTCGACGCTGTAGACCTCGCGGGCCAGCCGGGCCAGCAGCGCGGTCTGGTAGCCGCTCCCGGTGCCGATCTCCAGCACCCGATGGTCGGGCTCGAGCTCGGCCAGCTCCAGCATGCGCGCCACGATGTAGGGCTGCGAGATGGTCTGCCCCCACGCGGTCGGCAGTGGCCAGTCGCCGTAGGCCTCGTTCCACCGCGCGCGGGGCACGAACCAGTGCCGCGGCAGCTCGCGCATGGCCGCGAGCACGCGCGGGTCGCGCACCCCGCGCGCGCGGATCTGCTCCTCCACCATGCGAGCGCGCTCGCCTTCGAAGGCGTCGGGCTCCGCGCGCCCCGCCGCCGGCGTCACTTCTCCAGGCTCCATGCCTCCAGCTCCGCAAGAGCCGAGTCGGCGGTGAAGTCAAGGCGCAGCGGCGTGACCGAGATCCAGCCCGCATGCACGGCATGGAAGTCCGTGCCCTCGATGGACTCCCACTCGGGGTCCTCCCCGCCGATCCAGTAGTAGTCGCGGCCGCGCGGGTCGACCTTCTTCACCAGCGTGTCGTGGTAGACGCGGCTGCCGAGACGGGTGACCTTCACGCCGCGGATCTCGGGCCACGGCCGGCCGGGGAAGTTGACGTTCAGCAGGTGACGGCGCGGCAGTCCCCTTGCGAGCAGGCGGCCGACGAGCCGGGCGATGAAGCGCGCGGGCTCGGCGAAGTCCGGCACCGCTTTCGCGGCGAAGGAGGCGGCGATCGCCGGCGTGCCCTGCAGGGAACCTTCGATGGCGGCGGCCACCGTGCCCGAGTAGAACACGTCCTCCCCCATGTTGGGACCGAGGTTGATGCCGGAGATGACCAGGTCGGGGCGCTGGTCGAGCAAGCCGTAGAACGAGGTGATGACACAGTCGGTCGGCGTGCCGTCGACGCTGTAGACGTCGGGCTCGTGCTGCAGGATGCGGAAGGGCCGGTGGAGCGTGAGCGCGTGCGAGGTGGCACTCTGGTCGCGGTCCGGGGCGACGATGGTCACGCGCCCCAACGGGGCCAGAGCCTCCTTGAGGTGACGCAGCACGGGCGCGTGGATCCCGTCGTCGTTCGTGAGCAGGACGTTCATGAGGCGCTCCCCGCCCCCGTCGCGCAGGCAGCGCGGGTGTCCGCGGCCCCGGCCAGGCGTGCCGCGCGCATGGCGGCGGGTGGCACGACGCCCTCGACGGTGAGGCGCAGCAGCGTGCCGACGATGCGGGGCACGTCGCGCAGCGCATGGATCTGGCTCCTCTGCTCGCCATAGACGGTGGGGACCTCGACCTCGGCGATGCGGAACCCGAGGCGCGCGGCGCGCACCACCAGCTCGGTCTCGACCTCGTAGCGGCCGGGTGTGAGCGGAGTGCGCTCGAGCAGGCGGCGCGAGTGCAGGCGATAGCCGCACTGGCTGTCCGAGACGCGCTGCCCGGCGAGCCACGTCGCCCAGCCCGAGGCGAATCCATTGGCGAATCGTCGCGCGAACGGCATGTCGGGGGTGCGCGCCCGGGCCCCCAGCACCAGGTCCGCCCCGGCTTCGGCCGCGCGGACCAGCCCGGGCAGACACTCGGGCGGATGCTGACCGTCGGCGTCCAGCGTCACGACTGCGTCGAACTCCGAGCGGAGCGCCGCGAAGCCCGCGAGCAGGGCGTGCCCCTTTCCGCGATTCCCGGCGAAGGAGAGCACGCGGGCCCCGTGCTGGCGCGCGACCAGCGCCGTGGCGTCGCGCGAGCCATCGTCCACCACCAGCACGACGGGCGGGTTCTCGAGCGCCGCGAGCCGCCGCAGCACGTCGCCGAGGCTCGCGGCTGCCTGGTAGGCCGGGACCAGTGCGGCGACCTGCATCAGGCCAGGCCCTCCGGCAGGGGCGCGAAGGCGGACCACTGCCGCGGATGCCGCCGCAGGTGGTGGCGCAGGCTCTCGACGAAACCGTCGGCGCGCACCGCCGCGGACTCGAGCGGGCGCTCGAAGTGAGCGGCGTAGCGCCCGTCGGGCAGCCGGACGATGACCGCCGGGAGCACCAGGGCTCCGGTGCGGCGCGAGAGCGCCGCGGCCCAGGCGCAGACCGAGGTGCGGTGGCCGGCCCTCCGCGCCGGAGCCTCGCGATCCGCCATGAGCGCCACCCATTCGCGGCGGCGCAGCGCGGCGGCAGCCGGACGCCAGAGCGGACGGCCGGGCATGAGGCGCACGCCCCAGGCGCTCCGCCGGCGCGCGTAGAAGCGCTCGACCCGGGGACTCGGGTGCGGGCGCGCCACGAGGTGGACCGGCGTGCCCCCCGCGGCGAGCCAGGCGGCTCCCAGCTCCCAGTTGCCGAGGTGGGCGGAGAGCAGGATCACGCCCCGCCCGGAGGCCCGCGCGGTCTCGAGGTGCTCCGCGCCGTGCACTTCGACGGCTCCGGCGAGATGTTCGGGCGCGGTGTGGCCGAGCCGCAGGAAGTCGGTGAAGCTCAGGGCGAAGTTGTCGAAGGCCTCGCGTGCCACGGCTTCGAGCGGCGGGCCCGGCTCGCGCTCGAGCAGGCGCGCCAGGTTCTCCTCGAGGCGGACCCGCGCCGGCACCCGCAGGGCGAATGCCAGTCGCGCGATCCCCACGCCGAGTCGATCGGCCGCCCGGGCGGGCAGCACGCGGACGAGGAGATCCGCGGCAAGATACGTGAGCCAGGTGAGCATTTCGCAGGCACTTTGCGGCGTGGACCGCGAACTTGCAAGCGCGGGCCCGGAGCGGCGCTGGCTCAGTGCGGGTGCCGGTGCCTGAGGATGTGCGGTCGCTCGAGCCCGTGCGCGAGCATGAGCTCGTCATCCGCGAGCAGTTCCGCCGTCGGCCCCTGCGCCACCACGCCGCCCCGGTCGAGCACGATCACGCGCGGGCACAACTCGACGACGAGCTCCAGGTCGTGGGTCGCGATCACCTGGGCCACCGGGAGGCTCTCGAGCAGGCCCTTCAGTTCCCGCCGCCCGCGCGGGTCGAGGTCGCTGGTCGGCTCGTCCAGCGCCAGCAGCCGCGCCTCGCACGCGAGCAGGCCCGCCAGGCAGACGCGCCGCTTCTCGCCCCGGCTGAGGTGATGGGGCAGCCGTTCGTCGAAGCCCTTCAGGCCGACCTGCTCGAGGGCGCGCGCGGTGCGGGCCGCCAGCTCGGCGCCCCGCAGACCCAGCTGCAGGGGACCGAAGGCGACGTCCTCCCACACGGTCGGGCAGAAGATCTGGTCGTCCGGGTCCTGGAAGAGCAGCCCCACGCGGGCGCGGATCGCCGCGAGATGGGGCTCCGCGACCGGGGTCCCGAAGACGTGGACCGCGGGGGCCGCGGCCGGATGCTCGGGCAGCAGCCCGTTGAGGTGGAGCAGCAGCGTGGACTTGCCAGCCCCGTTGGGGCCGATGAGCCCCACGCGCTCGCCCTCGGCCACCGTGAAGCGGATGCCCCGCAGGGCGGCCGTCCCGTCGGGATAGTGATAACCGAGGTCCTCGACCTCCAGCGCGTTCACGTCTTCCAGCCCCGCGCGCACATGGCCATGTAGATGCGCTCGGCGCGCTCGGAACTGCGGATGAACAGGTGCGCGATGACCGAGGCGGAGGAGCGCCAGGCGGATGCGCGATCACGGGTGAAGGTGCGGCTCCGGCGCGCGCGCACCATGCAGCCGGTCTCGTCGGCGAGCACGAAGAGATAGCGGTGCATGAGCGCCAGCGTGGTGACGAGCAGGGACGGGACGCGGATGCGCCACAGCACGCGCAGGATGGCGGAGAAGCGAGTCGTGGCGGAGAGCAGCACCATGCAGAACAGGCAGAGCGTGCTCTTGGTCAGGGTGACGGCGAAGATCGTGAGTCCGTTCGGCTGCAGGAGCGAAAGCAGGGCGACCCCGAGAGCGAACGGCTCGACCAGCAGGAGCCGCCGGGCCAGGGCCAGTGGCGGGATGCGCGAGAGCCCCGCGAGCAGCAGCAGCAGCGCGGCGCCCGCCGCGTAGGCGGGCCACGCCGCCCGGGGCAGCAACACGACGGCGAGGACGAACGCCAGCGCCCCGCCCGCCTTCAGCCCGGCGGGAAGGCGGTGGATCACACTGCGCTGATGCTGGTAGGGCTCAAGCAGCGCGCGGTGCACCGGGGGCCTTGCCTTTCCCGCCCGGGCGGGCGCCTGCGCCGCGGGACGGCGTCAGCAGAGAGGCGAGCGACCACGCGAGGCCGAAGGCGATGAGCGTGCCCGTGGCGCCGGCGACGACCGTGGAGAGCGCGGCGGAGCCGACCCCGGGGAAGCGGTAGTCGGGGAGCGGTGCGGCGAGCATCGGAGTGGCCGCCGCCCGGTGCTCGAAGCCCAGCGTCGCGGCCACCTTCTCGAGGCCGTCGGGCCAGCCGGAAGCGAAGGGCGCGACGAAGAGCACGAGCCCCAGCGAGACGAGCAGGCCCTGGGCCGCCAGGACGCGGTACGGGGGCCGCAGGTGGCGTTCCGTTCGTTCGAGGAGCAGCTCGGGCCGCGCGCGGGCGACCGCCGCGACCACGAGGGTCGTGATGACCGCTTCGCCGAGACCGATCAGCAGGTGGATGCCGCCCATGGCGGGCAGCGCGACCGCCCAGGGGACGGTGCGGGACAGCGCGAGTTGCCCGGCGCAGGAGATCGCGGCTGCGAGCGTGGAGCACCAGGCGGCGAAGGCCGTGGCGAAGAGGAGGCCCCGCAGCCCCTCCCCCGCGAAGCGCCGCAGGATGCGGTAGATGCCGTAGCCCACGATCGGGGCGACCAGCGCCATGTTGAAGAGGTTCGCCCCGAGCGCGGTCACGCCGCCGTCCGCGAACAGCAGGCATTGGAGGATCAGCACGGCGCTCATGACCAGGACCGCGGCGCTGGGGCCGAGCAGGACGGCGGCGAGCACTGCCCCGATGAGGTGCCCCGAGGTTCCGCCGGCGACGGGGAAGTTGAGCATCTGCGCCGCGAAGACGAAGGCCGCCGCCAGGCCGATCAGCGGGATCCGGCGGGGCGGGACCGTGCGACGCACGCCCGCCAGTGCCAGCCCCAGGCCCGCGGTCGCGAGCACGCTGGTGGCCACGGCCGTCTTCGCGTCGAGGAACCCATCCGGGATGTGCACTTCGATCCTTCCTTCTCGCAGGCGTCCGTTCGGGGAGCGGCCGGGGACGCGAAAGACGCTGCCGGGACCTGACCGCTGCCTACTTCGCCAGCTCCCTCCCGGTCGTGGTCACGGTCAGCTTGCCGTGCGTGACGCCCTTCGCCGCGGTGAGCCGGTCCGCGAGACGCTTCACCGCATCGGCGGGCCCGCGCACCGCGAGGACCTCCATGCACTCGTGGTGGCTCAGGTGCACGTGGAGGGTGGCCACGATGAGGTCGCCGTGGTCATGCTGGAGGCCTGTCAGGAGCGCCTGGATGTTCCGCCGGTGATGGTCATAGACGAGCGTGATGGTGCCGGCGATCTCGTGTGCCCCGACCTGGGCCCGGTGCTCGACCAGGTGGGCGCGGACCATGTCGGCGATGGCCTGCGAGCGATTGGCGTAGCCCTTCGCCTTCGCCATGGCGTCGAGTTGCCCCCCCAGGGCGCGTGACATCGAGACGCTGAACCTCGAGAGCAGCGGTTTCTTCATCGTGTGACCTCCGACCCGACTCGTAACACGGTGGGCGGAGCGCGGTCAAACCGCGGGAGGCGGAGCGGGGGGTGGCACGGGACGGGCGGGGCGGTGTGGGGTGGGCCGCGGGAAGAATGGTCGGGGCGAAAGGATTTGAACCTTCGACCCCCTGCCCCCCATGCAGGTGCGCTACCGGGCTGCGCTACGCCCCGACCGAAGCGGTGCGGATCTTCTGCGAACCAATCTATGCGACCCCGGCCCGCCGCGCAAGTGGACGGCGGGGCCGACCGCGAGGCCGCTCAGGGGCGCGGGCCAGGCCCGCGCAGGCGGCCGAGGAGCTGCTTGAGCTCGGCCTTGACCTCGTGGAGCGCGAGCTTCTTCTCGGCCTCGCCGAAGACCAGCTCCACCTGGCGCGGCGCGGGGTCCTTGCGGTGGTCCAGCAGGTGCCGTTTCGCCCCCGCGATGGTGAAGCGCCGGTCGTAGAGCAGCTCCTTGATCCGGAACAGCAGCTTCACCTCGTCGGGCCGGTACATGCGGTTCCCGGCGCGGTTCTTCTTGGGACGCAGCATGCTGAACTGGGTCTCCCAGTAGCGCAGCACGTGCGGCTTCACGCCGACGACCTCGGCGACCTCGCTGATCGGCCGGTAGAGCTTGGACCTGGACTCGGACTCGGGTTCCGTCTTGAGCGGCGACAACTTGGTCCTCCCCTGCCGGCGCTTGCCGGTCCCGCCGCGACGCGGCGCGGGCGATGCGGTTTTCATTGCTCGCTCTTCAGGTCTCGCGTCATGAGGTTCTGCAGCGCCTCGCGGGGGCTGCGGCCCTCGAACAGCATCGCGCAGACCTGTTCGGTGATCGGCAACTCGACGTCGTGTGCCCGGCCCAGGTCCCTGGCCGCGCGGGCGGTGGTCACGCCTTCCGCGACCATCACCATGTCCCCCAGCACCTCGGCGAGCGGACGGCCCCGGCCGATCCCCTCGCCCACGTGCCGGTTCCGGCTGTGGCGGCTCATCGCCGTCGTGATCAGATCTCCCAGCCCCGCGAGCCCGAAGAAGGTCTCGCGTCGTCCGCCCAGGGCGACCCCGAGGCGCGAGATCTCCGCGAGCCCCCGCGTGAGCAGCGCGCCCTTGGTGTTGTCCCCCCAGCCGATGCCGTCGCACACCCCGGCGGCGATCGCGATGACGTTCTTCAGCGCGGCGGCATACTCGCAGCCGACGACATCGGTATTCGTGTAGACCCGGAACGACGGTGTCGAGCACAGCAACTGCGCCGCCCTGGCCCGGGCCTCGTCCGCGGCGGCGGCCACCACCGTGGTCGGGATGCCGCGACTGACTTCCTCGGCGTGGCTCGGACCCGTGAGGATCACGGGGCCGGGATCGCCGAGGCAGTCCCGGAGCACTTCGCTCATGCGCTTGAGGCTGCCGAGTTCGAGCCCCTTGGCTGCGCACACCGGGAGGCTGCGGTGCCCGGTGTCCGCCACCCTCTGCGCGACCTCGCGAACCGCCTGCGAGGGCACCACGTAGAAGGTGAAATCAGCCGCCTCGAGCGCGTCTTCGAGTTCGAGCAGAACCTTAACCCCATCGGGGAGCCGGATGCCAGGCAAAAACTTCCGGTTCTCCCGCGACTCGGATCATGGCGTCCAGGTCCTCCCGCACATTGCCCCAGAGCCGGACCTGGGCCCCGGCCTCGCACAGGTGGACCGCCAGCGTCGTACCCCAGGAACCGGCTCCCAGCACGGCCACGGTGCTCACGAGGTCCGTCCTCCCCGGAACGAGAAACGCCGCTCCTCGCCACGCAGCAGCCGGCGGAAGTTGTCGCGGTGCCTGAACACCACGAGGAGCGCGAGCAGCAGACCCAGCAGGAACGTGGGACTGCGAAGCCCGCCGGGCGCGAGCAGGGCGAGCGCCACCGCGAAGGCGGCCGCCCCCAGCGTCGAGCCGAGCGAGATGAAGCGCGTCACCACCACGACCAGCAGGAAGACCAGCGACGAAGACGCCGAAGGCGGCGGGCGCGAGGGCCAGCAGCACGCCCGCGGTGGTGGCCACGCCCTTGCCACCCTTGAAGCCGGCGAGGAAGGTCCAGACGTGCCCGGCCACCGCGGCGAAGCCCACGGCCAGCCCGCACCATTCGGGGCCGCCAGGGAAGGCCGCCGCGAAGGCGGCGTGCGGCAGCAGCCACACCGGCAGGGCGCCCTTCGCGATGTCCAGGAGCAGCGTGAGGACGCCGAGCCCGGGGCCGAGCGAGCGGTAGACGTTCGTGGCCCCGAGGTTGCCGGAGCCCAGGGTGCGAATGTCCACGCCGCGGGCGAACCGGCCGATCCACAGGCCCCAGGGCAGCGAGCCGCTCAGGTAGGCGATGGCGACGCACGACAGCACGGCGAGGGCCATGGCTACTCGCTCTTGCGCACGCGCATCTTCAACGGCGTGCCGTGGAAGCCGAAGTGCTCCGCGAAGCGCAGCCAGAGGAAACGGCGGTAGTTGTCGTTGAGCCGCTGTGGATGGTTCACGAACAGCGTGAACTGGGGCGGCCCGGTGCCCGTCTGTGCGATGTAGTAGAGCTTCGGGATGAGCCCGCCCCCGGTGGAGGGCACGCCGCGGACCCGCTGCACCGCCTCCAGCCAGTCGTTCAGGGCACGGGTCGGGATCTTGCGCACGTGCTCCTCGACGCGCTGCAGGATGAGCTTCGGGAGCCGCCCGAGATTGATCTTCGCCGTGGCCGACACCGGCACCGCCGGCAGGTCCGCGAGCGTGGGGTAGCGCTCGATCCGCTCGAGCGTCAGGCGCTTCCAGGCTTCGTGGCGGCCCTCGATCAGGTCCCACTTGTTGTAGACCAGCAGGAGCGCGCAGCCCGCGTCGAGGGCGTTGTGGGCGAGCCGGGCCTCCTGCTTGAGGAACCCCTGCGTGGCGTCCAGCACCAGGCAGGCGACGTCCGCGCGCTGCAGGGCGTTCAGCGCCCGCACCACGGCGTAGAACTCGGCTTCGTCCTGGTAGCGCGACTCGCGACGGATGCCGGCCGTGTCCACCAGCGTGAACGTGCCGGCGGGGGTCTTCCAGTCCGTGTCGATGGCGTCCATGGTGGTGCCGGCCAGGGGCTCGACCAGGACGCGGTCCTCGCGCAGCAGCATGTTCACGATCGAGGACTTGCCGACGTTGGGACGCCCCACGATGGCCACGCGCGTGCCGGGCGCCGCCTGCTCCTGCACGCGCCCGGGCAGGAGCGCGACCACCTCGTCGAGCAGGTCGCCGACGCCGAAGCCGTTCTCCGAGGAGACCGGCAGGGGCTCGCCCAGGCCCAGGCGGTGGAAGTCGTGCGTGCCCAGGTCGCCGGGCTTGTCCACCTTGTTGACGACCAGCAGGCTCTTCACCTGGCGGCGCCGCAGATCGCGCGCGATGGCGACGTCGAGATCCGTGACGCCGGTCTTGACGTCCACCATGAAGATCACCGCGTCGGCCAGCTCGATGGCGATCTCCGCCTGGCGGCGGATGCGGGCGTCGCGCCCCTCGGCCGCGCCGGGCAGGAACCCGCCGGTGTCCACGAGCAGGAACGTGTAGCCGGACCATTCGGCCTGCGCCGTGTTGCGGTCGCGGGTGATGCCAGGACGGTCGTGGACCACGGCGCGGCGCTCGCCGAGCACGCGGTTGAAGAACGTGGACTTGCCGACGTTCGGGCGGCCGATGATGGCGACGATCGGCTGACGGATCACGGGTGCGGCCAGGGAGGCCTCCTCAAGAGGCTCGACGCGCCGGCGGGATCGTCCACCCGCGCCGGCGCGCCTCAGGCCAGGATGAAATGGAGCGGGCAACGGGGGTCGAACCCGCGACCTCAAGCTTGGGAAGCTCGCGCTCTACCAACTGAGCTATGCCCGCCCATACGAGGTCCGCTTCAAGCCGGGTGCGAACCTAGTGCCGGAAACCCGTGCTGTCAACCGGGCTGGGGGGACGGGCCACCCGCTGGAGCCGCATCTCGGGCCCGGAGGGCCGCCAGGATGGCGGCGAGGCGAGCCCTCGAGCTGGAGGCCCCGGCGTCCAGGCGCACGGCCTCGATCTGGTGGCGGAACCAGGTGCGCTGGCGCTTCGCCAGTTGGCGGGTGCGCAGGTTCGTGCGCTCCTCGGCCGCGCGACGATCGCTGCGGCCAGCCAGCAACTCGAGCACCTCGTCGTAGCCCACCGCGCGCAGCGCCCGCAGCGGCGCCTCCTGGCCGGCCGCGACGAGCCCCCGTGTCTCCTCGACGAGCCCGCTCTCGTACATCCAGCGCGTGCGGTGGACGATGCGCTCGTCGAGCGCCTGCGGCGGGAGCGTCAACTCGAAGACGAGCCACTCCCCTGCAACGGCCGGCTGGCCCTGGCGCTCGTGCCACCACGAGAGCGGCCGGCCGCTGGCCTCGAGGACCTCCAGCGCGCGCGTGATGCGCTGGCGGTCGCGGGGCTGCAGCCGGGCGGCGGTGACCGGATCGGCGAGGGCGAGCCGGGCATGCAGGGTCTCGGGCCCATCGCGCTCGAGGGCGGCCTGGAGGCGCGCCCGCACGTCCGGGTCGTGCGGTGGCTCGCCCGAGAGGCCACGCTGGGCGGCCCGCAGCCAGAGTCCCGAGCCGCCGACCAGCACGGGCGTGCGGCCGCGCGAGTGGATGGCCCTGCAGACCGCGCCCACCGCCTTCGCGTACCAGCCCGCGCTGGGCCGCTGGCCGAGCGCGAGCGCGTCGAAGAGATGGTGCGGGCGCGCCGCGCGATCGGCGGGCGCCGGCTTGCCGGTGCCGACGTCCAGGTCGCGGAAGACCTGGCGGGAGTCGGCGCAGACCACCTCGCCGTCGAGCGTCTCGGCCAGCGCCTCGCCGAGGTCGGTCTTGCCCGTGGCGGTCGCGCCGACGACCGCGATGACCCGCGGCGGGCTCATGCGCTCAGGCCCGGCCGAAGCGCCGGTGCAGCTCGTCGAGCTCGAGCCGCACGAAGGTCACGCGTCCGTGCGGATCGCCGTGTGGCCGCGAGGTGGCGAAGAGGCGGTCCACGAGCGAGCGCATCTCCTCCTGGCTCAGCGGGTCGCCCGCGCGGGTCGCCGCGTGGCAGGCCCAGGATGCGGCGAGGCGGTGCGAGAGGTCCTCGTCGGGCGCGCGCCCGGTGCTCTCGCTCATGCCGTCGAGCACGTCCTGGAGGAGCTGCCCGGGGCGCTCGTGGCGCAGGCCCGAGGGCACGCCCTGGATGACCACGGTGGGCGGCCCGAGCAGGGAGAGGTCCCAGCCCAGCTGCTTGCAGGTACGGGCCCAGCTCGAGCAGGAGCTCGAACTGGTCGTTCGTGAGATCCACGAGCGCCGGGAAGAGGAGCTGCTGCGCGAGCCACGTACTCGCCCTGCGAGGCGCGCGAGCGCCTCCTCGTAGAGGATGCGCTCGTGCGCGGCGTGCTGGTCGATGATCACGAGCCCGCCCCGCACCGGCGCGAGCACGTAGGTGCGGTGGAGCTGCCAGAGCTCCGGTTCCGCGCCGGCGGCGGGCGGGTTCGGCGCCGCCGGCTGGCCGGCCCCCGGCGTGGTGCCCGCCACGCCGAGGCCGAGGTAGGTCTGCTCCGGCGGCCCTTCGCGCACGCGCTCGGCCCAGGCGGGGTAGGTCTCGGTCTCCCGCGTGCCGCCCGCCACCACCGTGAAGGGAGGTGCGATCTGCGAGAGCGGGCGCGCGCAGGCCGAGGTGACGAGCGAGAAGACGCGCTCCTCGTCCGCGAAGCGCACCTCGCGCTTGGTCGGGTGCACGTTCACGTCGAGGCGCGCGGGTGGCACCGCGAGCCAGAGCGTGGCCGCGGGGAACCGTCCCGGCGGGAGCAGGTTGCCGTAGGCCTGGCGCAGCGCCGCGCCCAGCATGGGGCTCTGGATCCAGCGTCCGTTCACGATGTAGATCTGCCCTTCGCGCGTGGCGCGTGCGTGCTCGGGGAGACCCAGCAGCGCCTCGACCTTCACGCCCTCGCGCTCGGACTCCACCTCGAGCAGTTGAGTGGCGTGGCGCGCTCCCCAGAGCGCGGACGCGCGGTCGCGCCGGGCCGCGAGGCCCGCCCCCGGCACGGCGGGCCACTGCAGGCGCTCCTTGCCGTCCACGACCAGCCGGAAGCCCACCTGCGGGAAGGCCAGTGCGTAGGCCTCGAGCAAGCGCAGCGCCGCGCGCAGCTCGCCGGTGGGCGAGGCGAGGAACTTGCGCCGGGCGGGCGTGTTGAAGAAGAGGTCCGCGACCTCGACCGTGGTACCCGGCGCGCGGGCGGCGGTGCCGCGCGCCGTGACCCCGCCGCCTTCGAGCGCGACGAAGGCGGCGGCCGCGGCGGCCGCCGGTCGGCTCGTCAGCCTGAGCCGGCTCACCGCGGCGATGCTCGGCAGAGCCTCGCCCCGGAACCCGAGCGAGGCGAGCCGGTCGAGGTCTTCCAGGCTCGCGAGCTTGCTGGTCGCGTGGCGCTCCAGCGCCAGGTCCAACTCGTCCGCCCGGATGCCGGCGCCGTCGTCGGCCACCGCGAAGGAATGGTCGAGCGCCCGCTCCACGCGCACCTCGACCGAGCGCGCCCCGGAGTCGAGTGCGTTCTCCAGTACCTCCTTCAGGGCCGAGAGCGGCCGCTCGATGACCTCCCCCGCCGCGATGCGCGAGGCGGTCTCGGGCGGCAACCGCCGGATGGAGCCTTCCATCGGGCCTCCGCGTTTCGGAGCGGAGCAATACCCGACCGTGGGAAGCCCGGTCAAGAAAGCGGTGTGGATAAGTGGTGCGGGCGAGGCTTCGCGGGGTGGGCCCGGGGAGTGCGCGGGCCGGGTGCCGAACGGCCCCGGGCGTGCCGTGGGACGGAGCGCCCGGGCGCGGGCTCTACTGCGGCAGCCAGCTCGTGGCGGTGGCCTGGAACCGCTCTGCCTCGGCGGGCCCGGTGATCTCGGTGCGGCTCTCGACGACACCGGGCGCCGGAGGCGTGCCGCCGACCTCCTGCCACACCGCCTCCCAGAGCGCGGTGATCCGCCGCCGCACGGGCTCGAAGGCCACCTGGGAGCAGGTCGTGAGCAGCAGCACGACGCGCTGCTCCGAGCGGTGCAGCCGGTCGGTGTCGCGCAGTTGGGAGGGGAGCCGCTCGCACAGGGAACCGAGCGCCTCCGGCCGGTTCGCGAACTCGAAGCGGTGCACTGCGAAGGACAGCCCGTCGCGCTGGTTCCGCGCGACGGCGAGCGAGATCGCCGTGCGGAAGCCCTCGGGGTCGAGCCACCCCTGCTGGCCGTCCGGCACGAGGGGGAAAGCCGGGGTCGCCTGTTCGCGGTCTCGCAGGTCCCAGGCCTGGCGCAGCCCCTCGAGCGTCTGTTGCCAGGTGGTCCATCCCGATGCCGGGTCGATGGCGGCCGCGGCGATCACGCCGCGGCTGCGCGTGGTACGGAAGGGCCACGCGCCCCACGCCTTGCCCTCGTGCGGTCCCGTGAGCCGGCTGATCACCTGGGGGGTGTTCTGGCTCAGGGCGAGATCGATCAACCCCGAGAGCAGCGGGTCCTCTCCCCCGACGCGGGCCAGCAACTCGACGTTCCCGGTGCGGCCGGCGCGCAGCTCGGCGGCCTGCGCGCCCGTGCCGCTGGCCAGGTCCGCGAGCGCCTGTTCGAGTCCCTGCCGGTCCTCGAGTGATGGGAACTCCGCGAGGCTCGGCATGCGCAGCTCGGAGCGCCCGGCGGGCGCCACGGACCGTGGCGCCGTGGGCGCGCCTTCGCCGATGTCCGGGAGCGCCTGCTCGATCAGGGCGTCGAAGTCCGCCCCGCCGAGCGCGTTCTCGAGCGCGACCGCGTGCAGGGCGAGCGGGGCCTCGACCGCGGGCGTGTGCGCGTGCGTCAGGTCGGCCCCTCGCAAGAGGCTCTCGGGGGACACGCAGGGAGTGCCCAGCGCGAGCAGCAGGCCCTCGACCTGTGTGCGCCGCGGACTCCGCTCGCTCACCACCGCGAGGTCGAAGATCTCGCGCGTCAGGTCCGCCAGGTCGATGGTGTGCGGCAGTTCGCAGAGCTCGGCCATCTGCAGGCCCGCGCCATCGCTTCTCTGCCCCGCCACCAGACGCACCGAGAGCCCGGGCCGCGCCAGCAACTCGGGCAACAGGTCGGCGTCGCGCCAGTCGAAGTCGACGAGCACCACCCGCCTGGGGGAAGCGTTGTGGGAAGTTGTCGCGGAGAGGGTCATGGGCAGCTCCTGGCCAGGGGCCAAGGCGGCGAATGCAGGGACCGTACCATGTGCCACCGGCCCCGGGGCCGCGGTCGGGGCGCGCGTTCCGCCGTGGCAGCGCGAACCGCATCGGGCATTGCGCACGATGCCGGGCCCGGCGGGGTTGCGGATTCGGAGTCCGTGTTGCCGGATTCAAGCGCATCGCACCCAGGCGAACGGGGGCTCGGCCGGAGCGGGCGCCGTGCCCCAGGGCCGCGGCGCCCGCTCCGGACTTCAACGGGCGGGTGGTGGAGACAGCGCCACGTCGCGAAGCGTGCGATCCAGGATTCGCACCGGGTATCGCTTCTTCAGCTCCTCGAAATACGTCACGAGCGCCCGCTCCGTCTCCACCCGGCGTTCGTTCTCCATGTGGGCGGTGAGGGCACTCGCATCTGGCGGACGGATCGCGCTCGTGCGCATGCGGACGATCCCGGTCGACAGCGTGATCCAATCGCTGAGGGCGCCGGGTGGGAGTCCGTCGGTCCCCGCCAGCCCGAACAACAGCGTGTCCAGCCCTCCACTCGTGCCGATCCCGGTGATGCGCTGGCCGGCCATGAGGTCATCGGCGTGCTGGAGCCCACCCCAGAGTGCGCCGAGGCTGTCGAAGGACCACCCGGCCTGCAGCAAGGAATCCAGCTCGGCGCGCTTGGCCGCAAGGGCGCGCAGATTCCTGTCCGCCCGGTACGCCTCGAGTGCCCGGTCGCGGGCCTTCTTCCAGTCCGGTGGGGCGGGCGGGGCGATGCTGTCCACCCAGGTCAGCGGGTAGCCCATCCCCCCGAGCTTGGTGCGCATCGGGAGGATCTGACCGGCCTTGAGCGTTTCGAGCTGCTGGTAGTACGCATGAAGGGTCGCGGGGTACTGGCTCCAATTGCCGCTGGTGTGCACGTAGGAGATGGTCACGAGTCCGAGTCGCGTGGCGGCGGCCCGCGCCTGGTCGGCATTCTTCAGGAAGTGCAGCAGGCTGTCGACGCGCTGGATCGCGATGGTGTCAGCCTTCTCCTGGGCAGCCGCCTCCGCGACGTCGGCGTAGATCAGCGGAAGGGGCTGGGCGACCATCGGCACGTACTCCCGTGCCTTGAGGATGTGGTAGCCGACCGGGCTCTTGACCGGTTCGGGGCTCAGGTCGCCCGGACGCATCGCGAAGGCGGCGCGCTCCACCTCGGGAAGCATCGTGCCGCGCCCGAACTGGCCGAGGTCGCCGCCATTCTCCTGCGTGGCGGGGTCATCGGTCACCCGGGCCGCCATGTCCGCGAAGTCCTCGCCTTCGCGCAGGCGGGCGAGCAGGCTGTCGGCCCGGGCCTTCGCCTCCTGGTCGGCCTCGGGGGTGGCATCGCGCGGGCTGATGAGGATGTGGCTCGCGCGCACCAGCTCGGGCGCCGAGAAGCGGTCCATGTGGTCACGGTGGAAGCGCTCGACGTCCGCCCGCGTGAGGTGGATGGTGAGTGGGCTCGGGGTGGCCACGAAGGCGCGCGTGTAGTGGATGACCGGGCCATCGGTGAACCGCTGTGGCGACGCGTCGAAGAACCGGCGAGCCCCTTCCTCGTCGTCCTGGAGCCGGCGTGCGGTGCGGCGGAGGGTCAGTTCCCGCCGGGTCTGCTCGAAGGACGGCACGTACTCGGGCACCTCCTGGTAGATGTCAAAGGCGACCCAGCCGCGCGCCGAACGGGCGAGGCCGGGCCCGAGTGCGCCCTCGCGCCGCGTCAACGAATCGCCCAGCATCGTTCCGACGGATCCGCTGTCGGCCGGCAGGCCGGGGACGAGCGGGCCGACGTCACGCACACGCAGCCGGCGTTCCAGCGAGGCGTTCCGGCGCCCGCGGGCCCAGGTATCCAGCAACTGCGCCGCGATGCCGCGGGACCGCTCGAGCCGGCGCTCGCTCTGCAGCCGCGCCTCCACGTCCGGCCGCACCTCGTCGAGGCTCTTGGCGGCGACGCCACCCAGGCGACTGCTGAAGGAGGAATAGTCGGCGAGATGGCCGCGGTAGTAGCGGTCGATCTCCGCCGGGGTGAGCCGCACGGGGGCGAGGGCGCTCGTATCGGCGACAGCGTAGCGCAGGCGGTACCCTGTCAGCTTCAGGCTGTCGCGCAACCGGTCGTACAGCGGCCGGAGCTCGCCTTCCTCGCGCGTCGCGAGCCGCTCGGAGCGCAGCCGCGAACGGATCTCGCGAGCGACGTTCTGCAGAGGGGTCGCGTGGGCGGGCTGGACGTCGTCCACGCGCACCACGAGCCAGCCCTTCTGCGCGCGTACCGGGTGCGGCAGGATGGTGCCGGGCGAGGCCGAGAAGAGGGCCGCGTTCGTCGCGGGGCTGCCCTGCCAGTAGCCGGGGAAGTTGCCGGGCACGACGACCTGATTCGGGTGGAGGCCGCCAACGTCCCGCGAGGCCTCCTCGAGGGTCCGGCCGGCTGCGACCGCGGCGAGGATGCTGTCGGCGCGTTGCTTCATGCGGGAGTTCCAGGCCGTGGTCGCCGCGGGGTTCTCGGCCTCGGCGTCGGAGAGCGCCGGCTGGTCCACGAACACGGCGGAGAAGGTCGCGCGCGCCGGCTCGAGGCGATCGGCGCCATGCAAACGGTAGTAATCGAGCACCTCGCTCTCGCGTGGCTCGGCGTCGCTGTCGTCGAAGTCGGGCCGGCGCAGGGCGAGGTAGTCGACGGAGATGTGCGTGAGCGCGCGCGTGGCCCGGGCGCGCAGCTCGACCTCGCTCGGGCCCCTCTCGCTCTGAACGCGCGTCAGGAGGTCCCGGGCCCCGAGAGTCCCGCGCAGATCCCGCAACGTGGTGGCCAGGGCAGCCGGGTTCTGGAGGCGGACCTGCTCGTAACGCGCGGGGTCGAACCGCCCGTCGACCTGGAAGAAGGGGTCCTTCTTGAGCTGGGCCTCGGCCTCCTCCTCGCTGCCGAGGAGCCCGCGGCGCTGTGCCTCCAGGATGAGTAGGTCGCGGCGGATGAGGCTCTCGAGGAGCTGCCGGCGCATGAGGGGCCGGACCTCGGGCGGCAGGTCGCTGCCCGTGCGGCCCTTGTAGTCGGAGGCTGCCACCTGCGCGCGCTGCTCGAGCTCGGCCTGCGGAATGCGCCGGGTGCCCACGGTCGCTGCCGCGGGAGGCGGAGCCGGCGCCTGCGGCGTCTGCGCCGCAGCCGGCGCCCGCGGGGCGACCTGCGCGCCTGCGACCCACGCGGCCATCGCCGCCACCGCCACCGCCGCCGCCACGGTCCGCCACCTGAACTCGCTCATCCGGAACGCTCCCTTCGTGGCCGCCGCCTTGACGCTCCCGTGCGCCGTTCACTAGCGTGCGGCCCTGTGATGTGGACCCTCGATCGCTCCGCAGCCGTGCCCGCCTGGCGTCCCGCCCCCGCGGACCCGGCCTGCGTGCTCGCCTTCTCGACCCGCCAGGGCGGGGTCAGCGGACCGCCCTGGGACACCCTCGACCTCGGGCTCTCGTGCGGCGATCGCCCCGAGTCCGTGCTCGAGAACCGCCGCCGCCTGCTCGAGAGCCAGACGCTCGATCCCGCGGGCCTCGTCACCGCCGGCCAGGTCCACGGGAGCCGTATTCGTTCTGTCACGCGTCCCGGGCACGAGCCCGGCTGCGATGCCCTGCTGACGCTCACGCCCGGCGTCATCCTCGCCGTCGCGACCGCCGACTGCATGAGCCTCCTGTACACCGTCCCGGGCGCCGTCGCCGCCGCGCATGCCGGTTGGCGTGGCGCCGCCGCGGGCCTCCCCGCTGCCACCCTGCACGCTCTCTGTGCTGCCGCCGGCGTGCCGGCGAGCGCGGCGCGCGTGGCCCTCGGCCCCTGCATCCGCGCCTGCTGCTACGAAATCGGCCCGGACGTCGCACGGCGCTTCCCGGCCTCGACCGTGCGGACCGTAGACGGCCGCCTGCATCTCGATCTGCCCGGCGTGGCCCGGATCCAGCTGCTCGAGGCGGGGCTCCCGCCGGAAGCCTTCGAGGACACCGGCGCCTGCACCGCGTGCGAGCGTGAGTGGTACTTCTCCCACCGTCGCGACGCGGGCCGCACCGGGCGCCTCTGGGGCTTTGCCGCGCTGCGCGCCGGGCGTCAGCCGGCACGGGCGCACGGGCACGGATTATAGCAGGGTTCCGGGGGCTTGCCTCCTGCTCACCCCAAGTCGAGCGGGTTGAACCCCAGGTCCGGACGGCGCGTCCGCCTGAACACTCCTGGGTCGGTCACCACCTGGACCTCGCACGTCACCGTGGCGATGCCGCGGAACAGGTGCCCGGTCCACGCCGCGAGGTCCTCCCCCGCGATCACCACATGACAGTGCGGGAACGGCTCCCCGTCCAGTTCGCTGAAGTTGCCCGTGAGCGAACCGATCTCGTGCTCCCCTGAGAACACCCGGCGCGCGTACTGCTTCGTCGAGCGGATGAAGAAGCCCAGTTCGCACTCACCCACTGCGCCCAGCCCCGAGATGAGCCCCGCGCGCACGTTCTCGCGCCGGGCGAATCCGCTGAGCGCCGCGATGATCTCCTCGCCGGTCTCGATCTTGACGGCATACCCGTAGCGGGTGCGCTGGACCTGCATGCTCTTCCCTCCTCCTCCTCTCCCCCGTCGCGGGCCGTGACGGGCCTTACCGGATGCGGGTCGCCCGGCCCGCCTGGACGGGGACCGTGGCGCGCACGGCCCGCACGGCGGGATTGCCTGAGAGATCCACGACCCTCACGCTGACGCTGTGCTCGCCGGGGTCCAGATCGCCCAGCCGGACGTGGAAGGAGTGCGCCGGACGGTCCGTGAAGCCGCCGTCGGGCGTCACCACGCGCCAGGGGCCGTCGTCCAGCGAGACTTCGACGCGCTGGAGCGCGCTGGCCGCGTCCTCGGCCGTCCCGGTCACGAGCAGGGCGCCCGCCTCACCGCGCGCCTCGAGCGCGGTCACGAGCGGTGGCGTGTTGTCCACCGTGAAGGGCTGGCTGAGGGCCTCGGTGAGGAGCTCCTCACCCACCGCGTTCCCGCCTGCATCGGTGGCGGTCACCCGTACGCGGTAGCGGCCATCGGGCAGCGCGCTCGTGTCCCAGGTGTGGTTCGCCTGCGCAAGGTCCCGCGCGACCAGCGTCCACGGGCCGGCGGGTTCGGGCCGCACGTCGAGGCGGAAGCTCAGCGGGTCACCATTGGGGTCGGTGGCGCGCCACTGCACGGTCCGCAGCCCGCGGGCCCACATGGGCAGGTCGCGCAGCTGGCGCGGCGTGGTGGCGGACGGGGCGCTGTACTCGACGCGCTGCCCGCCGGGCAGGTTCTGGGTGACGGGCTCCTGGTGGGGCTGAAGCTCGCCCTCCCGGAACCCGTGGCCCTGCGGGGCGACGAGCACGTCCTCGGCCCGGGGCGCCTGGTTCTGCTCGCGCCAGGCCGTCTCGACCGACTCGATCCTGGGGCTCCCGCCCTCGAACGCCACCCGCCACTGCAGGTAGCGTGCGGGCAGGGAGCGGATCGCGCCGCCGCGCTCGGCGCCACTCACCGTGGCCCAGGCGCTCCAGGTCGTGTCGGGCTCTTCGGAATTGCCGCTGCGGGTGCTGAGCGAGACGCGCCCGCCGGTCGCCTCGCCGCGCCACTGGAGCAGGCCGAAGCGCGCGATGCGGCGCGCGTCGAGCGTCATGGAGAGCAACTCGCCCCGGGGAGCGCGGCCCGGGCCCAGTTGCCAGAGCGCGGCCGGATTGGAGGTCGCCGCGTAGAGCCTTCCGCCCGGCCCGGCGGCCAGGGCCGTGACCTGGCCCTCGGGGCTGGCGAGCCACTGGGACGCACCCCCCGCGCGCTCGACCAGATAGACGGCGGCGCGGCTCCCCGTGGCCGCGATGACCCCGCGCCAGTCCCCGGCGGCTTCGTCCGTCCCGGCGAGGGCGAAGACGAGCGACTGGGGCGAGACCCACCAGGCGGTCGCCGAGGAATCGGGGACGATGCGATAGATCGTCGCCCGGCCGCTCGCGGGCGCGCTCTGCACCGGCTTGGGCTCCCCGGCCTTGGCGTCCTCGGTCGTGCCCGGGGTGCTCAGCGCCGCCGCGTAGAGCGCGCCATCCGGCCCGAAGGCGAGCGCGCGCACCTCGTCCTCGCTCGCGTCGAAGACCGTGCGCACCGAACCGTCCGCCAGGGCGTGATAGACCCGTCCCTTGGAGTCACCGCCGGCGAACGCACCGCCGCGCCCGTCGGCAAGGATCGAGACCAGGTTGCTCTCGTCGGTATCGGCGACGATGCGGACCATGCCACCCTCGATGCGCAGCAGCCGGCCCTTCGAGCCGGTCGCGGCGTACCAGGCGCCACCGCCCGCGCGCACGAGCCCCCAGACATAGCGCTCGCCCGTGCGCGCCAGCAGCGCCGTGTCACCGCGCGCGGAGACCCGGTAGACGAGTCCCTCGGGCCCGGTGCCGGCCACCAGCCCGTCGCCGTCCGCCGCCAGCGAGAGCACCTGCCCCGCGGCGAGCCGCGCCCACGGTCGCACGGTCCCGCCAGGGCTCCAGCGCAGGATGAGCCCCTGGTCGCCCGCCAGCGCGACCGAGCCATCCTTGAGCACGACGGCCGACCAGACGACCGCGAGACTGTCGAGCGGCGTCGAGACGGCGCTCGGTCCGGGCTCGAGCGAGCCGTCCGAGCGCACCAGGATGCCGCGCGACTCGGACTTGGCGTAGTCGGAGGGGCTGTCGAAGATCCACCACTGCGTGTCGGAGGCCTGCGCTCCCGCCGCCAGGAGCGCGGCGAGGACGAGCGTCGGAAGGACGGCAGGCGCGCAGGACCTGCCGCGCCTCGGGGACTCGTGCACGGAACCTCCCTGGCTCATGGGGCCTTGGAATCCACGGTGAGGACGAGCTGCAGCTCGCCCCGGGTCGCAGCGCCGAGCGGGAGCGACGTTTCGTCGAGCAGCGCCGCCTCGGCGCGGTTGGCGAGATCGCCGGCCGCCAGCCCGCTGGACAGCACGGCCGCGGCGGAAGCGGGCAACTCCGGGTAGTCCCGCCCCGCAGAGGTGACGTCGGGAGCGCTGGCCAGGATGACGGCATAGAGCGCGTCCGCGGGCCGCAGCCGCCCGAGACGCCGCCAGGCGTCGTCGAGCGACGTGGGACGGTAGCGGGCAGGGAAGCGCTTGGCCTCGAGGCGCGAGAGTTCCGCTCCCCCTCCCACCCAGAGGGCATAGCGCCCGTCCGGAAGCTCCGCCGCGACTGGCAGCTCGATCAGGCGGGTCTCGGTGGGACCGCGCCAGTGCTCGATGCGGCACTCGATGCGAGCACGGCCGCCGGGCCGGACCGCCGCGTCGAGCAGGCGCGCGGAGCGCAGCGCGCACGATCGGCGTCCCGCTGAGAGGTGGACCACGACTTCGATGCTGTCGAGCCGCAGGCGCTCGAAGGGATTCCCGAAGAGGAAGGCCAGCGGTCCGTTGATCGCGCTGGCCGCCTCGGCCGTGGGTGTTTCGCCCGAGGTCACGTCCTGCAGGACCAGCGGGGGCGCGTCGCGGCGATGGAGCGTCAGCGTCCACGCCAGGGCCTGACCCGGGCCGGTGCCGCCCGACTCGAGCAGGCTGTTCAACGTCGCGAGCCCCGCCAGTCGGGGCGCCAGGATGCGGTCTTCGACCAGCTCGACTCGGAAGTGCTGCGGCGCCGGACGCGCGCCCTCGACGCGGACCGCCAGCGGCAGCAGCGGCACGCGCGGTCCGATCGTGCCCGACAAGCCGGTCCGCCGGTCCTGCGTCACGGCCCCCACCTCGCGGCCGCGGGAACCGAGCTTGAAGGAGACGTAGTCGCTCGAGACCACGGTGGTGATGCGCGCGGTCGAGAGCGGCAGCCGCACGTCGCCCGAATGGAAGAAGGGATGCCCGAAGAGCAGCACGCGGGCCCCGTCGCGCCAGGTGAGCGTGCCGATGGCGGAGACCTGCAGGTCTCCGCGCATGAGGTCCACGGCCACGGCGGAGCCCGGTTCGAGACTGGAGGCGTCCGGGCCGCCGTCGGGAGTGCTGCCGCCCGGGACGGCGCGGAAGCCGAGTGGCGCGAGCCACTGCTGCGCCGCGTCGAGCGCGACCGGCGCGAGGCCGCCGCAGGCGAGCGGGATGGGAAGCGACACCGGTGCGCCCGCCGGGGATCCGCGCCGGACGTCATCGATTCCGGGCGTGGGCGCGGGTTCCTTGGGGCCGCTCTCGTCCCAGTAGAACTCGCCGAAGCGCAGGTCGTCCGGGAGCGCGGTGAGCTCGACCCCGGCAGGTCCGCCCGCCGGCCCCGTCGTGGAGGAAGAGGGCTGTTCGAACAGCCTCAGCATCTCGCGGATCGGGGTGATCCCGAAGAGAGGGTCGCGCGCGAAGGGCCAGGAGGAGGCCAGCGCCCCGATCAGGTGGCCGTCCACGTAGACCGGCGAACCGCTCATCCCCTGGGCCAC
Organism: Candidatus Eiseniibacteriota bacterium; assembly: GCA_963717935.1. Taxonomy (GTDB): domain Bacteria; phylum Eisenbacteria; class RBG-16-71-46; order RBG-16-71-46; family RBG-16-71-46; genus JANXPZ01. Next base: position 2,092,793 of record CAVQXP010000004.1, on the reverse strand, counting down.
GCCGAGTCGTCTCAGGCGCTCCGACGTGGCGCGGGCGATGATGGTCTGACCGGCGATGCGCCCGCCGGAAAGCACGCCCACGATCTCGGCCGGGAACTCCTCGATCGAGTCACCGCGGAAGACCGAGCGCACCACGGCGCGGTCGCCCGGCCTGAGCTGCTCGGGCGCGAGGGTCGGCGGCGTCGCGGCACCGCCGGGCGCCGGCACCAGGAGCGCGGACGCCCCCAGGATGGCGACGAGCAGGCCCGCGAGCACGGAGGCCCGGCGTGGGGCCCACGGGCGGAACGGTCGCAGGAGATTGGTGGCACGGCCGGGCACTGTATCAGAGGCTCCGGGGGTGGCCAATCCGACGGGGCGGGAATTGACGAAACGATGAAGACGTCCGCCCGCGGGGCCGCCCTTGCCACCCCGTACCTCACCACTTAGGCTGCGCGTCATGCGTGCTCCCTTTCTCGACCGACTGGCCCAGGGGCCGCTCCTCGCCGACGGCGCGATGGGCACCCTGCTCTACGAGCGCGGCGTGCCCTTCGGCCACTGCTTCGACCAGGCCAACCTCACGAACCCCGGCCTGGTCGAGTCGATCCATCGCGACTATCTCGCCGCCGGCGCGGAGCTCATCGAGACGAACACGTTCGGCGCGAACCACCTGCGCCTGCTCGCCCACGGACTCGAGAAGGAAGTGCGCGTCATCGCCCGGCAGGGCGCCCGTGTGGCCCGTGCGGCGCGCGAGATCGCGGGCGTGCCGGCGTTCGTGGCGGGCTCGATGGGGCCGCTCGGCAAGGCGCTCCTGCCCTTCGGACAGATCGCGGTAGCCGACGCGGAGCGCTGGTTCCAGGCCAGCGCGGAGGGCCTGATCGAGGGCGGGCGTGGACTGCTTCATCCTCGAGACGTTCCAGGACCTGAACGAGATCCTGGCGGCGCTGCGCGCGGTGCGAAGGGTCTCGATCGACGTGCCGGTGATCGCGCAGATGACGTTCGGAGTGGACGGCAAGACGCTCTACGGACACGCTCCCGCGCTGGCGGTGCCCGCGCTGAGGCAGGCCGGGGCGGACGTGGTGGGCGTGAACTGCGGGGTGGGCCCCCAGGCGACGCTCGAGGTGCTCGAGGAGATGATGAGGGTGGCGGCCGGAGCCCTGCCGGTCTCGGCCATGCCCAACGCGGGGCTTCCGCACCTGCACGGCGGCCGCTTCCAGTACCTCGCGAGCCCCGAGTACTTCGCGGAGTTCGCCGCCCGCGCGCTGGAGATGGGCGTGCGCCTGGTGGGCGGCTGCTGCGGCACGACGCCCGCGCACGTGCGCGTCATGCGGGAGCGGCTCGCCTCGCGCCTGCCGGCCGAGAAGCTGGCGCCGGGGGCCGAGGTGCGGGTGCTCGAAGAGCGCGCCCGCGCCGGTCGAGCCCGCGCCCGCCGGGTCCGAGCCGCCGTTCCTCGCGCAGCTGCGGCGAGAAGTTCCTGGTGAGCGTCGAGATCGACCCGCCGCGCGGCGTCTCCACGAAGAAGGTGCTGGAGGGCGCGCAGCTCATGGCGCGGCGCGGCGTCGACGCGGTCAACATCGCCGACTCGCCGATGGCCCGCATCCGCATGAGCGCGCTGGCGCTGGCCTACGAGGTCCACGCCCAGTTGCCCGCCGCTCGAGATCATCCTGCACTTCACCACCCGTGACCGGAACCTGATGGGCCTGCAGAGCGACCTGCTGGGCTGCCACGCCCTGGGTCTGCGCAACATCCTCTGCCTCACCGGCGACCCGCCGAGCCTCGGCGACTATCCCGAACGCCACCGCCGTCTACGACACCGACTCGATGGGGCTCATCCGCATCGTGGACCAGATGAACCATGGCACGGACCTGGCGGGCAACTCGATCGGCGCCAGCACCTCCTTCGCCATGGGCTGCGGCGTGAACCCGACCGCCGAGGACCTCGACCTCGAGTTGGACCGCTTCCGCCGGAAGCTCGACGCCGGCGCCCAGTTCGTCATGACCCAGCCGGTCTACGAGCTGGAGGCCTGGGAGCGCTTCCTCGAGCGCATGGGCGCGCAGCCCCGGCATCCCGATCCTGGTCGGGATCCTGCCGCTTCAGTCCTTCCGGCACGCGGAGTTCCTGCACAACGAGGTGCCCGGCATCCAGGTGCCCGACTGGATCCGCGCCAAGCTGCACGCGGCGGGCAACGAAGGGCAGCGGGCGGGTGTCGATCTGGCGCGGGAACTGCTCGCGCGCTGCCGCTCCAGCTCGAGCGGCGTCTACCTGATGCCCTCGTTCGGGCGTTACGAGAACTGTCTCGAGGTGCTGGAGGGCTGATGATCGGCCTGGTGCTGTACTTCGTCGTGATGGCCGGTGCCATGCTCCTGCTGACGCGCGTGCTCCCGGGGTTCGTCGTGACCGGCTGGGGGCCCGCACTCTGGGCGGCCTTCTGGCTCGCCCTCCTGAACACGCTGCTCAAGCCCGTTCTCTTCCTCCTGACGCTCCCGCTCACGCTCCTCACGCTGGGGCTCTTCCTCCTGGTGCTCAACGCGCTGATGCTGTGGCTGGCCGCGAGGCTCGTGCGGGGGTTCTCCATCCCCGGTGGCTTCGGCACGACGATCCTCGCCTCCATCGTGCTGAGCCTGGTGGGGATGGTCTGGAAGGGCCTCTCGCGGGCAAACTGAGAAGCCGCACGGCCTGCACACGCTGGGGGACGAGCGCATGGTGCCTCTGCTCGTCCCCCAGCGTGTGCAGGCCGTGCGGTAGCCGCCCGTGGACGAGCGCCCGGCGCCGCAATCGGTGGGCCACGAGCCGGTCCACTTGGCTCCGGGGCGCGGTTCCGCTATACACGGACGCGATGAAGAAAGGACCCGACCACCCTGACCGCAGCCCCGCTCCCGGGGAGGACCCGCGAACATCCCTCGCGTTGCGGCGTGCCGAGACGGCGGCGCTGTGCCGCGGTTGCGTCAAGTGCTGCACCTACATCACGGTCGAGATCGACGCACCGCGCACTCCGTGGGAGTACGACCAGTGGATCTGGGCCCTTCACCACCGCGGCGTGCAGCTCTACGTGGAGCGGCCGGAGCGCTGGTCACTGCACTTCGAGACCCGGTGCGCGCAACTGGGCCCGGACGACCGCTGCGCCATCCATGGACGGCATCCGGTGATGTGCCGGGAGTACGACCCGCGCTCCTGCGAGCGCTGGCTGCCGCTCGCGGACATCCGCGCCTGGTTCGACACGCCCGCGGAGTTCGAGGACTGGATCCGGGCAGAGCGGCCCGGGCACTGGGCGCGGCTCGAGGCGTGGCGCAAGGCCCGCAGCGCGGCCGGGGGCGTGTCGCCCCGGCGGCGCACCGCGGTCATCCCGTCCCGAGCGTCCGCTTCCACTGCGCGATCCGGTTGAGCGCCTCGAGGGGCGAGAGCTTCTCGAGTTCGAGCCGCGCCAGGTCCTCCAGCACCGGGTGCGGTGCCGCGCCGAACAGCGGCAGCTGGTTCGTGGGGGGCCGGGGCGCGCGCGCGCGGCGGCGCCCGGGAGGCTCCAGGTGCTCGACCGTCCGCTCGCTCTCGAGCTCCACGAGCACCTCGCGTGCCCGGGAGAGGACCGTCTCCGGGAGCCCGGCCAGCTTCGCCACGTGGATGCCGTAGGAACGGTCGGCCGCCCCGTCGGCGATGCCGTGCAGGAACACCACGCTCCCGCCGGAGTCGTCCACGGTCACCTGGATGTTCGCGAGCCGCGGCAGACTCCCGGCGAGCTGCGTGAGCTCGTGGTAGTGGGTCGCGAAGATCGTGCGTGGCCGCGGGCCGTCGCCAGCGTGCAGGTGCTCCGTCACCGCCCAGGCCAGGGCCAGTCCGTCATAGGTGGCCGTACCGCGCCCGATCTCATCCAGCAGCACGAGCGAGCGCGGCGTGGCGAGCCGCAGGATGTCGGCAGTCTCGCTCATCTCGACCATGAAGGTGCTCTGCCCCGCGCCCAGCCGGTCCGCCGCGCCCACGCGCGTGAAGAGCCGGTCCACGCGGCCGATAGCCGCGCTCGCGGCGGGCACGAAGGAGCCGCTCTGGGCGAGCAGCACGATGAGCGCGACCTGGCGCAGGTAGGTGCTCTTGCCGCCCATGTTGGGGCCGGTGAGCAGCAGGATCTGCCGCGCCGAGCCGTCCAGCACGCAGTCGTTGGGCACGAACTCGCCGCGCGCCAGCACGCGCTCCACGACGGGGTGGCGGGCCGCGACGAGCTGGATGCGGTCCGAGTCGTCGACGGCGGGCCGGACCCAGCCGTAGCGGGCCGCCGCCTCGGCCAGCGCGGCTTCCGCGTCGTGGCGCGCGAGCGTCGCGGCCGTGCGCTGGACTTCGGCGACGTGGGCGGCTGCCCGCTCTCGCAGCGCAGTGAAGAGCTCGTGCTCGAGCGCCTTGAGCTTCTCCTCCGCGCCCAGGACCTCCGACTCGCGCGCCTTGAGGGCGGGGGTCACGAAGCGCTCGGCAGTCGTCAGCGTCTGCCGCCGCTCGTAGTCCGGCGGCACCTTCTCGAGGTGCGACCGGGTGACCTCGAGGTAGTAGCCGAAGACGCGGTTGAAGCCCACCTTGAGGCTGCCGATCCCGGTGCGCGCGCGTTCCGAGGTCTCGAGCTCGGCGATCCATCGCTTGCCCGAATGGGCCAGGGCGTCGAGTTCGTCCCGGCGCTCGTCGTGGCCGGGGCGGATGATGCCGCCCTCGCGTGAGAGGGGCGGTGGGTCGTCCACGAGCGCCTCCCGCAGCATCTGCTCGAGGGTCGGGTCGACCGCGAGCGAGGCGGTGGCCGGCCGCGTGCCCGGGGAGGTCCTCGAGAGCCGCCGCCAGCGCGGGAAGGCGGCCGAGGGCATCGCGCAGGGCGCCCAGGTCGCGCGGCGTGGCCCTGGCGCACGCGAGCCGGGCGGCCAGGCGTTCGAGGTCCGCGAGCCCCTTGAGCCGCTCGCGGAACGCGCTTCGCGCGGTGCCGGGCGCGAGCCAGGCCCCGACCGCGTCGTGGCGGGCGGTGATGGCTGCCAGGTCCGTGAGGGGGCGCTCGAGCCAGACGCGCAGGAGGCGCGTCCCGAGCGGACTCACGCACAGGTTCAGGTGGCGCCAGAGGGTGTGGGCGGGGTCGCCTCCGGGCTGCGCGTGGAACAACTCGAGGTGGCGCGCGGTGGCACCGTCGTAGCGCAGCACGGCCTCCTCGCTCCAGCGCTCGACGCGCGTGAGCTGGAGCGCCGCGCCGCCCTGCACGCGGTCGAGGTAGTCGAGCGCGGTCGCGGCGGCCAGCGCGGCGATGGGGAGCGCGTCGAGCAGGGCCGAGCCGGCGGTGTCCCATCGTGCGCGCGGCAGCCCGGGGTCGAGGAAGCGCAGCGCGGTCGCGGTGCTGCGGGTGCCCGGGAGCCCGCGCAGCGCGGCCTCGAGCCGGTCGCCAGCCGCATCCTGGAGGTCGCGCTCCTGGGGCATGAGCCACTCGGCCACGTGCAGGCGGGAGAGGAAGCCCGCCGCGTCCTCCCACGGGGCCTCGGCCAGCTTGACCTCGCCGGTCGAGGCGTCCGCCAGGCACACGCCCAGCGCCTCCGCCCCGGGCCACAGGGCGGCCAGGAAATTGTTCGCCGACGCTTCGAGGAAGGCGTCACCCGTGACCGAGCCCGGCGTCAGCACCTCGGTGACACCGCGCCGGACGAGTCCCTTCGCCAGAGCCGCGTCCTCGAGCTGGTCGCAGACGGCGACCTTGTGGCCCAGCCGCAGCAGGCGTGCGAGGTAGGCGTCGCGCTGGTGCCAGGGGATGCCGCACATCGGGATGGGCTCGGGATCCTGCCGGTTGCGTGAAGTGAGCGTGAGACCGAGCAGCGCGGCTCCGCGGACGGCGTCGTCGAAGAACATCTCGTAGAAGTCGCCGAGGCGGAAGAAGAGGAACGCGTCGGGGTGCTCCCGCTTGACGCTCAGGTACTGCTCCATGAGCGGGGTGCGGCCGACGTTCTTCGGGGGCTTCACGGTGCGGGCACCACCCGCCAGGCGACGCCCAGCGCGCGGCCCAGCCGTTGTCCGGCGCCGCGGGCATCCTCGGCGGTGGCATAGACGCCGACGCGCACCGCGTAGAGCATGCCGCCCGCGTCCGTGAGGGCCCTGACACGCACGGGTCCGAATCCCTCGCGGCGGGCGCGCTCGGCGAGCTCGCGCGCGCGTGCCTCCTCGCGGAAGACGCCGATCCGGACGGCCAGCGGCACCTGCGCGGCCACGGGCGGGGGCGCCACGCGCGCTGCTGGAGGCGCCGGCGGGCGGGATGCGGGGCGTGAAGCCCGTCCGGCCGCGTTCGCGGGCAGGCGCAGGGCCCGCACCGCCTCGATGCTGCGCGGGTAGTCCTTCGCGAGCCGCTCGCGCGCGCGTCGGGCGAGCTCGGTCCGCTCGAGCCGGGTGGCGAGGACCACGACGCGCTCCAGCGCGGCCGGGCCGGCCTCGCCGGGTTCGCCCGCGAGGAGGGTCTGGAGCGTCTCGAGTGCGCGCTCGGGCCGGCGCGCGGCCTCCCAGCAGAGAGCCACGCCGAGCTGGGCCTCCGGACGCCGCGGGGAGTCCTTCCGCGCCGCCTCCTGGAATGCCGCCCGCGCCTGGCCGATCTCCCCTGCGCCGAGCCAGGCGAGCCCCGTCCAGTAGTGGGCCTCGCCACGGCGGGCCGGGTCGAAGTGCGGGGTGGCGCGGGCGAAGTCCCCGGCCGCCTGGCGGTACTCGCCGCGCGCGTAGTGCAGGCGGCCGAGCGTGAGCGCCGCCTCTGCGGCGTCGCTGGCGCGATGGGTGGCCTCGAGACGGGCCAGGGGCGCGGGGAGGCTGTCGGCCGGGTAGGACTCGAGCACCTGCCGGACGGTCGAGGACGACGGCGTGGTCGCCAGGAAGGCGAGCAGGAACACGTGGAGAGCCGACATGGGTGGGGAGGATAGAGCGCCCGCCCGCAAAAGTGAACCGGGCGGGGAGCGTGCCCCCGCCCGGTTCGTGTTCCGTCCGCCTGCGCGCGAGGCGCGAGCCCGACGCTATTCCTCGTCCTCCGGCTCGGCCGGGGCCCGCTCCTTCGTCTTCGGGTCCACCGGGGTCTCTTCCGGCGGGTTCGCCGCGATCCTGGCGCGGACGGAGTTCCGCTTGGAGGTCCACTCGGCGAGGGCGATGTCGTCCTGCTCGGAGAGCCAGGCCTTCACGCTGAGGATCAGGCGGTGGTTGGCGACATCCACGCGCGTCACCTTCATGGCGAACTCCTCGCCCACCTCGAAGGCGTCGTTGGGGCGCTTGAGATCCTCGATGCCGAGCTGTGAGAGCGGCACGAAGCCCTCGATGCCCTCGCCGACGTCCACGATCGCGCCGCGGTCGAACAGGCGATTGACCGCCCCCGCGAGCTCCATGCCCGAGGGGAAGCGCTCCGCAAGATAGGGCCACGGATCGTCGCTGACCTGCTTCAGGCCGAGACTGATGCGGCGGTGCTCCTTGTCGATGGACAGGATCACCACCTCCACCGTGTCACCCTTCTTGAGCACCTCGCTGGGGTGCGCGACGCGCTTGGTCCAGGACATGTCCGAGACGTGCACCAACCCGTCGATGCCCTCTTCCAGCTCGACGAACGCGCCGAAGTTGGTCAGGTTGCGGACCTTCCCGCGTACGCGCATGCCGGCCGGGTACTTCTCGTCGAGCGTCAGCCAGGGATCCGGCTCGACCTGCTTGAGACCGAGCGAGATCTTCTCGTTGGCCTTGTCCACCTTGAGCACCACGGCCTCGATGATGTCGCCGATGTTGACGACCTTGGACGGGTGCCGGACGTGCCGCGTCCAGGACATCTCGGAGACGTGGATGAGGCCCTCGACGCCCTTCTCCAGCTCGATGAATGCGCCGTAGTCGGTGATCGAGACCACCTTGCCGTTGATGCGGTCGCCGACCTTGTACTTCTCCTCGACGCCCTCCCAGGGGTAGGGCTCGAGCTGCTTCAGGCCGAGCGAGATGCGCTCCTTCTCGGGGTCGAAGTTGAGCACCTTGACCCGCACCTTGTCGCCGATCTTCGAGATCTCCGACGGGTGCGAGACGCGGCCCCAGGACATGTCGGTGATGTGAAGCAGGCCGTCGATGCCGCCGAGGTCGACGAAGGCGCCGAAGTCGGTGATGTTCTTGACCACGCCCTCGCGGATCTGGTCCTTCGCGAGGTCCTTGAGGATCGTGGACTTCATCCGGTCGCGCTCCTCCTCGAGCACGGCCCGGCGCGACACCACGATGTTCCGGCGCCGCTTGTTCAGCTTGATGATCTTGACCTGCACGTTCTGGCCCAGCAGGGCGTCCACGTTCTGCACCTGGCGCAGCGCGATCTGCGAGCCGGGCAGGAAGGCCTCCACCCCGTAGAGATCCACGACGACTCCGCCCTTGATCTTGCGGACCAGCTTCCCTTCCACCACCTGACCGGTGTCGTGGGCCTCCTTGACGCGATCCCAGACGCGCACGAAGTCGGCGCGCTGCTTGGAGAGCACGACGAGCCCGTCCTGGTTCTCCATCTTCTCGAGGAAGACCTCGAGGATGTCGCCCACCTTGATGCTGGAGGGGTCGGTGAACTCGGCGAGCGAGATGACGCCCTCGCTCTTGAAGCCGACGTCCACCAGGACTTCCTTCTCGTCGATGCCGAGCACCGTGCCGCGGACGATCTCGCCCTCGCTGATGGAGCGGAGCGACTCCTCGTACTGGCCGAACATCTCGGCGCGCTGCTCGACGTCCAGCTCGTCTTCGTCGTCGGCGTTGAACGGGATGCGTGGGGGTGACGGAGCCCGCTGCGGTGCGTCCGCAATGGGGTTGAGGGTCGTGTCGGTCGTGTCCTGCATGGAAATGAGAACCTCCTTGAACATTAAGATAGGGGGCGGTTCAAACCACCCCGCGTGATGCCATGGGTTCCTGGTCGGCCTTCAGGCGGGCGATCTCCCGCATGACCGCGTCCCCCACCTGCTGGTAGAGAGCGCGTCCCGGCGTGAGGTCCGCCCCAGGTCCGGCCAGTTCCTGCCACTTCCAAGCGGGTCCGAACGAGATACGGACCCTGGACTTCCGCGTCAGCCACCGGCCAGGCCGGCTGCTGCCGGAGATGTAGCACGGCACGATCGGCACGTCGGCGTTCACCGCCATCATGCCGACCCCGGGCCGCGCCGGGTGCAGCCTGCCGTCCCGCATGCGGGTCCCCTCCGGGAACATCATCATCGCCTCGCCCCGGCGCAGCGTCTCGACCGCCCGGGCCATCCCGCTCAGGTCCACCATGCCGCGGCGGATCGGGATCGCGTTGTAGCTCCGGATCAGCGCGCCGAAGACCGGATTCGAGAACAGCTCTTCCTTGGCGAGGAAATGCACTTCCCTGGGGAGGACGGCGCCGATCAGCGGAGGGTCCCAGAAGGAGATGTGGTTCGAGGCCACGACCAGCCCCCCGGACCGCGGGATCTGCTCGCGCCCCCTCACTTCCCACCCGGTCGCCGCGCGCAACGCGACACCGACGACAGCCTTTGCGAGACTATAATGCCAGCACAAGAAAACTCCTAATCGGCCCGGCCGGGCCCGGGCGGCCGTCGGGCCGCCCGGCGGGCGCCGCGTGGAGGTCCCTGACCGGGGCGCCATCGGCGGGCAGCCAGGCCCGGCCAGCACGACCCGCAGGACCTCCTGGACCACCGCTTCGACGTCCTTGCCGCTGCTCTCGATGACGGTCGCGCCCGCGGCCGGCCGCAGGGGGCTGTCCGCGCGCGTGCGGTCGCGCTGGTCGCGGCGCTCGATCTCCGCCAGCACCTGCTCGAGCGCGACGGGCAGTCCCCGCTGCTCGAGTTCCCGGGCCCGGCGCCCGGCCCGGGTGAGCGCGTCGGCGTCGAGGTAGATCTTCACCTCGGCGTCCGGGAACACCACGGTTCCGAGATCCCGTCCCCTCGCCCACCAGGGGGCCGCGCTCGCGCAGGGCCCGCTGGATCTGGACGAGCCGTCGCCTCACCGTCGGCAGCGCGGCCAGCCGCGAGGAGAGCTCGCTCACCTCCGGGGTGCGAATCAGCCCGCTCACGTCCTCGCCGTCCAGCCAGACGTGTGGCTGCTCGGGCGAGCCCGAGAGGTCGAGGACCGTGTCCGCCAGCATCCGCTCCACCTGGTCCGCCTGGTCCGGAGAGCCGCCCTGCCGCCGGAGCTTCAGCGCGAGCGCCCGGTACAGGGCGCCGGTGTCCACGTACAGGAGCCCCAGACGCACCGCCACCTCGCGTGCGACCGTGCTCTTGCCGGCGGCCGATGGACCGTCGATCGTGACGACGAACCTCATGTCTCCTCCCGGCGGAACCAGGTCCCGTCGACCCGGCCGCCCAGCGAGCGTAGGTCATCGGCGAACCCCGGATACGACGTGGCGATGGAGGAGGCCTCATCCACGGTGACCGGACCCGTGGCGCGGGTGCCGATCACCGCGAAGGCCATGGCGATGCGGTGATCGCCGTGGGAGCGCACCGTACCTCCGGTCACGGGGCCGCCGTGGATGTCGAGCCCGTCCGGGGTCTCCTCGACCTGCACGCCGAGGCTGCGCAGTCCCTCGGCCAGCGCGCGGAGCCGGTCGCTCTCCTTGTCCCGCAGTTCGGCGGCGCCGCGCAGCCGCGAGGTGCCGGGGGCCGCGCTCGCCGCGACGGCCCAGGCCGGGATCTCGTCGAGGAGTCCTATCACCTGCGCGGGCGGGATGTCGCCGGGACGCAACACGTCCGCGCCCGTCACGGTGACGTCCCCCACGGGCTCCGAGTTCGCGGTGCAGACGGAGGCCACCTGCACGCCCGCCCCCATCTGCGACAGCCGGTCCAGCAGCCCGATGCGCGACGGGTTCAGCCCCACACCGGCCGCGCTGACCCGGGCGCCCGGACAGGCGGCGGCTGCCGCGAAGAAGAACGCCGCCGCGGAGAAGTCCCCGGGCACGCTCACGGAGCAGCCTCGCAGGCGTGCCGGTCCCTCCACGGAGATCCGCATGGGGCTGCCGTCCGTCCGCTGCGCTTCGACCGGGGCCCCGAAGTCGCCCAGCATGCCCACGATGTGATCGCGCACCCCGCGGGACGTCAGGACCGTGGTCGCGCCGTGAGCCTGCACGCCGGCGAGCAGGAGTGCGCTGGCGACCTGGGCGCTCGGTGTCGGTTCGGCGAGCGTGAGCCCCCGCAGGCGGCCGCCGCACACGATCAAGGGTGGATGGCGATCGCCATCCTGCGCGCGGAGCGAAGCGCCCATCTGGCGCAGCGGCGCGATCAGCCGGTGCACGGGGCGGCGGCGGAGCGACGCGTCTCCCGTGAGCGTGGCCTCGAACGGCTGCGCCGCCAGCACGCCCGCGAGCAGCCGCAGCGTGGTGCCCGAGTTGCCGCAATCCAGGACCCCGTCCGGCCTCCGCAGCCGCCCGCCGGTGCCGTGCACTCGCACGGCGTCCTCCCCCGCCTGCACGCCGGCGCCCAGCGATTCGACGCAGCGGAGCGTGGCACGGCAGTCGTCGCCGGGATTCGGGCTCCGGACCAGCGTGTCCCCTTCGGCCAGCAGGGCAAGGAGGTAGGCCCGATGTGTGATGGACTTGTCACCGGGAGGCCGCACGTGACCCGCCAGCGGCGGACCCGGACTGACGATGAGGTGGCTCGTCGGGGACAAGGTCGTCTGCGAGGGAGCCCGCGGGGCGGGCCCGCTCAGTGAGTGGTCTCGCGCCGGCCGGGGGCCGCGCGCCGGACGCCCGCGCGGGCACTGCGGGCCGCCGTGGTCTTCGTGGCCTTCGTGGCCGCGACGCGGGCGCGCGCGGCCGTCCTGCCGCTGCCGCCGGTCGCGGCGCGCAGCGCCTGCAGGTTCCGCCAGGTCACGAACTCCTCGATGCGCTGGCGGCGCTGCGAATCGAGCTCGGTGAACATGCAGGCCAACTGATACTGGCCCTCGGTCCGGCGGACGCAGGCGTCGCAGCGCACCACGATGCCCTCGCAGCTGATGATGTCCTTGGTGCCGCGGCCTCCCGGCAGGCGCGGCAGCACGATGGCCAGGTTCACCTTCGAAAGTGGGGCGAGGTAATGCGGCGAGAGGCAATAGACCCCGCTCGCGGAGATGTTCTGGCTTTCCGTCACGACCTGCGTGAGGTCGCCGTCCGCGCGCGCGCCCTTGAGTCTCATGCTGAGGCGGGCGTCCACGCGCGCTGTCGCGCGCCGCTCTCTCCTGCGGGTCCTGCGCTTCTGCGGCATCAAATCCTCCCACCGCGGCTGCGGCCCCGCTTGCGCGCACCGCGCCGTCTCGGCTCTTCCAGCGCGAGGTCGCACTCGCGCGCCGGTACGTCCACCCGGGCGATGATGACCTGGACGGCGTCGCCGAGAGAGAAGCGACGTCGCGTCCGGCGTCCCACCATGCGGACCCCGGTCCGATCGAGCGTGAACTGGTCCTCGAGGTACAGCGACACACGCACGAAACCTTCCACGGGGACATCGTCCAACTCGACGAAGAACCCCTGAGGCACCAGGCCGGTCACTATACCCGAACCCCGGTCCCCAAGTCGCCCCTCGATGAAGCGGAGGCCCTTGACGCGCGTGGCCTCGCGCTCGGCGTCGGTGGCGGCCTGCTCCGTGGCGCTGCAGCCCTGGGCGAGTGCTTCGAGTGCGACCGGATCCCAGGCCTGGTCGGGCCGGGACTGGATCCACTCGCGCACGCGACGGTGGTTGTGAAGGTCGGGGTATCGCCGGATGGGCGAGGTGAAGTGGCAGTAGTCGCGGGCCGCCAGCCCGAAGTGGCCAAGGTCCCGCTCGAGGTAGCGCGCGCGCGGCAGCGAGCGGAGCACCAGCCGGTGCAGGAGCCGGCGCCGCGGAGGGTCGAGCGAGGCGCGCAGCAGGGCCTGCAGGGGCTTGGCCGGGTCGGTGAACGCGCCGGCGCGTCGCCCGGGTCCGGGGACGGCGAGGCGGGGCAGGCCCAGCGTCCCGAGCATCGAGTCCAGCGCTTCCAGCTTCAGCGGCGAGGGCGGCTCGTGCACACGGTAGAGGAGCCCAGCCTTACGTCTGGCGCCCTCCTGCCCGACGCAGCGGTTGGCGAGGAGCATGAACTCCTCGACCAGCTCGTGGCTCTCGAAGTGGGGGCGGCGCTCGACCTTCCAGGGTGCTCCGCGCTCATCCACCCAGGCCTTGACCTCGGGCACGTCCAGTTCGAGGGTCCCTGCCGCGACGCGCCGGCGTCGCAGCGCCCGGGCGAGTTGAAGGAGCGTCCGCAGCGCCTGCTGGAGGGGTGGGTCCGCGGCCTCCCGGTGGTCGAGCGCCGCCTGGACCTCGCCGTAGTGCAGCCGGTGGCGGCTGCGCACCACGGTTTCGGCAAACCTGCAGCCGAGGAGGCGTCCTTCCAGGTCGACTTCGGCGAGGGCCGACAGGGCGAGCCGGTCGCGGTCCGGGCGCAGTGAGCACAGGTCGCCTGAGAGGGCCTCGGGGAGCATCGGGACGACCCCGCCGGGCAGGTAACAACTCGTGCCCCGCGCCCGGGCCTCGTGGTCGACGGCCGAGCCCGGGGTCACGTAGTGGGAGACGTCGGCGATGTGGATGCCGATCAGGAAGCGGCCCTCCCCCAGCGGACGAACCGAGAGAGCGTCGTCGTGGTCACGCGCGTCCTCGGGATCGATCGTGAAGACCAGTTCTTCACGCAGGTCGAGCCGCCCGTGACGCTCGCGGGCGCCGGGCTCGCGATGCCCCAGCACCTCACGCTCGACGGCCCCAGGGAACCGGGTGCGCAGCCGGAACTGCGAGGCGACACCCGCGTCGTCCCACTCCGGACGGTCATCCGCCCCGAGGACCTCGACAAGGGAAGCCGGGCCCTCGTCGGGTACCTCCGCGATGCACCAGTCGCCGTCGAGCGGCTCGTGCTCGCCGCGCCACACCAACTCCCTGCGGCCCCCCCGCCAGCGCCGTGCCGGGTCGAACACCCAGCGGCCGCGCGTCACATACGCGCGGCCGATCAGGCGTCTGGCGGGCGACTCCGCGGGGCTAACGGATCCGCTTCTTGTGCCGGTTCTTGCGAAGCCGCTTCTTGCGCTTGTGCGTTGCGATCTTCTTACGCTTGCGCTTCTTGCCTGACCCCATTCCTCATCCTCCATGCCCTTGCCCGATGGCATTCCGCGATCGGCGTCATTCAGCTCAGTACGGGCTCGGCGACTTCGGCGACCTCTCCCAGCACCACGGCCTTGAGCTCCTTGCTCGGCTTGAACACCGGCACGAGCTTCGCGGGTACCATGACCTCGGAGCCGCTGCGTGGGTTCCGGGCCCGCCGCGCGCGGCGCTCGCGCACCTTGAACGTGCCGAAGCCACGGATCTCGAGATGCCTGCCCTCGCTCAGTGCCCGGGACATCGCGTCCAGCAGTTGATCCACGATGACCGCGGTTTGGTTGCGCGAGATCCCGGTCTGCGCCGCGATCTCTTCCACCAGGTCCGCCTTGGTCATGGCTGGTCCTCCGTGTGCCTGCCCGTCCCATCGACCGGGGTCGACAGGTTCCCTGCCCGCCGGGCGCCACTTCTCCCGGCGGCTAGTGTCTGCGACATGCGCGGTCCGCAGAAGCGCACACCACCGGCGAGGCCTGGCGGCCCCCTCCGGTCATGACGAACGCGGACAGCGACTTCTCCGACTGCGACGCCCCGCACTTCGGACACTTCGGGGCGGCCTCGTCCCTGCGCTTCAGCAGAGCCTTGCAGCGATGCGCGCATGCCCTCCAGCGGAGTTCGTGGATCGGCACGCTCGCCTCTCGGCGCCGGACGCGCGTAATCTACACTAACAGGGCGATTTGCGCAGCCCTTTCCTCGCCGGACGGCCCGGGGACCCCCGGACCTACCCGGCCGTGTCCCCGACCTCCACCCTGTCCACCACCCCCACGATCACCGTCCGGATCGGCCCGCGCGAGCGCCGCAGCACCTGGGCGGCCATGTTTCCTTCATCGGCGACCAGCACCAGGTCGCCCGGACCGGAGTCCGCCGCGTCCACGGCGATGACCGGCTTGCCCGTGGGTGCGTCCGCGGGCGTGACCGGCTGGACCAGGAGCAGCTTCTGCCCCGCAAGGTGGTCGTGCTTGATGGTGGCCACCACGTCACCGATCACGCGGGCCAGGAACATCAAGCATCTCCGGGGGTGGTCCAGGCGCGCGCCCGGACCTCGTCCACGATGCCCACGATGGCGGCGTCGGCCGGGTTGTCCGGGTCCGCGAGTGCGTTCGCGGCCTCGCGTCCGCGAACGTAGAAGACCCGCTGGCCCTGCGCCGCGGACACCAGGTCCACCGCCACCACCCAGCGGCCCTGGTCATTGCCCTCGGGATCGGTGGGCTGCAGCAGCAGCGTGCGCTGGCCGGTCCAGGCGGGGACGCGCGTCGAGCAGACCACGGTCCCGACGACGCGCGCGAAGAACACTAGAAGAGCCTCGCCTTCAGCTGCGGATGCAGCCTGGGGATCACGACCGAGCGGGCCAGCAGGCCCTTCTGGAGCGCCTCCGCCCGCCCGGCCTCGACGGCGGCCTGGACGTCGCCCACCGCCCCGCTCAACCACAGCACGCCCTTGCCTCCGAGGCCGTTCGAGAGTCTGAGGTCGCGCAGCACGACCTCGGCCGCCTTGGCGGCACGGTCGGCCGCGACGATGGCGGAGGCGGCCGTCAGGGTCTCGATGACGCCCAGGGCGTCATGGTCCCGGGGTGGACACGTGCCCCTCAGGGCCGGGATCACCAGCTCGTGGAGCTGCGGGATGAAGAGCGAGTCGAGCAGGGTCTCGCCCGCGACCTCGAGGCCGCGTTGGAAGGAGGCCCGGACGGTCGCGACCTCCCCGCCGATCAGGATCCAGAACTTCCCCGGCGAGAGCGGCCCGAGCTCGAGGATCTCCACTTCGGCGGTCTTCAGGATGGCGTCAGCCGCGACCGTTCCCTGGGCGATGCTGCTGGTCTCGACGGCGGCGATGGCGACGTGCATCAGACGATCCGGAAATGGTCCACCAGGGTGCAGCGGCGCACCCGGGTGAAGCTGCGTGCGGTGGTCATGCCCTCTCCCGTGGGACTCGCGATCGTGAAGCTCGTGGGCCCCTCACCGCCGAAGCCGAGGCCGGCGTAGTTGGGGCCGTTCTTCACGAAGATCGAGCAATCGCACTGCCGCGCCATCTTCGAGAGCTTTTCGATGTTGCGCGAGTGCATGGAGGCGGTGTGGCGATAGCCCTGCTCCACGAGCAGGGCGAATTCGATGGCCTCGTCGACGGTTCGCGCGCGCGTCAGAGGCAGGACGGGCATCATCATCTCGGTCCAGAGGAAGGGATGGTCCGCCTCCACCTCGCACACGGCCAGGCGGGCGCGAGGGTCGCACGGGATCCCCGCGTCGCGCAGGATGAGCCCCGCGTCCTTGCCGACGTAGCGGCGGTTGATCTCGGCGTGGTGGCGCGGACCGTGCTCCTTCTCGAGCAGCAGCCGTCGCAGCTTCTCGGTCTGGTGCGGCGGCAGTACGACCGCCCCGGCGCGCGCGAACGCCTCCTTGAGCCCGTCCGCGATCAGCGCGACCGCCACGACCTCCTTCTCGTCGGTGCAGATGATGTTGTTGTCGAAGGACGCCCCGGCCACGAGATCGCGCGCAGCCCGCTCGAGGTCGGCGGTCTCGTCCACCACGGCGGGCGGGTTGCCGGGCCCGGCGGTGATGGCCTTCTTGCCGGCCGCGAGCGCCTCCTTGACCACCCCGGGCCCCCCGGTCACGACGTTCAGGCGGATGCCCTGGTAGTTGAGCAGCGCCTTCGCGACCTCGATGCTGGGCTGCTCCACCGTGTGCAGCAGCGGCAACGGGGCCCCCGCGCTCAGGGCCGCTCGATTGATCAGGTCGATCGTGAGGCATCGAGACCTTGCGGGCGGACGGGTGCGGGCAGAAGACCGCGGTATTGCCGCCCGCGATCATCGAAAGGCCATTGTTGATGATGGTCTCGCTGGGATTCGTGACGGGCGTGATGACGGCGATCACGCCGTAGGGTGCCCGCTCCATCAGCGTCAGGCCGTGGTCGCCGGTCCAGGTGACGGGCTCGAGGTCCTCGGTCCCCGGCGTGCGCTCGGTGACCAGGCGGTTCTTCTGGATCTTGTCCTCGACCCGTCCCAGGCCGCTCTCCTCGACCGCCAGGGCGGCCAGCGTCTCGTACTGGGAGGAGAGCGCCTCGCGCGCTGCGGCGATGATGCGGCGGCGGGTCTCGAGCGGGGTCCGGTCGTAGGCCGTGAAGGCCGCGCGCGCGGCGTCCACCGCGCGGTCGAGGTCGGGATGCACGCCCAGCAGCGCGCCCCGCCCTCCCGCCGGCGCAGGCCCGCCGGACGCCTGCTGCCCGGATTCGAGGCGCTCCAGCACCTCGGTCACGATGGAGGCGATCCGCTGCTCGTCGAGCGCCATGGGAAGCGCCTCAGCCCGCCACGCCGGAGCTCTTGAGGTAGACGTCCTTCCCGGCCACCTCGACGGCATCCACGATCCCGACGATGACCGCATCCACCGGCTTGTCGCGGGAGACCTCGGTGAGGCGCGCCGAGGAGCCCGCGGCGACCATGACGATCTCGCCCTCACCCGCGCCCACCGCGTCGGCGGCCACGACATGGCTGCCGGCGGGCTTGAACTGCCCGTCCACCTCGCGGACGAGAAGGAGCTTCAGGCCCAGCAACCCGTGGTCCTTGCGCGTCGAGACCACGGTGCCCTGCACGCGCGCCAGGATCATCGCTACTTCTTGCCGCTGCTCTCGGGCCGCCGGATGGGCAGCACGTCCTCGAGCATCGCGTGCGGGCGCGGGATGACGTGGACCGAGACCACCTCTCCCACCTTGGCCGCCGCCGCCGAGCCGGCCTCGGTGGCCGCGCGCACCGCGGCCACGTCGCCGCGGACGATCGTGGTCACGTACCCGCCGCCGATCTTCTCGTAGTGCACCAACTGCACCCGCGCAGCCTTCACCATCGCGTCGGATGCCTCGACCATCGCGACGAAGCCGCGCGTCTCGATCAGGCCCAGAGCCTCTTCCTGCATGGGACTCTCCTTAGGGGGTTGTGTCGTTCCCGGGGGCCGCCGCACCCGGCGGGGGTCCCGCGATCGGTTCTTCGAGTTGTCGCTCGGGCGCCGGAATCACATGGCGCGCGAGCACCGTGCCCTTGCCCGCCGCCGCGGCAGCCCCGGCGGCCACTGCTGCCTCGACCTCGGCGAGCGCACCGCGAACGGTGACCGTGACCAGGGCGTCGCGCGTGATCTCGAAGCGCGTCAGGCGGACCCGGGCCGTCTTGCACATGGCGTCGGCGGCCTCGATGGCAGGGACCAGCCCGCGCGTCTCGACCAGACCGAACGCTTCACGTGGCACGAGCCCTGAGGCTCCTCCCTGGCGGGCTGAGAGGCCGGCCCGCGCGTCGTTCGACCCACTCCGAGGGCGGAACGCTATCAGGGATGGGTGGGGCGGTCAACGGGTCGCAGAGCTCTGCGGAGGACCGCAAGTACCGGCGCTGCGCGGGAATGACCGGTGGGCGGGCCTGCGCGGGCCCGCCGGGAAGGGTGGCGGGCGAGCCGGGAGAGCGAAACCGCGAGCGGCGATAGAAGAGGCGGGCCCTGGCGGCGCGGGCGGAGGTCGAAGCGTGGTCCCCGCGGGCCAGGGCCCTTCAGATTGGTTCCCCGTATCGACCGTGTGCCGGTCCTCAAGACTCCTTCGCTCGCGATAGGGGGATCAGCCATGGGGGCGGCGAAGCACGAGTCGCACAGGGAACACACCGTATTCGGTTGTCGGCGTCCGCTTCCCGGGACCTCGCGCCCTCTGGCGCTCATCTGGCCCCGTCGAGTCGGCGGCCTCAATGGATAGCTGTTCGCAAGGGCGGTGCCGTCGTGTGCCGGGCTGCGCCCTCGGGCGCGCAGCGCTCGGCGCATGCCGCCTCGCAGCAATCCGTTACGGTGGGTCCCGACGTGGGCTGCGGGGGGGGCGCCGATGGATCGTGTTCGGGCGACCGGGAGGCCGCGGGGGTTTAGCCCCGGGTCGGGGCCTCCGGATGGGGCGGAACCCGCAATTCGGCTGGGAGGCGGTGTCGGGCGCCGCTCACGGAACCTGCCGGGACGGGCGGAGCGCTAGTCTCGCGCGGGCTCGGATGCCGGCGCCCGCGTGAGCACGGCGGAATCCGCGAGCTCCTCGGCGAAATGGCAGGCGGAGACGTGTCCCGGCGCCACCTCGCGCAGCGTGGGCTCCTCGCGGCGAGCAGCGTTCACGGGCGCATGGGACAGCGCGGATGGAAGCTGCATCCCGCCGGGCGGGCTGGCGGGGCTGGGCACGTCGCCCTTGAGCACGATGCGGTCGCGACGGCGCCCGGGGTCGGGCACGGGGATGGCCGACAGCAGCGAGAGCGTGTACGGGTGCCGCGGTGCGCGGTACAGCGCTTCGGCCCCGGCCAGTTCCACGATGCGGCCCAGGTACATGACCGCCACGCGGTCGCTGATGTGCTCGACCACGGAGAGGTCGTGGGCCACGAAGAGGTACGTGAGCTCCAGCTTGCGCTGGAGGTCCTGCAGCAGATTCACGATCTGGGCCTGGATCGAGACGTCGAGGGCCGAGACCGGTTCGTCGGCCACGATGAGCCGCGGCTCGACGGCCAGCGCGCGCGCGACCCCGATGCGCTGGCGCTGGCCGCCCGAGAACTCGTGCGGATACCGCCGGGCGTGATCGGGCGAGAGCCCCACCAGCTCGAGCAGCTCGGCCACGCGGGAGCGGGCCTTCGCCCCGCGCGCCAGGCCGTGGATCGCCAGCGCCTCGCCCAGCATGCTCCCCCACGCGTGAGGCGCGGGTTGAGGCTCGAGTACGGATCCTGGAAGACGATCTGCATCTGGCGACGCAGCGGCCGCAGTTCGCGGCGCGAGAGCCGCGTGATGTCGCGGCCGTCGAAGCGCACCGTGCCCGACGTGGGCTCGATCAACCGCAGGACGCACCGCCCGGTCGTGGTCTTGCCGCAGCCGCTCTCCCCCACCAGGCCCAGCACCTCGCCCTGGCCCACGTCGAAGGAGACGCCGTCCACCGCGCGGACCTGCCCGGCCGCCCGGCCGAACAGGCCCGCGGCGGACCGGGAAGTGCTTGACCAGGTCGCGGCACCTCGAGCAGCGGCTCAGCTCATGGGCACGCTCCCCTGCCCGTCGACCGGGTCCAGGGTCCCGGCCGCGATCTCCGCCGGCGCGCCAGCAGCGGGACTGGTGGTCGCCGTCCAGCGTCTGCAGCGGCGGGTTGACGGCGTGCGGCAGCGCTCGACCGCGGCGCGGGCAGCGCGGGTGGAAGCGGCAGCCGGCCGGGAAGCAGGCGGCGTCGGGCACCTGCCCGGGGATGACGCGCAAGCGCTCGCCGCGCGAGCCGAGCCGCGGCAGCGAGGCCAGCAGGCCGGCCGTGTAGGGGTGGCGCGTGCGCCGGAACGCGGCCGCAACGCCGCACGACTCGACCACCTGGCCCGCGTAGAGGACCGCCACCCGGTCCGCGGTCTCGGCCACCACGCCGAGGTCGTGCGTGATCAGCAGCACGCGCCATGCCGAGCTCGTCCTGCAGCCGCTGCAGCAGCTCGAGGATCTGCGCCTGGATGGTCACGTCGAGCGCGGTGGTCGGCTCGTCGGCGATGAGCAGCGCCGGGCGGCAGGCGAGCGCCATCGCGATCATCACCCGCTGTCGCATGCCACCCGAGAGCTGGTGCGGATACTCGGCGGCGCGCTGCTCCGGGGCGGCGATGCCCACCTGCCGGAGCAGTTCGACGGCGCGCGCGCGCGCTTCGCGACCGCGCCATGCGCTCGTGCAGCGCGCAGGACCTCGGCGATCTGCTCGCCGCAGGTGAAGACCGGGTTCAGGGAGCTCATCGGCTCCTGGAAGACCATGGAGATCTCCCGGCCACGCACCCGGCGCATCCCGGCAGGCGGGAGCGCGAGCAGGTCGCGGCCCTGGAAGATCACGCGGCCGTCCACGATCTTCCCCGCGGGCTCCGGCACGAGCCGCAGGATCGAGAGCGCCGTCACGCTCTTGCCGCTGCCCGACTCCCCCACCAGCGCCAGCGTCTCGCCCGCGCGAACCTCGAAGCGAGACGCCGTCCACCGCGCGCACCACGCCCTGGTCGGTGCGTGAAGTACGTCCGCAGGTCCTCTACCTGGAGGATCGGCTTCGCTCATCCCGCCCTGCCTGCGCCGGTCCGGCGCGGGTCGAGCGCGTCGCGCAGCCCGTCGCCGAGGAAGTTGAAGGCCATCACCGTCAGGAAGATCGCCACGCCGGGAGCGTACAGCAGCCAGGGGAAGTCCGTGAGCACGGTGAGACTGCGCGCCTGCTGCAGCATGTTCCCCCACGAAGCGCTGGGCTCCTGCACGCCGACGCCGAGGAAGGACAGAAAGACCTCGCCCAGGATGTAGCCCGGCACGGCCAGACCGTCGCCGCCACGATGACGAAGGACAGCGTGTTGGGCAGCACGTGGCGCACGATGATGCGCATGCGGCTCATGCCCAGGGCCTCGGCGGCGGTCACGAAGTCGGAGCGCCGGATGGAGAGCACCATGCCGCGGATGACGCGGGCCAGCCCGGCCCAGCCGATGAGCGCCAGGATGGCCACGATGGCGAGGTAGACCTGCCGGCTCGGCAGGCTCGGCCGGGAACACCGAGCGCAGGGCGATGATCAGGTAGAGCCCGGGGATGCTGAGCAGGACCTCGCTCGACGCGCATGATGAGTCCGTCCACCCAGCCGCCGAGGTAGCCCGACACGCCGCCCAGGAGCAGCCCGAGGGCGAAGGAGATGAGCGATGCCCACGAGCCCGACGGTCAGCGAGACGCGCGCCCCGAAGAGCAGCCGCGAGAGCTCGTCGCGGCCCGCCGGGTCGGTGCCGAGCAGGTTCACGCGCTCCGGGCGCGTCCACGCCGAAGAGGTGCCGGTCGGTGGGCACGAGCCCGAGCAGCCGGTAGCGGCGAGCCGCGCACGAAGAAGCGCAGCGGCAGCGGCGTGAACGGTCCTCGCGGTACTCGAAGATGCCGGGACCCGGCACGGTCGCGTACACGAACGGGCGCAGGTGCAGCCGGCCCGCCGGCGTCCCGCCAGTGCGGCGCCTGCGGGCGGGTGGTAGAAGCGGCTGCGGTCCAGCTCGTCCTGGGGGTAGGGGGCGACGAAGGGCGCGAGGAGCGCGAGCGCGTAGAACAGCGCGAGCAGCGCGCCGCCGGTGAGCGCGAGCGGGTTGCGCGCGGAACTGGCGCCAGAACACGCGCCCGGGCGATTGTGGCGGCGGCCGGCGGCGGGCTCACTCATGGCGGATCCGCGGGTCCGCCGCGGCGAGCAGCAGGTCCGCGACGAGGTTGCCGAGCACCAGCACCACCGCGGCCATCAGGACCGAGCCGACGACCAGGTACTGGTCGCGCGACAGGATGGCCTCGTAGGTGACGCGTCCCAGGCCGGGCCACGAGAAGACGATCTCGGCGACGAGCGAGCCCGACAGCAGCGACCCGAGCGTGTAGCCGAAGAGCGTGATGAGCGGATTGAGGCGTTCCTCAGCGCGTGCTTCATCACCACCGTGCGCTCGTCGAGGCCCTTCGCCCGGGCGGTCGTGACGTACTCGAGGCGCAGCACGTCGAGCAGGCTGGCAGCGCATCTGCCGCATGCGGCTCGGCGAGCGGCACGAGCCCCACGACCAGCGCCGGGCAGCGCGAGGTGCCGCAGCACGTCCAGCGCCCGGCCCGCGAGCGGCAGCGATCTCCCAGTCGAGCGAGCGCATCCCTCCCACCGGGAACCACCCGGTGTGCGCGGCGAGCATGAGCAGCAGCAGCCCCGAGAGCACCTCCGGCACCGAGAGACCGATGAAGGCCACCAGCGAGAGCGTGCGGTCCACGGCGGTGCCCTGTCGCGCGGCCGCCCAGGCGCCCAGCGGGATGGCCAGCGCCCCAGGTCACCAGCGCGCCCGCCAGCGGCCAGCAGCAGCGTGTTCGAGCAGCCCCTCGCGCAGCACCGCGAACACCGGCGGTGGCGCGAGAAGGACTCGCCGAGGTCGAGGCGCAGGACGAGGTTCTTCAGGTAGAGAGCGAGCTGCACGGTCCAGGGCCGGTCGAGGCCGAAGCGGTGCCGCATGGCCTCGAGCGTCGCGGCCGAGCACCTGGGGATTCGCCGACGAGGGTCGTGAGGTAGTCGCCCGGGCGCGAGCTTCAGGAGCAGCGAAGGTGAGCACGACGACGGCGAGCAGCAGCGGGATCGAGTTGCAGCAGCCTGCGCAGGACGTAGGTTCGCATGCTCCGGTGCGTCGGCCGCGGTCGCAAGGGCCCGGGCCCTAGCTCCGGCCCCGTGGCTTGACGAACACCGTCTCGATGTTCCAGAGCAGGCGGTGCGGCAGGATCGTGGGGTGCACGTTCCCGAAGCGGTTCGCGCACCGGCAGCTCTGACCTTCATGGTCGGCAGCCAGATGAGCCAGCACTCGATCGTCCAGGATCCGGTCCATGCTGCGCGCTCAGGCTGCCGGCGGGTCGGACAAGTGCGCGGGCAGGAGCAGCTCGCCGAAGAGGGCAGTCGAGCCGAGCCTCTGCCGGCGGTCTCCGGGCGCGCTCTGCCGGACGTTCCAGAAGTGCGAGAGCCCGCTGGAGCGGTAGAAGTTGCCGCACATCGCCGGGTCGGGCGGGACCGCGGCGCCCAGGCCGGCCAGGATGGCGTCGTAGTCGAAGTCCTCGCGCATGTTGTCGATCAGGTGTTGAAGTCGACCGCGGCCACGCTGCACTGGATGCCGACCCGGGCCAGGTCGTCCCGCACGAAGTTGGCCATCTGGACGCGCACGTTGCCCGCGTTGGTCTTGAGGGTGAAGCGCACGGGGTTGCCCTTCGAGTCCTCGATCACGCCGTCGCCGTCGCGGTCGCGGAAGCCGAGCCGGGCGAGCAGGCGCATCGCCCGCGGCGGGTCGTAGTCGCAGGCGGCCGTGACCGCGCAGTCGTGGAACGAGCCGGTAGCCCGGGGTCATGAGGGACCAGTTCTTCACGCCCTCGCCGAAGAAGACGCTGCGGATGATGGCATCGCGGTCGATGGCCATGGAGACCGCGCGACGGAAGTCGCGGCTGGAGAACCAGGCGTAGCTTGACCGGGTCCGCGAACGGCGCGCCCACCGGCTTCCTGCCCGCCCGGCTGCTTGACCGTATTGAGGTTGAACCAGAAGAAGTTGCTCGTCAGCGCGGCACCCAGGTCGTGGAGCGTGTAGCCGCCGCGCGTCTGCCTCCGGGCGAAGGTCCCGTAGTCCTCCGCCTTCACGTTGTCGATGCCGTCGACCTCGCCGGCCTGGAACTTGAGGGCCGCGGTGTTCTGGTCCGGGACCACGAGGAAGACCAGCTCGTCCAGGTACGGGAGCCGCCGCCCGCGGGCGTCCACGCCGAACCAGTACGGGTTGCGCGTCAGGACGGTCTTCTCCCGCGGGACGAACTGCTTGAGCTTCCAGGGCCCGCTCGTCACCAGGCTCTCGGGTGGGCGTGGTCACGCCGTAGGACGAGGCGAAGCGGCCTGCCCGCCAGGCGGGCTCGAGCACGTGCCGGGGAAGGATGCGCAGGGCCCCCACCGCCGGCACCAGGAGGGCGTGCGGCCGGGCGACGCGCGTCACGACGGTGTAGGAGTCCGGGGCCGAGACCTGCAGCTTCTGCCCGTACGGCGTGAGCAGATCGTAGATGGACTGGTGCAGGGTCGAATCGTAGGCCACCGCGAAGCTGAAGAGGACGTCCTCCGCGGTGATCGGATGCCCGTCGGAGAACCGCGCGCCCCGCCGCAGGTGCCACGTCCAGGTGAGCCCGTCCGCGGCTCACCTCCCAGCTCCGGGCGAGCGCCGGGGACGGCTTCTGCGCGATGTTGTCGAACTCGGTCAGCGCCGTGAAGAGCCGGTCGCTCACCGTCGCTCGAGTTGGTCTCGTTCGACATGATCGGATTGAAGGTCCTGGCGTCGTTGGTCACGCCGATCACGAAGCGGCCGCCCGGGGACGCCCGCCTCGCGCATGGGGGTGCGCAGGGGCTGGGCGCAGGCCGGAGCGGCCACCGCAGCTCACGACGAGCGCCGCGGCCAGTCCCATCCGGATCGCATGCCGGTGGGCCATCTTCCTGCCCTCCAGGAGGAGCGGGAGCGCGTGAGGCAACCCGAGTATCCGACCGCTCCGGGTCGGGGGTCAACCGAGCAGGGACGGTGTCGGGATGCCGGCGCCCGTCAAGGCCAGCCCGCTCTCGCCGTCGATCCGGCGGGTGCCCGCGGGCAGGTCCGGCTGCAAGGCGTCCGCCCAGCGCGCGAGCGGCGGCCGTGGCCCCAGCCACGGACCGGCGTGCGCCGAGGCCTGATCGAGGCCGGCGCGCACGCGCTCCCGCGCGCAATCCGGGATCGCGAGGAAGTCCGCCAGCCTCAGGTGGGCGGGGCCGAGCAGCACGCTTCCCTGCTGCAACAATGCCCGCGCCGTCCGCCGCTGCGCGCTGCCCACGAGCTTGCCGCTCTCCAGCACGATCTCGTGGCGCGCCGTCGAGGCGAAGCACGGTGCTGCGGCGCCCCGGGCGGAGCGCGGCGCGAGGTCCGCCGCGCGCCGCCCCGGGCGTGAGCGTGGCGGGCACGCCCAGGCGCGTGAGCGAGGCCACCAGGAGGCCGGAGGCCTTTCCGTACGCCGCCTCCAGCCCGCCGCCCCACGATGGGTCGGCCAGCCGCGGCGGCCAGCGAGTAGGTCCACTCCTCGTCGTGGTAGATGGCGCGGCCTCCGGTGGGACGCACGGCCCAGGGGACCCCGGCTGCGCGGCACCGGTCGAGGTCGAGCTCGCGCCCGGGATCCTGCGCGCGGCCCAGGGTGATGCCCGGGGGGACGAAGCGTGAAGAGCCTGCAGGACCGGCTCTGCCCCCGCGGCTGCGGCCTCGAGGAGTGCCGTGTCACGCCGCATGTTCTCGGCGGGATCGTGGCCCCCGTCGCACCAGAGGATCATCGCGGGCGGAGGTCGGCGCTCAGCGCAGGCCCAGCCAGTCGAACAGCAGGAACTGGAAGCGCCCGATGAGGAGCGAGATGCGGGACATCACCGTGTAGCCGTAGCCCGCGCCGAAGGAGACCATCAGGAAGAAGACGCCGACGACGCGAAGCCGAGCCCAGCGCCCCCTTCTGCTCGCGGCTGAAGTAGAAGAAGAGCAGCGACGTCACGAGCCCGATGGTGAAGATCCACGCGTTCACGCTCGAGCCCCAGTGGCCGGTCCAGAGCGGCTGGATGCTGCCGTGGACCTGCGCCACGAAGTCGCCCTGGGCGAAGCCCGTGGTCTTGAGGCCGGCGTAGACCCCGATGATGACCGCCAGCGACCAGCGCGCCATCCAGGCGTAGCGCGGCAGGAAGCGCGAGAACAGCAGCAAGCCGAGCAGGGCGGGCAGCAGCAGGAACGCGCGGTAGTCCCCGAGGTGCGCGGCGAACGGCGAGCCCTGCCGGCCGTCGAACGCGGCGACGAGCGGATCCCAGAGGTTCGCCACGAGCACGGTCCAGAAGTTCAGAACGATGTAGTACCCGGCCGAGACGCCCACGAACAGGTGCTCGGCGAAGCGATAGAACGGATTCTCCCGGTAGAGGAAGCTGAAGACGCAGAGCGTGAGCGCGGCCGCCACCCACACGCCGCAGGGTCGGGACTCGGGTGCGGGCTCATCGCGCGTCTCCTTCCGCTTGCGCTCCCACTGCGCCACGTTGCCGAGCACGATGCACAGCGCGATGAACATGTGCGCGAGCGACTGCGCGTCCATGCCCCGCGATGCCATGCCGCGCTCGTAACGCAGGTCCTCGTACTCGGCAGCCCCGGCCATGCCGCCGAGCAGCCCGCGCAACTGCCCGCTCTGCAGGTACGGGTAGAGCGTGCGGCGCGGACACCGCGGTCACGCCGGCGATGATGGGGATGTGGAAGCGTCCCTGCACCTGCTGCACGTACTCCTTGGTGCCCGGGTAGCCCACGGAGAGGCTCACCAGCAGGGCGCAGCTGGAGTAGTTTCGCAGCAACCGCATGATCGGGCAGGCGCGTCACGTCGCGGCCGTTGTGGTCGCGCGGGAAGGTCTGCGCGATGCTCTGCCCCATGAGCACCATGACCGCCTCGTTGCCCGGCCTTGTAGCCGAGGTTGACGTAGTCGACGCCGTCGACCTGGCGGCACTCTCTGCGCCACGTCCTGGACGATCGCGTCCACGATGCGCGCGCCACCCGGGTACAGCACCACCACGACGACCTTGCAGTGCCTGCGGAAGAGCTGCCGCAGGGTCGTGCGGGCCATGGGCTCGAGCTCGGGCCGCGACGCCGGGTCGAAGTCGCAGGACATCAGCACGGTGCTGCCGGGAGGCAATGCGGCGATCGCGTCGTGGTAGGCGCGCACCGGCGGCGAGGGCTCCAGCGGGCAGGTTCAGGGGCCAGAGCAGCGGCAGGAGGACGAGCAGCGCCATGATGCCGATAGATCCAGCGGCGGTCCAGACGCTCGAAGGAAGCGGCCAGGCTCACGGCTCAATCCTCCCCGCTCAGGTAGCTGCGCTCGATCCCGAGGATCACGCGCAGGCCGGTGGCCATCACGCCCAGCGCCGCGCCGATGAGGATGGCGCGGTTGGCGGCGTTCTGCGGGACGTCCAGGATCCACTGCGCGAGGGTCTCGATCCGCAGCTCGCGCGGGAGCCCGGCCGTGAGCACGCCCCCGAGCGGCACGCGCCCCATCATCAGGATGAAGGCGGCCGCCGCCAGCAGCGCGGCCTCCACGGTGCGGATCCGGAACGCGCGGAACGCCGCCGACGCGATGAAGAAGGCCAGCAGGGCGAACATCGCGCTGCTCATCGAGGAGTACACGTGGTCGTAGATCCAGGTCGAGCGGGTGCCGGGCGCCTGGAAGTCGCGGCCCTCGATGAGACCGAGGGCGACCGTCACGACCAGCCCCGCGATGAGCACGAGCTTGTACGGCCAGTCGGGCTGGCGCCGGACCACCGCCTCGAGGTTCACGCGCAGCAGGTTCGCCCCGCCCAGCACGATGCCGAAGGCCACGATGATGATCGCGCTCTGCTGGAGGAAGTCCGCGGGCACGCTCACCAGTTGATGGGGCACGAAGAACGACAGGATCATGAAGAGGCCGATCGTGGCGGTCACGAACAGCGGGATCTCGCGCTTCACGCCTCGCCTCCTATTGCGTTGCCAGCCACTGCGTGAGGCCGTGCTGCCCGAACGTCTCGAGCACGCAGCCGACCACCAGCAGGACGATGATGGTGATCTTCATGAGGTCGGCGCCCTTGAGGCTGCCCACGAGCTTCGGTTCGCCCGAGAGATAGGCGCTGGCCGCGAACAACTCCTCGCCCATGAGCGTGTAGTCGCAGGCCACGACGAAGAAGGGCAGCTGGTTCGCGTTCGCCGTGCCCGCGACCTGGATGGCCCCGGTCGCGTGGCCCGCTCTCGGCCAGCAGCAGGGACTCCGCGAAGAACGCCCCCAGGAAGATGTGCGCGGCCGGCTTGTCGCGCGTCATCACGCCGGTGATTCGCCGCGACGTAGGCGAACTGCTCGGGCGAGACGAACTGAACGCTGTCCGGGTCGTACTGTTCCGCGCGCCCGGCGTGCACGTAGCCGCTCTTCACCATCTCCTGCGCGATCGTGAACGGGATGGGGTACGAGACCGGCACCTTGATCGGCGTCTCGATAACGGGCGGTGGTCTTCGCGACGCTCTCGAGGATGATCAGCGCCTGCACGGTCTGCATGTCCTCGATGTCCTGCACGCCGGGCACGTAGAGCACCGGGCGCCCCATCTCCGTCGCCCGGCCGATGGCCTCCTCGATGGCGTCGATGCCGGGGATGCGCCGGAGGAACGGGCTTCTTTCCCTCGCCCTGCGCGCTCTGGATGAAGAACAGCACGAAGCCGAAGAAGAACATGGTCAGCAGCAGCACGCTCCAGCGCGTGTGGTTGAACCACTGCGACGCTCGCGAAGGCCGGCCCGGTCACGCTCCCGGCCGGGGTGACGCCGCCCGGGCCGTGCGTGTCCACGCGGTAGAAGTAGGCCACGTCGCGGCGGAGGCTCGCCGACTGGTCCCGGGAGGTGGCCACCCCGGCGGCGACCGAGTCCACGAGGGTCCAGGGCCCGCCCGGACTCTCCGAGCGCATCAGGTAATAGCCGTCCACGAGCACGTGAAGCCCGTCGTCGTCGGGCGACGGCTCCCAGGACAGGTCCACGGCGCGTCCGGCGTCGTCCGGGGCGTCCGTCCAGGTGAGGCTGCGGGCGGGATGGGGGGCCTGCAACTCGCCCGGGAGGAGCGCCGGCGCAGGAGGGCTCGCGATCGCGGCCTCGGGGACGATGATCGGCGGCGCTCCGCTCATGGCGGTTACCTGGGCGCGCGGCGGGCGGCGCGAGCAGCGCCACCAGCACGACCACGGCCGTCAGGCCCGCGCGGTGTTGCACGCCGTCCCTCCCGTCATGGCGACCTCCGTGTTGCACGTGCGGGGCCCAGGCCGCGGCCGGCAGCGAATGGGCACGCGGGTGCGGAAAGCCTAAGACGCCCCGCCCGCCCTGTCAACGATTTCGGGGATGCCCGGCTCACGAGGCGATGATCTCCACGTTGGCGCGAGGGACCAGCGGCGCGCGCCCCGTCCTCCCGGAAGGCGACGACCAGCACGCGCACCATGGCCTCGGTCTCGAGCTTCCTGAGCTCGGATGGGAGTTCCACCACCTGGCCGACGCGTCCGAAGTGCGGCGCGCGGATCACGCGCACCAGCGATCCGAGTGCGAGCCCCGCGCCCGTGTCGCGCTCGACGGGCGCCGTGCCGGGGTCGGACTCGGGGATCAGCACCTCGGGGCGCAGCACCCCGGCACGGATCTGCGTCGCGCCGCTGACCGATGCCAGGCGGCCGGCACGAGCGCCGAGCAGGTCCCAGGCGCGGTCCGACATGCGGATCCGTCCGAAGCCCTCGGTCAGCACCAGCGTGAGGCCGAGGTTCTCCGAGCCGGTGATGGCCACCCCCAGCTCGTGCCCCAGCAACTGCCGCAGGTCCGAGGTCGTCGATGCCGCCCGCCACCACCGCGCGCGACGCCCAGCGCGCGTGCGCGCATGAGGGCCTCGTAGGCTGACGTAGCGCGCCGCCGACGACCACGTGCCCGCGGTGTTCGGGCCGCAGGCGCCCCGGCGTCAGCTCGGCATCGGGCGAGTCCACCGCCAGCGCCACCGCGCCCCAGGTCTCGCCCCCCACACCGAAGATGCCCTGCAGGAGAGCGCCGCGCGCCTCCACGATCACGCCCTCGTCCGGCAGCACCTCGACCACGATGCCGCGTACGTAGGCGCTGACCTCGACCGGGATCGGCGGCTCGCGCAGGACGAGCTGCCCGGTCACGGACGAGACGCTCTCGAGGAAGCCGTCGGCCGGCGCCACGACGCTGCGCCGGGCGAACCCGAAGAATCCCCGCGTCCCGGCCAGCACCTCGCCCGGCGCGCACGTCCGAGCCGAGCGGCTTGCGGAGGGCCTGCGGGACCCGGGCGGGATCGACATCCAGCCGCGAGGCCAGGTTCATGGTCTGCACGTTCCCGGGCAGCTCGGTGCGCGCCACGACGTCCTGGGGGCCGACGGCGTCGCCGAGCCTTGACCAGGACGTGCCCCTTCAGCGGCAGCCGTCGCTCGCGGCGCACGACGGTGCGCGCGGTCACCCGGAGTCCCGGGCGTGTAGGCGTGCGCCATGCTCACGACCTCCCGGGGATAGAGCGCGAGCGCGCGGTGCCAGGCGCGCAGGCGCTCGATGCGGGCTGTGGCGACGGGCAGCTCGAAGGGCCGACGTCCGCGTGCGTCCACGATGAGTCCCACGCTGCCGCCGGGGACGCGGGCGCTCACCGGGCGCCCCCGCCCGGCTCCGAGGTCGAAGCCGTGCTCGGGCACCGCGCTCACGCGGCCGAACGCGTTGGCCGGGGGCAGCGGGAGCAGGGCCATCTCCCCGAAGGCCACGCGCCGGCTCACGGGCGTCATGTCGGGGCCGCTCACCTCGACGGTCACGCAGGCCTGTCCGGGACGCCCCGTGCCGATAGGCGCGAGCACCGCGCCGAGCCGCACCAGACAGTCGTGATCGAAGACCTCGCTGGCGGCCTGCTCGTGCACGGTCGAGAGGACGCCGAGCTGGGGCGCCATGAAGATGCTGTCCACCGCCAGCAGCGTGAGCCCCTCCGGCAGGAACGCATCCACCATCATGAGCGCTGCCTGCACGCGGCGCGGGGCGTGCGAGAGCACGCCGCCCGAGCCCACGATGAGCCCGACTTCCAGCAGGTCCACGACCGAGGCCCCCCCCGCCGACTGGCGGAGCGCCTCGGAGATCGTGCGCTCCTGCTGCACGCCCTTGAGCTCCACCGCCAGCGCCCGGTGCTGCTCGAACGCCAGCCGCAGCGCCTCGCGCGCGATGGCCTGCTCGATCAGCAGGTCCTCGAGGGTCTGCGGAATGGTGGTGGGGCGGATCATCTTGTTGCGGATCGCGGTTCCGCAGCACCGCCTCCTCCACCGGGAACGGCACCCAGCGCAGGATGTTCTCGAGGCCGGCCTCGGCCATGACATTCG
Source organism: Candidatus Eiseniibacteriota bacterium (assembly GCA_963717935.1). Taxonomy (GTDB): domain Bacteria; phylum Eisenbacteria; class RBG-16-71-46; order RBG-16-71-46; family RBG-16-71-46; genus JANXPZ01. The sequence continues at coordinate 2,061,381 of CAVQXP010000004.1, read as the reverse complement.
CGATCGAGTAGCTCATGCCGAGGTTGGCGGAGACGGTCCGGTGGAAGACCGCCTCGCCGCCGCTCCCCTGGAACACCGAGAACACGTCGGTGGTGGCTCCGCCGATGTCCACGCCCAGCACGGAGAGGTGGTCGCGCCGCGCCAGGCGCTCGATCATGAGACCCACCGCAGCGGGCGTGGGCATGACGGGCACCGGCGACCAGCTCATGAGCCGGCGGTAGCCCGGGGCGTGCGCCATGACGTGCTGCATGAAGAGCTCGTGGATGGCGTCGCGAGCGGGGCGCAGGTTCTCGCGCTCGAGTGCGGGCCGCAGATTCGCGACCACCTTCATGGCCGCATGGGGCTCGAGCAGATCGCGCACCACGCCCGCCGCGTCGTGGTTGCCCGCGTAGACCACCGGGAGCTGGTAGCCGGCGCCGAGCCGGGCCGTCGGACCGGCCGCGACGAGCAACTCGGCGAGTTCGGCGACGCGCCGCACGTCCCCGCCGTCCGTGCCCCCCGAGAGGAGGATCATGTCGGGGCGCAACTGCCGCAGGAGCTGGATCTTCTCGTGCGGCCGTCGGCCGTCGTTCAGGGCGATGACGTCCATCACGATCGCCCCGGCACCCAGCGCCGCCCGCTGGGCGCTCTCCCCCGTCATCTGCAGCACCAGGCCCGAGACCATCATCTGGAGCCCGCCGCCCGCGCTCGAGGTCGTGACGTAGAGGTCCACGCCCGCGCCCTGCTGCATCGGCGTGAGGATGACATCCCCATCCAGCAGGCGCCGGCCGGCCAGCTCCTCCACCTCGCGCACCGCGTTCAGCACGCCGCGCGTCACGTCCTCGAACGGGGCCTCGACCGTGGTGGGCGCTTCGCCGCGCGCGATGAGCCGGTACGCGGTGCCCCGACGCTCGATGAGGATGGCCTTGGTGGTCGTGGACCCGCAGTCGGTGGCGAGGATCGAATGGACGTCCTCCGGGCGGGGAGGCGTCGTGCGGCCGCTCATGTCGTCTTCCCGGCGCGCCCACCGGGTCCTCCGGAGGCCGCCGCCGGGCCCTTCGCGGCCCCCGCGCGTGCCGCCCTGCGCGCGGCCCGGGACTCCTCCGCGCGGCGCTCGATGCACGCGGTCAACGCTTCGAGCGCGTCGCGGCGCTCGGCCAGCGCTGCGAAACGCTGGTAGTCACCGAAGCGCAGGAGCGCCTGCACCAGCGGCTGGAAGAAGAGCATGGCCTGGCTTGCCACGAACGAGAGAGGCCGCACGGACTCCAGCGTCAGGATCGCCGGTACCTCGAGGCGCAACTCCACCACACGCCCGGCCACGCGCTCGAGCAGCGCCAGATCCTCGGCGGCCAGCGGGGGCGTCTCAGAGGCCATGACGCTGCACCTCCTGCCGCAGGGCCTCGAGCAACGCCTCGGCACGCGCCGTGCGGCGCGGCACGGGGAGGTACAGGCCCCGGAAACGGTCGAGCCGGCTGCGCCGCGCGAACGGCGAGACGAAGAGCCCGTTGGCACTCAGCCGGGCCCGCCGGATCTCCGGCCAGGTCCTGCGGTGCCAGGCGAAGAGCACGCGGCGCGCCACACCATCGTCGTCCACCCGGCACGCGATCGGGGTCATTCCCGGCGCCAGCACGCCGAGCACGGCCAGACCCATGAGCGTGGCGAGGAAGCGTTCCCCCGCCAGCAGCCACGCTGCCAACAACCCCAGGAGCAGGGCCGCGAGCACCGCGAGCGCTGCTCGGGCGGGGTCCTCCCGCCATGGGCTGACGGTCCACTCCACCGTGGCCGGAGAGCCCACGCGGACATCGGGCGGCATCGTGCCCGGCTCGATGGACCGAGCCTCCTGCGAAGCGCGTCCTGCGCTCAGCCCCAAATCTCCCTTCCTTCCCACCTGGTGGGTCTCGACCCTACGGGAGGCTCCATCGGAGCTTGGGCTCACGGCTGGCGCGAGCCTCGTCGAGGCGGCCCACGGGTGTGGTGTGAGGGGCCTGCTGCAGCAGTTCGGCGTTCTCTGCCGCCTCGGTGGCGATGCGCTCCATCGCCGAGGCGAAGTGGTCGAGCCGGTCGAGCGTCTCCGTCTCGGTGGGCTCGATCATCAGGGCCTCCTCGACGATGAGCGGGAAGTAGACCGTCGGCGCGTGCACGCCGAAATCCAGCAGGCGCTTCGCCACGTCGAGGGTCTTCACGCCGTGCTTCTTGAGCCCCCGGCCCGAGAGCACGAACTCGTGCATGCAGTGTTGCGGATTCGGCAGGTCGTACGTCTTCGCCAGCCGCCGCATGAGGTAGTTGGCATTCAGGATGGCGACCCGGCTCACCTCGGCGAGTCCCTCGGGCCCGAGCGTGAGCATGTAGGCCAGGGCTCTCAGCAGGATGCCGAAGTTGCCGTTGAAGGAGTGCACGCGGCCGATCGACTGCGGGCGCTCCCAATCGAGGCGCACCCGTCCGCCCTGCTCGACCACGGCGATCGGCATCGGCAGGAATGGCTCGAGGTGGCTGGCCACGGCCACGGGCCCGGCTCCCGGGCCGCCCCCGCCGTGCGGGGTCGAGAACGTCTTGTGCACGTTGATGTGCATGACGTCGAAGCCCAGGTCACCCGGCCGCACCCTTCCCACGAGAGCGTTCAGGTTGGCTCCGTCCATGTAGCACTGCGCCCCGGCCTGGTGCGCCAGCCTGGTCACGTCGAGCACGCGCGGCTCGAACAGGCCGACCGTGTTCGGCACGGTGAGCATCACCGCCGCCGTGCGCTCGTCCAGAGCCCGCGCCAGCGCCTCGAGGTCCACGGTCGCATCGGGGCCGGAGGGGATCACCACGGTCTCGTAGCCGACCAGGCTCGCGCTCGCCGGGTTGGTGCCGTGCGCCGAATCGGGCACGATCACGCGGCGGCGCTTCTCGCCATCGCCCTTCGCCCGGTGATACGCACGGATCAGCAGCAGGCCGGTCAACTCGCCGTGCGCGCCCGCGGCGGGTTGCGTCGTCACCGCGGCAAAGCCGGTGATGTCGGCGAGCAGGCGCTGCACCGACGCCATGACCCGCAGTGCGCCCTGGGTCGCGTCGTCGCCCGCCAGGGGATGCGCCTTCGCGAAGCCCGCCAGGCCGGCGAGTTCCTCGTCGATCTTCGGGTTGTGCTTCATCGTGCACGAACCGAGCGGGTAGAAGCCACGATCCACGTGGTGGTTGAGCGTCGAGAGCTCGGTGAAGTGCCGCACCACCTCGGGCTCGCTGACCTGCGGGAACGCCAGCTCGGCCCGCAGGGCCACGCCCGGGAACAACTCGGCGAGCGGCCGCTGCGGCACGTCGCACGCGGGCAGCGCCGGGCCCCGGTGGCCCGCGCCACCCTGCTCGATCAACAGCCGGCGGGGCATGATCATCGCGCACCCCCTGCCTTGCGCAGGGCCTGGACCCAGAGGTCGATCTCGCTCGCGTCCCGCAGCTCCGTCACGGCGACCAGCAGGAGGTCCTTCCATTCGGGCCGGAAGCGCCCGAGGTTGATCCCGGGACTCACCCCGAACTCGAGGCCGGCCTCGATCACCCGGCGCGCCTCGACCGGGCAGCGCAGCACGAACTCCCGGAAGAAGGGGGCCTCGTAGGCGAGCGCGTAGCCCGGGATCCCGGCGGCGAGCCGCGCGGCGTGGTGGCTCTTCTGGACGCACAACTCCGCGACCTCGCGCATCCCCAGGCGGCCCAGCAGGCCCATGTGGATCGTGGCGCGCAGCGCCATCAGTCCCTGGTTCGTGCAGATGTTGGACGTGGCCTTCTCGCGCCGGATGTGCTGCTCGCGGGTCTGCAGCGTCAGGACGAATCCGCGGCGACCCTGGCGGTCGGCGGTCTCTGCGACGAGCCGGCCGGGCAGCCCGCGGAGCAGGCTCTGCTTCGCGGCGAAGTAGCCCAGCAGCGGGCCGCCGAAGGACATCGGGTTCCCGAGGCACTGCGCCTCCCCCACCACGAGGTCGGCGCCGGTGCGGCCGGGCGGCTCGAGCAGGGCGAGCGCGATGGGATCGCAGACCGCGATGGCGAGCGCACCCGCGTCGTGGGCGAGCGCGTGCAGGGGCGCGGGGCTCTCGAGCAGGCCGAAGAAGTTCGGGTGCTGGTAGATGAGGCAGGCCGTGTCGAGCCCGAGGGCCGCCTTCAGGGCGGCGGGGGCCGCGAGTCCCGCGATGTCCCCGACCTGCGTGACCTCGACCGGGTCGAGGTACGTGCGCAGTACCGCGAGCGTGTGCGGATGGACCATCCCCGCCACGACCACGCGCTTGCGTCCGGTCTGGCGGCGCGCGAGCAGCGCGGCCTCGACCGTGGCGGTGGCGCCGTCATACATCGACGCGTTGGCCACGTCGCAGCCCGTCAGCTCCGCCATCATGCTCTGGAACTCGAAGATGGCCGTCAAAGTGCCCTGCGCGACCTCGGGCTGGTAGGGCGTGTAGGCCGTGACGAATTCCGAGCGGTTCGCGAGCGCGTCCACCGCCGCCGGGATCCAGTGGTCGTAGACCCCGCCGCCCTGGAAGGAGACCATCTCGGCGGCGTGGTTCTCGCTGGACCACTTGCCCAGCAGGCGGCGAAGGTCGATCTCCGAGAGCGGCCCGGGGATCACGGGCGGATGCTCGAGCAGCACGTCCTTCGGGATCGCCGCGAGCAAGTCCTCGAAGCGCGCGACGCCGATCTCCTGCAGCATGCGCTGCTCCTCGTCACGCGTCAGGCCGACGAAGCTCATGCGTGCTGCCCCTCCACGTGCTTCTCGTAGTCCACGTTGGACATCAGCTTCGCGTGCTCGGCCGGGTCGGAGGGCCGGATGCGCAGGATCCAGCCCTCGCCGAACGGATCCTGGTTCACGAGCGCGGGGTTGTCGGCGAGCGCACCGTTGCGCTCGATCACCTCGCCGGACACCGGCGCGAAGAGGTCGCTGACGGTCTTCACGGCCTCGATCACGCCGAAGGCCTTCAGCGCCTCCAGCCGGGCGCCGGTTTCCGGCAACTCGACGAAGACCACGTCGCCGAGCTGCTCGGTGGCGTAGGACGTGACGCCGATGGTGACGATGCCCTTCTCGAGCCGGGCCCACTCGTGCTCGGCGGTGTAGCGGACGTCATCGGGGTAGCCCACGGCATCCTCCTCAGGAGCGGCGCGAGCCCCGCGTCCAGAAGGGGCGCGGAGCGATGCGCACATTGAGGCGCGTCCCGCCGGCCAGCACCTCGAGGGTGCCACCCGGGCGGTCCAGCGCGCTTTCCACGTAGCCCATGCCGATCGGGCGCTCGAGGCTCGGGCTGAACGTGCCACTCGTGACCCGGCCCACCGCGCGCCCGCCGGACTCGATCGTCATGTCGTGCCGAGCGACCCGGCGTCCGTCGAGCTCGAAGCCCACGAGCTTGCGGACGAGCCCCGCCTCCTTCTGCCGGAGCAGAGCCTCGCGCCCGTTGAATGCGTCCTTCTTCAGTTTCACCGTCCAGCCGATCCCGGCCTCCAGCGGCGTGGTGGTGTCGTCGATGTCGTTCCCGTAGAGCATGTAGCCCATCTCGAGCCGCAACGAGTCCCGGGCCGCGAGCCCCACGGGCTGTAGACCGTGGGGGCGGCCCGCCGCCATCAGCCCCTCCCACACTTGCGCGGCGTGGCGCGGAGCGAAGTAGAGCTCGAAGCCATCCTCGCCGGTGTAGCCGGTGCGCGAGATGACCGCCGGGGCGCCGAAGGCCGCACCCTCCATGAGGCGGTAGAAGCCCAGGTCGAGCGCCGCGTCGGGCACGTGGCCACGGAGCACGAGCTCGGCCTTCGGCCCCTGCACGGCGAGCAGCGCCGTCTCGTCGCTGATGTCCCGGAACTCGACGCCCGTCGGCACCTGTTCCTTCAGCCACGCCCAGTCCTTGGCGTTGGTGGCCCCGTTCACGACCATCATCCAGCGGTCCGGCAGACGGTAGACGAGCAGGTCGTCCACGATGCCCCCGTCCGGGCGGCACATGGCCGTGTAGATCGCCTGGCCGACCTGCATGCCCAGCACGTCGTTCGTGACCATGCGGTGGATGAAATCGCCCGCTCCGGGGCCCGAAACGTGGTACTCGCCCATGTGGGTGATGTCGAAGACGCCCACCGCGTTGCGCACGCACTGGTGCTCGCGCAGGTCGCCGGTGTACCGCAGGGGAAGCTCGAACCCCGCGAACTCCACGAGCTTCGCGTCGAGGGCGCGGTGGTAGACGGTGAACGGGGTAGGCCTTGCAGCGCCGAGCGTGGACATGACTATCTCCTTGCGGATGAGCGGACATTTGCAAGGTACCGAAGGGCCCCGAGACGGTCAAGGAGCACGCCGTCGGACGCCGCGGCGCGATGCCCCACGGCTGATCGACGCCAGGCGCTCGCAAGCTGGCGGAGCCGTTCCAAGCCGCCGTCCGATGCCAGCGGGGCACGCCCGGTCTCCGGGTGAGGCGCGCTCGCGGTGTGCCTGCGACCGGAGCAGATCCCCGCCGGCGCCGAGCGAGCGACCGTGGTCCCGTTCACCGTCGCCGGATGACGGCCCGCGCGTGCGCCTTCAGGCTGGCGGCGGACGTCCCCCGAAGCTACGCCTCCTGCCCCCAGGGGATGAGCACGATCTTGCCGGCATTGCCGGAACGCAGCAACTCGATGCCTTCGGTCACCCTCTCCATGGGCATCACGTGCGAGATGGCGGGCCGCACGTCGAGGCTGCCGGTGCGCAGCAGGTTGTCCATCTGGTACCAGCTCTCGTACATGCGCCGCCCGGCGATGCCGTGGATCGTCACTCCCTTGAAGACGAGCAGCTTGTTCCAGTCCAGGCCGAACTCCTCACGCGGCAGCCCCAGCAGCGAGAGCCGCCCGCCGTTGCGGAGCGCCGCGAGACCGTCGCGGATGGCCTTCGCGTTGCCGGACATCTCCAGCACGCCGTCCAGCCCGCGGCCGTCCGTGAGCTCCGTCACGCGCTGGACGAAGTCCTCCTTCGACACGTCGATGACGGCGTCGGCTCTCATCTTGCGCGCGAGGTCCAGCCGGTAAGGCGAGACGTCGCTGGCGATCACCTGGCAGGCGCCCGCCGCGCGCGCCACGCCGATCGCGAAGAGCCCGATGGGGCCGCAGCCGGTCACGGCGATGCGGCAGGCGGAAAGGTCTCCGGAGAAGGCCGTGTGCACCGCGTTGCCGAGCGGCTCCATGATGCTCTGCACCTCGAGCGGCACGTTCGCCGGGTGCACGCCAGGCATTGACCGCCGGTGCGACCGCGTACTCCGCGAAGCCGCCGTCCACGTCCACCCCGAGGATCCGGGTGTTCTGGCAGACGTGCGCGTTCCCGGTGCGGCACGCGGTGCAGTGCCCGCAGACGATGTGGCTCTCGAACGAGACCCGCTCGCCGAGCTGGAACTCCGTGACCCCCGGACCCAGGGCGATGATCTCACCCACGAACTCGTGCCCGATCGTGACGGGGGGACGGATGCGGTTCTGGCTCCAGGCGTCCCACTCGAAGATGTGCAGGTCGGTGCCGCAGATGCCGGCGCGCAGCACCCGGAGGAGCAGTTGCCCCGGTCCCGCCACGGGGATGGGCACCTCGCGGATCTCGACGCCGGTGCCGGCCTTCGTCTTGAGGACGGCTCTCATCGTGCCGGTGGGAATGGCGCCGGACGTTCGCGGTGTCTCGCGGGGAGTGGTGGTGGTCGGATTCATCGGGAAAGCACCTCTCGCAGAGCCTCTCCGGTATAGGACCCCCGTGCGCGGCTCACCGCCTCGGGAGTCCCGGTGGCGATCACGGCGCCGCCGCGCTCACCACCCTCGGGACCCAGGTCGATCAACCAGTCGGCGCTCTTGACGACGTCCAGATTGTGCTCGATCACCACCACCGTGTTGCCACGCTCGACGAGGGAGTGCAGCACGTCGAGCAGCTGCGCACGTCCTCGAAGTGCAGCCCGGTGGTGGGCTCGTCCAGAATGTACAGCGTCCGGCCGGTCGCCACCCGCGACAGCTCGGTCGCGAGCTTGACGCGCTGCGCCTCGCCGCCCGAGAGCGTGGTGGCCGACTGGCCCAGGTGCAGGTAGCCGAGCCCGACGGACTTGAGCGTCTCGAGTTTGCGCCGCAGCGGCGGCACGGCCCCGAGGAACTCCAGAGCCTCCTCCACCGTCAGATCCAGCACGTCGGCGATCGAGCGGCCCCGGTAGTGCACCTCGAGGGTCTCGCGATTGTAGCGCCGGCCGTGGCACAGGTCGCAGCGCACGAAGACGTCGGGCAGGAAGTGCATCTCGATCTTGCGCAGCCCGTCGCCCTGACAGGCCTCGCAGCGCCCGCCCTTCACGTTGAAGGAGAAGCGCCCCGGCCCGTAGCCGCGGACCTTCGCCTCCGGCAGGCGTGCGAACAGGTCGCGGATGAAGCCGAACGTGCCCGTGTAGGTGGCGGGGTTCGAGCGCGGGGTGCGCCCGATCGGGCTCTGGTCGATCGCCACCACCTTGTCCACGTGCTCGACGCCCTTGCAGGGCGCGGTGCGCCCCCGGCACCGGACCGCTCTCGCAGCAGCCGGCGCTGCAGGGCGGCCAGCAGGATGTCGTTCACGAGCGTGCTCTTGCCCGAGCCCGACACGCCGGTGACGCAGGTGAAGGTGCCCAGCGGGAAGCGCGCGTCCACCTCCTTCAGGTTGTGCTCGCGCGCGCCCAGGACCTCGAGCTGCACGGCCGTTCCCCGGACGGCGCGCCGCCGGCACGGGGATGGCGCGCGCACCCGAGAGGTACTGGGCCGGTGAGCGACGCGGCGACCTTGCGCACCTCGGACGGCGTGCCGGCCGCGACGAGCCGGCCGCCGTGACGCCCGGCCCCGGGGCCGAGGTCCACCAGCCAGTCGGCGGCCAGCATGGTGTCGCGGTCGTGCTCCACCACCACCACCGTGTTCCCCAGGTCGCGCAGGCGCAGCAGGGTGGCGAGGAGCTTCTGGTTGTCGCGGTGGTGCAGCCCGATCGACGGCTCGTCCAGGATGTAGAGCACGCCGGTGAGCTGGGAGCCGATCTGAGTGGCGAGCCGGATGCGCTGCGCCTCGCCCCCGGCCAGGCTCGCCGCCGCACGGTCGAGCGTCAGGTAGCCGAGCCCGACATCCTCGAGGAACCCCAGCCGGCTCGCGATCTCCTTGAGGATCGGCCCGGCGATCGCGCGGCTGGGCCCCCTCGAAGCTCAGCGCCGCCAGCGCGACACGCGCCTCCTCCACCGACATCGCGGCCCACCCGGAGATGTCGCGCCCTTCGAGCCGCACGGCAAGGCTGCTCGGGTTTGAGGCGGCGGCCGCCGCAGGCCGGGCAGGGCTTCGGATTCATCAGGCTGTGGATCCAGCGCCGGATGTGCTCGCTCGTCGTCTCCCGGTGGCGCCGTTCCAGGTTCGGGATCACCCCCTCGAACGCGCCCGTGTGGACCCACGAGGAGCCCTTCCGCATCCGGTACTCGAAGCGCACCTCCTCACCGCCCGTGCCGTGAAGCAGCAGCGCCTGAACACGTTGCGGCAGTCGCTTCCAGGGTTGCTGGAGGGAGAAGCCGTACTTCTTCGCCAGCGACCTGCAGCGTCCCTCCCACCCAGGTGCCGCTGGGCGTCGCCCCAGGCCGCGATGGCGCCGTCCTCGATCGAGAGCGCCGGGTCGGGGACCACGCGCTCCGGGTCCACCTTGAGCAGGCTCCCGAGCCCCTCGCACGTCGGGCAGGCGCCGAACGGCGAGTTGAACGAGAAGCTGCGCGGCTGCAGCTCCGCGACGCTGGTGCCGCAGTTCGGGCACGCGGCACCCTGGCTGAAGAGCAGGTCCTCTCCGCCGGCGCCCCGCGCGCCCTCGGCCCGGACCACCGCGACCAGCCCCCCGCCCAGCTTGAGCGCGGTCTCGAGCGAGTCGGCGAGCCGGGACCGCGCGCCCTCGTCGACGGTCAGCCGGTCCACCACCACGTCGATGTCGTGCCGCTTGTAGCGCGCCAGCTTCGGCGGTTCGTCCAGCTCCACCCACTGCCCGTCGATGCGCGCGCGCAGGTACCCCTGCCGGTGCACCGACTCGAGTTCCTTGCGGTACTCGCCCTTCTTGCCCCGCACCAGCGGTGCGAGCAACGCGATGCGCGAGCCGCCGAACCGCGCCGAGACCGCGTCGACGATCTCCTGCACGCTCTGCCGGCGCATCGGCGTGTCGCAGCCCGGGCAGTGCTGCACCCCGAGCCGGGCGAACAACAGTCGCAGGTAGTCGTAGATCTCGGTGATGGTGGCGACGGTCGAGCGCGGGTTCGATCCCGCGCTGCGCTGCTCGATCGCGATCGCCGGAGAGAGACCCTCGATGGAGTCCACGTCGGGCTTCTCCATCTGTCCGAGGAACTGCCGGGCGTAGGCGGAGAGCGACTCGACGTAGCGGCGCTGCCCTTCGGCGTAGAGCGTGTCGAAGGCCAGCGACGACTTGCCCGAGCCCGAGACCCCGGTGACCACGATCAGGCTCTGGCGCGGCAACCGCAGCGTCAGGTTCTGGAGGTTGTGCTCCCGCGCGCCGTGGATGACGATATCGGAGAGTCCGCGCCCGGAACGGTCGGCGCGCGCCGGCGTCTCGGGAAGCGGCCGTGACGGACGCGGAGTGCGGGGGCGCGGGGCCATGCCCGGAATATAGCAGGAGTCGTGCGGGAACGCCGGCCCGCCGCCGCGGGCCTACTCGTAGCGCAGGGCGTCCACCGGGTCCAGCCGTGAGGCGCGCAGCGCCGGATACAGGCCGAAGAAGACGCCCACGGACGCCGAGAACAGAAGCCCGACCACCACGGACCATGGCGACACGAAGGTCGGCAGCGGCGAGAGCGCCTTCACGACCACCGCGATCGCCGCGCCCAGCAGGACGCCGATCGCGCCCCCCAGCGCCGTGAGCGCGACCGCCTCCGCCAGGAACTGCGTGAGGATCGCGCGGCGCGGGGCCCCGACCGCCTTGCGCAGGCCGATCTCGCGGGTGCGCTCCGTCACCGCCACCAGCATGATGTTCATCACGCCGATGCCGCCCACCAGCAGCGACACGCCCGAGATGAGCAGCATCACCGCCACGATCCCGCCCGTGACCGTGTTGTAGAGCGTCATGAAGGCGTCGTCGGTGATCACCACGAAGTCGTTGGGCTTGTTGCTGGGCAGGTTCCGCCGGATGCGCAGCACGTCCATGATCTGGCGCTGCGCCTCGGCGTTCAACTCGGGCGAGACGGCGATCGCGTCGCAGGAACAGCTCCCCGCGCCGGGGAACCAGGGAGGCGCGTCCAGGGGCGCGGGGAAATACTTGTCCACCACCGTGTACGGGATGGTCGCCACCTCGTCGAAGTTGTTCCCGAGCAGCTTCCCCTTGGGCGTGTACTCGCCGATCACGGTGAACGGGATGCCGGCCATGTGGATGGTGTGACCCAGCGGATCCCGGTTGCCGAAGAGCGCCTCACGCGTGTCGGAGCCGAGCACCGCCACGTTGGCGCGTCGTTCGATCTCCTGCGCGGTGAAGTAGCGGCCGCGTCCGAGTTCATAACCGTGGACGAGCGTGTAGTCAGAGTTCGTTCCGAAGACGAACGTGGCCTTGGTCAGCTTGTCCCGGAAGCCGATGCGCACGCCGTTGAACGGGTACTTCACCGGGGCGACGGCGCGGACGGCGGGCGCCTGGTCGAGGATGGCGCGCCCGTCCTCCATCGTGAACGCCCTGCGCTGGCGGAGGCTGTCGGGGATGTCGCCGCCGACGCGCACCCCGGGGCGGATGCGCCGGATGTAGATCGTGTTGGAGCCCATCGAGCGGATGCTCTGCTCGAAGGAGCGCTGGAAGCCGTTCACCAGCGAGGCCATCCCGATCACCGTGGCCACGCCGATGACGATGCCCAGGAGGGCGAGCAGCGAGCGCATGCGGTTGGCGGCCAGCGCCCGGCCCGCGATGGCGAATGTCTCGAACAGCAGCGGGAGGTCCATGGTCACTCGTAGCGCAGTGCTTCGATGGGGTCGAGACGGGAGGCTCGCCAGGCCGGGTACGACCCGAAGAACACACCCACCAGGCACGACATCGCAAGGCCCAGGAACAGGGACGGCACGCTCACGGCCGAGGGCAGGGGGCTCACCAGACCGACCAGCAGGGCGAACGCCACGCCCGACCCGATCCCGACCAGCCCCCCGGCGAGCGAGAGCGTCGAGGCCTCGGCGAGGAATTGCATGAGGATGTCGCGGCGTCGTGCGCCGAGCGCCTTGCGCACCCCGATCTCCCGCGTCCGCTCGGTCACCGAGACCAGCATGATGTTCATGATCACGATGCCGCCCACGAGGAGCGAGATGACCGCCACCCCGATCGTGAGAGCGAAGACGCCCCCGGTGATGTTCCGGTAGAGCTCGAGGAACGTGTCGGCCGTGCTGAGGCCGAAGTCGTCCGGGCGGCCCGGCGGCAGGTGGTGGCGCGCGCGCATGAGGTTGCGCGCCTCCTGTTCCGCCACCGGCAGCGAGGGCTGGTCCACGCTCTTGATGGAAACGTAGAAGCTTCCGCGCGCCTGCCAGTACTTCTGGAACGTGTGGATCGGGATGGCCACGAAGCGGTCCTGCGACTGGCCCAGCAACTTGCCCTTCGCCTTCGTCACCCCCACGACCTCGAAGGTCCAGTCCCGGACGCGGACCATGCGCCCGACCGCCTGCAGTCCCGGGAAGAGCTCCTCGGCGATCTCCGGCCCGATGACGCACACCATCTGGCGGCGGCGGTCGTCGAACTCGGTCAGGTGGCGCCCCTGGTCGATGGTCAGGTCATCCACCACGTCGTAGCCCGCTCCGCGGCCCCGGACCCCCACGCCCCGGACGACCTTGTTGCCCTGGCGCACGGGAGCCGTGGCGTCGGCCATGGCCACGACCATGCGGGCGTGCCGCAGTGTGAGCCGGAGCGCATCGGCGTCGTCGAGCGTGATGTCGGGCCGCTTCTGCGCCTCCTGGAAGGCATCCTCGCTGGTGATGAGGCCGTACTTGTCGATCCAGAAGACGTTCGCCCCGGCGTTGAGGATCTTCTCCGAGACGTAGCGGTTGAGCCCCTCGACCACCGAGAGCACGAAGATGACCGAGCCGACCCCGATGATGGTGCCCAGCAGGGTCAGAAAAGACCGGAGCTTGTTCGCCCGAAGGGCCCGCAGGGCGATGCCCATGCTCTCGCGGAGGTTCATGGGGCAGGGTGGGCGGGGGCCGGGCCGTCGCTCTCGATGTGTCCGTCACGCATGCGCACCACGCGCCGCGCGTGAGCGGCGATGTCGGCTTCGTGGGTGACGAGGATCACGGTGTTGCCCTGCTCCCAGATGCGCTCGAACGCGGCCATGATCTCCTCGCCGGTCACGCTGTCCAGGTTGCCGGTGGGCTCGTCGGCCAGGATGATGCTGGGACGGTTCACCAGCGCCCGGGCGATGGCCACGCGCTGCCGCTGCCCCCCCGAGAGCTCGTTCGGCCGATGCTTCATGCGGTCTCCCAGGCCGACCAGCTCGAGCGCCTCCTTCGCGCGCCGCCGCCGCTCCTCGTGCTTGTACCCGGCGTAGATGAGCGGCAGCTCGACGTTGTGGAGCGCGTCCGCCCGGGGGAGCAGGTTGAAGGTCTGGAACACGAACCCGATCTCCTGGTTGCGGATGCCGGCGAGCTCGTCGTCCGACAGCGCCCCGATCTCACGGTCGTTGAGCTTGTAGGAGCCCGCGGACGGCGTGTCGAGGCAGCCGACGATGTTCATGAGCGTCGACTTCCCCGAGCCCGAAGGGCCCATGATCGCGAGGTACTCGTTGCGCTCGATGTCGAGGCTCACGCCGTTGAGGGCGTGTACCTCCTCGGTACCGACCTGGTAGACGCGGTGCAGGTCGCGGATCGCGATGAGCATGCCGGCTACCTGCGCTCGCGGGCGGCGGGCGCCTTCTCGCGCTTCACCTTGGCGCCGGGCTTGAGGTCGCGCAGCGCCTTGTACGGCCCCGCCACGACCACGTCCCCGCCCTTGACCGCGCCGTAGAGCTCGATCGCAGACTCGCTCGCGATCCCGGTGCGGACCGGGACGAACTTCGCGATGTTGTCCTTCCCGACCACGAAGACACCGGTGATCTCCTTGTCCTTGCGTCCCACGGTGTCGTCCTCGGCGGCCAGCGCCGTGCTGGCCGGACGCCTCGGGCGGGCGCCGGGCTTGCGGGCGGCGCGCTCGAGCTCGCGCTCGGTGCGCACGACGACCGCCTGGATGGGCACGCCCAGCGCCTTCGCATGGGTCCCGGTCTCGATCTCGACGTCGGCCGTCATCCCCGGCCGCACCTGCGGGCACGTCCGCGTCGAAGACGACCTTGACCTCGAAGTTGGTCTGCCCTTCGACCGCCGAGGTGAGCGAGCGCTTCGCCGTGTTGCCGACCTCGGTGACGGTTCCGGGGAACGACGTGTCGGGCAGGGCATCCACGGTGATCTTCGCCTTCTGCCCGAGCTTCATGTCCACGACGTCCGTCTCGTCCACGTCGGCCTTCACGAGCATCCGCGAGAGATCCGAGACGACCAGGATCTCCGTGCCGGGGTTGTTCATGGTGCCGGTGATCACGTTCTCCCCCGCCTCGACGTTCAGCGCGCTCACCACGCCGTCGAACGGGGCGATCGAAGCGCGTCTTGCGCAGGTTGTCGGCCGCGGCGACGACGGTGGCGTCGGCGCGGAGGACCTCCTGCCGCGCGGCCTGCGCGGCGCTGCGGGCGGCCTGGATCGCGCTGTCGGCCTGGTCCTTCTCCGCCTCGGAGAGCAGCCTCTGCTCGAACAGCGCCTGCTGCCGCCGGTACGTGGCCTCGGCCCCCTTCAAGGTCTGCTCCGCCTCGCGCGCACGCGCCCGCGCGCTCGCGGCGGTGGCGCGTGCCTGCCCGTCGTACGCGCGGTACTGCGTATCGTCGAGCTGCAGCATGAGCTGCCCCTTGCGGACGCGGTCCCCCTCCTTGACGGCCAGCACGACGATCTTGCCCATGATGTCCGCGCTCACCTTGACCTGGGTCTTCGCCTCGATCTTTCCCGGGGCGCGCACCCGCGAGGTGATGTCTTCCAGGCGCACGCGCGCCAGCTGCACGGCCTCGACCTTGCCCGCCCTGCCGCGGACGACGTTCGCGACCACGACGGCGGCGACCAGCGCCACGGCGACGCCGATCCACAACCACTTCTTCTTCTTCACCTGAGGGACTCCTTCTTCCCGCGCGGTCAGACGCCGCTGCCGCGCACCTGTGTCGATCCGGGCTTCGGCGACGCGGATCCCCGCGAGCGCCGAGACGAACTGGCTCTGGGCACGCTGCAACTGCACCTGCGCGTCGATGAGGTCGAGGATGGTCGCGGACCCGACGTTGTACTTCTGCTGCGTGAGCTTCATGCTCTCCGCCGGCGGATTCGACGCCGCTGCGCGCGACCGCCTCGGCCGCCGAGGGCCTGCTGGTACGTCAGGAGCGCCTCGTGCACCTCGCCCGGCCAGGTTGCGGCGCAGCACGTCGTAGGCGGCCTGGGCCCGCGCCAGCCGGGCACGGGCGCTGGCGTTCCGCGAACTCGTCGCGAGCCCGTCGAAGAAGTCCCAGCTGAGCGCCACCCGTCCGCTGACCTGCCGGTCGGCCTCGTTCCGGCCGCTGATCGTGGTGAGCGTGCCGTTCGAGTCCGGGACGGTGCTGGTGGAAGTGGAGACCGGGTCGTACGTGGCGCTGCCGGAAACGGACACGTAGGGCAGCCAGCTCAGCCGCGCGGCCGTCAGCCCGGCACGCGCCGCCTTCACGTCCGCCTCCGCCGCCTTCAGGTCGGGCCGGTTCGCCTCGGCCTCTCGCAGCACCGACGACTCGTCGTATTCGCGCGGCGTGACCGTCAGGACGGTGTCCACCTCGCCCAACCGCGCCTCCTCGAGGCCGATGAACGAGGCCAGCAGGTCGCGTTGGACCAGCACCGACTGCCGGGCGGCGATCGAGTCGAGCTGGCTCTGGGCCGTCCGCACCGCGCCTTCAGCACGTCGCTCCGCGAGACGGAACCCACCTCGAAGAGCGCGTGTACGCGGCGCTCGTCTGTCACGCGCGAGCTGGAGCGCGTTCTCGGTCACCCCCATCATCTTGGCCGCCTTGACGACCTCGTAGAACTGCCGCCGCGCCTCGAGCGCCACGTCCCCGCGGGTCGCGAGCCGGCGCCACTGGGCGCCCTTGCAGACCCGAACGGGCGGACGAGAGACTCGACAGCGACGAGAGGTTCAGCACCGACCAGGTCCCGCTCGATCGGGGGTGCCGTGGAGTAGACGACGTACTCGTCCGTCGTGGAGGGGACGGCCACTCGGCCGCCGTACACCTGCACGCCGCGCTGATTCGTGGTCATCGAGCCGGAGCGGGTCAGGTCGGCCGAGAGGTGGCGGCAAGAGCGACGAATACGCCCCGTAGAGGCCGCTCCTGGCGTCCAGGACCCCGGCGTTCGCGTTGATGATCTGGCTGTTGTGCTCCAGCGCCAGCTGCGCCGCCCGGTCGGCGGTCAGCAGCGGCTGTGCCGCCGGCCCCCGTCGAGAAGCAGACGATTCCCGCCAGGGCAAGGCTGGCGATGCTCCGGCCCGTACTTCTCATGCGCATCCTCCTTGGATGGCGCCCGTGCACGCGGGCGCACCTGTTCTCCTATACGGGATGGCGACGAATGAGTTGCAGA
This sequence comes from Candidatus Eiseniibacteriota bacterium, assembly GCA_963717935.1. GTDB lineage: Bacteria > Eisenbacteria > RBG-16-71-46 > RBG-16-71-46 > RBG-16-71-46 > JANXPZ01. The sequence continues at coordinate 2,044,832 of CAVQXP010000004.1, read as the reverse complement.
AAGCGCCCGCGGGGGTCAGGCTCCCGGGGCGAAAACGGCGGCCAGGACGGAGATGATCGCGAAGACGACCAGCCAGATGCCACCCAGCGCGAGAATCACGGACCGGCGGCTTCCCTCCGGAGAGCGCTGCGGCCCCGAGAGCCAGCACCACCAGGTACCAGAGGGCGAACGGTCCGATGCCCTGGTCGAGGAAGGTGCCCAGTCCCACCATCAGCTTGGACGGCGGTTCCTCGATCGGCAGGAGCACGCCGAAGCCGACGTGGAGGTTGGTCATGGTCTCGTTGGTCCAGGCCAGCGCGGACGTCAGGATCTGCGCCGGGATGGTCACCAGTCCCGCCCAGGCCGTGACGACGAAGGCGTCCCGATACCGGAAGCGGTGGCCGAGCATGAAACCCGCGGCCAGCCACGGCAGCACGGCGAACGCCATGCTCATGAGGGGCAGGACGACGACGACCGAGGCGAGGTTCATCGCCAGGGCTGCCGGGCCGGACACCTGCCGCTCGATCCGGTCGAGCGCGGTCGGGGGGATCTGCCCCGCCTCCACCTGGCGGTCGAACTGGGCGAGCATGGTGGGCACGATGGCCCGCTGGTACGTCAGCCCCGTGCCCAGCACGGAGACCAGCGTGCAGAGGACCAGCGGAAACCACCACTGCCCCCTGCGCTCGAGTCCGGCCCATGCCTGCGCGGGCCGGGCGAAGACCGCCACGGAACGGCCCCAGGCCGACAACCGGGGCTCAGGCTCGGGCACAGCGGGGGCCGTCAGGGGCTGCGTCGTCGTCTCCATGCTTGCCTCCCGGAGGGGGTGACACGGACGGGCTTGCGGACGCACGGAAGAGTATGGAGTCCTTCCCCGCAAGGCAAACGGGCGCCCACGGGCGCGGGCAAAACCGCTCCGGGTGCGTCAAGAAGGGCGGAAGGACGCCCTCCTCCGGCTGCCGGGGCAAAGGAAACGGGGGGCCGGGAATCGGCCCCCCGTCCGCGTCCTGGGGGCCGACCGCAGCCCCTCGTCTTCGAAAACCCTAGTGCAGCGTGAACTTCATCGGCACGGCGACCCACACCGCGACCGGCTTGTTGTTCGAGAGCGCCGGCTTGAAGACCCACTGCCGGACCGCAGCGACGGCCGCGGCATCGAGCATCGGGATGGACTTGACGATGCGAGTGTCCTTGACCTGCCCGTCCCTGCCCACCAGCGCCTGGATCATCACGGTGCCGTCCACGCTCGCCTCGCGGGCGATGTCCGGATACTGAGGCGTCACCTTCGTGATGGCCTCCGGCAACTCCTCGACGTAGACGTACTCGCCGTACTTCGGCAGCTCGTCCTCGGACTGCGGAGCGACGATGATCGACGCCCCCTTCTCGTCCTGAGTCGTCATGCTGGGGGTCGCCGCCGCGATCTCCTCCTGGGACTTGATGGTCTGCTCCATCGGAGCCTCGGCGTCCGGCACAGGCACCGGTATCGCCGCGGCGGGCGCGGCAACGGCCGTAGCCACCGCCACCTGAGGCGGGGGCGTGTCGTTCGAGAGCGGCGGCGGCGCGGTGACCTCGCGGTACGGCACCACGATCACGCTCGTCTCCTTCGGCTGGCGCGCGACCAGCACGCGCCCGCCGATGCCCAGCGCGTACAGCGTGACCCATGCCCCGCACGCCACGAGGATCGCCCGGACCATGTACTTCTTCGCGACTTCCTTGAGCTCGGGCGCCCCGTAGGGCATGAACTCGAAGAGCGAGACGCGAACGTCGGGGGTCGTCATAGCGTCTCGACCTCCTTCCTCTCGTCCGCCTTCAGGGTCTGCAGCGAGAAGCGCGTGAGCTTGGCGAGGTCGAGCTCGTCGATGATCCGGACCATGTCGTTGAACTTCGCCTCCCGGTCCACCTTGACGAGCACGATCTTCGCGGCGTCAGCGCTGTACTTCTCGAAGACCGTCGTCAGATCCACGACCGGCGAGCGAGTCCAGGGGTCGGTCGAATTGCGCCAGAAGGCCCGGTCCGGCAGGACCCGGACCTCGAGCACCTTCGACTGCGCGACGGACACGGTCGACTTGTTGTCCGGAGGCAGGTTGATCTCGAGCGCCTGGGGCGTGCGGAAGACCGTGGTCACCATGAAGAAAATCAGCAGCAGGAAGGCGATGTCCACCATGGGCGTCATGTCGATGCGGATGCCGACACGGCGCTTGGCGCGCTTGCCCTTCTTCTTGCCGCCGCGCGGCTGTGGGGCGTCTACAGCGCCCATGGAGTCTCACCTCCTCGGGGGTTCGCGATCATTTGGCTTCCTTCTTGCCCATCAGGCCGCCCTTCATGCCCAGCTCCGTCATGACGTTGAAGCGCGGAGCGTTGGCGGCCTGCAGGGCATCCATCATGTCGGCCATGGCGCCGAACTGCGCGTCCTTGTCCATCTTGATGATCATGCGTGCCGTGGGCTGGGCACGACGTGCGTCCTTGAGCCAGTTTGTGAGGTCCTCGGTCAGGTTGTCGATGTTCACCGGCTGCTCGACCTTCTCGCCGCCCTTCCGGTAGACGAGCTTGACGTGCGAGACGGGGTCAATCGGCGGCTTGGGCGCGGTGACGACGATCGTGATGACCCCGGTCTCCGGCACCTTCAGCTCCGAGTTCGACTCCGGCAGGGTGATCTTGTCCTGGTCCGGCGGCTTGAACTGCGTCGTCGTCATGAAGAAGATGAGCAGGAGGAACGCGATGTCCACCATCGGCGTCATGTCGATGCTGATGCCGATACGATGCTTCTTCTTGAGCATCCCGGCGCTCCCCTACTTCCGCTCGTGCGTCGCTGAGGCGAGCAGCTGGACAGCCTCGTACGAGGCCTCGTCCATCATGTAGTTGAAGTTGTCCACGCGCGTCACGAAGACGTTGTACATGACGATGCCCACGATGGCGATGAAGAGGCCGCCCGCCGTGTTGATGAGCGCCTCCGAGATGCCGATCGCCAGCTTCTGCGCGTCGACAGCGCCGCTGTGACCGAGCGCCGCGAACGACCGGATCATCCCGACCGTGGTCCCGAGCAGCCCCACCATGGTCCCGATCGACGCGATCGTCGAGAGGGCGATCAGGTTGCGCTCGAGGAGCGGCACTTCGAGGCCGTTGGCCTCCTGGATCGCAGCCTGCGTGTCGGCGACGATCTTCTCCCGCGTCGCGCCTTCGGTCCGGACGCGCTGGTAGCGCTCGAGGCCTGCGCGGATGACGTTGGCCGCCGAGCCGCGCTGCTGCCCACACAGCTGGATCGCGCCGTCCACGTCACCCTCGTGCAGCTTCTTGCGGACGTTGTTCAGGAACTCGGGCATGCTGCCCGTGCCCTGGGCCTTCTTCAGGCTCCAGATCCGCTCGATGACGAAGGCGGTCTCCAGGATGAGGAGCATGATCAGCAGCGAGACGAGCGGTCCGCCCTGCTTCATCTGCTCGCCGATCGGGCCGATGGCCGGGAGGTTCCACCAGATTGCAACGGAGACTGCCAGGGCCAGGGTGAATCCGAGAGGGACGATGAAACGGCTCATGCTTGGACTTCCTTCCTCCAACCCCCGCGGAGGTCGCTAAGACGCCTCAGCAGGCTGGTCCTTTGCGTTCGAACAGGCCTTTCCCGTCGAACCGGAGGCGGCGGGCCTCCTTCGAGACACCCCGCTTCCCGTGATGACGACTGACGTACCCGCCCGGTCAGCGGGCCGGAACTCCACCCTACTCCGCGAACGCCGCGATCGCCTCGTTCTCGGTCTCGTGGTGGTCGAACACCATGATGAGCTTCGTCATGGTGAAAAGATCCTTGATTCGCTTGCCCAGGCCACAGAGCTTGACCTCGCCGCCGCGGCCCCGGTAGTTCGCGTGCCCGCGGATCAGCACCCCGAGCGCGGTCGAGTTCAGCGACTGACACTCGCTCATGTTGAGCACGAGCCGGATGTTCCCGCTGGCGGCCTCGTCCAGGATGGCCTTCTGCAGATCGTCCGTCTCGCGGTCCCCGAAGAAGCTGCCCTTCATGGACACCACGACGATGCTCCGGACCTGCCTGCGGTGTACGGACACGTTCACTCCTTCCCGATCCTGCGGCCCCCTGCCATCGGCAGGGCGGGCTCCCCGGCCAGGCTCATTCCTTCTCGGCGAAGCTGGCGATCGCCTGCTCCTCGCTCGCGTAGACGTCGAACACGAGCGACAGCTTCGTGATGACGAAGATATTCTCGATGCGCTTGTCCACCGAGCAGAGCTTCATCTGCCCGCCACGGCGGACGAAGTTGGAATGCGCCGAGATGAGCACGCCGAGCGCGGTCGAATTGAGGTGCTGGGCCTCGGCCAGATTGATGACGAGATGCTTGCAATCGATCTCGCCGAGCTGCTTGATGGCCTGCTCCAGTTCGTCCGTCTCGGTGCCGCCGGTGAGGTACCCTTTCGGCGTGACGATGTAGATGCTGCCCACCTGGCGTTGCTTCATGGGACTCCTCCCTACCTGGCTCCGCCCTCGAGGATCTTCAGGCCGTTTCGTGCGTCGGCATTGCCCGGGTCCAGCGTCAGCACCCGCCGGTAGTTCTCCGCGGCTCGCCCGCGATTGCCCGAGTTCTGGTAGCCCTGCGCCAGCCACAGGAGTGTCCCGGCGTCCCTGGGATTGATGCTGGCGGACTCTTCCAGAAGATCGATCGCCGCCCCGTACTCCTTCCGCAGCAGGCGGTAGTACCCGAGCTGCCGCAGTGCGATGGCCTTGTTGTTCGAATTTCCGGTGTCGAGATCGACCACGCGCTGGAACTCCTGCTCCGCCTGGCCGGCAGAATCCGCCTGGACGTACAGGAGTCCGAGCCAGAAGTGGCGGTCCGCCCTGCCATCGGCGAGACTCGCGGACTCGCGCATCGCGGCGATCGCTTCCGGGTACTGCCCCAGCTCCCGGTGGGACAAACCGACGTAGTAGTAGGCCTCGTCGTTGTCCGGGTCAAGCGAGATCCGACGCTCGAAGATGCCGATGGTCTGCCGGTAGAACGGCGCCGCGGCCTGCTTGTCCACCTTCGCGGCGTCCGCCGCCTGCCCGAAACGCATCTTCCCGATCTCGTTCAGGGCCACCCCGGCCATCCGTGAGGTCGAGTCACGGTCGACGATGGCCAGGTAGAGCGACTCCGCCCGAGCGGGGTTCTTCTGGATGGTCAGCAGGCGGGCCTGCCGGTAGACGTCTTCCGGCGACAGGTCGTTCCCCGCCCGGTCGTAGTCCTGCGTCGCCAGGTCGAACTCCCGTCGGTCGATGTGGAGTCGCGCACGGATCGTGTACATCTCCTTCGACTTGTCGCCGAGCCGCTCCGCCCTGTCCAGGGCCTCGAGCGCCTTGTCCTTGAGCGTGGAGTCCGTGTCGGAGAGCCCAACATAGTAGTACGTGCGCCCGAGCACGCTCCACCCCTTGGGGTCTTCGGGCCTGAGTTGCACGTACTTCTCGAGCGGGGCGCGGGCCGAGGCGTAGCGCCAGGTCTCGGCCTTGCCCGAGAGGTAGAGCAGGTTGCCCAGGGCGAACTGGGCCGCCGGGAACTCGGGGTCGCGGGCGACCACCCACTGGAACTCCTCGAGCGCCGACACGTAGCGCTGCCCGTAGTAGAGCGCCTGGCCCAGCGCGAAGTGCAGCTCGACGTCGCCCGAGTCGCGCGCCACGGCCGACTGGTATTCCGGATACGCCAGGTCGAACGTGCCGCGCTTGACGTAGAAGTCGCCGAGCGCGCGGTGGGTGGCCGGGTCATCGGGCGATTCCTGCGCGGCGGTCGTGTACCAGATGCCGGCGTCCCGCAGAGAGTCGCGGGCTGCCGCGGTGTTGCCGAGCGCGATCAGGAACCGGGGCCGCCATTTCGAACCCCAGTTGAGCCCGCGGTACGCCGCAGCGACCGCCTCGGCGTACCGGCCGAGCTGCGTGAGACACGCGCTCAGGCCGAGTTGCGCCTCCGGGTAGCGGCGGTCCAGCTCCACCGCGCGCTCGAACTTGGGCACCGCCTCCTCGCACTTCTCCTGCTGCCGCAACACCTCGGCCTGCCCGTAGTGGGCCATGGCCAGCTGGTTGTCCATCCGCTCGGCGAGCTGGAACGCCTCGTTGGCGCTGGCCAGCTGGTGCCGCTTGAGCCGGACGAGGCCGACTCCCGCACGTCCTTCGGCGACGCCCTGCATGGCCGCCTGCTCGAAGAAGCGGAGCGCGTCGTCCAGCCGGCCCGCCTGCAGCGCGCTTCGTCCGTCCCGGAGCGCGTCCGCCCTGGACGTTCCAGGCAGCATCGTGAGCGTCAAGCCAACCAGCGCAGCCAGTAGCCAGAGGTCCGTTCGAAAAGCGCTCGAGATTCTCATGGCGTTCGGGTCCGTTCTCCTGTCAATGGCTCTTGAGCATCGGGGAGCGGCGTACGAAGCGCACCGGCACCGAGGTCGGCACGAAGCCGGACTCGTGGACGATCCTCTGCCCGCTCGTACTGGTGATGAACGTGACGAATCCGTTAGCGAGCAGGGGGCCCCCCGCCCTCACGTAGTAGTTGAAGAGACGGTTGAGGGGGTACTTCCCCGCGTAGACGGTCTCGGCGTCCGGCCGCGTGTAGGCCAACCCGGTCAGCGGCGAGACCTGCAGGGCTCGCGCCCCGCGCTCCGCCCACGCCAGGGTCACGTAGCCCACCGCCTGCGGATCCCGCAAGACGTGTGCGACCACGGCGGAGTCCGAGTCCTCCGTGAAGACCCGCGCCCGAATCGGCTCTCCCTGCATGACCTCTTCGATGAAGAATGCCGTCACATCGGACTCCATCGATTGTACGACCGGGCGGATGCCCTGTCGCACGCCCGCCAACTGCGACCACTCCCGCACGTCTCCGGCGTAGACAGCCCGCAACTTCGGCAACGAAATGTTCTGCACGGGGTTCGACGGATGCACGACCGCCACCAGCGCGTCCCGGGCAAAACGGTAACCCTCCAACTCCAGCCCACCCCGGACCGCCGCCTCCCGCTCCTCGGGGGCCAGCTCCCGGGTGATCACCCCAGCTCCGCAACGCGCAGCGAACAGCGCGCTCACCGCGTCCCGGGAGGTGCCCGTCCGAACCTCGATGCTCGCCTGGGGATAGAGCGCCTGGAAGGCATCCCGTTCCCGGAGGATGAGGTCGCGGGCCTCTGGAGCACACACGATCACAATACGCCCGCTCGTCAGGGAGTCTTCCACGACGCCAGGGCGTCGCTGGGAGGCGCAACCTGCCGACGCTGCCAGCACCAGCAGGAAAGCAACCGCCCACCGTGACCCCTTCGGGCCACGGCAAACCCGGACGCCGAAGCCCCCAGAGTTTAGGAAGCGGAGTCGCACCTTGTCAATCAAAGCCTGCCACACCCTCTACTTCCGGCCGCCTGGCTGCCACCTCGAGAAACTCCAGTTGGCCAGACTAGGAGGGCGGGGCGGGGGTGTCAAGGCCTCCCCCTCCGCGCCGCACCTTTGTTCTTGCCCGGAGTCGCGCCGATTCGCTAGACTCCCGGCACCGGTCGCGCCAGCGTCAAGCGCGGCCCAGGCACCGGATGAAGTGGGGAGTCCCCGACTGTTTCGCGTCCCGCTTCCAGGCGAAGTCAGCAACATGTGCAGCGACGCGGACACGTCACGCCTCTCGCTGGGGTGAATGCGGACTCCCCTTTCCCTCTCCGGGTGACTTCTGCCGGCCCCCCTGCCCCCGTGAGGCACGACGAAGGACTGCCCTTCGCGCCTGACGATTCCCGCGGCAGAGTTCCCCGTCGAGTCGGCACGCCCCCGCCTGCGGGCCGCGTGGGCGTGAGCGTCGTGCGCGGGCTACGGGGCCGCTGGCGCGGGCTACGGCTTCAGCCGGTTGAGCATCCGCGGGAAGGGAATCGTCTCGCGCAGGTGGTCCAGTCCGGCGATCCACGCGAGCGTGCGCTCGACGCCGATCCCGAAGCCGGAATGTGGCACGCTGCCGTAGCGGCGCAGGTCCTTGTACCACTCGAAGGCCTCCTGCGGCAGGCCCTGTTCCTCGATCCGGCGCGTCAGCAACTCGAGCGAGGCCATGCGCTGTCCGCCGCCGATGATCTCGCCGTAGCCCTCGGGGGCAAGGCAGTCGCACGAGAGGCTGAGCGCGGGATCCGCGGGATCCGGCTCCATGTAGAACGCCTTGACTGCCGCGGGGTAGTTCGTCACGAACAGCGGCGTTGCGAACTGCTCCGAGAGCGCCGTCTCGTCCGGCGCGCCGAAGTCGCTGCCCCACTCGAAGGTCTTGCCAGCGGCGTGCAGGCGCTCGACGGCCTCGGTGTAGTGCATGCGGGCGAAAGGAGCCTGCACCCGCTCCAGCGCCGACGTGTCGCGTTCGAGGATCTTCAACTCCTCGGTCCTTCGCTCGAGGATGCGTCCCACCACCGAGACGAGCAGGCGCTCCTCGAGGGCGATCACGTCCTCGAGCGTCGCGAAGGCCCACTCCGGCTCCATCATCCAGAACTCGATCAGGTGCCGGCGCGTCTTGCTCTTCTCGGCCCGGAACACCGGCCCGAAGCAGTACGCGCGCCCGAACGCCAGGGCCGCGGCCTCCTGATACAGTTGGCCACTCTGCGTCAGATAGGCCTTCTCGTCGAAGTACTCGGTTTCGAAGAGCGTGCTCGTGCCCTCGCACGCGCTCGGCGTGAAGATCGGCGAGTCCACCAGCAGGAATCCCTCTCCATCCATGAAGTCACGCAGGGCGCTGACGAGCTCCGCCCGGAGTCGCAGGATGGCCTGCTGCCGAGACGAGCGCAGCCACAGGTGCCGGTGGTCCATGAGGAAGTCGGTGCCATGCTCCTTGGGCGTGATCGGGTAGGCCTCGGCCACCGACACGACGCTCACCGAGTGCAGGCCCATCTCGACGCCGCCCGGGGCGCGCGCGTCGGCCCGCAGACTCCCCTGGACGACCAGCGCGGATTCCAGCGTGAGCGCGCCGAGGGCATCCCACTGCTCCGCCGGGAGATCGCTTCGCGCCGCCACGCACTGCAGGATCCCTGAGCCGTCCCGCAGGACCAGGAACTGGACCTTGCCGCTGGAGCGGTGGTGGACCAGCCACCCACGCACCTCCACGACCGAGCCCACGTGGGCCCCGGCCTCGCAAATCCGCACCCAGGGCGAACCAGCGCCCGACGCTCCGATCATCCTTCCCTCCCGCACGTCTCCCGCCCCGGGCCGGGGCAGAAACCCCTCAAGGGGACCGCAACCGGCGCCGATAACCACGTTGAAGCGAGGCACGTTAGGGTCGCCTTCTGGGACTGTCAAGGGACTGCGACTGAATGCACGAATCCGACGGACGACGTCTCCCCGCCAGCCGGCGCTGGACCCCATGGCCGCATCGCCTTCCCGCCCTGCGTCCAGCCCGTGGTCTGGCGTGCGCGCTCGCGCTTTCGGCTCTGACGGCTGGCGTCTCGGCCGGTGCCCAGGCACCCGCCTCCGCCCAGGGGCTGACCGCCGCCTACGGGACGACGCCCGCGACTGTTTCCGTGCTCGCCACCGCGCAGGCGAAGCACGTCCCCGGGGCCGTGGCCATCGTGCCGCCGCCCCAGGACCTGAACGACCTGCCGGCGTGGCTGGAGTACAGGGCCCGCAACCACCTCGTCGGCTTGCCGCTCGAGGCCCGGCTCTTCTACCGGCGCGGCCTCATGCTGGCCCAGTCGGGGAGCCGTGACGATGCCATCCGCCTGGTGCGTGGCGCCGCCGAGTTGGACCCGGCGTTCATCGCCCCGCACCTGACGCTGGCTTCCTGGCTCCTGCTGCGCGAGCCGAGCCAGGCCCTGCTGCAATACGCCAGCGTGATCGAGCTCGGGCGCGAGAACTTCCTCCTCCAGCTCGCCTTGCTCGGCAATGCGCTCTACCTCGCGTTCCAGTCGCTCTTCCTTGGGGTCCTCGCGGCCGGGCTCATCGTGCTGGGCCTGCGCAACCGCGAGTTGCGGCACGCCTTGACCGAACGCCTCGCGCGCTTCGCCAGCCCCGCCACCGCGCGCTGGTGGGCGTGGGCCATCCTTGTCCTGCCATTCGCCACGGGCTTCGGCCTCGCACTCCCGACGGTGATCTTCCTCGGCCTGCTGTGGCCGTCTCTCAAGGCTGCCGAGCGCGCGGTCTTCGTGTGCCTCGTCGGCCTCCTGGTGGCTGCACCGTGGGTCGTCGGCTCACTCGATCATCTCGGCACGCCTCTGCGCGAGGGCCAGCCACCCTTCCACGGCGTTCCGCTGCTGGCGACCGAGTCGCCCGCGCAGGGGCGTCAGCCGGAGCTCACCACGCTCGGCAGCCGCCATCCCGAGGACCCCTTCCTGCAGTTCGCCGCGGCGTGGACGGCCCGTCGCGACGGCGACCTGCAGGCCGCGGAGGCCGGGTACCGCCGCGCCCTCGAACTGAGCCCGGACGATGACCGCGCCCTGAACAACCTCGGGAACGTCCTGGCCATGCAGGGACGCACCGACGAGGCCCTTGAAGCCTACCGGCACGCGGGGGCGGTGAACCACGCGAATGCCGCGGCCGCGTTCAACGCCTCGCAGATCTACACGCAGCGCTTTGAGTTCCGCGCCGCCACCGACGCGCTCTCGCGCGCCGCGGCGCTCAACTTCGATCTGGTGAAGACCTACCAGTCCGTCGCGAGTGACGACGGCGTCCTGCCGCTCGTCGACCAGTGGATCGCGCCGCGCTCGTTCTGGGCCGTCCTCTCCGGGCAGCGCGGCGTGGCGTCCGGCCGCGGAGTGCCGCCACCGGCCTGGCGGTCGAGCATCGAAGCGTCGGGCTGGGGCGTCAGCGCCGCCGCGCTCCTGCTCGCGCTGCTCGCGCTCGCCGCGGGTGGCCGAGCGCAGCGGGCCGTGCCCCTGCGCACCTGCAACAACTGCGGCGCCGTCATCTGTCGGCGCTGCGCCTGCCGGCGGCGCGAGACGGCGCTGTGCCCGGCGTGCGCCGCGGTCGAGGCCCGCGCCGAGACCCCCGACTTCGGGCGCGTCCTGCTGGTCCAACACCGCGTCCAGGTGCGCCGCTCACGGCGCCTGCTGCGCACCGCGCTGGCGATGCTGATCCCCGGCTACGGCCTGCTCTCCTTCCGCCGCGTGATGCCCGCCGTCCTGCTGCTGGCCGCGAGTGCAGCGCTCGTGGCGATCGCGGCGGGGTTCGGCGCGCCGTTCTCCTACGAGACCGGGCTCGCGGTCCCGGTCCAGGAGATCCCGTTCGCGGTGCAGGTCGGCGCCTGGTTGGCCATCTACGCCATCTCGATCCTGGGCTACTTCGGCAACGTGATCCGCGCCGATGCGGTGGAAGCCGCGCAGGCCGCGCCGGTCCGGAGTCGCATCCGCCTCTCCGGCCGCGACCATTCGGCGCTGGCTGCGTAGGAGTCACCATGGCCCTCCAGGGGAACCTCCGCGACTTCTCCGCCAGCGAGATCCTGCAGCTCCTCGGCACGCAGAAGAAGACCGGCTGCCTCACGCTCGAGCAGGGCGGACAGCATGTGGTGATCTACGTGCAGGACGGCCGCGTGGTCTCGACGCGCACTCCCGGCCTGGCGAAGGACGACCCGCTGATGCGCTTCCTGAAGCAGGCGCACCGGCTGTCCGACGAGCAGCACCGCGGGCATCCTCACCATCCAGCGCGAATCGTCCCGCGACCTCGAGGACCTGCTCCTGAACGGCCGCTACCTCGACGCCGAGGAACTGGCGAGCTTCGTCGAACGGCAGATCCTCGACGACCTCATGCGTCTGGCGCGCTGGGAGAGACGGCACCTACCGTTTCGACCCGCACCTGCGCTGGACCCAGCCCCTGCTCGTCCGCCTCAGCATCGACGGCATCCTCATGGAGGTGGCGCGCCGCTCCGACGAGCAGAAGCGCTACGGCGCGATGTTCCCCGATCGGCATCAGGTCCTCGGTCTGCGCGACCTGCCCGACCCCGGACGTGGACCTCGGCGACGAGGAGCGTGAACTCTTCGGCATCATCGACGGCCGTCACACCCTCGACGAGGTGGTGGCCGCCGCGCCGCTGTCCGAGTACGAGACCTGCGAAGCGCTGCAGCGGCATGGTCGAGGCAGGATGGGTCGAGCCGGTCGGACGTCGCGAGCCCGGGATCTCCCCGTCCGTATCGGCACTGCCGACGGCGGCGCGCCCCGCCCGGATCCGCTGGGAGCGGGACCTCGCCGTGGCGGTCCTGCTGATCGCTGCCGTCGTCGCCCTGCGGATGACCTCGCACGTCGCTGCGCCAACGGCCGCGCGGCCCGGCGGCATCGACATCTTCGCGGCCGCCCAGGTCCGCGACCTGCGCATGGCTCTGGACCTGTACCGGCGGGAGCACGGCGTCTACCCCGGCGGGCTTCAGGAGCTGGTCGCGGACGGCTGGCTCTCTCACGACCGGCTCCAGGTCGCGGGGCACGAGCTGCGCTACCGCAGCCAGCCAGGCCGGCAGGACTACCAAATCGACCTCACCGCCGCGCCGTAGCGACCCGCAGCCGCGGTTCCCTACGCCTGCTCCGCGGCCTCCAGGGTCGCCAGGATCCAGGCGCTCGCACCCTGCAGGCCCTCGCAGACGCTGTCTGGCCCGCCGCCCGCCGCCGCGTCACCGAGGGACCGCTCCTCCTCGCGCCCGTACCCGGACCGCACCAGCACGCCCTGCCCGCCCGCGCGCTGCACCGCCTCCACGTCGAGCAGCTTGTCCCCCACCATGAACGAGTCCCGCAGCGCCAGCAGGTGGTCTTCGGCGGCGCGCTCGAGCAGCCGGGTGCCCGGCTTGCGGCAGGAGCAGCCCTCCTCGGGCCGGTGAGGGCAGAAGTAGATGCCGTCCAGCTCGACCCCCGCGGCGCGCGATTCGACGCGCAGACGGGCCATGACCTCGTAGACGCGCGAGAGCGGGAAGAGGCCCCGGCCCACGCCCGATTGGTTGGAGATCACGATGAGCGGCAGACCGGCCGCCTTCAGGTCGTGCAGGGCGGCTCCCGCGCCCGGCAGGAGTTCGAGGTCCGCCGGGTCCGAGAGGTAGCCCCGCTCGACGACCAGCGTCCCGTCGCGGTCGATGAAGACCCCGGGGCGCGGCGCCCGGCCGCGCTGCCGGGCCAGGGCCCGCTCGCAGACCCGCTCGAGCACCTCGGTGTCCGGATGCGTGGCATCGGGGGCGGTGGGCGGAGCATCCGGCGACCACAGGGCGATCTGCTCCCGGTCCAGCCCCCGTGGATCCGCCTGCAGCGCGGGGCCGTCGGCCTCGTCGATCAGCGCCCAGGCGGGGAGCGTGTTCCAGGCGGCGCGCGCGACGCTTCCCCAGCGTCGCAGCGACGCGGCGTCCAGCGCGAGCACCATGCAGCGCGCGCGCACCAGCCAGCCCGCCACGGCCGCGCCGACGGGGCCCGGCCCGCCCAGCACCAGGTCCGCGGAGTGCCGGGCGAGCCCCGCTCCACCGGGGACACCGCAGAACGTCACGGGCTCGCCCGCGGGGAAGACCGGGGGGTGCCGGCCCAGCCACAGCACCTGGTGGCCACGAAGCGCGAGGCCCGCGGCGGCCAGCGCGAGCCGGTCCGCCGGCCCCCCGGCCGAGCGGCCATGCACGAGGATCCTCACGCGACCATCTCCCCCGCGGCGCTCGTCACCATCGCCACCCCGACCGCATCGAGGCAGGCGTAGCCGATCGCGCAGTCGCGCGCGAAACACGGCGAGCACACCGGGGCGCGCTGCACCACCCGCACGCGCGGTCCGAGCGGCACGGTCCAGGCACTGCTCGTCGAGCCGAACACCACCACCGTCGGGGCCCCCGTGGCAGCGGCGAGGTGGGCCAGCCCCGAGTCGTTGGACACGGCGAGCGCCGCCCCCGCGCACAACGCCGCTTGCACCGGCAGGCTCGTCATCCCGGCCAGCGGGCGGGCCTCCGCGCCCGTGGCCGCCGCCACGCGCTCGCAGACTTCCCGCTCCGAGGCCGCGCCGCACACCAGCACGGCCAGGCCGCGCGCGGCCAGCTGCCGCCCCAGCGCCGCGAAGCGCTCCGCGCTCCAGCGCTTGGCGGGGCCGTAGGCGGCGCCCGGCGCGAGGATCGCGAACGGACGCTCTTCCAGGCGCACGCGAGAGAGCAGGGCGGCGGCTTCCCCGGCCGCGCCCGGGCCCACGGCCAGTGCGGGCAGCGGGACCTCGCGGGACCCCAGCCACGCGGCAAGCTCCAGGTACTCGCGGCTCAGATGCACGTCCCCCCGGGCAGGGCGGCGCGTGGCGCGCGTCAGGAGCAGCGAACGGCCCTCCTGCGCGAACCCCACGCGCAGGCGCGCGCCGCTGCGGAACGCGACCCAGGCGCTCGAGAAGGACGGAGGCAGCACGAGAGCCGCGTCGAAACGCGCGGCGCGCAGCCGGTCGACGAGCCCCGGCCCGCCGGGCAGCGCCTCCGCCCGCTGCCAGAGCCCTTCCGGAGCGAGCAGCTCGAGCAGGGCGCGGGGGCCGCAGGCGCAGATCTCCGCCTGCGGCTGGGCCGCCCGCAGCGCGTGGAGCGCCGGGCGCGCCATGAGCACGTCCCCGAGCCAGTTGGGCAGACGGACGAGGACGCGTTCCAGGGGCCGCACCGCGGGAGCCTCCGCGCTCAGTAGGCCCGGGCGAAGAGAGCGACCCGCCCGCCCGCGGGCGCGATGCCGTCGAACTGTGCCTGGTCGAGCGGGATGCAGCGCAGCGTCGCCGCGCAGCGGTTCTTGATCTCGGCCTCGAGCCGCCCGTCGCTGTCCCAGGGCAGGGTGACAAAGCCACGCCGGTTCTCGGTCACGAAGTGCCTCACCAGGTCGTCCACCGACCCCGCGTGCGAGGTATGGGCCGCGCGGAACTCGTGCGCCAGCCGGAACAGGTCGGCCTGCACCTCGTCGAGCAGCGCCGGCAGACGCGTGGCGATCTGCCCGAGCGGGATGGACTCCTTCCTCCGGTCCAGCCGCCGCACGCTCATCACCGCGCTCTTCTCCACGTCCTTCGGACCCACCTCGAGGCGTACCGGGACGCCTCGCAGTTCGTGCTCGTTGTACTTCCAGCCGGGCGAGTACTGCTCGCGGGCGTCCACCTGGAGCCGCACGCGATCTCCCAGCGCCTCCTTCACCCGCTCGATGAAGGCCAGCACCGCGGAGCGCTCCTCCGGCTTGCGCCAGATCGGGACGACCACGGCCTGCACCGGGGCGACCCGTGGCGGCAACTGGAGCCCGTGGTCGTCCCCGTGGGTGAGGATCACGGCGCCGATCAGACGCGTCGACACGCCCCAGGACGTCTGCCAGACGTACTGGCGGGCCCCCTGCTCGTCCTGGTAGGTGATGTCGAAGACCTTCGCGAAGTGCTGGCCGAGGTTGTGGGACGTGCCCGCCTGCAGGGCGTAGCCGTCCTTCATGCAGTGCCTCGATCGAGTAGGTCATCTCGGCGCCCGCGAACTTCTCCGAGTCGCTCTTGGGCCCCGCGTGGACCGGCATGGCCAGCTCGGTCTCGGCGAATTCGCGGTAGACCTCGAGCATCCGCAGCACCTCGGCCTGGCAGTCCTCGGCCGTGGCGTGGGCGGTATGGCCTTCCTGCCAGAGGAACTCGGCGGTGCGCAGGAACGGGCGCGTCACCATCTCCCAGCGCAGCACGTTCGCCCACTGGTTGATGAGTACCGGCAGGTCCCGGTACGACTCGATCCACTTGGAGTACATCGAGCCGATGATGGCCTCGCTGGTGGGACGGATGGCCAGGCGCTCGTCGAGCTCCTTGTTCCCGCCGTGTGTCACCCAGGCGACCTGCGGAGCAAAGCCCTCGACGTGCTCGGCCTCCTTTTGCAGCAGGCTCTCCGGGATGAGCAGCGGGAAGTAGGCGTTCTCGTGGCCCGTGGCCTTGAAGCGCGCGTCGAGCAGGCGCTGGATGTTCTCCCAGATCCCGTACCCGTACGGCCGGAACACGATGCAGCCGCGCACGCCCGAGTGGTCGGCCAGCTGGGCACGCTGGACCACCTCGCTGTACCACTTCGAAGAATCCACGGACTGCGGGGTGAGACGTTCCGGGCTGCTCGGGCTCTGTTCCTGGCTCACTCGGGTCTCCGCGCTGGGGTGTGGCGTGAGGCGGGATGGACGAAGCCGGGCTCCGCCCGCCACGGCGGACCTCCCGCCGCCGCCTCGCGCAAGAGGCGCGACGCACGCTGGTGCGGCAGTATAGGCAGGGCCCCGGGGACCGACAAGCGCAGGCCGGTCCGGGCACCCTCTGCCGCCCACCACCCGCGAAGTCGGACGCGCGCCCCGCGCCTGCCGTCAGGCCCGCGAGCGCCTCCACGCGCGACGCAGCGCGTCCACGACCTGCTCCGGCTCGAGCTTGCGCATGCAGTCGAAGTGGCCCTCCGGACAACGCTCGCGCGGCCGTGGAGCGTGCAGGGCTGGCAGCGGCTCGTTCCGGCACAGCACGACGTGCCCGTCGCCCGTCGGCGCGAAGCCCAGCGCGGGCGACGTGCTGCCGAAGAGCGCGACCACGCGCGTCCCGCGCGCCGCGGCCAGGTGCATCAGGCCGCTGTCGTGCGTGACCGCGGCCGCGGCAGCGCTGAGCGCCGCGGCCATGCGGCCCAGCGGCTCGGTGCACCAGCGGACCTGCGGATCCCCTTCGGCGCACGTCGCCAAGCGCAGGCAGCGACCGGCGCTCCGCCTCGAGCGAGAGGTACAGCAACCGCGCGCCCCGCGCCGCGGAGCGAGCGGTGCAGCTGCCAGCCAGTGCTCCTCCGGCCAGCGCTTCGTCGCGTGCCGCGCTCCCGGGCAGAGCGCCACCGCGACTTCCGGCACCCGGCCACGCGCCGCAGCCACTCCTCCATCCACGCCTCGGCCCCCGCGTCCCCGCGACTCCGCGCGGCAGCCTCCGTGCTCGTCAAGCCCGATCGGCCGCAGCGAGCGGGCGTAGCGCTCGAGCGCGTGCGGCACGGGCGCCGGGCCGCGTCCAGCGCGCCCGCACCCAGCGGGCGCGCCGCAGCCGGTACGACGGGCGCGCGCAGCACCGGCGCCCGCTGCCGGAAGGTGAGCAGGCGCGTGCGCAGGCTGCCGTGCAGGTCCACGATCAGGTCGCAGTCCTCGAGCTCGGCGCTCATCGAGACCAGGTCCTCGAGCGGCGCGCGTCCCGCTCCAGGCTGCGCACGTGCGCGATCGCCGGGTCGAAGCGCAGCGACGTCGGCGTACTCCTCCTTCGTCCAGAAGGTCGATCCGCGCCCCGGGGAACGCCCGGGCCAGCTCGTGCGCGACCGGCAGCGCCAGGACGACGTCGCCCAGCGACGAGAGCCGCAGCACGGCGATGCGGCGGAAGCCCCCGGGCGGGACGCGCAGCCGGCTTCACCTCAGCCCGCGAACTGGAGCTCATAGAGCCGGCGGTAGATCCCGTCCCGCTCCATCAGCTCCCGATGCGTGCCGGACTCCGCGACGCGGCCCTGCTCCAGCACCAGGATGCGGTCCGCGTGCTGCACGGTGGACAGCCGGTGCGCGATGACCAGCACGGTGCGGTCGTGCATCAGTCGCTCGAGCGCCTCCTGGACCAGCCGCTCGCTCTCCGTGTCGAGCGACGAGGTCGCCTCGTCGAGCAGCAGGATGGGCGGGTTCTTGAGCAGCGCCCGCGCGATGGCCAGCCGCTGCCGCTCCCCGCCCGACAGCTTCAGCGCCGCGCTCCCCGATCACCGTCTCGTAGCCGTGGGCGAGGCCGCGGATGAAGTCGTCGGCGTGGGCCGCGGCCGCGGCCGCGCGCACGGACTCGTCGCTCGCGTCCGCCAGCCCGTAGGCGATGTTCGCGCGCACCGTGTCGTGGAACAGGATGGTCTCCTGCGTCACGATGCCCAGCTGGGCCCGCAGCGACGCCATGGTGCCATCCCGCAGGTCCACGCCGTCCAGGGTGATACGCCCCGCCGTCGGCTCGTAGAACCGCGCCAGCAGGTCCATCACGGTGCTCTTCCCCGCCCCGCTCGATCCCACCAGGGCCACGACCTCGCCGCGGCGCAGCTCGAAGGAGACGTCCTCGAGCACCGGCCGGCCGGGCTCGTAGGCGAACGAGACGCGCTCGTAGCGGATGCGGTCCGCGAGCACCGGCAGGGCCCCGGCCCCGGGGCGGTCCGTGATCGCCGGCGCCGTATCGAGCATGGAGAAGACCCGCTGGGCCGCGGCCACGCCCTGCTGGATGTTCGCGTTCACCTCGGCCAGGCTCTTGATCGGCGAGAGCGTGGTGAGCAGCGCGCCGACGAAGAGCATGAACGCCTGCGGGGCGAGGCCGTGGTTCGCGAAGATCTGCCGCCCGCCGAACCAGAGCATCGCCACCGCCACCGAGCACGATCGCCAGCTCGGTCAGCGGCTGGGCCGCCGCCGAGACCCGGCGCAGGTGCACGAAGGCCCCGTAGAAGCCCTGGTTCGCCCGGTCGAAGCGGCGCCGCTCGAAGGCCTCCATCCGGAAGGCCTTCACCACCCGCACCCCGGCGATCGACTCCTGCAGGATGGCGGTCATGTCCGCCATGCGCTCCTGCGCGCGTCCCGAGCGCTTGCGCATCTTGCGCCCCACGGCCGCGAGCGTCAGCCCCAGCGGCGGCACGACCAGCAGCGAGAGCAGCGCCAGCTGCCACGAGGTCACGAATACCCACGTGAGCGCGCCCGCCAGCGTGAGCCCCTGCTTCACCAGGTTGCTGATGCTCGACGCCAGCGCCGCGCGCAGGTACTCCATGTCGTTCGTGACGCGCGAGACCAGCATCCCGGTGCGGCGGCCGTGATAGAACGAGAGCGAGAGCTCCTGCAGGTGGCCGTAGAGGGCCGAGCGCAGGTCGCGGATCACCCCCTGCTCGACCGAGACCATGAGGAAGGACTGCAGGTAGTCGGCCAGGTTCTTCACCACGAAGACCACGATCAGGACGACGCAGATCCGCTCGAGCGCCACGAGCGGACTGGCCCGCACGATCCAGCGCTCGCCCAGCTCCGAGAGCCGCGCTGGCAGCTGCACGCCGCCCGTGACGACGGTCATCGGCGCGGGCGCCGTCGTGGTCACCTGCGCGCCGGCGCCCGGGCGGAAGAGCACGCTCATGAGCGGCGAGATCATGCCGAGCGAGACGAAGTTCGTGGCCGCGAAGATCCGCCATGCAGGCCAGCGCCACGACGAGGCGCGCGCAGGTACGGTCGCAGGTAGCGCAGCAGCCGGAGGTAGGACTCTCATCGAAGGGATCCGGGGCCGCGGCTCCGGGGCGGTCCCTGGGTGCCGGTCCACGCTAGTGCGCGGCCCCGGGATCGCCGGCCGGGCGCCGCGGGCGCGGCCGGCGTTCCCGGGGCGCGCACGGGCGGCCGATCTCGAGGTTGGCGGTCAGCCCGGCGAACAGGTCGAAATCGCGGAAATCGTCGAGGGTGTCCTCCGGGCGGGCGCTCAGCTCACCGCACTCCACCAGACGGAAGACGATGCGTCCGACGTCCTCGCCCGTGAGCACCCCCCACTCGCGGAAGACCGTCGGCGCGAGCACGCCGAACTCCTGGCGCGCGAGCCGGACCACACCGCGCAGCAGCTCCCCACCCGTGAGATGGCGCAGGGCGGGGTCCGCGAGCCGCTCCGGCGGCAGGGCCTGCACGGTGGTGCCGAGCGCGGCCACCACGAAGCCGTAGGCCTCCCGGCGATAGCGCGACTCCGTCTCGCGGATCCCGTCCACCGTGTCCCAGAACAGCAGGTCGCTCGAGCTCAACGCCCCTCCCTCCCCGGGCCGCGCCCGAGGCCCGCGCCGCCGTCGGCAGCGCGCGGACGCTCCTGGCTGCGGCGCTCGGCAGACTATAGGCTGCGGGCCGCCGGAGCGGCAAGGCGGCGCGGGCGCACGCACCACCGTGGCCCGCCCGTCGTAGCGCCGCTCGCGCCGCGGGTGATCGAGGTTGAAGTGCAGCCCCCGGCTCTCGCTCCGGCGGCGTGCGCATTCCACGATGAGTCCGCCGACCAGCGCGATGTTCCGCAGTTCGACCAGGTCGCGCGACAGGCGCAGGCGCACGTAGTCGAGCTCGATCTCCTCGCGCAGCAGGGCCAGCAGCCGCTCCGCGTAGAGCAGGCGCTGGTCGCTGCGCACGATTCCCACGAGGTCCCACATCAGCCGCCGCACCGCGTCCCAGTTGTGGTCGAAGACCACGGTCTCGAGCGGCGGGTGCGTGCCCTGCGCGTGCCAGGGCTCGGCCTGCGGCCCCCGCGGCGCGCGGCGCACGACGCCGCCAGGCCTCCGCGGCAGCCGTGATGGGCGCCGACCAGCGCCTCGAGCAGCGAGTTGCTGGCCAGGCGGTTCGCCCCGTGCAGGCCGGTGGACGCCACCTCGCCCAGCGCGAGCAGGCCCCGCAGCGACGTTCGCCCCGCCAGCGTCGCCTTGACGCCCCCGCACATGTAGTGCGCGGCGGGCACGACCGGGATCGGCCCCCGCGTCAGATCGAAGCCGAAGCGCCGGAGCGAGGCGTACACGTTCGGGAAGCGCGCCCGCACCCGGGCGGGCGGAAGGTGGCTGATGTCGAGGGTGACGTGGGTCTCTCCGCGTCGCTTCAGTTCGCGGTCGATGGCCAACGCCACCACGTCGCGCGGGGCCAGTTCCGCCATGGGATGCACGCGGGGCATGAAGCGCTCGCCGTCGAGCGTCCGCAGCACCGCCCCCTCGCCGCGCAGGGCCTCGGTGAGCAGGAACGACTTGGCCTCGGGGTGGTACAGGCAGGTGGGGTGAAACTGGACGAACTCGAGGTTCTCGACTGCGGCCCCCGCCCGGTACGCCATGGCGATGCCGTCGCCCGTGGCCACGTCGGGGTTGGTGGTGTAGAGGTAGACCTTCCCGCAGCCGCCCGGTGGCCAGTGCGGTGACCTTCGCGGTCACGGGCCGGATGCGTCCGGCGCCCGGCAGGCCCGCACGACAGTCCATGACGTACGCACCCCAGCAGCGCTCGGCCCGGCCCCCGGCGGCCCGTGGTGGACGCGGGGCCCGCATGCGCGACTCCAGGATCAGGTCCACCGCCAAGCTGGTCCTCGACCAGGCGGATGCGCCGGTGGCCGCGGACGTGGAGCAGCAGCGCGTGCTCGATGGCCCTGCCCGTGAAGTCCTTCGCGTGCACGATCCGGCGCCCCGAGTGCCCGCCCTCGCGCCCGAGCGAGAGACCGCGCGACGTGCGGGTGAACTCGACGCCGAGGGCCTCCAGCTCCCGCACGCGCTCCGGGGCCTCTGCGACCACGCGGCGGACGACCTCCGGGTCCGAGAGCCCGGCGCCGCAACGAAGCGTGTCGCGTCCGTGGCGCGCGAAGCTGTCCTTCGCGTCGAAGACCGCCGCGATGCCCCCCTGCGCCCAGTTGGTGCTCGAGTCGTCCGCGCGACGCTTCGTCAACACCAGCACGTCCGCGCCGCGATCCGCGCACCTGAGTGCCAGCATGAGGCCCGCGAGCCCGCTCCCGAGCACCAGCACGTCCGTTTCCATCATGCCCCCTGCCCGTCCAGCGCCAGCCCCTCGACGGCCCCGCCGCCCGCGACCCACTCCCATTCCACCTCCAGCACCGCCACCCGGCCCCGCACTGCCGACTCCGGCCAGCGGACCGCGTCCTTCGCCGTCAGGAGCACCCAGCGCTCCCTCGTTGTCGGCGAGGGTCAGTTCCTGCTGCGCCTCGCGCGGCGTGAACCAGTGGTGATCGCGCCACCGCGAGGCCGATGCGACCTCGAGCCCCGCCTCCCGTGCGCTGGCCTCGACCGCGGCCGGGTTGCCGGTCGCCGACACGACCCGCACGCGGGCCCCGGGCGGCACGTCCCCGCTCCCCAGCGCGCGCACCCCCTTGAGGCGGTGTCGCCCGGCCGCGAGCATGGCCCCTGGCGCCAGCGCCCGGGCCCGCTCCAGCCAGGGTGCGGGATCCTCGCCCGCATCCAGCCTCGACACCACGACCGCGCGGGCGCGCTGCAGCGCGCGCAGCGGCTCACGCAGGCGCCCGGCCGGAAGCAACCGCCGCCCCCCCGCGAGGTCGCTCGCGTCGAGCAGGACGATGTCCACGTCCCGCGCGAGGGCCCAGTGCGACAGGCCGTCGTCCACGATCAGCAGCTCGTATCCCGCCCGCGCGGCTGCGCCCGCCGACTCCAGCTTGCTCGCTGCCCGCGAACACGCACCCCGCACCGAGCGCCGCACGGTACATCAGCTCTTCGTCCCCGCGGCCCCCCGGTCCCGGACGATACCGCCGGCACACCACCGCCGGGGCGAGGCCGCGCTCGAGCGCGCGTCGGGCCAGTCGGAGCGTGAGCGTGGTCTTGCCCGTCCCGCCGACCGTGAGGTTCCCCACGCTCACCACCCGCGCGCCCACGCGCCGGGGCCGCAACAGCCCGCGCGCATACGCCCGGCGCCGCAGCTCCCACGCGGCGCCGTAGAGCCCGCGCCCAGGGAGCCCAACGCCCCGGTCACGCCGCCTCCCACAGGCCCAATTCCACCAGCCGGGCGACCGTCCGTCGCGCCGCGCCCCGCCGTCGTTCGACGATCCCGCGGGCCGCCCTCCCCGCCGCCGCGCGCGCTTCGGCGTCCCCCAGCAGGCGCTCGAGCGCGCTCGTCACGTCCGTCTCGGATCCGGCCACGCGCAGTGCGCCGGCGGCTTCCAGCTCCGCCACCACAGCCTGCTGGCTGGCGTGGTGAGGGCCCATGAGCAGCGCCACCCCGCAGGCCGCCGGCTCGAGCGGGTTGTGGCCCCCGTACGGCGACAGGCTCCCGCCTACGAAGGCCGCATCAGCCACGGCGTAGTATCCCTTCAGCACGCCCAGGCGGTCGTCCCAGAACCACGCTCCATCCTCCGCAGCGCCGGGGCCGACCAGGGCCTGCCCGGCGCGGGCGGCCTCGGCACGGAGCTCGGCCGAGGCCTGCGGATGCCGCGGCACCACCACCACCTGCCACGGCTCCCGCAGCACCGCCGGGAGGCGCCGCCAGGCACGCGCCAGCACCAGCACCTCGCCCGGACGGACGCTGCCCAGGACGAGGAGCGGACGCCCGGGGTCCAGGCCGAGCGCCGCGCGGGCGACGCGTCGCTCCGGCGCGGCGGCCGGGAGGCCGTCGTCCTTCAGGTTGCCCGTGACCGAGCTCACCTCTGCGCGCGCGCCCAGAGACCGCCACCGCTCGAGGTCGCTCTCGCTCTGGCACAGCACGGCCGCAAGGCCCGAGACCAGCCCGCGCAACGCCCCGCCCAGGTGGCGGTACCGCGCCACCGAGGTGCTCGACAGCCGCGCGCTCACCACCGCGACCGGCACCTGCGAGGCCCGCGCCCGCAGCAGCCAGTGTGGCCAGAGCTCCGTCTCGACCAGGAAGCAGCGCCGGGGCGTCACGCCGGTGAAGAAGCCCGCGGCAGCCTGCGGCGAGTCCAGGGGCGCGACCGCCGTGGGTTGCCCCAGGGCGCCGAGCCGCAGGCTGCCGCCGTGCGTCGTCGCCGTGAGCAGGAAGCTCGAGTGCGGTGCCAGCGCCTGCAGTTCACGCACGAGGGGCCCCACGGCCGTGGCCTCCCCCATCGAGGCGGCATGGATCCAGGCATCCGCCCCTCCCGGCAGGCTCGTCCGGCCCAGGCGCTCGTCCCAGCGCGTCCGTTCGTGCGACGGCAAGAAGGCCCGCGCCACCGGCAGGACCGCCCCGAGGCAGGGCGCCGCCAGCCGGTAGGCCATCCAGGCCAGACTCACGCGTCCTCCCCCGCCTCGTGAGCCAGGCGTCCGGTGGTCGTCTTCAGGGCCTCCTCCAGCCGCCGCCGCCACACCTCGACGCCCGCCTCGTCCAGCCCTGCTGGCACGTGCACCGGATCGCCGTAGGAGATCCACACGAGCGCGAAGGGGCGCGGGACGCGGAACCCGTCCCACGAGCGCAGGACCCAGGCGCGGCGGGACGCGCTCGCCACCGGGAGCACCGGCAGTCCGGTGCGGCTCGCCAGCCGCACCAGCCCCGGCTTGAGGACCTCGCGCGGTCCACGCGGACCGTCCGGGGTCACGGTGAGCGAGCGGCCCTGCTCCGCGAACCGCACCAGCTCGTTGAAGCCCTCCTGCCCGCCGCGGCTGCTCGAACCGCGCGCGGTGACGTAGCCGATGCGCTCGACCACCCCGCTGATCAGCTCCCCGTCCCGGCTGTGGCTCACGAGCGCCGCCACGCCGAGCCCGCGATACGCGTAGATGAGCGGCAGCATCCGGGCGTGCCACAGGGCGAAGATGCAGCGCTCGCCCCCGGCCAGGCGCCGGTCGAAATCCGCGGTGTCCAGGCGCCGCAGCGTCCACGTCCGTCCCTGGAGCCGCAGCGCGGCGGCTCCCGCCGCCGTCGCCAGCGGGAACCACCAGGAGCGCTCCCGCGCGCGGCTCACGCGACCATCTCCCACAGCCACTCGGCAGCGCGGCGCGCGGCGCCTGGGCCGCCGAGGCGCGCGCGCACCGCAGCAAGGCGCGCGCACTGGCGTTCGCGCACCCCGGGGTCGTCCAACCACGGCGCGAGCGTGGCGGCGAGACGCTCGGCGGTGAGGTCGGCCTGGAGCAGCTCGGGGGCGACCTCCTCGCCCGCCACGATGTTCGGCAGTCCGATGCGCGCGAGCGTCACGACGCGCCGCGCGATCTCGTAGTTGAGCCACCCGGTGCGGTAGACGATGACCTCCGGCGTGCCGAAGAGCGCGGTCTCGAGCGTTGCCGTCCCCGACGCGACGGCGCAGCAGGTGGCGTGCGCCTGGACCGCGCGCGTGCGTCCCTCGACGAGCCGCACGCCCCCGAGCGCGGCGCGCAGCCGCCGGCCTTCGCGCTCCAGTCCCGGAGCCAGCGCCAGCACCACCGCGAGCTCGGGGCGCTTCGCGCGCAGCCGCTCGCGCCGCCGCGGCCATGACCGGCGCGTGGGCGCGCAGCTCCTGCGGACGGCTCCCCGGCAGGAGCCCCAGGATCGGTCCGTCCGGTGCGGCGCCGATCTCCGCCCGGAACACGGCCTCGTCCACCTCCGGCTCGAGCGCGTCGAGCAACGGGTGTCCGACGAAACGCGTGTGCACCCCCGCATCGTGGAACAGCGCCTCCTCGAACGGGAAGATCACGGCGAGGCGCTCCACCCAGCGCGCCATCTGCGCGGCGCGCTCCGGGTGCCAGGCCCAGACCTGGGGGGCGATGTAGTAGAAGACCGGCACGCCGAGCCTCCGCAGGGCGGGTCCCAGGCGGAAGTTGAATCCGGGCGAGTCCACCAGCAGCGCCGCATGCGGCCGGAACGACCGGGCTTCGGCGAGCAGCCGCCGGTACGCGGACCAGATGCGGGGCAGACGCGCGACCACGCCGGAGAAACCGAGCACCGCCAGATCCTCCATCGGGACCACGCAGCCGGCCCCGGCGGCCACGAGGGCGGGGCCCGCGACGCCGCGGGCACGGCACGGCCCGAGACTGCCGAGTGCCGTCAGGAGCCTGGCGGCGTGGGCGTCGCCCGAGGCCTCTCCGGCAACGATCAGGAACCGGCGCTCGACCGATCCGCCCACTGCCTCGCCCGCAACTTCATGGCCGAGCGCACCTCGGCCGCGACCGCAAGCGCAGCGCACCCGGCCTCGGCCGACGCTGCCCCGGCGCCCTCCCCGCGCAGCGAGCGCAGGAACGCCCGGAGCTCCAGGGTGAGCGGCTCGCCCGGGGCGACCTCGAGCCTCCGCCGTTCGATGGCGGCGAGCCCGGCCTCCGCCGGCCCACCCTGCTGGACGACCGCGCGCAGCCGCCCCACATCCACCTGCAGCAGGTCGCAGGTCTTCTCGAACAGGTCCACCGAGAGGTACGCGTCGCCCTGGAAGAAGCGGATGCGCCGCAGCCGGTCCTGGGAGACCCGGCTCGCCGTGAGGTTGGCCACGCAACCGCTCTCGAACTCGATCCGGGCGTTGGCGATGTCCTCGCTCCCGGAGAGCACCGCCACCCCGACGGCCGAGACCGACGACGGCGAGGCTCCCACCACGTCCAGCACCGCGTCGAGGTCATGGATCATCAGGTCGAACACGACGTCCACGTCGAGCGAGCGCGGCTGGAACACGGCGAGCCGGTGGGCCTCGATGAACTTCGGCCTGCGCACGTAGGGGCGCGCCGCCAGCAGAGCGGGATTGAAGCGCTCGACCTGGCCCACCTGGAGCACGACCTGCGCGCGGCGGGCGGCGGCGATCATCGCACTGGCCTCGTCGACCGTCACCGCCATCGGCTTCTCCACGAGCGCGTGACGACCGGCGGCCGCGGCGCGCTCGGCCACCGCGCGGTGCTCCACCGTCGGGACGGCGATCGAGACCGCATCGCAGGCCGCGAGCAGTTCCTCCCCGCTCTCGAAGGCCCGGCATCCGTAGCGCACCGCGACCTCCCGGGCCCGCACGGGATCGTGGTCATACACGCCGGCCAGCTCGGCCTCGGGCAGCGCGTGATAGACGCGTGCGTGCTTCTCCCCCCAGACCCCCACGCCCCAGACGCCGGCCCGGACCGCAGCCGCGCTCATCGTGTCAGCCCGCGCGCGGACGTCTCGGCGAAACGCGCCAGGTAGTCCACCTCGGGCACGCCCGGGAAGGCGGCGCGCATCTCGACCGCCGCCCGCTCGACGGTGAGCCCCTGGCGGAAGAGCAGGCGGTACGCGCCGTCGAGCGCGTCACAGGTCGCCGGGGTGAAACCGCGCCGCTCGAGCCCGATGCGGTTCAGCCCCCCCAGCCTCGGCGGCGACCCGCCCACCTTGATGAACGGCGCGATGTCCTGCGTGACGCGCGTGCCGCCGCCGAGCATGGCGTGGCGGCCGATGCGCGTGAACTGATGCACGAGCGTGCCGCCGCCCACGATCGCCCAGTCCTCGACCGTCACGTAACCGGCGAACAGCACCGCGTTGGCGACGATGACGTGCTCGCCAAGCACGCAGTTGTGGGCGACGTGCGCGCACGCCATGAGCATGCAGTGGCTGCCGATCCGCGTCGTCGCCCCCGCGTCGGAGGCGAGGTTCGCGGTCACGAACTCGCGCACCACGACGTGGTCACCCACCTCGAGATACGACTCGTCACCGGCGTACTTCAGGTCCTGGGGTGCGGTGCCCAGCACCGCGCCGTGGTGCACGTGCGAGTCCTGCCCCACGCTCGTCCACCCGGTGACCAGCGCGTGGCTGTCCACGCGCGTACGATCCCCCAGGGTCACGTGAGGCCCGATGATGGCGCCCGGACCGATCGTGACATCCACTCCCAGGCGCGCGCCCTCCTCGACGATCGCGGAGGGATGGACGGCCACGCTCACACGCGTCTCCGATCCACGACCGTGGCCATCAGCTCCGCCTCCGCCACGAGCTGCCCATCGACGTAGGCCTCCCCGCGCATCTTCGAGATGCGGTTCTTGAGCTTGACCATCGTGACCTTGAGCTGCAGCTGGTCCCCGGGCGTGACCGGGCGCCGGAACTTCGCGCCGTCGATGGCCATGAAGTACATGAGCTTGTCGTTCGGATCAGCCACCGAGTGCAGCAGCAGCAGCCCGCCCACCTGGGCCATGGCCTCGAGGATGAGCACCGCCGGCATGATGGGGTGCCCGGGGAAATGTCCCTGGAAGAACGGTTCGTTGATGGTGACGTTCTTCACGCCCTCGATGAAGCACCCTTCCTCGAGCGTCGTGATGCGGTCCACGAGCAGGAACGGGTAGCGGTGCGGCAGGAGGTCCAGGATGGAGGTGATGTCCCACTCGTCAGGGGGGCCGCCCTCCCGGCGTCCCGGCAGCGGCAGCGTCTCCTTGAGAAGCTTCACGAAGGCGACATGCCCCTCGTGTCCCGAGCGCACGGCGCTGACGTGCCCGAGGACGGGAGCGCCGAGCAGGAAGAGGTCGCCCAGCAGGTCGAGCAGCTTGTGGCGCACGAACTCGTCCGGGAAGCGCAGCGGCTCGGGATTCAGGATGCGGTCCGCGCCGATCACCAGCGCGCTCTCGAGCCGGCCGCCCTTGATCCACCCGGCGCGGCGCAACTCCTCCAGATCCCGCTCCAGCACGAAGGTGCGCGCCGGAGCGATCTCCCGCAGGAACGTCTCGGGGTCGAGGTCCAGCGTCAGGCTCTGCGTGCCCACCAGCGCGTGGTCGTAGACGATCGTGAAGCTCAGGCGGCAGCCGTCGAACGGCACCGCCGTCAGCTCGACGTCGCCCTCCCTCCAGCGCACGGGCTTCGTGACCTTGATGTGCCGCCTGCGCCGCGTCTGCACCTCGAGGCCGGCGGAGAGCAGCGTCTGCGCGATGGGCAGGGCGCTGCCGTCGGCGGGCTCGGGGATCTCCATGCGGTCGCTCTCGATCACCACGTTGTCGACGCCCAGCCCGACCACCGCCGCGAGCACGTGCTCCATGCTGTGGATCTGCACGCCGTCCTGCTGGAGGATGGTCCGCCGCCCGGCCCGCGGATCGAAGGTGGCGTTCTCGGGGCGCACGTCCACCGCCGGCGAACCGGGCAGGTCGGTGCGAACGAAGCGCACGCCGGAGTTCTCCGGCGCGGGGCGGAACGTGATGCGGCCCGGCTCGCCGGTGTGCAGGCCGACCCCGGCCAGGCTCACGGGCCGGGCGAGCGTCTGCTGCAGGCGCCCGCTCATCGCGCCACCTCGCGCTCCCGCTGGTGCTCGAGCGTCTCGACGCGCTGCTCGAGCTCCTTCGTCTTCTGGAAGAGCTGCGGCAGCTTCTGCATCAGCACGCTCACGCGCTTCCACGCCCCGTGCGCGATGGCCGGGTAACCCGAGACGACCTCCTTCGACTTCACGTTCCGGCTCACCCCGCTCTGCGCGGCCACGACCGCGCCCTTCTCGATGCGCAGGTGTCCTGCGATCCCCGCCTGCCCGCCCAGCGTGACGTAGTCCTCGAGCTCCGTGCTGCCCGCGATGCCGACCTGCGCGACGACGATGCAGTGACGGCCGATGTTCACGTTGTGGCCGATCTGCACGAGGTTGTCGACCTTCGTGCCGTCGCCGATGCGCGTACTGTCGGTGGTCGCGCGGTCCACGCAGCTGTTGGCGCCGATCTCGACGTCGTCGCCGATCACCACGTTGCCGACCTGCGGGACCTTGTGGTAGCGGCCGGCGTCGAACGCGAAGCCGAACCCGTCGGCGCCGATCACCACGCCGGCGTGGAGGATGCAGCGCGCGCCGATCACGCATTCCTCGCGGACCACGACGCGCGGGTAGAGGAAGCTCGACTCGCCCACCTCGGCCCGCCCGCCGATGTACCCGCCCGCCATCACGACCGCGTGCGCGCCGAGTCGGGCGCCCGACTCGACCACGCAGTACGGTCCGATCGAGACGCCCTCGCCGAGCATCGCGTCCGGCGCGATCACGGCGCTCGCGTGCACCCCGGGGGCGGGCCGGTAGAGGTCGGGGCGGAACACGCGCACCGCCTGCTGGAAGGCCAGGTACGGGTTGTCCACCTGCAGCACGCGGGATGGCGCATTCGCGGGGCTGCCGGTCGCAGATCACCGCGGAGGCCCGCGTCTCCGCCAGGTGTGACTCGTAACGCGCGTTCGCCAGGAAGGTCAGGTCCCCGGGCAGGGCCTCGCGGATCCCGGCGACACCCGCGAATCGCGACCGCACCATCCCCCACCACGACACCGCCCAACTCGACGGCCAACTCCGCCAGCGTCTTGAGGACCATGATCACGCTCCCCCTAGTGACCCGTCGCGCCCTGCGCCCTGGCGTTGAGCTCCGCCAGAACGTCCCCGGTCAGGTCCAGCGTGTTGTCCGCGTAGATGATGAACCCGCTGGCGGCGTCGAGGACCAGATTCAGGCTCTTCTCCCCCGCGACCTTCTCGACCGCCGCGCGGATCTGCCGCACCACTTCGTTCGTCGCGCGCTCGTTCTCCTGCGCCGCCTGCCCCTGCGGGCCCCAGACGTCCTGGATGAGGCGCTCGTAGTCGCTGATGGCCTTCTGCAGCGCCTCCTCCTTCTCCTGGCGTCTCAGCGACGACAGGATGGGGGACTGGTCGCGCACCTCGGCGCGCAGCTGCTTGACGAGCTTCTCCTTCTCGGCGGCGTCGTCGCGCCAGCCCTCCACCTGGCGGTCGAAGCGGGCCTGCGCCTCCTTGGCCGCCGTGTACTCGATGAAGATGCGCCCCGAGTCGATGTAGCCGAAGCGGGTCTCGGCGCGCAGCGGCGCGGCATTCAACGCCAGGAGCGCCAGCGCGGCGGCCACTGGCACCCCGGCGGAACGCAGAAAAGCGCGGTAGATCATGGCGTCTCCCGGATCCCTCGTCAGAAGCTCACGTTGCCGAGCAGGAAGTGCCCCTTCCCGCGCGGTCCGTCGTCGCGGTTGAACCCGTAGCCGTAGTCGAAGCCGATGTTGCCGAGCATGGGAATCTCCATCCGGAACCCGAGCCCGACGCTCAGCTTGAGCTTGAACGGCCGGATCTCCCCCCACTGATCCCAGGTGTTGCCCGCGTCGAAGAAGACCACACCGCGCAGCGGCACGACAATCGGAAACTGCTGCTCGAGGCTGTAGAGGGTCATGTAGCGGCCGCCCGGGTAGCGGACCTTGCTGGTGTAAGTGCTGTACGTGGTGTCGAGAACACCCGGGGTGGTCGTCGAGTCGATTCCCGAGATCGTCCGCGTGCTGATCGTCTGGATGAACTTCTCCGGCACGACCATGTAATCATCGTAGCCGCGCAGCGGGTCGGCCACGCTGCCGCCGCCGAGCCGGAACCGCTCGTAGGGCGGTACCGCCCCGGTCTGCCCCCCCCAGATGCCGAGCACCCCCACCCGCGCGCGGACCATGGTCGTCAGATGCTTCGCGAACGACGGCAGGTAGATCCGGCCCTCGACGCGGTTCTTGATGAAATTCACGGCGCCCAGGAAGGGCCCGCCGGCCAGCTCGCTGGTCCAGGTCAGCCGCGTGCCCCGTGTCGGGTAGAAGGCGTTGTCCGTGGAGTTCCGGCTGAAGTCCAGCAGGACGCTGCTGGTGCGCACCGGCCGCCCCGTCGCGATCCCCGCGAGCACGATCGAGTCCTGCCCCGAGAGTGTCGAGCCGAACTGGCTGATGGTCACGTCCTCAAGGCTGTACCCGATCGAGCCGCGCGAGTAGTCCGGCCAGGGCAGCGGCCGCCCGATCCGGGCCGAGCCCCCGCGCCGCTCCTCCTTGTACAGGTCGAGCTCCGTGGACATGTTGAAGGCCGACACGCCCAGCAGGGTAGGGCTGTCGTGGAACCACGGCTCCGTGAAGCTCAGGGAGTAGTCGCTGCGGCGGCTTCCGCGCTCGAGGTGGAGCGCCAGGCTCTGCCCGTTTCCGAGCACGTTGTTGTGCCCGAGCTCGAGGAAGCCGGTGGCTCCGGTCGTGCCCGTATACCCGGCGCCCGCCGAGGCGGTGCCCACCTGCCTCTCCTTCACCTTGATGTTGATGTCCACGTCCGTGCTCTCCGCCGGCGCGAAGTCCGGCAGCACCTCCTCGAAGAGGCCCAGCCGCGAGAGCTCTCCCTGGGTGCGCATCAGCGCCGAGCGCTTGAAGCGGTCCCCCTCGTGCAGTTCGAGCTCGCGCCGGAGCACCTTCTCGCGGGTCATCTTGTTGCCGGAGATGTTGACGTACCGGACCTTCGAGGGCCGTCCCTCGCTGAGCGCGAACGTGACGTCCACGAGGCTCGAGTCCCGCACCGTCTCCTGCGGTTCGACTCCCACGTAGAGGTACCCCTTCTCCGCGTACTCCGCGTACGCCAGTCCCTGCACCTTCTCGATCTTCGACGCGTCGTATCGCTCGCCGGGTCTCACCCGCCAGAGCGGGGCCAGCTCGGCCGCCGTCAGGACCTCGTTGCCCGACCAGCGCACCGTGCCTGTCCGGTACAGCCGCCCTTCCTCCACCGTGACCAGGAGCGTGAGCTTGCGCGGGTCGGCCGTCTCCTTCAGCTCGCGCGCCACCATGCGCATGTCGCGGTAGCCGTGGTCGTGGTAGAAGCGCTCGAGCTTCTCCTGGTCTTCGGCCGCTTCCTCGTCCTTGACCTCGCCGCCGCCGAAGAAGCCCTTCGCATGCGTCTTGAGCTGCTTGCGGAGCCTCTTGGCCGGGAAGGCCCGCGCGCCCGCGAATTCGATGCTCGCGATGCGCACCTTCTCCCCCTCCTGGATGGCGAAGCGCACATCCAGGCCCCCGTCCGCCGCGGTGTCGCTGGCGGCCTCGACCGTGGCGCGCGAGAACCCCTCCGCCCGGTAGTACTTCAGCAGCGAGTCCACCTGGCTCTGGACGACCACGGGCGAATAGACCTCGCCCACGTGCAGGATGAGCTTCTTCTCGAGGTCCTCGGACTTGCGCTTCTCGTTCCCGGTGAACGCGATCTTCGCGATGCGGCGCCGTTCCGCCACGACGATGATGAGGTCCATCTGGTCCCCGGCCGGGACCTTGTCCACCGCGACGTCGCTGAAGAGCCCCAGGGCGAAGAGCTTGCGGATGCCCCGCCGCACCGCGTCGTCGGCATAGCGGGTGCCGGGCAGGACGTCGAACGTGCGGATGATGCGCACGCTGTCGGTGTGCGTGTTCCCGCGGACGCGCACGGCGCCGACGCGGTATTCGATGTCCGGCGCCGGGGCGACGGAGTCCACGTCCGCCGCGAACGCCGGCCCGGAGGTCCCCTGCTGCCCTGCGGCACCCTGTGCGAGGGCCGCGCCTGGGCTCAGGAGTGCGAGCAAGACCAGTGCGAGAAGAACGTCAACCTCCCAGGCTCGCCGGCGCCGAAGCGCCTGCGGGGGGGGAGTCGGGCGCCGGGTCGTCGGTCCGCGTCGCGAAGTCGAGTCCATCACCGCGGCGTTCGACCCGCACCGTGCCGCCGTCCTTGACCTTGCCGCGCAGGATGTGCTCGGCGAGGGGGTCTTCGAGCAACCGCTGGATCGCCCGCTTGAGGGGCCGCGCCCCGAGCGAGGGGTCGAATCCGCGTTCGACCAGGAACTCGACTGCGGCAGGCTCGATGTCGAGGATGACATCCTGCGAACGGAGACGATCGCGGACCTGCTGGAGCAGGATGAGGACGATGGCCTGCATGTTCTCGCGCGTGAGCGCATGGAAGACGACCGTGTCATCGATTCGATTGAGGAACTCCGGGTTGAAGGTGCGTTTCAGCTCGTCCTGGACCGTGCTCTTGATGGAGGCGAACTGCTCGTCGCCGCCCTCGACCTGCTTGAAGCCGAGGTGCTTGCCGCCGGCGACGATCTGCCGGCCGCCCAGGTTCGAAGTCATGATGATGAGCGTGTTCTTGAAGTCCACCCGGCGGCGCGAACTGTCCGTCAGGACACCGTCGTCCAGGACCTGCAGCAGGACGTTGAACACGTCCGGGTGCGCCTTTTCGATCTCGTCCAGGAGCACCACGGCGTACGGCTTGCGCCGCACCTTCTCCGTGAGCTGCCCGCCCTCCTCGTACCCCACGTACCCCGGAGGCGCTCCCATGAGGCGCGAGATCGAGAACTTCTCCATGTACTCTGACATGTCGATGCGGATGAGGGCGTCCTCGCTGTCGAACAGGAACGCTGCCAGGGCCCGGGCCAGCTCGGTCTTCCCCACCCCGGTGGGACCGAGGAAGATGAAGGAGCCGATGGGGCGCTTCGGATCACGCAGCCCGACGCGGTTACGGCGCACCGCGCGCGCCACCACCGCCAGGGCCTCGTCCTGCCCCACCAGCCGCTTGCGGATCTCATCCTCCATCCGCAGGAGCTTCTGCGTCTCCTCCTCCGCCAGCTTCACCACCGGGATCCCGGTCATGACCGAGAGCACCGAGGCGATGAGGTCCCCGTCCACCTGGACCTCCTGCTCGCGCTTGGACTCCGACCACGTCTTCTTGAGCTCGTTGCGCCGCGCGCGCAGATCCTTCTCCTTGTCCCGCAGGCGAGCGGCCTTCTCGTATTCCTGACCCCGGATCGCCGCCTCCTTCTCCTTGACGGCTTCCTCGAGCTTCTGGTCGAGTTCGTGGATCTCGGTCGGCACGGTGGTCACGGAGAGGCGGGCCCGCGCGCAGGTCTCGTCCACGATGTCGATCGCCTTGTCGGGGAAGAAGCGGTCGTTCATGTAGCGATCCGCGAGCTTCACCGCCTGCACCACGGCCTCGTCGGTGATCTTCACGCCATGGTGGGCCTCGTACTTGTCCCGCAGGCCCATCAGGATCGCGATCGTGTCCTCCACGCTCGGCTGGTCCACCATGATGGGCTGGAAGCGCCGCTCGAGCGCGCCGTCCTTCTCGATGTACTTGCGGTACTCGTCGAGCGTGGTCGCCCCGATGCACTGGAGCTCGCCCCGCGCCAGCGCGGGCTTGAGCATGTTCGAGGCGTCGATGGCGCCCTCCGCGCCGCCCGCGCCCACGATGGTGTGCAACTCGTCGATGAAGATCAGGGTGTCCTTCGACTCCCGGATCTCATTCATCACGGTCTTCAGGCGCTCCTCGAACTGGCCGCGGTACTTCGTCCCGGCCACCACCGCCGCCAGGTCGAGCGTCACGATGCGCTTGTTCTTGAGGCTCTCGGGCACCTGCGAGGAGATGATGCGCTGCGCCAGGCCCTCGGTGATGGCGGTCTTGCCCACGCCGGGTTCGCCGATCAGCACGGGGTTGTTCTTCTTGCGGCGCGACAGCACCTGGATGACGCGCTCGATCTCCTTCTCGCGCCCGATCACCGGGTCGAGCTTGCCCTCGCGCGCCAGTTGCGTCAGGTCGCGGCCGAACTGGTTCAGGGCCGGCGTCTCGGGCCGCTCCTCGCGCTCCTGTGCTCCGGGGCCCGAAGGTGTGCCGCCCAGCAGCTTCAGCGTCTCCTCGCGCACGCGCTTGCGGTCCACGCCCAGTTCGAGCAGCACCTTCGCCGCCACGCCCTCGCCCTCGCGGATCAGGCCGAGCAGCAGGTGCTCGGTGCCGACGTAGTTGTGCCCGAGCGTGCGGGCCTCCTCGACCGCCAGCTCCAGCACGCGCTTGGCGCGCGGCGTGAAGGGGATCTCGCCGATGGTCATGGTGCCGCCCGACGGGCTCACCATCTTCTCGACCTCCTGGCGGATCCGGTCGAGGTCCAGCCCCAGGTTGTTGAGCACCGTGGCGGCGATGCCCTCGCCCTCGCGGATGACGCCGAGGAGCAGGTGCTCGGTGCCGATGTAGTCGTGCTGCAGCCGGGCCGCCTCCTCGCGTGCGAGGTAGATGACCTTCCGGACGCGTTCGGTGAACTTGTCGTGCATGGTCGGGGAACTCCCCTTCTAGGCGGACCGCCCGGGCTCGGCGGCGGCCAGCCGCTCGCGCACGAGCTGGGCGCGGTAGACGTTACGTTCGGCGGGGCTGAGCTCGCCCCCGTAGGCGCGCTGCAGGTGCGCCGGCTGCGTCAGCACCAGCAGCTCGTTGATCACGTGCAGCGGGCACAGCCCGGGCAGCTCGAGCGCCACGCCGAGCCGCACCGCCGAGCAAAGGTTGATGACCTCGCGCGAGTGGATGGTCCGGCAATGGCGCAGTGTCCCGTACGCGCGCCACACCTTGTCCTCGATCTGGACGCGCGCGTCGCGCATCATCCGCTCGCGCGCCTGCTCCTCGGTCTCGATGATCTGCCGCGTCACGCGCTCCAGGATCTCGATCGAGTCCCGCTCGCTGCGGCCCAGCGTGGTCTGGTTCGAGATCTGGAAGAGATTGCCCATGACCTCGCTGTGCTCCCCGTACAGGCCGCGCACGTTGAGGCCCACCTGCATGATGCTCTTCAGCACGCGCTGGATCTCGTCGAGCAGCACGAGGGCCGGCAGATGGATGAGCACCGAGGCCCGCAGCCCGGTCCCGGCGTTCGTCGGGCAGGCGGTCAGGTAGCCGATCTCCTCGGAGAAGGCGAAGTCCAGCGACTGGTCCAGCTCCTCGTCGGCCCCGTCGGCCGAGGCCCACGCGTCGGTCAGCTGGAAGCCCGGCGCGATGGCCTGCAGCCGCAGGTGGTCCTCCTCGTTGATCATGAGCGAAAGCCGCTCCTCGGGCGAGACGACGATGCCGCGGGGACGCGCTCCATCGCCCAGCTCGTGGCTGACCAGGTGCCGCTCGACGAGCACCTGGCGCTCGAGGGGCGAGAGGTCCGCCATCCGCAGCAGCAGGCTGCCGGCAAAGCCCTGGCCGCGCTGCGCCGCACTCGACACGCTCATCAGCACCCCCTGGAGCTGCTCCTCGCGGGCGCGGTGCGTGAAGGGGACGCTGCGCAGGTTGCGTGCGAGCCGGATGCGGCTCGACAGCACCAGGTCGGCGTGCGGGCCCTCGGCCGAGAGCCAGCGCGCCGGGCGCGCCACGAGCTCGTCGAAGCTGGCGGGCGGGCGGTCCGGCTCGCTCATGGCTTGCCCTCCGCGCCCGCGCGTGTTTCCTGCTCCAGCTGACGGATCTCGTCCCGGAGGACCGCCGCGCGCTCGAACTCCTCGCGCTCGACCGCGCGCTGCAGCTCGTCGTGCAGGCGCTGGATCTGCCGGAAGCGCGTCGCGCCCTCGCCCTCGCCCGCCGGGCGCTTGCCCCGGTGGCGCGTGTCACCGTGGATGCGCCGGAGCAGCGGACGCAGCTGGAACTGGAAGGCCGTGTAGCAATCCGCGCAGCCCAGCCGCCCGGTCTCGCGGAACCCGGAGTACAGCAGTCCGCAGCGCGGGCACTGCACGTGCCCGACGCGCTCCTCCTCGGTGCCCGTCGAATCGTCCACCATCTTCACCAGCAGGTCGGCGATGTCGAACTGCTGCTTCTTCGAGGTGGCGTGCAGGCCCTTCTCCTCGGCGCAGCGCTCGCACACGTGGATCTCCGACATCTTGTTGTCGTGGATCTCCGTGAAGTGCACCGTGGCGGGGTTCTTGCCGCAGATCTGGCAGAGCATCCGTGTCCCTCTACGAGGTCCCTGTGAGCCGCCCGCCTTCGAGCGTCAGCACCCGGTCAGCGATCGCGGCGAGCCTATCATTGTGCGTCACGACAACAAACGTCTGCCGGCGCTCGCGGGCCAGCGACGCGATGAGTTCGTGCAACTGCGCCGCCGAGCGCTGATCGAGGTTGCCCGAGGGCTCGTCCGCCAGCACCAGCTCCGGCCCGGCCACCAGCGCCCGGGCGACGGCCACGCGCTGCGCCTCGCCACCCGAGAGCTGCGCCGGGCGATGGTCCCAGCGCTCGGCCAGGCCCACGTCGGCCAGTGCCGCCTGGGCCCGCTCGCGAGCCGGCCCGGGGTGCTCCCCGGCGATGAGCAGGGGCAGCATCACGTTCTCCTCCGCGCTGAACTCGGGCAGCAGATGGTGGAACTGGAAGACGAAGCCCAGCCGCCGCGCCCGGAAGGTCGCGAGCTGATCGTCCCGGAGCGGGTCCACCCGCCACCCACGAATCTCCAAGATGCCCGCATCCGCCCCGTCTAGTGTCCCGAGGATGTTCAGCAGAGTACTCTTTCCGGAGCCGGAGGCGCCGAGGACAGCCACGATCGTGCCACCCATCACGTCGAGATCCAGCCCCTTGAGGACCTCGAGCCTGCCCCGGACCGTCTGGTAGGCCTTGTCGATGCCGCGGGCGACCAGGACCGGGGAAGCGCCGCCAGTGTCTGCGATTCCCGCGCCCGGACCGGCCCCGCTCATGGGCTCCCTCAACCCTGCCGCCGGATGGCTTCGACCGGATCCAGCAGCGAGGCGCGCCAGGCCGGATACAGGGCGGCGGCCAGGCACAGGACGAGCGCGGCCACGATCACGGAGACGAAGTCCCCCGCTTCGGGCCGGACCGGCAGCCGCTCGATGAAGTAGACGTCGCCCGGGAGCCGCACGAACGGATAGCGCTTGAGCAGCCGCGATCAGCACCGACCCCAGCAGCGCGCCCAGCCCCGTCCCCAGGCCCCCGATGAGCAGCCCCTCCGCCAGGAACACCTGCAGCACGGTGCCGCGCCGGGCGCCGAGCGACCGCAGCACGCCGATGTCGCGACGCTTCTCCATGACCACCATGAAGAGCGTGCTGACGATGTTGAACGCCGCCACCAGCACGATCAGGGCCAGGATCACGAACATCACGGTCTTCTCGAGCTTCATCCAGGTGAAGAGGTTCCGGTTCAGCTCGATCCAGTTGTTGGCGCGCAGCCCCGGGCGGTGGACAGCGCGCAACAACTCCCCGGCCACCCTGGGAGCGGCGAACATGTCGCTGATCCGGACCTCGATGCCCGTGACGGCGTCCCCCAACTGGAAGAACGCCTGCGACGCCGGGATGGACGTGAACCCGAGGCTGGAGTCGTACGTGTACAGCCCCGAGGTGAACACCCCCACGACCCGGAACTCCTTGAGGCGCGGCGTGAAGCCGAGGGGCGAGGCCCCGCCCCCGCTCAGCATCGCCAGCACCACGCGGTCGCCGACCCGCGCGGCGAGCCGCCCCGCGAGTTCGTTCCCGAGTACGATGCCGGGGAACCCGCCCGCGGTGAGGACCGGGATCGAGTCGAGGGCCGGCCGGATGTTGCGCCCCACGCTCGTCACCCCGCGCTCCGCCCGCAGGTCCACGCCCTTCACGATGAGCCCTTCGGTGAGGCCCTCGTGGAACACCATGGCCTTGGCGTAGGTGAATGGCGCGACGCCCTCCACGCCCGGCTGGCGGGCCACCTCGGCCGCCAGCGCCTCCGCCCCCTCCACGCCCGAGGCCGTCTCCCCCAGCAGCACGACGTGCGCGTCGGTGCCGGCGATGCGGGTCTGCACCTCGTTCTCGAAGCCGTTCATCACGGCGAGCACCGTGAGCAGCGCCGTCACGCCGACCGCCACGCCACCCACCGAGATCCCGGTGAGCAGGGTGATGAACCCGCTCTGCCGCCGCGTGCGCAGGTAGCGCACCGCGATCCACAACGGGAGTCTCACCCGGGCCCGGCCTCTTCCGGGGCACCGTCGGGCGGGGCGGGCTCCTCATGCTCGTCGCCCGGCTCGCCCAGCCCCTCCTCCGGCCCGAGTTGCGGGAAGAGGATGACGTCGCGGATCGAGCGCGAATCGGTGACCAGCATCGCGAGGCGGTCCACCCCGATGCCGACGCCGCCCGTGGGCGGCATTCCGTACTCGAGCGCCCGCACGTAGTCGTGGTCCATCATCTGCGCCTCCTCGTCACCCTCGGCGCGGCGGGTCATCTGCGCCTCGAAGGCGGCCCGCTGGGCGGCCGGATCGTTCTGCTCCGAGAACGCGTTCGCCAGTTCCATGCCACCGACGTACACCTCGAAGCGCTCGACCACGCCCGGGCGTACCCGGCTCGATCGCGCCAGCGGCGAAGTCTCGGCCGGAAAGTCCACGACGAAGCAGGGACGCATCAGGCCCGGTTGCACCAACTCACTGAAGAGCGCGTCCAGGAGTCCGCCGGCGCCCGTGCCCGGCCGGGTCTCGATGCCGCGCGCCGCGGCCAGGCGCCCGAGTTGCGCGGGGTCCAGCGCGGAGACATCCTCGCCCACCGCGCGTCCCACCTCGTCCAGCATGGAAACCCGCGGCCATGGCCCGCTGAAGTCGAGACTCTGGCCCTGCCAGCCGACCTCGAGCCCGCCCGTGGCGGCCTGCACGGCGTGCCCGATGAGCCCCTCCGTGAGGGTCATCATGTCGTGCACGTCCGCGAAGGCCTGGTAGTACTCCAGCAGCGTGAA
This sequence comes from Candidatus Eiseniibacteriota bacterium, assembly GCA_963717935.1. Lineage (GTDB taxonomy): Bacteria > Eisenbacteria > RBG-16-71-46 > RBG-16-71-46 > RBG-16-71-46 > JANXPZ01. The sequence goes on along the minus strand of CAVQXP010000004.1, from coordinate 2,005,481 downwards.
CTCGGGGTTGTGCGAGCGGTCCATCCCTTCGTTGCGGAAGTCGCGCGAGAACTCGTAGACCCGCTCGAACCCGCCCACGATCAGGCGCTTCAGGTACAGCTCGTCCGAGATGCGCAGGTAGAGCTGCATCCCGAGCGCGTGGTGCTCGGTCACGAACGGGCGCGCGAAGGCGCCACCGTAGAGCGGTTGGAGCACCGGGGTCTCGACCTCGAGGTACCCGCTGCCCGTCGAGGAACGCGCGGATCGCCGAGACCAGACGCGCGCGGCGGCGGAAGACCTCGCGCACGTCCAGGTTCATGAAGAGGTCCACGTAGCGCTGCCGGAAGCGGGTCTCCGGGTCCCGCAGCCCGTGCCACTTCTCGGGCAGCGGCCGCATGGACTTGGCCAGCAACTCGACGGTCTCGACCTTCACGGTGATCTCGCCGGTCCGGGTGCGGAAGACCGCACCCTCCACGCCGATCCAGTCCCCCACGTCCAGCAGCTCGTAGCGCCGGAAGCCCTCCCCCAGAGCGTCCGCCCGGAAGTAGAGCTGGAGACGTCCGCTGCCGTCGAGCAGGTGGGCGAAGCCCGCCTTGCCGTGCCCGCGCAGGGTCATGATCGCGGCCCGCCACGCGCACCCGCGGACCGGGCTCCGGCGGTCACCGCCTCGCCCCAGGCCAGGACCTCCGCCGCGTGATGCGTCGGCTCGTACCGGTACGCGTACGGCGCCACTCCCAGCGCCCGCCACTGCGCGAGCTTCTCCTCGCGCTGGCGCATCAGCTCGTGCAGGGACATGGGACTCTCCGGGGCCATTCTGGGCCGCTCAGGCGCGGACGGGGAAGCCGGGCGACTCTAGGGAGCCGCCGTCAGGCCGTCAAGGAAGGCGCGCCGCCCCGGCCGCGCCCCAGTGCCCGGCCCGGAGCGCGGGAGCACCCCGGGGGAGCGTCCCCCCACCCTCAACGACCGGCCCGGGCGACCCGCCCGGATGCAGATCCTCGAGCGCGAGCTTGCCCGCCTTCGGATCCACGGCGACCGGGTACTCTCCCGTGAAGCAGGCCCGACAGAAGTCCTGTGGCTCACGCTCGCAGGCGAGCAAGCCCTCCAGCGACAGGTAGCCGAGCGAGTCCACGCCCAGGTACTCGCGGATCTCCTCCACCGTCTTCAGCGCCCCGATCAGCTCGCGCCGGCTCGGCGTGTCGATGCCGTAGAAACACGGGTGCGTGATGGGCGGCGAACCGATGCGGACGTGCACTTCGCGCGCACCCGCGCGGCGCAGCAGGCGCACGAGCTTGCGGCTGGTGGTGCCGCGCACGATGGAGTCGTCCACCACGACCACGCGCTGGCCCATCAGCGCTTCCCGCACCGGGTTGAACTTGATCCGCACGCTCGAGTCCCTTCCGGACTGCTGCGGCTGGATGAACGTGCGGCCGACGTAGTGGTTGCGGATCAGTCCCAGCTCGTAGCGGATCCCCGAGCCCTCGCTGTAGCCCAGGGCGATCGAGTTGCTGGAGTCCGGCACCGCGATGACCACGTCCGCCGCCGCCGGGTGCTCCCCGGCCAGGTGGTGGCCGATGGCCCGCCGCACCCGGTCCACACCCATCGCGAACACGTGACTGTCGGGGCGCGAGAAGTAGATGTGCTCGAAGATGCACTGGTGCAACGACGGTTCCCGCGCGCACACGCGCCGGCTCCGTTGCGCGCCCGGTTCCAGGCGCACCAGTTCCCCGGGCTCCACCTCGCGGACGTACTCCGCCCCCACCAGGTCCAGCGCACAGGTCTCGCTCGCCACCACCAGGCCCTCGGCGAGCCGCCCGAGGCACAGCGGCCGGAAGCCGTGAGGGTCTCGCAGCGCCAGCACGGCGCCGGTGGCCAGCAACACCATCGAATAGGCGCCGCGCACGTGTCCGGCCGCTTCGACCAGCGCCTCCTCGATCCCGGTCGCACCCGAGATGGCGATCAGGTGCAGGAAGATCTCGGTGTCGAGCGTGGTCTGGAAGATGGAGCCGGAGCCCTCGAGCTGCTGCCGGACCTCACGGGCGTTCACCAGGTTCCCGTTGTGCGCCAGCGCGAGCGGCCCGTCGCGGTAGACCACGCGCAGCGGCTGCGTGTTCTCGAGCGTCAGGCCGCCCGCAGTCGAGTAGCGGTTGTGGCCGATGGCAAGCGCTCCCGGCAACCGCGCGAAGTCGAACCCGCGGTAGACGTCGGAGACGAGCCCCAGCCCCTTGTGGCTGTGGAACGCGCCCGTCGGGTCGCAGGAGACGATCCCCGTGGATTCCTGACCTCGATGCTGCAGGGCGTGCAGGCCGAGGGCCGTGACCTCGGCCGCATTCGGCACCCCCACGGCGGCGAAGACGCCGCACTCGTCGTGCCAGGTCCCCCGCCGGAGCCGCGCGCTCAAGACGCCCTCCCGCAGTCCCGCGCCGGGTACCGCGTGAGCCACGGCAACGCCACCTCCGCACCCGAGAGCCGATGCTCCTGCGCATGGGGATTGCAGAGCAGCCCGTGGGCCCGCCCGCGCAGCACCGCCAGGTCCGCGGCCGCCGCGGCCGCGTCCACGCCAGGCGCGAAACGCAGCGCCCAGACCACGCCCTCGCGCACCTCGATGGGCTCGCCCGTCACGTGGACCCACCAGCGCTCCGCGGCCACGCGGCGCTCGCCGCCACGGTCGAACACCAGCACGGCCCGCTCGTCGGACTCCACCGGCGCGGACTCGGCGGAGCCCCAGCGCACGACACACTCCTCCTTGTGCGGGTTGTAGAACTGACTCGAGCGGTGGAGCAGATCCTCCACCTCGGCACGCGACGGCAGCTTCCCGCGCAACTCGAAGAGCCGGAAGCGCCGCACGGACTCCAGCCCCCGCCCCGCAGCGAGCGAGCCGCGCGCGACCGTCAGCGCGGACACCACGGCAGGGTCGTCGGCTCGCAGCCGGATCCACGCCTGCACCTCACACGATCCCGTGCACCCGCTCATGCGCCCTCCAGGTGGCGCCGCAGCCCTTCGAAGAACAGCAGGCCCGGTCCCCGCTCCTCGGTCGCGGTCCCGGCCTCGCACGCGACCTCGCGCCGGACCGCCCACTCCCCCGGGATGCCCCGGCAGAGCTGGCCCAGCTCGAGCGCGCGCTCCGGGTGCGGCATCATCGCGAGCACGTTGCCCGCCGCGTTGCAGGCGGCGGCCGCGCCCAGCTCGGAACCGTTCGGATCCTCCGGGAACTCCGTGGCCATCCTGCCGTCCGCGAGGGCATAGCGCAGCGGCACCTGGCCCGCGTCCAGCAGGGCGGCCATGCGCCCTGGATCCGCGGACGTGAAGCGGCCCTCGCCGTGGGCCACCGGAAGCGGGAGCACGGTGCCCGCGGGAAGATCCCGCGTGAACACACACGCCGAGCGCTCGACGCGCACGTGGATCCAGCGCGCGAAGTACCCCGACCGGCCCTCCATGCGGTTCCGCGCCAGCGCCACGTCGACATCGCCCCCGCCCGGCACGAGGCCGGCCTCCACCAGCACCTGCGCGCCGTTGCAGATCCCGAGCACCGGCTTGCCCCGCGCCCCGGCCTCGTCCGCGAGCGTCTCCATCAGCGTGTCCTTCGCGGCCAGGGCACCGGCCCGCACGCGGTCCTGCCAGGAGAACCCGCCCGGCAGCACGTAGGCCTCGTAGCCCCGGAGCCCGCGCGCCGGCCGCGTCCAGCGGAAGACCTCTGCCGCCAGCCCCGCGCGCCCGAGCGCCCGCACCGTCTCGGCCTCGCAGTTCACGCCCGGGAACTGGATCACGGCCACGCGGGGAGCGCTCATCCGAGCTCCTCGTTCCACAGCCCCGCGAGCGGCCCGTCCACCGCCGCGGCCAGTTCGAGGGCCGTCCACTCGACGACCGACCCGGCGAGCCGGACGCGCAGATTCCCTCCCGCGCTCACCGCCCCGATCGGCCAGGCGAGCAGGGAGCGCTCGCGCGCCGCCTGGAAGAGACGCGCGGCCCGGTCCGGGCTCACCTCGAAGACGATGCCCGGCCGCTCCGAGAACAGCGCCAGCGCCGTCTCGGTCTCCAGCGCGGCGAGGTCCACGTCGAGCCCCAGCCCACGCGGGCGCGGCGCGGCGAGCAGCATCTCCGCAACGGTGACCGCGACGCCCCCATCCGAGACGTCGTGCGCCGCGCGCACCCAGCGCTCCTCCGCCGCGGCCACCGCCAGCTCCTGCAGCCGTGCCTCGCGCTCCAGGTCGAGCGCGGGCGGCCCCCCGGCCTCCTCGCGCAGGACCTCGCGCAGGAAGGCCGAGCCGCTCAGTTCGTCGCGGGGCTCCCCCACCAGCACCAGGAAGTCGCCTGCGCTCCGCACGGCCTGCCCCACGGTCCGCGTCACGTCACCCACGACCCCTGCGCACAGCACGATGGGCGACGGCGGGATCGCGCGGCCCCCGGTCTGGTTGTACAGGCTCACGTTCCCGCTCACGTACGGCAGCGGCGCCCCGCGGGCCGCCAGCCCGCCAAGCGCCTCCGCCGCCACCGCCAGCCCCTCGAGCGTCGCCTCCAGGTCTCCCATCACCCCCGCGTCCTGCGGGTGGCCGAAGTTCAGGCAGTCGGTGAGGGCCCAGGGTCGCGCACCCACGCACGCCACGTTCCGGGCCGCCTCCGCCACGGCGTGCCGCGCTCCCAACTCCGGGTCGCTCGCGCACCAGAACGGGTTCCCGCCGACGGCGAAGGCGACCCCCGTGGGGCGCTCCGGGTGCGCGCGGATCACCGCTGCGTCCCCCTCGCCGGGGCGCAGCCACGTGCGCCCCTGGACCTCGCCGTCGTAGTGCCGGAAGAGGTACTCGCGCGAGCACAGGTGGAACGACGAGAGCAGCGCGAGCAGCGCCGTCCTCGGGTCGGCGTCGTGGCGCCGGGGCTTCGCCCGGGCCGCCGGCGGCCGGCGCCGCGCCGCGCGCTCCACACGCCGCCCGGTGGTGATGGCCTCCACCGCGCAGTCCACCAGCGTCTCGCCGTGCCAGGTCACCCGGTAACGCGGCTCGTCCCGCACCAGCCCGATGACACTCGCTCCCGCCCCCGGGTAGACCGTGCCGAGCGCAAAGGTGTCGTTGTAGAGCGCCGCCAGCTCCGGCGCGAACGCCTCCGGCACCACCCAGCAGAAACGCTCCTGCGTCTCGGCGCACAGCAGCACCTCCGGCGGCAGCGGGCGCGGCACCCGGTGCAGCCGGTCGAGGGCGATCTCCGCGCCCCGCCCGCCCGCGGCGGCCAGTTCGCTCGTGGCGCACGCGGCCCCTCCCGCGCCGAGGTCCTTGAACCCCGCCGGCACGCCGCGCTCGCGGATCAGGCGGAACGCCTCGGCGTTCGCCACGTGCAGCACACGTTTCAGGAACGGGTCGGGCAGCTGCACCGCCCCGCGCTGGTCCCCACCCAGCTCGCCCGAGGCGAACGCCGCGCCGCCGAAGCCGCTCTCGTCCGTGGGCTTGCCCACCAGGACGAACGCCCAGGGGCCTTCGCCGTCCGGCACGCGGCTGCGCAGGATGCCGTCGCGCGGAGCGAGCCCGACCGCCATCACGTTCACCAGGCAGTTGGCGTCGAAGCCCGCGTCGAATGCGACGTCCCCCCCGAGGTTCGGCACGCCGAGCGCGTTGCCGTAGTCCGCGATGCCCTGTACCACGCCCCGCACCACGTCCCGCACGTGCACGCTGCCCCGCGGGTCACCAAAGCGCAGCGAGTCCAGCACGCCCACGACCTCGGCTCCCATGCAGCCCACGTCCCGCACGATCCCGCCGACCCCGGTCGCCGCGCCCTCGACCGGCAGCACCTGGCTCGGGTGGTTGTGGCTCTCGTGCGCCAGCACGAGCGCAAGGTCGTCGCACGGCGCGGGCAAAGCCACGACACCGGCGTCCTCGCCAGGCCCCAGGATCACCTGCGGAGCGCGCGTCGGCAGGCGCCGGAGGAGGTGCCGCGTGGACTTGTACGAGCAATGCTCGCTCCAGAGGATCCCGAAGAGCACGGCCTCCGGCCACGCGGGCGGGCGCCCGAGCAGGTCGCCCAGGAGCGTGACCTCGTCGGGCTCGAGGCTCACGCCGCGGGCGGCGAGCCCGGCCGAGACCTTTCCCGGGTCCGCCGCCTCGGCCGGGGTCCAGGCGGGCGTGACGCAAGCCGCGGCGCTCACTCCCCGGGCTCCGCGGTGCGCGCGAAGATCTCGTCCACGCTCCTCAGGTGATACTCCAGGTCGAAGCACGCCGCGAGGGAGACGGGCGTCATCACCGCGGCCACGCGCGGGTCGGCCTCGAGCGCGGCGCGGAACGCCACCCCGCCCTCGAGCGCCCCCAGCGCGTGTTCCTGCACGATGCGGTACGCCTCGTCACGCGCCAGCCCCGCTCCGGTGAGCGCCGAGCAGCACCCGCTGCGAGTGCACGAGCCCACCGCCCGCGTCCAGGTTCCGGCGCATCGCCGCCGGGTCCACGCGCAGGTGTGCGAGCACGTCGCCCAGCTCGGCCGCCATGAAGTCCGCGACCAGGAATGCGTCCGGCAGGATGACGCGCTCGACCGACGAATGGCTGATGTCCCGTTCGTGCCACAGCGCCTGGTCCTCGAGGCCGGCCGCCGCGTAGCCTCTGCAGGAGGCGCGCGAGGCCGCTCACGCGTTCGCAACGCACCGGGTTCCGCTTGTGCGGCATGGCGGACGAGCCCTTCTGCTTCGCGCCGAAGGGCTCCGCCGCCTCGCGCACCTCGCTGCGTTGCAGGTGGCGCACCTCGGTCGCGATGCGCTCGAGCGTGCCCCCCAGTACCGCGAGGGCCGCGAGCAGCGCGGCGTGACGGTCGCGGCACACCACCTGGCTCGCGGCCGGCTCGGCCCGCAGTCCCAGCCGCGCCGAGCACCGCCGCTTCGGTCGCGGCGTCGAGGTGCGCGAGCGTGCCCACCGCGCCCGAGAGCTTGCCCACCGCGCAGTCCTCGAGAGCGACGCCGAGGCGCGCCAGGTCGCGGCCCAGTTCCTCGCTCCAGCTCAGGCACTTGAGCCCGAAGGTGATGGGCTCCGCGTGCATGCCGTGCGTGCGCCCCACCATCACCGTGCGGCGATGCGCCTGCGCCAGTTCCCAGGCCGCGCGCCGGACGCGCCTCACGCCGCCCGCGAGCACTGCGCCCGCCTCGCCGATCTGGAGCGCGAGTGCCGTGTCGACCAGGTCCGAAGAGGTCATCCCCACGTGCAGATGACGCGCGTCCGCGCCCGCGGACTCGCCCAGCATCGTCAGGAATGCGATGACGTCGTGCCCGACGTCGGCTTCGATGACCTCCATCCGGCACCGGTCGAGGCGGGCGCCGGCGGCGAGCCGGGAGGTGGTGCCGGCGGGGACCCACCCGCGGTCCTCGCGGGCGCCCGTCGCCGCCAGCTCCACCTCGAGCCAGCGCTCCAGCCGGCGCTCGTCACACCAGGCGCGCAGCATCTCCGGCCGGCAGTAGCGCGCAATCATTCCGTGCTCCGCGGGGCCTCGGCCAGCACGACCGGGAGCGTGAGCGCGCGCCCTTCCCGCTCGAGCGTCAACGTCAACGCGTCCCCCACGAATCGGCCGTAGACGCTGGCCTGGATGTCGTCCACCGTGTCCACCGCGCGCCCGTTCACCTTGCGGATGCGGTCCCGGACCTGCACGCCGGCCTTGGCGGCGGGCCCGCCCGGCTCGATCCGGGTCACGACCATGCCCCCCCCGTCCGACCAGCCCAGCTGCTGAGCCAGGCGACCGTCCACCACCTGCACCTGCATCCCCGGCCACGCCACGCGGACGCGCCCGTAGCTCGTCACCTCCTCGAGGATGCGGCGCGCGAGATCGATCGGGATGGCGAAACCGATGCCCACCGAGCCGCCGCTGCCCGAGAAGATGAACGTGTTGATGCCGATCACCTCCCCCTCCGCGTTCACCAGCGCGCCACCGCTGTTGCCCGGGTTGATGGCGGCGTCCGTCTGGATCATGTGCTTGTAGACCCCCACCTGCGTGGCCCCGCCCTTGATGTCCCGGTCCGTCGCGCTGATCACCCCGGCGGTGACCGTCGGCTCGGTGCTCTCGAGCAGGTTCGCGAACGGGTTGCCGATGGCGATCGCCCACTCGCCCACCACCAGGTCGTCGCTGCGTCCCAGCGGCGCCGCCGGCAGCCGGTTTCCCTTGATCCGCAGCACGGCCAGGTCGTAGGCCGTCGACGCACCCAGCACCTCGGCCGCGAACTGGCGCCCGTCGGGCAGCGTGACCGAGACCTTCTGCGCCTCGCGCACCACGTGTTCGTTCGTGAGCACGACTCCGCTCGCATCCACGATCACGCCCGAGCCCAACCCGGAGATGCGTTGCGCCCGCTCGGGTGTCGGCATGAACTGGTCGAAGAAGGGGTCGCGGAACAGCCCCCCGAACGGATCCATGCGCACCATCCGCGTGGCCTCGACGCTCACCGTCACCACCGCCGGGCTCACGCGCTCGGCGGCCACGCTGATCACGTTCCGCCGCGCGGTCGAGAGTTGCGCGCCGAGTTCGGCGCGCGTCGGCGCGCGGCCCGGATCCGCCCGCTGCGCCCGGGCCCCCGCCGGGAACCCGCCGGAGAGCACGCACGTGAGAACCGCCAGCAGCGACCAGGTATCCATGCGTCTCATGACGTCACCCCCGGGTACATGACCTCCTCAAGGCAGAGCCCGCGGGCCGGTGCCGTCGGCCCCGCGACCGAGCGGTCCCCCGCCTCGATCACCGCACGCATCCGACCCGCCGGGTCCGCGGTCTTGCAGACCTCCAGTGCCGTGCCCACGATGCTCCGCACCATGTGGTAGAGGAAGTGGTCCGCCACGATCTCGAACCGGAGTCCCCCCTCCCACGCGACCCAGCGTGCGCGCGTGACCTCGCACACCGGGTTCGATTCCGAACTCCCGGTCGAGCGGAACGACGAGAAGTCCCGCCGTCCCTCCAGCATGCGCGTGGCCGCTTCCAGCGCCGCGCTCTCCGGCCAGCGCCGTGGCCGCCATGCGAACCTCTCCTCGGTGGGGTCCTCCGCGCGCAGCAGGCGGTACGAGTAGCGCCGCGCCAGCGCGGAGCGCCGGGCGTCGAATTCGTCCGGCGCGGACGCCGAGTCCAGGACGCGCACGTCCCGCGGCAGGCGCGGCGCGAGCGCGTGCTTCAGCGCGGCGGCCGGGATCCGCGTCCCGGCGCAGAACGAGGCCACCTGCCCGCGCGCGTGAACCCCCGCATCCGTCCTGCCCGCGCCATGGACCCTGACCTCCTCCACTCCGAGCACCCCCGCCAATCCCCTTTCGAGCACCTCCTGCACCGTGCGACACCCCGGCTGCCGCTGCCAGCCGTGGAAGTCCGTCCCGTCGTACGCGACGCGCAGCCGGATCGTCTCCACTCAGCCCCGCCACACCAGGCTCGTGACCGCCACCGCGAGCCCCGCGAGCCCCCACGCCCACCCGGCCCCGCGCCCCGTGCGCGTCGCCGGGAGCGCCACGGTCCGCAGGCGGTGGTGCCGCGCCTCGAGCGCCAGACTCACGCGCTCGGCGCGCTCGAGCGCGTTCACCACGACCGGGATCACGACCGCGCGCCGGCGCGTGAACCGCTCCCGCCAGCCGCGCGGCGGCCGGCCCGCGCGCAATCCCTGGATGCGCGCGATGCGCGTGCCCTCGCCCGCCAGCAGCGGGACGAAGCGCAGCGCCAGCCCCAGCACCGCGCGCGCCTCGCGCACCGGGACCCGCAAGCGCTCGAGCGGGCGCAGCAGACGCACGAGCTCGTCGGCGGCGCGCTCCCCGGGCCACGCCGCGGCCAGCCCGTGGACCGCAGCGGCGGCGCCCGCCAGACGCAGACTCAGGAGCGTTCCCAGCCGAAGGCCCTCGACGCTCGCGTGCGGCACCGGGCCCAGCGCCCGGCCCGGGACGAGCAGGGTGTTCAGCACGACCGCCACGGCCATCCCGAACCCCACGAGCCGCAGTGTCGAGGCGCCCGGCCACCGTGCCCCCGCGAGCGTCGCGCACGTCCCCGCCACCACGACACAGCCCGCGGCCGTCACGAGCCGCCCCGCGACGAGCGACCCGGCCAGCGCTCCCAGCAGGAGCGGCGCCACGCGCTCGCGCGACGTCATGCGCCCCGCCTCTTCGCTGGCGCGGGAGGTTCCACCCCGAACCTGCGTTCGGCGATCTGAACGGCGTTCAGGGCCGCTCCCTTGCGCAGGTTGTCCGAGCACACGAAGAACTCGAGCCCACGCGCGTCGTCGAGGTCGGGCCGGGCCCGGCCCACGAGCACCTCGTCGCGGCCGGCGGACGCCAGCGGCGTGGGGTAGAGCCCACGGGCCGGATCGTCCACCACTTCCAACCCGGGGAACGACGCCCACAATGCGCGAGCCTCGGCCGGGGGGAGCGGACGGTCGAACACGGCGTGCACCGCCGCACCGTGGCCGACCCGCACCGGCACGCGCACCGCGCTGCAGACCACCCGCAGGCCGGGCAGCGCGAGGATCTTGCGCGTCTCCCACACCAGCTTCATCTCCTCGCGCGTGTAGCCGTTCGCCTCGAAGCGATCGATCCGCGGGATGACGTTGAAGGCGAAGGGCTGTGTTCCGTCGGCTCGCCCGGGAGGGTCGCCCGTCGAGTCCGGCGCGCACCCCGCGCTCGAGCTCCTCGAGCGCCTCGGAGCCCGCGCCCGAGACCGACTGGTAGGTCGCGGCCACCACCTGCAGCAGCCGCGCCACCCGCGCCAGCGGAGCCAGCGCCATCACGATCCCCATGGTCGAGCAATTGGGGTTGGCGACGAGCCCCGGCCGGTCCGCCAGCAGGGCTCCGTTCACCTCCGGGATCACCAGCGGGACGTTCTCGTCGTAGCGGAAGGCGCTGCTGTTGTCCACGACCACCGCGCCCGCAGCCCGCGCCACCGGCACCCACTCCTCCGCCAGCGGGTTCGAGACCGCCGAGAGGACCACGTCGAGGCCCGCGAAGGCCTCAGCCGAGACCGGAAGCACCGGTGCCTCCCGGCCCCGGAAGCGCAGGGTGCGCTCTTCGGATCGGCCACTGGCCAGCAACCGGGGCTCGTCCACAGGGAAGGCACGCTCGTCCAGCAGAGCGAGCATGGTCCTGCCGACGAGTCCCGTCGCGCCCAGGATGCCCAGGCGGAGGTTCATCGCACCACCGAAGCTGGCGTCACGGCACCGGCACTCCAGAGGCTACAGGGTCGCGGGAGGATGAAAGCGGAAGGCGCATGGTAGCCACGCGCTCGGGCAGGTGTCAACGCGACCGCGTGGCAGCGCGCAGTGCGAGCCCGACGACCGCCAGGAGGCTCAGCAGGCCCGGCCAGTCACCGAAACGCGTGTACGGCGTCGGGAACCCGATCGCGGCGGGACGCGGGAGCTCCGTCACCAGCACGCCCGGCTCGAACACGGGCAGCTTCGCGACCACGCGCCCGTTCGCGTCCGCCACCAGCGTGAGGCCGGTGTTGGCGCAGCGCGCCAGCGGCACCCGGTTCTCCACCGCCCGGAACACCGACATCGCCGCGTGCTGATAGAGCGCCGCACTGTTTCCGAACCACTCGTCGTTCGTGATGTTCACGAGCCAGCGCGACCCTGCGCGCACGTCGGCGCGCGCCAGGTCGGGGAAGATCGCCTCGAAGCACACCAGGCAGGTGAACGGCCCCGCCGCACTCGGGAACAGCACCGTCCGCTCGCCCGGGGTCCACTCGGCCTGCCCGAGATCGAGGCGTCCGAGCCAGGGGACCAGGCGCTGGAACGGCATGCGCTCGCCGAACGGCACGAGGTGCCGCTTCGCGTAGACGGGTCCAAGCGAGCCGTCCGACGCGAACAACCCGGCGGAATTGTAGGAGCGCTGCCGACCGTCCCGGTCCCAGCCGTAGTCGGCGAAGCCCGAGAAGACCGGTACACCGGTACGGGCTGCGAAACCCGCCACGGCCAGCGCCTGGTCGACCTGCTTGCGCAGGTAGCTGCCCGTCGCGGTCTCCGGCCAGATCGCCACGACGGGCCGCGGCCTGCGGGCCGCGGCCTCGTCCGAGAGCGCGAGGAACGTGGCGAGGATCTCCCGCTGATGCTTCCCCGACCACTTGATCTCCCCCGGCACGTTCCCCTGCACCAGCGCCACCGCCCGTGCCGGGTCCGCCGCTCCGGCCGGCCTCGTGGTGACCTGCAGCACGCGCTGCCCCCACAGCCACGGCACGAGCACGAGCAGGAGAGCGCCGAGTGCCGAGCGCAGACGCGCGCTCCCCGCCAGCGCACGCCACAGCAGCACGTTCACCAGCACCACCCACAGCGTCACCAGACTCACGCTCCCCAGGCTCGCGAGTTGCAGGATGGGTACGTAGCCGTGCTGCGTGTAGCCCGGCTGGAACCACGGGAAGCCGACTTCGCCCGAGGCGCGCAGCTCCTCGACGCACAGGAAGACCGCCGGGAACGACGAGCGCCAGCGGGACCCGGGCCGTCCCCCGCGGCCCCCGCCACCGCGGTCCCGTCGGCCGCGCCAGTACCCCCGCGACGAGCGTCGCGAGCCCGCTGTACAGGGCAAGGTAGGCCGCCGCCACGACCCAGGCCGGGTACTTGAGCCACGGCACCGTGATCGCGACCTCCGAGAGCAGCGCGATCCAGTGAGTCCCGATCAGGAAGAAGACGAACCCGAAGAGCCAGCCCAGCCGGAACAGCGACCCGGCCGTGGCGGAGCGGCGCGCGCGCTGCTCCAGCCCGACGAGGAGGGGCACCAGCGCCCCCCACGCGACGAAACCCGGCACGCGTGGCAGGAAGGCGACCCCCAGCAGGATGCCCGAGGCGATCGCCAGCGCTCTCTCTCGAGACCCGGCGGACCTAGGCGAGTCGGACCTCCTTGCCCTGCTCGGCCGAGCGATAGACCGCGTCCAGCATCTCCATGACGGGCAGGATCTCCTCCGCCGCCCCCATCGGCTGGCCGCCCTTGCGCAGCGCATCGGCGAAATGGGCGAACTGGGCCTCCATGGACTGCTTGTACTGGAAGCGCGAGGTCTCCACCTGCGGCGTCACGTTCACGAGCGTGCCGTGCATGCCCTTGTGGATGCGCAGCGGGTTGAGCAACGCCGCCCCGCCCGAGCCGAACAGGTTCACGTACGCGAAATCCTTCTCCATGAGCAGACCCCAGGTCACCTCGAGCGTGAGGGTCGCCCCGGACGCCAGACGGAAGAACGCGATCGCGTTGTCCTCCACCTCACCCTTGCGGGCCCGGTGCAGGCTCGCGGTCACCGACTCCACCTTCGGGCCGCCCAGAATCCAGAGCGCCTGGTCCAGCATCTGGAAGCCGAGGTCGAGGATCACGCCGCCCCCGGATTCGCGCTTCTGCCGGCGCCACTCGTCGGAGTCCCAGTGCGTGCGCTGGCGCAGCCAGCCCGCCTTGACGAAGAAGATCTCACCCAGGTCGCCCTTTTCGACGAACTTGCGCAGCAGCTGCGCGTCCGGGCGGAAACGGTGCTGGACCGAGCACATGAGGACCCGCTCGTGCTTCTTCGCCGCCTTGACCATGGCCGCGGCCTCGTCCGCGCTGCGCGAGAGCGGGCGCTCGCAGAACACGTGCTTGCCAGCCTCCAGCGCTGCGACCGCCATGGGCGCGTGCAGGTAGTTCGGCGTGCACAGGTTCACCACGTCCACTTCCTCGTCGCCGAGCAGCTCCTCGATCCGCCCGTACGACTTCGGGACCTGGAACTTCTGCGCCACGCGCGCGCCCTTCTCGGCGTCGCGATCGCAGAGCGCCACCAGCTCGAAGTCCTCCATCCTCTTCAATGCCGGGATGTGGTTGATCTGAGCCGCGGCCCCTACGCCGACGAGCCCGATGCGAAGCGTCTTGCGGGCCACGAGTTACCTCCCTCCTGCACGTTGCGAACCCGCCGGTCCTGCGGCCCCACACGCCGTGGGCGCCCCGGCGGACCGCGGGTCGGTCCTCCCGAAACGGGCACTCTAGGGAGAGCCCCCCGCACCGTCAAGAGCGAGCGCCGCCGACTCGGCGCGGGTGAACCCGTAGCGCCGCAGCTTCTTCAGCAGTCCCTGCCGCGACAGGCCCAGCGCCCGGGCCGCCTGCGACTTGTTCCCGCGCGTGCGCTGCAGGGTCTCCCGCAGCCGGCGTTCCTCGAGCGCGCGCGTCTCGGCGTGAAGCCCGGGCGCCACGGGCCCCGCCCCGGCCCCCGGCAGCACCGGCGTCTCGGGCCAGTGCTCGAGGTCCACCCGGCCCCGCGCTTCACCCACATGCACGGCGAATGCACACGCGTTCGCCAGCTCGCGCACGTTCCCCGGCCACGGATACGCCCGCAGGTGGTCGGCCAGCGCCGGTCCAGGCTCGGGTGGGTCCTGCCCCAGCTCCGCGGCGGCCGCCGCCAGGAAATGCCGCGCCAGGAGCAGCACGTCGTCGCCGCGCTCGCGCAACGGCGGCAGGCGCACCCGGACCGCGTTCAGGCGGAAGAAGAGGTCCGCCCGGAAGGCCCCGCCCGCGACGGCCTCCTCGAGGCAGCGGTGCGTGGCCGAGACCACCCGCACGTCCACCCGGCGCAGGCGCGTGTCGCCCACCCGCCGGGCCTCGCCCTCCTGCAGGACGCGCAGCAGCTTCATCTGCAGCAGCGCGCTCGCGTCCCCGATCTCGTCCAGGAAGAGCGTGCCCCCGGCGGCGGATTCGAAGAGCCCCGCCCGGTCCGCCACCGCGCCCGTGAAGGCCCCGCGACTGTGGCCGAAGAGCTCGCTCTCGATCAGCGTATCGGGCGTGGCGCCGCAGTTCTGCGCCACGAAGACCTGCCCGGCACGCGCCGAAAGCACGTGGATCGCCCTCGCAACCAGCTCCTTGCCGGTCCCGGTCTCCCCCAGCACCACCACCGGGAGTCCGCTCCGGGCCACGCGCGGCAGCACGTCCCGCACGGCCGCCCAGGCCGCTGACTCCCCCAGCATGGCCGGCATCCCCGCCCGAGCCCCGCTCGCGGCGCACGGCTCGAACTCTCGCTCACCTCGCAGTCGCTCCATCCCCCCGTCCCCCCCGTCCACCCCACGGAACGCAGCGGGGCGGCCCTCACGGGCCTGGATCCTCCGTCCACTCCACGCCGCGCTCGCCGGCAAGCACCGAGCCCAGCGGAAAGACGCGCTCGCCGGCCCGCGCCAGATCGCGCGCGAGCCGGTCCGCCTCCTCGGGGGCACACACCACCACCATGCCGATGCCCAGGTTCAGGGTGTCCCGGGCATCGCCCTCCGGGACCTCGCCCGTCTCGACGAGCCAGCGAACGAGAGCCGGGCGCTCCCACGCCGAGGCGTGGACGCGCGCCCGGCAGCCGGCCGGCAGCACACGCACCAGGTTGCCAGCGATGCCACCGCCGGTCACATGCGCCAGCGCGTGCACGCGGCGCGCCCCGAGCGCGGGACCGAGCGCGGGCCCGTACCAGCGATGGGGGGCGAGCAGCGCCTCTCCGAGCGTCTCTCCCGCGCCCCCCGGGAGCCGATCGTCCAACCCCAGGCCCGAACGCCCGAGCACCGCGCGAGCCAGGGAGTACCCGTTCGTGTGCAGTCCCGCCGCCGCGAGTCCCAGCACCGCATCGCCCGGGCGCACCGCGCTGCCGTCCAGCAACCCGCCTTCCGGCACCGTACCCAGCATGCAGCCGGCGACATCCACCACCCCGGGCAGGTAGGTATCCGGCATCTCTGCCGTCTCTCCACCCAGGAGCACCGCCCCGACCTTCCGGCAGGCGAGCGCGATCCCTTCCACGGCCGCCAGCACGACCTCCGGGTCGAGCCGCGACTGGGCGATGTAGTCGAGGAAGGCCAGCGGGCTCGCACCGTGCACGAGCACGTCATTCGCTCCGTGGTAAACGAGATCCCCGGCCGCGTCCGCGACGCGGCCGGCGGCCAGGGCGAGATGGAGCTTCGTGCCCACGCCGTCCATGCTCGCGGCCAGCAGGGTCTGTCGTCCGCTCCCCGCGGCGGGGAAATCCATCACCCCGGCGAAGCCGCCCGGCAGCCGCGCCACGCCCGTTCGCCAGGTCGAGCGCGCGGCCTGGCCGAGGCGCCGCTTGAGCCCTTCCGCCCGCGCGATGTCCACCCCGGCGTCCCGGTAGCGCATCAGCCCTCGGCCTCGCGGGGCTTCAGGCGGAGCAACTGGAGATCCTCGCTCGTGGGGCTCGGGATGAGGGGGAACTGCCCGGCCGCCTGCAGGCGCAGCAGGCACTCCACCACCGTGCGGTCGAACTGGGAGTCCGCGCCGCGCCGCAGTTCCTCCAGCGCGGCAACCACCGACAGCGCACGCCGGTACGGGCGGTCCGAGGTCATCGCGTCGAAGGCGTCCGAGACGTTCAGGATGCGCGCCCCCACGGGCACGTCCGCCGCGCGCAGGCCGAGCGGATAGCCCTGCCCGTCGGGCCGCTCGTGATGCGTCCGCACGATCTCGGCCGAGCGCCGCAGCGCCCGCACCCGCGCCACGATCTCGGCCCCGGCGGCCGGGTGCGCGCGCAGCGTGCGCTGCTCCTCGTGCGAGAGCGAGCCCGGCTTCTGCAGGATATGCTGGTGCTGCGGACCGATCTTGCCCAGATCGTGCACCAGGGCCGCGTACTCGATCTCCTCGACCTCGCGCTCGGAGAGCCTCATCCCGCGCGCCAGCCGCACCGTGTACTGGGCCACCCGGTGCGAGTGGTGCCGGGTGTACGGGTCCACTTCCTCCAACACCTCGGACAGGGCACGTACGAAGTCCTTGAGGTCGGCGCGGATCTCCATGTACACGCCGAACGAGTGCCGCGCGACCAGGAACGGGATGCCCACCAGCACGAGTCCCCAGGGCCCGGCGCTGAAGTAGACCACAGCCACAAGCGTGCCGAGCGCGACGAAGGAGAGGTGGTGGAGGATTCCCTGCAGGAAGTTGCGCTGCCAGATCCGCCACGGGCCGGGGCCGGCGGTGAGCCCGAGCACGGTCGAGACGAAGGCCGAGTTGCAGAGGAAGTAGACGCCCCCGCACACCAACAGGGGCACGATGTGCCGCGGGAACGCCAGGGCGCCCACCTGGCCGCCGGCAGCGAGAAAGGCGTACCCCGCCGCGAACGAGGTGAGCGCGAAGATGGCCACGTTGTGCGTCACACGCACCAGGGGCCTGCGCAGTATGACCCCCTGCACGACCACCGTGCTCGCCAGGTCCACCCAGGCGGTCCACACGGGACCCAGGATGATGATCGACGCGAGGTCGAGCACCGCGCTGCCGGTCGCGTAGCCGCCGCTGGGTAGCGGCACGGGGCGAGCCTCGCTCAGGACCATCAACGCCAGGACGACACCGAGCGCCACCAGCCTCGGCGGGCCGGCCGCGGGCGTGGCCAGTATGAAGAAGGCGGCAGCGGCCAGCACCACCAGCGCATAGTAGATGCGGAAGGCCCGCGGGTGGATCGCAGCCGGTGAGTCGCTCATGCGTCGTCGGTCATGGAGGGCGGGTGTCGTTCCGCAAGCGGAGGATGGAGAGACCGGCATCCACTTCGGAGCTTACTGCTCAGGTCCGGACAGGCGGACCGAGATTACCAGCCCGCGCGGCCGAAGAATTCCAAGAGCACGAGAATGAGATCCACGAAGCCCACCTCCTTACTTGGCAAGGGATTCTGCGGGTACGTCCATCTTCCCGACAGGTGGCTCCGCTTCGCTTCTCGCGTGTCTTCTCGCTCCGCTGGCTCCTAGGTCGATACCGGTCTCAAGATGTACTCGATCGGCTCCTTCGTCTTCAGGCCGCCGATCACACGATTCAAAGCCGAGAGGGTGGCCAGGACGACCGCCTGCGGGAGGTCCCGGCCCACCGTGCAGCAACCCGTCAGGAGCTTCTCCTGCCGGTGCGTGAGCAGCGCGAGGCCCACGATCGCGACCTCGTGCCCGCCCATCCGTACCACGTCCACCCCCTCGACTCCCAGCGCGACGTCGTCGTCGAGGAACTCCTGCAGCGCCGTCAGGGTCGCGGCCGCCACCAGCCGGTGGGCGCCCTCCCGCGAGCACCAGCCGGAGGCGCTCCCCATGCGCAGCACGCCCTTCCAGCGCAATTCCACCTGCGCCTGGGCGCGCGCGCCATCCATGTAGAGATTGACGCTCCCGAAGCGGATGCGGCTCGCGTCCTCCAGCACCGGAGCGGGCTCTTCCGGGACGGACAAGGGCTCGGCCTTCGCAGTGACGTTCGCCTGGGGCCGCATGCGAACCACCCCGACGATGCGGTGGTCGATCCGCCGGTTGTAACGGGTCCAGATCAAACCCACCACATCCTTCACGATGAGCTTGGCCGGTTTCCCGGCAGCCGAGATCACGTGGACCTCGCGAATCTCACCGTCTTCGACCAGGATCTTCGCGTCCTCCACGTCCGGCAGGCCACGAATCCCGTTCTCAGCGTCCGTCGTCCATGACATACGCGTGTCTTCCAACACCTGTTCTCCTTACCGGCAGGGGGGGGGCCGACGACGTATCCTAGCACAGCGTCCAGCGACGCTGCTACGGTCGACTGCGGGCTTCGTGTCCGACGTGAGAAGGCGCGGCTAACCCGCGGCCGCCGCGCAGCTAGGACAGCGGCTCGAGGTCGAAATGCACCATGCGGTGCAGCAGGGCGACCCGCCGGGCGATCTCTTCCGGCCCCGTCTCGGCAAGGCGCCGGGGGCTGAAGTCCTCGATCGCCAGCGAGGCCATGGTCGTCCCGCAGGCCATCGCCTGCTGGAGCATGCCCCCATCGGTCCGGCCACACCGCGCCACCCACCCCAGGAACCCGCCCGCAAAGGAGTCGCCGGCGCCGGTGGGGTCCCGGATCGCGTCCACCGGGAAGGCCGGGATGACGAAGCGCTCCTCGGCCGTGCGGAAGAGGGCCCCGTGCTCGCCCTTCTTGATGATGACGGCCTTCGCGCCCTGCTCGAGCAGCCGATCCGCCGCGCGCACGAGGAGGCTCTCCCCGGCCAGCGCACGGGCCTCCTCCTCGTTCAGCAAGGCCACGTCCACGCGTCTCAGCACCTCCAGCACCAGGTCCGGCTTGCGCGCGATCCAGTAGTCCATGGTGTCGCTGAGGGTGAGCCGGGGCTTCCCCATCTGCTGGAGCACCTCCAGTTGCAGTTCGGGGTCGATGTTCGCGAGGAAGACGTACGGGCAGCCGCGGTGCTGCTCCCCGACCTGCGGGTGGAACGTGGAGAAGACGTTCAGCTGGGTCTCGAGCGTGTGCGCATGGGCCAGCTCCGGCCCGTACTCGCCCCGCCACCGGAAGGTGCGTCCCGGCGCGGTCTCCAGCCCCGAGAGGTCGACGCCACGGCTCTCGAAGAGCGCGCGGTGCTCCGCCGGGAAGTCCTCACCCACCACGGCGACGACGCTCACCGGGGCGAACTGGCTTGCCGAGAGGGAGAAATACGAGGCCGAGCCGCCCAGCGCCTCCACCGTCTCGCCGTACGGCGTGCGTACCGAGTCGAGGGCGACCGAGCCGACCACCAGGATGTCGGGCCGGGCGCTCATGCCGGGGCCTCCGTCGCGCGCTCCATCCGCTCGGGGGCCGACACGCCCATCAGCGCGAGCCCGTTCGCGAGCACGGTGCGGGCCGCCTCGGCGAGCAGGAGTCGCCCACGGGTGACGGCGGTGTCCTCCCCGACCACCCGGCAGGCGTGATAGAAGCGGTGGAACTCCGCCGCCGTCTCCACGAGGTAGGCAGGCAGGCGGTGCGGCTCCCGCGCGGCCGCCGCCCCGCGCACGAGTTCCGGGAAGACGGCCAGGCGCCGCGCCAGCGCCACCTCTTCCGCGGCGGAGAGCCGCAGGGCACCCGCCTCCGCGGGCCGCAGATCGCGCTCGGCGGCGTAGCGCAGGATCGACGCGATGCGCGCATGCGCGTACTGGACGTAGAAGGCCGGGTTCTCGTCGTTCTGGCGCCGTGCCACGTCCAGGTCGAAGTCCAGGTGGGCGTTGGTGGAGCGCATCAGGAAGAAGAACCGCGCGCATTCGGCCCCGATGTCCTCGACCAGGTCGCGCAGCATCACGATCCGGCCACGCCGTTTGCTCATCTTGACCTGCTCCCGGCGGCCGTCCGCACCCGTCTCCCACAGATTCACCTGCTGCACGATGAGCACCTCCAGGAAGTCGCCCTCGATCCCCAGCGCGGCCAGCGCCGCCTTCATGGTGGTGACATAGGCGTGGTGGTCGGGGCCCCAGAGGTCGATGGCAACCGCGTAGCCACGGCCTCGCTTGTCGCGGTGGTAGGCGAGATCCGGGAGCAGGTACGTGGGAGAGCCGTCACTGCGCACGATCACCCGGTCCTTGTCATCGCCGAAGCGCCCGGTGCGCAGGTACGTCGCCTCCTCGAGCTCCGCAGCGCCCCCGGTCACCCCGTCCCCGGTGCGATCCACCTCCGGGAGCCGGGCGCGATACGTCATGCCGCGCGCCTCGAGCGCCCGCAGCGTCTCCTCCACCGCCTTCGACCGGTGCAGCTCCGACTCCCGGAACCATTGCGCGAACTCGGCGCCGTACTCGTCCAGGTCCCGGCGCTGCTCGCGCACCATCTGTTCGAGGGCCTGGTCGCGGAACCACGCCGCGCCTCCGGGAGCGTCGAGGGCCGCGCGCGCGGCATCCGGGGGCAGTGAAGCGGCGATCTCCCGCACGTACTCGCCCTCGTAGCCATCCACCGGGAACGCTCGCTCCAGCCCGGCGGCCTCGGCGAAGCGCGCCGCCACCGACTGGCCGAGCAGGTCCACCTGGCGGCCTGCGTCGTTGACGTAGAACTCGCCCGCAGCGTCGTGCCCGGTCGCCCTGAGCAGCCGCACCAGCGTCGCGCCCACCGCGGCCGCCCGCGCGCTCACGATGTTCAGGGGCCCCGTCGGGTTCGCGCTCACGTACTCCACGAGCACCCGCGCCCCCGCCCCGCCCACGCTCGAGCCGAACGCCCCGCCGGCCTCCACGATGAGCCCGGGCAGGCGGTCCAGGAACGCCTCGCTGTAGCGGAAGTTCACGAACCCCGGGCCCGCGACCTCGACGCTCGCGAAGGTCGAGGGATCCTGTGGGAACGCGGCCGCCAGGGCCTCGGCCACCGCGCGTGGCGGCCGCCGGACTTCCCTCGCGATCAGGAGCGCGAGATTGGTGGTCCAGTCCCCGTGCGCGCTCTCGCGCGGGATGGAGAGCTCGAGCCGCGCCATGCGCTCGGGGGTGTGCAGTCCCGTCTCGCGCAACGCTGCGGCCAGACCCTCAGTCAGTTCCTTCCAGACCAAGATCCACGCTCCTCGCGTCGCCCCAGAGCCGGTCGAGCAGGTAGTACTCGCGGGTCTTCTCGTGAAACACGTGGATCACGAGCCCCACGTAATCGAGCAGCACCCAGCGGCGGCCCTTCAGCCCCTCGACGTGCCACGGCCGCAGGCCCTGCTCGCGCAGTACTTCCTCGATGTTCTCCGCCACGGCCTTCACCTGGACATCGCTCGACGCCGAGCACAGCAGGAAATGCTCGCACACCGCGTTGAGCCCGCGCAGATCCAGCGCCACCACGTCGTGCGCCTTCTTCGCGAGCGCGGCGCGGGCCGCGGCCCTCAGCACGACGACGGGGTCGGGTCCGGCGGACGGACGGGGGCGGCGCGTCACGCCAGTTCGACTCGCCGGCAGGGCACGTCAGTGATCACGACGCACCGCATAATCCACCGCCTGGCGCAGCGCCCGGTGGGCCGCCGTGGCAGGCGCCGAGCGCGATCCGCCAGGCCCCAGCGCCTCGTCGAGCAGACGCCTCGAATCGACCGCGAAGCCCTCGGCACACGTGCGCGCGTACGCGAAGCCGCCGCACTTCTCGATCAGGGCCCGCAATTGGTTCCACTGGGCCGCGGTCCAGCGCTGACGCAGCGCGAGGCGCTTGAGCCGGCGCCGGTCGACCTCGCTCGCCTCCCGCAGGGCCGCGATGAGCGGCAGCGTGACCTTGCCCTCCGCCAGGTCCGAGCCCATCGGCTTGCCCGTGACCTCAGGATCGCCCAGGTAGTCGAACAGGTCATCCACGATCTGGAATGCCACGCCCAGCCGCTCCCCGAACTCGCGGAACGTCACCCGCGCCCCGTGCGGCGGCCGGCGGGTCCGGCTCGTCGTCTTCGCGACGGGCCGCCGGGCGCCGCGGTCCGCGGCGTGACCCGCCCCGATCTCGGCGGCGGCCCCGATCAACGAGCCCGTCTTGGCCCGGACCATCTCCGTGTACTGCTCCTCGGTCACTTCGAGGTCGTAGGCGTACTGGAACTCCAGGGCCTCGCCGCACGACATCTCCATCACGACCCGCGCCAGCACCTCGAGCGCGTGCTCGAGGCGGTTACGCACCATCAACCCCATTGCGTGCGCGAAGAGGTAGTCCCCCATGATGATCGCCATCTCATCCGTCCACAGTCCGTTGACCGTCGGCAGGCCCCGGCGCAGCGCGCTACGGTCCACCGAGTCGTCGTGGATGAGCGCTGCCGCGTGCATCATCTCGACTACCGCCGCCGACAGCACCGCCGGCTCGTCGAGTCGGTCGCGCACGCGCGCCGTCAGGAGCAACAGCGTGGGACGGAACTTCTTGCCCCGGGTGGCGAGCACATGCCCGCCCACCCGGTTCAGGATGGGGATCGAGGTCCGGAACGCGTCGCGCAGCAGGCCCTGGACCTGCACCAACTCGCGGCGTACCGGCCTCTGGACCGCGGCGAACGACATGTCGAGTCTTCCGGGGACGGGGACGATGCGCCGATCAGATGCGGCAAGCAGGATACGGGCCGCTCTTCGAGGGTGTCAAGCGCCGCCGGACGTGCCGGCGCGCGTCGCACGCAACTCCGCCAACCGCGCCAGCAGCCACTCGCGCGTGTTACGGCCCGGCTCCTCGAGCACGTCCTCCAGCAGCCCTTCCAGCGCCTCCCCCACCACCACGCCCGGCCCGATGCCGAGCGCCCCCATCACGTCACTCCCGTCCACCGCGAGGTCGCGGACGCGCAGGGCGTGGGATCCGGCCAGCACGCGCCCGATGCGCCGCCGCAGCGGTTCCAACTGCGCCGGGAAGCCCGTCTTCAGGCCGTTGCCCAGCATGTCCGCGATGCGCAGGTCGAACAGGTCCGCGACCGCTTCCTCCCCGACGCGGCGCACCCAGCGTCGCACCGCCGCGTCGCTCCACTCCGACCGGTAGTCGAACATGTGCTCGCGCACCAGGTGAACGACCGCCGCGCGCTGGACGCCCGGGAACCGCAGCCGCTCAAGCAGGCGGTCGGCCAGATCCGCTCCCACCGTCTGATGCCCGTAGAAGGTCCCGTCGCCCCGCCGCTCGACGCGCGTGTCGGGCTTGCCGATGTCGTGCAGCAGGGCGGCCCACCGCACCAAGGCCTTCGCCGTCGGCGCGTGATCGCAGGTCTCAAGCAAATGGGTGTAGACATCGTGCGCGTGCCAGCGGTTCTGCGGCACGCCGTGGCACCGCGTGAGCTCCGGCATCCACAGCTCCAGCAGCCCCGCCTCGCGCAGCAGCTCGAGACCGGTTGAGGGCCGCCGCGCGGCCATCAGCTTCACCAGTTCCTCGCGCACGCGCTCCGGCGCCACGAGCCGCGCGCGATCCACCACTCCCCCGAGGGCCGCGCGCGTGGCGGGCTCGATCGCGAACTCCAGGGTGGCCGCGAAGCGGGCCGCCCGCACCGGGACGGAGCGCGTCTTCGCGGAAGCGCGCCAGCGGATCTCCCACCGCCCGCAGGCGGCGGTGTTCCAGGTCCAAGAGCCCACCGTGGACGTCCACCAGCACGCCGCTCAGCGGATCGTACGCCAGGGCGTTCACGGTGAAGTCGCGCCGCCCCAGGTCCGCGCGCAGGTCCGTGGTGAACTCCACGTCGTCCGGGTGGCGCGCGTCCGCGTACGCACCCTCGCGCCGGAACGTGGTGCACTCCAGAGCGAGCCCCTCGAACATCACGAGCACCGTGCCATGCGCGATCCCGATCGGCTCGATGCGCGGGAACAGGGCCATGACCTCATCCGGCCGGCGGTCCGTCGCCACGTCCAGCAACTCCGCCCCCGCCCGGCCCAGCAGCACGTCGCGCAACGCGCCCCCGACGAGGTAAGCTTGGTGCCCGCCCGCGCGCAGCCGCTCGAGCACGGCGAGCGCCTGCGCGGGCCATGGATGCGCCGCAAGGCGCGCCGCGGCGACCGGCTCGAGCTCAGGCACCGCGAATCGCCCGAGAGGCGGGTTCATCCACGCCGCAGACTCCGCGCCCCGGCCCGGCCGGGCAACCCGAGGAGGCTCCGTTGAGGTCCATCGCAGGGCTGGTCAGTCTCGCGCTCCTCTTCCGGCTCGCGCTCGCCCCCGCGGCCGTGCTTGCCCAGACCACCGCGTCGCCCCCACCGCCCCCGCCGGCCATACGCGCGTGGCAGACCGGCCTGCTACGGCCCGACCGCCTGGAGCACGCCTCCTTCGCCTTCACCCTCGGTCTCGGCGTCGGGCTCCTCTCCCGGCAGCCCGCCAGCGCCGCCGCGAGCGCGCTCACGCTCGGCCTGGTCAAGGAGATCCGGGACCGCCGCCACGGCGGATTCGATGCCGTGGACCTCGCGGCCGACGCGATCGGCGCGGGCCTCGCCGCGGTGGCCACGCACGCTCTGACGCGCTGACCTAGTAGCAGGGTATCTTCGAATCATCGCACGGTTCCGCCACGGTCGCCGCGCCGCCGGACGCGTGCCGGCTGATCGCCACGGCGACGATCACCGCCATGGACAGCCCACCGACCATGCCCGTCCGGTACCAGTCGATCCGCCGGGCCGAGATCGTGGCCACGTCATCGAGCGGCAGGCGAATGGTGTCGAACTCGTCGATCGGTCCCTCGACATCCCGGCGACGGTATCCCACCAGCGTGTCGGCCTCGATCTTCCCCGCGTCCAGCTCGTAACTCAGGCCCTCGTGTGTCACGACCCGGATGGGCCGTTCCTGCGCACGCTCCAGGTATTCCGCGCGCGGGATCTCGCGCAACGCCGTGCACCCCGTCCCCATGCTCCACCCGAGCAACATGAGAACGTACCACCCCCGGCTCACCCTCATCACGGATCCTCCGTTCCACGCCCGGTCCGGGCTTGCACAGCATAACGCAGCCCACGCTTCCGCGTGGACCCGCGCGTGGACCCTTCAGCGCCAGAACAGGATCCGGCCGCAGGACTCGCAGACCGTCAGGGAGTCGGGGGTCGCCGCGGCGCAGGTGGGCAGCGTGATGAAGCAGCCCTGGCAGACGCCATCGCGCACGGCCACGACCCCACGCCCGTAGCGCCGCTGCGCCCGCTCGTAGGCCTGCACCCACCGGCCGCCCAGCCGCGCATGGACGCGGGCCCGCGCCCGCTCGACCGCCGGCAGCCCCGCCAGGCGGAAGCCCAGGCTCAACGTGCGCTCTCGCGAGCCGCCGGAACGCGCCTCCTCGATCAGCAGGTCGAGGTCGTGCAGGCTGACCACGTCGCTCCAGTCCGTCATCCCGGCCCCCCCCGGAGCAACTCCGCGATCCCGGCGGGGCTGTCGCACTCGAACAGGCGCTGTCGCACCCGTGCGGTGCGGGTGGCTGCGACCGCGCGGGCCACCGCAGCCACATGGCACGGCGCGCTCGTCCCCGCCGGCGAGATCACCAGCAGGACGACCTGGACCGGGGCACCGTCCTCCGCCCCCCAGTCCACACCGCGCCGCGAGCGGCCCACCAGCAGGGCGGGCCTCGTCACAAGAAGCGACCGGGCGTTCGGGACGGCCAACCCGTGTCCCAGGCCGGTGGACCCGAGGCGCTCACGCATCCGCAGCGTGGCGCGGAGTGGCCCGGGTTCTCGCGTGACACCGATCCCCTGCGCCTGGCGCGCCAGTTCGCCGAGAACGGAATCACGGCTGCAACTCTTGAGATCCGCGATGAGGTAAGCAGGGTGCAGAGCAGGACCGACCACGATCGCCATCGCTCGCACGACCTCCTGCTCGCACGATAGCAAAGCCCCCGGGCCCCCGCCAGCCCCGCAGCCCTCCTCAGCGCGCGGGCCTCGCCGTCCCGGGCCCCGCCGTGCGCCGACGGAGCGGCAGCCAGACCTGCGCCACCCCCATGATGGCCATGCCGATCAGCGCGCCGACCACCACGTCGCTCAGAAAGTGCCGGTTCAGGTACATGCGCGAGAACGCGACCAGCAGCGCCAGGGCGACGAAGAGCGGGATCCCGCGGCGCCACCGCGCGCCGAGGACCCACGCCAGCGCGAAGGCGTTCGCGGCGTGACTCGAAGGGAACGAGGAGTTCGAGCGCTTCTGCTCCCCGTCCGGCCGCTGGCGCCCGACGGCGCGCTTGAGCAGCTCCACCACGAGGTTCGTCCCTGCCAGCCCTGCCACCGCCAGCCGTAGCGTGCTCCAGCCCCCCCCGCTGGCCAAGTCCACGGCCAGCACGATCGCGAGCCCCCCCACCACGACCACCGGGCGACCGACCGCCGTGGCCTGGTGCATGACTCCCTCGAGCGCCGGACGCCGCGCACCCTGCACCTCGCGCGCGACCGCCAGGTCCAGACGCTCGACGGGGCTCAGCAGCGCGAGCGCCAGCATCAGCGCCTTCATCGCGACCTCCCCACCGGCAGCAAGGCCCCCACGGGCACCCGCCCCTCCACTTCACGGCCCGCCCGGACCTGGGCCCACGCCCCTTCGCTCCGCAGCACCTCCACGACCTGTCCGGTCTCGAGTTCGAGGCCTGCCGCGCCCTCCAGGGTCACGTTCCTGCCCACTACCGACTGGCCGACGTGAGCAGCCCACACATCCTGCACTGGCTCCACTCCCGCCGAGCACACCGCCAGCACGCCGAGCGTCAGCGCCAGCCCTCGTCTCGGCCAGACCGCCCCGGCCCCAAGCCCCAGCGCCAGAGCGAGCACCGCCCATTCCGCCCGGCGAACCGGGAGCCTCACCGGGCGCGCACCCGCGAGCCCGCCGCCCTCGCGCACGAGGTCGGCGACCCACGCCAGCGCCGGGTCGCGCGCATCGCTCTGCTCGCCCCGCAGCACCCAGACGGCGGCAGGCCCCAACGCACCCCCCGTCGCTTCGGCCCACGCCAGCCGCGCGGCCAACCCCGGCCCCCGCGCGCCCTCCGCCCACATCCCGATCCACGCGGTCCGCGCCCGCGCTACGTCCCCCTCGCGCGCCACGCGGTCCGTCGCCCGCAGCCGGAGCGAGTTCGCGCTCTCGCCCAGGGGCACGCCGCTCAGGACCACGAGGATCACCGCGATTCCGGCCAGCGCCACCGCCGCGGGCCGCCATCCCCGCCGCACCGCTGCCGCGGGCAGAGCGGCCGTCAATTCTCTCGAGAGGCGCAGCCGCACCGCGTCCACGTCCGCATCGCCGTCCCCGTAGCGCGTGGCGACGACCTGCGCGCGGACCTCGCCGACCGGCCTGCCGCTGCCTTCCAGCCACTCGGCGGCTTCCTCGGCAGCCCGCCAGAAGGCCGCCCCTCCGGGGGCGCGCAACACATTGCGCCAGGCTGCCACCCGGGCGCGCGTCTCCGCGTGCGGATCCGCCGCCGGCCGAACGCGCCACGCCACGGCGGCAGCGCCCCCGAGCAACCCCGCCAGCGCCCAGGCCCAGGGCGCCGCGCCCCGGGCAAAGGGGTCGCGCGCCTCGCGCAGGAAGATCGCCGGGAACACGTCGCGCTCCCCGCCCGAGGAGAAGACCGCCGGGCCCACCTCCACCACGAGCGGCGCCAGCACCGCGCTCCGGTAGACACCGGCGGCCGGGTCGAACCAGGCGAACGCCGGCGCTGCGATCGACAACGTCCCCGCGCGGTGGGGGAGCACGTTCCATTGGAAGCGTCTCCGGCCCGTTCCCCTCACCCCGGGAGTGGGCAGGCTGTCCTCCGACCCGCCCACGAACACCTCCCCGTCCTCCAGGGCCAGGGCCGGCGCCTTCACCAGAGGCAGGTTCCCCTCGCCCCGCACGTCGAGCCGCGCCGTGACCGGGACGTCCTGCGACGTTCGCGTGCGGTCCGCGGACCAGCGCGTCGTGAACCTCCCCACCGCACCGTCGAACCCCTGCGGCGCCCCCGGCGGCAACGGGCGGACGCTCACCTCGATCGGCCGGCTCCTGAGCGTGACCTCGCGCCGCGGCACCCGGCCCGACACCCAGCGAGACGGGTCTGCCGCGCCCGCTCCCTGGAACACGACCCCGGCCCCCGCCGGGCCGATGCGCGCCAACCCCGGTGCCAGCGGGTACAGGCGGGTCCGCGTCTCGGTGACGAGGACGCGGCGCCCCCCCTGGGTGGCGTAGTACGACTCCGGCCGGCTCGGCGTCTCCGCCCAGAACCCCGTGGTCATGGGTGGCACGTAGGCGGGCTCCTCGGCCAGATCCTGGGCCAGCACCAGCCGCACGCGCAGGACCACGGGTTCTCCCACCCACGGCGTCCGCGGCTCCACATCGACGAGCAGCGATGCTGCTCCGGACTCCGTCGCGAGCCCCGGCGCGGCAGCCGTCACCACCAGGTCGCTCACTCCGCTCGCAAGGACCTGCCCGCCGGCCCGGACCCGGACGGGCCCAAGAGCGTAGCGCCCCGGTCGCAGGAGCCCGATCTGGTACAGGAAGACCGTCTGCGAAGAACTCCGGCCGTTGACCCACGAGTAGTTCTCGGCCCGCGAGACGCCGAGCACCTCGAGACCCGCAGGCACCTGGAGCGCGGGCGCCTCGATGCCCCCCCCCACCCCGCTCACCACGACCTCGAAGTCCACGCTTTCGCCCACCGTCCCCCGCCCCCGTTCCAGCCGCGCCACGACCTCCCCCGCAGCCCTGGCCCCCGCAGGAACACAGGCCAGCGCGACCACGGCCAGCGCCAACGCGAGTCCCACGCGCCTCACCAGTCCTTCCCCCTCTTCTCGTCCGTTGCGCGCGTCTTCCGCTGCCGTCCCCGTTGCGAGCGCTCGAGATCCGCCAGCGCATCCAGCAGCCGCTCCGCCTCGGAGCGGCTCATCGCCCCCTGCGGCCCCGTGGCCGGCTGTTCCCGGGGCGGCCCGCCCGCAGGCGGCGGCTTCGGCGGTGCGGCCTGCGGCCGCGCGCTCCCGCCTCCGCCGCCTGCCGCCTGGCGCTTCGGCTCCGGCTTCGGTTTCTCCTCCTGCTCGCGTCGCTGCCGCTCGCGCAGGAGCACCTCGTAGTTCCAGCGCGCGTCCTCGTCCTCCGGGTCGCGCTTCAACGTGCCGCGCAGGGCCACCAGCGCGCGCTCGAGTTCGCCCCGCTCGCCCAGGAGCGTGCCGAGATTGTAGCCCGCTGCCCGTCCCGCGCGCGTGTCGCGCCCTCCCAGCGCCGACAGCTCGCGCTCGGCGCGGTCCCCCTGCCCCGCCTTCCCCCGCACCGTCGCCAGGTTCATGCGCACCTCCTCCGGCGCGCCGTGCCTCAGGCGCCGCGCGTAGAGGGATTCCGCCGCCGCCCACTCCCCCGCCCTGAAGGCGCGGTCACCCCGGGCCCACTCGCTCTGCGCCCGCGCCGGTCCGGGGACGAGCAGGACCAGGAGTGCCACCGCCGCGGCCGTGCCCCGCTCGGAGTGCAGCGGCGCGCCCGCCTCGGACTCCGCCTCGCGGCGCCGCCGCGCCCGCAGGAGGTCCAGCGACAGCAGCACGATCGCGATCACCGCAAACCAGCGGAAGCGCGCCACCGGCCGCTCGGTCATGCGCGTGCCCCTTGCCGAGCGCGCCAGCGCGCCCAGCGAGGCCAGCAGCCGCGGCAGCTCTCCGCCAGGGCGCGACGCGGAAAAGTAGCCGCCGCCGGTGCGCCGCGCGACCATTCTCAGCAGCGACTCGTCCAGCCGGCTCACCACGGGGCCCCCGCCCGGTTCGCGCTTCACGTCCACCGCGCGGCCCTGGTCGTCCAGCACCGGCACCTCGCCACCCGACGGCGTGCCCACGCCCACCGCGAAGACCCGGACCCCGCTCAGCGCGATCTCGTCCAGGGCGGCCCTCGCGCCGCGCTCGAGGTCCTCCCCGTCCGTCCACAGCACGATGGCCTGCTCGTCGCGCCGCCCGGGCGGCATGACCCGCGCCGCCAGCCGCAGCGCGCGACCCAGGTCGGTGCCCGGCGTGCTCACCGAGCCGCTGGAGAACGACTCGAGCGTCAGCCGCGCCGCGCTCCGATCGAGCGTGAGCGGGCAGAGACGCGAAGCGTCCCCGGCGAACGCCACGACCCCGACCCGGCTCCCCTCGAGCCGCTCCAGCGCGGCCAGTGCCTCGCGCCGCGCCTCCTCCAGCCGCGAGGGTGCCACGTCCCGGGTGTCCATGCTGGCGGAGGCGTCCATGACCAGCACCACGTCCGAACCACTCGAGGCGCGGCGCACCACCTCGCGCCCCCACTCCGGCCCCGCCGCTCCCACGATCAGGGCCGTCAGCGCGCCGAGCCGCAGCAGCGCCCCGGCGCGCCGCGAGCCCGCGAGCACCTGCGCGCGCAGCACGGAGTCCGGGCGCTCTCCGATCAGGCGAGCGAGCCCCCGCCGCGCCCGCCGCACGGCCGCCACCTCGAGCAGCGACAGCACGGGCACGACGGCGAGCGCCAGGAGCCACCGAGGGTCGGGGAACGTCACGGTCGGGTCCTCACGGAAGCCTGAAGGCCACGGTGCTGCCGAGCAGCGCGGAAGCCGCCAGCAGCAGGGCTGCCGCGCCCAGCACGAAGGAAGCCAGGTCGCGGTAGTCCCGGTAGACGATCGAGCGCACCGGCACGCGCTCGAGCCGGTCGATCTCACCGTAGATCCCCGCCAGCGCGCCCGCGTCCGTGGCCCGGTAGAAGCGGCCTCCCGTCCGCTCCGCGATCCGCTGCAAGGAGACCGGATCCACCTCCATCTGCATCATCTGGATGCGCCGGCCCATCACGGGGTCGTCCAACGGCACGGGCACGAGGCCCCCCCGGCCCACCAGGATCGTGTGGACCTTCACTCCCAGCGCGCGCGCCAGGTCCGCGCCGGTGAGCGGGTCGATCTGCCCGCGGTTGTTGGCGCCGTCCGTGAGCAGCACGATCACCTTGCTGGGCGTGCGGCTCTCGCGTAACCGCGCCACGGCCGTCGCGAGCCCCATGCCGATGGCGGTGCCGTCCTCGGCGAGCCCGAAGTCGAGACCGTCGAGCAATTCCACGAGCGCGTCGTGGTCGAGCGTGAGCGGACACTGCGTGAAGGCCGTGGCCGCGAAGCCCGCCAGCCCGATGCGATCGTGCGGACGGCGGCGGATGAACTCGCGCGCCGTCGCCTTGGCGACGCTGAGCCGGTTGAGCGGCTGGAAATCCTGCGCCGACATGCTCGGGGACATGTCGATCGCGAGCATGATGTCCACGCCCCGGCTCTCGGTCTCGCTCAGGCGCAGGCCTCGCTGGGGGCGGGCGAGCGCGACCAGCGCGAGCGCCAGCGCCACCCACGGCAGCACGGAGACCGCACGTACGAGTCCCGCGCGCACGCCACCCTGGCCGGCCGCCCGCGCCCAGAGCACGGCGGCCGGGCGCGCCGGGGGGCGGCGGCGGCGCAGCGCGGCGAGCAGCGGCACGAGCAGCACCAGGAGCAGGAGCCACGGGGCCTCCCAGCGCATCAGGCGGCCTCCGTCCCCGCGGCGGAGAGCCACCGCCGGGCCAGATCCCCCACCGCGTCCTCGGCGCGCCGCGCCTCCTCGGGGCTGCAGGCGGCGCGCGCGAACTTGACCCGGTCCCAGGCGGCGAGCAACACCGCGAGGCGCTCCACGTCCGTCGCCGCCAGCTGCGTCGCGCCGAGGTGGATCAGCAGCTCCGGCGTGCTGTCGCCGGGGCGGGGAGCGCCCTGCGTGGCCTCCAGGAATCCCCTCAGGATGCGCGTCAGATGGAAGGCGTGCTCGGCGAACCGGCCGTGCTCGGGCAGCCGCAGACCCCGCAGCGCATCGAGCGCTTCGAGGGCCGCCGTGGCGGGATCCTTCGGGGGCCGGGCCCGCGCGCGCTCGACGACCGGGGCGCGACGGCGCCTCAGCCTCCAGACGATGAACGCGACCGCCACCAGGGCCGCCGCGACGAGCCCCACGACGCGCCAGGGCACGCGCTCCCACCACGGTGCCCCGAGCGGGCCCCGCAGGGGGCGCAGGCGCGCGCTGGTGTCCTCGGCGCTCACGACCGAAGCGACGCCCAGGCGGACGACCGGCAGATGGCCCGTCCAGCGCTGCCCCGTGCGTTCGCGCACTTCGAAGCCGAGTCCGGGCACGCTGAGCATGCCCGGCGTGAACGCCTGCAGGTCGATCTCGATCTGCATCGTGTCCGCGAGCAAGCTCTGGTTGATGGAGCCCGAGTACCGGGGGATGCGCCCGATCCGAGGGCTACCCCACTCGAACGCGCCCCCGCTGGCCGGCATCTGCCAGCGCAGGACGGTCCCCGGGCGCACCACCACGCGACCGCGGTAGAGCACGGGCTGCCCGATCCGCGAGAACCCGGGCCGCACGGAGGCCTGGCACGGGTACCCGTGCGACGGGGTGTTCGCGGTGCGGACCGGCGCGACCGGCAGGCTTCGCGTCGCGGGGGCGGCCAGCGCCGTCCCCGCGAAGAGCGCCACGGCGGCCAGCCCTGCGCACGCGCGCCTCATCCGCGCCTCCCCCGGCGCCGCTGACTGAAGTACCGCATCAGCACCGGCAGCCAGGGCCGTCCGGTCTGGAGCACCAGCAGCGGGCACCGGGCCTGCGCAAGCGCGCCGCTCACGGCACGCAGGCGCTGGGCGCCCTCGCGCTGGTAGCGCTCGCGCGTCCGCCGGTCCCCGCTGTCCACGAGCCGCCGCTCCCCCGTCTCGAGGTCTTCGATCTCCACCCAGCCCACGGCCGGCAGCAACTCGTCGCGCGCATCCCGCAACAGCAGGGCCGTCACGTCGTGGCGGCGCGCCAGCACCCGCCAGTCGCGCGTGTCGAGCGGGTCTTCGAAGTCCGAGATCCAGAAGACCACGCTGTGCCGGCGCGCGGTGCGCAGGAGGAAGTGCGCGGCCTCGCGGGTGCCCGCCGGGCCCGGCCGGGCCTCGGCGCCCAGCACGTCGCGCAGCAGCCGCAGCACGTGCGAGCGTCCCCGGCCCGGCGGAACGAAGTGCTCGACCCGGCGCCCCACGAGCAGCAGCGACACCCGGTCGTTGTGCCGCTGGGCCGCGAAGCCCAGCACCGCGCACAGCTCGGCCGCCAGTTCGCGCTTCTCGACCTCCGCGCTGCTGAAACGCATCGAGCGTGACACGTCCACGACCAGTACGACGGTGAGTTCGCGCTCCTCGACGAAGCGTTTGACGAACGGCTCCCCGAAGCGGGCGGTGACGTTCCAGTCGATGTCGCGCACCTCGTCCCCGGGGACGTAGCGGCGCACCTCCTCGAACTCCATGCCCCGCCCCTTGAAGACGCTCTCGGCGTTCCCCGCGAAGAGATCCGCGACCAGATGCCGGCTGCGGATCTCGAGCCGCCGGACCTTTCGCAGCAGCTCGGCAGTCTGCATACGCTAGGGCACGCGCACCTGTTCGAGGATCCGGCGCGCGACCTCCTCACCGTCGACGCCCTCGGCCTCCGCCTCGTACGAGACATGGATGCGGTGGCGCAGCACGTCGGGGGCGATGCCCTTCACGTCCTCGGGCAGCACGTAGGGCCGCGCCGCGAGCAGCGCCAGCGCCTGTGCGCCGCGAACCAGGAAGAGCGTGGCGCGGGGCGAGGCGCCGAACGCGATGAGGCTGTCCAGCGCCAGGCCGAAGTCGCGCGGCCGCCGGGTGGCGGTCACGAGATCGAGGACGTACTCCTGGATCTTGTCGTCCACGTAGATCGAGGCCAGGGCGCCCCGTGCCTCGAGCACGTCCTCGCGTCCGGCGCGGGGCTCGAGCGCGGGCAACTCGGCGAGCCCCACACGGCGCAGGATCTCCTTCTCCTGCTCGCGCTCGGGATAGCCGATCTTGACCTTGAGCATGAAGCGGTCGCTCTGCGCCTCGGGCAGCGCGTACGTCCCCTCCTGCTCGATCGGGTTCTGGGTCGCCATGACGAGGAACGGCTCCTCGAGCCGATGGCTCTCGTCGCCCAGCGTCACCTGCCGTTCCTGCATGGCTTCGAGCAGTGCCGATTGCACCTTGGCCGGGGCGCGGTTGATCTCGTCGGCGAGCACCAGATTCGCGAACAGCGGTCCGCGCTTGGCCGTGAAGGAACCGTCTCGAGGGTTGTAGATGAGCGTCCCCGTGAGATCGGCGGGCAGGAGGTCCGGCGTGAACTGGATGCGGCGGAACCGGATCGCCAGCGCGTCCGCGAGGCTCTTCACCGCGAGCGTCTTGGCCAGCCCGGGCACTCCCTCCAGCAGCACGTGGCCGCCTGTGACCAGGCCCACGAGGAGCCGGTCCACCATCTGGCGCTGGCCCACCACCGCGCGCCCCACCTCCTCACGGACGCGCTGGAGGGTCTCGCCGGCGCGCTCGACGCGGCGCGCGGCCTCCTTCATGTCCACCGTCATGCGGGCTCCTCCAGGGCACGTGCGAAGCAGCGATCGGGCCGTCTCCAGACCGCGACAGCCGGCACGCGCAGTATATCGGAGCGGCGGACGAGTTCAATCCGAGCACGCGGAGGGCACAGAGCGCGCTCTCGGGACGCCCCCGGGCGGAGCTTCAGGCCGCGAGCCGCTCCGCGTCCGCCACGGTCTCGGCGCCCTTGAGCCAGCTCGCGAGCAGGACGTGGGCCGGCACGAGGGCGAACGGCGGTTCCGGCGACTCGATCCGCTCGAGTCGCGTGAGCGCCCGGTCCACCTCGAGCGACAGCGGGCTGATCCACCCGCCGGCGGCACAGGCACGGGCCATGAGCTGGTGCACGCGCACCCGCGCCAGGGGCTCCGTCTTGAGCGCGTCCCGGTAGCGCAGGGCCGCCCCCTCGAAGAGACTGACGGCGGTCTCATGGTCCCCGGCGGAGAAGGCATGCAGCCCCGCCCGATGCAGGTACTCGCCGGCGAACATCCACGGGTACTGGCACGCCAGAGCCCACGCGCGCGGTGACTCGACGAACACGGTGCAGGAAGCAAGGCGGAGTCGCACGCTCGCGGAAATTGCAGGAACGGTGCCACCCCGCCCTGTCCCCCGCGTCCGACAACCCATTGCGGGGCAACGGCTACTGACCGGAGCCTCAGGCCGCTTCGACGCCCCCCGCCCGCACCCAATGCATCCTGACGCGCATCGCCCTTCACCCTGCACGAAACGGGTCCCTGGGGGTTCCCCCCCCGGGACCCGCCCCGAGCCGCACCAGCCCCCCGCGCTATCCCGTCCTGCCCGGGCGCTCCACCGGGTCCCAGGAGAACAGCGGGAAGCCCGAGCACAGCTCGAGCACTTCCTTCTCCACGGCCGCCCCCACCGCCGCGTCGTCCGGCTTCTCCAGCACCCGCGCGATGCAGTCCCCGATGACCCCCATCTCCGCCACCCCGAACCCGCGCGTGGTCAGCGCAGGGGTGCCGATGCGCACGCCGCTCGTGACCCATGGCTTCTGCGGATCGTCGGGCACCGCGTTCTTGTTGACGGTGATGCGGGCCCGGTGCAGCGCCTCTTCGGCGATCTTGCCGGTGAGACCGCGCTTCCTCAGGTCCAGCAGCATCAGGTGGTTGTCCGTGCCACCCGACACCAGTTCGATGCCGCGCTCGAGCAGCCGCTGCGCCAGTGCCTTCGCGTTCTCCAGCACGCGCCGCTGGTACCGCTCGAAACCGGGCGTGAGCGCCTCCCCGAAGCACACGGCCTTGCCCGCGATGACGTGCATGAGCGGTCCGCCCTGCAACCCCGGGAACACGCTCTTGTCGAGCTTCTCGAGCAGCGCGGCCTTGGCCAGCACGAAGCCCCCGCGCGGCCCGCGCATCGTCTTGTGCGTCGTGCTGGTGACCAGGTCCGCGTGCGCCACCGGGCTGGGATGCAGCCCGACGGCCACCAGTCCGGCGATGTGGGCCATGTCCACGACCAGGCTCGCCCCCACCTCCTGCGCGATCGCCCCGAACCGCGCGAAATCGATGACCCGCGGGTAGGCGCTGGCGCCCGCCACGATGATCCGCGGCCGGTGCTCCCGGGCGAGGGCTTCGACCTGGTCGTAGTCGATGCGCCCGTCCTCGGGGCGCACGCCGTACTGGACCGACTTCCACAGCTGCCCGGTATACGAGACCGGATGCCCGTGCGTGAGGTGCCCACCGTGCGCCAGGCTCATGCCCAGGAGCGTGTCACCCGGCTTCGACACCGCCAGGTAGGCCGCCATGTTCGCCGACGCGCCCGAGTGGGCCTGCACGTTGGCGTGCTCGGCGGCGAACAGCTGCTTCACGCGGTCACGCGCCAGATCCTCCGCCACGTCCACGAACTCGCAGCCACCGTAGTAGCGCTTGCGCGGCAGGCCCTCGGCGTACTTGTTGGTCATGACCGAGCCCATCGCCTCGAGTACGGCGTCGCTCACGAAGTTCTCGGACGCGATGAGCTCGAGGGTGCGTGAGCTGGCGGTCGGCGCTCGTTCTGGATCGCGTCGAAGATGGCGGGGTCCTGCTCGTGCAGTGATGACATGGCGCCTAGCGGCTCCTCCAGTGGAGGTCTTCGTACGTCCGGATCTTGTCGAGACGCGGGGCATGCCGCCCGCCCTCGAAGGGGGTCTCAAGCCAGATGCGCAGCCAGCGCACGGCGTCGTCGTGTCGGTTGGTCCGGGCCCCCACCGCCATGACGTTCGAATCGTTGTGCTCGCGGGTCAGCCGCGCGGTTTCGTCGCTGGTGACGAGGGCCGCGCGCACCCCCGCCACCTTGTTCGCCGCGATCGCCTCGCCGATCCCGCTCCCACCCAGCACGACCCCGCGGTCCACCTCGCCGTGCGCCACCAACTCCCCCACCGGGAAGCAGTAGTCGGGGTAGTCCACGGGCGGAAGGGCAGCGGCGGTGCCCACGTCCAGCACGTCGTGGCCCAGGCCCGCGAGCTCGCGCTTGAGGCGCTCCTTCAGCTCATAGCCCGCGTGGTCGGTACCGATCGCGATCTTCATGCAGCCCCCTCGAACCGGCGCCTCAGCGCGCCGCGCCCACGCCCTGGCCGACCACGGTGAGCCACCCGTGCCGGTCGGGCACTTCGCCCCGCACCTCGGAGAAGTAGGCGCGCTGCAGCGCCTTCGTGATCGGGCCCACCGTGCCCTTGCCCACGGGAATCTTGTCCACCGACGTGATCGGCGTCACCTCGACGGCCGTGCCGCTGTAGAAGAGCTCCTCTGCCAGGTAGAGCATCTCGCGCGGCAGGGACTGCTCCCGCACGGTGTAGCCCAGCTCGCGCGCCAGCGTGATGACGCTGTCGCGCGTGATGCCCGCCAGGACGCTGTTCGCCAGCAGCGGGGTCAGGATCTCGCCCTTGACCACGGCGAAGACGTTCGCCGCGCTGCCCTCGCTCACGTACCCGTTCACGTCGAGGGCGATGGCCTCGTCGTAGCCCTCGACCACGGCCTCCATCTTGAGAAGCTGCGAGTTCATGTAGTTGGCGGAGGCCTTGACCATGACCGGCAGCGTATTCGGCGCCAGGCGGTGCCAGGTGCCGACCTTGACCGAGCTGCCCTTCTCGAGCGCGTCCTTGCCGAGGTACTGGCCCCAGACGAAGGCGGCCACGCAGACATGCACCGGGTTGCCGAACGGGTTCACGCCCATGTGCTCGTAGCTGCGGTAGATGAGCGGACGGACGTAGCAGTCCTTCAAATCGTTCACCG
Organism: Candidatus Eiseniibacteriota bacterium; assembly: GCA_963717935.1. Lineage (GTDB taxonomy): Bacteria > Eisenbacteria > RBG-16-71-46 > RBG-16-71-46 > RBG-16-71-46 > JANXPZ01. Next base: position 1,967,991 of record CAVQXP010000004.1, on the reverse strand, counting down.
CCACGGTCTTGAGACAGGCGTCACGAATCTGGTCACGCGTGAAGGACAGCTCCTGCTCCATCCGGTAGACCCGCGCCGAGAACATCAACCGGTCGATGTGCTCCTCAAGCCGGAAGATGGCCGGGCCTTTCGGCGTCTGGTACGCCCGAATGCCCTCGAACACGCTCGAGGCGTAGTGCAGTGCATGCGTCAGGACGTGGACCTTCGCGTCGTCCCAGGGCACCAGCTCCCCGTTCATCCAGATGCTCTTCGCTTTCGTCATCGGCATGGCTCACCTCACGGGATGTGCGGCACGGGATTCAGGCCGTCCGCGACCGCAACGCTTCGCGGATGTGCGGCACGATGCGGCGGACATGACGCCGAATCCGGCCCAGACACTCTTCGTACGCTTCCAACGAACCCCCGAACGGGTCGAACAGGGCGAGCGCCGGCTCGCCCGGCTCCGGCCACTCGGACAATACGTGGGTACGGCGCGGATCGGCGCCCAGAGCCTCCGCCGCGCGCGCATGTTCACGCTCCATGACGAGGATCAGGTCGGCGCCGCGCAGGAGGTCGGCGTCGGCCCGCCGCGAACGATGGGCCGTCAGGTCGAGCCCGGCCCGCGCGGCCACCTCGTCCGCTCCCGCGCTGGCCGGCTGCCCGTCCCACGCCGCCGTGCCCGCGGACACCACCTCGACCCGGTCCGCATCGGGCCCCAATTCCTCGCGGAACGCCGCCGCAGCCAGCGGGCTGCGACACGTATTGCCCGTGCACAGCAAGACCAGGCGGAAAGGCACATCGCGGGACGGCATCGCGGTGGAGCATAGGCGTGGTGCGACGGGCGGTCAAACCTTCCGCACCGGGGCGCCCCGCTTCGACCGCGCCCGGCCGTGTCCCCGGAGCCGCGCGCCTACGCCCCGGTCGCTTCCCCTGTCACGTCGTCGAATGCGCCAAGCTCCGCGGTCACATCGAGGGCGCCACGCCGCATCAGGCGCGGCCGCTCGCCGCTCACGTCCACCAGCGTCGACGGCGGCCGCGCGTGCCGCGGGCCACCATCCAGCACCAGGTCGAGCTGGTTTCCGAACACGGCCACCACCTCCGCGGCACTCTCCGCCGGGCGACTCGCCCGAGAGGTTGGCGCTGGAGGAGACGACCGGTCCACCGATGCGCTCGAGGATCCGCTGGCACAGCGTGTCCTTCGGACAGCGCAGGGCGATCGTGCCGCCGCGTCCGAGCACGCGCACCGGCACCAGCGGCGAGGCCCGGAAGATCAGTGACAGCGGCCCGGGCCAGTAGCGCTCGATGAGGCGCTCCGCCACGGCGCTCACCGCCGCCCCCAGCCCCCACGCCTGCAGCGGCTCCGGGATGAGCGAGATGAAGGCGTGGCCCGGTCGCGCCGCTTGATCCGCGTCAGCATCTCCACCGCGTCCGTGTCGAAGAGCGAGCAGCCGAGTCCGTACGTCGTATCGGTCGGGAACGCCACGATCCCCCCGCGAAGCACCTCCTCCGCGGTGCGGATCAGCGCGATTTCGTCAGGGTGCTCCGGGTCGATCCGCAGGACCTCCATGCTCATCCTCCGCGCCGCGAAGCGGGCCGTGACAGCGCGACCGCGTGCGCCTCGATCCGCCGCGCCAGGGCCGCGTCCTCGAGCGCCAGGATGCGCAGCGCCAGGTGCGCGGCGTTCCTTGCGCCCCACGCGCCCACTCCCAGCGTGCCCACCGGCACGCCCGGGGGCATCTGCACCGTCGCGAGCAGCGCGTCGAACCCCCCCAGCGGCGAGGTCGCCAGCGGCACGCCCAGGACCGGCAGGCGGGTATGGGCCGCGACGGTCCCCGCCAGGTGCGCCGCCCCGCCCGCCCCGGCGATGATCACGCGCAGGCCGCGGCCGCGCGCCTCACGGGCCCAACGCGCCGTCGCTTCCGGGGCCCGGTGCGCCGAATACACCGCCACCTCGCAGGGCACGCCGAACTCCGCCAGCACCCGCGCGGCCTCTTCCATCGTCGGCCGGTCCGACTCGCTGCCCATCACCACGCCGACGCCCCGGCCCCGCCGCTTCCGCTCACGCACCGCCATCGATTCTCCTTCCAGGGCCGGACTGAAGCGCCGGCCCGCCGTCCGCCTGCAGCGGGTGTCCGGTGGGGACCACGCCGGGCACCGTCGCGATGTCACCGCGCACGCGCCAGCCGGAGCCACCCAGTCCCGCGAGCGCTCCATACACGCGCGCCCGCGCCTCCTCGCGCGTGGCGGAGCGCGCGACCACGTACACCGCCCGCCCCCCCACCACCTGCCACTCCTCGCCCAGGCGCCGGGTCCCCGCGTGGAAGACCATCACGTCTTCCCGGCCCCGCAGGCCCCCCAGTCCCGTGATCCGCCCGCCCCCCCGCACGACGTCCGGGTAACCCGCGTCCGCGAGCGCCACGGCCACCACACTGCCCCGGCCGCGTGTCACCGCACCGTGATCGAGGGCGCCACGCGCGGCGCTCGCCAGCAGGCGCCCGAGCGCACCCTCCACCAGTGGCAGCACGACCTCCGTCTCCGGGTCCCCGAAGCGGACGTTGAATTCCACCACGCGCGGCCCGTCCCCCGTCAGCATCAGACCACAATACAACGTACCGTGGAACGGCGTCCCGCGCCGTCTCAGAGTCTCGAGCACGGGCGTGACGATCCCGCGCCCGACCCCGTCCTCGAGCGCCGCGTCCACCCACTCACTGGGCGCATACGCTCCCATGCCCCCGGTGTTCGGGCCCCGGTCGCCGTCGAAGGCCCGCTTGTAGTCGCGCGCCGCCGGCAGCAGGACGAAATCGCGCCCGTCGCATACCGCCATCACCGAGGCCTCCTCGCCTTCGAGGAACTCCTCGATCAGCACCCGGCGACCGCTCTCACCGAAGCGCCCCGCCTCGAAGCAGTCCGCCAGGAAGGCCTCCGCCTCGGCGCGCTCCACGGTCACACACACGCCCTTGCCGGCTGCGAGCCCGTCCGCCTTGATCACCCACGGCGGGCCGGAGCGCCCGAGCGCCCGGCGCGCCGGCTCGAAGGCGCTGAAGGCGTCCGCTGCCGCCGTCGGCGTGCCGGCCTCGCGCATCACGCCTTTCGCGAACCACTTGCTCGACTCGAGGCGTGCGGCCTCGCGTCCCGGGCCGTACACGAGCCACGCCGGCAGCGCCCAGCTCATCGGCAAGCCCCGCGGCCAGAGGCGCCTCCGGACCGATCACCACGAGGTCCACGCGCTCGCGACGACAGGCTGCGACGACCGCCGGGCCGTCCAGCGCCAGTTCCGGCAGGCGCCGCGCGACATCCTCCATCGCCTCGTTCCCGGGGGCCACGAGCACCTCCGTGGTCTCCGGGTCCCGGGCGAGACGCCAGGCCAGCGCGTGCTCGCGCCCGCCCGAGCCGACGACGAGGATGCGGCGAACGTCCATCCGGCGACTCTATCCAGCGCGTCGCGCGAGGGTCAAGGACCGCCCCCCCCGACGCGGTCCGGGGCGTCGCCGGCGGCGCGCCGCGCCAGCTCTGCCGCGAGCAGTCCCTGCACCACCTGCGGCGCCGCCTGCCCACGGCTCTTCTTCATGACCTGGCCGACCAGGAAGTCGAACGTCCGCGAGTTCCCGGCCGGCACCTGCGCCACCGCCCCGTCGTGCTCCGCGAGCACTTCCAGCACGAGCGGGCCGCAGATCGGTCGCGGCGCCCATCGCGCGGACGCCGTGGCGCGGCGAGGAGCTCGTCCACCCCGCCCGCTTCCTCCAGCATCCACCCGAAGACCTGCTTCGCGAGCGGCCCCGGGCATCTCCTTCGCGGCCACCCGCGCGACGAGGCCACCCAGCCGGACCGCCGGCACGCGGGCCGCGAAGTCCGCGATCGAGCCACCGCGCTCGCGCAGCACGCGCAGCACCTCCGTCATCACCCAGTTGCCGGACAGCCTGCCTTCCGCGACCGCGGCGCAGGCCTCGAAGTAGTCCGCGAGCTCCCGCTGTCCGCAGAGCACCGAGGCATCGTGCGCGGACAGCCCGTATCGCGCGACCAGGCGCGACGCGCGCGCCCACGGCAGCTCGGGCAGCCCCGCGCGCGCCGCCTCGAGCGCGGGCGCCTCCACGCGCAGCAGCGGCAGGTCCGGCTCGGGGAAGTAGCGATAGTCGTGAGCGCTCCTCCTTCGAGCGCAACACCGCGAGGCGGTCGTGCTCGACGTCGTACAGCAACGTGGCCTGCTCGACCTCCCCGCCCGCCTCCAGCAGCCGCCGCTGCCGGGCGATCTCGGCCACGAGGCCCTTCTCGACCCCCCGGATCGAGTTCAGGTTCTTCAGCTCGGTCTTGACCCCCAGCCCCGCACCACCCGCCGGCCGCAGGCTCACGTTCGCATCGCAGCGCAACTGCCCCTTCTCCATGTCTCCGTCCGAGACGTCGAGCCAGCGCACCAGCCGGCGCAGGGCCGCGAGGAAGGCGGCGCATTCAGCGGGCTCCCGGAACACGGGCTTCGTCACCAGCTCGAGCAGCGGCACGCCCGCCCGGTTGAAGTCCAGCCAGCGAGAACGGCCGATCGCCTGCGCGCACCGGATGCGACGACTTCCCCGTGTCCTCCTCCAGGTGAAGCCGTTCCAGCTCGAAGCGGCGCTCCGCGCCTGCAACGTCCACCGGCAGGGACCCGCCCACGCAGAACGGCCGGTCGTACTGCGTGATCTGGTAGTCCTTCGGGCTATCCGGGTAGAAGTAGTGCTTGCGCGCGAAGACGCTGCTCCTCGCGGATCGCGCATCCCAGCGCCAGCCCGAGCCGCAGCGCCAGCCTCGACCACCGCGTGGTTCGCTCGCGGGAGCGCACCCGGCAGGCCGAGGCACACCGGGCAGACGTTCGTATCGGGCGCAGCGCCGTAACTCCGCCGGGCAGCCGCAGAACATCTTCCCGCGGGTACGCAGCTGGATGTGGCACTCCAGCCCGATCACCGCTTCGTGGGCCATCTGAACTCCACTTCGTGAGAGCGTTCGAGCCGCGCCCGTGCGCCCTGCACCTCCAGCGCGCGCGCGGCGCGCAGCAGCGACGCGCCTCGCCATCGTCCGGACCGAGCAGCTGCACGCGCCCGCGGCAGTCCCGCCGCCGCCGGCGCTGACCGGCGCGCTCAGCCCCGGGCATGCCTGCGAGGTTCGCGCCGAGCGTGAAGATGTCGCTCAGGTACATCGCCAGCGGGTCGTCCAGCTTCTCCCCCAGCCGGAACGGCAGCGTCGGCGCCACCGGCATGAGCAACAGGTCGCAGCGCGCGAACGCCGCCTCGTACTCCCGCCGGATCCGCGCGCGCGCCCGCTGGGCCGTGACGTAGTACTCGTCGCGGTAGCCCGGCCGACAGCGCGTAGGTGCCGAGCAGGATGCGGCGCTGCACCTCCGCACCGAAGCCGGCGCTGCGGGTGCGCGTGTACGAGCGCGGCCAGGTCGGGGCTCTCGGCGGTCGCGGTGCCCGTAGCGCACGCCGTCGAAGCGCGCCAGGTTCGAGCTGGCCTCCGCCGTGGCCACCAGATAGTAGGTAGCGACCGCGTACTCACCCGGCAGGAAGTCGAACGGGACACGCCGCGCCCCGGCCCGCTCCAGCCAGGCCGCGGCCTCCTCGAGTCCCGCCACCACCTCGTCGCTCCACACCCTCCCGCCACAGGTTGGCGGGCCAGCCGAAGCGCAGGCCCTCCACCCCGCTCGTCCCAGCCGCTCACGTCCGGCGGCCGGACCGGGCCGCGAGGTGGCGTCGAGCGGATCCGGGCCCGCCAGCAGCGCGTAGAGCAGCGCCACGTCCGCGACGTCGCGGCCGAAGATGCCCACCTGGTCGAGCGACGAGCCGAACGCCACCAGCCCGTAGCGAGAGAGCCGTCCGTAGGTGGGCTTGAGGCCGACCACCCCGCAGAAAGCCGCCGGCTGCCGCACCGATCCGCCGGTGTCGCTGCCCAGGGCCAGCGGCGCGAGACCGTAGGCGACGGCCGCGGCCGGGCCCGCCGCTCGAGCCGCCGGGCACGCGCGCGAGGTCGTACGGATTGCGCGTCGGGCCATAGCAGGAGAACTCCGTCGACGAGCCCATCGCGAACTCGTCCATGTTGCCCTTGCCGCTGATGACCCCGCCGGCCTCACGCAGCCGCCGCACCACGGTGGCGTCGTAAGGCGGCTGGTAGCCGGCGAGGATCCGCGAGCAGCAGGTCGTCGGGTAGTCGCGCGTGCAGAGGTTGTCCTTGACCACGACCGGCACGCCCGCCAGCGGCCCGGGCGGCGCCACCCCGGCGCCCGCCGCCCGCGCCTCCGCGGTCCGAGTGCGCGACCGCGTGCACGTCGCGCTCCCAGATCGGCCGGCCGGCCCGTCCCAGCCGGCCGAGACGGCGTCGAGCGCCGTGCACTCGCCCGCGCGCACCGCCGCCGCCAGCGCCCGCGCCGGGAGGCGCCACAGCTCACGCCCGTTCACGGCTCCGGCCCTCCCATCACGGGTGGCGCCACGAAGAATCCCCCCTCCGCCTCGGGCGCCATCGCGAGCGCCTGCTCCACCGTGAGACGCCGGCCGTCCGGCTCGTCGGCCCGCAGCGCCGCCCCGGGCGGGGCGAACCGCAGCGGCTCGCAGCCCGCCAGGTCGAGGCGCTTCAGGGCCTGCGCGTAGTCGAGCACCGCGGAGAGTTCGGCCGCCACGCGATCCAGGTCCTCCTCCCGGACCTCGAGCCGCGCCAGCTCCGCGATCCGCCGGACCTCGTCACGCGGGATCGCCATCGCTTCCTCCCGTCAGGAACCGCCCCATGACCTTCTTCGTGCCCGAGGCGAAGCGCACGGTGCACTTGAGGTCACCGCCCCCGCCCTCCGCGTCCACCACGATACCCCGCCCGAAGATCTCGTGATAGACCTCCCGGCCGATGACGCGGTGCAGGGTGCCCGTGCGCCCTGCCGGCTCGGTCGCGCGACCTCGCCCGCGCCGGCCCGCCACGCCCCGCGCAGCCCCGGCCGACGCGCCCGGACGCCGCCTCGCCCCCTCGCCCTCCCAACCCGCTCCACGCCCTTGCGGCTGCCACGCGAGGGCCGGCGCGACTTCGCGCTCCAACAGTTCCGCCGGGACCTCCTCCACGAAGCGCGACACCTGCCCGCCCAGCGGGCCACCCAGCGCGCCGAAGCGCCGCCGGGTCGCGGCCGCCGTGAGCAGCACCTCGTCACGCGCCCGGGTGATGGCCACGTAGAACAGCCGCCGCTCCTCCTCCAGCTCGGCCTCGTCCTCGAGCGCGGAGCCATGCGGGAAGAGCCCCTCCTCGAGACCCGTCACCACGACCGCGTCGAACTCGAGGCCCTTCGCGTTGTGCGCCGTCAGCAGCAGCACGCGGTCCGCGCCCTCGGCCAGCCGATCCGCGTCGGTGAGCAGCGCCGTCTCCGCGAGGAAATCCACGAGCGTGCCGCCGCCGCGCGCCGCGAAGCCACCCGCCGTCGCCGCCACTTCCTCCACGTTGGCGCGCCGGTCCTCGTAGTCCTCCTCTCCCAGCGACTCGAGGTGACGCAGGTAATCCGTGCCGGCCAGCAGGCGCATGAAGAGCACGTCCACCGGGTCCTCGAGGCGCGCAGACAGCTCGTCCAGCACGCCGAGCAGGCGGTCGGCGCCCTGCGCCGCGGCACGCGCGAGCGCGCCCTCCCGGGCGAGCGCCCGCAGCGCCTCGACCGGCGTGACACCGCGCCCGGACATCACCGCCTCGACCTCCGCCCGCACCGCCCGCCCCAGGCCGCGCCGCGGCGTATTCCAGACGCGCCAGAACGCCACTGCGTCGGCGGGATTGACCGCGAGCCGCAGGTAGGCCAGCAGGTCCTTCACCTCACGCCGCTGGTAGAAGGACACCCCACCCACCATCTCGTAGGCCATGCCCTGCTGGCGCAGCTCGGACTCGAGCGCGCGCGACTGGGCGTTCGTGCGGTACAGCACGGCGGCCTCGTCCAGACGACCGCCGCGCCGTACGCGCTCCTCGAGGAAGCACCGCACGCGCCGCGCCTCGTCGGACTCGTCCGATGCCAGCGCGAAACGCAGCCGGGCCCCCTCCTCCCGCTCGCACCACAGCGTCTTCCCCTTGCGCGCCCGGTTGTGCGCGATCACCGCGTTAGCCGCGCGCAGGATGTTGCCGGTCGAGCGGTAGTTCTGCTCGAGGCGCAGCACCGTCGCCCCCGGGAAGGCCCGCTCGAACTCGAGCACGTTCGACAGGTCCGCGCCCCGCCAGCCGTAGATCGACTGGTCGTCGTCGCCCACCACGAACAGGTTTCCGTGCACCGCGGCCAGCGCGTGCACCAGGCGGAACTGGGCGTGGTTCGTGTCCTGGTACTCGTCCACCAGCACGTGCTGGAAACGCCGTCCGTAGCGCTCGGCCACGTCGGGCCGCTCCTGCAGCAGCCGCACCGTCGTGCCGATCAGGTCATCGAAGTCGAGCGCCCCGTTGCGCGCCAGCTCCTTCTGGTAGAGCCCGTAGAGCTCCGCCAGCCGGCGCTCGTGGGGGCTCGCCGCCACCCGCTCGAACTCCGTCGGCCCCACCAGCGCGTTCTTCGCGTCCGAGATGCGCGCGAGCACCGCCCCGATCCGGAAGGCGGCCTCCGGCAGTTCGAGCTTCTTCACCAGGCCCCGGATCACGCCCTCCTGGTCTTCGCGATCGTAGATCGCGAACCCGCGCGGGATGCCGGCGGCCTCCGCCTCGCGCCGCAGGAGACGCACACAGGTGGCGTGGAACGTGCCCACCCACAGCTCGCGGGCCGCCCCATCCGGTGACGCGGGCGCCCCGATCGCGGCGTCGATGCGCGCCCGCATCTCCCGCGCGGCCCGGTTGGTGAACGTGAACGCGAGGACCGCCCGCGGGGGCACGCCATTCGCGAGCAGCCGCGCGACCCTGGCCGTCAGCACACGCGTCTTGCCGCTCCCGGCGCCCGCGATCACGAGCAGGGCCCCGCCGGGGTGCTCGACGGCAGCGCGCTGTTCGGGATTGAGGCTCTCGAGGAGGTCCAAGGGCGCTCGTCGGGTCGGAGGGCCGGTCGCGGGGAACGCCCGCAATCTAGCCGAACGGCCAGAGGCCGTCCAACCTCCGGGCTAGAACTCCGGCCCGATGCTGAACTCCCAGCGCGGCCGCCCCACGCTCGCGAGATCGGTCTGCCAGGCGGCGTCGGCCTTCAGGACCATGAAGCCGAGATTGGTGCGCAACCCGGTGCCGAAGCTCGCCAGCGGGCTGGCGAGGCGGCGCTCGCCGCGCACCACGCGCGTGAACCGCAGCGGCTCACCCCGATCCCACACCAGTCCCGCGTCGGCGAAGAGCGCGCCGCGCAGGTCGAGCCTCCCGAGGGGCAACGGCCCCACCACACCGAAACGCTCGATGAACGGAAAGCGCAACTCGGCGTTCACGATGGCCAGGCGCGTGCCCGTGATCTCGTAGTGAGGGAACCCTCGAAGCGTGGAGAAGCCACCCACGAAGAACGTCTGCGCATCGCGGCCGTCGCTGCGACCGGCCAGCGCCCGCGCGGCGAACGTGTAGCTGCCGGGCAGGTCCCAGTAGCGGCGGGCGTCCAGCGTCACCGTCCGGTACGAGAGCCCGCGCGCCAGCCACCCGAACGAGGGGCTGAACGTGAGGTTCGAACGCCCGCCATTCACCGGCCCGGTCGAGCCCCACAGCGTGTTGTCGCCCGCCACCGAGAGGGATGGAGCGCTCACCGACTCGTAGCGGCGGCCGGAGGGCGCCACGTCCCCCTGTGCGCCCTCGTCGAAGAACACGCGCTCGACGAACATCTGCGTGAAGGCGAGGTCGAGGCGGCGGAAGCGGTCGAAGGGCCACGACGCCTCCAGGAGCGCGCCAAACGTGCGCTCGGAGAAGAGCCGGGGACTGCCGAGCGCCTCCCCCGTGCCCGTGACGCGCGCGGACTGGTAGTTCTTGAAATGGAACAGGCCCGCCGTGAAGTCCCAACGCCGCGGCAGGTAGCTGTAGAGGAGCAGGGCGTTCGTCTCCTCGAGCGGGCCGCCGAACAGGTCGGCCGCCAGGTAGAGCCGCTGGTCCCCCAGGAAGTCGCTGAACGCGAACGCGGCGCTCCCCACGAAGCCGAAGCCCGTGGCCGCGAGGATACCGCCCCCGGCGTAGTCCGGCGAGAACCGCACCCGGTACGGCGTCGGCGTCTGCGCCAGCACCGAGTCGGGCAGCGCGAACGGCCCGCCGCGCTCGACCAGCGGCGTGCGGGTCGCCAGCACGGGCACGGTGTCGCCGTACACCGGGAACGTCGAGCGCTGGCTGCCGGTCTCGCTGGGCAGCAGGACGAGATCACGGCGCACGGGGCGGGCTCCCGTCGTGTCCGGGCCCGGACGCGCCCCGGCCGGGCCGGCCAGGCCGTCGCACGGGCCCGGCTCCGCGCGCCGGGTCTCCGCGAGCGCGCCCCGAGGCGGGGCGGGACCGGCGCCGTCTGCGGCCAGCTGCAGCACCCCGACCTCGTTCATCACGGCTTGCGGCGTCTCCCGCCTCAACCGGGCGAGTACCGCGTCCACCGACACGGGCTCCCGCACGGCGAACACGTCGTAACCACCGCGGTTGAACGCCGAGAACACCAGGCGGTCGTCCTGCCGCGACCACGACAGACTCGACACCCCGCCCAGCACGTCCGTGAGCTGGGTGAAGCTGCGCGACTCGGTGTCGTAGAGCAGGATGTCGGAGGCCCCGCCGCGATCGGAGACGAACGCCAGCTTGCGCCCGTCCGGGGACCAGGCCGGCGAATGGTCGTCACCGGCCGTCTCGACGCGCCGGGTGATCGCGCCGCTCGCCAGGTCGAGGTCGAAGAGGCCGTAGCGACCGAAGCCCTCCGGCGTCCGCTCCGGCTGCAGCACGACGGGGAACAGGCGGTCGGACGCGAACGTGACGGTCCGGCCGTCCGGGGTCCAGCAGGGCTCCTTCTCGTCCCAGGCGTCCGCCGTGAGCCGGCGCGCGCCACCGGTGCCGACGTCCACCAGCCAGAGATCGGAGCGGCCGTCCTTCACCCCCACCACCACCAGGCTCTCCCCGACGGGCGACCAGGCCGGGTAGGCGAGCGCATCGCAGTCCAGCACGATGCGCTTCAGCACGCGCCCGTCCGCCGCCGAGACCACGTAGAGAGCATCTTGCCCCCCGCTTCTGGCCGTGAGCGCGAGGCGCAGCCCGTCCGGGGACCAGGCGATCGAACTGCGGAAGGACGGGATGGCCTCGAACTGCACGTTGCGCTCCCCCCGGATGATCCGGCGCAGCACCTTCCCGTCGTACGCCGACATCACGTAGACATCGGTGTACTGGCGACGGTCCGAGAACCAGGCGATGCGGTCGCCCTGCGGCGAGATGGCCGGAGCCGTGTTCAGGCCGCTGCCGTCACGCCGGTGGTCGGTGAGCCGCCGTGCGAAGTACTCCGGGTCCTGCCGGGTCGCGACCGCGGGCCAGTATTCGCGGCGCAACCACTCTCGCCACTGCTCGTCGAACGTCCGCACCGGAAGACCCATGGCGCGCTGGAACGCGCGGTCGAAGCTCCGTGACTGCCGCACGCGGCGCAGCAACTCGCGCAGCCGCTCCTCGCCGTAGCGGTCCACCAGGTAGCCGATGGCGGACTGCCCCTGCTTGTAGACCAGGTAGCCGCCCGCGTACTCGAGCGGGGGCAGGTACCCCTCGATGATCCCGTCGCGCAGGAACATCGCGGCGTTCGGCTCCATGCCGAGGGACAGGTACTCCGCCACCCCCTCGGCGAACCACAGGGGAGTGGCGAAGAACGACTGCCGCGCCAGGAGCCGCGAAGCCGACCCGCCGTACAGCATGTCGAACAGGAAGGCGTGCGCCAGCTCGTGCACCACGACGTGGCGCAGCTCCTCGTACGACCCCGTGAACGGCAGCACCACGCGGTTGTGGAAGAGCTCGGTGAAGCCGCCCGTTCCCTCCCCGATCAGCTCCGGCGTGACGTTGGTCTGCGAGAACTCGTTCTGGGACCCGTACAGGATGATCGGGACGCGGTGGCTCAACTGGTGCCCCATCCGGCGCGCGAACACGACGTCGGTCTTCTCGGCCAGGTCGAGCACGCGCATCGCGAGGCTGTCGAGTCCACCGTAGAAATACACCCGGAAGTGGTCGGACTCGACCACTCGCCAGGAGTAGCGCCGGTACTGGACCTTGTTCTGGCCGAAGTACTGCGCACGCGCCGGGACAGACCCGAGCCCGAGGGCCACCAGCACTGTCAGACCCACCAGGCCCACCCTCATCCTGTGCATGGAAGCTCCCTTCCGACACCCGGCGAGATGCCGACCCGGCACTCCACCCCCGTGCTCCGCCCCCCCGCGGCCGTCACCCCTCCCGCCTGGACGATCCATGGGCCGCCGCCACGAACCCGGGTCGCGAATCGTCCAGCTAGTACTCCCAGCGCGCCTTCAGGTTCACGTTGAACTCCGGAACCAGCGTCGGGAACGCCGTCGTCGTCTGCGTGCGCCGCTGGGCCAGCTCGGTCGTGATGTAGAAGAAGCGATTGAGCCGGTACTCGGCGGCCACGTTGCGCTCCAGCAGTCCCTGGTCGATCGAGTTCGCCGTGCCCGCCGATCCGAGGCTGGCGCCGCGCTCGAAACCCGGCAGCCGCTGGCTGTAGCTCACCAGGACCCGCGGGTTGAACTGGTGCGCAACGCTCACGAACACGTCTCCCCGACCACCGAAAAGACCGCCCTGCTGCCGCTCGAGCCGCCACTGCCCGACGTCCCGCAGGAACGTGCGCGACAGCAGCGGCGAGAGCTGCGCGTTGATCATGCGCGTCACGTAGCTGTCGAGCGGGTCGCTCAACTGCGAGACGACCACCGTGCCGCCGGCCACGTAGCGCCCCACCGTCAACTGGCTCAGGATGGTGGGCTGGTCCCAGTCCGCCGGATCGCTCTCGAACGCGATCGTGGGCGTGGCGGCCCGGCCCGTGATGCGCACGGTGATGGTGTGCATCTTCCCCTCGTCGCCGGTCACGGTCGACATCCCGTTGCCGCCCATGCCGAGCATCGGCATCACGCGGGTCGTGGCCTCGATGTCCAGCGTGGGATTGACGCCCCCCACGTTGTCGAAGGTCAGATCCGCCACCACCACGTTGAAGCGGTTGCTCAGGAAGTCGTAGGTCCCGCGGATCGCGCTCAGGTCCCCGAAGATGTCGAGGGTCTTCTCGGTCTGCTCGACGGTGAGGTCGGCGTTGAACTCGATGTCGCCGTCGGGCGGTTGCCAGCGGAGGTTGCTGTTCGCCAGCAGGCGGATGCGATACGTCCAGTAGAGCGGCTGCGTGCGTGCGGCCAGCTGCTGCGTCTCGCTCTGGTTCGCGAAGTCGAACAGGACGCGCGCCCCGCGCAGGGTCACGTCGCCCTCCACGTGCGGCAGCACCTGCCCATTCAGGCGCGGGCCGTCCGTGACCATGCAGCCGGGGAGCGTCGAACTCCGCCGCGTAGAGACCGGGCTCCACCACGGTGAAGCCGTTCATGGCGAGGTGGAAGGCGTAGTGCCTCAGCCGGCCACCGTCCAGGTCGATGACGCCGTCCGCGCGCACCGTGCCCCGCCGGCCCGAACGCGCGAACAGGCTGTCCATCGTGATGCGCGTCTCCTCCAGCCGGAAGTCGGCCCGCAGGCCCTCGATCAACTCGCTGCGGCCGGAGATGAGCATCTGGCCTTCGCGCACGGCCGCGGTCCCGTTGAGGTCCGGGTGCCGCGGCGTGCCGCCCACCGCGGCGTGCAGATCGAGACGGCCGCGGGCGGCCGCGGCCTGCGGCACCAGCTGCGGCAGGATCGCGAGATCCCCGTTCTCCAGGTCCACCCGCCAGTTCATGGGCGCTTCCGGCACGACGGGCAGTGCGCCGAGCGCGAGCCGCAGCGGCATGCTCCCCGATGCAGTCGATACGCTGCTCGCGCGCGCCAGGCGCAACTCCGGCACCTCGAGGCGCTCGTCCCGGAACTTCGCCCGCAGCACTACGTGCTCGGCCGCCAGACTGTCCCACGCCAACGGCGCCGCCTCCGCGCTCAGGCCGAGCACCGGCGCGGCCGGCCGCCCCGACAGGTCCAGCACGCCCGCCAGCCGGCCCGACAGGCCCCGTGCGCCCGGCACCAGCCGGTCGAGTCGGTCGAGCGGGAAGTCCCTCGCGCTCACACGCCCGCTCCAGGCGGCTGCGGTCGAGAGCCAGCGCGTCACGCCGTCGCCCGTGAGCGTGTCCGGCCACGCGTGGCCCGTCCCCTCGAACGCCACGTTCGCCTGCAGCGAGCCGGCCCCGAGCCGGTAGACGAAGTCCCGGACCGTCAACTGCGAAGGCGCGCCCGCGAGGGCGATGCGCAGCGAGTCGCCCCGGTGGCCCTGCGCGCCCGGCCGCAGTGCGCGGCCTTCGAGCGCCCAGCGCGGATCGCCCGCGCGGCCCGTGACCGTGAGGACGGCATCCGCCGTCCCGGCCAGGTCCCAGTCGAGCGGGAGCCCCAGGCGGTGCAGATCGAGGCCCGTGGCGCGGCCCGTCCAGTCGTAGCTGCCGCCCGGGGCGGCCCAGCGGCCCGTGATCTCGAGGCGCGCCGCGCTGTCGCGCGCCGCGAAGCGCCGGAACGTCACGCCCTCCGCGTCGCCCGCCAGTTCGAGCGGGCTCTCCGCGACCCAGCCGAACTGTCCGCTGCGGGCCTCGGCCCGCTCCAGCGTCGTCCCCCAGCCCGCCTTTCCCCAGCGGCTCGTGCCCGCCACCGTCACCACCGTGTCGCCCCCGGCGGCCGTCACCTGCTCGAGCCGCGCCTCCCCGTCGCCCACGTGCACGACGGCGCGCACGCTGTCGAAGTGCACTCCCAGGAAGAGCACGTCCCGCAGTCCCACGTCGCGCAACTCGAGGTCGGGCTTCGGCAGCAGCGCGCCGCTCACCTCCCCGAGCCGCCACGACGCGGCCCGGAGACCGAGCCACTCCGCCGGGTTGCCCGCGAGCGTGCCCGCAACCCGCAGCGCGCCGCCCCGGCTCTCCGCGGTCCCGCGCCCTTCGCCCAGCATGCCCCTGATGCCCGTGGCCCGCCCGTCCGGCCACTCGTCGAGCGGGAACCGCGTGGCCTGCCAGGTGCCCTGCCAGCTTCCGCGGTCCATGGCCGCGTCGAGTTCGACGCGGCCGCCGCGGCGGGTCATCACGACCTCGAACGTGCCGGGCGCCTGCGACGGCGCGTCGACCCGGACGCGCGCCGAGTCCGCCCGCCAGCCCGCCAGCTCCGAGACCCCGAGGTCCCCTTCGAAGCGCGAGCCGGCCGGTGCCTCACGCCACGACCAGTACCGCATCTCCCCCGTCAGGTCGCCGGCCGGCCAGCCCCCAAGACCGATCGCATGCCAGAAGAGCGGGTTCCCGTGCGTGACGTGACCGCGCAGATCGAGGTTCCTCGCCGTGTACACCACGCGCCCGCGAAACGCGCCCGCCGGGGAGGTGCCGTCGAGCGGCGCGACCGTGAGCTGGCCGCCTTCCCAGCGGAAGCCGGCCCGGACCTTGAGCGGGACGCTGTCCCAGACGCCCTCGGCCACGCCCGTACCGCTGACCGCGCGATCGAAGCGCACGTCGAAATGTCCGCCGCCCTCGCCGGGCACGTCGAACAGCTCGTTCACGAACACCTTCGCGAGCCACCGCCAGCGCACGCGATCGAGGTCCACCGTGGCGAAGCGCGCCTGCGCCCCACGATGCCAACCGCCCGAGGCCGAGAGCTCCAGGTCGGGCGTGCGCAGCTCCTGGAGTTCGAAGCGCGTGCTGTCGCTGGCGACGAGGCGTCCGCGCAGCACTTCGAGCCTCGTGGCCAGCGGACCCCGCGCCCAGCTCATGCGCTGCACCTCGATCTTGTCCTGCTTCCCCAGGACGGCGCGGGCGCGAAGTGCCAGGCCGCGGACGTCATGGCTCGAATCAGGCAGGTGCACCTCGCCGTCGCTCACCGACAACCGCACGTCGAACTCCCGGGCCGGGCCCCGCCCCGCCGGGCCCGAGCGCCACTGCGGCAGCCGGAGCTTCCCGTCCCGCCCCCGCGCCAGGTGGACGACCGGCCGGTCCAGCCCGATCTCGAGCGAACGGCGGTTGCCGAAGGCCAGGGCCCAGGGCGCGTAGCGCAGCGCCATCGAGCGAGCTTCGAGCAGGGCCGGGCCCGCGTCCCCACGGATGCGCAGCCGCGGCTCCACGATGGTCACGCTCCGGAAGGCGTTCCCGCGCACGTCCCTCACCTCGAGCACGAGGTTGCTGTGGTCGGCCAGCACGCGGTTCACGACCACGGTGAGGTGCCCGGCGACGTACTCCGTGTGCCGCGTCACCCAGGCCAGTCCGCCCGCGACCAGCACCACGACGAGGCCGATGGTGGAGAGCACGATGAGCCAGGCGATGCGTCCCGCTGACCAGCGGGCCTTCTGCGGCAGCGCGTGTTCCACCGCGTCCTCGACGCGGTCGTGCAGCTCCTGGACCTCCTCCCGGAGCGTCTCGACCACGCCCCCGTGCCGCGGTGGATGCCCGTCCTCGCCCCCGGGGGGCTCGTGCGGGCCGTGCGGGTCGGAAGGGCTCATGGTCATCAGAAGGTGGGACCGACGGCGAACTGGAGGCTGCCGGCGCGGTGTCCGGCCTGAGCGCCCCAGGCCACGTCCAGGCGCACGGGCGCGAACGCCAGGTTGAACCGGCCCCCGACGCCGTAGACGTACCGCACGTCGCCGGCGTCCAGCTGTGCCCGCCCGAGGCGCGGCGTGAAATCCGCTGCCTGGATGAACTCGGGGCGTGCCCAGACGTTCCCGGCGTCCACGAACAGCTTCCAACCCGAAGAGGCCCACCACCGGCACGCGCAGCTCCAGGTTGGCGTTCAACAGGGCGAGCCCGCCCGCGGGCGCGATCTCGTTCTCGGCGTAGCCGCGGACCGAGTTCACGCCGCCCAGGCGGAACACGTCCTCGGTCGGGACGCGCGCGACCTCGCGATCCACGTCCGCCGACGGGACGAAGTCCTGGCGCTCGCCGAAGGGCTTCACCAGCCCGCCACGCGCACGCGCCGCCAACACCCAGCCCGGGCGGCGCAGCGGCGTGAACCAGGAGGAGCTGACCTGGAACTTGCGTGAAGCTGGTGGAGCCCTTGAACGGCCCGCCCGCCAGCTCGGCCGAGGCCACCTGCAGGTTCCCGCGCGCGGTGCTGAGCGGGTTGTCGCGGCGGTCACGCACTCCGGACAACTGCAGGCGGTGCGTCGAGTACGACGGCAGGAAGCCCTTCAGCAGGCTGTCGCGGATCGCCGCTGAGAGGCTCGGATTGAGGAAGGTCAGGTTTCTGCTCCACCACCCAGGTGTTGTCCTGCGTGAGCCGCACGTAGGTGAGCCGGCCGAAGCCCCGCTGCACCTGGAAAGCGACACCCCGCGCCCGCTTCTCGATCTCGAGCGTGTCGATGCGGAAGTCCTTGCGCCTCTCCGCGTAGACCGTCACCTGGGCCCGGTTGCGCGTGCCGAGCAGCCAGGGCTCCAGCACGGACACCTCCCCCCGCGACAGCAGGAACCTCGCGTTCTTGTCGAGCGCGAGGCGCGCGCCGAGCAACCCCTGCAGGCCGTGCTTGCCGAGGTTGCGGTGCCCCCACTCCCCCTCGAAGCGCAGGCGCTCCTGCGTGCCGCTGCCCACCCCGGCGTCCAGCCATCGCAGCTTGCGCCCCCGCACGCGCACGAAGAACTCCATCCGGCTGTTCGTGGAGTCGGGCTGCGGACTGACCTGGGCCTCGCTGAAGAGCCCGGTCTCGTAGAGCCGCTCCTCGGACTCCTCCACCTTCGACTGCCGGTAGACGCTCCCTGGCTTGAGCAGCAACTCGCGTCGCACGAGCCGCTCGCTCACGCGCAGGGTCTCCGGGCTCACGACGTGCACCGCCCCCACCCGGTAACGCCGGCCCCTCGTCCACCCGGTAGACCACGTGCACGCCGCAGCGAGTCCCGCTCGTCGCGCCGCGCCGTGCCGACCACGCGCGGCAGGTGCCCGTGCTCGCCCTCCTGCCGCGCGATGATCGCCGTGTCGGCGACCAGGTAGGCCGGGTTGAACGGCCGGCGCGGGCCGCGCGTAGAGCGCGCGGCGCAGCGCCTCCTGCGGCACTGCCCGCACCCCTTCGAAGTCCACGCTGACGATGCGCGAACGCGGGCCCTCCCGGATCAGGAACAGCACCCGCACGCGGCCCGGATCCCGCACCGGCAGCAGGCTGTCGCGCACCGCGACGTCCAGGAACCCGTGCTGATGGTAGACCGCCTCGACGGCCGCGCAATCCGCATCCAGGAAGTCCGTGCGCAGCGGCCGGCGCTCCGCCCACGGCCAGAACGACGGCGGCCGGGTCTTGAGGACCGCGCGGATCTCGCGGGCGCTGACCGAGTGCCGGCCACGCAGCCCCACGGCGGCGACCGTCTTGAGCTGGCTCTCGAGGTCGCCGCCCGAAGCGGCGGGCCCAGCCAGGGACAAGAGGAGCCCCAGCAGCGCGGCGCCCGCCCGGCTCGCGTCCCGCGCACGGACCCTAGGGTGGGGACGGGGCAACCGTCTCTCTCCTGGGGAGCCCGGCCGAGCGCGTGCTGGCGCTGCAGCCACCGCAGCGGGTCGTTCGCCAGGATCATGATGAAGAGCGCGCCGATCACCACCAGCCCGACCTTCTGGAACCGGATGTAACCGCGCGCCGAGATGGCCTGCCGCCGCACGCCCTCGCAGCAGGGCGAGCACGATGTGACCGCCGTCGAGGATGGGGATGGGCAGCAGGTTGAATGCCATGATCGGCGATGTTGATCATGGCGAGGAACTGCAGGTACGAGTCGAGCCCGCGCCGCGCCTGCTGGCTGGCTGCCTGGGCGATGAAGAGCGGGCCGCCCGAGGTATTCGCGGTAGTACAGCGGGCGGCTCACCGTGAGCCACATGCCGGCGTACACGTTGACCACCAGGGCGCCGGTGGCGCGGAAACCCATGTCCACCGACTCGATCAGGCTGTGCCGTTCGACGTACACGCCGTGCCGCGGGGCCTCGATGCCGATACGGCCCCCGGCCGCCGGCCCCTCGCCGGAGCTCATGGGCGTCACGCTCAGGTCGAAGACCTGCCCACCGCGCCGCACCCGCAGTTGCACCGGGATGTCCGTCTGGCCCTGGAGCGCCGCCGGCAGATCCTCCCACACGCGGACGGGCCTGCCGTTCACCGCGAGGATGAGGTCGCCCTCCTTGATCCCCGCCTTGTAGGCCGGCATCCCGGTCACCACCACCCCCACCACGGGCGGGTCGGAGGGACGGCGCAGACTCAAGAGCACGGGCTCCCGCCGCTCCGCAGGGAGCGTGATCGAGAGCAGCGCAGCCCCCCGCTGGACGAGCACCGGCAGCGGACGACCCTTCGGCTGGCGCTCGCTCACGGTGAAGATCTCGATCCAGGACTTCACCGGCCGCCCACCCACCTCCACCACGCGGTCCCCTTCGCGCAGGCCCGCCAGGAACGCCTGGCTGGTGTCGGGCGTGACGCCGAGCCGGCTGGCGTAGTCGGGGTACTGGACCCCGACGAGCCCCACCGAGACCATCACGACGAAGGCGGTGATCAGGTTCGCGAGCGGGCCCGCCACCGCGATGAGGAGCCGCCCCACCCACGGGTGCGAGAGGAACTCATCCCGCCCACCAGGCATGCTGCCGTCCTCGCCCGGGCTGTCCCCCGCCATCTGGACATAGCCACCCAGGGGGAACCAGGCGAGCCGGTACTCGGTCTCGCCGCGAGTCGTGCGGAGCATGGCGGGCCCGAATCCCATGGAGAACCGCGTGACGCGGACCCCGCGCAGCTTGGCGGCCAGGAAGTGCCCGAACTCGTGGACGAAGATGACGAGGCCCAGCAGCACGACGCCGGGGCCGACAGCCTTCACGACGCTCATCCAGTGCAAGAGAGTTCCCTTCTAAGGGGCCGGTTTCCCGCAGGCTATCGCGCTCCGGCGGAGGGGGTCAAGCGCCGCTCACGCGGGGCTTTGGCGTCACCCACCGCACCTCATCCGCTCGCGCCCCGCTGCCGCAGGGCCAGGCCGTACTCCTCGAGCGTGCGCTCCACCATCCGGTCCACGCTGAAGCGCCGCACGGAGTCACGCGCCCGCCCCGCCCACTCGCGGCCCTCCTCGGGCCGATCGAGCGCGTCGAGCAGCGCCCGCGCCAGTGCCTCCGGGTCGCGCCCCGGCACGAGCCTCCCCGTCGCCCGATCCTCGACCACGTCCGGCACTCCCCCCACCGCCGTCGCCACGATCGGCACGCCCAGTGACTGCGCGTCCAGCAGCGACGTGCACAGCCCTTCCAGGTACGAGGAGAGCGCGAACACCGTGAACTGCGCGAGCAACCCGACCGCGTCCGCGCGGAACCCGACAAGGTGCACGTTCGTCTCGAGACCGAGATCGGCGCGCTGCCGCTCGAGCGCGACCCGGCACTCCCCCTCACCCACCCAGGCGAAGTGCACGTCCGGCCGCCGCGCGATCACCTTCGCCGCGGCCCGCAGCAGGGTCGCATGGTCCTTGTGGGGCGCGAGCGCCGCCACCGTCCCCACCACCGGAGCGACCGGCGCCACACCCAGGAGCGCGCGCAGGTCCGCCGCCGGCGCCCTTGCGGGCCCGGCCCCCGTCGCGGGCAGTTCCACGCCGCTGGGCACGAGCGCGAGCCGCGACGCGGGGACCCCCGCCGCGGCCATCACCTCCATCACGCCGCGACTGATGCAGAGGTAGCGATCCACCGGCAGCCGGTACTTGAGCCGGCTGAACGGGTTCCGCGCGACCGTGAAATCCACGCGCCGCGACACCACCGCGACCGGGACGCGCGCCAGCCGGGCCGCCGGGATCCCCAGGGCGTGGGCGTGCGCGCTGTGACAATGCGCGACCTCGGGACCGAAGCGGCGCAGCGCCGCCGCCGCCCTCAGGATGCCCGACACGTCCCACTCGCCCAGCGTGGGCCAGCGCTCGACTTCGGCCCCCAGCGCGCGGGCCCGCTCGAGCAGCGGCCCGCCGGGCGCCAGCAGCAGGCAGCCGTGCCCGCGGGCCGCGAGCCCGCGCATCAGGTGCAGCACCTGGGCCTGACCGCCTCGCCAGGTGCGCCCCGTGTCCAGATGCGCCACCCTCACGGCGTCCCCCGTTCCGTCAGCGCCTCGATCAGGCTCGCGCCCACACGGTCCGGCGTGGCGACCTCGAGAGCCAGGGCATGCCCCGCACGCGCCAGCGCCCCGCGCTCCTCCGCGCCCCCGATCAGGCGCGCCAGCTGCTCCGCCAGCGCCTCCGGATCCCCTCGCGGAACGGCGGCCACGTGCCGGCCAGGCTCGCACACCTCGCGCAACCCGGCGCCGTCGCCGGTCAACACGGCGCGCCCCGCCGCGAGCCCCTGGTAGACCTTGTGCGGGATGACGCGCCCCGCCTTCACTCCGGCCCCGAACGCCCCCAGCACGACATGAGCGGCAGCCAGCACGCGCGGCGCCTCCGCATACGGCACCCCCCCGGTGAAAGAGACGCGACGCACGCCCAGCTCCCGGGCCCGCTCCCGGGCCGCCTCCCACTCGATCCCCCGGCCCGCCATCTCGACCTGGAACTCCGGCAGGCTCCCCACGGTCCGCTCCAGCAGCGCCACGGCTTCGACCACGATCCGCGTGCCGTGCAGCGGCAGGAACCCACCGACGTAGACCACCCGCACCGGCCCCGCGGCCGGCGCCGGGACCGCCGTGCCGACCCTGAAGAACGCGTCCTCCGCCCCCACCAGCACGCGCCGCAGCCGGCCGCGCGGCACGCCCAGCGACTCGTACAGCTCGCCGTGCGCCCAGGTGTCGCAGAGCACGAGGTCCGCGAGTGAGAGCGACCAGCGGTCCAGCCACCGGTTCCAGCGCGCCTGCGGCGAGCCCGCCGCGTGCAGGCCCCAGTCCCCCACCAGGGTGTCGTGACGCGAGACCAGCGGGTCGAAGACCAGCCGGCGGCGGCCCGCGAGCAGCCGCGCGAGCGGCATGTCCTTGTGACGGAACTCGGGCACGAGCAGCACGTCCGCCGCGCGGGCCGAGCGCGCGAACGCAGCGAGCAGCGCCGGATAGCGCCGGAACGCGCGGCGCTCGCGCACCCGCGCCTCGAGCACCTCCACCCCGGCGCGCCTCAGCCCTTCCCGCAGGATCCGGTTGCGCGGGTAGGACGGGTCCCACGCGCCGAAGAAGCAGAGCCGCATCATCGCGACTCCGGGCGAGTCCGATCGCGACGCGACGCCCACAGCTCCGCGTACTTCAGGAAGACCTGCGCCGCCGCGAGCGCGCACAGCAGCAGGCCATGGAAGCCATCGAGGAACCCCAGCTGCAGGACGTACATCCGCACGAACCGCAGCGGCGGACGCAGGAGCACGTCGAGCGCGCCCGCGCTGCGGCCGGCCCGCCGCGCCTTCTGCGCGCCGGCCTGCGCATACACCGTGAGCTTGCGGACGCAGTCGTCCCAGTCGGCGTAACTGTGGTGTTCGAGCACTCCGGCCAGTCGTCCGATGCGTCCCTCCACGAGCACGCGCTCGTGCACCGGGGCGTCGTCGAAGCGGGCGCTCGCGCGCCGGAAGACCCGCACGACGGCCTCGCCCCGCCAGCCGCAGAAGCGGATGCGGCGGCCGAGGAAGTAGGTTCGGCGCTCGAGAGCGAAGCCACCCTCCTGCACCACCGGAAGGCCCGCCAGCCGCTCCAGCGCGGTCACGGCCGTCTCATCCAGGCACTCGTCCGCATCGATCCACAGGACCCAGCTCTCACGGCACTGCGCCAGAGCGAACTGCCGCTGCGCACCGAAGCTCTCGAGCTCCCGCGTGAAGACGCGCGCGCCCAGGCGCTCAGCAACCACGCGCGTCTCCTCGCTCCCGCGCGGATCCCAGACCACCACCACCTCACGCGCGAACGCGAGCGCCGGGATCAGCGCCTCGATTCGCCTCGTCTCGTCACGCACGAGCAGCAGGACCGAGACCGGCACTTTACCGTCCATGACGCTCCGGACGCTCGAGGGCGAGCCCCGCGGCACGGGCCGGGTCGAGCGCGGACGGCTCCCTCCGCGGGCCCGAGGGGCGGTCACAGCCCCGGCACGGCAGGAGCGTCGTGGCCATCGCGCGCGCACGGCCCCCGCTCATCGCGCCGCCACGGCGGCGCGCGCCGCGTTCCGCGCCCATGCGTCCACGAGCTCCAGCTGCTCCACGGACTCCACGGCCTCCATCCGGTGCGCTTCGAGGACCCGGGCGACGATCTGCGGCACCCGCTCGAGCGGGATCGCCCCGTCCAGGAATGCGCCGACGGCCACCTCGTCCGCCCCGTTGAGCGCGCACGGAGCCGTGCCCCCCGCCCGTCCTGCGGCCAGCGCGAGACCGAAGGCAGGGAACCGGTCGGCGTGGAGGGGCGCGAACTCGAGCCCCCCGAGCGCGACCGGATCGAGCGGGCGCACCGCCTCGCCCCAGCGCTCCGGCCACGAGAGTGCGAGTTGGATCGGGAGCCTCATGTCCGGGGCAGCCGCCTGGACGACCGACGAGCCGTCACGGAAGGAGACCACGGCGTGGACCAGGGTCTGTGGGTGGAGCACCGCGCCGAGTTGGTCCCAGTCGAGCCCGAAGAGCACCTGGGCCTCGATCAGCTCGAGGCCCTTGTTGAACAGCAGCGCAGAATCCACCGTGATGCGCGGACCCATGTTCCACACCGGGTGCGCCAGCACCTCCTCGCGCGTCGCGCGCCGCCAGTCGGGATGAGCGCGCAGCGCGCCACCCGAGGCCGTGAGCGTGAGGCGCAAGACCTCCCGGGCCGGGCGCCCCCCCAGGCACTGCAGCGCCGCGCTGTGCTCGCTGTCCACGGGGATGAGCTCACCGCCCCGCTCCAGCGCCGCCCTCACGAGCGGCCCCCCCACCACCAGCGACTCCTTGTTGGCGAGCGCCAGCCGTGCCCCGCGGCCCAGGACCGCCAGCGACGCACGCAGCCCGGCCGACCCCACGATGCCGTTCAGCACCACGTCCGCGCCGCATTCCGCCGCCACCCGCGCCGCCGCGCCCGGGCCCACGTCCACGCTGGCCCCCGGGGCCGCGGCCGCGAGCGCGGCCCGCGCCGCCCGCGGGTCCGCCGCCACCTCGAGCGCCAACGCCGCGGGCCGCCAGATGCGCGCCTGCGCCACCAGGGCCTCCAGCGAGCGGCCGGCGGCGAGGGCCACGACCTGCACGCGCCCGCGCTCACGCGCCGCGACCTCGAGCGCCTGCGTCCCGATCGAGCCCGTCGAGCCCAGCACGGCCAGCCGCTTCGCCGGGGCCGCGCTCATGGGATCCGGAAGACCACGATCTTGAGGTAGTAGAACACCACCGGCGCGGCGAAGTAGAGCGAGTCGAAGCGGTCGAGGATGCCGCCATGGCCGGGAATGATGTCCGACGAGTCGCCGTGCCGCGCGTCCCGCTTGAGCATGGACTCGACGAGATCGCCGACCTGGGCGAACACGCCGACAGCGAAACCCAGCACCGCGGCATCGCGCAGGCCCAGGAACGGCGCGAACCAGACCCGCGCCACGAACGCCGCCACCACCGCCGCGACCAACCCCCCCACCGCCCCCTCCACGGACTTGCGCGGGGAGATCCGCGTCCAGGGCCGCGTGCGCCCGAAGGCCCGGCCCACCGCGTACGCAACCGTGTCACAGCTCCACGTCAGGAGGAAGGCGAGCAGCACGTACGCGGACCCGTCGGCGTACGGCATGCCCGCCCGCCACGGGAGTTCCCGCAACAAGACCAGGTGCGCGGAGAGCCAGCCCACGTAGAGCACGCCGAAGAGCGTCACGGCCATGCCCTCGATGCGGCCCTTCAGGTCCGGGCGCCGCAGGCCGAGGCCCAGCGTGACCAGCACCGCTCCGGTCAGGAGCAGGTCGCTCTGGCTCTGGTGGGGGCGGAAGGTCTTCCATACCACGCCGAGGCCACACAACAGCCCCAGGAGCGGGTAAGGACGCAGCCCCTTTCCCCGCATCATCCGGTAGAATTCCCGCAACCCGAACGTCACCTCGAGGGCGACGAGCCCCGCGAAGGCGAAGCCCCCCGCCCGGGCCAGCAGCACCAGCAGCGGCACGAACACGACGCCGCTCGCGATGCGCAGCCCCAGCGACCACGACGAGCCCTTCGTGCGGCCCTCGGCCGCCCTGCCCTCGCCCTCCGGGCGCCGGGGCGCGTCATCCACGTCAGTCCACCCGGCCGAAGCGCCGTTCCCGGCGCTGGTACTCTGCGATCGCCTGCAACAGGTGCCGGCGGCGGAAGTCGGGCCAGAGCGTGTCGGTGATCCAGAGTTCCGTGTAGGCGAGCTGCCAGAGCATGAAGTTCGAGATGCGCATCTCCCCGCTCGTGCGGATGAGCAGGTCCGGGTCCGGCAGGCCCGCCGTGTAGAGGAAGCTCGCCACCAGCTCCTCATCCACGTCCTGGGGCCGCAGGCGGCGCTCCGCGCCTTCGCCCAGCATGCGGCGGATGGCGTCCACCAGCTCGACGCGGCCACCGTAGGAGAGCGCCAGGTTCAGCAGCATCCCGGTCGATCCGACCAGGTACTGCTGCGTCTCCTCGATCGCGCGCCGCACGGGCGCCGGGAGATCCGAGACGCGGCCGATGACCTGCAGCCGCACGTTGTTCGCCTTGAGCTCGGCCCGCTCGTGCCGCAGAGTCGCGCGCAGCATGCTCATCAGCGCCGAGACCTCGCGCGCGGGGCGATTCCAGTTCTCGGTCGAAAACGTGTAGAGCGTGAGGACTTCGACCCCCAGCGCCGCGCAGCCGCGCACCGCCTCGCGCACCGCCTCGCGCGCCGCACGATGGCCGATCAACCGGGGCGCGCCGCGCGCCTTCGCCCAGCGTCCGTTGCCGTCCATGATGATGGCGACGTGGCGGGGCACGTTCCCGCTCGGCCTTCACTTCCTCGATCGTCGGGATGCGCGTGGGCACCGATCCTCCCGGGGCCGGGCACGGCTCCCGGCGCGGGGGCGCCAGCGCGGGCGGTCCTTCGACCGCCCGCGCTAGACCTCCATGACCTCGGCCGTCTTCTTCTTCAGCAGCTCGTCCACGACCGCGATGTAGCGGTCCGTCAGCTTCTGGGTCTCCGCCTCGAGGCGGCGCTCCTCGTCCTCGGGGAGCGTGCCTTCCTTCCCCTGCTTCTTGAGTTCGTGGATGACGTCGTGCCGGATCTGCCGGATGTGCACGCGGCCTTCCTCGGCGAACCTCGCCACGAGCTTCACGAGGTCCCGGCGCCGCTCCTCCGTCAGGGTCGGGATGGGCACGCGCACGACCACGCCGTCGTCCGTCGGGTTGAGCCCGAGGTCCGACTGCAGGATGGCGCGGGCCACGACCTTCACCAGGCTGCGGTCGTACGGTTGCACGACCAGCAGCCGTGGTTCCGGCGCGGACACCTGCCCCACCTGGATCAGGGGCACGAGTTGCCCGTAGGCCTCCACCCGCACGCTGTCGAGCAGCGCCGGGCTCGCCTTGCCCGAGCGGATGCCGGTCAGCTCCCGCCGCACGCCGTCCACCGCCTTCTTCATCCGATCTTCGGCTTCGACCAGCAGTTTGTGAGTCATGGCCGTCACTCCGTGACCGAGGTCCCCAGCGCCTCGCCCTGCACGAGCTTCAGCAGGTTCCCGCGCTGGCCGACGTTGAACACCACCAGCGGCAGCTGGTTCTCCTTGAGCAAGGTGATCGCTGTCAGATCCATGACCGCGAGGCCGCGGTCGAGGATCTCCTTGTACGTGATGCGCGGATGGAAGGTCGCGTCCGGGTGCGTGACCGGGTCGCTGCTGTAGATGCCGTCCACCTTGGTCGCCTTGAGCACCACGTCGGCACCGATCTCGACGGCCCGCAGGGCCGCGGCCGTATCGGTGGTGAAGTAGGGATTGCCGGTGCCCGCCACCAGCACGATCACACGGTCCTTCTCGAGGTGCCGCACCGCGCGGCGCCGGATATACGGCTCGCACACCCGGTCCATCTCGATGGCCGACAGCACACGGGTGTGGACTCCCCGCTTCTCGAGCGCATGCTGCAGCGCCAGCCCGTTGATGACCGTCGCCAGCATCCCCATGGTATCGGCGCCGACCCGGTCCATCCCCCGCGTGCTCGCGGCGAGGCCCCGGAAGATATTGCCGCCGCCGGTCACGACCCCCACCTGGACGCCGAGCTGACGCACGTCACGGATCTCGTCGGCCAGCGCGGCCAGCACCGTCTCGTCGATGCCGTGCCCGCCCCCACCGGCGAGCAGTTCGCCCGAGAGCTTCAGCAGCACACGCTGCCAGCGGCCGGCCACCCGTGTCACTCCTGTCCGAGCCGGAACCGAGTGAAGCGCCGCACGGAGACGTTCTCGCCCGTCTTGCGGGCGGCTTCCAGCACCAGGTCGCCGACCTTGACCTTCTCGTCGCGGATGTACGGCTGGTCGAGCAGGCACACGTCGCCGTAGAACTTCTCGAGCTTGCCGTCCACGATCTTCTCGACGATGGCCGCCGGCTTGCCCTGCCCCTCGACCTGGCCCGCGTAGATCGCCCGCTCGCGTTCCACGCGCTCGGCGGGCACGTCCTCGCGCCTTACGAACTCCGCGCCCAGCGCCGCGACCTGCATGGCGAGATTGCGCGTGAGCTCCGCGAACTCGGGGGTGCGCGCGACGAAGTCGGTCTCGCAGTTCACCTCGATGAGCACGCCCGTACGGTTGCCCGGGTGGATGTACGCCTCCACCAGACCCTCGTTGGCGGTGCGCGCGGTGCGGCCCTCCATCCTGGCGTTGCCGGCCTTGCGCAGCACGTCGATGGCCTTCTCGAGGTCGCCATCCGCCTCGCCCAGCGCCTTCTTGCATTCCATCATCCCGGCACCCGTGCGGTCCCGGAGCTGCTTCACCTGTTCGGCGGTGATCGTCATCTCACTCCCCTGTCGTCACGACGCCCGCCCGCGACACCATCACGGACGGGCGCTCATCGAACCCGTTCCCCGCTTACCGAGGGCTCGCGGTCTGGACCTCGCCCTCGGCCTCTTCGCCACCGAACGAGACCGTCTCCTGATCAGCGCCCTCCAGCGCGACCGCGCGCGTCTCGAGGATGGTGTCCGCGACCATGCGCGTGAACAGGCGGATGGCACGGATCGCGTCGTCGTTCCCCGGGATCGGGTAGTTCACCACGCTGGGGTCGCAGTTCGTGTCCACGACGCCCACGATCGGCACGCCGAGTCGGTTCGCCTCGGCGATCGCGATCTTCTCCTTCTTGGTGTCGATCACGAAGACCAGAGACGGCACGCCAGGCATCTCCTTGATGCCGGAGAAGGCGAACTCCAGGCGCGCGCGCTCACGCGAGAGGCGCGAAACCTCCTTCTTGCTCATCTTCTCGAACGTCCCGTCGGTCGCCATGCGGTCGAGCTCGTGCAGCCGCTTGATGCTGGTGCGGATGGTCTTGAAGTTCGTGAGCATGCCGCCCAGCCAGCGCTCGGTGACGTGGTACTGGCCGCAGCGCGTGGCCTCCTCGACGACGATGGGCTTGGCCTGCTTCTTCGTGGCGATGAAGAGCACGTGCCCGCCCCCACGCACGACCTTCTCGATCACGGCCTTCGCCTCCTGGGCGCATTTCAGCGTCTTCTGGAGGTCGATGATGTAGATGCCGTTCCGCTCCATGAAGATGAACTTCTTCATCTGCGGATTCCAGCGCCGCGTCTGGTGCCCGAAGTGCACACCGGCTTCGAGCAGGTCCTTCATCACGATCTCTGCCACGACCATCCTCCTCGGGGTTCTGTCCTCCGCCCCCTCCGTCGTCCACGAGCGCTGCCCCCCTGGGGGACCCCGGCGCTCCGGCGGGGCGTGTGGGTTGGTTTCCCGGACTAGCGCTTGCTGAACTGGAAGCGCTTGCGCGCCCCCGGCTGTCCGTACTTCTTGCGTTCCTTCATGCGCGGGTCGCGTGTCAGCAGACCGGCGCGGCCGAGCACGGCCCGCAGGCTCTCATCCTCGCGCACCAGCGCCCGCGCCACGGCCAGGCGCACGGCGCCCGCCTGGCCCGTGAGCCCGCCACCATGCACCCGCGCCACCACGTTGAACTTGCCCTCGGCGTTGGCCACGACGAGCGCATGGAATGCCGTCTGGACCAGCGTCTCCCGCGTCAGGTACTCGAGCGGGGTGCGGTCGTTCACCTGGTGCTTGCCGTTGCCAGGCAGCAGCTGCACGCGGGCCACCGCCTGCTTGCGTCGCCCTGTCAGGGGCTTGTTCGAGATCTCGGTCGCCATGCCTCTCCTCGTGCCTACTCGGGGTTCCAGAGAACCGGCTGCTGCGCCACGTGCGGGTGCTCGGGCCCCGCGTACACCTTGAGCTTCCTCTCCATCGCACGGCCCAGCTTGGTCTTGGGCATCATGCCATGCACCGCCCGCAACACCACGCGCTTCGGGATGCTTCGCCATGACCTCGCGAATCGAGGTCCACGACGCCCCACCCGGGTACATCGTGTGATGGAAGTAACGCTTGTCCTCGGGCTTGCGCCCGGTGAGGACCACCTTGCTCGCGTTGATCACCACGACGTGGTCGCCGGTGTCGATGTGGGGCGTGTAGATCGCCTTGTGCTTGCCCCGCAGTACCATGGAAACCTGCGTCGCGAGCCGCCCCAGCGTCCTGCCCTCGGCATCCACGACCAGCCACTGCCGCTGGACGTCGCTCGGCCGGGCGGAATATGTCTTCATGCCGTCCTCCGCTGCACGATCCCGTCGGGCAAGCCCTGCCGGCGCCGCGGCACGCCACGGCCACCGGATGCGGGGACTCCCCCGTATCCATAAGAAGCGTCGGAGACTAGCAGTCTGCGGAAACGGGTGTCAAGCCGCCGCCCTGCCGGCCCCGCCGGCGCGGTCGCCCCGGGCGCCCCCGCTACGCGAACTCCTTCAGCAGCTGGCGGAGCCTGGCGAGCGGCAGCCCGACGACGTTCGAGTAGTCCCCCTCGATCCGGCGGACCAACTGGGCGGCCAGGCCCTGGATGCCGTAGGCCCCCGCCTTGTCGAGCGGCTCGCCGGTGCGGGCGTAGGCGCGCAACTCGGTGTCGTCGAGCCGCGCGAACTGCACCTTCGTGACCTCGGCGGCCGTGCGCTGCTCGCCGCCGCGCACGATGGCGAGGCCCGTCCACACCTCGTGCGTGCGCCCCTGGAGCCGTCCCAGCATCGCCAGGGCCTCGGCCTCGCCCGTGGGCTTGCCGAGCCGCACGCCGCGCGCCACCACCACCGTGTCGGCGCCGATGACGAGCGCCTCCGGCCGCCGCGCGGCCACCCGCCGCGCCTTCTCGAGCGCCAGCGCCCGCACACCGTGGCGCGGCTCGGCATGGCCGGGCCAGTCGCGGTCCGGCCCCGGGTCCACCACCGTGAAGGCGAGACCCACCTGGCGCAGCAGCGCAACGCGACGCGGCGAGGCCGACGCCAGAACGACCGGCCCGCTGCCCCCGTAGAACAGCGTGCCCGGGGCCCGCCGCGGCGCGCTCATTCCGCCTCCGCCTGCGCCGTGCCCGCGGCCGGCGTCTCGATCAGGAGCGTCACCGGCCCGTCGTTCAGCAGTTCCACCGCCATCTGCGCCCCGAAGACGCCACGCTGGACCGGCACGTCCTGCGACGCCAGCAGCACGCAGAAGCGCTCGAAGAGCGGCTCCGCCTGCCCCGGCGGCGCGGCCCCCGTGAAGTCCGGGCGGCGCCCGCGCCGCGTCTCGCCGTAGAGCGTGAACTGCGGCACGACGAGCGCAGCCCCGCCGCTCTGGCGCACGTCCAGGTTCATGAGCCCCTCCGCGTCACGGAAGATCCGCAGCCCGGCGAGCTTCCGCGCGAGCCACGCCGCCTGCTCCTCGCCGTCCGCATGCGCCGCCCCGAGCAGCACGAGCAGGCCCGGGCCGATCTCGCCCGCGACGCGCCCTTCCACGGTCACCCGTGCGTGCGCGACGCGCTGCACCAGCGCCCTCACCGCTCCCCCGTGCCGCGCCGGGAGCCCGCGGAGCGGAACATCCGCTGGCGCCGCTCGACGCGGGTCACCCCGCTCACCCGGCGGATGGCGTGCATCACGTCCTGCAGCTTCGCCAGATGCGGCACCTCGATCACGAACACGCCGCGCGCCCTCCGGTCCTCGCTTGCCACGCCGGCGCTGCGGATGTTGACCGAGGTCAGCGAGATGGCCTTGGCGATGTCCGCGAGCAGCGAGTTGCGGTCATGGCCGTAGACCAGGAGCCGCACCGGGAACTTGTGATCGAGGCTCACGTCCCACTCGACGGCCACGCGGCGCTCCGACGGCACGCGGTCACCGAACGTGTTCGGACAGTCCTGCCGGTGCACGGAGACGCCACGGCCGATCGTGACGATGCCCACGACGCGATCGCCCGGCACCGGCTGGCAGCAGCGCGCGTAGCTCACCATGACGTTCTCCACCCCCTGGATGAGGATGCCGCCCGCTGGCCGGCGTCCCAGCCCCAGCGCCTCGAGCGGCCCCTTCGCGAGGCGCTCGGCCAGCCCCTCCCTCGGAGGCAGGAGCTTCTGCGTCACCTGCGTCAGCGAGACCTGGCCCTCGGCCACGCGCGCGTAGAACGTCTCGAGATCGCTGCAGCCGAATGCCCGCGCGACCTCCTCCAGCGGTACGTCCGCGGGCTTCTTCCGCACGCGCTTGAGCTCGCGCTCCAGCATCTCGCGCCCCAGCGCCACGCTGTCCGCGTGGCGGCGCTGCCTCAGCCAGTGGCGCACCTTGCTGCGGGCGCCCGGCATCTTGAGGACGTGCAGCCAGTCCTCGTGCGGCTGGGCCTGCGGGGAGGTGATGATCTCGACGGTGTCGCCATTCTGCAGCGCGTGCCGCAGGGGCACGAGCTCACCGTTGACGCGCGCGCCGACCGTGTGCTGGCCCACCGCCGTGTGGATCATGAAGGCGAAGTCCAGCGCCGTCGCGCCCTTCGGGAGCCGCTTCAGCTCCCGCCGTGGCGTGTAGGCGAACACCTCCTCCTGGTAGAGGGCGGTCCGCAGGAAGTCCATGTACTCGTCGTCGTTCGCGGCGCGCTGCCAGTCCGCCGTCTGCGCCATGAACCCGCCGAGCTTCGCGTCGAGCTCCTCGTCCACCTTGCCGCCCTGCTTGTAGACGTAATGGGCGGCGATCCCGGTCTCCGCGGTCCGGTGCATCTCGCGCGTGCGGATCTGCACCTCCACCAGCTCCCCACCGGTGGCGAGCACCGTGGTGTGCAGCGACTGGTACATGTTGCTCTTGGCCGTGGCGATGTAGTCCTTGAAGCGCTCCGGCACCGGCATGAACAGGTCGTGCGCCACGCCCAGCGCGCGGTAGCAGTCGCTGCGCGTGTGGGTGATGATGCGCAGCCCGAACAGGTCGTAGATGTTCTTGAAATCGCGCCCCGAGCGGAGCTTCGCGTAGATCGAGTAGAAGTGCTTGGGCCGGCCGCTGACCTCGGCCCGGATGCCGACCGCCTTCAGCCCCTCCTCCAGACGCTCCCGCACCCCCGAGAGGAAGCGCTCGCGCTCCTGGAGACGTGCCTGGATCCTCTGCACCAGTTCCTGGTAGGCGGCTGGATCGAGCACCTTGAGGCTCAGATCCTCGAGCTCGCGCTTGATCCCGGCCATGCCCAGCCGGTGGGCGAGCGGCGCGTAGATGTCGCGCGTCTCCACGGCGATCCGCTCCGCCCGCTCGCGGGGCAGGAACTCGATCGTGCGGATGTTGTGCAGGCGGTCCGCGAGCTTGATGAAGATCACGCGCAGGTCGCGCGACATCGAGAGCAGCATCTTGCGGAAGTTCTCGGCCTGCTGGACCTCCGGGCTGTCGACGTGCAGCCCGGCCAGCTTCGTCACGCCCTCGACCAGCCCCCGCACGTCGCGGCCGAAGCGCTTCTCCACCTCCGTGATCGGCGTGTCGGTGTCCTCGACGACGTCGTGCAGCAGCGCGGCGCAGGCCAGCGTCGTGTCCAGCCGGGACTCGAGCAGGTCGACCAGGATGCGGCACACCGCCACCGGGTGCGAGATGTACGGCTGCCCCGAGGCGCGGCGCTGTGCTCCGTGGGCCTGCGCGGCGAAGTCGAAGCAGGCCGCGACCCGGTCGCGGTCCACGCGAGGCACCTTCTCGTCGAGGACGGCAAGCAGCGACGCGCGGAGTTCCGCCAGCCTCGGAGCCGGGGCCGGGGGTGCTCACGGAACCCGCACGTCCTTCAGCTTGAGCTGCACACGCGTCCTGGCCCATCCACTCGTTGCGCGTGGGCACGAAGGCCAGATCGGCAGCGCCGCGCCCGCCCGACCTCGTCCGCTCGCGCGCCCAGGCCGAAGCCGATGGCCTCGGCGCTCCCGGCGCCCTCCCGCACCTGCAGGCGCAGGTGGCGCCCCTGCCCCACCGTGCTGACCGACTCCACCGTCAGCCCCGCGGCCTGGAAGAGCGGCTCCGGATTGTCGAGACCATGCGGGGACATGCGCTCGAGCCAGTCCACGAGCCCGAAATCGCACTCCGCCAGGTGTACGTCGGCGTCGATCGTGAGCCGCGGCGTGTACGCATCGACCGACACCCGCTCGCGCACCAGGCGCTCGAGCCGCTCCCGCAACTCGGGCAGTGCGAGCGGTGCACGGTGAACCCCGCGGCGAAGGCGTGTCCGCCGTAGGCCTCGAGCAGGTCGGCGCACTCCGCCAGCACCGCGTTCAGGTCGAGCCCCGGCAGGCTGCGGCCCGAGCCGCGGCCACGCTCGCCGTCGAGCGCCACCAGCAGGGCTGGACGCTGGAAACGCTCGACCAGGCGCGAGGCCACGATGCCGATCACGCCTGCGTGCCAGCGCTCCGACCAGAGCAGGATCGACGCGCAGTCGGGCCAACCCAGTTCGCTCTCGACCCGCTGCGCCGCCTCCCCCAGCGCCTCCTCGTCGTACCGTGCGCCGTCAGCTGGTTGTCGTCCTCGAGGCTCTGCGCCAGGTCACGCGCCTCGGCGGCGTCACGGGCCAGCAGCAGCCGCAGGCCCTGCTCGGCATTGCCCATGCGGCCCCCGGCGTTGATGCGCGGCGCCAGCACGAACGCCACCTGTCCGCTCGGTGACCGGGCGCCCGGCAAGGCCCGCCACCTCCATCAGCGCCTTCATGCCGACGCGCCGCGTGCCGGTTCAGCCGGTCGAGCCCGAGCCGGGCCAGGACCCGGTTCTCCCCCACCAGCGGGACCACGTCCGCGATCGTCCCGAGCGCCACCACGTCGAGGAACTCGCGCGCCTGCTCCAGCCCGCCGCGGCCGCGCAGCAGAGCCTCGGCGAGCTTGAACGTGACCCCCACGCCGGCCAGCGCCTTGAACGGGTACGCGCAGCCGGGCCGCCGGGGGTTCACGACCGCCACCGCCGTCGGGCAGCACCGCCGCCGGTTCGTGGTGGTCGGTGATGATCGTATCGAGCCCCAGCTCGCGCCCCCGCTCCACGGCCTCCACCGCGGTCACGCCGCAGTCCACCGTGATGACCAGGGTGCAGCCGGCGCCGTGCGCCTCCTGCATCGCCTCGACCGACAGTCCGTACCCGTCGCGCGTGCGATGCGGGATCCGGACCTCGACGCGGCCTCCCAGGTCCCGGAGCACCGAGTAGAGCAGGAACGTCGAGGTGATCCCGTCCACGTCGTAGTCGCCGTGGACGAAGATGCGCTCCCCGGCCGTCAGCGCCCGCTCGATGCGCGCCACCGCCACGTCCAGGTCCCGCAGCAGGAAGGGATCGTGCAGGTCCTCGATCCCGGGATCGAGGTAGCGCCGTGCCGCGTCCGCGCTCTCCAGCCCCCGGTTCACCAGGGCGTGCGCGGCCGCCACGGGCGCGCCCAACTCGCGCGCCAGCGCCAACGCCCGGCCGGCGTCACGCCGGGGATGCGGCACCCACTCGGGAGCGGAGGTCGGAGCGATCACGGGAGGCCTTCGAAGAGGAGCACGCGGCGCGCGGCGAGGGACGACGCTTCCGGCACGCTATCAGCCTCGCGTCAGAAGGGTCAAGGCCGCGCGGGCGCGCGTCAGCGCGGCGATGCCAGCCGCGCGCGCAGTGCCTCCGCCCGGCCATCCACCGCCGCCGGCAACCGCTGCGCGCGCGCCAGCGCATCCGCGGTCCCGGCGCCGTCGCCGAGCGCCGCGCAGGTGCGGGCGAGCTCCAGCCACGCATCGTAGCGCGAGGGCTCCAGCCGCACGGCACGCTGGAGCGCGGCGCGCGCTTCGGCGTGCCGCCCGGTGTCGTTCGCCGCCAGCGCCCTCGCGTACGCCAGGCCCACGTCCGCGGGGAGCAGCCGGGCCGCCTGGGACAGCACCGGGTACGCCTCGGCAGCATCCCCGGTGTTCAGCAGGTACTGCCCCCACAGCGACTCGACCGCCGGCTGTCCCGGGGTACGGCGGCGCAAGTCCTCCAGCGCGCGTCCGCCCTGCTTCGATTCGACCGACCGACAGCAGCGCCGCCGCGCGCAGCAGCCGCGGCTCGTTCTCGATGTTGCCCTGCGCGATGGCCCGCTCCGCCGCCCCCAACGTGCCCGCCCAATCGCCCCGCCCGTACGCGAGCAGCGCGCGCGATGGCCGGCTCCTCCGGCCGCGTCGCGATCGAGCGCCAGCGCCGCGTCCAGCTCGCGCGTCGCCTCCGCGTCGCGCCCGTCGAGCGCGAGCATGCGCGCCCACTGGGTGCGCGCCATGTAGTTCCGCGGCGCCCGGCGCGCCATGGACTCGAAGAGCGCGGAGTCGTCGTGCCACTCGGGGAGAAGCGGGACGAGGACGGACGCGCTTCCGACCACCAGCGCCGCCAGGCACGCCACGCCGGCCCGCCACGCGCGCGGCCGTCCGCGCAGCGCGTCGACCCCCGTCCCCGCCGCCCAGGCCAGGCCCGCCGACGGAAGGTAGAAGAAGCGCTCCGCGTACAGGAACGTGCCCCGGCTCAGGTCCACGACCAGCGTGGGCAGCAGCGTCAGCCAGAACAGCGCCAGCGGCAGCGCCACAGCGGACCGCTTCCACAGCAGCCAGCCCAGCGCCAGCAGGAAGCAGGCGTGCAGGGCCACCGCGCCGGCCACGGTCCAGGCGGCGGCGCTCGCGGGCGCCAGCAGGACCGCCGGCGTGTGGTTGAACCAGGGCCAGGCGAAGGCGAGGTAGCCCGGGAACATCAGAGCCAGCGCCGCGGAGCCCCTGCGAGCCGGCCTCGGTGACCATGGGCACTTCGCCGGCCACGCGCACCGAGGCCTGGTGCGACGGTCAGGTGGAGCGCAGCGTGAGCCCCGCGTAGGGCGCGAGCCACCTTGCGCTCGCGCGCAGGTCGGGACTGCGCCCCCGGAGCCCGATCCGCTCGGCCACCGCGACCACCAGCACGAACGGCAGCGCCGTCTCCTTGCTGAGCAGCGCCAGCGCCAGCGCCGAACAGCGCGGCCGCACCCGGCCAGGCGCGACCCGCCGCCCTCGCGCGGCGGTCCAGCAGCAGCGCCAGCAGGAAGAAGGCCGCGCAGTAGACGTCGGTCCGCCCCGAGATCCACGCCACCGACTCGGCGTGCGCGGGCAGGGCGGCGAAGAGCATCCCAACCAGCCCCGCGGTCAGCGCCGACATCCCCGCCCCGAGCGCCAGCGCTGCCACCAGCGCCGAGGTCAACGCATGCGCGAGGACGTTCACAGGTGGAACCAGCCAGGATCCCAGCGCGATACCGCCCCGTCCACCCCGTACGACAGCGTGATGAGCGGGCGCCACAGGCCCGAGGAGGCGCCCCGCTGCTCGCGGCCCAGAAGTCGCCGCCGAGCGCGCGCCCGAGATCCGCTGCCGAGCGCAGCAGCGGGTTCTGCTCGATCAGGAGGTGATCGTCCCAGACGAAGCCACCACTCAATCCCCGCGCATGGAGGACGAAGGCGGCGAGCGCCGCGGCCAGCACGGCCTGTACCCCACGGCCAGAACCCCGCCCACGGACCGGCGGCCCCGGGTCTGTGGCTGCCGTACCCGGCGCCCTGCCCCGGCCCTTGCGCGACCTGCTCATCGAACGTGTCATGGCTGACGCCCCGGCGCCGCCGCCGCCGCGGCGCCCGCTTGCGCCGGCACCGTGCGTTCGGCGGCCTTCCGGAGGTACAGACCCGAGTCTCCCGTAAGCCGAATTCTGTCGGATTGCTCCGTGGTGATCATTCGTCTGGGGCGCGCGTCACCGAGCGCCTCAATGCGACCGACCCCGGGGTCGTAGCGGAGCGGGACACACTCCTCCCCCTCTATGCGGTCTTGCTCCAGGTGGGGTTTGCCGAGCCGGCCCCGTCACCGGGACCGCTGGTGCGCTCTTACCGCACCGTTTCACCCTTGCCCGCAATGCGCCGCGCCCTTGCGGGCAGCCACGCATCCGTTGGCGGTCTGCTCTCTGTTGCACTTTCCGTGGGCTCGCGCCCCCTGGGAGTTACCCAGCACCTTGCCCTGTGGAGTTCGGACTTTCCTCGAACGGCATCCTCGGCGACCGCTTGCGCGGAAGTGTCGGAGAACCGTCCGCGATCACCTGGGAGACTCGGAACCCAGGACTTCGTCGAGCGCTTCGTTGACGAGCCGGTCGGCGTGAGTGTTGGCCTCGCGCCGCACGGAGCTGAAACGCACCCGGCCGAGCTTTGCCAGCGCCCGACGGGCTTCTGCGTGGAGCGGCTTCAAGCCGGCGTTCTTCACCCGGTACTCGCCGGTCATCTGGCGCACCACCAGTTCGGAATCCATGCATACCAGCAGCGGGTCGGCTCCGGCCCTCCCGGCCGCCTCGAGGCCCGCGATCAGCGCCCGGTACTCGGCCACGTTGTTCGTGGCCGGCCCGATGCGCGCGCCGCGCGCCTCCACCTCGCGGCCCGCAGGCCCGAGGAGCACGTACCCCAGCGCCGCCGGCCCCGGGTTTCCCCGGGACCCGCCGTCACAGCGCAGCGTCCATTCGCCGTTCGTCGGAGTGCTCACGCAGGAAGCGTAGTCGAAGGGAGTGGCACCCACAAGCGACGGAACGCCGGACGAGCCCCGCACCGCCTCCCGGTCCTGCGCGGTCCCCGGGATTCCGGGCCGGACCGCCACGGGACGAAATGCGCGTCGTGCCGGCCGGCGACCCGCTTCAACGTGACGGACGGGACGCGCTGTCCGCCCGGTACGTCCCCAGGTGCTCCGCGTACCGTGCGGCTTCCGCTCCGTCACCCGCGCCCCGCGCGAGCTCGATGGCCCGCTCCCAGGACCGCACAGCCTCCACCCGATGCCCCGCCGCGGCATGGGCCGCCGCCAACTGGTCGAGCAGCCGGTGCTCGCCGGGATCGAGCCGGACCGCAGCCTCGTATTCGCCGATCGCCTCGTCCAGGCGTCCCTGCCCCACGAGTACGGACCCCAGGTTGTGGTGGATCCGAGCGGTCTCCCCCTCCTGCAGCGCGGCCCGCAGGTAGGCTTCCGCCTCCCCGTACCGCCCCACCGCACCCAGCGCGCTTCCCAGGTTGCCCCGCAGGCTGTACAGCCCCGGCCTCAGCCGCAGCGCCTCCTCGAAGTGAGGGATGGCCGCCAGAGCGTGCCCGGACCTCAGGAGCGCCTCCCCCAGGCCCCGGTGCGCCACCGCATTCTCGCCCGTGACCGCGAGCGTGTGGGTAAGGAGCGTGCGGTCGTCCCGCCAGAGTCCCACCTGCCGTGACGTGGCCACCGCCAGGCCCACCAGCAGGGCCGCAGACGCGCACGTGGCCGCGACCTTCGCCGCTCGTGAGCTCGACACGACCTCCGCAAGGCCCCAGACCAGCGCGATGAGCAGACCGATGGTCGGGAGGTAGGTGTAGCGGTCCGCATACGCCTGTCCCCCGACCTGGACGAGTCCGATCACCGGCACCAACATCCCGACATACCAGAACCATCCGACCGCCACGTACGGACGCTTGCGCGACTGCTGCAGCGCCCACGCGGTCACCCCTGCCAGCGCGATCGCCGCGGCGGCACCTCCGGCCACCTGCGCCGTGCCGCTGAACGGGTAGAACACCGCCAGGTCGCTCGGCCAGAGTGTCTTCCCGACATAGCGCCAGTAGGAGACCAGCGCATTGAGCACACGGTTCGCGAGCGGCAGGCGTCCCGCCCCGGCCACCGCCCCCGTCGCCCATTGGAAGGACACGGTGATGGCGGACGAAGCCGCCACCAGCACCCACATCGGCCATTTCTCCACGACCAGGCCCGCCAGCGTCCGCACCGGGGCGCCGGGCGCCGGGCCCCGCCCCTCCGGCTTCAGCCGCCCCAGCGGCCACACGTCGAGCAACAGGAGCACGAAGGGCATCGTGACCAGCATCGGCTTGGACATCAGTCCCAGCGCCAACCCGGCCAGGACGAGCCCGTAGCGCGCCGCGCCCGGACGTGCGACCCACCGCCGGTAGGCTTCGATCGTAAGCACGAAGAGAAGGCCGCTCAGCACGTCCTTCCGCTCCGAGATCCACGCCACCGATTCGACCCGCAGCGGATGGAGCGCGAACAACCCCGCCACGAGCACGCTCCTCCACCAGGCGCCCGTGAGCCGGAAGAGCACGAGCGCGAGGAGGCCCGCGGTCAGCACGTGGAGGAGCAGGCTCACGGCGTGGTGGCCCGCGGGCGCCAGGCCGAAGACCTGGACGTCCAGCATGTGCGACCAGGATGTGAGGGGGTGCCAGTTCCCGCCGTGGGGCGTCTGCAGGGACCAGCGCACACCCTCCAGCGTCAGACCGCGGTTCACGTACGGATTGCTGGTGACGTACTGAGGATCGTCGAGTATGGCCCAGCCGTGCCGCAGCACCCCGGCGAAGGCCGCGAACGTCCCGGCGGCGAGCAGGGCCAGGATCAGCGCCCTGCGGCCCCGCGAAGGAGCCGCCTGTGGCCGGGAGGAGCCGGAACCCCCGGAGACCGCGCCACGCGGGCGGCCGGGCGCGCCATGGCCGGCTCCCGACGCGCGGGCGCGCGCCCCACGTCCCGGCGCGGACGTCACAGCGAGGCACCCATGGGACGGACCCCGCCGAATCGCTCCAAGATGACCTTCCGGCTCGAGCGCCCACGGCGGGACGCCTCGATGTGATCGCCTCCAGCCCGCGGCGAGTTCCACGCCCTCACCCCTGCGCACCCGCTTCCGCCGCCAGCCACCCCGCTCGCTCGAGCGCACGCCACGCGTCCTCTTCTCCGCGCTCGATGAGCGCTGCGGCGTTCACGGGGTCGAAGCCCAGCACTCCCCCCGGCAGAGTCGCATCGGGCTCGACCACGCACGCACGCGCCGGGTCACCCTCGCGGGACCAGCCCGTCGGGCAGGTTCCGCAGTTCCACCTGCATGTCGCGCCAGTTCGCCACCTCCAGCAACCGGCTGCCGAGCGCGAACAGGCTGCCCGGCGGCGACGCCGCCGACGGCCGCCCGCTCGGCAACATCAACACCACCAGGACCGCGTCAGCCTCGGCCGCCAGCGCGACGTGCAGCGGCTGATTCGCGAAACCGCCCGGGTCCACGAAGTGGCGGCCCCGGATGCGCACGGGCTCGAAGACACCCGGGATCGCCGAGGAGGCCAGCGCCGCCTGCACCACCTCGGCCGGCTCGCGCACGCGTATGACCTCACCCAGCTCCGCCTCGAGCCGCCGCACGAAATCCTCCGGCGGAGCCGGCCCGCTCACGAAGTACGCGATGCGCCCCGAGTCGATGGCCAGCGCGCTGATCACCAGCTGCGTCCCGGGATCCGTGAGTCGTCTCGCGTCGCCTTCCCGCACCAGCCGCTCGACCAGACGCTGCCGCGCAGTGGCACCCCACAATCCGCTGCCCCGCGTTTCGGGCATGAGCACGTGCAGCAGGCGGCGCGCCCAGCCGTTGGACTGGCCCGGGCGGTTCGCGAGCCAGATCAGCGCGAGCATCAGCAGGGCGCTCATGGTGAAGCGGTGTGGCCAAGGCAGCCCGAGGATCCAGACCACGGCGTAGACCGACCAGAGCCCGATCACGATCCGGCCGAAGAGACGCGACGTGCGTCCGGGGTCCCCGGGCGAACGCCGGCGCGCCAGCCACGACTCCACGCGGCGCGAGAACAGCATCGCCACCACGCCGGCCAGCGCGAACAGGCCCCACATACCGAGGTCGAGCAGCGTCGAAGTCAGGTCGATGCGCGCGCTGCTCCGCCTCCAGAACCAGTACGAGCCCGACAGCTCGCGCGAACCCGCGAGCGTGAGGAGCAACTCGATCAACCCCACGGCTGCCACCAGCGCGCCAAGGGCCCTCAGGGCCAGTGTCACCCAGCGGAAGCCGACGTCGGTCGCGGTCATGCGCCGCCAGACGTCCTCGAGCACGGCCGCGCGGCCCCCGTGCGCCTGCCACACCACCGCGTTGATCGCGCCCACCGAGACCCCGGCCACGACCGCGGGGGTGAGTCGCAGGGCCTCGACGACCCGGAGCACGCCGACCTCGTAGGCGCCGAGCGCGCCGCCACCGGAAAGCACGAGCGCGATGCGCCGGAAGGGCAGGTCGGGCCGCAGCCGGCGGGGATTCAGCGCCTGCCCGTCCCGCCCCGTGCGCGAGCCTGGCGGAGCCACAGCCACGGGATCGTGCATCGTCGCCCGGCTAGGCCTCGCCAGGCGGCCAGACCATGATGCGCCCGCAGCCTTCGCAGCTCATCATCCGGTCGCGCCGCCGGGCCTCCTGCAACACGGCCGGGGGCAGGGTGCGGTAGCAGCCTCCGCACGCGCCCTTGAGGATCGCCACCACCGCGCGCCCGCCCCGCGAGGCGTGGACGCGCTCGTAGCGCGCCCGCGTCGCTGGAGGCAGTTCCCTGGCATGCGCCTCGCGGCGGGCCTCGAGGACGCCCAGCTTCTCCCGCTCGGATGTCTCCCCGGCGTCGATGAGCTTCGC
Organism: Candidatus Eiseniibacteriota bacterium; assembly: GCA_963717935.1. Lineage (GTDB taxonomy): Bacteria > Eisenbacteria > RBG-16-71-46 > RBG-16-71-46 > RBG-16-71-46 > JANXPZ01. Next base: position 1,926,359 of record CAVQXP010000004.1, on the reverse strand, counting down.
CTGCGCCGCCGCTTCGGCCTCCGCACTCTTCAGCGCCCCGTCGAGCGCCGGCCGCTCCCGCTGCTCGCGCTCCTCCTCCTCCATCCGCTCGAGCACCTGGGTCTCGACCTCCGAGCGCTTCCGCCGCACGCCTTCGATCTCGTGCAGCAGTGCGGTGTACTCCTCGTTCTTCTTGATCGCGGGGAGCTGCTGCTGGAAACGCCGCTCCTGCTCACCCAGCGCGCTGGCCTCGCGCTCGAGATCGCGACGCTGCTTCTGCGATTCACCCAGACGGGCTTTCGCCTGTTCGAGCCGCCGGCGCGCCTCCACGATCCGGTGCTCGAGTTCCCGCCGCTGCTCCGGGAACCGTGCCAGGATCTCCCGCACGGCAAGCGCCTGCTCGTCGAGGCCCTGAAGCGCCCACAGCCGGTCGATCTCCTCGCTCATCGTCACTCCCCGCAAACGAAGAGCGGGGACGTCCGGAAAGGACTTCCCCGCTCGACAGCGCGCATCGCCACCCCGGGAGCACCAGGCGGGCGGCGCGGGCAGACCGGAGTTCGACTCCGCCACCTCCCCGCCGGCCAGCGGCCGACGCTCGCACGCGATGGCAGCATCATCGGTCCACGAACTCCTTCATTCGGATGGCGCTCGCATCGGAGATGGTGGGCGGAACAGGACTTGAACCTGCGACCCCCTGGTTGTGATCCAGGTGCTCTGCCAGCTGAGCTACCCGCCCCACTCGACTCGGCCCCGCACATGGGCCTTCCGCGGCGTTCGATTCTGGGCCCACCTGGATTCGAACCAGGGTCTTACCGGTTATGAGCCGGCCGCTCTCGACCGCTGAGCTATGGGCCCAGCGTTCAAGCCTCCTGCCACCGGTGCCCGAAACCGTGTGTTTCTAGCACCCGCTCGCGAAGGGTGTCAAGGCGCGCCGCGCACCGGCCGCCGCCCCGGGCCCGCCCTTCTTCTACAGCAGCTCCGTGTACGCCTTCAGCCGGCGGCTCCGCGTCGGGTGCCGCAGCTTGCGCAGCGCCTTGGCCTCGATCTGCCGGATGCGCTCGCGCGTCACGTTGAAGAAGGCGCCGACCTCCTCGAGCGTCCGCTGCGCCCCGTCCTCGGTGAGCCCGAAGCGCAGCCGGATGACCTTCGCCTCGCGCGGAGTGAGCGTCTTGAGGACGTCGCTCACCTCATCGCGCAGCATCGCCGAGGCTGCCGAGTGCGCGGGACTCACCACGCTCGTGTCCTCGATGAAATCCCCGAGATTCGAGTCGTCGTCCTCGCCGATCGGACGGTCGAGCGAGATGGGCTCCTGCGCCGCCTTGAGGATGCTCTTCACCTTGTCCGCCGGCAGGTCCAGACGCTCCGCGATCTCCTCCGGGGTCGGCTCGCGCCCGAGCTCCTGCACCAGACGGCGAGAGACGCGCACCACCCGGTTGATGTGCTCGATCATGTGCACCGGCACGCGGATGGTCCGGGCCTGGTCCGCGATCGCGCGCGTGATGGCCTGCCGGATCCACCAGGTCGCGTACGTCGAGAACTTGTAGCCCTTCGTGTAGTCGAACTTGTCCACCGCGCGCATCAGGCCCGAGTTGCCCTCCTGGATCAGGTCGAGGAACTCGAGCCCGCGGTTCGTATAGCGCTTGGCGATCGAGATCACGAGCCGGACGTTCGCCTCGATCATCTCCTTCTTGGCCTGCCCCGTGGCGCGCTCGCCGTCGACGATCTGCCGGTAGAGCTCGTGCAGGTGCTCCCGCGTCATCTCGGCCTCGGTCTCGAGCACCTTGACGTGCTTGCGGACCTCCTTGAGCTCGTTCTGGAACTCCGCCACCTGCGTGTGCTTGAGACCCGACTCGCGCTCCACGGCCCGCAGCTCGCGCCCGCCCTTCTTCTGCCGCTTCGCGAACCGGTTCATCTCCTCCACCCCGTGGCCGAACTGGCGCTCGAGCTCGGCTTCCCGCTCGTCCAGCTTCCGGGCGCGCTCGGCCAGCGCCTTCACCGGTGTCGCCAGGTCCTCGACCATCCGCGGGTTCATCGAGAGCTTGTGCAGCTCCTGCGTCAGCTCCGCCTCGTTCTTGGCGAAGTTGGCATGGTAGCTGTGGCGCACCCGCTCGCTCATGCGGCTGCCCTCTTTCTTCAGGTTCTCGTCGTAGCGCTTCTGCAGCAGGAAGACCCGCTCCAGGATCTTCAGCGCGCGCTGCCGCTCGCGCCTGAGAGCCTGCTCGGTGGTGGCGTTCTCGTCCACCTTGATGAAGTCCTCGATCTTGAGCTGCTCATCCCGGAGCCGCTTGCCGAGCGAGCGGATCTCCTGCTTGGAAGGTGCCGCCCGGAAGAGCGCGGCCACGACCTGCCGCTCCCCGGCCTCGATGCGCCGCGCGATCTCCACCTCGCCCTCCCGCGTGAGCAGGGGCACGCGCCCCATCTCCCGCAGGTACATGCGGACCGGGTCGTCGTAACGCACCGGCTGCTGCGGGAGCGCCTTCGACGGCGTGAGCGGCTTCTTGTCGTCGAGCTTGCGCAACTGCTTCGCGCGCTCGTGCGCCTCCTCCTCCCCGGCGAAGACCTCGATGTGCAGCTGGTTGAGCATGCCGTGGACCTCTTCCATCTGCTCGACCTGCACCTCGGGGTCGTCGTCGTCGCCCAGCAGCGAGACGACCTGGTCCTCGGTGATGTAGCCCTGTCGCACCGCAAGCCCCTTGATCTCGTCAAGACGCTTGCGGTTCTCGGCCTTCTCCTTGGACTTCACCTTCTTCGTCTTCGTGGAAGCGGTCGCCATGGAATCGGATTCTCCTCAGCGCGAGGGTTCTCGAATCGACTGCTCGATCTCTCGAATGGAAAGTGCGATCTGCTGGATCTCCTGCAGGAGCCGGGCCGCCTCGGGACCCTGAGGGTCGTGGCGAAGCTCCTCCTGTTTCTCACGATGCTGTCGGGCAAGGCGATGCTGCAGCAGGCGGCGCGCCGCGCCCCGGGCGAGCGATTCCCAGTCCTCGGGCTCGGATGCGGCCAACTCCCGCGCCAGCGCCGCGGCCTCGTCCTCCGCGGGGAAGCCCGCGCGGCCACCCCATAGCCATCCTGCCAGCGTGGCGCACACCGGGTCGCCGAAGTCCTGCGGCGAGACCAAGGCCCGCGCCTCCTCGAGACTCTCGGGCCGGTGCAGGATCGCCTCGAGCAGCCGGCGCTCGCCGTGGGCCTCGCCCGCCCGCTGCTGGCGGACCGCCGCCTCGACCGGCCGCTCGGCCGGCTGGCCCGAGCGACGCAGGGCCATGGCCCGCGCGATCACGCGCTCGGGCTGGCGGAACACCTGGCTCGCGCGCTCCACCAGCGTCTGCCGCCGGATGGGGTCGGCGACCTTCACGCCCAGGTCCACCACGGCCTGCAGCGCGCGCTCCCGCGGATCGCGCCCGCCAACATGGCCACGCAGCACGTGCCGTTGGATGAACTCCACCGGGTCCGCGGCCCGCGCGCGCACCACACCCCACGCCTCGAGCCCGCCGCCGCGCACCAGCGTGTCCGGGTCCTCGCCCTCGGGCAGGTCCACCACCACGACGTCGAGCCCCTCGGCCAGCAGCACGCCGAGCGAGCGCATCATCGCCTCCTGGCCCGCGGCGTCGCCGTCGTACGTCAGCACGATCCGCGGCACGACGCGCTTCAGCAGGCGCGCCTGGTCCTGGGTGAGCGCCGTGCCCGAGGTCGCCACGGTGTTCCCGAGTCCCGCCTGGTGCAGGGCGATCGCGTCGAAGTAGCCCTCGACCACGATCATCTCCCCGTCGGCCTCGACCCTGCGCCGCGCCTGGTCGAGGCCGAAGAGGAACGCGCCCTTGTGGTAGACGGGCGTTTCGGGCGAGTTGAGGTACTTCGGCAGGTCCTCGTCCGAGAGCGCGCGAGCGCCGAACCCCACGACCACGCCCCCGGGGGCCACCAGCGGCACCATGAGCCGGTTGCGGAAGCGGTCGTACAGGCCGCCGCGACCAGTCTCCCGCCGCGCCGCCAGGCCTGCCTGCACGAGCACCTCGTCCGCGATGCGGCCGCGCAGGCGCTGAACCAGGTTCTCCCAGCCCTCGAGCGCGAGCCCCAGCCGGAAGGCGCGCTGCGTCTCCCGGGCCAGGCCGCGCCGCTCGAGGTACGCCCGCGCGGCCGCGCCACCGTCGGGGTCGCCCAACCACTGCTCGTACGCCAGCGCAGCCGCCTCGAGCGCCTCGGTGAGGCGTCCGCGCGCACCCGCCGCTGCGCCGGCCTCGCCGCGCCGCTCGGGCACCGCGATGCCGGCGCGCCGGCTCAGGATCTCGACCGCCTCGATGAAGCCCACCTTCTCCGTCTCCTGCACGAACCGGAAGACGTCGCCGCCGGCCTTGCACCCGAAGCAATGGTAGAACTGCCGCTCGGGGTTCACCGAGAACGAGCCCGTCTTCTCCTTGTGGAACGGGCAAAGCCCGACCAGGTTCCGCCCCGTGCGCTTGAGCGCCACCGTCTGCCCGACGACCTCGACGATGTCGCTGGCCGCGCGCACGCGTTCCACCCAGTCGTCGAGTCCGCGCGCACCCGGGGCCACCCCCGCACCACCCACCTCGCCCCTCATCGCAACCCCACGACGGTCACGCCCCGGCCACCCTCACCCACCCCGCCCAGACGCTGCGCGGCGACCTGCGGATGCCCGCGCAGGTGCCGTTCCACCACGGAGCGCAACACGCCCCGGCCCACGCCATGGATCACGCGCAACTCCGAGAAGCCGCTCAACACCGCCCGGTCGAGACCCTGGTCCAGATTCCGCAGCGCCTCGTCGGCCTCCATGCCGCGCAGGTCGACCTCGAGCCCCGGCGCCTCCTCGGGAGCGCTCCACGAGGCCCGCGGCACGGGCGCCTCCGCGCCTCCCGCCCCGGCCGGGCGGACCGCCTCCAACTGGCCCACGTGACTCTGGATGCTCCAGCTGCCGCGGCGGAGCCGCACGCGCCCCTCGCTGTCCGGGCCACTCACCACCTCCGCCTCGACGTCCAGGTTCCGCACCCGCACCCTGCGACCGGCCTCGAGCGGGCCCGCCAGCATGGGCACCGGCGCTGGGCCCCCCCCCGCCGCCTCGGCCGTGTGCCGCAGAGCCTCGATCTCGCCCTCCACCACCACCAGGTCGGCGCCGATGCGCTCGGCTCCCCCGCGGGTCTTCTCGGCGCGCCGCGCCTCTCGCCGCACCGTCTGCCACAACTCGCGCGCACGCGCGAGCACGACCTCGCTCTCACGCGTCAACCGCCGCCGCAACTCCTCCAGAGCGCGCCGCGCCTCCTCGGCCGCCGCCCGGCCCTCCGCCGCGGCCGCCTGCGCCGCGGCCTCGGCTCGCGCCAGGCGCGCCCGTTCGTCCTCGAGCCGCGCGCGGGTCTCCTGTAGCTCCGCCAGCAGGCGCTCGAGCGCCACGGCCTCCGCCGGAGCCAGCGAACGCGCCCGGGCCACCAGCGCCGGCGGGAACCCCAGCCGCTCCGCCACCGCCAGCGCATGACTCGCGCCCGGCACACCCGCCAGGAAGCGGTACCGCGGAGCCATCCCCGCGAGGTCGAATTCGAGCGAGCCGTTCACCACCCCCGGCACCTCGCCGGCCGCGCGCTTGAGGCTCCCCAGGTGGGTGGTCACGACGCCCCAGGCGCCGCGCGCCGCGAAGTGCTCCAGCGCCGCGCGCCCCAGCGACCCCCCTTCCTCCGGATCGGTCCCCGCCCCCAACTCGTCGCACAGGACGAGACAGCGCGGACTCGCGAGCTCCGCCATCCGCGCGAGGGCGCGCAGGTGCGCGGCAAAGGTCGAGAGCCCCTCGTCCACCGACTGCTCGTCGCCGAGGTCGGCCACGATCGCGTCCACCTCCGGCACCGCGCTGCCCTCGGCCGCAGGGACGGGCAGCGCCGAGTGCGCCAGCGCGACGGCGAGCCCCACCGTCTTGAGGAGCACCGTCTTGCCCCCCATGTTCGGACCGCTCACGAGCAGGATGCGGTCCGGCGCGGCGAGCTCGAGGTCGAGGGGCACGATCGCCGCGTGCGCCTCGCCCATCGCCAGCAGCGGATGCCGGGCGGCCCGTAGGGCGAGCCGCTCCCCGGCGGGCTCCACCGCGATCGCGCCGAACTCCACGGCCCAGCGGGCACGCGCACGCAGGCTGTCGAGCTGGACGAGCCCAGCCTCGAGGGACTCGAGCTCCGGCCCTGCCTGTCGCACTGCCTCCGCGAGCTCGAACAGGATGCGACGCTCCTCCTCTCCGACCCCGGCGCGCAGCTCGATGACCTGGTTGTTGGCCTCGCACAGCTCGAGCGGCTCGACGAACAGCGACTGTCCGCTGCCGGAGACATCGTGCACGATGCCGCGTCGCCGTGAGAAACCGGCCGCGGGCACCAGGGCCACGAAACGCTCGTCGTGCCGGGTCACGTAGGCCGATTCCCCGAAACCGTGCGCCCAGCGCTCGAGGCGCTGCTGGATCCCGCGCTCGCCCTGCTCGAGCCCGCGCCGCAGCCGGGCGAGGTCGGGCGAGGCCCCGTCGGTCACGCGCCCGTCCGCTTCCAGCGAGGACGCCAGGCGGCGGCGCAGGAGTTCCACCTCGGGCAGTGCGTCTACGAGGCCCACCAGCCCGGGGAAGCGCGCGCGCACGCCTTCGTCGGACCACAGGGAGCGCGTCTCGCGCCCCGCCTCGAGCCAGCCCAGCACCTCGACCAACCCCGCTCCGTCGAGGGCCTCGCGCGCCTCGGGAGCCAGCCGCGGCGCCAGATCGCCCGCGCCCACGCGACACCAGGGGTCGGGCTCGCCCTGGCGGCGGATCGCCGCGTCGAGCAGCGCGTTCTCACGCGCACGCTCCGCGGCGTCAGGGCGAGGCCGCCATGCGAGCAGACGCGAGCGGGCACCGCTCCCCGCCGCGCGCGCCGCGACCGCAGCGGTCACGCGATCATATTCGAGGAGTCGCAGGGAATGATCGTCCACGCCGCTCCCGTCGGCGCGGGTTCCTTCCCGCGCTCGCACCTGGATGTCACGAACCACGGGGATGCGCCCGGGCGCGACGTTCTGCCTCGTGGAGCAGACGCCCCAGCCCGTGGAGCCTGGGCACGCGCGCTTCGACCGCATCGCACGCGCGCGCACCCGTGCTCACCAGCGCGTGGGCCGTGCGCGCCTGCGTCACCGCGGCTTCCACCCCGACCAGCCGGGGCGCAAGCAACGCGAGCGTCACGAGCGCGATCGCCCACATCACGCCGATCAACGCCCCCAGCAGCACGCCGAAGACGCGATCGACCCATCCTGCCGGCCCAGCCTTGACGGCCTTGCCAAGCAGACTTCCCCACCAATGAAGAAGGGACGCCACCACGAGCCCTGCGAGGGCCGCCACGAGCCATCGCAGCACCCAATAGACCACAGCGGGCCGGGCGCCCAGCCACTGCGCTCCGACCCACCGTGAAACCTGCATCGCCAACCAGAGGCCACCCACGAAACCCAGCAGGCCGAACACCTGCCGGACCGAGCCGCGGATGAGGCCCCGAATAGCGAACACCACGACCAGACCGAGGATCCCCCAGTCCAGCGCGGTGAAGCTGTGCCAGAAGTTCAGGCTCTTCAGATCTCCTGCTGACGGCGAGCCAAGTTCTTGCGCCTGGCCGCGTTCAGCTTACGCTTGCGCCGCTCACTCGGCTTCTCGAAGTGCTGATGACGGCGCAGGTCAGCCATGATCCCAGCCTTCTCACACTTCTTCTTGAAACGACGCAGGGCACTCTCGAAGGACTCACCGTCCTTCACCCTGATTCCGGGCAATCCATCCCCCCCTCTCTGCCCAGTTTAGATTGATTCAATTGAAGAACTTCCTTGAGGACGCCCCTCGGGGAACGACCTGGGCGTGAACGAGCATTCTGAGTCTATGACCGCTCGCACCAACCGTCAAGGCAGGCCTGGCCAGAGAAAGGCCGTCAGCCCCCCCCGCCCGACCACCAGACGGCCCAGGCAAGGGCCGCGGTCTCGGTCCTGAGGCGGGCGTCCGAGAGCCGCAAAGGCTGGAAACCGGCGATAAATGCCGCCTGCCGCTCCCCATCGTCCAACCCCCCGGACGGCCCCACGAGCCCGATCCCCGGCTCTCCACCGGGGGGAATCTGGCCGTGTCCGGCAGCAGCCCCGGACGCGTCGGCCACCCAGCGGCTGCCTCCCGGCGGCAGCGAGGACAGCGCCTCCCGCAGGGGCACCGGCTCTTCGACGGCCATCAGGTGCAGCCGCCTCGACTGACGCAGCGCCGCGATGGCCAGGCGTTCCCATCGCGCCCGCCGCCCCGAAGCCGTCCTCCAGCGCCCACGCGCGGTGTCCACCGGCAGGAAGCGCCCGATCCCAAGTTCCGCCAGCTTCTCCACCAGCCAGTCCGCCCGCTCGCCCTCGGGCGCCCCGCACAGCACCCAGGAACGTCGCCGGGCCGGTTCGCGCGTGACCGCCTCGATCTCCACCACCACGCCCTGGCGCAGTTCGATCAGTCGCAGTGTCGCCCGCGCGCCCTGTCCGTCGGTGGCCTCCACGCGCTCCCCCACGCGCGCCCGGCAGACGCGCGCCACGTAGTGGGCGTCGGCCGCCGCAAGCTCGAGGCGCGACCCGGGCTCCGGAAGCCCGGGCAGATAGAGCAGCGCTGGCGCCGCGTCAGCCGCCAAAGGCGCCTTTGACGCGCTCGAAGAGGCTCCTCGAAGGGCCGGGCGGCTTGAAACCCTCCGAGTGCGCCAGTTGTTCGAGCAGGCGACGCTCCTCACCGCTCACGCGCTCCGGCACCCACACGACCAGGCGCACCAGGAGGTCGCCCGATCCGCCCCGCAACGAAGCGAGCCCCTTGCCGCGCAGGCGGAGCACGTGGCCCGTCGGCGTGCCCGGCGCCACGCTCAGCGAGGCCTTCGTGCCATCGATGAGCGGCGTCTCGACCTTCCCGCCCAGGGCAGCCGTCGCGAACCCGACCGGCAGGTCCACGTGCAGGTCTTCACCGTCCCGGACGAAGACCGCATGAGGCTTCTCCTCGATGAGCACGATGAGGTCACCCGCGGGGCCCCCTCGCGGACCAGCGTCGCCCATGCCGCGCAGCGGGATGAAGTTCCCGCTTGCGACCCCGCGCGGCACCTTCACGGCAATCGTGTCGGACTCCGAGACACGCCCCTCGCCCTTGCACTCCCGGCAGCGCTCGCGCACCACCTGTCCCGCGCCTCCGCACTGCGGACACGTCGAGACGTTCACGAACTGCCCGAAGATGGACTGCTGCACGCGCCTCACCTGCCCGCGGCCCTGGCACTGGGCACAGGCGCCCTCGCCCGTTCCCCCGCGCCCCTGGCAGGCGGCGCAGGACCGCAGGTGCTTCACCCGGATCTTCTTCTCGACGCCGGTGGAGACCTCCTCCAGGGTGAGGCGCACCCGGACCTGCAGGTCGTCGCCGCGCCGAAGCCGCGCGCCTCCGCGCGCCGCGCCCCCACCGAACAGATCCCCGAAGCCACCCATGTCGCCGCCGAACTCGTTCATGAAGGCGCGCAACGCATCGGCCAGGTCGAAGCCGCTGACGTCGAAGCCCTGCGGGCCGGCGCCGCCCGGGGCTGCGTGCCCGAACTGGTCGTAGCGGGCGCGCTTCTCCGCGTCGCGCAGCACCTCGTACGCCTCGGTGGCCTCCTTGAAGCGCCGCTCGGCATCCTTGTCGCCGGGGTTCCGATCCGGGTGGCTTTCGAAGGCGATCTTGCGGTAGGCCTTCTTGACGTCGTCCTCGCTCGCCCCGCGCGGGACTCCGAGCACCTCGTAGTAGTCGCGCCGGGCCATCAGGCTTCCCCATCCGGCGCCCGCGCCACCACCACGCGCGCGGCGCGCAGTGCCCGCGCCCCGCGTCGCCAGCCCTTCAGCAGAACCTGCGTCACGTGGCCGGGCGCCGCCCCCGGGACCACCGTCTCGAGCACGGCCTCCTGGAAGACCGGGTCGAACGGCCGCCCCACCGGATCCAGCGCCACCACGCCCTGACGCCCGAGGTACTCCACCAGCCGGCCCGCCACCAGGCGGACACCCTCGGCCCACGGCTCCGGCGAACCCGATTCGGGCACCGTCGCCAGAGCGCGCTCGAGATCGTCGAGGGCCGCGATGACCTCGAGCATCACGCCCTCCTCGGCGCTCCGGCGTGTCTCCTCGCGATCGCGCGCCGCGCGGCGCCGGAAGTTCTGCAACTCCGCCTCCGCCCGCAGCCAGCGGTCCCTGAGCACGGCAGCGTCCTCCGCCGCGTCCACTGGCCCCGCCCCCGCCGGTTCGGCCGGGCGCGCCTCCCCCGCGGCCGCGGCGTCCGCCCCGGAAGTCCCGAAGCCGGCCGGGGTCGCCCCGGCACCCCCTTCCGCCGGGTCGTCCGCCGGCGGGGTGCGCCTGCCCTTGCGTTCCTCGCTCACGTCCGGGATCCCCTTCGCGGGCAGCGCCGCCTCACAGCAGATCCGCGAGCCGGCTGCCCACCGCGTCCACCACCGCGAGCGTGCGCGCGTAGTCCATGCGCAGCGGCCCCAGCACGCCCACCGCGCCGCGCACGGAGCCTGGCAGCGCGTAGCTCACCAGGCTGCAGCCCGCCAGAGCGCGGTCCTCGTCCACCCCGGCCCGCACGGCCACCTGGCCTTCCACGCTCCTCACCATGAGCCGGTCCAGGGGAGTGCCCGACTCGACCGAGCGCAGCACCGAGCCCAGCCGCGTCGCGTCCGCGAATTCCGGGAGCTCGGCGATGTGCATCGCACCCGAGGCGAAGAGCGGCGTGGAGACCGGCCGGCTCCAGCCCGCCATCGCGGCACGCGCCACGACCCGCACGGCGGAGTACCGCGCCAGATCGGCGTCCGTGGCGAGCCGCTCGCGCACCTCGGAGAGCGGGCGCCCCGCCAGCTGCTCGCGGAGCACCGCGGCCACCTCCTGCAGCTCCTCGAGCTGGAGCGGCCCCTCCAGTTCGAGCACCAGCGTCCGCACGTTGCCACCCCCGAGGTTCAGCACCATCAGGCTGCGTCGCGGGTCCAGCGGGGCCAGCTCGAGCTCTCGCACGGGCTCGTCGTCCAGCAGGGCCGCCACGGCGAGCCCGAGCTGGCGCGTCAGCGTCGAGAGCAGGCGCGAGGCTTCGCTGAGCAGCTGCTGGATGTCGCGCGTCGAACGCGTCAGCGTCCGCTCGATCTCCGCGACCATCTCGGGCGGCAGCAACGCGGGTGCGAGCAGCGTACGCACGTAGAGATCGACACCGCGCGAGGTCGGCACCCGGCCGGCGGAGGCGTGCCGCTGCTCGAGCAGCCCGAGTGCCTCCAGCTCCGCCAGCGTGTGGCGGATGCTGGCCGGCGAGAGCCGGATCCTGGACCGGTGTGCCAGGGTCTCGGCCCCCACCGGATGAGCGGTTTCGCGGTGCACCTGGACCAGCGCCGAGAACACCTCGCAGCAGACGGGCGTTCAGGTCCGGGTCGGAGCCGCTCCGGTTGCCGATGACGGCGGGCTGGGACATGGCAGCGAAGGTACGGAGTGCGCGGAGTCACTGTCAAATCCGTGCGCCTCCGCGCGCGCCTCGATCCACGCAAGCGCGTCGTCGGCGAGGTAGCGCAGCGCGCTGCGGGATCGCGAAGCCGTCCGCGGTCGCGCGCAGCCGCCCGGTCGCGGCGGCATCCTCCAGCGCGGCCCCGTAGCGCCGCGCCACGGCCTCCCACAACCCCGGCTCGTAGTCGCCCCGGCGCACACCCGTCGTGAGGCGCAGGCCCAGCAGAAGCACCTCGCGCGCTGCAGCGGCCGCGCTCTCCGCCTCGCGCTCCGCCTCGGGCGAGCCACCCGACGCGAGCGCCACTGCCCAGCGTTCGAAGTCCCGGAGATTCCCGTAACGCGCGCCACCCAGCAGGCCGTGCGCCGACGGCCCGAGCCCGAGATACGGCCGCCGCAGCCAGTAGACCAGGTTGTGACGCGCCTCGGCACCGGGCCGGCACACGTTCGACGTCTCGTAGACTCCCCAGACCCGCCCGGGCGGCGCGCTCCAGGAAGAACCGGTAGGCCTCCGCCTGCTCCTCGTCCGACGGCACCGCGGCCGCGCCCGTCAGCACCGCGTCGCCCAGCTGCGTGCCCGGCTCGGGGCTGAGCGCGTACGCGGAAACGTGCTCGGGTTCCAGTTCGAGCGCGCGCTCCAGGCTCGCCTCCCAGCGCTCGAGCGTCTGCCCCGGGAAGCCGAACATGAGGTCGAGCGAGAGCCGCCGGAAGCCGTGCGCCCGGGCCAGGGCGAACGCCTCGGCGGGGCGCCCCACCGGGTGGATGCGACCGAGACGCGCCAGCTCGTCGGCGTGAAAGCTCTGCGCCCCGACCGAGAGCCGGTTCACGCCCGCCTCCCGCCAGGCGGCAAGCCGCCGCGCCCCCACCGACTCCGGGTTCGCCTCGAGCGTGATCTCCGCGTCCGGCGCGATGGCGAAACCGCCGTGCAACGCCCGGAACAGCCGCCCGACCTGCTCCGGAGCCAGCGTCGAGGGCGTCCCGCCGCCCAGGAACACCGAACTGAAGGCCAGCCCGGCCGCCGCCGGTGCGCGCTGCCCCACCTCGCGCTCCAGGCCCGCCAGCCAGCGTTCCGCGCCCGCGACCGAGAAGAGGCCGCTCGAGAAGTCGCAGTAGGCGCAGCGCGCCGCGCAGAACGGCACGTGCACGTAGAGCCCCGCGCGCGCGGCTTCGCGTGCGGCCACGCCGGGCCCCTCGCCGCTGCGCGCGATCATCGCCGCCGCGCTAGTGCAGGATGCGCAGCAGACGCTCCCAGCGGGGCTGGAAGCGCGCGCCATCCCAGGACCAGTAGATGAACATGGCGCGGCCCTTCACGTAGTCCATCGGCACGGTGCCCCAGAAGCGACTGTCGTTCGAGTTCTCGCGGTTGTCGCCCATCATGAACAGACGCCCGGGCGGCACGCGGAACGGCCCGAAATTGTCCCGGCAGGTCTGCAGCCCCACGTCCTCCGGGAAGGGCCCGATCTGGCCCCCGCACGAGATGCCCGGGTCCATGTGGTACGCGTAGCGGTCGGCCGCAAGAGAGGGCACCCCGTCCACGTAGACCACCTTGTCCCGGACCTCCACCGTCTGCCCGCCGGTCGCGACGCAGCGCTTGATGTAGTCCAGGCTTGGATTGGCCGGGAACTGGAAGACGATGACGTCTCCCGTGCGGGGCCCGCGCAGGCCGGGCAGGCGGACGTGGGTGAAGGGGATCTTGGGCCCGTACTCGAACTTGTTCACGAACAGGAAGTCCCCCTTGAGCAGCGTGGGGACCATGGACTCGGACGGGATGCGAAACGCCTGGATGACGAACGCGCGCAGCAGGAACGTGAGCACCAGTGCCCACAGCGCGGCCTCGACGTACTCGCGGACGATGGAACGCTTCTTCCCCGCCATGCCTCCCCCTATCGTTCGACCTTCAGCACCGCCAGGAAGGCCTCCTGAGGTACTTCGACCGTGCCGATCTGCTTCATACGGCGCTTGCCTTCCTTCTGTTTCTCGAGCAGCTTGCGCTTGCGGGTGATGTCGCCACCGTAACACTTCGCCGTGACGTTCTTACGCAGCGCGCCGACCGTCTCGCGAGAGATCACCTTGCCCCCCAGCGCCGCCTGGATGGCGACCTGGAACATCTGGCGGGGGATGAGCTCCTTGAGCTTCGCGCAGATGTCCCGCCCCCACTCGTAGGCCTTGTCCCGGTGCACGATGGCCGAGAGCGCGTCCACGCGGTCACCGTTCAGCAGGATGTCCAGCTTCACGACGTCCCCTTCGTGCCAGCCCTCGAACTCGTAGTCCAGCGACGCGTACCCGCGCGAGACGCTCTTCAGGCGGTCGTAGAAGTCGAGCACGATCTCCGCCAGCGGCAGCCGGTACGCTACGCGTGCCCTTTGCTCCTCCAGGTAGTCCAGGCTCACGAAGACCCCCCGCCGGTCCTGGCACAGCTTCATCACGGCGCCCAGGTACTCGGCGGGCGTGAGCACATGCGACAGCACGTACGGCTCTTCCACGACCACGATGTCCCCCGCGGGCGGCATCTGGCTCGGGTTGTCCACCTTCAACTGCTCGCCGCTCTCGAGCAGCACATGGTACTCGACGCTCGGAGTCGTGGCGATGAGGTCGAGCTGGTGCTCCCGGCGCAGGCGCTCCTGGACGATCTCCATGTGGAGCAGGCCGAGGAAGCCGCAGCGGAAGCCGAAGCCCAGCGCGACCGAGGTCTCGGGCTCGTAGACCAGCGCCGCATCGTTCAACGCGAACTTCGCCAGCGCCTCCTTGAGGGACTCGTACCCCTCCGACTCGATCGGATAGAGCCCCGAGAACACCATCGATTTCACGTCGCGGAACCCCGGCAGCGCCTCCAGACCCGGCGCGTCCGCCGCGCCCAGCGTGTCGCCGACGCGCGCGTCCGCCACGGTCTTCACCCCGGCGACGACGTAACCCACGTCGCCCGTGCCCAGGACTTCCGCGGGCTCGAGCTTCAGACGCAGGTGGCCGACCTCGGTCACCTCGTGGCGCTTGCCCGTCGAGAGGAAGACGATGGCGTCGCCGGCGCGCACCTGGCCGTCCACGACCCGGACCAGCGCGACCACGCCGCGGTACTGGTCGAAGCGCGAATCGAAGATCAGGGCCCGCAGCGGTGCATCGGGGTCGCCCGCAGGCGGCGGGATGTCCTGGATGAGTTGCTCCAGCAGGGCGGGCACACCCAGCCCCGTCTTGGCGCTGATGCGCGCCACGTGCTCGGCCGGCAGGCCGGTCGCGTGCTCGATCTCGAGCGCCACGTCGTCCGGACGCGCCGCCGGCAGGTCCACCTTGTTGATGGCCGCGGTCAGCGCCAGGTTCTGCTCGCGCGCGAGGAGGTAGTTCGAGAGGGTCTGCGCCTCGATGCCCTGCGAGGCGTCCACCACCAGGATCGCGCCCTCGCAGGCCGCCAGGCTGCGCGACACCTCGTACGTGAAGTCCACGTGCCCGGGCGTGTCGATCAGGTTCAGCTCGTAGGTCACGCCGTCGCGGGCCGTGTACTCCATGGCGATGGCGTGCGACTTGATGGTGATGCCCTTCTCGCGCTCGAGATCCATGTCGTCCAGGACCTGCGCCTTCATCTGCTGGGGCGTGAGCGTGTGCGTGAGCTCCAGCAGCCGGTCGGCCAGCGTGCTCTTGCCGTGGTCGATGTGGGCGATGATGCAGAAGTTGCGGATGCGGCTCAGGCGCGGGTCGCTCAAAAGTCCCACCGCAGGGAGAGCCGCGTCTGGCCGGCCGGCGGCTTCCCGCCCTTGAGCGCCGGGTCGAACTCGAACTCCACCTTGAAGTCCCTGAAGTGCGCGTCCACGTAGGCGTCCGTCAGCGCGTAGACCAGCAGGCCCCCCAGCAGCCACTGGCGCGAGATGAGCCGTTCGAGCCGGCTGTTGTACGCGTCGACCGCGGTGTTGTACCGCTCGTTGTCTGCCTCTGCCATCGCCAGGTCCGCCTCGGCCCTCAGCTGCCGGATGCGCCGATCATCCTCCACCATCCCGGCAAGCAGCCAGATCTCGCCGCCCCCCAACACCGCTGCCTTGAGCCACGAACCGTTGTGGAGCTGCCCCCAGCCCGGGAAGGCCAGCGATCGCAGCATGACCCAGCGCGGGGTCTCGAAGCGGCCGCGCCGCACGCGGACCCGCACCGTGTCGACAGCAGTGTCCGCCCGGCGCTCGAGCTGCAGCCCTCGCCCCGCGTTGTCCGAGGGCACCGCACCCGGCTCCCTCGCGCCCGGGAGCATCCCCGTGCTCGAGTCCGCCACCACCGGCGTCAAGGCCGGCTCCGCGGGCGCCATCGCTCGAGCCACGCCCGCCCCGGCGCCCACGGCCAGCCCCACCGCCATCCCGATGGCGAGCCAGCCGGCCCGTCGTCGGGATGGCGGGAACGCGTGGGAATCGAACCCACCTCGGACGCTCTTAACGCCCGACCGCGGGATTTGAAGTCCCCGGGGACCACCAGATCCCATTCGTTCCCGCACTGCTTTACGCCCACCGGGGCCCGCTCGCCTGAAGTCCATCCTCACACTCTTACCAGAGAGCCGACCCTCCGCGCCAACCTTCGGCGGCGCGATCCACCGCAGCGCCCTGGCGCCCAGCGCGCGCGGCCCCGGCGCCCTCAGGGCGCGACCAGCTCGAGTGCGCGCGTTCCGCGTGGCAGCGCCTCGCCCACCACCATCGCCCAGACCCTGCGGCGCTTGAGCGCCACGAGCAGCCCCGGCGCCCGCCGCGCCGAACAGGCGATGAGCAACCCGCCCGAGGTCTGCGGGTCGTGCAGCGCGAGGGCCAGCGGCTCGGCCAGCGCGTCGCCACCCACCGCCGGGGCGTAGAACTCGCGGTTTCGGTTCAGCCCCCCCGCCACCGCACCCTGCGCCGCCAGCTCGAGCGTACCGGGCAGGAACCAGCGCCGGGCCGGACGCAGGCGCAGGGTCACGCCGCTCGCCTCGGCCAGCTGCACCGCGTGGCCGACGAACCCGAAGCCCGTGACGTCGGTCGCCGCGTGCGCGCCGAATTCGACCGCCACCTCCGCGGCACTGCGGTTGAGCGCGGTCATCGTGCGCGTGAGGCGGCGCGTCTGCGCCAGGTCGAGCCGCCCCTGCTTGAGCGCCGTGGCCAGCACGCCCGTTCCCAGCGGCTTCGTCAGGACGAGCCGGTCCCCGGGGCGCGCGCCCGCATTCGAGAGCAACCGGCGCCGCTGCACCACGCCCGTCACGCTGTAGCCGAACTTGAGCTCGGGGTCGGTCACCGAGTGACCGCCCAGGATGCTCACGCCCGCCTCGCGCATCTTGTCCTGCCCGCCGCGCAGGATCGCGCGCAGCACCTCCGGGCCGATCTGCTTCCCGGGCACGCACAGCACCGCCAGCGCCGTCAGTGGCGTCCCGCCCATCGCGTAGACGTCCGACAGGGCGTTGGCCGCGGCGATCTGCCCGAAGTCGTAGGGGTCGTCCACCACGGGCGTGAAGAAGTCCACGGTCTGCACCAGCGCCGTGCCCCGGCCGAAGGCGAAGACGCCCGCGTCGTCGAGGGTGGACTCGTCCACCAGCACGCGCCGGTCGCGCGCACCGCGCCGGAAGCCCGCTCAAGACCGCTCTCAGGTCCGCCGGACCCAGCTTGGACGCTCAGCCCGAGCAGGCGACCTGCGCGGTGAGGCGCACCTCGATGCGCCGTCGCTCGCTCACGACCGGCTCAGAGTTCCCGTCCCACGGCCACCGCTTCGATCTCGACCCGGGCGTCCTTCGGCAGGCCGGCGGCGGCGATCGTGGTCCGCGCGGGCGGATCGCTCGCGAAGTGCCGACCGTAGATCTCGTTCATGGCCGCGAACTCCGCCATGTCGGCGAGGTAGACCGTGGTCTTCACCACGTCGGCGAGCGTCAGCCCCGCGCCACGCAGCACCGCGGCGAGGTTGCGCAGCGCCTGCTCGGTCTGCCCCGCGACACCGCCCGCGACCAGCTTCCCGCTCGCCGGGTCCAGCCCGAGCTGGCCGGAGGTGTAGACCAGCCGGTTGCCACCGTGCAGGCGCACGACCTGGGCCTGGCTGTAGGGACCGATCGCGGCCGGCGCATCCGGGACGTTCAACGGGCTCTTCATGGGCTCCTCCGCCGCCGCCTCATTCGACCGTGACGCTCTTCGCCAGGTTGCGCGGCTGGTCCACGTCGCAGCCGCGCAGCACGGCGATGTGGTAGGCCAGCAGCTGGAGCGGGATCACCGATGAGCAGGGGCTGCAGCATGGACAGGGTCTGCGGGACGTAGATGACGTGGTCGGCGTGGTGCGCCACCTCGGTGTCGCCGTCGGTGGCGATGGCGATGATCGCGCCCTTGCGCGCGCGCACCTCCATGATGTTGCTCATCACCTTGTCGTAGGCGCTGTCGCGCGTGGACAGGAACACGACCGGCATGTGCTCGTCGATCAGAGCGATCGGGCCGTGCTTCATCTCGGCCGCCGGGTAGCCCTCGGCGTGGATGTAGGAGATCTCCTTGAGCTTCAGCGCCCCCTCGAGCGCCACCGGGAACTGGTAGCCGCGTCCCAGGTAGAGGAAGTTGTTGTGGTGGCAGTACGCCTCGGCGATGGTCCGGATCGCGTCGCTGCGCTCCAGGATGCGCTCCATCTTGGCCGGGATCGAGTCCAGCTCGCGCGCCAGCTGGATGCCGGCCTCCGCGCTCATGTCCCGCAGCCGGCCCAGGGCGAGGGTGAGCAGCGTCAGCACCGCCACCTGGCCGGTGAACGCCTTGGTCGAGGCCACGCCGATCTCGGGGCCGGCGTGGATGTAGACGCCGCCGTCCGACTCGCGCGCGATCGTGGAGCCGACCACGTTCACGATCCCCAGCGCGCGCGAGCCCCGGCGCTGCGCCTCGCGCATCGCCGCCAGCGTGTCCGCCGTCTCGCCCGACTGGGAGATCACCAGCACGCTCGTCCCCTCGTCCACCACCGGGTTGCGGTAGCGGAACTCCGATGCGTACTCGACCTCGACCGGGATGCGTGCGTGCTCCTCGATCAGGTACTCGCCGACCAGGCCCGCGTGCCACGAGGTCCCGCAGCCCAGGATGATGATGCGCCGGATCTCGCGCAGCTCCTCGTCCGCCAGGTTGAGGCCATGCAGCCGCGCGAGCCCCTCCCGCACGTCGAGCCGCCCGCGCATCGAGTTCCGCACCGACGTGGGCTGCTCGAAGATCTCCTTCAGCATGAAGTGGGGGAAGCCGCCCTTCTCGATCTGGGTCAGGTCCCACTCCACCTCGTGGACGGCCTTGTCGATGCGCTCCGCCGTGATGGTCGCGGTGTGGAACCCCGCGGGCGTGAGCACCGCCATCTCGCCGTCGTCCAGGTAGACGACCTGGCGCGTGTGATCCACCAGCGGCGCCACGTCCGAGGCCAGGAAGTACTCGCCGTCCCCGACGCCCACGACCAGCGGGCTGCCCTTGCGCGCGCCCACGACGGTGTCCGGCTCGTCCGCGCACATCACCGCGATGCCGTAGGTGCCCTCGACGTCGGCGAGGGCCTTGACCACCGCCTCCTCGAGCTTGAGCCCGCGCTCCCGGTACTTCTCGATGAGCTGTGCGAGCACCTCGGTGTCGGTCTCGGTGGAGAACACGCGCCCCTCGGCCTGCAGGGCGGCCTTGAGCACCGCGTAGTTCTCGATGATGCCGTTGTGCACCAGGGCGAGCCGCCCGAAGGCGTCCATGTGCGGGTGGGCGTTCAGGTCGTTGGGCTCGCCGTGCGTCGCCCAGCGCGTGTGGGCGATGCCGACCGTGCCGGTCAGACCGCCCTTCGGGAGACGCGCCTCCAACTCGCGGATCTTGCCGGCCGCCTTGATGACGCGCAGCCCCTCCGGGGTCTGCACCGCCACCCCCGCCGAGTCGTAGCCGCGGTACTCGAGCCGCCTCAGACCCTCGATCATGATGGGAAGGCAGGGCCGGAGCCCCACGTAGCCGATGATGCCGCACACGGAACGACCCTCCTACCCCTGCAACGCCTCGCGCGCCTGCTCGATCAACTCCAGCGCGCGGGCCTCTGCCGGCGCCTCCGCGATGATGCGGACCACCGGCTCGGTGCCCGAGGGCCGCACGTGAACCCACTCCTCGCCGCGGGCGAACCGCAGCCCGTCAGCCTCGTCCGCCGCAAACCCGGCGAAGCGCCGCAGCAACCTCCCGGACGGGCCCTCCCAGTCCCCACCCGTCCGCGGGAACTTCCGCTTCACCATGTGGAGCGCCGGGAGCGCGTCGGCCAGCGCGCGCAGGCTCATCCCCCCGGCGGCCACCGCCTGTGCCACGAGCGCCACGGCCACGAGCCCGTCGCGGCCATAGTGAGCGGCCGGCAGGATCATGCCGCCGTTGCCCTCCCCGCCCGCCACCGCCCCGCAGGCTCGCATCCCGGCCACCACGTGCGCCTCGCCCACCGGCGTACGATGGAGAGCCACACCCGCCTGCGTGCAGACCGCATCGACTATACGGGAGGTGGAGAGGTTTGTCACCACCGGCCCGCGCCGCCGCGCCAGCACGACCTGCACTCCGAGCGCGAGCGTGAACTCCTCGCCCAGCGGCGTACCACCCGCGTCCACGAACGCCGCGCGATCACCGTCGGGGTCGAGCGCGACACCGAAGTCGGCACCGGACTCGACCACCGCGCGTGACAGCCCACCGAGATGCTCGGGGAGTGGTTCGAGCTCACGACGGAAATCGCCGTCCGCCGCGCAATCCAGTTCCGTCACGCGGACCCCGAGCGCGCGCAGCAGCGGCGGAACCGCGATGCCCCCCACGCTCGAGCAACCGTCCACCACCACGCTCAGAGCGCGGGCGCGGATGACGGCGACGTCCAGGACGTCGAGCCCGAGCACCCGTTCGAGGTGCCAGTCGAGCGCAGCCGACTCCGCGCGCTCGCCACCCAGCCCGGCGGCGTCCGTCCAGAGGCCCGCGTCCGCCTCGAAGGCCGCGCGCACCGCAGCACCCTCGGACGGTCCGAGGAACTCGCCGCGCGCCGAGAGGAACTTGAGCGCGTTCCAGGGTGCGGGGTTGTGGCTCGCCGTGATGATCACGCCGCCCGCCGCGCACAAGCGCTCGACGGCGATCTCGGTCGTGGGCGTGGTGGCGAGGCCGAGGTCCACGACCTCCCGGCCCGCGGAGCGCAGCCCCGCGGCCACGGCGTGATGGACGACCGGGCCCGAAGGCCGCGCATCGCGTCCTACGACCACGGGACCGGTCCCGAGCGAGCGGGCGAAGGCCGCCGCGAACCGCGTCACCACCGGCGGAGTCAGGGAATCCCCGACGATGCCGCGCACGCCGGCCACACTGATCATCAACGGTGAAGTCATCGTCCGGGCCCCTCCCGGGGCCGGCCTTGCGAGGTCCGTACCCCGCTGCGCCGGACCGGCGGGCAGGGTCTCCCCCGCGCCTTCGGCCCGGGATGTGCCAGCCGCGCGTGGCGCGCGTTCGGCCCGGGAATGGAGCCGGTGTGCGGATTCGAACCGCAGACCTTTCGATTACGAATCGAAGGCTCTACCAGCTGAGCTACACCGGCTCTCGCGTCTCCGACGGCCGCCAGCGCAGAAACGCCGCGACCGCCGCGCATACGTATGGTGCGACCCCCCAGAATCGAACTGGGGACACCGTGATTTTCAGTCACGTGCTCTACCAACTGAGCTAGGGTCGCACCGGATCCAATGGGCGCACCGGTCGGAGGCGCCACCGGCAGCCCCTGCAGACCCGTCACGATTATCACGCCCGCCGCAAGGGGGTCAACCCGGCCTCGCCTCGGACCGCTGCGAGCGCCGGTCCGCGCGGATTCGGCGCCGGTCCGCACCGACGCGCCGGCGGTCCTGGTTCTCGCGCACCGGCAAGCTCAAGGAGAAGACCGTCCCCCACTCCCCGTCGCCGCGTACGCGGATCTCCCCGCCGTGCTCGCGCACGATCTGCTGCGCGACCCCCAGACCCACCGCCGGGCCCGCCCGGCCGTTGACTCGCGAAGGGCACGAAGACCTGCTCCAGCACCTCGCCCGGGGCTCGCGCGCCGTCGTGCGCCAACTCCAGCAGCACCGACGCCCCGAGGCGACGCGACTCGATCCGGATGCGACCCCCGACGCCCACGGCCTCGAGCGCGCTCTCCAGCACGTTCGCGACCACGCGCTGGATGCGCTCGCGATCGAGCAGCAGCGCGGGCAGGTCGGCCGCCAGCTTCTTCACGAGCCGCACGCGCCGCAGCACCAGCGCGTCGGCGGCCCCCGACAACACCTCCTGCACCACCACGTTGAGACTCTCGAGGCGAAGCGCGCCCTCGCTCGACGGCGCGTAGCTGAGTTGCTCGGCCAGCAGTCGCTCGAGTCGCTCCACCTCGCGCAGGACGATCTCGAGGTAGTCGCGGCCCGGGTGGTCCTCCGCGAGCGAACGCTGGGCACGCCGAGCGAACGCCCCGATGGATGCCAGCGGGTTGCGCGTCTCCTGCGCCATGCGGCCAGCCAGCTCCCCGAGCCACGCGAGCCGCTCCTGTCGCTGCAGCCGCCCGGTCAGCTCGCGGCGCTGCTGCTCACCCCGGCGCAACTCCTTGAACCGGCCCGCCTGGTCGAGCGCGAGCCCCGCAAGGTCGGCCAGCGCAGCCACGTACTCGACGTCCGCGCCCGGGAAACCCACAGGGTCGCTCCGATGCGTGGACAGGCGGTCGTAGCAAGCCACCGCCCCGAGCACCTGCCCGTAGGCGCTCAGCGGGCAGATCACCACGGTGTCCACCTCCGCCATCACCTCGGGCGCATGCAACAGCTCCTCGGTCGCCCGCTCCGCCACGCGCGTCCTCCCCTCCTCCACCACCCTCTCGGCAAGGCTCTGCAGCGCCCGCCCCGTGCGCTCCCTCCCCCCGGCGGATCCGTGCGTCACCGCGAGGCGCAGCCCGTCCGGCTCCACCACCCACAGCGCACCCCCGCGCGCCCCCGTGCCTTGCGCGGCGAGGCGCACCAACTGCTGGAGGACCTCGACCAGGTTGAGCGTGGCGCCGACGGCACGCGCCGCCTGCGCCAGAGCGCCTGCGTGCTGCGCCCGGCGTCTGCCCTCGCGCTCGTGATCCAGCGCCCGTGCAGCCTGTCGGCAGAGTCCCGCGATCGCTGCCAGCGCCGCACGCCGCCCGGGTTCGGGGGCCACGCTCCACGTTCCGACCAGGAGCACCCACGGGAGCCCAGACCGGCGCAGCGCCACCGCCCCGACCTGCGCCGCTCCCGCCCACGGCACGCCGGCTTCCGGCTCGGCGGCGGACGGCGTCGCTCCCGGGGTCCACGCCTGCCCGACCACACCGCGCAGCTGATCCGGCCTCAGGGTCAACGGCCTCGAGCGCGGCTCCAACTCGAGGCGCGGCGAAGTGTGTTGCTCGACCCAGGCGGCAAGGGGCGGCGGCGCCGCCGGGGCACAGGCGGACCCACGGCCCTCCAGCAGGCTCGAGCACGCATCCCAGACGAAGAGCCACGCCCGCTCGAAGCCGGCCCCGGCCGGATGCACCGACGCGGCGAGCGCGCCGCGCTCCAGGGTCTCCAGATCGCGCAACCCTGCCAGGGCGCACACCACTTCGCAGCCACTCGCGAGGTCGCCCGCGGCGAAGTCGTCAAGGCCCTCCGGGCGCTTGCCCGAGGAGGCGGAGGAGGCGTCAGAACTCACGTGGACCTCCCGGATGGGGGCATGGTGGGGTACACTCACCCTGGAACCGCGCAAGGCGCATGCCATCGCCCACCCCGCCACTGACACCACGCAGCGGGATTCCTCCGAGCTGCAGCAAACCTGTAACTCAGCTTTCCGCTTGACGCTAGAGCGCTTTCCTCATACCGTGCAGAAGCCCATTCGCGGGACCCTCCCGCGTTCGCAGGGCACCCCGTCCCGGGCCTTTTGGGTGTGAACAGGAGTCCATCGTGGAAAATGGCCAAAACCAGGTCCCGCCCCAGTTCCAGGTCGAGGTGGGCGAGAAGGAAGCCGAGGGCATCTATTCCAACCTCGTCTTCATCGCCCACTCCCCCTCCGAGGTCATCTTCGACTTCGCGCGCGCCCTCCCTGGACTCCCCAAGGCGCGCGTCCACGTCCGGGTGATCATGACCCCGCAGCACGCCAAGTCGCTGCTCGGAGCGCTCGAGCAGAACCTCAAGAATTACGAAGCGCAGTTCGGCGCGATCAAGCTCCCCGGGGATCAGAATCCCGCCAAGGGGCTCGGCTTCAGGTCCTAGCCCGGTCGGGGGAACTTGGACAGGGGAGCGGAGCCGCCGTGCGCTCGGCTCCCCTGTCCGAGCTTCCCCGAGCGCACGTTTCCTCTGCTCGCCTGCCACCATCGTAGTCAGGGAGCCTGTACATAGTAGGGCCGAGCGCATGGTGCCTCTGCTCGGCCCTACTATGTACAGGCTCCCTGACCGCCCCCCGCTCAGTGCCGCGTCACCCGCTCCAGCAGATCGGCAAAGAACGCCGGTGGGCGCACCGGCCGGCCCGCCGGGTCGAGGAAGCAGTGCTTCGTCATGCCGCGCGCCAGCAACTCGCCGTCCGCCTGGCGCACGACGCGGTACTCGAAGCGCAGCGACGCCCGCCCGAGGTCTGCGAGCACCGTCTCGATCGCCAGCTCGTCGTCGTAGCGCGCCGGCTTCAGATAGCGGCAGCGCACCTCCAGGACCGGCATCCGGAAGCCCGCCTGCTCCACCTCCCGGTAGCTCATGCCCTGCGCGCGGAGCATCTCCGTGCGCCCCACCTCGAACCAGCGCATGTAATTCCCGTGATACGCCATCCCCATCTGGTCGGTGTCCGCGTACCGCACGCGGACCACGAACCGCGATGCGGTCTCGCCCCGGTCGCTGCTCATGCTCGCCCGCCTCCCGTCGCGGAATCCGCCGACCCGCCCCCCGGTCCGCCGGACGGCGGGCGGGTCTTCCACCGTCGGTGGAGCCAGAACCAGAGCTCAGGCCGCGCGCGGACCCGCGCCTCGAGCACGGCCACATGGTGCGCGGTGAGCCGCAGCACCGCGTCGGGGGCTTCCGGCTCCGCCACCTCGAGCGGACCCTCGACCTGCAGATCGAAGCGCCCATCGGGCCGTCGCACCGCGAACCCCATCACGATGGGCGCCCCGGTCTTGATGGACATGCGCGCCGGTCCCACGGCCGTGCTCGCAGGTCTGCCGAAGAAGGGCACGAACAGCCCACTCCGTCGCGCGTCCTGGTCGGCGAGGATCGCGACCCACCGCCCCGCGGCCAGCGCCTGGTAGACGCCCCGCGTCCCCTCGCTCGTGCGGATGCAGCCCACGCCGGCCTCGGCGCGGCGTCCGGCGATGAGCCGCTCGACACCCGCGTTCGCGAGCGGCTTCACCAGGAAGTCCACCGGGTTCAGGCGCGCCACCATGGCGCCCATCAGCTCGAAGTTGGAGTAGTGGCCGCTCAGGAGGATCGCGCCGCGGCCCCTCAGCGGCTCGAGCATCTCCATCCCGCCCGTCTCCACGAACACCTCGCCCAGCGGCGCACGCGCCAGCCGGTCGACGTGCGCGTACTCGGCGACCACGCGTCCCAGCTCGCGATAGTGCTCCCGCAGCACCCGCTCCCGCTCCGTGGTGCTCCACTGCGGGAAGGCGAGCGCGAGGTTCTCCTGCGCCACGCGCCGCCGCAGTCCCAGCCCGCGCGCCGCATCGCCCAGGCGCTCACCCGCGGCCCGGGCCCTCTCCCAGGACAGCGCGCGCAGGCCCGCCAGCGTGCCGCGGGCCAGCAGCGAGACCGCCCGGTCGCTCGCCCTCACGATGGGGCCCTCCGCCAGCGCTGTCCCGGCAGCGCTACGGCCGCGCCCGCCCACTCGAACTGCAGCAGCAGCGCGAGCGTCTCGTCCACCGCGAGGCCCGCTGCCGCAGCGAGTTCGGCCGCGCCGCGCGGCTCGGCCCGCAGCACCGCACCCAGCCGCGCCTCCGGTGGCGCCTCGCCCCCACGGCGCGGACCACCGCCGAGGACCCTCAGCACGTCACCCGCGCTCTCGCACAGCGCGGCTCCGGCGCGGATCAGTGCGTGCGTGCCACGGCTCGTCTCGCGGTCCACGTCACCGGGCACGGCGAGTACCGGCCGGCAGAGCCGGCGCGCGCAGGCCGCCGTCGCGAGCGCGCCGCTGCGCCTCGCCGCCTCGACCACCACGGTCGCGGCAGACAGCGCAGCGATGAGCCGGTTGCGCTCGAGGAACGTCCCGCGGAACGGCGGCGGCCCGCTCGCCCGCTCGCTCAGCAACCCACCACGCGCGCACAGCGACTCGGCCAACTCGGCGTGATGCCGTGGCGTGATCGCGTCGAGGCCGCCGGCAAGCACCGCCACGCTCGCGCCACCCGCCTCGAGCGCACCGCGATGCGCGGCCCCGTCGATTCCGCGCGCCAGACCGCTCACCACGGTGTAGCCCAGGCGAGCGAGGTCCGCACCCAG
The DNA here is from genome assembly GCA_963717935.1 of Candidatus Eiseniibacteriota bacterium. Classification (GTDB taxonomy): domain Bacteria; phylum Eisenbacteria; class RBG-16-71-46; order RBG-16-71-46; family RBG-16-71-46; genus JANXPZ01. The sequence continues at coordinate 1,900,552 of CAVQXP010000004.1, read as the reverse complement.
GGCCGCCGCCTGCGCCATCCCGTACGGCGTGGCTGCCCGCGAACCGACCACGGCGACCGACCGGCCGCGCTCCGGCAGGACGCCACGCACGAACAGCACGCGCGGAGCGTCGGGAAGATCGCGCAGGGCCGCGGGGTAGTCGGGCTCGCCGGCCAGCGGAGCGCGCACGCCCAATCGTTCGAGCGCCCGCGCCGCACGGTCCGCCGCGACGCGCTCCCCGGACCCGGCAGCCTGCCAGGCCGACTCCGGGTCGGCTGCGGCGGGCGAGCGTGAGAAGAGCACCCGCGCTTCAAGCGGTGGGACCGCCGTCATCCTCCGTGCGCCCGGGGGGCTCGGCCTGGGACTGCGGGGAGGACGTTCCTTGCGGCCCCGACTGGGGCCCGGGCCCGGCGGGCACCTTCGGCACGGACGGGCTGGTGAGCAGTTCCCACTCGAAGCCTTCCTCGCTCGCCCGCACCAGCGGGTGGTCGTCCGTGAGCAGCTCGGCATCCTCGACCGCCATGAGCTCATCGTTCGTCATCAGGCGTTGGATGCGCTCGGCCAGGGCCGCGTCGCGCGCCGTGAGATCATCGAGCCGGCGGCGCCGGGCATCGGGCGGCACGCGGTGCAGGACGTGGGCGATCCGCACCGCGCCGCTCGAGCGGCCGACGGCGAGCAGCGCCTCGCACGCGGCCTCGGCCACGGTGCGGTTCTTGTCCTCGGTGAGGCGCAGCAGGCCCGGCACGGCGGGCGGGTAGCCCAGCTTCCCGAGGATGCCGGCGGCGCTGGTGCGCGTGAACCACAGCCCCTCCTCCAGCAGCGGCAGGAGCATCGGGGCCCCTTCGCTGCCGACGTTCAGGAAGGCCTGCTCGGCCAGTTGCCGCAGGTACCAGGACTCGTCGCACAGGCACTCGACCAGCAGCGACATGGCCTCGGTGTCGCGGCGTTGCTCGAGGCCGCGCACGTACTCGCGCTTGGCCGCCAGGCTGCGTGTGTTCAGCGGGTCGTAGGTCTTTCCCGGGGAGTGCTTCTGGTCACCCATCTTCGCCCTCGTCCGCGGCGGCGGCGTCCTCCGCCGCCAGGCTCGGGGCGATCAGCCCCCAGAGATCCTCGAGCAGCGGGGCCAGCCCCTCGCCACTCTGCGCGCTGATCAGCCGCGCATCCGGGAGTCCGAGGCTCGCGCAGGCAGCCGCGTGGTCCTCCGACGGCAGCAGGTCGGCCTTGGTGACCACCACGCGCCGGGGCTTCTCCAGCAACGCCGGACCGTGCAACGACACCTCCCGCTCGAGGACCTCGAGGTCGCGCGCCGGATCCTCCGCGCCCGCCTCCACCATGAACAACAGCACCCGCGTACGCTCGATGTGGCGCAGGAACTGATGGCCGAGCCCCTTGCCCTCGTGCGCGCCCGCGATCAGCCCCGGCAGGTCCGCAGCAACGAACTGGCGCTCGTCGTCGAGCACCACGATCCCCAGGTGCGGCTCCAGCGTGGTGAACGGGTACGGCGCGATGCGTGGCCGCGCCTTCGACACCCTCGCGAGCAGCGTCGACTTGCCCGCGTTCGGCAGGCCCACGAAGCCCACGTCGGCGATGAGCTTCAGCTCCAGCTCGAGCCAGCGCTCCTCGCCGGGCCCGCCGGGCTCGGCGTGCCGCGGCGCCTGGTGCGTCGAGGTCGCGAAATGCGCATTGCCGCGTCCACCGCGTCCGCCACGTGCGGCCGCGAAGCGCTCCCCGGCGCGAACCAGATCCACCAGCACCTCGCCGGTCGCCGGATCCCGCACCACCGTCCCCCGGGGCACGCGCACCACGAGATCCCGCCCGTCCTTGCCCGAGCGCCTGTTGCCCGAGCCGTGACGGCCACTGTCGGCACGGTACCGGGGCTGTTCACGGCAGTCAAGCAGCGTGCGCACGTGCGCGTCCACCTCGAGGAACACGCTGCCGCCACGCCCGCCATCGCCCCCGTCCGGCCCGCCCTTGGGCACGAACTTCTCCCTGCGGAAGCTCACGCAGCCTTCCCCGCCCGGCCCGGAGAGCACATGGATGCGCGCCTGATCGATGAGCATCTCAGTGCCTCCCCGCGCTCCACGCGCGGCCAGTGACGAACGGCAGGAGCCCGCCTGCGCGCAGCACTGCGATCGCCCGTTCCGACAAGTCGTGCCCCAGCGTGACGTGCGTGCCGCGCGTCAGGTTCCTGGCCGTGAGCGGGTGCGCCGGCACGAGCGTCCCCGGCAGCCCCGGCAGTTCGACTTCATCGCCACGCTCGAGCGGCCCCGGCATCCCCTCCTGCGTCAGCAGCAACGGCATCACCCCCGCGTTCACCAGCGTCTGCGCCGCCCCGGGCGCGTACGAACGCGCCAGCACGGCCCGGACGGACGATTCAGCCAGGCAGAGAGCCACGGCCGCACACGGCTCCCCGCGGGCGAACCCCGTCCCCGCCACCACGAAGCCCCCACCCCGCTCACGGGCACGTTCCGGGAAGCCCGGATCGATGCCCGCCAGCAGTTGCCCCGCGAGCGAGCGCAGCCGGCCGCGCAGACCCTCGAGGCGCGCGCCCGGAGCGAGCAACCGTGCGCACTCCAACTCGTCGCCCAACACCGCGAGCACTTCGCCACGGAACGGACCGCGCGGAGCGGGCGGCGCCCCGCGCCCCGGCTGCTCCGCGGCCGGCGCCGGCGCTTGCCGTCCCGCGCCTCCGGACATCCACGGATCCGTGTCGAGCCCGTCCCCTGTTTCGAGGACCACCGGCTCGCCGTCGCGCCCGGGTCGCGTCACGGTCCCCGCCAGCGCCGCGGCCGCGCAGCATTCCACGCCCGCCACCAGCCAGCGCGCGCGACCGGACGCCACGGCCTCCCGCGGCACGCCAAAGCACAGCCCGGTGCCCGAACCCGCGGCGTGGGCCGCCACCTGTCCCTCCGTAACGCGCACGCCGGCGACGGTCAACTGCTGCGCGACACCCGACGCCGCGACACGGTCGAGCACGGTGCGGCTCCCCACCACGACCGTGCACTCGACGCGCTCGTGCACGCGCTGGCCCTCGAACCGCGCGCCAAGCCGCGCGAGATCGGCGAGCGTGGCGGCCGGCCCCACCAGCACGCGCTCGACCGGAGTCCCCGCGAACGCGCTCGCGCGGCGCGAACCCCAGAGCTCCTCCATCGGGGCGACCAGCGGATCGAGACTCTCGAGGTCCACGCGCCACACCGCGCCATCGCCCTCGCCGGTCGCATCGAGGCGGCGCCAGTCCTGATCGCGCCCCAGCGCAGCCAGCTCCGCCCGGGTCACGTCGTCCGACGGGAACATCGCCAGCAACCCGGCCTCCCCCAGGAGCCAGGCAGCGCTCATCCGCTCCGTCATCGCCAGCGTCCCCACTCCGGCCCCCCCGAACTCGAGCACCTCCACCGCTTCACTCACTTCGCGCAACCGCGACAGCAACGCCAGCGCGAGATCCACACCTCCCGCCGCAGGCGCCAACGCCCCCGCAAGCTCCACGCCGAGCACCCGGGGCGCCCCCGGGGCGAACGGCCCCCCCGCCAGCACGGCCGCCGCGACCAGCGCGTCCGTCTCCACCGCCAGCATGCCCAGCGCTCCGCAGTCCGCGAGCCGTCCCGCGCACAGCGCCAGGCGCCCCGGCGCCGCCAGCCGTTCCCGGTGGAGCACCCTCATGTCGCCGTGCCCGGGCCGCGGAAGCAGCAGGCCGAGTCCGAGCGCGGCGCGGCGCCAATCGCCCGCGGCCTCGTCCTCCCCTCCGTTCCCACCACACCCGGGATCCACCAGGGCGGGGCTCACGCACACGGACTCGACGCCCGAGCGCCTCAGGAGTGCGACCACGAGGGGTGCCTGTTCACTGCCGAGCAGCACCTGATCGACGAGCCGCGTTCCCGCATCCGGGCCACGCTCCGGGCCCCCGCTCCCGAGCCCGTGCGAATCCAGCACAGCCTGCACCAGACCGAAGGCCATCCGCGCCGGCTCTCAGCCGCCCGACGGCGTCTTGCCGCCCGTCGGACCACTCCCCCACCCGCGAGCTGCTCCCGCCGCCCGTCGAGCCGCTCCCGCCGCCCCTCGAGCCGCTCCCGCCGCCCGTCGAGCCGCTCCCGCCACCCGTCGAGCCGCTCCCGCCACCCGTCGAGCCGCTTCCGCCACCCGTCGAGCCGCTTCCGCCACCCGTCGAGCCGCTTCCGCCACCCGCGGACTTCTCCTGGCGCGCCTTCTCCTTGTACGCCTTGCTCCGGTAGTCGGTGACGTAGAAACCGCTCCCCTTGAAGAGCACGCCCGCCCCGCCCGCCGGGACGCGCTGCGCCCCTCCCCTGCACTTCGGGCAGCGCTTCGGCACGTCGTCCTTGATGCCGTGGAAGAGCTCGAACTGGTGCCCGCACTTCCGGCACCGGTAGTCGTAGGTGGGCATGGAGACCGTCCTCCCTCAACTCGTCGCGGAAAGCGCGCAGGCGATCGTAGCAGTCTCGACGACATCCGCTGCGCTGCATCCGCGCGAGAGGTCGTTGCCCTGCCGGGCGAGCCCCATCAGGATCGGGCCGTACGCCTGCGCACCCGCCAGCCGCTGGACCAGCTTGTATCCGATGTTCCCCGCATCCAGATCGGGGAAGACGAGCACGTTCGCGTACCCCGCGACCACGCTGCCGGGGGCCTTCCTGCGGCCCACCTCCGGGTCGATGGCGGCATCGATCTGCAACTCGCCGTCCAGATGCAGGTCCGGCCGCCGTTCACGCGCGAGGGCCACGGCCTGCCGCACCTTCGCCACGTGCGGGTGATCGGCCGAGCCGCGCGTCGAGAACGACAGGAAGGCGGTGTGCGGGATCTCCTCCATCAGGCGCTGGAAGTGCTCGGCCGCCATGATGCCGATGTCCGCGAGTTGCTCCGCGGATGGATCGGGCACGACCGCGCAATCCGCGAAGACCAGCGCGCGCTCCCGCCCGCCGGCGCCGGGCAGCACCATCAGGAAGAATGAGGACAGGGTCCTCGTGCCCGGGACGAGTCCCACCAGATACAGCGCCGCCCGCAGCACGTCCGCCGTGGTCCGCACCGCCCCGCACACGAAACAGTCCGCCAGCCCCAGGCGAACGCGGCAGGCCGCCTGGAAGAGCGGATCGCGCGCGTGGCGCTCGAGGTCGGCGCCGCTCAGCCGGTCGCCGCGCACGGCGCGCAACTCCGCCGCGGTGCGCGCGATCTCGGCCGCCTCGCTCGATTCGATGGCCTCGACGCCGCCGAGCCCCACCCCCGCCCTGCGCGCCGTCGCTCTCAGCACGGTGCGGGAGCCCACGACGCCGACCTCGGCGATGCGCTCGCGCGCGAGCTTCTCCGCCGCGCGCACGACGCGCTCGTCGTCCGCCTCCGCCAGCAACACGCGCTGCGGCCGCGACCGCGCCGTCGCGCCGGATGCGCTCCAGAATCGCGCTCAAGCCGGTTTCCGCCTCGCCACCCGCGCCGGCTTCCGCCCTGTCACCCGCGCCGGCCTGCGCGTCCGAGCCGCGGGGATCGTCCCCGGCCGCAGGCGCGCCCGCAGGCGCTCCGCCACCAGCCGGGGCACGAGGTCCGTCACGTCGCCCCCCAGGCGCGAGACCTCCTTCACCAGCGTCGAGTTCAGGTACGTGTACTTCTGGCTCGGCATCAGGAAGGCGACCTCGAGCCGCGGCGAGAGCCGGCGATTCATCAGCGCCATCTGGAACTCGAACTCGAAATCGCTCACGGCCCGCAGGCCCCGGATCATCACCTGGGCGCCCACCCGGCGCGCGCAGTCCACCACCAGGTCCCCGAACGACACCACCTCCACGCGCTTCATCCCCCGCGTGGCGACGCGGATCATCTCGACGCGCTCCTCCAGGGTGAACAGGACGCCCTTCGACGGACTGTCCGCCACCGCCACCACGACGCGGTCGAAGAGATGCACCGCCCGCCGCGCCAGATCCAGGTGGCCGTTGGTGATCGGATCGAACGTCCCGGGGAACAGCGCCGTGCGGCTCGTGCTCATCGCCCTCGCTCCTCGGCAGCGGATGCATCCGCCACCTGGTACGTGCACACCATGGTCTCGCCGTACCGCCGCGCGCGCACCCGCGCGAGACGTCCGTTCGACTCCGGCACCTCGTCCTTCGCGTGGTGCTCGAGCACCACCCGCGCTCCCGGCCTCAGGATCCCCGGCCGCCCCAGCACCTCCAGCACCTCCCGCGCCGGCCCTCCCCCGTACGGCGGGTCCGCCAGCACCAGGTCCGCCCGGCCGAGCTCCTCGCGCAACCGCTCCAGCCCGCGCGGCAACTCGAGCGCCCACACCCGGCTGCACTCGACGAGTCCGAGCGACTCGAGGTTCTCCTCGAGCACCCGGCGCGCGGCCGCGTCGCGTTCGACGAAGTCCGCCCGGGCCGCACCGCGCGAAAGCGCCTCGATCCCCAGCGCCCCCGAGCCCGCGAACAGGTCCACGACCCGCTGCCCCTCCAGGGGCTCGAGCGCCATGAAGAGCGACTCGCGCACGCGGTCCGACGTCGGCCGGGTGTCCCGGCCGCGCGGCGCCTTGAGCCGGCGCCCCCCGAGGATGCCTGCGATCACGCGCACGAAGGACGGCGAGTCTCCGCGAGCCTCCGGGGGGTGTCAAGCGAGGCGTGCCGCGCCGGCGGCGCCGCCGCGCCCCTCGAGCGGCCAGGGCCGACGGGCCTCAGGGCATCTCCACGACTTCGAACCCCGCCGGGGCCTCGAGCACGAAGTCGGCCCGGCCGCGCGACCGCACGAAGCGCCAGCGCGTGAGACGGTATTCGACGCGCTCGCCCGCGCTCGCTTCCACCGTCAGGCGGCACGGCAGCCCGTCCGCGCCCAGCTCGACTCGCTGCGCCAGCGCCTGGCCGACCCCCGGGCGCGTGAGCACGTACTGCCGTGCGGCGACCTTGCGCTCCTGGACCCCCGTCGCCTGCGGGTCCAGCAGCGCCCCCCACCACACGAGCGCTCCCCCGGCGGAGCGGGCCCCCGCGCGCACGAGTTGACGCGCCGCGGGCTGGAGCCAGTCGCCGCCGTCATCGCGCAGGGTGAACCGCTGGCCGTCCTCGAACTCCAGGCGCGCGAGCCGGGGCAGTTCCAGGATGAGCCGCCCGCGCACGACGTTCGTGCGCCCGCTGAGCGGGTCGAGTCGGCTGAGCCGCACCGCGGCCTCCGCCCGGCCCGACGAGCGCAACCGCGCGAGCAGCGCCCGGCTCGAGCCGAGCGGAGCCCGGGCCGCGGCCGCGGGCGTGCCCGGGGCGGACACCGTCAGCATGGCCGAGAGCAACAGCACGAGGACCGGACTCACCGCACGTCCCCCACCCGCTCCAGCAGGCCGCGCAGCCCGTCGAGCCCGAGCCGGTCGGCATCCGCAGGGATGCGCACCGCGAGCCGGGAGCGGTCCGGACGGGCGCGGAACGTCACTCGATCGACACGGCAGGTGAGATCGAACCCACGCCCCGGCATCCCCACCCGTAGCAGGACCGGCCAGGCCACGTCGTCCACGACCTCCCAGCGCTCGTAATGAACGACCACCCCCCACCGCACGCCCCGCCACACGCGCGCCCAGATCGGCGTGCCGGCCTCGTCGACCGCCACGGCGACGGAGTCCGCCGCGTCGCTCCAGCGCAGGACGAGCAGGTCGCCCTCCCAGCTCCCCCGCGCCCACGCCGGCGGCGGCGGTCGCCACGCGGCGCTCACGAGACGCACTGCGAGCCGTCCCGGCTGTTCCGGCCCGACCGAGTCGTTCGTCGCGTCGAGCGCCACGCCCCAGCGTTGCGCCGGCGCATGGGCCATGATCGAGTCGCCCACCAGGCCGAGATCCAGGGCCGTGCCGAAGGCCGAGCCGACGCGCAGCCGGAAGGCGTCCGGCCAGGCCAGGACGATCCCCGCCTGGAGGGCGGGCAACCGACGGGGCGGGCAGGTCTCGCAGAGGGCGAAGGCCCGCGGCCAGATCGTGGCGACACCCTCGACCATGGCCGCCCGTTGCTCGCGCCGGGACAGTTGCGACAGGTAGCGCTCGACGCGCGCCCCTCCGGTCACAGGCGCCATCGTCGACGGCCGCGGCGCACACGCCGCGACCACTCCCAGCGCCACCGTCGCCACCACCCGCGCGAGGGTCCGCCGGCGCCCTCTCATCCCGCCCGCCCGCCCAGCGCGCGGAGCACCTCGTCCGCCACCTCGTCCACGGTGCGGTCCTCGACCGAGACGCGCACCCGCGCCACCTGCTCGTAGAGGGGCCGGCGCGCGGCCAGCAGCTCTCCGAGCCGCTGGACCGGAACCGCGGTCTCTCCTGCCACGCCCGCCGCGAGCAGCGGCCGCGAGCCCGCGGCGCTCGCGAGCCGCCGCGCCGCCGCGCCCGGGCTGACCTCGAGCCACACCACCCGGCACCGGGCCGCGAGCGCACCGCGGTGCGCCGGGTCCAGCACGATGCCCCCGCCGCAGGCGATGACGCCCGCGCCGGCGGCCAGCGCCTGCTCGAGGATGCGGCCCTCGAGCCTCCGAAACGCGGGCTCCCCCTCGCGCTCGAAGAGCTCGGCGACCGAGCAGCCCCGCTCCGCCTCCACCATCGCGTCGAGGTCGGCCACGGCCCCTCCCAGGCGTTCGCCCAGGGCACGGGCCACCGCGCTCTTGCCAGCGCCCATCAGCCCCACGAGGGCGATGGGGCGCGCATCCGCGTTCGTCATGGCCGCCAGCCTAACCGCATCGCGGGGCGCGGCAAAGCGCCCCGCGGGGCCCGGGCCCGGAACGCCGAACGGCCGCCGGTCGAGACCGGCGGCCGCCTCGGGAATGCTTCGGCCTACTCGTTGCTGGCGATGGGATTGATGATCCGCGGGGTGACGAAGATGATCAGCTCGCGGTTCGAGTTCACGCGTGTTGGTGGAGCTGAACAGCAGCCCGAGGAGCGGGATGTCCTTCAGGTACGGCACGCCGCGGCGCACGCTGCCCTCGTTGGTGCGGATCAGGCCGCCGATGACGGCCGTCTGGCCGTCGTCCACCATCACGCGCGTGTCGGCCTCGCTCGTGTTGATGATGACGCCGCCCTGCACGGTGCTCTGCGTGGACAGGTCACTGACCTCGGGGTGGAGGTCCATGACGATCTTCTTGTCCGCGGTCAGGTGCGGCGTGACCCTGAGCAGGATGCCGATGGTCTGCAACTGCGAGACCGGGTTCCCCGCCACGTCCTGCACGATCAGCGGGATCTTCTGTCCGACCAGGATCTTGGCCTCCCGGTTGTCCACCGTCGTGATCCGGGGGTTCGAGATGATCTTGGCCTTGCGATTCTGCTCCAGCGTCTGGAGCTGGGCCTCGATGGACGCCCAGTTCTTGAAGAGACCGAACGTCAACCGGTTCGCGGGATCGCCGAGCCCGGTATTCTGCTCACCGGACATGTTGAGCGTGCGGTCGCTGTTGTGCAGAGCGCCGCCGCCGGGCAGGGCGTCGCCGCCCCAGAACTCGGGCATCACCGGCGCGATGTTCCACTCGACCCCGAGGCCGCGCAGGGCCTCCACGTCCACGTCCACCAGCTTCGCGGTGATCTCGATCTGCGGCGTGGCCGTGTCCAGATCCAGCGCCATCTTCACGACCGGGCCCACGCGCTCGGGCAGGTCGCTGATGATGAGAGAGTTCGTGCGCTTCTCGACCAGGATGGAGCCGCGCTTGGTCAACGAGCCCATCAGGGCGCTGGTGAGTTCGCCCGCGTTGGCGTAGTTGAGCTTCACGACCCGGGTCTCGAGCGTCATGAGCTCCTGCTGCTTGGCCCGGGCGGTCTCGCGCTCGACCCCCTCCGCCTGGAGCTTCTGCATCTCGTCCACGCGCAGGATGCCGTTCTCCTCGACGTAGTCCAGGCCGCTCGACCGCAGGACGGTGCGCAGCGCGTCCTGCCACCCGACGTTCTTGAGGGAGACCCGCACCTTGCCGCTGATGTTCCCGCTCACGACGATGTTGCGCCCGCTGAACTCGGAGATGGCGCGCAGCACCGTCCGGATGTCCGCGCCCTCCACGTCGAGGCTGAACGTCCCCGAGCTGGTGCGGACGAGGCCCACCTGCTTCATGGTGCCCGAATCCTGCGCGCTGGCCGAGACGGGCGCGAGGGCGGCCAGGGCAGCGCCGGCGATCAGCAACAGACTCGCCAGGAGCTTAGCGGTTCGCATTCGAATCTCCCTTCCGCGTCAGTGGGATGGTCACCGACTGCGTCTGGCCGTCCACGGTGAGGTTCACGACGACACCGTCCCGCTTCAGGCCCTCCACGACTCCGTTCATGACCTTGTCGCCCGGGCGCAGCACCGTGCTGTTCCCGCGGCCGTCCTCGATGATCGCGAACTTGTCCTGCGTCCCCCACACGATGCCGACGACCTGCATGGCGCCGACCTCGAGCGGGGCTTCGATCGCGACGTACTCCCCACCGCCCACGAGCGGCATGAACGGATCACGCCGACCCAGTGCGTTGTACTGGTACGTCACCTGGTCGTCGAGTCGCGCGGCCGACGGCGACGGCACCGGATTCATGGTTGACCGCATCGAGGCGGCCGTCGCCGCGACCCTCGGGCGAACGGATGCCGCCACCACGGGTTTGCCGCCCACCGACGCGCGGACCGCGGGCTTCCCGACCTTTGCCGGGATCGCGGCCGCCGCCGGGACGGTCTTCGCCGGGGCCACGGCCTTCGCCGGGACCGGCTTTCCTCGGGGCGTGGACACGCCCGCGACGACGTTCTGAGTCTGTGCGCAGGTCTCGGCCCGCGCCGCGACCTGCCGTGCGGCGGCGATGGCGCGCGCCTCGACCGAGGAGCCCGCCAGGGCCGTTCCCGCCACCAGACCGGCACACGCTACGAGCAGCGCGACGCCGGCACTCCTGCGCGCCGCGGCATGCGCGGCACCGGTGTCCGGGGTCCGCTTACGAAGACTTGCGCGCATCCGAGCCTCCCTCCTTACGAGCTTCCTTCACTGGCGCGACCGTCGACGAGGTGTTCAGGCTGTAGGCCGACGCAGTGAGCTCGATGGCCGTCGTGGCGAGAGGGTTGTCGGACAGCCCCGGGTTCGTCTTGAGGCGCATGTTCGTGACCGTCACGATGCGGCGCAGGTTCGCCAGTTCCGCAAGGAACGACCCCACCTGGTGGTAGCCGCCGCTCACCGCGATCTGCACCGGCATCTCGGTGTAGTAGGTCTCCGTCTTCGCGGCCGTGGGCTTGAAGCGCACGAACTGCACCCCCGTCTCCTGCCCGGCGAGCGTGATCTTGCGCAACAGCGAGCCCAGCTGCCGGTCCGTCGGCAGCAACTCGGCCGCCAGCAGCCAGCGGTCGTGCAGTTGCTCGTACTCGGCTTCGAAACGGGGCAGGTCCGCCACCGTCGTGCGCGCCCGGGCCAGCTCGGTGGACTTGCGCTCGAAGTCGGTCTTGAGCACGTTGAGCCGGTCCTGCTGGTTCGGATAGCCGAACGGCAGGAAGTGCGTGAAGAAGAAGACCGCCAGCAGGCCGCCCGACAGGAGCACGCTGAGCACGGTCTTCTGCACCATCGGGTTCTTGAGATCGAGGTTGGCCATGGCGTTCTCCCTACTGGGCCGGTTCGTCCGGCGTGACCTGGCAGGTCACCCGGAAGCGGACGACGTCGCGGGCTTCGATGGCCGCCTGTTCGGCCACGTCGAGCTCCACGTTCGCGAAGAGCGGGGAGCGCTCGAGCCGCGACATGAGGTCCGAGACCACGAGGTTCGAGAGGGTGGTGCCCTCCACGGTCAGCGTCGTCCCGCCTTCCTGGTTGACGGCGCCGACCCACAGGTGCTCGGGGATGCAGCGCGCCAGCTCATCCATGAGCCGCACGCTCTGGGTGCGTCCCTTCTGCAGCCTGCCGATGATGCCCAGCCGCAGGTCCAGTTCGGCGCGCTCCTGCGCCAGCCGGTTGACCCGCTCGATCTGGGGCGCCAGCAGGCGCGACTGCGCGTCCACTTCCGCGATGGAACGTACGAGGCCGTCCGCGCGGGTGCGCTGCGAGAACGCCGTGCCGGCCACGATCAGCGCCGTCGCCACCAACAAGGCAAGCGGTACCACCAGGTCCCCGACCTTCAGCGCGACCGCGGCCTTGCGCTGCCGCCTTTCCTCCCCGGGGAGGAGATTGATCCGGATCATTTCTTGTCTCCCACGCGGCGCAGCGCGAGTCCGATCCCGACCGTCAGAAGCGGCGCCACCTTCATGACGTCCTGCCCGGCGAACAGCGCGGGGTCATAGGCCACACGGGTCAGCGGGTTGGCGATCTCCGTCGTGACGCCGAAGCGACGCTGCAGGAACTCCGGCACGCCCGGCGTCAGCGCGCTTCCACCGCAGAGCATGATGCGCGAGATGGCTCCCGCCTCGCCCGAGGTGCGCAGGAACGCCTGCGCGCGCTCGAGTGCGGTCGCCAGCCCCTCGCATGCCTGTTCGATCACCGGCGCGAGCTCGAGGCTCGAGCCCGACTCGCCGCGCACGGCGGCGGCCGCCTCGGCCTGGCTCAGGTTGAACTTGCGCTGAGCGGCCTCGACGAACGTCGTGCCGCCCACCTGCAGATCCTTGGTGAAGTACGGCACGCCCGCCTGGATGATGTTGATGTTCGTCATCTCCGAGCCGACGTTCAGGATCGCGACGACCTCCTCGGGCGCGAAGTCGTAGTTCGCCTCGAGCGCGTTCTGCGCCGCGAACGAGTCCACGTCCACGACCGACGGGGTGAGCCCCGCCTCGCGGATCAGGTCGCCGAAAGACATGACCATGTCCTTCTTGGCGGCCACCAGCAGCACCTGCATCTGCTTGGGGTCGTTCGGGGCCGGGCCCACGATCTCGAAGTCGAGCGACACGTCGTTGATGTCGTACGGCACGTGCTGCTCGGCCTCCCAGTAGACGGCCTGCTGCGCGTCGGCCGCGGAGAGACGGTTCATCGTGATCTTCTTCACGATCACCGCCCGGCCGCTCACCGCCGCGACGACGTTGCGCGACTTGATCCCGCGCGACTCGAACAGGTTCGAGATGGCGTCGGTCACCAACTGGCGGTCCATGATCTCGCCGTCCACGATGGCCTCGGCGAGCGGGGCCGAGATGCCCCAGCGGGTGAGCCGCCAGGACTTGTTGGGCTGGGACTCCAGCTCGACCGCCTTGATGGTGTGGCTACCGATGTCCAGCCCCACGAGGGACTGCTTCTTGCCGAAGAGCATGTCTTCACTCCCTGGACGCGGTGCGGGCCTGACCCGGCACGGCGGGCTGAACCGCGGGGTTCTCGGGCCTCTCGCGGCGGAACCAACGACAGCGAATCGAACTCCAGGCTACCCGTGACCTCTGGACCCCGACGGGTGACCTGCCGTTGTGGTTATCGGTCGCCCGCGGCCGTCCCTTGAGCCGCCTTTCGGGCCCCGTTCCGGGCCCCCCGGGACGCAGGGGGGGCCTCACGGCCGCCTCTTGAACAGCACGGCCGGCGTAGTCAGGCGCCGCATGGCCTGCTCGCGGCGGCCGCGTTCCAGCGCCTCGCGGATCCGGGCCCGCTCCCGCTGGGCGATCTCGCGCAGGTAGAGGTTGGGCGAGTTGCGCTCGACCTGGGACCACAGCTCGTAGGCCACCGCCAGATCCCCCGCGTTCTGCCGGGCGAAGGCCGCGAACCGGGCCGACTGCGGGCGGCCCGTCCGGCTGCCGCGCGGCCTGTTCGAAGCACTCGGCTGCGCGCACGCAGGTCCCGCCCGCCCGGGCGCACGTAGTAGAGGAAGCCAAGCTGGAACGCCAGCTCGCCACTCGTCGGATTGGCCGCGAGTCCCTTCCGCATGAGCCGTTCGGCCGCAGGGAAGTCCCGGCCCTCCTGGGCCAGGGCGAAGGCACCGAAGACGTACGCCGGCACGAACCCGGGATCGAGCGCGGTGAGGATGTCGAACACGTGCCCCATCCGCACGAACTGGTTGTCCGTGATGCGGTGCTGCCCGTAGTACTGCACCGCACGCAGCCACGCCAGGTCGGCCGCGGTCGCGGCATGCCCGAGCGTCGCCGGCTCGAGGAACCGCCCGGACGGGTAGTACGACAATTCCTCGAGCGGCTGCGGATGCGGCACGGTCCGCCATGCGGCGGACGCCAGCGTGAACACCCCCGTTCCGAGCACGAGGGCAGCCGCCCAGGCCGTGAGGAAGCGGCGCCGGCGCGAGTCCAGCGCAGCCAGCGGACTCACTTGAAGTCCTTCGACTCGAAGGCGGCCGTGGCCAGGCACAGCGCGCAGGCCACGTAGACCACGGCGTAGCCGGAGGCCAGCGCGAGGTGCAGCCAGGTCGTGGGATGTCCCTCCGCGGCGAGCGTACGCATGTTGAACAGCGGCAGATTCGGGACCAGGTTCGCAGTCGCCGCCAGCAGCCATCCGAGATCCTTCGGGAGCTTCTCGGCCAGCAGGCGGAGGTCGTAGCTCCACTGCCCCACCACGTAGAAGCCCAGCGTGTAGAGCGCCGAGAGCACCGGAGTCGAGAGCGCCGAGAACATCACGGCCAGCGCCGTGATCACGCTGAGCTCGAGCCCGGCCAGGTAGACCCCCTGCAGCACCGCCGCGCCGTGCCCGGCCAGGCCGCGCGTCCCCAGCACGCCCCACAGCGCCAGCCCGAGCAGCAGCGCCACGGTCCACAGCGCCGCCGAGAGCCCCGCCCACTTGCCCACCAGGTAGGCGGGTCGCGTGATCGGGCGCGAGAGCAGGTTGTAGATGGTGCGCCGCTCGACCTCCTTCGCGACCAGACTCGTCCCGGTGAGCAGGATGACGAGCAGGCCGAGGATCGAGATGCCCGAGCAGCCCGAGGTCCACCGTGAGCCGTCCGCCCTCGCCCAGCGCGAGCGGACTCGCCACCTGCGTCAGCGCGAGCAGCGCCAGTCCGGCCACGACGACCCCGGCCACCACGCGGTCCCGCGTGGCCTCGCGGAACGTGTTGTGCGCGATCAGCAGCGGGATCATGCGCTCCTCCGCACGCGCTCGGCCTCGGCGGCGGCCATGAAGAGCGACTCGAGCGTCGGCCGCTGCGGCGTCACGGCACGCACCTGCACGCCCGCCCGGAGCAGCCAGTCCAGCACGTCGGCCAGTCGCGCCTCATCCTCGAACCGGAAGACCGACTCGTCGGCGCGCTGGGTGCGCGAGACCAGGCCCGACCAGTGCCGCGGGATCTCGAGCAACGCGCCCGGCGCACAGCGGATCTCGACGGCCTGCGTCCCGTCCTCCACCAGCTCGCCTACCGTGGCCACTCGCGTCAGGCGGCCACCGATCATGATGGCCACCCGGTCGCACAGCATCTCGACGTCCGGCAGGATGTGCGACGAGAACAGCACGGTCACGCCGCGCTCGCGCTGCTCGGTGATGAGGTCGCGCACGTCGCGACGGCCGAACGGGTCGAGCCCGCTCATGGGCTCGTCCAGGATGAGCAGCTCGGGGTCGTGCACCAGCGCTGCCGCCAGCCCCAGGCGCTGCAGCATGCCCTTCGAGTACTTGCGCAGCCCCAGGCGCGGACGCTCGTCCAGCCCGACCCGGCCGAGCCAGTGGCGCGCCCGCTCGCGCGGCGACCGCAGCCGCCAGGCCCGAGAGCCGCGCGGCCAGTTCGAGATACTCGAGGCCGTTCAGGTAGTCGTAGAAGTAGGGCTGCTCGGGCAGGAAGCCGAGGCTCGCGGCGCGAAGCCGTGCTCTCGACCGGCTCGCCCATCAGCCAGGCCTGCCCGCGCGTGGGCTTCAGCAGGCCCGTGAGGAGCTTGAGCGTGGTGGTCTTGCCCGGCACCGTTGGGACCGAGCAGGCCCATCACCTCGCCGCGGCGCACGTCGAGGTCCAGCGCGTCGAGCCCGCGCGTCACCCGGAGTGTCCACGGGTGCACGTAGTGCTTCGCAAGACCACGGGCGCAGACGGCCAGGCCGGGGTCCCTTCCAGCCTGCACCTCGGTCGACCGGCCAGTCGCTTGCCGGTCTGCGATCGAGGCGGCCGAAGTCTGCCTGTTTCCGCTCACGTCCCGATTCCCTCCACCGGGGCCAACCCCTTGCGCCATCAGGATCCGGCCGATCGCGCCTCGCGGCCGATCCTCCGGGGCGTCCCCGGTTGCAACGCGCGTGCCGCGCAAACGGGCAGACCGTGCGACATGCCTTGCGCGGGGATGGTGGCGGCGCTTCGGGAGGGGGGGCGGGCCGGAGTCAGACCGTACGAGGGGGGCTCGCCGGAGATGGGCCGGCGCGCCCCGCGGGAGCGGGACGTCCGCGGCCGCAGCGCGCTCAGTATCCGGAGGTGAGGATGATCGAGATCGGGCTGGTCTTCCCGTGGCCCTTCACGTTGTAGGTGAAGTTGTTCGAGTCCGAGTAGCTCGTGATCCCCGGGATGGTGCTCGCCGGCGCATCGTACGTGCCCCGGTCCTCCCAGGCGACGCCGCTGCCCGTCAAGCCGGTGAAGCTGTTCTTGAAGTTGGCGTCGCCCCCGGGCATGAGGGGCACGACCACCGACGCGTTCGACGGGTAGTACCCGTTGTTCAGCACGCCGTAGTCCTCGGCGGAGAGCTGGAAGGTGTGCATGTTGGCCTTCACGCCCGCCTCCCTGGAGCGCGCCTGCATCGTGATGAAGTTCGGGATCGCGACCGCAGCCAGGATGCCGATCACGACGACCACGATCATCAGCTCGATCGAGGGTGAAGCCGCCGTCACGCCTCATGGGATCCTCTCGAGGTCTCCGCGGGCAACGGGGCCGCGCAACTCCCTTCGCGCCGTCCCTGCCGCGAAGGCGCGGGGGCGGGACATCTCCCACCCCCGCGTTTCGCTGGATCTGGACCGACTACTGCCCGGCGGTCAGCACCAGGAGCGTGAGCGCCGCGTCCTTGCCGTAGCCCTTGATGTTGTAGGTCGCAGTCGCCGAGTCGCCGTAGCTCGTGATGCCAGACGGCGGCCGAAGCCGGCTGCCGTGAAGACCGCCCGGTCTTCCCACGCGTGGCCCGAGGTCGTGAGGCCGTCGAACGGGTTCTTGAAGTTGCGCCGGGAGCTGGAAGTCCGTGGCCGCCGTGCCGACGGTCATCGTCGCCGAGTACACGCCGTCGTTGCGGACGCCGTAGTCCTCGGCGGCGAGCTGCAGGGTGTGCATGTTGGCCTTGATGCTGCCTTCCTTGGCGCGGTTCTGCATCGCGATGAAGTTCGGGATCGCGATCGCCGCAAGGATGCCGATGATGACGACCACGATCATCAGCTCGATCAGGGTGAAGCCTTTCTGGGACCGGAACATGTCTGGCACTCCTCCTGGTTGAGTCCTCGGGTCGCCCGTCGCGTTGGCTCTTGGACCCTCGACCGGGTAGTCGAGCAACCGTCGTGCCACGCGGCGCGCTCCCCGTGCTGCGTCCCTACTGCTTCTCTGTACAGGGATTTGCGCTCATCGCCCTTGCCCATCCGCCGCCCGCGGCCCCTCGATCGCCGCGCAATCTCCACGAGGACCGGCCACCGACTGTGGCGATTCGCAACGGAACCGGCCAGTCCATGCACGGTGCAATCCTCACGCGGCGTGCGCCTGGGGCTCCCGCGACTCGGCTTCGTCATCCCCCTCGGCGCTCGCCCGCTCCACCCCGTAGGCGATCAGCTTGCGATACAGCGTCG
This sequence comes from Candidatus Eiseniibacteriota bacterium, assembly GCA_963717935.1. GTDB lineage: Bacteria > Eisenbacteria > RBG-16-71-46 > RBG-16-71-46 > RBG-16-71-46 > JANXPZ01. Next base: position 1,883,035 of record CAVQXP010000004.1, on the reverse strand, counting down.
AGGCATTGATCCCGAGCAGGTCGCTGGCCTTCTTCTTCTGCCAGCGCGTGTAGCTGAGCACCTTGAGGATGTACTCCTTCTCGAGCTCCTCGAGCGTCAGCGTCGGCGAGTCGATGATGAGGCTGCCCCGGTGGGCGGCGCCGAAGCGGAGCTTGTCGGGCAGGTCGTCCGGCCCGATGACCCCGCCCTCGTCCAGGATGAGCGCACGCTCCATGACGTTCTCGAGCTCGCGCACGTTCCCGGGCCAGTCGTACTTCATCAGCAGCTCCATGGCCTCCGGGTTCACGGTCTTGGCCGGGTTGTTCAGCGCGTAGCGCTTGAGGAAGTGGTCCACCAGCAGCGGGATGTCGTCGCGGCGCTGTCGCAGGTGCGGCAGCTTGATGGGGATCACGTTGAGCCGGTAGAAGAGGTCGGCGCGGAAGCGCCCCTCGGCGACCTCCTTCTCGAGGTCGGCGTTGGTCGCGGCCACGAGCCGGCAGTCGATCTTGATCGGCTGGGTGCCGCCGACCGGGATGATCTCCCGCTCCTGGAGCGCCCGCAGCAGCTTGACCTGCGTGGCCGACGGCATCTCCCCCACCTCGTCGAGGAAGAACGTGCCGCCCTCGGCGACCTGGAAGAGGCCGGCGGAATCACGCACCGCGCCGGTGAAGGAGCCCTTGACGTGCCCGAACAGGTTGCTCTCGAGCAGGTCGCGCGGGATGGCGCCGCAGTTGATGCTCACGAACGGGCCGCCGGCGCGCCGGCTGCTGTAGTGGATCTCGCGCGCGATGAGCTCCTTGCCGGTGCCGCTCTCGCCCTGGATCATGATGGTGGCCTCGCTGTCGGCCACCTTCTCCACCATCTTGAAGACGCGCACCATCTCGTCGGAGGTGCCGATGATGACCTTCTCCTCGTGTCCCTTCTTGAGCTCCCGCTTGAGATACTGGTTCTCGCTGCGCACCCGCCGCATCTCGATGGCGTTGCGCACCACCAGCTTGATCTCGTCGTTCTTCGCGTTCTTGATGAGGTACTGGAAGGCGCCCAGGTTCACGGCGTCGATGGCCGACTGCTGGGACGCGTATGCGGTCATGATCACGACCGGCAGCGTGGGGTCGATCTTCTTGATCCCCTCCAGGAGCTGGATACCGTCCATCCCGGGCATGCGGATGTCGGTGATGACGGCGTCGAAGCTCTCGCCACGGACCTTCTCCAGCGCGTCCTTGCCACTATTGGTGGACGTCACCTGGTAGCCTTCCTTGCGCAGCACGATGCCCAGGAACTGGGTCATGCTCTGCTCGTCGTCTACGACCAGGATCTTCTCCGTGGGCATGTCGTTCACCTCTCCAGGGGGGTGTTCACGGTCTCTCAAGCGGCTTCCGCTAGGATTTTGACTTCCACAGGCAGGCTCACCCGGACGATCGTGCCACGGCCCGGCGCGCTCTCGAACGCAAGCGTGCCGCCGTGCCGCTCCACGATGCGCTGGGCCATCGCCACACCCAGCCCGGTGCCTTCCTGCTTGGTGGTGAAGAACGGCTCGCCGACGCGCGGCAGGACTTCGGGAGCGATGCCGACTCCCTGGTCCTCGAATTCCACGACCGCCCGCCCGTCGCCCGCCGGCCGCCAGCGCACCGTCAGGGCGCCGCTGCCGGTCATCGCGTCCAGCGCGTTGTTGACCAGGTTCAGCCAGACCTGCCGGAGCTGCTCGCGGTCGCCCCGCAGGCGTACGCTCACGCCGGGCGGCTCGAAGTCGATCCGGACGTCCGGCGCTGCAGCGCGGGTCGCGCCGCAGTCCGTCCCGCAACTCGCCCATGTGCTCGTCGAGGTCGAGCGGCTCCAGGCACCAGGTCGCGCTCGCGGGCGTAGCTCAGCAGGTCGCTCACGAACCGGTTCAGCCGCCCGCACTCCCGCGTGATGAGGCTCATGAGCACGGCGCTCTCGCCCTCGGGCTTGAGTTCGCGCTGCAGGAACTCCACCGAGCCGCTGATCGGCTTGAGCCCGTTGCGCAGCTCGTGCGCGATCCCGGCCGCCAGCGCGCCCACCTCGGCCAGGGTCTCGTTGCGGCGCGCGCGCCGCTCCATGGCGCGCACCTCGGTCAGGTCCTGGAAGACCGCGACCACGCCCGTCACCACGCCCTCGTGGCGCAGCAGGTTGGTCGTCACACCCAGCACCAGCTCGTGGTTCGCGGCCGAGTGCGCGGTCAATTCGGCGCGCAGCCGCGGTTCGCCGCGGGCCAGCGTCTCCTGCACGAGGTCGCGCAGCAGACCGAGCCGCTCCGGCAGCGCCTCCTGCAGCGTCCGGCCGCGCAGCTCCGCGGTGCGCAGTCCCAGCACCTGCTCGGCGGCCGGGTTCAGGTACGCGACCATGCCCCAGGCATCCACCGTGAGCACGCCGGTCGCGAGGTGCCGCAGGATGACGTCGTTGTCCACGCGCACGCGGTCCAGCTCGCGCGTGGTGCGCTCCAGGTCATCGTGCGCCGCGCGCACACGCCGCCCCAGCACGCCGGCCAGCACACCCACGATGGCGACGAAGGCGAGCAGCATGCCGGTCGGGAGCACCGGCTCGACGGCGGTCGCCCAGGACGAGTCCACCCGCGCGACGAGCGTCGGCAGGAGCACGTACGCGCCACCGGCACCCGCGGCGGCGAACAGCCCGCCCGGGAGCCGGGCCAGCAGACCGCCCGTGATCACCACCAGCACATAGAAGAGTACGAACTGGCTCCCTCTTCCACCGGTGTAGGCCGCCAGCGCCGTCACCAACGCGAGGTCCGCGGCCAGTTGCGCGAAGGCCTGCAGCGCAAGCGCCCGTCGCGTGCGCGCCGCGAGCCCGAAGAGCACCGAGATCACCACGATCGCCGCCGCCGACCCGGTGACCGCGATGCGCATCGCCTCCGGTGGCGTCCGGGCGCAGCAGCAGGCCCAGCGGCAGCGCGAGCGCCGCCACCACGAGCCGGCCCCAGACCAGGGTCATGAGCCCACGCGCGCGCGCCTGCGCCCGGCCCGCAGGGCCGGACACGGGCTGCCGCGCGGCGCGCGTGGCGCCCGGGTCAGCCGTCTCGTGCGGGAACGGGTTCCTCATCAGTTGGCGCCGCCCGCGACCACGCTGATGAGCTTGAACATGGGCAGGTACATGGCGACGACCATGCCGCCCACCATGCCGCCCATCATCACGATCATGACCGGCTCGATGATCGGAGGTCAGGGTCGTCCACCGCCGTGTCCACCTCGGCCTCGTAGAAGACGGCGATCTTCGTGAGCATCTCGTCGAGCGCGCCGGTCTGCTCGCCCACCGAGATCATCTGCACCACCATCGGCGGGAACACTCCCGATGTCTTCAGCGGCGCCGACACCGTCTCGCCCTCGCGGATCGACGCCCGCGCCGTCATGATGGCCTCGGAGATGATCCGGTTGCCCGCCGTGCGCGCCGTGATCTCCAGGCCCGCCAGGATCGGCACGCCCGAGGCGATGAGGGTGCCGAGCGTGCGCGTGAAGCGCGCCACGGCGCCCTTCAGCAGGACGTCGCCCAGCACCGGCACGCGCAGCATCGTCGCGTCGATGTTCCGGTGGCCTGCCTCGGTGGCGTAGTAGCGCTTGATAGCGCGATCACCGAGCCGACCACGGCCAGCACGATCACCCACCAGAAGCTCTGCAGGCCGCTCGGACAGCATCAGCACGACCTTGGTGGGCAGCGGCAGCTCACCGCCGAAATCGGTGAACATCTTGGCGAAGGTCGGGATGATGAAGATCAGCATGAAGGCCGCGGCCCCGACGCACACCGAGAGCACCACCGCCGGGTAGACCATCGCGCCCTGGATCTTGCGCTTCAGGGCGTCCGCCTTCTCGATGTACGTGGCGAGGCGCATGAGGATCTCGTCCAGCACGCCGCCGGCCTCGCCCGCGGCCACCATGTTGCGGAACAGGTCGTCGAAGACGAGTCTTGTGCTTGCCCAGCGCATCCGCCAGCGTCGCGCCGGCCTCGACCTCGCGCGTGACCTCCCCGATCACCCGGCCGAACGAGGGCTTGCTGGCCTGCTTGGCCAGGATGTCGAGGCACTGGACCAGCGGCAGACCGGCCGAGATCATGGTGGCGAACTGGCGCGTGAAGATGGCGAGGTCCTTGGTCGTCACGCCGGAGCCGCCGAACTTCGGCAGCTTGAAGCCGCCGCTCTTGGGCCGCATCGAGGTGACCAGGATCTTCTTCTTGCGCAGCAGATCGACGGCCTCGTCCTGGCGCCCGACCTCGATCTCTCCGCTCTGCGCCTCACCCGCGAGCGTACGTCCCTTCCACACGAAGACAGGCATGGGATCCTCCTACGCGACTTTCCGGTGGGCCGTGCCACCGGCCGACCCGGCCCAGACCTTCCCGAGCATCCCTTCGAGCTCGGTCCGGTCGCTGCAGTGGTCGAGCGCGTCCTCGGGCGTCAGGTGCTTGTCGAGCACCGCCTGCAGGAGCGCCTGGTTCATGGTCTGCATGCCGAACTTCTGACCGACCTGCATGAGGCTGTAGATCTGATGGCTCTTGCCCTCGCGGATCACGGCCTTGATGGCCGGCGTGCACACCAGCACCTCGGCGCACAGGACGCGCCCCGTGCCGTGACTGCGCGGGATGAGCTGCTGGGTGATCACCCCCTCGAGCGTGAAGGCGAGCTGGGTGAGGATCTGCTTCTGCTGGTCCGCGGGGAACACGTCCACGATGCGGTTGACCGCCTCGTAGGTCGAGTTCGTGTGCAGGGTGGCGAACACCAGGTGCCCGGTCTCGGCGATGGTGAGCGCCGCCTCGATGGTCTCGAGGTCGCGCATCTCGCCGATCAGGATGATGTCCGGATCCTGCCGCAGGACGTACTTGAGCGCGGTCGGGAACGATGCCGTGTCCGAGCCGACCTCGCGCTGGTTCACGATGCACTTCTTGTGGTGGTGGATGTACTCGACCGGATCCTCGATGGTGATGATGTGGCACTGACGCGTCTGGTTGATCTTGTCCAGCATCGCGGCCAGCGTCGTGGACTTGCCGCTCCCGGTCGGCCCGGTCACCAGGATCATCCCCTTCATGCGGCTGGTGAACTCGCGCGCCACGTTCGGCAGCCCCAGCTTGTCCATCGCCAGGATCTCGAACGGGATCTGCCGGATCACCATGCAGACCGTCCCGCGCTGCAGGAAGACGTTGGCGCGGTAGCGCGCAAGTCCCTTGATGCCGAACGAGAAATCCAGTTCCTTGGTGGTCTCGAAGCGCTTGCGCTGCTCGTCCGACATCACGCTGTAGGCGAGCTGCACGGTGTGCTCCGGGCCGAGCACGTCGTACTCGCTCGGCGCGATGGCACCGTCCACGCGGAATTCCGGCGGCAATCCGGCCGTGATGTGCAGGTCCGAAGCCCGCCGTGACACCATGTCCTCGAGCAACTGGCGAAGGGTCACCACGTCTGATCCTCTCCTCTCCGATTCGGCAGTGCGGACGCCCGCCGATCGCGGGGCCCGTGCGCCGGTGCGCGACTAGAACTGGTCCGCCGCCGTCTCCTTGAGCACTTCCTCGACCGTGGTCATGCCGCGCTTGAGCTTCTCCAGCGCATCCCGGCGCAGGGTCAGCATGCCCTGCTCGATGGCCACCCGCTTGATCTCGTTGGCCGACGCCCGCTCCAGCACCAGTTCGCGGATCGCCGGCGTCATCGGCATCACCTCGTACACGCCCTGGCGCCCGCGGTAGCCGGTGTTGTTGCAGTCCACACACCCCTGGCCTTCGACGAACGAAGCCTTCGCGGCCTGCTCGGGCGTGAGCTGCAGCTCGTGCAACACCTCCGCGCTGAGCGTCAGGGGAGCCTTGCAGCCACTGCACACCTTGCGCACCAGGCGCTGGGCCAGGATCAGATTGACCGACGACGCCACCAGGAACGGCTCGACTCCCATGTCGATCAGGCGGCCGATCGCGCTCGGCGCGTCGTTGGTGTGCAGCGTGGAGAGCACCAGGTGGCCCGTGAGCGCCGCCTTGACCGCGATCGAGCCCGTGTCCAGGTCGCGGATCTCGCCCACCATGATGATGTTGGGGTCCTGCCGCAGGAACGCCTTGAGCGCCGCGGAGAAGGTGAGCCCGATGTCCTCGTGCACCAGCACCTGGTTGATGCCGTCCAGGTTGTACTCGACCGGGTCCTCGGCGGTCATCACGTTGACCTCGGGCGTGTTCACGCGCGAGAGCGCCGAGTAAAGCGTGGTGGTCTTGCCGGACCCGGTGGGCCCCGTCACCAGCACCATGCCGTAGGGGTTGGCGATCGCCGAGACGAACTCCTTCATCGAGGCCGGCTCGAAGCCGAGCTTCTCCAGGTCGATGTTGAGGTTCGCCTTGTCCAGGATTCGCATCACGATCTTCTCGCCGAAGATCGTCGGCAACGACGAGACGCGCAGGTCGATGGTGCGGTTCATCACCTTGATCTTGATGCGACCGTCCTGCGGCACGCGCCGTTCCGCGATGTCCAGCTCCGCCATGATCTTCAGCCGCGAGAGGATGGCCGCCTTGAACTTGAAGGGCGGCGACATCATCTCCTGCATCACGCCGTCGATGCGGAAGCGCACCCGCATGCTCCGCTCGTAGGGCTCGACGTGGATGTCCGAGGCTCCCTTGCGCACCGCATCGGCGATGAGCGAGTTCACGAGCTTGACGATCGGCGCCTCGTCGGCCGCCGAGAGCCCCGCTTCGACCTCGGCGCTGTCGTCCTCCTCGACGACCGACAGATCGTCCTCGATGCCCTTCATCACGTCGGCCATCGTGCCGGCCGAGTCGTAGGCGCGGTCGAGGGCTTTCTTGAGCCCGGCTTCCGTCGCGACTTGCGGCTCGACCTCGTAGCCGGTGATGAACTTGATGTCGTCGATGGCGAAGATGTTCGTGGGGTTCGCCATGGCGACCACCAGCCGCCGCCCGCTGCGGGAGACGGGCAGCGCCATGAACCGGGTGGCGATGTCCCCCGGGATGAGCCGCGTGAGCGCGGGGTCGGGCACGAAGGTCTTCAGATCGAACGCGGGCGTGCCGTAGTGCCGCGCAAGGAACTCGAGGAGCGCGTCTTCGCTGAGCGCGCCGATCTTGACCAGGTTGCCGGTCAGGCTCCCGCCCGTGCTCTTCTGCTGAAGCGAGGCCTTGTTGAGCACGTCCTCGTCGATCAGCTGGGCTGCGAGAAGCAGCTGTCCGATGTCTTCCTGCACGGATCGGTCCCCGGCGGTGGTCGTGCCGCGCGACACCCTCTCCGCCACAGCGGAAACGGAGTCGCGGGGCGTTTGAGCCTGCGAACGGAAGCGGCGTGCATCCCGGCAGCCGGGATTCGAGGAGCGAACGGCCGCCGCACGATGCACTTGGACGTCCCGATTCACCCGGGTTATCGGCCGGTCTCCCCGTCCTCCTGAACCGGAATCCACACGCGGAAAGCGGGGGCGGTCATGCCGAATGCAACGTCCTCAGGGCCGGGGCGGGCCGGCCGGACGCGCGCCGGACCCGGTTTCTGCGGTCGCGGGGGAGCCGACACGGATCCGGGGACGAAGACGCTCGAGGAGGCGCGGCCCGATGCCGGGCACCGCGAGCAGGTCCTCCGGCTCCCGGAACGGGCCGTGGGCGTTGCGGTGCTCCAGGATGCGCCCGGCGAGCACGGGCCCGATGCCGGGCAGGGCGTCCAACTCGGCGAGCCCCGCCTGGTTGAGGTCCACAGCCGGCGCGGCTTCCCCCGGCACCGGGCCGGGCCGCTCCACTCGGGTAGCCACGCCGGCCGCCGGGCGGCCGCCGGAACCGTCCGCCGTCGCCGGCGGCGGGGGGGGCGTCCGCGGATGCGTCGCGCGCCACAGGTCACGCGTCGCACCCAGCGAGAGCAACAGCGCCACCAGCAGCGCGCCGCGCCGCTCCGCCGGCGTCCAGGCGGGCATCCGATCTCCGCGGGGGCGCGTGCGGTTCCCGTTCCGGGCGGGGCCTTCGCCGGCCCCGTCCGCTCACGGGACCCGGTTCAGTTGAACAGCCTCCACACGAAGCTCAGGGTCAGGTTGCGGCCCTCCGTGACCGCGGGCAACCCGGTCGCCGAATCGGTCCAGAGCTGCGCGCGCGGGCGATCCTCGAGATTGCGCGCCCGCAGCACGATCACCGCGTCGTGCAGCAGCGTCACCTGCCCGACCAGCGCAAAGGTCACGAACGCGGGCAGGCGGCGCAGCGGCTCGACCTGCGCCTCACGCACCCCCACGCCCGCGGCCTCGCCACGCAGTCCCACGCCGAGGTCACCGCCGAAGAGCGTGGTGCGGCCACCCACCCACGCCCGGCAACCAACGTCGGGGTCCACGCCGGGGACACGCGCGGCGCCACCTGGCGCGGCCCTGCTGCGGTGCGCGAGCCCGAAGCCCTCCACGCCCGCGCCGGCACACCGCCCCTCCCACTCGAGCCCACCCTCGGCGAGCGCGAGGTCGTAGGTCCCGCACTCGGGGCGCAGCCCACGGCGCAACCACAGATCCTCGAGCGGCAACCGCTCCAGGAGCGCGCGCGAATAGACACGCCCCGCCCGCAGCGAGGCACGCGCGCGCCAGCCTCCGGGCCGCGCGGTCGCGAGCCTCATCGTACCGATCCAGGCGTGCTGCAGGAACGGCTCCGTCCCCGGCGCGAGATCCGCCCACACGGGCGTGAGCACGCGCTCGAGCCCGAGCGCGGCGTCAAGCCCGCGGGAGCGGACCTGGAACTCCGCGCTGGGCGCCACCTCGAAGCGGTCCACTCCCCCGTGGCGGCCCATGCCCAGGGCGAGATCCAGCCGGCCGCCACTCGCGGGCAGCTTCACGCGGACCGCGCCCCAGAGCCCGCGGCACTCCCGCGAGAACGCCCCGCTCCCGAAGCGCTTGACCGAGCCTTCGGTCCACTCCGCCCGCGCGTTCAGCTCACGCCCGTCGCGCGCCTGCCCGAAGCCCGCCGTCAGACGGGTCTCCTGCGCCTCCCGCTGCGAGTACGCGAGCAGACCACCGAAGCTCTCGTGCCGGTCCAGCCCTCGCGAGAACGCTGCCGTCCAGCCGGTCCCACCGCGTTGCCAGCGCCACGCCGCCGCCCCGCTCTGCCCGGAGGCCGACTGCTCCTCCAGGCCCACGAGTTGTGTCGCGGCACCACGCTGAGCGACGCTCGCCTGGAATTCATGACGCCCCCGCGTCAGGTTCGCGTGCGCGCCCCACTGGTGACGGCCGGCAAGTTGAAGCCCCCCCGTCGCACCGCACTTCCCGTTCGCCACGTCCACACCGAAGCCCCGCAGCGAGTCCCCCCTGACCAGGGTGAGGGCGTTCCCGTCGAGCCCCCCCGAGCCGTTGACGAGGGAGAACGTGGCCCGCGCCCGCCGCTCCGCGACCGGCGTGTGCCCGCGCAGGCCGGCGATCGCCCCGCCGAATCCGGCGAACGCCCCCCGCCCGTCCCCCGCACTTCGAGGGAGTCGTACCAGGCGAGCGGTGAGCGGGCCTGGCAGACACCCGGCCACGGCGTGGAGGCCGGCGCGCGGCCCGGCTCCTCGAGGTGCCAGCCCCCCAGCGCCAACCCGGCCAGTGAGGAGGGGGGCGCCATGCCGAGCCAGGCCCCGGGCAGCCAGCCGGCGCGTCCCGGCTCGCCCCACCACGAGACCGCATCCAACAGCCCCGAACCCGCGAGCGCGGCGGCCCCGGCCTCCGGGGCCTGCCCACGCGCCGCGGGCGCGCCGAGCGTCAGGAGGAGAGCCGCGCCCGATAGCGCCCGAACACCGCCACGAGCGGCGTACCGAGCAGCACGAAGAGCAGCACGTTGGAGCCGGTGTGCCATAACGCGAATGGGATCCCCTGCAGGAGGACGACGCGCATCTGGCCGAAGACCAGACCGGTCGCCACGTTGGTCACCAGGTCGAACCAGAGGGTGAGCACCAGCGCCAGCCCCACGAGCACGACGCCGCGCACGGCCACGGGACGCCCCTGCAGCCCCAGTGCCGCAAAGATCCCCCCTGCGAACCCGGCCGGCACCTGGCCGAGCACCTGAGCCAGGGTCACGAGCGGATGGGCCGGCCCGTAGGGGTTCAGCAGCGAGTACACCAGCATCGTGAGCCCCCCCACCAGAGCGCCGTCGCGGGCCCCGAGCAGCACGCCGGCCCCGAAGATCCCGAGGGTCTGCACCTCGAAGTCCGGCGGGCGTGGCGCATACGCCCCCGCAAGGCAGACAGCCACGAGCAGCGCCATGTACGCAAGGCGGCGGGACGTGAGCAGCGGTCGCGCGATCGCAGGCTCCGCGGAAGGCGGGAGGTCGTTCATGAGGGCACGCGCAGAGTAAGGTCACCCGCGCGCGCAAGTCAACGGAACGGCGGCGGGCGGAGCCCGGCGGGACGCTCAACCCGGAACGCCGGCCGCCTGCTTGAGCGGGCCGAGCACGCTCGCCGGCACCGGCAACTCACCCAGTGCCGCTCCTCGCGGCCACCCGTGGTAGTCCGAGCCACCCGTCTCCAGCAGATCGAGGCGCCGCGCCAGGGCGTGGAAGCGCCGCACCGCCGCCGCACCGTGCTGGGGGTGCCAGACCTCGATGCCGCGCAGTCCCGCCGCGGCCAACTGCTCCACCACCAGGTCGGACAACGACGCCCCCGGATGAGCCAGCACGCTCACACCGCCCGCCGCGTGGATCAGCGCGATGGCGTCCTCGGGACGAAACGCGGGCCGTTGCACGAACGCCTCGCCCCGCGCCCCGATGAAGCGCCGGAACGCCTCGTCCACCGTCTCGACGTGCCCGGCGCGCACGAGCGCCTCGGCGACATGCGGGCGGCCCACCACACCCGGCCCCGCCAGCTCGACGACCTCATCGAGGTCCACCGGCACGCCCAGGGCGCGCAGGCGCTCGACCATGGACTGAGCGCGCCGCAGCCGTTCCTCGCGGAAGCGCCCCAGCGAGTCCGCCAACTCTTCGTCCCCGGGGTCGAGGTAGTAGCCCAGGATGTGCAGGTCGGCGCCGTCCAGCGTGGACGAGACCTCGATCCCCGGCACCAGTTCGAGGGCCGTCCCCGCCGCGATCCGCGCGCGCTCCACGCCCTCGACCGAGTCGTGGTCGGTGATGGCGAGTGCGGCCAGCGAGCGCTCCAGGGCGTGCGTCACGACCGCTTCGGGCGTGAGCACGCCGTCGCTGAAGAGGGTGTGTGCGTGGAGATCGACGCGGCGACCGCCTCCGGGCTCAGGCGGCCGGTGCATCAGACTCGCTCCGGTGCCCTGCGCAGGAGGCGGAGCTTCTGCGCCACATCCGGGTAGTTGGGCTGCACCGCGTAGACGCGCTCGAACTCGGCCAGCGCTTCGGGCAGGTGGCCCGCGACCTCGTGCGCCAGCCCGAGCTGGAAGTGCAGGCACACGCCCGCCTCGGACGAATCCCCGAGGCCCTCCAGCGCGCGCGCGAACTCCGCAGCCGCGTCGTCGAAACGCCCCTGGTCGAGCAGGCAACGGCCGATCATCTCGGCCGAGCGCTGACCGAAGGCGGAATCCAGCGCCGCGGTGCGGAAACACTCCACGGCCTGTTCGAGCAGTCCCATCTCGCGGTAGGTCATGCCCAGATCGTAATGGCTCTGGGCATCACCCGAAAGCTGGGACTCGACCCCGCGCTGGAACTCCGCGATCACCGAGCCCAGGTCGAGAGTCACGGCCTGCGCGCGACCGACCGCCACCTCGACCCGGCCGTCGGATCCCGTGATCGCGCCCGGCGGGTCGTTCTTGGCCGCGGGGGCGACTTCAGCCGCACGCTGTCCCAGCCTCTGGAGCCGGCGGGTGGCCAACTCGTGGTCGGGGACGTGCCCCACGGCGCGCACGAACCACTCGCGCGCACGCTCCAGGTCGCCGTCGTTCAACGCACAGTCGCCGAGCCCGCAGGCCACCTCGGCCGCCTCGCGGCCCTCGCGGCGCAGCTCACAGTTCCTGAGCCACAGGCCCAGCACCTCGGGCGTGGCGTGAGTGCTGCGGCCCAGGCTGCGGTAGATGGCAGCGGCACTCTCCAGCCGGTCGAGCGACTCGTAGGCCCGGGCCGCCTCGATCAGCGCATCGGCCGCCAGATCCTGCTCCCCCTCCTTGAAGCGATCCGCCGCCCGGCGCAGCAGGTCCTCGACGTCCGACATCTCCGGCGTCATCGAGCTCCCCGTCGCGGAGGCCGGCTCGAAGCGCAGACCGCCGGGCACCGGGGGCGTCACGCCCGCAGGAGCCTCCTCGGGTGGCACGTCCCCCACGGGTGGGCTCTCGAACGTGGGTCGTGACTCGAGGCCGCTCACGAGATCCTCCATGGGCGGGGGCGCCGCCTCCGGCACGAACTCGGCAGGGGGCTCCGCAGCCAGGACCGGGGTCACGGCTGCGGCGGTCTCCTCGGCGTCCACCTGCGCCTCCTGCGCTTCGGCGGCCTCGGCGTCCACCTGCGTCTCCTGCGCCTCCTGCGCCTCGGCGGGCGCGGCGTCCACCTGCGCCTCCTGCGCCTCGGCGGCCTCGGCGTCCACCCGCGCCTCCTGCGCCTCGGTGGTCTCGGCGGCCACCTGCGTCTCCTGCGCCTCGGCGGCCCCGGCGTCCACCTGCGCCTCCTGCACTGCGGCGGCCTCGGCGTCCACCCGCGCCTCCTGCGCCTCCTGCGTCGCGGCAGCGCCCGGCGCCAACTCCCCTGCCCGCGCCTGCGCACGCGCCGCGTCACCGGACTGTCCCCGCCGCGTGAAATGGCGCGACGCCTCGATCAGCAAGGCCGCCGCCGCTGCGGCATCCCCCACCTGCAGCAGCCACTCGGCCGCCCTTTCGAGCAACCGGGGGTTCTCGGGCGAGGCCTCGAAAGCCTTGCGCAGACTGGCGGCGGCCCCGCGGAAGTCCTCCTCGCGCGCCAGGTGCTCGGCGTATTCCTGGTAGTAGAGCGCCGCCTCGGTGCTCAGCCCATCGAGCAGGTGGAGTTCGGCGAGCCGCTGCAGCACGACGGTCAGGGACAGCGACAGCCGCGCCATCTTCTTGCAGACCGCGATGGCGTTCTTGTAGAGCCCTGTCTCCGTGTAGGCGCCTACCGCCTGCAGGTAACGCCGGGACGCCTCGGCAAGATCCTCCTTCTTGTACAGGAGGTCCGCCATGAGGACCATGTTGATGGGTTCGGCGTCCTCAACACGGGTGAGCTTCTCGTACTCGCTTAGGGCGCCATCCAGATCGCCGCTCTGGAAACAACGCTGTGCCCGTCGCTTGATGTCGATCGCCTTTTCCAAGCTGGCTTTCTCCGCGGAGCATGCTGCCGCACCGGTCCCGAAGGCAGCAGCCCTCCCGCCATGACGCAGTCCCTGTCAAGCGCTCAAGGCGGCATGCACGGCATCCTGGCAGCGCCGAGCCGCCGGGCCTAGTGCCGTCCGGATGCGTTGCAGGCCCATCTCGATGTCGGTTTTATCGGCGGATTGCCCGGCGGACTTCAGGTTGATTTCCACGTTGAGCAGCGCGCCCTCTGCCGCGGCGTGGGCCAGCAACCCCGCCACGCCCGAGTCGCTGGCGGCGTTGACGTTGCCCTTCTCCGCGACCTCGGCAGCCAGCTCGAGCACCTCGAGACAGGCCTGGGCCGTCTCGAGTGGCACCCGCATCGACTCCAAGTCCGCCGCCGCCATGGCCTTTTCCCGCGCCTCGGCGTCGGCCGGGCTGGCCTGCGGACAACTTCCGGGCCCGCAGCACCGCCTCGAAGGCCTCGCTGTCCTTGCGCGCCAGCCCCAGCAGCCGCCCCCGCAGCCCCGCGGCCTTGCGCCGCACCTCCTTCATGGCCTCCTCGTGCGCGGCGTACTTCTTCTTCCCCAGCGTGAGACCGGCCACCATGGCCGGCAGAGTCGCGGCCAGCGCCCCGACGAAGGCCGAGACCGTGCCCCCGCCCGGCGTGGGCGTCGGCGAGGCGACCGAGTCGAAGAACGACGCCACCGAGGTCGCCTCGGTGAGCGGCGGCGCCTTGAGGCGCAGCTCCAGCACCTGATCGCGCCTGAAGCTCTCGAGCTGCAGGTAGTGCTCGGCCGCGTCGAGCATCGCGTACTCGGGCACCAGCCCCACGACCTCGCAGCCCGAGATGGCTGCGCCGTGCCGCGCCGCCTCCTCGCGCACCAGCGCCAGTACGCGGTGGATGGGCGTGGCCTCGGTGTTCACCAGGTTCATGCTCACCTGCGCCCGCCGTCCGCCCTCGATCGAGAAGCCGAGCGCCCGCACGTTCTTGAGGCCCCCGCTCTGCTCGCGGATCGACGCCGCGATGGCCTTGGCCACGCGCAGGTCGGGCGTGTTCAGGTTGGCGTTGAAGGCGACCAGGAAGCGCCGGGCCCCCACGGCGGTGGCACCCGCGGTCGCGTGGATGCGCTCGGGGCCGAAGTCGGGCTTGCTCGTCGGGTCCTTGCCGATCCGCTCGCGCAGCCCCTCGAACTCGCCGCGCCGCACGTCCGCGAGGGTCACGCGGTCCGGCCGCGTGGCCGCCGCCTCGTAGAGGAACACCGGGATGCCCAGCTCCTCGCCGATCCGCTTCCCGGTCCTGCCGCGCCAGCTCGGCGCAGTCCTCGAGCGTCAGGCCCTCGACCGGCACGAACGGCACCACGTCGGCCGCGCCCATGCGCGGGTGCTCGCCCCGGTGCTGGGTCAGGTCGATCAGCTCGCTGCCGCGCTTCACCGCGCGGAACGCCGCCTCCATCACCGGATCGGGCTCGCCCGCGAAGGTGAGCACGGAGCGGTTGTGGTCCGCGTCCATCTCGCTGTCGAGCAGCGTGACGCCGGGAACGGACGCGATGGCCTGCATGATCTCCTCCACCACCTCGCGGCGGCGGCCTTCCGAGAAGTTCGGGACGCATTCGACGAGCTTGGCCATGGGGATGGGATTCTCCGTCAGTTGTGTGGGCGGGGCCCCGGATGCGGGGTGACCCGATCGGGATTCAACGTGGTGACGGGCACGACGCGCAGCCGGTGCCGGACGGCGCCGGGGAGAGCGGCTCGCACGCCGGTCCGCGCCTGCCCGCGCCGGGAGCGGAGCATCGGGGCCTGGATCACGCGCTCGCCCACCCGCACCCCCGCCGGCCGGGACCGGCCCGGCGACGCGGCAGATGGCCCGTCCCGGCGCGGCTGCATCACGGCCAGACCCGCCGCTCGACGGAAGGCAGCGCCAGGTCGGCGCCGCGCATGAAGACGGTGTCGGGGCGGACGGCTGGCAGCCAGTACGGCAACTCCTCGAGCGACTCGCACTCCCAGACCACGGCGTCGCCCCAGGCGCCGGGGTTCAGGTGCCCGACCTCGGCCTCGACCTTGAGCGCCCGCGCCGCGTTCCAGGTGACGCTCATCAGCGTCTCCTCGGCGTCGAAGCCACACAGCCGCGCCGCCAGCGCGGCGCATTCGAGCAGCGACTGCGCCGGCGACGTGCCGGGGTTGAAGTCGGTCGCGATCGCCCAGCGCGCCCCGCTGCGGCGCAGCATCGCGGCCTCGGGCAGCGGCTGCCCCAGGGTCAGCGCGGCTCCGGGCAGGAGCACGCCCACGACCCCGGCGCCGGCCAGCGCCTGCCAATCCGCCTCGGTCGCGCTCTCGAGGTGGTCCGCCGAGCAGGCCCTCAGCTCCGCGGCGAGCAGCGCGCCGCCGCTGCGCTTGTGCTGGTCGGCGTGCAACTTGATGTCCAGGCCCAGCTCCTGCGCGCGCGCGAGCACCGCGCGGCACTCCTCCACCGTGAAGGCCACCGGGTCGCAGTAGACATCCACGGCGCTGGCGAGCTGGCGCGTGGCGACGTCGGGCAGCACCCGCTCGACCATGGCCGCGAGGTACTCCCCGCGGCGCTCCCGGAACTCGGCCGGCAGGGCGTGCAGCAGGAGCGCGGTGCGGTGCAGCCGCGCCGGCACGCGCTGCCCGGCGCCGCGCATCAACTCGAGCAGGCGGGTCTCGCCCGAAGGCGTGAGGCCGTAGCCGCTCTTGACCTCGACCGTGGTGCAGCCGTTGGCGCGCCAGCGCTCGAGCCGGTTCGCGAGCGACTTCTCGAGCGTGTCGTCACGCTCGGCGGCGGTCGCCGCGACGGTCGACCGGATGCCCCCGCCCGACGCGGCGATGGCGGCGTAGTCCTCGCCCTTGAGCCGGCGCTGGAGCTCGCCGGCGCGGCACCCGGCGAAGATCATGTGCGTATGGCAGTCCACCAGCCCGGGCGTGACCAGCTTGCCGTAGGCGTTGAGCGGCCGCGCCTCCGGGTGACGTCTCGTCAGCTCGGGGCCCGGCCCGACCTCCAGCACGCGCCCCTCCTGGAAGACGATCGCCCCGCGCGGGTACCGCAGCACTGCCCGGCCCGCCGGGATCGGGCGTCACCACTTCCGAGGTGTTGTGCAGGATCAGGTACGACGCTCGCCCGGCCACCGGCCGCGAGAACGGATCGCGCGAGGGATCGGGGATCATCGGCGACTCACGAAGTGACGCCGGGCAGCTTCATCCCGGTCTTCCTGGCATGTTCGATGGCGCTCGGGTAGCCCGCGTCGGCGTGACGCATGACCCCGGTCCCCGGGTCATTGGTGAGCACGCGCTCCAGCTTCGCGTCCGCATCGGCGCTGCCGTCGCACACGATGACCACGCCCGCGTGGATGGAGTTGCCGATGCCCACCCCGCCACCATGGTGCACGCTCACCCACGACGCACCCGAGGCGGTGTTGAGCAGGGCGTTCAGGATGGGCCAGTCGGCGACCGCATCGCTGCCGTCGCGCATCCCCTCCGTCTCGCGCCAGGGCGACGCGACCGAACCGGCGTCGAGGTGGTCGCGGCCGATCACGACCGGCGCCTGGAGCGCGCCCTCGCGCACCATGCGGTTGAAGCGCAGGCCGAGCCGCGCTCGCTCGCCGTAGCCCAGCCAGCAGATGCGGGCGGGCAGGCCCTGGAAGCGCACGTGCTTCTGGGCCAGCGGGATCCAGCGGTGCAGCCGCTCGTCGTGCGGGAACTCCTCGAGCGCGGCGCGGTCGGTGGCGAGGATGTCCGCCGGGTCGCCCGAGAGCGCCGCCCAGCGGAACGGGCCCTTGCCCGTGCAGAAGAGCGGCCGGATGTACTCCGGCACGAAGCCGGGATAGGAGAACGCCTGCTCGTGCGGCAGGCCGCCCTGCTCGGCCTCGCCGCGCAGGTTGTTGCCGTAGTCGAAGAGGACCGTGCCCAGTTGTTTCATCATCAGCAGGGCCTTCACCTGCGTGGCCATCGAGGCGCGGGCCCGGCGCACGTACTCCTCGCGGGTCCTGCGCGCGCAGCGCTGCGGCCTGCTCGAGCGTGAGCCCGCCGGGACGTAGCCGTTGAGCGGATCGTGCGCCGAGGTCTGGTCGGTGGCGATGTCCACGCGCAGGCCCTGCTTGACCAGCCGCGGGTGCGTCTCGGCCGCGTTGCCGATCGAGCGCCACGCTGAGCGGCCGCCGCGCCGCCAGGGCCTCCCGGCACCAGGCCGATGGCCTCGTCCATGTCGGGCGTCAGCCGGTCGCAGTAGCCGCCGCTCCACGCGACGCCGCGCCCGGGCCTCGTCCACCTCGACCGCCAGGCAGACGGCGCCGTTCATCGTCGCCGCCAGCGGCTGGGCGCCGCCCATGCCGCCGAGTCCGGCGGTCAGCACGAGCCGCCCGGCGAGCGAGCCGCCGAAGTGACGCACGGCGCACTCGGCGAAGGTCTCGAACGTGCCCTGGACGATGCCCTGCGAGCCGATGTAGATCCACGAGCCCGCCGTCATCTGCCCGTACATCATGAGGCCCTTGCCCTCGAGCTCCCAGAAATGCTCCCAGGTGGCCCAGCGCGGCACCAGCAGCGAGTTGGCGATGAGCACGCGCGGGGCACCGGCATGGGTGCGGAAGACACCGACCGGCTTGCCCGACTGCACCAGCAGGGTCTCGTCGCCCTCCAGCGCCCGCAGCGCCGCGACGATGCGCTCGTAGGCCTCCCAGGAACGCGCCGCCTTGCCGCGGCCGCCGTAGACCACGAGATCCTCCGGCCGCTCGGCCACCTCGGGGTCCAGATTGTTCATGAGCATGCGCAGCGCGGCCTCCTGCGCCCAGCCCTTGCACGAGAGCGTCGTGCCGCGCGGTGCGCGCACGACGCGCGTCACGGGGGTCGGGTTCATTCGCTCAACACCTCCTGGGCCAGACGTTCGGGGGCGCTCGAAAGCACCCACCCCGTCACCAGCTCACACGGTTCCGAGAGCGGCCTGTCACCCTCGGGTGCGGGCACGAGACGTCGGATCGCGGCGTAGAGCCGCTCGGAGCCGGTCCCGGCGGTGAGCGGGCGCCGGAACTCCAGCGCCCGGCACGCGCACAGCAGCTCCAGCGCCACCACCCGCGCCGTGTTCTCCACCACGGCGCGCGCGTGGCGCGCCGCGATGGGCGCCATGCTGACGTGGTCCTCCAGCCCGGCCCCGGTGGGGATCGAGTCCACCGTGGCCGGGTGGGCCAGCACCTTGTTCTCGGAGACCAGCGCCGCCGCGGTGTACTGCGCCTGCATGTAGCCGGACTCCAGGCCCGGCCTGTTGGCCAGCACCGCCGGCAGCCCCGACCCGCGGCCGTCCAGCAACCGGTCGGTGCGGCGCTCGGAGAGCGATGCGATCTCCGCCACCGCGATCTTCAGGTAGTCAGCGGCCATCCCCACGGGCTCGGCATGGAAGAGCCCGGCCGAGATGACCTCCTCGCCGTCCGCGAGCACCAGCGGGTTGTCGTTCACCGCGTTCACCTCGACCGCAAGCTGTGCCCCCACGTGCTGGAGCGCGTCGTACGCCGCCCCCAGGACCTGCGGCGCGCAGCGCAGGCAGTAGGCGTCCTGTACCTGGGCGCAGCCGGCATGCGAGGCGGTGAGGGTGCTCTCGGCCGCACAGGCCCGCAGCCGCCGCGCCGTCTCGAGGGCGCCCCGGTAGGGACGCAGCGACTGCACGTCCTCGCGCGCGGGTTCGAAGGAGCCCAGCAGCACGTCGGTGCTCAGCGCCGCCGCGGCCACCGCCGCCTCCCAGACCCGCCCGGCGTCCACGCGCGCCAGCACCGCCAGTGCGGTGGAGAACTGCGTGCCGTTGATCAGCGCCAGGCCCTCCTTGGCCTCGAGCGCCAGCGGCTCGAGCCCCGCGCCACGCAGGGCCAGCGCGGCCGGCAGCCTGCGGTCGCCGAGCCAGGCCTCGCCTTCGCCCACGAGGACGCCGGCAAGGTGCGCGAGCGGCGCCAGATCACCCGAGGCGCCCACCGAGCCCTGCAGCGGGACCACCGGGGTGACATCGCGCTCGAGCAGCGCGAGCAGGGCCTCGACCACCTCCGGGCGCACGCCCGAGCGGCCGTACGCCAGCGACGCCGCGCGCAGCAGCAGCATGGCGCGTGGCACCTCGCGGGGGGCCTCGGGCCCCACCCCGGCGGCATGCGAGCGCAGCAGGTTCACCTGCAGCGCCCGCACCTGATCGCGCGGGATCACGCGGTCCTTGAGCTCACCGAATCCGGTCGTCACGCCGTAGACGACACGGCCCTCGGCGACCGCGGCCTCCACCACCGCCCGGCTCGCCTGCATGCGTTCCCGCGCCCCCGGCGCCAGACCGACCCGCACATCGCGCAACCCGTCGCCCGTCGCGCGCGCGACGGCGGCGACGTCGTCCAGCGAGAGCGCAGGACCCCCGAGCAGGATCACGGCCGCTCCCCCGACCCGGGGACGGCGGGACCGGCCGGCAAGGGCGGCGCCACCACCGCCTCCGGGGCGGCCGCAGCACCACCGAGGAAGCGCGCCGCCCCCGCTGCCAGCGCGCGCGCGTCGCGGGTCCGCTCGGGCACGACCGGCAGCGACTCGAGGAACGGCCTGCGGTACGAGGCCGTGACCAGCCGCGGATCACACACCACCAGGACCCCACGATCGTCGGAGACGGCGGATCAGGCGGCCCACCCCCTGTCGGAAACGCAACACCGCTTCGGGTACCGCGTCGTGCTGGAACGGCTCGAGCCCCTGCTCGCGCAGCCGCTCCCCCCGCGCCTCGACCAGAGGCTCGTCCGGCACGGAGAAAGGGAGCTTCGCGACCACGAGGATCTCGAGCGCCTCACCCGGGAAGTCCACACCTTCCCACAGGCTCTGGACTCCGAGCAAGACGGCGCCGCGCTCGAGGCGGAAGCGCTCGGCCAGCAGGCTGGCGGGCCCATCCCATTCCTGCGCGAGCAGCGGCCCGCCGGCCTCGAGGCTCGACAGCAGCCGCTCGCGGACGCGCCGCAGGCGCTCGTGGGCCGTGAAGAGCACGAGCTGGTTCCTCCCGGTCGCGCGCGCCAGCTCGGCGACCACCTCGCTCACCGCCTCGGCCTCGCCCCCGTCCCCCTCGTAGACGAACACCTTCATCTGGCGCTGCGAGCGGGAACGGAGACGGGTACGAGGCCGTCTCGTAGGGCAGCCCCCACGATTCGCCCAGGCCCAGCCGTTCGGCCAGGAAGCCGAAGTCCCCGCCCGTGGAGAGTGTCGCCGACGTGAGGATCGCCGCGCGGGCCCTGCCGATCACCAGCCGCCGCGCGTGGTCCCCCACGCTCACCGGTGACCCGTGCAGCTCGACCCCGCGGCCACCGGCGCTCCGCCAGTAGACCCAGTCGCGGTGGGTCGCTTCGGCGAGGTGCCCCAGGTCGACCCCGAGCTGCGCGAAGCGGCCACCCACCTGCTCGAGCTCACCCACCAGATCGTCCGCCGCCTCGCCTGCCCTGAGGCCCATCGAGGTCCTCGGCCAGCAGATGAAGTGAGCGCGCGAACCGGTTGCAGTGCGAGAGGATGGCCTCGAGCGGCTCGAGGTCGCGCCCGAGCAGCTCGAGGGCCGAGCGATACCGCTCCCGCGCCCCGTAGACCTCGTGACGCTCGCCCCTGGGCTCGATCGTCTCGAAGAAGCGGTCGGCGTCCTCGCGGGCCTGCGTGACCCGCTCCCGCCAGCGCGTCCAACTCCTCGCGCGCGGCCTTCGCGCTGCCCTTCTCCGCGGTGAAGAGCGGCAGGGCGAAGCCGCGCACGCGCGCGACGAGGCCCCGCGGGATTCCCCGGCGAGCCCGACCGCGCGACCGCCCCGCCTCCGGCCCGTGCCGACCAGCCGCAGCGCCTCCTCGATGCGGTTGCGCGACACCGAGACCTCGAGCTGCCCCAGCAGCACGCCCTCGAGCCGGTGGGCCTCGTCCACCACCAGCACGTCGAAGTCGGGGAGCAGGCCCTCCACCTCGCCGGAGATCGCGAGCAGCGCATGGTTCACGACCACCACGCGCGCCTGCGCGGCCACGCGCCGCGCCCGCACCCAGTAGCACTCCCGGCCCTTGCGGCAGGTGAGCATGGTGCAGGCGTGCGGATCCGCGCCGAGGCGTCCGCGCAGGCGCCGCATCGCCTCGGGGTCGGAGGCCGGGAAGCGATCGAGGTCGCCCTCCTCGTCGGCGGCCGCCCAGCGGCGCAGCTCGTCGAGGGTCTCGTCCTCCTCGGGGCCGCGTCCGTCGATCTGCTGGAGAGCGCGCGGGCAGAGGTAGTTCTGCTTGCCCTTGAGACGGGCGCAGGGCAGCCGCAGGTCCACGGCCTCCAGCAGTGCCGGCAGATCGCGCTCGAAGAGCTGGTCCTGGAGCGAGCGCGTGCAGGTCGCCACGACCACCCGCCGCTCGCCGCTGCTGCGCGTGGAGCACCGCGGGCAGCAGGTAGGCCAGCGACTTGCCCACGCCCGTCGGCGCCTCCGCCAGCAGCACGCCGCCCTGCTCGATCACCCGCGCGATGTCCGCGGCGAGCCGGCGCTGGACCGTCCGCTCCTCGTAGCGCGGCCAGCGCCGCGAGAGTCGCCCCTCCGGCGCCAGCAACGTCTCGACCTCGCGGACCAGCGACACGGCTCTCCCCTCCGCGCGCATTATCCACGAACGGCGGCGGCATGCACGCGAGCGGCGCGGCGGACCGCGCGCGTCAGAACGTCGAGACCAGCTGCAGGTGGATCTTGCCTTCGAGCGGCGGGCGGCCCGGCTCGAGGCCGTAGTCCACGCCCACCAGTCCGCCCGCCGCCTCGAGCCGCAGCCCGAAACCCGCTCCGTCGCGCTGCAACACCTCGAGCCGGTCGCCACCTTCCGGAAGCGCGAGGCGCGTGCCCATCACGGCGTGGTCCCAGAACACGAACGCGCGCTGCCCGCCCCGCCCCAGGAACCAGCGCCACTCCAGGCGCGAGAGCGCGTAGCGGTCGACGCGGAAGGTCTCCTCGTCGTAGCCCCGCAGGCTCGCCGCCCCACCCATCGCGTAGCGCTCGAAGAGCGGCAGCACGCGCTGCGAGCTGAGCCGGCCCGCGCCCGTCAGCTCCAGGCTCAGCCCCGCCGCGCGCCCCAACGGACGATGCCACTCGCCCCGCAGCTGGGCCGCCGAGGCCCGCGCGCTCCTCTCCCCCGACGGGCGCAGGACCTCTCGCTTGAAGGACTGCGTGGCCTCGAGCCGCGTGCGCGTGCCGCGACGCGGCGCCAGGCGGCTCGTCGAGCGTGCTGCGCTCGAGCGCGAAGAGCGTGCTCTGGATCTCCGCGCGTTCCAGTTCGCCGCGCTCCTGCACCACGCGCTCCTGCTCCCAGCCCACCTCGAGCCGCTCCTGCGCACCGAGCGTGAAGCGCGCGCGTCCCGCCCCAGCGCGTGCGCGCATAGAGCGAGTCCTGGATCTGCTGCTGCATCACGCCCTCGAGCCGCAGCGGCGCACCGAGCAGGAGCGGTTCGGCGTAGCGCGCCTCGAAGTCCGACCGCCCCCGGCCGCGCGACTCCCAGCGCAACGCCGCCGAACGTCCGGTGCCCAGAAGGTTGCCCAACTCGAGCCGCGCCAGCCCCGCGGTGCCGGCGTCGCCCTGGAAGCCCGCGACCGCCTCGAAGCGATTGTAGCGCGGCTCCTCGACACGGTAGACGAGACATGCCCGGCTCCAGTCGGCCTCTCCCTCGAGCCCCTCGAAGGAGGCGTTGCGGAAGAGCCCGAGCTGGGCGAGCCGTTCGCGCGCCGCCAACGCCGCGGCCCGGTCCCAGGGCCTCCCGGTCAGCCGTCCCAGTGCGCGCGTCGCCACGTCCGGCCGCGTGACCTTGAGCCCGTCCACGCGCAGCCGCGAGATCACCACTCGGGGCCCGCGCGTCCCGGCGTAGCTCAGCGCCACGCCGCCGGCCGCTCCAGGCGGGGCCCCGGCGGTGTCCACCTCGAACCGGCTCAGGCTCAACCGCGCATACGGATAACCCTCGTCCGCGACCGCCCGCAGCGCGCGCTCCCCCGCCTGGCCTGCCGCGCCCGGGGACGCCGCGTCGCCCGACGCGCCGCGTGAGCTCCGCGCCGAAGGCGGCCGAGTCCGAGCGGTCCGGCGCCTCGATCGTGACCGAGCGCAGGCGGAAGCAGCGGACCTTCCCGTGTCTCCAGCCACAGGGCGCCCCGGCCCGCGTCCCACGCGGCCTCCGCCCGGGCCTCGAGATGACCGAGTTCCTGGAGCCGCGTGACCACCGTGCCGAGCAGCGCCGCCAGCGCGGTCGAGTCGCCCGGCGCGCGCAGCGCGGGGACCGCGAGCGCCTGGACCTCCCGCCGCGGCAACACGGTGCCCCGGTACTCGAGCCGGGCGGCCGCGCGTGCGCCGCCCCCGCCCGTCGGGGCGCCGAGCATCGCCACGGCCATCAGGATCGCGCCCGCGCGTCTCATCAGAAGAAGGCCCTCAGCTCCGCGCGCCCGGTCATGAGCGCCGAGCGCCCCGCCCGCTCGCGCACGTCCAGCGACAGGCTCGCGGTGGTGTTCTCGTGGACCCGGTAGTCCGCCCGGGCGGTGGCCTCCCAGCGCGGCACCCCCGCCGGGTCGGCGGTCGGCAACAGGTTCACGGCCGGCGGCCCCGCGACGAACGCGCGCCTGAGCCTGAGCTCCGCGCGTCCACGCTTGCCGAAGGCGTAGCCCAGATCCGGGCCCAATCGCAGGGTCCGCGTGTATTCCGTCTCGCCCTCGGGCCGCGAGCGCGTGAACTCGAGCACGCCCACTGCCCGCAGCTTCGCGCCCGGCGTGTAGACCAGTTGTCCCGTGCCGGTCTGCTCGATCAGCGTGCGGGCGTAGCCCGCGCTCGCCGATCAGGGCCTGGACCGCCACGCGGCGCCGCGCTCGCGCCTCCAGCTCGGTGCCCACGACGGTGCCGGGGCGGGTGCGCCAGCGCGCGCTCAGGGTGCGGTCATCGAGCGTCTGCGCGAAGTTCTCGTACGAGCGGTCGCCGGTCACCCGCCGCTCGGCGCGCAGGCGCAGCGCGGCGCTGCGCGACTCGGGCGGCGACCTCGGCCTCCAGGCGCTGCAGCACGCTGGCGCGGGAGAGCGTCGGGTCCGTCAACGCCGCCCCGGGCGCGAGGAACGGGTCCAGCGCGCGCAACTCGCCGCGCCGCCGCGACTCGGTCTCGAAGTCGAATCCCGCCCGCGTGCCCCGCCACGCGCCCTGCCCGGCGAACTGCCACTCGGCGCGCGCGCTCGTGGCCGCGCGGGCCACCGGCGTGAGCGACCCGCTCACCTCCACGACCAGATCGTAGTCGCCCGTGCCCGTGTAATTGCCGAGCGCGTCGTAGCCGCCCTTGCCCGTTCCCACGTAGACGGCGCGCCGCAGGCGCTGGTTCTCGCCCTCGCTGGTGATCTCCAGGTCGAGATGCCCGCGCAGCCCGCGGCGCGGCTGCTCGCCCTTGAGCCGCACGCTGGCCAGGTCGCTGCGGCTGCGCCGCGGGTCCGCGAGCGGCTCGATCAGGCGGCGCTGCAGGTTCAGCACGGCCGAGAGCGCCGCATCGGCCGGAGTCTCGAGCGCGACCCTCAGAGTCCGCGCCTGCGACTGGTCCACGAACTCACCGGTCACGAGCCGCCCGTCGCGGCGCAGGCTCCAGCCCGCGAGCGCGCGCCAGGCGAGCCGGCTCGGGCTGCGCAGCTCCGCCCCCGTCTCGCGGTAGCGGTCGCCGGTGCGGGCCGTGTCACCGGCGAAGCGCCGCTCGTCGGTCTCGGCGCGCAGCGCGGGCTCGAGCCACGGCAGCCGCAGCCGCAGCTCGCCGGACCACCGCTCGCGCCCGCCGTCCGCGAGACGCAGGCCCGCCTGCGTGGCGTCGGCGCGCTCCCAGCGCGCCCGGGTCGCGATCCGGCCGTCGCGCTGCCACTCGAGCCCCCGCCGCCAGGACGAGAACCCGCCCGGCAGCGTCAGCCTGCCGGCCAGCGCCCGCAGCTCGCCGCCCGCGCGCGGCCGCACGAAGCCCGTCAGATCCGACGCGCCGCGCGTGTTGCAGATCCCCGCTCACGGGCAGGCCCCAGTCCTCCTGCTCGAAGGGGCGCTCGAGCCGCGCGAAGGGCGCGAAGCGCTCGCCCACGGCACGGGCTGCCACGAGCAGGCCGCCCGCGCCCAGGGCCCCGGGCAGACGTCCCTCGAGGCCGGCGGAGACCCGGCCTGCGCCGCCGGTGTGACGTCCGTCATCCCGGACCGAGAACGTGTTCGGGTCGAGCTTCGAGACCGCGCCCTCCAGTTCGAGCTGCAGTGCCCCGGCCTTCATCCCGGTCCCGAGCGACCAGAGCTGGTGGGACTCGGCGAACGGCAGTGCGCGCCCGACGCGGAACGCCCCCCCGCCCGCACCCATCCAGCGATACGCCGTGCGTCCCGAACTCAGGAGCGAGTCCGCGTAGTCCCCCAGCCCGTCGCCCACGTGCGCGAACTGCACGCTGAAGTCTCCCGAGTCGAGCCCCGCGTAGGCGAACACGAGGGCCCCGGCCGCGACCCGCACGGTATCGTAGTCCCCGCGACCCGCGACCACGCCCGGCCCCAGGGCCAGCGCCGCGGAATCACCGGCCGCGGCCAGCACCGCCAGGTCTTCCGCACTCAGCGTGAGGCCGAGTGGCCGGCCCTGGTCGTCGCTCTCGCTGATCAACTGGGTGTGGAGGCGGAACCGCCCCGACTCCCAGCGGCCGGCGGCGCTCACCAGGTTCCGCCGATAGCGGTTGAGGGTGTACTGGTAGTCCACCGTGACGCGCGAGGTCGCCGTGATCGGCCGCCGGTTCGTGAACGTGAGGCGCGCGCGCTCGTAGTCGATCGCGTAGTCCGCCCCCTCGCCGCGGGCCATGCGCACACCGTCCACCGTCACGACCTCGCTGCCCGCCACGACCGAGATGCCCGCGTTGCCGTTGCGATCGCGGAGCTGGTAGGGCCCCTGCTGCCCTTCGGAGCCGTAGAACTGCACGCGCAGGTACTCGCCCTGGGAGTTGGCCGCCGCCACGAACCCGCGGAAGCCACCCGCCGCCCACTCGCCCCGCATGCCCTGCACGCGCCGGTCGAGCTGCCCGAACTCGCCCTGCCGGAGGCTCAGCGAGACGTCGCCGAGCGCGGCCGAGCCCCGCGGCGCCGTGAGCTCGATCATGACGCGGTCGAGCGCCTGCAGGTCCTGCGTGCTGCCCGCCGAGGTGAGCGGCAGATTGCGGTCGGAGAGCACGCCCGTGAGTTCCACGCCCGGGGACAGCGTCCCGCTCACCGCGAGGTCGAGCGACTGGCGCAGGAAGGCGTCCTGACTCGAGCCGAAGTCCACGGCGATGGTCTTGTTCCCGTTCACGGCGAGGCTCGCCCCCGCGGGCGCGACCAGGGGGCTGCGGGCGGTCGCGGGATGCGCACCTGGGGCCGGGCTCTCGCGCGGCGCCGCGGTGGCGCTGTCGAGCGCGCCCGGCGGCCGCGCCGGCCGGTAGCGCTGCATCTCCCATTCGAGCACGGGCGGCGCCAGCAGCCAGCAGGCCGCGAGCCACAGCGTGTCCCCGGGTAGCGGCGAACGCAGCAGCCGCAGTTCGCCCCGCAGCGGGTCGAGCAGGTAGTCGCTGCCCCGTCGCCAGGGCCCCGTACGGCTCCAGGCCGAATCGCTGCCCGCCCGCAGGAAGGTCCGGGGCAGCCGATAGAGCAGCGCGTCGCTGCGCTGCACCACGACCAGCGTGCCGCAGCCGGGGTCGCGCTGGAGGGACGCGACGGGCGCGGGGCCGGGCGGCACGGTCGCGGACGCCGCCGCGAACAGCACCGCGCCCAGCGCCAGCGCCACGGGCAGCATGCTTCAGCGCCCGGGCGGCGTGGCTGTCCTGGCGGGCTCGAGCGCGAAGCGGCGCACCCGGCCCGCCGTGCCCTCGGCCACGAGCAGGCTGCCGTCCGGGGCGAAGGTCACGGCACGCGGCGAGACCAGGTCCCCGCGCGCGCCCAGCAGACGGCCGGCGAGGTCGAAGATCCACAGCTCGCCGGACGCCTCGTCCGCCACCGCGATGCGCAGGGAGTCGTCCACCGCCACGGCCAGCCGACCGCGGCCCCGTCGAACCGGGAGCGGCCAGGCGGCCAGCGGGCTGCCGGCCGCGTCGAGGCGTTGCACGCGCGCACCCGCGCGCTCCGCCGTCACCAGCTCGCCGCGCGGGCTCGCGCCGAGCCCCGCCAGGCCGCGGAACGACCCCGCACCCGGCCCGAAGCCGCCCAGCGCGCGCACGTAGCGGCCGGAGAAGTCCAGCACCAGCACGCGGTCGCGGTCCGCGTCGGCGACGTAGAGCGCGCCGCCGCGGTCGGCCGTGAGCGCCACCGGATCCACGCGGCCGAGCTCGTCCTCGAGTGCGGCGAAATCCGTGAGCACGCCCAGCAGCCGTCCGAACAGGTCGTAGAGCACGACACGCCGGTTCTCGCGGTCGAGGACCGCGACGCCGAGCGAGCCCATGGCGGTCACGCCGGCCGGGCGGCGCAGGTCGCCCGGATCGCTGCCCAGTGCGCCCGCTTCGCCGAGCCACGTCCCGCGGGCGTCGAGGCGCACGAGCCGGTGCTGGGAGGCGTCGGTGACGTAGATGCGCCCGAAGGCGTCGACCGCGATGCCGCTGGGCTCGACCAGCACGGCGCGCTCGCCACCGGCGTTCCCGAGCGTCTGCACCGGTCGCAGTCTCAGCGCGAGCGTGTCCGCGCCGACGGGATCCGGGCGGGCGGTGGCCGTGGTCTCGGGGGCCGCCGGCGCGGTGCTGTCGGGCGCGCCCCGGACCGCGGGAGCGGCGCTGGCGCTCGCAGCCAGCAGCACCGCTACGGCACAGAGACGCGATCGTCGCCGCATGGGGATCGCCGCTCGAGCCCGCGTCAGAACCGCGCGCGCACCCGGAACTGGAAGGCCGTCGCGTCCTCGCACGCCACCGGGACGACCTCGAGCTGCCACGAGCGGGCGGCCGCCGCCGGGCGGCCAGCGACGCGAGCCGCGTGCAGCGCGCTCACGATCCGGTTCACGACCGCCACCGCCAGCGTGGTGTTGGCCCGCTGGGCGGCGCGCTGCGCGTTCTTGCGCTGGTCGCGGTAGCGAAGCTGCCCCTCGACGCTCGTCCACCTCCACGCGTCGGCGCCCGCGAGCGAGTGCTCCGCCAGGTAGGCCCGATACGCGACCGGGTCATCGTAGTAGAGGTTCGCGGCGTCCCGCGCCACCACCAG
The DNA here is from genome assembly GCA_963717935.1 of Candidatus Eiseniibacteriota bacterium. Classification (GTDB taxonomy): domain Bacteria; phylum Eisenbacteria; class RBG-16-71-46; order RBG-16-71-46; family RBG-16-71-46; genus JANXPZ01. The sequence goes on along the minus strand of CAVQXP010000004.1, from coordinate 1,854,746 downwards.
CAGGTTGTACTCGTCGCTGCTCACGAATCCCCCGACGATGCGCCGCCACTCCTCGTCCCGCCCCTCGAGGTCGATGCCCGCCTGGAGCCGCGCCGTGCGCAGGAAGGCGTCCTCGCGCATCGCGACCTGGATGCGGAAGGCCGTGAACGTCCCCCAGATCGCCGTCTCGGTCAGACCGAAGAACAGGGCCGACGTGCGCCGGCCGAGCGTCGCCTGCCCCCAGCCCGGAAGCGTGAGCGAGCGCAGCAGGATGCGGGCCCGCTCGGCCCCGAGCGCCCCGGACGGCAGCGTTGCGCGCTCTGCGCGGGGCACCCGTGCGCCCCGGCGGCCGAAGGAGAGCGCGAGCGGCCCGTCCGGATCGTCGCCCGGCGCGTCCGAGAAGAAGGAGGCCGACGGGCGGGCCAGCGCGAGCGTGCCCGCCGCGGGCCCGCGGCAGGCCTCCGCGCCCGGGGCCAGATCCGCGCCCGGCAGGGCCTCGCCGTCCGGACGGGCCACGGCCACGGCGGCTCGAGGCGCGCCTCCACCCAGGGCGAGCAACAGTGCCGCCGCCACGAGCCACGGCCGCAGGCAGGCCCGCATCAGAACCTCCTCATCAGCACGGCCATGACGGCCGGGCGCCCGCCGTGCCAGGAACTCCGGAGCTTGAGCTCCAGATTGTGCTGCAACACCAGATTCTTCAGGCGCGCCGCGCGCAACGCGTCGAACGCGGCGATCAGGTGATTGAGCCAGAGCACGTAGCCCACGCTGGACGCCCGGTCGTAGTAGCCGCGCGACAGGTCGCGGATGCCGAAGAACGTGCTGCGCGTGACCTCGGACTGGCCGCTCCAGCCGGCGAGGTAGATGGGTTCGCGGGCGATGAGCTCGTAGAACGCCTGCCGGTCCTGGGCCCAGATGGCGGCGATCTCCGAGGCATCCATCCCCGTGGCCTGGCTGAAGCGCTCGAAGGACCAGGCGCTCGTCGAGTCGGTCGGGTCGCCCACGAAGAGGGCCGAGCGATCCCGCTCGGTCTGCGCCTTGTGCAGGAAGATGCGGTTCGCGGTCCAGCCCGCCACCTCGGCCAGCGCGAACCACACTCCACTGCCCTCCCCTGCGTAGAGCTGGCCCGCCCCGGGGAGCACCGCCGAGAACCCGGCGGCCAGTCCCTCGGAGCGCCACTCCGGCACGTCGACCTCGGTGTAGCTGGAGTCCTCCGAAAGTCCCCACGAACGGTCGATGGCGCGCTGGGCGAGGCTGAACCGCGGCCTGCCGGGGTCCATGACCAGCGGCAGCGCCAGCGCAGAGCCGCGGATCACGGCAGCGGCCGTCCCCGCGTTCAGCAGAGCCCCGCTGGCGAGCAACAACGCCAGGCCGAGGACCCGCAGGCGCGGAGCGCGGCGCCGCGTCATCGCAGCACCCCCACCTGGAGCACCTCGACCCGCTCGCTCAGCGCCCCGCGGAAGCGCAACCGCGCCAGGTAGAGGCCCGCGGGCAGGGCGCCCGGCTCCCAGATCTGCACGTTCTCGCCCTGCAGCCCCGGACGCGAGAACGACGCCACCTCGTGACCCGAGGTGTCGAGGATGCGGAACTCGACGTCCGCGGGCTCCGTGAGACGGAAGGCGAACGAGACCGGGTGCCGCCGCGCCGGATTCGGATAGGCCTTGAGCGAGCCGCGGGTCAGCGGCCCGGCGCTGGCCAGCGGAGCCGCCGGCGTGGCGTTCGCCGCGAGCGACGAGGTTCGTCCGGGGTCCCCGCCCAGCATCGTCCAGGAGGTCGCGACGGGGTCGCCCGGCGCGACCGGCAGCGTGTAGGCGAAGAGCCGCCCGAAGCGGTCGGGGACGACCAGGTCGAGCGAGCCGTCGCCATCCAGATCGGCGGCCACGGGGGAACCGGTCGCGCCACTGCCACTGGCGAGCGGCCAGCCCTCGGGAGTGCCGCCATCGGCCCGCAGCGCCGCCACGATGCCGCTCGCGTTCATGCCCACGATCTCGCTGCGGGCATCACCGTCCACGTCGAGCGCCAGCGGCGGGCTGCCCGTGCGCAGGTCCTCGAGCGTGCCGCGCCTGGGCCACCCCGGTGACGGGTAGCCCGTGCGGTTCACGAACGCGAGCCCGGAGCGGACGCTGTGCGTGAGCACCTCGGGCAGCCCGTCACCATCGGGATCGCCGGCGCCCAGGCCGGCGACCAGCGTATCGCCGAAGGAGTGGCCCCAGCCGGCGACCGGCGCGCCGTCCCGGCAGAACGCCCAGAGGAGGTCCGCGTGGTGGACGACGAGCGCGGGCACGCCGGCGCCGCACACCGCGAAGGACGTCGACGCGGGCACGGCCTCCCCGCCGCCGTCGAGCGGAAGCCACAGGAAATCGGGGACGAAGGGACCGTCCTCGACGAGTCGGCGGCTCCACTCAAGCCCGATGGGCTCGGACCCCCGCTCGAAGCGCAGCACGGCCACGGTGCCATCCCCGGCGCCCGCCGCGACGTACGAACCGGCGACCGCGAGGCGACCCGCGCACGGCACGCCCGCGCGCACGGACGCCGTGCCCGCGACGCTTCCGTCCAGATCGAGCCCGTAGATCGACCCATCCGCGCAACCGACGAACACGGTCGCGTCCGGGTACTCCCCCGCGATGACCGGCGGGGTGGTCACGATCGAGGGCAGCGCCGGCGGCCAGCCCGGACGCACCTGGCCGAGGTGGTCGAGCAGCCAGACGCGCCCGCCCGGGCTGCTGGTGTCGGCGCCCGCCGGATACGTCGTGACCGCGAAGTACGCCCCCGAGTCACCCCGGGCGAGCGCCGCCACTTCGGGCCGCGGCCTGCGGTCGAGTTGCGCGAACGCGTAGGCGCTCGTGCCGTCGAGCGCGAGCCCGTCCGGACGCACCGCGAAGAGCGCGGCGCTGTCGGGGTTCGCCACGCGCACGACCTCGTCGGCCGCCAGCACGTCGATCGAATCGCGACCACCTGCCCAGCAGACGTCCAGCCCCCGGTCGCCGTCCGCGTCCACCGCGAGCAGTTGCGGTCCACCGGGCGGGAAGTCCGCGCTGACCGGCCAGCCTTCCAGCGCCCACGCGCGCCGGGCGCTGAAGTGCATGAGCAGCGCCGGGTCGTCGAGGAAGTCGAGCCGCTTGTGCGGCCGCGTCCCGGTGTGCGGGATCAGGTTCGGGAAGGTCGAGTCCGAGAGCGTCGCGTTGTTGCTGACGAACCACGGGTCGAAGGGCGCGCCAAGGAAGTAGGGCGAACCGGCATCGCCCAGGTCCGCGAGCCCGTCGCCCTCGACGACCGACACCGCGAGGCGCTGCGGGTTCGTGTTGAAGCCGAAGCCCGGGTTGACGCGCAGTGACGTCTCGAAGGGGATCACGCTCTCGTCGATGTGCCAGACCAGGATCCCGCTGCCGGGCAGCAGCGCGTCGTACTCATAGCGGTCCGGGCTCTTCGGTCCGAGGATGACGCGGGTGGTCGAATCCTGGTCCAGCAGGACCGTGTCCGCCGCCGCGAGATGCCGGTTCTCGAGCAGCAGGTACTCGTCGCTCGAGAGCGTGACCCGCCGCACGTCCGGGTGGCGCTCGCTGTCGGCGAGCGAGTCCGGGCTTCCTCCGTAGTCCACCTCGGGGAACGCCAGGACGTCGGTCGCGAAGGCGCGCTGCCACGGGTCCACGCTGGGGGGCAGCAGGCCGGTGGCGTAGATCTCGGTGCCGTCCTTCAGCGTCACGCGCGAACCCAGCAGGTTCCCGCTGTCCATCAGGCTCCAGTAGCCCACCACCGGGTAGCCCGTATCGACGTTGTAGAGGTCCGCGAGACCGAGCAGGTTGTGCCCCGACTCGTGCACGATGACGCCGTTGATGGCCCCGTAGTAGCCATCCTGCCCGCCCAGCTCGGGCACGATCGTGGCCCGGTCGATGGGGCGGTTGGTGGAGTCGGGGAAGATCACCACGTCCGTGTCGGCCACGCCGATCGTGAACGAGGGGATGTCCTCCTCGCTGTCCTGCCGCACGTCGCTCTGCAGGTCGCTTCCGGCGTGGATCAGGTAGTAGCGGTCGTAGTCGTCCCAGGGGATGGGGTCGCCGCGCGCCGCGGACTGCGTGTCGGCGGCGAAGAACATGTCGCGGAACATGTGGACCGCGGCGCGGTAGATCTCCTGGCTGAAGGCCCAGGGACCGTAGTCGGCCATGTCGCTGAGCGAGTAGGCCGCAGTCGCGTCGCGGGGCCAGACCTCGCCGACCACGACCACGCGCCCGTAGGAGGTGGCGTCGTAGTAACGCGCGAGGGCCTCGAGATGCGCCTGGAAGAAGGCGCGGTCGTGCGGCGGCGGGTCGATCGGCACGGCATTCGTGTCGGGCCCCGAGAGGTCGAAGCGACCATCCCCGGTGGAGGCGGAGCCACCGCGGTCACTCAGGAAGTCGATGCGGATGAACGCGACCCGCAGGGTCTCGGGCGGCGTCTCCGCGACCACGCCGACCGCGCGCGCCGCGGCCGCCCGCGGGTCGCGCGCCGGCTGCACGGCGGGCCGCCAACCCGTGCGGCGCTGCGCCTGCAGCGACCAGTCCACCCCCGGGGCGGTGAGCAGGTCGCGCATCGAGCGCCAGCGCCGCTCGCGCTCGGCCTGGATGTGCGCTTCCTCGGGGCGAACTGCGAGTGGGGCCGGCAGACCCAGGCGCTGCAGCCGCGCGACGTCCTCGGCACGGGCAACCCGGCGCACCTTCAGCGTTCCTGCCGCCCGCGCGGGGAGCGCCGCGGACGGCAGGAGCGCCAGGACCAGCAGGGTTGCAAGGAAGACGCCGCGCACGGGTCTCGTCCCGCTGCCGCCGGGACGCCTCAGAAGCGGTAGCCCAGGCTGATCTTCTCGACATGCGGGAGCGTGGTGGCCTGCGGCAGCGAGCCGTAGTCCAGCGTCAGGCTCCCCCAGCTGAGGCCCAGACCGTAGGTCAGGTCCTTGATCTCGCCGAGCGGGTCGTAGTAGTAGCCGAAGCGGCCGGCAAGTCCGACCCCGCCGGTCGCCTTGTCCGTCTGGGTGGAGTACTTCACCTCGAGCCCGCCGTGGTAGGTGCGGAATCGCGTGGTCACGAGCGACTGGTTGAAGTCCCCGGCCACCGTGGAGGTGAGACCGCTGCGGTTGATCGGCTCCCAGGCAAAACCGGCCTTGACGTTCCGCGAGAGCGGGCTCGCCAGATCCTCGTTGATGAACACCACGCTCGGACCGAGGTTCTGCACGCTGGCGCCGAGCCGCACGTGCGCGGGCTGGAGGCGATACAGGCACCCGAGGTCAAAGCCCAGCGCCGACGCCACACCCTGCAAGCTTGTGGGCGCCAACTGGATATGGATGTACTTGACGCTGGCGCCGATCGCCAGGTCGGGCAGCAATTCGACCCCGTAGGAGAGGCCCGAGGAAGCCTCGTAGGAGTCGAAGGCGAACCCCTCGTTGCCGGAGATGTCGGTCTGGATGCTGGTCCCATAGGAGAGAAATGAGACGGACAGGGCCAGTCCGCCCCAGCCCTCCATGGGATGGGCATAGGCCACGTGGTTGTAAGACACGTCGTCCGCGAGCCCGGGCACGAGCTTCGCGTTGGTCATCTGCAGACCGGGGCGCTTGGCGAAGCCCAGCCCCGCCGGGTTCCACCAGGTCATCCCCGTGGCATCGTCCGCGAGGGCCACGCCCGCCGCTCCCATGCCGTTCTCCCGGGCACCGGGCTGGATGTCCAGGGAACGGCCGGTTCCCTGCGCGAAAGCCGGTGCCGCAAGCACGAGCCCGGCCATGAGAGCGAGTGCGGTGACATTGAAACGCATGATAGGTTCTTCCTCCGTCAGGACGACCATCTCCCCACGCAAGCGATCACGGATACTACACCGGACCCCATCCCGGCGCTCCAACCATTTCAACCTGAAGGGTCTCGGCCGCCCACCCCCCACCACCCGCACGGGCCCGAACCCACTGTCAGGCCACCGGATGGACCGGGGGGCGGGGGCCTATTTCCGGTTTACGATAACGAAACGCCCATCCGCGTCCGCCTTCCGTCGCGGGCTGCTCGTACCATCCGGGTCCCTGGGGTTGACGTGCACCCGGAAGAAGTAGACGCCGTTGGCCAGCGGTTGCCCCTCTTCGTCCAGCCCGTCCCAGGGCACCTGTACCTGCCCCAGCCCGCCGAAGACGCTGAGAGTGCGGATGAGCCTGCCCGAGGCCGTGTAGATGCGCAGCAGCGTGTTGACCGAGTCACCCGGGGCATCCACCACGAACTGCCCCCCGCCCCCGTCCCAGCGCGACTCGGCCGGGTTCGGGAACAGGTAAGCGTGGGCGATGCGCAGGTCCGGTTGATCCACCACGGTGAAATCCAGGCTCGCCCGCGAACGATGTACGCCGGCGCTCAGGCCCGAGGCCAGGTTGTCGGCGGCGCTCACGCTGACGGTATGCGCACCCAGCGGCAGATTCGGCAGCTCGAACTGCGCCACACCCGACTGATACGAGTCCGCCGCATAGCGGAAGGATTCGGTGATGTCCGCGCGGTTCGTGGTGTTCCCGTCCACGGTCACGATGATCCCGTTCTGCGGCGTGTGGTCCGTGGTGAGGATGCCGTTCTCGTCGTAGAGGTCCACCTTGAGGACCGCGTCGGGACGCACCGAGGTCGCCCCCCCCACGAAGGAGAGCGTGATCCGCGGACCTGTGACGTCACCCGCGGGCGCCTCCCCCGGCAAGACCCGCACGGCCACGGACCCGGCGCCGTCGGTGTCGAAGCCCTCGCCCGCGGCCCGGCCCTCCGCATAGGCCCGCACGCGCCCCCGGTCCCCCTCGCGCGCCTCCATCGGCACCACGAAGCGGCCGCGGAATTCCCCGTTCGTCACCCCGACATCGCCGCGGTAGATGGCCCCGGCCCGGTACGGGTACGTGACGTAGTCCGCGACGCCGATCTCCTGCGAGTCCCCGATGAGCACCGCCACCACCCCGTCGAACGACAGCGGATCCCCACCCGGGCAGGTCCGCACGCGGCCCTGGAAGCCAAGCGTCTGGCCACGTCTCATCTCGCTCACCGGGTTGCCGGCCGAGTCCGCCAGAGCCACGTCCACCCAGAACCGCGGCAGCGCCACGAGGGTCGCCGCATCCCCCATGAGCTGGTACTTCTGCGAGTTGACGGAGCCGAACTTGGTCTTCAGCAGCGCCTCCGAGAGCGGCGTGTGGTACAGGCACGCCACCGTGTCGCGCCGGAACAGTTCACGGTAGAGGTTCTGGTTCAGCGTCGCATTCAGATCGCTGAAGGCAAGCTCCGTCGCCGAGATCACCCCGATCGCGCCCCCCGCGGTGCTGGTGATGAGCCGCTCGCCCAGGCTCTGCACCGTCGGATCGCTGAACTTGCCGACATCGCACGAAGCCGCGACGAGCACCGTGAAGCGCGGAGCGTTCGTCAGCGTGCCCACGTCGGTGTCGAGCAGCACGCGCTCGTCGGCCAGCTGGAACGGGCTGCCGTGACCCACGAAATTCATGAGCGCCACGCCTTCGTTGACACCCTCCCGGATATCCGCCTTGGCACCCGGCTTGCCCGCCCCGGGGCCGGTCGGATACGTGTGCAGGTAGACGTACACCCGGTCCAGATGCGGGGGCGTGACGTTGGCGTCCAGGGACGCGGTCTGCTCCAGGTGCCTCCAGCGCAGGTCGTCCAGTTCCTCCCCCTGCATGTTGTCGTCGGCGATCAGCATGATCCGGTTGCGCCACTCCCCGAGCGGTGAGACGCGCTCGTGGGCCAGCACCTTGCCGCGGACCACCGCGAGCGCCGCGGTCGGGTCGCCCACGGGGATGCGCCCGCCCAGGAAATCGGGGATGACGAGGGCTGCGCTGTCCACATTGAACATCCAGTCGTCCGTGATGAACTGCCGCCTCACGTAGTCGTCGAAGTTGTCCTCGTAGGTGGGCACGAGCGTGCCGGGCTGGCCCGCCACCGCCCGACCGGTGAGGTTCTTGAAGTCGTAGGAGGCGTCCCCCAGGAGCGTCACGAAGGACGGCCGGCGCGGGCTACCGCCCCCGTTCCAGTTGTAGAACGCCGCCCGCAGGAAGTTGCGGATGGCCGCCGGGTCGGTGCGTCCGCCCGAGAACTGGTCGTACAGCGCCGAGATCGGCACCGTCTTCGCCTCGAACGGCGCGGTCGCGCCCCACAGGGGCAGGTGTTGCCGCCGCCACGCCACCAGCGAGTCGGCGGCCGCGCGGAAGTCGTCGTAGTAGATGACGATGTAGTCCGCCCGCTCGCTGAAGGAGCGCAGGTTCTCGAGGCTCGTGAACGGCGCCTCCCGGATGGTCTGCTGCGCCACGGACACGATGCTGTCCGCGGGGGCCACGCGGTAGCGCCGCCGGGACGTCTCCGAGGCCTGGAACGCCAGGTAGTAGCCGTCCGGCCTCGGGGCGTAGTGCGTCGTGTCGGACGGGACGAGGATCTGCACCGGCCGGCTGGCGTCCGTGACGTCGAAGACGAACGGGACCGCGGACTGCGTGAAAGGTCCGAGCCGGTAGATGACGTCGCCGTTCCCCCCGGCCGGCGTGTCGAAGTCGAGCCGGTCGCCCACGGGCTGGAAGGCGCGCTGGTAGTAGAGGTCGAACCAGGCCAGCCCGGTCCTCGTGGTGACCGTTGCCGGCACGCTCATCGTGAACGCGTTCGCCACGGTCCGCAGGTTGCTGACGGTCACGTCGTAGACCTGCGCCAGCATCCCGCGGAAGGTCATCGTTCCGAGGTCCTGGCCGTTGAAGTCGATGGCCACGCCGTGCCAGGGGCTGCTCTCGGGTTCGTTGAGCCCCCAGACCAGCGCTCGGATCCGGGCGGACTGCGTGGTGTCGGCGCCCGGCAGGTCCACCGGCGGCACGCGGAACGACCCGCCCGGCGAGACCGCCTGCCAGAACCACTTCTCCCAGAAGAGCTGCCGGTCGTTGGTCGAGTACAGGGGCGACGCGTTGGGCCAGTACTCCGTGTCCTGTTCGTGGTGGGCGCGCGCGGGGAAGGTGACGGGCGTGGGCAGCGACGGGTTCGTGATGGTGCCGTCCAGCGTGGCGATCCGTGCTCGCGTCCCCCCCACCGGCGACTCCTCGGTGGCGCGGGTCAGGTAGTAGTAGTTGTTCGTCTCGTACGGGTGGTTGACGAATACCGTCTCCGGTCGCGCCGGGTCGTAGAGGCTCGCCCAGCCGCTCGGCCCCATGGCGAAGAAGTAGAACTGGTCGGTGTTCGTCCGGAAGCGGCCATCCCCGTCGTCCGCGAAGGCGATGGCCACCTCGCGGTAATCGCACGAGTCGCAGTACGAGCCCACCGGGAGCACCGGGAAACCCGGCCAGTTGAACAGGCGCAGGCTGTCGAGCGACGCAGCGGTCGAGTCGGTGTCGTTCGAGAACAGCGACAGCGTCCGCAGCCGCCCGTAGTCCACCTTGTAGAAGCCGGTCCGGGTCACCGCGAACTTGATCCAGGTGCGGCCGACGTACACGCTCGTCTCGGGCACCGCCGCCGCGAACGCCGCGAGCCGGTCGGGCTGCAGGGCCGCCTGCGCCAGCAGCCGCCGCGTCTCGGGCCGGCGCCAGCCCCGCCCCTGCTCGTAGTTGAGCACGGCGCCCCGGTAGACGCCTTCGAACGGGTCCGGGCTCTCGGCCGGCGGACCGAGGTCCCCCACCGCTTCGACCACGACCGTGACCTCGATGCGGCGGTAGAGCACGAGGCGCCGTGCATCCGCGTCGTAGTCGGCCGGGTGGAGGGCGATCCGCGCGACGCGCTGGTTGCGCAGCCAGCCCACACCCAGGAGTTCCGCGCGCGGTCCGGGCTGGGCGTCCGTCCCGGCCGCGGGGCGCGTCTGCGCGCGGTCCTCGGGCGACAGACCCGGCGCCGGCGCGAGCAGGAACGCATCCCGCACCTCGGCTTCGGCGCCGACGGCGCTCACCCGGATCTCCCCCAGGGGCGGCACCGCCAGCACGACGATGCGGCCCGGCAGACCCGGGTCCACCGAGCCCACGGCGTTCTCGTGGCCCTCGAGGACGAGCCGCGTCGCGGTCTCCGTCCCGCCCGCGGCCGGAACGGTCACGAACTGCGGGACCGGCACGCTCACCTCGAAGCGGATCATGGCGTCGTCGGTAGCCACGAGCCTCACGCCCTGCGACTCGGCAGTGGCGCTCACCGGCGCACCACCCCCGGCCAGCAGCGACAGCGCGAGCAGGGCCGGACCGAAGACGGCGCGGGGTCGGGGCGCGGAGTGCGTACCGGCGCGGGCGGTCAGAACTTCTCCGCTTCCTCGACCAGCATCACAGGGATGTCGTCCGCGATGCGATAGCGCAACCGGCAGGCGTTGCAGGTGAGGCGCTGGACGTTCTCTTCGTAGGCCAGGTCGCCCTTGCACGCGGGACACACCAGGATGCTGAGCAGTTCGGGACTGAGCGGCATCGGATTCCTCGGTCGTTCGCGTTGTCGTGGTGGCCTGCGTTCGCGCGGCACGTGGCGGGACGGCGGACCGTGGTCGTCTTCAGGGCAAGGCCTGGAGCATCCGCGCGACCCCGGCCAATCGGGCGGCGCAGCCAGTGGTCAGTCTAGCAATCGCGTTTTCCACCGGTCAACCGGCGGCCTCCCGATAGACGCCCATGCGCCGGAATCTCGACAGGCGCTGCTCGACGAGTTCATCCGGGCTCAGCACCGCCAGCGCGTCCAACTGCGCGATCAGCGCGGCCTTGAGCGTGGCCGCGGCGGCCGCCGGGTCGCGGTGCGCCCCGCCCAGGGGCTCCGGCAGCACGCCTTCCACGACCTCGAGCCGCATCAGGTCCGTGGCGGTGAGCTTGAGCGCCTCCGCGGCGTCGGGCGCGCGCGCCCGGTCGCGCCACAGGATCGCCGCGCAGCCCTCGGGCGAGATCACCGAGTAGATCGAGTTCTCGAACATCAGCACCACGTTCGCCACGGCGATGCCCAGTGCCCCGCCGGAACCGCCCTCGCCGATGACGACCGTGACGATGGGCACCCGCAGGCGCGCCATCTCGCGCAGGTTGACCGCGATCGCCTCGGCCTGGCCGCGCTCCTCGGCCCCCAGCCCGGGAAAGGCGCCCGGGGTGTCCACCAGCGTGACCACCGGCACCGAGAAGCGCTCGGCCAGCTTCATCAGGCGGAGCGCCTTGCGGTAGCCCTCGGGGTTCGACATGCCGAAGCGGCGGTGGAGGTTCTCCTTGGTGTCGCGCCCCTTCTGCTGCCCCACGATCATGACCGGGCGACCGTCCAGCAGCGCGAGTCCCGTCACCATCGCCGGGTCGTCCGCGAAGTGGCGGTCGCCGGCCAGCTCGGTCCAGTCGGTGAAGCAGGCCTGGATGTAGTCGAGGCTGAACGGGCGCCTGGGGTGCTTCGCCAGTTGCACCCGCTGGAACGGCGTGAGCCCGGCGTAGATCTCGCGCCGCAGTTCGTCCGCCTTGCGTTCGAGCTCCGTCAGCTCGGCGCCCGCATCGAGCCCGCTCTCGGCGGCGCGCGTCTTGAGTTCCTGGATCCGCTGCTCCAGCTCGAGCACCGGCTTCTCGAACCCCAGCGAGGTCGTCACGACGCCCCCTTTCCCCAGAACGCGCGCAGGCCCGGGAAGCGGTGCCGGAGCGAATCGGCCACCGTGCTGTCCTCGGCCACGCGATACCGCCGCGAACGCCTCGCCTTGCGCGAGAAGTCGGGCATGATGACGTGCAGGTAGACCTCGGAGCCGCCCGGGCAGGATGACAGCACCTCGTCCACCTCTTCCAGCCATTTCACCGAGAGCTCCTCCGCCCGCACCTCGATGTGCAGGCACGGCGCCCAGGCCGCGCGGGCATCCTCCAGACGGCGCACGTCCGTCAGAAGCAGCTTCGCACCGCGGTCGTCCCGGGTCTCGACCCGCCCCGAGATCACCACGATCTCGTCCGCGACCAGCCAGGCCCGCACGCTCTCGTACAGGTCCGGGAACATCGTACCCTCGATCCGCCCCGTCAGGTCCTCGATCACCACCGCGGCCATGAGCTTCCCGGCGCGGGTGTTGATCGTGCGCACCTCACCGATGAGCCCACCCACCCGCACCTCGGTGCCATGCGGCTGCTGCATCAGGTCGCCCACCTCATGCGTGGCAAGCCGCCCGAGCTGGGCGCGCAGCGGTTCGAGCGGGTGCTCCGAGAAGTACAGGCCCAGCACCTCCTTCTCCTTCGCGCTCTGCTCGCGGCTCGACCAGGCCGGAGCCGGAGGCAGCTCCGGTGCCCCCACCGCCCCGTCCGGCCGGCCTTCGTCGCCGAAGAGCGACGACTGCCCGCACTGGCGGTCGCGGTGCAGCGAGGCCGCCTGGTCGAGTGCCCGGCCCGCACCGGCGAACATGCGCCCGCGCTCCGCGCCGAGCCCGTCGCAGGCTCCCGCGGCGATCAGGCTCTCGAGCACGCGCCGGTTCAGCGTGTGGATGTCCACGCGCCGGGCCAGGTCGAAGAGGTCGCGGAAGGGCCCGCCCGCTTCCGCACCGGCCACGGCCTGCGCGGGCGCCCCGGCCACTCCCTCCCGCGCGGCGATCAGGCCCTCGACCGCCGCCTGCCCGACGTTCCGCACCGCACCGAGCCCCACGCGGATGCGCCCGTCCTCGAGCGAGAACCTCCACTGCGAGCGGTTCACGTCGGGCGGCAGGATCTCGATCTCCATGCGGCGGCACTCGGCGATGAGCGTCACGATCCGGCTGGAGTCCGACATCTCGCTCGTCAGGGTCGCGGCCATCAGCTCGGCCGGGTGATGAGCCTTCAGCCACGCGCACTGGTAGGCGATCAGCGCGTAGGCCGCACTGTGGGAGGCGTTGAAGCCGTAGCCGGCGAACTTCTCCATGGTCTGGAAGATCTTCAGCGCCTTCGCCGCGGGGATCTTGTTCTTCGCGCAGCCCTCGAGGAAGGCCTTCTGCTTCTTCTCCATCTCGGCGATGAGCTTCTTGCCCATCGCGCGCCGCAGTTCGTCGGCCTGCGCGAGCGAGAAGCCCGCCAGCCGGTGGGCGGCCTCCATCACCTGTTCCTGGTAGACGAAGACGCCGTAGGTCCGCTTGAGGATGGGCTCGAGCGCCGGGTGCTCGTAGCGCACCACCTGCCTGCCGTGCTTGCAGTCGATGAAGTACGGGATGTTCTCCATCGGCCCGGGGCGATAGAGCGCGTTCATCGCCACCAGGTCCTCGAACACCGTGGGCTTGAGCTTGCGCAGGTGATCGCGCATGCCGGTGGACTCGAACTGGAAGATGGCCACCGTCTCGGCCTTCTGGAAGATCCCGTAGGCGGGCGCGTCGTCCATCGGCAGGCGAGAGAGGTCCGGGCGCTCGCCGGTCTTCTCGGCGATGAGGCGCACCGCCTCATCGAGCACCGAGAGCGTGCGCAGGCCGAGGAAGTCCATCTTCAGCAGCCCGACCTTCTCCACCGACTTCATGTCCCACTGCGTGGTCACCGACTCGTCGCGCTGCCGGTAGAGCGGCACGTGGTCGAGCAGCGCGCCCGGGGTGATGAGCACGCCCGCGGCGTGGGTCGAGGCGTGCCGGGCGATGCCCTCGAGCACGCGCGCGTTCTTGAGCAGCCGCGCGTACGGCTCGCCGCGCTGCGGCAGGTTCTTCAGGTCGGGCGACAGCTCGAGCGCGCGCGCCAGGGTCATCCCGAGCCCGTCGGGCACCATGCGCGCCACCCGGTCTACGTCCGCGAAGGCGATCCCCAGCGCGCGCCCCACGTCCCGCACCACCCCCTTCGCGCCCATGGTGCCGAAGGTGATGATCTGCGTCACGTTCGCCTCGCCATACTTCTGCTTCACGTATTCGATGACCTCGCCACGCCGCAGGTCGTCGAAGTCGATGTCGATGTCGGGCATCGTCACGCGCTCGGGGTTCAGGAAGCGCTCGAAGATGAGCCCGTGCTCCAGCGGATTGATGTCGGTGATGTGCAGCGCGTAGGCGACCAGCGAGCCGGCCACCGAGCCACGCCCGGGCCCCACGCCGATGCCACGGCTGCGCGCGAAGGCGATGAAGTCGCGCACGATCAGGAAGTACGAGGCGAAGTCCATGCGGCAGATGACGTCGAGCTCGTACTCGAAGCGCTTGCGCACCTCCTCCGTGACCTCGCGGACGCGCGGCTTGAGCTCGGCCCAGGCGAGCTTGCGCAGGTGGTCCTCGGGGCTGCTCTCCCCCGCCGGCAGCGGGAATGCGGGCAACAGCGGCCGGCCGAAGGTCAGCTGCAGGTTGCAGCGCTCCGCCACCGAGATGGTGTTCTTCAGCGCGTCGGGGAAGTCGGCGAAAGCCTGCTGCATCTCCTCGGGCGTGCGGAAGTGCAGGTTCTCGATGCTCCGCATCCGCTTCGGGTCGTCCATCGTCTTCCCGGTCTGGATGCAGAGCAGGACCTCCTGCGCCTCGGCGTGGTCACGCTCCAGGTAGTGGTTGTCGTTGGTCGCCACCAGCGGGATGCCCGTGCGCGAGGAGAGGGTCCGCATGCGCCCGCGGATCTTGTCCTCGATCTCGATCCCGTGGTTCATGATCTCGAGGAAGTAATTCTCCGCGCCGAACATGTCCCGGTAGCGCAGCGCCGTGCGCGCCGCCGCCTCGTCGTCGTCCGCGAGCAGGTCCGCCGCCACCTCACCCTGCGGGCAGGCCGAGAGCGCGAGCAGTCCCTGCGCATGCTGGGCCAGGCACTCGTGATCCACGCGGGGCTTGTAGTAGAAGCCCTCGAGGAAGGCGAGCGAGGAGAGCCGCATCAGGTTGTGGAAGCCGGCCTCGTTGCGCGCCAGCAGGATCAGGTGGTGCGTCCCCGACTCGCGCGTGCGCTCCGTGCGCCGGCCGCGCGTGACGTAGGCCTCCATCCCGACGATCGGCTTGATCCCGGCCTTGCTCGCCGCCTGGTAGAACTCGACCGCACCGAACATGGCGCCGTGGTCGGTGAGGGCGAGCGCGGGCATGCGCATCTGCGCCGCCTTCTCGACCATCGCCTTGACCGTGACGGTGCCGTCGAGCAGCGAGTAGTCGCTGTGATTGTGCAGGTGGACGAAGTCGGCGAACTTCATTGCGCGCCCTGTTTGAGGGTCCTGCGTGGCGCGCGGGTCACGCGCGAGTCCCTTCGCGGCCTAATCTAGCACAAAGTCCCCGTGGCGGCGGCGTACGTTCCGGGCACGGTCGGTGACCACGATCTCGAGTTCGTGGCGTCCGCTCGCGGGCGGGCGCAGCGGGCACCAGCGCAGCGTGTTCACGACCCCGTCCCATTCGCTCGGCACGCGGCGGCCGTCCACGACGAAGTACGAAGCGCGCGCGTCCACGCCGCTCCCCTCCTCCGTGACGCGGGCCTCGAGCGCCCAGCGCACCCGGGGACCGACCCCTGCCACGCGCGACGGCGGCAACAGCCGGACTCGCGGCGCCGCGGTGTCGCGGAAGAGCGCGAAGCGCCCGAGTGAGCGCGTCTCGGCGCCGATCCAGCCCTCGCCTCGCTCGAAGTCCGCGCCCAGCCACTCCCAGCCGTCCCCGGTGTCACGGTAGAGCGCGGTCGCCGTCGATTCCCTGGCCGTCGCGCGCGCATCGCCGGCGGCCGGCCTGCGACCAGCACCCGTCGTCTCGATCCCCACGCGCAGGGGTCTGCGCAGCGGCGTCAACAGCGGCCCCAGCACGAAGACGTGACTGCGGGCCTTCAACTCGTCCGGCGCTTCCGGGCGCCCGAGGTCGGCCGCGGACAGGCGCGAGGCCTCGAAGAGCGTGCCGGGCGACAGGCTCCAGGCGAACCCCGGCACGACACCGGACGCCGCGGAGTCCGCGGCCACCCAGATGCCCCCGGGCGCCACCGCTCCGCGCCCCCCGGGGGGCGCGGGCCCGAGCGCCAGCGTCTCGGTAGCCGTGTGCCCCGCGACATCCTGCACGATCAGCCGCACGGTGAACGGGCGGCCGCTCGAGGGCAGGGCCAGGTCTCCGGCTCCGCCCTCCACGGGCCCGCGGGCCCGCAGGACGCCCGGCCGGAAACCGGGCGGCGCCCCCAGCACGACCGCATGACGTCCCGCGGGCATCGCGCGCCCACGGTCGTAGACGAAGTCGACCTCGCTCATCCCCTCGGCCCAGGAGACGCTGTCGAAGCGACACTCGACCTCGACGCCATCGCCTTCCAGCAGCACGCGCCACGGCGCCAGCGTCAGCCGGCCGTCGGCGCGCGCGTCCACCGCCTCGACGACGAGCCGTGCCCGGCCGGTGATCAGCGCCGTGTCGCTCCCGGTGCACTCGAGCACCTGCGGGCGGGTCCCCCACGAAGCGTCCGCCCGCGACTGCACGGGCGCGAGCGCCACGCGCCGGATGACGGGCCCCGCCACGTCCTCCACGCTCACGCCTGCCAGCAGCGGGTTGTAGGCGACATCACCGCGGCGGACCTCGAAATGCAGGTGGGGCGCGCCCGTGCCGCTGCGGCCGCTCCAGCCCAGGCGCTGCCCGGCCCTCATGCGGAAACGCCGCGGGCCCGGCCAGAGATCCTGCTCGTACTCCCCGGCCGAGTCCTGCACCGCTGCCACATAGGAGGCCAGCGGCTCGTCGAACGCGTCGAGGTGGGCGTAGACGAGGAGCCGCCCGTCGTCCGCCTGCAGGTAGACCGAGCGGCCGTAGCCGCTCCCCGAGGCCCGCACCCGTGTCACGCTTCCCGGGAGCGAAGCGTAGACCGGCCGGCCGACCCGCCCGCCCGTCGCGAAGTCGAGCCCCGCGTGGAAATGGCCGGTGCGGTACTCGCCGAAGCTGCCCGAGAGCCGGAGCGGCGGGTCGAGCGGCGGATGCTCCACCGGCGGGAAGTACTGCGGCGCGCGCATCGTCTCCACGGGCGTGTCCTGCGTCCGGGCCACGCACACGTCCCCGGTCAGGCAGCCCGACAGGAGGATGCCGAGCACCGCGAACGCGCGCCGCCCCCCCCTCACCGCCCGTACCCTGCCCGCGTTCCTCATGCCCCTACTTCACCACGAAAGGCCCGCGCGCGCGAATCCGCGCCACGACCCCACGCACGCCGGGCCAGCCTGCCCTCTGCAGGGTCCCCTGTTGCATTCCGCACTCTTGCGCGTCGCCCGGCCATGGGCTTTGCACACCGCGACGCACCACCGGGCCCGGCCCGCCCCGGATATCCCTCGCAAGGCGAGCGTTGAGCCTGCTTGGCACCCGGATTGCTTGCGCTACGCGAGCCTGTGGCAGCAGGCGTAGTCCGACTCCGCTCGGGAGTCCCCCCCAGCCAAGAATACGGTCGTCGCACAAGGAGGTCCGCTCGTGAAGTCTCCCAGGCACATCGTTTCGATTCTGGTCGCGCTCACGCTGGCCGCGATGCTGAGCGGTTGCGGCACGAATTCAACCCCCACGGGGCTCGACTCGCTCGACCAGACCGCGCCCGCAGCGCCCTCGCAGATCGTCGCGGACACGAACGTCTCGACCAGCAGCGCGGCTCTCCAGTGGACCCCGAGTGCGTCGGCCAACGCCGCCGGCTACGAGATCTACCAGTACCTGCCCTGTCCGGAGAACGAGAGCGCGTACGCCCTCGTCGGCGAGACCAACGCAGCCACGACGCACTACGCCCTGCCGTGGGCGCCCGTGCAGACCACGCTCTACTACCGTCTGCGCACGGTGTCGGCCACGGGCGTGAAGAGCGCGTGGTCCGCGCTCGTGCAGGCCACGGTCGGTCCGCAGCTGGGCGGCGGCCAGGACTCCGAGGGCGTCGGGATCCCGATCCGACGCTAACCGCCTGAACACCGTGCTTCAGGGAAGGAGCACGATGCGCGTTTGAGCGTGGAGGGAGCCACCAGTCAGGCGCGCGAAATAGAGACCGGCCGGGACGACGCGTCCACGCTCGTCCCGGCCGTCCCATGTCGCCGTCCCGCGCCCGCCCGACGCCAGCCACAGCGTGCGCACGCGCCGCCCCGACACGTCGTAGATCCGGATGTGCGTCGCGTCCGCTCCGCTCCAGTCGAGCAGGACCGGCGCCCGTGAGGGCCGCTGGCGCACCGCCAGCGTCAGGCCGGCGGGAGGTTCGGGGTCCGGCGGCCGGGTGAGCCCGACGATGTTCGAGCAGCGGCTCGTGTTCCCCGCCGCGTCGCTCGTGCGCAGCCAGTACCAGCACGTCACCCCGGGCCCGGCGGCGGGAAGCGTGACACGCTCGCCCACACCGGCCGTCTCGGGCGCGGGAGCGTCGACACGCGTGGTGCCGGCGTCCACGCTTCCGACCGAGGCCTCGAACGTCGTGAGCCGCAGATCGTACGCCGCCGCCCGCCCGGTCGCGCCGTCGTCCCCCGGCGCCGTCCAGCTCAGACGGACGGAGTCGCGCGCGCTGAACTCCGCCGCGAGGTCGCCGATCGCGGCAGGCGGGAGCGCGTCCGGCGACAGGTACAGGTGGCTGCCCGTGCGGGCGAAGTTGCCACGCGGCATGGGCCAGGCCTGCGGCACCGCCGCAGCGCTGCCCACACCCGCGTCGTAGACGTAGAGCAACGAGTCGGATCCCGAGCCCGCCGCGATCTTCATCGCGCCGTCGCCGCTGAGATCCGCCAGCGTCGGGGACGCCCCGGCCCCGCCGGGCTTCGGGAAGAGGGCCAGCGCCTTCGCGCTGTCGGTGAGCGCCACGAGCCCGCTGGCCTGCATGAACACGACCCCCGGCGCACCGCTTCCCTCGAGGTGACCGAGCACCGGCGGGCCCTGCGGCAGCGCCGTCAGCGTGAACGGCCAACCCAGCCCCGCGGGCGCGACGCCCGTGGAATCCAGCACGAGCACCCGACCGGGCGCGGCCGCCACCAGCACGACCTCGTCCGTGCCATCCCTGTCGAAGTCCCCCAGCGCGGGATCCATCACCACGTAGGAGCCCAGCGCCCAGCGCGAGCGCTCGCTGCCATCCGGACGCAGCCCGACGAGCTGCGTGGCGGCCGCCACCAGCACGACCGTATCGCGCCCGAAGCGCGCCACCACCGGCGCCAGCGGGTCGGGGTCGAACGTCACCGGCCAGCCCGGCACGAACGCCCCGTCGCCGCTCACCGCGTAGACCATGCCGCCCCGGGTCGCCGCGACGATCTCGACCCCGGGCCGGCCGTCGAGTTCGGTGAGCGCGATCGGGGAGCCGATGCCCGAGAGGTCGGTCTCGACCGGGAAGCCCGCCACCGCCGAGCCGTCCGCGTGCCACGCGCACAGCCTGCCTGCGTTGTCGCCACAGACGATCTCGAGCACGCCGTCGCCGTCCAGGTCACCCAGCGCCGGGCCACCCGCCAGCGACGAAGCCCCGCCCGGGCTCACCGGGAACCCCGGCAGCGCGGCACCCGTGGTGTCGAAGCCAGCGACCCGGCCGTTCCTGGTCCCCACGAACAGCCCCACGCCGTGCCCGCCACCCAGGTCGGCGGCAGCCAGCTGGCGCGCCGGCACACCCGGCAGCGTGGCGAGCGCGAGCGTGTCGCCGGTGAGCCAGTCCTGGATCACGAGCTGCGCATTGCTCATCGCCCAGGCGAGCTTGCGGGTCGGCCCGCTCAGCGGGATCGGGATCGCCGGGCCGACCGCGACCCCGGCCGCGCGCCAGGCGGTCGAGGTCGGCCGATCGTTCAGCGCCCGCTCCAGATTCAGCCGCCCGGTGCCGTAGCCGGTGACGCTGTTGAGCGACGAGATGTCGTCCGCCGTCTCGCGCAGCCTCAGTTGCACGCCCCGCGGCGGCAGCGGCTGCCGACCGAGCGCCTTCTGCCGGGCCTCGAGCAGAGCCGCTCCGCCCGCCACCAGCGGAGCCGAGAACGACGTGCCGTCCAGCCCCGCCGGTGCGTTGTAGCCCGGCTGGCGGAAATCCAGACTGTCGCTCGCACCCGCCGCGACCGTGACGAAGGTGGAGAAGATGTCCACGCCCGGGGCCGCGAGGTCCACCCAGGGGCCCACCGTCGAGAAGCTCGCGACCCGGTCGCTCGCGTCCGTGCCGGCCACCGCGATGACGTCCTCGCGCATGCCGATGTAGCTGGGCGCGGAGTTGTTCCCGGCCGCGGCGATCACCGTCACGCCCGCGCGGATCGCGGCGTCGAGCGCCGTCCCCAATCCGCTCAGATCGCTGCTCGCGAACGAGCAGTTGATCACGTCCGCCCGCATGCGCGTGGCGTAGCGCACGGCCTGGGCGACGAAGGACATGTCCACCAGGCCGAGCGGGTAGCCGCTCTGCGCCCAGCCGATGCGCAGCGGCATGAGTCGCACCTGCCAGGCAGTGCCCGTCACGCCGATGCCGTTGTCCGTCAGCGCACCCACGATCCCGGCCACCTGCGTGCCGTGGCCCGCGTAGTCGTTGGGGTCGTTGTCCTGGTCCTGCCAGTCCTCGAGGAACGACACGTTGGTGCCGCTCGGCAGGCTCACGAAGTCCCAGCCCCAGGTGTCGTCCACGAAGCCGTTGCCATCGTCGTCCACGCCCGGGACGCCGCCCTGCTCCACCCAGTTCGTCCAGATCTGCCCCGCCAGCCCCGCCACCGTCCCGCCCAGGTCCGGGTGGTAGGGGATCACGCCCGTGTCGAGGATCGCGACCACGATCGAGGTGTCGCCGGTGGTGGCGTCCCACGCCTGGGGCGCGCGGACGTCGTGCCCCGAGGGTTGCTCGTACCACCACGACGAGCTCCACAGCGAGTCGTTCGGCGCCGCGCTCAGCGGCAGAACCGCAATGGGCTGCGCGCTCTGCACGTCGGCCAGCCCCCCCAGGCGCGCCAGCGCACCCTCGAGGTCCGCGCCCTCCGGCAGATGCGCGACGTAGAACGCCGTGAAGTCGGCATCCGCCGAACCGGCGGGCGGCGGCGTCTCGCCGCGGAACTCGGGCTCGAACCAGGCGCCCAGCTCCGCAGCCGCCGCGTCCAGGGCGGCGAGCCCCAGGCGCGGGAGCGCGAGGTCAGCGGCCACCGCTCCCGTCGCACGGGCCACCCGCGCGCGCGCTGCCGCCGCCGGCGTCAGGCGGACCTCGATGCGGTCGGCCACGTACGCGGGCCCGCGCAGCACCTCGCGCCGCAGGTCGTGCACGGGCAACTCGAGGGCCCGCGCGGCAGGCGGGGCCAGCAGGGCGAGCAGCAGCGCGACAGCGACGACAGGACGCACGGGCACCCCGACAAGACGCGCGGCCACAGACCCCCGAGAGGGCGGTCCCGGCCGCGTCGCCACTCAAGTCTAGGGAGCGCGTCCGAGTGGGGTCAAGGCGGACCCCGCAGGGGCCGGACAGCCTTGCGCTTGACGCCGGGCAGGGGCCGCGGGCACACTCCGTTGCCGCCAATGGAACGACGCCGTGATTCCGCCCCCGGAGGGATCCTTGGAGAGTCCGGACCGCGACCATCTTCGCCGGATGCTGCTCGAGCGCTCGATGCGCTTCGGCGAGTTCGTCCTCAGCTCGGGTGTCACCTCCAATTACTATATCGATGTCCGCAAGACCAGCCTCCACCCGCAGGGTCTGCAGTGGATCTCGCGGCTGTTCTGGGAGCTGCTGGAGCCGGAGGGCATCACCGCCATCGGCGGACTCACCATGGGCGCCGACCCGCTGGTCGCCGGCCTGATGCTGCACAGCGCCCAGGTTGGCCATCCGTTGGACGGCTTCCTCGTGCGGCGCAGCACGAAGGACCACGGCACGCGCGGCCAGGTCGAGGGTAACCTCGCGGGTCACAAGCGCGTGGCCATCCTCGACGACGTCATCACCAGCGGCGAGAGCGCCCTGATCGCGGCCGAGGCGGCCGAGTCCTACAAGGCCGAGGTCGTGCGCATCGTCACCGTGGTGGACCGGAACCAGGGCGCCGCGCAGGTCTTCCACCAGCGCGGCTATCCGTTCACCCCGCTCTTCGCCGTGAACGACCTGCTCCCCGCGGAGCGGGGCTGAGCCGCGCCCGATGGCCAGGCCCGGGAAGCTCCCGCCGATGACCCCGGGGCTGACGGGCTCGGCTCCACGCTCCAGGATCCGGGAAAGCTGACCCATGTTCGAGAGCCATTTCGGACTTCGTGAGAACCCCTTCGCCTCGGGCCACCAGTCGCGCTTCATCTACCCCAGCCACGAGCACCAGGAAGCGCTCGCCCACCTGCGCTACGGCATCGAGAACCTCGAGCCGTTCGTGCTCATCACCGGCGAGGTCGGGACCGGCAAGACGACCGCTCTGTTCGAGGCGCTCGCCGAGCTGCAGACGCGGGTCTCGGTCGCGCTCATCACCAACTCCGCGCTGACCCGCGGCGAACTGATCGAGGAGATCTGCCTGCGCTTCGGTGTCGGCGTCACGCCGCCCGCCACGAAGCCGCAGGCCATGGCCCGGCTGGAGCAGCACCTGCTCGCGCTGCGCGGGCGCGGCGAGCGCGCCATCCTGCTGCTCGACGAGGCCCAGAACTTCGACCGCGAACTGCTCGAGGAGATCCGGCTGCTCTCGAACCTCGAGGCCGGCGGCGAGAAACTGGTGCAGATCATCCTCGTCGGTCAGCCCGAGCTCGAGGCCAAGCTCTCGCTCCCCGAGCTGCGCCAGTTGCGCCAGCGGATCCCCGTGCACTACCGCCTGCGCCCGCTGAAACCCGGCGAGACCGAGCGCTACATCCGGTATCGCATCAGCGTCGCCGGGGGCGATGCGCCCCGCGTGTTCCCGTCGGAGACCTGCGCCGAGGTCCATGCCGTCACGAACGGCATCCCGCGCGAGATCAACCAGATCTGTGCGCAGGCCATGCTCGACGCCTACGTGGAGGGCGTGCCCGGCGTGAGCCCCGGGCACGTGCGCTCCGCGGCCCAGGAAACCACGTTCCAGAGCGTGCTGCCGGGGAGCGAGACCGACCCACGCCTGCCGCCACTGCCCGCGTGGCCCGCGGCCGTGCCACCCCGCTCGCTCGCGGCGCCGCAGACCGGCACCGGGGCGAGCCCCCCAGGGGCCCGGGCCTCGTCGCTCGCGCAGCCACCGCAGAGCGCCGACGCCACGCCCGAGTCGCCCGCTCCGCCCGCACTGACGCTGGAGGAGGTCCAGAGGATCGAGATCCCGCGCGAGCCGGAGCCCCCGGCCGAACCTGCACCGGTCGAGCCGCGAACCCGCTATGCCGCCGAGAGCGCCCTCGAGCCTCCGGCGCCCGGCGCAGGCGCCTCCCCCGCCGACACGCTCCCGTCTCGCCTCTACGTCCGCCTGCGCGACGAGGAGCCGGAGGCACCCTCGCACGCCGGCATCAAGTGGCTCATCGGGGTCGCGGTGACCGCCGTCGTGGCCATGGGCACGCTCCTCCTGTTCCGTTTCGGACCCTGGGCCAAGCCCGAGAGCCCCGTGCTCCCGACCGACATGACGCTCGCGGCCGACACCCTGCCGGCCGTGACGAGCGACTCGACCGCAGCGCTGCGGGGCATGGACTCCACCGGGGCCGGCTCGTCCATGACGACGGCGCCCACGACCGCGGCGAGCCACCCCGTCCCGGCGCAGGTGACGGCGCCTCCGCCAGGCACGATCGCGAAGCCCACCGTCACCACCCCGCCAGCCCCGCCGGCGACGACCCAGGAGTTCGGCCTCTCGGTGGGCACGTACCTGGACCGCGCCCGGGCCGAATCCGAACTCGCGCGCGTCCGCGGAGCGAGCGGGCTGACCGGCCGGCTTGCCGAGGTGCTCCGGGAAGGCACGACGATGTACGCCGTCATCATCGGTGCGTTCCCGGATCGCGACACCGCGGAGCGCAAGGCCAGCGAGTTGGTTTCGAACGGCGCCGTGGACGAGGCACGGGTCCTCTCGCGCACGGTCCGCGTCACGCCCTGACCCGCACCACCGTGTCGGTGGGCCCTGCTTGCACGGGGCCTACCGACGCCTCTAAGGTGTGCGGCCCCTGCAGCACCTGCGTCCCCATCGTCTAGAGGCCTAGGACACCGCCCTTTCACGGCGGCGACACGGGTTCGAATCCCGTTGGGGACGCCAAACCATCCTGCGCGCCGTCCGATGGCAGTAACTCCGAGAAGGCCAAACAGGTTACGGGAGTTCCAAATCCGGAGCCATCGGAGGACAGCCCTCTCGGGAAGAGAGCCGCTTGCAGTCGCTGCCTTTGGTCGAGCGGAGCTTCCTCCCAGAGCCTCGCTGCGTTCGCCAGCACGTGCTGCGCGAATGCCAGGATGCCCTCCACGTCCAGTTCCTCGCCGGTCGCCTCCTCCCGCCCAACCTCGGCCAGCATGATCTGCTCGCGCAGCTTGTCGCGCTGGCGCTCATAGGTCTGCCGGTCAATCTCGCGCCGCTGGATGAAGGTCTCTTCGAGGCGGTCTTCTCGTTGTCTCAGGTCGGCAATCCGGCGCTCCAGCCCCGCGCGTGCCTTGCGGGCCTCAGCCCGCCGTTCCTTCCAGACATCGAGGACGACGGCGTTGTAGAGCTTCATGTACTCGGGGCGCGGTTGGAGACGGGCCAGCAGCCCGCGGAAGGCGTCCTCAAGGACTTCCGTTCTCACCCTGACCGCACCGCACGTGCAGTGGTAGTAGGAGTACCGCCGCGAGTGCCCCGTGGATCCACTGCCCGTGAGAGGCCGGCCACACGCGCTGCACTTCACGAACCTGCGAAGGGGGTAGTCGGGGTTGTCGCGCGAGTGGCGACGCGGTGCGCCCCCACGTCCCGCCAGCACGGCCTGCACGCGGTCAAAGAGAGCCTCGGTAACAATGGGCTCGAAGTCGCCAAGCACGGAGATGCCCCACTTCGGCGCTTCCACCCAACCAGCGTAGCGCCTGTTGCGTAGCATCGCCCGCAGCGACTGCGCGGACAGGGGTTGGCCGCGCCGGGTCTTGAGGCCCCGCCGGTTGAGCCTCAGCAGCAGTTCGCGCTGCTGGTACTTCCCACCCGCAAACTCCTCGAACGCCTGCCGAACCAGTTCGACCCTACCCACGTCGTGCAGCAGACTCGGACCGCCCTTGGGGCCCGGGATGAAGCCGAGCGGCGGCTGGTGCGTCCAGCGACCGAGTTCGAGGGCGTGACGCATCCCCGCCCGGGTCCGGTCCGCCTTCTGGTCGTTGTCGAACTGCGCGACCGCCGAGAGGACCGTCTCGACGAGCTTGCCCGTGGAGGAATCGTCAATCGGTTCCGTGACCGAACGGAGCGAAATCCGGAGTCCCGCGAGGACTGCCCTCAGCGCGAGGTGGTCAACAGCAGAGCGGGCGAAGCGGCTGAGACTATGGACGACGACGAAGTCTATCCGCCCCTTGTTCTCGCGGCAGTAGGCCAGGAGCTTCTTCAGCTCTGTTCGATCCGCCGTCTTCGCGGACTCGCCCTCCTCGGAGAACACCTTAGGCACGTTCCAGCCCTGACGCTCGCAGTACTCCAGACAGGCCTTACGCTGAGTCGCGAGACTCAGGTTCTTGGTCTGCTCCTTCGTGGAGACTCTGGCGTAGATCAAGGCGACGGGCATGGGGCTACTCATCGCCCGGGAGGCCGAGGTCCGTGACCGCGGCGCGCTCGGCATCAGCGCGGGGCAGCCCCCCGTCGAACTCGCGGCTGGCGGCGCGCTCCTCGGCTTCTTCGAGCCGATGGGGCGGAACGAGTCGGAGAAGCGAGCGAGTGGGGCGAGTGACGGCTGGAAGGGACTTCTGGCGGGGATCGTCGTACAGGACGACGGCGGCGCGGGCTAGTTCGTAGGCTTGGTCGCGCAACTCCGACAACTGCTCATCGGTCAGGGCCAGGCCGGGTCCCATGACGTTCTTGAGATGTCGGACGGACAACAAGCTGGGTGCCTCCGCGCCTCCAGGCGCAAAGTGACCACTTCGCTTGATCCGTCCCTATCCCTACACGACATGTTGCTCGGCTTGGGGCCGACTTCCAGGGGCCGTCGTGCTCTCGCGTGCGCGGAAACCCGATGGGCACTCTCTCAACTACGACTTCTTCGACAACGCCGGCAAGATAGACGGCGGGCGAGCGAAAAGTAAAGCTCGAGCCTCACTCCGGCGGCGGGCAGCCGTATTGGCTTGCGAGACAACGCACTAGCCGGCCTCGTACCTCCCAGAAGATGCATGGCGCTCCCCTCCAGAGCGTGGCCGGGGCAACCAGCCAGCCCGCACTGCCCGGGCTCCGCCGCGAGTCGCGGGGCTCGCCACGCACCCCCTCAGAATCCGCAGCCACGGTCGAAAGCGAAACGAAGCGCCCCTTCGCGCCGCGCATGCTCTAGGGGGACGATGCGCTTCGCCGTTACCGCGCATCTCGGGCCCGGGAAGGACCCGCGCTCGTCACTCGTGCGGCTGCCTAATAGGCCAAGCCCAGCGTGAGGGCAGTTCCCGACGCGGCGATGCGCGCCGCGTCTACGGCACCGTGGAACCGCAGAGCGAGTTGAAAGCCCAACGGACCGGGGCCGCCGCAAGTGCGGAATCCTGCGCCCCCGCCGAAAGCGAATGCAGTCAGGTCGCGCGCCGGTATCGACCACCCGGGGTCGGGAAAGTCGCACCACCCGCGCGTGGCTCCCGAGAGGGTCCAGTGACCGATTCCCACGCCCGCCGAGACGAAGAAGCCCCTCGCGTCCCCCGAATCGACAAGTTCCATCCCCAGCAGGAACGTGGTCAACGACCTGGACCCGGAGAACGGGCCCTCAGGCACCTTTGCGCCGATGTCGTCTCCGACGGTCGCAGCAATTTCGAGCGTCGCACGTCCGCGCCCCAAGGGCACGCCTCCCCCCACCCACACCGTCGCGCCGAGAGTCGTGGGGCTGGTCAGAGGGCGCACGTCAGCGAATCCGAGGCCGCCCTCGATGTGCCCGGAAAGCCGAGGTCCCGCTGCGCTCCCCCCGGGAGCGGCGAACAAAGCTCCCGCCGCGAGGAAACTCACGTAACGAAACAAGGACCATTCCATGCCGCCCCCCCTAGTCTGCCCCGATCAATGTCCCAAACCCTATCACCCGGCTGGCGATGGGCAAGCGACTGATCCGCTACCCGCCGCTGGAGCAGCCGGGCACGCTCAAAGCGAGTTCCTCGGGCGCCTCGGCGCCTTCGACCTCGGCACGATACTCCGCCGGGGTCCGCTGCCCCAAGCTCCCGTGGGGCCGTCGGTTGTTGTACTCCTCCCGCCAGGCGTCCAGCGCCACCCGGGCGTCGATGACAGACAGAAAGTAGTGTTGCGATAAGCACTCACGCCGCAGCTGGGCGTTGAAGCTCTCGATGAAGGGGTTGTCGGTCGGCTTGCCCGGACGGCTGAAGTCCAGCCGCACGTGATTCATGTAGGCCCAGTGGTCGAACGCCTTCGAGGTGAACTCCGTCCCGTTGTCCACGTGAATCACCGCCGGCAACCCGCGCCGGACGCCTTCGCGCGTCAGCACGCGGGCGACCTCGGCGCCGCCGAAGGAGCCGCTCGCCTCGAGCGCGACGCACTCGCGCGTGAACGTGTCGAGCACCGTCAGCACCCGCAGCTTCCGGCCATCCGCCAGCGCATCGCTCACGAAGTCCATCGCCCAGAGCTGGTTCGTCCCGGTGGCCGTGATCGTCTCCTGTCGACGCAGCGCACTGCGGCGCCGCTTGGGCCGTTTCGACCGCAAACAGAGCCCTTCCTCCCGATACAGCCGGTACGTCCGCTTGGCGTTCACCTTCCAGCCTTCGCGACGCAGCAGCACCTGTACGCGGCGATACCCGTAGCTCACCCGGTTCGTCGCGATCTCCTTGATCCTCTGGCGCAGCGGGAACTGATCCGGCCGGACCGGGCGGTACAGCATCGAGGACAAGGCCGTTCCCGAGGCACGGCAGGCCTGGCGCAGACTCACGCGGTAGGCCTCCTGCATCCAGCGGGTCACGGCGCGGCGCTCGACCGGCCTTACCACTTTTTTCGGAGCGCCTCCTGCAGCATCGTGCGGTCCAGCGTCAGGTCCGCGACGACGGCTTTGAGGCGCCGGTTCTCGTCCCGCAGCTGCCGCAGCTCCCGCAGCTCCGGCGAGGAGATCCCGCCGAACTTTCGCTTCCAGCGGTAGAAGGTCGTCTCGGTGATGCCCAGCTCCCGACAGACCTCGCCAACCACCACCCCGCCCTCGACCCGCTTCAAGGCCTGGGCGATCTGCTCGACCGTGAACCTGCTCGTCTTCATCCTGGGTCCTCCTCCTTGCGGTTCAGGAGGCCCCGAGGTTAGCTCATTGCGACAGTCCCGCTGCTCCAGGAAACCGGGTGCGGATCAGCCCGCAGCGCGCCCCCTACCCCTCGCCTGGCATGACGACCGGCTCCGCGACGCAGGGAGCGACCATTCACTTCCAGAGCGCCACGGAACTTCAGATTTCCCTCACAATCGCGCCAAACCTGCCGACAACTGAGAACGGACCATGGACCCTAACGCATTGTGACCTCACGCCGTCTTCACTCAGTCGCCACGATCGTGGCCTGCTGCCTCTTCGCCCTTCCGGCGAGTGCCGCGGCCTTGGATGCGGCCCTGCCGAGCGACTCTTCGGCCACGCCCGCGACCAGCATCGAGTGGGGCGTGACGTATGCATCGAAATACTTGTTCCATGGCGGATTCGACTACAGCGAAGGCAAGCCGGTATTCCAACCCCAGGTGACGGCGGGTTGGAACGGACTTTCGTTGCAGCTCTGGAGCAACTGGGATCAAGCACGTAGCGAAGTCAATGAGTTGGATGTGGGCGTTCAGTATGACTGGGAACGGAGCCGAGCCTTGGGCTCGGTTGGGATTGCTCACCTCCAATACCCCCACCGCGACTGGAGTCCGACGCAGGAACTGATCGGAACCTTGGGACTCAAGACATCTCTGGAGCCTACGCTCGACCTCCATTGGGATGTCGCGGAAGGGCATGGAGGCTACTGGACAGCGGGACTGTCGCGCGGATGGTCGATGTCCCGGGCCTCATTCTCAGTGACGTCCAAGCTGTACGGTCTCGAGCACTACTACGGCGTGTCCGGCATGACTGCGCTGGAGACTGGCGTGACCGTGACTTTGGAACGGGCGGGTCTCTCATTTGAGTCTTCGCTGCAACGGCAATGGGCGTGGGAAAACCGAGATCTGATTGGAGAGAGTCGGGTCTCTCCCGGCTGGCTGCTAGCGCTTACGGTCGCATCTCCCTAGCGGGCTCCGCGGCGAGGCGTCGTCGTCCTGGAGCCAGCCGGAATCGGAGTACAAAGCTAATGCCGGTGCCTCAGAGAGCGCCCACACGTTGCGCAGGGCTCATTAGCCCGTCGACGGGCGGGCTGGAACCGCCCGAGCGCACGGCCCATCGCACGGCGCCTCTGCCGGGCTGGGAGCGCGAAACCGCTCCGCCGAGGTCGCGCGTGCCCCTGATCACGGTTGCGGCGGTGGGCATTCTGCTGGTCGCGGTCATCGGCAACCTGCTGCTGAGCTTCGTGGCGAGCCACGGTGTGCACTTCGAGAGATCACGCCTGAAGGCGTGCACACAGGCGTTTGCGAACTCGCTGGATGTGAGCCAGATCCAGGTGTTGACCGGCCAGCCTGCGGACGAGAGCACCCCGGCCTTCAAGGCACTCGTGACCCGTTTGATCGAGATACGCACGGCTCACCCTGAAGTACGATTCAGCTACCTCATGGGTCGGAATGACAGCGCGGTCGTGTTCCTGCTCGATTCCACGGACCCCGCCTCGAGCGACTATTCGCCTCCGGGGGAAGTGTACGAAGACGCGACGCCGGAGTTGGTACGCTCATTCACGACCGGCGAGCCCTTCGTCGAGGGGCCAGTCACCGACCGTTGGGGAACGTGGGTATCCGGATTGGCGCCGGTCAGGGATCCGTCCAGCGGCCAAGTCATCGCGGTGCTGGGCACGGATGTCGATGCGACCCGCTGGCATGTCACCCTCGGAGTATCCCGCGTGCTCGCATACTTGATCATCGGACTGCTGCTAGGGGTTGTTGTCTTCTTCGCGAGGCGTGTACAGGCGCTTCAGTAGCTTGAGCAGACCGCCCACCTCGAGCGCGGCTTCGACCTGGCGCAGCACATAGGCGATCTGCTCCTCGGAGAACTTCGAGCGCTTCATTGATCCCCTCCTCCCGGGGTTGGGACCTCGAAGCGGCCAACCTACTCCAGTCTAGAACTGCCGTCGTTTCCGGGGGAGACGCCGCTCCCCATCCGCGCCGGTCCTCACCGATTCAACGCGATCGCCGCTCGAACTCCCACCAGAGGAGGGCGCGGGTGACGTGCCCACTCCGGACGCTCCATTCGGAGTCGGGCAGCAGGAGTTCCGGCCGGCAGCCCCACCACTTCCCGGCCTGGGGCTCGAACACCGACATCCACAGCCGGAGCCAGCCGCGCAGGGCCGGATCGTAGTCGCAGATGACGACGCGCCGGGTGTCGGGCCGCACGACCGTCCTCAGGACGTCCGCGTAGTTGGGAATCTCGTGCATCACCGCGCAGAGCAGGACGGTGGCGTGGAGAGGCGCCACCTCCCTGGCGGTCGTCACGTCTCCGCACAGGAAGGTCCTGGCGGGGTGACGCCTCTTCGCCTCCTGGACGGCGCGGCCGCTGATGTCCACTCCCACGTACGGCCCTTTGCAGAAGGCGGCGTTCGGACCGAATCCACAGCCGAGCTCGACGACCGGGGCGTCACCGACCAGCGCCCCGATCCTGGCCCTCGCCTCGCGGACGAGCGTCCGCCTCTCCTGCGAATCGTGGATCCGCCGTTGCAGGAACATCGGCAGCATCGGTGCCCAATCCCTCCCGCCCGCCGCCCGGGCTAACCCGCTCACGGTGCCGTCGACCGGCGATCCGGCGACGGGGCGCCGCGAATCGATCGCTCCGGGCCCCGCCCGAAGCGATCACGCCATCCGAGCATCCTCGCCGGCTCCGCAGCAACCGAGCGGAATCCGGCCGTCCCTACACCTTGCCCCCGCTCGTCCCCCCCGTTCGGGAAATAGTCGATCTGTTCGACCGTGAACTTGCTGGTCTTCATCTCCGGTCCTCCCGGGGTTGGAGGACCGCAATCCTACCCGCCAAACGGCGGTCGTGCTGGACCGAGATCCGGGAAGCAGACCAGTTGGGCCTGGTCCCTCCGTCCACTACCATAAGGCCGTGACCGAATCGAAGCTCCATCCGTGGGATCGTGCCGCCCCCGAGCGGACCGGAAAGCCCTCGGCCTATGCGCTGCTGCCCGAGGACTTCGCGGCCCTGGGCGCGCCGGGGCGGGCCGAGCACCTCTTCGTCCAGTGCCAGCAGCCCTGGGCCTGGGTCAATGACCGTCCTCGACTGAGCCGTGCGATTCGCGAATGGATGTCCCGGAACCTGGACTTGTCGCTCCCTGAGATCCTGGAGCGCAGAGTCTCGGAGGACGGCAGCACGAAGCTGGTGCTGGGCCTCTCGGACGGCGAGCGTATCGAGGCCGTGCACTTGCCCAGCGAGTTCCGCGATCCACGGCTGACCCTCTGCCTCAGCAGCCAGGTGGGTTGTGCCATGGGCTGCACCTTCTGCGCCACCGGCGCCATGGGCATCAAGCGCAATCTTACGGCAGGAGAGATCGTCGGCCAGGTGCTGGTCCTGCTTCGGGCGTTGGAATCCGTGAGGACACAGCGGATCACGCTCCTCTTCATGGGAATGGGCGAACCGCTGCACAACCTGGAGCATGTGCATCGGGCCATTCGCGTCTTCAACCACAAACAGGGCCTCAATATCAGCGCCCGGCGGATCACGGTCTCCACCTCGGGCCTGGCCAACGGCATCGAGCGACTCGCAAGACTCTCACCGCGGCCCTGGCTGGCCCTCTCCCTCAACGCCACCACCGACGCGGCCCGCAGTGCCGTGATGCCGGTCAACCGGGTGTGGAACCTGGCGTGTCTGCGCCAGGCTCTGGCGGCATGGCCCCTGCGCGCCAGGGAGAGGCTCACCTTCGAGTACGTGCTGATGGCGGGCGTCAACGACACGATGGAGGATGCCGACCGCCTCGGCGAGTGGATGGGCACCCTCCGCGAACGCCACAATCTCAACCTCATCCGCATGAACGAGCATGCCGCATCGGCTTTCAAGGAACCCGATGAAAGCCGACTCGAGGCCTTCGTGGACCGCTTGAAAGCGCGGGGCTGCTTCGTCACCGTCCGCAAGAGCCGCGGGCGTGACGTGCAAGGGGCCTGCGGTCAGTTGGTGCGGGGGGACTCCCGCCCGGGCTGAGGTTCCTCGCCAGGCTGTACGGACGTCGGAGGGGGGAGGCCGGGCGAACGCCACTCTCCCTCCCACGCCTTGGTCTTCCCCGCTTCTCGAGCCCCCGGGAAACTCGGGGCGGAGCACTCCAGAGACTTTGTCGCCAACGGCTTGAGCGATTCGACTCTTGACCGCCCCATCTCCGACTCTCTATGATTATCTGGCTGTTTCTTGCGCTTCCATGGCGCCCCCACGGACGACAGCTCTTGGGAAGGATGCGGATGTCTCGCCTTCTCGGTTCCCTGGCCGCAGCGCTGCTAGTGGCTTCGATCCTGGCCGGGTGCGGCCGGGAGGCGCCGTTCTTCGCCCCCCGGCCCTACGGTTCGCTGAGCATCCTTTCCACCCCCACCGGCGCCGCGATCTTCCTGGACGGACACGACACGGGCGCGGTCACTCCCGACACCCTCGAGTCGGTCGCCGCGGGCCCCCATGTCGTGCGCGTGGTGCTGACCGGCTACGCCGCTGCGCCGGAGTCCGTGGTCGTCGATGTGGCGGTTTCCAGCCTTGCCAGCGCCACGTTCACCCTCCAGGCGGTTACCCAGGACCCGCCCAAGGTCGTCCTCCTGGAAGGCTTCTCGAACGTGAGTTGCCCCGGCTGCCCGGAGCTGGCGGCGGTGCTCACGGCCGTCATGGCCGAGCCGGGACACGGCCTCGACCGGGTCCTGCTGATCAAGTGGGCGGCAAACTGGCCCGAGCCGTCGGATCCCCACTACCAGGCCAACCCGGCGGACAACCTCGCGCGCCTCACGACCTACATGAGCGACATCTTGGGCGTGCCCACCCTCTTCGCCGACGGGGCGCTCGTCGGCAACTCCGGTGTACCTCCGACCACGACCGAGCTGTCGGCCCTCGTGGGCGGGCTGCTGGCGGAGAGTCCGGGGTTCGCGATCGCCGTGGAGGCGGCCGTCGCCGGGGCGGGTGTGGCCGCCGACGTGACGCTGACCGCCGTGCGGACGGTCGAGCGCGCCGGGGCCCAGCTGCACCTGGTGCTCGCCGAGCACCCGGTGCTCTACGACACGCCCCCGGGCACCACGGGCGAGACGGAGTTCCACTGGATCATGCGCGATTTCATCACCCTGCCCGACTGCCCCTTGCCGCTGACCGCGGGCACGCCCGTGTTCAAGTCGGGGACGCTGACCCTGAACTCCGCCTGGATCCAGGATCGCCTGTTCGTCATCGCCTTCGTGCAGGACCCCGCCACGCGCGAAGTCCTGCAGGCAGGATACGCACCCGTGAACGCCTCGGGCCTCGTCGCAGCACGGCCCGCACGGGCGTCTTCGTTCACCGTCCCCCCCCACCCGCAGCAGGAGGTCGGCCATGAGAACACCGCTAACCTGGAGCATCATCTGCCTGCTGGCCTGTACCCTGATGGCTGGCACGGCCCTGGCGGTCCCGCGCGTGATGCTCGTCGAGGGCTTCACGAACGTCGGCTGCCCGTACTGCCCGGATGACAACGCGGCCACGCACGAGTTCATGACCACCTACGAGCCGGCCATGGCGGTGGGCGTGAGCTACCACGTCTGGTGGCCGGACGCGAGCGATCCGTTCTACCTGACCACGAGCGCCGACGTCACCGGCAGGCGGGCCTACTACGGGATCAACTCGGTGCCCGCGCTCTTCTCGGACGGCAGCGCGACGGTCGGCGGCAGCGTGGATGCCCTGGAGGGAATGGCGGCCAACCGCCTCACGCTGGACTCGCCCATCGCCCTCGTGGTCGGCAAGACGGTGGCCGGCGGCATGGTCACCGTGGACGTACAGGTCACGGCGGAGGGCACGGTGCCGGCCAGCAACCTGGCGCTGCGCATCGCCCTGGTCGAGACCGAGATCATCTTCGAGGAAGCGCCCGGCTCGAACGGCCAGACGGACTTCTACAACACCATGCGCGACATGCTGCCCGACTACGCCGGCACGCCTCTGACGATCAGCGCGGGCCAGACCCAGAACTTCTCGCTGAGCGCGCCGGTGGATGCCGCCTGGAACCTGGACAACATCCGCGCCGTGGTCTGGGTGCAGGACGACGCCACCAGGGAGGTGCTGCAGGCGGGCAGCTCGGCGGTCCTGCCGCCCTACGCCCACTACTACGGCGCGCACCAGCGCGCCGACGTGTCGCCCCGGGGCACGCTGTACAACTTCGAGACCATCCTCACCAACTACGGCACCACCTCGGACACCTACGACATCCACGTGACCCCGGCGCTGCCGGCGGGATGGAGCGGCTCGATCTGCATCGGGACCACCTGCTATCCGCCCTGGATCCTGGACTTCGCGGTCACCCTGGCCCCCGGTGCCCAGCAGTTGGTGCGGGTGGACATCCAGCCCCTGCAGACGGCCGGCACGGGCACGATGACCGCCACCACGACCAGCCGGGGCGAGCCCGCGGACACCTGGACCCGCACCGTCAAGCTGATCTCCGACGGCATACGGGTCCTCTCCGTGGACAGCGACGGCGGCAAAGACTACGAGACCTACTACACGAGCGCCCTCGACGCGTCGGGCTGGACGTACGCGAAGTGGGACCGGCTCGCGGACGGGGAGCTCTCCGCCACCCAGCTCGACTACTTCGCCATCACCGTCTGGAACGCCGGGCTGGCCTACCCGGTCCTGACGGTCGCGGACATGGCCGCGCTGGGTACGTACCTGGACGGCGGCGGCCGGATGTTCATCAGCGGCCAGGACATCGGCTGGGACCTGTGCGACCCCGGCAGTTCGGACATGACCACCGCGAGCCTCGCCTGGTACAACACGTACCTGGGCGCCAACTACGTGGTCGATCGCGTCGGCGATCTGACCGTCGCCGGCCTGGATGGCGACCCGATCGGGGACGGCCTGGAATTCGCCCTGCAAGGGGGCACGGGCGCCGACAACCAGGAGTATGCGAGCCAGATCTCGGCACGAGCCGGCGCGGTCGGCTGCTTCCTGTACAGCCCCGGCAAGGTCGCCGGCGTCCGTTACGAGAGCGGCCCGTTTCGCGTCGTCTACCTGGCCTACGGTCTCGAGGGGCAGGACACGGAGTCGAGCCGATTCGCCGTGATGGCGCGCAGCCTCGACTGGCTGGGCGCGGGCCGGGTCTCGGTGCCGGGGGAGGCTCCGCTGGCGTTCGCCCTCGAGCCGGTCCGCCCGAATCCCACGCAGGGTGCCCTGACGATGCGCTTCACGCTGCCGAGCGCGGCGCCGGCCTCGCTCGAACTGTTCGACGTGGCCGGTCGCCGCGTCGTCGCGCACGACGTCGGCTCGCTCGGCGCAGGGCGGCACACGCTCGACCTGGGCGAGGGCCGTACCCTCGCGCCGGGGCTCTACCTGGTGCGCCTGCAG
This sequence comes from Candidatus Eiseniibacteriota bacterium, assembly GCA_963717935.1. GTDB lineage: Bacteria > Eisenbacteria > RBG-16-71-46 > RBG-16-71-46 > RBG-16-71-46 > JANXPZ01. The sequence goes on along the minus strand of CAVQXP010000004.1, from coordinate 1,819,496 downwards.
CAGGGCGCGGACGCGCGGGTGACGCGGGTGACGGTGCTGAGGTGAACCACTCCCGGGAGGCGTCGGCCTCGTCCACTGCTTGCCCGCGGTCGCGCGTGACGCGGCGGGCTGTCGCGACGGCCGCGGTGCTGGCCCTGATGACCTTCACGCCTCTCGGGATCCCGGTTGTCTCCGCTGCCGGCGCGGCCTCCTCGGCCGCGCCGGCGCGGTTCGCCGTCCCCGACTGGACCCTGCGCACGACGGACGGCAAGGAAGTCCGCCTGCACGCGGCCCTCTCGCGGGGGCCCGTGCTGGTGTCGTTCTGGGCGCTCTGGTGCGTCCCCTGCCTGAAGGAGCTGCCCCACCTGGACGCCCTGGCGCGCGAGACGGCCGGGCGCCTGACCGTCCTCGCGGTGAACGAGGACGCCACGCGCGGCGTGGCCAGGGTGCGACCCTACCTGCAATCGAAGCGGCTCGGTCTGACCGTGCCGCTCGACACGGCCGGCGACGTCGCCCGCAAGATGCAGGTGGGCGGCAGCCTGCCGTTCCTCGTCCTCTACGATTCCCGGGGGGTGGAGGTCTATCGCCACCTCGGCTACCACGAGGGGGACGAAGCCAAGCTGCGCGAGAAGGTCATGGCGCTGCTCGGGGACTCGGCCGCCGTCGCGGCGCCGGCCCCATGAGGCGCGCCGGACTCGTCCTGGCCGGCACGATCGCGATCCTCTGCGGCGCTTCGGCCGCGCGGGGCGGGATCGCGTCGGACCCCCAGGTCATGGCGGTCGACGCGTTCGAGTACTCCTACAACACGGAGACCGGCGCCGAGATCGTCGAGAACTGGCTGGACGCGAGCCTGCTCCTGAACGGCGTCCGGGCGGGCATCCTGCTCAACCACCAGGCCCCCTCCGAGGAGAACGTCAGGCTCAACGACGTCCGGCACCGCTTCGTCGAGTTCAGCACCCAGGGCCTCGACCTGCGTGTCGGACACTTCTACGGGATGTTCGGGCGCGGGCTCCTGTTCGCCGCCCAGGAGGACCGGCGCATCCGCATCGACACGGCGCTCGACGGCCTGCTCGTGTCGGGCCGCCGCGACCGGCTGCGTGGCACGGCGTTCACGGGCACGCCCGGCGAGCTGCCGGTGGACGTGCGGGGTCTCGACGCGGAGGCCGACCTCGGCCGCGGCTGGTCCGTCGGCGGCTCCAGCCTGACCTGGCGCGCCGACGGCCTGACCGATGCCGAGGGCGACGTGCACCGCGAGTGGGTGGCGGCGTCGCGGTTGACCACGACGCGCCCCTGGGGCGGCCTCTACGTGGAGTACGGCCGCAAGAAGGGGTGGGACTTCGAGGTCGTCCCGGACGACGAGTACCAGGGCGGGCACGCCTTCTACGGCGCCCTCGACCTGGCCGCGGGCCCCCTGGGGCTGTCGCTGGAGACCAAGGACTACCGGCGGTTCACGGTGCTGCGGCGCGCCGACGGGCGCACGCCGCTGAACAACCCGCCTTCGCTCACCCGCGAGCACCTCTTCACGCTCCTCAACCGCGCCCCCCACGTCGTGAACGCCGACGACGAGCGCGGCCAGCAGGCGGAGCTCACCGGGTCGGTCGGCAACGGCTGGAGCGCCCTCGTCAACGCGAGCCGTGCCGAGCGTCACGACGGCGACCTGCTCTTCGAGGAGATCTACGGACACGTCGAGAAGGAGCGCTGGGGAGACTTCCGCCTGCGGGGAGGCTTCGGGTACCGCGAGAGCGAGGGGCTGCGCCAGACCGTCGTGGCGGAGGCCACCTGGTTCCTGAACGAGCGCCACAGCTTGAGCCTGGAGGTCGAACACCAGCACGTGCGTCTCGGCGGTGGGACCGGGTTCAACCTGGGTGCGTTCGACGAGGAGTTCCTGAAGCTCGAGCTGGGCGTGGCCCCCACGTGGACCCTGGCGGGCGTGCTGGAATTGAACAACAAGTACGATGAGCAGCGCACCTTCGGTGAGAGGGCCGGCCCCTTTCCCGCCCTGCAGTTCACCTACACGACGGAACTGGGCATGCACGTCACGCTCTGGGCCGGCAAACGCCAGGCCGGCTACCTGTGCGCGGGCGGCGTCTGCAAGTACGAGCCCGCGTTCGAGGGTGTGGAGCTCAGCGGGATCGTGCGGTACTAGGGCGGCTCCGCGAAGCCGTCGGGCGGCGATCCACTCGAAGCCGCAGCGGCCCCCGGCCGAATATCGTGCCGAGGTTGAAGAAGCCGAGGCCCCCGAGATAGTGGCTTCGAGCGTGCCCCGTCGCTCCAGCGTCGGGTAGCGGATCAGGGTTGATGCCGGCCGTGCAGGTCGTCATCGCGGGGCGGAACGCTCTGAGCTGGCTACGGAGTTGTCGAGAGCACCAAGACCCAGCGGCCACCTCGAGAGGTGGCCGCCAGGAGGTCACAGCAAGCGCCTTGACCTGAGGCCGTTCCATGTCAGCGGATCACGACGATCCTGCCGATGCGCACCTCGCTCCCCGTGCGCAGACCGACGAGGTAGAGACCGCTCGGGCACGGGCGGCCCGCGTCGTCCGCCCGGTCCCACCGCAAGCTGTGCTCGCCTGCGCCGAGCCACCCCGAGAGGAGCGAACGCACCTGCCGCCCACCGGCGTCGTAGACCGTGAGCGACACATCGGCATCCCGGCTCAGCCAGAAGCGGACGGTCTGGTCCCGGACCGCCGGGTTCGGCGCGAGCGGTCCGAGCCTGGCTACGTCCGAGGGAGCCACCTGCGCCGCCGCGAACCCCGTCCCTTCGCCCCCGGCGCTGACGCCGCCGGCCCCCGTCTGCTCGATCGGCGGCCGCACAGGGAGCATCCCCGACCCGGGCGATAAGCTGCCGGACCGGTCCTCGTCGGGGCCAGCAATCACCAGGCTGTCCACCGCGAACCACTTGTAGCGCAGGGGGTTCTCTTCGTTCGCGGCAAGGATGGCGACGTAGTCGTCCTCGGCGGACTCGCGCGAGGCACGAGACTCGGCGAGATCCTCCATGAGTCCCGCGAGCGTGTAGCCGGCAAGGGGACCGCGGGGGGGAACGTAACGAGCCAGCAGCGCGGCATAGCGCGAGTTGCACATGCTGGCCAGGGACCAGAAGACGACACTGGCCCGAATCACCGAGGTGTCAGCGCTGGCCCACGCGTAGATCGGGTCCGAGACGGGCGGCAGGTGGTCCCACTTGTCGGGCACGGTGCCGCTGACCTCGAGCGAATCGAGGAACCGCATCACGTCGGCGTACCGGTCCGCACGGAAGTGGTCGAAGACCACCGCGTCGTATCCCAATTCGTTGACCCAGGCCCGCGTGTCGTAGTCCTGGGGGCAGCCGCTGGCTATGCTGTAGTAGTAGAGCCAGCAGCTTGGCGTGCCCGGACAGGGCTCCATGTAGGTCGTCTGTCCGGAGGGGCCTATGCGCCGCGCGAGGAACCCCTCGATCCCCTGGAGCACTTGTTCGGCGGGAGGGTAGTCGACGTACCGCTGAACGAGGACCAACTCCATGCCCATCCAGGCCGTGTAATGCACGTCGGTGGAGCGACCGCAGTAGTGGGCGAAGCTGCCGTCCGGGGACTGGTCGGAGACCACCGAACCCAGGAGCTCGAGCGTCTTCGCCAGCGGCGCCGGGTCGCCCGTCAGTTGGCAGAACTTGCCCAGGGCCATCGCCGACATCAGTCCCCAGTTCAATCGATTCCGGCTGCCCCTGAGCCTCATGCAGAGGTCCACGATGGGGAGCGCGGCGTTGAGGTAGCGGGTGTCGCCGGTGATGTCGTAGGCGCCCAGCAGCGCGTAGCCCAGCATGCCGTCGAAGGCGGTTCCCGACGTGGCCTCGCCGTAGTGGCTGATCAGGAAGTCCGCCCGGTCAGTGACATCCTTGCGGTAGGTGTAGGCATGGCCCTGAAACGTCGCGCAGAGGTCGTTGAAACCGAGGAGTTGGGAGACCACGGACAGCCGGATCACTTCGGAGGGATTGACGGCATACCGGGCATCGCGGGTGATGCCTTCGACCTCGTGCTGGCGGAGGCAGCTGCCGATGCGGACGGTCATCGGCACCAGGGGGTCGGTCGACTGCGCTGACGCCTGCCCGGGCAGGCAGGCAGCCACGCCAAAGCCAAGGACCAGCAACCCGCGTCGGAAACGCGACATGAGGGTACGCTCCGAATCTCCGGTGCCATACGGCGCCGGTAGACGACTCTATGCTCCCTCAACGATCGCCATTGTACGTCTTTGGCACCAGGCGCGGAACCTTTGTCTCAGAGCTTCCATTTCCCCTGGCCAGCCGACCAGCCGGCGTCGCCGGCGTCGAGGGCGAGCCGAGCCGCCTGACTTCTGAGTTCCAGCGACTCCGGCCAGAGGCCCAGCATCTCGTCATAGCCCAAGCGGGTCCGGCCCCAGTCGGCCCGCGTCTCCCGGAAGACGTTCCGGTAGTCCCGGTGCCCGATTGCGCAGGTCAGCGTCGGGACCCAGAGCCGCTCTCCGTGATCGTTGCACGTCGGAAGAGAATCGCCAGAGACCACGTGGCTCCCGGAAAGGTCACTGCCCAGAGCGCCGCGATCCAGATCAGCCAATGGACGTACATCTGGAGCGCGATGAACGGCAGCAACAGCCCATTCGCGATCAGGAACCAGCGTGCAACTCGCTCCAATCCGCCGCCCGTGAAGACGCCGGCCGCAAAGAGCGTGGCCACGCTCATGAAGCTGTACCCGAGGATGTCCACCGCGTACAAGAACGAATCGAAGGGCATGAAGAGGAACGGCTCGATGCCCGCAACTCGCCCGGCGGCAAGCCGGGGTGCCACCAGCGTGAGCTGAACGAAGTAGTTGATGCTGATCAGCACGCAATAGGCGGTCGCGAACGCGACCGCTGCATGGCTCCAGACCCTTCGGTCGGGGGACGCCACCTGGTGGATGCTCACAGCGAGCACGAGAAACGCAGACCCCAGAAAGAGCGATGGCGTGAGGAGCACGACCAGCCCGAGAGGCGTGCTGGCACTCTCCGGCCCTCCGCCAGAGCCCAGCCAACCCAACCATTCCGCGATCTGCCCAACGTCGTACGTGATGCTGAACACGGTGGCGAGCACGGCGGACCAGAACCCGACCGCTCTCGTCGAGGGCGAAGCCACCAGAGCCATAGTGCACCTCCCGGGGTGATGCGGGACACGCGACGTGCGCCTACACGGCCGACTATCAGATGCTCGGCCCGATTGCGCAAGTCCCACCTCGGGGGCTCGGCTGCCGTGAGTGCCCGCCGCAGACCCTGCCGTCCGCCGGCACCGTGACCTTGGCGGAGACGTCCCATCTTTCCAAGAATCTTTCCAAGAAAAGAGACCTCGCGGGCCAGGTCGAAGTCCTGAACCTGGGGACACCGGCCGGAATCGCCGCCGCATCCGAGCGCGCTGCGAGCCGGCGGACACGGCGTCCCGGGCCGGAACGGGCTCCTCGTGCCACGAGCCGGACGGACCTGGGACGGGGGGCCCGGCCTGGTCCCGAGAGCGCGGCGTGGCAAGCGTTTCCCGCCCCGGGAGGCCCCACCGAACCTCGTGAACCCGCGTCACCACCGTGCCGATAACCCACTTGGCATTTTGCCCCGACCGACCATCTCACCCCCAGGAGCCCAAGGATGGCGAGAGAACGCAAGCGCCTCGGCCAGCTGCTGCTCGAAGCGCAGCTCATCACGCCCCGTGATCTCGCCGAGGCCGTCGACGAGCAGCGCCGCACAGGCCAGATGCTGGGCGCGACCCTCATCCAGCTCGGCCGGCTCAGCGAAACGGCCCTGCTCGAGTGCCTGCGAAACCAGCTCGGACTGCCCCTCGTGGACCTCGACGAGACCGTGCCCGACGAGTCGGCGATCGCGCTGGTCAAGGAAGACATCGCCCGCAAGTACATCGCGCTCCCGCTCGAGCTGGAGGGTCGCTCCACGCTGACCGTCGCGATGGCCGACCCGATGAACGTCGCCGCGATCGAGGACCTGCGATTCCACTCCGGCCTCTTCATCAAGCCGGTCCTCGCCGCGCCCTTGCGCATCCTCGACGCCATCCAGCGCGCGTACCACCTGGACTCGTCGGTGAACGAGGTGGTGGAGAGCATCATCAACACCGAGGCCGAGCTGAGCGTGAGCGCCGTGTCCGAGGAGGCGCACCCCGAGGCGCTCGACGTGCTGATCAAGGAGTCCGAGGGCCGCCCTATCGTGCGGCTCACGAACTGGCTGCTCCACCGCGCGATCGAGGAGCGCGCGAGTGACATCCACATCGAGCCCCAGGACCGCGAGCTGTTGGTCCGGCTGCGGGTGGACGGGTTGCTCCAGGAGATCCAGCGGCTGCCCAAGTGGACGCAGGGCGCGATCGTCTCGCGGATCAAGGTGCTCGCCGACCTCGACATCGCCGAGAGGCGCCAGCCGCAGGACGGCCGGCTGATGCTGGAGATCCGCGGCCGGCGCGTGGACATGCGCGTCTCGACCCTGCCCGTCACCGGCGGTGAGAAGGTGGTGATGCGGGTCGTGGATCAGCAGCGAGCCCAGATCGAACTCACGGAACTCGGGCTGCAGTCGGACGACCTCGGGCGGCTCCATCGCTATCTGGCCCGGCCCCAGGGGATCCTGCTCGCGACCGGTCCGACCGGCTCGGGCAAGTCCACCCTGCTCTACTCCGCGCTTCGTCATGTCCAGCACGAGACCAAGAACATCGTGACGGTCGAGGACCCGGTGGAGTACCGCTTGCAGGGCATCAACCAGGTGCAGGTGGACGAGAAGGCCAAGAAGACCTTCCCAGCCGCGCTGCGCGCCATCCTGCGGCAGGACCCGGACGTCATCATGATCGGAGAGATCCGCGACCAGGAGACCGCCAGCATCGCCTTCCGCGCCTCGGTCACCGGGCACCTGGTGCTGAGCACGGTGCACACCAACGACGCCGCCGGCGCAATCACCCGGCTCATGGATCTCGGGCTCGAGCCCTTCATGGTGGCTTCCTCGCTCGTCGGCGTGGTGAGCATGAGGCTGGTGCGCCTGCTCTGCCCGCGGTGCCGCGAACCGTACGAGGCGCCCGCCTCGAGCCTGAACCGCCTCGGTCTGCACTCGGACGAAGGGTCCGGGAGCTCAGGCCAGGGCACCGTCACGCTCTACCGCGCCCGCGGCTGCCAGCACTGCCGTCAGACCGGCTACCACGGCCGCACCGGGATCTTCGAGGTGCTCGAGGTGGACGAGGCCGTCGCCGCCCTGGTGCACCAGCGCCCCCCCGACTCCACGATCCGGCAGGCCGCGATCGAGGCCGGGATGCGGTCGGTCGGTGAGGACGGATTGAGCAAGGTGTTGGCCGGGCTCACCACCCTCGAAGAGGTGGCGCGGGTCGTCTACCTGTCGGAAGAGGGCGCACGCGTGTGCCCGGACTGCCAGGCGGTTCTGGCGCGCGAGTTCGACTACTGCCCCGCCTGCGGCAGCTTCGTCGGCGAGCACTGCGAGCACTGCCGGCGTCGGCTCGATCCGGCCTGGGGCTTCTGCCCGTACTGCGGCGACGATAGCAGTCGCAAGGACGCGAGCGTCCGGCCCCAGAAGCCGCCCCGCATTCGCGTGAGGCCGCGGCAGCTTGAAGGCCGGTTGCGTGAGGCCGCATGACCCGCCGTCTCCCCTTCATGGTCCGCGTCAACCGCGACTAGCTCGTGCTGCTCGGCATGCGGCGCGGAGGTGAGACAGGTTAGGGCGGCTCGAGAACCTCCACCGCCGGACACAAGTCCTTCGGGTTCGTGCAGGCGGCCTGGTGCCGTCAGTTCAACCCCGCCGTGACCGGGACCGAGCCTCATCTCCTCCTGTATACATCCGTGCTCACGTATTTCAGGCCGGAGTCAACCATCAGCGTGACCACCCTGGCATCCGGCCCCAGCCGCTCTGCCACGTGGATCGCGGCGGCGACGTTCGCACCGGAGGACGTCCCCGCGAAGAGGGCCTCCTCGCGCGCGATGCGCCTTGCCATGTCCTTCGCGGCGTCCGTTCCGACCGGCAGGATGTCGTCCACGAGCGTCGGCTCCCAGAGTGGCGGCGTGTAGCCGATCCCGACCCCTTCGATCCTGTGAGGCCCGGCCTGACCTCCCAGCAACACCGAGGATTCCGCGGGTTCCACGGCGACGATCCGGACGCTCGGTTTGTGCCGCTTCAGCACGGTGGCGACCCCACGCAACGAGGCCGCCGTGCCCACGCAGTGGACGAAGGCGTCGATCTCCCCCTTCGTCTGACTCCAGATCTCCTCGCCCAGCGAGTGGTAGCCCGCGATGCTGTCCTGGTTGTTGAGCTGGTCGGTCCAGTACGTGTGCGGCTCCCGGCTCAACCCGCGGGCGACCTCGATCATGTCCTGGATCAGCTTCCTGGTGGTCAGGCCTCCCTCGCTTCGAACAATCGTCAGCTCCGCACCCAGCGCCACCATGTGATCCAGCTTCTCCCGGCTGAACGCGTCGGAGCTGACGATCTGCAGACGGTAGCCCCTGGCGGCGCAGACCAGCGCGAGCGCTGCCCCCGTGCTGCCACCGGTGTACTCGACGACGGTGTCGCCGGGCTTCAGCCGACCGTCCTGCTCCGCCCGCGAGATCACGGCCCGCGCCATCCGGTCCTTCACACTGCCGGTGGGGTTCTCCCACTCGAGCTTCACGAAGATGTCCGCGCAGCCGGCTGGAACGACCTTGCGAAGTCGAACCATCGAGGTGTTGCCAATGGCCTCGAGGATGTCCATCGGTCGGGATCTCCCTGTCCGGGCGCCGTGGGGGGGCGCCGACTCGAACACCGCGCCGCCTACGGCAGCTCCGAATCCCGGGCCGTCGAAGGGCGTCCCATTCGCAAGGAGCCCGCCGTGTCGCCGGGTACGATCTCGTAGAGATAATAGAACTCGGGTTCCAGGCGGGAGAACCCGCTGTCGTACTTCAGGAAGCTCCGGTCGAACGCCGCCAGCGGGGACCGCGGCTCCTCCCCTGCGGCATCCGGCAGCGGCTGGCTCAGCACCAGGAGCACGGGCGTGCCGCGCCTGGCGGCCAGACTTCGAGCCGCGTCGAGGGCAAGGCGCGGGTCATAGCCATGGCCGTGGACGCGCGCCGTCCACCCACCGCCCCAGGCGCCATACTCCGGGTAGTAGATCGGCCGATCCAGGTAGGTGGAGAGCGGCGAGACCAGGTAGTCGCGGCTCCCCACGATCGGCATCCGGTCCAGGTGGCGCTCCCGGATCCAGTGCGCCGCCGCGCGGCTGTCCGAGAAGGGCCACGCCAGGTCCATGCCGAACGCCCAGGCGGCCGCGGTCACGTGCAGCAGGGCCAGGACGGTCAGGATGAGCGGTGCCAGCCGACCCGGGTCGAAGCGGGACGGCCACGCCGGCCAGGGCCGCGGGCTGTCGGACTGATGGGCTGCCATCCAGAGCGCGGCCACGAAGACCAGGAAGAAGTGACCATGGTGCCGGAGGAAGCCCGGCCAGCGGGCATAGGTCAGGAGCAGGATCCCCGCGGTGGCCAGGGCGAAGAAGAGCTGCGCCACGGGCCGGCGGCGCAGCAGCACCAGCCCGAGCAGGCCCAGGGCGGCGCCCGGCAGGGCCCGCGCCACCAGCGTAGCGTTCGCTGAACCGAGCGTCAGGATGTTCGTGTTCCAGAAGTGATAGTCGGTGAACTTCGGCAACGGCATCCAGCCGTTCCAGACCGCCGCCGCGGCGCCCACCAGGTGCTTCGGGCCGAAGCTCCAGGTCTGTCCCGACCAGCGGTCGTGCGGCGGGATCAGGTAGGCCAGGGCCAGCCCGATGCCGGCCAGAAACACCGCCAGGGCCAGCGCCCGCTCCGGTCCGCGACCGGGCGGCGACCGCCCGCTGGCCCGCTCCTGCAGCAGTTCCCCGATCAGCACGGCCGCGAATGCCCCGGCGATGATCATACTGTAGGCATTGCTCAGGGCCATCAGCGCCAGCAGCAGGGCCAGTTCCACGGGGCGCTCGCGCCGGCGCGGGTAGAGCGCCAGCGCCGCCAGCAGCGCCAGGAGCCCGAGCGCGTAGTTCCGCGACAGCACGCCCCACTCGTAGAACGGGAAGTACCCGAAGATCAGGAGGACCCGCTGGTAGCGCGGGAAGGGCGCCCGGGCCAGGATCAGCGCGGCGCAACCCATGGCGATGAGCGCCTGCAGGACCTGCATGGCCCGCGGGTCATGAGTCAGCCGCGTCAGCGGGAAGAGGAGCACGTACCAGAGCGGGGGGTGCCCCTCGTACCGCAGGCTCCGCCCCAGCAACTCAACCAGCGATGCGCTGTCGCGCGTCACCGCCCAGGCCTGGGTCTCGTCCCGCCAGAGCTCGTGCGCGTGCATGCCGGCCAGGAGGAGACCGGCGAAGAGCGGTAGCGCCAGCCAGGCCCAGCCGGGCGGGCGGCAGCAGTCAGGTCGGGAAGGGTCGGCCTTCGGCATCGCGTTCGTCACGATCCGTCAGAGGGAAGAAGAGGACAACCTAGCCCCAGAGCCTCGCCGGATAGTCGCCACGGGCGACCAGTTCCCGCAGCCGCGCCGCGACGGCGTCGCGGTCCTCGCGGTGAGTCATGCCGAACCAGGCGTCGGGCGAGTCGAGCACACGCACCGTGGCGAGGCGCTCGTCCATGAGCGCTTTCACGACGGCCGGGATGTAGAACTCGGACTTGAGGTCCCGCCCCTCCGCGTCCAGGAAGCGGGCGAAGCGCTCCGCGAGGTGCGGGAAGATCGCGGGCGTGAACACCCAGAAGTTCATCGAGACCGGCGTGTCGCCCGCGTAGCGGCGGTCGCCGCCGTCCGGCCCGGTCGCGCGCGCGCCGCCGTCGCACGGCGCGAGCGCGGTCCGTTCCACGATGTCGCGAAGCAGACCGCCGGGTCCGACCGTGCACACCCCGCGCGACACGGTGCCGTGCGCGGAGAGCGTGTTGGCCAGGTGGTAGCCGACCATCGCCCACCGCTCGGGCGGCGCGCCGGCGGGCGCGCGCAGGAAATCAGCCGCGACGCCGTACGCGGCGGCGCCGTAGAAGTCGTCCGCGTTGATGACCAGGAAGGGCGCACGCACGACCTTGCGCGCGGCGAGGATCGCGTGCGCCGTGCCCCACGGCTTGGCACGGCCCGCGGGCGGGGCGAAGCCGGCCGGCACGTCGTCGAGCTCCTGGTGCGCGTACACGACCTCCGCCCGGCCCGTGAAGCGCGCGCCCACGAGCGCGTGGAAATCGGCCTCCAGGTCGCGGCGGACGACGAAGACCACGCGCTCCACGCCGGCGCGCAGCGCGTCGAAGATCGAGTAGTCGATGAGCTTCTCGCCGCCGGGTCCGACCGGCTCGAGCTGCTTGAGGCCGCCGAAGCGTGAGCCCACGCCGGCGGCCATGACGACGAGTTCGGGACGCGGTGCCATCATGGCTCCTTGCTCGGAAAGAGAGGCGCGCGGCCGACCCTTCGCCGCCCGCTCGAATCCTTGTACCGCAAGCAAACGCCTCGCGCAACAGCGCCGAGCCCGCTTGCAGGCTCCTACTCAGGGCACTACCATCCAGACTCGTTCGTTCTGCGTCGCAGCGCAGTCGGCGCGTGCGGAGCCGGCGTCCGGCCTCCTTCGAACACCCGCCGCGTCGAGGGTCATCGCGTGTGGAGGTTGAAAGTGGCCTTCCCCTGCAGCACGGTCCCCCGCCCCCGCGAGGCCACATGCGGCCCGCCCTGGGCGCCCGTAGCGGACGCTCCCGCGGCAGGATGGCTGCCGTGAGCTCGACCGCGACCGACGCGCGCATCGAGCCCGGCCACCCGCCGCAGCGGTCTGTCTCCGTGGTCGTGCCCGCCTACAATGAGGAACATGGGATCCGTCCGGTGCTCACGTCTCTTCTCGAGACGTTGAGCTCCCTTCCCGCAGTCACCTTCGAGGTCATCGTCGTCGACGATGGTTCCACGGACGGCACGAGCGCAGCCGCACGAGGCGTGCCGGGCGTCTCCGTGGTGCGACACGAGTCGAACCGGGGATACGGCGCGGCGCTCAAGACCGGGCTTCGTCACTCGCGTTACGAGTGGATCTGCATCACCGATGCCGACGGCACCTACCCCAACGACCGGATCGGCGATCTGCTCGCGGCCACCGACGGCGCCCACATGGTGGTCGGGGCGCGGACCGCGCCGGGCGCCCACGATACCTGGCTGAGACGCCTGCCGCGGACGCTCCTGCGACACTATGCGGAGTGGGTGACCCGATGCCGGATCGACGACATGAACTCGGGACTGCGGGTCTTCCGCAAGGACCTCGCCGAGCGATTCATTCACCTGCTGCCGGACGGATTCAGCTTCACGACGACGATCACCGTCGCCCTCCTCATGAACTACTTCACGGTCCGCTACATCCCCATCAGTTACGCGAAACGGGTCGGCAAGTCGAAGATCGACCCGATCCGCGACACCATGCGCTTCCTGATGCTCATCCTTCGGACCGGCACGTACTTCGCGCCATTTCGCACCTTCATCTCACCGGCGCTGTTCCTCTTCTTCCTGTTCTTCGCCAGCGCGACCTACGACATCTTCTGGCTGCACAACCTGACCGACAAGACGCTGATCCTGCTGGTTGTGAGCCTGAACATGGCGACGTTCGCCCTGGTGGCGGACTTGATCCACAAGCGGAGCTCGACCTGAGCGTGCACCCCGGCCCGGGCCCGCAGGGTGGCGAAGAGCAGGCCGCGGCGGATGGTCCCGGCGGGCTCGGGAGGGGGACCCCCGGCGATGGGCCACGGGCACCGTTCTGGAACCGCGTCCTGAAGATCGATCTCCCCAGGGCGTTGCGATTCGTCGGCCTGGGAGGAGTGAGCTTTCTCACCAACGTCGGCCTGACCGTGTTGCTGACGGAGAGGCTCCACCTGGCACCCGAGGCTGCGCTCGCCATCGCGATCGGCTTCGTGTTCGTCATGAACTTCCTGGCCTGCCGCTATTTCGTATTCGACGCCCACGCGCAGGACTTCCGCAGGCAGTTGCTCCTCTTCGCGCTGGCGTCGGGCGGCTTCCGTGGCAGCGAATACGTCGCGTTCCTCGTCTGTCATCGTCTGTTCGGAATCCACTACGTCGTGGCCCTGGTCGGGATCCTGGTGGTCTCGATGATGGCGAAGTTCGTGTTCTATCAGCGCGTGGTCTTCCCGGGTGGAGCGGGCGCCGGTGGAGCGGACGCGGGACGACCCCATCCACCTTCCGGGAGCGCTTCCCCCCTGCTCTGATGGCGCTCCGGCCCGCGCGCGAGCACGCCGCGGACTCCATCTCTCCGATAGCACGAAGGCCCGGCGATCGCCGGGCCTTCGTCTGCACCGATGAGGGCTACTTCTGCTTCGCAGCCAGGAAGGCCTCCGCGGCGTCCATGCCGGCCTGGAAGGCCTGCTCGTTGAGCGGGATCAGCTTGGCCTTGTCCTTGAGGGCTTCCTTGATGGCGGCGATGAAGGTCTCCCTGGGGAACAGGTTCGTGGCGGCCTGGAGCGCGCCCAGGGCCACGATGTTCTTCACCACCAGCTTGCCGAGCCCGGCGGCGATCTCCGTGAAGGGCACGCCCACCACGGTGACGCTCGGGTCCCCCGGCTTCACATCCTTGGCGACGGAACTGTCGTAGATGATGAATCCGCCCTTCTTCACCGTGAGACCGAACTTGGCGAGGCTCGGGGCGTTGAAGGCGATCAGGATGTCCGGCGTGGGGCTGGCGGGGTTCAGCACCTCGTCCTTGGCCACGTGGACGTCGGCGTAGCTCGTACCGCCGCGGCTCTCGGGGCCGTAGCTGGGGATGTGCGTCCCGTCGAAGCCCTCGTTGATGGCGGCGATGGCCACCAGCATGGCGGCCGTCTGCGCACCGTCACCGCCCGAGCCGGCCAGCTTCATGCTGATGTCGTTGGGGTTCAGGTGCGCCGGGAAGCCCTTGCAGAATCGCGCCTGGGCCTCCGTGCTGGCCTCCACGGTCTTGGTGAAGGTCGCGGCCTCGAAGGTCGGCGCGGGGAGCTTGAACCAGGGGTCGACCGTGGCGTCCTTCTTCACGCCCAGGGGGAAGATGGGAACCATGTTCTCCTTCACCCACTGCTCGGCCTTGTCGGGGGTCATCTTCAGGTGGGTCGGGCACTCGGCCAGCACCTCGACGAAAGCGTAGCCCCGGCCCTCCTTCTGGATCTGCACGGCCTTCTTGATGGCCCGGGCGGCCTTCTTGCGGCCGGCCGGCCAGTAGAGAGCCACTCGCTCGACGTAGACGGGCCCGTCCAGGCTGGCGATGAGCTCGGCCATCTTCATGGGCTCGCCATTGAGCTTGCCCCGGCCCAGAGGGCTGGTGGCGGTGATCTGGCCCATCAGGGAGGTCGGCGCCATCTGGCCGCCGGTCATGCCGTAGGTGGCGTTGTTGATGAAGATGACCGTGATCGGAGCGCCCAGCTGGGCGGCGGCCACGGTCTCGGCGAGGCCGATGGAAGCCAGGTCGCCGTCACCCTGGTAGGAGATGACGATGGCTTCGGGGTTGGCCATCTTGTGGCCGAGGGCGACGGCGGCGGCCCGGCCGTGGGCGGCCTGCGTGTTGCCCGTGTCGAAGTAGTAGTAGGCGAACACCGAGCAACCCACGGGGCTCACCAGCACGGTGTTGTCCTGGATGCCCAGTTCCTCGATGGCATCGGCAAGGTACTTGTGGACGAGACCGTGGCCGCAGCCGGCGCAGTAGTGCGTGGACTGGCCCTTCAGGCCCTCGCCATGGGAATGGCGCTCGAACTTCTGATAGAAGACGGACATGAGGGCCTCCCTATTTGCCGAGGATGGAGTTCACGTGGTCGACGATCTCGGTCTGCTGGGGCAGCATCCCGCCGAACCGGCGCACGTAAGTGAGGGGGGGCAGCTTCTCGACGCCCGCCTGGCTCATGCTCAGCCGCAGTTCGTCCATGATCTGGCCGCCCGCGTTGGCCTCGACCACGACGATGCGCCTGGCCCCGGGAAGCAGGGCTTCGAGCTGCCGGACCGGGAAGGGCCACATCGTGATCGGACGGAAGAGACCCACCTTGACGCCCTGGTCGCGCAGACTCTTCACGGCGCCCTTGGCGGCGCGGGCAGGCGTGTTGCAGGCCACCAGCAGGACCTCGGCGTCCTCCGTCATGTAGGACTCGGCCCGCGCCTCCGCCTTCATGGACTGGTACTTCTCTTCCAGGTGCGCGTTGAACTTCTCCAAGTCGAGCTCCTGGAGCTGGATCGAGGAGATGAGGTTCCCGCGATGGTCCTTGTCACCGTAGACCGCCCATTTCGGGATGCCCGGCTTCACCATGTAATCGGGGAGCTGGACCTTGCCGGTCATCTGGCCCAGGTACCCGTCGGCCAGCAGGACGACCGGGTTCCGGTACTTGAAGGTCAGCTCGAACGCCAGGATGGCGTAGTCCAGCATCTCCTGCGGGGTGCTGGGCATCAGCGTGATGCAGTGGGTGTGCCCGTGGCCCAGGCCGCGGCAGGCCAGCTTCACGTCGGACTGCTCGGGGGCGATGTTCCCGAGGCCGGGGCCGCCGCGCATGATGTTCACGAACACGCCGGGCAACTCGGAACCCACCATGTAGGAGATGCCCTCCAGCATCAGCGAGAAGCCGGGGCCGGAGGTGAACGTCAGGGACGCCGATGCCGGCGCCGCCGGTGCCGTACATGTGGTTCACGGTGGCGACCTCGGAGACCGCCTGGAGGAAGACTCCGTTCAGCTTGGGCAGCAGCTTGGCCATCAGCTCCGCGCCCTCGGTGGAGGGGGTGATGGGGTAGCCGTAGAAGTGGCGGCAGCCGGCCAGCAGGGCACCGACGGCGGTCGCGTAGTTGCCCTTGATGATGAGGGGCTGGGTCTTCGGCAGGGGCACCCGCTGGGCCGGGATGTCCACGGGCTCAGGGGCACTGCTCGGCCGGGCCCCGAACAGCTTGGCGGGGTCCTGCAGTTCGTAGGTCTCGCCCTGCGCGCAGGGCGCGCAGTCCGTAGGGCTCCGGGCAGGCGTCGATGCACAGGCCACAGCCCGTGCACTTCTCCAGGTCCAGCACGACCGGGACGAGGCCCGTGGTGGGATTGATCTCGTCGGCAAAGGCGATGCAGCCCTTCGTGCACACGCTCACGCAACGGCCGCAGCCCTTGCAGTACTCGGGCACCAGGAACGGCTTGGGTTTCTCTTCCACGCTGGGCATGGTCACTCTCCTCGATGTCCAAGGCTTCAATCAGCCGAGAATACTCAGAGTGCACACTACGTCCGGTGAGACTACCGGAAAAGGCCTCTCCCGCGCACGTGGGCCAGGCCACACCCACAGAATTGGCGGGGGCACGCGGGCTCCGAATGGCCTGCAGAAGTCCGTCCCGCCCGCTCTTTCCAGGGGGAATCGGGCGCATCGGCCAGAACCGCCGCGGCGGCGATCCGCCGGCCCGCCGGTCCCGCCCGGCGGGCCCAGCCGCGCTCAGGATCGCAGGCAGATGAAGGGGCTCGTCCGGACCGGCGCGAGCACCAGCACGGCCAGGAGCATCGTGGCGAGCGCCGGCCACGCGGCTGGAGAGTCGGGGACGTTGACGCTGGAAGCCTCACACCTCACGACCGGGCGTGGGACTGCGCCCGGCCGCAAGGTCGCGTCTCGATCCGTGCGTGACGGCCTGCGGAGCGTCGATCAGGCGGCCCGGCGTTCCTCCGCCAGCAGCGTGCGCACCTCCGTCGTGGCACCGAGCCCCTGCCCGTAGCAACGCCGCAGAATCGGGTCGGAAGCCTTCAGCGTCCCGTCCGCACCGCGGCGCTCCAGCTCTTCGAGCGCCTCGGCGCAGGCGATGGCGCCAATCGAACTGGACAGCACCGCGAGCGCATGCGCTTCCGACGAGACCTGCTGGGCGTCCTCGTCACTCAGCGTCCACGAGAGCTTCTCGAGGAAGGGGCTGATCTCGCTCAGGAACGCGCTCAGCAGGGCCTTGCGCAGGCTCGGAAGCCCCATGCTCGCCAGCTCGAGTCGAGCGAGATCGAATACGGCGGTGGGCTCCGGCGCTGGCGGGACTTCCCGCGCCGGTGATTCGACGATCTCGAGACGCACAGGCCCCTGCGAAGAAGGCGCCGCCGACTCGACCTCGTCCGCCACCTCGGAAGCCGTCCCGGCCTGGGGCACCGGCACCGCTTCGTCCGCCTCCACCGCGCCTGCCGGAGGCATGGATCCGGCCTCTTCGACCGCAGGCGCGAAGACCGCGGACTCTACGACCTGCTCTTCTGCGGCCGGCATGACGGTCAGCGCCTCAGCCGGGATTTCGGCCACCGGCACTTCCGTGACCAGCGCTGCCGGAGGCGCATCCGCCAGCCATTCGGCCACTGGCGACTCCGGCGCCGCGGACGGCAGGCTCGGCGGCTCGGCCTCGCACACCAGCGTGAACTCGAGCTGGCCTCCGGCCACTGCCTCACCGGTGCCCTCCGCCCCCGCAGCGCTCTCCAGCTCGGCCGCGTCCTGCGGCTCCGTCGCCTCGAGGGGCACGACGTCCGCCGGCAGGAGCGTATCCAGGACCGGCGCCGGGAGCATATCGGCCTCGCCGGACGCAGTCGGCGTCACGAGGACCGCCACCGGTTCGGCCGGGGCGGGCCTCTCGGAGGCCACCTCGGGCTGCGGCGACGGCGCCGTCACGACGGGATCCAACGCGTCCCAGGGTCGCGCCACGACCTCCTCCGGGGCCATCTGCTCCGCGACGACTTCCATCGCGGCCACCGGAGCCGCGGGTGCCGGCTCCACCGTCTCCACCGGTTCGTGGGACGTCTGGGCCACTTCCTCCGCAACGACTTCCATCGCGGCCACCGGAGCCGCGGGCGCCGGCTCCACCGTCTCCACCGGTTCGTGGGACATCGGGGCCACTTCCTCCGCAACGACTTCCGTCGCGGCCACGGGCGCCACCGGCGCCGGCTCCACCGTCTCCACCGGCTCGTGGGACGTCGGGGCCATCTGCTCCGCAACGACTTCCATCGCGGCCACCGGAGCCACCGGCGTCGGCTCCACCGTCTCCACCGGCTCGTGGGACGTCGGGGGGACCGACATCGCGGTCGTCGGTCCTGCGAGCGGCTCGACCATCTCCTCCGTTTTCGCCGGGGTCATCGGGGCGAGTGCAACGTTCGTCGGCTCCTCCTCCGGCGCCACTTCCACCGCGGGCTCGGTCTCATCGAGATTCCCGGCGTGTGCCTCGACGCGGGTCTCGACGACCGCCTCGGCCATCGGGGCCACGTCCGCCGCCCGGGCCTCCGCCAGAGCCGGCGTGGTCTCTTCCGTGGCCTGGACCGGCTCGACTTCGGGCCTGGTCGCTTCACTTGCCATCCCGGGCACAGCCGGCGACGGAGAAGTGCCTGCAATCATGGAAGCACGCATCGCGCACGCCATCGTCGCCTGCACCTCCGACTCCGTCAGGATCCGGTCGACATCCGGCAGGACGAATTCCAGCCTGCCATCGGTCGGCAGCGTCGCGCGCCCCGCGGGCCTCCCCGCATACTCGTCCTCGATCGCGGACCCCGCGGGAAGCCCGGTGCCCGTCAACCGCTCCACCAGTCCGGTCAGGACCACGAGGTCCACCGGCTTGACGACGAACTCGACCACGCCGGCCTCCTGCCAGCTGAGCCGCGCGGGCGAGTTCTCGTCCCTGAACATCGGGACGACCGCCGCGTGCCGGCCGTCGCCTTCGCGCGCGCGCAGTTCGCCAGCCAGGGCGAGCGCGTCCCCGTCCTCCAGGTGCTCGTCCACCAGGACGATGTCGAATGCTGCATTCGACCATGCGGCCCGCGCTTCGGCGATCGTGCCCGCGATCTCCAGCCGGTAGCCCAGTCGGCTCAGGCACCACTGCGTCACGACCTGGCTCACCGCGTCGTCATCGACCAGCAGGATGCGCGCCTTGCTGCGGCGTCCCTCGGCGAGGGAGTAGCGAGTGACGAGTTCGGGCGTGCTGCCCGGCGGCGTCACCATCGCCTGGCGGATGATCTCGCACAGGGCTTCGACCAATTCCTCCACCCCCACGGCCTTCGGCAGGAACGCCGAGAACCCTCGCTCGCTCGCACGCGTGGCATCACCCCGGCGCCCCACCGTCGCCAGCATCACGGTGCGCGCGACGTCCAGCGCGTGGTCGGCCCGGATCATGGCCCCCAGCTCTTCCCCGTCGACCCCGGGGAGGTCGCGGTCGATCAGCACGAAGTGGAACGGGTCGCCCGACTCCACGGCCGCCCGCAGGACCGCGTGAGCCTCCCCGGCGTCACCGGCCTCCGACGCACGGCACCCCGCACCCTCGAGCCTGCTGCGCAGGGCCCGGCGCACCACCGGGGACGCATCCACGATCAGAGCCCGCTTGGTCGCCAGTTCCGTCTTGGACAGACGAGGGGCCATCGTCGACTCGAGCTCTTCCTGTTTCTCGAGGTCCACGTCGAACCAGTAGCGATGCCCCTCTCCCGGCTTGCACTCGATCCCGGTCCTGCCACCCATGAGCTCGGCCAGTCGCCGGATGACCGCCAACCCCAGCCCCCCCCGGACTCGCGCTCCGGCTTCGAGCCCGGCTCCCGCCGCGCCGGCGGAGCCACCGCCCCCGGCTGCGGACCTTCCGACGCGACGCTCTGGTCCATCATCAGGAACCTCAGCGTGACGTTCTGGTCGTTCTCGCGCAGGCGACTCACCAACAGCTCGATGCGGCCCTCCTCAAACGTCCTGGTGGCTCTTTCCCCGAGGTTCAGCAGGATCTGCCGCAACCGGCCCGGGTCGCCCCTCAGCCGTGACGGGACCGCCGGGTGCACGCGGCACTCCAGCTCGAGGCCCCTCTCCGCCGCGAGCGGCGCGAGCGACGCCGCCGTCTCGTCGATCGTGACCCGCAAATCGAATGCGATGTGGTCCAGATCGAGCTGACCCGTCTCGACGCGCGTGAACTCGTAGGCGTCATTGACCAGCCGCAGCGTCGCCTGGCCCGACTTCCAGATGAGGTCCACCAGCGCCTGCTGTTCCTCGTCCAGGTTCGTCTGCAGAAGCAGGCGCGCCATCCCGATCATGGCGTTCATCGGCGCGCGGATCTCCTGGTTCATGGTGACCAGGACGTCCGCCGCCTGCAGGGGCTCGGCTTCCGCTCCCTCGCAGGCAGCGAGTGCCGCCTCCAGGGAGGAGGCTTCACTCGCACCGGTGGCCACCCGCTCCCGCGCAGCCGGCACGCCGCGCGCGGCGCTCGCCTGCGCCGCGTGCGCGGTGCCGGCGAAGACGACCCCGCCATCCGGGCGCTCTCGAAGCACGACACGAGCCGTCACGTTCGATTCATGTCCCTGGGCGTCGGCCACCGGGACGGTGACTTCGAAGCTGGATGCATGCTGGCGACGCTGGCTCGCGATTGCGCGCAGCGCGCGCCGCCGCGCCGGGGGCGACAGGAGCAGGAGCAGGGGACGGCCCACCAGTTCGGACACCGGATGGCCGGTCAGCGACTCGAACACACGGCTGGCCCACAGGAGGTTCCCTTCGGCGTCGCAGGCGAAGGCCAGGTCCGGAGTCGTCTCGAGCAGTTCCTTCAGTCCCAGAGCGGCAAGAAACGGGTCCCGGGGGTCGTGGCTCCACGGATGCGTACGGTTATCGGACATGACGGCTCCCACGGGACGGTACGGCTCGATCGAGAGGCCGGGTCGCCGGGCCCGTCATCATGCCGCACGGAGGAGCTGCGAACGCTCCTTCTGGCGTGATGCAGGGTCCGCGGGTATCCGCCGAGATCCCGTCCCTAGGGCCTCGGCGTTCCGCTACGGGTCGACCGGTCAGGTTTTCGTCCTTTCACCAGGTGCAGCGTGCGTCACGCTGCCAGCAACGCATTCGTGTCGACTGCGAACTCCTCCGGGTCCAGCGCGCGCGCGACCTTCTCGTCGGCCGGCATGGGATCCCAGACCTCCGGCGACCCCGGATCCGGCGGCGACGAGTCGGGGCGCAGAAGCACCCGGCAGTGCGGCCGGCCAAGATCCCTCGGATTCGGGCTCAGACTCATCACCACGTAGCCGGATTCGGTCAGCATCACCGTGCCCGCCGGATACAGCCCCACGGTCTTGATGAGCGCCCACGCCACCCCGGGATCGAAGTGCCGACGCTGCCGGTCCAGCACGAAGCGCAACGCCTCGAACCCCGTGAAGGGGCGCGCGCGATACGCGCGATGCGAGGTGAGCGCGTCGAACAGATCCGCCACCGCCACGATCCGGGAGAAGGTCGCCTGCTTCCCTCCGCCCTGCACCCGGGGATAGCCACTGCGGTCGGCATTCATGTGGTGCTGGAAGGCGGTGCGCATGCAATCGAGAGCCAGCGGCATGAGACCCGGCAGGCGGCTGATCATCTTGACGCCGTCGAGGGGGTGTCGCCGGATCCGCTCCCACTCGTCGGGCGCAAGCTTTCCAGGCTTCCGCAGCACCTCCGCAGGCACCATCAGCTTGCCGAGATCGTGCAGCAGGGCGGCCACGCCCAGGTTGGCGAGTGCCTGGCGCGGAAGCCCCAGCATCTGGCCCATGCTGATCGAGAGCACGCTCACGTTGACACAGTGGGCGTACGTGTACTCATCGTGGTCCTTCATCGCCGTGAGCCCGATGATCGAGAACTCGTTCTTCAGGATGCTGTCCACGATGGGCTGGACCAGGCGGCGCGCCCGGTGCAGTGCCGGGCGACCGGTCCGCGCGGTGCGCGCGATCAGGGCGCGCGTGCCCTGCAGGGCGTTCCGGAAGTTCTGTCCGGCTCGCCGGCGCTCTTCCTCGGCTCCGCCTTCGGCCTTGGCCTCCGCCTCGCCCTCGCCGTCCGCGGCCCCTTCCACACCCAACGGTCGCGAGCCCATCTCGCTGAGGCGCACCGGGATGGCATGGAGGACACCTGCGCCCATCGCCTCCTCTGCGAGCCTCTCGCTCCGCGCAGCGTCACGGGCCTCCAGGAAGCAGCGGAAGAACGTCTCCAGCTCGGTGGTCGTGAGGCCCGGCGTGAACCGCAGCCCGCCAAGCCCGCGCGTCTCGAACTCCGCCATCAGCCAGCGGCGCAGGTTGACGCGCGCCGGGTCGGGCTTGAGGCGCACGCCGTTCAGGAAGAAGTGCTCGCCCATCCCGATCACGGTGACCTCGTCGTCCATCAAGCTCGAGATCAATGCCAGGAGTTCCTGGATCTGCTCGCGGAGCGCCTGGTTGGCGCTGCTGTAGAGTCGCAACCCTCGCAGCACCGCGTGCAGGCACTGGAGGAACTGCGGGCCGAGCAGCGACTCGCGCTCGTCCCCGGCGGCCCCGCCGGGCGTCCGAATCGAGACGGGCCGGTCACTCATGGGACTGGACTCCCGCGAGCGCGCTCTCGCAGGCGGAGCGGACCCGCCGGTTCCGGGAGCGGAGGCCCTGCTGCAGGATCTCCCGCGCGGCGGACCCGCCGATGCGAGCGATGCAGCGGGCGACCGCCTGGCGGTGGGATTCGAGGTCGGCGGAGAACCACCGGCTCTCGTGCAGCTCCGCCTCGAGCCGGGGCAGGACCTCCTCCCCCGCGACCCGGGCGAGGGCCGAGTAGACGGCACGCCGCTCTTCGATGGGGCGCTCGCGGAAGTCCGCGTCCAGGAGTCGATCCAGGAGGGCCCGCGCCACTTCGGGGTCACGAGCGCAGGAGAGCTGATGCAGCGCGGAGCAGAAGGTGCGCGTGTCGGCGCCCTCGAGCATCCCGAGCAACACGTCGCGAGCGTCCCCGAGTTCCACGTGCGCGAGGGCGGAGATCACCTCCCGGCGCACGCGGAGATCCCCGTGCCCCGCCACCGACTTCAGCAGACCCACGATGCTCCGGCCACCGATCCAGCCCAGGATGTGGACCACGTTACGGACCACGTACCAGCGCGGATCCGACAGCCACGGCGCCAGCCGCTCCGGGTCGTCCCGGCACAACTCCGCGAGGGCGCGGGCCAGAGGCAGGCGCGTGCGCTGCTGCCGGCTCTCGGCAAGGATCCGCATCAGCCACTCGACCGCCGCGGGACCCAGTTCCCGAGCGAAGGCAAGGAAGTCCTGGACGCCATGAGCACCCTGGCCGTCGACCTCGCGAATCGCGCTCGACGTGGTCACCGCATCGGGCTGGCAGAGATCGTTCAAGAGCGTCGCGAGGGAGGCCTCGCCGCCCTTGCGACCCACGAGCAGCAACGCCGCCCGGCACGCCTCGGGCCACGCACCGGCCATCAGCGCTTCCTGCAGCAGCCGCACCAGGAAGCGTCCCAGCTCATCGTGCCCGTCTGCTGCGGTGTCGGCCTCCAGACACTCACAGATCAGCGCCAGCGCGCCCTGGAGGGCGCTGGTCGCGCATTCCGCTTCATACTCGCCCCGCAGCCGTGCCATCTCGAGCGGGCCCTGTGCCTCGAGATCGGCGAGCGCCGTCGCGGACTGCCCGAAGGGCTCGTCATCGATCCAGTCGTCGGAGCGGGGCTGCTCTGCTTCGGCCGCTGCATCGCCTCGGGGTGTGCAGTGCCCGGCCTCGGCGGCCGCTTCGGCGCCAGCCCCGGGCCACGGCATCAGCGACGCGCCTGCGTCGCAGCCCGCCAGGTCGCTGCCTTCACCATCCACGGGCGACTCGATCGTGACGGATTCGACGCCCACGTGGGCAAGCTCGGCGTCCCACAGCAGCGTGACCAGGTCCGCCTCACTTTCGATTCGGCCGGTGACCCGGAGCAGGGCGTCCAGCAGGGCATCGACCTCCCACGGCTCCACGCCGGGCAGGAACGTGACGCTGCGAATGCCGTCCCGGAAGAAGGGCATGCCCAGGTTGTCCTCGCGTGAGCGGGCGGGATACAGAGAGACATCGCCATAGAAGACGTCGCTGGACGTGCAACGCAGGGTGAGGGACCCGTGCTCGTCGAGCAGCTCGACGAGCGAAGCTGCAAGTTCCTCGCGCAGGCGCAGCACCGTTGGATTGCCGCCATCGTAGAGCCGGCAATTCTTGAGGGTGCGGGCGAGCCTGCCCGTCCAGGCCGAGGCCGCTTTGACGATCGCGACCTCTTGCTGGATGAGTGCCTGATCGGGCGTGCCCTTTTCAGGAGGGCCGTGGGGACTCATCTGTGTGGCATCGCCTTCCGCGGAGAATTGGCCTGGCCATCAGAGTGCAACCTGCACGTTCTTTCGGCCTTCGGAGCCGGATTCTGAAGTCAATAGTGGCGCGCGGGGCCCCGCTTCCCGGGTGCCGGACGGGCAGGCGCGCTCCCAACAGCTCTCGCAGCAAGCGTTTCTGCGCTCTCCGGGCCCTTGTGCGGGCCCCCCGGTCCCCTTTGGAGCCCCCCCGGCGGCGGCCCTTTCCATCTGCACGGACCCACGGCCCGTGCCCCGGGACTCCGCCCCGGCTGCTTCCCCCCGGCTCGTGAGTTAGGATGGCGGCCACGACTCCGCAGGGGAATGCTCACCATGTTCGACGTCACCTTCGCGCGCAGCCAGTTCCCCGCCCTCACGGATGATTGGGCGCTCTTCGACAATGCCGGCGGCAGCGTGCCGCTCACGGGCGTGATCGAGCGCGTGCACAGCTACATGAGCCGCTGGCAGGTCCAGCTCGGCGCCACCTACCGTCACTCGGCCACGGCCACCGCGCTCGTCGCCGAGGGCCGGCGCGCGATGGCGCGGCTCGTGAACGCGACGCCGGAGGAGATCGTGCTCGGGCCGTCCAGCACGATGAACGTGCGCACGCTCTCCCGCGCACTGCTGCCGCTCTTCTCGCCCGGCGACGAGATCGTGGTGACGAACCTCGACCACGAGACCAACGTCGGAGCCTGGAGGGCGCTCGAGGCCGAGGGACTCGTCCTCCGCGAGTGGCGTCTCGACCCCGAACGCCTCGAGCTGACACTCGAAGGGCTGGAACCCATTCTCCGTCAACGCACTCGGCTGGTCTGTTTCACCCACTGCTCGAACCTGATCGGCACGCTCCACGACGCGGCGGCGATCATCCGCCGCGTGCACGACGCGGGGGCCCTCGCCTGCGTGGACGGGGTCGCCTGCGCCCCCCACCGGCGCGTGGACGTCAAGGCGCTGGATGCCGACTTCTACTTCCTCTCGACCTACAAGGTCTTCGGCCCCCACCTCGGGCTGCTCTACGGGAAGCGGGACCTGCTGCTGCGCGCCCGGGGGCAGAACCACTTCTTCATCCCCCAGGACGAGATCCCCTCCAAGCTCGAGCCCGGAAACGTCGTCCACGAACTGGCGGCCGCGCTCCCTGCCATCCCCGAGTACCTGCTCGCCCTCGACGAACGCCACCACCCGGACTCGCCCGCTCCGGAGCCCGCGCGGCTCGAGCGCGTCTTCGAGGACATCGCCGCTCACGAGGCGGCGCTCACCGCCCCGCTGCTCGATTTCCTGCGCTCGCGCCGCGGCGTGTGCGTCATCGGCCGCACCGCGGTTGACGCGCACCGCGCGCCGACCGTCTCCTTCGTGGCGGACGGGCGCGACTCGAGCGAGATCACGACACGGCTGGACGGAGAACGGATCGCGATCCGCCACGGGCACTTCTACGCCCATCGCGCGGTCGAGGCGCTCGGGCTGCATGCGCGCAATGGCGTCGTCCGCGTCAGCATGGCCCACTACAACACGCCGGACGAAGTCGATCGGCTGATCGCCGCGCTCGACCGCGCGCTCGTATCAGATTCCTGAGACCACCGTGGTTGCCAACCCGGGGAGAGCCCGACGATGCCGAGCCGTGAGCTGAAGGAAGGAATCCACTGGGTGGGGGCGATCGACTGGGATCGCCGCACCTTCGATGAGCTCATCCCCCTGCCCGACGGCACCAGCTACAACGCCTACCTGGTCCGGGGAACCGAGAAGATCGCACTCGTGGACACGGTCGACCCGGGCTTCGGGGCGCTGCTCCTCGAGCGGCTGCAGGCGCTCGGCGTGACGCGGCTCGACTACGTGATCTCCAACCACGCCGAGCAGGACCACTCGGGCTCGATCCCGCTCGTGCTGGAGCGCTTTCCCGAGGCGCAGGTGGTCGCGAGCCCCAAGGCCAGGAACATCCTCACGGACCTCCTCGGGGTCCCGCAGGAGCGCATCCTGCCCGTGGACGACGGCGCCACCCTCCCGCTGGGTGGCCGCACACTCCGCTTCATCCACTTTCCCTGGGTGCACTGGCCGGAGACGATGCTCACCTGGCTCGAGGAGGACCGCATGCTCTTCTCGTGCGACCTGTTCGGCGCGCATCTCGCCACCGGCGATCCGACGGCGAACGACGAGGGTGGGGACCTCGAGGCGGCCAAGCGCTACTACGCCGAGATCATGATGCCGTTCCGGAACACCATCGCGGGGAACCTTCCGAAGGTCACGGAACTGCCCGTCGAGATCATCTGCCCGAGCCATGGCCCGGTGCTGCGCCAGCCCCGGCGCATGCTGGACGCCTACGCCGAATGGACCGGCGGCGTGCCCGGGAACCGCGCGGTCATCGCCTACACCTCGATGCACGCCAGCACGAGGCACATGGTCCAGCACCTGGCCGAGGCACTGGTCGCGCGCGGCGTGGGCGTGGACCTCTTCAACCTCGCGACCGCGGACCTCGGCAAGCTCGCCCTGGCGCTGGTGGACGCCGCGACCCTCGTGCTGGGCTCCCCGACCGTGCTGGGTGGCGCGCACCCGCTGGTCGCGAACGCGGCCTACGTCGCCAACCTGCTCAAGCCCAAGGCGCGCTTTGCCACAATCGTGGGCTCCTACAGCTGGGGCGGGAAGATGGTGAACCTTCTCACCAGCCTGATCCCGAATCTCAAGGTCGAGCTGCTGGAACCCGTGGTCGCGAAGGGCTTCCCGAAGGCCGGGGACCTGGCCGCCCTCGACCGGCTGGCGGACCTGATCGCGGAGAAGCACGCGGGGCTCCATGCCTCGTAGCGCGACGCGGCGCGGAGCCGCCGGAGCCCCTGCCCCGTGCGAGCGGGCACCACGAGAGCTGCCGTCCGGGGCCTCCCCCGTCCCCGCGCCTTCGCCGGCTGAGCGGCGTCCCATCCGGGGCAGCGCCATGATGCCGACCCTGCTGATCGCCGGCCTGGCAGCCGGCGCGCCCCCCGCCACGCTCATCCGCGGCGACCTGATGCCGCCGCTACGGGGCGAGTTCCTGTCGGGGAAGAAGGCCGTGCTTCCGGATGCGGCCCGCGGCCACGTCACGCTCGTCGCCCTGGGCTTCAGCTACGAGTCGCGCTTCGCGGTCGAGGCCTGGGTCGCACGCTTCCGCCAGGACTTCGGCGCCGACAGCGCCGTGTCCTTCTTCGAGGTGCCCGTGATCGGCGGCATGGCGCGCATGGCGCGGCCGTTCATCGACGGCGGGATGCGCCGGGGCACGCCAAAGGCCCTGCACGAGAACGTGATCACCGTGTATGGCGGAGTCCGCCGGTGGAAGCTCCGCCTGGGCTTCCGCGAGCCTGACGACGCCTACCTCCTGCTGCTCGACCGCACGGGCTGTGTCGTCTGGCGCCACGCCGGCCGCTTCCGCGAGGAGGACTACGCCCTCCTCGCGGCCGAAGTGAGGCGGCAGCTCACGCCTTGAGCGCCGTGGGCCCCGCCCCACAGCCCACGGCTACTTCCACGGGCGTGGCGGGTTCAGGTGCTTCGCCAGGAAGCGGTAGATCTCGCGCCGCGCGTCCTTCGCGAGCGCGGTGTCGAGGCGGTCCATGCTGTGCCCGCCCGGCGCGTCCTGGAAGACCTTGTACTCGAACGGCTTCCCCGCGGCCTTCAGCGCCTCGATCAGGTGCTGGACCTCGACGTAGCGCACGTCCTCGTCGTTGGTGTTGGTGTGGATGCGCAACGGGATCTCGAGCTTCTCCACGTGCCACGCGGGTGAGCGTCTCTTGTATTCGTCGAGGTCCTGCTCGGCGGTCCTGCCGATGTGGTACGGCGCGCTGAACAGGCCGCGGTATTCGTCATCCATGTAGCCCATGCGCTGGACCAGGTCCGAGACCGGGACTCCGGCGAAGACGCACTTGTAGTCCCGCGGGTGCTGGAAGGCCTCGAACAGCACGATGAGGCCACCGTGGCTCCAGCCGATGAGGCCCACGCGGCCGCGGTCCAGGAAGTCGAAGTTCTCGAGCGCCCACTGCACGGCCGCGTGGCAGTCGTCCACCTCGCGTCCGCCGTAGTCGATCTGCTGGTAGAAGCCCTTCCCGTAGCCGGTCGAGCCGCGGTACTCGGGCGCGACGACGGCATAGCCCTGCGCGAGCAACTCCTTCAGGATGTGCGTGTAGTAGGTGGTGAAGTCCGCGTGCACGCCCCCGTGCGGCAGCAGCAGGAGCGGCAGCTTCTCGCCCGCCTTCCGGTTCTTCGGGAAGAACGTGTAGGTGTAGAACTTGACCGGGTTCGTCGCTCCCGCGGCCTTCGGGTTCTTCACGTTCACGGGCGGCGGCCCGGTGATGCGCCACTTGTCCACCTCCGCCGCGTCACCGAGCCGGGCGAAGAAGGCCACGTCGTCCACCGCCTTCGCCAGCTCGTCGAGGCGGTGATTGAGGTCCTCGTTCGCCGCTTTGAGCTCGCGCACCTGGTCCTCGAGCCCCGGCGGCACGGACTCGCCGCGCGCCGGCGGCGCCACGGTGAGGCACGCGAGCAGCAGCGCGCCCGGGAGCAGTCTCGTCATCGGCCAAGATCCCATCGAATGTCCTCCCTCGCCGGGTCCCGTCCCGCGATCCCACCCGCACGGCTCCGTGGAGCCCCGTCCGGGGTGCGCGGCGGCCGCGCGGACGACCCTGCGTGGAAGGCACGATAGCCCCAAGCCGCGCGGATGTCATGGACGCCCGGCGCGGGCCCGCCCAACCACGCGTGCCCGGGAGGCCACGGGCATCCGGCACGGGCGGGGCGCGCCACCTTGCAGGGCGCTCCCTCAGCCTCCCCGGGAGCCCGGCCCGGGACCGACCGGTTCGGAGGCCGCCTCGTCGCCGCGGCCCGCGCCGGGTTGCCGAGCCGCCGGCTCGAGCAGCTTCAGGACGAGCAGGGTGATGTCGTCCTGCGGTTCGGTCCCGTCGAGGAAGTCGTGCAGCGTGCCGAGCAGGCGCTCGGCCACCTCGCGCGCAGACAGCGTGCGGGGCATCGCGGACAGGGCCGCGTAGAGGCGTTCCTCACCGAACTGCTCCCCGGTGGCATCGGCCGCCTCGCTGATGCCGTCGGTGTAGAGCACCACCAGGTCGCCCGGGCGAAAGGCTCACGCGCTCCTCCTCGAACTCGGCCCCCTCCTGGATCCCGAGGATCAGTCCGCCGCGCTCGAAGAAGCGCCGCTCGTCGCCGGAGCGTAGCAGCACCGGCCAGTTGTGCCCTGCGTTCGAGAACCACAACTCCAGCCGTTCCCCGTCCACCCGGGCCAGGAAGAAGGTGGCGAACTGCTGGATCGCGGTGCTCCGGTACATGAGGCGATTGATGCTGCGCAGGATCTCGCGCCGGCGAGGTGACGCTCGCTGCCTGGGTGCGCAGCGAGGCCTGGAGCATCGAGGAGAGCAGCGCGGCCGGCACGCCCTTGCCCGACACGTCGGCGATGGCGACGAACCACGAGCCGTCCCCGGCCTGCACCACGTCGTAGAGGTCCCCGCCCACGTGCTTCGAGGGCAGGGTGAGAGCGTGCACCTCGCAGCGCGGCAGCACCGGGAACTCCGAGAGCAGCGAGTTGCGCTGGATCTGCCGCGCCAGGTTGAGTTCCTCCTCGAAGCGCGCCACGGCCACCCGGTCCCGCAGCAGGAGCGCGTTCTGCAGGGAGACCGAGACCTGCCCGGCCAGCGGTCGCGAGGAGCGCGGCGTCCTCGGAGGTCAGCGGGGTGCCCGGTGTGCTTCTCGCCCAGGAGCAGCGCCCCCACCAGGTCCTCGTGCCAGTGGAGCGGCACCACCAGCGAGATCCCCAGCGACGCGAGGAAACGCGCGGTCCGCCGGGCTCGAGGCCCTCGACCGGATCCGCGACGCGGAAGCTGCCCTCACCCGCGGGCACGCCCCCCAGCAGCCGCGCGATCCGCTCGAGCGCGACCCCCTCCAGCGGCGCTCCGGCGCCGCTGCGGGCGATGGGCGCGCCGCGCCCGAACACCACGACGTGCCCCGTGCGCAGCAGCATCGCCTCGGTGAGCGTGGTGATGGTGCGCCCGAGCAGAGCGTCGAGGTCGATGGTGGTCTGCAGCTCGCCGGCCAGGCGGCGCAGCACGTTGCGGTAGTCCGCCGGGTCCTTGAGGAACGCCCGGTCGAGCATGGTCTCGAGCCACGCCACCGTCGGCTGCGAGAGCGCCAGCGCCACGATCAGCAACACCGACTCGACGACGCGCACATCGGTCCCCGCCGCAGCGCTCAGCGCCCGGGTGAGCGCGCGCGGCCACCGCCAGGTAGAGCCCGACGAGCGCCGCGGACGACAGCGCGTAGAGGATGCCGCGGCGCGCCAGCAGCTTCGCGTCCAGGAACTTGTGCCGCACGACCGCGTAGGCGATCGAGCCCGGGCCCAGCGTCAGCGCCGCGAAGGTCAGGCTCGCGCGCAGGTCCTCGCGCGAGCTGCAACCCGAGCAGCGTGGGGATCGAGCTGGCGGCGCTGTAGAGCACGAGGCTCGCGGAGAGCCCCAGCGCGACCACCCCGATCTGCTGGCGCAGCCGGGGCACGCGCGCGCGCCGGTAGGAATCGAAGAGCAGGGCCATGGTGGCCAACCCGAAGCCCAGGTTCACGAGCGAGAACAACGCCCGGTGGACGTAGAGGAAGAGCTTGACGACGAGCCCGAGCAGCGTGGCCAGCGCGCCCAGGTAGTGGAGCGGCCCGAGGCTCGCGGCCTGGACATCCGGGCGCCAGGACGACGCCACCAGCACGAAGAGGAAGTGGAAGGCGTGGGGGACGAAGATGAGCGGCGTGAATCTCACGCTCCACAGGCGCCCGATCCGGAGCAGCGGGCGGCGCACGAAGGCGCGCTCCTCCGGGAAGATGCTCGCGAACAGGAAGAGCGTGGGGAAGAACAGCTCCCACATGTAGGACAGGTCACGCAGCGTGGCCGGGGCCGCCGTGGTGCCACCGCGGGAGGCCATGAAGGAGAGCGCCGCGAAGACCGCCCCCAGCCCGCCGAAGAAGAGCATGAGGGCGACCACCCGGTTAAGCCGCTGGCCGGGGTTCTCGCGCAGGATGAGGAAGCCGAGCAGGAAGACCAGCCCGCCCAGCGAGAGATTCAGGGTGGACAGGAGCAGGAACGCGTTCATCGGACTCCAGTGCCCGGCGGCCGTGGCCACCGGAGAGGGGCTACCTCCGTACTACGGCCTGGCGCGCCGAACGTTGCGGCGGCGAGTGGGCGGCGCCTCGTGGCGGGCCACCACGGTGCTCCAGATGCCGCCGCGCACGTTGAACTTCCCGATCACGGTGAGCTTCCGGGGACGCAGCGCGCGCACCAGGTCGTCGAGGATGAGGTTCGTCACCTGCTCGAAGTAGTGGCCCTCGTCGTGGAACGACCAGAGGTAGAGCTTGAGCGACTTGAGCTCGACGCAGAGCCGGTCGGGCGTGTAGACGATCACGATGGTGCCGAAGTCCGGCTGCCCCGTCACGGGGCACAGGGCCGTGTACTCGGGGCACTCGTGCCGGATGACGTAGTCCCGGTCCGGGCTCGGGTTCGGGAACGTGTCGAGCGTGCGCCTGGGTCGGATGGGCATGGCTCCTCCTCGTGCCCGGGCAGTCTGAAGGCCGCCTGTGGCGGGGTCAAGTCCCTTCGCCACTTGCGGCTCGAGCCCCTTTGCACGCAGCGCACGACCGTACCCGGCACCACCCTGCGGCCCGTCCCGGCGACCGGGCCGACGGAGACCGAGGGCCGGGCCGGCGGACGTCCACCGGCCCGGATGCTGCGCGCCCTGGAGTCGCGCGTGCTATCGTCCCCGGCCTCATGAAGCGCGTCTATCTCGAGACCTACGGCTGCCAGATGAACGAGGCCGACAGCGAACTCATCGCCGGCGTGCTCGCGCGCGCGGGGCTCGAGCATCGTCACCCGGCCCGAGGACGCCGATGTGCTCCTCCTCAACACCTGCGCCGTCCGGGCGCACGCCGAGCAGCGCGTCCTGGGGCGGATCACGGAACTGGCCCGGTTCAAGGCCCGCCGCCCCGATCTGCTCGTCGGGGTCACCGGCTGCATGGCCCAGCACCTGCGGGGCCGCCTGCTCGATCACGCACGCTCGCTCGACCTCGTGGTGGGGCCCGACGCGTATCGCGACCTGCCCGGGCTGATCGAGCGCGCGGCGCGCGAACCGGTGGCGGCGGTGCGTCTCGACCCCGACGAGACCTACGGCGACCTCGAGCCCCGCCGCGAGCCCGGGGTGCGCGCCTGGGTGACGGTGCAGCGCGGCTGCGACAAGTTCTGCACCTACTGCGTCGTGCCCTACACGCGCGGGCGCGAACGCAGCCTGCCACTCGCCGACGTGCTGCGCGAGGTACGCCGGTCCGTCGCGGAAGGCGCCCGCGAGGTCGTCCTGCTCGGGCAGACGGTGAACTCCTGGCACGACGGCCAGCACGACTTCGCCGATCTGCTGCGGGCCGCGCGCGCGACCGAGGGCCTGCTGCGCCTGCGTTACATCTCGCCCCACCCCGCCCACCTGGACGCGCGGCTCATCGAGGTCATGGCCGAAGGCGGTCCGCTCTGCCCCCACGTCCACCTGCCGCTCCAGTCGGCCTCGGATCCCGTCCTCGAGGCGATGGGCCGCGGCTACACGCTGGCGCAGTACCAGGACGTGGTCGCGCGCCTGCGCGCCGCGGTCCCCGCCCTCGCCCTCTCGACGGACATCATCGTCGGTTTCCCGGGCGAGACGCTCGAGGACTTCCAGCGGACCGTGGATTACCTGCGCTCGACGCGCTTCGACAGCGCCTTCCTCTTCAAGTACTCCGCGCGGCCCGACACGCGCGCCTTCGGCACCGCGGAGACCGTGCCCGAGGAGGAGAAGAGCCGCCGGCTCGCGCTGCTGATCGAGCTGCAGCACGCCATCTCGGGCGCCCTGAACGACGGCTGGGTCGGGCGCGAGGTCGAGGCGCTGGTCGAGGGCCCGGCGCGCCGCGACCCCGGCCAGCTCTACGCCCGCACCGCCCAGTTCAAGGCCATCTTCCTGCCGAACGACGGCACCTCCGCGGGCACGTTGCGGCGCCTGCGGGTGACCGCCGCGACGCCCATCACGCTCTCGGGGACCCCGGCCTAGGGGGCGCCGTTCCCGGCGGCCTCCCGGGCCGCCAGCCCCGCGCCCACCACGCCCGCGCGCTCGCCCAGCGCCGCGCGCACGATCCGCACCCCGCGGCCGTGCGACTCCAGCGCGTAGCGCATCACGGCCGCGCGCAGTGGCACCAGGAGCGTCTCGCCCGCGTTGGAGACCCCGCCCCCGATGACGACGACCTCCGGGTCGAGCAGTTGCACGGCCGCCGCGATCAGGGCGCCGAGCCGGTCGGTCATGCGCTCGATCAGGCGGCTCGCGCGCGGATCACCCGCGGCGGATGCGGCGAAGACGGCCGCCGCGTCCGGCACCACCAGCCCCGCCTCCGTCGCCCGCGCCACGAGCCCGCCGCCCGAGCATTCGGGCTCCACGCAGCCGGGCACCCCGCAGCCGCACGGGTAGCGCCCGTCCAGGGGCAGATGTCCGAGTTCGCCCGCGCCCCCGTGCGCCCCGCGCAGGACGCGCCCGTCCACGATCACGCCGCAGCCGATCCCCGTGCCGACCGTGACCGTGAGCGAGACCCGTGCGCCCCGTGCGGCACCGACCCGGTGCTCCGCCAGGGCGGCCAGGTTGGCGTCGTTCTCGACCACGAGGCTCGCGCCCAGGCGCTCCAGCAGCAGCGCGCGCAGCGGCAGCGAGTCCCAGTGGGGCAGGTGCGGCGTGCGTCCCACCAGGGCCCCGCTCTCCGCGTCGATCACGCCGGGGCAGCCGAGTCCGATCCCGGCGACCGGGCCTGCAGCGGCGCGGCGCAGGTCGGTCACGGCCTGCGCGATCACTTCGAGCGGGGCGTCCGCGCTCTCGCGGGCGCGCGCGGGCCGACGCAGGAAGTGGGTCAACTCTCCCCGGCTCGACACCAGGCCGGCCTTGAGGTCCGTGCCCCCCAGGTCGAGACCGATCGCGCAGCGTGGCTCCATGGCAGCCTCCAGCGCGAGCCTAGCACAGCAGTTCGCCCTCGACGCCACAGGGCCGGCCGTGGCAATCTGCCCCGCATGCTGACCCGCCTGTTGCTCGCCTGCGCGATCGCCTCCCTCCTGCTCCTGCCATCCGCGCCGCGGCCGGCGGCCGGCCCGCCCGCCAGGCCCGCCGATTCAGCGCTTGTGCTTCCCGGGCTCGAACAGCCCGTGCTCGTCCTCACCGACCGCTGGGGCGTACCGCACATCCGCGCCACGAACGAGCGTGACCTCTACTTCGCCTGGGGGTTCGTGAGCGCTCGCGACCGGCTCTGGCAGATGCTGGCCATGCGTCAGGCCGTGCGCGGCCGCCTCTGGCAGTGGTCCGGGAACCGCACGCTGCAGGCGGACGGCGGCGCGCAGCTCTTCGAGCTGGACGGGCTCGCCGACCGCATCTGGGCCCGCGCGCGCCGCGATCCGGCGGCCGCCGTGCCGCTCGAGCGCTACAGCGCCGGCGTGAACGCCTGGCTCGCGCTCTGTCGCCGCGGCACGGTCCCCTGGCCGGTCGAGATCGAGCGCCTGCGGTGGCGCCCCGACGACTGGGCTCCGGCCGACGCACCCGCGATGCTGCTCGCCATGGGCTCACTGCTGGATCTGGCCTTCCCGCAGTTCGACGAGCGCCGCGAGATCGGCGAGCGGGGCGTCGCGGGCTACGAGCGCCGCGTGCGGTTCGAGAGGAGCTGGGACTACACGACCATCCCTCGGGCGGTCACGCTGGAGCAGGCCTCCGGCGCGGGCGGCACGGCGGATCCCCGTGCTGCGGGGGCAGCGCTTCCCCCGCGCCTGGTGGCGCCGCAATCCGCGCGCTGGGCCCGGAGCGCTGCGGCCCGGAACGCGACCTCGACCTGCGCGCGAGCAATGTCTTCGCCGTCGGTCCACGCCGCGGCGCGGGCGGTCGCCCGCTGCTTGCCAACGACCTGCACCTGCCACTGGTGGCCCCGAACTCCATGCACCTGGTTCACGTCACCGTGCCGGGCGTGGTGGACGCGGCCGGCGCGTGCGTGCCCGGACTGCCAGCCATCGTGAGCGGACGCAACGCGCGCTGCGCCTGGGGCGTCACCGCGCTCAACGGCACGGTCACCGACCTCTTCGCCGACAGCCTCTCCGCGGACGGAAGGTCGGTGCGCTGGCGGGGCCGCTGGCAGCGGATGACGGAGAAGCCCTACGACCTGCGCTACCGCATCCTCGGCGTGCCGCTCCCGGTGGGGCTGGTCGGCCAGGTCCGCCGCTACACCCCCCACGGCCCGGTGATCGCCATCGACCGCAAGGCCCATGTGGCCCTCAGCGCGCACTGGGCGGGTGCGACCGACGCGCTGGACCTCGGCGCACTGCTGGGGCTCGAGCGCTCCGGCTCGGCCGCCGAGTTGTGCGCCGCCTTCCGCGGCCTCACCACGCCCACGCTCAACGTGGTGGCCGCGGACCTCGACGGCCACGTACGCTACCAGACCGTCGGGCGCGTGCCCCGGCGCAGCGCTGATTCCCCGCGCGGCGCACTGCCCGGCAACGGCCGCTGGGATCGGCACGGGGTCATCCCGGCCGCAGACATGCCCGCCTGGGACGTGCCGTCCGACGGTTACGTGGTGAACGCCAACAACGCGCCGCTGGACCCGGCCTCCCCGCTCTGCCCCTCCGGATACGACTGGCCGCAGGACCGCTCGCTGCGCATCGCGGAGCGCCTCGAGGGGGCGCGGCGCGTCACCGCTGCCGACCTGCGCAGCGTGCAGAACGACGTGGTCTCGCGCCTCGCGCGCCGCACCGTGCCGCTGCTGCTCGCCTGCGCCGACTCGCTGCCCGACTCCCTGGACGCGCGCATGCGCGCCGCGGTCGACACGCTGCGCCGCTGGGACTTCTCCGCGCGCCGCGCGCGCGTCGCCCCCACCCTGTGGCGGGGCTGGTACGGCGCCTACCTGCGACGCTCGAAGCTCGAGGGGCTGCCCGGGCTGGCCTGGAGCGCGCTGCAGGGCCGTGCGCCCGAGGCGCTGAACGACCCGGCGACGGGCAGGCCCGAGCGCCCGGCCGTGGCCGCGGTGGCGGCGCTGCGCCTCGGGCTGGCGGAACTCGAGAAGCTGCTGGGCCCGGACCTCGCCCGCTGGCGTTACGGGCTCGCGCACCAGGCGCGCTTCCGCCACGACCTGGGCCGCGACCTGAAGGTCGACGGGTGGGAGCCGCCGCCCGCTCCCGTCGATGGCGACGCCGGCACGCCGAGCGTGGGCGGCTCGCGCCTGCCCTGGAACCGGTGGGTGACGCACGGGCCCGTGCTGCGGCACGTCGTGGACCTCGCGGTCCCGGACTCTTCCTTCGTCGCGCTGCCACCGGGCAACTCCGGCGACCCGCGCAGCCCGCACGCGCGCGACCTGCTCGGGCGCTGGGCGCAGCACGGCGACGTGCCGCTCTACCTCTCGTGGGGGCGCATCGAAGCCGCGAAGGAGAGCGCGCTGACGCTCCGGCCGGCGGCCCCGCGGCGCTGACCGGCCGCGGGCGTCCCGCTCAGTACGCCACGATCTCCCGGATCGCCCGGAGCACGTCGTCCTTCTGCGGCAGGATGCGGTCCTCGAGCCTGGGCGCGTAGCCCACCGGCGTGTCCAGCGCCGCGACGCGGCGCACGGGGGCGTCGAGGTCCGCGAAGCATTCGCCCGCGACGCGCGCGGCGACCTCCGCGCCGAAGCCGCAGGTGAGCGTATCCTCGTGCGCCACGATCAGGCGCCCGGTCCTCGCCACCGAGCGCGCCACCGCGTCGAAGTCGAAGGGCTGGATGGTGCGCAGGTCGAGGATCTCGGCCTCGATCCCCTGTTCGGCCGCCTCCCGCGCAGCGAGCGCCGTGCGCTGGACCACCGCGCCCCAGGTCACGATGGTCACGTGCGAGCCCGGGCGCACCAGGCGCGCGCGCCCGAACGGCACGGTGTAGTCGGGTCCGGGGTAGGGTTCCTTGGCGTAGGGCTGCCGGTAGAGGTGCTTGTGCTCGAGGAACAGCACCGGGTCCTCGCTGCGAAGCGCCGTGCGAAGCAGCCCGGCCGCATCGCTCGCCACGCTCGGGATCACGACCCGCAGCCCGGGACAGTGGGCGAAGATGCTCTCGCCGCACTGGCTGTGGTAGGGCGCGCCGCCCTGCAGGTAACCGCCATAGGCGGCGCGCACGATGACCGGCGCCGCAAAGGCGTTGTTCGAGCGCCAGCGCAACATGGAGAGCTCGTCGCGCAGCTGCATCATGGCGGGCCAGATGTAGTCGAAGAACTGGATCTCGACCACCGGCCGCAGTCCCAGCGTCGCGAGCCCGATGGCCCGCCCGACGATGCTGGCCTCCGCGAGCGGCGAGTTGTACACGCGTTCCTTGCCGAACAGCTTCTGCAGGCCCCAGGTGACGCCGAACACGCCGCCCTTGCCCTTCATCTGCGTGAGCAGCTCCTCGTGCGAGGAGTCCGCCACGTCCTCGCCGAACAGCAGGATGCGCGGGTCGCGCCGCATCTCGTCGCGCAGGCAGTAGTTGATGCTCTGCAGCAGCGTCTCGGCCCTCTCCGGCTGGAGCGGCCGCGGCTCGGCCAGCGAACCGATCGGCGGTCGGGTCCACCTCGGGCGAGTAGACGTAGAGCGACGCGGTCTCCGGGTCCGGCTGGGCGCTCGCGCGCGCCGCATCGCTCGCCGCCGCGATCCCGGCCTGCACCTCGGCGTGCAGGCGCTCGAGCCCCGCCGGGTCGAGGATGCCCTCCTGCTGGAGGAAGCGCGCGAAGCGGGGAAGGCAGTCTCGCTGCGCCTCGGCTTCGCGCACCGCCGCCGACTTGTACTTGCTCTCGTCGTCCGACATCGAGTGCGAGTAGGGACGGGTCACGAGCGCCCGCACGAAGGCCGGGCCCCTGCGTTCGCGGCAGTGGCGGATGGCCTCGGCCAGCACGCCGTAGGAGGCGACCGGGTCGCTGCCGTCCAGCGCGCCGGCCCAGTAGAGGTTCGGGAAGCCGCGCACCAGCGGTGCCACGTCGCCGCCCGCGGTCTGCACGTCCGCCGGCACCGAGATGGCGTAGCCGTTGTCCTCGATGAGGAACAGCACCGGGAGCCGCAGGTTGCAGGCCGAGTTCAGGGCCTCCCAGAACTCCCCCTGGCTGGTCGTCCCCTCCCCCGAGCTGACGAAGACCACCTCGTCGCCCCGCACCCGGCCCCGCAGCGACGGGTGCTCGTCCTCCAGGGCGCGGTACTTGACCAGCGCCTCGGCGGCGCCCACCGCCTGCAGGAACTGCGTGCCCGTGGGACTGCTCTGGGAGACGATGTTGAGTCCCTTGTGGCCCCAGTGGCTGGGCATCTGCCGGCCGCCCGAATTGGGGTCCTCGGCCGAGGCGACCGCCGAGAGCAGCATCTCGCGCGGGGTCATGCCGAGCGCGAGGCAGAGCGCGCGGTCCCGGTAGTAGGGGTAGAACCAGTCGTGACCGGGCCGCAGCAGGCCCCCCGCCGCGACCAGCACCGCCTCGTGCCCCGCCCCCGAGATCTGGAAGTACGTCAGGTTGAGCTTCTTGAGGCGGATCTCCTCGTCGTCCAGCCGCCGCGAGGTGACCATCGTGCGGTAGAAGGCGACCAGGTCCTCGGCACTCAGACCGTGGTGCCGCGGTCCTTCGACCGCGGGTGGCTTCTCAGTAGCCCTGCGCACACCCGTCCTTTCGCTTCTCCGTCGCGCCGGCGTAGAGGCCCGTCGCCGGGTCCCGCCAGATCGCCTGGTAGCCGCCGTAGGCCCCGACCGGCTCGGGCTCGAGCACGTGGCCGCGGCGCTGCAGCTCCTCGAGCACGCCCTGCGGCAGGCCGTCCTCGATGTGCAGCACGCCGCCGTCGGTCATCACCGTGCCGGTCGGCTCGCTCGAGCCGGTGTGGTGGAAGCGGATGGCGTCACCGGCCTCCTGCAGATTCATGCCGAAGTCCAGGAGGTTCACGATGACCTGCGCGTGGCCCTGCGGCTGCATGTCGCCGCCCATCAGGCCGAAGGCCATCAGCGGCTTGCCGTCCCGGGTCACGAAGGCCGGGATGATGGTCTGGAACGGCCGCTTGCCCGGCTCGAGCGCGTTGGGGTGGCCCCGGTGCAGCGAGAAGCAGCCGCCGCGGTCCTGCAGGCCGAAGCCCAGTTCGGGCACCACGTAGCCCGAGCCGAAGCCGGTGTAGTTGCTCTGGATGAGCGAGACCATCATGCCGCTCTCGTCCGCGGTGCACAGGTAGGTGGTCTCCCGGCGGCTGAGCGCCACCGGGTCGCCCGCGCTGTCGGTGAGCGCGGCGCGCCCGATGTCCACGAGGGCCGCGCGCCGCTTCGCGTACTCCTTCGAGAGCAGCGCCGCGACCGGCACGCTTCGCGAAGGCCGGGTCGGCGTAGTAGCGGGCCCGGTCGGCGAAGACCAGCTTCTTCGCCTCGGTCATGACGTGCCAGAAGTCCGCCGACTCGCGCCCCATCGCCTTGAGATCGAAGTTCTCGAGCAGGTTCAGCAGCTGCAGCGCCGCCAGCCCCTGGCCGTTGGGCGGCAGCTCCCAGACCGTCCAGCCGCGGTAGTCGGTCGAGATGGGCTCGTCCCAGGTCGAGCGGTGGCGCGCGAAGTCCTCGGGCGCGAAGAAGCCGCCGTGCGCCTGCGAGTAGCGCACCAGCGCCGCGGCGATCGGGCCGCGGTAGTAGGCGTCGCGCCCCTTCTCGCGCCAGCAGGCGCAGGGTCGCGCGCGAGCGCCGGGTTCGGAAGGTCTCGCCCTCGCGCGGCGCCCGTGCCGCCGGGCATGAACACCTCGGCGAAGCCCGGCTTGTCCTTGAAGCGCGCCGCCCCGCGCGCCCAGTCGGAGGCGATGACCGGCGAGAGCGGGAAGCCCTCCTCGGCGTAGTGGATGGCGCGCGCTCGAGCACCCGGCGCATCGGCAGCTTGCCGTACTTCGCGTGCAGCTCGAACCAGCCGTCCGCGCAGCCCGGGCACGGTCCAGGCGTAGGGCGAGAAGAGCGGGATGGTGCCGTCCGGCTCGGGCGGCACCTGCTCGATGGTGAGCGCGAGCGGCGCGCGGCCCGAGGCGTTGAGCCCCGCGAGCCGCCCGGCCTTCGGGTCCCAGACGATCGCGAACAGATCGCCGCCCGAGCCCGCACGAGGTCGGCTCCATCAGCGCGAGGCAGGCGTTGACGGCGATGGCCGCGTCCACCGCGCTGCCGCCGGCCTGCAGCACCTCCACGCCCGGCCTGGACCGCCAGCGGCTGGGCCGCGCAGACCATGCCGTGGCGGCGCGTGGACGACCGAGCGGCTGGCCGCGCCGCGCTCGGCGGCGGCGTCACCGGCCGGATGGACGAGGCTCACGAGGAGGACGAGCGCGACGAGCGCGCGGGGCAGGCAGCGGAGACGGGGCATGGCGGGCTCTCCTGGGCGGGCGGGACGTGCGGCATGCCGGGCAGCGTAGCGAGCGGCGGGCGCGGCCGCAATGGGACGGGCCCGGCCAGCGATCCGGCGCAGGCGGCGCGCGGCTCGCGGCGGCGCGCCGGAGGCCGCGTGCCGAGCGGCCGCGCCGGGCGCACGGCGGCGGCCGGGCGCCGGCGGATTGTGGGGGCCGGAGGGCTCCCCTATATTCTGGCCTCCCATCCACACGGTGCCGCGCGTCCAGAGGAGTGACCCCATGGCCCGCTTCAATGGCGTGGACTTCTACGAGATCGACCCGCTGCTCACCGAGGACGAACGGCAGATCCGCGACCACGTGCGCGGCTGGGTCGAGGACCGTTACCTGCCCATCGTCGAGCAGGCCTACGAAGAGGCGTACTTCCCCATGGAGGTCGTCCCCGAACTGGCCGCGATGGGCCTGTTCGGCGCGACGCTGCCGGAGGAGCACGGCGGCGCGGGCGTCTCGTACACGGCGTACGGCCTGGCGATGCAGGAACTGGAGCGCGGCGACTCCGGCCTGCGCTCGTTCGTCTCGGTCCAGGGCGCGCTGTGCATGTACCCGATCTTCGCCTTCGGCTCCGACGAGCAGCGCCGCCGCTGGCTGCCGCGCATGGCCCGGGGCGAGGTCATCGGCTGCTTCGGGCTCACGGAGCCCGACCACGGCTCGGATCCCGGCGGCATGATCACGCGGGCGGTCCGCGCGGACGGCGGCTACCGGCTCAACGGCGCCAAGATGTGGATCACCAGCGGCACCGTCGCCGACCTGGCCATCGTCTGGGCGAAGCTGCGGAACCCGGAGACGGACCGCGACGAGGTCCATGGCTTCCTGGTCGAGAAGGGCACGAAGGGCTTCTCGGCGCCGGAGCAGAAGCACAAGCACTCGCTGCGCGCCTCGGTCACGAGCGAGCTGATCCTCGAGGACGTGTTCGTGCCCGAGGAGAACCGCCTGCCGGGCGCCCGCGGCCTCAAGTCACCGCTGGCCTGCCTCTCGCAGGCCCGTTACGGCATCGCCTGGGGCGTGGTGGGCGCCGCCATGGCCTGCTTCCACGAGGCGACCGAGTACGCGAAGACGCGCGTCATGTTCGGCAAACCGATCGGCTCGTTCCAGCTGGTGCAGGAGAAGCTCGCCGTGATGCTCACCGAGATCACCAAGGCGCAGCTGCTGTGCCTGCAGCTCGGACGGCTCAAGGACCAGGGGAAGGTCACGCCGGCCCAGATCTCGCTGGCCAAGCGCAACAACTGCGAGATCGCGCTCGACATCGCGCGGGAGGCGCGCGACCTGCTCGGTGCGAACGGCATCACCGCCGAGTACCCGGTCATCCGGCACATGTGCAACCTCGAGTCGGTGAAGACCTACGAGGGCACGCACAACATCCACACGCTGGTGCTCGGGCGAGCACATCACGGGGATCGCGGCCTACCGGTAGACTTCGTCCGAAGGCCCCCCGCGCAGACGAAGACTGCCCGGCCACCGTGAGGCGGCCGGGCAGTCCTGTTCGTACGGCGATTGCCTACTTGTTCCAGAGATCGAAGCCGAGCTTCAGCCCGAGGTTCCCGCCCTTCGGGATGACGGGGTCGTTGTCGACCTCGCCTTCACTGACCACATCGTAGCGCGCCTCGGCCCGCAGCCGGCCCGTGCCCATCTTGTAGGCAACGCCCACGCCACCACCGAAGTAGGTGGACATGGCGCTCTCGCTGTCGTCGTCGGCGCTGTAGCCCACGCGGTACAGGCCCACGCCGGCCGTGACGTACGGATCCAGGCCACCCTGGGTCGCGAAGTTGAACTGGTAGTTTCCGCTCAGCTGCATGGACATGATCGAGTAGTCCTCGACCCCGAAGCGGTTGATTGACGTGCCGAGCCAGATCTCGTGCGTCGGCTTCTCGCCCGTAAAGCTCACGCGTAGCCCGCCGATGACCGGGATGGTGGCCGTCTCACCCGCCCCCGGGCAGAGCGGCAGGCCGATGACGGTGATGTTCTCGACATCATCGTAGTCCGGCATGAACAGGTTGTAGCCCAGATCGGCACCGATGCCCCAGTTGATTGCGGCGGCCGGGGCGGCGGGAAGCAGCGCGAACAGCACGAGCAACAGAACGGGGACTGCGAGTCTCTTCTTCACCGGGGGCTCCTGCTTGTCGGGGTCTGACGGGATGGCGCAACCGACCACGCAAGTCCGGCCACCCTCGTCCCATGAGAAGCACTGTCCATCGATCCGGCGCGTCCGCATGAAACCTGGCCACCGGGTCCGGTCAACCTCAACGATCTCTCATCCATCACGGCCGGCCTGGATCGGATGACCCGGGCCGGCCGTCTGCCGCCTCGAAGGGCGAGCGCGCTACTTGGTGGTGCCGGTGGTCAAGAAGCCGACGTTCACGCCCACGTTGAAGTACTGGAGGGCATCGCCTTCGGTGAGGACGTGGTGGAACGCGCCGCCCACGCCGATGGTGAACTGCGGGTTCACCTTGAAATCGACACCGAGGCCACCGTTGAAGCCGAACTTGCTCTCGGAGTCATCCGCGCTGTCGCCACCAGCCTCGACCTTGGCCTTCAGGTTGTACATGCCCGCGCCAGCCTGGACATACGGGATCGCCGGCGAGTCCTTCATCGGAGGCATCCACTTGACGTGGCCGCCGAACTGGAACGTCGTCCAGGTCGCCTCGACGGTCTGGCCCGCAAGGAAGCTCAGCAGGTCATTCCACTCATCCTTGGCGCTGTGCTGGTTGTACATCCCGTCGACGCCGATCGCGAACTGCTCGGCAATCATGTAGTCCCCATAGACACCGCCGCAGAAGCCAGGCTTGAAGATGTCACTGAAGTCGCCCATTGGCATCGCCATGCCGCCGGTCAGGCCGAAGGACATGTCGCCCTGCGCGGCTGACACCGGGAAAGCCATGAACGACAGGCACGCCAGCGCAGCC
This sequence comes from Candidatus Eiseniibacteriota bacterium, assembly GCA_963717935.1. Taxonomy (GTDB): domain Bacteria; phylum Eisenbacteria; class RBG-16-71-46; order RBG-16-71-46; family RBG-16-71-46; genus JANXPZ01. The sequence goes on along the minus strand of CAVQXP010000004.1, from coordinate 1,776,260 downwards.
ATCACGATTCCGAGCTTCCGCATCTCTGTTTCCTCCGCTTCTAGGGTCTGACTGGGCAGTCGGGCCGGCTACCGCGCCGATGATCCGCCGCCATTTCGAGAAACGACCAACTGGCTTCCGTCGTGATCAGGGCCTCTGCCGCGGACGGCCGGTCGGCCCATTCCGACCGTCTGGACTACACCAGGGGAGTTTCACCCCGGGCCCGAGCGCCCCGGACACGGCCAGGGCCTCGATGCTGGAAAGGGAGCGTTCCGCGGGGATGGTTACGAGACACGCATGACCTCCCTGGTCTCGATGCGCGGCCCCGACAGCCCGGGCCGCCTGCAGTCCTCGACAGCCTCTCCTTGACCGTCGCTTCCGCCGCGGAACCTAGTGGCCGCAATCGGCCACAGTCAACCTCTCGATGAAGGGCGGGACCTCGCAAACTAGGTTCCAAGACTGCAATCCATTGCAGCACAACAGAGCGTTCCATATCTGGACGCCACAGGAAGGCCCATCAAGGCTTCTTGTTGGCCGTGGAGGGTGCAGTTCCGCTCATGTCGAGGGCCCGTCCTCCCTCGGCCCGATCAACTGGCGCCATGGGCGACCGCCCGCCGGTGGGACAGGAGCACCAGGTACCAGCCCAGGCAGGCCAGAAGAGCCAGGTCGCCAACCGGAGCGGCGGAGGACTCGAACTCCACCCGCGCCGTGCTGCGCGGCAGTGAGAACCGCCAGCGGAGGCGCACCACGGCATTGCCATTGGCGTCCTCGAACCGCCAGGACAGACGCCAGAAGGCCTCCCGTCTCCACGTGAACTCCCTGCCGTCCTCGAGGCGTAGTGTGCCGTGTCGCCAGGAGCGCTTCAGCGTGGCCACCGGAGTGGCGCCGTCCGGCGCGAACACGAGCACGTTCTCGCGGAAGAACCCCCGGCGGCGGAAGTGCCAGCTGCCATCACCCGACTGCGCCTCCGCCGGGGCCTGCATCAGGAGCCCCGCGCGCCAGGCCAGCGTCGCCCAGGGCTCGGCGTCACCGGACTGCGGGTCCACCAGATCGTGAGTGTGCGACAGCAGGCTGCGCGGCTTCCAGGTCAGTTCGCGGCCGATCGCCTCTTGCAGGGACCTCATCGCGATCTCCTTCCCTAGTCCGGGTGGAGCACATGGCAAAGATGGGGCGTCCGGGCCCCGCGCGCAAGCGCCGGCGTCTCCGTCCGGCTGCGCGGGCGTTTCGGCACGGATCGTCGCGCCGCGGGGCGCTTCGGCACTTGACCCCGGGGGCCGTTCCCACTAAAAGTCCTCCGCAAACGCACAGCGCGTCACGGACGACCGCTCAGCCTCTCACTTCCGCTCGGAGAGACTCCCGATGGCCGTCGTGTACGTGCGCCCCGTCCACACCCCGCGTTCCGAGTCCGCCGCACCCAGAACTGGTTCGTGCTCGGGCTCACCTACGCCGCCATGTACATGGCGAGGTACAACTTCCCGCTCGCCAACAAGGCGCTCTCCGACACCTACGGCTGGGACAAGGCCCAGGTCGGCGCCATCATCAGCTCGGCGACGCTGCTGTACGGCATCGCGGCGCTCTTCAACGGTCCGATCGCCGACCGGCTGGGCGGACGCAAGGCGATGCTCATCGGCTCGCTCGGCGCCTTCCTGTTCAACGTCATGTTCGGCCTCGGCGCCTACCTGGGCGTCCTCGGCACGGGGCCGCTGCTGCTCGGCTACCTGGCCACGACCTGGACGCTGAACATGTACTTCCAGTCCTACAGCGCCCTGTCACTGATCAAGGTGAACTCGGGCTGGTTCCACGTGACCGAGCGTGGGGTCTTCTCGGCCATCTTCGGCTCGATGATCCAGAGTGGGCGCTTCCTCGTCTTCCTGCTGCTCGCCACGCCCTTCGTCATCGCCCTGCCCTGGCAGTGGCGCTTCTTCATCCCCGCGGGCATCGTCGCGCTCATGTCGGTCTTCACGTTCCTGGTCGTCCAGGACTCGCCCAAGGAGGCCGGCCTGGGCGAGTTCGACCCGCAGGACGCGACCAGCGGCGACACCGAGAAGATCACGCTGGGCTACGTCGTGCGCCGGGTCTTCACGAACCCGGTCGCCATCACCATCGCCGTGGCCGAGTTCTGCACCGGGCTGGTGCGCCAGGGCTTCGAGCAGTGGTTCCCGCGCTACATGCAGGAGGTCCAGCATCTCGAGCTCGACAGCCCCATCTTCCAGCGCAACGCTCTCATCATCGTCGGGGCGGGCATCGCCGGCGCGTTCATCGCCGGCTACGCCTCGGACAGGGTCTTCGGCCACCGGCGGCCACCGGTCGCGTTCATCGGCTACGCGCTGCAGATCGCGAGCCTCGCGGTGGTCTGGCGCGCTCCCAGCATGGAGGCGGTCATCGCGGCGTTCATCGTCAACTCCATGGCCATCTCGATGGTGCACTCGATGCTCTCCGGCACGGCCTCGATGGACTTCGGCGGCAAGCGCGCCGCCGCCACGGCCGCGGGCCTCTTCGACGGCATGCAGTACGTGGGCGGCTCGTTCGTGGGCTTCGGGATGGGCTGGATGCTCGAGCACTTCGGCTGGGGATCGTGGGGCCCCAGCATGATCGGCTTCGCCGGGGTCGGCGCGGTCCTCATGCTGTTCCTCTGGAATGCCCGCCCGCGTCCGCACGCGGCCGCGCACTAGGACCGCCGGAGGCGCGACGCGCAGGGGGGGCGGGACCCGCGGCGGTCCCGCCCCCCCTGCCGTCCGGCCCCGGCTGGCGCCGTCAGACTGCCGCTTCCCTCGCCAGCTCGCCCATCCGCCGCTTCTCGGCGCGGCCCAGGAAGTAGACCGCGACCAGGATGAAGCCCACCGAGACCCAGTCCTGCAGCGCCGGGAACTTCGCCTTGAAGACGAAGAACATGAGCAGGGTCGCCGCGGTCCCCGCCAGCAGCGAGGTGAGCCGGTTCACGAGCCCGGCGAAGGTCGCGGTGCGGCCCTTGAACATGAAGATGAAGACCGAGAAGAACGCGAGCACGCCGTACGGCAGGCCCGTGAGGAACGCGCCCAGGCTCGGGTGCGTGACCGCCCCGCGGAACTCCTCGATCGGCTTCGCCGTCCAGCCGAAGGCGGGCGAGCCGAAGTAGAAGAACGCGAGGATCGCCGCCATCGCCAGGCTCGCGGCGATCTGCTCGACGGCGAAGAAGCCCTTGTTGTCGAGCGGCACGCCCTTCGCCCGGGTGTTCTTGAAGTAGTTCATGATGTAGATGCGGATCGTGTAGGCCGTGATGTAGAGGCCCATGATCGTCATCGCCTGGGGTGAATGGATGAAGTCGAAGCTGCCCCGGAGCGCACCGGGCGTGAGCCCCAGCCAGTGGGCAGCTCCGATGCCGCGGCCCTCGAGGTAGGAGACGACCGGGAGCAGGACCACGTTCGTGGCGACCGCGAGCAGGGCGAACACCACCGCCCAGTTCTCCTCGCCGTAGACGTGTTTCTTGAGGATGCCCTGTTTGATCTGGACCGCATCGATCAGCCGGCTGATCACGATGATGCTGCCGCGCATGATCACCATGGCCACCATCACGGAGATGGGCAGGGTGTACATGAGGGTGGTGGTGGGGATGACCACCGCCGTGCAGATGCCCGAGGGGATGATGTAGGCGACCTCGGAGGGGACGGTGAACGGTCCCCACTTCACCAGGCGGTTGGACTGGAGCCTGATCCAGCCCATGACGAAGACCACGGTCAGGGCGATCATGCTGCCGCCGAGCGTGTTGTTGAAGAGGTAGGCCATCTCCGGCATGCGGTACGGATGGCCGCCGGTGAAGATCTTGGCGAACATCCCGTTGAGCACGTAGAGGCCGAAGTAGCCGGCGCAAAGCTGGAGCAGCCGCCCGGTGCTGCCGGACGAGGTCTTCCACATGGTCACACCCTCCGTGGCGGAACCCCCATGCGTCATCGGCCGGGGCGCCACGATGTTGAACGCGACGCGCGGGCCCTCCCGGCGCGTCCTGCGCACGGGACGTGCTTCTGGCCACTCAGTCTACTCCTGGCGGGCCCCGGCGTCACGCGCCAGGGGCGGCCGGGGGGCACGCCCGGCTAGACCTTGGGGTGAGGCGTCCGCACCGCCTGTCCCCCGTTCGGCAGCGGCACCCGCTCGTAGTCCGAGAAGAGCGCGGGGGACTCCTGCCGCATGAGGTCCAGCACCTGCAGCGCCACCTTGCGGATCTCGACGTCGGCCGCCTCCGAACCGCGCATCTCGATGAAGTGCCGCAGCGCCCGGGCATTGGCGGTGACGAAGATCCGGGTCTCGGTGGCGTTCGGGAGCACCGAGCGCGCGGCCTGACGGGCCAGCTTGCGGCGCAGCGTGCTGTCGAGCTCGCTGGCGTAGTGCCGCTCCAGACCGGCCACCAGCCGGTCGTAGGCCTCGCGCGCTCCGTTCACCGCCCCGGTCCAGATGGCGTGCAGGGCCGGGTCGTCCGCGATGACGTCGGGCTCGACGTAGGGCGATTCCGATTCGTTCACGTAGCGCTGCGAGAGCTGTGAGTAGGCCCAGCCCGCGCGGTGCCGCACCAGCTCGTGCGTGAACGAGCGCGACACGCCGGTGATGACGAAGCTCCACACGGCGTGCTCCAGCACCGAGCCGTGCCCCACCTCGATGAGGTGGTCGAGGAACTCGCGGTTCGTCTTGCGGCCCTTGCCGTAGGACAGGTAGCAGAGGCGGCCGGCCATCTCGGCCAGCACCTCGGCGCCAACCTCCGTGTCGGTGCTCCAGGTCAGCTCGTGTTCCGCGAGGAAGCGCTCGATGGCCCCGGGATCCGCAACCTGGCGGCCCACCAGGAACACCTTCGGCTCGCGGATGATCCTGAGGGGCCGGGCAGCGCCGGTCGCGTCCATGGCTGGACCTCCTCCTGCGTGGTCGTGGGGAATTGAGGCCGGCACTCTAGCAGAGCGCGGCCCCGGCGCTCCAGGCCGGGCCGCGAGCGGGCGCCGGGTTCAGGTGGCGCCTGGACCGGCCCCGTCGAGCGCGAGCCGCACGGCCTGTTCGGGCGTGTCCGCGAGCTGCACGTAGGCGAACAATCCCGGCAGCACGAGGCCTGGCTCGCGATGAGCCTCGAGCCAGCCCTTCCACGGCGCGCCCAGCAGCACGAGCGGCGCCGGCGGGCGCGCCTGCGCCATGAGCAGGTTCCAGGTCAGCAGGATCTCCGCGATCGTGCCCACGCTCCCCGAGACGGCGATGAACGCGTCCGCCCGGCCGATGATGTGGCGCAGCCGCTCGAACAGGTCGCTCGTGTGCACGCGCTCCTGGACCCAGCGATTCACCGGGCCCCGGCTCTCGAAGGTCTCGACCGTCACGCCCACCACGTGCGCCCCGGCCTCGCGGGCGCCACGCGAGCAGGCGGCCATGGCCCCGCCATAGCCGCCGGTGATGACATCGGCCCCGGCCTCGGCGAGCCGGCGCCCGAGTTCCTCGGCCTCGCGGTACTCCGGGCCCGGCTCGCGGATGGTGCTGCTGCCGAAGACCGCGACCAGCGGGCGGCCGCTCATCGTCCCTCCGTCGGCACGCTCAGTCCCCCGGGCGGTTCACGTTGCGCGTGATCCCGGCGTCGCGCACGTCGAGGTAGCCCACCAGGCGGGCGCTGCGCCGCACGGCGTCGCTCAGGTGCTCGGCCCCCTTGTCCTTCACGATGGCCCGCGCGAGCGCGCCGGTCAGCACGATGGGGTGGCCGCGGCGGCCGCGGAGGCGCGGCACCAGCGCGTAGGAGAAGCCCGGGCGCCGGACCACCCGCCGGCGGGCCGGGCTGTCCGCGGCGCGGATGGCCTGGGCCATGACCGTGGCCAGGTCCAGCACCGTGCCGGGGCGGACCGAGGGATGGTCCACGGGCAGCACGAACAGCCCCGCCGGATCGTATTTCAGGGCCGCCGCGAGCCCCACCCGGGCCGAGGAGTACATGCCCCTCTTCCAGGCGCGGTTCACCACGAAGCGCACTTCGAGCTTCTGCGCCTTGTGGCGGTGCGCCGCGTGCAGCTCCCGGTCGAAACAGCCGGTCTCGACCAGGCGCACGAACTCGTCCTCGACGCGCTTGCGGATCCGCTTCGCGTCGGCCCCCAGGACCACGACCACGGTGTCGCACGCGCACCACAGGTTGCGCACGCCGTGGGCGACGTAGCTCTCCCGCCCCGCCTTCGCGAGCGCCTTCGGCCGCCCCATCCGCGTCGAGGCGCCGGCCGCCAACAGCACGCCGACCATCATGAGCCTTCGCCCTCCTTCGTGGCCGGGTCGGCTTCGACCGCGGCCGGGTCCACTTCCTCTCCCGCCTGATACGCGCCCGACGGCGACTCCCAGCCGGGCTCGATCGGGACTCCGCGCCGCACCGCGATGAGCTGCGCGAGCACGCTCACCGCGATCTCCTCGGGCGTGGCCGCCCCGATCGCCAGCCCCAGCGGCGTGTGCAGCCGGGCGATCTCCTCGTCACCGTAGCCGTGGCCGCGCAGGCGCTGCACGAACTTCCGCTGCTTCGCCCGGCTCCCGATCATCCCCAGGAAGCGCAGCGGGCGGCGGATCAGGATCTGCACCAGGCGCTGATCGAGCGCGTGGTCGTGGGACACCACGCAGGCGTAGTCGCCAGGCGCGAGGTCCAGCGTGCGCGCCACGTCCTCGGGATCCTGACAGCGCACCGCCGCCCCCGGGAAGCGCGCGGGTTCCGCCCACTCGCTCCGGCCATCCACCACCGTGACGTCGAAGCCGCAGGCCGTGGCCATCGCCACGAGCGACTTGCCGATGTAGCCCGCCCCGAAGACGAAGAGCCGGGGCTTCGGCTCCACCGCCTCGATGAAGATGTCCATCTCGCCTCCGCAGCACATGCCGAGATCCTGCGCGAGGTGGCGCCGGAAGAGCACCGATCCGCCCTGCACCAGCACCGCGCGCGCCTGCTCCAGCGCTTCGTGCTCGATCGCGCCACCGCCCAGCGTGCCGACGCTCTCGCCATCCTCCGCGAGCAGCAGGTGGGCGCCGCTCTTGCGCGGCGCCGAACCCCGCGTCTCCACCACCGTGAGCAGCGCGAAGCGCCGGCGCTCCGCGCGCCAGCGGGCCAGCGTCGCCCACACCACGCCCTCGTCGTCCCCGGGGCCGACCTCGCTGTCGACGCCCACCGGGGGCGCGGGCAGGGGCTGCTGCGGATCTTCGGCAGGGATGCTCAAGCGCGCTCCTCGGCAGTCGGACGGGAAGGACCGCAGCGATTGAAACGGCTCGCCCTGGCGGTGTCAACCGCGCGCGCCATCCCGCCGCTCGCCCTGCGCCTACAGGCTCGCCCTTCGGCCGTCTCCGCTCCCGCCGTCGTCTCGCGTGCCGTATGGCAGCCCGTCGGCGCATCAGGGTATACTGCGGCCGACTTTCCGCAGCCCCGGACCCTTTCGGCGCCGCGGCCGGCATTCCTCTGCCATCGCCGCCGTGCGCCCACAGGAGACCAGCGCCCTATGGAACTCAAGAGCCTCGAAGAGATCCGCCACGCCACCGCCGCCCTCGCGACGGGCAACGGCGACGCCCTCGACCGACTGGTCTGGACCGGCGTGTTCGGCACTGGCGAGTTGCGCGACCACGCCCGCGCGGCGGTGCTGGAACAGGCGCGCGCGGCCGGCGTCTACCCGGCGTCGATCCAGGCCCTCTACGCCGCACGCGGCCGCCGCGAGCTGCCCCCGGACTTCACCGTGCCCGCCATCAACATCCGCGGCATGGCCTACGACTCCGCGCGCGCGCTGATGCGCGCGCGCAAGGCGCTGGACGCCGGCGCCGTGATCTGCGAGATCGCCCGCTCCGAGTGCAGCTACACCGACCAGCGCCCCGCCGAGTACACCGTCGTGATGCTTGCCGCGGCCCTGCGGGAGGGCTGCAAGGGCCCGATCTTCATCCAGGGCGACCACTTCCAGGTCAACGCGAAGAAATACGCCGCAGACCCCGACGCCGAGCTGCAGGCGGTGCGCGACCTCAGCCGCGAGGCCGTCGCCGCGGGCTTCTACAACATCGACATCGACACCTCGACGCTGGTGGACCTCTCGAAGACCGACCTCGAGGCCCAGCAGGAGCTGAACGGCAGCCTGTGCGCCGGGCTCACCGCCTTCATCCGCGGTCTCCAGCCGAAGGGCGTGACCATCTCGATCGGCGGCGAGATCGGCGAGGTGGGCGGCCACAATTCGACGCCCGAGGAGTTGGATGCATTCATGAAGGTCTACCGCGAGGCACTCGAGCGTCTTGCCCACGGCACGCAGGGCATCAGCAAGATCTCGATCCAGACCGGGACATCGCACGGCGGCGTGCCGCTGCCGGACGGGACCGTGGCCCAGGTGAAGGTGGACTTCGGCGTGATCGAGGCGCTCTCGAAGCTCGCGATCGAGCGTTACGGGATGGCCGGGGCCGTGCAGCACGGTGCCTCGACCCTGCCCGCCGAACTCTTCGACCGCTTCCCGAAGCTGGGCGCGGCGGAGATCCACCTCGCGACCGAGTTCCAGAACATGATCTACGACCACCCGGACTTCCCCGGCGACCTGAAGCGCGCGATCTACGAGCGCCTGCGCGTGGTGGCGGCCGACGAGCGCAAGGCGGGCGACACCGACGAGCAGTTCTTCTACAAGACGCGCAAGAAGGCCAATGGCCTGTTCAAGCGCGAACTCTGGAACCTGCCGGCGCCGGTGCGCGCGACGATCGGCCGGACGCTCGAGGACAAGTTCCGCTTCCTGTTGCAGAAACTGCAGGTCCCGGGCACGGCGGCAGTGGCGGCGAAATACGCCCCGTTCGTGCCGGGCTCCTATCCGGTGATCGGCGCGGCCGGCGACGTGCGCGGCCACGAGGACGTCACGGGCCTCGCCGACTAGGAGTGAGGGTGCTGAAGACCGCGCTGCCCCTGTCGCAGTTCATCCTCCAGCAGGAGGACCAGCACCCGGAGGCCTCGGGTGAGTTCACCGACCTCCTGATGGAGATCGCCCTCGCTGCGAAGATGATCAACCGGTTGGTCGTCCGCGCGGGGCTCGTGGACATCGTCGGCGAGACCGGCGAGGAGAACGTGCACGGTGAGCGCGTGCAGCGGCTCGACCGCTACGCCCACGAGACCCTGCACCGCCTGCTGGGATCGACCGGCCAGCTCGCCGTGCTCGCGTCGGAGGAGGACGAGGGGATCGTGCCCGTGCTGCCGGGACAGCGGCCGGGCAGCTACGTGGTCAACTTCGACCCGCTCGACGGCTCCTCGAACATCGGCGCCAACGTCAACATCGGGACCATCTTCTCCATCCTGCCGCGGATCACCCGCGAGGGGAACGGCACGTTGCAGGACTGCCTGCAGCCCGGGCAGCGGCAACTGGCCGCGGGCTACGTGATGTACGGCTCGAGCACGATGCTGGTCTACACGACGGGCAACGGCGTGCATGGTTTCACCTACGAGCCCAGCATCGGCGAGTTCCTGCTCTCCGAGCCGGACATCCGCACGCCGGCGCGCGGCCACATCTACAGCACCAACGAGGGCAACTACGCCTTCTGGTCCGATGAGGTGCGGCGCTACGTGGACTGGCTCAAGGCCGATGATGCCGCGAACCGACATCCATACAGCGGGCGCTACATCGGTTCGCTGGTCGCGGACTTCCACCGGAACCTGCTCTACGGCGGCATCTTCCTCTACCCCGCGAGCCGGAAGAGCCCGAAGGGCAAGCTGCGCGTGCTCTACGAGGCGGCCCCGCTCGCCTTCGTCGCGGAGCAGGCGGGGGGCGCAGCCAGCGACGGCATGCGCCGCATCATGGACATCGCGCCCGCCTCGCTGCACGAGCGCACGCCGCTCTTCCTCGGCAGCATCCGCGATGTGCGCGAGTGTGAGGAGTTCATCCAGGGACGGCACCCGGCGCTCGCCAGGGAGCAGCGCGGGGAGGTGGACAGCTAGCCAGCGCGCCCGGCAGACCCGGGATTCGCCAGCCCCCATCTGCCACGCGGCAGGTTCCGGCGTCTCCTCCGCGAGACACCACGTCACATTGCATAGGGTTGGCGCTCCCTCCGTACCGACGGAGCCGCGCTCCGAGCGTATTCCACTGCTCAGGTCACTTCCCGCTGTGCTAGAGTCACCGCAGTCGTCGGCCGCATCCGGAACGACTTGCGGGCCCCTCGGCCCTGGACCGACTCTTTCCGCGAGGCCACCCTATGCGCTGCTGCTCCTCCATCTCGCTCGTCGTCCTCTTCCTGCTGGCGTCACTCGCCGCGTTCGCAGATCCGGTGCCGGGCATCTACACGTCCACGTCGCGCCCCGGGATGATCCCCGGCGTGCAGATCGGACGCGCGTCCACGTCGCGCCCGCTCCCCAACTCCGGGAACCCGAAGGTCTTCCATGGGCAGTCCTGGGACGAATACGTGCTGGGCACGCAGTGGGAGATCAAGTGCGGTGTCGAGATGACATCGGTGCCGCCCGACTATTCGCTCTACGACTCGGTCACCGGGACCGGCCTCATCACCTATCACCAGACCTTCCTGGGCGGGACGTTCGAGCTCTACTCGGATCCGGCGGTGGCCTGGGGCTCGGGCTCGGGCACGCTCAACGTCACCTCCATCGTCAGCCAGGTGCAGCTCATCGACTTCATCCCCATCGCGTCCAGCTTCACGGGCACGACGACCGGCGTGTTCGAGATCGGTTGCACCCTGGACCTCGCCATGGCGAACGGCTTCGGGACCGGCGAGACGCCCTACCTCACCAAGCCGGCCTCGTATCCGGCGTTCCTCGCCCCCGACTGCTCGCCGGCGGATGACCTCCACCAGTTCGGCACCTGGGGTCACGTCAACGACATCATCGTGAAGATCAACGCCGACTGCGCCACGCCGGCCCACCCCTCGACCTGGGGCACGCTCAAGTCGATCTACCGCTAGCTCCGGCAAGAGCCTGATCGAAACGGCCATCCCCGCTCGCGGGGATGGCCGTTTCGATCGGGGGCCTCGTCAGGAGGTGCTGCCTGATCGAGCCGGCGGATCCTGCTGCCTCAGCAGCTCCTGCATGAGCTTCGCGCTGCGCGCCGCCTGCCCCGCGTGGCAGTTGTTGAAGAAGAGATAGGTCCGACGCGCCTGCCCGGCGAGTTCGCGCACCTTCTGAGCCCACTCCTTCAGCTCGTCCGCCCTGTACTCGTAGTCGTAACGGTCCCCGGTCACCACTCCCGTCCCCCGGGGAACGGCGCCCACCGCGGCGGAGGGCCGGCTTCCCCACCAGTTCTTCGCGTTGCGGCCATGGAAGCGCACGTAGGCGTCGTCCCCGGTCACCATGGCCACCGGGGGCATCAGGCTCTCGAGCCGCGGCTCGTCCACCGCACAGAAGCCGAGGCGCCGATCCCGCAGCCAGCCGGCGAGGTCCGGCGCGGCCCACGAGGCGTGGCGGAACTCGACGAACAGCGGCTCGTCCGCGAGCGACTCCCGCAGGGCGGCGAGGTGGGACTCGTTCTCCGTGGTGCGGCGGAAGCCCCAGGGAAACTGCGCCAGCAGGCCTTCGTACTTGCCTGCGGCCTTGAGCGGCCCGAGCGCGGCGCGGAAATCGCGCACCAGGCCCGCCTCCAGCGAGCGCTCGTGGGTCATGGCCTGGTTCACCTTGACCATGAAGCGGAAGCCGGGCGGGGTCTTCCGCTCCATCCGCTCGATCGCCCCGGGAGACGGGACGCGGTAGTACGTGGAGTTGACCTCGACCGTGTCGAAGTGCCGCGCGTAGAATGGCAGGAAGTCGCCCGGCCGCGTGCCCGGCGGGTAGAAGGGCCCCACCCAGTCCGCGAAGGAATAGCCCGAGGTCCCGATGAGGATGCGCCGGCCGGGGTCTGCGGGACGGGGCGCTTCCTTCTCGGGGAAGCCCGCGAACAGATCGCCGGTGCTCATCCCGCCTCCTCCCTGCCGCGGCCGGGACGCGCACCGAAGGGCACGTGGCCGAGGGCGCGCCGATGCGTGAGCGAGCCGGCGGGGACGAGCGCGGCCTCGCCCATGCGGTCGCGCAGGCGGTCGAGCGTCTTCGTCAGGCGATCCTCCCGCCGGTCCTCCTCGAACAGCTCGGCCTGCGGGTGCTCCCTCCCCCGCTCGAGCGCCGAGACGCTCACGCCCAACAGCCTCAGAGGCCCGCCCTGCCAGTGGGCACGCCACAGGGCGCGCGCGGTCTCGAAGATGAGCCGATGGTCGTCGGTGTAGCCTTCCAGCGCGCGCTGCCGGGTCACCGTCACGAAGCGCTCGTCGCGCAGCCTCAGGGTCACGGTCCGGCCGACGAAACCCCCGCCGCGGAGCCGTCGGGCCACCTGGTCCGCGAGCCGGAGCAGCGTCCCCTCGAGGAAGGCGGGATCGGCCGAGTCCGCCGACAGGGTGACCTCGTGCCCCATGGACTTCGGGTCCGCGCCTTGATGGTAGGGCACCAGCGGCGTGTCGTCCCTTCCCCAGGCGGCCTCGCGCAGCGACGGGCCCACCACACCGAAGGCAGCCTTGAGGGACGGGACGGGGGCGCGGGCGAGATCGCCGACGGTCATGATCCCGAGCGACCGCATGCGCCCGGCGAGCTTCGGTCCCACGCCCCACAACTCCTGCACTTCGAGCGGCCAGAAGGCCCGGCGGAAGCCTTCCTCGTCCAGAGCCGTGAGGCCGCGCGGCTTTCCGAGCCCCGCCGCCATCTTGGCCACCAGCTTGTTCGGGCCCACGCCGACCGAGACCCCGAGCCGGAAACGCTCGTCCACCGCATGCTGCACGCGCCGCGCCACGGCCTCGGCCTGATCGAGCGTCGCCTCCTTCGGATCGAGGCCGAGGAACGCCTCGTCCACGCTGAAGGGCTCCACGTCCGGCGTGAACGAGAGATACAGGTCGAGCAGTTGGAGCGAGAGCGCGACGTAGCGCTCCGGATGGCCCTCGACGTACTCGGCCCCCGGGCAGAGACGGCGCGCCTCGGCCAGGCTCATCCCGGCCCGCACACCCGAGGGCCGCGCCTCGTACGAGGCCGCGGTCACCACGCCACGCCGTCCCGGGTCGCCGCAGACGACGACGGGCCGGCCCCTCAGGTGGGGACGGTCGAGTTGCTCGACCGAGGCGAAGAAGGCGTCCATGTCCGCGAGCAGGATCCACATGGCCATCCGGGGCCGCCACGGAGCCGCGGCAGCCCTCCCTCCTTTTTCATGCCCCTGCGGGCCAGGCCCGCGAGAGGATCCAACCCGGGCCCCGGGCGTCGAAGCAGAGCTCGTAGGTCCCGGCCGCAGCACCCTCCACCGCGTAATAACGCAGCAGGGCCTGGCCTTCGCGGCGGGTCCACTCTCCACTCACCTTGCGCACGCGGATGACCCGGCCCTGCCAACGGAAGCGCAGGGGCTTCACCTTGCCGGCCACGAACACCGTGAGCACGTCCACGGGGTCGCTGAGCGATTCGAACCTCGCGGGTCTGGACACCGGGCTGAAGATACTGCACATCCGTGCAGTTGCCAAGGAAGAAAAGGGCCCGGGCTCTGCATCGAGCCCGGGCCCCCACCCTTCGCCTGCACCATCCACCCCGCCCGCCTACGCCGTCTTCGCCCCCCCTGCCGAACTGACATCCCCGAACTCCCGCGCGCGGCGGAACGTGATCAGGAACGTGCTCCCGAGCATCAGGAGCGCGCCCAGCCAGACGAGGTTGATGAACGGTTTCGTGCTCACCTCCACCGCCAGCACGCTGCTCCTGCCGGGCTGCGCCGCCCCGGGCAGCACCAGGGCCACTCGCCCGCTGCCCGGCTCGGCGTCCGCGATCTCGACCGCGGAGCCGCCCGGCAGATAGGCCGGGATGCTGTTGCGCGAGCCGGTCGCGGTGTTGATCTCCAGCACGGGCCGCGCAGGCACCGTGCGGCCGTTCAGCTCGACCCGCAGCCGCGCAGCGAGGCGCACGACCTGCCCCATCTGCGGGTCGAAGCCCTCGAAGGTGTAGCTCGCCGAACCCACCTCCCGGGTCTCGCCGGGCGCCAGCCACACGGCGTCGCCGGCAGCGCCCCCCTCGGCGTCCTCTTCGTCCACCATCTCGAGCGGCGAGATGTAGACGTCGTGCGTCAGGTAGCGCTCGACGTGCGGCTTCTTCATGTAACCCTGGTTGAACTCACTCCAGTAGAGCGCCGGCGTGGCCTCGAAGCGGCCCTCCCGCGAGCTCACGGCGATCCGGACGTGGCCCTTGCCGTCGGGTTCCTTCACGAACCCCTGGTACGTGAGCGAGTAGCCCAGCGCCTGGCGCTCCTCGCCCTGCGGCAGCTGCGCCTGCGCGGCGACGCCGTAGCCGCTCGAGGCCACGACGCCGATCAGCAGCATCGCCACCCCCAGGTGCCCGAGGGCCGCGGCCCCGTGCCGCCAGCCGACGCGGAAGCCGCGCACCGCGACCACGGCGTTGGCCGCCAGCGCGAAGGCCGCGGCGAAGATGACGCCCGCGGGCATGGCCTCCCGCACCCCGCGCACCACGATGACCAGGGTGAACGCCACCGCCAGCACCAGCGCCGGCAGCGCCGCGCGCAGGAGCGCCCGCGAATCCTGGCGGCGCCAGCGCATGAGCGGACCGAGCCCCAGCAGCAGGCCCATGATGATCGCGAGCGGGGCGTTCACCAGGTTGTAGTACGAGGTCTGCACGTTCGCGGGCGGCCCGAACAGGCCGGTGAGGAGCGGAGCGCTCATCCCGACCGCGATCAGCAGGCACATGAGCAGCAACACCAGCTGCCCGAGCCACATCATGGACTCGCGGGAGAAGCCGCCGACCTGCTGCAGCGATCTCGGGATCCCGCGCAGGCGGAAGGCGAGCAACCCGTAGCCTGCGATGATGATCACGAACAGGAAGGTGAGCAGGAAGCTGGTGAGCCCGAGGTTGGCGAAGGAGTGCACGGAGAAATCGGCCAGCACGCCGCTGCGGGTCAGGAACGAGGCGTAGAGGACCAGGACGAAGGCGGTCACGGCGAGGAACAGGTTCGTCCGGCGCAGGCTGCCGGTCACGCGCTGCACCAGCAGCCCGTGCAGCAGCGCCAGGTTCGCGAGCCAGGGGATGAGCGAGCCGTTCTCGACCGGGTCCCAGCCCCAGTAACCGCCCCAACCCAGCACGCGGTACGCCCACACCCCGCCCATGATGAAGCCCGTGGCCAGCACCGCCGTCGAGAACACCACCCACGGCAGGGCCAGCTTCACCCAGCCGTCCCAGTCGCGCTTCACCATCGCGGCCATGGCGATGGCGAAGGGCACGGCGAGCGACGCGATGCCGATGAACAGCACCGGCGGATGGATGGTCATCCACGGGTCCTGGAGCAGCGGGTTCAGCCCCTGTCCGTCCAGGGGCGCCCGCCCCGGCGGGAACCTCAGGAACGGCCCGCGCATCACGCTCACCAGCCCCAGCATGACGAGCGGCAGGTTCAGGAAGGCCATCGCCGCCTCGGTCAGCGGGTGCCGCAGCCGCATCAGGACGAGGCCCAGCGTCGCCGTGAGCAGCGCCCAGAGCAGGAACGTCCCCTCCTGCCCCCCCCAGAAGGCGGCGAACACGAAATGCGCCGGCATCGCGATCGAGGAGTAGGAGGCCACGTACTGGTAGCGGAAGTCGTGGCGGAACAGGATGAGCCAGAGGAACGCGGCGGCGGCGACCAGCGCGAGCCACTGGATGCGGAAGGTCACGCGGGCGACGCGCCCGGCGGCCGGCCGGCCTCCCGCCACGGCGGCGAGCCACGCGAGTCCGGCCGTGAGCGAAGCCAGGAAGGCGAGCCAGGCGAGGATCTGTCCAGGATTCAAGTTCGGGCCGCTTTCTGCCTGTCAGCTTCGGCCTGGTACTTGGAGGGACACTTCAGCAACAGCTGCTCCGCCTGGAAACGGCCCGCCCGGTAGCGCCCGATGGCCACCACCATGGTGGCCTGGTCGAAGTTGCCGGGGATGACGCCACGGTAGACGACCGGCATCACCTCGCCCTTCTGGTCCCGCAGGTTGAACTCCAGGTACTGCTCCAGCGGCTTGAGGACGTAGTTCCTGTCGGCGATCTCGCCGTTCACCTGCACGAGCCCGGCGCTCCGTCGGGCCTCGGCGAAACTGAGGTAGGGCGTCACCGACTTCTTGAAGCTCGTCACCCCGACGGCAACGCCGACCGCCACCAGCGCCAGGGCCAGGATGATCTTCACGTTCATCGCTTCTCCAGGTCGCGGATGCGGCGCTCCAGCCGGAGCAGGTAGAGGAACAGCAGTCCCCACACCAGCAGCGCCACGCCGAGTACCACCAGGTTGCCGTTCACGGTTCACACTCCCCGGGGCCGGGCCCCGCTGAGGGTCTGCTCGGGGGCTCGCGCCCCCGTCCACCTTCGCCGCGGGGCTCAGGACCGCGCCGCGGACTCCGACTGGGCGCGCCGCTCGAATCGTACGAGGCGCACCTTGAGCGAAAGGATCCAGAAGAACAGGACTGTGAAGCCCGCCAGCATGGCGAAGAAGCAGATCCGGATCCTCGGGTCCATCGCACGCCCCTCGCCCTGCTGCGGCAGGATGGGCGACGGATGGAGCGTGGCGTACAGGCGCGGCACCACGAAGATGAGGAAGGGCACGGTGACGAATGCGATGACCGAGTAGACTGCGGCCAGCCGGGCCCGCTTCTCCTCCCCTTCGATGGCGCTGCGCAGCGCGAGATACGCCCCATAGATGAGCAGCAGGAAGAAGATCGTGGTCTCGCGCGGGTCCCAGTTCCAGTAGGAGCCCCACTGGGCCTTGGCCCACAGCGAGCCGCTCACGGCCGCCACGATGCAGAACAGCACGCCCAGCCCGGCCGCGGCGGCCGCCTGGTCGTCATGGCCCAGGCGGCGGGTGCGCAGGTACCGGACGCTGTGCAGCATGGACCAACCGAGCGCGAGCACGGTGATCCAGGCGCTGGGGATGTGGAAGTAGAGCACCCGCGTGCTGTCCCCCAGCGCGGCGACCAGCGGCGCCCACAGGAACCCGCCCAGCATCGCGGCCGCGATCCACAGGAACAGCAGCAGCCTCAGGATCACGTCAATCCTCCCACAGGTGATCGTAGAGCAGCACGCTCGCCCCCAGCACGACGGCGGCGTAGGCGGCCAGGAGCCGCGCTTCGGTGGTGACGGGATCGCCGTCCCACTGCGCCCGCAGCCCGCTCACGCCCGCGGCCAGCACGACCATCAACAGCGGCAGCGAGACCGCGGCGAAGAGCGCCCCGCGCCCGCGGGCCTGCGACACCACCGCCCCCACCAGCGTGGTGGTGGCGGCCAGCGCCAGGCTCCCGAGCCCGAGGATCAGCAGGAACGGCCCCCAGCGCACCGGCGGCCCGCCCATGAGGACCAGGAACAACGGCACGGTCACGGCCTCGAGCACGACGAGGAAGAGCAGATTGAAGAGCAGCTTGCCCAGCGCGATGGCGGTCGGCGAGGCCACCAGGCGCAGGAGCGTGAGCGTGTGCCCCTCCACCTCGCGCACGAAGGCGTGCGCCAGCGAGGCCAGCGCCGCGAACAGCAGCACCACCCAGAGCAGCGCGGCCAGCAGGTCGGTGCGGTCGGGCAGCCGCCCCACGGCGAACGAGACGCCGGTGAGCGTGGCCACCGCGAAGAGCAGCGCCGCATTCAGCCCGTAGCGCGTGCGCCACTCGCTGCGGCACTCCTTACGCAGGATGGCCCAGACCGCGGCCGCGGAGTTCGATCCGTTGGGCGGCAAGTCCCCACTCCCGTGATTCGTTGGTGGCGATGACGACGAGCCCGGTGCGGGCCTCCTCGTCCACGATGCGCTCGACCAGTGTGCGGCCCTCCTCGTCGAGGTGGCTGCCCGGCTCGTCCAGCAGCAGCAGCGGCGGCCGCAGGAGCAGGGCGAAGGCGAGCCGCAGGCGCTGTGTCATCCCCGAGGACAGTGCGGCCACCCGGTCGCGCGCGCGCGCACCCAGGCCCACGCGCTCCAGCGCCGCCGAGGCCAGCGTCGCGCGGTCGCGCGCACCGCGGGCCTCGGCGGCGAAGGCCAGGTTCTCGACGCAGGAGAGCTCCTCGTAGAACGCCAGTTCGGGCGAGGCGAACCCCAGCACCGTGCGCCGCTCCGGCGGCGGCACCTCGCGCCCCGCGAGGGTCACGAGCGAGCGGCCCGCGGTCGGCGGCAGCAGCCCCGCCAGCAGGCGCAGCAGCGTGCTCTTGCCCGAACCGTTCGGCCCGCTGACGGCGACCACGCCCGGCGCCCGCAACTCGAAGCTCAGCGCGGGGAGCCCCCGCCGGCCCGTGTAGAGATGCTCGAGTCCCAGGGCCGCGACCGCGAGCGCGTCCACCGCCACGGCTGCCCCACTCACGGTCGCGGCCCCGGCGGGAGCGCCGCGACCAACCGGTGCAGCTCGGGCAGGATGCGCTCGCGGGCCGCGGCGCGCGTGCCCCGCAGCGCCACGCCGGCCGCGTGCGGGTGCCCGCCACCGCCCAGACGGGAGGCGATCTGGTCGACGACGATGCGGCCGGTCGAGCGCATGCTCACCTTGACCTTGCCGGGTTCCACCTCGGAGAAGAGCACCACGGCCTCGACCTCCGCGATGTTCCGCGGCATGTCCACGAGGCCCTCGGTGTCGGCCCCCACGAGCCCGTGCTTCTGGAACTGCTCCGGCGAAGCGTCGAGCACGACGATCCGGCCGCCCTCCAGCAACTCGAGGGCCGCGAGCACCTCGCCGAAGAAGCGCAGCCGGGCGGCCGAGGCATGCGCGTGCACCTGCGCGTGGATGCGCTGGGGATCGAGGCCGTGCGTGAGCAGGTCCGCGGCCATGCGGTGCGCATGGCTGTCGGTGTTCGAGAAGCGGAACGAGCCGGTGTCCGTCATCAGGGCCACGTACAGCGCCTCGGCCAGATCCGGGTCGATGTCGCGGCCCGACTCGCGGATCAGGTCGTAGACGATCTCGCCGGTGGCCGAGGCCTCGGGCTCGATCACGTTCACCTGCCCGAAGCCCTGGGCGTGCGTGACGTGGTGGTCCACCACCGCGATCGGCACCAGGTGCCGGTCCAGCAACGGCGCCAGCCGCCCGATGCGCTGGCGGTTGCTGACATCCAGCACGACCAGCGCGTCGGCCTCGTCGAAGGCTCGCTCGGCCGCCTCCGGTTCGAACGTCTCGACCGGCACGTGGCGTGTGAGGAAGACGTACGCGGCGGGCACCGGCGAATCGTTGAGCACGCGCACCTGCTTGCCGAGCGCGCGCAGCCACAGGGCCACCGCGACCTCGCTCCCCAGCCCGTCTCCGTCCGGGTTCACGTGGGTCGTGAGCAGCAGGCGGGAGTGCTTCGCGACGAATTCGTGGAACGCCTGGCGGTCCGGGCGCGTCTCCGTCACGGCCGGCCTCCGCTCTGCCGCGCCGCGGGCGCGCTCGCCGGTTCCGCCGGCAGCGCGAGCCCCGCCACCTCGCCCAGGAACCAGCGGTGGAACCGCCTGTCCGGCGTCAGCTCCGGGTGGAACGCCAGCCCCGCCACGCGTCCCTCGCGCACCGCGACCGGCTCGCCGTCGGCCGCGCGCGCCACCACCTCGACGCCCGCGCCGACACGGCGGATGCGCGGCGCACGGATGAAGACCGCGTCGAACGGCCCGCCCAGCGCCGCGACCTCGAGCGGGCAACTGAAGGAGTCGATCTGCCGTCCGTAGGCGTTGCGCTCGACCGAAACGTCGAGCAGGCCGAGCGTCGGAGCGGGCAGCGCACCGGCTTCCTTCGCCAGCAGCACCAGGCCCGCGCAGGTCCCCAGCACCGGCCGGTGCTTCACGAAGGCCTCGAGCGGCGCGCGCAGCCCCGTCGCCTCCAGCAGCCGCAGCATGGTGGTGGACTCGCCCCCCGGCACGATCAACGCTTCGAGGTCCTGGAGGTGCTCCGGCCGCGAGATGCGCACCGGCTCCGCCCCGAGCGCCGCGAGCGCCGCGCCATGCCGCTCGAAGTCGCCCTGCAGGCTCAGCACTCCGACCCGGGGGCGCCCCACTCCGTCACCAGCCCCGCTTCGCGAGCTGCTCGCCGGCCGGGATCGCCGCGACGGAGATGCCCTTCATGGCCTTCGGGAGTCCCTCCGAGAGCTGTGCGAGGATCTCCGGCTTGTCGTAGTTCGCGACCGCCTGCACGATGGCCCGGGCCATGCGCAGTTGATCGCGGCGCCGCTCCCCCTTCTTCTCGGGATCGGGATCCCCCACCTCGAAGATCCCCGAGCCCACGAACACCGACTCGGCGCCGAGCTGCATCATGAGCGAGGCATCCGCGGGTGTGGCTACCCCGCCGGCGGCGAAGTTCGGGACCGGCAGCTTCCCGAGCGCCCTCACCTGCAGGACGATCTCGTAGGGCGCGCCCAGCTGCTTGGCTGCCGCCATCAGCTCTTCGTCGCGCAGGCCCTGGATGCGCCGCATCTCCTGCTGCACCGCCCGCATGTGGCGCACCGCCTCGACGATGTCGCCGGTGCCGGCCTCGCCTTTGGTGCGGATCATGGCCGCGCCCTCGCCGATGCGGCGCAGGGCCTCGCCCAGGTCGCGGCAGCCGCAGACGAACGGCACCTTGAAGGCGTGCTTGGCGATGTGGTTCTCCTCGTCGGCCGGGGTCAGGACCTCGCTCTCGTCGATGAAGTCCACGCCCAGCGCCTCCAGGATCTGCGCCTCGGCCAGGTGGCCGATGCGGCACTTGGCCATCACCGGGATCGAGACCGCGGCCTCGATCTCCCGGATGAGCCGGGGGTCCGACATGCGCGCCACGCCGCCCTCGCGCCGGATGATCGCGGGGATGCGCTCGAGCGCCATCACGGCGCAGGCGCCGGATTCCTCGGCGATGCGTGCCTGGTCGGCGGTCATGACGTCCATGATCACGCCGCCCTTGAGCATCTCGGCCAGGCCCACCTTCAGGCGGAACTGCTCGTTCTGGTCCATGGTCCGTCTCCTCCCCCGTCTAGGCGCTGCGGCGCACGCCCGGAGCGTCCATCGCGCGCAGGCGCGCGACCGCGGCCGGCGTGGCCTCCAGGATCCAGTCGATGTCGGCCTCGTCGTTCCCCTCGCCCAGCGAGAAGCGCACGCTCGCGTGTGCGTCCGCCGGCGGGAGTCCCATGGCCGTGAGCACGTGCGACGGTCCGGGGCTGGCCGCGCTGCAGGCCGAGCCGGTCGAGACCGAGATCCCCTCGCGGTCCAGCTCGTGCAGCAACGACTCCCCGTCCACGCCGCGAAAACACACGTTCAAGATGACCGGCACGCGCTGCGCGGCGTCCCCGTTCAGGCGCGTCTCCGGGCACGCCGCGAGGAGCCCCGCGCGCAGACGCTCGCCCAACGCCCCGAGCCGCGCGGGCTCGTCCGCCGCCAGGCGCCGTTGCGCCCGGCCAGCCGCCGCGCCCAGGCCCGCCAGCGCCGCGAGATCCTCCGTGCCGGCGCGCCGCGAGCGCTCCTGGTGCCCGCCATGCACGAGCGGCACGAGCCGCAGCCGTCGCCGCGCGTAGAGCGCCGCCGCCCCGGGCGGCCCGCCCAGCTTGTGCCCGGCGAGGCTCAGCAGGTCCGCGCCCAGCTCGCCCACCGCGATCGGGATCCGGCCCACGGCCTGCACCGCGTCGCAGTGGAAGAGCGCCCCGGCCGCGTGGGCCAGCGCCGCGATCTCGTGCACCGGCTGGATCGTGCCGACCTCGTTGTTCACCCCCATCACCGAGACCAGCGCCACGTCGTCGCCGAGTGCCTGCTCCACGCACTCCGGGTCCACGATCCCGTCCGCCCCGACCGGCAGCACCGTGAGCGGGAAGCCCCGCGACTCCAGGTGGCGCGCGGTCTCGAGCACCGACGGGTGCTCGATGGCCGAGACCACCAGCCGGCGCCGTCCGCGCGCGCGCCCGTGATCGAGGGCGAGCAGCACGCCCTTGAGGGCCAGGTTGTTGGCCTCGGAACCGGTCGCCGTGAAGACGATCTCCTCGGGGAGCGCGCCGATCAGCGCCGCCACGCTGGCGCGGGCCCGTTCGACCGCCTCGCGCGCCGCCTCGCCCCGGCGGTGCGCCGAGGACGCGTTGCCAAAGGCGGCGCCCAGGAACGGCGCCATCGCGGCGAGCGCCTCGGGGACCGCCCGGGTGGTGGCAGCGTGATCGGCGTAGACCTCGCGCATGGCCGTCACTCCGCGCCGTGCGTCTGGATCGAGACGCGCTGCGCCAGCCGGCCTGCGATCTCCCGCAGCGCGCGCGCGTACTCGCTGCCGGGGTCGTCGGCCACCACCGGGCGGCCCTCGTCACCGCCGCTGCGCACCGCGCCGTGCAGCGGGACCGCGCCCAGATACGGCACTCCCAGTGCCAGCGCCCGCGCCTCGGTGCGGCCCGTGTCGAAGATCGCGTGGCGCGCCTTGCAGTCCGGGCAGACGAAGTAGCTCATGTTCTCGATCAGGCCCAGCACCGGCACCTGGAGCTTCTGGAAGGCGTCCACCGCCTTGACCGCGTCGTCGAGGGCCACGGCCGACGGCGTGGTCACGACCACCGCCCCGTCCACGAACGTCAACTGGGTGAGCGAGAGCTGCACGTCGCCGGTCCCGGGCGGCAGGTCCACGAGCAGGTAGTCGAGGCCGCTCCAGTCCACGTCGTGCAGGAAGCTCTTGAGCGCTCCGTGCAGCATCGGACCACGCCACACCACGGCCTCGCCCTGCGGCACGAGCAGCCCGATGGACATGAAGCGGATGCCGAAGGCATCGAGCGGGATGATCTTGCCTTCGCGCTGCTCGGGCTGGTCGTGCACGCCCAGCATGCGCGGCAGGTTGGGCCCGTAGATGTCGCCGTCCAGCAGGCCCACCTTCGCCCCGCGTCAGGGCCAGCGCGATGGCGAGATTGGCGGCCACCGTGGACTTCCCGACGCCACCCTTGCCCGATCCCACGGCGATGACGTGCGCGACCCCGGGCAGCGCCCGTCGGTCGGCGGTCGGATCCTTGGGCTTGCGCATGCGCGAGGTGGTCGTCAGCTTGAGATTCCGCACCCCGCGCACGGCCATGACGGCCCGGCGCACGTCGCCCTCGATCTGACCGCGCAGCGGGCAGGCCGCGGTGGTGAGCACCAGGGTGAGGGCGACCTCGCCGTCCTCGACCACGAGGTCCTCGATCATGCCCAGGGTCACGAGGTCACGGCGCAGATCCGGGTCCTGCACGGTGCGCAGGGCGGTCAGGACGTCTTCAGAGCGGGTGATCGACATGTGGTGGGTGGCTCTCCAAGCAGGCGCGGCCGGTGAGCAGAACGCCGGCATCCGGGGCAGGCGGACCCGGCGCCCGGCGCGGCTCCGGGCCCTCCAGCCCGCTAGTCGGCTGGACAAGAACGGGTTAGATTAGGTTCGAGATGTGATCGAGTCAAGCACCGCCCGGGCCTGGATGGCACCTACCAATCCGGGTAGATGCGGCCCCGGCCCGGGCGGCGCAGGCTGAATCCCGCGTGTGGGACGCGGCCCCGGGGTCCGGCCGGGCTCGCTCAGGCTCCCGGACGCCGCTTGCCCTCCAGCAGACGCTCCCACTCCTTCATCCGCGCCGCGATCGCGGCCTCCTGGCCGGACCCGGTGGGCTCGTAGAAGCGCCTCCCCGCGAGTTCGTCGGGCAGGTGCTGCTGGTCCGCGATGCCGCCCTGCTCGTCGTGCGCGTAGCGGTAGTCCTTGCCGTACCCGAGCTCCTTCATGAGCCTCGTGGGGGCGTTGCGGATGACCAGCGGCGGCGGCAGGCTGCCGCTCCTCTCCACCTCGGCCATGGCCTTGCGGAGACCCACGTAGACGGCATTGCTCTTGGGCGCGGTCGCGAGGTACACGGCGCACTGCGCCAGCGCCAGTTCGCCCTCGGGCGTGCCGAGCTGGTGGTAGGCCTGGAAGGCCGCGACCGCCAGCGGGAGCGCCTGCGGGTCGGCATTGCCCACGTCCTCGCTGGCGAAACGCACCAGCCGGCGCGCCACGTAGAGCGGCTCCTCGCCCGCCGCCAGCATGCGCGCCAGCCAGTAGAGCCCGGCGTGCGGGTCCGAGTCGCGCAGCGACTTGTGGAGCGCCGAGATCAGGTTGAAGTGCTCCTCGCCCGCGCGGTCGTAGCGCAGGTGGCGGCGCGCCAGGGCCTGCTTCACCACTTCCACGCTGATGAGCGCGGGCTCGCCCGGTGGCACGGCGCCCACCGAGGCCGCGGCCAGCTCCAGCGTGTTGAGCGCGCGGCGGGCGTCGCCATCGGCGCTCGCGGCGATGAGCTCCAGCGACGCCCGGCTCGGCCGCGTGCCCGCCTCGGAGCCCGCGGTCAGCGGTCGCCCAGCGCGCGCTCGAGCAGGACCGATGAGGTCCGCCACCCCGAGCTCCTTGCAGCACGACGACGCGCATGCGCGACAGCAGCGCGGCGTTCACCTCGAACGAGGGGTTCTCGGTGGTGGCGCCGATCAGCACGATGTCGCCCTTCTCGACGTACGAGAGGAAGGCGTCCTGCTGCGCCTTGTTGAAGCGGTGGATCTCGTCCACGAAGAGCAGCGTGGGCCGGCCCGAGCGCTTCCGCTCGAGCGTCGCCCGCTCCATGGTCTCGCGGACCTCCTTCACGCCCGAGAGCACGGCGCTGAAGGCCACGAAGGGAACGCCCGCGGTGGTCGCGATCAGGCGCGCGAGGGTGGTCTTGCCCGTGCCCGGCGGGCCCCAGAGGATGACCGAGGCGAGGTGGCGGCCGTCCCGCATCAGCGAGAGCGGCGAGCCGGGCGTGAAGAGCTGCGGCTGGCCGACCAGCTCAGTCGAAGGAGCGCGGCCGCATGCGGTCGGCCAGCGGCGTGCGGTCGGCGGCCGGCTCACCGGGCACCGACGGCTGCCTGGGAAGGGGTCCCGGCGGCCCGACGGGGCCGAAGAGGTCGCCGGTCACGCCTTCTCCGGACCTCCGGCGCCCGGGCCGGGATCGGCCGCGCCGCGGACGGGCTTCTCCGCCCCGCCACCCGGCGGCGAACAGCGGCCCGAGGTCGCCGGCGTCCCTGCACGGCGGGTGCTTCGCGGTCCAGGCGAGGATCGCGCGCGCCGCCTCCTCCACGGTCACGGGACGCCCGAGCGCCACGCCCCGCTCCTCGAGCCGCTGGAACAGTTCGGCCAGCACGGGCGGCTCGACGTTGCTGCGGCGCAGGAGCCCCGGATCCTGGAAGATCTCGTGCGGCGGCCCCTGCGCCACGATCTCACCGCCCCCCACCAGCACGTAGACCCGGTCGGCCATCACCGGCACGGCGTTGATGTCGTGCGTGGCCATCACGAGCGAGACACCCTGCTCGCGGTGCAGGCGGTTCAGCAGTTCGACGAGGTCGCTGCGGGAGGCGGGATCGAGCCCCTCGAACGGCTCGTCCAGCACCAGCAACTCGGGCTCCAGCACCAGCGCGCCCGCCAGGGCGACCTTCCGCTTCTCGCCACCCGAGAGGTGATGGCAGACCTTGTGGCGCAGATGAGCGATGCCGACCTTGTCCAGCGCCGCGCTCACCATGCGTTCGACCTCGGGCCCGGCGTAGCCGTAGGAACGCGGCGAGAAGGAGACGTCGTCCCAGACCGTGGGCGCGATGATCTGCTCGTCCACGTTCTGCATGAGCACGCCGATCCGCTCGCGGATGCGGTTGAAGTGCCGCGCCGGGTCCACGCCGAAGACGACGACCTCGCCCTCCTGCGGCTCGAGCAGCCCCAGGATATGGAAGAGCAGCGTGGTCTTGCCGCAGCCGTTCGGGCCCACCACCACCACGCGCTCGCCCGCGGCCACGACGAAGTCGAGCCCGCACAGGTGGACCTCGCTGCGGTCGGGATACGTGTGGCGCACGCACGAGACGCGCACGATCGGCTCGTTCACGGCATCCTCCACAGCAGCACCGCTCCGGCAATCACGATCAGTCCCGCGGCGGCGACGAGCAGGTCCGCCCGGGACCCCTCGGCGAAGTGATGGCAGCCGCAGATGCGACCGCTGTGCCCGCGCAGGCGCATGGTGGCATAGAGCCGCTCGCTGCGCTCGAAGCCGTACAGCACCATGGTGGCAAAGCCTTCGCCGGCCAGCGTGAGCCGCCGCCGCGCGGGGCCGCTCGTGCCCCCGCGCAGGCGCAGCGCGCGCCACAGGTCGCTGGTGCGGCGCATCAATTCGAAGAGCGCGCGGTAGGTGAGGAAGAGTCCGTCGCCCACGCTGCGCGGCAGCAGGCGCGAGAGCGGGGTGAAGAGATCCGGATAGGGCGTGGTGCCCACCAGCCACACCGCGGCGAGGCTCGCCGTGAGGGGGCGTAGCAGCAGCCGCAGCGGCGTGCCCGGGGTGCCGTCCCAGCGCGCCAGCAGGAAGAGCAGCGTGAAGGCGACCGGGTAGCCGGAGGCGACGAGCGTGAGGCGCCAGGGCAGCCGGGCCGTGAGCGCCAGCGCCCAGGCCACGGCATAGAGGCCTGCGAGGAGCCAGAGCGAAGGCGCGAAGACCGCCAGCAGCACGAGCCCCGCAGCGAGCAGCAGCTTCGAGAGGGCGCTGGCCCGGTGCCAGGGCGTCCGCCCCGCGCTCGCCAGGTAGTCGATCTGCGCCAGCGTGTTGATCACTTCCGCTCCTCCGCGGGCGCCGCGCCGCCGGGGAGCAGGTCCGGGCGCACGCGGATGATGAAGCGCGCGACCCCGAAGGCCACCACCGATTCGATCACGATGCCCGCCACGTACAACGGGAACACCACGCCCGCGACCAGCTTCACGCGGTGCGGCCCGACCGCCTGCACGTGCAACGCAGCCGTCATGACCGCCAGCCAGAGCGCGCCCGAGACGGTCTGGGTCACTGCCGTGGCCGCTGCCAGCGCGACCGGCGGTCTCCAGCGCCGCGCGAACACCACGTAGACCGGGCGCGCCAGCGATCCCGCCCGCTCCGAGCACCAGCGCGTTGAGCCCCACGACCGTGAGTCCACCGTGACCCACCAGCGCCAGGATCGCGTTGGCCACGAACACCACCTGGAAGATCGCCGCCGGACCGAGCAGCACCCCCACCGGGCCCACCAGGGTGAGGTGGTACTCGAGCGGCCCGAGCGGCACCTCCACCGCCATCGCGGCCAGCACCAGCGCGCCCAGCGCGCCCTGATACGCCAGCCGCTGGGGCGACGCTCCGCGCAGCGCGCGCGCGCCGAGCACGAGCAACAGCAGCGCCAGGCCCAGCCCCGGGGCCCACAGCAGGACGGGCAGCACCCCGTCGGGGATGTGCAGGTGGGACATCTACTGGGCCCAGGCCAGCACGGCGCCGACCGGCCGTGCCCCGACCGCCGCCAGCGTCCCGAGGCAGGCCTCGAGCGTGGCGCCGGTGGTGAGTACGTCGTCCACGATGAGCACCCTCCGGTCCCGATAGCGCTGCGGCTCCCTCACCCGGAACGCACCCGCCAGATTGCGGCGGCGGCGTTCGGGATCGAGCCGCGCCTGCGCCGGCGTGTGGCGCACGCGCACGAGCACGTCCTCGAGCGCCGGCACGCCCAGCCGGCTCGCGAGCCCCGCGGCCAGCCGCCAGGCCTGATTGTAGCCCCGCTCGCGCCGGCGCGCCGCGTGCAGCGGCACCGCGGTCACCAGGTCCGCCGCGAGCGCGGCGGGCAGGGCGCGGGCGAGCCGCTCCGCGAGGGCGTCCGCGAGCCCCGGGCGCCCACCGTACTTGAGCGCGTGCACCAGAAGCGCCGCGCGCTCGTCGTAGACCAGGGCGGGCCAGACCTGCGCCTGCGGGTGGCGGCCGCAGCCGACGGGCTCCCGCCCCCGCGCCAGGCAGCGCGCGCACAACGCGAACGAGAGCGCCGGGACGCGCTCGAAGCAGGCCCCGCACAGCAGCCGCTCCGGCGCCGCCGGCTGCCCGCAGCCCGGGCAGCGCTGCGGCAGGGCGAAGGCCTCGAGGTCCCGCGCCCCGGACACGGCCGCGCGCAGCAGCGCCTGCGGCCTCACCGCGGCCATCCCACCGCGGCGGCGAGCGGCGCGAGCGGCACCTCACGCCCCGTCCACAGCGCCAGCGAGCACCGCGCCTGGAAGACGAGCAGCCCGAGCCCGTCCACCGCCTCGAGCCCGGCCGCGCGCGCTGCGCGCACCCACGGGGTCACCTCGGGCCCGTACACCAGGTCCACGACCCGCGCGCCGCGCGGGATGCGGCCGATCGCGCACGGCTCCTCGGACCCCGTCAGCGGCGTGGCGTTCACGACCAGATTCGCGCCCGCCAGCGCGGCGCGGCCCTCTTCGGAGTCCCAGCCCACGTCACGCGCGCACGCCGCGATCGCCCCCCACGCCGCCGACGCCTCGCCGGGCCGGCGCGCCCACGCGGTCACGCGACGCCGCCCCGGCCTCGAGCAGCGCCAGACCCAGGCTGCGCGCGGCGCCCCCGGCGCCGAGCAGGACCACGCTCGCCCCCGCGACCCCGGCCCCGAGATCCTCCAGCAGCGCCACGAACCCCGCCCCGTCCGTGGTGTCGCCCCGCGTGACGCCCGGCGCCGAAGCTGCACGGTGTTCACCGAGCCGGCACGCCGCGCCGCGTCCGAGGTCTCGGTCAGGTGCGCGAGCGCCGCCCGCTTGAGCGGATGGGTCAGGTTCACTCCGCGGTAGCCGCCGGCCGCAGAGCCGGGCGAGCGTCCGCGCCCAGGCGCGATCGCGGCACGCGCAGCGCCTCCGACCCGCCCGGCAGGCCGAGGGCCCCAAGCCCCGCGCGGTGGAGCACCGGCGAGAGCGTGAAGGCCAGCGGATCGCCGAGCACCGCCAGCCTCACCGGCGCGCTCACGGACGCGGCGCGACGGGGGCCGCGGCCGGGCGCGACTCGCGCCTCAGCCGCGCGATCATGAGCAGGGCGAAGAGCAGGAGCGCCGCGCTCGTGACCTGGCTCTCGCTGACGCGCACGAGCCCGAGTTCCACGACGATGGCCCCGGCCTCGTAGACCCGGGTCAGGTCGAGCGGGATGCGCACCAGAGCCAGCAGCGCGATCAGGCTCCAGAAGAGCACCCCCGGCACCCGCACCCGGCGGCGCACCACCCAGACCACCAGGAACAGGACCAGACCCGCCGCGGCGAAGTAGAGCTGCGCGGGATGCACGGGCACCGGGCCGAAGCTCGAGACCCGCGAAGGAGTCCGCCGGGAAGACCACGCCCCAGGGCAGCCGCGTGGGATGCCCGTAGCAGCAGCCGTTCAGGAAGCAGCCCACGCGCCCGAACACCGTGCCGAGCGCCAGGGACGGCGCCAGCGCATCGGCCGTCACCCACATGGGCAGCCCGCGTGCGGCGCGCCACGAACAGCCCCGCCACGGTGCCCGCCACGATGCCGCCGTAGAGCGTGAGCCCGCCCTGCCACAGCGCGAGCACGCTCAGGTAGCTGCCGCGGAAATCCCGCAGGTGCTCGACCACGTAGAGGGCCCGCGCACCCACCACCCCGGCCACCAGGGCGACGAGGATCACGCATCACGATCCGGTCCTCATCCAGCCCCAGCCGGCGCGACTCGCGCAACGCGAGCCAGGTGCCGGCCAGGAACGCGATGGCCAGCATCAGGCCGTACGACGTGATGCGCAGCACTCCCCAGTGCAGGATCTCGGGATGCACGTCACAACTCCAAGCGGCGGATGGCCACGTTCTGGAGCAGCCCGATCTGGATGCCGTTCGCCACCAGCGCGGTGCCTCCGTAGGAGATGAACGGCAGGGGCAGCCCGGTCACGGGCGCCCAGCCGATGGTCATCAGGATGTTCACCATGATGTGATAGAAGAGCGCGCTCACCACGCCCACGGCGAGCAGGCTCGCGAAACCGCTGCGGGCCACCAGCGCCAGCCGGAAGCCCCGCAGCACGAGCAACGCGTACAGTAGCACCACGGTCACGGTCCCCAGCAATCCCCACTCCTCGCCCACCACCGAGAAGATGAAGTCGGTGTGGCGCATGGGCAGGAACGCCAGGCCCTTCTGCGTGCCCTTGAGGTAGCCCGTGCCCTTGAACCCGCCCGAGCCGATGGCGATGCGCGACTGGATGATCTGGTAGCCGGCGCGGTACGGGTCCTCGCCCGGATTCAGGAAGGTCACGATGCGCCGCTTCTGGTAGTCGTGCATGTGGTTCCAGACGTGGGGCAGGGCATAGCCCACGGCGACGTTGAGCAGCAGCACCATGATCAGCGTCGCCAGCCTCGGGCGCACGGCGCCGAGCAGGACGGCCACCAGCCCGGCCGACCACCACAACCCGCCGGTGAGGAAGAACAGCGCCGCGTTGAGCACCGGTGAGAGCCCGAGCAGGAGCTGGCCCACCGGCATGCCGGCCCAGAAGTACATGGTGATCAGGATCACGGGGAAGGTGAGCGAGGTCCCGAGGTCGGGCTCCTTCGCCACGAGCGCGAAGGGGACCAGGACGATCAGCAGCGCGGAGAACCAGTGCGTGAAACGGCGCAGGTCGAGCTTCTCCTGGTCGAAGCGCCGGGCCAGGAGGATCACCGTCGCCACCTTGGCCAGCTCCGAGGGCTGGAAGTGCAGAGGCCCCAGGTCGAGCCAGCGCTTCGCCCCCATGGCGCTCGAGCCCTTCACCAGCACGAGCACGAGCAGCAGCACCGAGAGGACGTAGAGCGGCCAGGCCAGCGCGTCGTAGGCCCGGTAGTGGATGCTGGCCACGATCCAGGCCACGACGACGGCGATGCCGGCCCAGGCCAGTTGCCGCGTCCACAGACCCTGGTGAGCACCCGGGATGGAGGTGGCGCTGTAGACCGTGAGCAGTCCCAGGCAGACGAGCGCCAGGGCCGCCAGCAGCAGCGGCATGTCGAGCGGGGGCAGCCTCAGCCTCGACCTAATCGCCATTCACCACCCCCGTGTCGAGCGCGGCCGGCTGGACCGGATCACGCGGTGCAGACCGCACCACCGGCCGCTGCAGCGAGTCGGGCAGGAACAGCCGCCGCAACATGCGCCCCTGCCCGGGGTGCACAGACGCTGCCACCGTGCCCGGCGTTCTCGATGACGATGGCCACCGCCACGCGCGGCGAGTCCATCGGAGCGTAGCAGACGAAGAGCGCGTGGTCCTGGCCGTGCGGGTTCTGCGCCGTGCCGGTCTTGCCCGCCACGCGCACACCCGGCACCCGCGCCGCGCTGCCCGTGCCCGCGGCCACCACGCGCTCCATCGCCTCGTGCACCGGCCGCCAGATCGCGGAGTCGGCCGGGAGCCCCGGCTGCACGGGCCGGGCCGGCCGGAATGCCCGTGCGCGCCCCACGCGCTCGACCACGTGCGGGCGCAACGGCCGGCCGTCGTTCGCGGCCTCGGCGGTGAACAGGGCGAGTTGCAGCGGGGTCAGCAGCAACTCGCCCTGCCCGATCGCGAGGTTCAGCAGCAGCCCCGAGCGCCAGCGCCCCGCCCCCCAGCGCCTGTCGTAGTAGGCCGCGCTCGGGATGAGGCCCCGTGCCTCCTGGGGCAGGTCCACGCCGGTGCGCGCCCCGAGCCCCAGGGCCTTCGCCGTCTCCTCGAGCCCAGCGAGCCCCAGCCTGAGTCCCAGCTGGTAGAAATAGACGTCGCAGGAGTGCTGGAGCGCTTCGATCAGGTCGAGGGAGCCGTGGCCTCGGTGCTCCCAGCAGGCGAACCGCCGCCCGCCGTAGTTCATGCCGCCGGCGCAGGGCGCGAGACGCGTGGCGGCCCGGGCCACGCCGCGGGCGAGAGCCGCGCTCATCGTGATGATCTTGAACGTGGACCCGGGCGGATAGACGCCCTGGATGGCCCGGTGCAGCAGCGGGTTGGCCCCGCCCTCGCTCAGCTCCTTCCAGCGCGCGTGGCTCAGGCCGTGCGAGAACTCGTTGGGATCGAAGGTCGGCCGGCTCACCATCGCGAGGATGCCGCCGTCGCGCGGGTCGAGCACCACCGCCGCGCCGCGCGGGACATCGGCCATCACCTCCTCGAGGGCGCGCTGCACCTTGAGGTCGAGCGTGAGCACCAGGTCCTGCCCCGGCACCGGCGCCCGCGCGCCGGACTCCTTGAGCGTGGAGACCCGCCGTCCGCGGGCGTTCACGACGACGTACTCCACGCCGTCCTGCCCGCGCAGGAAGTCCTCGTAGCTGCGCTCGACCCCCGTGCGGCCGATGAGGTCACCCGGCCGGTAGTCCGCAGCCTTGAGCGTGTCCAGCTCGGCGCCGCCGATCTCCCCCGCGTAGCCCAGCAGATGCGCGGCGAGCGTGCCGTAGGGGTAGTGCCGCAGGGGCTCCACCTGGACCTCGATGCCCGGCAGCTCGCTGCGCGTCTCCTCCACCCCCGCGCAGCATGGCGAATGGAGCGTCGCGCCGGAGCAGCGCGCTCTGGCCCGTGAGGTTGGCGAAGTCCACGCGGCGCCGGACCTCGGCCGAGTCGAGCTCGACCAGGGCACCGACGCGCACGAGCCACGCCGGGCTCATCGTCTCCCGCACGCGCTGCGTGCTCTCGGCCGGGAAGGGCTGGAAGACGATGTCGAAGCTCGGGGCGCTGTCGGCGAGCAATTCGCCATGACGGTCGTAGATCGTGCCGCGGGGCGCCCGCAGCACCTCCGGCCGCACCCGGTTCTCCTTCGCCAGCCCGGCGTATTTCGCCCCATCCACGATCTGCAGGCGCACCAGGCCCAGCACCGTCAGGCCGAAGCCCGTCAGCGTCAGGGCGACGAGCAGGCGATGTCGCTCGTGCCTACGTTCGCGGTGTGGTTTCGATGGCAGCACGGCTGAACAACGACCTTCCGCTCCCGAGGCTGACGAGAGCAAGCACGAGCACGCCGAGCGGTGCGGTGACCAGGCCGGAGACCACCACATGCCCGAGCAGGAACCGCCAGCCCGCGATCCCGCCCAGTTCGAAGGCAAGAACCCAGGCCTGGTGGACCAGCGTGGCGACGAAGATGAGCATGAACTGCGTCGCCGGGTTGTCGCGCACCAGTGCGCGCGAGAGCCGGCCGATCCCGTAGCCCACCAGCGCCAGCGCCAGCGCGTGCCGCCCCAGCCAGTGCGCTCGCATCCAGGTCGGCCGCCAGTCCCAGCACGAAACCGAAGGTCGAGTCCGTGACTCTCGCCCCAGCGCAGGGCCCACACCACGGTGACGAAAGCCAGCACGTCCACGATGACGCCGCGCGCCGCGAGCACCGAGAGCGCGGTCGAGCGGATGAGCAGCGCCGCGCCCGCGAGCAGCAGCAGACCGACGAACACCCTCATCGCCTCGCCTCCGCGCCCCGGCGGGCGGGTCCGGGCACCACGTAGGCGTGGCGCAGCCGCGACAGGCGCGCTGCCGGCGCGATCTCGATCTCGTGCGTGAGGCCGCTCACGTCGCGAGCGAGTCGCTCGATGCGGCCCACCGGCAACCCGCGTGGATAGCGCACCGAGAGCCCGGAGGTGAGCACGAGCTGCCCCACGCGCACGGTGTCCGCCATCGGCACCCCGGTCAGCAGCAACTGCGGTCGCGGGAAGGCGAAGAAGCGCAGCACGCCCTGGACCCCCGTGCTCTCCACCTCGCAGGCCACGGCGGAGTTCGGGTCGGTGAGCAGGATGACGCGGGAGAGCCCGGCATAGACCTCCCCGATCCGGCCCACCAGCCCGTCGCTCGTCACCACCGCGTCGCCCACGTTCACGCCCCGCGAGGCGCCCGCGCTCAGCGTGGCCGAGGCTGAGACCGGTTCGCCCGCCAGCGCGAGCACCTCGACCGGCCGCAGCATCAACGCCCGATAGGCCGGCAGGCCCAGGCTGTCGCGCAACCGCAGGTTCTCCACGCCCGCACGGCGCAGCCGGGCGGCCTCGAGCTCCAGACGGGTGATGCGCTCGTGCAGGCGCTCGTTCTCGCGCCAGGCGGCGCCCAGCCGGTCGACGACCAGCACCAGCCGATCGAACGGGGCGAACAGCCAGGCGCCAGCGCCGCGCAGTCCGGCCTGCGGGATGCGGTCACCGGTGAGCAGGAGCAGCAGAGCAATCGCCGCGTAGAGTCCGAGCAGGACCCCGCTGCGGCGCTCGGCAGGCGGGAGGAAGCCTCCCATCAGGCGACCGGCGCGGGCCCGTCTGCGGCGTTGGAGCGACCACTCCTCGCTGCCGAGCGGCTGGGGCCACACCCCGCCCGTCGCGGCCACCCCGCCTCGGTCCCGGGCATCGTCCGACCGCCCTTCAGTCCTTGTGGCCGCGCAGGATCACCTTCTCGAAGTCCTCGAGCTGCTCGAGGATCTTCCCCGCCCCGAGCACCACGCAGGTGAGGGGATCCTGGGCCACCCGGATGTTGAGGTTGGTGACCTCGCGCATGAGCAGGTCGAGACCGCGCAGCAGCGCCCCTCCTCCGCTGAGGTAGATGCCCCGGTCCACGATGTCCGCAGCCAGCTCGGGGGGGGTGCGCTCGAGGCACTCCCGCAGGGCGTTGACGATGGCGGTGACCGGTTCCTCGAGGGCCTCGCGGACCTCGACGCTGGAAACCCGCAGCGTGCGCGGGATGCCGCGCACCAGGTCGCGCCCCTTGATCTCCATGTCCATCTCCTCGGTGAGCGGGAAAGCCGAGCCGATCTCGATCTTGATGCGCTCCGCTGTCTGCTCGCCGATGAGCATGTTGTACGCCTTCTTGGCGTAGTTCACGATGGCATCGTCCATCTCGTCGCCGCCCACGCGGATCGACGTCTTCGTGACGATGCCGTTCAGCGCGATGACGGCGATCTCGGTCGTGCCACCGCCGATGTCCACCACCATGTTGCCGGTCGGGGTGTCCACCGGGAGCCCCACGCCGATGGCGGCAGCGATGGGCTCGGGCACCAGCAGCACCTGGCGCGCGCCGGCGCGCTCGGCCGAGTCGATGACCGCGCGCTTCTCCACCTCGGTGATGCCCGAGGGCACGCAGATGATGATGCGCGGGCGGTAGAGGAACTTGTGCTTCTGGACGCGCTGGATGAATTCGCGCAGCAGGTCCTCGGTGATCTCGAAGTCGGCGATGACGCCGTCCTTGAGGGGCCTCACGGCGCTGATCTCGTCCGGCGTGCGGCCGAGCATCAGCTTGGCCTCGCTGCCCACCGCCAGGACCTTGCCGGTAGCCTTCTCTACGGCCACGACCGAAGGTTCATTGAGCACGATGCCGCGGCCCTTGACGAAGACCAGGGTGTTCGCGGTCCCCAGGTCCATGGCCGCATCGGTGGAGAAGAAGCCCATCAGATTGCTGAGGAACATCCCTGCCTCTCCGGTGTCGGCTCGTCGAGCCGGGGGGTCACATCTGGGACTGGCGCTGTCGGAGAAGCCGCGGGGCCCACGGGCGGGCAGGCCCTGTCTTCCATGACGATGCGCCGCTGCACGCTAGCACCCGTGCGGGCCTGCCGCAAGCGGAGAGTCCGGAGGTTTCGGGCCCGTCCACACGGGCCGCGCCACACCCACGCCCGGCGGGCCGGCAGGGTCCGCCCAGGCGAGGGAAACCGCCTCCACCACCGCCCCTCGCATCCGCTTTTCTCCCGCGGGATGAGGCCGTCGCGGGGTAGCAACACGAGACAGCGTGCTGCGTTGACCCCCTTTCCAAGTGGATGCTACTGTCGAACGCCGTGATGAAACTCATCCTCTCGCTTCCATGATGCGGTCCCGGCGCCTCGCCCTCCTCCTCCTGCCTGCCGCGCTGGAGCTGATCCTGGCTGCCATCCCGGGGCATGCCCAGCAGGCGGCGTCCTCCCGCTACGCGTTCGCGGACACGACCCTCCTGAGGGACACCCTGGGCCTGCGCTTCGACCGCCTGTTCCCGGTGGCCGACAGCCTGAGCCTCACACCCGACACGCTGCGGGCGCTCTCGATCCGATACCGCTGGCCGCTGGAGCGCCTGGTCTGGCTCGCGGACAGCCTGCGCATGCCGGTGGACAGTGTGGGGGTGTACCTCGAGCGGGAGCGTTTCAACCCGCTGGCGAGCACGGTCCACCGGCTCACCACGTTCCGCTACAACAGCGGCTACTCCATCCAGCAGACCTCGAGTTCCTGGAGCAACAGTGGGGACTACAAGCTCGTGCTGGGCTCCCTCTTCCTGCAGAACACGACCAACGTCCAGATGGACCGCTACACCGCGGGCACGCAAACGAGCCTACGGCAGACCCGCTCGTCGGGGACCGA
The DNA here is from genome assembly GCA_963717935.1 of Candidatus Eiseniibacteriota bacterium. Lineage (GTDB taxonomy): Bacteria > Eisenbacteria > RBG-16-71-46 > RBG-16-71-46 > RBG-16-71-46 > JANXPZ01. The sequence goes on along the minus strand of CAVQXP010000004.1, from coordinate 1,740,421 downwards.
GGGCGGCTGGCGGTTCTCCCCGCGCTTCTCGCTCGGCGCGCGGGCCAACCTCGACCGCTTCAACAGCCACGACCCCGGGTCCATCAGCAACGAGGGCGAGAGCAAGAACGAGTTCCAACTCTCGGTCCGCACGCGCCAGCAGCCGCGAGCCGCGCTGCGCTCGGAGGTGAATTTCTTCTCCGGCCTGCTGGACCTCTCCAACTTCCAGCAGGTCAAGCGGGGCGCGTCGGCGGACCTGAACGGAAGCCTGCGATTTCTGAGCCGCTACGTCACCCACGACCTCTCCGGCCAGGTGAACGGCAACCTGTCACGCACCCGCACCCCCAAAGCCCTGAGCACCACGCGCACGAGCGACCTGAGCAACAACCTGCGCGGCACCCTCGGGCTCCTGCCCGGGAAGCCGGTGGGACTCAACCTGAACTACACCATCCGCCGCATCCGGGTCGAGACCCCCACGGACTCGGGCACGGCCCGGCAGGTGCGCACGTTCAACAGCAACGTCGACGCCACCCTGCGCGTGCGTCAGAACAACGACCGCTACCTGAACGTGACCGGGCGCTACGGCTCCCAGGACCAGGCGCAGGGCGGCACCCTCAATTCCACGTCCAGCCGGCAGGATCTCAGCTTCATCCTCGACGGCCGCTTCCTGCTGGCCGGCTGGAACCTGGAAAGCCGCTTCTCGCTGGCGAACACCCGCTCGGAATATCCGACCCGCGCGGCCACGGGAGGCTACGGCGAGTCCCTCAAGGTGGCGACGATCGACGCCACGCTCACGCGCAATCTCACCCGGAAGATCCTGCTGCGGGCCACCGGCGCCGTGAGCCTCTACTCCTACCGCTATTTCGTCATCGGCAATTATCCGAACCCGCCCGTGCCCCGAGACCAGTACCGGCAGAACTACCGGATCGAGAGCCAGTACAACAGCTCGACGCGTTTCAACAGCGGAGTCGTCCTGGACGTGACCCGGAACGTGCTGGTGAATCTCCGGACCGGCAGCACGGCGTCCAACACGGAGGCCACCGCCTACCGGGCCGAGTGGCGCTGGAGCTTCCGCATGCTGCCGGGGCTGACGGCCAGCCAGAACAACGCGATCAGCGCCGACTACATGCACTACAATTTCCTGCCCACCAGCGACCGGCTTTCGCTGAACTACAGCACGGCCACGTCCCTGAATGCCGTGCTCTCGCCGCGCTTCACGATCGACCTCCGCCACAACGCCAAACACCGGCCCAGCGGGACCTACACGCAGTTCGTGGACGGGCTCTACTACCTGAGCCGTTCCGAGGTGAACGACGACTACACGCTTTCCGCCCGCCTGGCGTACGCGCCGAACCCCGCCTTCTCGCTGTTCATGCAACCGGACTACATCGCGGGTGAGCGCGACGCCTCTCAGGCCGGCTCCCTGGTCCCGACGCGCGTCAGCCGGCAGTTCAACTTCTCGGGTGGCGCCAGCCTGAACCTGCCCCTAGGGCCCAAGGGACGCCTCACCGGCGACGTCCTGCGAACCTATCGCGCCGATCGCGTCATCAGCTACACTAATGGGGTGGCCCCCCTGTCACCGCCGCGCACGGAGAGTGACTTCTGGAACGGCAGCCTGCAGCTCTCATGGGAACTGTGACCCGTCGCGTTTCCCGTCCGCTTCGCGCGGGGCTCGCGCTCGGCCTGCTGGCCGTGCTCGTCGCGGGCTGCGACCTCTTCAAGCCCGCCACCCCCGAAGCCGGCAGCGCGGGCTCCACCCTGCTCCCCAGTTACGCCACGCCCGAGAGCTGCCTGCGCTACATGCAGCTCGGGGTCGAGCTCAAGGACAACGCGGGCCAGGACGCCTACCTCGGGGCCCTGGCGGACACCCTGATGGACGGCGTCGGCTTCCACGCCTTCTTCGACCCGGCGGTGTGGAATGCCTACGACCCCAGCATCCTGCCCGCAGACTGGGACCTTGGTTACGAGGCCCAGTTCCTGCCCGCCTTCATCCGCTCCTACGGGGATCCGTACAAGATGGACTGGCTGCCTGACGAGGTCCACCCCCACGATTCCTATTCCACCGATGGAAACAGCGCGCTCCTCTCCCGGCGCTACGAGGTCCGCGCCCTGCGGCAGTCCCCTGTCGACACGCTGCTCATCGCGGTGGGCTACGCGGACCTGTACTTCGCGAGGATCTCGGCCGCCCGCTGGGTTCTGTACCGCTGGCAGGATCGCGTGGACCCCGCCGTGGGGGCGCAACCCGCCGATCCCGATCAGCAGACCTTCGGCAGCCGCCGGCTCAACGCCGGAACGGTGGGGGGAGGATGAGACCATGACGCTTCGCCGCATCGTACGCGTGTGGCCGGTCGCGCTGCTGCTGCTGGGCCTGGGCGGCTGCTTCAACCCGTTCGACCCGCGCATCGCGCCCACCACCGGCATCTACATCCCGCCCCCCACGCCCAACTCCCCGCAGAACGTGATCCGCCTGTTCGAATGGTGCTGGAGGAACCGCGACATCACCGTCTACAAGGAGATCTTCACGGATGACTTCCGTTTCATCTTCGCGCTCGGCGACTCGGCGGGGAACCTGTTCCGCGACGAGCCGGTGAACCGCGAGATGGAGCTGAACATCGCGCGCAACCTGTTCGTAGGCGGCGGCTCGGCGCCGCCCGCCAGCAGCATCTTCCTGAACCTGGACCCCACGCTCCGCGCGTTGCCCGACAGCCGGCCGGGCAAGGACCCGCGCTGGCACAACGAGATCGTCACCAGCGTAGACCTCACCATCAAGACCGAGGTCGGCGCGGAGTACCGCATCGTGGGCAACGCCCGCTTCTTCGTGGTGCGCGGGGACTCCGCCCTGATCCCCCAGGAACTGGGCTTCCAGCCCGATTCGGCCCGCTGGTACATCGAACAGTGGTACGACGAGACCTTGCAGGGATCCAGCGCCATGGCCCTCCGGCCGGCCGGCCCGGGGATCCTGCAGGTGGCGCTACCCGGCGCCCAGACAGCGGCGGCGGCCACGACCACCCTGCCCTTCCAGATGACCTGGGGAGAGCTCAACGCGCTCTACGCCCGCTGAACCCGGGGCACACGCGGCGCCCCCGGAAGGAACGGCCCGTGGGAGCACCCCCCCACGGGCCGTCGTCCCAGGATTTCGCGGCAGGTCAGAAGTAGAGCATGCTGCCCTCCGGAGGCCTACCCGGAGGGGGAGCGATGAAGCGGTCGCGGTACACGGAAGAGCAGGTGGCCTACGCGCTGCGCCAGGCTGAAGCGGGCACCCCGGTGGGGGACGTCTGCCGGCAGCTGGGCATCGCGGAGGCCACGTTCTATGTCTGGAAGAAGAAGTTCGCAGGCCTGGGGGTCGGTGAGCTGCGCAAGGTGCGCCAGCTCGAGGAGGAGAACGGCCGGCTGAAGCGGGTGGTGGCGGATCTGACACTGGACAAGCACATCCTGCAGGAGGCGCTCCGAAAAAAGGCCTGAAGCCGACGCGACGCAAGGCGCTGGCGCACTGGATCCACGAGCGGTTCCAGGTGAACGTCCGGCGGTCGTGTCGGCTGGCGCTGATCCAGCGGGCGAGTTGGTACTACAAGTCGCAGGCGCAGGACCAGTCGGGGCTCAGGCTGCGGATCCGGGAGATTGCCCAGGCCCGCCCGCGGTTCGGTTACGAGCGGATCCACACGCTGCTGCGTCGGGAGGGCTGGCAGGTCAACCGGAAGCGGATTCACCGGCTGTACTGCCTCGAAGGGCTGCAGGTGCGGATGCGGGTGCGGCGGCGGAAGCAGATGAGCCTGCACCGGGGCCCGGTGCCTCGTCCGACGGCAGCGAACGTCCACTGGAGCATGGATTTCGTGCACGACCAACTGGCCGACGGGCGGCCATTTCGGGTGCTGACGGTGATCGATCAATGGAGTCGTGAGAGTGTGTTGCTGGAGGCGGGTTCTTCGCTGACTGGGAAGGCGGTCGCGGAAGCGCTGGATCGGGCGTCCTGGAGGCGTCCCTTGCCCAAGGCGATCACCGTCGATCACGGCACCGAGTTCACCTCCAAGGCGCTGGACCAATGGGCCTGGCAGCGCGGGATCGAGTTGGATTTCATCCGCCCCGGTAAGCCAATCGAGAACGCGCTGATCGAGTCCTTCAACGGGCGGCTGCGGGACGAATGCCTGAACGTGAACGAGTTCGTTTCGATGGAGGATGTGCGGCACCGAATCGAGGCCTGGCGGCTCGACTACAATCACCGCCGGCCGCATGGCTCGCTCGGGAACCTGACCCCCAGCGAGTTCGCCGAACAGGGTCAGGAACGTGCCTCAGGAGGGGCGGCAGTCTAGTTCAGATCTGTCCGAAAACGGGGCCGACCTCATGACCCGGGAGAGTCTAGCAGCGGCTGTCTACCTGAAGGGGAAGCTTACGCGGGCCATGTCAACGCAAGAACTTCGAGAGGGGCGGCCAGCGGCAGCGGGGGCGGAACCGGGCCGGCCGGGCCGGCGGCAGGGGCCCGGGCGACACCGGGTCCCGGCGGCGGGGGCCCGGGCGACACCGGGTCCCGGGGCGGCAGGGGGACCCGAAAGACCGAGGGGGGCGCCCGGAGGCGTCCCCCTCGTATTCGTTTCTACGGCCGGGATCAGAACGTGTAGGTCGCAGTGACCTTCGGGAACAACGACGAGTAGTAGTTCTGGCCGTTGGGACTGCCGGTGACGTAGGTCGCCGGGTTGTGGAAGAAGTCCTGCGCCAGGGTCGCGTCGAACTGCAGCGTCCCGAGCTTCACGCCGGCGCCGGTGAAGAACTGGAACGGAGACGAGCTCTCCTTGTTCTCGACCGGATCCGTGAGCGCGGGGTCCGTGTCCTCGTACTTGATCGAGTAGAACACGCCCTTGCGGCCACCGAAGCGCAGCGTGAGCCACGAGTTGACCTTGGTCTCGAGCGAGGCAAACAGCGTCGGCATCAGGCTCTCGGTGTACTTGTAGTCGCTGGTCTTGTAGTCCCAGACGTTCGAGGCGAACGTCACGCCCGCCACGAACAGATCCTTCTGGTTGAGAGTCCAGTTGCCCGCAACGCCGGCCTGCCAGCCCGACTGCGTCGCCTCGTACGTGATGTCCTCGACGGCCGGGTCCACGTACGTCTCCTGCCAGGAGTTGTCGAACGAGTAGAGGCGCACGACCGGCACCACCAGCACGTTCGGCTGCCACTGCCACATCATGCGGGCCGACACCAGGTACGCACCACCGCCGTCGTTCTCGTACACGTCGCCGTCGGTGTTCTCCCACTTGAACGTGCGGCTCTGGTACAGGAGCCCCACCTCGCTCTGCAGCGTGGGGCTGTGCTCGTAGCCGAGGCCCGCGCCGAAACCAAGGACGTTCCGGTCGTAGGGCTCGTAGCCCTCATAGGTGGATTCAGTGCCGCCCGAGGTCTGCGTGTACTTGTACGCCGAGCGGTTCAGCCGCAGCCCCAGCGACATGGCGTTGAACTTCTTGCCCCACATCAGGTCGAAGGCCTCGGTGCCGTATTCGTTCCAGTACGGCGTGTAGCCGGTGCTCCCGGGGACGTTGGGGTCGAGGTACGGCGCGAAGGTCTCGAAGCCGGTCCCGAGGATGTACTCGTCGATGTAGCCGTCATACGAGACGTACGGCTGGAAGCCGGTGCCCAGCGCCGGGGCATACTCACGCATGTGGATGCCGAACGTGCCGAACCGGCCATCGAACAGGTTCCCGAGCACGGCGCCCACGGCGCGGTCCTCGGTCATGAAGTACTCACTCCAGTTCTCGTCGTAGTCCGTGACCACGCCGAACTCGCCGTAGACCAGGTTGCCCACGTTGGGCACGCACGACGGATACCCGAAGATGTTCGCGTAATCCTTGATGTAGTCACCCTGGGTCCCCATCCCCGCCAGGCGGGAGGTCGAGGCACCCGCCACGACCGGGAACGCGATCAAGAGGACCGACGCCAGGAGCAACCACTTCATCATTCGAGAACTCATAGGAACAGCCTCCTTGCTACGAGAGAGCCACGAAATCCACGAAACAGAATCACCACCGGTCTGGATGGCCGGGGCACTGCCACGCGGTCTAGTTCGGAGCCCCACCTCCTTTCATGAGTTCTTCATCGATTGTTCTAGCAAGGCAAAGGCTCCACCGCCTCCGTGCGGGTGGAGCTCACCAAGAAGTAGCCAAGACCTTGGGTTCTCACCCTAGGCCCCTGGCACACGCCCGCGGGGAAAGTAGGGAAAGCCACGAAAGCCTGTCAAGTCGAATCTCCCGCCGCCAGGCTCCGCCGGAGGTCACCCCGGACCTACCCGGGCCTCGTCCACCCCACGCACTGAGGCGCTATCTCCTTGTCGTACAACTTATTAGACGACTCCAGCGAGCTGATTCTGACCATCCCTCGACAGTGGGCGTAGTACCCCCCGCCCAACCCGATCCCGACATGCCCCGGGGGGTGCCCCGGAGCTGCGAAGAAGACGAGGTCGCCCGGCTCGGGTTGCTCTCCGCTCGAGAGCCGCCTCGAGGCCCGGAACTGGCGCACGGCATCGCGCGGCAGGCTCACGCCCTGCTCGGCGAGTACCTGCTGGGTGAAACCGGAGCAATCGAACCCGAGCGCCGTCCGTCCGCCCCAGTGATACGGGACCCCGAGCAGGCTGAGGACCCTCTCCAGGAGCGCGGGCTTCTCGCCCCGGCAGGCCAGGGACGCGACCGGCACCCAGCCCCTGCGCCCGTCGGGCAGTTCGACGCGGCGATGGGCGCCACGGCGCCGACCGGCGATGACCCGGGCGTTCAGGAACAGCGGGCTCACCAGCGCGCCCCGGCCGGGCCCGGTCCGCGCCTCGACCACCGCGACGGCCACGCGGGCGGCCGCCTTCGCCTGCCACGAACGGGCGCGGGCGGCCGGCGCGCGGACGAGTCCCCAGCCCCGGACCCAGCCGCGGTAACCATCCGCAAGGCTCTCGACCCGCCACCACTGCCCGCCGGGACGCCCGCCGAGGATTCGTACGACCTCGCCCAGCAGGAGCTGACTGCCGAGCTCCGCCCCGTGCTCGGGCCGGCGCCGCACGTCCAGCGCCGCCAGCGAAACGACCGCATGAGTGAGCCGGGTCATTCGAAGGGGGGCCTCACGAGGACGAAGCGGCCGAACCCGTCACGATCCTCGAAGACGAAGCGGCGGAAGGGACGGCCGTAGGTCCAGACCTCGAGCGCCGCCGTTCCGGTCACGGCGGAGCGGGTCTCGATCTGCTCGGGCGGCCCGTACTTGACGTAGATCCGGCCCATGTCCGAGCGCCAGCCCGGGCCGAAGCCCTGGAAGTGGGTCCCGGTGTAGCGCACGCGGCGGAAGAACTCGATCAGGGCCTCGTTGCGCCCCGTACCGGGCGCCGGATCACGCCGGCGCCAGAACTCCTCCCAGCCCTGCGCCTGCGCCTCGGGCTGCAGCGAACGCATGCGCCCGACCTCCCCCGGCTCGGCGATGTACGAGAGCACTTCGAGCATGCGGATGAACTCCTTGCCCCGGGGGGGCCCACTCTCCTCCACTTCGAAGGACCGGTCTGCCCGCCAGCGCGACCGGCCCTCACCCAGGCCGACCTCGAAGACGTAGCGGCCCAGGAAGAGGTCGCTCTCCGCGGGACGTACGAGCACCGGTTCGGCCGAGCGGGCCAACATCACCTCCCGCTGACCGACCCGGACCTCCAGGCCCTGGTCGTCGAGGATACGGTATCGGAGGGCGTAGGACCGGGGCCAGGGCCCCGGCCGCCGGTCGAAGAGAGCGACCCGGGCCGCCAGTCGGCCCACTTCGAGGCCGAAGGTGCGCGCCGGGACCGGCGTGAAGCGCCCGGCCGAGTCCGCCGTGCCCAGGTCCAGGTCGGAGAGCCCGACGGGAACGTGCGAATAGTCGGGCACGTCGATCTCCTCCGAGGCCGATGAAGAGAGACCGGCATACAGGTCCCGCACCGAGATCCGCGCGCGGTAGCGGCCGGCCGGAACCGGAAAGGTCCGCGAGTCCGACACCACCGAGGAAGCCGGCAGAGTCTGCTCGAACGCCGGCACGCCGGGCCGCCGCTCCCACACGTCTCCGAACACGCGCCCGCCCTTCTTCTCCGGCTCCAGGGAGACCATGATCTCGGCGCCCGCGCCATAGCCTCCGGGGATCAGGACCCACTGCAACTCCGGGTAGGGCACGCTCACCGAAACGGCGAGCGCCGGCCGGCCCTCCCCGTCGAGGGAGATCGCCACGTCGGCCGTGAACAACGGCGGCGAGCCAGCGCGCAGCGGGGGCAGGTCACGGGCCCCGCACGCGGCCAGGGGGCAGGCCGCCGACAGGGCCAGCCCGAGGGCAAAGGTGCCGCAAAGCCGGTGTCCCATGAGGAGCCGCCGCACGAGGCGGCACGCTAGCATAGCCCTCGCGGGCCTTCCACCGTCGGGACGCTCCGTGGGGGCGCCGCATCGGGATGCTCCGGGGCCGCTTCCGGCGGTGCTCCTGCCGCGGTCGTTCTCCCGGAAGAGTCGCTCGGCAGAGGCCTCTTGACCCGCGGCGGCGACTGCGCCGATGATACTGATGACGTCGTGACCGGGGCCGTTCACTCAACCTGAGACAACCGGTTCGTGCAGGTGCCCGTGTCCCGATTTGCGATGCTCCTCATCCGTTGGGCCGTCGTCGCGCTGGCCATGTTGGCCGCGCCTGCCGGGGCGACCATGCCCCCGGTTTCGGGCCCCCCACCCGCAGAGGTGTCCTCCGCGTTCCGCGACGGGCTCTTCGAGCTTCCCGCCCGCCCCACCGGGCTCGGCGTGAGCGCCACCCAGCCGATCTTTCGGATCCCCGTCATCCTCGTTTCCTACACGGACGCGCCGCTTGCCTACGGCAGCGCCGACTTCGACCTTGCCCTGTTCGACACGACTCAGGCCACGACCACGGGCTCGCTCCACGACTACTATCGCTGGACCTCGGGTGACAGGCTGAGCGTGTTGGGGCGCGTGGTGGCGACGGTGCAACTACCGAACGACAAGCTCTACTACGGATACAACAGCTTCGGGCTGTCGCGCACGGCCACACCTCACAACTCCGCCGGCCTGGTCCTCGACGCCCTGGTTGCCTGCGCCTCGCAGGTGAAGTGGTCGGAGTTCGATCTCGATCGCGACGGCTTCGTGGACATGCTCTGGGTGGTGCATGCCGGCCTCCCGGGCGAGGCGGCACCGGACCGCTTCAAGAACGACCTGTGGTCCATCACCTCCCGGCTCGCCGGCTACTGGACCGGCACCACCGCCTACGAGACCGGCGAGCTCGTGCCGGGCTCGCTCACGCAGCACATGCGCATCGACCGTTTCTCCACCCTGCCGGAGCTCTCCTATTTCGCCCCCGGGCAGATCTCGGAGATCGGCGTCTACTGCCACGAGTTCGGGCACGCCCTCGGCCTGCCGGATCTCTACGACACCCGTGACGGAGGGACGATCAACGCGGGCCCCGGCAACTGGTCGCTGATGGGCACCGGAGTCTACGGAGGCGATGGCCACTCGCCCCAGTACCCGACCCACCTGGGGGCGTGGCCCGCGCTCTTCCTGGGTTGGACGCAGACGCTGCGGCCCACGGAGGACACCCCGGTGGTGCTCTCCCCGCTCGGCAGCGGAACCCAGATCCTCGAACTCTCGTTCCAGGGCGAGGCCAATCCAGAGCACTTCCTCGTCGAGGCCCGCCGGCGCGAGGGCTTCGACCGCAACCTGCCCGCGGACGGACTCATCGTCTATCACGTGGACGAGGCGGTGATCGGCCAGGGCATCGAGTCCAACACGGTCAACTCGGGCTTGATCCCGGGGCTCGTCGTCGTCGAGGCGAACGGCGCCTTCGACCTCACCCAGGGGATCAATCGCGGGGATGCGGGTGACGCGTACCCGGGCACCAGCGGCCGTGCATCGCTCTTCGACGGCACGCCGCCGCCGAACACCCTCACCTTCCTGGGCGCCCCGATGGGCGTGGGGCTCTTCGACATCGCCCCCGTGGCGGAGGGCATGAGCTTCCTCGCGCAAGTCCGCGCCATCGGCTGGGAGCCGGCCGCCGACCGCACGGTCGGCGCCTATTCGCCGGTCGAGGCGCAGACGCCGGCCCGCACGGCTGCGCTGACGGCCGACGGGACAGGCTACTCGGTCGCGAGCGAATTGCGCTTCGACCACCTCCAGGTCGTGCTGCGCTCGCGGCACGCGGGCACGTGGGACGCCGGCGTCGTGGTCTCGCAGTCCTCGGGCAACGCCTTCGAGCCCGCCCTGACCCTGCTGGGCGCCGACGATCTCGCGCTCGTCTGGAGCGACACGCGGCAGGGCGCGCCCCGCCTCTTCTACCGCGCCCGCGTCGGCGGGGTGTGGACGCCGGAGCAGGTCCTCAGCACGCTCGCGGGCGAGCACCGGGCACCGTCCATCGGGGCTGACAGCAAGGGCGGCGTCTACGTCGCCTGGGTCGTGATCGGTCAGGGCCTGCCGGAGATCAAGTACATGCGGTTCCCCTACCTGTCACCCTACGGGCAGCCGTTCACCGTCTCGGGTGCAGACGCATCGCCCGCGAACCCGCTCGTCACGGCCATGCCGATGGGCGGGGCCATCGTGACCTGGACGGACAACGCGTTCTGGCCGCCCCTCCTCCAGTTCTCGCGCTGCGGGCCCGACTCCATCCCCGCTCTCCCCATGACGCTGACACCCCCGAGCGTGCTGCCCCAGACCTGGCTCTCGACGATGGCCGAGCCGAACGGCACCCTGCACAGCCTGTGGATCGAGAGCGGCTCGACCGGGAGCGAGTTGCACTATCAGCGTCGCTGGACCTACGGGGGCTTCGCGCCCGAGGACACGGTACTCGAGACCAGCAACAGCACGCTCGCCAGGGCACGGCTCATGCTCGACCCCGCGGGCGGCCTTCACGTCGTGTTCGAGCGCTCGGTGAGCGGAGTCACGCAGATCCGCTACCGGCGGCGCCACCCCAGCATGGGCTGGGACGCGAACAGCACCAATGTCACGGAGGTGGTGGACGGCGCCGCAGTGCTGCCCGCCGTGCTCGCCTCCTGGCCGGGGAACCCCATCGTGCTCTACCGGAGCTTCCCCGGGGGGGTGCCCCGCTTCATGGAGCGTTGCCGGGTCACCGACTCGCCCGGAGTGCTCGCGGCCCCGCAACCTGTCGCGGTGGCCCCGCCTTCGCGGCTCTCCATCCGGCCCAATCCCGTGCGTGCGGGCCGCGATGTCGAGTTCCGCTGGGGCGCCGCGCCAGGGTCCGCGGCCGGCGAGACGGTGTGCGGAGCGCTCGATGTCTACGATCTGGCGGGGCGGCGCGTGGCCGTGGTGGACCTCCAGCCCCAGGGAGCGCAACTCCACGGCCGCCTGGGATCCGCCCTGACGCGCCCCTGGCTGGCCGGCGTGTATTTCGTGCGCCCCCGCGGAGCCCCCGGCGCGGCGCAGCGCCTCGTGGTCCTCCGCTGATCGTCTTGCGGCGGCCCCAGAAGCCCTGGCGCGCCGGTCCCGTCCTCGCGGCGCTGGCCATACTGCTGGCCGTCCCCGTGCTGGCCGCCAGGGAGCGGCTCCTCCCTGCTCTGGCCACCCAGGAGCCGCCGCTCCTGCTCGGCGGGCTGCTGCCGCTCGATGACTCCACCGCCGCGCGCTGGCCGTGGGCGGGCGCGTGGACCTGGCCGCTGGGGGCCGCGTGCGACTTCACCCGGCCATCCCCGGCCGGCGAGCCGGAGTGGCGCCTGCTGCGTGGCTTCACCATCTCCGGCAATGTCCATTATGGAGCCGACCTGGGCAACGGCCGGGGCGGCGACGTGGTCCACGCGGCGGCAAACGGCCTGGTGGTCGTCGTCCGCGATCGCCCGGACGGCAGCGGCTTCGGCAGCCACGTCGTGCTGGCCCACCGCCTGCTCGACGGCGACATCGCCTACAGCGTGTACTCGCACCTGCGCAGCGGCTCGCCCCTCGTGCGTGAGGGCCAGCGCATCTGGGCCGGCGCGCCGCTGGGCAAGGTCGGGCGCAGCGGACACGCCACCGCCGAGCACCTGCATTTCGAGGTGCATCAGACCAGCGACCCGGCGGTGCGCTGGGAAAACGAGGCCACCGTGGACCCCCTCCCCTTCGTCGACCAGCGGCTGCCGGCCCATCGCGCCGACACGAGTTGGGCGGGGCCCTATCTCGACTGGGCAGAGCGCGCCGGCCTGATCGAGCCCGCGTGGCAGGCCGACGAGCCGCTGTCGCGCGCGACCTGGCAGCGCATCCTGGCGCGTGCGGCACGCCTGCCGCTCATGGACCTGCCGCCCGACGCGGCCTCGCTGCGCGAGACGCTGGTCGACGCCGGCGTGCTGCCCATGCGCGAGCACGCGGCGTTGCGCCATACAGCCGCCTGGCGCGATCTCCGCCGCGACCTCGCGTCGCTGGTGGCATACGGAGCGAACCTGCCGCCCGCACCGCTCGAGGAGGCGCTCCACCGCTTGACCTGTCGGCAGCGTTTCCGCCTCGAGAGCCCCGCGAAGGACCTCGACGGCCTGTACCGCGGCGCCCCGCCCACCGTGGCCGACGCCTGCCTGCTCCTCGCCGACCTGGGCGCCGGCACTCCACCTCCCTCCCCGGCCCCCGAAGACCACCCGCGCTGAGCGCGGCTGGGCCGTGGCGGCGCGCCCCGGGCGGCGCGCTTGACCCCGGGCGGCTGGCGTGTCACCGTCCGTCGCGGTCGGGACGATCCGTGGCGCGCGTCGCTGAATCGCGCCCTGAGCGCGGTCTGCCGGTTCAGAGCGCGTTCGCCGGAGCGCCTCACGAGTCGACCCGGTCGAAAGGCTGTGACGGGGACGAGTAGGCGCGCGGCGCGTACCAGCGAGCCGGGGACGGTGGGAGCCCGGCACTCACGCGCGCGCCGAAGATCACCCCCGAGCCGCCGACCGAACGGCGCTCGCCGCGCGGCGACCCTGCGGGGACCGCGGCGACGGCGCCCGGTAGGCTCGGCCGTCCGCCCCGCGTCAGGGGGCCGGAGCCATCCCCGATGGCTCCCGAGGCGCCGACCGCGAGGCCGGCGTGAAGTCGGGTGGCACCGCGGACCCGTCCGCCCCGGCGCACAGGCGTCGGGGCGTTTCTCTTTGGAGTCCCATCGTCACACTGGAGGGATACATGGCCGGCTATCGCGACACGCTGAACCTGCCGCGGACGGAATTCCCCATGAAGGCCGACCTGCTCAGGCGCGAGCCCGAGCGCCTGGCGTGGTGGAAGGAGCGCGACCTCTACCACCGCCTGCGCGAGAAGCGCGCCGGCGCGCCGGTCTGGCTGCTGCACGACGGCCCGCCCTACTCCAACGGTCACCTCCACATGGGCACGGCGGCCAACAAGATCTGGAAGGACGCCGCCGTGCGCCAGGCCTCGCTCATGGGCTGGGACGCACCCTACGTGCCGGGCTGGGACAACCACGGCATGCCGATCGAGACCCGCGTCGCCAGCGAGTTCCGCGAGAAGGGGCTCAAGCCCGAACGCATCGCCCTGCGCCACCGCTGCCGCGAGTACGCCGCGCACTGGGTGGACGTGCAGCGCGGCGAGTTCGAGCGCCTCGGCGGCTGGGGCGAGTGGGAGGCACCCTACCTGACGATGGACACCAACTTCGAGGCGGCGATCCTCGACGCCTTCGCCGTCCTCGCCGGGCGCGGCTTCATCCAGCGCGGCCTGCGCTCGATCCACTGGTGCCCGACCGACCGCACCGCGCTGGCCGAGGCCGAGATCGAGTACGCGGACGATCCCTCGCCCTCGATCTTCGTGCCCTTCCCGCTGCGTTCCGACCCGCGCGGCGCGCTCGAGGCATGGCCCGGCGTGGCCGCCATCGCCTGGACCACCACGCCCTGGACCCTGCCCGCCAACGTCGGCCTGATGGTGGACCCCGACGCCGACTACGCCGTGGCGACCGCCGGAGGCCGGCACTGGGTCGTGGCCGCCGCGCGGCTCGAGGCGGTGGCGCAGGCCGTCGGCTGGACCGACGCCGCCGTCGCCGCCAGGGTGCGAGGGCGCGAACTGGTCGGCGCGATCTTCGAGAACCCCTGGGGCCGCGACTCGCGCGTGGTGGACGGCATGCCCTTCGTCAGCATGGAGGACGGCACCGGCCTGGTGCACACGGCGCCCGGCCACGGCAAGGAGGACTTCTTCGTCGGCCAGCGCGAAGGCCTCGAGGTTTCCTGCCCGGTAGACGAGGCCGGCCGTTTCCTCGCCGGCGCGGAGCCCTTCGTGGGCCGCAGCGTGCTCGAGGTGAACGCCGACATCATCGCGTGGCTCAAGGAGCGCGGCCGGCTGCTGGCCGCCTCCTCGTTCGTCCACTCCTACCCGCACTGCTGGCGCTGCCGCCAGCCCGTGATCTTCCGCGCCACCGACCAGTGGTTCATGATCATCGACCACGCCCCCGCCGCGGACGCTCCCACGCACCGCGAGCGCGCGCTCGCGCTGATCGAGGGCGTGCACTGGGATCCGGCGTCGTCGCAGAACCGCATCCGCGAGTCCGTGCGCGGGCGCCCCGACTGGTGCCTGTCCCGCCAGCGCAGCTGGGGCGTGGGAATCCCGGCCATCTACTGCGAGCCCTGTGACCAGCCCATCCTCGACGCCAGCATCATGCGCCGCGCCGTCGAGATGACGCGCGCCCACGGCTCGGACGCCTGGTACGAGCGCCCGGTCGAGGACTTCCTGCCGCCCGGCCTCAAGTGCCCGGCGTGCGGCGCCGAAGGCCCGTTCCGCCGCGAGAGCGACATCCTCGACGTGTGGTTCGACTCGGGCTCGACCCACCGCGCCGTGCGGGTCACGCACCCCGCGCTCGACGCGCTCTGGCGCAAGGCCGAGAGCGAGGGCGGGCGCGTCGTCTACTTCGAGGGCCCCGACCAGCACCGTGGCTGGTTCAACTCCTCGCTCATGGTCGGCGTCGGCGCCACCGACCACGCGCCCTACACCGACGTGTGCACGCACGGCTGGGTGCTCGACGGTGAGGGCCGCGCCATGCACAAGTCGCTCGGCAACATCATCCTGCCGCACGACGTGGTGAAGAAGTACGGCGCCGAGATCGTGCGCTGGTGGGCGCTGGCCACCGACTGGCGCAGCGACGTGCGCGTCAGCGACGAGATCCTCGAGCGCACTGCCGACGCCTACCGGAAGGTGCGGAACACGTTCCGCTTCCTGCTCGGCAACCTCGGGGACTTCGATCCCGCGCAGGCGCTGCCGTGCGAACGGCTCACCGCGGTGGACCGCGCATTCTCCGACGCGCTCACCGCCCGGCTCGCCGTGGTGCGCGAGGCCTGGCAGGCGCTGCAGTTCCACCGCGCCCTCGACGCCGTGCTCGGCCTGTGCACCGTGGATCTCTCGGCCGTCTTCCTCGACGTCTCGAAGGACCGGCTCTACACGCTGGCCGCGGACGATCCCGCACGGCGCTCGGCGCAGACCGTCCTGTGGCAGGCGCTGCACGACCTGACCATCGCGATCTCTCCGGCGCTGGTCTTCACCGCCGAGGAGGTCTGGCAGCACCACCCCGCGCTGCTGGCCGAGTGCGAGAGCGTGCACCTGGCGCGCTGGCCGGAGCGGCCGGCCGGCGCGACCGACCCCGCGACCGACGAGGAGTGGGAGTTCCTGCACGGCGTGCGCGACGCGGTCAACGCCGCCATCGAGCCGCTGCGTGCGGCAAAGACGGTGGCCTCGCCCGCGGCCACCGAGATCGCGATCGCCGGCCCCGAGCCCGTGATCTCGCGACTGCGCGCCTACGGCGGCGAGTTGGCCGCGTTCCTGATCGTGGCGAAGGTGGAGCTGACGGCGACCGGGCCCACGGGTGAACTGGCGGTCACGGTGCAGCCCACGGCGCTGGTGAAGTGCGAGCGCTGCTGGATGCACCGCAAGGACGTGGTCGCCGAGGGCGCACGCGCCGGGCTGTGCGGGCGGTGCGTGACGGCGCTGGAGTCCGCCGGGCGGTAGACGGGCCGTGCACGGGCGGTGCATGGGCGATGGCTGTGACAGCCGAAGGACGAGCAGAGGCACCATGCGCTCGTCCTTCGGCTGTCACGGCCATCGCGCAGCCGGGCCTGCCGGAGCCGTGGGGCGAGCGCATGGTGCCTCTGCTCGTCCCACGGCTCCGGCAGGCCCGGCGTTTCGCGCCCATGAGGGCGATCGCCCTTGGGCCACGGACGAGGGGCTGTCGCGCAGCAAGGCCCGCGGAGCCGGCCGTCCCCCTACTCTCCCAGGTCCAGCACCGCCTGCCTCGGGTAGCGCGCTTTCAGGTCGCCCACCAGCCGCGCGAAGGCCTCGGTCTCGCCCTGGAGCGGCACCTGGTCGGTGTCGATCTCCAGCACCTCGGTCTCGGCGCGCGCGCGCCGCATCCAGTCATCGTAGGCGCCGTTCAGGCGCGCGATGTAGTCGCGGTGGATGCTCTGCTCGCTGGCGCGTCCCCGGCGCCCGATGCGCTCCATGAGCACGTCGGGGCTCGCCTTCAGGTAGACGATGAGGTCCGGCTTGCGCAGGAACCCCACCAGCACGTGGAAGAGCGACGTGTAGTTGCGGTAGTCGACCGCCGACATCGAGCCCTGGTCGTGCAGCACCCGGGCGAAGATCTCGGCGTCCTCGTAGATCGTGCGGTCCTGGATGAAGGGCAGCGGGCTCGAGCCGATCTGGACCTGCGCCTTGAAGCGCTCGCTCAGGAAGTAGATCTGCAGGTGGAAGCTCCAGCGCGACATGTCGGCGTAGAAGTCGTCCAGGTACGGGTTCTGGATGACCGGCTCGTAGTACGCCATCCAGCCCAGCTCCGCGCTGAGCCGCGTCGTGAGCTCCGTCTTGCCGACCCCGATGTTCCCGGCGATGGCGAGGAAATAGCCCGGGCTCACGGCCGCTCCTCCGCCGGCCCGCCCGGCTCGTCGCCCTCGGCCTCCCCGTCCCCCTCCGGCTCGACCGGCCCAGGCACGTCAGGCTTGCGGTAGCGCCCCACCTCGATGCCATGCTTGCGGAGCAGGTCGTGGAAGGTGGGCCGGCTCACCCTGATGTCGCGTGCCGCACGCGTGATGTTGCCGGCGTTGCGTGTGAGCGACTCGACCAGCAGCCGCTGCTCCGCCTCGTCGCGGGCGCCCTGCAGGCTCTGCGGCCCGTCCTCGAGCCCCGCCTCCAGCTCGAGGTCCGAGGGCCGCACGTGGGCGCCCTGCGCCAGGATCACCGCGCGTTGCACGCGATTCTCCAGCTCGCGCACGTTCCCGGGCCAGGGGTGCGCCTGCACCGCCCGCAGCGCGGCCTGCGTGAAGCCGCGGATGCGGCGCTTGTGGTGCATCGCGTAGAAGCCGAGGAAGAACTCCGCCAGCAGCCGCAGGTCGTCGCCACGCTCGCGTAGCGGCGGCACCGCGATGTTCACGACGCTCAGCCGGTAGATAGAGATCCTCGCGGAAGCGCCCCGCCGCGATCGCCGCCTTGAGATCCTGGTTGGTGGCGGCCACGACGCGAGCGTCCACCTTGCGTTGCTCCCGCCCGCCCACGCGCTCGACCACCTTGTCCTGCAGGAAGCGCAGCAGCTTCACCTGCAGGTGCGTGGGCAGCTCCGCGATCTCGTCCAGGAAGATGGTGCCCCCCTCCGCCAGCTCCAGCTTGCCCTCGCGCATGCGGTGGGCGTCGGTGAAGGCGCCGCGCTCGTGCCCGAACAATTCGCTCTCGAGCAACTGCTCCGGGATGGCCCCGCAATTGATGGGCACGAACGGCCCGGTCCGCCGGGCGCCGGCCGTGTGGATGGCGTGGGCCACCAGCTCCTTGCCGGAGCCGTTCTCGCCGGTGATCAGCACCGTCGCGTCGGTCCCGGCCACGCGCTGGACGAGCGCGAACACCCGGCGGATCGCCTCGGACTCCCCCACCAGCCGGTGGTAGCGCTTCGGCCCGGAGAGCACCGCGCCGCCCCGCAGCTGCTCGATCGAGCGCACGTGGAGCGCCCGCCGCAGGATGCCCCGGAGCTCGTCGAGCTCGATCGGCTTGGAGTACCAGTCCACCGCGCCCCGGTGGATCGCGAGCAGGGCGTTCTGCGGGTCGTCGTTCCCGGTGACCATGATCACCTTGGTCAGCGGATACTGGTCCACGATCTCGTCGAGGAGTTGCAGGCCGTCCTCGGGGCCGCCACCGGAGCGCAGCGTCAGGTCGAGCGTCACCACGCTGGGGCGCTCCTCCCGCAGCTGGCGCCGCGCCTCCTCGGGCGTGGACGCGGTCAGCACGTCGTATTCCTCCTGAAGTCCCCAGCGAAGCTGGCTCAGGATGGCTTCCTCGTCGTCGACGATCAGGACCTTCTCGCGGCTCATGCGGACTTCTCCGTGGTCTCGGCGGCGGCGAGCGGCAGGTGCACCGCGAACGTGGTGCCCGTGCCCGGGCGGCTGTCGACGGTGATGGTCCCGCCCAGGACCTCGACGATGCTGCGGCACTGGCTGAGGCCGACGCCCAGCCCGGTGGGCTTGGTCGTGGCGAACGGGCGGAAGAGGGACGTGCGGATGAACTCCTCGCTCATGCCATGCCCGGTGTCGCGCACGCGGAAGACGAGGTTCTGCGCACCGGCGGCATCGGGCTCGAGCCCGGCGGCCAGCTCGATCTCGCCGGGTCCGCCGAGCGACTCGCGCGCGTTCGTGAGCAGGTTGACGAGCACGCGCAGCATGAGCCGGCGATCGAGCGCGGCCGTTTCGGGCCCGCGCCAGGTGAGCCGGAAGCGCACGTCCGCCGCTGCCGCGCCGGTTCCGCCCAGCCCGGACGAGGCAGCCGCCTCGTCCAGCAGGCCCTTGAGTTCGCACGGCGCCACCTGCACGTCCGTGGGCCGCGCCATCCCGGCCACCTGGTTCATGAGCTGCGTGAGGCTCGCCACGGTCCCCTCGATGGTCTTCAGCGCGTCGCGCTGGAAGTCGGGGTTGTCCATGAAGCGGCGCGCGTTCTGGACCACGAGCGAGAGGCCCGAGACCTGGTTCTTGATGTCGTGGAGCACGTAGCTCGAGAGCCGGTTCAGCGACTCGAGCTGCCGTGTCTCCGCCAGCTGCTCTGCCAGGCGCGCGAACCACAGGGCCGCGCCGAGCTGGCGGGCCATGGCGCCGAGGAACTCGGCGTCCTCGTGCGTGTACGCCTCGTCGTCGCGCTTCTCGGAGAGCCACAGGAGCCCCACCACGCTCTCGCCGGCCTGCAGCGGAGCGCACACCGCGGCTGTCATCGCCTGGATGGTCGGGCGGTTCTCGACCGCGATCGGGATGAGGTCCAGATCCCGCCGCACGTCGTGGAACACGACCGGCATGCGCGTGCGCTCCAGTTCGCGCACCAGCGCGTTGTCGGGAGCGATGACGGTCGGCAGGGCGGACGGACCGTGCAGCCGGCGGAACGGCGCGGCCATGCCGGGCAGGCCCGATCGCCCGTCGTCGCGCAGGTAGATGGCCGCCCGCTCCGCGCCGAAGATGGCGCACACCAGCACCTCCATCTGGCGCGCGACGTCCTCCAGCCGCGCCGTCGGCACGATGCCCGCGCTCACGCGCTCCCACTCACGCCGGTAGTCGTAGCGGTTCGCGTAGAAGTTGCGGTCCACGAAGCGCTTCACCGCGCGGTTGGTGCGCGGACTCAGCGTCAGCAACAGCCCGCCACCGCCCGCGAGCAGGTAGAAGGCCAGGCTCACGACATGCTTGGCCTCGGGCGAGAGCACCGGGACAACCTTCGAGAGCACCGCCATCAGGAGCAGGAAGGCACCGGCCAGGGTGAGCGAGACCGAGGAGTAGTAGATGACCGGGCGGGCCATCGGCACGCTCATGTCCGAGAGGCGTCGGCGCGCCAGTGCCAGGGCGGTGACCGTTCCCGCCGCGAACATGGGCACCGCGCTCCCCGCCAGCCAGGACACCCGGAATCCGCCGAAGAGCAACCCTCCCGAGACCAGCAGCATCTCGCTCAGGATGCCCACCAGGAACGCGACGAACAACGGGCGCAGCCAGCGCTGAACGGTGACCGGGGCGATGCGCAGCATGCGCTCGAAATTCATCAGCATCGCCACCATCACGACCACCAGGTACATGAGGTAGATCTTGCCCAGGGGCCCGAGCTGGATCACCCCGCTGCCGCGCACACCGGTCACTTCGCGCACCACCCAGGGCGTGCCGGCGATGCCCCACAGGATCGCGCAGCCCACGAGCGCCAGCGTGAGGTAGGCGCCCGCGTCGCGGATCTGCTTCCACGGGTCGGGCCGTGCCAGCACCACGCTGAGCGCGAGCCACAGCCACGACGCCAGTGCCGAGACCTGTGCCAGGTAGGTGGCCCAGGTGCGGGCCGCCAGCGCGGAGTCGGCGTACACGATGCCGAGGGTCCCGGCCTGGAAGGCCGCCATGCTGAGAAACGCCGACGAGAACAGCAGGGTCACCAGCCAGTGCCCGCGCCGCAGCAGGGCGAGCAGCCCGATCATCGTGGCAAGCAACGCGCTCGCGGTGACGAGACTGACCTGGAGCGGCAGGTACGTCAGGTTCAAGGTGTCCTCCTATCGCGGCAGGTCCGCCAGGCGGCCCACTGCGGCGCGGGCCCGGCGGCGCAACTCCGGGGCCACAGCCCGAGCAGCGGCCGCCCGGTACAACTCGAGTGCCAGGTCGGTGTCGTTGAGTCGCGTCTCGGCCGCCTCGGCCGCCTTCGTCAACAGCGCAGCATCAAGCGGTGCCTCGGAGTAGCGCCGCAGCAGCGCGGCCAGTGCGCCGCAACCGCCGCGGGTGTCGTCGGTCTCGAACAGCAGGCGCGCGCGGGCTTCGCCCGCCCGCACCTGCACGTCATCATCCTGCTGATTTGCGATCAGCGCGTCCAGCGCTGCCAGCGCGTGCCGCGCCTCGGTCAGCCCCAGGCCACGCTCACCCCGTCCGAGGTGGTAGCGAACCACGCGCACCATGGATTCGAAGGCCAGCGGATGCGTCGGCACGGCGCTGGCGAGCGCATGGTACTCCCCGCGGGCCTGATCCCAACGGCCCAGGTCCTCGAGGAGTCGCGCCCGCCCGAAGCGGGCCTCGGCCGCCTTGTCCAGGTCGCCGGGCTCCTCCTCGAGGAGCCGCTCGTACGCCTGCAGCGCAGAGTCCGGGGCGCCACGGGCCCGCCAGGCCTGGGCGGCGACCAACAGGGCCGCCGGGCGCGCCGCGCCGCCGAAGCCGCGCGCGGCCCAGTCCGCGTAGGCCAGCGCCGTGTCGGGCTGCGCGCTTTCCAGCGCCCGGCGGGCCAGCATCAGCACCAGCCGCGGGGCCATCGCGGCCCCCGCCGGGTCGGCGAGCGCGTGTCGCAGCGCCCCCCGCGCGCCCGCCGCATCCCCCCGCGCCGAACGGGCCTCGCTGACACGCACCCACAGCGCGGGCGCCGCCGGGAGCCCGCGTTGCGCGGGCAGCAGGTGCAAGTAGGTCCCTTCGGCCGCGCGCAGCACCGAGTCCGCGCCCTCCGTGTCGCCGCGCGCGCGCCGGTCGCGAGCCAGGAGCAGCGGCGCGTCGAGGACCGCGTCGAAGAGCGCCCCGGTGCGTGGGTCGGCGGCCGGGTAGTCCCGCGCGATGGCGCACCAGACCTCCTCCGCCTCCCCCGGTCGCCCCAGGTCGGCCAGCAGACGGGCCTGCGCCACCGCGGCTCCGAGCGAGAGGCCGGGGGCCGCCGCGTAGTCGCTCCGCGCGCGCTCGTAGGCCGCGAGCGCCGCCCCGGGGCGCTCGCGAAGATCCTCGAGCCGCGCCCACAGCAGTGCGGCCCGGCCCGAGGCTTCGAGCACCTCGGAGGCCATCGAGTCACCCGCGCGGGCCCGCGCCGACCACGCCTCCGCCGGGAAGCCCGCGGTGACCAGGCGGCACGCCGCATCCGCCCGAGCCCAGTCGGCGGCGCCGGCGAGGCGGGGGTTGATCTCGATGCGCTCGACCGCGCGTTGCGCGCGCCACGCGCCGCGTTCCGCGCGCCAGCGCGCCCAGAGTCCGCGGTCCCCGCAACCCACAGCCAGCAGCGCCAGGCCCAGCAGGGCGGCCATCTGACCCGGGCCCCGGAGGGCGAGACGAACGTGCACGCTCATCCCTCCTCCCCGGGCTCGTCGGCCACGGCCCCGAGGTAGACCAGCGTCGAGCTCCCGGCCAGCAGGAACGACACGACGAGCCCGACAACGAGCTGCATCGCGGTGAGCCAGGCGACGAGTTCGGGAGAGCCCCGGACCACCAGCAGGTCGCTCCGCTGTCCCAGCCCCTCGAGCGGCAGGAGCGGCAGCAGGGCCACCAGCCCGAGCAGGAGCGCCGCCCACAAGCCGCGCGCCCAGGCTCGCGGCAGGCTCGCGAACGCGCGCCACAGCCCGCGCCGCTCGAGCACGATCAGCGCGGGAAGGTAGAGGAAGAGCGCCTGCAGCCCGGCCACCCCACCGAGGGTCACGAAATGGCCGAGGCGCCGCACGAGTCCGCCCTGGCCGGCCAGAGCGTGATCGAGCAGGCCAGTGAGGAGCAGCACCAGCAGTTGGAAGGGAAGCTGCGCCAGCACGAGCGTCAGGGCCCGCGGCGCGATCTCCGCCCACGCCCCGCCGGCCGCCAGCGCCTGCTGGCGCCAGCGCGCGGCGAAGAGCCGGATGCTCCAGCCCGTGGCGACCGCGCCGGCGAGCGAGCTCAGCACGAGATCCATGCGTGAGTACAGAAACGGAAGCGCCCGATAGAAGTCCGGGAAGTGCAGGGCCGACTCGCCACCGACCGACCGTACGAACGGGGCCACCACCCCGGCCAGCAGCGGATGGGCGAAGCCCAGGAGAGCCAGCAGCGCCGCGCACTGGAACACGCCCAGGACGAGCCACGGCACCCACAACCACCCCGCACGCAGCTCGCGCAGCGTGAGCCACAGCGCCTGCCCCGCCAGCGCCAGCTGTTCGAGCACCTTCATCGGCCCGGCCTCCGTTCCGCCGCGGCGAACACGCCGGGCAGGGCACGCGCCACGCGCGCCGTGAAATCATCGAGCGCCGCGGTGGCCCGTGTCTCGCCCCCGTTCCCCAGCCGCGTCTCGACCCGCACGAACGCGCCCCACGACCGGTTGTCGAGCGCGCCCGCCAGCGCCATGCGCTGACGCAGCGTGGCGACGTCCGCCGTGACCAGGTTGCGAGTCGTCCACCAGTAATATACCAGCCGCCGCTCGCGCGGGCGGACCGCGCGGAACACGTTGACCTGGAGCCCGGCAGGGCTGCCGTCCTCCACGCGACGGCGGCCCAGCGGCTCCACCAGGTAGCCCTGCGACTCGTAGCACAACCGGGGATCGTGCGATCCGTAGCGACGATTCTGGTGGTAGACGATGGTGAGCCAGGTCACCTCGTCCCCCAGGGCATAGCGGCGCACAAGCACGTCGTCGGCCCTGAGCTCCTCGAGCACGGCATCCTCGAACGAGAGGTCCGTGCCGTTCCAGTCACCGAAGACGGCCGGGCAGGCCGCCAGCGCTCCCCGGCCCACGGCCAGGTTCGCAGGCGGGTGCACCAGCACATAGGCGGCGGTGGCCGCGAGCAGGAGGAGGACGGCGAGGAGCCTCACGGCCGGCGCGCCGGCGCGGGACCGCGCGACTGGAGCAGCGCCCAGGCCGCCAGCAGCCCGGCGAGCGAGAGGCCGTACGTCAGGTAGCCCGACACGTCGTGGAACACCCCCAGTGCCTGCTTGATGCCAACGTAGTGAGCCATCACCACGAGCAGGGTGATGCGCAGGGCGTTCCCCGCGATGGCCATCGGCACGGCCAGCAGCACGAGCAGGGCGCGCCGCCACCAGCCCGCAGGCAGCAGCGACGCGAAGAGCACGCCGGTCGCCAGCATCGCCAGCAGCGAGCGAAGGCCGCTGCAGGGGTTCTCGATCTCGAGCGCGCCGCTGGCGAGCCAGAGAGTCATGCCGCTGCGCTGCAGCGTCACGCCCAGCATCTCGGAGGCGTGCGCGGCGGCCTGCACGGCCACCTCCTTCAGGGCGAAGCTGAGCCGGTTCATCACGAACGGCGGAAAGGTGAGCATGAAGACCAGGTAGCCGATGGGAAAGGCGAGCGAGCGCGTGAGCGGTCCGCCCAGGAGCGCGAGAGCGAGCCCGTAGAGCACCAGCACGAGCGACCAGCCCTGCAGGGTGAGGACGTCCGCGCGCACGCCCAGCACCTGGAGCGCGCAGGCCAGGGCCACGAGCCCGAACCCGAGCCAGTCGCCCGTCCGCGGCAGCGCGCGCAGGCGCTCGCGCCGGGACACGATCAGCGCCAGCGACACCAGCGGCACCAGCGGTCCGTGGGAGTAGTTGTCGTTCGTGGTCCACATGGCCCAGAGCCCCGCGACGGTGCGATGGTAGATGAGTCCGAGCAGGAGCGCGACCAGCGCCGCGCTCGCGTACGCCGCGGCGTGTTCCGTCCACCCGCGCCCCGTCGCGGACACCGTCGCGCCCGCCGTCGGGCCCGGGCGCTGCATCAGAACACCCCCCGCGAGGAGAGCAGCGCGAAGGGCGTGCGCAGCGCGATGGCCAGGTCGAGCCCGAAGGAGACATGCTCGAGGTACCAGTGGTCGTAGGCCACCTTCCGGTCCAGCGGGAGGTCGTCGCGCCCGTGGATCTGCGCCCAGCCGGTCACGCCGGGCTTGAGCGCGTCCACGCCGGCCTGCTGGCGCAGCGCGACCAGGTCGTGCTGATTGTGCAGCGCGGGCCGTGGTCCCACCAGCGTCATGTCGCCGACCAGCACGTTCAGCAACTGCGGCAACTCGTCCAGGCTCGTGCGTCGCAACCACCGCCCGACGCGCGTGACCCGGTCCGAGCCCGGCCCCATGAGGTGCGAGGCCAGGTCCGGCGTGCCCACCCGCATGGTGCGAAACTTGAGGATGGTGAACTCGCGTGAGGCGCGGCCCACTCGCCGCTGGCGGAAGAGCGCCGGCCCGGGCGAGTCGAGCCGGACCGCGAGCGCGAGCGCGACGAGGAGCGGCGCCAGGACCACGAGCAGGACGCCGGCCACGACCAGGTCCACCGCGCGCTTGGCGGCGCCGCCGGGTCCCGCCGGCCGGGGCGCCACGTCCCGCCCGCGTGCCAGGCGCAAGACCTGCTCCAGCAACGCCACGAGCTTCGTCCCCACCGCCCGTCGCGAGTAGCGCTCCTCGATGAACGCGGGCCCGGCCGCGCCGAGGGCCGCGCACCGCGCCGGGTCGGCCGCGAGCGCCGCGAGCGCCTCCGCCAGGGCTGCCCCGTCGCCCGGGGGGACCACCACGCCCCCGCCCGACTCCTCGACCACGCGCGCCGCGTCCCCGCTCACCGCGGCGACCACCGGGCGCCCGCAGGCCAGGTAGTCGAAGAGCTTGACCGGGATGGTCTCGCCGCAGAAGGAATGGTCCCGCGTCGTCGCCACGCACACGTCGGCCGCGTGGATCTCCTCGACCAGCCGCTCGGGCGCCACGCTCGGACGGAACTCGACCTGCTCCA
Source organism: Candidatus Eiseniibacteriota bacterium (assembly GCA_963717935.1). GTDB lineage: Bacteria > Eisenbacteria > RBG-16-71-46 > RBG-16-71-46 > RBG-16-71-46 > JANXPZ01. Next base: position 1,715,118 of record CAVQXP010000004.1, on the reverse strand, counting down.
GCCCGGCCTCGCGCGCGCGCCGCTCCAGCCCGGGCTTGGCCACGCCGTCGCCCACCAGCAGGAAGCGGACGTCGCGGCGCGCGCGCAGGCGCTCTGCGGCGTCGAGCAGCGCTTCCATGCCGTGGATCAGGCCGTGCGTGCCCGCATACAGCACCGTGAACGGCCGGCCGGAGCCACCGGGCCGCCCCGCCGGCGCCGGCCGGAACAGATCGGTGTCGGCGCCGTTCGTGACGAGCACCAGACGGCCCGCGTCGAGACCGGCCCGTTCGAAGGCGCGCAGCATCCCGGGCGTGACGGCGAGCACGCGCTCCGCGCGGCGCTGGAGGAACCGCGCGAGCCCCCCGAGCACGCGCGTGGCGAACCCGGCGCGCATCTCGCCCAGCGCCACGGCCGCCGCGGGCCAATCGTCGCGGCAATCGATCACGAGCGGAGCACCGTGCCAGCGCGCCACGAGCCAGGCGGTCGCTCCCAGGAAGAGCGGCGGCATGGTCGCCAGCACCACGCCGGGCCGCGGCCCGGCGAGCGCGGGGCCCAGTGCGGAGAGCGCGAAGGAGAGGTGGTTCCAGAGGCGCGTCACCGGCGTCCTGCGCGGCGTGGCGTGCAGCCACACCCGCTCGACCGTGATCCCGCCGTCCCGCTCGCTCGCGCGGCGCACCCGCTGGTAGGCGGGCTGCACCACGCCGGAGGGATGGTTCGGCAGACCCGTCACCACGCGCACCTCGTGCCCGGCGCGCTCCAGAGCGCGCGCGAAGTGCAGCGCCCGCGCGGGCGCCGCCCCGGTCTCGGGCGGGAAATACTGGGTCACGAACAACACGCGCATCCGCCGCCCTCCGCTCACGCCCCGGGCCGCGCCACCGCGGCGACCATCAGTTGCCGCCGCGCGAACCACGCGCCCAGCCACCATTGCGTCTGCAGCGGCCGCAGCAGGCCTTCGTAGAGGGGCCAGGCGAGCACGCCCGACCCGCCCCAGTAGAGCTCGTGGTGCACGACCCGCAGGCCGTGCGACTGCATCTCCCGGCGCAATTCGCCCGGGGGGAACGTGCGCTCGACCGCGTAGGCGGAACGCTGACCGTCGGGCGCCACGTATTCCTGGTGCACCTCCTCGCGCAGACCGGCCAGGCGCCGCACGTGACCCGGGTGCGCGCCGTTGATGTCGCCCACGGCCAGTACGCCCCCCGGCCTGAGGTGGCGGCGGAGTTCCTCGAGGAAGCGCTCCAGCGGGTCGATGTGCGAGAGCGCGTTGTAGACCCAGACCAGGTCGTAGTCCGCGTCCCAGGCGGCCGTGAGGTCCGCGCGCTCGCAGCGCACCGGAAGATCCAGCCCCAGACTCTCGCGGCAGAAGACGAGCCGGCTCGCGGTCGCTTCGAGCCGGTCGGGTCTCAGGTCCGCGCCCACGACCTCGGCGCCCGCGGCCGCGAAGAGCATCGAGTAGGTCCCGAACCCGGAACCCGCGTCGAGCACGCGGGGCCTGCGCCCGGTGACCTCGTGCCGCCGCGCGACCCAGCGCGCCACCCAGCCCGCCTCGGAGCGCCACATGCCCCGGCGGTACCGCGCGAGCGCCTGCGGCTCACGCAGTTTCGGCAGGTTCCTGTAATAGTCCAGAAAGGCCTCCCGCCCGGCCTCCGGCAGGAACGTCGCTGCCGCCGGGTACTCGACCCGGATGGTCCACTCGAGCAGCCGCTCGAACGAGCGCCGTGCCTCCGTCCTCTGGCTCATGATCCTCCGCCTCTCTTGCGCAGCTTCAGCGCCTCCGCGATCGCTGGCGGCCGCCGACGCGCATGATGCCACGCGACCGCCGCGGCGTTCGACAGCGCCCGGACGGCACCACCCTCCAGCCGGCAGGCCACCTCGTGTCCCAGGCTTCCCTCGTCATGCGTCCCTTCCCCGCCGGCGCAGCGCCTGCCACAGCAGCGGCAGGTGGCGCGGCCTCACCGAGCCCAGCAGTCGCGCGACCCGATCCAGGCGGCCCTGCCGAAGGTAATGTCCGAGGCTCTCGAGCTCGTAGCCGAGCAGGCGCGGGGCCGCCTCGCGGGCGAAGCGCCCGCGCGCATCCGCGAGTCCCGCGGCAAGGTCCCTCAGGCGCCCGACTTGCGCGCGTCCCCGGGCCTCGTCCGGGGCCTGCGGCCAGCCGTCGGGATCGAGCGTGAGCGGCAGCACGTCCAGCCCGGGCTGGTCCGCCACGCGCACCGTGAAGACCGCGCTCTCGCGCCGCGTCGCGGATGCCACGCGCGCCTCGAAGTCACCCGCGCGCGCGTCGAACACCACGTCGCCGAGGCTGAAGAGCGTCAGACACCGGCCCGCGCGACGCCAGCCCTGCAATACGTGAGGGTGGTGCCCGAGCACGAGGTCGGCCCCACCGCGCTCCAGCGTCTCCGCCAGCTCGAGCACGCGCGGAGGCGGGTAGTCCACGTACATCGAGCCCCAGTGCACGCTCACGACCAGCACGTCGGCGCGCGGGCGCCAGCGTTCGAGGTCCTCACGGACGAGCGCGGCCTCGAGCGGCGCCGGGCCCGGACTGCCCGCCCGCGCGCTCTCCTTCGAGGGCGCAGCGTACGCCAGCAGGGCCACGCGCTGCGAGCCGACGACGAACTCGGCCGGGCGGCGCGCCGCCTCCAGGCCGGGCCCCGCGCCGGCGCAGGCAAGGCCCGCGCTCTCGCAGGCCGAAAGCGTGCGCTCGAGCCCGCGCGGGCCGCAGTCCAGGATGTGGTTGTTGGCCAGCGCGAGGACGCGCACGCCCGCGCGCGCCAGCGCCGGGAGCACCTCCGGATCGTGCCGGAACTCGGGGGAGCGTCCCGGGCGCACCTGGCCCGCCTCGGCCACGGGCATCTCGAGGTTCGCGAAGCCCGCGTCCGCGGCGCGCAGCGCGGGGGCGGCCGCGGCGAAGACCGCGTCCCAGCCCTCGCGCCGCGCGCGGGCACGGGCGCTCCCGATCACCCCCACGTCGCCGATCGCGGCCAGGCTGAGGCGCACCGGCCCCACCGGCTCGAGCAACCGCTCCCCGCTCACCGGCCAGTCCCTCCTGCGGCCAGCGCCGCCTCGTAGATCCCCTCGGTCTCGAGCACCATGCGCTCCGCCGTGAACTCCCGCGCCCAGCGCTCGCGGGCCGCATCCCCCAGGCGCGCGCAGCGCCCGGGGTCGGCCAGCAGCGCGCGAAGCGCCGCGCCCAGTGCCACGGCATCGCCCACCGGCACGAGCAGCCCCGTGTCCCCGTCCGCCACGGCCTCGGCGCAACCGCCCGCGCGCGTCACGACCGCCGCGCGTCCCGCGCGCATCGCCTCGAGCAGGGTCACGGGGAGCCCCTCGCGCCGCGAGGAGAGCACGAACACGTCGGCCGCCGCGAGCAGGTCGCCCACGTCCTCGCGCGCGCCCAGGAACCGGACGCGTGCGCCCAGGCCCAGGGCATCGCACCGGGCCTCGAGCCCGGCGCGCAGCGGCCCTTCCCCGGCGATCAGGAGCCGGCTTGCGGACGCGTCCGCCGCCGCCCGCGCGAACGCCTCGAGCAGGACATCCTGCGCCTTCTGCGGCGTGATGCTGCCCACGCTGAGCGCCACGCGCTCCTCGTGGTCCGAACCCGAGGGCTGCGCGCGCCTGCGCGCGCGGCCGTGCGGCCGGAGCGACCGAGACTCCGTTGAGCACGGTGACGAAGCGCCGCGCCGTGCGCCGGAAGCGCGTCACATGGCTCTCGCGCACGGTCTCGCACACGCACAGGACGCGCACCGTGAGCGCCGTCGCGACCTGTTCGAGGACGGGCCACGCGACCGAGTGCCGGCCCGCGTAGTGGAGGCTGTGCTCCGTGCGCAGCACCGCGCGCACGCCCGCGAGCCGCGCGGCCAGCGCCGCCGCCAGCCCCCCGGTGGGGTTGTGGCCGTTCACCACCGTGACCGCCTCTTCGCGGATCAGCCCCGCGAGCCGGCCGATGCGCGCGAGCCGGCCGCGGCCCTGGAGCACGAAGGTCCGCGCTCCGGCGGCGCGCGCCGCCTCGAGCGCCGGTCCTCCGCGGTTGAGCGCGCACACCAGCACCTCGACGCCGGGTCCCGCGTGGCGCGCGTGCTCCACGATGAGCGACTCCGCGCCACCCCGGTCCATGGCCTCGATGACGTGCAGCACCCGCAGCGTCCGCCCGCTCATCGTCCGGCTCCGGGAGCCACGGCAGGCGGGTCCGCCTCGTGCCCTTCGAACAACGCGAAGAACCGCTCGAAGCTCCGCGCCGCGTCGAACCGCTCCAGGGCCCGCTGCCGCGCCGCGCGGCCGAGCCGCGCCAGCGCCTCCGGGTCGGCCAGCACGCTCTCGACCGCATCGGCCAGCGAGGCCGGGTCTCCCGGCTCGGCGAGCGCACCGGTCCCGCCCGGCACGATCGCCTCCTCGATGCCGCCCGCGCGCGTGCCCACACAGGGCATCCCCATCGCCATCGCCTCCACGATCACGTTCGGGATGCCGTCGCGGCGGCCGTTGGCGAGCACGCGGCTCGGGGCGAGCAGGAGCCAGGCCCGGCGGTAGAGCGGCAACAGCTCCTCGTGGCTGAGCGCGCCGAGGAAGCGTACCCGGTCCGCCACGCCGGTCTCGCGGGCCAGAGCTTCGAGGGCGACCCGCTCGGGACCGTCGCCCACCAGCCAGAGCGTGGCCTCGCGCCCGCGCGAGCGCAGGAGCGCCAGCGCGCGGATGGCGTCGTCGAAGCCCTTGGGCGGCGAGAGCCGTCCGACCGTGATCAGAACGGGATCGGGATCGGGCGCACGGCCCGAGCCGTCGAAGCGGGCGAGATCCACGCCGTGCGCGACCCACTCGACCCGGGCGCCGGGGCCCGCCAGCTCGCGCAGCAGCTCCGCGTTGCCACGCACGCAGGTCGCCACGAAATCGGCGGCGCGCACCTTCTCCGCAAGGAAGGCGCGCGTGCGGTAGAGGTCGGCGCCGGCGTGCGCCGAGAGGCTGAAGGGCCGGCCCGTCAGCCGCGCGGCGAGGTAGGCCGCACTGCCCGGGAAGTGGGCCCACGCCCCGTGCACGCGCTCGAGGCCCTCGCGCTCGACGAGCAGAGCCACGCGGCAGGCGGCGGGCAGCCAGAGCAGGTGGCCGGCGAGCGCGTAGGGCGAGCCGCGCGAAGCCCAGAGGATGCGTGCGGTCTCGCCCACCAACGTGCCGGGGCGGCGCAGCAGCCAGACCAGCATGGCCCCCCAGGCGCGCAGGTCCAGGGGCGAGCCCACGGATTCCGTGAGGGCCACCAGTGGCGCGTGCCGCGGCTGGTACTGGCGCCCGACCCCGCGCAGCGCGTAGACCCGCACCCGCACGCCGCGGGCCGTGAGCCGATGGACGTCGTCCTCGATGAACGAGGCGAGCGTGGGGAACGTCGTCGTCACGAAGGCCACGGACTTCACCGGCTCCCTCCCCCCGTCGATGGGCGGCCGGCGACGTGCTCGTAGAACTCCTCGTGCCGCCGCACCATCGCCTCGATGCTCAGCTCCTCGCGCGCCGCGCGGCGGGCCGCCTCCCCGCGCCGGCGCGCTTCGCCGGGCCGCGTGAGCGCCTGCTCGAGCGCGTCCGCCAGCGCCCCGGGCGAGCCGGGCGGCACGAGCCAGCCGGTCTCGCCGTCGCGCAGCACCTCGGGCGTGCCGCCCACCGCCGTCGCGACGCACGCACGCCCCGCGGCCATGGCCTCGAGCAGCGCGTTCGGGATCCCCTCCTCGCGGGAGGAGAGCACGAACACGTCCATGCCGGGCAGCAGGCGGTCGATGTCGGCGCGCTCGCCGAGGAACCGCACGCGGTCCGCGAGCCCCAGAGCGGCGGCGCGCGCCTCGAGCGCGTCGCGGTCGGGGCCGTCCCCCACCAGCGCCGCGCGGAACGCGACGCCGCGGCCCTCCGAGCAGGCGCAGCGCCTCGAGCAGCGTGCCGTAGTCCTTGCGCGCGGCCAGGCAGCCCACGCTCCCCACCAGCGGCGCAGCCGTCCGCGCCGAGCGCGTGCCGCGCCTCCTCCACCGGGGCGAGTGGGACGAAGCGCGCAGCGTCCACCCCGTTCGGGATCACGGTGACGCGCGCGCGCGGCACGCCCAGGGCGACGACGGACTCCGCCACCACCTCGCTCACCGCCGTCACGTGCGTGGCCAGCCGATGCGCGAGCCGCTGCGCCAGGACCTGCCGGCGCGTCTCGAAGGCGTCCACGTTGCGCTTGGCCACGACCACCGCGGGCACCCCCGCCAGCCGCCCGGCGAGCGCCGCGTAGAGGTTCGGGCCGAAGAGGTACCCGTGGATGACCTGCGGCCGCACGTCGCGCACGAGGTGCAGGAGGCGCGCGAACCCCGCGAGGCCCGCCGCACCATAGATGCGGCGTCCGACCGCGAGCTCGCGGACCGGCCAGCCCAGCGACTCCACCTCGGCCAGGAACGCGCCCTCGCGCCGGAAGCAGGCGATGACGACCTCGAAGCGCGCACGGTCGATCCCCTTCCACAGCTCGACGAGATGGCGCTCCGCCCCGCCCGCGACGAAGTTGCCGACCACGTAGAGCACCCGGATCCGCAAGCTCATCCGGCGGCCTCCCCCGCGGGCACGCCGGCCCGCGCCCGCCGCGCCCGCAGCCGCTCGAACCGCCCGTCCAGCTCGGCCAGCGTCAGACGCTCCGAAAAGCGCCCGCCCGGGCCGAGGCACGCGCCCTCGGAGAGTCCGCGGCGCAGCAGTTCCAGCGCCGGCGTGTCCGCGCGGTTCTCCCCCGCCCGCGTGGTCACCGCCCAGGCGGCGCCGGCGGCACGCGCCGCTTCGAGGCTCGCGGCGTCGTGGTCGCCGCCCGGGTAGGCGAGCCCGCGCGGCCGCTCGCCCAGCCGCCGCGCGATGAGTTCGAAGGAGCCGCCGATCTCGGCGGCCTGCTCCGCAGCGGGCAGGGTCGAGAGCAGGGGGTGGGTGAGCGTGTGCGCCCCGACCTCCATCCCCGCCGCCCGCAGCGCGCCGCACTCCTCCCAGGTCGCCAGCTCGCAGGGCGCGGGGTTCGGGACCCCGAGACGCCCGGCCAGGCCCTCGAGCAGCGCCCGCTGGCCCACGGGTGAGGTGCGGAACGCGGGCAGGAGCGCTCGCAGCGCCCGCACCCGGCCCGCTTCGTCCGCGAGCTCGCAGACGCGGCCTTCGTGCTCGAAGCGCGCCACGCGGGCCCCGGCGAGCAGGTGCGCGAGTTCGTCCCACCAGGGCGCCCGGCGCTCCTCGATGAGCCCCGCGGTGAGGAAGAACGTGGCCCGCGCCCCGGCCGCCGCGAGCAGCGGCAGGACGCGCCGCACGTTGTCGGCGTAGCCGTCGTCGAAGCTCAGCGCCACGGTGCGGCGGGGCTCCCCACCCGCCAGCCGCGCCAACCCCTCCGAGACCGTCACAGGCACCTGGCCGCGCCGCACCAGCAGCGCGAGCTGCGCGCGCAGCACGTCCTCGCCCACGCCCAGCCGGTAGAGCGGACGCTCGCCCGGGCCGTAGACACGGTGGTGCCGGATGATGACCAGGCTCGCCACCCCATCGCCGTGCGGGTGCCGCAGCAGGCTCGCGAGCCAGCGCAGCGCACGCCCGCTCACGCGGCCTCCGCGCGGCGCTCGCTCACGAGGTCGTCCACGAGGGCACAGGCCAGCCAGAAGTTGCCCGAGATCAGCCCGCTGAAGAAGCGGTCGCCGAAGGCGCACGAGACGGCGAACGCGATCGTCGCCGCGGCGAGCCCCAGCGCGAGCTGCCGGTCCGCGCGGTCGCGCGCGAGCCGCACGCCGTCGCGCGCCAGCATCCAGCAGCGCCACAGCAATGCCAGGAAGAGCAGCAGGCCCAGCACGCCCATCTCGCCCAGGAAACGCAGATAGGTGTTGTGGGCCGAGTCCTTGACCTCGACACCCAGTTCCTGGCCGGCGGCGGGCAGCACGTAGCCAAGCCCCGAGAAGCCCACGCCATCCACCGGATGCTCCGACACCACCTTCATGACGGCCCGCCAGGTGTCCACGCGCAACTGGGCCGAAGCCTCGAGCGAAACGCCGTCGGAGGTCTCGGACTCGACCTGCATGCCCATCATGCGCTCCTTGAGGTAGTCCGGGGCCCAGAGTGGCGAGGATACTCCCGCGACGAGCAGGATCAGGGTGAGGACGCGCGAGCTGCGCAGCGCGACGAAGAGCAGCGCCGCCACCAGCGCCACCACGGCGCCGCGCGAGACCGTCAGCACCACCGCGAAGACGCCGGCCACCACCGCCCCGCTCAGCGCGAGCCGCGCCCCCCAGCGCCGCGCCGCGGGCAGCTGCGCGGCGGCGAAGGCCGTGAACATGGCCAGGAAGGCCCCCAGTTCGTTGGGCTGGCCGAAGGAGCCGACGGCCCGTCCACCGCGTCCGTTGCGCCCGAAGGCGATGGTCACGACCGCCTCGGCGAGCAGTCCGATGACGATGGCCCAGCTCATGCGGCGGCGGTCCTGCGCTCCCCGCACCATCCACAAGCCGAGGAAGTAGAAGGCGAAGGTCATGGCGCTGCGCAGCAGCCCCCAGGCCGCCGCGAGGCCCTCGTAGTGGTAGCCGGTGGGGAACGCGGCGCCCCGCACGATGGAGAGCGCGGCCAGCACCATGATGGCGGCGAGCAGGCTCCCCAGGCGAGTGCGCCGCACGATCGGCTGCCGGGCGAAGATGCGCCCCAGCGCCCAGCTCGCGAACACCGTGAACAGGAGGACGTTCAGGATGTTCAAGCCCGGCACCGGGATGCGGGGCATCCACGAGAGGAACGGCGTGGCCACGGGCAGCAGGAAGAGCCCGAGGCGCGGGATCAGCAGGATCCAGACGCCGACCGCCCCGCCCAGCGCGATCTTCACCAGGCGATGCGGCTCCTGGCCGAAGCGGTAGTCGAGCGCCACGAACCCCACGACCAACACGAGGGCCAGCGCCGTGCCGAACGCGACCGCGAGGCCGGCGGACAGCCGGCGCGCATGGCGCCGGGCCGCGCCGCGAGCCTCGGCGACCGGGGCCGGGCCCGGGCCGGGATGGTCCGGGCTCATCGGGGACCCTTCACCGCACCGTACAACCGCACGCGACGCCGACTCACGAGGCGCCGCTCCACCGGGCGCGCGGCCCACCCCGGCCGCCGCGGTCCGGCGAGCCGGGCTGGCGGCAGCAAGCTCGCCCGGAGGGCCACCGCGACCGGCAGCGCGCGCTCCGGGACGAACCACGCGCCGCGCAGGTGATCGCGCGCCAGCGCACCGTGGCTCGCGCGCGGCACGGCCCGCCCCAGCCTGCAGCGGCCGAGCGCGCGTTGTCCACGAGCCCGGCCAGGAGGAACCGGAGGTGGTTGGTGCGGACGTTCTTCGGTACCCGGACACTGCGCAACGGCGACTCCTCGAGGAGGCTTCCGGAATGCCCCGGGCGGCGGCCACCGTGCCGCGGCGCCTCACCGGACCGGCCTCCCTGCCTGGCGGAGACTAGGCCCCGCCTGCCTCCTTCGGGGTGTAGCCGTAGCTCCCGGCGCGGTAGCCGTAGTAGCTGGGCAGCACTTCCCCGGCGTCGTTCATCAGGATCCCGAGCACGTTGTCGCGGGCCTCGCGCTGCACCTTCACCCCGTACTCGGCGGCCTTGCGGATCGTGCTGCCTGCCTTGATGACGTACAACACGCCCTCGACCACCCGACCCAGGATGAGCGGATCGGGCACAGCCAGGTTCGGGGGCGCGTCCACCAGCACCAGCGAGTAGCGGGCGATGGCCTCCTCGAAGAACCACTCGCAGGCCGCGGAGTCCACCAGTTCGCCCGCGGGCCGCTCCGAGCGGCCTGCGGCCAGGAAATCGAGGTTCGGCAGCGACGTCGCGCGCACGTGGCGCTCGTCGAAGACGCGGCCGTGCAGCATCTGCGCCAGTCCCCAGGTGGCGCTGGGCAGGCCCAGCGTCCGGTGCAGCGTGGGGCTGCGCAGGTCGAAGTCCACCAGCAGCACTTTCTCGCGCAGCTCGCGCGCCAGCGTGATCCCGAGGCAGGCCGCGGTCGTGGTCTTGCCCTCGCCGCGCGTCGCGCTCGTGACCATCAGGGTGCGCGGCAGTATCCGCCCGTGCGTCTTCGCCAGCTTGAGGTAGATGCGCCGGAACTCGAGGCCCAGCGGGCTCTCCACCTTGAGGCGGTGGATCAGGCCATCGCGCGACCCCGCGGTCCCCCCGTGCAGCGCGGGAAGGCCGGCCGCCGGGGCGGACGCGCCGCGGCGGGAGCGACGCCCGAGCTCGCCATCGCGCGGCACCGCGCCCAGAACGGGCAGCCCCAGCAGGCTCTCCACCTCCTGGGCGTCCTTCATGGACTCGTCGTGCTGCTCCACGACCAGCGCGGTCCCCACACCCACGACCCCTCCCAGCACGAACGCCAGCAGGATGATGAGCGGGCGGTTGGGCTTGGCGGGCGCGAGCGGCCGCGTCGCGGGTTCGAGCACGCTGAAACGTCCCCCCACCCGCGCGTTCTGGAACGCCTCGTTGACCTGCGATGCCGTCGCCTGCTGGACGAAAGAGTTGTAGAGCGTCCGGTTCGCCTCGACCTCCTGCCGGAGCCGCTGCACGGCGAGGTCGCGGTCGGGCGAGAGCGACTGTTCACGCTGGTAGCTGGAGACCTGCCGGCCGATCTCGTCGCGCCCGGTCTGCTTGGCGGCGAGGTCAACCTGCGCCAGACGCGCGCGCACCAGCAGGTCGCGCTCATCCGCCGAAAGGGAGGGCAGCGCCGCGACGGCGCCGCGGTCCAGTTCATCCTCCAGCTCGGCGTACTTCCGGCTGATCAGGAGCCGGACGTTCGCCCCCCCGTCGCTGCCGGACTCCGCCAGCAGGACGGCGGAGAGCTGGCGGTCGAGTTCGGCGAGTTGCGCGGAAAGCGTCGCCGTGCGCGGGCTCGAGAGCATTTCGAGGCTCGGTTCGAGCCTCCGGCCCTGCAACTGGACCTTGAGCCCGGCGAGTTTCTGCCGCTGCTCCTCGAGCTCGAGGTTGGCCTGCTCGAGCAATCCGCGGGCGCGCGCCACGTTGGTCGCGTCCAACTGGGGCGCCCCGCTGCCCAGCGCCGCGCGCGCGGCCGCCTCCAGGCGCACCTCGCTGTCCGCCAGCTTGCGCCGGTAGACCTCCTGCTGCTCGATCGAGAAGATCTGGGTGGCGCGCGCGGCTTCCAGCTGCGCGGCCTTGGAGGCCATCACGAACTGGTTCGCGACCGACTCGGCGAGCCGCCGGGCGCGCTCCGCCTCGAAGGCGCCGACCGTGACCTGGAATACATCACCCTTCTCACGCCGCACGTCGATGGCCCCGCGCAGGTAGTCGGTCAGGAACGCCTCGACCTCCTGGTCCGCGGGCAGCCCCGGATAGCGCTTCGAGCCGGCCAGCGCCCAGGCACGCGCCGCCGGATCGCTCTTCAGACCGGTCGCGCTGATCACGCCGCGCAGGAACGGCGTGCTGCGCACCTGCTCGCGCATCATCTCGGCCTGCTGTTCGCTGCTCACGCCACCGCCCACCATCCCACCGAGCGGCCCGGTGAGCGCCTGCGGTCGCTCCAGCATCAGGGTGACCTGGCTGACGTAGATGGGCTTGAGCAGGAACGCGGCGGCCACGCCCACCAGCACGGCCGCGACCCAGGGCAGGAGCAACAGCCACCTGCGGCGCAGCAACACGCGCGTGAGCTGGCGCAGATCCAGGGCGGCGGGCTCCGGTGCCAGGGCCATCAGTTGTTGTTCCTGTGCTGGAGGTAGTCGGCGAGCACGACGACGTTGACGAGGTCGCGCGAGATCGAGAGCAACTGCGTCAGCGCGGCCCAGGTGCTGCCCCAGGCGCCGCGACCGGTGACGAAGATCACGTCGCCGGAGTGGACCACGAACGGGTCGCGCGCGCCGTGCGCCAGCTGGTCCTTGAGGTTCACGCCGAAGACCGATGTGCCGGAGTCCTTCGGGCGCACGACGCGAACGTCCCCCAGGTTGCCCTGCAAGGTGAGCCCGCCCGCCGCGGCCAGCACCATCCACAGGTCCTGGCCCGCGCCGACCGGGTAGAGACCCGGCCGGGCCACCTCGCCCAGCACGCCGACCGCGTCGCCTCCGGCCGTGACCCCCGGCGCAGACTCCACCGGGACCACGACGGTATCCCCCGGCTTGAGCGCCGGCAGCCCCGCGTCGGTGCCCTCGCGCAGCGCGCGGGCCACGTCCACCGTCTGCGGGCGCCGCAGATCGCCCTCGCGCCGGATGACCTGCACCCGGGAGAGGTCCGCCCCGGCGATCGCCCCCCCCGCCTGGCTGATGACGTCGATCACGCCCGGCAGCCGCTCGAAGCCGTAGCGTCCTGGCCTGGCCACGCCGCCCGAGACGAACACGCTCTGGCTCATGTACTGCGTGACGGTCACCGTCACCGTGGCGGTCTGGCGCAGGTAGCTCGACAACCGGTCCGCGACGCGCGTGGCCAGCTGGTTCGGGGTCTGGCCCCCGGCCTTGAGGTCGCCGACCGGGGGGAACGTGATGCTGCCGTCCGCGCCCACCGTGACCGCCCGTTCCAGTTCGGGGTGCATCCAGACCGAGACCTGCAGGACGTCCTCGGCGCCGATCGTATATTCCTCGCCACGCGCCGACCCCGCGGCCAGCGAGATCACCAGTGCGAAGACCACTCCCAGCACTGCCGGACAGGCTCGTTTCATCGTGTCACTCCTTTGACTGCGGTCGGCGTGGACGCGGCGATCGTGGTGGTCCCCTCTGCTTCCGGCCGCGCCGGACGGCCCGGACGGCCCCCTGCGGCCCCCGCGGCATCGCGGAGCCGCGCCGCGGCCCCGCCCGGCTGGCCGAAGACCACGCGAGCCGTGCGGAACAGCATGCGGATGTCGAGCAGCAGCGAGCGATGGTCGACATAGTACAGGTCGTATTGGATGCGGCAGGCCATGCCCTCGGGATCCCCGTCCGGGCAGCCGGAAAGCTGGGCGAGCCCGGTCACCCCGGGCAGCACCGAGAAGCGGCGCGCGAACTCCGGCGAAAGGGACTGCCAGCGCAGCACGGAGTCCTGGGTCTCGGGGCGCGGGCCCACCAGCGCCATCTCGCCGCGCAGCACGTTGAGGAGCAGCGGGAGACGGTCGAGACCGCGGCGCGCCAGCCAGCAACCGACCGGCCCGAGGTCGTCGCGAAAATGGGCGCAGGCCAGGGGGGCGCCGAACAGGTCCTGCGTGCGACGCTCGCCGCTGCGACGGTCGATGGGCGACGCGACGCGAGCCGAGCGCCGCCGCTGCCAGCGGCGGTTGCGGCCCACGCACTCGAGATGGCGGAACGGGTCGCGCTCGCCCGCACGCCGGGCCTCGAGCCAGGCCAGCGCCCAGGCCGGCACGGTGAGCGCGATGAACCCGAGCGCCGCCAGCACGTCGAGCGTCCGCCGCACCCGCTCCGGAGCGTGCAACGGTCCAGCCTCGGGGCCGTCCAGCGCCACGGCCGGCAGCTCCACCAGATCGGAATCCTCCTGCGGCGTGGCCAGGCTCTCGGGGGTCGGCTCCCGGTACTCGGGCACGATGCGCTGCAACTGCACGCGCATCCCGTCGGCGTCCCCGGCCCGGGCGCGTGTTTCCAGCTCGTCCACGTCCTCGAGCAGTTCGGACTCCGGCGGGGCGTCCAGGTCCCAGACCATGATGCGCTCGTGGCGGGTGATGCGCATGCGCTCGGCGTCCGAGTGCAGCTCCTCGTAGAGTTTCTCGCCCGGGCGCAGTCCCGTGTAGACGATCTCGATGTCCTCGCCCTCGCGCAGCCCCGCCATGCGGATGAGCTGCCGCGCCAGATCGTCGATCCGCACCTGCTCGCCCATGTCCAGCAGGAACACCTCGCCTCCGCGCCCCATGGCCCCGGCCTGCAGCACCAGACGCACCGCTTCGGGAATGGTCATGAAGAAGCGACGCGCCTCGGGGTGGGTCACGGTCAGCGGCCCGCCACGCTGGATCTGCCGCTGGAAGAGCGGGACCACCGAGCCCTCGCTGCCCAGCACGTTGCCGAAGCGCACGGCCGCGAAACGCGTGTGGCTGCGGTGGGAGCGGCTCTGCATCATCATCTCGCAGACCCGTTTGGTCGCGCCCATCACGCTGGTGGGGTTCACCGCCTTGTCGGTGGAGATGAGCACGAACTTGCTCACCCAGTGCCGCTCGGCGGCGTCCAGCAGGTTGCGCGTGCCCACCACGTTGTTGAGCACCGCCTCGCGCGGGTTGGCCTCGAGCAGCGGGACGTGCTTGTGCGCCGCGGCATGGAACACCACCGTGGGCCGGAACTTCGTGTAGGCCTGTTCGACCGCCTCGTTGTCGCGGACGTCGGCGACCAGGGCGTGCATCGGCAGCGACGGGAACTGGGCGACCAGTTCGTTGTGGACGTAATAGAGCCCGTTCTCCGCGTGGTCCAGCAGGATCAGGCAGGCCGGGCCGAAGCTCGCCACCTGGCGCGCCAGCTCGGATCCGATCGAGCCACCCGCACCGGTCACGAGCACGCGCTGGCCGTGCAGGAACTCGGCCACCTCGGTCAGGTGCAGGTGCACGGGCTGGCGCCCCAGCAGGTCCTCGATGCTCACGTCGCGCATCTGGGAGAGCGCCGAGCGGCCGTGTTGCAGGTCGGAAAGCCCGGACAGCGTCTTCACGCGGACGTGCGCCTCGACGCAGAAGCGCGCGATCTCCCGCACCACCTTCGCCGGCAGATTCGGATCCGAGACGATCACGATCTCCACCCGCTGCTCCTGGATCACACGCGGCAGGTCGGCGATGCTGCCGAGCACCTTCACACCCTCGATCAGGTGACCGGTAAGGCGCGAATCGTCGTCGATGAAGCCCACGGCCTGCAGGACCTCGTTGCCCGCGGGCCCGCGGCGCATCTCGGTGATCAGGTGCACGCCCGCGTGTCCCGCGCCCACGACGACCGCCCGACCGGCCCGCAGCGGCACCGGCCCCAGCAGGCGCTCGCGAGAGAGCCGCCAGGCGAACCGCACGCTGCCCATGAGCACGATCTCCCACAGCCAGACGAGCACGATGAGGCTGCGCGGGAAGAGCAGGTCGTAGGAGAAGAGGCTGATGACCACGAGCGAAAGGGCCGAGAGCGTGACCCCCTTCACGATCTGGAAGAGCGTCACCGTGCTGGCGTAGCGCCACAACCCGTGATAGAGGCCGGCCACGTAGAAGCCGACCAGCGAGAGCCCGGTGAACCAGGGTGCGGCCAGCAGGTAGCCGCGCCAGAAGACGGCGGGCACGGCGCCCTCGAAGCGCAGCAACAACGCCCCCGCGAAGGCCAGCTGCAGGAGCAGCGTGTAGCCCAGCGTGAGGATCACGAAGCGCGGCGTCTTCTTCAGGTTCATGGGCTCAATCCTGCGGCGAGCGACCGATGCGGACCGGGGCTCCGCCCGACGTGGACCCGGAAGGAGGGGCTTCGGCAAGGGGCGCCGGGCACGCGGCGGTCAGGGATGGCTGTGCAGGTCTGGATCCGATGCAGGTCCGGGTACGCGATCCTACGGCCTCCGAACCCGCCCCCGCGGCCACTCGGGACGAGCGGTTTGAGGCGCTGCAACAGATACCCGGCGCGCACGGTCGACAGCGCCCGCGCGCGCACCCCGAACAGAAGCATTCTATGGGCCGCCGGGAAGGAGTGTCAAGTAAAGTGGCTGTAATGCGTTAGCCGACCCGCGGGCCGCAATCTGCAACAGGGATTGCACTTCGCACGAAGCCACCCGCGTACGGGCGGGCGCTGCCGCCGCCGCCGCGCCCGTCACCGCCGTCCGGCGAGCATCGCGGCCTCCGTCCTGATTCCCTCCGCGAAGGACCGGGGGGCGAAGTCCAGGTCGCGCCGCGCCGGCGTGATGTCCACGGCCTTCGATTCCTCGAGCCGCAGCAGTTGCTCGGGCCGGATCGGCACCGGGAGTCCGATCCGGCGCAGGACGCGCACCAGCCCGTGGACCGGACGCAGGGGCAGCGGGACCAGCAGAGCGCGCCGGCCGAGGGCCTGCGCGCTCTGCTCGATCAGCGCGCGCAACGAGAGCGCCTCGGGACCGCCCACGTCATACTCGCTCCGGCGCGCGGCAGGGCGCTCGAGGGACGCCACGATCGCGCTCACCAGGTCGTCCACGTGAACGGGCTGCTGCAGCACGCGGCCGCCACCCGGCAGCGGCACCACCGGGACCCGCGCGAGCCAGCGCAGCAGGCGCTCCAGGTTCCGGTCCCCCGGGCGGCCGTAGATCATGCTCGGCCGCAGGATCGTCGCCTCGAGTGCCGCGGCGCGCAGCCGGGCCTCCCCCGCCCGCTTGGCGTCGGCGCCCGGGCTCACGAGTCGCGTGTAGACGCCGGCCGAGCTCACGAAGACCCCGCACGGCACGCCCGCCTGCTCGACCGCGCCGAGGAAGCGCGGCACCAGGGCGAGCCCGGCGAGGTGCACCACGGCTCCGGCGCCGGCGAAGACCTCCGCCCCGATGGCGGGATCGTCGAGGTCCGCGCGCCGCGCCTCGACACCGAGCGAGGCGAGCCACGAAGCGTCGCGGCCGGGGCGCACCAGAGCCGCCACCTGCGCCCCGCGCTCGAGGAGCCGCGGGATGAGCCGCGACGCCACGAAGCCCAGCGCCCCGGTCACGAGGACCGGGCCGCCACCCTCCCTGCCGCTCCACAGACCCTCACCCATCGAATCCTCCGGCGGAACGTGGCCAGCCGCGGCACGTTACCGCATGTGCGAGGCGCCTCACCAGCGCGGGCGCCCCGCCGGCCGCCGGCACCGGGCGGAGCGCGGCGGGTGGCCTGGTGGCGGCCCCACCACCACCCGCGAAGCCCGTCCTTGACAGCCACCCGACCCTGGGGGAACCTCTCCTCACGGCGCTCCGCAGGGGGCGGGCGACCGGGAAGGGGAAGGAGCGAGACATGGCAGCCGTGGTCCTCGATGCCCGTGCGTCACGCGCCTTCCACCGCCGCGCCTAGAGCGTCCAGTCCGCGCCCGCGCCGCTCCGGAAGGAGCGGCGTTTCGCTTTTCCCGCCGTCCCGCGCGACGCACACCGACCGCATCGTCCCCGGGCCGCCCCCGGCGCGCCCGCATCGAGTGACCCTGCGTGAAAGGTAGCGCCGCCATGCCGCTTCGACATCTCGGTTGGAACCAGACCCTCGAGGACGCTTTCCACCCCTTCCGCGAGCGGGGCCTCGTGCCCGCCCGCGTCGCACGCGAGGACCGGGGCCGCTACCTGCTGCTGGACGGGCGGCGCGAGTGTCCCGCCGTGCTGGCCGGCCGCCTGCGCCACGAGGCGCGCCGCCGCTCCGACCTGCCCGCCGTGGGCGACTGGGTCGCGGCGCGCGCCGGCGCCGCGGCGACGGCGGTGATCGTCGCGGTCCTGCCCCGCGCCAGCGCCTTCCTGCGCAAATCTGCCGGCGAGATCACCGAGGAACAGGTGGTCGCCGCCAACGTGGACACCGTGCTGCTCGTCTCCGGGCTGGATGGCGACTTCAACCTGCGGCGCATCGAGCGCTACCTGGCCGCCGCCTGGGAGAGCGGCGCGAGCCCGGTGATCGTGCTCAACAAGGCGGACCTCGCCGGCGACCTCGCGGCGCGGCTCGCGGAGGTCGAGCGGGTGGGGATGGGCGTGCCCGTGCTGGCGCTGTCGGCGCTCACCGGGGACGGGCTCGCCGCGCTCGCGCCGTGGCTCGGGCCCGGCCGCACGGTGGCCCTGCTCGGCTCCTCGGGCGTGGGCAAGAGCACGCTCGTCAACGCGCTGCTGGGCGAGGCCCGCCAGGCGACCGGCGCGGTGCGCGAAGACGACTCGCGCGGACGCCACGTGACCACGCGGCGCGAGCTGGTGCTCCTGCCGGGCGGCGGACTGCTGCTCGACACGCCCGGCCTGCGCGAGCTGCAGTTGTGGGGCGACGACGGCGGGCTCGCCGGGGCCTTCCCGGACGTGGTGGCGCTGGCGGCGGACTGCCGCTTCCGCGACTGCGCCCACGCGGACGAGCCGGGCTGCGCCGTGCGCGCCGCGGTCGAGCGCGGCGCTCTCGAGCCGGCGCGGCTCGAGAGCTGGCGCAAGCTCGGCCGCGAGCTGCGCCGGCTCGAGGCGCGGCAGGACCCGCGCGCGCGGGCCGAGGAGGAGACCCGGTGGAAGCTGATCGCCCGCTCGATCAGACGCCACCCGAAGGCGGACCGCTGGCGGTAGCCGGGGAGTGGTGGGCCGGTCGCGTCCGGCCCACCACTCCCCGGGAAAGCCCGGACGCGCCGGCGCCGCCCGACACGAAACCCGCGGAGGGATCTCCGCGGGCGGGCGTTCACGAAGCTGGTAGCGCTACGGGGATTCGAACCCCGGTCTGATGGCTGAGAACCACCTGTCCTAGACCCCTAGACGATAGCGCCACGGAAGCGGGCGGGAATCTATCCGCCGAAGACGAGGACCGTCAAGCGACGGCATCCACCGCGGGCCCGAAGCCCTCAAACGACGCGGGCGCGCGACCGGCGCGCCCGTCGTACTCACGTTGAGGCTGGCTGCCCGGCAAGGATTCGAACCTCGACTAACTGGTCCAGAGCCAGTCGTGCTACCGTTACACCACCGGGCAATCGATTCGATGCGGCAGGGAAGGTAACCCAAGACCGCCACCCCGGACAAGGCGGCCCGGGCCCTGAGCGCTCAGTCGCGGGCCCGGGCCGACTCCGCGCTCCAGCGCACGGCCGCGTCCCGCAACCTCCCCACCGCTCGCGCCCGCCCCAGCAACCCCATCACCTCGAACAGGCCGGGGGCGGTCCTGCGTCCCGTCAGGGCCACGCGCGCGGCGGCCATGAGCTCGCCGGGCTTGACGCCCTGCGCGGCCGCTAGGCCCCGCGTCGCGCGTTCGAGGCTCTCGAGGCTGAACTCGCGGTCGGCCTCGAGGACCGCCGCCAACTGTTCGAGCCTCGGGCCCACCGCCGGCTTCTCCAGCAACTCGGCCCAGGCCGCGGGCTCCGTCTCCAGCGCGTCGCGCAGCGCGAAGGCTCCGACGGTCTCCGCGTCGGCCAGGGTCCTGCAGCCGGTCACCGAGCGTGCGCACCAGCGCCGTCCACCACGCGGCCGGGTGTCGCGACAGGTCGTGGCCGCGCGCGGCGAGGAAACCCGTGATCAGCTCCGTGCGCTCGTCATCGGACAGGCGCTTCAGGTGCTGCCCGTTCAGCCACTCGAGCTTCTCGAGGTTGAAGACCGCCGGATTGCGGCTCACCCGCTCCAGTCGGAAGACCCGCTCCAGTTCGGCGAGCGTGAACAGCTCGGCCTTGTCGTCGTAGGCCCAGCCCAGCAGCGCCAGGAAGTTCACCATCCCGGCAGGCACGTAGCCCAGATCGCGATAGGCCGCCACCGCCGTGGCGCCGTGCCGTTTCGAGAGGCGCGAGCCGTCGCTGCCGAGGATCATCGAGACGTGGGCGAAGACAGGCGGCTCCCAACCGAGCGCGTCGTAGAGCGCGATCTGCCGCGGCGTGTTCGAGATGTGGTCGTCGCCGCGGATCACGTGCGTGATCGCCATCTCGTGGTCGTCCACCACGCAGGCGAAGTTGTAGGTCGGCAACCCGTCGGCGCGCAGCAGCACGAAGTCGTCCAGCACCTCGTTGCGGAACGCCACGCGGCCGCGCACCACGTCCTTCCATGCCGTCTCTCCCGCCGCCTCGTGCGCGAAGCGCAGCGCGGCGCCGCGGCCTTCGGCCTCGAGCCGGGCGCGGGCCGCTGCGTCGAGCCCACGGCAGCGTCCGTCGTAGTGCTGCGGCTCCTTGTTCGCCGCCTGGGCCTCGCGCATCGCCTCCAGCTCTGCAGGGGTGCAGTAGCAGGGGTAGGCGCGGCCGGCCGCACGCAGCGTCCCGGCGTGGCGGTGATAGTGCTCGCGGCGCTCGGACTGGAAGTAGGGCCCGTGGCCGCCGCCGACCCCCGGCCCCTCGTCCCAGGTCGAGCCCGAGCCAGCGCAGGCTGTCGAGGATCGCGGTCACCGACTCGTCGGTGGAGCGGGCGGCGTCGGTGTCCTCGATGCGCAGCACGAAGACGCCCCCGTGCACACGGGCGAACAGGTAGTTGTAGAGCGCGGTGCGCGCCCCCCCCACGTGCAGGAAGCCGGTGGGGCTCGGCGCGAAGCGGACACGGACGGACACGTGCGGGATCCTCGGGCGGCGGTCGGTCGGCGGGCGGGGTCGGGCGCCTAGCCCCGGCCCTGCTTTCTCTCGATCTTCGCCCAGGCGTCCTTCAACGTGACGGTGCGGTTGAAGACGGGCACACCGGGGCGGGAGTCGTCCGGGTCAGCGCAGAAGTAGCCGAGCCGCTCGAACTGGCAGCGGCGCGCCCGGACACCACCGTGGCCAGCGACGGCTCGAGCTTGCAGCCCTGCAGGGTCTCCAGCGACCTCGGGTTGAGGCTTCGCGTGAAGTCCTGGCCCTCGAGCACGTCCTCCGGGTTCTCCACCCCGAACAGCGTCTCGTAGAGCCGCACCTCGCCCTCGACCGCGTGAGCCGCGGACACCCAGTGGATCGTCGCCTTGACCTTGCGCCCGTCCGGCGTGTCGCCACCGCGCGTGGCCGGATCGTAGCGGGCGCGCAACTCGACGACCTCGCCGCTCTGCGGGTCCTTCACCAGGCCCGTGCAGGTGATCAGGTACGCGTAGCGCAGCCGGACCTCCACGCCCGGGCTCAGACGGTGGTACTTCGGCGGCGGCACCTCGCGGAAGTCGTCCTGCTCGATGTAGAGCACGCGCGAGAACGGCACCCGGCGCGTGCCCATCGCGGCGTCCTCCGGGTTGTTGACCGCCTCCATCTCCTCGACCTGCCCCTCGGGGTAGTTCTCGATCACGACCCGGAGCGGCCGCAGCACCGCCATGGCGCGCGGGGCGCGCCGGTTGAGGTCCTCGCGCACGAAGTGCTCCAGCAGCCCGAGTTCGACCATGTTCTCGCGCTTCGCCACGCCGATGCGATCGCAGAACGCGCGGATCGCCCCGGCGGGATAGCCGCGCCGCCGCATGCCCGAGATGGTCGGCATGCGCGGGTCGTCCCAGCCCTGCACGCGCCCCTCCTGCACGAGCCGCAGCAGCTTGCGCTTGCTCATCACCGTGTGGGTCACGTTGAGGCGCGCGAACTCGTGCTGGTGCGGCCGTGTCCGGGGCAGTTCGAGCGCCTCGAGGATCCAGTCGTACAGCGGGCGATGCACCTCGAACTCGAGCGTGCAGATGCTGTGCGTGATGCCCTCGATGTAGTCGCTCAGGCCGTGCGCGTAGTCGTACATCGGATAGATGCACCAGCGGTCGCCCGTGTGGTGGTGCGAAGCGTGGCGGATGCGGTAGAGCACGGGGTCACGCAGCCAGAGATTGGGAGCGAGCATGTCGATCCTCGCGCGCAGCGTGCACGCGCCGTCCGGGAACTCGCCGGCGCGCATGCGCTCGAAGCGGTCGAGGTTCTCGGCCACCGGGCGGTCCCGGTACCGGCTTGCCTGCCCCGGCCGGTCGGGGGCGCCGCGCATCTGGTCCACCTCCTCGGGCGTATGGTCGCAGACGTAGGCCTTGCCCTTGCGGACCAGCTGCAGCGCGTACTCGTAGAGCGGCTCGAAGTAGTCGGAGGCGTAGAACGGCTCCAGCGCTTCCCCACGGCTCTGCGCCGGCATGACCGGGGCGAGATAGCAGTCCTCGCGTCCCTCCAGGACGCGCTTCTCGGCCACCCGGCCGACCGGCTTCAGGCCCAGGCAGTGGTCGGCCCAGCCGGCGATCAGCCACTTCACGTCCGCCGTGATGGAGTCGACGTACTCGACGTCCTCCTTGGCCGGGTTCGTGTCGTCCATGCGCAGGTTGCACTGCCCGCCGAACTGGCGGGCGATGCCGAAGTTCAGGCAGATGGACTTGGCGTGGCCGATGTGGAGATAACCGTTGGGCTCCGGCGGGAAGCGGGTCACCACGCCGCGGCAGCGGCCCGCGGCCAGGTCCTGCTGGACGATCTCCCGGATGAAGTCCTGGTGCTCCTGCGACGGCTGGTCCTGGTTCATGTTCGGGTCCGGCATGGCGTCCCTGAGGGTTGAGCTTCACGCGATCAGGATGGACATGGCGGACTCTAGCACAGCGCGGCGCGGCGCGGTCCGTGACCGACCCCGTGGTGACCGACCGCGCCGGACGCGAGGAGGCCGCCCGGGACTGCCCGGGCGGCCTCCGTCCGCACCGCGCCCTATCGGACCACGACGAGCTTCCGCGAACAGGCCTCCGCGCCCAGCGAGAAGCGGGCGAAGTACACCCCGGCATGCGCCGGCGCCCCCGCCGCGTCGCGCAGGTCCCAGGACACGGAGTGCCGCCCCGGCTCGGCCCGGCCGCTCTGCAGGGTGCGCACCCGGCGGCCGGCGAGGTCGTAGATCGCCAGCTCGAGCACGTCTCCCGCGCGGTCGGCAGGAACGCCGTACCAGAGCCGCGTTCCGCCCCTCGCCGGGTTCGGCGCGGGGGCCGCCAGCTCCAGCGCGCGCGGCAGGACCGGGGTCTCCTCCTCCGTCCCCACCACGATCGGGGTCGCCGCATAGCCCGTGCGCGCGGGGTCGTGGTGGAACTGCGGCCACGGCGGGACCTGCCCGGGCGAGAACGGGAAGTCGTAGTCCCACATGTAGACCGTCAGGTCCAGGCCGGCGACCACGATCTCGGTCTTCCCGTCACCGTCACAGTCACACAGTGCGGGCGAGCCACACACGTCGCCCGCGAGCTGGATGGGGAACCCGGGCAGCATGCTGGCGTCAGCGCCGGAGAACGCGGTCAGCTGGCCGCTCGCCTCGCCCATCAGGACGTCCGGATGGCCGTCACCGTCGATGTCGGCCGCCACCGGGCTGCAATCCGTCGCCCAGCTCGTGAGCGCGCTGTAGCGGATGTTGTTCCACGGCGGGACGATGGCCCCGTTGCGGTCCCACACGTAGAGACCGCCGATGGTGTTGGCCTGGACGATGTCGAGGTAGCCATCACCGTCCATGTCGGCCAATGCGGGCGAGGGATTCCGGCCGTTCGCCTCCATGCGGCAGTAGACCGGGAAGCCCGGCCGGCGCGATCCGTCGGCACCGAACACGTAGAGGGAGTCGCACATCGCAGGGACCACGATGCTGAGCTGGCCAGCGGGCCCGTCCAGGCTGCCCACCGCAGGCGAGCTGCGCACGCCGCCCCCGAGGGTCGCGGGGAAGCCGGGCACGTTGCTGCCGTCGTACCGCCAGACGTAGAGGCGCGCGTCCGACGCACCGTAGACGATCGCGTTCGTGCCGTCGTTCTGGATCGGCGCCAGCGCCGGCGAGCCGTAGTTGTACATGGCCCCCGTGTGCTTGAACACGCCCACGGTCGCCGGATTGTTGTCGCCGTCCATCAGCTCGGCACCGTTCGCCTGCAGCGCGTAGATGTCGTACCCGTTCGAGCCCACCACGACCTCCTTCGGCCCGTCGCCCTGCAGGTCGGCAACGGCCACGGCCGCGTACATGGCGTCGGCGACCGTGACCGGCCAACCCGGCTTCGCCTGGCCCTCGAGGTCGAACGCGTAGATCGTGTGGCTATCCCAGGTGGACCCGAGGATCTCCTTGTCGCCACCGTCGAGGTCGGCGACCGTGGGACCGCCCGCGTAGTAGCTGCCCTGGGTCGTGAAATCCCCCGAAGTGAACGCGGAGCCGTCGGCGTCCACCGGGGCGCTGCCGTCCGGATGCCACAGGTAGAGCACGTCGGCACCGGCCACGATGTCCATCGGGTAGCCGTCGTAGATGCGGTCCACCGCCACGGGGGCGGGCGACAGGCGGCGGGTCTGGATCGGGAAACTGGGATGCGCCGGCGGGTTCGTCCAGGCGGACACCGCCGCCGAGGGCGTCGACTCGTTGCCGGACAGGTCCACGGACGTGACCTTGTGGTAGTAGCGCGTCAGCGGCGCCAGCCCGTCGTCCACGAAGTAGGCCGTGCGGTCGGTGGGCACCGGGGTCACCTTGACGAAGGGCCCGGCGGACGCGGTGGCGCGGTAGACGTTGTAGCCCATCAGTCCCGTGTCCCCGACCTTCGCCCAGGTGAGCGAGATCCTGCCCCCCGCACCGAGGCTCAGCAGCCCCTGTGGCATGGACGGGTACAGGATGTCCAGCGTCTGTTGCAGCCGCTCCCCGTACTGGTCCGAGACCACCAGCAGGAGTGTGGCAGCGGTGCTCGTCGGCGTGAACTTGAACGCGTCCCCCGTCAGTTCCTCGCCGGGCTGGATGTCGGCCCACGATGCCATGCTATCGGTCACCGTGGCGAGCCCGTCGAGATTGCGCAGCCGGGCCGACACGCCCTGGGCGACCCCGGTGCCCAGGTTGCGCAGCTTGATGTAGCAGGCCACCGTCTCGCCCGGGTCGGGGCGTCCGTCGAGGTTCCCGCCCACGTCCACCATGACGTGCGCGGAGTGCCGCAGCTCGGGAGCCCGAACCGTCAGCTGGAAGCGCTCCAGGTACGTGCGCCCCGTGCCATCGGTCAGGTACAGATCGAAGGGGACCTCGCGCTGGTCCTCCGCCGTGAACGGAAGGCCGACGAGCAGGCCCGGAGACGGGCTCGCGCTGTCCGCCACGGCGATCGTGCCGTAGCTCGCGGCGGGCTGCAGGAGGGTGACCAGCCCGTCGGTCGTCAGCAACCCGCCCGACACGGACGTCGCGTCCGCGCCGCCGTTGTTCCGGAGCATCGGGTACAGGGCGACCGTCTCCCCGGCGTCCCAGATCCCGTTGCCATTGCCGGAGGTGCCGTCCGCGCCGCTGTCGTCGACGAGGACCGCGCACCCCGCCAGCGCGGGGTAGGCGCCAGCCACCAGGGAAACCGAGGCCTGGTAGGGCCGGCAATTGAGCCCGGTCACCGTCAGGGTCAGGGCGCCGAGGGTGTCGGGCCGGACCGCCAGCGTCACGTTCCCGGCCGCGTCGGTGAGGGCGCTCGCGAACTCGTGGTCCGCCCGGTAGACCGTCACCCGCGCGCTGTCGAGCGGCACGCCGTCCACCGCCACGTTCACGGCCAGCGTCGAATCGCTCACCGGCATCGAGGCCGGGTGCACGACGCTGAGCGTGCGCGGCGTGGCCGTGTAGATGTGCAGCTCCGGGTCACCCAGCAGGACCAGTGACATCTGCGTCCAGCGGTGCGCGCCATCGTAGGCGGACAGGCTCACGAACGGCAGCTTCTGCCGCGCCTGCGCCTCGCCGACGGCGGTGACATCCTCCTGGTACAGGAGCTCGAAGTACTCCTTCTTGTACTGGCGGCCGTAGGTCGGGAAATCGTACCGCGTGGAACCGACGACGGTGACGGTGCCGCCGTTGGGGGCCTTCATGAACGCCTCGGCGACGCACGGGTAATCGATTGCCGTGGAGTTGCAGTTGATGGCGTACAGGTTCGTCAGTCGGTCGCCGTTCGTGAGCGCGATCGCCTCGGTGTTGGTGAGACCGATGTCCCCCATGTTCATGGTGTTGCGGTAGCCGTGCCCGACGTGCACCGCGATGTTGTAGCCCACGTTCAGCGAATCGATCGCCCGGGCCCGCGACTCGGGGAGCGCGCCCGGGCGCCAGCGCGCGTCGGTGTAGTTCTCGTAGAGCCGCGCGGAGTGGACCCAGGGCACGGTGTCCAGGATGGGCAGCAAGTCGTAGTCGATGAGTTCGGCCCCGTCGAGCTGGGTCGCCATGCCCGGGTACCAGGTCTGCGGGAAGAGCACCTCGGCGAAGGATATGATGGTGTTCATGTAGTCGGCTACGGGCTCCCGCTCGTACTTCATGGCCTTGTCCACGAACAGTTGCGCCTCGGCGAGCGTGCTGGCGGGGGCGCGCCCCACATAGACCTCGGGCAGCAGGTCGGCGGAGTCGCCCGCGGCCACCGGGTAGCTGACGGCGCCCTCGCCGTAGAGGCTGTCCCCGTCGGCGTTCCAGTTGCCATCCAGGCACGAGAAGTAGAGGTCCGTGGAGATGGACTCGCCACCGTAGAAGGTGGTGTGGGCGAAACGCGTGGGAACCACGTCGGTATCGCCCCCCAGGAGGACCCACTTCGCGCCCCAGCGCGAGTAGGCGTCTCGGATGAAGGAGCGCACGCGTTCGGCGTCATCGGCGCCGAATGGGTACTCCTGCTTGATGAACGAGATCGTGCGCACCACGGCGGGGACGCCGCTCTGCGTCTTCCAGTCCGCGAGCTGCTGGAAGGCCGGAGCCATCGCGTCGTTCGTGACGATGACATAGGCGACCGGGCTGCCCAGCAACGAGGGCAATTGCGTGGCCTTGAAGGGCTCCGCCAGACGTGTGCCATCCACCAGGGCCGTCGGCCGCGCCGCGCGCGAGCCGGGAGCAGCCCCACCGCCGCCGCCGTCCTCCCACTCGGGCACCACGCGTTCGCGCTCCAGCGGCCGCTCCGAGGTGGACTCGAGCACCAGGCGCACGCGCACCCGCTCGACCCGCTCCAGTTCGCCCGTCGCCGGGTTCCAGCGCACGGGCGCGACCACGACGTAGGCCAGATTCCGCCCGCGCTCGAACCCCTGCGCACCGACCTGCACCATCTGCTCGGGGACGAAGCCCGCATGCCCGAAGATCGCCGGGTCCGGCGCCGAGCGCTCGAGACCGTCCACCCCGGGGCGCATGAGCATCGCGCTCGGCAACCGCACGCCCTGCGCCAGCGGGACCGTCTCGAGCCCGACGATCTCCACCGCTGCGAGCCGCAACCCCAGAGGCAGCTCCACGCGCTCACCCACCAGGGGCAGGTCCGGACGGCCGGCGGTGCCTTCCCGCGTGGCCGAGCTCATCTCCACGTGAGTCGTGCCGTCGGCATTCCGGGTCAGCTCGAACTGGTCCCGGCCATAGCGGAACTCGCGTTCGATCGTCGTCGAGGCCGATGCGGCACCGGGCGCCACAACCGTCCAGATGACCGAACCGAGCAGGATGGCGAGGGCCAGGCAGAGGGACTTCTTCATGGGTTCTCCCGGGGAGTTGCACAGAGCGTGATGGCAGCCTGGGCGGCCGAGAGATCGGCCGGGACAACACGCGGGGTGGGGACGGGCATGGATGTGGTCATCTCGGATGTTCGAGCGGGCCCGGAGAGCTTCGCAAGAGGCGTGTCCGACCTACATGATAACCCGGCGGCGGGATCCCTGCCTAACGCCGGGTCGGGGGTGGGCCGCCGGGGGACTCCGTCGCGGCTGACCCCGCCGGGGCGGACCACCCGAACCCTGCGCAACCTGGCCCGAAGCGCGGGTGGAAGGACAGGGGCGCACCCTTCTCCCGCGCCAGCCAGACCCACGGCAACCGCGCCAGGGGAAGTACGGCCAGGTCCTCGCGCAGGCGCGCCTGCGCCGCATCCGGGCCGGGCGAGGTCGAGCCCCGCGCCGGGCCGAGCAGACCATCGAACTCCCGCGTCCGCCATCCCGTGCGGAACGCGCCCACGGCTGGCCCGCGCAGGGGCATGACGAGCGAGGCCAGCGGTACCCGCCGGATCGTCCGTCCAGGGTTGCTCCTCGACCAGAACGAGATGCGAGAGACCGCCGAGCAACTCGCGCTCGAGCTTCCGTCCGCGCAGCGGGCGCAGTTCCGCGTAAATCCCCAACCTCGACCAATCCCCTTGCAAGGCCCTTGCCACCGTGGCGCCCACGCCATCCGCGTCGTAGCCCATCACCACGTGGAAGGCCTGGCCGAGTTTCCCACGCCCCATCCACTCCCGGGCCTGCCCTTCGTCCAGCGCGGGGAAGTCGTACGGCCCCGCCCCCGGCAACCAGCTCCCCAACCGCCCCGCACGCCGCCCCAGCAACTCCAGCACCCGGTCCCGGTTCACGCTGTGCGCCAGCGCGTGCCGCGTCGCCAGGCGCGAGGTGGGCGGCAGATCGGCGCGCATGACGAGCAACAGCGTGCGCCGGCGGCGCGGCCGCGCGCACCCCGAGCCGGAAGCCCGGCGGCGCGGCCGCCGCCTCCAGCGTGGCGGGCAGCGGCCAGACCAGGTCGGCGGCGTTCGCCCGCAGGAAGGTCAGCACCCGCGCGGCCAGGGGCTGGAAGCGCACCACGATCGTGTCGGGACCGGCCGCGCCCGCGCGCCGGCGTACCAGCGTGAGCGCGCGCCCGGGCTCCTCCCCCAGCACCCGGTACGGTCCGAGCCCCGCGGCGTCGCGCCACCCGCCGGACGCCGAAGCCGACCACGGCGCGCTCAGCGCCGGGGAGCGCGAGCTTCGCGGGCAGCAGCGGGTCGCGGCGCGCCAGCCGGAGCACGAGCGTGCGGGAGTCGGGCGTCTCGACGCCGAGCGGCGGCAGCGGCCTGCCGGCGCGCACGCGCTCGACGCCGGAGACCGCGCCCAGCAGCCAGGCCCACGAGCCGTGGTCGGTGCGCCCCAGCCCGGTGGTCAGCGCGCGCCGGAAGTCCGCGCTTCCGCACGGGGAACCGTCGGCGAACACGAGTCCCGGCCGCAGGTGGAAGGTGAGCGTCGAGGCTGTCGGCGACCACTCCCAGCGCTCCGCGGCTCCGGGCACGAGCGCGCCGCTGGAGTCCTCCTCGACGAGACCGCGCGTGAGCAGCCGCTCGAGGGACCAGCGCAGGGGATCGGGCGGTCCCTGCGGGTCGAAGGCAGGCTCCAGCCGTCCCGCGATCCAGACGCAGGTCGTGCCGCGCGTCGGGGCGCGGTCCGCGCAGCCGGCGCAGGAGAGCGCGGCGAACGGCGGAGCAGGGCAGCCGGGGCGAGAGACGCGCACGACGTTTCATGGGCGGGCGCAGTCTAGACGGCTTCGGCGCCGGGCGGAAGCGGCCGGCGCCGGGACGAGCCGGTGCCCGTGCCGCCTCGGGCCATGCTAGCGTCCGGCCGTGAGCCCCTCCCTTTCTCCCGACGGCCTCGCATCGTGAGCGCGGGCGCCGTTCCGGGTCCCGCCCCGGCACCGGGGGTCGAGCGCATCCTCGAAGGCCTCAATCCCGGAGCAGCTCGAAGCCGTCACCCACGGCGAGGGCCCGCTCCTGATCGTGGCGGGCGCGGGCACGGGCAAGACCCAGGTCGTCACGCGCCGCATCGCCTGGCTCATCGCCACCAAGCGCGCCCGCCCCGAGGAGATCCTCGGCCTCACCTTCACCGACAAGGCCGCCGCCGAGATGGAGGCGCGCGTCGACGTGCTCGTGCCCTACGGGTTCGTGGGCGCGACGCTCTCCACCTTCCACGCCTTCTGCGACCGGCTGGTGCGCGAGCACGCCGTGGAGCTGGGACTCACCTCGCAGCTGCGGGTCGAGACGCCGGCCGAGATCCTGGTGTTCCTGCGGGAGCGGCTCTTCGACCTGGGGCTCGAGCGCTTACCTGCCGCTGGGCAACCCCGACGAGCACCTGAAGGCCCTGGTCGCCTGCTTCGACCGCGCGCGCGACGAGGACGTGACGCCCGGACGGAGTACGCCGCCTTCGCCGCGCAGCTCGCCGCGGACGCCGGCGACGACCCGGCCCTGCGCGACCGCGCCGAAGCCGAGCTCGAGAAGGCGCGCGCCTACGGCGCCTACCAGAAGCTGCTGCTCGAGAGCGGGCGCGTGGACTTCGGCTCGCAGATCAGCCTCGCGCTGCGCCTGCTGCGCGAGCGCGCCTACCTGCGGCGCGAGCTCCAGGAGCGCTACCGCTACGTGCTGGTGGACGAGTTCCAGGACACCAACCACGTCCAGTTCGAGCTGGTGAAGACTGCTGGCCGGAGGGTCGCGGCAACCTCACCGTGGTGGGCGACGACGACCAGAGCATCTATCGCTTCCGCGGCGCCAAGGTCGAGAACCTGCTCGGCTTCCTCGAGGTCTTCCCCGGCGCGCGCGTGCTGCTGCTGCGCGCAGAACTACCGCTCCGGGCAGCGCATCCTCGACCTGGCGCACCGCCTCATCCAGGCCAACAACCCGGCCCGCCTCGAGGCGCGGCTGGGCTACGACAAGCGCCTGCTCGCCTGGCGCGGCATCGACGCGCCGGTCGAGCACCGCGCCTTCGCCTGCGCCAGCGACGAGGCCGAGACCGTGGCCGCCGAGATCGCCGCCGCGATCGCGGCCGGCGGAACGGCAGGCGCAGGACTTCGCCGTGCTGGCGCGCGCGCACTCCAGCCTCGACGCGTTCGCGCTCGCGCTGCAAGTCCGTCGGCGTGCGCTTCCGTCGCGTCGGGCTGCGCGGACTCTACGCGCGGCCCGAGGTGCACCTGTGCCTCAACGTCCTGCGCACGCTGGCCGACCCCGACGACGGCGCGGCCACCTACCTGGCGCTGGGCGATCCCGTGTTCGGGGCCGACCCGGTGGACCTGGCGCGCCTCGGGGCCGCGGCCCGGCGCAGCCACCGCGGGCTCCTCGCCCTCGCCGCGCGAGGCGGCGCGACGGCGAGGCCGGTCTGGCCGAATCCACCCGCGAGGCCGTCCGCCGTTTCTCCGACCTGCACCGCCGGCTCGCCGCCAGCGCGCTGCGCCGGCCCGACCTCGGAGGTGCTCTACGAGTTCGTGACCGAGAGCGGACTGCTCGGCCGGCTCGCCGCCGACGACAGCGCCGAGGCCGCCGAGCGCGTGCTGAACCTCAACCGGCTCTTCTCGATCGTGGCCCGCGTCGGGCCGCTGCTGCAAGCAGGATCGCGTGGCTGCACTTCATGGGGCACCTCGACCTGCTCATCGAGATGGGCGACGATCCGGCCGCGGCCGCGATCGAGAACGAAGAGGACGCGGTGCACCTGCTGACCGTCCACAACGCCAAGGGTCTCGAGTTCCCGGTGGTCTACCTGGTGCACCTGGTCGAGGGCCGCTTCCCGCGCTTCCGCAGGGCGACCCATTGCCCTTCCCGCCCGAACTGCGCAAGGGCGTCGCCGGACGACGCCGGCGAGCACTACCGCGAGGAGCGGCGGCTCTTCTACGTCAGGCATGACCCGCGCGCGCGACCGGCTGGTGCTCACCCACGCCGCGGACTACGGCGGCCAGCGCGCGCACAAGCCGAGCCGCTTCGTGATCGAGGCGCTCGACCTGCCGAATCCGCCCAGGAGCGGTGCGGCGGCCTCGGCGCTCGAATCCATCGCGCGCTACGCGCCGGCGCCCGAGGACGCACCGCCGCCGAGATCGCGCCCGTGCCGCCGGAGCAGCCGCTGCGCATCTCGTTCGGTCAGGTGGACGACTACCTCACCTGCCCGCTCAAGTACCGCTACGCCCACGTCGCGCAGGTGCCGCTCGGCTCGAACCCGACTGTGATGTACGGCGATGGCCATCCACCATGCCATCCGCGTCTACCACCAGCACCGCATGAAGGGGCTGCCCATCACCGTCGACGACGTGGTCTCGGTGCCTTCGACCGGCGCGTGGTCGAGCGAGGGCTTCTACTCGCGCGAGCACGAGGAGCGCCGGTTCGAGGAGGGCCGCGACACCCTGCGTCGCTTCGTCGCGCGCGAGGAGGCACGCCGGCAGGCGCCGCTCGCCATCGAGCGCGACTTCCGCTTCAAGCTCGGCGACGACCTGGTGGTGGGCCGCTGGGACCGCGATCGACGAGCGCCCGGAGGGCATCGTGCTGGTGGACTACAAGACCTCCGAGGTCGGGCGACCCCGAGAAGGCCGCGGAGCGCGCGAAGACCGACCTGCAGCGACGGCCAGCTCGGGCTCTACGCCCTGGCCTACCGCGAGACGCTCGGCGTGCTGCCGGCGCGCACCGAGCTGCACTTCGTCGGGCCCGGCACGGTGGGCTCGGGCGAGGTGAAGCCCGAGCACCTCGAGCGCGCCCGCGAGCGCGTCGCGAAGGCCGCGGCTGGCATCCGCAGCGCCCAGTTCCCGCCGAAGCCCGACCAGCGCAACTGCGGCTACTGCCCCTACTCGCGCTTCTGCATCCACAGCGCCGCGCGGGGGCCGGCGTGAGCGCGACCGATCCGCGCGATTTGCGCGACGCCGCCGTGGAGCTGGCCCGCGCGGCCGGCGCCATCCTGCGCGAGGGCCACGGCCGCGCGCACGTCCCCGAGCGCAAGGGCCGCATCGACCTGGTCACCGAGTACGACCGCCGCTCGGAGCGTCTGGTGCTCGACGGCCTCCGCCAGCGCTTCCCCGGCCACGCCATCCTCGCCGAGGAGTCGGGCGCGCACGCCGGCGACCCGGCGGGCGCGCCGGGGGCGCTGCGCTGGATCGTGGACCCGCTCGACGGCACCACCAACTTCACGCACAACTACCCGTTCTTCTGCGTCTCCATCGCCGCCGAGGTCGCGGGCCGGCCTGGCCGCGGGCGTGGTCTACGACCCAGTGCGCGACGAGTTGTTCGCGGCGGCCGCCGGGACACGGCGCAACGCTGAACGGCCGCGCCCATCCGCGTCTCGGACGTCGCGCGCGTCGAGGACGCGCTGCTCGTGACCGGCTTCCCCTACGACGTGCGCGAGCACCCGGAGCGTTCGCTGCCCCCTGTCGAGGCCTTCCTGGTGCGCGCGCAGGCCGTCCGCCGCGACGGCTCGGCCGCGCTGAACCTCTGCTACCTGGCCTGCGGGCGCTTCGACGGCTTCTGGGAGACGTCCCTCTCGCCCTGGGACGTGGCGGCGGGCATGCTGCTGGTGCGCGAGGCGGGCGGCCTCGTGACCGCCTACGACGGCGGCGAGTTCGCGGCTCGACGGCCGCGAGATCCTCGCCAGCAACGGCCGACGTCCACGACGATGGAAGCGATCATCGCCCGTGGCGCGGGTGGGCCGGGAGCCGAGGCCCGCGTCCGGCGGCGGGCCCCGCGCCACCTACCGCGTCTTGACGAACCCCAGCTTCCTCGCGACCGAGGTCTCGGCGACCAGGTCGCGCACGCTGATCTCGAGCCGGTAGCGCCCGGGCGCGCAGCGAGCCCACCGGCACCGAGATGAACTGCCGCCGCAGCGCGCCCAGGTGCTGTTCCTCGCGCGAGACCGAGACGGCCGGGCGGCGGCGCGGGCGAGAAGAGCTTCGCCATCCAGTGGCGCGAGTCGTCCGGCGTCGTGGACCGCACGGTGTAGACGTACTCGAAGCGCGCGAGCCCGTCGCTCTCGGGCTGCAGGTGGTAGATCTCGAAGTAGGCCGTGAGCGGCCCGGCCCCGGCGACCCGCGCGCCCGGGTTGGGCTCGATGCGCACCGGGCCGGCGCCCGTTCTCCGGGACGCCGCAGGCGATGACCACGTCGCTCAGCGCCAGCACCGGCCGCGCGGCTGCGAGCTCGACCGGCGCGCGCAGGACGCCGCGGCCGGCCCGCGCCGTCGCGCACGGTCACGCTGACGACGTAGGGGCCGGGCTCGAGATCGGCCGCGAAGTCGCCGACGCGCCGGGTCGCGGCCGCGCACGCCGAGGGCCCGAGCAGGAGCGAGGCGCGCGCGCGCACCACCCGCGCCGAGTCGAGCACGGCCCAGTCGGCCCACACGCTGTCGGCCGGCCCTCCGGGCATCTCGAACTGCACGAGCACGCGCGGGCCGGCGCTGCCCTCGAAGCGGGCCACGAGGCCCTCGAGCGGCAGCGGCTTCGTGCCCGGCGGAAGCAGGTGGAACACGCCGCGCCCGCCGCGCGTGCCGAGCGCGTCCGCGCACCTCGCCAGCGAGTCGGGATCGGGCAGCGGGTCGGGGTCCGAGTAACGCGAGACCGGCAGCAGGTAGTGCTCGGAGAGCAGCCGGTCCTCGCAGGGCCACCGCATGCCCAGCTCCGGGTAGTTCCACACCAGCAGGTTCGCGCGGCGGACTCCGGTCCGGTGCCGAAGGCCCAGCTCAGCTTCCCGCCCAGCGGGTTGTACTGCATCTCGGCGGGCGGCCCGTAGCGCACGTAGACCTCGCCGCGCTCGTCCCAGCCGCCGCGCTTCACGTCGAAGAACAGGAAGTAGGCCTGCGTCACGCGCGACCAGTACTCCAGGCGCGCCTCGTTCTCGGCGGTGGTGAGATCCGGGTCGTTCTCCCGCCAGAAGCGCTCGACGAAGGCCGCCTTGTCCGCCCGCGGCAGGCTGCGCAGGAGGGCCGTGTCCTGCTCGGTGGCGACCGGGCTGATGTCCTCGTAGCGCTCGCGCACCCTGGTCCCGAGCCGCGGGATGGTGGCGCCGAAGACGCTGTCGGCCTCGCGCAGCATCCCGCTCCGGTACAGCGCGTGCGCCACGGCGAGACGGGCCTCGGACCGGCCGGGATCGGAGCGCAGCGCGCGGAAGGCGGCCCGCAAGGCGCCCGCAAGGTCGCCCTGCTCGACGCGCAGCGGCGCCAGCGTCAGCCAGGCATCCGTGTTCCCGGAGTCGAGCCGGGCCGCCGTCTCGAGATGCTCCACCGCCCGGTCGAGCGAACGGCGGTCGAGGTACTTGAGCCAGTCCCGCCGCCAGATGAGGCCCAGGCCCCGGTGGCCGGCCGCGTCCCCGGGCTGGATCCGCGCCACCCGCTCGAAGCGCTGGCGCGCGTTCCTCAGCTGCCCGCCGTGGTAGTAGGCCCGGGCCAGCGCCAGCTCGTAGGTGGCGTTTCCGGGATCGAGGACCGTGGCCTCCTCCAGCGCCTGCACCGCCTGGCGGCGCGTCTCGACCGTGTCGTGCGCGAGCCACCCGAGCGAGCGCTGGTAGAGCGCTGCGGCCTGCTCGCGGGCACGGGTGGGGATGGCCGGATCGGAGGCGGCGCCCGCGATCCCGGCGAGGAAGAGCAGCAGAATGAGCGATGAGATCCGTTTCAAGGGCATGGTCGCCGTCCCGGCCGCGCGCAGTATCCCCGCCCGGGCCGGGGCGGTCAATGCCGGGCCCACGGTCCGCACTTGCGGCCGCGGGCCCGGCATGCGATGTATGGCCCGATGGAACCCCTCGATCCGGAGAACGCGCGGTCACGCGTGGGATCGTGTGCCGTGCTCGACACGCGCGACGAGGATGCGTTCGCCCGCGGCCACCTCGCGGGGAGCGGCCACATCCCCCAGGCCGAACTCCTCGCGCGGCGCTCCGAGTTGCCCCCGCGCAATGCCATGATCCTCGTGGTGGCGAAGGACGCAAGGGCAGCGGCGGCGGCGGCGGCCACGCTCGAGTCGCTCGGTTACGCCGCGGTCTCCGTGCTCGACGCGCCGCTCGGCGAGCTCGCGGGCGGTCTCGCCGACCACGCCCCCGCCGCTCGTCTGTGGCGCCCCGCGCCCTTCCTCGAGGAGGTGCTGCCCCTGATGCTCCCGGCCGCGGGGGATCGCGCCGGGTTCGAGCGCGCTCACCGGGAACGCGCTGCTCGCGCTCGACCTGGCCTGCGGCGCCGGGCGCGACGCGGTGTTCCTCGCCCAGCACGGCTTCGAGGTCGAGGGCTGGGACCACGCCCCCGAGGCGCTCGAGCGGGCGCTCGACCTGGCCCGGCGCCACGGCGTCTCCCTGCGCACCGAGGTCCGCGACCTCGAGCGGCCGGGCCTCCCGCCGCCCGCGCGGCGCTTCGACCTGATCGTCTGCTTCCGCTTCCTCCATCGCCCGCTCTTCCCGTGGATGGAATGCGCCCTCGCGCCCGGCGGATGGCTGGTCTACGAGACCTTTCGTGCGGGCCAGGAGCGTTTCGGCAGGCCGATCCGCGCACATTTCCTGCTCGCCCGTGACGAGCTGGCCCGTGCCTTCCCCACGCTCGAGACGGTCCGCTACGAGGAGCCCGAGCCCGAAGGCGGCCCGGTGACGGCGCGCCTGCTGGCGAGGAAGCCGGACCGCGTCTGAAGCCCGCCGGGAGCGGGGCCACCGTACGTTTTTCGGCCCGACGCCCTCCATCCGTGCCATTCGTCCACCGGCCCCCGCTGGACGTCTGTCGACTTTCTCGCGTACATTCACCGGCGCTTGGCCTGCGCGGCCAATGGAGTCCGCCCGAAATTTGTTCGACCTGGATGCTGGAGGGATGACCGAGGTGAGCACGATGTCTTCGAAGGATTACGTCGCCAGTCTGATGGCCCAGGTGAAGGCCAAGAACCCCGCAGAGCCCGAGTTCCACCAGGCGGTCCAGGAGGTCCTCGAATCCCTGAGCCTGGTGCTGGAGCGCCACCCCGAGTACAAGGCGGCGAAGATCCTCGAGCGCATCGTCGAGCCCGAGCGCGTGCTCATGTTCCGCGTGCCGTGGTTCGACGACCAGGGCGAGGTCCAGGTCAACCGCGGCTTCCGCATCGAGATGAACAGCGCGATCGGCCCCTACAAGGGCGGCCTGCGCTTCCATCCCTCGGTCAACCTCGGCATCCTCAAGTTCCTGGCCTTCGAGCAGGTCTTCAAGAACTCGCTCACCACGCTCCCCATGGGCGGCGGCAAGGGCGGCTCGGACTTCGATCCGAAGGGCAAGAGCGACAACGAGGTCATGCGCTTCTGCCAGAGCTTCAT
The DNA here is from genome assembly GCA_963717935.1 of Candidatus Eiseniibacteriota bacterium. Classification (GTDB taxonomy): domain Bacteria; phylum Eisenbacteria; class RBG-16-71-46; order RBG-16-71-46; family RBG-16-71-46; genus JANXPZ01. Next base: position 1,679,053 of record CAVQXP010000004.1, on the reverse strand, counting down.
GACCGAGCTGCAGCGCCACATCGGCCCCGACACCGACGTCCCGGCCGGCGACATCGGCGTGGGCGGCCGCGAGATCGGCTTCCTGTTCGGCCAGTACAAGCGCCTGCGCAACGAGTTCACCGGCGTGCTGACGGGCAAGGGCCTGAACTGGGGCGGCTCGCTCATCCGGCCCGAGGCCACCGGCTACGGCTGCGGTCTACTTCGCCGAGGAGATGCTCAAGACCCGCAAGCAGTCGTTCGAGGGCAAGGTCTGCCTGGTCTCCGGCAGCGGCAACGTCGCCCAGTACACCGTCGAGAAGCTGCTCGACCTCGGCGCCAGGCCGGTCACCGCTGTCCGACTCGAACGGCGTCATCTACGACGACGACGGCATCGACCGCGAGAAGCTCGCGTTCGTGATGGACCTCAAGAACGTGCGCCGCGGCCGCATCAAGGAGTACGCGGACAAGTTCAAGAGCGCGAAGTTCATCCCGACGGACGCGAAGCTCGACCACAACCCGCTCTGGGACCTCAAGGCGGACTGCGCCTTCCCCAGCGCGACGCAGAACGAGATCAACGCCGAGGACGCCGCGAACCTGCTCAAGAACGGCGTCTACGTCGTGTCCGAGGGCGCCAACATGCCCACCACGCTCGAGGGCGCGAAGCTCTTCCTCGACGCGAAGATCCTCTACGGCCCCGGCAAGGCGGCCAACGCCGGCGGCGTGGCCACCTCCGGCCTCGAGATGTCGCAGAACAGCATGCGCCTCTCCTGGACCCGCGAGGAAGTGGACCAGCGGCTCCACAACATCATGATCGCCATCCACAAGAACTGCTTCGAGACCGCGGAGAAGTACGGCACGCCGGGCAATCTGGTGAACGGCGCCAACATCGGCGGCTTCCTCAAGGTCGCCAACGCGATGATGGACCAGGGTCTCGTCTAGAGCGGATCTTCACGATGCACGGGCGCGGGGTGGAGGCTTCCACTCCGCGCCTTTTTCTTCGGAGGTGACCCGTGGATGACGCGGCGCCCCGCCTGTCGGACCCTGCGCCGGGCGGCACCCTGCAGGGCTTCCAGGACCTGATGCCCTGGCGGGTGCAGGACATCCTGCTCGTTTCCAGCCTCTACGACGCCTTCACGCTGCAGGAGGACGGGCGGCTGAACGAGCTCATCCTGAGCGAGTACCTCGACCTCAACCTGCATCGCACGCCGGGCATCACCCACGTCTCGAGCGGCGCCGAGGCGCTGGCCCTGGCCCGCGAGCAACCGCGCTTCAACCTCATCGTCACCACGATCCAGACCGGCGACATGGACGCGACCGACCTGGCGCGCGCGGTCCGCGCGGCCGGCCTGGACGTGCCGGTCGTGGTGCTGGCCTACGACGACCGGGAACTCGGCGACTTCGTCGCGCGCGCCGACACCACGGGCATCGAGCGCTGCTTCCTGTGGCAGGGCAATGCGCGCATCCTGCTCGCCATCGTCAACACCATCGAGGACCAGCGGAACGCGGCGCACGACACGCGCGCGACGGGGGTGCGCGTCATCCTCCTGGTCGAGGACAACATCCGCTACTACTCCTCGTTCCTGCCCACCATCTACACCGAGATCATCCGCCAGTCCGAGCGGCTCATCAGCGAGGGCGTGAACCTCTCCCACAAGCTGGTGCGGCTGCGCGCCCGCCCCAAGATCCTCCTGTGCACGACCTTCGAGGAGGCCTGGGAGCGCTTCCTGGCCCACCGCGACCACCTGCTGGGCATCATCACCGACGTGGAGTTCCCGCGCGGCCGCGAGTTGTCCCGCGAGGCCGGCTTCGAGCTGGCCCGCATGGCGCGCCAGCACGCGTTCGACCTGCCCATCCTGATCCAGTCCGGCCGCGTGGAGTTCGCCGCGCGCGCGCAGGCGGCGGGCATGCCCTTCCTGCTCAAGGGCTCGGACGCCATGCTCCAGGACCTGCGCCGCTTCCTGGTCGAGCAGTTCGCCTTCGGCGATTTCGTCTTCCGGCTGCCCGACGGGCGCGAGGTGGATCGCGCCGCCGACCTCAAGTCGCTCGAAGCCAAGCTGCACACCGTGCCCGCGGAGAGCGTCGGCTACCACGCCGAGCGCAACCACTTCTCCAACTGGCTCACCGCCCGCACCGAGTTCGCGCTGGCCCACCGGCTGCGCCCGCGCAAGGTCCCGGACTACGCCAGCCTCGAAGAGCTGCGCGAGGACCTGATCGATTCGATCGCCGGGTACCGGCGCGAGCAGGCCGAATCGCTGGTCGGGGACTTCGACCCCAGGACGTTCGACCCCGCGGCCCCCTTCTTCCTTCGCATCGGCGGGGGCTCGCTCGGCGGCAAGGCGCGGGGCCTCGCCTTCGTGCGGCGGCTGCTCGGCCTGCGCCAGCTGAACCGGCGCTTCCCCGACGTGCACATCGGCGTGCCGGCGGCGGTGGTGCTGGCCACCGACGTGTTCGACCGTTTCCTGGTCGAGAACGACCTGCTGGACCTGGCCCTGCACTCGAACGACGAAGGCGAGATCCAGCGGCGCTTCCTCGCCGCCCGCTTCCCCGACGACGTGCTCGCCGACCTGACCGCGTTCCTCGACGCCGTGCGCTGCCCGCTGGCGGTGCGTTCGTCGAGCCTGCTCGAGGACTCGCAGTACCAGCCGTTCACCGGGGTCTACGAGACCTTCATGCTGCCGAACCACAACCCCGACCCGCGCGTGCGGCTCAAGCGGCTCCTGGACGCCATCCGGCGCGTGTACGCCTCCACCTTCAGCCGTCACGCGCGGGGCTACCTGCGGGCCACGCCCTACCGGCTCGAAGAAGAGAAGATGGCGGTCATCCTGCAGAAGGTCGTCGGCGCGCCGCACGGCGGGCGCTTCTATCCGGATCTTCTCCGGGGTGGCCCGCTCCTTCAACTTCTATCCCACCCTCCCGCTCAAGTCCGAGGACGGCGTGGCCGCCGTGGCGCTCGGACTCGGCCGCTCGGTGGTCGAGGGCGAGAAGTGCCTGACCTTCTGCCCGCGCTACCCGCAGCACCTGCTGCAGTTCTCGTCCGTGAAGGACATGGTCAGGAACTCGCAGCGCCAGTTCTGGGCGCTGGAGCTGGACCCCGCCGCGAGCGGGGACCCCGAGCGGGAACTGCGGGAGAGCCGCTTCGACCTCGAGGTCGCCGAGGCGGACGGGACGCTCTTCGCGCTCGGCTCCACCTACTCGCACGAGAACAGCGTCGTCTACGACGGGCTGTCGCGGCCCGGCGTGCGGCTGGTCTCCTTCGCGCCCGTGCTCAAGCACGGCGTCTTCCCGCTCGCCGAGATCCTCGAGGCCCTGCTCGACATGGCTGGACACGGCATGAACCGCGCCACCGAGATCGAGTTCGCGGTGCGCCTCGACGTGCCCCCCGGGGCGCCGCGCGAGTTCGGCTTCCTGCAGATGCGCCCGCTCGTGCTCGCGCGCGAGACCGCCGCGCTCGAGATCGACGACACGGATCCCGCGCGGCTCCTGTGCCTGAGCCCCAAGGTGCTGGGCAACGGCCAGGTGGACGACCTGCGGCACGTCGTGGTGGTGGACTTCCACCGCTTCGACCGCGCCCAGAGCCCCCAGGCCGCCCGCGCCGTGGCGCGCTTCAACGCCGAGCTGCTCGCGCGCGGCGCGCCCTACCTGCTGATCGGCGTGGGGCGCTGGGGCTCGACCGACCCGTGGCTCGGCATCCCCGTCACCTGGGACGAGATCTCCGGAGCGCGCGTCATCGTCGAGGCCGGGTTCCGCGACTTCCGCGTCACGCCCTCGCAGGGCAGCCACTTCTTCCAGAACCTGACCTCGTTCCAGATCGGCTACTTCACCGCCAACCCGGAACATGGCGAAGGCTTCGTGGACTGGGACTGGCTCGCCGCACAGCCGGCCGAGGCCGTGGACGGGCACGTGCGCCTGCTGCGCTTCGAGCAGCCGCTGCTCGTGAAGATGAACGGCCGCCAGAACCGCGGCGTCATCTACAAGCCCGGGGCGTGAGCGGGCGCGCATCCATCGAACTCGATCGTTGAATCCCCTGCCCCGCAGGTGCATACTTCACTGCGTTTCGGCCGCACTGGTGCCGCCTTCCTCGATCGAAACACGGGCAGGTCGTCCCAGGCCAGGCGGTTCCGCGTGCGTCCCTCGGGAGGTGCACCATGATCCGGACCCCAGTCCCCCTGCTCGCCATCGCGCTCCTTGCCACCGCCCTTGCAGCAGCCCCGCGCCCGGCATGGAGCGCCTGGCCCCACGAGCCGGCCGTCAACGTGCCGGTCTGCACCGCCATCGGGCTCTCAGTACAGCCCCACCATCACCTCGGACGGCGCGGGCGGAGCCATCGTCACCTGGCGCGACTACCGCAGCGGCACCAGCTACGACATCTACGCCCAGCGGATCTCGGCCAACGGCGCGGTCCAGTGGACGGCCGACGGCGTGGCCCTCTGCACCGCCACCGGCGAGCAGGATGGCCCCACCATCACCTCGGACGGCGCGGGCGGGGCCATCGTCACCTGGTACGACTACCGCAGCGGCAACTACGACATCTACGCCCAGCGGATCTCGGCCAACGGCGTGGTCCAGTGGACGGCCGACGGCGTGGCCCTCTGCACCAGCGTCACCACCCAGTACGATCCCACCCTCGTCTCGGACGGCGCGGGCGGGGCCATCGTCACCTGGTACGACTACCGCAGCGGCACCAACTACGACATCTACGCCCAGCGGATCTCGGCCAACGGCGTGGTCCAGTGGACGGCCAACGGCGTGCCCCTCTGCACCGCCACCAGCGATCAGTACGCCTGCACCATCGCCTCGGACGACGCGGGTGGGGCCATCGTCACCTGGCAGGACCAGCGCAGCGGCAACGGGGACATCTACGCCCAGCGGATCTCGGCCGCCGGCACGGTCCAGTGGATGGCCAACGGCGTGGCCCTCTGCACCGCCGCCAGCGAACAGTCCTACCCCACCCTCGCCTCGGACGGCGCGGGCGGGGCCATCGTCACCTGGTACGACTACCGCAGCGGCACCAGCTACGACATCTACGCCCAGCGGGTCTCGGCCAGTGGCGCGGTCCAGTGGACGGCCAACGGCGTGGCCCTCTGCACCGCCACCGGCGATCAGTACTACCCCACCCTCGTCTCGGACGGCGCGGGCGGGGCCATCGTCACCTGGTACGACTACCGCAGCGGCAACTCCGACATCTACGCCCAGCGGATCTCGGCCACCGGCACGGTCCAGTGGACGGCCAACGGCGTGCCCCTCTGCACCAGCGTCGCCGCCCAGTACCACCCCACCATCGTCTCGGACGGGACGGGCGGGGCCATCGTCACCTGGCACGACTACCGCAGCGGCAACTCCGACATCTACGCCCAGCGGATCTCGGCCACCGGCGCGGTCCAGTGGACGGCCAATGGCGTGGCCCTCTGCACCGCCATCCTCGATCAGATGTACCCCACGCTCGTCTCGGACGGCGCGTGCGGGGCCATCGTCACCTGGCACGACGGGCGCAGCGGCAACTCCGACATCTACGCCCAGCGCGTGGACGAGTGGGGCTATCTCGGCGCGGAGCCGGCCATCGCCAGCGTGCGCGACATCCCGAACGACGAGGGCGGCCTGGTCAAGGTCTCCTGGAACGCGAGCCCGCTCGACGTGGACCCGCTGTTCCGGAACGTAGACAACTACCTCGTCTTCCGCTCGGCCCCCCCCAACCTCGCGGCCCGGGCGATCCGTAGCGGCGCCACGCTCACGCAGGACCCGGGCGAGGCCGCGAGCCTGCCGGGTCGGCTGCTCGTCACGACCTCCGGCATGCTGACCTACTACTGGGAGTACGTCGGGGCCCAGGAGGCCTACCACCTGCCTGCCTACAGCATGGTCGCGCCGACCACCGGGGACTCGATCGCGGACTCCAATCCGGTCACGGCCTTCCTGGTCCAGGCCTGGGCGGTCGGCGGCACCCAGTGGTGGTCCTCCGCTCCCGACTCGGGCTACTCGGTGGACGACCTCGCGCCCCCGGCACCCGCGCCCTTCACCGGCGAGTACACGGACGGCACCGCCATCCTGCAGTGGGCGGTCAATCCCGCCGTCGATCTGGCCGGGTACCGGCTTTACCGCGGCAGCACGGCCGACTTCGTGCCGGAGCCCGCGAACCTGGTGGCGGCCCAGTCCAACACCGGCTACGTGGACGTGGCGGGCGCGCCGTACTACTACAAGCTCTGCGCCCTGGACCTGCACGGCAACGTGAGCAGCTTCAGCACGCTGCTGCCTTCGGGCACCACGGACGTGCCGGGGCCCGCGCTGCCGCGCGCGGTCTCCCTGGCGCCGCCCGCGCCCAACCCCACGCGCGGCGCGACCACGCTGCGCTTCGGCCTGCCGCGCGCGGCGCACGTCGAACTCGCGCTCTACGACCAGCAGGGGCGCCGGGTGCGGAGCCTCGTCGCCAGCACGCAGCCCGCGGGCGAGCGCACGCTCACCTGGGATGGATGCGACGAGAGCGGGCGCACGCTGCCCGCCGGACTCTACTTCGTGAGGCTCATGACCGAGGGCCGGACCTTCGTTTCGAGACTCGCCCTGATCCACTGACCGTAGTCAGGGAGCGGGCGCACAGCAGGGGCCGAGCGCATGGGCCTGCCATCGTAGCCAGGGAGCCGGCGTGCAGCGGGGGCCGAGCGCATGGTGCCTCTGCTCGGCCCCCGCTGCACGCTGGCTCCCTGAGTGGCCACGCGCCAGCCCGGGGCCAGGAGTCCGGCGAGCGTCGCGCACCGGCCGAACGCGGTGCGCCCGGCCTGCCTCTCAGGAGGTCTTCGCCGCGCCCGCGGCGTCGCGCCGCAGCCGGCGCCCGATCACGTCCACCAGGACGTACAGCAGGAGCAGGACCGCGGCCGCAGCCATGAACCAGACCAGCTTGTGCTTCAGCACGCGCACCAGCGCGTCCGGGTCCTGGAGCAACTGCTTCTCCTCGCCGAGCACCTGCGCGCCGAACCAGGCCAGGACGGTGGACCACACGAAGGAGCCGAGCAGCGTCATGGTCGTGAAGACCCCGAAGCGCATGCGCGCCGCCCCCGCGGGGAGCGAGACCAGGTGCCGGACGACCGGCAGCAGACGCGCGAAGAAGATGCCGGCCGCGGAATAGCGGTTGATCCAGCCCTCGGCCAGCAGCCACTTCTTCTCGGGCACGAACACGTAGCGGCCGTAGCGCAGCAGCAGCGGGCGCCCGACCGCCCGGGCCACCCAGTAGGAGAGCGCCGAGCCCGCCCACGAGCCCAGCGTCGCTGCGGCCACCACGCCCCAGAAGTGCATGTGCCCCTGCGTCGCCAGGTAGGCCGCCGGAGGGATCACGACCTCGCTCGGCAGCGGGAACACGGTGGACTCGATCGCCATGAGCACGAACACGCCTGCGTAGCCCCACCTCAGCGTGAGGTCGAACCAGACGGTCAGGAGCGAGTGGAACACCTCAGGCGGACCCGATGGGTGCGGTCGTCATGATCGCGCAGGATGTCGCAGAGGCCGCGCGGGCGTCAAACGGCTGGACCTCGCTCACGCACCACGGGGCCCCGCTCCCGACGCACGGCGGGCGCGCTCCCTGAGGGGCGCGCCCGCCGTGCCGGGAGGGAACCGTCAGCGCGCGTATTTCGCCTTGAGCCCGCCGAAGGAGAGCGGCTGGACCGGCGTCGCGCCGAAGGCCTTGACTTCGAAGATGAAATCGTTGAAATCGTTGTCGGTCTGCGCCTGGCCGATCGGGCCCGGCACGGCGCCCGAGTCCAGGTCCTCGAAGCACACGAGCCAGGTGTTCGCCTCCGTGATATTCGAGAGGTCGAAGACCAGCACCTGCATGTCGCCGCCCGTGGGCGAGTGCAGCGCACCGCTCCCGTCGGGACCGATGTCGTTGAACGTGCGGTTCGTGAAGAACTTCTCCGGCTCGGGAGCGTTGAGAGCGTCGAGGGGGCCGTTGGGGTTCAGGTAGAAGCCGAACCGCATCATGGGCTTCGTGAAGGTCAGGATCGCGCTGGCGCCCGCCCCCGCGGGGCCGTCGAACACCAGCCCGTCGCGCACGCCGTCGTTCGTGAGCACGGGCATCGAGCCCGTCTCCTCGTACCAGCCGACCTGGTTGGCACCCGCGTTCCCGGCCACCTCTCTCACGAGCAGCGCCGCGAACTTGTTGTCCACCCAGAACCATGGGTCTGGCTCATCGGCCTTCGCACCGAGGTAGTCGCGCTTCACGTCGATCCGGCCCACCCCGTAAAGACCATCCACGATCACCTGGAGGTTCTGGCTCGGGCCATCCCAGGAATCCCCGAAGACGACCTCCACGGCAGCCTGAGACGGAACGGCTGCACAAAGTGCGGTGCCGATGAACAGGGTGAACAGACACCCGATCAGACCACGCATGGATTGTCTCTCCCGAGCTGGTGGAAGCAAAGCGCCGGACCTTTTGGGAGTCGACCTGGCAGCTACACGGCCTCGTTCCGCGCTCCAAGGGGGGGCCGAAGGGGAAGCGCAGAACCCTTATCTCAATGGACCATTCGCAATAATCCTACCAATGGAGGACCGGGCAGTCAATCCTGCCCCAAAACCCTGAGATGCCCGGCCCGGGACAAGGATCCACCCGCGATGAGCGCCGGGCGGCACCCGCCGGGGGCATCCGGCGAGGGGCGGGCACACCGTGGACCGGCTAGATGTGGATGGCCCGCTTCCCCACCGCCAGCGCCGCCTCCTTCACCGCCTCGGGCAGGGTCGGATGGGCGTGGACCGAGCGGGCCACGTCCTCGGCGCTCGCCCCCATCTCCATCGCGAAAGCCAGTTCGGAGATCAGATCGCTCGCGCGCGGCCCCACGATGTGGGCCCCCAGGATCCGGTCGGTCCGGGCGTCGGCCACGATCTTCACCTGCCCGTCCTTCTCCCCCATCGCCTTCGCGCGTCCGTTGGCGAGGAACGGGAACGTGCCCACGGCGATCTCGCGGCCACCCGCCTTCGCATCGTCCTCGGAGAGCCCCACGCTCGCGAACTCCGGCCAGGTGTAGACCACGCTCGGGACACACTCGTAGGCCACGTGCCCCGCCCGCCCCGCCATGCGCTCCACCGCCGCCACGCCTTCCTCCTCCGCCTTGTGCGCGAGCATCGGGCCCGGGATGACGTCGCCGATGGCCCAGATGCCGGGCACGCTCGTGCGGTAGGTCTCGTCCACCAGGACGCGGCCCTGCTCGTCCATCCGCACGCCCGACTCGCGCGCACCCAGCCCCTCGGTGAAGGGCCTGCGCCCCACCGCGACGAGGAGCACGTCGCACTCCTCGGCGCGGGTCTCCCCGCCACGGACCACGGTGACATGCACGCGCTCGCCCTCGACCGTGGCCGCCTGCACCGAGGCGCCGAAGCCGAACTTGATCCCCTGCTTCTCGAGCGCGCGCTGGAGCAGAAGCGCGCTCGCCCGGTCCATCCCCGGAACGATGCGGTCCATGAATTCCAGCACGTGGACCTCGCTGCCGAGCCGTCTCCAGACCGAGCCCAGCTCGAGTCCGATGGCTCCGGCCCCCACGACCAGCAGCCTCCGCGGCACCTCGGGCAGCGCGAGCGCGCCGGTCGAGTGGACGATGCGCCGGCCGTCGAAGGCGATGCCCGGCAGCGCGGCGGGCCGGCTTCCCGTGGCGATCAGGATGCGCTCGGTCGGCAGCGTCTTCGTCCCCTGCTCGCCCGAGACCTCGACCGTCCCGGCCGCGACGATCCGCCCGGTCCCCGTGAAGCGCACCACCCGGTTCTTGCGGAACAGCCCCTCGACGCCACGCGTCAGCTCGCGCACGACCTGATCCTTGCGCTTCATCATGGTCGCGAGGTCCAGCTCGACGGAGGTCCGGATGCCGTGAGCCGCGGCGTGGTCGCGCGCGAACGCGAAGTGCTCACTCGAGTCGAGCAGGGCCTTGCTGGGGATGCAGCCCACGTTCAGGCAGGTGCCGCCGAGGGTGGCATGCCGCTCGACGCACGCCACCTTCATGCCGAGTTGCGCGGCCCGGATGGCGGCGACGTAGCCGCCGGGCCCGGAGCCGATGACGACGAGGTCGAAGCGGTCGACGGTCAGCCATGAAGCGGGTCTCCTCTATGTCCCACGGGATGCGCGGCGGTCGCGCGCAGGCGGCCACCGGCCGAGGGTGGGTCCGCCGGCGAGGGCCCGCCGCTCAGACGTCCAGCAACAGGCGCTCGGGATCCTCGAGCCGCTCCTTCACCCGCACCAGGAAGCTGACCGACTGCTCGCCGTCCACGATGCGGTGGTCGTAGGAGAGCGCGACGTACATCATGGGCCGGATCACGACCTGGTCGGCCACGACCACGGGGCGCTTCTCGATCTTGTGCATGCCGAGGATGCCGCTCTGCGGCGGGTTGAGGATGGGCGTGGACAACAGCGAGCCGAAGATGCCGCCGTTCGAGACCGTGAAGGTGCCCCCCGCCAGGTCGTCGAGCGAGAGCCGGTGGTCGCGGGCCTTCCCGGCCAGGCGGGCGATCTCGCGCTCGAGTTCCACGAAGCAGAGCCGGTGCGCGTCGTGGATGACCGGCACCACCAGGCCCCGGTCGGTCTGCACCGCCACGGCGAGATGGACGAAATCGTGGTAGACGACGTCGGTGCCGCGGACCCTGGCGTTCAACTCGGGGACCTCGCGCAGCACCTGGACGCAGGCGCGCCCGAAGAAACTCGTGAGACCGAGCTTCAACCCGTGCTGCTGCTCGAAGCTCTCGCGCCGTCGCGCCCGCAACTCGACGATCGCGCTCATGTCCACCTCGTTGAACGTGGTCAGGATCGCGGCCGTGTGCTGGGCCTGCACGAGACGCTCGGCGATCCGCTGGCGGATGCGGTTCATCGGCACGACGCGCTCGCCAGCCTCCGCGGGAGCGGCGGGGCCGGACGGCGGCGGCGCGGGCGGCGCGGCGGGGCGGGCGGGTATGGCGGGGCACGAGGCGGCCGCCTCGAGGTGCCGCAGCACGTCCTCCTTGAGCAACCGCCCGCCCGGGCCCGTCCCCGTCACGGACGCCGGGTCGAGCCCGTGCTCCTCGACCAGGCGCCGCACGGCAGGTCCGAACGGGACCCCGGGAACGGCGGCCGGCGGGGCGGCCGCAGCCACCCCCGGCGGGAACGGGCGGGCGGCGGGCGCGGCAGGCCGCGCCGCAGCGGCAGCGGGGACCGCGCCGGGCTCGATGCGCGCCAGCACGTCGTCCATCCGCACCACGTCGCCCACCTTCCGCGCGTGGCGCAGCACGCCGCTCTCCGTGGCGGAGATCTCCACCGCCGCCTTGTCGGTCTCCAGCGTGGCGACGGGCTCGTCCAGACGCACGGCCTCGCCGTCCCCCTTGAGCCATTCGACGAGCGTGGCGTCCGCGATGGACTCGGCCAGCCGCGGGACCTTGACCTCGACGCTCACGGCGCTCCTCCTTCCCGGCGCCCCGCCGGCGCGGGCGCCTTGCGCGCGGGCCCGAACTCCGCGAGGGCGCGCTCCAGCAGCGCGCGCTCCTGCTCGACATGGACATGGTAATTGCCGGTGGCCGGGGTGGGCGAGGCCTTGCGCGCCACGAGCCGCAGGCGCCAGCCCGGCGGCAGGGCCACCTCGATCCGGTGACGCGTGCTGCGCCAGGCCCCCATGTTGGCCGGCTCCTCCTGCACCCAGCGCACCTCGCGCGCGTTCGGGTAGCGGCGGAACAGCGCGTCGAGCTCCGCGCGCGGGAACGGGTAGAGCTGCTCGACCCGCGCCAGCGCCGCCGGCAGGTCCGGCCGCGCGGCGCGTGCCTCCTCGAGGGCGTAGCAGATCTTGCCGGAGGCGAGCAGGATCCCCCGCACCGCGTCGGGGTCCTGCGACCTTCGCGTCGTCGATCACGGTGCGGAAGTGCCCCGTCCGTGAAGTCCAGGACGGGCGAGACCGCCGAGCGGTGCCGCAGCAGGCTCTTCGGGCTCATGATGACCAGCGGCTTGCGGAAGCGCCGGTGCATCTGGCGCCGCAGCGCGTGGAACAACTGCGCCGGGGTGGTGAGGTTCACGACCTGCAGGTTGCAGCGCGCGCAGAGCTCCAGGAAGCGCTCGAGCCGCGCGCTCGAGTGCTCCGGGCCCTGCCCTTCGTAGCCGTGGGGCAGCAGCAGCGTCAGGCCGGACATGCGCCGCCACTTGGACTCGGCGCTCGCCAGGAACTGGTCCAGGTAGACCTGGGCCACGTTCACGAAATCCCCGAACTGCGCCTCCCAGACCACCAGCGTCTGCGGGTCGGCCGTGCTGTAGCCGTACTCGAAGCCGACGGGCGCCGATTCGGCGAGCGGCGTGTCGAAGATCTCGAAGCGGCCCTGCCCGACGGCCAGGTGCTGCAGCGGGACGTGCAGGCGGCCGTCCTCGGCGTCGTGCAGCACCGCGTGGCGGTGGCTGAAGGTGCCGCGCCCCGTGTCCTGCCCGCTCAGGCGCAGGTGGTGCCCCTCGAGCAACAGCGTGCCCAGGGCGAGCGCCTCGCCCAGCCCCCAGTCCACGCGGTCCTGCTCCAGCATCTTCACGCGCTCGGCCGCGAGGGCCGCGACCTTGCGATGAGGATGGAACCCGGTCGGCACCTCGGCCAGCGAGCGCGCCACCTGCTCGAGCCGCTCGCGCGGCAGCGCCGTCTCGGCCGTCCAGTCCTCGCCGGCCCACTCGAACCCCTTCCAGGCGCCGCCCAGCGCGCGCGAGGGCGGCACGGGCCGCCGGCCACGGGCGCGCTGGTGGGCCGCCTGGAACACCGTCGCGAGCTCGCCCCGCAGGGCCTCGAGCCCGGCGTCGTCGAGGACGCCCTCGCTCTTGAGCCGCTCCGCGTAGAGCCGCGAGACCGCGGGGTGCCCGGCCACCTTCCGGTACATGACCGGCTGGGTGAAGGTCGGGTCGTCCAGCTCGTTGTGCCCGTGCTTGCGGAAGCACACCAGGTCCACGAAGACATCGCGCTTGAACCGCTGCCGGTACTCCACCGCGAGCCGGATGACGTGCACGACCGCCGCGGGGTCGTCGGCGTTCACGTGGAACACCGGCGCGTCCTCGACCCGCGCCACGTCGGTCGGATAGCGCGAGGTGCGCGCGTCCGCGGGCGAGGTGGTGAACCCCACCTGGTTGTTCACGATGACGTGCACCGTGCCGCCCGTGTCGTAGTGCGGGAGCGCGGCCATGGCCAGCGTCTCGGTCACGATACCCTCGCCCGCGAAGGCGGCGTCGCCGTGGAGCAGCACCGGCAGGCAGCGCATCGGTCCGGCATCCCCCATGCGATCCTGCTTCGCCCGCACCGCCCCGAGCACGACCGGGTTCACGAACTCCAGGTGGCTCGGATTGAAGTAGAGGTCCAGGTGGATGCAGCCCGCGCCGCGCGTCGGGTGGTCGGTCGAGTAGCCCAGGTGGTACTTCACGTCGCCGTGTCCCTGGATCTCCTCGGGCAGCTCGGTGGCCTCGAACTCGTGGAAGATGTCCTCGAAGGGCTTGCCCATCAGGTTGGCGAGCACGTTGAGACGCCCGCGGTGCGGCATCCCGAGCACGATCTGCTCCACGCCCGAAGCGGCCGCCGCCTCGACGAGCCCGTCGAGCATCGGGATGAGCGCGCCGCAGCCCTCGAGCGAGAAGCGCTTCTGGCCCGGGTAGCGCGTGTGCAGGAACTCCTCGAAGCCGTCCGCCAGCGTCAACTGCCGCAGGATGCGCAGGCGCTCGGCCGGCTCCATCGCCGGGTGGTTCTGCACGGGCTCCATGCGCTCCTGCAGCCAGACGCGCCGTTCCTCGTCGGCCAGGCGCATGAACTCGACGCCGATCGTGTCGCAGTAGGTCCGGCGCAGGGCGGCGATCAGTTCGCGCAACGGGCCCCGAGCGCCGCCCTTGAAGGGCTCCCAGGAGACCACGGCCTCGAGGTCGGCCTCCTGGAAGCCGAAGGACACCGGGTCGAGCAACGGCAGGAGCCGCGGGCGGTCGCTCAGCGGATCGAGCCAGGCCGCGAGGTGCCCGAAGATGCGGTGGTGCTGCACCAGGCCGAAGACCTCGCCCGAAGGCTGGCCCGGCACGCCCCCACCGGGCCGCGGCGGGCCCGCCAGCTCGAAGCCGGCGAAGAAGATGCCCCAATCCTCGGAGACCGAGCCCGGGTCTTCCCGGTACCGCGCGTACAGTTCCTCGATGTACGAGGCGCTGGCGCGTTGGATGGCATCGAGTCTGGAGGCCATGTGTCCCTCGATGGCTGCCCCGCGGCCGGTGGCAGAGCCGCTCCTCTCCGGTGCAGAGACGGGCCGCAGACTACCACGAAGCCCGCGGCCCGGACACGCCGACAGGGTGTTCGGGCCGCGGCCGGGGCAGACACCCCGGTGATGGGTACGCAGGATGAGATGCGCCCCACGGTCGGGACGATTCCACGCGGCGCCCCCCGTGACCGAGCGGCTCGTGCCGCCGCGGCGACCTGACGGTCTCCTGACTCCACGGCAGCGCCCTCCACCGGGGCGGTCACTCCCCCGCGGGGAGCCGCTGGTGTCCGGAGTCCCCCCGCGTTATAGAATGAGCGCGCCGGGAGCAACCCTCGCGTCTTCTGCCCAGGGCCAGATCCACCCATCCCCATCCGTGGGAGGTCCGTTTCATGTCTTCGTGGCGTCGTTCGGTCACGCCTGTCCTTGCCTGCCTCGCGCTGGCGGCGTCTCTCGCCCCACCGGCCAGCGCCCAGGAGTACTTCGGCCAGAACAAGGTCCGTTACCAGCCCTTCGACTTCCAGGTGCTCACGACCGAGCACTTCGACGTCTACTACTATTCGGAGACGAAGGAGGTCGTACCCGAGGCCGCGCGCATGGCGGAGCGCTGGTACGCACGGCTCTCGAAGGCCCTGCAGCACGACCTCTCGCGCCGCCAGCCTCTCGTCCTCTACGCCAGCCATCCGGCCTTCGAACAGACCAACGCCATCTACGGCGACCTGGGCGAGGGCGTGGGCGGCGTGACCGAGGCCCTCAAGCGCCGCATCGTCGTCCCCTTCGCCGGTCCGCTGGCGGAGACCGACCACGTCATCGGCCACGAGCTGGTGCACGCGTTCCAGTACGACATCGTCGGCCAGGGCCGCTCGCAGACCATGGGGCTCATGACGGCGGCGCGGCTGCCCCTGTGGTTCATGGAGGGCATGGCCGAGTACCTGACGCTGGGTGCGGACGACCCGCACACCGCGATGTGGATGCGCGACGCGGCGCAGGTCAACAAGCTCCCGAACTACGGCCGGCTCGAGGATTCACGCTACTTCCCCTACCGCTTCGGCCAGTCGCTGTGGGCCTACCTGACCGGCCGCTTCGGCGAGGATGCCGTCGCCCGCGTGCTCAAGGCCGCGGGCCGCTCGGGCGACGTCCGCCAGGCGCTGCAGGGCACGCTCGGCGTGCCGGCCGACTCGGTCATCATGGGCTGGCACCAGGCCCTGCGCGACTGGGAGGGCCCGCTCGCCCGCCGGACCGAGCCGACCCTGAAGGCCGCCGCTCCGCTCGTGATCGCGAAGCGCGGCATCGGCCGCATGAACCTGGGTCCGGCACTCTCGCCCGACGGCCGGAAGGTCGTCTTCTTCTCGGAGCGCGGCCAGCTCTCGATCGAGATGTACCTCGCGGACGCGGTGAGCGGGAAGGTACTGCGGGCCATCACCCGGAGCACCGTGGACCCCGAGATGCAGAATCTCGGCTTCATCAACTCCGGCGGCGAGTGGAGCCCCGACGGCAAGCGCTTCGCCTTCTCCAGCGCGAGCCGTGGCCGCCCCATGCTCTCGGTGATGGACGTGGCGAGCGGCCGCATCGTGCGGCGGGTGCCTTTCGCGGACCTCGGCGAGGTCTTCCGTCCGACCTGGTCCCCCGACGGCCGGCGCATCGCCTTCTCCGCCCTCGGCCGGGGCGTGACGGATCTCTGGGTGCTCGACCTCGAGAGCAAGGTCGCGCGCCGCCTCACGCACGACGACTGGGCCGACCTGCAGCCCGCGTGGTCGCCCGACGGAGAGAGCATCGCGTTCGTCACCGACCGCTTCGGCCCGGCGGTGAACGGCGCCCGTTACGGCAGCTACCGCCTCGCCCTCATCGACCCGGAGACCGGTGCCGTCCGCGCGCTCGAGACCTTCGCGACCGGCAAGAACATCAACCCGCAGTGGACCCCCGACGGGCGCAGCCTCTGCTTCATCGCCGACCCCGACGGGATCTCCAATCTCTACCGCCTCGACCTGGAGGGCGGACACCTCGAGCCGCTCACCAACCTGCTCACCGGCGTCTCGGGCCTGACGCACCTCAGCCCGGCCCTCACGGTGGCGCGCCAGTCCGGCCAGATCGTGTTCAGCGCCTACGACGCCGGCAGCTTCGGGCTCTTCCGCCTCGACGAGGCGCGCCGTGCCGGCGGGCTGCCGCGCGACTCGCTGCCCGCCGCGCTGGCCACCGTGCGTGATTCGCTGCCGGCAGCGCTGACCCCGGTGCGCGACTCGGTTCTGGTCGTGTCGGCCACCGTGCGCGACTCGCTGTCCGTCGCGCTGGCCACCGTGCGCGATTCGCTGCCGGTGGCGCCCGTGGCCGGCGCCGAATCACAAGCGGCCGGGCACGACTCCTCGGCAGCCGCCCCCGCGACGCTGCCTCCTTCGCCGCGGGCCCGCGCGGCCTGGATGGACTCGGCGCGCACCGCGGTCGCCGCCGTGGACACCATGCGCTTCTCGTCCACGCGCTACCGTCCGCGGCTCTCGCTCGACTACGTCTCCCAGCCGAGCCTGGGCGTGGCGGCCGGCTCCGCCGGGGTCGGCGTGGGCGGCGGCGCGGGGCTCTACTGGAGCGACATGCTGGGCGATCACGAGCTGGTGACCCTGCTTCAGATCACGAACGTGGGCGGCAACATCCTGAACAACACGGCGACAGCGGTCGCGTACCAGGACCTGCGCGCGCGCTGGAACTGGGGGCTGCAGGCCAGCCAGATCCCCTACATCACGCAGTACTACCTCCAGGGCGTGGACACCCTAGCCGGCGGTCAGGACGTGTGGCGCGAGGAAGAGCACACCGTCTGGCAGATCGAGCGGGCGCTGATGGGCAGCGTCTCCTACCCGTTCAGCCGCTTCTCGCGCGTGGAGTTCTCGGCCGGGGTGCGCAACATCTCCTTCGCCAACCGGGTCCGCAGGATCGTGTACGACAACAACACCACGTACGTGGACGAGACCCTGAACAACCCGTACGGCAACCCGCCCTCGCTGAATCTCGCGGGCGGCGGGGTCGCGCTGGTCCACGACAGCGGCGTCTTCGGCGGCACGAGCCCGGTGATGGGCCAGCGCTACCGCTTCGAGGTCTCGGGGCTCGGGGGCAGCATCCAGTATCACGACGTGCTCGCCGACTACCGGCGCTACCTGCGGCTCGGCCGCTCCTTCATCCTGGCCGGGCGGGCGCTCCACTACGGCCGCTATGGCCCCGGCGCCGAGGATTCGCGGCTCTCGTGGCTCTACCTCGGGGACCCGTGGCTGATGCGCGGCTACGACTACGCCTCCTTCAGCACCCAGTTGACCGACGGCGACCAGGCCGCGGCCACTGCCTACGATCGCCTGTATGGCAGCCGGCTCGCCGTGGCCAACCTCGAGCTGCGGGTGCCACTGCTCGGGGCCCTCGGGCTCTACCCCACGCCGGCCGTGCCGCCCATCGAGACCGCGATCTTCTTCGACGCCGGCACCGCCTGGACGCGGGAGGAGAGGACCCGGATCCTTGGCGGCCCGCGCCGTCCCGTGACGAGCTACGGCGTCGCCCTGCGTGCCAACCTGCTCGGCTTCGCCATCGGCGAGGTCGACCTCGTCCACCCCAACGACCGGCCCGGCCAGGGCTGGTACTGGGAACTCTCGCTCCAACCCGGCTTCTGAGCCCGGGCCGCGCCCGCGGCACGCACGACGAAGCCCCGCTCCCGGCAGGGAACGGGGCTTCGCCATGCCCATCGGACCGGCCGCGGCCGCTACTCGAGCTTCGCCGCCAGCGTGATCCGCGCCGCCTGGAGCAACCGGGAGATGGGGCAGCCGTCCTTCGCGGCCAGGGCGGCCTGCTCGAACGCCGCGGGGGCCGCGCCGGGGACGCGTGCCGCCACTTCGAGGTGGATGGCCGTCACCGTCGGGCCGGTCTCCAGCATCTCGAGCGTCACGCCCGCCGTGGTGCGGATGCTCTCGGGCACGAGGCCGGCCTTGCCCAGCTCGGCCGAGAGCGCCATCGAGAAGCAACCCGCGTGGGCCGCGGCGATCAACTCCTCCGGGTTCGTGCCGGGATCGCTCTCGAAGCGCTTGCGAAAGTCGTAGGCCAGATCGTGGAAGGCCCGGCTCTCCCCCGAGATCGTGCCCTTGCCATCCTTCAGTCCACCCTTCCATACCGCCGTCGCCTTGCGTTGCATGATGCCTCCTCGTGGGTCGCGGAGGTTGGGATGCTCCGGGGCGCCGCTGCGATTCAGGCGTAGGGGGATTCGCGGGACTCCGACCCGCGGAAATACGGATTCGCCCCGCCGGAGTGGTCGGTCGCGTCCACCACTTCCTTCACTTCGGGGAGGACCTCGCGGATGCGGGCCTCGATGCCCCGCTTGAGGGTGACATGTGCCATGCCGCAGCCCTGGCAGCCACCGCCGAGCTCGACGTGGGCCACGCCCTCCTTCAGCTCCAGCAGGTGCACGAAGCCGCCGTGCGAGGCCAGGGCCGGGTTGATCTCGTCGTCGATGAGCCGCTGCACCGCGGTCGCCAGCGGGTCGCTCCAGAGCGGGTTGGGGTTGTCGATCTTGAATCCGCTCTGCGACGGGGCCTCGACGTAGTCCACGACGGTGCCCGCCAGGTACGGCGCGCTGCGCGCGTCCACCACGACCTGGAAGCCGCCCGCGTCGGCCAGCACGTCGCCGGGCTCGCGCTCCTCCGGTTTCATGAAGGCCAGCCGGTACTGGAACACGCCGCCCATCCGCCCGCTGATGGAGAAACGCAGGGCCGAGCCCTCGCGGCCCTCGCCCGCCAACAGCTCGAGCACCTTCCCGCGTGCGACGTCGGTGAACGTGATCATGGCTTCCTCGGTGGTGGTGCAGGCCCCGCTTCCGGCCTCCCGAACCCACTCTAGGCAGGTGCCCGGCACCGCGCAAACCCCGGCCGCGACCACCCCCCATCGCGCTCGCGCGCCGACGGACCGCAGCCGGAGGGCTGACAGCCCGAGCCATCGGCCTGACAGGTTGGCAGCGGAGGGTCCGGACGCTCCCGCACGGGTGGACTGGGAACCCGGCTCCGGTGCATGATTTCGCGCATCCGGGCGCAGGATTCCCGCGCCCCCCGGCCGTGGTTGCTCGGGACAGCGCTGGCACGAACCATGCGCTCGCGACCATGCTTCCTTGGATGGAGTGCCCCTTGCCAGCCGGAGTGAAGCAACCCGCGAGGCTGTGGTGAAGGTCGGGGACTGGGAGGTGCAGCATGCGTGACGACCAGGCCGAGGGCGGCATCCAGCACGGCGTGCCGTCCATCGCGGCGGACGCCGGATCGACCCGCGCGAAGCGGACCGGGTCGTCGAAGTGCACCCGGCCCACCTACCAGGACATGGTCGCGCCTTGCAACGCGGCCTGTCCGGTGGGCACGGACGTCGAGGGCTGCATGAACCTGCTGCGGGAGGGCAGGGTCGCGGAGGCCCGCGACCTGCTGCTGCGCGAGAACCCCATGCCGGCCGTGACCGGGAGGGTCTGCGACCATCCCTGCCAGACCGCCTGCAACCGCGCGTTCTTCGACGACGCCGTGAACATCCACGCCGTCGAGCGCATGCTGGGAGACCTCGAGCCCGAGGTCCGCGTGCCCGTCCCGGCGCGCACCCGCAAGGAGAAGGTGGCCGTCGTGGGTTCGGGCCCGGCCGGCCTGGCCTGCGCCTACCACCTCGCCCGCCTCGGCTACGCGGTCAACGTGTTCGAGGCGGAGCCCGAGCCGGGCGGGGCGCTGCGCTACGGCATCCCCGAGTATCGCCTGCCCCGCGACGTGCTGGCGCGCGAGATCGAGCACATCCGCTCGCAGGGGGTCAACTTCCAGTGCGACGTGCGCGTGGGCGGCAACCTCCCGTGGAAGGAACTGGAGTCGCACGACGCCATCTTCCTCGCGAGCGGCGCGCGCGTGAACCGGCCGCTCGAGCTCGCCGGCCAGGACCCGGCGGACGTGCGGCCCGGTCTCGAGTTCCTGCGCGAGGCGAAGGTCGGCGACCGTGGCGCCGTCGGGCACCGCGTGGTCGTGGTCGGCGGCACCGACACCGCGGTGGACTGCGCCCGCACCGCGCTGAGGCTCGGGGCGGAGCCCGGTGGTCCTCTGCCAGGGCTCGCGCGCCGACCTCTCGGCCAGCGCGGAGGCCTTCGAGGAGGCCGTCCGCGAGGGCGTGCGCTTCGAGTTCCAGGTGTGGCCGGTGGCCGTGCAGACCTCCGAGCACGCCGAGAACGAGGAGGCGATCGAGGCCATCCGCACCATGTACGTCGAGGGCGAGGGCGACCGGCCGAGGACACGGCTGGTGGGCGTCGAGTGCGTGCGCATGCGCGCCGGCGAGCCTGGCCCGTCCGGGGAGCGGCGCTCGCTGCCGATCCAGGGGAGCAACTTCCTCATCCCGGCCGACACTCTGCTCACCGCGCTGGGCGAGGAGCCCGACCTCGATTTCCTGCCGTCCGAGATCACGCGCAAGGGCTACGTGGTCAAGGTGGACGAGTTCGGGCGCACGAGCCACCCCGGCTTCTTCGCCGGCGGCGACATCACCGGCGAGGCGCGCACCGTGGCGCACTCGCTCGGCTCGGGCAAGCGGGCGGCCATCGGCATCGACCGCCACCTGCGCGAGAAGGCCGGCGAGCCGGTCGCCGAAGCCGGCCCGAAAGCGCTGCGCTACGGCGGCGCTGGCAACTTCAGCATCACCCGCTGGCGCAAGGACGACCCCGTCCACCGCACCGGCGAGGTGAACGAGGTGGTGCCGTTCGAGCGTCTCAACATGGCGCACTTCACGAGCGGGTCCGGCAAGCCCGACCGGCACCGCTCCTTCGAGGAGCGCCGCTCGAGCTTCGCCGAGGCCAACCTCGGCCTCACCACCAACGAGGCGCTCGCCGAGGCACGCCGCTGCTTCGACTGTGGCGTCTGCAACCAGTGCGAACTGTGCCTCATCTTCTGCCCCGACATCGCCATCGAGCGCCACCCGGACGGGCACGGCTTCCTGCTCTCCTACGAGCATTGCAAGGGCTGCGGCATCTGCGTGGAGGAATGCCCGCGCGGCGCCATGGTCATGACGAGGGAGGGCCGGTGAAGAAGGGCTTCCTGGGCAACCAGGCCTTCGCGTGTGGCAGGCCCGCAGACCCCCGGATGGGAGCGAGGTCATGAGCCAATCCACGATCAAGGACCGGATCCCTCCCGAGGAGTGGCTCGCGTCAGGGCACCTGGCTTGCCCGGGCTGCGGCGGCAGCATCGCCATGCGGCTCGTTCTCAAGGCGCTCGGGCCCGAGACCATCATCGCCTCGCCGGCGTACGCCTGGACCATCCTCAGCGGCTCGGAACCGCGGTCGGCGCTCGGCGTACCGCATCTGCGCGTCACTCCCGGGGCCGCAGCCGCTGCGGCCTCGGGCATCCGCGCTGCGCTCGACGGGCGCGGCGACCGGGAGACGACCGTGCTGGCCTGGGCGGAGGCCGGCGACACGTCCGGCACCGGCCTGCAGGATCTGTCGGACGCCGCCGAGCGCAACGAGGACATCCTCTACGTCTGCCATGATGCCGGAGCAGGCCTGAACGTCGGAGTCCCGTGTCCCCCGGCAGGGCCGCTGGAGTTGCCGGCTGCTGCCGATTCGAGCGGTACTCCCACGCCCCACGCGAAGAAGGACATGATCGGCATCCTCGCCGCGCACCGCATCCCGTACGCGGCGACGAGCACGGTGGCCCACCCGGTGGACCTCATCGAGAAGGTGCGGAAGGCCGGGACGATCCGTGGCACGAAGTTCCTGCACATACTCGCGCCCTGCCCACCGGGCTGGAACGTCCCCGACGAGGAAACCGTGGATCTGGCACGCCAGGCCGTGCGCACCCGCGTGTTCCCGCTCTTCGAGGTGGAGAACGGGCAGCGCTGGCGTTTCACCGCGGACCACCCGGGCGACCCGGTCGAACCCTACATCCGCCGGCAAGGGCGCTTCCGGCACCTGACGCCCGAGCAGGTCCGCCACGTCCAGGCCGAGGTCGACACGCGCTGGGAGCTGCTCAAGCGACGCGTCGAGTCCGGCACCTAGCTCCACCGGCCCCGCCGGGCACCCGGCGCGCTCCACCGGCCGCAAGGTCCCGGCCCGGGGCGTGGCGAAGACGCGGCCCCGGCTTCACCGGGGCCGCGTCGCCGTGTCCGGGCCCGGGCCGGTCCCGGCCGGCGTGGAATCAGGCGCAAAATCAGGCGTTGACAGCCGTCTCGCTGTTGATAGCCTGCCAATGTCTGTACGTGGCGTTGGCTGCGCAAGTCCGCCCCGACACCGCACCAGCACCCGAACTGCACCGGGAGGTCCGCATGGATCGCGGCACTTCGTCTTCCCTCCTGTCCTGGCTGCTCCTGCCCGTCGCGGCCGCGCTGATCCTGTCGGCCCTGAGCCTGCCCCTCCAGCCATACGCGGGGCTCGTCCTGCGCGGGGACCGCGTCGTGGCGGTCGTTCCCGGCGGCCCGGCCGAGGGCGCCGGGCTCGCCCCCGGGGACCACCTGCTCCCGCAACCCGGCCAGCCGCCCTTCGCGCGCTCCCCCCTCGCCTCCGCGGTCCCGGGCGTGCCCATGGTCCTGCTGCGCGAGCGCGGCCCTGACCTGGCCACGATCCGCGTGGTGCCGATAGCGCTCCCCGACGGCGAGCGCCGCATGATGGCCGCCCTGCTGGCCGCGGCGTCGGGTTTCGTGCTCATCGGCGGCTGGGTCTGGAGCGAGCGCCGCGACCGGCTCACGCGGACCTTCTTCCTGCTCTGCCTGGCCTTCGCCTGGTTCCTCGCGCCGCTGCCGCGCTGGCGCAGCGAGGCCTCGGGCGTGCTGTACGACGCGCTCTACACCGGCGTGGGCCTCTACCTGCCGGCGCTGTTCATCCACTTCTTCGCCCTCTTCCCCGAGTCGGGCCGGCCGAGGGGCCGTCTGCGCTCGGCCACCACCATCGCCTACGGTGTGGCCACGGGTCTCTTCGGGGCCTCGTTCCTCATCACACTGGCCGAACCGGTCTTCGGGGTCATCGCCGCGACCGCGCAGTCCCTGATCCAGGGCATGGCCGGACTGTGGTTCGCGTTCGGGCTGCTGGCCGCGCTCTACGTGTTCGCGGGTTCCTATCGCCGCGCGCGCTCCACGGACGCGCGGCGGCGGCTGCGGGTGGCGCTGGCAGGCACCGCGCTCGGGGCCCTGCCCTTCGCCACGCTGGTCGCGGTGCGGAACCTCTCGCCCGGTGAACCGATCCCCGGCGAGCGCCTGGCCGTGCTCCTCACCCTGCTCGTGCCGGCGTCGTTCGCCTGGGCCACCGGTGTGCACCGCGTCTTCGAGTTCAAGGTCGCCATGCGGGCTGCGGTCGTACTGGTGGTGCTCGCCACGCTGGGCGGGCTCGTCTACGTCGCGGGCGAATGGCTCGCCGCCGCGTGGCACCGGGATCTCGGCTCGGGCCTGGCCGGCGGAGCGCTGACGTTCGTGGCCCTCACCGCCGCGGTCGCCGGACCCGCGAGCCGCTGGCTGCGCTCGCTCGGGGCGCGCTTCGTCCCCGACGTGGCCACGGCCACCGAACGGCTGGACGCCGACCCCGGCGCACGCCACGGCCCCCCGAGCCACGTGATCGAGGCGGCCTGCCGGGCACTGGCCGGGGCCTTCCACCTCGACGGCTGCCTGGCGCTCGAGTTCGCCCGCGGGGGACTGCGGACCGCGGCGTGCGCCGGCGTGACGGTGAGCCCATCGCCGGAGACCGACTTCAGCGCGGCCCTGCCCGAGGGCGGCGGGGTCGTGGCGCTGGAGGACCTGTGCCTGCGCGCGCCTGACCGCCGCGCGCTGGAGCGCGCCGGCGTGGCGTGGCTGCTGCCCGTGGGCGGGGCCGTCCGGCACTGCCTGATGCTGGGCCGGCGTCTGGGCGGCTCCTGGTTCGGGCTCGAGGACCAGCGCGAGCTGAGGCGCTTTGCCGGGCACCTCGAAGTGCTGCTCGAGAACGCACGCCTGCGCGAGGCGGCGAGCACGCACGGCGTCAGGGATCGCGAGCTCTCGAAGGCCGGCGTCATCCAGGCGCATCTGCTTCCCCGGCGGGTGCCGGTCTTCCGCTCACTCGACTGCGCGGCGGCCGCACTCTCCTCCGAATCGATCGGGGGCGACTACTACGACTTCGTCCGCAGCCCCGGCCCGGTGGTGACGCTGGCCGTGGGGGACGCGGCCGGCAAGGGCATCCCCGCCGCGCTCATGGGCACCTGGGCGCACGCCGCCTTCCGGGACCGGGCGCGCCGGGGCGCCGCGCCGGGCCAGCTGCTCTCCGCCCTGAACCACGACCTGGTGGCGCTGAACCAGCCGGAGGCCTTCGTGGCCCTGCTCTGCGCCCGGGTCGACGTGCGAGGCGCCTCGCTCACCTTCGCCAACGCGGGGCTCACCCCGCCGCTGCTGCGCCGGCGCGACGGCCGCTTCGAGGAATTCTGCCAGAGCGGGGTCCTGCTCGGGGTCTCCCCCCGGGCGCAGTACGAGGACTGCAGCGTCGAGCTCGATGCCGGAGACATCATCGTGCTCTACTCGGACGGGCTCACGGAGGCACGGCACGGCGAGGAGGAGTTCGGTCCGGAGGGGGTCCGCAGGGTGCTCGAGGCCCACGCCCGCAAGGGCGCGGCCGAGATCCTGCGGGCGCTGCTGGCCGCGGTCCAGGCCTTCACCGATCGACCCCTGGACGACGTGACCGTGGTGGTGCTCAAGCAGGTCACCCGGCCCGCCCACGCGCGTCCCGGGCCCCGCCAGGAAGAGCTAAAGTTCCAGCCCGAGGCTGCCGACACTACGAGGTGAAGCGACAGGAAGCCGCTTCCCCCGTCCGTGATGCCAACCCACGGACGGCCGATCCAGACGGTTGACCGCGCGAAGAGCGCGCCACTCTCCCACCGGAGGTGGACCGTGGAAGTCGGCCTGATCGTTCTGTTCATCGATCTGCTGTGGTGGATCCGCCGCTAGCTTCGGCGGAACATGGGCGGGGCCTCCCCGCCTCAAGCAACGCGCCCGAACCCGTGAAGCGGTCCGGGCGCGTTCGTTTCCAGGCCGGACCGCTCCCCGGGCGGCAGCCGGGCACATCTTGCGCTAGACTGCCCGCTCCACCATCCGCGTCCGCGCGGGTGGGCCCGATCGCATGTCCATCCAGCCCTGCGCGGCCCGCGCTCGTGTCCCGGGCCAGGCATGAGGAGGCTCCATGAGCCAGCGCTTCGACGAGCACGTCGCCAACGCCGTCCTCGGCATCGACACCCTCTGGGGCGGCGACGTCATGAACCCCTCCGGCCTCGGGCGCTTCATCGCCGACTCCTGGTTCTCCGACGCCCCCTTGCCACCCGCCTACACGCACCCGGCGGCCGCGCGCGTGCGCGAGAGCGGCGGGGTGTCCGCGAAGGAGCCCGACCGCGCCGCCGTCGAGACCTACCTCGCCGCGGTGGACGTGCGCGGCGCCATCGCCGCCCTCGGCACGGAGGCGAAGAGCATGAGCGGCCTGCGCGGCCGTTACGTCGCGGGACTCGCCCTGTGCTTCGAGGTCATGCTGGACCTGGGGCTGGAGATCCTCGGCAAGGGTGAGCCCGTCCCCTACGAGCGCTGCGTGCTGGCCTCGACCGGCCAGCCGCCCTCGCCCTCGGACCCGGCGACGAAGCGCCGCCAGGTGCAGGAACTGCTGGCGCGCGCGGGCCACCCGTCGGCGAGCGACGCCGACCTGCTCGCGGCGGTGGACGCCTGGCGCGGCACGCGCTACGTGCCCGATGGCCTGCGTGCGCTCCGTGGGCGGCGCCTACATCGCCCACTATCGCGCGCTGGCCGAGCGCAACCTGCGCCCGTTCCTGCCGAGCCGAACTCGGCGACGTGCCCATGGACAACATCGAGTTCCTGCCCATCAAGGACGCCTGGTTCTCGGGTTCGATGAACTACCTCGGCCGCAGGCGCCGTCCCGGCGGCCGGCCCGAGTACGAGGCCTCCTACGAGATCAACGCGTCGCTCCAGATCACGGTGCCGGAGTTCGAGCAGCTCGTCTCGCACGAGGTCGTGCCCGGCCACGTCACCACCTTCGCCTTCCTGCAGGACCTCTACTGGCGCGGCCAGGTGGGCTTCGAGGCCTCGGTGCTCACCATGAACACCCGCGCGGCCACGCTCTTCGAGGGCATCGCCAACAACGCCATCCTCATCGCTCACGGCGTGACCGAGCTGGACCAGATCCCCGACGACGACCTGAAGATCGGGCTGCTGCTGGCGCTGCTGCAGGACGACGCCAAGAACCAGGCCTCGTACCTCACCTGGCAGGAGCGCGCGGCCGAGGCGGACGTGGCGCCGGTGCTGCGGCGCGACTTCCTGGTCTCCGAGGAGCGGGCGAAGAAGTTCGCCGGCGCCTGGGGCAGGCACCCGCTGATGGGGCGCATGTACCTGCCGTGCTACCGCGCGGGGACCGATCTCGTCGCCGAGCTGCGGCGCCATCATCCGCCGGAGAAGCTGCTGCCCGTGCTCTACGGCTGCAGCGGGCTGGTGGACTGCACGACCATCGACGAGGCGCTGGCGACCACCGCCTGAGCGGGCGCGCTACGCCCGCAGGCGCTCGATCAGCCGGTCGAGGAGCACCGGCGGGAAGACCCCGCCCGCTTCGAGCGCGGCGCGGCTGGCCGTCAGCGCCTCCGCCACCTCGAGGAACCGTGTCGGCACGGGTGTCGACCGTCCCCGCTCCGCGCTTGAGCGCCGTCACCGACGTGCGCTCGAGCAGCGCCTCGACGTCCGCGCTCGCCCGTCGCCTCGACCATCACCTGCGCCACGCCCGCGAGCAGCAGGTGCGGGTGGGCCGAGCCGTCGGGCAGCCGGAACTCGATGGTCGGCGGGCTCACCGGCCGGCCGTCCTCGGTGCGCGCCACGATCGGCAGCCGCACCAGCGCGCTGCGGTCGAACTCGCCCCAGACGATGGCGTTGGGCGCCTCCTTGGCCTGGGTCAGGCGGATGAGCGAGCCCTCGGTGCGGTTGCCGAACGCCATGAGCGCCCCGCCCATGCGCACCAGCCCGCGCGATGAGCCACTGCGCCGGCGGGCTCAGCGCTCCCGTCCGCGCCGCGCCCGCCGAGGTGCTCCCCGTCGCGGACCGGCGAGAAGTGGAAGTGCAGGCCCGTGCCGGCGTGGCCGCGTCGCAGGATGGGATCGAAGCTGCAGCGCATGCCCTGCCGGTGCGCGAGGTTGCGCAGCACCCACTGGGTGAGCACCACCGCGTCGGCGGCGGCCGCGCAGCGGAGCGAGTCCCAGTTCGATCTCGTGCTGCTCCCAGATGAGCCCGTCCGCCTCGGTGGCCTGGACGTAGCCCACCTCGCTGTGCCCGTACTTGACCGGGCACGCCGATCTCGGCCAGCAGGGCCATGGCCTCGCGCCGCAGCGCCTCGCCGAAGACGAACGGCGACGTGGCGTGGTAGCCCCGGTCGTTCGCGCCGTAGACATCCTCCTCGCCCGCGCGCCGGCCGAGGAAGTACTCGACCTCGCCCAGCGCGTGCAACTCGACGCCCAGCTCGCGCACCAGCCGCTCGCCGGCCTGGCGCACGATGGTGTCGGGTGACTGCGGCAGGCGGCGCGCCGTCGCGCCCCGCGTGGCCGCAGAGCAGCACCAGCGTCGGCTGGACCGCGAACGGATCGAGGAACGCGGTCTCGACACGGGGCCGCAACAGGATGTCCGAGGCCCCCACCTCGAGGCCCGAGCCCCGCGAACAGGCTCGAGCCGTCGGCGCGCTCGCCCCCGGAGAGGATGTCGCGCAGGTGCTCGCGGCTCCGTGGCACGAAGTCCAGGACCTTGAGCCAGCCGTCGCCGCCCACGTGCATGAGGCTCACGAGACGCACGCCGCGCCCGGCGGCGAGCGTCACCAGGTCGTCCACCGTCCAGGTGGCGGCCGGGCGGCCGATCAGGCGTTCGAGCAGACAGGCGGGCAGGCTCGGGGACCCGGGACTCGCGGCAGCCACCGCTCCCGCTCCACGCGCCGGTTTCGCTTCGGTCGGTGCCATCGTCGTCGGCTTCATGCGGTCATCCGTCCTCGTCGGTTCACTTCCAGACCTTGCCCAGGAACTCCTGGATCTCGGGAACACCGCCCTGGAACACCAGGTAGCCGTCGTGCGGCTCGCGCTCGGTGGTCTCGCCCGCGATCGGCGTGACCATGAGCCGCCGCGCCGCCTCGGGATCGTCGGGATGCACGCCGAGCGCCCAGCCCAGCTTGATGTAGGCCACCTCGGGCAGCATGTTCGCGAGCGGAGTGACCCCCAGCTCCAGGATCTCCCGCCCCGTCTCGTAGACGTACATCTGCACGAAGCCCCAGAGCGTCTGCACGGCCATGAAGATCAGCACCCCGGCGCTGCGGGCGCGATCGAGGGCCGGATAGATCTTGCGGTTCACGTGCCCCAGGCCCGTGCCCGCGATGACGATCCCCTTGTAGCCCTTCTCCACCAGCGCGTCGATCAGGTCGGGGTTCATGTTCGGATAGTAGTAGACGATCGTGACGCGCTCCTCGAAGACCGCCTGCACCGTCACGTCCCGGTCCTTGCGCCGGGGTGCCCAGTCCTCCTTGAGCGGCGTGAGCTTCCCGCGCTCGACCATCGCGAGCGGGATGTCCCCCAGCGTGCGGAAGGTGCTGCGGTAGGAGGTGTGCATCTTGCGCACGCGCGTCCCCCGGTGCAGCAGGTTGTAGCGGTCAGACGTCGGGCCGAACATGCACACCATGACTTCGGCGATGGGCCCGTGCGCGGCGGCCCACGTCGCGCTGATGAGGTTCTGCGCCGCGTCCGAGGAAGGCCGGTCCGAGGAACGCTGGCTGCCCACCATGATGACGGGCACCGGCGAGCGCTGGACCATGAACGAGAGCGCCGCGGCCGTGTGGTGCATGGTGTCGGTGCCATGCCCGACCACGACGCCGTCCCAGCCGTCTCGGATGGCCTCGCCGATCCGCTCCGCCAGCACGATGTACTGCTCCGGCCCCATGTTCTCCGAGAACACCCCGAAGAGCTTCTCCGTCTCGAGGTTGCAGATGTCGGCGAGCTCGGGCACCGAGCCGTAGAGCTCGCCGGGGCTGAAGGCGGGGATGACCGCCCCGGTGCGGTAGTCGAGCCGCGAGGCGATCGTACCACCCGTGCCGAGGAGCTTGACGCGGGGCATGGCCGGGTTCACCGGGAACTCACGCTCGGGGATCTGGTAGTGCGCCTCGCGGTAGCCGATCTTCTCGAGCCCGGTGACCGTGTCGTGGCGCAGCCCCACGTTGTAGCCGGTGGTGAGCTTGAGCACGAGGTGGAGCGGGTCGGCGGTCTCCGAGCGCGGGAGCAGCAGGCCCTCGAAATCGCCGCGCGAGGTGCGGGCCCGCACCTCGCACCACACGGTCACGTCGAACCGCTTCAGGACCGACAGGCAGGGCTCGCGGTAGCCCTTGTAGCGGTCGTCCGTCATCGCCCCACCCCCTCCTTCCGGGCCGCGAGCGCTCGCTCGAGCCGCGCCTGCACCTCGCGCGGGTCCACGCGCCCGATCAGGTCGCGCATCACCAGTCCCATGGCCCAGCGCACCAGGCTCGCGCGCGGACGGTCCGGCAGCGCCCGGCAGCGCTCGACCGCCGCGGCGATGCTCCGCCCGGCCTCTTCGACATCGCCCGCTCGCGGTCGCACGCTGTCGAGCAGCTCCGCCACCGTCCGTTCCGGCTCGGCCAGCGCGCGCTCGAGCGCGCGCTCGAAGCCCTCCGGCCGTAACTCGCCCTGCACGAAGGCATCCACCAGGGGCTTCAACCGCTCCGGATTCGCCGGGGATTCGCCCGCCCGCCTGCGGCGCCAGCGCGCAGGACGTTTGAGCAGCGCGCCCGCCACGCGCGCCGCAGCCGGTCCTGCCGGCACGGCGAGCGCGTCGAAGAGATCCGCGGTCTCGGTGGCATCGGCCAGCCGGCCCGCCAGCACCACGGCGAACCCGAGGGCGCGGTAGCGCTTCTCCCGCTCCCAGGGGCGCTCGGACAGGCGCGCGGTGATCTCGGCCACCCACGCTTCCGGGATGGCCTTCGGGGGTGTATCGGTGTCGGGGTACATGCGATCGGCCCCGGGCAGGATGCGCTCGAATCCGGTGGTCCCGTCCAGGAAGGACTGCCGCGTCTCCGCGGGCACGCCGACCAGCGCGTCACGCGCCCGCAGGAACGCCTCGCGCACCGCCGTCTCCACATCCTGCTCGGTGCCCCACAGCACCAGGACGGCGTCCGACGGCCCCGCGCGCAGGCTCTTCCGCAGCGACCGCCATTCGGCCGGGGTCAGACCGTAGTCCGACAGGTCGGAGTGGATCATGAAGGGCCGCGCCGTGAGGCACGCGATCACCCGCACGCGGTCGGCGAACTCGCGCGCGAAGGTCACGCCCGGCTGGGTGCCCCGCGTCAGCAGGCCGCCGAAGCCGGGCAGCGCGAGCGCCACCACCGTGTCGCCGCGCTCGCGCGCCTCGCGCAGCGGCATGTAGTCGCAGCGCCTGAGCATCGGGCCCGCGTGCACGACGAGTGGCGAGCGCTCCCAGGGCCGCGGCCCGTCGGGGACGGCCAGGTCCTTCGCCTCCACCCCGCGGCTGCGCAGCTCGGCCCGCACCCGCAGCAGGTTCAACTGCCGGAAGGCCTCGTTATGCGTGAGCAGCGGCAGGTGCCGGTGGTTGCCCACGCCCTTGATCTCGACGCGCCGGCCGCCCGCGACCGAGACGTTCGTGTCCTGACGCGCCGCGCCCGCCCCGCGACGCACCTTGCCCGAAGCCCGCGCCACGCGGGAGAGGAGGCGCCCGCCCGCCGCGACCTCGTAGGGCGTGAGGAGATCGGGCTCGGTCACCGTCTCGATCAGCGGCATCCCCAGCCGGTCGGTGCGGAAGGTGATGCGGTGCCCGACGTCCGAGACCTCGCGGCAGGAGTCCTCCTCGAGCGAGAACTGCCGGATGCGCAGCTCGCGGTCCACGCCCAGCTCGGGCACGCGGAAGGGGATGCACCCGGCGAGCCCCATCATCGCCGTGCGCTGGAAGCCCGTCGGGATCGAGCCATCCAGGTACTGCTTGCGCATCACGTGCAGCTCGGAGACCAGGTTCAGGCCGAAGAGCAGCGCGATCTCGAGCGCCACGCGCACGGCCTCGTCGTCCATGGGGAAGGGCGGCGTATCGTCGATCTCGTAGGTGCAGACCGTGCCCCGCTCGAGCAGGTAGACGATCTCCTTGCGGGTCTTGAACTCCATGAGCGCGCAGCCGTCGTACTCGCCCAACTCGGAGAGCGTGGGCCTCATGTGACGCAGCACCTCGGCGTCCACGCGGGTGACGCGCCGGCCGGCCGGGCAGCGGCAGAAGAGCTTGCCGCGGGTGACGATCTGCTGGTGCACCTCGAGACCCGACATGAAGCCCAGAGCCTGGTAGTCCGCCGGCGTCATCTCTCCGAGCTCGCGGTCGGGGAAGTCGAGCACCGGCTCGTGCCGGGGGTTGAGATCGGAGGGCGGCTGGAGGGCAGGCGAGTCGGGGACTGGATTCATGCGGCGGGCCTCGGGTGGAAGGTCATGGAATCCGGGAATATACACCGGGAGAGGGCCACGCGCCTCCAACTCCGCGGTCTGCTATCGCCCGTAGGTCTCCACGAGCCCCCGCAGCCGGTCGCGCTCGGCGTCCGTCACCTGCTCGTGCCGGAAACGCCAGCCCCAGTTGCCGCCCGGCCGGCCGGGCAGGTTCATGCGCGCCTCGGGCCCCAGGTCCAGGACGTCCTGCAGCGGCACGATGAACGTGTCGGCCACCGAGGCCATGCCGGCGCGGATCAGGTCCCAGGTGATGTCGCTGCCCTCCGCGACCCAGATAGGACCGCGCGAAGTGGCGCTCCTTCTCGGGCGCGCTCGCGTACCAGCCGCGCGTGGTGTCGTTGTCGTGGGTCCCGGTGTAGACCACGCAGTTCGTGCGGGAAGTTGTGCGGCAGGAACGGGTGCAGCGCGTCCTTCTCGAAGGCGAACTGCAGGACCTTCATCCCCGGCAGATCGAAGCGGTCGCGCAGCGCGAAGACTTCGGGGGTGATCAGGCCGAGGTCCTCGGCGATGATGGGCAGCGCTCCCAGCGCGGCGCGCACGCTCTCGAAGAAGTGCCGCGCCCGGCCCCTTCACCCAGCGGCCCGTTCTCGGCCGTGGCATGCCCCGCCGGCACCTCCCAGCATGCCTCGAAGCCGCGGAAGTGGTCGAGCCGCACGACGTCCACGACCTCGAAGGTGGCGCGCAGCCGCTCCACCCACCAGGCGTAGCCGTCCCGCGCGCAGCGTCGTCCCAGCGGTAGAGCGGGTTGCCCCAGAGCTGCCCGGTCTTCGCGAAGTAGTCCGGCGGCACGCCGGCCACGACCGTCGGGCGCGCCCCGGGCGTCGAGCTGGAACAGTTCCGGATGGGCCCAGACGTCGGCGCTGTCGTGCGCGACGAAGATGGGCAGGTCGCCGATGATGCGCACGCCCTGCCGCGCGCGCGCGCGCGCGCAGCGCCCTCCACTGGCGGAAGAAGAGGAACTGGCGGAAACGCTGCGAGTCCACCGCCGACGCGAGGCGCTCGCGCGCGGCGGCGAGGGCCCCGGGCTCCCGCGCGACCAGGCCCTTCTCCCACGAGGTCCAGGTCGCACCGCCGTGCGCTTCCTTGAGCGCCATGAAGAGGGCGAAGTCCTCGAGCCAGTCCGCCTGTGCGTGGCAGAAGCCATCGTACTCCGCGCGCAGCACGGGGACGGCGCCCGCCGAGAAGCGCGCGTGGGCCTTCGCCAGGATCGCGAGCTTCCACTCGATCACCGGACCGTAGTCCACGCGGTCGGCGGGGAACGCTGGCACTCCCGCGAGGTCCGAGGGCCCCAGCAGACCGTCCTCGGACAACCGCTCGGGGCTCACGAGGTACGGGTTCCCGGCGAAGGCCGAGAAGCTCTGGTAGGGCGAGTCGCCGTATCCGGTGGGACCGAGCGGCAGGACCTGCCAGAGCCTCTGCCCTGCCGCGGCGAGGAAGTCCACCCAGCGCGACGCCTCGGGCCCGAGGTCGCCGATGCCGAAGCGTCCGGGGAGCGACGTCGGATGCAGCAGGAGACCGGATGCGCGGGTGGAGGTCATGGTCGGGCCGCACTATGCCACAGGGCGAGTCCGGGACTCCAACAGGGCGCGACGGAGGCGGGGCCAGCCGGAGGGCGGCTGATCGTCCGCACGTTCGCCCTCCGACCTGCCCTGGCGCCAGAGGCGCGGCGGGGACCAGCGGAAGGCGGCTAAGTACGGACACGCTCGCCCTCCGCTGGTCCCCGCCGCGCCTCTGGCGCCGTGCCCGGGGGCTACTTCCCCTCCACCTCGTCCGCCAGCGCGCCCAGGTCGTAGACCTTCCGCAGCACCTCGATCAGCGCCCGCGAATGCACCGAGACGCAGCGCGCCTGCTCCTCGGTGTAGTAGTAGTCCCAGGCGTAGGCCTGCACGTTGCCGTCGAACACCAGGCCCACGTACTCGCCTGCGCGGTTCAGCACCGCGCTGCCCGAGTTCCCCCCGATGATGTCGTCGGTGCTGACGAAGTTCAGCGGCGTGGCCAGATCGAGGTCCTTCTCGTGCTCGGCGACGCGCGCCGGCAGGTCGAACGGCGGCTGGCCACCGAAGCTCAGCGCCCGGTCGAAGAGGCCGTGGAACGTGGTGGCCCAGGGCACCAGCGTGCTCAGTTGCGGGTAGCCGACCGCCTTCCCGTAGGAGAGCCGCAGCGAGCCGGTGGCATCCGGGGGCAGCGCCCGGCCCTCGAGCGCGAAGCGCGCCCGCGCGATCCTCCCGCCGTCCAGGGTCTCGACGCTTTGCACGCGGTCCTCGTGCCAGGCACGCAGCTCGCGGTAGGGAGCGTCGAGCCTACGCGCCCAGACGATGAGCGGATCCTTCGAGGCGGCCACGGCCCTGCGCACCGCCCTCGATCAGGGCCCGTGCGCACGGCGAGGTCGCCCAGCTTCGTGCCCGCGATCAGCGTGTGCGCGACACTCCTGCGGCGTGCGTCCGCCCAGCGCCAGCCTGGACGAACGGATCGTCCGCGCCCAGCTCGTCCGCGGCACTGCCTCAGGACCACGCCGAGGGTCATCTCCTCCATCTCGGGATAGACGGGCGCGAGCGAGAAGAGCCGGAAGCGCTCGGAGTCGAGCCTCGCGTCGCGGTACTCCTTGAAGCGCTCGCTCGTTGGGCTTCACCACCTCGGTGGTGTAGCGCACGATGCCGTTCGCGATGTCGAGCAGGCGGCTCGAACGCGAGAGATCGCGCACCACGTGCTCCGTGTGCCGGCGGCCCATCTCCTTCATGGCGCCGGCGATGCGCTCCCAGGCGAGGCTCGCCAGCCCCGAGACCGCCTGGTTCGCGGCGATGCGCTGGCGCAGGGCCGCCTCGGCGGTCGCGGCGCGCCTTCATCACCGCCGGAGTCCGAGAGCACCTCCAGGAAACCGTGCTGGCGCTTGAGGTTGTTCTCGAGGCCGCGGACCCGGTCGCGGGCCTGGCGCTCCTGCTCGGGCCCGCGCGCCCCGTAGGCCCGGTAGGCCGCGAGGCGCTGCTCGTTGAGGCGGATCCGCAGCGGCAGATCGCAGGTTCCGCTCGTGGTCGAGTTGCGCCACGGTGTAGAGTCGCTTGGTCGTGCCCGGATTGCCCGCCACGAAGACGAGGTCGCCCTCGCGCGCGCCCTCCTTGCTCCAGCGGAACCAGTGCTGCGGGCGGACCGGCCGGCCGTCCTCGTAGACGCGGAAGAAGGCGAAGTCCAGGTCGTGGCGCGGGATAGCAGAAGTTGTCGAGGTCGCCGCCGAAGAAGGCGGCCTGCTCCTCGGGCGCGCACACCAGGCGCACGTCCTTGTAGGTCTTGTAGCGGTAGAGCCAGTACTCGCCACCGCGGTACAGCTCGACCACCTCGCCCCTGAGCCCGTCGCGGCTCCCCTCCTGCTCGATGCGGGCCATGGCCACCTTGCGCTGGGCGCTCTGCTCGCTGGTCGACGGCCGCCGAGTCCACCGCCCCCAGGACGCGGGCGGTCACGTCCTGGCTGGTCATCAGCACCTTGAGCTCGAGGTCGGGGCAGGGCAGCTCCTCGGCGCGAGTGCGCGCGAAGAAGCCGTCGCGGACGTAGTCGTGCCCGGGCGAGGACATCTTCGCCATCTGGCCGAGCGCCACGTGGTGGTTCGTGAGCGCCAGCCCGTCGGGCGACACGAAGGCACCCGAACCACCGCCGAAGTTGATCGAGGCCCTCTGGACGTGCTCGACCCATTCGGGCGTGGGCGTGAAGTCGTAGCGCTCCTGCAGCCGCTGGAGCGGCAGGTGGTCGAAGGTCCACATGCCCTCGTCCGCTCGGACGGCGTCCGGCAGGAGAACGGCTGCGACCAGGATGGCGAAGAGTGCCGCAGAGGCGGCGAAGGCGCGGGTTCCGCGCCGGAGCGTGGCGGTGCGGCTCATGAGTTCTCCCCCGGGGACGCGGCCCGACCGGCAGGGGCCGGAGGACCGGGATGGGACAGGACGCGAGTCTGGTCGGGCACTCCCCGCCGCACGGCCCCGTCCGCAGGACGGGCCGCGCGGCCACGCGGCGCGCTCGCGGCCCTATCGTCCGCCCCCCGCGGCCCCGCGTCAAAGACCCAGACCCCGGACGTGACGGATGTGACCACGAGTGCGGGGTGGCGCGGGCCCCCGGCAGGCCGGACCGTTTGCCTGGGGTCCGGGCCTGTGGCAGGCTCGACCCGATTTCGGTGCCGGAGCGCCCACCTTCCGAAACGGCGTCCACCACCCGGGCCCGCCGCTGTCCCGCTGCCCTCCATCGCTCGCTGCGAGGTTGCCACCATGGAACACGTGCTACCGGAAGGCTCCAGCCTGCTCGCGCTGCTCGATGCGCTCCCTTCCCTGGCCTTCGTCGCGGATGGCGAAGCGACGATCCTCGAAGCGAACCGGGCCGCCCGGCAGTGGCTGGGCGACGGAGTCGGAACGCGGCTGAGCCTGCATCCCGGAGACGTGCTCCATTGCATCTTCCCGCAGGACTCCCGCGGCGGCTGCGGCACCACCGACTTCTGCCCGTCCTGTGTCCTGCGGCAGTCCATCGAGGCGGTGGTGTCGGGACGGCCGGCGCCGCGCCGCATGGCGCACATGATCCTCGGCGCGACGGGACCGCCCGAGGACCGCTGGTTCCTGGTCAGCGCCTCGCCGCTGGCACTCGAGGGCCGCAAGCTCGTGCTGGTCGTGCTGGAGGACGCCACCCAGCTCGTCGAGCTGCGCGAGCTCCTCCC
Source organism: Candidatus Eiseniibacteriota bacterium (assembly GCA_963717935.1). Lineage (GTDB taxonomy): Bacteria > Eisenbacteria > RBG-16-71-46 > RBG-16-71-46 > RBG-16-71-46 > JANXPZ01. The sequence continues at coordinate 1,642,743 of CAVQXP010000004.1, read as the reverse complement.
CCTCTGCCCGGGCTGCGGCGCGGACCGCAAGGCGTCCGATCCCCTCGGCCAGGTGCGAATCTTCCTGCGCAAGCACCCTGACTTCCTGCTCGCGGACGAGCTCTGCACCGAATGCAGGCAACGGACCCCGGAGGGCATCGAGCCGGAGGGCGGGACCAGGGAATCCGTGTAAGGCCGGGATCGTCCCCTCGAGCGCCGCCAGCCTGGCCGCGGCGCTCGAGCGGGCGCGTTGCGCGACGTGGGGCCGTTCCATTGCTAGAATGCCCCGTTGCGACCGGCGTCGCCGGTCGTCCGATGGCTTAACCAAGTACCGCCGTGCGCACGGACCGACCCTCTTCCCCGGCCGGCGCGGGAGCCGGAGACCGCATGTTCGATATCGAAGACACCTTCGACCAGCAGATCCAGGGCTTCACCAAGGCCCGCCCCACCGTCGTCTTCCCGGAGGCCCTCGACCCGCGCGTCATCGAGGCGGTCTGCCACCTCGTCCGCTTCGTGCGCCCCGTGTTCCTGGCCTCCGAGCCGCAGGTGCGTGACGTGATCGCCCGGAGCCTCGGTCACGTGGATGCCGACCGCGTGGACTTCTTCCTGTCGGAGAGCGCCTTCGTGGACATCCCCGGGCGCACCGACCTGGTCGAGGAGTTCGCGCGCGCACAGTTCGAATTCTGCAAGGAGCAGGATGCCGAGATCCCGCTCGACCAGGCGCGGCGCACGGTCATGGAGCCCGCCCGCTTCGGCATCTGGGCCGTGCGCCTCGGCCACGCCGACACGGTCGTGGGCGGCGCCACACACGCACCCAGGGACTACTTCCGGCCCATGGTCCGGCTGCTCGCCCGGCAGCCGGTGCGCTGCGAGGCGGGGGTCTTCGTGCTCCCCGACGACACGACGCCCGATGTCTTCCCGCACGGCATCGTGGTCTTCGGTGACGTCGGCGTGAACGCCACCATGACGCCCGAGGCGCTCGCCCACGTGGCGGTCGGCACCTGCGTGATCGCGCGCGACCTGATCCCGGTGGAGGTGCTGCCCGAGATCCACGGCGTCATCGTCTCCTACTCGAACCGCGGCTCGGACGAGGGCCCCTCGCCCGAACTGGTCCGGCAGGCCATGGCGCTCATCCCCCGCGTGCTGGCCGAGCGCGTGGACAAGAACGAGCGCTACGCGACGATCCGCATCCAGGGCGAGGTCAAGGTCTCGGTGGCGCTGTCGCAGCGCTCGGCCATGTACTACGACGGGAACCGCGAGTCGACGTGGGGCGGCAGCCCCAACGTGATCATCTGCCCGAACCTCGAGATGGGGAACCTGCTCTACCACCTCTACGCGGCGCGCTTCCCGGACGCGAAGAAGTTCCCCGCCATGTTCGGCCTGCGGTTCCGCGGCGTAGACCTTCCCATGGACTGCGCGCCCGAGGACATCCGGCTCGCGGTCAAGGCCTCGGTGCTCCGCATGTACCGCTTCGGCGAGTGGGACCGCACGCCGCGCGATACCTTCTTCCACCGCCACCGCGTGCTGGCCCTGAATCCAGGTTCCACGTCGACCAAGATCGGCGTCTTCGAGGGCGAGGAGGAGCGCTTCACGCTCGAACTGCAGCACACGGCCGAGGAGCTGCTCCCCTTCGAGGGCAAGGGCATCACCGAGCAATACGCCTTCCGCAAGCAGATCATCACGAAGGCCCTGGCCGACCACGGACTGAGCGTGGCGGACCTGGATGCCATCGCGGCCCGCGGCGGCATCCTGCACCCCATCCCGCACGGCACGCTGGCCGTCTCCGACGACATGGTGGCCGACCTGCGCACGGCACGCTACGGCGAGCACGCCTCGAACCTGGGCGCGCTGATCGCCCGCGAGCTGACCACCGGCCTCGGCAAGCCCGCCTTCATCGTGGACCCCGTGGTGGTGGACGAGGCACCCGAGCGCGTCCGCGTGAGCGGCATGAAGGCCGTGCGCCGCAAGATCATCAGCCACGCCCTCAACCAGATCGCCACCGCACGCCGCTACGCCGAGGAGCACGAGACGTTCTACGAGAAGGTGAACGTCATCGTCTGCCACCTGGGCGGCGGCATCAGCGTGGGCGCGCACAAGCGCGGCCGCTACATCGACGTCAACAACGCGCTGGACGGCGAAGGGCCGTTCTCGCCGCAGCGCTCGGGCGGCATGCCCACCGGCCAACTGATCGAGCTGTGCTTCTCGGGCCGCTACACGAAGCCCGAGCTCAAGCTGCTCAACAAGGGGCGCGGCGGGCTCATCGATCTGCTCGGCACGGCCGACCTGCGCGAGGTCGAGCGCCGCATCGATGCCGGCGACCAGGAGGCGGCGCAGGTCTTCGAGGCGATGGTCTACCAGATCGCCAAGGAGATCGCCTCGCTCGTCCCGGCCTTCGACGGCGAGCCGGTCGATCGCATCCTGCTCACGGGTGGCATGGCCCGCTCGCAGCGCCTCGTGGGCGAGATCACGCGGATGGTCGCGGCCATGGGCTGCGGCGTGAGCCTCTACCCTGGCGAGAACGAACTCTCCGCGCTGGTCAAGGGCGTCCTGCGCGTCCTCGACGGCAAGGAGGAAGCGCGCCAGTACGTGGCGGAGCCCCGGCAGCCGGCGTCCCGGCCGGCGTCCGGCCAGGGCGGGTAGACGAACGAAGGCGATCCGGGTTCGAGCCCGGGGCACCCTTTCCGACCATCGCCCACCGGAGCCGCGGAACCGGCCCGGGGGGCTGCGGCTCCAGCGAATCGACCCCGGCGAGCAGAGGCACCATGCGCTCGCCGGGGTCGATTCGCTGGAGCCGCTACCGGTCAGCGCGCCGTGAGGGCCGCCAGGGCGATCGAGTACATCTTGCTCTTCGCCGTGTCGCCCCGCGAGGTCAGTACGCACGGGACACGGGCGCCCACCACCAGACCCGCCAGTTCCGCGCCCGCCAGCTTGGTGCAGGTCTTGTAGAAGACGTTCCCCGACTCGATGTTGGGGAACACCAGGCAGTCCGCGTCTCCGGCCACCGCGCTCTTCAGCCCCTTGATCGCCACCGCCTCGGCATCCACCGCCACGTCCAGGGCGAGCGGACCGTCCACGAGCGCGCCCTTGATGTCGCCGCGATCCGCCATCTTCGCGATGATCGCCGCGTCCACGCAGGCCTGCATCTTGTAGAGCATCTGCTCGGTGGCCGCGATGATCGCCACCTTGGGCCGCTCGATGCCCAGCGCGTGGGCCACCGCGATCTGGTAGCGCGTGATCGCGATCTTCTCCTTGAGCTCCGGCGCCGGCAGGACCGCCACGTCGCCGCAGACAATGAGCTTCGGATAGCGCTCGACCTCGATCACGGTCACGTGGCTCAGGATCGCGCCGGCATCCATGAGTCCCTTTTCCTTGTGGAGGATGGCGCGCATGTACTTGTCGCTCGAGACCAGCCCCTTCATCAGGATCTGCGCTTCACCGGCGTTCACCATGGCCACGGCGCGGGCGGCCGCGCTCGTGTCGGACGACTCCTGCACGATGGCGAACATCCCGGGGTCGAGCCCCTCGCTCTTGCAGACGGAGCGGATGGCGGCCTCGTCGCCTACCAGCGTGCCCTCCACGAGGCCCAGGCTCACGGCCTGCCCCACGGCGGCGATGGTGTGCGAGTCGTTGGCCCAGACGGCGATGAGGCGCTTGCGGGGGCGGGACTTCACGGTTTCGACGATCTGGTCGAGCTTGGTGATCGGCATGGCGGCTCCCCTGGAAGGCAGGTTGGGCGTGACGAAGGCGCGCCGAGGATAGCATGAGAGCGCGTCGCCTGCCCGAAGCCGCAGACGCCGCCGGAGCGGCCCGGAAGTTCAGGCCCGCCGCACGCGGGCACCACACCAGAGCCCGCTGTGACGCCGGCCCGGGATGATTGTCCTCCCCCGGACAACTGTCGCCCGCTCCGGACACAACCTCTCGGCCACGGTGGGATCGCGTTCCAGATCGCGCGCCCTCCGGATTCGAGAAACCGGCATCCCCCCGCAGGGACGCACCCGCACCGTTCGCCGCGGCGGCGCACTTCACCGGCCCTTCGCCTCAGGAGTGCACATCCCCCATGCCGACCGCCAGGGAACGGACCCGCAGCGATCCCGGGACACGCTCGTATCGGTCCGGTGCCGGCCGCGCCTCGGTGCGCGCGCGGTCGCGGGCCCTGGAACCCATCCTCCAGACCGTCTCCGACGGCATCGTCGTCGTCGATCGCCGGGGCGTGTTCCTGGTCTTCAACGAGGCCGCCGAACGGATCCTCGGCGTCGGTTCTCTGGACGCGCCCCCGGGCGCCTGGTCCGACGCCTACGGCCTCTTCCTCCCCGACCGGATCACGCCCTATCCACCCGAGCAGCTGCCCCTGGTCCGCGCCGCCAGGGGCGAGGCCGCGCGCGACGCCGAGATCTACGTGCGCGGTCCGCACCGGCCGGACGGCGCGGTGATCAGCGTTACCGCCATGCCCTGGCGGGACCCCTCGGGAGAACTCCTCGGCGGGGTCGCGGTCTTCCGGGACATCACCGCCCACCGGAACGCCGACGACGCCGTCCGTCGCCTGTCCAACGCGGTGGAGCAGACCGCCGACGCCATCTACATCACGGACCGCGACGGCGTGGTCGAATACGTCAACCCCGGTTTCGAGCGCATCACCGGCTACTCGAAGGACGAGATCCTCGGCCGGACACCGCGGCTGCTCCGCTCGGGCCGGCATGACGCGGCCCACTATCGCGAACTGTGGAGCACGGTGCTCGCCGGCGAGGTCTTCCGCGGCACGATGGTCAATCGGCGCAAGAGCGGGGAGATCTACTACGCCGAGATGACCATCACGCCGATCAAGGACCCGACCGGGACGGTCACGCACTTCGTGGCGGTCGGCAAGGACATGACCGACCGCCATCTGCGGCGGGAGCACGAACTCGAGCTGGAGATCGCCCGCCGGGTGCAGCAGGGGCTCTTCCCCGCGCGCGCACCCGAGTTCCCCGGGTTCGACATCGCCGGCGCCGCGCACCCGGCCGCCGCGATGTGCGGCGACTGCTTCGACTATGTCGTCACGGAGGACGGCCGGCTCGAGATCGTCATCGGCGACGTCAGCGGGCACGGCCTGGGCCCCGCCCTGGTCATGGCCGCGACACGCGCGTACCTGCGCGCCTTCGTGCGCACGCTCCCCGGCACGGGCGACGTGCTGCGCGCCCTCAACCGGACGCTGATCGCGGACCTGGAGGACGGGCGCTTCGTCACCATGCTGCTGGCGCGTCTGGACGCGCGCACCCGGTCCCTGACCTACGCGAATGCCGGCCATCCCTCCGGGTTCGTCCTGGGGCGCGACGGCCGGGTGCGGGCCGCGCTCGAGAGCAGCGGGACTCCGCTGGGCGTCTCCGCGGCCTGGGGCGTCACGGACGCCGCGCCCATCGCGCTCGAACCCGGCGACACCGTCGTCCTCATGACCGACGGGATCACGGAGAGCCAGGCACCCGATGGCCGCCTCCTCGGCGCCGAAGGGGCCCTGCGAATCGTCAGGGCCCACCTCGCGGGGTCCGCCCGGCAGGTGCTCGAAGGGCTCATCGCCGGCGCGCGGGCCTTCGCGGAGGGCGGCCCCCAGACCGACGACCTGACCGCGATCATCTGCAAGGTCGCCCCGGAGCCGTAGCCAGCCCCCCACGGGCGCCGCGCCTGGTGCCGGGGCCGGGAGTCGAACCCGGACGGGCGTGAGCCCAGCGGATTTTAAGTCCGCCGCGTCTAGCCAGTTCCGCCACCCCGGCGGCGCTCCAAACGCCCGGGCCCATCCTGGACCCGGGCGCCCCGGTGCGCGCGAAAGAGTCGGCCCGCGCGCCCCGCTAACGTTTCCCGGGCACGACCACCTTGAGCAGCGTGCCCGCCATCACCGTCTCGTCGGTCTCGAGGTTGTTCAGGAGCGCGTCGGTCTGGAACAGGCTCTCCGTCGCTCCCAGCCTGCGCAGGGTCGCCTCCAGGGTAGCCGTCGTGGCGACCTTCTCCACCTTCACCCGGTCGGGCCGGACCGCGAGCCGCGCGGGGTCGGTCAGGGCGCGGAACGAGCGCAGGCTCGCATGGATCTTCGCGTCGTTGGCGTCCCCGGGCTGCTGGCTGCGGCCCAGCAACTGGAACATCAGCGAGTCGGCCCGGCGGATGTAGCCGGCCGTGGCCGCCACCGCCGCCCCCTGCTGCTGCGGGAGCGAGACCCGTCCCACCCAGGCCGCGAAGCCGCCGATGGTCTCCGGCTTGCCCGAGACGTCCGCGAAGGTGCCGCGGCCGCCCAACTGCTGGACGAATGCAGCCGGCGCGAGCGTGCCGGCGTCGGCCAGCGTCAGTTGCAGCACCGCCTGCTGGCCCGGCTCCTGCGCCGCCACGGCCGAGCGCGTGTCCTGGTGCTTCCAGCCCGCCGGGAAGGTCAACTGGAAGCGCAGCGTGGGATGGATGTACTCGTCGCCCGCGAAGTAGCCCTGCCGCGGATCACTGCCGAAGACCACGCCGTCCAGGCGCTGCACGTAGCCGCGCCCGTTGACGGTGAGGCCCGTCTTCCCCTGCACCGCCCGCCTCGCCAGCGCCGCGGTGGTCACTTCGCGGTCGCCCGGGTCGGGATGGGTCGAGAGGAAGCCCGGGAGCCGCTGCCCGGCCTGATCGCTCACGCGCTTGAGCGTGGCGTAGGTCGAGGGGACCTCGCGCGGATCGTAGCCGGCCCCGGTCGCGTAGGCGACCCCCAGCTCGTCGGCCTGCCGCTCGTCGTCGCGGCTGTACTTGAGGAACAGCAGCCCCAGGCCCTGCTGGGCCAGGTCACCGTAGCGGCGCATCGTCTCGGAGAAGGCCGAGGCGACGCCCAGGCCCAGCCCGTAGAGCTGCTGCTGCGTGATGCGCTCGGCCGTGTGACGGTGGGTGACGTGGCCGATCTCGTGGCCCAGCACGCCCGCCAGCTGCGCCTCGGAGTTCAGGTGGGCGAGGATCCCGCGGGTGATGTAGATGTAGCCGCCCGGCATGGCGAAGGCGTTCACCGTGGGATCGTCGAGCACGGCGAAGTGCCACACCAGGCCGGGCTGGTGCGAGACCCGCGCCACCTTCTGCCCCACCTCGTTCACGTACGCCTGGAGCGCCGGGTCATCGTAGAGCCCGTATTCCGCGACCACCGCCTTGTAGCCCTCGCTCCCGATCTGCAGCTCCTGCGCAGGGCTCACGAGCGACAATTCGCGCTGGCCGGTGACGGGATTGATCGCGCAACCCGGGGCCAGGATCCCCAGCACCACGAGCGGCAGCACCAGATGAGGGATGCGTTTCATGACGTCTCTCCCGGTGAGATGAGCGCAAACCCCGCGCGACGTGACCGATACTGTCCGCCCCGGCGCGCGGCGTCAACCGCCCCGGCCGGGACGCGGGTCACGAACCGTCCGGGCTTGCCCACCCGCCCGGCACTCCTTAGGATGCCACCGTGATCCTCGCTGGTGACGTCGGTGGGACCAAGACCCACCTTGCCCTCTACGAGCCCGCCTCCTCCGTGCGCGAGCCCGTCCTCGAGCGCCGCCTGCCCAGCCGTGAGTACGCCACGATCGAGGCCCTGGTGCGCGAATTCCTGGCCGGCGCGCCCGCGCGTCCCACCCGCGCCGTCCTGGGCATCGCCGGACCCGTCGTCGAACAGCACGTCGAGGCCACCAACCTGCCGTGGAGGATCGGCGCGACGGCGCTCAGCGCGGAACTCGACGGCGCCCCGGTGCTGCTCGTCAACGACCTCGAGGCCACCGCCTGGGGGCTGCCGCTGCTGGGAGGGCACGAGGTCGAAACGCTGCATCCCGGCACGCCCCGGCCCGGCAACCGCGTCCTGATCGCGGCCGGCACGGGTCTGGGCGAGGCCCTGCTCGTCTGGGACGGAAAGACCTGGTGGCCGTCCGCCTCCGAGGGCGGACACACCGACTTCGCCCCGCGCGACGCGCTCGAGGACGAGCTGCTGCAGTGGCTCCGCGGACGCTACGGGCGCGTGAGCTATGAACGCGTCCTCTCGGGACCCGGACTCGCGGACCTCTACCGCTTCCTCGCCGAGACCGGCCGGGGGACCGCATCGGGCGAAGTAGCCGCCCGCTTCGCCGCCGCCGCGGACCCCGCCGCGGTCGTGAGCACGGCCGCGCTCGACGGTTCCTGCGAGCGCGCCCGGCTGGCGCTCGAGCGCTTCGTCTCGATCTACGGCGCCGAGGCCGGGAACCTGGCCCTCAAGGCGCTCGCCGTGAACGGGATCTTCCTGGGCGGCGGCATCGCCCCGCGCATCCTGCCGCTCCTGCGCTCCGGCGCCTTCCTCGACGCCCTCCACGACAAGGGCCGCCTGGGCCCGCTGCTGGCGCACATCCCCGTCACGGTCCTGCGCGACGACCGCGCCGCGCTCTGGGGCGCCGCCCAGCTGGCCCGCTCGAGCGCCTGAACGAGACGACGCCCGCGACCATCCGCCGCGGGCGTCGTCTCTCGTTCTCCTGCGGGCCGCGCGACCGCGTCGGCCCGCCGCTCACTTCACCGCGCGCAGCCGCTGCTCGAGCGTGGCCAGCTCCTCCTTCAGCGCCGCCGGCAGGCGCGCGCCGAACTTCTCGTAGTGTGCGCGCACCAGCGGCAGGTCCGCGAGCCAGCGCTCCGCATCCACGCGCAGCAGTTCCTCGAGATCCGCCTTCGGCACCGCGAGACCGGTCAGGTCGAGCGCTCCCGGAGCCGGCAGGCGGCCGATGGGCGTGTCCACGGCCTGGGCCTTCCCGGTGACGCGCTCGAAGACCCACTTGAGCACGCGGCTGTTCTCGCCGTAACCCGGCCACAGGAAGCCGCCGTCGGCGCCGCGGCGGAACCAGTTCACGTAGTAGATGCGCGGCAGCTTCTCGGGCGCGCTCGCCCCGCCGATCTCGAGCCAGTGGGCGAAGTAGTCACCCATGTGGTAGCCGCAGAACGGCAGCATGGCGAACGGGTCGAAGCGCAACTGGCCCTGGGCGCCGGCCGCGGCGGCCGTGGTCTCGCTGCTCATGATCGAGCCGAGGAACGTGCCGTGCTGCCACGAGAACGCCTCGTTGACCAGCGGCGCCGTGGTGGCGCGCCGGCCGCCGAAGAGGAAGGCCGAGATCGGCACGCCCTTCGGGTCCTCCCACTCGGACGCGATCACCGGGCACTGCCGCGCCGGCACGGTGAAGCGGGCGTTCGGGTGCGCCGCCTTGCGGCCGCTCTGCGGCGTCCACGGGCGCCGCAGCCAGTCCATCAGGTTCGCCGGCGGGTCGGTCATCGCCTCCCACCAGACGTCACCCTCGGGCGTGATCGCGCAGTTCGTGAAGATGGCGTTCTTCGCGAGCGTGCGCAGGGCGTTCGGGTTGCTCTGCATGCTGGTGCCCGGCGCCACGCCGAAGAACCCGGCCTCGGGGTTGATGGCGTAGAGCCGCCCGTCGGGGCCGAACTTCATCCAGGCGATGTCGTCACCGATGGTCTCGACCTTCCAGCCCGGCACGGTCGGCTCCATCATCGCCAGGTTGGTCTTGCCGCAGGCCGAGGGGAACGCCGCTCCGACGTAGAGACTCCTGCCCTCGGGGTTCGTGAGCTTGAGGATCAGCATGTGCTCGGCCAGCCAGCCCTCGTCGCGGGCCTGCACCGAGGCGATGCGCAGCGCGTGGCACTTCTTGCCGAGCAGGGCGTTGCCGCCGTAGCCCGAGCCGAACGACCAGATCTCGCGCGTCTCGGGGAAGTGGCAGATGTACTTGTTCTGCGCGTTGCAGGGCCAGGGCGCGTCGGCCACGGCGGGCGAGCCGATCGGCGCTCCGACCGAGTGCAGCCCGCGCACGAACTCGCCCTCGGGGCCGAGCACGTCGAGCACGCGTGTGCCGACGCGGGTCATGATGTGCATGTTCGCGACGACGTAGGGCGAGTCGGTGATCTCCACGCCGATCTTGGCGATCGGCGAGCCGATCGGCCCCATGCTGTAGGGGATCACGTAGAGCGTGCGGCCCGCCATGCAGCCGGTGAAGAGCCCGGTCAGCGTCCGGCGGATCTCGTCCGGATCGCGCCAGTGGTTGGTCGGTCCGGCGTCCTCGCGGCTCTTCGAGCAGATGAAGGTGAACTCCTCGACCCGCGCGACGTCGGCCGGGTCGGAGCGCACGAAGACGCTGTTGGGGCGCGTCCCCGCATCGAGCCACTGGGCCGTGCCCGCCTGCACCATGAGGCGCAGCATGGTCTGGTACTCCGCGGCCGAGCCGTCGCACCAGACCACCTTCTCCGGCTGGCACATGGCGGCGACTTCCTGAACCCAGGCCTCGAGTTTGCGATTGGCAACCATGTCGTCCGTCCTACGGTGACGCCCCCGGGCCGGCCAGGAAACTGGCGGCGGGAGACTGGGGTGGGCGGCCTCGGGATGACCTCGACTCGGCCCTTCGAATCACGCGGGCATGGTAGCGTCCGCTCGCCGGGGCATCAAACGGCAGTGGGGGTGCGAAGCACAGCGCAAGCGGTCCCCGGGAGTGGCGCGGGGCGAGCGCATGGTGCCTCTGCTCGCCCTCCACCACTCCCGGGGACCGCGCCGTTCCGCAGCGCGCCTCCTTGCATCGGGCCCTTGCCCGGGCGCATCTTGGCCGTGAATCAGTGCCCTTTGATGCTCCGACCTCCATCCGGGTTCCGCGCCGCGCGGCGCGGTCTCCCGAAGCCATGCCACAGGAGATCCCATGCCCAGTCGCGCCCAGCAACTGCTCGACCTCGGCCAGAGCGTCTGGCTCGACTACATCCACCGCCGCGAACTCCAGTCCGGGGTCTTCGCCGCGCAGGTCCGCGACCAGGGCGTCGTCGGCGTGACCTCGAACCCGACCATCTTCCAGCAGGCCATCGGCCAGGGCACCGACTACGACGCGGCCATCCGCGAGCGGCTCGCCCGCAGCCTCGCGGGCGTGCCGCTCTACGAGTCGATCGCCGTCGAGGACGTGCAGGCCGCCTGCGACGCGCTCCTGCCGGTGTTCGAGAGGAGCGGCGGGCTCGACGGCCGGGTGAGCATCGAGGTCAACCCGCGGCTCGCGCACGACACCGACGGCACGGTCGAGGAGGCGCGCCGGCTCCGGACCGCGGTGGCCCGCGCGAACGTGATGATCAAGGTGCCCGCCACGGCCGAGGGCCTGCCGGCGGCCCGCACGCTGATCGACGAGGGCACCTGCGTGAACGTCACGCTCATCTTCTCGCTCGCGCGCTACGAGCAGGTGATGGACGCCTATCTCTCCGGGCTCGAGTCGCGCGCGGCCCGGCGCCAGCCGCTCGAGCCGGTCGTCTCGGTGGCCTCGTTCTTCGTCTCGCGCGTGGACAGCAAGGTGGACGCCGCGATCGAGCAGCGCCTGGCCACGCTGCCCGCGGACTCGGTCGAGCACGTCGAGCTCGCGGACCTGCGGGGCCAGGCCGCGGTCGCCAACGCGAAGCTGGCCTACGCGCGCTTCCGCGAGGTCTTCGATGCGCCGCGCTTCCACGCGCTCGCCGCGCGCGGCGCGCGGGTGCAGCGCCCGCTCTGGGCCTCGACCAGCACCAAGAACCCGGCCTACCGCGACACGCTCTACGTGGACGAGCTGATCGGCCCCGACACGGTGAATACGATCCCGCCCGGGACGCTGGCGGCCTACAACGACCACGGCGTGCTCGACCCGCGGCTGCTGCGCGACGTGAACGAGGCCCGCGCGCTGTTCCGGCGCCTGCCCGAGCTGGGCGTGCCGGTGGACGGCCTCATCGGCCAGCTCGAGGAGGAAGGTGTCACGGCGTTCGTGAAGTCGTTCGAGTCCCTGCTCGCCACGCTCGAGGAGAAACGCGCGCGGATGGCGGGCTAGCGTGGGCGCGGGCTGGGACAGCGCGCGGCGCGGGGAGTTCGCCGCCCGGCTCTGGCGGAAGGACGCCGAACGCTCTGGAGCGCGGAGGCCGCGCATCAGAAGGTCGCGGCGAACCGCCTGGGCTGGCTCGACCTGCCCGCGGGCATGCGCGGCGAGGTCGCGGGGCTCGAGGCCTTCGCGGCCGAGGTCCGGGCCGACGGCTTCACCCACGCCGTGCTCCTCGGCATGGGCGGCTCGAGCCTCGCGCCCGAGGTCCTGCGGCGCATGCTCGGCGTGGCACCCGGGTTCCTCGACCTCACGGTGCTCGACAACACCTCCCCCGCCGCGGTGCGCGCCGTCGCGGTTGCGCACGATCCCCGGCACACGCTCTTCCTGGTCTCCTCGAAATCGGGCGGCACCATCGAGGTCGCCTCCTTCGAGAAGTACTTCTTCGAGTGGACGCGCGCGGCGCGCGGGGCCGATGCCGGCCGCGCCTTCGTCGCCATCACCGACCCCGGGAGCCCGCTGGCGCGGCGCGCCGCCGAGCGCGGCTACCGCAGGGTGTTCCTGAACCCGCCCGACGTGGGCGGACGCTACTCCGCGCTCTCGCTCTTCGGGCTGGTGCCCACCGCGCTCATCGGCGCGAGCCCCGCCGCACTGCTCGAGAGCGCGGCGCGCGAGCTGGACGAAGCCCGGCGCGACACGGCCGGCGGCGCGGGCGTGGCCTTCGGCGCCGCGGTGGGCGAGGCGGCACTCGCCGGCCAGGACAAGCTCACGCTCGCCTTCGGCCCCCGTTGGGCACCGTTCGGCGCCTGGGTCGAGCAACTGGTCGCCGAGAGCACGGGCAAGGACGGCCACGGCGTCGTGCCCGTGGACGGCGAGGCGCCCGGCCCCGCCGTACTCGCCCGCCCGGACCGCGCCTTCGTCGCGACCCCCGACCTCGACCCCGGCCTGGGCCGGCCGATCGCGCATCGCGACGGCCCCGCCTGGCTGCTCGACCTCGATGCACCGCGCGACCTGGGCGCGGCCTTCCTGCGCTGGGAGATCGCCACCGCGACCGCGGCCGCGGTGCTGGGCGTGGACCCCTTCGACGAGCCCAACGTCTCCGAAGCCAAGCAGGCGACCCAGGCCGTGCTCGACCGCGCGCTCGCCGGGGGCCGCTTCCCCGCGGAGGTGCCGCTGGCACACGGCGACGGCTGGAGCCTCCACGCGGCGGGCCCGGCCGAGCGTGCGTTGCGCGAGGCGGGGGCCTGCGAGCCCGGTGCGGCGCTCGCGGCACTCCTGTCGCTGGCGCGCCCGGGCGACTACCTCGCGCTGCTCGCCTACCTGCACGTCACGCCCGCGGTGGACCAGGCGCTCCAGCGCCTGCGCGTGGCGGCGGGCGGGCGCTCCGGGCTCGCGACCACGCTCGGCATCGGCCCGCGCTTCCTGCACTCGACCGGCCAGTTGCACAAGGGCGGGCCCGACCGTGGCCTCTTCCTGCAGATCACCGCGGACGAGGGCCCGGACGTCCCGATCCCGGGCGAACCGTACAGCTTCGGCATGCTGCGCCGCGCGCAGGCCGCCGGGGACTACGAGGTGCTGGCCAAGCGCGGCCGGCGGCTCGTGCGGCTGCACCTCGAGCGCGGCGTCGCGGCCGCGCTCGCCAGGCTCGCGGGGGCCTGACCCGCGCGCGCGGGCGCGGAGCACCCCGGAGGCGGACCCGCAGCGCTCCACACCCCCTTGGACGCGCCCCGCTCCCGCGGGGTACTCTTCTCCGCCACATCTGCCGCCCGACCGACCTCAGCCCAAAGGAATGCCTCCATGTTCAAGCCCATCCTGGCCGCGGTGCTCGCCCTCACTCTCGCCGGCCCGGTGCGGGCCGAGCCGGCGCCCGACGCGCGCGCCCTGCTCCAGAAGGTGAGCGATGCCTATCGCGCCCTCGCGACCTACCACTTCGAGGGCGTGATGAGCATCCGCATGAGCGGCGCTGGCGTGGACCAGACCGCGGACGTGCCGCTGGACGTGGCGGCCGACCGCGCGGGACGCCTGCGGGTGGACATCCGCCATCCCCAGATGGGCGGGCTGGCCGTCTCGGACGGCAGGCAGCTCTCGACCTACGTCTACTCGCTCAACCAGTACACGCAGAATCCGGTGGAAGCCGCGCCGGACAGCACCCGCATGCCGAAGCCGCCGCAGAACTCGCCGCTCACGCGCTACTTCGATCTGCTCCACGGCCTCAAGACCGCCGAACTCACGGGCGAGCAGCGGCTCACGGTCGGCGGCACGCCCGCCGACTGCTGGGTGGTGCGCTGCGACATGACGCCGCCCCAGGCGCTCGCCGCCGACAGCTCCGCGCGCGCCATCGCCACCTTCTGGGTGGAGAAGGCCCGCGCGCTGGTGCTGCGCGACAGCACGAGCATCAGCATGCGCAACCCGGCGACCGGCGCGGGCCTGGTGATGGACCAGGTCACGAGCTTCGCGCTCGGCCGCGTGAACGAGGCACTGCCCGACTCGCTCTTCGTCTTCACCCCTCCGCCGGACGCGAAGCTCGTTCAGACGTTCGGCCCGCAGGCTCCCCCCGAGACCCCGTCCCCGCTGATCGGCCAGCCCGCGCCGCCGTTCACGCTCAAGGGCGTCAAGGGCAGCACCGTCTCGCTCGCCTCCTACAAGGGCAAGGTCGTGCTGCTCGACTTCTGGGCCACCTGGTGCCGGCCGTGCCGCGTCGAGATGCCGCGCGTCGAGACGCTCCACAAGGAGTTCAAGGCCAAGGGCCTGGTGGTCTTCGGCGTCAACTACGCCGAGGATCCCGCCACCGTGAAGGCCTTCCTCGCCAGGAACCCCTACACCATGCCCATCCTGCTCGACCCGAAGGGCGAGGCCGCGCGGCTCTACCAGGCCGATGCCATCCCGACGTTGGTCGTGATCGGCAAGGATGGCAAGATCAGCTCGTACTTCCAGGGCGTGCGCGAGGAGGAGGTCCTGCGCGAGGCGCTGGCCAAGGCGGGGATCAAGTAGCGGCGGACCTTCGTCCTCGAAGTCCTGGCCCGCAGGCCGGCGCCGCGCTCAGCCTGCCGCGAACCAGTCCGCGGCCCGCGCCAGCTCGACGTTCCCGCCCGAGAGGATGACGCCCACGCGCTTGCCCTCGGCGCGCACCTGGCCGGTGAGCAGCGCGGCCAGGCCCAGCACCCCGGTCGGCTCGACCACGAGCTTCATGCGCTCCCAGACGAAGCGCAGGGTCTCGATCAGCGCCGCGTCGGGGACGCTCGTCATCTCGTCCACGTGGCGGCGCATCATCTCGAAGGTGAGCGGCCCCACGCACGGCGTGCGCGCGCCGTCGGCGATGGTCACGGGCGGCTCGATGCGCACGATCCGGCCCTCGCGGAACGAGCGACAGGCGTCGTCGCCCGCCTCGGGCTCCACGCCGATCACGCGGCAGCGTTCGCCGCACCTCAGATCCGCGGCCAGCGCCGAGCCCGAGATGAGCCCGCCACCTCCGACCGGCACCAGCAGCAGGTCCATCGGCCCGGCGTCCTCGAACAGCTCGACCGCGGCCGTGCCCGCCCCGGCGATGATGTCCGGGTGGTCGAAGGGCGGGATGAGGGTCAGCCCGCGCTCGGTGGCGAGCCGCGCAGCCAGGGCCTCGCGCTCCTTGCCCAGCACGTCGTAGAAGACGACCTCGGCGCCATAGCCGCGAGTGGCCTCGAGCTTCGGCCGCGGCGCGTGGCTCGGCATCACGATCACCGCCGGGGCCTCGAGCATGCGCGCGACCAGCGCGACGGCCTGCGCGTGGTTGCCCGACGAGTAGGCGATCACGCCGCGCTTCAGCGCTTCGGGCGCGAGCCGCGAGATGGTGTTGTAGGCCCCGCGGAACTTGAACGCCCCCATGCGCTGCAGGTTCTCGCACTTGAGGAACACGCTCGCGCCGGTGAGCCGGTCGAGCGTGCGCGAGGTGGCGACCGGCGTGCGATGGGCGACCGCGCTCACGCGGCCGACGGCGTCGTCGAGGCGCGCCGCCATCTCGAGACGCGTGGGGAGCCCGTCGGGGCCGGGCGGTGGCGGGACGGGGCCGGGCGAGCTCATCCGCCCCCGCCCCCGTCCGGTCCCAGGCCGGGCTCGGTCTGCCGCCTCGGGTCCAGAGCCTGCTCGATCTGCTCCGGTGTGAGGTCCGTCATCTCCTTCGCCAGCTCGCGCACCGGGCGCCGCTCCTGGAACGCGCGCTTGGCGATCTCGGCCGCCCGGTCGTAGCCGATGAGCGGGTTCAGCGCCGTGGCCATGCCGGGCGAGATCTCGACGTAGCCGCGGCAGGTCTCCTCGTTCGCGACCAGACCGGCGATGGCCTTGTCGGCGAACACCCGCGCCACGTTCGCCAGCAGCCGGATGCTCTCGAGCAGGTTGCGGGCGATGAGCGGCAGCATGGTGTTCAGGTCGAGCTGCCCCCACTGGGTGCCGACCGTGACCGCGACGTGGTTGCCCATCACCTGCGCCCCCACCTGGATCACGGACTCGCAGATGACCGGGTTCACCTTGCCCGGCATGATGCTCGAACCGGGCTGGACCGCCGGCAGGGCGACCTCGGCCAGGCCGCAGCGCGGACCGGAGTTCAGGAGTCGCAGGTCGTTGGCGATCTTCATCAGACTCGCGGCCACCGTGTTCAGGGCGCCGCTCGCCCAGGTCGCGGCGTCCTGCGAAGCCTGCGCCTCGAAGTGGTCCGCCGCCTCTCGGAACTCCGTGCCGGCGACGCGCGAAAGCTCCGCGGCCACGCGTCTGGCGAACTCCGGGTGCGTGTTGAGCCCGGTGCCGACGGCGGTGCCACCCAGCGCCAGCTCGCGCAGGTCGGGCAGCACGGCCTTCAGCCGCGCGATGCCGTGCTCGACCTGCGAGGCGTAGCCCCCGAACTCCTGCCCCAGCCGGATCGGCGTCGCATCCATCAGGTGCGTTCGTCCGGTCTTGATGATGCCGTCCCAGGCCCGCGCCTTCTCCGCCAGGGCCGCGCGCAGGTGCTCGAGCGCGGGGACGAGTTGCCGCTCGATCCCCAGCACCGCCGAGACGTGGAGCACGGTGGGGATCACGTCGTTGCTGCTCTGGCCCAGGTTGACGTGGTCGTTGGGGTGGACCCTGCGGCCGAGGATCTCGCCCGCGCGCCGGGCGATCACCTCGTTGGCGTTCATGTTGGTGCTGGTGCCGCTGCCGGTCTGGAAGACGTCGACCGGGAACTCGGCGTCCCACCGGCCCCCCCCCACCTCGGCGGCGGCCTGCTCGATGCCCGCGGCAAGGGCGGGATCGAGCAGCCCGAGACCGGCGTTCACCCGCGCGCCGACCTGCTTGAGCAGCCCCAGCGCGTGGATGAACTCCACCGGCATGGGCTCGCCCGAGACCGGGAAATTCTCCACGGCGCGCTGCGTCTGCGGGCCGTAGAGGGCCGCCGCGGGCACCTTCATCTCGCCCATGCTGTCCTTCTCGATGCGGGATCCGCTCATCGTCCACCTCGCGCGGCCGACGCCGACGTCCTCTCCAGGGCGCACCCGGCTCCGGGCCGGGCCCGCGCCTCACTCCTCGATGATCTCGTAGCGGCTCGTGATCGCGACCTTGGGCTCCAGCATGGCGTGAACGCCACAGTACTTCGTGTCGCTCAACTCGACCGCCTCGGCCACCGCCGCCGGACTGATGCCCCGGCCGCGCACTCGATGGACGATCTCCATCCGCGTGAAGGTCTTCGGATGCTGGTCCATGCGGCGCTCGGCCACGACCTCGACCTCGTAGCCCGTGACGGCCTGGCGCTTCTTGCGCAGGATGCTGATGACGTCCATCGCCGTGCAGCCGCCGAGCGCGGCCGGCACGACCTGCATCGGGCTGGGGCCCTCGGCCTCGGGGCCGGCGTCGAACTGGAAGGCGTGCTCGCCGACGCGCACGCCGAAGCGCATGCGCGTGCCCTCGACGGTCTCGAGATTGAGCGTGGCGTGGCTGGTGCTGTGCGTGGGCGGCTTCAGGGGCGCGTCACTCATGAGGAACTCCCGCGGCCGCTCATGCGGCCCGTCTTGCGCTCCGTATCTACGGCACTCCGTGGAACAGGATGCGGGCGGAGTCTATGGGCTTTGCCGCCCGTGCGCCAGCGCCACCTCGGGCGACCCCGCGTGCCTCCTGCCTGCGCCCGTCGTGTTCGCTTTCGACGTTGCACAAGCGCGTCGGCACTGGCACGGGCCACCGACGCGATCCGGGACGATCGAGAGAGACGACTTCGTATTCAGCGTCCGGAGCACCGCATCTGATATCCAGAATGTAAGGCACGCGTCAATTCGCTTGCCATCTCCATTGACTCCAGAACACCGATATGGCCTATTCTCCCAAGTTGCATATCTCCCCCCCTCGGAATAGGAGGCCACATGGCCAAGACACGTAAGAAGCGTACGGAGTACACACCCGAGCAGCGTGCGAAGGTGCTCGCCGCAGCGAAGGCCGAGAAGCTCACGGCAGCGCAGGTTCAGAAGAAGTTCGGCGTCACCCCGGTGACGTACTACTCGTGGCGGAAGAAGTCCGGCGTCGCGCGCAGGCGCGGGGCCGGAGGCGCGGCGGTCGTCGTGGCCCGCCCGGCCGCGGGCGATCTCAGCGCGCAGGTCCGCAGCGAGGTGCAGAACAAGATGCGACAGATCATCCCCGGCATCGTGCGCACCGAGGTGAGCGCCTACCTGGACTCGATCTTCGGCCAGCAGCGCCGGCGCCGGCGCAAGCAGACGTAGTCCCCCGCAGGACGCGAGCGCGGCCCGTCGTCATGGCGGGCCGCGCGGCGTTGCGGGGGCCGGTGGGCTCGAACCGCAGCCCCGCCACCCCCGTCAGGCGTGCGTCAGTTCCGCGAGCCGTGCCTGCTCGCGCGGCGAGGGCAGCGCCAGGCCGCAGACCAGCCCGACCAGCAGGAACCCGGTGAGCGCCGTCAGCGCCACGACGATCCCGAACGCGTCGGCCAGCACGCCGATCGGCGCGACCAGCAGCGCCCCCACGCCCCAGGCCGCGCCCATCAGCAGGCTCGAGATGGTCGAGGAGTGCCGTGGCGCCAGCTCCTGCCCGAGCACGATGTTCACCGGCAGCGAGCCCTGCACGATGAACGAACCGATCACCAGGCAGACCAGCCCGGGCCCCGTGGGCAGCACCAGAAACGCGAGGAAGAACGGGATCGCGCCCACGAACGACCGCACCACCACCGCCCGGCCACCGACCTTCTCCGCCAGCCAGCCGCCCAGGAACCCCCCCAGCGCCCCCATCGAGAGGTAGGCCGTGAGCGCCGTGCCCCCGAATGCGACCGAATGGCCCAGCCGGTGCAGGTGGATCGGCAGGAAGGTCATGAACCCGTACGAGACGGCCGAGCGCGCCACCACCGCGATGTAGAGCAACGTCAGCGGCCGGAGCACCGGCTTCAGCGCCCGCAGCGGCGGCGCGCCGGCACCGGAGGCGGTACCCGCCCCGCCCGGCTCGCGCCCGGCGCCGTGCAGGCGCCTCAGCGCCACCATCAGCACTGCGGCCAGCGCCAGCCCCGGGAACATCACCACCCACGAGCGCTCGAGCCCGACCCAGCCCACCACCGTCACCGAGATGAGCGGACCCAGCGAGCCACCCAGCGTGCCACCCGTGATGAACACCGACATGGCGAGCGAGCGGCGCTCCGATGACTGCGTGGCCAGCACCGCCGACTGCGGGTGGAACCAGGAGATCCCCAGACCCCCCACCATCAGGATCACGACCAGCGCCGCGTACGAGGGCGCCAGCCCCACCGCGCTCATGAACACGGCTGCCACCAGCGGTCCGAAGCCGATCAGCCACGGGCGGCGTATGCGGTCCGCCACCAGCCCGAAGAGCGGCTGCGAGAACGCGGACGAGAGCGAGGCCAGCGCCACCAGCGTGCCCACCATCGCCAGGTTCAGGTGCAGGCGCAGGGCCAGCAGCGGCAGCAGCGGCGAGAAGAACGAGGAGTACACATCGACGGTGAAGTGCGCCGTGGTGAGCAGCGCGAGACGCGGGGTGAGTACGGAGCGCATGGGACCGCTGACGATAACACAGCGCCCCGCCGGGACTCAGGCGGGGCGCCGAGACGAGCGCAGCAGCCGGTCAGGCCGCCAGGCGCTCTATCATCAAGATGTAGCGTTCCGTGCGCGTCACCTCGAGGTACGCCCGCTTGAGCAACGATGGCGCGAGGTCGAGCGTCTTCTCGCGCCCCACGCGCTCGAGTTCCGCGAACAGCTCGGCGCTGGCCGTCGCTCCGAGCGAGGCACACATGCCCTTCAGGCCGTGCGCCTCGAATTCGACCCGGTGGGCGTCACGCCCGTTCACCGCCAGCCCCAGTTGCTCCAGCCGCGGACGGACGTCGCTGAGGAACGTGCTGAGCAGGGAGTCGCGCAGGGCCGGGTTGCCCATACTGAGCTCCTCGAGCCGCGCGAGGTCGAGCGCCGGCAGGGGGGCCTCGCTCGCGAGCTCGTCCCGGAGCAGAACCTCGGCCAGCGGCATGACGTCCGCGCTCGAGAGCGAGACCACCGTCGGGGCCAGCCCGGCGACCAGGTCCGCCGCCACGACCGCGAACGGCCGCTGCATCCCGCTCATCTCCGCCTCGGCTGCTTCGATCTCGTGCAGGAGCGATGCGTCATCCACCGCGACGGCGATCTTCCCCGGGTCGGTGGCGCCTCGTGACGACATCACGGTGCTTGCCTCGGCGCTCGCCTCGGCGCCCGCCCTCGCCCCACCACCCGCCAAGTTCTCGACCACGCGGCACAGCAGCCCCAGGTCCACCGGCTTCGGGAGGTACTCGTCCATCCCGGCCGCGAAGCACTTTTCGCGGTCGCCCGGTTCGGTGCTCCCCGTCATCGCCACGATCGGCGTCCGGCGGCCCGACGTCTCGCTCGAGCGCAGCTCGCGCGCCAGCGCATAGCCGTCACCGTCCGGCAGCTGGATGTCCATCAGCACCACGTCGAACTGTTCCCGCTTCCAGGCCTCGAGCGCCGCGCGCACCGTGGGCGCGGTCTGCAGCCCGTAGCCCAGCCGTTTGAGCGTCCACTGCGTGACCAGCTGGTTCACCGCGCTGTCTTCGACCAGCAGGATGCGCAGGCCGCCGCGCCGCGTCCTGGCCATCGAGTGCAGCGTGACCAGCTCCGGCGTCTCGCCCATCGGGGTGGTCTCCACCCGCCGCAGCACCTCAACCAGCGCTCCGGCCAGCTGCTCCCAGTCGAGCGGCTTGGAGAGATAGGCCGAGAATCCCAGCGCCTTCGCCCGGACGGCATCGCCGCGGCGTCCCGCCGACGTCACGAGCACCGTCAGCGTGCGATCGCGCCTGCCGTCCGCGCGGATCGCCTTCCCCATCTCCTCGCCGTCCATGCCCGGCAGCTGCCGCTCGATCAGGGCGAAGCGGAACGGGTCACCCGCCTCGGCAGCCTTCTCGAGCATCGCCAGCCCGACCTCGGCGTCCTCGGCCGCCTCGACGCGGCAGCCCCAGGCATCGAGCCTGCAGAGATACGAGCGCCGCATCGCCGGCGACGGCTCCACCACCATCACCTTCAGGCCCGCGAGTTCCGTCCGCAGGGGCGCGCCGTCGAGCCCGAGCGCCGCGTCGCGTTGCTTCTCGAGCGTGACGTCGAACCAGAACCGGCTGCCCTGGCCCGACGCGCTCTCGACCCCCACCGCGCCACCCATCAGCGATACCAGCCGGCTCGAGATCGCCAGCCCCAGGCCCGTGCCGCCGTAACGGCGGGCGATCGAGGCATCGGCCTGCTGGAAGGCCTGGAAGATGCGGCCCCTCTGCTCCTCGGTCATGCCGATGCCCGTGTCCTGGACCGCGAAGCGCAGCGTCACCTCACGCTCGTCCTCACGCACCCGCTCGACCGCCAGCCGGACCATTCCCTGTTCGGTGAACTTGACGGCGTTGCCGCCCAGGTTGAGCAGCACCTGGCGCAGGCGGCCCGGGTCGCCCCAGACCCGCGCGGGCACCTCGTCCTGCACCTCACACTCGAAGTGCAGGCGCTTCTCGTTCGCCAGCGGCGCCAGCAGCGCCCCAGTCTCGTACGTCGTCGTCCGCAGATCGAACGGCAGGCGTTCCAGTTCGAGCTTGCCCGCCTCGCCCCGCGAGAACTCCAGCGTGTCGTTCACCAGCTCGAGCAGCGACTCGCCCGCGTGGAGCAGCACCTCGACCATGCCCCGCTGCTCGCGGTCCAGCTCCGTCTCGAGCAGCAGGTGGGCCATGCCCATCATGCCGTTCATGGGCGTGCGCAGCTCGTGCGTCATGGTCGCCAGCAACTCGCCCTTGGCCTGCGCCGTGGCGCGGGCCCCGTCCAGCATGACCGTCAACTGCTCCATGCGGCTCAGGAGCGCGGCGTGGTCGTCGCGCGGTGAGGCCGGACCCGTCGCGGCCGGCGCATCGTTCTTGCCACCACGCGACAGGAACGAGAACGCGGACGCCAGACCGCCGCGTGGACGCGACTCGGTCTGCACCACCGCGGGGCCGGTCGCGGCCTCGGCGGCCACCGCTGGTGCGGGGCACTCCGGTGCGGCCGGCAACGCGCACATGCTCGTCTCCGCGCACGTCGTTCCGGCTGCGGACTGCGGCTCGGTCCCGCCGGCATCCGTGCCGGGCTCGAGCCCACGCGCCGTGCCCACGAAGATCATGCCGCCATCCGCGCGCTCGAGCAGGCTCACGCGCGCCGTGACCCAGGCCTCGCGCCCCTGGCTCGCGAGCAGCGGCAGCGTCACCTCGACCACCGGCGTGCGCCGGCGGCGCTGGCGCAGGACCAGGCGCATCACGCGGCGCGCCTCGTGCGGGGCGACCAGCGTGGACCAGCGCCGCCCGATCTGGTCGGCGGCCACGCGCCCGGTAAGCGTCTCGAAGGCCCGGCTCAACCACAGCACCGCGCCGTCGGCGTCGCAGGCGAAGAGCAGGTCCGGACTCGCGTCGAGCAGCTCGCGCAATCCCGGGGCAATGAGATGCAAGCCCGTCATGTCGTTGTTCATGCCTGCGCTTCGCTCGGCCATGACGCCTCGGAGGGGAACGAGGTGGAGTCGGGAGGGCCGTGCCCTCCCGCCGCGTGCAATGAACGCCCGGCTCCTGCGCGGGCCCCGGTCCATCGGGTGTCCTGCGACGAAGTCGGGCCCCCACCCCGCGACAAACCCACGCCTTGCGCGCGCCCGCCGCGGGGCCGGGGGCTGTTCGGGTCAGGTATCGGCAGCCAGGGGACCAGGACTTAGGGAGAAAGACGCCGGCGCGGGGCCCGGCTCCTCCCCGCTTGTGCCCCGGACCGCGCGGCTCCTAGGATGCGTGGGTCGCCCCGCGTCCACCCAGCCCCGGAGGTGCGCCCATGCCCGCGTCGCCCACGACCACCGGCCCTCAACTGCAGATCGCCGTGTTCATCGACTTCGAGAACATCGCGCTGGGCCTGCGCGACGCCAGCGCCCCCTTCGAGGTGCGGCGCGTCCTCGACCGGTTGCTCGAGAAGGGCAAGGTCATCGTCAAGGTGGCCTATGCCGACTGGCACCGCTTCCGCAGCCACACGCAGAGCCTGCACGAGAACGGCATCGAGTTGATCGAGATCCCGCGCCGCGAGAGCACCGGCAAGAACTCGGCGGACATCCGCCTGGTCGTGGACGCCATGGACCTGAGCTGGAGCAAGGAGCACATCGACACCTTCGTGGTCGTCTCCGGCGACAGCGACTTCTCCCCCCTGGTCGCCAAGCTCAAGGAGAACGGCAAGCACGTCATCGGCCTCGGCATGAAGGCGTCCACCTCGTCGTTGCTGGCCAACGCCTGCGACGAGTTCATCTACTACGAGGATCTCGAGCACGGTCCCGAGCCGGTGAAGGCCGGCGCGAAGCCCGCGCACGACAAGGACGAGGCGTTCCGGCTGCTGGCGGACACCGTGCGGGCGCTGCAGCGGGAGAACTTCGAGGTGATCCAGGCCTCGCTCGTGAAGGACACCATGAAGCGCAAGCGCCCCGCCTTCAGCGAGGCCGCTCTGGGCTACGGCAGCTTCAGCGAGTTGCTCGAGGACGCGCAGGAATCCAAGGTCGTCACGCTGCGCAAGGACGAGCGTAGCGGCACCTACATGGTGACCGGCGTGGCCAGCGAGCGCCCGCGGCGCCGGCGAGGCGCACGGGGCTGAAGAAGCGGGGCTGCAGGAACGGGCCGCAGGCGCGACAGGGCGGAGAGGTGCGGGTCCCCGGAGCGGGCTGAGCCGGACGGACGACTCTAGGCCGTGCCGGCCTCGAGCAGGTAGGAGATCACGTCCCCCGCCGAATAGTGCGTGCGGCCGGCCAGGAAGCCGCCGAGCCGGATGAGGTCGTCGCCGCTCGTCAGCAGCAGCGGCTCGGCCTGCCCACCCCCGCGCGCCTGCGCGAGCCCGATCGTGGCGAGCAGCGCGTTGCACAGGCACAGACGTCCCGCCGTGTCCGCGACGCTCCCACCCTTGGCGACGAACGTGCCGGCGGGTTCGCTCGGGCAGCGATAGCCGACGCGGCCGTCCGGCATCGCGTAGGCGGTGCGCAGGTAGCCCAGATCGCAGACGCGCTCGCGAACGGTGGCGGCGTCACCCCATGTGACCACCTTGAACGGGTACCCGGTCGGCGAGGCGCGCGAATCGGTGCGCACCTTGATCTCGCCACGAGCGACGTGCATCAGCACGGTGCTGCGCAGCCTGGGTTCGATCCCGGACTCATCACAGTAGGCGAACAGGGTGCCCACCTGGATGCCGGCCGCGCCGGCCGCGAGCGCTTCGCGCAACCGCTGCGGCGAGCCCTCGCCCCCCCCGACCCAGAACGGCAGGCCCAGCTCGCGGATCTTCGCGAGGTCCACCTCGTCGCGCGGACCGTACGTGATGTCGCCCTGCTCGTCCGGCACGCTGCCGCCACGCGGCGGCGCGTTGTGACCGCCGGCGGTGGGGCCCTCGATGACGAACCCATCCACCCGGCCGGAGGCCTTGCGCACCATCATGGTCGCGAGCGAATTACTGGAGATGATGGGCAGGAATCTCGGACGGAGGAGCTGCGGTGGCGCGCCCTCCCAGAAACTGCCCGGATCCAGCCGCAGGTACTGGGCGGCATCCGCAGCACCGTCCTCGATCTCCAGGCGGAGTGCGGCAGGCTGATGCAGGGCGAGCGCGTCGAGCGCCGCCGGGATCTCGCGCGGGATGCCCGCGCCCATCAGCACGAAACCGACCCCCGCGAGCATCGCGCCGTACAGCAGCGGCAGATTCGAGTGCTGCACCTTCGTCAGCAGGTTGATGCCGACGAGACCGTCGTGGCCTTCCCTGGCGAGCTGGACCTCGACGAACGCTGCGAGCATGGTGAACTGTTCGCGCGCCCTGCTCATCATCTGCTGGGGCATGGGCAGCGTGGCGTACGGCGCGCCCGGCGGGAGACCCCCGGGGTGGAAGTAGCGTTTCAGCGCCTCGGCTGCAGCCTGCGGGATGGGAAACTTCTCCATCGCGCGGCGCATGTGACCGCCGATATCGCCGCTCTGAAGCCGCCGCGCGAGCACGGTGTCGAGCGCCGTGCCCGAAACCACCCCCAGCTGACCGAGGCGCGACACGGCGCGTGCCAGCCGCCAGTTGGAGACTCCGACCCCCATGCCACCCTGGATGATCACAGGCAGCCCTGGCACCACCGGAGCATCGGGACCCGTGGCCGTATGTTGTGTGTCGAGCAACGAGATCCACCTTTGAGCTCAGTGCGCTTCCACGAGGCGTGAACGGGTAGAGCACGTGAAACGTACCACCCGTGGGCCGGCGCCGCCAAGAAACGGCCCATCCCCTGCCGCATGGGAAAGGGGTGGCCGGGGCGCGCTCGGGTGATTCTGGGGGGCGGCGGGCAGTCCTGGGCTCGAGTCCGCGCTGATCGCGAACGGGACCGACTCTGTCCGATCAGTCCCCGGCCTCCGCGTCGGTCTCCATCTCTTCCGCCGGCGGGCCCTCCGCCTCGGGGTCCTCGAATTCCGTGCCCGTCGAGTGCTTGCGGTCCCGGCGCGCCGCGCGCCGCTCGGTCGCGCGGGCGAGGCGCTGCTGCTCCTTCTGCCGCATGACGTAGGCCGGTCTCTTGACGACTGCCACCAGGGACTCCTCTCGTGGGGTTCCCGCTCATCCGTCGATGAGCCGCACCTGCCCCTGAACGCCTGAGGCGGCGCCCATGCGGGCGCCGCCTCCCGGGCGTGAAGTGGTTCCCGGAGCGGCTACGCCTTCCGGACGTTCGAGGCCTGCAGGCCCTTCGGGCCCTGCGTGACGTCGAACTCGAGCGCCTCACCCTCGGCGAGCGTCTTGAAGCCCTCGCCCGAGATCGCTGAGAAGTGGACGAACACGTCCTCGCCACCCTCCTGGGAGATGAAACCGAAACCCTTCGCTTCGTTGAACCACTTCACGGTGCCACGAGCCACTTGGAACTCCTTGATGCCGGGTCCGAAGACCCTGTGCTTTGCCGCCCATTCACGTGGCGGCGACGGCCGGTCACTATGACCGGTGCTCCGGCGACCAGGTGCGGGTAAATGAGAACGCCAGGGTTCTGTCCCTGGCGGAATCGAAACGTCTGGCCACATCCCAATCAACCGAAGACACGGCCACTGTGCACCCTTCGGGCCCGGAACGCAAACAGGGCCGCGATCAGGGCACTCCGGCGCCATGACCGCGCGCCTCCCACGGTGCCCCTCGGCAGGGACGGCGGAAGCCGGTCTCGTGCCGGAACGCCGAAGCCGCCCGGCTCTCTCGAACCGGGCGGCCGTGGATCAGCGCCTGAGTCCAGGGGCAAGCTCTGGCAGCCTATTTCCTGCCGCGGTTGCCATGCTTGTCCTGGCCCTTGCCGCCCTTTTCCGTGGCCCCCTGAGGGCCGCCAGCGCTCTTCTTCTTCACGAGCCCCGGAGGGCCGGCGGGGTGATGCTTCCAGCGCGTGGGCGGCACCTGGTAGAACACCTGCGGCACGTGACGCGGGTGGACCACCGTGAACCGACCGCGCCAGTTCCTCGCCCGATACCAGTAGCCCTCGCGAAACACCCAGTAGTAGCCGCCGCGGCGGAAGCAGTCGTAGTCCCCGACGCCGGGATCGTCCACCACGTACACACGCTGTGCGGGAACGTACCGCTCCCGCGGCCGCGCGCTAAAGACGAAGTGTGGCGCTGGCGGAGCGTTGCCGATGTCGATGCGCACCTCGATGTCCGCGCGCGCGGGAACGCCGGTGAACAGGATGCCGGCGAGGATCGCCGCGGCGAACGCGCCTGCGATGGCGGTCGCGTACGGCAGAACACAGCTGCGTCTCATTGCGATCTCCTTTCGTGAACCCGTCGCCCCGGGAGCGGGGAGCGTGCGGAGCCGTTCAGACCCACCGCCCTGGTTGTCGCTGTAACCGTTCATTGGCTGGCCGCTGCGCCCCCCCCGGGTGCGGTGGAACCGGAGCCCCGCGGCACCGCGACCGGATGTCTCCCCCGGTGGCCCTCACCGTTCACTGAGCCCCATCATTCACCTCGGCGCGGCCACCGAGCCCGAGTAGAAGACCTCGCACGGCTCGGCCGGGAAGAGGCCCCTCGTCTGCTGGTAGAGCTTGAGCACCGGCCCCGCAAGGGACGTGATGACGCGCGGCTTCTCGACCACCGGTTTCGCGAAGGTGCCGCGTATCACTTGCCGTGCGCTGGCACACCCCTTCGCATCGATCACGGCCACGGTCACGTCCACGAACCGTCCATCGACGAAATCGAGCCCGCCCTGGAGGGCGATCCGGTTCTCGGTCGTCGCGAGAGCCACGTCCTTGGCCCGCGCCACGCCACACTCGACCCTCCAGTCGGAAACGAGCGTGTGGATCCTGCTGGTGCCTCCCGAGCCCTGGAAGAGGCTCGCGAAGTTGTAGCCCTTCGTGACCGCCAGACCCAGGGGCCCCGCGAAGAAGACGGCGCCCACGTCCACGAGGTTGAAGTTCTGACTGGATTCAAACCGCGAGAGCCTGCGGTCGAGGTCGTTGTC
Organism: Candidatus Eiseniibacteriota bacterium; assembly: GCA_963717935.1. Taxonomy (GTDB): domain Bacteria; phylum Eisenbacteria; class RBG-16-71-46; order RBG-16-71-46; family RBG-16-71-46; genus JANXPZ01. The sequence continues at coordinate 1,615,061 of CAVQXP010000004.1, read as the reverse complement.
CACGAGCGTGAGGTTCTCGCCCCGAAGGGACACCTCTCCCGCCGCGGTCTGCACCAGCTCGCTCATGGTCCTTCCCTGCATCGACAGGCTCGCCGTGAAGTCCATCTCCCCTTCCACAGCCTTCTCCGGGGACAGGGTCTTGAGGAACTCCTCGATGCGGAAGTGCGGCAGGGAGCAGCGGATCCGACCCAGGGGAACGGGACCTGAGAAATCCGCCTGGATGCTTCCCGCTACCGCCCCGCCGAAGATGCCCATCGTGACCGGTTTGAGATCGAAGACCCCGTCCTTCCCACGGACCGAGACCTTCAAGGCGGACACCGAGAAGTCTTTCGTCCGGATCTCTCCGCAAGCGAGCTCCGCCCTGAGGGAAAGGCCCTTCAAGAGCCCCGGGCCCTGCTTTTCCGTGAACCGCATGCGGCTCACCTTCAGCTTGAGGCCCATGGCCTCGAACCCCTCCCCGGATCTCCGGTCTGCGTAGAGGAGCGTCCCGTCCGAGACCGAGACGCTGCCTCCGCGCAGCGCACCCAGCAGCGCTGCCGCCTTCCTCAGCCTCTCGACATTGAACCTGCCCTCAGGGTCCCGCTCGAGGGAGAGCCTCGGCCTCGTCAGTTCGATCCTGCTCAGCCGGAGTTCCTTGCGGAGCAGGGGAAACAGCGCGACCCAGAGGCGGGCCCTCCTGGCGGAGGCGACCGCCACCCCTTGCTCGTCCAGGATGCGGACCTCCGCCACCGTGACGTGGAAGCCCGGGAAGAAGCCCATGCCCAGCCGACCGCCGATCCGGACGTCCATCCCCAGGGCGTCGGAGGCAGCCCCCTCCGCTCGGGGCCTGTAGGCATCGACGTCCACGACCAGCGGCACGGCCAACGCGACGAGTACCAGCAGCCCGACGGCGCCGCCGAGGGCGAAGAGCGTGCGCTTGAGTGATCGTGACATCAGCCAGACTCCATCTTCCCGCCCCGCTCCGTGCGAGGCGTGAACCCGGGCTTCGCGCGGCCTACGGCAATGGCCTGCTGAACGCCCTCACCTCGGCGAGTGTGGCCCGGTAGACCGAGTCACGCTCACCACCCGCGGCCACTGCGCTCTCGGCGAGTGCGCGGGCCTCATCCAGCCGCCGCCCCTGCCTGAGCAATGCCACCGCGAGATTGTTCATGGCGTCGTAATCCGTCACGGAATCGCTGAGCGCGCGCCGGTAGCACTTCTCCGCGCTGCCCCAACGGCCGGTAGCGGCCTCGACATTGCCGAGGTTCACGCGCGCCCGGGCCTGGTGGGGATCGAGTCTCAGGGCCTTGCGATACTCCCTCGCCGCCAGATCGAGCTGGCCGCTCGATTCGTATGCCACGCCGAGGTCGTTGTGCTCGCTCGCCGTCAGCGGGTCGTGAAGCACGACCAGGTGGGCACAGCCCGCAAGTGCCGCGACCACCACCAGTGTGAGGGCGGCCAGGACGGAGCGAACGAGCCGCAGCACATTCATGGCGATCTCCGCCGGATGATCAGCGCCTGCGAGCCCGCCGTCCGCCACCGCTTCGTCAGGTCGTCGCGGCCCAGGACGCGAGGACGGGCTCCACCGTCGTTCAGGGTGAAGACCTCGCGCGCCGGATCCCAGCCGGTCACCACCCCGAAGTGGGCGACGGTGAGCGGGGCCCGCCCCTTCTGGTAGAGCACGATGGGCGGCACGCCGACTGCGAGCAGGGCGATCAGCGAATCAGGGAGGAGGGTCGCGATGGTCGCTTCGTACCCGGCCCGGCGCGAGGCCGCCGCCAGGTCGGTGATGAGCGAGCCTCGCAGTGCGGGATCGTAGGCTCGGCCGGGCTCCTGAAGGCCCGCGGAATCGGCGCCGTAGTAGCGCAGCACCATCTCGAGCGCAGCCTGGCCACAGCGCTCGGGCGCCTGTACGACGACCGGCACGTCGAGGTCCGTCCGGGCCGCAGCGGGCAACCCGGACGGTGTGACGGACGCCGAAGCCACCAGCAGCAACGCCGCCAGCATCTGCAGCGTCACCTCACGACCACTTGGTGGTTCGTGAGCCTGAGGATGACGATCACCAGAATGACGACGACCAGGACCCCGATGATGGCTCCGGTCGCCCCATCTCCACCGCTCGGCAGCCCCCGGGACGCACTGGCCAGGGTGTGCAGATCCCGGTCTGACAGGCTCGCCAGCTTGAGTTGGGCATCCGTGGCCGCCACGCCGTAGTCGCGCAGCTTCTGCGCCACGATCTTGTTCTCGAGCGCCCGCTGCGCCACGAGCAGGTCGGCGTCGCGCGCCGAGGCGATGGTGGTCGCACCCGAGGTCTGCGAGGGCGCGAGTCCCGCCAGAGCAGGGCTGACGTTGAGCGCGCTCATGCACAGGACGACGATCAGAGTCGTCGAGAAGCGGAGTTTCCGTGGGAAGGTCTTCATGTCATACCTCGCGATCTGAGCAACCGACGGCGCCGGCGTCGATCGCCAGCGCGAAGAAGATGGGTGGTGCACTGAAAACGTCAGGCACGGCGCGATCGGGGCAAGACCAGCAGCGCGACGCCACCGACTAACGCGATCACCCCGACGACAGGCGCGATCGGGAGGGTCCTGTGCTCCGTGGCTGTAGCCTTGATCCCGCCCACGTCCAGGATCGTCGTCTTGCGGTCGTAGCCAATCCCGCCATAGAACAAGGCGGCGATCCCGAGAATCACGAGCGCGACACCGACGATCTTCATTTCATGTCTCCCCTGCGGCCGAAGGATCGACTACAGCACCCTCCGGCCCTGGATGACCCTGAGCAGCACGGCGATGACGGCGATGACGAACAGAACGTGGATGAAGCCTCCCAACGTATACGACGTCACCAGACCGAGCAGCCAGAGAACGATGAGCACCACTGCGATCGTCCACAGCATTTCCTGCCTCCCGTGCTGATCCGCCGGTCCGTGTTCAGGACCGACAGGCCGGAGTGGCGCGGCCGGCGCCGCGCACCCGGGGGATCGTCTTCAGCCGTACGGCCGGACACTGCCCGGGCGGCGAAGCTGTCACTCGCGCCGTTTGTCCTGCCCCTTGTCCTTGCCGTTCGACTTGGCGGCGGGCTTGACCTTGCCCGGGTTCACGATCTGCTTCTGCATGCGCTGCGTCAGCACATGCCGCTGCTGCACCGCGTGCGCTTCGAACGCCTGCTGCTCGGCGGCGTGCTGCTTGCGGATCTCGTCGGCTCCGGGCCCCGCCGGGCGCGAGCGCAGTTCGTTCTGCTGGGCGCGCGCAAGGCGGGCCTGCCCGGCCTTGAGATCGCTTTCGAGCTTGCGCTGCTGCTGATCGCGCAGACGCTGCAGTTCCACGTCGGGGATGGCGTTCCGGCGGCCCGCGCCGCACGATGCGCCACGAGAGCGTCCGCAAGTCCTCCTCTGGCCGTCGCCACCACCCGGACCGGTCACCGCCTGCGTGCCCCCGGGAAGCGCCGTCCCTTCCTGAGCGCATCGAACTCCGCGCGCAGGAGTTCCAGCTCCATCGCCTGCTTCCCGACCAGCAGTTGGAGCTCACGGACGTACTGCGCCGCTCGCGGCCCGCTCGCCCGTGTCGTGTGACCTCCCGCCGCGCCCTCGATTCCTGCCCTCTGCGTCAGGAGCCGCTTCCAGCGCTGCAACAGCCCCCGCGCGATCCCCAGCTTTCGACTCAGCTCCGCGAGCGTCAGTTCACCGCGCAGCACGCGGCCGATGTGCTCGCGCTTGAACTCGGCGGTGAAGATCCGCCGGCCGTCCGACTTCCTGGCGATGCGCACCATCTCGATCGCCCTCGCCTACAGCCTGACCGCGACGGCCTGGCTGGTCGTGAAGGTGAGCGGGGTCCCGCTCTTGAGCACCACCTGCCAGCCCTTCGTCTGTGACACGACTCCGGTCGCCGCACCACCACCCACGATCGCCCCGATGAGCGTTCCCTTGCCCGAGCCGCCGACCGCGTTGCCGACGAGCGCGCCGGCCGCCGTCGCCGCGCCGATCGCGCCGAGGTTCCGAGCGCGCGGCGAACCGGCGATGACGGCTTCCGTGCTGCCGTGCACCGTGTACCGGTGCCCCGCGATGGTGATCGAAGTCAGCCCGAGGTCGAGCATGGCCCGGTTGCCCTTCTGCGCTGCCCTGACCCCGCTGACCGTGCCCGTGACCGCGCTGCCGGCGGGGATCCCGTCCTGGCCGTTCAGGACCGATCCGTTCCACCCATCGCCGACGCTGGCATTCTCCGACGAAAGGCCGGTGCCGAGCGTCACCTCGAGCGATGTGCCGGAAGGGACCGTCCTGTGGGCCACGCGGGAGGCACCGAGGTCATCACCGGCCTGCTGATCGTTGCGACATCCGGACAGAACGACCGTCGCCGCGACCACGAACAGCGAAATCCAAAGTGGATAGCGCACGTATGACTCCTGCAGGAGAGCTTTGCCAGCGGGCATCGCGGTCTTCCCGCGATCCGCGAGTGGATGTCGGCGTCGGTGGTGGATCTTCGGGAATCCTCGGCAGTGCGCGGTCCGGAGAATCGACCGCAGGCCGACCTGAGTTGGTCGGTCCGAAGATTCGTGGCTCGCATGCGGTGTGGGGACCGGGCCTCAGGGCCGCCCCGTACATCGAGCGGGGAACGAGGGATAGCCTCTACCTGTGCACCCGCAAACACAACAAGAATCGTGAGGCTGTACTGGCACAGTCCCATCCACGGTTCGATTTGAACCGCGCTGCAGGCTCACCCCAACCGCGTCCGAGGGCGCTCGGGCAGCGGACGAAAGCCCACCTACCGTCCGGGGCTGGCCCCCTCATCGCGAGCTAAGGACTGACAGCCGGCCGACATGAGTCTGTGCCCGGCGCGCGAGCGTCCTGGCCGGCTGCCGCCAGCCTTCGCGAAACGCGCCCGGGAACCCAGGACGAGAGCCCCCCGCCGGTCAGAGGTTCGCCGAGCCCCTCTCTGCTACTATGGCCGCGTCGCTGCGATTCGGGCCGTGGGCTCCCTGCGGTCCATTCAGGAAGGACGGCCGGCGTTGGCAGTCGTACGCGTCAAGCCGTTCCGGCCCGCCCCCACTCCACCGGGCGGAATCCATCTCCGACCGATCGGTCTCGACTCCAGTCCGCTGCACGGCGAACTCCTCGGCGTCGAGCGTCTGGAAGAGCGCGCCCGGGCCCTCGCCGCGGGCTTCACCCTCTCGCGACACCCCCGGCGCGGTCCCCACCGCCTGCTGCGTCACCTCACGGACGACGCCCGCGTGCTCCGTCAGACGTACCGCCTGCTCGCCGGCGACGTGCGACGTGGCGAGGCCATGGGGCCCGCCGCCGAATGGCTACTCGACAACTTCCATCTGGTGGAGGGCGAGATCCGCGAGGTCCGCCACCACCTGCCGACGCGCTACTACCTCGAGCTCCCGAAGCTCGCCACCCGCGAGCTCTCCGGCACGGCGCGCGTCTACGCGATGGCCGTGGAACTGCTGCGCTACAGCGACGCGCGGCTCGATCTCGGGCGCCTGGCCCGGTTCATGAACGCCTACCAGACCGTGGCGCCGCTCAGCATCGGCGAGCTGTGGGCGTGGCCCAGCATGCTCAAGCTCGCGCTGATCGAGCACGTGCGCCGGCTCTCCGAGGAGCTGCTCGAGAGCCGTGCGGGGCGCCTCGAGGCCGATCGCCACTTCGGCGGCTTCGAGAGCGCACGAGCGAGCGGCCACCTGCCGTCCCTGCCCGCGGTCCTCCACGTCGCGTTCGTGAACCAACTGCTCCAGCGCATGCGCGAGCACGGCGCCGGGGCCGCCGAGCTGCGGAAGCAGCTCGAGGAACGCCTGGCTGCCGCCGGCACGACGGTCGAGGAGGCCGTGCGCGCCGAGCACCAGCGCCAGGCGATGAACCACGTCTCGATGGAGAACTCCATCACCAGCCTGCGGCTGTGCGCCACGCTCGACTGGAACCGGTACGTCGAGCGCGTCAGCCTGATCGAGCAGGTCCTGCAGCGCGACCCGCCCGGGGTCTACGTCCGCATGGATTTCACGGGCCGCGACCGCTACCGCCACGCGGTCGAGGAACTGGCCGAGCCGACCGGCGAGGCTCAGGTGCGGGTCGCCCTGCGCGCCATCGAGAGCGCGCGCCAAGCGGCGGAGACCCAGGGCCTCGGATCCAGCGCGGCCCACGTCGGCCACCACCTGATCGGGCGCGGCCGCCGCGACCTCGAGATCGACGTGGCTCACCACCCGCGTCTCAAGCAACGCCTGAAGCGCGGGCTCTTCGCCCACGCCACGCTCTTCTACCTCGGCTCGATCGCCCTGCTCTCGGCGCTCCCGGTGGCGCTCGCGGTGGTCATCGCGCGGGTGGCGCAGGCATCGCCCTGGACGTGGGGCTGGGTGGGAGTGGTCGCGCTCATCCCCGCCAGCGACCTCGCGGTGGCGCTCGTGCAGCGCATCGTCCACCGGATCGCCAGGCCGCAGCCACTGCCGCGGCTCGACCTGCTAGGTGGCGTGCCCGAGGCGGCGCGCACCATGGTGATCGTGCCAACCATCCTCACGTCGGTCGAGGGCGCGCGGGCGCTGGTCGAACGTCTCGAGGTGCATGCGCTCGGAAACATGGACCCGCACATCCACTTCGCGCTGCTCACCGACTTCCCGGACGCGGCCGCCGAGCACCTGCCGGGCGAGGACGAGGCGCTCGAGACGGCGGTCGCCGGGGTCCGCTCCCTCAACGCGCGCTACGCCCCGGCGACCGCGGACCGCTTCTACCTCTTCCACCGGGAGCGACGCTGGAACGCGAGCGAGGGCGTGTGGATGGGCTGGGAGCGCAAGCGCGGCAAGATCGAGGAGTTCAACCGGCTGCTGCGGGGCGCCACCGACAGCAGCTTCGTCGTGCAGATCGGCGACCCCGGGATCCTGCCGCACGTCCGCTACTGCATCACGCTCGACAGCGACACCCGCCTGCCGCGGGACGTGGCCCGGCAGCTGATCGGCGTGATCGAGCATCCGCTCAACCGCCCGCGCCTCGACCCGAAGCTCATGCGGGTCGTCGAGGGCTACGGGATCCTCCAGCCGCGGGTCAGCGTGACGCTGGCCAGCGCCGCGGGCTCGCTGTTCGCGCGCGTCTACGCCGGGCACACCGGGGTCGACCCGTACACCACGGCCGTGTCCGACACCTACCAGGACCTGTTCGGCGAGGGCAGCTTCACCGGCAAGGGGCTCTATGACGTGGACGCGTTCGCCGCGGCCCTCGAGGGCCGCGTGCCGGAGAACGCGATGCTCTCGCACGACCTCTTCGAGGGCCTGCACGCGCGCTGTGCGCTGGTCTCGGACGTCGAGGTGGTGGACGACTTCCCCTCGAGCGTGCTCGCCCACGCGCGCCGCCAGCACCGCTGGGTGCGGGGCGACTGGCAGATCCTGCTGTGGCTGCTGCCCCTGGTGCCGACCCGCCACGGCCTCGAGAGCAGCCGGCTGCCGCTCATCAGCCGCTGGAAGATCCTCGACAACCTGCGCCGCAGCCTGGTGGCGCCGGCACTGGTGATACTGCTCGTGTCCGCGTGGACCTGGCTGCCGGGCTCGCCGCTCGGCTGGACGTTGGCCGCGCTGGCCGCGCTCGGGCTCCCGCTGATCCCGGCGGCGGTCCACCTCGCGCGTGGCCCGCGCCCGCAGCAGCCGCTGGGCGTGTTCCTGCGCGACATCTGGGCCGAGCTCGAGACCGCCCTCGTTCAGGTACTGCTCGAGATCACGCTCCTCGCCTACCACGCCTACGAGATGCTGCACGCCATCGTGCTCACGTTGGTGCGGATGGTGAGCACGCAGCGGCGGCTGCTCGAGTGGGAGACCGCCGCGGCCGGTGCGGTGCGGGCCTCCGGGCTGCTCTCACGTCGGGGGTTGCGGGTCTTCCTCGCCGAGATGTGGGCGGGCCCGGCTGCCACGCTGGTCGTGCTGCTGGGCGTACTGCCGCTCCGCATCACCGCACTGCCGGTGGCGCTGCCCTTCCTCGCCGCGTGGCTGGCCTCCCCGGTCGTCGCGTGGTGGCTGAGCCGGCCCGTCGTGCCCCGGCGCCTCGCGCTCAGCGCCGAGGACACCGGGCAGCTGCGCCGCGTCGCACGCCGGACCTGGCGCTACTTCGAGCACTTCGTCACCGAGCAGGATCACTGGCTGCCACCCGACAATGTCCAGGAGGTGCCGGAGCCGCACGTCGCCCACCGCACCTCGCCGACCAACGTCGGCATGGGGTTGCTCTCCACGCTCGCCGCGCACGATCTGGGCTACCTGCGCACCGATGAGTTCGCGGACCGGATCGAGGGCACGCTCACCATCGTCGAGTCGCTCGAGCGCCACGAAGGTCACCTGCTCAACTGGTACGACACGATCAACCTGGCACCGCTTCTCCCGCGCTACGTCTCGACCGTGGACAGCGGCAACCTGGCGGGCGCACTGATGGCGCTGGCCGCCGGGCTGCGCCAGCTCGCGGAGGAGCCGGAGGACGTGCGCCGGTTGTGGGCCGGCGCCCTCGACACCGCAGGCGCCCTCGCAGACTCGCTGGCGGCCCTGGGCCACGGCACGCACGCGGCCGCGCCTCTGCGCCAGCACTGCAGCGCAGCACTGCGCGAGTTGGAGCCGCTGCGCGCGATGCTCGCCGGCCCGGAGCCGACGCGCGGCCGGCTCGAGAACGCGCTGCCGGGGACCGCGGCCCTGAGCGCGGCGCTGCAGCAAGTCGCGGCGGATGCGGCGCCCGGGCCCGAAGCCGACGAGATCACCGACTGGGACCGGGCGCTGCTCGACGCGCTCGGCCGGTGGACGACGGCCGCCACTCCGCCCGCCGACCTGCCCGCGCGCCTCGAGGGCCTCGCCCGTCGCTGTGACGCGCTGGCCGACGCCATGGACTGGAAGTTCCTCTACGACCGCCAGGGCGGGATCTTCTCGATCGGTTTCCGGCTCGCCGATGCCGAGGGGCCGGGCCGTCTCGACACCTCGTACTACGACCTGCTGGCGTCGGAATCCCGGCTCGCCAGCTTCATCGCCATCGCCCGGGGCGAGGTGCCGCAGGAGCACTGGTTCCGGCTCTCGCGCGCGCTGGTGAGCGTCGAGGGCCGTGCCACGCTGGTGTCGTGGAGCGGCTCGATGTTCGAGTACCTGATGCCGCTGCTGGTGCTGCGCAGCCATCCCGAAACGCTGCTCGAGAACACCTGCCGGGCCGTGGTGCGCGCGCAGATCCTCTACGGCCGGCGCCAGGGCGTGCCGTGGGGCATCTCGGAATCGGCATTCAACGTGCTGGACCCACACGGCGACTATCACTACAAGGCCTTCGGGGTCCCCGGCCTGGGACTCAAGCGCGGGCTCGCCGAGGACCTGGTGATCGCCCCTTACGCCACCGCGCTGGCGGCCATGGTCGACCCGACGGCCGCCGCGGCGAACTTCCGCCGCCTGGCCCGCGAGGGCGCGTCCGGGCGCTTCGGGTTCGACGAGGCGCTCGACTACACGCCGCGCAGGGCCTTCCTCACCGACGGCGAGGCCGCGCCCGACCCCGCGCGGGTCCACGCCGTGCGCGCGTTCTTCGCCCATCATCAGGGCATGAGCCTGGTCGCGCTCGCGAACGCCGTGCTCGACGCACCGATGGTGCGACGTTTCCACTCCGATCCGCGCGTACAGGCCACGGAGCCGCTGCTGCAGGAGCGCGTGCCGCGCTTCGTGCCTGTCACCCAGCCGCGCCCCGCCGAGTCGACGCGGGTCGAGGCGCTGGCGCCGGACCTCTCGCCACGGCGTTTCCGCTCGCCGCACACCCTCTACCCGAGCGCCCACTTCCTGTCGAACGGCCAGTACACGGCCGTGGTCACCAACGCCGGGGGCGGCGCGAGCAGTTGGCGCGGGCACGCCGTCACGCGCCAGCGCGATGATCCGACCTGCGACCCGGGCAGCCAGTTCATCTACCTGCGCGACGTGCGCAGCGGACAACTCTGGTCGGCCGCCTACCAGCCGGTATGCCGTGAACCCGAATGCTACCAGGTGAGCTTCCGCGCCGACGAGGCCGTGTTCGACCGCACGGATGACGGCATCGAGACCCGGCTCGAGATCACGGTATCGCCGGAAGACGACGTCGAGGTGCGCCGTGTCTCACTGCTCAACCGCAGCGACCACCTGCGCGAGATCGAGGTGACGAGCCTGGTCGAGATCGTGCTCGCGCCACCCGCCGACGATCTCGCCCACCCGGCGTTCCTGAAGCTCTTCCTCGAGACCGAGTACCGCCCCGAGTGCTCGGCACTGCTGTGCGGGCGCCGCCCGCGCTCGCCCGACGAGCCTGCGCTCTGGGCCGTGCACGTGCTGAGCGCCGAGGGAGGCGTGCACGGCGCGATCGAGTGGGAGACCGACCGCGCGCGTTTCCTTGGCCGCGGGCGCACGCCGGAAGACCCGGTCGCACTCGACGGCCGGGCGCTCTCGGGCACCACCGGAGCAGTGCTCGACCCGGTCCTGAGCCTGCGGCGGCGCGTGCGCATCGCGCCCGGCGGACAGGTGCGTCTCGCCTTCTCGACCGGCGTGGCCACGAGCCGGGCCGCTGCGATCGCGCTCGCCGAGAAGTACGATGATCCCGCCTCGGCCGCCCGCACGTTCGCCCTCGCCACGACCCAGACCCACATGCGGATGCGCCATCTCGGCATCTCGACCGACGAGGCGCAACTCTACGAACAACTCGCCTCGTACGTGCTGTGGACCGACGCCTCCCTGCGCGCGGCGCCCGAGTTCCTGGCGGGCAACACGCTCGGCCAGCCAGGTCTCTGGCCGCACGGCATCTCCGGCGACCGGCCCATCCTGATCGTGCGGGTGGTCGAGGAGAACGACCTGTCGCTGGTGCACCAGGTACTGCGAGCGCAGGAATACTGGCGGCTGAAGGGCCTCGACGCCGAGGTCGTGATCCTGAACGAGCATCCGGCGAGCTACCTCGACGAGATGCACGAGCAGCTCCAGGGCCTGCTCGAGAGCGGCCCCTGGGCTGCGTGGAAGCACCGCCCCGGCGGGGTGTTCCTGCTGCGTGGCGAGGGCATGCCCGAAGCCGAGCGCAGGCTGCTGATGGCGGCCGCCCGCGTGCTGCTGAGCGGCGAGCGCGGCGGGCTCGCCGACCAGCTCGAGCTGCCCTTCCCCGAGCCACGCTGGCCGCGCGCACTGGCCGCGCGCCCAGCGCCCGAGACGGCGATCGCGCGGGACCGTGGCCCCGAGGTCGAAGTGCCGCCGCTCGACCACGCCAACGACCGCGGAGGCTTCACCGCGGGCGGGAACGAATATGCGATCGTGCTGAACGGCCAGGAAGACACGCCGCTGCCCTGGGTGAACGTGATCGCGAACGAGCGCTTCGGCACCGTCATCGGGGCCACGGGCGCCGCCTGGACCTGGGGCGGGAACAGCCGCGAGAACCGCCTGACCCCGTTCGGCAACGACCCGGTGAGCGAGTTCAGCGGCGAGGCCCTCTACCTGCGCGACGAGGAGGACGGCGAGACCTGGGGCGCCACCCCGGGCCCGCTGCCGCGGTCGCACGACGGCGGCCGCTGGGTGACCCGCCACGGGGCCGGCGTGACGCGCTTCAGCCACGGCGACCACGGCGTCGCCTGCGAACTCACGGTCTTCGTGCATGTACAGGAGCCGCTCAGGCTCTCGCTGCTCAGGCTCACCAATCACACGGACTGGCCGCGGCGCCTCAGCGTCTTCGCCTACAACGAGTGGGCGCTGTGCCCGCCGCGCGCCGGCGAGCAGCGCTTCGTGATCACCGAGCAGGACCCGAAGACCGGCGCCGTGCTGGCGCGCAACCCGTACAACCCCGACTTCGCCGGACGCGTCGCCTTCGCGCACGCGAGCCTTCGGCCCCTGTCGGCGACCGCCGACCGGCTCGAGTTCCTCGGCCGGAACGGCTCGCTGCGGCGCCCTGCGGCGCTGGCCCGCGAGGCGCTGTCGCATCGCTTCGGCGCGGGCCTCGACCCGTGCGCGGCGCTGCAACTCGGCGTGGATCTCGAGCCTGGCGAGACGCGCGAAGTGGTCCTGCTGCTCGGCCAGGGGGACAACCGCGAGCACGCGCTGGAGCTGGCGCGTCGCTTCGGCAGCGTCGAGGCCGCGCGCTCCGCCCTGGAAGAGGTCGAGCAGCGCTGGGACGAACTGCTCGGCGCGGTGCAGGTCGAGACGCCGGACGACTCGTTCGACCTGATCATGAACCGCTGGCTGCTCTACCAGGCGGTCAGTTCGCGGTTGTGGGGCCGCACCGGCTTCTTCCAGCCCGGCGGCGCCTACGGTTTCCGCGACCAACTGCAGGACGTGATGGCGCTCGCGTTCGCGCGGCCGGACCTCTTCCGGCAGCACCTGCTGCGTGCCGCTGCGCACCAGTTCGCCGAGGGCGACGTGCAGCACTGGTGGCACGAGCCCTCGGGCCGCGGCGTGCGGAGCCGTTGCTCCGACGACCTGTTGTGGCTCCCCTATGCCGTCGCCCACTACGTGAGATGCACCGGCGATCGGGCGGTGCTCGACGCGCGCGTGGCTTTCCTGGAGGCACCCGTCCTCCAGCCGACGGAACTGGAGACCTACGGCCTGCCCGAGGTGTCGCGACTGACTGGCACGCTCTACGAGCACTGTGTGCTGGCCATCGAGCGCAGCCTGACCGTCGGGTCGCACGGTCTGCCGCTGATCGGCACGGGCGACTGGAACGACGGCATGAACCGCGTCGGGCACCAGGGCCGGGGCGAGAGCGTGTGGCTGGGCTGGTTCGTCTCGAAGATCCTGGGCGACTTCGCGACGATCGTCGAAGCACACGGTGATCCCGAGCGCGCCACCCGCTGGCGCGGCGAACGCAGGCGGCTGGGCACCATGCTCGAGCAGGCGTGGGACGGGGACTGGTATCGCCGCGCCTACTTCGACGACGGCAGCCCCCTGGGCTCCGCCCAGGCCCCGGAGTGCCGGATCGATTCGATCTCGCAGAGCTGGGCCGTGCTCTCCGGCTCCGCTCCGCCCGGCCGGGCCGAGCGCGCCATGGATTCCGTGCGCATGCAGCTGGTGCGGCGCGACGCCGGTGTGATCCAGTTGCTCGCGCCGCCGTTCGACCAGTCGCCGCTCGACCCCGGCTACATCAAGGGCTACGTGCCGGGGGTGCGCGAGAACGGCGGGCAATACACCCACGCCGCGCTCTGGACGGTGATGGCGTTCGCGCATCTCGGCAACGGCGACGAGGCGTTCGAACTGTTCCACATGCTGAACCCGATCAACCACACCCGCTCGCGGGCCGAAGTCGAGCGCTACAAGGCGGAGCCCTTCGTGGTGGCGGCCGACGTCTACACGCACCCGTCGCACATCGGCCGCGGCGGCTGGACCTGGTACACCGGCGCGGCGGCGTGGATGTACCGGCTCGGGCTCGAGTCGATTCTCGGGCTCCGGCGCCGGGGTGAGCGCCTCGCGATCGCGCCCTGCGTGCCCGCGTCATGGGACGGCTTCGTCGTGCGCTGGCGGTACGGGCGCAGCCCCTACGAGATCACCGTGGAGAACCCCGGCCACCGGAACCGCGGCGTCGCGGAGGCACTGCTGGATGGCGTCGTGGTCGATGCCGGCGCGATCCCGCTGGTCGATGATGGCGCGGAGCACCGCCTGCGCGTCGTGCTGGGCACCCCAATCGCCGCCGGTTCCGCCCGGCGGCCGCCGGCCGCGCGGAGGTGAGCCTGCCGCCGGGATCAGGGCGATGCCGTGACCAGCGTACCGACGGTGAACGGCTCCGCACCCACCCTGGCGATGACCCGGTTCCAGCTCGCCCCGAAGCTCATGCGAGCCTCCCCCCGCTCACGCGGTCCGCGCCTCGCGTGGCGCGTCTCGGGCCGCGAGGCGCCGGGCGAGCGGTCCCACGGTGAGTCCTTGAACGATGATCGAGAACGCCACGACGATGTAGGTCACGGTGACGATGAGGTCGTGGTGGCCGCCCTTCGGTAGCGACAGCGCGAGGGCGACCGAGATGCCCCCGCGAAGGCCGCTCCACGTGAGCAACTTGATCGCGTGCGGGCTCACCGCCCGGCGGACGACCCTCAGGAGCGAGATCGGCAGGCCGACGCTGATCCAGCGCGCGAGCAGGATCAGGGGGATGAGCAGCAGTCCGGCGACGATGAACGACGATGCAAGGTCGAGGACGACCACCTCGACGCCGATCAGCACGAACAGCATCGCGTTGAGGAAATCGTCCACGAGCTCCCAGAACGAATCCAGCCGCTCCTGCGTGCGCTGGGACATCGCGAAGTCGCGGCCCTGGTTGCCCACCAGGAGGCCCGCGACCACCATCGCGAGGGGCCCGGAGACCTGCAGCCGCTGCGCCAGCGCATAGCCGCCCGTCACCAGCGCGAGCGTGAGGAGGATCTCCACCTGGTAGTGGTCGACGCTCTTCAGCATGCGATACGTGACGTAGCCCACGACCGCTCCATAGACCACGCCACCGAACACCTCCCGGGCGAACAGCTCCGCGACGTGCCCGAGGGAGGCCTCTTCGCCCGCCGTGGCGATGCCGAGGATCACGAGGAACACCACGACCCCGAAGCCGTCGTTGAAGAGCGATTCGCCGGTGATCTTGATGCTCAGCGATTTCGGAACCCCGGCCTGCCGGAGGATCGCGCCCACCGCGATCGGGTCCGTCGGCGAGATCAGGGCGCCGAACAGCAGGCAGTAGATGAAGGGAACGCCCAGCCCGAGCCAGCGGAACACCAGCCACGAGGCGCCCCCGACGATCAGGGTCGAGAGCACGACGCTGCCCGTGGCGAGCAGCGCGATCGCCCACTTCTGCGAGAGCAGGTCATCCAGTTGCAGGCGGATCGCGCCCGCGAAGAGCAGCGCCCCGAGCATCCCGTTCAGGAGCGCGTCATGGAAGTCGAGGTCCCGGATCACCGGAACGAGCGGATCGTTCCGGAACAGGCCCGTCGCGTGCAGGGCGACCAGCCCCAGCGAACTCAGCATCGCGATCACGAGGAGCCCGATGGTCGTCGGCAGGTGCACCCAGCGGAGGTTGATCCAGCTGAAGAGGCCCGCGAGCGTCGTGATCGTGGCGAAGACCTCGAACGGCGTCATGGCGGGACATATTGGGAGCCCCTCCCGCGCCCGTCAACCGCGCGGCGCGCCGGCCTCGTCGCTGGCCGGCTTCGACCTCAGCGCGTGGCCGAGCCCCCCGGAGCCGCGGCCGCGGCGAGCGCCGGAGCCGATGGGATGGCAAGGCCGTCGAGGAGCGCCAACCCCCCGTCGCGCACGCGACGGAACTCCTCCAGGAACTTCCCCTCCAGGGGGGCGACCGTGGGGAGACTGACCGTCAGCGGGTTCCGGTGCCTGCCGTGCTGGAGGAACTCGTAGTGCAGATGCGTGCCGGAGGCGAGCCCGGTGGCGCCGACCCTGCCGATGAACTGGCCCTGTTCGACGTGTCTGCCCGGGCTCACGCCGGGCGCGATGGCGCTCAGGTGCGCGTAGCGCGTGCGGATGCCGCCGGCGTGACGGAGCTCCACGACCCGGCCGTAGTCTCCCCACGTCCCCGCCCGCGTCACCGTCCCGGAGCCGGTGGCCTGCACACGCGTCCCGCGCGGCGCTCCATAGTCGATCCCCTGATGCGGCCGATAGCGCTTCAGGACGGGGTGATAGCGCCGCCTCGTGAACCCGCTGGTGATCCGGTAGGGCACCGGATAGCGGAGGAACGCGCCGCGCAACGCCGCGCCAGCGGCATCGAAGTAGGCGACGCGCCCCCCGGGCCGCGTGTAGGGGATGGCGATGAACGAGCGGTCGCGATTGCGGAGCTCGATGGCGAGGAAGCGCCGGCTCCGCACCGAGCCGTCCGGCCGCACTTCGCGCTCGAATGCGACGCGGAAGCCGTCTCCCTTCTGGATGTCTCGCGTGAAGTCGATCTTCCACGCGAAGACGTCCGCCAGGTCGTACACGAACTCCTTGAAGCCGCCTTCTTCGAGCCGGTCCACGTCCCCGCCGAGCCGCGCGAGCCACAGGCTCGACTCGATCACGCCGGAGAGCCGCACCGTGTCGATCACGAGAGGAACGACCTCCAGGCGGGCCGCCCAGCCGGAGTCCGAGGAGACCAGATGCAGGATCGTGTCCGGGTTCAACTGGAGGTGGACGCGGTCCGGGCTCTCGCCCGCCTCGCTCGAGAAACGCGCCACGACCCCCGGGCGCAGGGTGCGCGGTCTCTTGAAGTCCCTGACGACCTGCGTGATCTCGTGGATCTGCGGCGCGGCGAGACCGTTGGCCGCCATCATCTCGGCGAGCGACATGCCACGGCCCAGCGTGTCGAGCACGACCTCGCGCAGCGGGCCGGCACGCAGGTCCGCCGGCTCGACATCGGGCGATGTCGGACCAGGACCGTGGGACAGGACCAGGTAGAGCGAGACCCCGATGACGAGGAGCACCGGGATGGCCGCCGCCAGCGGCTTCCTGCCGGATCGCGTCATGCGGCGCACTCCCTCGATGGGCGGCGCGCGGCCCCCGCGAGCCGCGGGACGCCCCGGCACCCCGCGATCCCCGGGAAGGAATCCGGGCAGGGAGTCGCCCGGTCGTGGCCCCCGACGACGAAGCGATGCCAGTCGTCGAGGAAGTACCGGACCTCGCGGCCCGGTCCTATGGCGAACCCCCGCTCGCGCGCTTCAGCAGCCGCCCCAGTTCCTCGATCTCGCGCGCGTAGCCCTGGAAGTCCCCGCGGCGCAGCGCCGCCTGGGCGCGCTCGTAGATCTCCCCGGCCTGCCGCAGCCGCTCGGCCGCCTCGTCCGTGGTCCCCGCAGCCGCCCCACGATCGGCCGGCGCGGCCGCCATCGTGGTCGTGATCCCCTCGTCCGCCCCCGCGCCGAAGACGCGCGTCAGGGCCCCGGACATGGTGGTCGCCATGGCGATGCGGTCACCGCAGGCCACCAGGATCCGCTTCAGTTCGGGCAGCCCGGCCTGGCTCTGCGCCTGCAGGTAGAGCGGCTGGAAGTAGATGAGCGAGGAGTCCACCGGCACCACCAGCAGGTTGCCGCGGATCACCTTCGAGCCCTGCTGGTTCCAGAGCGTCAGCTCCTTCGAGATGTCGGTGTCCTGGTTGATGCGCGACTCGATCTGCTCGGGGCCGTAGACCAGGCGCTGCTTGGGGAAGCTGTAGACCAGGAGCTTGCCGTAGTTCGGCGGATCGCAGCGCGCGCTCATCCACGCGATCATGTTCTCCTTGCGCGCGGGCGTGAACGGGAGCATGAGGATGAACTCCTCCTTCTCGCCCACGCCGGCCAGCTTCATCACGGTGTAGTACGGCGCCATGCTCGAGCCGTCCTCGCGCCGCGCCACCCGCCACAGGTCCTCCTTGTTGTAGAACACCTGCGGGTCGTTCATGTGGTAGGTGGCGTAGACCTGGGCCTGCACCGCGACCAGGGCCTCCGGATAGCGCATGTGCGCGCGCAGGTCCTCCGGCATGGAATCGAAGGGCGCGAACGTGCCCGGGAAGATGCGGGCGTAGGTGCGCAGCAGCGGGTCGTCCGACGAGACCGTCCAGAGGGTGACCGTGCCCTCGTAGGCATCCACCGTCGCCTTGACCGGGTTGCGCACGTAGTTGCCGCCTTCGGGAACGGGCGCCGAGTAGGGGATGCGGTCGGTCGTCGTGTAGCCGTCGAGCATCCAGGTGAGCGTCCCGTCGCGGCGCACGATGATGTAGGGATCGCGGTCCCACATCACGAACGGCGCGATCTTCATGACGCGCTCGCGCACGGTGCGGTGCAGCAGTACGCGGCTGTCGGGGACCAGGTCGGTCGAGAGCACGATCTTGGGCTCGGCGAAGTGGAGCGCGAACAGCAGCCGGCCGCCGAAGCCGCCCACTCGGATGCCGCCCTTCCCGGTATAGGACGTGTAGGCGTTCTCCTCCCCCGCCGGGTAGTCGAACTCCCGCGCGCGGGTGGACACGAAGGAGTACCGCGCGGCCAGCTCGCCGTAGTAGATCTCCGGACGCGTGATCTCGAGCTCGGGCACGGAGGCCACCGGGGGGATGTCCTTCACGAAGTACTCGGGCAGCCCCTCCGGCGAGATGTGGTTCACCGGCGCGATGCACACGCCGTAGCCGTGCGTGTAGGTCAGATGCTCGTTGATCCAGATCCGCGCCGGCAGGGAGCCCGAATTGAGCTCGCGCGTGGAGAGCGCCACCTGGCGCAGCTCTCCGTCCAGCACGTAGCGGTCGTTGTCCACGTCCACGAAGTCGTAGTAGGTGCGAATCTCCTGGAGCTGCCGGTTGGTGCGCTTGAGGGGCTCCGTCTCCCACAAGCGCACGTTGTCGATGGTCGCGTGGTTCGCCGCCACCTGCGCGGCCGAGAGCGTCGGCGTCGCCGGGAAGCGTCCCTCCTGCACGTCATCGAGCCCGAACGCGCGGACCGTCGCCGCGATCTCCCGCTCGATGTAGGGGCGTTCGCGCTCGAGCTCGTTCGGCGTCACGACCAGCCGCTGGAGCGCGAACGGCCAGAGCTGGATGAGCACGACGTGCACGACCACCATCGCCGCGACCGCCAGGCCCGTCACCTTCAGGAACGAACGACGGAAGCTCTCCACGACGACGACGATGCCGGCGAGCGCGGCGACCACGGCCGAGATCATGAGGCCGGGGAGAACGGCATGGAGGTCCGTGTAGCCCGCGCCCGACACCAACCCGCGCGTGCTGTAGAGCAGTCCGTAGCGCGCGAGGACGTCGCCCGCCGCGACGACCAGCATCACGCCGGCGATGAGCAGCATCACGTGGCGCCGCGCCGCGGCGGTGATCGCGAACAGTCCCGGCCGCAGCCAGAACTGCCCCTGCAGGAAGTACGCGGCGGCCGTGGCGAGCGCGGTGAAGATGAGGGTGAAACGGACGAAGCCGACCACGGTCACGAGGAACGGCAGCCGGAAGACGTAGAAGCCGATGTCGCGATGGAAGACCGGATCGGCGAACCCGAAGCTCTCGGCGTTCCGGAACTGGAGCCACGAGAGCCACTGGCCCTGGCCCCAGCTCGCCACCAGCATGGCGACCAGCAGCCCGGCGCCCGCGGCCAGCGCCCGCAGCGCCGGCCGGAACTGCTCGACCGCCGGCACCAGTTCGCGCATCTCGTGGAGCACCATGAGGTTCGGCGGCAGCCGGCGGAGCGCCAACAGCACGTTGGCGAGGAAGAACAGGAAGAACGCGCCGCCGAACAGGAACTGCATCCCCACCTGCGTCCACAGCCGGGTGAGGAAGACCCCCAGGTAGTCCACCTCGCGGAACCACAGGTAGTCGATCGCGAACGCCGGCAGTCCACGCAGGAGCGCGACCAGCAGGAGGACGCCGGCCACGACGAACGCGAGTCTCCACGAGGGCCGCAGGCGCGGCGTGACGGGCGTGACGGGCGGGACGGAGTAGGTCATCGGTTCCCTCCGGGGGTGGCCCTACGGAGGCGCGAGCCTAGCACAGACCGGCCTCGATCCGGCCCCCCTACCGTTCCGACGCCATCACGAGGCCCCTCAGGGGGATACCGCCGCAAGACCGGAACCTGGCGGCTCGACCACAGCCACCGCCGACGCCACGGCTCGCACGGGAGCCGCACCCCCGGCGAGTTCGTCGAGCAGGGGCGGGAACGCGCTTCAGGAGCGGCCGCACTTCAGCTCGGACTCGTCCGAGAACGGGACCGACGTCGAATCCATGCTCGGTCCGGATGCCCGGACCCCGAAGGCGAGCGACAGGATGCACGCCATTCCGCGGGCCGTCACGAGGCTCCGCGATCGAGCAGTCGCACGTCGATCGGCGCCGCTAGATCCAGGTGGACGTCGCGCTGCGGGAAGGCGATGACGATGCCGGCCTCGCGGAACAACTCGTCGATCCGGTAGCGCACCGCGCTCTCGACCATGCGCCGGTCGATGATCGCCTTCGCCCGGATCCAGAAGTAGACCTCGAATTCGAGCGAACTGGGGCCGAAATCGGCGAACACGATGCGGGGCTCGTGGTCCTTGAGGATCAACGGGTTCTCTTCGACCACCCGTCTCAGGATGCGCTCGACCTCACGCGTCCGCGAACCGTAGACCACGCCGACCCGCACGCTCGTGCGGATGATGTCGTCCGAGAGCGTGAAGTTCACCACCGTGTTGTCGAGGAAGAAGCTGTTGGGAAGGATGATGTGCGTGTTGTTGACGGCCCGGATGCGCGTGCTTCGCGTCCCGATGTTCTCCACGGTCCCGTGCGTGCCCTCGACCTCGACCAGGTCTCCGGCCCGGATCGGGCGCTCGAGGTGCAGGATGATCCCGCTGATCCAGTTCCGCAGGACCTGCTGGCTGCCGAACCCGACGCCGATCGCGACGGCGCCGCCCGCGATCGTGAAGATGGTCATCGGGAAGTTGGACAGTGTG
This sequence comes from Candidatus Eiseniibacteriota bacterium, assembly GCA_963717935.1. Taxonomy (GTDB): domain Bacteria; phylum Eisenbacteria; class RBG-16-71-46; order RBG-16-71-46; family RBG-16-71-46; genus JANXPZ01. The sequence continues at coordinate 1,594,787 of CAVQXP010000004.1, read as the reverse complement.
AGCGACGTGAACACGAAGACCACGAACAGGACGTAGAAGCCGAGCGTCTGGATGGCGGTGCTCGCCCCCTCGTCCATCCGGGCCCGCCGCGAGAGCAGGCGCACGAGGGCGCGGCTCAGCAGGCGCGAGATCACGTACCCGGCCACGATCAGGGCGACCGCCGTGACCACCGTACCGACGGTGAACGGCTCCGCACCCACCCTGGCGATGACGAAGTCCCAGACCGCCCTGAAGCTCATGCGAACCTCCTCCTCCTCGCGCGATTCGCGCCACGCGCGGCGCGGCAGCGCCCGCGGCATGCCGGGGCATGCTGGCAGCCTCTCCGAAGCCGGTCAACCGCGTCACCGCCCACCGCACGGCAAACCGTCCGCGACGCGGGGAGATCAGCCCGACGGATGGAAGCGCGGATTCCGTCCCGCGTGATCGGTCTCGCGCGCGAGTACAGGATTGAGCCACTCGATGAGCACCGCGTAGCCGAGGCTCTCGGGGTCCGACTTGAGGTAGCCGGACACCACCTGGATCACCTGGAAACCTTCGCGAAGCTGGAACGACAGCGTCGGGCCCCGGAGCTCCCCGCGCACCACGCGCTGGACGTACTCCTCAGCGCTCATGCGGTGCGCGTAACGATGGTAGCCCCGCAGGCGCCCCGCAGCCCGGATCCGCAACAGGCCGAGCCGGATCGCCAGGTCGCGGCGGGCGCGATAGAGCGCGGCCCCCACGCCCGAGCGCTGGATCGACGGGTCCACCATGACCTCGGCCCCGTAGAGCGTCCTGCCCCTCACGGGGTCGTGGTTCGCGAAGCTCCCCGAGCTCGTGAAATCACGCCACGAGCCGGTCGGCTCGTAGTCGTCCCAGCGGACGATCAGGCTGGCCGCCATCCCCGCGATCCCCGGATGCCCGTCCCGCTCCGCCACGAACTGCCCCTCCGGAAAGACGCGCAGGTGTGATGCGAGCTGCTCAGCGCTCCAAGGAGCGCTCTCCGGGTAGACGCGACTCGTCGAGCGCGATGATCCCGTCGAAGTCCCGCGTCTCGGAGTTCCGAACGCGGACACGGGGCCGGGGAAGCGTCACAGGGCGGTCACCTCCAGCGCGCTCGCGACGTCGGCGGTGTGCTGGCTGTCGCGCAACGGCAGCACGGTCCCCGTGCGACGGGCCTCGCGGAGCGTCGCGAAGTTCAGCTCCCCGATGACCATGGTCTCCTGGTTGTGAACCCCCTCGGCCAGGATGCCGTCCCGCGCGAAGGGGAAGTCGCTCGGCGTGAGGATCGCCGCCTGTCCGTAGTTCAGCGAGACGGCAGGCACCATCGGCAGCGATCCGACCGTCGAGGCGTGGACGACGTAGATCTGGTTCTCGATGGTTCGCGCGTGCGCGCAGTAACGCACCCGCAGGAACCCCTGGCGGTCGTCGGTGCAACTGGGCACGAGCAGAATGTCGGCGCCGGCGCGGGCGGCCACCCGGGCGAGCTCGGGGAACTCGACGTCGTAGCAGATCGTGATGGCGAGCTTCCCGAATGACGTCTCGAAGAGCCGCAGGTGGTCGCCGGGGCTCACGAACCACTCCTCGGACTCGAACCGCGTCATGTGGATCTTGCTCTGGGACCGGTACTCCCCCTTCGGGCCGAAGAAGAACGACTCGTTGCGCACGATGGAGGCCCCGTTCCCCCGGACCGGGATCGTGCCCGCGCAGATGTAGATGCCGTGCCGGCGCGCAAACCCGCCCATCATCTCGACGAAGCGGTCCACCTCGCCGGCGAGCCCGGCGACCTGCTCCGGGAGCGGCCGGCGGATGTCCCCGAGCGTCAGGAGCTGGAGCGTGAAGTACTCCGGGAACACGATCAGCCGGCACTTGTAGTCGGCCGCCGTGTCGACCATGCCCTCCACCTGCGCCCGGAACGCCTCGAAGCTGGCGACGGGGCGGATGAAGTACTGCAGGGATGCCACACGGATCCGTTCCATGGTCTCTCCTCGTCGCAGAGCGGGGGCCTCGACAGCGGGGCAGTCAGGCTCCGCGTCGGGGCCGATGCGCGGTAGCCGGCCAGCTCACGCCGGGAGCCGTGAATCGAGCAACATCCTGGCGGTTGCGACTCCGACCGTCAATTCACGCCGGGTGAACAGGCTGCACGGCGCCGGGAGCCGACCATCATCCTGATCGAGGACCACCGAACCCGGCGGGTCGGGAATCGCGTCATGCAGACCCCCGACGTGCAACGCGGTCCGGCACCCGCCGGGTTGCCCTGGTTCCGCCCAGCGTGAGAACGACCGTCATCAAGACAGGCGGGCGCGCACGGGTCCGGCCCGCCGCGCTGGACCGGGGCGCCCGGCCGAGCATAGTCTCTACCGTTCGCACCCGGCCATCCTGCTCTCTCGTCCTTGGAGGATCTCGTGCCTGTGCTCTCGCCGCGTCGCCTTGCACTGAGCCCCCTCTTCGCCACCGCGCTGCTGACCCTCCTGGTCGTGCCTCCCGCGCTCGCCCAGCAGGTCCCCGACACCACGTTCGCTCCTCCGATTGCATCACCGGCCTTCGCGCCCGGCACGGGCCCGGTGGTGCTGATCGACGAAGGTCATCATAACTTCCACACGCTCGGCGGACGCTACGCGCCGTTCGCGCGGCTCGTGGCGCGCGATGGGTTCGTGCCCCGCCCCCACGCCGGCCCCTTCACACGCGCCAGCCTCGACTCCGCCCGCGTGCTCGTGGTCTCGAACGCGCTTGCGGAGCGGAACCTGGAGGACTGGAACCTGCCCGTGTTGACGGCCTTCGACACCAGCGAGGTGCGCGTGGTGGAAGGCTGGGTGCGCGATGGCGGCTCGCTGCTGCTGGTTGCCGACCATCTGCCGTTTGGCGGCGCCGCCGAGGGCCTCGCGGCGGCGTTCGGCGTGCTCCTGTCGAACGGCTTCGCCCGGGACGCGAGCGGGCAGATGAACTTCATGCTGCGCCGCAGCGACGGGCTGCTCCATGCCCACCCGGTGACCGATGGGCGTGGCCCCGGCGAGCGCGTGGACTCGATCGCGGTGTATACGGGAGAGGCCTTCCGGACCACCCTCCCGGTAGACACGCTGCTAGTGATGGAGAGCGGCTCGATCCTGCTGCTTCCCGAGGTGGCGTGGCAGTTCTCGCCCCTCATGCCGCAGATCCGCGCCGACGGCATGCTGGTCGGCGCGGCGCTCAGGCATGGCCGCGGCCGCGTGGTGGTGTTCGGCGAGGCCGCGATGCTCACGGCGCAACTGGCCGGGCGCCGAGCGAATGCCCGCGGGCATGAACGCGCCCGAGGCAGCGCACAATTCGCGGCTCGTGCTGAACACCGTGCATTGGCTGGCCGGCGTGACCGGACCGCCGGACGCCGGTCCCCGGGGACGGAAGCGCGGCCGCTGAAGCAGGCGAACACCCGCGCGCGGTGCGCGGGCGCTGGGCCGTCGCGCAAGTCGGATCAGGCGTGGACGATGTGCCGGGACATGGCAGCCAGGTCGAGCGAGTTGCAGGGGGGGCAGCGCAACGGGCTGTGCGACGCGATTCTGGAGGCGGCACCCGGATTCGAACCGGGGTGCAGGGGTCAATTGGAAGCTCGCGCGGGTCTACCACCAAATCCCGCGGATCGGCTGGGTAAGCCCCGATTCGCCCGGCGCGTGAGGGACGATCTCAAGATTGAACGGACCGACGGCAGTCCCCGACCGAACGGGTTGCACGCAGGTGACGAGCCCCCCGGAGAACCCGGCGCGGTTCAGCAGCGCCAATCAGGCGCCCCTGGGCGCGACTTGCGGACGACTCATGGTCCTTGCACGCCGACCCCAGCCAAGTCCACCGCACCCAGATCGCAGAAGCTCCCTCTCTTGTCCTCTGAGCTCTCATTGGGCTTTGAGAGGCTCGTGGCAATCAGGGTGAACTCCACGTCCAGGACGTACGTCTTACCCGCCTCCACCTGCACGGGGCGAACCACCTCGCGGCCATCCCTGAAGAGACACGCCTTGTGGGCTCCAGGAGCCACGTGTGCGGTAAGGACTCCGCCCCTTTCCAGCACGCCGAGGCAGACGCCATCGATCTCCACGACCGCCGCGTTCCTGGCGCTGGAGCCGCTGCGGATCGACTTCCTCCTGACGAATTGGACTGTCCCGTGCGGCCCAGCCGGCTCCGCCGCGTGCCTGGCCTCGGCCATGTGAGCGCTGATCACTGAAGCCTCAACGCCCTTACAGAGAGACAGCCAGGCGGCAACCTGTGCAGCGGCATCGCACTCAGCAGCAGCACCGTTACGACCCCACACGGCGCACCTCATCGCGACCGACGGCACCGACGAATCGGACCGGAGCACGGCAACGCAGCCGCCATACTGATCCAACCGCGTGCGCGCCGAATCGGTGACCCACACGATGAGTGGCCCTGAATCACCCAGCGTGAGAATCTGTCCAGCAGACACTGGCTCCATTCTCACCGGACGCTCGAAGAAACGAGCCTCTATCCAGAGATGCGTCCAAGCACCACTCTCGACCCGGTACGTCTCATCGGAGAACCTCTGACTGAAGTCCAACGGCTTCGAAGAGAATGAGCAATAGCCACATGACACGGAGTAACTGCCCTTCGCGACATTGAACTCGCCAGAACCGGGATCGGACTCGCAGTCACCGCCCACAACCCAGTTCACATCTGGCGAGAGCGGAGGAATCCTCTCGTCGCCCTCGGTCGACCGCAGTCGCACGACGAACCCCAACTGGGACGACGGCACGTACTGCTGGATCTCGATCTGCATGACGAGCCCGCGCTCCCCGCCCCGCGGTGCACGTCGCTCTACCACCGGGAACACGCGACGGTCGACAAGGGCGGCAATCATGTCCGGCATCCGTCGCACCACGCCGTCGACCAGGTTCGAACAGCCGGCCGGGGGTGGATTGAGTACTCGAGGGGCCACGACGCAGTCCGGGATGTACACGCTGGAATGCCCTGTGAGGTCGAAGCGGGTCCACAGGCCCGCATGGCCCACATCGGGACTAGGGGTGCGCACCTCACGACAGGGATCCCGGGTATCGCTGGCGACCGCGCCAATGACTGGGCGGAAGGCGCCAGCCGCGAGCCCCGTCGTGAGGAGAATCACCGCCGTGCAAGCTGCACCTCGCATCGTCCCCTCCTCCTCGTCTTGTCGGGCCCGGATCGGAACAGACCGAGGTCCGGCGCATGACCAGTTCCGGGAGTTCACCGCACCGGGGACCCAGGCGTCAACCAAGGGGCAGAGCACCGAGGGACTGGCTGGTCCCGCTCGCGTCCGGATGCGGTGATCGACAGGGGATGTTGGAGGCGGCACCCGGATTCGAACCGGGGAATAAGCGCTTTGCAGGCGCTCGCCTTACCACTTGGCTATGCCGCCTCAGGGGGCAGTGAAGGTAGCATCCCGCCGACAGCCTCAGCAAGCTGACCGGCTCCGGGCGCGGCGGCGCTCCGGGTCGCATCTTCAGCCGGCTCGACGAAACCGCCCGACGCTTCCCTACCCGGCCTTCTCGAACACCCCGGCTCGCACGTCGCCGATGACCAGGCGCGCGAGGCGGCGCTCCGGGTCCGCCCGTCGCAGCGCGTCCGCGAGCCGGCGCGCCTCGGCCAGCGTCTGCGGCGTCGCGGCCTGGTTCACGAACACGATGACCTCGGCCTCGCGCGCGACCCGCGCCAGGTAGCCATCGCGGCCCAGCACGATGGCGGCCACGTCCTCCGCCGTCACGAACGCTCCGGCGGGCCGGCCCAGACGCTCGCGCAGCAGCGCGGCCCGGTGCACGTGCGCGTCGTCCATCGGGGCGCCGAGGCAGCCCACCCCGATCACCGCGACGACCAGGTCGGCGCGCGGTGAGACCACGGGCTCGTGGTCCGCGTGCGCCTTGAGCGGGCGCCCGGCCGAGCCGTCGGCCTCGACCAGCACGTGGTCGGCCACGCGCGCATCCACGAGCGCGTCGAGCACGGCGGTCGCGAGTCCGCCGACCTTCCGCCCGCCGGCCGGGTCCGGAGCCACCGCGGTGACGTGCCGGCGCGTCGTGAACTCGCCGCGCAGGCGCCCGACCAGGGAGGCAGCGTCCGTCCCCGGCACGACGCAGTCCGACTCTCCGGGCCCCGGGAACAGGATGCGCGTGGTCGTCGTGGTAAGCACGGAGCGCCCCTCGGCGGCCAGCGCGTGAGCCAGGGCGAACATCAGCGTGGTCTTGCCGCCGCCGCCGATCAGGTGGACGTAGCGCCGCTCCCGCAGCCCGAAGGCGTCAAGGATCACGCTGCATCCGCCGGCCGGCGTGAGCCACCACGATCTCGAGCACGCTGCCGCTGATGAGGCGCGCCTTGTCGGACAGCGTGTGGCACATGGAAGCGTCACCGCGGGGGTCCACGTCCGCCACCTTGAAGCCTGCGGTCACCGGCAGGCCGGGCCACAGCAGGCCGCGCAGCACGCCCGCGATCCGGGCCTTGATCTCCACCCCCGCCACGCTCCCGAGGACCTCGCCGGCCGCGACCGGCTCGCCGATCCTCCGGGGGCTCGTGAAGACGCCGTCCGCCGGGGCCCGGACGACACGCTCGTGCGTGTAGCCGCCGATCTCTCCCGGCTCCCCCGTGTCGCGTGACGAGGGCCCGCTCGCGATGATCCGGCCCAGGTCGTGCCCGCGCATGGTCTCGACCACGTAGTGCACGTCCCGGCCGGCCTCGAGCCCCGGGCCCAGGCCGATGACCAGCGGCGCGTCGTCGCAGCGGTTGTCGAGGTTCGTCTTGAGGATGCGTGCGTCCACGATCACGTCGGGCCGCCAGAGGGCGACGAGCCGCGACCCGGGATCCACGCAGACGGGGACGTGGTCCCACGCGCCTTCCGGGAGCGCCCGGACATCATCGAGCCGGTGCAGCGCCCCCCGCACGCCCTCGATCTCGATCTCGCGCTCGTAGATCGCGGAGCAGAAGGACACCGTCCGGCGGATGGCGGTCGGCCGCTCGAGATCGGTCATCGCCACGCGGTAGCCGCAGCGGAACAGGCGGTGCGCCGTGGCCGAGGCCTGTTCGCCGGCGCCCTTGATGAGCACCTTCTCGCGCCTGCCGTTCTCGCGACTCACCGCGCGCTCCCCAGGTCGCCGGGCACGTCCACGTCGAAGACGACGGCCTCGTCCCCGGTCTCGAACTCCTCGACCCATTCCGGGTGCGCGCGGATGATCTCCCGCGCTCCGACGTCCCCGGCGACCGCAAGGAGCGGCTCGCGCAGCTCGCGGCTCATCATCACCGGGTGGCCCCGTCGCCCGTGGTAGACCGGGACCACGATCGGCTTCCCGGCCGCCGCGTGGCAGGCGATCAGGGACGCGATCAATTCCGGCGTGATCCAGGGCATGTCCGCGAGGGCGACGAGGTAGGCGTCGGCGTCCTCGGGCGCGGCCCGCACGCCCGCGCGCAGCGAGGAGCCGATGCCCTCTTCGTGATCCGGATTGACGATGAAGCGGCACCGCGGCCGCTCCGGCGACACCGGGAAGCGCGGCTGCACCACGACGATGGTCGTGCCGATGCCGGGTGACGACGTGAGCGCATCCAGCGCGTGCTCGAAGAGCGGCCTTCCGCGCCAGGGCGCGAGCAGTTTCTGCCCGCCGAATCGCCTGGACGAGCCCGCGGCCAGCAGGATGGCGACGACGTGCATCGGGCTACCGGTGAGCCCCAGTGCCTCTCAGCTCCGGGGCGGTGAGCCGGTACTCGGCGAAGAGCTCCGAGAGCCGCTGCGCGGCAGCCCGGATGCCGGCCGGCGTCACCCCGCCGGCGAAGGGCAGGACCCGGCCGCCCTGCTTGAGCAGCCGCCCGCGCGCGACCACGGTGTCCACCTCGCTGCCATCCGCGGCCCAGATGAGGTTCTCCATCACGTTGTCCACGCGCGTCGGCGTCAGGTTGGGCCGGTCGAGATCGAGCAGGATCCAGTCCGCCCGGCGCCCCGGCGACAGTTCGCCCTGGTCCTGCCGCAGCATCCGCGCGGGCACGCTGGTGATCATCTCGAGCAGCTGCTGCGAGCCCAGCAGCGTGGCGTCCTGGTGCCTCGCCTTCTGGTACTGCGCGGCCAGACGCGCGGCCGCCAGGATGTTCTGGTTGTCGGCGGAACCGGACCCGTCGGTCGAGATCGCCACCGGCACGCCCGCGGCGAGCATCTCGATCACCGGCGGCATGCCCGAGCCGAGGATGGTGTTGGCGAGCGGGTTGTGCACGATCTTCGTGCCGGTCCTCGCCAGGATCTCGACGTCGCGCGGGCCGCAGTTGACCTGGTGCGCCAGCATCGTGTCGCCGTCGAGGATGCCGATGGACTCGGCGAACTCGACCTCGCTCAGGCCCGGCTCGACCTCGGCGCTGAACCAGCGCGTGGTGCGCGGCTCCTCGGCGCTGTGGATGTGGAAGAACGTGCCGTGCTCGCGCGCCCAGCGCTTGAGCGGCACCAGCATCTCGCGGCTGTTCGAGAAGAACTGGTCGGGCCCCGGGCAGAAGCTGGTCCGGGCGAGGCCCGGCAGGGTGAGGGCGTCGTCGAGGCGCTGCAACGCCTGCTCCGGCCGGTCCAGCGCCTCCTTCACGTAGTTCCGGTCCTGGCCGCCGATGGCCACGATCATGGTCGTGCCCGCGGCTTCGTTCGCCTGCGCCAGCTCGCCGACGTGGTACTTGTTGAAGTTGCAGTGGTGGACCAGGCTCGTCGTGATGCCGTAGTGGATGTCGCAGAGCCGGGCCAGCCGGTAGGTCACGAGGTGCGGCGACACCCCCAGTTCGCGGTAGAGCCGCTCGTGCTGCGTGTTCATGAAGCTGGTGAACGGGTTCACCGCGTGGTCGAGCCAGTCGGTGAGCGGCTCGTCCTTGGCGATGCCGATGAGCGGCTGCTCGTGGTCGTGCCCGTGCGCCTTGACGAACGCCGGCATCAGCACGGCCCTCAGCCGCGGGACGTCCCCGGCGGCCGCCGGATCGCCCATGACGTGCAGCGCCGTGCCGTAGGTCTCGAGGATGCGCCGCCCGATCTCGGGCGTGTAGCGGCCCACCTCGCGGAGGGTCTCGCCCTCGCTCAGCAGGTAGCCGTCCTGGATGCGCTCGCCCCGGTCCGGCGCGGCCAGCGGCAGCAGGAACTCCGCGCGGCAGAGGGTGAATCGCGGCGCGCTCATCGCTTCGCGTCCCCGCCCAGCCGGCCCAGCGCGCGCAGGATCTTCTCGGCGCTGAACGGCCAGCTGCGCATCCACACGCCGGTCGCGTCGTGGATCGCCGCCGCGATCGCGGGCGCCGCCCCGTTGCAGGCGATCTCCGACACCGACTTGCTGCCGTACGGCCCGAAGGGATCGGTGGTCTCGACCAGCACCGCGCGGAAGTCGTCGGGCAGGTCGTGGATCATCGGGACCTTGTACTCAACCAGGTTCGCGTTGCGGCACCGCCCCCGCTCGTCCAGCAGCATCTCCTCGAACAGCGAGTGGCCGATGGTCTTGAGCACGCCGCCGTACATCTGCCCGAGCGCGAGCTCGGGGTTGATCGGCGTGCCGCAGTCCTGCAGCGCGTAGTACTTCTGCACCTTCACCGCGCCGGTGCGCGTGTTCACCGCCACCTGGCAGTAGTGCGCGCCGTAGGGGAACGCCGCCTTGTCGGTCGTGTAGCAGGCGGAGGTCATGAGCTGCCCCGTGCCCGTGCCCGAGACCGTGAAGCGCGAGATCTCGGCATAGGAGACCGGGCGCGAACCGCCCGTCACCGTGGACGGGAAGACGAGTCCCAGGCCCTCCGCGGGCTCGTCCAGGATCCGTGCGGCCGTCTCGAGCAGCTTCTGCTTCATCCCCTGCGCCGCGTTCAGCGCCGCGTTGCCCGAGAAGAAGGTCCCGCTCGAGGCGTACGCGCCGTCGTCGTAGGGCGTCACGTCGGTGTCCGCCACGATCAGCGAGACGTCGCCGATCCCGGTGCAGAGGCACTCGGCCACGAGCTTGACGACGAGCGTGTCGAGGCCCGTGCCCATGTCGGTCCCGCCGCTCAGCAGCATGAAGGTGCCGTCGCCGAGCAGGGCGACGCTGGCGTTCGCGGAGTCGATGCCCGGCAGCCCGGAGCCCTGCTGGATGATCGCCACGCCCTTGCCGATCCGCACGTCGGGATCGTCGCTCGCCACCACCGCGCCCCACTCGATCATCGCGCGGCCCTGCTCGAGCGCCGGCCCGAGGCCGCAGCTCGAGACCTCCTGCGGCGTGCCCTCGCGCCCTTCTCCCAGGCACTTGAGGATCTCGAGCATCGTGCCCTCGCGGACCCGGTTCTTCTCGAGGAAGGCGAGCGGGTCCATGCCGAGCGCATCCGCCAGCTCGGCGCAGGCCAGCTGCAGGGCGTAGGAGCCCTGCGGCGCCCCGTAGCCCTGGTAGGCCCCGCACGGCGGCACGTTCGTGTAGAAGCTCTGCACGTCGAAGTGCACGTTCTCGCAGAGCAGCAGCGGCAGGCTCTTCGAGCAGGCGTTCATCGGGACCGTCAGGCAGTGCGCCCCGTACGGGCCGGTGTTGGCGCGGACCGTCCATCTTCACCGCCGTCAGCCCGCCGTCCCGCTTCGCCCCCAGGGCCACCTTGATCTTCATGGGGTGGCGCGTGCGGGAGGCGATGAACTCCTCCTCGCGGGTGAAGCGGTAGAGCACCGACCGGCCCGTCACCCAGGTCGCGTACGCGGCGACCTCTTCGAGCACCATGTCCTGCTTCGCGCCGAAGCCACCGCCGACGCGCTCCTTGATCACGCGCACCTGGTTCTCGCTGATGCCCAGGACCCGCGACACGATGCGGCGCACGTGCCAGGGCACCTGCGTGGAGGCGTGGATGACCAGGCGCTCGCCCTCGATCCTCGTGCAGACGACGTGAGGCTCGACCGGCGCGCACTGGACCTGCGAGGTCTCGTACTCGCGCTCGATCACGACCTCGGCCTCGGCGAACCCCCGGGCGACGTCGCCGATGCCGCCCGTGACGCTGGCCGCGAGGTTGCGGCGCGGATCGCCATGGATGGGGAACTGGTAGATGATCCGGCCGTCGCGCGGATCGGCCCCGCGGTTGTCGAGATCCGCCGGCGCGCCGGCGACGTACTCGATCACGCCGCCGTGCAGCACGGGCGCCCCCGGCGCCGCGGCCGCTTCGATCGACAGCACGGGCTCGAGCACCTCGTACTCGACCTTGATCCTGCGCAGGGCCGCCTGGGCGATCTCGACGGTCTCCGCCACGACCGCGGCCACGCGGTCGCCGACGTGGAGCAGCTTCTCGCCGAACATCTTCCGATCGTAGGGCGAGGGCTCGGGGAATCCCTGCCCGGCCGTGTTGTAGTAGACGTCCGGGCAGTTCTCGTGGGTCAGCACCAGCACGACCCCCGGCATCGCCTCGGCCCGGCTCGTGTCGATGCTCCTGATGTAGGCGTGCGCGTGCGGCGAGCCCAGCACCTTGAGATGGCAGGTGTCGCACGGGGCCATGTCCTCGACGTAGGCCTTCTCGCCGCGCACCAGCCGCGGGCCGTCGACCTTCTTCGCCGGCTTGCCGACGATGCGCAGGTCCTCGCGGAACTCCTGCCCCTTCGCCGCCGCGTGCGCCGGGTCCTTGCGGCGCTTCGCCGCCAGCTCGACCGCCGCGAAGTACTGCTCGTAGCCGGTGCAGCGGCAGAAGACCCCCGAGAGGGCGTCGCGGACCTGCTCGCGCGTCGGGTGCTCGTGGCGCGAGAGCAGCGCCTCCGTGGCGAGCAGCATCGCCGGCGTGCAGTAACCGCACTGGACCACGCCCGCGTCGATGAACGCCGTCTGGATCGCCGACAGCTCCCGGTCCTTCGCCAGGTGCTCGACGGTGCGGATCTCCCGGCCGTCCACCTGCGGCGCCAGCAGCAGGCAGGAGTTGACCGTCCGCCCGTCGAGGATGATCGAGCAGGCGCCGCAGCTGCCCTGGCCGTCGCAGCCGTTGCGCACCGAGAGGAGGTGCTCGCGCCGCAGCAGGTCGCGCACCCGCTCGCCCGGGTGGACCTCGAACTCCCTGCGCGTCCCGTTGACCTTGACCGAGATCCTCATGGCCGGCCCCGCTTCTGCCCGAGGGCGTCCCGCAGCGCCAGCGCCACGACCACCCCGGCCTGGTACCTGCGGAACGCGGCACTGCCCGAGAGATCGGCGCCGGGCCGCACCGCCCGGCTCGCCAGCGCCTGCAGCTCATCCATCGCGGGCAGGGGCCTGCCGTCCAGCGCCTCCTCGACCGCGGTCAGCCTCGCGACGTGGCCCGCCAGGCCGCCCAGCACGATGACCGGGTGCCTCACGGCGTCCCGGACGACCGTCACGGCGACCGCCGCGCTGACGATCGAACGCGCGTTGGCGGAGGCCCGGGCATTGCGGCACGCGGCCACCCGCCCGGCCCGGGGCCGGGGCAGGACGATCTTCGTGATGAGGCCCGAGGGCGGCTTCGCGACGTAGTCCGCGACGGAGATCGTCTTCGCGGCACCGGCGCGCGACAGCCCGACCTTCGCGTCCAGCGCCACCAGCATGGGGATCACGTCGCTGTACGGCAGAGCGCAGGCCACATGCCCGCCGAGAGTCGCGGCCTCGCGGACGTTCCGGGGCACGACCTGGGAGACCGCCGCCTTCAGGGCCGCCGGGACCTTCCGGTCCTCGATCAGCCGCTGGAACGTGCAGAGGGGCCCGATGGTCACGACGCCCTGCTTCACCCCGACGCGAGCGAGCCCCAGGCCCGCGAGGCTGATGAGATGTGCGGGGCGCAGGGCGCAGACGCTCGAGCAGAGGGGCCGGGTGATCACGGCGCCCTGCTTCCGTTCGCTTCGATCGAGTCCGAGGCCCGCGAGGCTGACGCGCCGCTCGGGGCACAGGGCGCAGGCGTTCGAGTTGAGATACGTCCCGCCCCCGAGGAAGAGCGCCCGGCTCTGGAATCGCTTCTTCAGGGCGAGGGCTTCGCGGACCGTGGCCGGCCGGTGGAACTGCTCGATCATGCTGGGTTCCTCTCGGAATCAGGCGCTGGGTGGGTGACCGAGCATTCTAAGAGGAGTGCCGGGAAAATGGAACACGGAGGCCGCCGGCAGGCGCTGCGGCCTCCAACGGGCTCAGCCATGCGGGTCGCCCCGCCTCGCGCGGCCGCCTCGTCTCCGCGGGATGCGCCCCTAAGCCCCCGTGACCGTCCGGATCTCGAAGCGCGGCGGCGACTCCATCAGCTTCTTCACCGCGCACTGCTCGGCCGAGCGGACCAGGGCCGCGTGGTACTTCGCGGGGAACTCGGGCGGCACGTGGATGTCCAGCTCCACCTTGTCGACCATGCCCGTGGCCCGGTCCACGCTCAGGCGCTGGGTGAGCCGGATGCCCTCCGTGGGCAGGTCGCGCTGGCGGCAGAAGCCCAGCACGTAGATGCCCGCGCAGGTGCCGAGCGAGGCCAGGAAGGTCGCGAACGGCGTGGGCGCCGAGCTCTCGCCCCCGCCGCCGGGCGGCTGGTCCGTCTTCACGGTGAAGGGCCCGAACTCGGCGTCCACGCGGGCGCCGCCGGGGAAGCGGATCGTCATCTCCATGGGGAGGTTCCTTTCGATCGGTCGGGGGCAGGACGGTCGAGGCTCGACCGTGAGAGACACGCAGGGCGTCGGTGGATTCGCGAGCAAGCGGACGGGACCGCGAGCCCCGGCCCGCAGCCCGGGTCCTCTTCGCCGGACCTCGCCGGCCCGATCCCGGGCAGTTCCCGCGCGGAAGGTGGTATCCTCCTGACGGTCCCAGGGCACTCCAGACAGGCACCCAGAATCTCATCCCGGTGCGAAGGGAACATCATGCTCGATTCGAACCGCGTGCGGCACGCCTCCATCGCAGTCCTCGCCGCCTTCCTCTGCGCGGTCCTTCCCTCGACCGGCTGGACCTGGGGCTCGGTAGGCCACCACTACATCGCGCAGAACTACTCGCAGCACCTGCCCGCCTACATCGACGGCCTGCGCACCTACGACAGCGTGGTGGACCTGCACGTCACCGACGCCGACACGCGCAAGTCGTACACGCCCGGGGAGAGTTACCGGCACTACATCGACATCGACGCGTACCCCGAGTTCCTGGCCGGCACCCTGCCGCGCGACCGGGCCACGCTCGAGGCCCTCTACGGCGCATCCACGGTGCTCTACTACGGCGTGCTGCCGTGGGCGATCGACGAGGTCGTGACCACGCTCACGCAGCAGTTCCAGACGCAGGACTGGAGCGCCGCCACGCTGACCATCGCCGATCTCTGCCACTACGTGGGCGACGCCAACCAGCCGCTCCATTGCACGCAGAACTACGACGGCCAGTTCACCGGCAACGACGGGATCCACTCGCGCTACGAGAGCACCATGCTCTCCACCTACCTCTCCCTGCTGCACACCCCGGCGATGACCGCGCTCTATTACCCGGGCGCGCTGGACGCGGCCTTCGACGTCATCGCCGCCTCCTGGGCCAAGGTAAGCCCCATCCTCGTGGCCGACAACGTCGCCAAGGCGGCGTCGGGCGGATCGTACAACTCGATCTATTACGCATCGCTGTGGAGCAGCACGCACACCCTGACCCAGGCGCGGCTCGACACGGCGAGCGTGATGACCGCCTCGTACGTCTACACCGCCTGGCTGAACGCCGGACACCCGGCCGTGCCCGGCTCCAGCGCCGACGTGCCGCCCGTGGTCGCCAACACCGGCGTCCGCCTGGCCGCGGGCCCCTCGCCGTTCCGCGACGTGCTGACCGTGCGCTTCGCCGGCGGCGGCCCGCTGAGCGTGGACGTGTTCGACGTGCGCGGCGCGCGCGTGGCGCGGCTGGCGGACGGGGTCTCGGGCGAGGGCAGCGTCACCTGGCGGCCCGGCGGCTCGGGCGCGCCGGTCAGCCCCGGGCTCTACTTCGTGCGGCTCAGCGGCCCGGGCACGAACCTGGTGCGGCGGGTGACGCTGGTGCAGTGAGGGGGACGATTGGGACGCTTCTGTCGGGGCGGCCACCTCCACGGCGGGGTGGCCGCTCGGCGTTCGGGCCCGAGGTTCGGAGAAGGCCGGTCACGTCGACGCCGGGGCCCCGGTCGCGGTCCCGGAAGGATGGGCTCCTCGCGTTCCCGGCGGAGCACGCGTTCCGCTACACTCGCCATCCGCCGGACCTGTCCCCCTCGGAGGCCGCACTCCACATGAGCCCCGCCCTTCGCCTCTCCAAGTCCCGTTTCACCGCGGGGCTCCAGTGCCACAGGCAACTCTGGTGGCGCGTGCACGAGCCGGACGCGCCCGAACTCGTCCCCGACGCGCAGACTCAGGCGATCTTCGACCAGGGCACGAACGTCGGGGAACTGGCGCGCAGCTACGTGCCCGGCGGAATGCTGATCGACTTCCCCCACGAGCAGATCCAGGCGAAGGTCGAGGCCACGGCCGCGGCGCTGGCGGCCGGGGCCCGGGTCATCTACGAGGCCTCCTTCTTCGCCGGCCGCGTGTTCGTGGCGGTGGACATCCTCGAGCGGCTGCGCGGCGGCTTCGGCCTGATCGAGGTCAAGTCGTCCACCAGCGCCAAGCCCGAGCACCTGCCGGACGCCGCCATCCAGGCGCACGTCCTGGGACAGGCGGGGCTCGAGGTGCGCAGCGTCGAGATCATGCACCTGAACCGCGCGTGCGTCTTCCCGGACCTGAGCGACCTGTTCGTGCGCGACGACGTGACCGGCGAGGTCGCGGCCCTGCTGCCCGACGTGCCCGCGCAGGCGCAGGAGCAACTGCGGATGCTGGAGGGGCCGCTGCCCGGGGTCGCCATCGGCCCGCATTGCAGCTCGCCCCGCGACTGCCCCTTCCTCTCCCGCTGCTGGGCGGACCTGCCGGAGCATCACGTCAGCACGCTCTACCGCATCGGGAAGAGGGCCTGGGACCTCGAGGCCGGCGGCTGCCGCACCATCCAGGCCCTGTCCGCGGGCATGAGCCTCAACCCGACGGCCGAGCGCCAGCGCCGCTCGGTGGTATCGAACGAGATGATCGTGGAGCCCTCGCTGCGCGACGCGCTGCAGGAGTTCGAGCCGCCGCTGGCCTTCCTCGACTTCGAGACCATCAACCCCGCCATCCCGGTGTGGGACGGCGGCCACCCCTACGACAACGTCCCGGTCCAGTTCAGTTGCCACCGGCAGAAGCGCGGCGGCGGCTACGAGCATTTCGAGTGGCTCGCCGAGGGCCCGGGCGATCCGCGGCCCCCGATCGCGGAGGCGCTGGCCGCGGCCTGCGCCGGCGCCGGGGCCATCGTCGCGTACAACGCGAGCTTCGAGAAGACCTGCCTGCGCGGGCTGGGCGCGGCGCTGGGCCCGAAGTCGGCCCGCGCGATGCAGGCCATCGAGGCGCGGATCGTGGACCTGCTGCCCGCCGTGCGCGACCACCTCTACCACCCCGGCTTCGGCGGCAGCTTCAGCCTGAAGAGCGTGCTGCCCGTGCTGGTGCCCGAGTTGAGCTACGACGAACTCGAGGTCTCGGACGGCAGCATCGCGACGCTCGAACTGTCACGACTACTGCTGCGCGGCGGCACGCTGGAGGCGGCGGAGAAGGCCCGGCTGCGCAAGGCGCTGCTGCGCTACTGCGAACTCGACACCTGGGGCACGGTGCGGCTGCTGGAGCGCCTGCGCGAGCTGGCGGGCGACACGTAGCGCCCTAGCAGCCTTCCTTCTTCTTCTTGCGCGGCACCGCGGGCCCGCCCGCGGCCGGCGCCCTGGGCGGGGCGATCCCGACGCCCGGCGCCGGAGTGGCCGGCAACGCCATCAGATGGCCGGAGTCAGCCGCGCGCGGGCCGCCGCCGAAGAAGCGCGCCACCTGGGCCGCGCGCTCGAAGGCGGCGTTCTCCTGCGGACTCGCGGCGGCCGGCACGACCGGGTAGAGCACCTCGTCCTTCCAGGCCTCGAGACCGCCGAGCAGGATGTAGGCTCCGGGGTAGCGCTGCGCCTTGAGCAGGAACCACGCCTGCGCGGAGTGGATGCCGCCCTCGGAGTACAGGACGATCCGCTCGTCCCGCCCGAGGCCGTACCGGGGCAGCAGGGCGACCGGGACGTTCTCGGCGGTCGGGATGTGGTAGCCCTCGAAGTCCTGCGCGGAGCGCAGGTCGATCAGGCGGTAGTCGGTCCGGCCCTGGATGATCCAGTCGGCCAGTTCGCGGGGCGTGACGTGGTCGACCTCGGTGCTCACCAGGGTCGCCAGTTCCTGCGTGTCGATGCGCACGGTGCTCCCGCGGTAGGGATTGCCGGCGATCGCGACCACGCCCAGCAGCAACGCGGCCGTGGCCAGCGCGCGCTTCAGGGTCCAGTGGATGCGGGTCATGGCCGGCGCTCCGTCACGCGCGGGGCGAAGCGGCGCTCCACCCACTCGCCACCCATGAAGCCGCCCACCGCCATCACCACCACGAGGAACACCACCAGCCCGTAGGGCAGGTGGAAGACCTGCGGCAGGGTGAGCTCGCCGAAGTCGCCGGATTCGTAGAAGCCCCGGAGCAGCGGGAACGCCTCGCCGAACACGAACACGCCGGCCATCACGCCCAGGATGAAGATCACGCCGTCGATGCGGCCGGTCACCGCGGCCACCAGCGAGGTGCCCGGGCAGTAACCGCCGATCACGAAGCCGAACCCGAGCACGAGCCCGCCCACGATCTGCGGCCAGAGATTGGTGGTGACCAGGTTCACCAGGGACAGGTCCAGGAGGCCCAGCCACGACAGGTAGAACAGGCCCAGCATCGCGGTGACGATGGCGGTGAACATGACCTTGAACACCGCGAGGTCGTCCAGGTAGAACTGCGAGGTCAGCTTGCGCGCGCTGCCGAATCCGCCGCGCTCGAGGAAGAAGCCGAACCCGATCCCGATCACGAACGCGAACACCAGCGAGACCTCGTCACCGAAGGCTCCGAACTTGTAGAAGGGCGCGTTCATCGCCACTGCCTCCTCATCAGCCCCGCCAGCGCGTAGGCGCCCGCGAACACCATCATCATGAACGCCCACGAGCCGGCGTTGAGCACCGCGCCGCCGCTCAGTGCCTGGCCGCTGGTGCAGCCGCGGGCGAGCTTGGCGCCGATGCCCATGAGCGCGCCGCCGGCGAAGGCGAAGCCGAGGCGGCCGGCCACCGAGATGCGCGGTCCCTTCTCGACCGTGCGCGACAGCCGGCCCGCGAGCGCGCCGGAGATGAAGCCGCCCGGCCAGCACGCCCAGGACCTCGAACACGAGCCAGGTCTTGAGCGGGTGGCCGATGCCGCCCTCCAGATACTCCACGAAGAACCCGTTGCCCTTCACGTGCGCGGGCGACACCAGGCTCAGGGCCCAGGAGACGAACGAGGTCACCGCGCCCGAGGCGCCGAGGCCGCGGCCCATGACCACGTAGGCGGCCAGCAGCACGAGCCCGAGCCCGATGCCGGCGAGGTAGGGATTCATGTACGGGGCCGCGGCGCGGACGGGCGCGCGCGACTCCGGCCCCGCGACGGCGGGAGCGGCATCCGGGACAGTGCTCATGGACGTTCCCTCCAAAGGATCAGACCGGGCCCCAGCGGCTCACCTGCCCGGCGTAGACGATCACGAAGCGCAGCAACAGACCGCCGGCCAGCACCAGCAGCGGCGCGACCGGCGTGTGACGGATCCGGTGGCTCACCGCGAGCGACTGGATGAACAACGGCAGGACGATGCCGATGCCCACGACGCCCACCCAGAACACCGCGGTGAACGGACCGCCGAGCAGCAGTCCGACCGCGCGGATGTGGACCTGGGTGGCCGAGAGCAGGCCGATCAGGAACAGCGCGAGCAGGACGAGCTCGGCCTGCAGGAAGCGGTTGTCGGCCCGCGCCAGCAACTCGCTCTCCGCGCGGTCGCGGGCCACCATGTGCACCAGCGCGGCGGCGCTCGAGAGGCCCGAGGCCAGGAACAGCGGCCCGAGCACCGCGCTGTTCCACAGCGGCCGCGCGCCCAGCGCGCTCAGCAGGATGCCGGTGTAGATCCCGAGCAGCCCGCCGAGGCCGATGTTGGCGGCGGCGATCCCGCGCACCACCGGGGCCCGCGCGCGCAGCCCGTCCGAGAGGGCGGCGAGCGCCGGGAAGCGCCGGCCCAGGAACGCCGGCACGCGGAGCAGCAGCGCGCCGAGCAGCGCCGGGTAGACGGCGACCAGGATCCAGGCGCCCCACGACATCGGCGAGGTGAGCTGGAAGGTGGTGTAGAGCCGCCAGACGTAGGGCTTGTGCTCGAGGTCCAGGAACAGCGCGCCCATGCCGAGGCTCAGCAGCACGAGGCTCAGGCCGGGCAGCACGGAGCAGACGCAGTCCGACCTGCGCTGGCGCTCCGCGAGCAGGAACCAGCCGGCGATCGCCATCATCCCGGCGACCAGCCCGCCGAGGAACAGGTAGACCGGGATCTCCCAGCCCCAGACCTGCAGGAACGGGTCGACCAGGTGATTGGCGCGCGTGTTCGTGAACTCGATCATCGCGGCTCCCATGGCCCAGGCTACGTCAGGAAGAAGATGCGCGGCCCGGTCCCCGCCTCGGGCAGCAGCGCGTGGTGGCGGCGCGAGGCGCAGCAACCGGCTCACCTCGCTGTGCGGATCGTCGAGGTCGCCGAAGTGCATGCAGTGGGTCGGGCAGACCGCGACGCACGCGGGCGGCAGGCCCTCCTTCACGCGGTGCACGCAGAAGGTGCACTTGTCGGCGTAGCCTTCGCGGATGGACGTAGCGCGCATCGTAGGGGCACGACGCCAGGCAGGCCTTGCAGCCGATGCACGATTCCTTCGTGATCTGCACCAGGTGGCCGTATTCCTCGACGTGGCTGGCCCCGGTCGGGCAGCAGTGCACGCAGGGCGGATGGTCGCAGTGGTTGCAGCGCTCGCTGCGGATCTCCAGGCGCGTGTCGGGGAACGCGCCCGCGGCCTCGGTCACGATCCAGTCGCGGCACAGCCCCTCGGGCACCTCGTTCTCGGTCTTGCACGCGACCACGCAGTCCATGCACCCGACGCAGCGGACCGTGTCGATGACCATCCCGAAGCGCGCCACGGCCTAGGCCTCCGGCTCGAGGGTGACGAAGTTGACGTTCATCCCGGTGCCGCCCATGAGCGGGTCGCGCTCGTAGCGGGTGATGAGCCCCGCGTCGCTGGCGCCCTGCTTGAAGCGCGGCCCGGAGCCCGCGCGCGGTGTGGCCGAAGCCGTGGACCATGTAGACGCAGTCGCCGCGGATGCGCTCGGTCGGCCGGACCCGCACGCGGTTGCTCTGCCGGCCGTCCTGGTTGCGCAGGCGCACCCAGGCGCCGCTCTCGAGCCCCAGGCGCCGCGCCACGCGGCGTTGAGCCAGACCTCGTTCTCGCTGCATCATCTCGCTGCAGCAGCGGGTTGGTCTGCGTGCGGCTGAACGAGTGCATGGGCGCGCGGCCGTAGAGCAGGCGGAACGCGCCCGGGGGCGGCTCCGGCGTCGGCTGGTAGCGCGGCACCGGGTCGAAGCCCGCCGCCTTCAGTTGCAGCGAGTAGAACTCGATCTTCCCCGACGGCGTCGGGAAGATCGGGCTGCGACGCCCTCCTCGTAGAAGACCGGCGGCTGCTTGCCGCGCACGATCCCCCGGGTCTTGAGCTCGGCGAGGCTCGAGCCCGCCCCCCGGAGCCGGGTGTCGAGGTACTCCTCGACGTGCTTCCACGGGTAGTAGGCCTGGAGCCCGAGCCTGAGCGCGAGCTCGCGCGCGATCCACCAGTTCGGCTTCTGGTCGGCGGGCGCCTCGACCACCGGCTGGCGCAGCGCGATGAACGGCTCGCGGAAGGTCTCGACGTTCAGGTCGTCGTAGCGTTCCAGGTAGACGGACTCCGGCAGCACCACGTCGGCCCAGCCCGCGATCTCGCTCGGGATCACGTCCACGCACGACCAGCAGGTCGAGCTGCCTGGATGGCGCGGATGCGTCTCCGCCTGGTCGGGCAGCGCCTGGAGCAGGTTGGTGGCGTAGACCATCCAGCCCTTGACCGGGTAGGGCACGCCCGTGAGCGTGGCGTCGCGCAGGCCGGTGCGTGATGGCGGTCTCGGCGAACGGGTAGCGCTTCCGCGGGTTGTCGGCCCGGTCCCGCTCCGGGTGCGGGTAGGGCGGGTACGGATACTCCGGCACGTCCATGCTGGCCGGCTGGTAGAAGCCGCCCTTGCGGCCCCAGGTGCCGAGCAGCGCGTTGAGCAGCGCGATCGCCCGGCTGCGCTGCGCGTCGTTCCCGTACCAGGTGACGTGGCGTCCCGGGTGCACCAGGCTGGCCGGCCGGTGGCGCGCCATCTCGCGCGCGCTCGCGCGGATCAGCTCGGGCGGGATGGTCGTGATCGGGTAGGCCCACTCCGGCGTGAAGGGCGCGATCTCGGCCGCGAAGGCGTCGAAGCCGAAGCCGTGCGCGGCGACGTACTCGCGATCGTAGAGGCCCTCGGCGAGCAGCACGTTCATCCACGCCAGCAGCAGCGCGGTGTCGGTGCCGGGCTTGATCGGCAGGTAGTACTTCGCCTTGCTGGCCGCGACCGACAGGCGCGGGTCGACCACGATGATCGAGGCGCCGCTGCCCACCGCCTCGGCGAACTCCTGGGCCTGGGTGTTGTGCATGTTCTCGCCCAGGTGCGAGCCGAGCAGCGTCAGGCAGCGCGCGTTGCGGATGTCGGTGCGCTCGGGCGAGCCCACCTCCTCGCCGAAGGTGAGCTGGAAGCCCACGTCGCGCGGCCCGCGGCACTGGGCGTACGAGGGGGCGGCGATGTTCGGCGTGCCGTAGGCCTTGAGCGTGTGCTTGAGGAAGTTGCCGCCGATGCCGTGGCTGAAGAACGCCATGGCCTCCGGGCCGTGCTTCGCCGCGATCTCCTTCATCTTCCCGGCGACGTGCGTGAGCGCCTCGTCCCAGGTCACCGCGACCCACTCCTCGGCGCCGCGCACCTGCTTGCGCATCAGCGGCGCGGTCAGGCGCTGGGTGTCGAAGTGGGCGCCCACGCCGCCGGTGCCGCGCGGACACAGGCGGCCGCGCGACAGGGGATCCTCGGGGTTGCCCTCGATCTTCCACAGGCGATCGTTCTTCACGTAGGCGATCGCGCCGCACTTCCAGAAGCAGACGTCGCAGAAGGTGGGGACCTTGCGCACCCGGTCCGCGCCGCGGGCGCCCGGCTCGCGGGCCGAGCGGGCCTGCGTCGCGGCGCCACCGGCGACGGCGAGACTCGCAGCACCGGCCGAGACCTGGAGGAACCGCCTGCGGGACAGGGCCTGCATGGTGTTCTCCGTGATGGCGGGACTGCTCGGGGACGGCCTGATGATTAGCAGCCGGCCGGCAGAATCGCAAGCATTTGTGCACGAGGGTCTTGGCGCGTTCGGGCCGAGTGGAGCCCAGACCGTTGGAGCACGGGGCACGGCAGGAGGATTCGCAGGATTCTCAGGATTCTGACGATCCGGCCAACGCTCCCCGGCGCTCCGCACGCGGAGGATCCGGGAGTGGCGAGGGAACCAGCCAGCCTCTACCTTGTGCGGGCCGTCGGAGCGTCCAGCAGGACCAGTCTCAGACAGGGAGGCGGTGAGCGGATGCGGTTCAGCGCGGTGATCCTGGCGGGCGGGCGATCCAGCCGCATGCAGCAGGACAAGGCGTTCCTCCCCTGCCGGGGCACGACCCTGCTGGCGCGGCAGGTCGGGCTCGCCCGCGAACTCGCGCCCGCGGAGATCTTCATCTCCGGCCGGCCCGGGGCGGACTACGGCGCGTTCGGCCTGCCGGTGCTCCTGGACCGCTTCGCGGACCTCGGCCCGCTGGCCGGCGTCGAGCGCGCGCTCGGCAAGTCGCACAGCCCGCTGCTGCTGGTGCTGGCCGTGGACCTGCCGGACCTGACGGCGGACTTCCTGCGCGGGCTGGCCGGGCGCTGCCGCGCGGGCCGCGGGGTGGTGCCGCGCACCGCGCAGGGCCTCGAGCCCCTGGCGGCCTACTATCCGAAGGCGCTGCAGCCGGCCGCCGCGGCCCTGCTGGCCGAAGGACGCCCGGCGATGACGGGACTCGTCCGCCACGGCGTGGAGGCCGGTCTGCTGGACGAGTGCCCGTGCCCGCCGCAGGACGTCGGCCAGTTCGTGAACTGGAACGGGCCGGAGGACCTGGAACCCGGGCGGGGCGGCACGACCGGCTAGGCGCCCGTCCGCCCGCGCCTACTCCCCGTGCAGCGCCTCGATGGGGTCGAGCCGCGCCGCGCGCAACGCCGGCGCCACGCCGGCCGCCAGTCCGACGGCGAACGAGACCGCCAGCGCCATCAATACCGTGAGGGGCGAGGTGTAGCTCTCGAGACCCGGCACCGCGTTCTGCAGCAATGCGGCGCCCCCCACTCCCAACAGCAGTCCCGCCACGCCGCCCGCCAGCGCCGTCAGCCCCGCCTCCACCATGTACCAGCTCAGGATCTGCCCGCGGGTGGCGCCCAGGGCCTTGACCAGCCCGATCTCGGCCACGCGCTCCTGCACCACGATCCACATGATGGTCAGGATGCCGATGGCCCCCACCAGCAGGCTGATGGCGGCGATGCCCGTGACCACCGCGGAGACGATGTTGAGGATGTTGTTCACCATCTCCAGCCCCTCCTTCTGGGTCATGATGGTGAAGTCCTCGCGCCGGTCGTGGCGCTCGATGAGGGTCCGGCGGATGCGCTCGGCCACCGGCTCGATGTCGTCGGGCGAGGCGGCCAGCACGTCGAGCTCGTCGATCTCGGGCCGGTTGAGCAGCCGCATGGCGTTCGCCACCGGGATGTAGGCGGCATCGTCGAGGTCGAAGCCGAGCATCTGGCCCTTGGACTCCATGACGCCCACCACCCGGAAGCGCGATTCGCCGATGCGGATGGTCGCGCCCAGCGCGTTGTCCAGGCCGAACAGCTCGCGCTTGACCCGGGGGCCCAGCACGACCACCGGCGAGCCGCGGTCGAAGTCCATCGCCGGCAGGAATTGCCCGCTGACGACGTGCATGGACCAGACCCGCGTCGCTTGCGACGTGACCCCGAACACGAACGTGCGCCGCGAGCGTCCGGCGTATTCGTAGACGGCGGTGCCGTAGACGGTGGGCACCACGCCCGTCACGCCCGGCAGGCGCGTGAGCGCCCGTGCGTCGTCGAGGGAGAGCTTGCGCACGCTGCCGGAGACCATGCCGGGCATGCCGCCGGTCTGCGTGCGGCCCGGGTAGACGCCGATGATGGTCGTGCCGAACTGGCTCATCTGCCCGACGATGAAGCGGCGGGTGCCCTCGCCGATGGAGGACAGCAGCACCACGGCGCTGATGCCGACGGCCACGGCCAGCGCCGTCAGCGCGTAGCGCAGCCGGTGGCCGCGCAGCGCCTCGAGCGCGAGCCCGAACAGGTCGGCGAGGCTCACATGCGCCCCCGCAGCGCCTGGGCCGCCTGCAAGCGCGCGGCGCGGCGCGCCGGCATCAGGCCGAAGGCGAGCCCGGCGGCCAGCGTGAGCGCGCTGACCGCGCCGATCCACATCGGGCTCGGGCGCAGCGGCAGGTCCGGCCAGAGCAGCGCCGCGGCGAACACGATGGCGACCCCGAGCGCGACCCCCGCCAGTGCCCCGGCGCCCGAGAGCAGCAGGGCCTCGGTGAGGAACAGCGACAGGATCTGCGGCCGGCTCGCGCCCAGGGCCTTCAGCAGTCCGACCTCGGCCGTGCGCTCGGAGACCGAGACCAGCATGACGTTCATGATGCCGATGCCCGCCACCGCGAGCGAGATGGCGGCGATGCCGGCGAGCGCCGCCGTGAGGGCCCGGATGACGGACTGGAACGTGGCCAGCATGGCATCCTGGGTGACGATGGTGAAGTCCTCATCGCCGTCGTGCCGGCGCAGCAGCACCCGCCGCGCCTGCTCGCGCGCCGAGGCGATGAGCGCGGCGTCGCGGGCCTGCAGGGCGACGTGGAACAGGCTGCGCTGGTCGAACATGCGCAGCGCGGTCGCCGCCGGCACCACCACCGAGTCGTCGATGTTCATGCCGAATGCCTGCCCCTTGGATTCGAGCACGCCGACGACGCGGAAGCGCCACAGCCCGATCCGCACCGGGCGGCCGAGCGGGCTCTCGCTGCCGAACACCTCGCGGGCCACCGTGCGCCCGAGCACCGCCACCGCCCCACCGCGGCGCGGGTCCCCCGGAGGCAGGAAGCTGCCCGAGAGCAGCCGCATGTTGCGGACCTGCTGGTACTCGGCGGTGGTGCCGACCACGCGGACGTCGCGCGTCCGGCCGGCGTATTCGAAGCGCGCCGTGCCCAGGGCGATGGGCGCTGCCCGGCTCACGGACGGCGACTCGTGCGCGATGGCCACCACGTCCTCGATGGTCAGCGGGCGCACCGTGCCGCCGAGGGGCTGCGGCATGCCGGTGGTCTCGGTCTTGCCGGGCTGGACCATGATCAGGTTCGTGCCGATGCTCGCGAACTGGTCCACGACGTAGCTCCGGGCGGCCTCGCCGAGCGTGGTGAGCAGGAGCACGGCGATCACCCCGATGACGATGGCCGTCAGCGTGAGCCCCGTGCGCATGCGGTGGAGCCGCAGCGACTCGGACGCGAGACCGAGCAGGTCCCCGCCGCGGAACGCGCCGCTCACGCGCGGCCCCCGGGCGCCTCGGCCCCGACCGGCGGGTCCTCCGTCAGGATGCGGCCGTCGCGCATGTGCAGGATGCGCCCGGCGTGCGCCGCCACGCCGGGATCGTGGGTGACGAGCACGATCGTGAGCCCGTCGCGGTTGAGCCCCTCGAGCAGGGCGACGATCTCGCCGCCCGCCCGCGTGTCGAGGTTCCCGGTCGGCTCGTCCGCGAGCAGGATGGCGGGCTGGTTGATGGTGGCGCGGGCGATGGCCACGCGCTGGCGCTCGCCGCCGGAGAGCTGGTCGGGACGATGGTGCGCGCGGGGCGCGAGGCCGACGGCCGCGAGCGCCCGCGCCACCCGCTCGCGCCGCTCGGCCGGGGGCACGCCGGCGAGGATCATCGGCAGCTCGACGTTGCGCGCCGCCGTCATGCGCGGCACCAGGTGATAGGCCTGGAAGATGAAGCCGATCCGGCGCTGGCGCACCTCGGCGAGGCGGTCCTCGGAGAGCCCCTCCACCGGCTCGCCCTCGAGCGCGTAGGTGCCCGCGGTCGGCGTGTCGAGGCAGCCGATCAGGTTCAGGAGCGTGGACTTGCCCGAGCCCGACGGCCCCATCAGCGCCACGAACTCGCCGCGGCGGACGGTGAGTGTGACGCCGTCCACCGCGCGGACCTCGGACTCCCCCACCCGGTAGGTGCGCGTCACGCCCTCGAGCCGGATGACGGCGGCGGCGCGCGACCGCTCCGCGCCCGATGCCCCCGCGGCGGCCCCGTTCCCGCGCGCCGCTCCGTTCATGACCCGCCCGCGGCCCCGCGCGCGGCCCCGGCGGGCGCCGTCCTGACCGCCACGGCCGCTCCGTCCTTGAGCCCCTGCCGGTCGAGGCTGGTGACGACCGTCTCCCCGCCGCGGAGCCCGGAAAGGACCTCGCTCCACTCCCAGTCGTGGAGCCCGACCTTCACCTCGCGCGAGCGCGCCTTGCCGCGCTCGACCACGAGCACCCGGTGCCCCTCGAGCACGGCGGCGGTCGGCACCCGCAGCACGTCGTCCCGGCGGCGCAGCACGATCTCGACGTCGGCGGAGGCCCCCGGCTTCGGGACCGGATGTCCGGGCTCCGGGGGCAGCGCCACCTCGATCTCGAGCGTGCGGTTCTGCTGGAGCACGTCGTTCACGAACGGGGCCACGCGCGTCACGGTCCCGCGCCAGACCACGCCCGGATACGGGTCGAGCGAGACGCGCCCGGGCAGGCCGACGCGCAGCCGGCCGATGTCCATCTCGTCGATGGGCGCGCTGACATAGAGGCTGTCGGGGTTGATGACCTCGAGCACCGGCTGCCCCGGCACCACCGCCTCACCCACCTCGACGAAGCGCTGGGTGACCACGCCGTTGAACGGGGCGACGACCCGCAGGGTGGCGAAGGCGTCCGTGGTCAGCTGGAGGGCCGCCTGGGCCCGGTCGAGCTGGGCCTGGGCGCCCTCGAGCCCGGCGACGGCCGACTGGTCGCGCGAACGCGACTGGTCCATCGTCTCCTGGGAGGTGAGCCGGTCGCGGAACAGCCGGCTCGCGCGCTCGAATTCGCTCCGCGCGAGCGTGGCCGCGGCCTGGGCCGACGCCAGGCCCGCCCTCGCCGCGGCGACGTCACGGCGCGCGACCTCGAGCTGGCCGCGCGCCGTGAGGTCGTCGATCTGGACGAGCAGCTCGCCCCGGCTCACGCGCGCGCCCTCGCGCCGCAGGATGGCGGTGACGCGGCCCGCGGCCGCCGCGCCCAGGCGCGAGCGCTGGCGGGACCTCACCGTGCCCGCCTGGCTGTTCGTGACCGCGTCCTCGACCGGACCGCGCGCGACGACGGCGGCCTCGACCTCGATCCCGCGGGGGCCGGGCGCCAGGATCCGCCACGACACGACGACGATGAACACGACCCCCGCCACGACCAGCCAGCGCCTCGAGAACTTCATGCCAGCGACCCTCACGCCGTTTGTGCCCGGCTCAGAGCAACCCGGGCGCGTACACGCCGTCGCGCATCAGCGCGACCGTGCGGCCGTCCTCGTCGAGCAGGTCGACCGCGCGCGGGACGATGCGCGGCTGCAGGCCCGGCAGGTAGATGCGATCGATGTGCACGACGGCCTCCGGCTTCGAGAACCGCGCCGCGCCCACCTGGCCACCGAAGTGGTCGCTGCGTCCGAAGGCGACGTGCAACCCCAGCTTCTCGTCCAGCAGGATCTCCCCCGTGGGCTGGACCCCGAGGTCGGCCAGCACCCCGAGCCCCAGCTCGGCCAGGTTGCCGTACGCCGGCTCGGCGGCGAGCCACGCCGCCTGCTCCGCAGCGGCCTTGCCCTCGCCCGTCACGCGCACGGCCTGGTTCGCTTCGATCTCGAAGACCACCACGTCCGCACCGAACTGCACCGGCAGTCGTCCCGCCGACTCGCTGGGCACCCCGGGCAGCTCACCTTCGTAGGGGACGATGTAGGCCTCGCCCGAGGGGAGGTTCCCCGCGATGCCCGGCGTCTCGAGGATCCCGTCCGAGGCGTGCGCCTGACGGTGCCGCAGGTCGAGCACCAGCGTGTGCGCGTCCCGGCCGTCCACTTCGAAGGCGATCGTCGCCCGCGTCGCGCGGTCCAGCAACGTCTTCATGATCGCCACCCGGCGCCGGACCTCGCCGTAGTCCAGCCGCAGGGCCGGGATCATCTCGGCCGTGAACCCGGGCATGGTCGCCGCGCGGAAGCGGTGCGTCCTCGCCAGCAGCTTGAGCGGCGCGGTGGCGGAGAACTCGGTCGGGGCCAGCAGCAGGGAGTGGCTGCCCAGCACCTGTTCCAGGGGCACGGCCGCGGCCGGCTCGAGCGCATCCGCCGTGTCGGGGACGGCCGTGGGCGAGCCGATCCACACCTGGGCCGGGAGGTCCGCATTGCCCATCCCCACGTTGCGGTAGAGCACGAGGCTCACGTCGAGCCCGAGCTGGTCACGGTGCTGCTGCAACTGGCCAGCCCAGTCGGCGGCCATCCGTCGCCGCTCCTTCCACTCCGGACGGTCGGCGACGCGGCCATCGGGCAGATCCACCAGGATCCCGAGGCGCACGTCGTCTGCGGTGGGGCGGAACACACGTCGGATCAGCGCGATCAAATCGGTGGCGCTCAGTCGCTCGCTCATCGTCGGCTCCGGGTCGGTTCCTGGTCCGCGGCTTTCGCTCGTTTCACGTGTTGCGCGCCGAAGGCGTCCGCCAGAATAACACGACGAAGGCGCCGAAAGGCGCAGGCCGGGCTCCCGGCCCTGAAACGCCTGAGGCGGCGTCCTGACGGACGCCGCCTCGCTGGCGTGAAGTGGTACCCGGAGCGGACTAGACTTTGCGGACGTTCGCCGCCTGCAGGCCCTTCGGGCCCCGCGTGACGTCGAACTCCAGCGCCTCACCCTCGGCGAGCGTCTTGAAACCGTCGCCGCTGATGGCCGAGAAGTGCACGAACACGTCCTCGCCACCCTCCTGGGAGATGAATCCGAACCCCTTCGCTTCGTTGAACCACTTCACCGTGCCACGAGCCACTTGAAACTCCTTGATGCCGGGTCCGAGGACCCTGTTCTTTGCCGCCCATTCACGTGGCGGCGACGGCCGGTCACAGTGACCGGTACTCCAGATGACGGGACGCGGGCTAACAGAAACGCCAGGGTTTTTGTCCCTGGCGGAATCGAAACGTCTGACCCACATCCCAATCAACCGAAGACGCGGTGACTATGCGCCATGCGGTGCCGGAAGGCAACCAGAACGTGGTCCGGCAGGCGGGTTGCAGGCCTACCTACCTGCCGCACAACATCTTAGCTCGCACGCCCCCCACCCTCACGGCCACCACATGCGCCCCCCTCCTCGGTGAATCAGGCGCCACGGGCGCGACCTGCGCCCGGCTTGCCCGCCTCCGCGCCTGGGCGCAGAGTGCGCCGCGTGGAGACCGATCCCCGTGATCCCCTCGAGCCCGCCGGGTACGGGTCTGCCGGATTCGAGAGCGCGGGCTTCCTGCCCCCCGACCCGGATGAGCTGCCGCCGGTCGAGTTGTGGTCGGCCGTGGGCGACGTGCCTCCCTGGGGCACCGGCCTGCATCTGTTCGCGTGGGCCGCGATCTTCGCCCTGCTGGCGGCCCGGCACGAGATCGGCGACACGACCGCCTATCTTCTCTGGGGCGCGAACGCCACCGGACTCACGCCGCTCGACACCGCCTGGCGGCTGCTGGCCTCGACGTTCGTGCACGCGGGGGCCGCACACGTCTTCTTCAACGCCACGAGCATGCTGATCTTCGGCCCGGCGGTCGAGCGCATCTTCACGCGCTGGGCCTTCTGGATCGTGTTCGCGCTCGGCGGCACCGCGGCCTCGCTGGGCAGCCTGCTGTGGCGGGCCTCTCAGCACGGCCCGGGGCTGAGCCTGAGCGTCGGCGCCTCGGGCGCGATCTTCGCGCTCGGGGGAGCCCTGCTCGTCGGCGCGTTCCGCCTGCGTCACCGGCTCGCCCCCGGGCGTGCCCGGGCGCTCGGCGCGGCACTCCTCTTCCTGCTCGGGCAGGGTCTGGTGTCGGGCTTCACGCGGCTCGGGACGGACAACGTCGCCCACGCCGCAGGTCTGGTCAGCGGCGCGGCGATCGGCGCGGTGGTCCCGCTGAGCGCGCGCCTCGGCGGCCCGCGGCCCGGCCTCGCGGTCCAGGTGCTCGGGGCCCTCTGCGCGCTGGCGCTGGCGCTGTCACTCGCGCTCGCGCTGCGCGGCGGGCTGGGCGCGTACCTGGGATGAGAGACCCGTCGCCCGGGTCCGCCGACCTCCTCCTCGGTATCTCAGACCACCGGCAGCGAAGCCTGGGCCTCGCGGATCAGCTCCTCCGGGTACTCGTGATCGGTGAGCTCCCCGGCGAAGTACTTCTGGTACGAGACCAGGTCGAAGTGCCCGTGGCCGCTGGCGCCGAACACGATGGTCTTCGCCTCGCCGCGTTCCCGGCAGCGCCGCGCCTCCTCGACCGCCGCGTGGATGGCGTGCGCCGTCTCCGGCGCCGGCAGGTGTCCCTCGGTGCGCGCGAAGAGCACCGCCGACTGGAACACCGCGGTCTGCTGGTGGGCCTCCGCTTCGATCAGGCCGAGGTCGTACAGGTGGCAGAGGATGGGAGCCATGCCGTGATAGCGCAGTCCGCCGGCGTGGATCGGCGGCGGCATGAAATCGTGCCCCAGCGTGTGCATCTTCAGCAGCGGGGTCAGGCCGGCCGAGTCGCCGAAGTCGTACCGGTAGAGTCCCCGGGTCAGGCTCGGGCAGGCGGCCGGCTCCACCGCCACGATGCGCGTCTGCTTCCCCGCGGTGATCTTGTCCCGCACGAACGGCAGCGCCAGCCCGGCGAAGTTCGAGCCGCCGCCGACGCAGCCGATGACCACGTCGGGGTACTCGCCCGCCAGCTCGAGCTGCCGCTGGGTCTCGAGGCCGATGACGGTCTGGTGCAGCATGACGTGATTCAGCACGCTGCCCAGCGAGTAGTTGGTATCCGCGCGCGAGCCGGCCTCCTCGACCGCCTCGCTGATGGCGATCCCCAGCGAGCCGGCCGAATCGGGCTCGTGCGCCAGGATGGCCCGGCCGACGCCGGTCTGCTCGCTCGGGCTCGAGATGCAGGACGCTCCCCAGGCCTCCATGAGCAGCCGGCGGTAGGGCTTCTGGTCGTAGCTCACGCGCACCATGTAGACCTTGCACTCCATCTCGAACAGGCTGCAGGCGAACGCGAGCGCGCTGCCCCACTGCCCGGCGCCGGTCTCGGTGGTGAGGCGCTTCACGCCCTCGACCTTGTTGTAGTAGGCCTGCGGCACCGCGGTGTTGGGCTTGTGGCTCCCGGCGGGGCTCACGCCCTCCCACTTGTAGTAGATGTGCGCGGGGGTGCCGAGCGCCTTCTCGAGACGGCGGGCGCGCACCAGCGGCGTGGGGCGCCAGATGCGGTAGATGTCCAGCACCTCGTCCGGGATGTCCACGTACCGCTCCTGGCTGACCTCCTGCAGGATCAGTCCCATCGGGAAGAGGGGCGCCAGGTCGCCGGGGCCGATGGGCTGCCGGGTCCCGGGGTGCAGCACGGGCGGCAGCGGCTTCGGCAGGTCGGCCTGGATGTTGTACCACTGGCGCGGCATGTCGCGTTCGTCCAGGGGATCTTGGTCCGGCTCATGGGTCCTCCTCGCGTGGGGTGCGTGAGCTCGACGTGGCTTCGATCGCTCTTCGGCCCGGGCGGGAAAACGAAAAACCCGCCGCAGGACGTCTGCAACGGGTGGAGATGGAGTGTGTCAGGTCCGGATCAGGTGATGCACGCCCCCACACTCCTCCCGCTGCTCTGGCGCGAGCACCACCACCATCGGTTGCGGGAGATGCGGAACATGGACGTCGGCTTCCTTTCGATCCGGTGCGGGTCGGGCGGCCGATGCCGCCCGAACTCGTGACATGATTGAACCCCGCGGCGCCGGTCGCCGTCAAGCAGACGCGCGGGAAAAGCGCTCCTGTCGAGCCCGCTCGCGGGCCCGTGGCCGCGCTCGCTCGCGGAGCCCGTCGCCGTACGCCCGGCCGCAGCCGTGCGGCGCCGGCCACGGGGCGCGGGGGCTGGAGCGCGACGGCGCGCAGCGCGGGAGCTGGCGCGCAACACGGCGCGGGGTGCGGGGATGGCGGTGGGCGAGCAGAGGCACCATGCGCTCGCCCACCGCCATCCCCGCACCCCGCTTCCTCAGCGCCCACGTGGCGGGCCACCGCGAACCGCTGCGTTTGCGACCCCGCTCCCCCGCTCCTAGAATCCTCCGGCGTGTCGCATGTGTCCTCATCCAGGAGGCCTCGTGAGCGAGAGACTCGTCCAGCAGCTGTACACGTTGATCCGGAGCGCCTCGACCGAGCTGCCCTCGGACGTGGAGGCCGCCCTGCGGGAGGCGCAGGGGAAGGAGCCGCCGGGGACCACGGCGGCGAACACCTTCGGCGCGATCCTCGACAACGTCGCGATGGCGCGCCGCAACGTCACGCCGATCTGCCAGGACACCGGCTCGATGATCTTCTACGTCCATCACCCGGTCGGGCTGGACACGATCGCCTTCCGCAGGGCGATCGAGCAGGCTGCGGAGAAGGCGACGAAGGACGTCCTGCTGCGGCCGAACGCGGTGAACCCGCTCACCGGGAAGAACACCGGCACGAACGTCGGCCTGAACGCCCCTTACGTGACCTTCAAGGCGTGGGAGAAGGACGAGGTCCGCGTGAAGCTGATGCTCAAGGGCGGCGGCAGCGAGAACGTGGGGACGCAGTACAAGCTGCCGGACTCGGCGCTGGGCGCGGGCCGCGACCTCAAGGGCATCCGCAAGTGCGTGCTCGACGCGGTCTACAAGGCCCAGGGGATGGGCTGCGCCCCGGGCGTGATCGGCGTGGGGATCGGCGGGGACCGCTCGACCTCCTACCTGCTGTCGAAGGAGCAGTTCTTCCGCCGGCTCGGCTCGGTCAACGAGGACCCGGCGCTCGACGCGTTCGAGAAGGAGCTGCACGCCGACCTCAACCGGCTCGGCATCGGGCCGATGGGCTTCGGCGGGAAGACGACGGTGCTCGGCGTCTTCGCGGGCTGGCAGCACCGCCATCCGGCCACTTTCTACGTCGCCATCTCCTACATGTGCTGGGCCTGCCGGCGCAAGGAGATGACGCTGAAGAACGGGGAGGCTACGTATGATCCGGCTTGAGATCCCGATCCCCGAGGCGAAGATCCGCGAACTCAAGGTGGGCGACACGGTGCTCCTCACCGGGATCGTCGTCACCGCCCGCGACGCCGGGCACAAGCTGATGGTGGAGGAGCGGCCGCGCTTCCTCGACGACCTGCTGCGCGGGGGCGTCATCTACCACTGCGGCCCGGTGGTGAAGAAGCAAGGCGACCGCTGGTCGTTCGTCGCCGCGGGTCCCACGACCAGCGCGCGCGAGGAGCCCTACCAGGCGAAGGTGATCGAGAGCTACACGGTGCGCGGCGTGATCGGCAAGGGCGGCATGGGCGCGGCCACCCTGGAGGCGTGCCGCAGGTTCGGCGCGGTCTACTTCCACGCGGTGGGCGGCTGCGGCACCTCGATCGCCCAGTCGGTCAAGGAGGTCGTCGCGGTCCACAAGCTCGAGGAGTTCGGCACCCCCGAGGCCTTCTGGGTCACCCGGGTGGAGGACTTCCCGGTGATCGTCACCATGGACTCGCATGGCAACAGCATCCACGACCAGGTGCGCGCGGAGTCGAAGAAGGTCTACGAGGAGCTGCTGAAGGCGTAGCCGCGACGCGAGCGACGGGCCCGGCCACCTGCACGGCGGCCGGGCCCGCGCGCTTGCTGGTCAGCCCTGCGCGCCCGCTCGCCGGCCCTCGATCCAGCCATAGATCACCGGAAGCACCACCAGGGTGAGCAGCGTACTCGTCACCAGCCCGCCCATCACCACCACCGCGAGCGGCTTCTGGATGTCCGCTCCCGAACCGGTCGCGAAGAGCATCGGCAAGTGCCCGATGAAGCTCGTCAGCGCGGTCATGAGCAGCGGCCTGAACCGCACGTCGCAACCCCGCGTGATGGTGTCCGCGACGCTCTCGCCGCGCTCGCGGAGCTGCCGGAAGAAGGCGACCAGCACCACTCCGTTCTGCACCGCGACCCCCAGCAGCACGATGAAGGCCACCGCGGCCGAGACCGAGAGCGGCATCCGGAATGCGACCACCGCGATCACGCCCCCCACGAGCGCGAACGGGAGGTTCAGCAGCACAAGGAGCGAGCTCGAGATCGAGCCCAGCGCCAGGTACAGCAGGACCATGATGAGGAGCAGGGCGATCGGCACCACGATCAGGAGTTGCCGCATGGCGCGCTGCTGATTCTCGAACTGCCCGCCATAGCCGATGAAGTACCCCGGTGGCAGCTGCCTCGCGAGCGGGGTGATCCTGGCCTGCACGTCCCGGGCAAAGCTCCCGAGGTCCCGACCCCGCACGTTGGCCTCGACCACGACCCGGCGCATGCCGTTCTCGCGGCTCACCTGGGCCGGCGCCTCGACCATCCGGAACCGCGCGATCTGCGCCAGCGGGACGCGCTCGCCCCCGGGCGCGGGAACGAGCAGTCGTTCGATCCCGGGGATGTCCCGGCGCGCCTCCTCCGGAAACCGCACGACCACCGCGAAGCGCCGCTGCCCCTCGATGAGCGTGGTCGCCTTCCGGCCCGCGACGGCCGTCTCGATGACATCGTTGACGGTGCCGATGCTGATGCCGTGGCGTGCCGCGGCCTCCCGGTCGATCACCACGTCGAGCTGGCTCATCCCGGAGACCTGTTCGACCTTGACGTCGCGGGCGCCGCGCACACCCTGCATCTCGGCGGCGCTGCGGTCGGCGAAGCGCTTGAGCACGTCGAGATCGGGCCCGAAGATCTTCACGGCCAGGTCGCTCTTCACCCCCGAGATGAGCTCGTTGACCCGCAGCGCGATGGGCTGGGAGAAGGAGTAGCGCAGGCCGGGGATCTCGCCAAGGTCCTTCTGGATGGCTTCGACCAGCTCGGTCTTACTGCGGCCGGCGCCCCACTTCCTGCGCGGCTTGAGCATGATGAGGAGGTCGGTCTGCTCCGGGCCCATGGGGTCCTCGGAGATCTCGGCCCGGCCGGTCTTGCTGACCACGGTCTGCACCTCGGGGAACTTGAGCAACCGCTGCTCCAGAAAGGCGGCGACCTTGACCGAGCCGTCCAGCGAAGCGTTCGGCAGGCGCACCACGTTCACCGCGATGGAGCCCTCGTCGAGCGGCGGCATGAACTCGGTGCCGAGGAACGGAACGAGCGCCAGGGAGCCGGCCAGCAGGGTTCCCGCGATCCCCAGGGTCCGGGCGCGGTGCCGCAGCGCCCAGGCGAGGAGCCGCAGATATCCCTCGTGGAGGCGGCGGATGAAGCCGAATTCCCGCTCGGGCACGTGCTGGAGCGCGAGGTCGGCGAGCACGGGCACCACCGTGAACGCCACCCCGAGCGAGACCAGCAGCGCGATCAGCAGCGTCAGCGCGAGCGGCACGAACATCTTGCCCTCGACGCTCTGCAGCGTGAACAGTGGCACGAGGATGATCGCGACGATGAGCACCGAGAAGGCGACCGGGCGCGCCACCTCGGCCACCGCCCCGGTGACGATCACCCGCTTCGTGTCCAACCGGCCCCGGTCCGCGAGGTGGCGGCGGACGTTCTCCACGACGACGATGGAGGCGTCCACCACCATCCCGACCGAGAAGGCCAGGCCGCCCAGGCTCATCAGGTTGGAGGAAAGCCCCGCCATGCGCATGACGATGAAGCTGATGAGGAAGGTGAGCGGCAGGGAGAAGACGACGATCAGCGCGGTGCGCAGCTCGGCCACGAACAGGAACAGCACGAGGATGACGAAGATCCCGCCCGCGAGGAGCGCGTCGAGCACGGTCGCGATACAGGCTTCGATGAGGGAGGTGCGGTCGTAGAACACGTTGATGCGGACCCCGGGGGGAGCGTGCCCTGGATCCGGCCCACCGCCTCCTTGACCCGGCCGACCACGTCCTGCGAGTTCGCGCCCTTGAGCATGATGATCATGCCGGCCACCACCTCGCCCCTGCCGTCACGGCTCACTGCGCCCTGGCGCGGCTCCGCGCCGATGACGACCTCGGCCACGTCCCGCAGGTACACGGGTGAGCCGTTCACGGACTTGAGCACGATCCGTTCGATGTCCGGGATGTCCCGGAGCAGCCCCACGCCGCGCAGGTAGACCTGCTCCCAGTCGCGCACGAGCACGCCGCCGCCCGCGTTGGCATTGCTGCGCTCGACCGCCTCGACCACTTCGCGGGCCGTCAGGCCGTACTGGAGCAGCCGCTCGGGGGCGAGCAGCACCTGGTACTGCTTGACCTGCCCGCCGAAGCTGTTGACCTCGTTCACGCCCTCGATCGGCTTGAGCAGCGGCGCGACCAGCCAGTCCTGGATGGTGCGCAGCTCCATGGGGGTCTGCCCCTCGCCCTCCAGCGTGTACTGGAAGACCTCGCCCAGACCGGTGCTGAGCGGGCCGAGCTCCGGCTCCACCCCCGGCGGAAGCTGATTCCGGGCCAAGGCCAGACGCTCGAAGACGACCTGGCGGGTCCAGTACGTGTCCGCACCGTCCTCGAAGATGATGACCACCTGGGACAACCCGGCCTTGGAGATCGAGCGGACCTGCGTCACCCGGGGCAGGCCCCGCATCACCTGTTCGATCGGGTAGCTCACCTGCTGCTCGACGTCGAGCGCGGCGAGCCCTGCGGCCTTGCTCAGGATCATCACCTGGGTGTTGGTGACGTCCGGGAAGGCGTCGATGGGCAGACGCATCCAGGCAACGACACCGGCGAGGACCAGGAACCCAGTCGCCAGCAGGACGACGAACCGGTTGTGCAGCAACAAGGTCACGAGTCGCACGGCGCCTCCCTCAGTCGGCGCAGCCCGCGCCCATCTTCGAGCGCAGGACGTCGGACTTCAGGAGGAACGAGCCGTCGGCGACCACCGTTTCACCGCCCTCGAGCCCCCGGAGCACTTCGACCCGGTCGCCCCAGGACCGCCCGGGTTCGACCGGACGGCGCACGTAGTAGTCGCCGTGGTGGTGGATGAAGACGAAGGAGCGACCCTCGTCCTCCAGCACGGCGTTCCGGGGCAACGCCAGCGCTTCCTCCTCGCCGGGCAGGTAGACCTTCACGTCGGCGAACATCCCCGCGAACAGGCGCCCGCCCGGGTTCGTCGCCACGATGCGCAGCCGGACGGTGCGCGAGGCTTCGTCCATGACCGGGCTGACGAAGTCCACGGTGCCGCGGAACTCCTCGCCAGGGTAGGCCTTGACGGTCACCGTCGCCGCCATCCGCTGTTCGATTTGCTTTCGGGCGAATCGGGCGATGTCCCGCTCGTAGAGATCGGCCCACACCCACAC
Organism: Candidatus Eiseniibacteriota bacterium; assembly: GCA_963717935.1. GTDB lineage: Bacteria > Eisenbacteria > RBG-16-71-46 > RBG-16-71-46 > RBG-16-71-46 > JANXPZ01. The sequence continues at coordinate 1,557,479 of CAVQXP010000004.1, read as the reverse complement.
GCTGGCGTTGTCGCCGATGGTCGCCAGGGACTCCTCGGTCCGGACGACCTCTCCCGGGACCGCGTGCAGGAAGAGCACCGTGCCGTTTGCCGGAGCGTACAGCGTCAGGCGGCCGCGAGCGGACGCCGGGCTCAGTTTCCGCGCATCGGCCACGGGCATGCCGAGGCGGATCAGCGCACCCAGCGCGGACTCCGCGTGGATCTCCGCGGTTTCGAGCTCCTGGCGGGCCTGGAGATATTCCTTCTCCGACGAGATCCCCTCGCTGCGCAGCTCGAGCGCCCGCTCGTGGTTGCGCCGGGTGAGCCGCAGCACCGCCTGCGTCTCCAGGCAGGCGCCCTCGGCTTCGCCCACCGCCGTACTCTCGATCTCGATCAGGGCCTGCCCACGGCTCACCCGGTCCCCGAGCGCGACGTGGACCCCGCGGACGATCCCCTCGGCCTGGGTGCTCAGATGCGTGACCCTCCGCTCGTCGAAGCGCACCTCGCCCGTCAATTGCAGCGGGATCGCGATCCGCTCCCGGACGGCCTTCTGCGTCTTGAGGAGCCCGCCGGCGAAGAGCCCCGCCGGCGCGTGCACGACCCCCGTCTCGTAGCGGCATTCTGCGCACTCGAAGGTCTTCCGCTGGTGTTCACAGGTCATGGCGAACAACTCCTCGAGCGGACGGTCGAGATCCGACATCTCCGGCCGCTCGTCCTTCTCCCCCGACGTGGCGGGGCGGCCAGCCGGGGCCTCCCCGGGGGGCGCGGCCTTCCGGGCCGCGCTGGCGACGGGTCCGCCGCACGACGCGGCGGACAGGACCATGAGGAGCGCGGCGATGGAGAGCGCGGCGCGGGTCGTCCTCTTCACGGGGTGTCCTCCTGCCCGGTAAGGGCGCTGAGATGGCTGCAGTCCAACTGGGCCTGGACGAGTGTCGCGAGGTAGCGCAGGCGCGTCTCCACCAGCACGCGCCGGGCGTCGATCAGCTCGAGCAGGCCCGCCTCGCCGAGCCGGTAGGTCTTCTCCATGATCGCGGCCGCGGACTCGGCACGCGGGAGGATCCGGTCCCGGTAGCGTTCCACGGTGCGGGTCGCGGTCAGGCACGCAGCCTGCGCCTCGATGACCGCCGATTCGGTCTGCCGCGTCTCCCACTCGATCCGCTTCCTGCCGGCTTCGAGCTGGGCCCCGGCTCGCGCGATCCGTCCGGAGTTCCAGTCCCAGAGCGGCAGACCGAGGGCGATCCCGCCGCCCCAGGTACGGCGCTCGAGTTCTCGGGCCGTGAACCCCCTGAGCTCGATGCCCGGGACCCGCGCCATCCGTTCGGCGCCGGCCTCCGCGGCGAGCGCCCGCACCCGCGCGCGCGCCGCCCCGAGCCCGGGGTGACTCGAACGGGCGGTGGCCAGCGCCGCGTCCAGGCCGGGAACCTCAGGGAGGTTCGCGAGTTCCGCCTCGACCACCACTTCCCGGCCACCGTCGCCGCTGATCCACAGCTTCAACTGGTCCCGGCGGGCGCCCAGCGCGATCCGGCTCGCATCGAGTTCGATCGCGACCTTCTCCAGCTCGATCTCGACGCGGGTCACCTCGGCCGGCCGGGCCTCGCCCTGCTCGACACGCCTGGAGACCCGCCGCGCGAGTTCTGCGGTCTGGCCGTGCAGGGTGTCGAGCGCGGCCACGCGGACCTGCTCGTAGGCGAGGTTCCAGAAGATCGCGCGGAGTTCCAGCAGGACATCCCGCCGGATCGCCCTCGCCTCTTCCCGGCTGGCGTCCACCTGCGCGCTCGCGGCGCGCACGAGGTGGTGGCGTTGCGCGATCCAGCCCAGCGGGAGGGTGAGCCCAAGGTCCCATTCGGGCCGCTCCCGAAGACGCTCGGGGGTCTCACCGCGGGTGAGGGTGGCGTCGAGCGTCGGGTTCGGCGGCGTCCCGGCCGCGTCGGCCGCACCCAGCGCAGCGGCCACGCCCCAGCGCCCCACGGAAAGAGCGGGATGCTGGCCGGCCAGGCGGACGATGTCCGGCCAGCCGAGCCTGAGAGTGTCCGCGGTGATGCTCACCTGCGACGGCAGGGACGGCGGCGCCGCGCGCGCCGGAGTGGCGGCGATGACGTGAAGGGCAAGAACGGTCTGGAGAGCCAGGCCCAGTCTCGTCGCCGAGACCGTCCTGGCAACGGACGATCGCATCTGCATCCACCTGCTTTCGCGATGGGGCAACCCTCGGGGGATGCCCGACTACGCCTCTGGCGCGGACGCGACTGAGCGCGTCCGACACCGCTCCCTAGGCTGGAGTGAGGCGCCGCGGTGGATGGAAGATGCTTTGAATGTGATCGTCCGGCTGGAGTTCGTGGAGTGGCAGCCCGGGGTGGCGGCACACCGGCAGGGTGCCGGACTCCATGCCGGTCTCGTGCGGCAGGGAGACCGGGATCTGCCCGGGGCAGCAGACGCACGCGCAACCGGCCTCACAGGGGGCGCCGTCCGGACCGGAATCGGGGCACTGGCCGCCGTCGTGATGAGCGGCGGAAGGCGAATCCGTCCGGAGCTCGGACATCACCAGCGCCGCCGTCGCACAGCACACGACGGTGAGCACGAGCGTGATGAGCCGGATGGAGCGCAACCCGATCATCACCCTGCTCCCTCCCGCGAACGCAGACGTCGCCACCGGCCTTACCTTTCTTCAAGGGCAAGCAAGTGTAGACAGGCCCTGCAGAGGCGTCAATCCGCGGAGGGCTTGTGTGAAGGGTTTGTGAACGCCCTCAGGCCTCGTCGAGCAGGTTCACGGTCAGCCCGCTGCGCAGCTTGGGCTCGAACCAGGTGGACTTGGGCGGCATGACCACCCCGGAGTCGGCGACCCGCATGAGCTCGTCGAGCGAAGTGGGATGGAGCGCGAAGGCGACCGCCCAGCCCTCCCGGCAGCGCTTCTCCAGCTCGCCCAGGCCGCGGATGCCGCCGACGAAGTCGATGCGCGTGTCCTTGCGCGGGTCGGTGATGCCGAGCACGGGCGCGAGCAGGTTGTCCTGCAGGATCGAGACATCGAGCCCCCCGATGGGGTCGTCGGCCGGGTACGTCCCGGGGCGCGCCTCGAGCCGGTGCCACTTCCCGCCGAGGAACATCCCGAAGCCGTGCGGCGTGGCGGGCGTGACCGCCTGCCCCGGCCCGACGACGAAGCGCTCCGCGACCTTCGCGAGGAACTGATCGGCGCTCAGGCCGTTCAGGTCCTTCACGACGCGGTTGTAGTCGAGGATCTTGAGCTGGTCGTGCGGGAAGACCACGGCCATGAAGGACTCGTACGGCTCGTCCCCGCGGCCGCCCGGGTGCCGGTCGCGCATCTGCCTGCCGTGGCGCGCGGCCGCGGCGGTGCGGTGGTGGCCGTCGGCCACGTACAGCGCGGGGAGGCCGGCGAAGAGCTTCACGAGGGCCGCGACCTCCGCGGGGTCGGAGATGACCCAGAGCGCGTGCCCGATGCCGTCGGTGGCGACGAAGTCGCAGGCGGCCGGGCGGGCGCGCACGGCGTCCACGATCCGGTCGATCTCCTTGCGGGCCCGGTAGGCCAGGAAGACCGGCTCGGCGTTCGCGTTGGCCTCCGTGACGTGGCGGGTCCGGTCGTCCTCCTTGTCCGGGCGCGTGTGCTCGTGCCTCTTGATGAGGTCCTGCTCGTACTCACGCACGCTGCACAGCGCGACGAGGCCCGCCTGGACGTGGTCCCCCATGCGCTGCTGGTAGACGTAGAGGCAGGGGCTCGCGTCCCGCACGAGCACCCCGTCGGCGATGAGCCGGCGGAGGTTCTCGCGCCCCTGCGCGTAGACGCGGTCGTCGTGCACGTCGATCGCCGGGTCGAGGTCGATCTCCGGCTTGCAGACGTGCAGGAAGGAGACGGGGTTCCCGCGCGCCAGCTCGCGCGCCTCGGCGGAGGAGAGCACGTCGTAGGGGAAGCTCGCGACCTCGCGGGCCTGATCGGGGCGCGGCCGGTAGGCCCGGAACGGCTGGATGACGGACATGCATGCTCCTTCGCGATGGGCAGGCGGCGCGGCCGCGCCCGGTGTCTCCCGCCTCAGGCCCTGAGGAATCGCTCCTTCAGGAAATCCCGGAACGGCGAGTATTCGGTGGTCAGGTGTCCGTACTGCTCGGGCTTCGACTCGATCCCCGCCAGGCTCGGCGGCAGGACGGGGTCGAGCCCGAGCAGCGCCTGGATCTCCTCGGGGAACTTGGCCGGGTGCGCGGTCTCGATCGAGACGGCCAGAGGATCGGCCGGCGCGCCGGGCTCCGCCAGGAAGCGCTGCAATCCCGCCCAGCCGACCGCCCCGTGCGGTTCCAGCAGGGTCGCGTGCCGCCGCCAGGCGTCGCGGATCGTCGCGCGGGTCTCGTCGTCGGAGATGCTCACGGCGTAGAAGTCGCGCCGGAGCCGGGCCAGGTCGGGCGGCTCGCGGAACGCGCCGGTCTCGTCCATCCAGCCGCCGTAGGCGTCCACCAGGCGGGCGAGGTTCGAAGGGTGCCCGACGTTCATGGCGTTCGAGATGCACACGCGGGACGGGACGATCTTCTCGTAGCGGCCGGTGGCGAAGAAGCAGGGGACCTCGTCGTTCGCGTTCGTCGCGATGACGACCCGCGAGATGGGCAGGCCCATGCGGGTCGCGAGCACCGCGCCCATCAGGTCGCCGAAGTTCCCCGAGGGGACCGAGAAGACGATCGGCTCGCGGGCCCCCACGTCGGCGAGCCGGACGTAGGCGTAGACGTAGTAGACGGACTGCGGGAGCAGCCGCCCGACGTTGATCGAGTTGGCGCTGCTCAGCCGCAGGCCGGCCAGGTCGGGATCCGCGAAGGCGCGCTTGACCATCGCCTGGCAGTCGTCGAACTTGCCGTCCACGGCGAAGGCCGTGACGTTGCCGCCCAGGGTCGTCATCTGCCGGCGCTGCCGGCCGGAGACCTCCGCCACCGGGAACAGCACGACGCTCTGGACGCGGTCCACCCCATGGTAGGCGTGGGCCACCGCGCTGCCCGTGTCGCCCGAGGTGGCGGTCAGGATGACCAGCTCGTCACGGTCCTCCGCCAGGAAGGCCCCCATCCAGCGAGCCATCATCCGGGCCGCGAAGTCCTTGAACGAGGCGGTCGGCCCCTGGTCGAGGCGCATCAGCCAGCGGCGCCCCTCGACCCGCTCGAGCGGGACGTCGTAGTCGTAGGCGTCCGCGCACAGGGCCCGCAGCTTCGCATCGTCGAGCATCCCGGCCGTGAAACGCCGCAGGACGGACCACGCGATCTCCGCATAGGACTTCCCGACCAGCGACGCGAGGTCGTCCGGGCTCAGGGGCGGGACCGTCACGGGCATGAACAGGCCCCGGTCGGCCGCCTGTCCCTGCAACAGCGCACCGCGCAGGTCGGTCGGTGGAACGCTCCGGTTGGTACTGGTGAAGCGGATCGGTTCGCTGGTCATCTCTGCCGCTCTCCCCGGGGCGGGCCCCGTCACGCCGGTCGGGGAATCGCTTCGTCGCGCCTGACCAGCTGCGGTATCTTACACGCTCTCGCGTCCACTCCAAGAATCCTCGCCGGAGGTGCTCCATGGCCGACCGAGATGTCGAGATCACACCGGGGATGCAGCGCTACATCGACCGGAACAACGAGTATCTCGCCCGGCGCGCCGGGTACATCCGCGACGTCGTGAAGAAATGGAGGTTCGACACGATCGCGGTCCACGGCCTCTACTCGGTCCAGGACGCGATCGAGGACTACCAGGGCTCGATCATCGAGCCGATCTTCATGTCGACCTCGCAGGCCTACCGCGATTCCGACGAGATGGCGGCGGCGCTGGCCTACCTGATCCCGACCTGGTGCTATTCGAGGATCGCGAACCCCTCCACCTACTACTACGAGTGGGTGCTGGCCCTGCTCGAGGGCTACGGGTTCGACGGGGAGACCTCCTGCTGCTCGACCTCCTCGGGGATGGCGGCGATCATGACGGCCGTCCAGCCGTTCCTCATGCACACCCGGCACGACGTCTACGAGCCCCGCAACTTCCTCGCCACCGCGCAGTGTTACGGTGGCACCTTCCAGCAGTTCAATGTCCGCCTGCAGCAGGAGCGCGACATCGAGTGCCGCTGGATCCAGGACCCGACCAGCCTGGACGAGTGGGCATCGAAGATCGACAAGAACACGCGCTTCCTCTACGGCGAACTGCCGAGCAACCCGCAGCAGGGCTTCTTCGACATCCAGGCCGTGGCGGACCTCGCCCACTCGCACGGGCTGCCGCTGATCGTCGACAGCACGGTCGCCACGCCGGCCCTGCTCCGCCCGATCCGCCACGGTGCGGACATCGTCGTGCAGTCCGCCTCCAAGACCCTGTCCTCGAGCGGATTCGGGATCTGCGGCGCCGTCATCGCGCGCAAGGGGCTCGTGACGAACATCCCGATCGACGCGTTGCGGGACGATTTCGCGCTCTACATCAAGTACCTGCCGAACCGGGACTACGGCCCGAACCTGCACCCCCTGCAGGCGGTCATGACGCTCAACGACATGCGCACGCTGCGCTCGAAGATCGACCTGATGAGCCGCAGCACGATGAAGGTGTCGGAGTGGCTCGAGCGCCACCCGATGGTCGAGCGCGTCGAGTATCTCGGCCTGCCGAACCACCCGCTGCACGAGCTGGCCAGCCGGTACCTGTGGCTGGTGGACGCCGAGCACGACGACCTCTACGGGAAGCCCGTCAACCGCTACGGGCACCTGATGTCGTTCTGCGTGAAGGGCGGAGCCGGGACGGCGCGGAAGGTCTTCGACGGCCTGGAGCGGATCTGGCGCGCGACCGACCTGGGGAGGATCAAGAGCGTCGCCACGATCCCCGCGATCTCGACCCATCAACAGCAGGGCGAGGAAGGTCGGAAGCTCGCCGGCATCCCGCCGAACCTGATCCGTCTCTGCGTCGGGGCCGAGCATCCGGACGACGTCATCGCGGACCTCGACCAGGCCCTGCTCGGAGCCCGGAAGAAGTAGCGCGACAGGGAACCTGCGGGGCCGGGGGGCCGAGACGACGCTCCCCGGCCCCGCCCACGTCCTGGGCGCCGGTCGGCAAGGACCGGCCGGGGCCCGGCGAGCACCCTCATCTGGCCTCGCCGCCGGGACTTACCCCGGACCGGCCGCGCCAATCCGGCCCCCCCTCTTCCCCCGCCATCCGGAAAGTTTTCCCTCAAGCCGCCAACCGAGCCCAGCCGATACGAGATTTACTGCCGACATCTTGCACCGCACCGCTCATGCGAATCGTGGCAGGGATAAGCCTTGGGAGGGTTGGATATGCAGCGTTCCAGGATTCTCGCGTTCCTTGTGCCGGTCGCCGTCCTGGCCCTGGGGGCCAGCAGCCCGGCGTTCGCGGCCACGTCGGGCACCTCTGACGTCATCCTCCAGGCTGGCGCCACCGTCCAGATCGAAGTGCTGGACCCCAGCATCACGCTCACGCCCAACCAGACCAACTACGACCTCGGATACGTCGACGCGCTGGGTGCTGCCGGCATCGACGTCCGGATCCGGACCAACAGCTCCACCGGCGCGATCACGAAGGTGAAGTGCGCCGACGGCTCGCCGGAGATCGCGCTGGCCGACCTGCTCTTCAAGACGCAGACGGCCGCCGGCGGATCGGGCACGACGCAGAGCAGCTTCACCGCGATCACCGCCACCGACCAGGACCTCTGGTCCACGACCACGACATCGCCCGCTTACACCACGATCCAGACCGACATCCGGGTGCAGAACCTTTGGGCTTACTCGGATCCGGACGGCGCCGGAACGACGGCGTACACCAACACGCTGACCTACACGGTCGTGGTCCAGTAGTCGGAGATGACCCGGACAACGAGGGCGCCCTCGGGGCGCCCCCGGTCCGCCTGTCTCGATCGCCGACCCTCCAGGCCGGACGAGCGGGCCTGACGGATGGAAGTCCGAACCCCTCTCCAGGCCATTCCGACCGCCGAGGGTCGGGATGGGGCTCGAATCCTGGAGCGCGGCGGTGCCCCCTCACCACCGGAAATGGAAGTCCGTGAGAAAGCCGCGATGGAAGTAACCGGAGTGACCGCCAGGCCCCCGACGCCCGCCGACCGGCGGGCGTCAAGCCGGCGCGTGCTCGTCTGCGCGCTCCCGGTCCTGTTCCTCGTCCTGCCGCTGACTCCGGTCGCGCGCGCCGCGACGAGCATCCAGGTCCTCACGAACAGCCTCTCGCTCACTCCCACGCAGAACGACTACGAAGCGGGCTTCGTGGAATCGCTGGCCCCGACGGGCGGGATCTGCGTGCGGGTCAACACGCCGGCCAGGGCGGGGCTCATCCTCTTCGTCAGCTGCAGCGCCGGGAGCCCGTCCATCGACATGTCCCACCTCCTGATCCGCTGCCCGACGGTGGGGAGCCTCATCGCCACATACACGCCCATCACCTCCTCGAACCAGGCCCTGTGGGCGGGGGGCGGGAACGGCGTGAGCCGTCAGGTGGACACCAATATCAAGATCATCAACCTGTGGGACTACTCCGACGCCGGATCAGCCGGCCCCACGAACTACACCAACACCCTCATCTACACGGTGGTGGAACAATGAGAACCTCGAACTGGAGGACCGCTGGCCTCGCTCTCGCCATCATGGGGCTCCTGCTCCTCGCCACGACACCCGCCTGGGGCAACCTCGCCATGGCGGTCGCGCCCATGAAGCTCCGGCTCACGCTGGCGCCGGGCGAATCCCGGACCGAGGCCGTGGAGGTCTACAACAACGGCGACGAGCCGGTGCGCGTCGTGACGACCGTGGAGGACTGGGCCACGACCCCCGACGGCGGCGTGGATCTCCTGCCGCGGGGGTCGCAGCCACGCTCCGCGTCGGCCTGGGCCCGCACGGACCTGCCGGACTTCACCATCCCCCCCCACGGGACGCGGGTCGTGCGCGTGACGGCGACACTGCCCGACACCGCGCGCGGGTCCTACTGGACCATCATCTTCTTCGAAGGGCAGGCGGAGATGCGCCGCGCGAAGCTGGGACTCGGGACGCGCGTGCGCATGGGGACCACGGTCTACCTCACCGCCGCGGGCACGGAATCGCGCGCGGGCACGATCACGGAGATGGCCGTCCAGCCGGGCGCTTACCGCGACACGCTGGACCTCGTGGCGCAGGTCGCCAACCGCGGGAACGTCTACTTCTACCCCACGGGCTGGTTCCAGGTGACGGATTCGACCGGGACGGTCCTGTTCCAGCAGGAGCTGCCCTATCGCGTCTGCCTGCCCGGGAGCGAGACCGTGTACCGCTGTCCGTGGCATCCGACCGGCGCCGGTCCCTATCGGCTGCTGCTCACGGTGGACAGCGGCGAGGAGTCGCTGCTCCAGGGCATCAAGGAGTTCGACGTGGCGGTCCCGGCCGAGGCCGGGGCGTCTCGTACGAAGGCAGCGCGGTAGCCGGAGCGGGCGGACGTGACCATGCCAGGAGCCAGCCGGGTCGCAGGGAGCGTGATGCCGCTCGTGTTCCTGGCGGCCTGCTCGGTCGCCGGGGCGGGTCCCGCCGACACCACGGCCTCCGACGCCATCCGGCCTGCCGCCCCGTCGTCCTTCGAGCTGCGACGCGTCCCCCGGGCCGAGTTCCCGCTGGCCAGGCCACTCGTCGCCGCGCGGAAGGACAGCGAGACCCTGTCCCCGTCCGCGCAGCGCTCCCTCGCCGATCCCGGGCAGAGGCCCTGGGAACAGTCGCTGCCCTGGGACCAGGTCAACGGGGAATTCTCCCAGGAGGGGAGCAACCCGCGCGAAGGGACTGCGACCAGCCGGGAGCGTTTCCGGCTGGATCTCCTCGACTGTCTCCCCGGGGGGAGGCTCGAGCTGCAGAGCGAGCTGATGAGCTACGACGGGCGCAGCTACCTCCTGCGGCGGCGGCTCGGGTTCACATCGAAGAGGGGCTGGCAGGCGGACGCCGGTGACGCCCTGTTGCCCGCGGGGTCCCCCGGCGCCAACGGCACCAGCGCCCGCGGCCTCCTGATCGAACGGCATCGCGGGGGCGACGGCAGGTCGCTCGCCTGGCGCGCCGGCGGGCTCGCCGGCAACCTGCCCGTGAGCTACACCGCGTTCGAGAACGGCGCCTTCGCACGGCGCTTCGGCGCCGGGTTCTGGCGCGTGGAGCGGCCGCGGGGCCCACGCCTGCAGGGTCTCCTCTATGGCCTGACCGGCAGCGGCCCCTCCACCGCAGGCGTCTCGGACAGGTTCCGGAGCGCGCAGGGCGCGGGCCTCTCCTTCGGCGTGCCCGTGGTGAAGGACAGGCGTGTGGACCTCCTGGGAGACGTCTTCGCGACGCGGGCCTTCTCCTCCACCGGCGGCACCGTGCAAGGGCTCGCGGGAGAGGTGAGCGCACAGAGCGAACTGCGCGGACTGAGCATGGGCGCGCATCTTCAGGCCACCCGGGGGAAGCCACGCGCGCTCGGCTACCTGGGCGCCCTGCAGCCGGTCCCGGGCCTGACGGAGGACATGAACCTCACCTGGCGCGCTCCCCGGCGGGTCGCGCTCACGGGCTGGGCGGGCCGCTGGACGAATCCGGTGCTCGTGGACCGTGGACGAATGGAGGGGGGCCTGACCGAGTACCGGGCCCACGGGAACCAGGTCGGAGGCAGGCTCGCGTGGCGGACCGCGGGCGCGGGGACCGGCCTCTCGGCGTCCCACGAGCTCAGGCACCGCGAAGGGGATCTGTTCTGCGAGTGGGTGGCGACGAGCACGGCGTCGGTCTCGCAGCAGCTGGGGCCCGGCCGGAACTCCACGCTCGAGTGGAGCCGGATCGATCACCGCGGTCGCAGTGCCCGGGACTACCTCTCCGGGAGCCTCGGCCTGCGCGTGGGGTCCTCCGGGACACTCTCGCTCCAGCATCGGATCGCCTGGCAGGAGCCCTACGGTGCGCGCGTGGAGTCGTTCGTGGACTTCACGGGGCTGAGGCTTCCCCGGCCGCTGGTGACGCTCTCCGGTCAGTTCGGCGTGACGCGCGACGGGACGAGTCCGGGCCTGCCGCGCCTGACGCAGACCATCGGCAGGGTCGAGGCCGTCATGCAGCCGAACCCGCGCCTCTTCCTGGTCGCGCGCTACGGGCTCAGCAACTCGTCGACGGGGCTCCTCCACACCGTGACGTTCAGCGTGGCCCACTCCACCGGCCGCACCAGTAGGACCGCCGTCCCGCACCTGGATCCCACGGTGCCGGAGCGCCTCATCCTGAGAGGCCGCGTGTTCGAGGACGGCGACGGGGACGGGCGCTGGCAGCAGGGCGAGCCGGGGATCGCCGGGGTCGAGGTCTCGGTGGACGGGAACGCCAGCCAGCCGCTCGTGACCGACGCCGACGGCGTCTTCCACGCCCTCGTGCACGCCGGGAAGCACGTCATCCGGATCCTGCCGGCCTCCGTCCCGACCCAGTTCTCGATCGACGGGATCGGGCCGCTCGAGATCGAGGTCGTGCAGGACGATCTCCTCGAACTGGCGCTCCCGCTCACGCGGAACGTGGGATGGATCCAGGGGCGGGTGGTGGACGATCGGGACGGTTCGGGGGTCTCCGGCGCGGAGATCCTGATCGACGGGGGGAGCTTCACCTACACCGACGAAACGGGGAACTTCCGCTTCGGACCGCTGCCCACCGGCGAATACGAGCTGCGCGTGGCGCTGGAGAGCCTTCCTTTCGGCTACCGCGTGGAGCAGGGAGTCCTCACGGTCGGGCTCGTCGGAGCTGCGGGCGCGGACAGGAGCGTGACGTTCCACGTCTCGCGCCCGATCCAGCAGCTGAAGTTCTGATCCGGGGGGGCCGGGGAGACGACGCTCCCCGGCCCCGGTCGCATCCGCGGCCCCGGCCGACAAGGGCCGGCTCAGCCCCGCAGGAAGACCTCCATGAGCCGGTGGCCGGGCATGACCCAGTAGCCGCCCCGTTCAGCCGCCGTCTCCGTGAACGGAGCCCGCTCCACGGCCTCGATGCCGGTGCCCGCGTAGGCGAACAGCGGCGGGATGGCCGAATGCCCCCGCGTCGTGGTCAGGGTCGGGTGGTCCACGGCGACGAGCACGCGCCACGCCGGGCTCCGGGCCAACTTCTCGAGGAGCGGCCCCACGATCGCCTGGTCCATCCGCTCGAGCGCGCGGACCTTCTCCCCGGCGTCGCCCATGTGCGCGGATTCGTCGGCCGCTTCGACGTGGACGATGACCAGGTCGAACTCGTCGAGCGCGCGCACGGCCGCCCGGCCCTTGCCCGCGTAGTCGGTGTCGATGTAGCCCGTCGCGCCCGGCACCTCGAGGATCTCCATGCCCATCAGGCGGGCCATGCCGCGCAGGATGTCCACGCCCGTGATCACGGCCGCCCGGGGTCCGAAGCGCGAGGCGAAGGTCTCCAGGCGCGCCGGCCGGCCCTGGCCCCAGAGCCAGATGTCGGTGACGGGATCGCGTCCCTGCTCACGCCGACTGCGATTCACGTCGTGGGCGGCGATCACGGCGCGCGCCCGCTCCATGATCCGCGTGACCCGGGCGCTCCCCTCGCCCGCCGGCAGATGCCCCGGGACCGGCTGGTCGATGATGTCGTGGGGCGGGGCACAGCGCAGCCGGAGATCCGCGGCATCCGCAAGGAGCATGAGGTTCCGGTAGGTCACCCCGGCGTGGAACTCGCAGCCCTCGTCCGCCAGCTCCCGCTGCAGGCCGGCGATGAGCGCGTCGGCCTCGGTCTGGGCGATATGGCCGGCCGTGTTGTCCTTCATGAGCCCGTCCTGGATGGCCACGAAGTTGCAACGGAAGATCATCTGGTCCGGACGGGCCGACAGCCCCTTCGCCGCCGCCTCGATGGGCGCGCGCCCCGAGTAGTAGACCTGCGGGTCGTACCCCAGGACCGACAGCGTCCCCACGTCGGTCGCGGGCGTGAAGCCCTCCGGGATCGTCACGTAGCGGCCGAGCCTGCCCTGCTCCGCGACCCGGTCCATGTGCGGGATGCGGGCGGCCTCCAGCGGGGTCCTCCCGCCCAGCTGCGCGAGCGGTTCGTCGGCGGCTCCGTCGGGCAGAACGATGGCGTACTTCACGGGACGTCGAGGCCTCCGAGATGGATCACGTGCCAGGAGCCGCGGCTCGCGGCTCGAAACCTAGCACGTCGGCCCCGGAGTGGCGCAACGTGCGCGTGCGCGTGCCCGGGCGCCCGCGGCCGCACGTGACCCAGGGCGCGATGGCCGCCCGGGCCGGCCCTCCACCCGCAGTTCCGCCGGTGCACGAAGATCGCTCCGCAGCCTGGCGCATCTCAGTATGCATCGCTGGACCGGTCCGGCCGCCGGCCCTGCCCGGGTGGCCGGATCGAACCTCCGCGCGAGCTTCCCACCCGACCCCATACCTCCACGGGAGCCTGCTGATGCGCATCCTCGTCAATACGCCCACGGGCAAGATCGGCCGTCTCGTCACCCGGCACCTGCTCGACGCCGGGCTGGACCTCAACCTGATCTCGCGCCATCCCGAGAAGCTGGACGGCCTGGGCACCCGGGCCCCCGTGGTCCAGGGCGACCTGGATGACCCCGCCACCCTGGACCGGGCCACCCGGGGAGTGGATACCCTCTTCTGGGTCACGCCGGGACTGGCGAACCCCGACTACCAGCGCTGGAACCAGGACCTCGCCAGGCTCGCCGTCGCGACCGCCCGCGGGAACGGCGTGAAGCGCGCGGTGGTGCTCTCCAGCATCAGCGCGCAGGTGCCCACCGGGGTGGGCCCGATCTCGTCGCTTCACCAGGTCGAGCGGGAGTTCCAGGCCGGGTTCGCCGACCTGGTCATCCTGCGGCCGACGTTCTTCATGGAGAACCACCTGGCCAGCGTCGCCAGCATCGCCACGATGGGCGCGATCTTCGCCCCGATCGCGGGCGACGTGCGCTTCCCGCAGATCGCGACGCGCGACATCGCGATGCGGGCGATCGCGCTCCTGGGCGACGGCACCTGGACCGGGCAGCGCATCCTGGGGCTTCACGGGCCCGCGGATCTGAGTTACGAGCAGACTGCGCAGATCCTCGGCGAAGCGCTGGGCCGGCCGCTCCGCTTCGTGCAGGTCACCGGGGAGCAGGCGAAGCAGGCCATGCTCGGCGGCGGGCTGCCGGCCTATGTGGCCGACTCCTACGTCGAGATGTACGACGCGATGGGCAGCGGCGTGTTCCAGCAGGCGGAGCCACGGAACCCCGAGACCACGACGCCGACCACCCTGCGGCAGTTCGCGATCGACACGCTCAAGCCCGCCGTCGAGGCGGTCGCGAAGGCGGGCGCACGGGCCTGAGCCGGGGCATCGCCGGAGAGAGACGCCCCCGGGGAGACCCGGGGGCGTTCGCGTAGCGACGAACACGGGCGCTGAAGCAGCTTCCGCCGGGGGCGAGCGCATGGTGCCTCTGCTCGCCCCGCTCCGGCCCCGGCGGACGCCCTGGACCGCGCCCCGCCCCGGCGCCGGGCAACGCGTGCATGACCGCGGCCCCGGCTTCGCTTATGCTGCCGCCCATGCTCAACTGGATCTGGGCCGCCTTCTTCGTCGTCGCGTTCGCCGCCGCCGTGGTGCAGGCGGTGGTATTCGGCCGGCCGGATGTCTTCCGCGAAGTCGTCGGCGCCCTGTTCGACTCCGCCAAGACCGGCTTCGAGATCGCGCTCGGGCTCACGGGCGTGATGAGCCTGTGGCTCGGCCTGATGCGGATCGGTGAGCGCGGCGGCGTGGTCGAGGGGATCGCGCGCGCGTTCCGGCCGCTGTTCCGGCGCCTCTTCCCCGGCCTCCCCGACGGGCATCCCGCCGCCGGCGCGATCGTGATGAACCTGTCGGCCAACGCGCTCGGCCTCGACAACGCCGCCACACCGCTGGGCCTCAAGGCGATGCGCGAGCTGCAGACGCTCAACCGCGAGCCCGACCGTGCCACCGACGAGATGATCCTCTTCATGGTGATCAACGCGTCGTCGGTGACGGTGCTGCCGATGACGGTCTTCACGTTCCGCGCCCAGCTCGGCGCGGCCGACCCGACCGACGTCTTCGTGCCGATCCTGATCGCCACCTACTGCAGCACGATGTGCGGCCTGCTGGTCACGGCGGCGGTGCAGCGGCTGAACCTCTGGAACCGCGCGGTGGTGGGCTGGCTCGGCCTGCTCACCGCCGCGGTGGGCGGGCTGGTGTGGTACTTCGCCCGGCTCGACGCCGCGGCCGTCGGCCGGCAGTCGGGCCTGCTCGCGAACGCGTTGCTGCTGGCCGTGGTCGTGCTGTTCCTGGCCGCGGGTGCCCGCCGCAGGGTGCCGCTGTACGAGACCTTCGTCGAGGGCGCGAAGGAGGGCTTCCAGGTCGCGATCGGGATCGTGCCCTACCTGGTCGCGATCCTCGTGGCGGTGGGGGTGCTGCGCGCCAGCGGCGCCCTCGACGCGCTGCTCGGCAGCCTGCGCGCGGGCGCAAGCGCGCTCGCGCTCGACACCCGCTGGGTGGACGCCCTGCCGACCGCGCTGATCAAGCCGCTCTCGGGCAGCGGTGCGCGCGGCCTGATGGTCGAGACCATGAAGGCGCTCGGTCCCGACTCGTTCGCGGGCCGCCTGGTGTGCGTGATCCAGGGCAGCACCGAGACCACCTTCTACGTCCTCGCCGTCTACTTCGGGTCGGTCGGGGTGAAGCGGACGCGCCACGCCCTGGGCTGCGGCCTCGCGGCTGACGCGGCGGGCGTGGTGGCGGCGATCCTCGTCTGCTACCTGTTCTTCGGCTGAGCCCCCGCCGCCGCGCCGGGCCCGGGCGCTGTCCCGTTCAGCCGGCCAGGCGCCCCATCCGGCCGCTGCGGTAGTCGTCGAACGCCTGCCGGATCTCCGCGTCGGTGTTCATGACGAACGGCCCGTGGCTCACGATCGGCTCGTCCAGGGGCTCGCCGGTCAGCAGGAGCAGGCCCGCATCGCTCTTCGCCTCGAGCACGACGCGGTCTCCGTCTCGGCCCAGCAGCACGGCCTGTGGCCCGGCCAGGGTTCCCTTGCCCTCGACGGCCACTTCACCCCGGAGCAAGGCCACGATCGCGTTGTGCCCCGCCGGGATCTCCAGGTCCGCCCGCCTGCCGGCCGCGACCCGCACGTCCCACACGTTGAGGGGAGTCACGGTGTGCGCCACGCCTTCGATGCCCCCGCAATCGCCGGCGATGACGCGCACGTACGCGCCACCGGGCAGGGTGACGACGGGGATCCGCGCGGCGGGCAACTCCTGATAGCGGGGCGGCGAGAGCTTGTGCGCCGCGGGCAGGTTCACCCAGAGCTGCACCGCCTCGAAGGTGCCGCCACGCCGGGCGAACTCGCGCTCGTGCAGTTCCTCGTGCACCACGCCCGAGGCGGCGGTCATCCACTGCACGTCCCCGGGGCCGAGCCGGCCCTGGTGGCCGGCCGAGTCGCGATGCTCGAGCTCGCCCCGGTAGACGAGGGTCACCGTCTCGAAACCGCGGTGAGGATGCTCTTCCACCCCGCGCCGCGCCGTGGTGGGCTCGAAGTCGCGCGGACCCGCGTAGTCCAGCAGCAGGAACGGGCTGCGGCCCTGTCCCTGAGCCTGCGGCGAGAACAGCGTGCGCACGGGGAAGCCGTTCCCGACCCAGTGGGTCGAGAGCGGCCCGGAGATCTCGAGGACGGCTCTGGCGTCGGTCATGGGAACGGTCGCTTTCACTCCGGCACGGGGAACGGGCACGCCGGGTATCCCGATCCGACGCGGGACTCCGCGCAGGCTCCGCTCGTGCCCATCACCTTCCGATGGCCGCGGGCGCGCGCCGGTGTCACGGCGTTGCCAAGCGTGGGCACGACCGGCGTGCGTGTGCGGCCGCTCTCTCCCCGCTCGTCACGCTGATTCCCGCTTCCGTCGTCCGGCATTCCCGGGCGCTCACGTCCGCTCGCGTATGATGCCGCCTCAACTCGCCGGATCGGCGGCACTCCTGCCGCCATGCGCCACGCTCTCCTGGGGAGGGAACAACGGATGAAACCGATCGAACGACGGAAGTTCCTCAAGCTCGCCGGGGCCGGAGCCGGGGCCGTCGTGCTCTCGAGCCTGTTCTACGACCAGCTGTTCGCCGGGATGATCCTCAAGCCGGGCGAGGAGTTGTTCGCGAGCCGGTTCGGCGTCACGAAGGAGGTCATGAAGAAGGTGCTCGAGGCGGCCCTGTCCAAGGGCGGCGACTTCGCCGAGCTCTTCTTCGAGTACACGCTGAGCAACAACGTGGTGATGGAGGACGACATCATCCGCGAGTCCAGCCGAGGACGTCGCGCTGGGCGTGGGGATCCGGGTGCTGAACGGCAAGCAGACCGGCTTCGCCTACACCTCGGACCTCTCGCCCGAGACGATGCAGCGCGCGGCGCTCACGGCGGCGGCCATCGCCTCGTCCGGGGCCAAGGTCCGCGCGGCGGCGATCAAGCCGGTCCAGCCGGGCCGGCAGGTCTACATGATGACGAGCCCGTTCGCCGACGCCCCGCTGGGAGACCGGATCACGCTGGTCAAGGAGGCCTACCAGGCGGCCAAGGGGCACGACCCGCGCATCACCAAGGTGGTGGCGAACCTCGCCGACTCGCTGCAGTGCGTGACCATCGTCAACAGCGACGGGCTGATGGTGTCCGACGCGCGGCCGCAGGTGCGGCTGCGTCGCGTCCGCGACCGCCGAGGACGACGGCAAGCGCGTCTCCGGCCGGGGCAACGCGGGGGGCCGCGTCGGGATGGCCTTCTACCGGACCGCGGGCACGACCCCGAAGGAGATCGGCGAGCGGGCGGCCAAGGAGGCGATCATCCTGCTCGCGGCCGAGGACCCGGCGCCGGGCGAGTGGCCGGTGGTGCTGGGCAACTTCAACTCGGGCGTCATGGTCCACGAGGCCGTGGGGCACCCGCTCGAGGCCGACGGCAACTGGCAGAAGACCTCGATCATGTGGGACAAGCTGGGCCAGATGGTGGCGCGACCCGAGCGTCACCATCTACGACGACGCCACCATCCCCCACTACCGCGGCAGCCTCAACGTCGACGACGAGGGCACGCCCACCGGCAAGGTCATGCTGATCGAGAACGGCAGGCTGGTCGGCTACCTGCACGACCGGCTCTCCGCGCGGATCCTGAAGATGAAGCCCAACGGACACGGACGGCGCCAGCGCTTCGACAACATGCCGATCCCGCGCATGAACAACACCGTGCTCGCGCCCGGGCGACGCGAGCCCCGAGGACATCATCAAGTCGGTCAAGAAGGGCTTCTACGCCGAGAGCTACGCGGGCGGGATGGTCGAGAACACGGGCAAGTTCACCTTCTCCGTCAACCTCGGCTACGCCATCGAGGACGGCAAGCTCACGCACCCGGTGAAGAACGCCACGCTGATCGGCACCAACGTCCAGATCCTCAAGGAGGTGGAGATGATCGGCAACGACCTGGCGTTCTTCCTGGGCACCTGCGGCAAGGACGGCCAGGGCGCGCCGGTCACCGCGGGCACGCCGACCTTCAAGATCCGCCAGATGACGGTGGGAGGCCGGTCATGAGCGCGAAGACCAACGATCGGATGGGGCTGGCCCAGAGCCTGGTGGCGTACGGCACGCAGCAAGGGCGCCTCCGAGGTCGAGGTGACCATCCAGGAGGGCGCTGGAGTCCCGCGTCAACGTCCTCGACCAGAACATCGACCGGCTCACCGAGTCCGTGTTCAAGAACCTCAACCTGCGCGTCTTCGTGGACGGCAAGGCCGCCAGCGCGTCGTCCTCGGACTTCGCCACCGAGACCCTCGAGCGGCTGGTGGACAACGCCATCGCACGGGCCCGGCTGGCGGGCCAGGACCCGTTCGGAGGACTGCCCGAGGCGGAGCCGATCCAGGCGAAGGTCGAGGAGCTCAAGATCTTCGATCCGGCGGTGACCGAGGTGACCGTCGAGAAGCGCATCGCCGTCGCCAAGGCGGCTCGAGGCGGTCGGCCTCAAGGACCCGCGGATCAAGAAGTCCATGGGCGCCAGCTGCAACTCGTTCAACTGGAACGTGACGCTGGCGAACTCGAAGGGCTTCGCCGGCTCCTACCGTCGCAGCCTCATCAACTGCGGCGGCGGCTTCCAGGGCGGCGAGGGCACCAACCTGTTCGAGGACTACTGGGGCGACTCCTCGACCCAGCTGGCCGACCTGAAGCCGCCGGAGGAGCTCGGGAAGATCGCCGTGGAGCGCATGGTGCGGCTGCTCGGCGGGCGCACGGTCGAGACCCAGAACGTGCCCGTGGTGTTCGACCCGCAGATGGGCGCCTGGCTGCTCGGCTTCCTGGCGCAGTGCCTGAGCGGCATCAGCATCGCGCGCCGGCAGTCGTTCCTGGCCGACAAGCTCGGGCACGAAGGTCGGCAACGAGCGGGTCAACATCGTGGACGACGGCCTGCTGGTCGGCGGGCGCGGCGACGGTCCCGTTCGACGGCGAGGGCGTGCCCTGCCGCCGGATCGAGGTCATCGAGAAGGGCGTGCTGAAGAGCTACCTGCTCGACACCTACTGGGGCAAGCAAGCTCAAGCAGCGCCTCGACGGGCAACGCGGGCGGCCCCAACAACCTCTACTGGGCGGCGGGCACGTCCAGCCCGGAGGACATCATCAAGTCGGTGGACAAGGGCCTCTACCTCACGCGCTTCCTCGGGCTGGGGCAGGAGCCGACGACCGGGGACATCTCGGTGGGCGCGTTCGGCCTGTGGATCGAGAAGGGCGCACTCGCCTTCCCGGTGTCCGAGATCACCATCTCCGCCAACCTCGGCACGCTGCTGCAGAACGTCGAGATGGTGGGCAACGACCTCGAGATGCGCGACCGGATCTCGGCGCCGACCATCAAGTTCGCCGAGATCACGGTGGGCGGCAAGCAGGGCTAGGACCGGCGACACCGGCATCCGGCCCGCAGCGAACGACGGGGCCCCGCGCGAGCGGGGCCCCGTTCCGTCTCCTCCCCCGTCAGCGCTTCTCGATCGGCACGTACGCCGACTTCGTCGGTCCCTGGTAGACCTGCCGCGGCCGGTAGATGCGGCCGTCGGGGTTCTCGCGCACCTCGCGGAAGTTCGCGATCCAGCCGGGCATGCGCCCGATGGCGAAGATGACCGTGAACATGTCGAGCGGGATGCCGATCGCGCGCATGATGATGCCGCTGTAGAAGTCCACGTTGGGGTAGAGCTTCCGCTCGAGGAAGTAGGAATCGTGCAGCGCCGTCTGCCTCGAGCCGCTTGGCGATGTCCAGCAACGGGTCGTTCACCCCGAGCGCCTTGAGCACCTCGTCGCTGTGGCGCTTGATGATGCGTGCGCGGGGGTCGTAGTTCTTGTAGACGCGATGGCCGAAACCCATGAGCTTCCGGCCGCCCTCCTTGTGCTTGACCCGCTCGAGGAACTTCGTCCCGTCGTCGCCCTCCCGGCGGATCTCCTCGAGCATCTCGATGACGGCCTGGTTCGCCCCGCCGTGCAGCGGGCCCCAGAGGGCGCAGACCCCGGCGGCGGCGCAGGCGAACAGATTGGCCTTGCTCGAGGCGACCATGCGCACGGTGGCGGTCGAGCAGTTCTGCTCGTGGTCGGCGTGCAGCAGGAAGATGAGGTCGAGCGCGCGCACCGCGACGGGGTCGAGGGTGTAGTCCTCGTAGGGCCCCGAGAACATCATGTGCAGGAAGTTCTCGGTGTACTTGTAGGTGGCCTTGGGATAGATGGAGGGCAGGCCCATGGTCTTTCGGTACGAGAACGCGGCCAGCGTGCGGACCTGCGAGAGCAGCCGGGCGGCCTGCTGCTCGAAGCACTCCTCGTCGCACTCACCGGTCAGCTCGGGGATGAAGCACCCGGCGGCGTTGATCATCGACGACAGCACCGCCATCGGATGCCCGGTGTGCGGGAAGCCCTCGAAGTGGAACTTCATGTCCTCATGGATCATCTGGTAGCGCGTGAGCAGGCCGGAGAAGCGCTGCAGCTCGGCCTCGGTCGGCAGCTTCCCGAAGATGAGGAGGTAGGCCGCCTCGACGAAGGTCGAGGTCTCGGCCATCTCCTCGATGGGAACGCCCCGGTAGCGCAGGATGCCCTGCTCGCCGTCGATGAAGGTGATCCGGCTCTGGCAACTCCCGGTGTTGGCGTAGGAGTCGTCGTAGGTGATGTAGCCGGTCTTCGCGCGCAACTGCTGCACGTCGAGGGCGAGCTCGCCCTCGGTGCCCTGGATCACCGGCAGTTCGATGGTCTTCCCCTCCAGCTCCAGCCTCGCGGTTCTCGCCATGGCGTCTCGCCTCCCGTCCTTCACGCCCGCACCGGGCCGTCGAAGCGGTTGATGATCTCCGTCGCGAACTCGGAACAACGCACCTCGCGCACTTCCGCGCGCCGCTCCTCGCGCATGAGCCGCGCGAGGTCGTAGGTCACGGTGCCGGCCTCGATCGCCCGCTCGAGGCCCGACTCGATCAGCCGCGCGGCCTCGCTCCAGCCGAGGTAGTCCAGCATCATCACCCCGGAAAGGATGAGCGACCCGGGGTTCACCTTGTCCTGCCCCGTGTACCTGGGGGCGGTGCCGTGGGTCGCTTCGAAGACCGCGTGGCCGGTGTCGTAGTTGAGGTTCGCCCCCGGCGCGATCCCGAGCCCGCCGACCTGGGCCGCGAGCGCGTCCGAGATGTAGTCACCGTTCAGGTTCGTGGTGGCGACCACGTCGTACTCGGCCGGGCGCGTCAGGATCTGCTGCAGGAAGCTGTCGGCGATGGCGTCCTTGACGAGGAGCTTCCCGGCCGGCGGGTCCCCGCCGCACTCCTCCCAGGACACGGTCTGCGCGCCGAACTCGGCCTTCGCGACCTCGTAACCCCACCTGCGGAAGCCGCCCTCGGTGAACTTCATGATGTTGCCCTTGTGGACGAGCGTCAGGCTCCGGCGGCCGTGGGCAAGCGCCCAGCGCAGGGCGGCGCGCACCAGGCGCTTCGTGCCCTCCTCGCTCACGGGCTTGATCCCGATGCTCGAGGTCCCGGGGAAGCGGATCTGCTTCACGCCCATCTGCCGCACCAGGAACTCGACGACCTTCGCGACCTCGGGGGTGCCCGCCTCCCACTCGATGCCGGCGTAGATGTCCTCGGTGTTCTCGCGGAAGATCACCATGTCCACGTTCTGCGGCTTGCGCACGGGCGAGGGCACGCCGCGGTACCAGCGCACCGGTCGCAGGCAGACATAGAGGTCGAGCTGCTGGCGCAGCGCGACGTTGATGCTGCGGATGCCGCCCCCGACGGGCGTGGTGAGCGGGCCCTTGATGCCCACGCGGTACTCGCGGAACGCCGCGAGCGTCTCCTCGGGCAGCCAGGTGCCGGGCCCGTAGACCTGGTTCGACTTCTCCCCCGCGTAGACCTCGAACCACTCGATCCGGCGCCGGCCACCGTAGGCCCGCTCGACGGCCGCGTCGAGGACGCGCACCGCGGCGCGCCAGAGGTCGGGGCCGGTGCCGTCGCCCTCGATGAAGAGGAGCACGGGCCGGTCGGGAACGCGCAGCCTGCCGTCGGCCTCCAGGGTGATGCGCTCGCCGTTCACCGGAGGCTTCAGCTTCTCGAAGGTCGTCATGGGGGGTCCCGGCCTTTCTCAACCATGCTGGAGCGCGTTCAGGGCCGAGCCGGCTCTGAACCAGTCGATCTGCCGTGCGGTGAGGCTGTGCCGGGTCTCGAACTCGAGATTGCGGCCATCGGGCTTCACGATCGCGACGCGGACGGGCCGCCCGGGAGCCAGATGCCGCCAGGCCGATGACGCTGACGCGGTCGTCGCGCTCGATCCGCTCCCAGTCGGCCGCGTCGGCGAAGACCAGCGGGAGGATGCCCTGCTTCTTGAGGTTGGTCTCGTGGATGCGCGCGAAGGAGCGCGCGATGACCACCTTCACGCCGAGGTGGCGCGGGGACATGGCCGCGTGCTCGCGGCTGCTGCCCTCGCCGTAGTTCTCGTCGCCGATGACCACCGAGCCCAGCCCCTGTGCCTTGTAGCGCCGGGCGATCTCGGCGATGCCGAGACCCGACTCCCCGGCAAGGACGTCGGTCCCCCGGCCCCGTTCGCTCGCGAAGGCGTTGGTCGCACCGAGGA
Source organism: Candidatus Eiseniibacteriota bacterium (assembly GCA_963717935.1). Classification (GTDB taxonomy): domain Bacteria; phylum Eisenbacteria; class RBG-16-71-46; order RBG-16-71-46; family RBG-16-71-46; genus JANXPZ01. The sequence goes on along the minus strand of CAVQXP010000004.1, from coordinate 1,534,546 downwards.
ACACGTTGTCGCTGATCCGGTCGAGGTGGCCGCGGTAGCGCAGCCACGCCCCCGCCGGCGAGATGTGGTCGGTCGTGGTCTTGCCCTGCGTCTTGATCAGGACCGGGAGGTCCCGGAAGTCCTTCCCGTCCCAGCGGGGGAAGGCCTCGAGCCGCCGGATGCGCTCGCTGTCGGGTGCGAGCTCGATCTCGACGCTCTCGCCCACGGCCGCGGGCGGGACATAGCCCTCGTCGCCCTCGGCGAAGCCGCGCGGGGGGTGCTCCTCGCCCCGTGGCGCGGAGAAGCGCAGCGGCGCCCCGCTCGCGGTCTCGAGCGCGCCGTTCAGCGGGTCGAAGTCAAGGCGACCGGCGAAGGCCAGGGCGGTGACGATCTCGGGACTGGCGAGGAACGACATGGTCTCGGCCATCCCGTCGTTGCGCCCGGGGAAGTTGCGGTTGAACGACGAGACGATCGAATCCACGCGCCCGGGCACGGCGTCGGCGCGGCTCCACTGCCCGATGCAGGGGCCGCAGGCGTTGGCCAGCACGGTCGCCCCCATCTGGCGGAAGGTGTCGAGCATGCCGTCGCGCTCGACGGTGTCGTAGATCCGGGTCGAGCCGGGCGTGATGTAGAGCGGGATGCGTGCCCGGAGCCCGGCGGCAAGCCCCTGCCGCGCCACGGCCGCGGCGCGGCTCATGTCCTCGTACGAGGAGTTGGTGCACGACCCGATGAGCGCCGCGCGCAACTCGACCGGATAGCCGTGCTCCTTCGCGTCGGCGCCCATGCGCGACACCGGCCGCGTCAGGTCCGGCGTGTGCGGACCCACGATCTGGGCCTCCAGCGCCGAGAGGTCCACGTCCACGATCTCGTCGTAGAAGCGCTCGGGGGCGTCGAGGACCTCGGGGTCGGGACCGAGCAGGGCGCGGTTCGCAGCGGCGAGGTCGGCGAGGCCGGCACGCCCGGTCTGCCGCAGGTACGACTCCATCCTCCCGTCGAAGGGAAAGACCGAGCCCGTGGCCCCCAGTTCGGCGCCCATGTTCGTGATCGTCGCCTTGCCGGTGCAGGAGATCGAGGCCGCGCCCTCGCCGAAGAACTCGAGCACCTGGTTGGTCCCGCCCCTGACCGTGAGCAGGCCGCAGAGCCGCAGGATGACGTCCTTGGGCGAGGTCCACCCCGAGAGCCGGCCGCGCAGCCGCACGCCGATGAGCTTCGGGGCGAGCACCTCCCAGGCGAGGCCGGCCATGACCTCGCCGGCGTCGGCGCCGCCCACCCCGACCGCGAGCATGCCGAGACCACCGCCGTTGGGGGTGTGCGAATCGGTCCCGATCATCAGACCGCCGGGGAAGGCGTAGTTCTCGAGCACCACCTGGTGGATGATCCCCGCACCGGGCTTCCAGAACCCGATGCCGTACTTGCGCGCCGCCGACGAGAGGAACGCGTAGACCTCGCGGTTCTCGCCCAGCGCCCTGGACAGATCCTCCGCCGCGCCCGTGCGGGCGCGGATCAGGTGGTCGCAGTGGATCGTGCTGGGGACGGCCACGCGCTCGCGTCCCGATTGCATGAACTGCAGCAGCGCCATCTGGGCGGTGGCGTCCTGCATGGCGACCCGGTCGGGACGCAGGGCCAGCATGGCGTGGCCCCGGCTCCAGTCCTGCGCGGCGAAATCGTCCGCGTGGGCCACCAGGATCTTCTCGGTGAAGGTGAGGGGGCGTCCGAAGCGCTTCCGAGCCTCCGCGAAGCGGCCGGGCATGCTCGCGTAGAGCGTCCGCGCGATCTCGAGGGACATCGGCCCTCCTCCCTGGGGGAAGACGTGGGCATGCGACCACCGGGCCAGCGGCGGCCGTTCGACTCCTATGAGATGCTGGCGGGGGCCACCCGGATTCGTCCGCCCCCGCCGCGTTCTCCGCCCTTCCCCGCTACTTGAGCCCGCGCTTCTCCAGCAGGGGCTCGACCGCGGGCTCCCGGCCGCGGAAGCGCCGGTACAGGGTCATGGGCTCCTCGCTGGCCCCTCGCTCCATGATGTTGGTGCGGAACGAGCGCGCCGTGGCCCCGTCGAACAGGCCCTTCTCCTCGAACGCCTTGAAGGCGTCGGCAGAGAGCACCTCGGACCAGATGTAGGAGTAGTAGCCAGACGAGTAGCCACCCGAGAAGATGTGCCGGAAGTAGGGGCTGCGGTAGCGGGTCACGATCTCCTTCGGCATCCCGATCTTCGTCATCGAAGCGTCCTCGAACGCCAGGACATCCTGCTCCTTCGGCTCGGTCAGGGTGTGCCAGTCCATGTCCAGGTAGGAGGCCGCCAGGTACTCGACGGTCACGAACCCCTGGTTGAACTTGCCGGCCTGCTTCAGCTTGTTCACCAGCTCGACGGGGATGACCTCGCCGGTCTGGTAGTGCTTCGCATAGACCTTGAGCACCTCGGGCTCGGTCGCCCAGTTCTCCATGATCTGCGAGCACAGCTCGACGAAGTCGCGCGGCACGTTGCCCTGGCTGTTGTAGCGTATCTTCGAAAGGATGGCGTTCAGGCCGTGCCCCAGCTCGTGATAGAGGGTCTCCACCTCGTCGAGCGAGAGCAGCGCGGGCGCATCGCCGGCCGGGCGCGAGAAGTTGCCGCAGTTGACGACGACCGGGCGGACCGACTTGCCGTCGCGGATCCAGGTGCCGCGGTACTCGTTCGACCAGGCTCCGCCGCGCTTGCTGGCCCGCGGGTGATAGTCCACGTAGTAGACGGCCAGGTGCGAGCCATCGGCGTCCTTCACCTCGTAGGCCTTGACCTCGGGGTTGTACACCGGGAGGTCCGGCAACGGCGTGAAGCTGACCCCGAAGAGCCGGTTGGCCACGTAGAAGGCGCCCTCGCGCACGCGGTCCAGCTCGAAGTACGGGCGCACCGCCTGCTCGTCCAGGTCGAAACGCGCCATGCGCACCTTCTCCGTGTAGTACCACCAGTCCCACGGCTCGAGCGTGAAGTCCTTCCCGTCGGCCCGGATGGCCGCCTGCAGGTCCGCGGCCTCCCTGCCCGCGACCGCCTTGGCGGGGCCCCACAGCCGGTCGAGCAGACCGTAGACCCCGGCCGGCGTCTTGGCCATGTTCCGGTCGAGGACGAAGTCGGCGTGGGTCTTGTAGCCGAGCAACTGTGCCCGCTCGGCGCGCAGCGCAGCGGTGCGGGCCAGCGTCGTCTTGTTGTCGAACTCGTCACCGTGGTCGCAGCGGCTGATGTAGGCCTCGAAGATCTGCCGGCGCAACTCGCGATTCTCGGCGTACTGCAGGAACGGCCAGATGCTCGGCGACTGCAGGGTGAAGACCCACTTGCCCTCGAGCCCGGCCTGCTTCGCGACATCGGCCGCGCCCGCCACGACCCGCTCGGGGAGCCCCGCCAGATCGGCCGGCGCGTCGATGACGAGCCGGTACGAGTTGGTCTGCTTGAGGACATCGTCGCCGAACTTGACCTCGAGGCCGGCCAGTTCCGCGTTGATCGCGCGGAAGCGCTCCTGCTGCTCCTTCGGGAGCAGCGCCCCGCCGCGCACGAAGCTCTTCCAGGTCTCCTCGAGCAGCGTGACCTGGTCGGGCGCGAGCTCGAGCTTCGCGCGCGAGTCCCACACCGCATTGACGCGCTGGAAGAGCGCCGCGTTGAGCTGGATGTCGTCCTGGTGCGCGGCCAGCATGGGCGAGACCTCGCGGTCGATCGCCTGCATCTCGTCGTTGGTCTCGACCGAGGTGAGGTTGCCGAAGACCCCGTCCACCTTGTCCAGCAGCCCGCCGGAAGCCTCGAGGGCCTCGATGGTGTTCGCGAAGGTGGGCGCCGCCGGGCTCTTCGCGATGGCCTCGACCTCGGCGATCTGCTGCGCCATGGCCACCTTGAAGGCGGGCAGGTAGTGCTCGGGCTTGATCTCGCTGAACGGTGGCACGCCGAAAGGCGTGTTCCATTCGGACAGCAGCGGATTCGCCGGCAACGGGTCCGTTGCCGGCGACTGGGCGCGGACCGGCGGCGCGGTCAGGGCGACGAGGGCAAGGGCGAGCCAGATACGCATGGGTACGACCTCCTTGGAGATGTGATTCCGAGGTGCGGGACGGCGAGGGGCCCGGGGGCCGCTCAGCGCGCGGTCTCTCCGTTCTCTTCCGTGACTTCTTCGGGCGAATCGGGCGCTTCGAGCGAGTCGGGCGCTTCGAGCGAATCGGGTGCTTCGAGCTCCTCGATCACCATACCCCTGGAGTGCTTCTTCACCCGCCGCGCTTCGCGCTTCTCGGACGCGCGGGCGAGGCGTGCCTGCTCCTTCTGCCGCTTGAGGAATGAGGGTCTCTTGTTCCCTGCCATGTGGTACTCCCCTCCCGGGCTCGCCCGCCGACGGTGGGCGCCAGCCCCGATCGTTTCACCGGACCTCTGGACGCCGCATCATCGCAGAGTCGGGGCCGATTCGCACGCAGGCCCGGCGCCTGCCGCCTGGCTCCCCACCGTGAGGATGGGCAGCACGGCACGAAGGCCAAGACGAGGCTGCCGGGCCGCGGGACGGCGTGGCATGCGACGCTCGACGAGCGGAGCCGCGGGATTGCGGCTGCCGGCCCTCTACGAGCGGCCGCCGCCCTCCTGCTTCTGCTTCGCCCGCTCCATCGCCGCGCGCAGCGCGAGCGCCATCGTGGTCAACTCCGGCTCCGCCCCGGGTTGCGCCGGCGGCGGGAACTGCTGCACCTGCGGCGCCCCGCGGGACTGGGACGGGCGCGCGGACGCGCCCCGCTCACGGGGCCGCTCCGAAGTCCGCTCACGAGACCGCTCCGGTGCCCGCTCGCGGGTCCGCTCCGGGGCCGGCGGCGCCGAATCCTCGACGGTCCGCTTGATCGAGAGCGAGACGCGCTTCTTCTCCGGGTCCACGCCCAGTACCACCGCCTCGATGGTCTGTCCGGCGGCCAGCACTTCCTTCACATGCGCGATGCGCTGGGGCGCGGCCTCGGAGACATGCACCAGTCCGTCGATGCCGGGCTCCAGCGTGACGAACGCCCCGAAGTCGGTGAGCCGCGCGACTACGCCCATCACGCGCATCCCGGCGCTGTAGCGCGACTCGATCCCGGTCCAGGGGTCCGGCGCGGTCGCCTTGATGGAGAGCGCGATCCGTTGCCTGCCGTCCTTGCCGGTATCCAGGCGGAGTACCTTGACGTGCACCTTCTCGCCCTGGCACAGCACCTCTCTGGGGTGCCCGACACGCTCGTGCCGGATCTCCGAGACGTGCACCAGCCCGTCCACGCCGCCGAGGTCCACGAACGCGCCGAAGGCCTCGAGCCGCGCCACCGTGCCATCCAGCTCGTCGCCGGGCTTGAGCGAGGCCACCAGCTTCTTCGCCTGCTCCTCCTCGCCCCGGCGCAGCAACTGCCGGCGCGAGAGCACCACGCTGCCCTTCGTGTCGCCGACCGAGGTCACGAGGAACTCGAGCGTGCGCCCGACGTAGACCGACGGGTCGGCGCAGAAGCTGGACTCGATGTGCGAGAGCGGGCAGAAGGCGCGCTCGCCGCTCAGGTCCACCTCGAGCCCGCCGGAGTTGAGGCCCGTGACGCGCCCGCTCACGGGCACGCCCGCCGCGTGCGCCTCGCGCATCTGCCGCAGCACCGCATGGGCGTCGGCACGGATCGAGGGCGCGAGCACGACCTGGTCGCCGGCTTCCACCACGAACAGCTCGATCAGGTCGCCGGGCTGGACACTCGGGGTGCCGTCCTCCGCGCGGAAGTGCCGGGTCTCGGCCACGGCCTCGCTGCGGCCGCCGAAGTCGAGGAGCGTGTGTTCCTCGCCCACCGAGACGACCTTGCCCTTCACCTTCATGCCCACGGTGATCTCGGCTGCGGCACGCGCCGCCACCGCGGCGGAACGCTTGCTCTGCTCGAATTCATCGAGCGCCCGGGCGAACTCGGCCGAGGCCGCGGCATCTTCTTCAGGATCGGAGGGCAGAGTGGGCTCGATGGGAGGCGTGTCGGGAGTCATGGGAGGGCTCGGCTCTGGGCTGGAGGATGGTTCCAAGGAAGGGAGCGGCGGGGGCTCACACGCCCCGGCCAGTGTCACGTCGGGGAGGATGCTACCTCATCCGGGCCGCCTCGCTCCAACAGGGCACGAATCCGCGGGGGACACGGAGCAGCGGAAAGACGGCGAGAGCTGCGAGCGCGGCGCACCGCGAGCGGCACTTTCAGGTTCCCGGCGACACCGAACCTGGGCCACCACCTGGTGGCCTCCGGCACGTCGCCATTCCCGCGCCCTACGGCCAGAGCGCCCGGGCGGGGGCAGCTTCCAAGCGGACCCAACGGTCCCCGCGACGGGTCATTTCTCGCCCTCTCGCGTGGCGTCCAGCCCACCGCGCGGGGCGATTCCGCCGCGGCGCCGGTACTTCCACGTCTTCGCGGCCCTGCGCCGTCTGCCCCAGCCGGTGGGTGGTGACGCACTTCACGTGAAGTCTCTTGTATCTCTGCAACTCCAAGCCGGACAATGACATCGGAATGAGCAGAAAACGACCCACCGCGGCGCGCCAAAGCGCGGCGCGGACACCTGGACCCGCACCACAGGACGCCATGAGCCACTACCTTCGCCTCGCCCTCCTGCTCGCCCTGGTCAGTCTGCCGCTCGATCCCGCCGGCGCCGAAGTGCAGACCCATTGGGACAACGACACCGACGGCTTCGTCCCGGGAGCGGCGACCACCGACCGGAACTACACGCAGGGCATGCGCGTGAATCTCTTCGGTGCCCCCGACGCGCTGCCCGCGCCAGCGCGCTGGCTCGCGGACCGGCTGCCCGGGTTCGCAGCGCGCGGGGCAGAGCGTCAGTTCGGACTCTCGCTCGGGCAGGAGATCTACACGCCCGACGCGCTCTCGGCGCGCGGGCTGGTCCTCGGCGACCGCCCGTATGCCGGATGGCTCTACGCCGGTGGCACCCTCTCGTGCCGCGACGCGCGGCGGATGCGCAGCCTCGAGCTCCAGGTCGGCACCACGGGCTCCGCTTCGTACGCCGAGGACGTGCAGCGCTGGTGGCACCACCAACTCGGCGTCCGCGCACCGCAGGGCTGGCGCTACCAGCTGCGCGGCGAGCCGGGGATCGTCGTCTCCTACCAGGAGCGCCTCCGGCCGTGGGGCTACCGGCGGCATGCCGACTTCGTCCCGCACGCGGGGGTGACGCTCGGCAACGTGCACACCGAGGCCGGCGCCGGCGGGACCGTGCGCCTCGGGCTGCCGCTCCCCGACGACTTCGGGCCGTGGCGCAACGCCGCGGCCGGTTCCGCCCGCAGCCGCTTCGACCTGTACGTCTTCGCCCGCGCCGAGGGCCGCGCCGTCGCGCGCAACCTCTTCCTCGATGGCAGCACGTTCGGGCCGAGCCTGCACGTCACGCGGGTCCCCATCGTGGGCGAGGCCCAGCTCGGCGTCGCGAGCCGCTGGCGCAGCGTCGGCTTCCGCTACACGTTCTCGTACACCACCGGCGAGTTCCGCGAGCACCCCGACAGCCACGAATACGGCTCCTTCGCCATCGTGATCTAGCCTGGCCGCGCGGCGCGCTCCCCATCGCCCCCCCCGGCGGGGGCATCGCGCCATCTCTCTGCTGTGGCGGCGGCCCCGTCGTTCGCGTATGGTTCGCGCCATGCGGTTGTCCCTGCTGGCCCTCGCGGTCGCGCTGTTCGCCGCGGCCCTCCCGGCGCACGCGGCATATCACGGGCTCGAGGAGATCCCCGTCGAGTCGCGCACCGTCCGCGACCTCGAGGACGTGGCGGTTTCGTATGGACTCGGTGCGGCGTTCCACGCGACGCGCCCGTGGACCCGTGCGGACCTCGCCGCGTTCCTGCAGGAGATCGTCGCGCTCGCGCCCCAGGCGGAGGACGACCCGGCGGTCGCCCGGCTGCGCCGCGAGCTCGCCCCGGGGCCCGGCGGCTGTCAGTCCATGCTCCACGTCCGGGACGACCAGGGCTCGCTCGAGGTCTCGCCCTACCTGCGCGCGGACTTCGCGGAGGACCGGGCCCGTCACTCCGTCGTGCGTGACTTCCGCGGGGGCGTCCAGGTTTCCGCGATGCTCGGCCGCAGCGTGCTGCTGTTCACCGACGTGTTCGCCGGGACGAAGTCGCCGGGCCCGCACGGCAATCCGGTCGACAGCCGGCACTTCGGACTCATCGAAGGCGTCCAGGTCAACCCCTACTTCGACCGCGCCTACCTGCGCGCCCAGGGTCCGCTCGGGACCGTGACGCTCGGGCATTCGTGGCTGCGCTGGGGCCCGGGAGTGACGGGCGGCGTGGGCCTCTCCGACGGCGCGCAGGCGTTCGACTTCGTCGAGTTCCGCACCCGGCTCCTCCGGCGGCTGCAGCTCGAGTGGTTCCTTGCCTCGCTCGACCCGGTGGCGGAGACCTATCTCGCCGGACACCGGATCGAAGTGCGGCCGGGCGCGAGCCTGGACCTGGCGCTCTCCGAGCTCGTGCGCTTCGACGGCGTCGCGAACGCGCCGCTCTACCTGCTGCCGACGATCCCCTACAGCCTGATCGAGAGGCGGCTGATCAAGTCATCGGACCTGCCCACCGACTCGCTCGAGGGGACCTTCAAGAACAACGTCATGTGGACCGCGGACGTCACGTGGCGGGCGCGCCCCGGCGCGCGCCTCTATGGCGAGATCGCGGTGGACGACATCAGCTTCAGCTCGGAGAAGCGTCCGCTCTCGATCGCCTGGCAGACCGGGGTCCACACCCGCTGGCGGCAGGGCGGAGGCGCGCTGAGCGCGCGCGGCGAGTACTCGCGCGTCTACCGCTACACCTACTCGTCGTACCATCACCACGACTTCGTCTTCCACGGCCTGCCGACGGGCTATCCACTCGGCCCCGATGCCGAGCAGTTCTTCGGCCAGCTGGCGTGGGACCGGGACGCGAACTGGACCTTCACCCTCGAGGGCGCGCTGGCGCGCCGGGGTGAGGCCGTGCTGGGCGACTTCCACGTCCCCGGCAGCCCGGTGCCGCCGCTGGCGCTCTCCGGCGTGGTCGAACAGGACGCGCGCATCGCGGCCTCGGTCGACTGGTCGCCGGCCGCGGGCCTGACGCTCGGCCTCACCGCCGGCGATGCGCGCGTACGCGCACCCGGTCACGTGGAGGGCGGCGACGCGAGCGGCTTCTTCGGCGCCACGCGCTGTCGCGTGCGCTGGTAGCCGCCGTCGAGCGCGAGTGTCCCCTCGAAGGAGATGGCGCCGCGCCTGATCAGCTCCGCAGGCGACGCGATGCCCTACTTCGTGGCGATGGCCGCCATGATGTAGTGCCATCTCTCCGGGACCACCCTATCGAGCAGACGACTGTCGAGACGGCCCAACAGTCTCCGTTGCCTCTCGGTGCGTCCCAGACAACCCGTGAATCCAAAGGTCGCGTACTCGAAGGAGGTGAAGCCCGCGTGCAGCTCGACCAGTTCTTCGATGGTGAAGTATCTCCAACGGTTTCTCCCAGCGCCGCACCTCTGCCGCAGGGCATGATGGAGCCTGGAGGAGGTCAGGTTCTCCGCGAACAGCAGCTTGCCACCCGGCTTCAGCGCCTGCAGGACCTGGGCGATCACGTCGCGCCCGACCTGCAGAGGACCATCTCGCACGATGCCACCGAGGACGGACTTGTAGCAGATCAGGTCGAAGGTCTCGCGAAACGGGATCGCGCACGCGTCGATGGTCTCGTAATCGATCAGGTTCTCGACGCGGCAGGCTCTGTGGGCGGCCCTAGCCGCCTCCTCGACGCCCTGGTATCCCGAGCAGAGGACCCTGTAGCCCTTCGTCGCCAGCCAGAGCGACAAGCCGCCGTTGTCACCGCAGCCAAGCTCCAATGCGCGACGGCCGGCAGGATCGAGGTCGAGCCTGGATTCCCAGTAGTCCAGCGCCCGGGACCAGTTCACCACGTCCCAGCCTACGACGTCTTCCCGAAGTCCCACGCTTCCTCCTCGTCTGTCTGTGCCGGTCTCGGCCCCGCCAGCGCTCCGGGCGATCGCCGGGGACGGTCTGGCCCGCCGCGCCATCCGCAGGGTCTTCGCGTCGCGGGTCAGTGTCCCACGCTACGGCCGGTCAGGACCATCCGGGCGGTGCCGAACAGCAGCCGGAAGTCCAGGGCCAGCGAGCGCTCGCGGAGGTAGCGCCGGTCGAGCGCGAGCGTCTCCTCGAAGGTGAGGTCGTCCCGTCCGACCAGCTTCGCGAGCGACGTGATGCCGGGCCGCACGCTCAGGATCTCCGCCGCCGCGTCCCCGTAGTACGGCAGCAGCTCGGGGATCTCCGGCCGCGGGCCCACCAGGCTCATGTCGCCGAGCACCACGTTGATCAGGTTGGGCAGCTCGTCCAGGCTGGTGCGCCGCACGAACCGCCCGACCCGGGTGACGCGCGGGTCCTGGTCTGGGTGGAAGCGCAGCTCCTGGATCTCCGTCTGCGAGTACGAGTAGTCGTAGAGCTCCGGGAAGCGTGCGCGGGCGTCCACGTACATGCCGCGGAACTTCCAGAAGGTGAACCGCCGGCCGCCGCGGCCGACCCGGGGCTGGCGGAACAGGGCGGGCCCCGGCGAGTCGAGCCGGACCGCGAGGGCGAGCAGGGCGAGCAGCGGACTGATGAGGACCAGCCCGAGCGCCGCCAGCACGCGATCGCTCACGGCCTTCACCAGCTCGCCGGCCGGCGTGTAGCGGCCCACGGCCGCGCGTCCGGGCGCCAGCGCCGGCGCTCGCGGAAGCGGGGCGACGTCCACGCCCGCGACGCGGCCGAGGGCGTCCTCGGCCACGGCCTCGCACGCGCCGGCCCGGTCCGGGCTCATGCGGCCTCGCGCAGCTCCTCGGCTGCCTCCCAGGTGACCGCGTGCACGGCCGGGCGGACGTAGTGGCGCGCCACCTTGGTGACCGCGGCGATCACGTCCCGCGCATCGTCCTCGCTCATCGCCGCCGAGAGCGGGAGCGAGAGCGTGGCGTCGCCGATGCGCTCGGCCTGGGGGTGGTCGCCGCGCCGGGTGCCGTAGGTGTCGCGGTAGTGCTGATGCAGGTGCACGGGCACGAAGTGGATGCCGCTGCCGATGTTCTCGGCGGACAGGGCGCTGATGAAGCGGCCCCGGTCGCACTCGAGGTTCGGCAGGTCGAGCTCGAGCGTGTAGAGATGCCGGGCGTGGCGGCTGCCCAGGGTCTCCAGCCGGGGACGGACCCGCACCCCGGGGACCTCGGCGAAGGCCTGGTCGTAGATCGCCCAGAGCCGCTCCCGGGCCGCCAGCGAGTGTTCGAGCCGCGCGAGCTGGTGCAGCCCGAGGGAGGCCTGCATGTCGGTCATGTTGTACTTGTAGCCGGGCTCGAGCGCCTGGTAGGGCATGAACCCGCCCGGGGAATAGCGTTTCCACGCGTCCTTGTCGAGACCGTGGAGCCGGAGCGCGCGCAGCCGCTCGATGACGGTCGCGTCATCGGTGGTGAGCATCCCGCCCTCGCCGGTGGTGAGGTTCTTCGTGGCGTAGAAGCTGAAGGCCGTGAAACGGCTGATCGAGCCGACCTTGCTGCCGCGGTACCAGGTCTCCGCCGCGTGCGCGGCGTCCTCGATCACGGTCAGCCCGTGGCGCGCGGCGAGGGCGCCGAGCGCGTCCATCTCGCAGGGCCAGCCCGCCATGTGCACCGGCATCAGGGCCCGGGTGCGGCGCGTGACCGCTCGTTCGACCAGGTCCGGAGCGAGGTTCTGGGTGTCGGGGTCCACGTCCACGAAGACCGGGATCGCGCCCACGTGGGTGATGACGTTCGCCGTGGCGACGAACGTCAGCGGGGTCGTGATCACCTCGTCGCCGGGGCCGATGCCGGCCGCGAGCAGGGCGAGGTGCAGGGCCGCCGTGGCCGAGTTCACCGACACCGCGTAGTCCGCGTCCACGTAGCGCGCGAAGGCCTCCTCGAAACGCAGGCACTTGGGGCCGAACCCGATCCAGCCCGAGCGCAGCGTGTCCACCATCTCGGCGATCTCTTCCTCGCCGATCAACGGCCGGCCGAAGACGAGGTAGTCCGGGCGGACCGGCTGGCCTCCTTCACAGGCGAGACTTGACATGACGACCTCCTTCCCTCGACGGACGGATCCTGGTTCCCGGCGCTCCGCTGCTGCGCGCGTCGACGCGAGCGGGGTCGGGCCGCCCCCGCGACTCCGGGAGCCGCGCCGCAGGACCCGCGCCTGCCGCGCTCGGCTCCCTGCCGGAGCCCTGCTGCCCGACCACGTCGTGCAGCAGGGCCCGGCGCTGGTCGATCGTGAAGCGCGACCGCACGCGGTCCTGGGCCCGTTGGCCGGCGTGCGGGCCGAGCCCGAGCGCCCTGCGGATGCCGTCGGCGAGATCGTCCGGGTCCTGCGAGGCGACGATGACGCCCGTGTCGCCCACAACCTCCGGCAGCGCCCCCGCATCGGTGACGACCGGGACCGCACCGCAGAGCATGCTCTCGGCCAGCGAGAGGCCGAAGGCCTCGTGCCGCGACGCCTGCACCGCGATGCGCGCGCGCCACAGCCAGGCGACCTTCTCCTCGTGCGAGACGCGGCCGGTGAACGTGACGTTGGGGGTCGCGATCCCGCGGAGCCGGTCGATGGCACCGTCCATCCAGGCGCCGACCACGACGAACCGCAGCTGCGGCAGCCGCGCGGCGGCCCGCACGAAGGACTCCAGCCCCTTGCGCGTGAGGTTGCTCGTATTGACGCCCCCCACCGTGACCGCCAGCTCCTCGCGCGCCACACCCGGGTCCAGGTAGCGGGCGGGCTCCAGGCCGTGCGGGACGACCACGAGCTTGGCCAGGTCGGCCCCGGCCGCCAGCGCCTCGCGCCGCGCGAACTGCGAGACCACGACCAGCCGCGTCGCGAGCCGCATCGTGAGCCGCGTGACCAGGCGCTTGAACCACCCGCGGGCGGCGCCATAGCCGCTCTCCGTCCCCGTGGCGGTGTCGTAGCCGCCGGCCGTCACGAGCATGGGCTTGCCCAGCAGGCGGCAGGCCAGCGCCGGCAACAGCGAGTGCCAGCTCGCGAACCACGACATCACGATGTCGCTCGAGCGAACGAGCCGCAGCAGCCGCAGCGGCCGCGGCCAGCGCGAGCGGCACTCGATGACCGTGAGGTCGTGGCGCTCGCGCAGCAGATCGAGGTCGATCTGGATGTACTCGGACATCTCGCGGTAGAAGTACGTGATGCGCGCCATGGTCAGGCCTCCGCCGCGCACGACAGGTCCACCGCGCCCGCCGGTCCCCCGTCGCGCACTGCGACGTAGGCCAGGACGTCCTCGAGACGCCGCTCGTAGGTGTAGCCGCCGGTCCAGCAGCGTCGCCGGCCGGCCTCGGCGATGCGCGCCCGTTCGTCTTCGTGCGCCAGGTACCAGCGGACCTTCTCGAGCAACTCGTCGTCGGACGAGAAATACACGGCCTCGCGGTCCTCCTCGAACAACGCGCGATGCTCCTCGGTGCGCTCGGCCAGCATGAATCCGCCACACGCCGGGATCTCGACGCTGCGGGTGGTGTGGCGGTCGCGATTCACCTTGCGCAGGAAGCACAGGTTGATACGGAAGGCGGACAGGGCGCTGGCGTAATCGTCGCTCCACAGCGGCCGGCCCTCGACGCGCAGGTTGGGATGGGACCAGCGCAAGCGCCCCCAGGGCCCCCAGATCCGCACCGGCACGCCGCGGCGGGCGAGGTGGAGCATCGAGGCCGCCCGTTTGGCCTCGGGCCAACCGACGAAGCCGACGTCGCCGCCGAGACGCGCGCGGACCTCCGGGGTCACGGGCATCGGCCGGTGCGCCAGCGGGTCGAACGCCTTGTCCACGTGGAAGACGTCACGCGCACCGGCATCCCAAAGCTCGGGCACGTTGTGACGCTTGGTGGTGACGTGCAGGTCGTAGAGCCGCAGGCCCGCGCGCCAGCGCCGGGACTGGTTGCGCGGGTTGAACATGTCGTCCCCCGAGTAGTTGAGCATCACGGTCCGCGGCCAGCGCTCCCGGAGCGCGCGCAGGGTCGCCGCCTCGACGGCGAGTCCCTTCTCGATCCACACCAGGTGCGGCGCGAAACCGGCGTCCACGGCACGCATCTGGCGGTTCACGCCCGCGAGGTCGTGGGGTCCGCCGAACCGGTGGAACGCCCGGTACGGGAGCGTCAGCGCCACCCTCGACCACGGCGCGGGCAACTCGTCCACGGCGAGCACTTCGTGGCCCAGCCGCCGCAACGTCCGGCAGCGCTGGAGCGTCGTGCTGCCCTCCACCAGCGGCCCGACGAACAGGATCCGCCGGGGCGGGATGCGCGAAGGCTCGGCCGGCGTGGCCCCCGCGGGCCCGGGCTGCACGGAGACGGTCATGCGGACTCCCTGGAGGGTGCGCCGGGCGCGCAGCGCCCACGCAACAGCAACAATGCGATGAGCGCCGGGACGGCGCTGGTGAGGAAGAACTCGATCTGGGCGGCGATCGAACCCTCGACCAGGTGCACGGCCGCCAGGAAGAAGTAGCCGTAGAGCAGCACCGCGCCCGGCCCCCCGCGGCGCGCCAGTGTGACGGCCGCGCGCAGGCCCCACCCGAGCAGGAGGAAGCCGGCCAGCAGGCCGGGCACGTGGAAGTTGAGGAACAGCTCGCCCGGCAGGGACGGGGACATGTACGTCATCAACCCCCCCCATTCGACCTCCGGCATGTAGAGCGTGCCGAAGCCGAGGCCGAAGCTCTCCGGCTTCGCCGCCCACAGCGCACGCGGGATGAAGAAGAAGAACAGGTCCTGCAGGCTGTGGCCCCACTGGAGCGGCACCAGGCCCTGGCCGGTCGCATGCAGCACGCGCATGAAGCTGTCCGCGTCGTAGGCGCGGTTGTAGAACTTGAGCCACGGCGCATCGGTGGTCTCGAAATAGAGCCCCACGCCGTCGAGCCCCTCGATGCCGAGCGATCGGTAGGCATAGAACAGCGGGAACAGCAGCACGAACCCGGCGAAGAAGCCGAACACGTGTCCCAGGCGCAGGGGCCTGCGCAGGAAGTGCCAGAACAGCATGGGAGTGAAGAGCACTCGGATGAGGAGTGCCTTGGAGCTGCTGATCAGGTAGAGGGGCGCGCTCAGGAGAAGGCCGAGGCCGAGCCAGATCCACGGCAGACGCCGGTCCCCGCGGAGCATCGCGCCGATCACGAGCACGTGGAAGCCCACGACCGCGAACTCGGTGAGCGCGATCTGCCAGAAGTACCCGAGCGCGCCCTGGTTGGCGGCGAGCGGATCGGCCGCGGCGCTCGCGAATCCGCCGAGCGAGTGCAGGCGCAGCATCGCGCCGATCGCGCCGATCCCGAGCAACGCCAGGCCCACGGGCACGATGCGCGACTCACGCCAGGGCGCCCGCAGCAGCGCGCTGCGCTCGAGCCAGGCGAGGGCCCGGCGACGCGCGGAGGGCGCGTGGTAGGCGGCGTTCAGGGCGGCGAGGCCGAGGGCGGAGTAGAAGAACATCCATCCCGCCCACTGGCGGTAGGACGCCGACTGCGGATCGCCGAGCACGCGCAGGTACGGGCTGTCCACGAAGGTGAGGACTCCGACCCCCCGCAGCAGCATGGCGAGCACGAAGTAGAGCAGGAAGCACCACAGGGCGTCGCCCGGGTCCAGGCCGCGCCGCCGGGCGCGCGCGAACGGCCACAGCGCGACCAGCGCCAGCCCCGCGCCGCTCCACCAGACGAACGCGTCCGTCGCCCAGGGGGCGAGCGCCAGGGCGATCGCCGCCCACACCACGACCGCCAGGACGCGCAGGGGATACGAGGCCAGCGCCGGGGCCGGCGCGAGTGCCGGGCGCAGGGTCGCGACGCTCATGCGGCCCGCCGCTCGGACGATGGCGTCGCGGAGGGCGCCGGCTTCGGCGGCCGGGCGAGCGCCAGGAGGAACCCGACGCCGTAGGCCACGTGCATCGCCGCCAGCGCGCCCGGCACGAGCAGTGCCGCGCGGTCGCGGAGCGAGGCGAGGGACTGCACGGTCGCGACCAGCAGGAACAGCGCGTAGGGCCCCAGCACGCCGGCCAGCAGCAGCCAGTGACGCGTCCCCGCCGCGGCCAGGAGCGAGCCGAGCACCGCGCACACGAAGACCGCCGGGACGAGGTGGCGGGGCGAAGCGGGCCAGCCACCGCGGTTGCGGATGACCCGCACCTTCCAGAAGCCATACCCGAGATACTGCCGCCACAGCCCGGCCAGGCGGGTGCGGCTGAAGTAGCGCACCGGGATGGCGGGATCCATGACGATGCGGCCGCCGTGCCGGCGCAGCCGATCGCTCAACTCGTCGTCCTGGTTGCGCACCAGCGTCTCGTCGAAGGGGCCGATGACCTCGAACACCTCGCGTCGCCACGCCCCGAACGGCAAGTGGTCCACCTCGCGCACGGCGTCCGCCCAGCGGAAGGCGGCCCCGCCCACGCCGAACGGCGTGCTCATGGCCCGCGCGATGGCGCGCCCCATGGTCGTCTCGCCCTCCGCGCGCACCGGGCCGCCCGTACAGTCCGCCTCGCCGGCGCGGAGCCTCCGCACGCAGGCGGCGACGTAGTCCGGCGGGATCACGCAGTGGCCGTCCACCCGCACGATCACGGCGCCGCGCGCGGCGCGCAGTCCGACGTTGAGTCCGCCGGCGACGCGGCGCAGGGGATTGTGGAGCAGGCGCACGCGCGGGTCCCGCAAGGCCAGACCCGCGACGACCTCGCGGGTGCGGTCGTCCGACTCTCCGTCCACCACCAGGATCTCGACGGCGGCGCGCGGGTAGGACTGCCGGCACACGGCCTCCAACGCCCGGGCGATGTGGCGCTCCTCGTCGCGCACGGCCACGAGGACCGAAACGAACGGGTGCTCCGGGAGCGGACCGCGGGGGATCCGCTGCAGGACCACGCGGCCCGCCTCGCGCCGCTCCGGCGCCCGGCGGGTCATCGCGGTCTCCGCGGCCACGTCAGCCCGGGCGCGAGCCGCAGCAACCCGAGACCGAGCGCGAGCGGAACGTAGAGCGCCGCGCCCGCCGCGAGCCAGACCCAGACGGGCAGCGGCGCCAGGCGCGGCGCGGCGAACCAGAACAGGGCGAGCGCGCTGCCGGCCGCGCCGACGCGCACCAGCGGGCGGAACACGTCGCCGAGCTGGACGTGCCGGCGCAGCCGCGCTGCGTACAACGCCAGCGCCAGCGCGAAGCCGGCCACCGAGGTCAACGCCGCCCCCACCGCGCCCAGGCGCGGGACGAGCAGGAGCGCCAGCGCGCCCATCGCGCCAAGGGTCGTCCACGCCACCCTCGCGCGCAGGCGCTCACGGCCGAGCGCGAGGCTGGTCTGCTCGAGCAGGCCGGTGAGCGCGTACAGGGGCAGCACCCACGCGCCGATCGCCAGCGCCGCCGCACCCGCGACGTAGCCGCGGCCGAAGAGCGCGGCCAGTACCTCGGCGGGGAAACGCGTGAACGCGAGCGCGACCGGCACGCTGAGCGCCAGCACCAGCGCCGCCGAGCTGCCGAGCACCTCGCGGAACACCGGGGAACCCGGTTGCTCGCGCGTCAGCACCGGCATCAGCGGCCACCACAGGATCATGAGCGCGCCGATGAACGCCAGCAGCAGGCGGAACCCGGCCGAGAACAGCCCCACCTCCTGCGGCCCGGTCAGCACACCCGCGAGCAGGATGGGCAGCTGCGTGTAGCCGATCGCGGCGACCGAGCCCAGCGAGAACATGGACGAGCGCCGGACATGGGGCCGCCACGCCATCACCGAGAACGCCAGCCGCAGGCTCAGCAGGCCCCGGCGCGTCAGGCGCGGCAGCGTGGCCAGTGCCGCGAGGGCGAAGCACCCGCCCCACAACCCCACCGCCAGCGCGGGGTCCGGGTGCGCCGGGAGCAGCACCAGGGTAGCGGCGATGAGGCTCACGGCGTAGACGGCGTTGCCCAGCGCGAGCCCGCGGAAGTCCTCCAGGCCCCGCAGCGCCCAGTCCGGGAACGCGGCGTAGGCCAGGAAGAAGATCGCCGCCGCAGCGAGTGCCCGGCGGGTCGCGGGCTCACCGGGGACGAACAGGACGACCGTCAGGTAGAGCGCGGTGAGGGCCAGCGCCGCGGCCAGGCGCGCGCTCCAGAACAGCCCGGCCTGCCCCGGCGTGGCACCCCGGTCGCGCGCGGTCTCGCGCGTCGCGTAGCCGCCGTTGAGGGCCGCGTCGCCGACGAGCCAGGCGTACTGCGCGGCGGCCAGGGCGAAGCTGAAGCGCCCGAATCCCGCGACGCCCAGCAAGCGGGCGCAGAAGAACGCCAGCCACAGCGAAGCCCCCCGCGCGGCCAGGTCGGCGCCGAGGTTCCAGGCCAGGTGGCCCGAGAGCCGGGCGCGCGCATGGCCGACACCCGCGGGCTCCGAGACGGCCCCCGCGTCGGGGAGGCGAACGGCCGCAGCCGTGCCCGCTCGTCGAGTCGAGCGCCCCGCGGCGTCGCGTTCGGCGAGCGCGGGGCCGGCCTCAGTCGCGCACACCGGTCACGGCCCTGGCGAGCGCGGGCTCCCGAGCCAGCACCCAGGCGGCACCGCACGCCAGGGCGAGCAGCAGTCCGAGCGCGGCCAGGAGGCTGCGCCGCGGCGCGCTGCGGAAGGCCGGCGGCACGGCGGGGTCCAGCACGTTGATGACCGGCACGTTCTTCTGTTCCTCCACGCGCGCGATCTCGTACTGGCGCGTGAGAGTGAGCATGATCTCCTCCTGGGTGCGCATCTCGCGCACCAGGCGCGCCTCCCCGGTGAGCAGGCGCGGCGAACTGCCGCGCAGGTTGTTCTCGCGGAACGCGCGCAGGGCGTCCTCGGCCCGGGCCAGGTCGCGCCGGGCCTCCGCCACGCGCGCCTCGATGAAGCGGCGGTTGGCACCGGCCTGGGTGTTCATCGAGTGCACCACGATGTCCTGGAGCGCCGCGCACGCCGCGGTCGCGACGCCCGCGGCGAGGACCGGATCGTCGAGGCTCACGCGCACGGTGAGGATGCCGGTGCGCCGGTCGAGCGCCGGGTCCACCCGCCGCCGCAGCCGGCGCACCCCGAGGTCGAGGCGCCGGGCCGCCGGGGCGGGGCGGGTCAGCCGGTCCAGCAGCCGCACCGTGCGATGGCGCGCGGTCGGGAAACGCTGCTCGAGCACGCGGGTGAGCAACTGGCGGCTGCGCACGATCTCGGGGTAGGTGCTGACCCCGCTCGTGCGGGCGCCGAGGCGCAGGGCGTACTGCTCCTCCAGCATGCCGAGCTGGGGCGACACCGAGCCCAGGCTGCTGCTCTGCGCCTCCATCAGGGTCACGCTCGCTTCGTACACCGGCGGCAGCAGGAAGGAGAGCGCGAACGCCACCACGGCCCCGCCGGCCGCCAGCGCGGCCAGCCGCCGGCGCCGCGACCAGAGCCGCGCCAGGGCGGCGCGCCAGTCGAACCCGGCGCCGGGCGTCTCGTCGGGCTCGAGCAGCACACGCCCGCGGACGGCCGGCGCGGTCTCGGGCGCCGCGCTCACTTCGCACCCTGGTGGACGAGGTAGACGGTGGTCGCGGCGCTCGCGAGGATGCCCATCACGCTCACGATGTCCTTGAGGTGGTCCTTCTGCTCCGAGGCCGGTCTCGCCGGCACCAGCACGCGGCTGCCCGGGCCCGGCGTGCCGCCCTTCTGCACACTCCCGTTCGCCTGGATCACCACCGTGCGGCGCTTGTCCGCGTCCCGGCGGAAGCCGTTGGCCTGGGTGACGTAGTAGCCCACCCCCGCGCCTGCGCGGTAGAGCGCGGTCACCGGGTTGAACACCGCGCCCTCGATCGTCACGGTCGGCGCGAAGCGCGGCACCCGGAGCACGTCGCTGGCCTCCAGTACCAGGTTCGAGGGACTGCGCGGGTCGCGCAGCACCGCGGGCAGGTCGATCGCGAGGCGGTCGGCGCCGGTGCGCGAGAAGCTGGCACCCGGCGCGTAGGCGAGCTCGGTGAGGCCGCCCGCGCGCTTCACCAGGTCGGCGACGCGCTCGTCCCGGCGCGTGAGTGCATAGCGCCCCGGGAACCGGACTTCACCGTCCACGCTCACGAACACCTGCTCGCGGTACTCCGGGTCGCGGCGCACGAACACGGCGTCCCAGCGCTCGAGCGCGAACGCCGAGGCCCGCGAGTCGGCCGTGAGCGTGCGCTCGAGCGGCACCCGCAGCGTGTCCGCGATCTCCAGGCCCTGCGCCCGCAGGACCACCCGCGCGAGCTCGGCCGACAGGGCCAGGGCGTCGTCCGTCAGACCGCCCGCCTGGAACACGAGGTCGGCGAGCGTCATGCCCTCGAGGTACTCGTACTCGCCCGGGTGACGCACCAGGCCATCGATGCGGACGCGCCCGCGCTCCTCGACGTCCCACTTCGAGAGCACGCCGAGCTCGTCGAGCGGCTCGAGCGCCAGGTCGTCCCGGGGATCGCCCGCGAGCGCGCGCGTCAGGTCGACGCGGAGCACCGAGCGGGTGCGGTCGGCGGCGGTGCGCGTCACCTGCGCGCGGCCCAGGAAGACCTCCGGCTTGAGCCCGCCCGCCAGCGCCACCAACTCGCGCAGCCGCAGGCCCGGCTGGTACTCGTAGACGCCCGGCTTGAGCACGCTCGAGCCCGAGATCGTGACGGTGTTGCGCCGCTCCTGCCCGATCGAGTACGCGACCAGTTCGTCGGCGTCGCACAACGGCACGTCGCCGCCGGGCCCCGCCGCCACCGCCGCGAGCGAGACGTCGAGGGCAAGACGGTCCTGCCCCGGCAGGCTGTCGCGCAGCTCCGGCGGCATCACGCGATTGATCTGGGCGCGTGACAGGTCGGCGTCGGCCCGCGGGCCGCCCGCCATCCGCAGCAGCGCGCTCAGTTCCTCGCCGTCCTTCAGCTCGAAGAGCCCGTTGCGACGCAGCGGGCCGCTCACCTTCACCCGCCGCCCGACCGGCGGCACGAAGATGACGTCGCCGTTCTGCAGCCGGGTCTCGTCCCCGGCGTCGCCCGTGAGCAGCAGCCGGTAGAGGTCCACGCTCGCGGCGACCTGTCCGTTGCGGATCACGCGCACGTCACGCAGCGACCCGGGGCGAGTCGCGCCGCCCGCCACGTACAGCGCATTGATCACCCGCGACACCGAACTCACGGTGTAGCCGCCCGGCTTGACCACCTCGCCGAGCAGGAACACCTGGATCGAGCGCAGCTTGCCGAGCGAGAGATCGAGCGAGAGCGTCGCGCCCGGTCCGGTCGCGCGCAGACCGGCGTAGCTGCGGGCCAGCACCGCGCGGATGCGCGAGCGCGCCCCCTCCAACGTGAGCCCGTTGACCGGGATCGTCCCCACGTCCGGCAGGACGATCGCGCCCTCGCGGTTCACTGTCGCGGTGAGCGCGAGCTGGGCGTCGCCCCACATGGTGAGGACCAGCTCGTCGCCCGGGCCGATCGGGTAGTCCTGGTCGACCGGACCGTAGGCCAGCGGCTCGAACGTGGTGGGCGCGTAGCGGAAGACCTCGTAGCCGAAGGGCTGCGCGTCGTTCGGCGTGGCCGGGGCGGGCGCCGGACCGCGCGCGTCGGGCCTCGACGTCTCCGGCGCGAGCGCCTGCGCCGCCGCCGAGGCGGACACCGTGGGCGCGCTCTTCGGGACCGCGCCGGCCGCCTCCTGCGACTGGGCCGCCGCGCGCAACTGCTCGGGCGTGTAGCCGAGTTGCTGCGCCAGGCGCCGCAACTCCTCCGGGCTGCGCTCCGAGGCCAGAGCCGCACGCGGAACGGGCAGCGAAGATCCGAAAGCCACCAACGTCAGCATGGCGATCGCCGCGAACCTGCGAAGCAGGCACGAATCGATGGGTCTCAAGACCTGGATCCTCCGGTTCCGCGGGACCGAGGTGCCGCGGATCAAGGCGGTGCGCCGCTGTGGGTCCCTGGCTCTGACGCGTGCCGAACGTTCCGTACGCAGGCGACTGCTGCGCTGGGCTAAAGAACCCTCACGCAGGGGGGGTATCGGCCTGCATTCTGCAAACCTTGAGTGCAAAATGAGAGGGTTCGGGTGGGACCACCCAGCGGCCGGCGGCGGGGCCGGGGGCGGCGTCGGAGACCCGGGGGGGCAAAGACGGGAGCTCCAGGCCTCCCCACCGCCTGTCCGCGCCGGAGGCGCATCACCGGCCAGGTGACGTCGTCCGGCCGCGGGGCGGTCGCGAGCCGCGGGGTCCTTCCACCGGCGGCGTGGAGCCGCGGGCCTTCCGGCTACTTCGCCGCGGGCCCGCCGGAGCGGTCCAGGGTCACGTCGTCCCAGGACGCGGGGTCGTCGAGCGACTCCAGGTGCGTCAGCACCGTGACGTTGCGGACCGCCTGGCGGATGTCGGCCTCGATACGCTCCACCAGGTCGTGGCCTTGCTGGACCGTCCAGGCGCCCGGCACGAGCACGTGCAGGGAGACGAAGCGCTGCGCGCCCGCCTTACGCGTGAGCAACGCGTGGGACTGCACGCCGTCCCGCAGGTGGGGCTGCAGCGCGGCCTGAACGGCGGCCTGCTCCTCGGGCACCATGGCGGTGTCCATCAACCCGAGCACCGAGTCGCGGACGATCCGCACGCCCGTCCAGACGATGTTGGCGGCCACCAGCAGCGCCACCCCCGGATCGAGCCACTGCCAGCCGGTCAGCGCCACGGCGCCCACGCCGACCACCACGCCGACCGAGGTCCAGACGTCGGTCAGCAGGTGCTGCGCGTTGGCCTTGAGCGTGATCGAGTCGTAGTGCTTCGAGGCCCGCAGCAGGACCAGCGCGACTCCCAGGTTCACGAGTGAGGCGATGACCGAGATACCCAGCCCGAGACCGACCTGCTCCAGGATCCTCGGATGGAGGAGCCGCTCGACCGCCGCCACGGCGATGCCGATGGCGGCGACCATGATGAGCGAGCCCTCGACCCCGCTGGAGAAGTACTCCGCCTTGCTGTGGCCGTAGGGGTGGTCCTCGTCGGCCGGCCGGCTGGCGATGGTCAGCATGGTCAGCGCCATGATCGCCCCGGCGAGATTGACGAAGGACTCGAGCGCGTCGGAGAGCAGGCCGACCGACCCCGTGAGGAAGTAGGCGCCGGCCTTCAGAGCGATGGTCACGACCGCCGCGGCGATCGAGAGCCAGGCGTAGCGCGGCAGCACCGAGCGGTCCCTGAGGTTCGTCTTCATCGCGCGCAACCGCTCTCGACCTGCACCGGCTCGCCCGGCCCGGGCAGGCGGGACTCGCCCACACCCGGGCACCCGTGGCCGGCCTGGACCCAAAGGATCGCGGCGATCGCTGCTCTGTTCAGCGGCACGGGAGACTCCTCTCCATCAGGGGGTCGCCGGGCGGACCAGCGGCCGGATGCGCCCGGCAAGTCCGAGACCCGAGAAGCACGCTCCCTCGACATCGCCCGCCGGACCGGAACCGCCTCCGCACAGCCCGATGGGCCATGGGCCCCATCTTGCCCGGTTGCCACGGGGATTGCCAGTCTGCCGGCCTGGGGGGCGGCAGCGTGCCCCCCCAACACGTTACGGGCCTCGCGTCGATGTCGCTTGCGTTTCGCCACCGGAGTGCCGATACTGCCTTCGTCTTGGGTTGCTTGTGGATGTGCTGTCAGCGTTCGATTCCGCCAAGGACATCTCTTGGCGGTTTTTGCTTATAGCCCACCCCCCTGCTTCGAGGGCCCGGCCACCGTGGCCGTCCGCCCCCCGGCGTGATTCGCCCGCCATCAGGCCCGCTTGGAGCCATCGAGTGCTCAGCGACGGGCCGCGCGTGACGCACCGTCTCGTAGACACTCGTTTCACCACCGCTTCAAGGAGACCGAATGCCTTTCGCATCACTGGGGCTGCCTGAGCCCATCACCCGGAGCGTGCGCGCTGCCGGGTACGCCGAGCCCACCCCGATCCAGCGTCGGGCCATCCCCCTGATCCTTCCCGGACACGACCTGGTCGCCGCCGCACAGACCGGCAGCGGCAAGACCGCCGCGTTCCTGCTCCCCATCCTGGTGCGTCTGCTCGAAGGGCCCCGCGCGCTGCGCGCGCTGGTGCTCGTCCCAACCCGCGAACTGGCCGCGCAGGTCGATGCCTGCGGGCGCGACTACGCGCGCTTCACCGGGGTGCGGGTCGGCGCCGTCTACGGCGGCGTGCCCATCGGCCCCCAGGAACGCCTGCTGCGCCGTGAGGGCGTGGAGCTCCTGGTCGCCACCCCCGGCAGGCTCCTCGATCTGCACGGACGGCACAGCGTGAGCCTCGAGGAGGTCGAGGTGCTCGTCCTGGACGAGGCCGACCGCATGGTGGACATGGGCTTCGCGCCCGACCTCCAGCGCATCCTGGCGCTCCTGCCCAGGGACCGGCAGACGCTGATGTTCTCCGCCACCATGCCGCCGGAACTCAACCGCGTGGCCAAGGACGCGCTCCGCAACCCGAAGCGGCTCGACCTGGCGCCGCCCTCGCGCCCCGCCGCCGGCATCGAGCAGGCGTTCTATCCCGTGCCGCGGCACCTCAAGCCGGCGCTGCTGGAGGAGATCCTGAGCCGCTCGCCGGAGCACAGCGTGCTCGTCTTCACTCGCACCAAGCACGGCGCCGACCGGTTGACGCGTCAGTTGCGCAATCGTGGCCGCGACGTGGCGGTCATCCACGGCGACCGCAGCCAGGGCCAGCGCGAGCGGGCTCTCAGCGACTTCAAGCGCGGCCGGGTCGGGGTGCTGGTCGCCACCGACATCGCCTCGCGCGGCATCGACGTGGACGACATCACGCACGTCATCAACTACGACGTGCCCCGCACGCCCGAGGACTACGTCCACCGCATCGGTCGCACCGGGCGCATGGACGCCACGGGCGACGCGTTCACGCTGGCGAGCCCCGAGGAGCACGAGGAGGTGGCCGCGATCGAGCACTTCCTCGGCATCCGGGTGCCACGCGTGACCCTCGATGGCTTCGATTACAAGCGTCGGTCGGTGGTGGAGCCGTCCGATCGAGGCGGGCACTCGCACACCTCGCGCACCCACGGCACCGGCCGCTCTTCAGGGCCGCACCGGGGCGGGGCGTCGTCCGTTCGCATCCCGGCCGCGCGGGTCGTGAGCGGAGCAACGGATGGGGCCGACCATGGCCGGCGCAAGAAGATCAACGCCGGCGACCGACGCAGCCGTCGCAAGATGTAGGTCTTGCCCTGGTCGTACCCGGAAGATCGTGCTGGAGCGTGAAGGGCCGGGGGGCGGACAGCCCCCCGGCCCTCCGTGGGTCGGCCCGGCCCGGCCAGTCCGAGCGCGCCCGGGGCGACTTCGCCCGCCCGAGCGCGGCGCCGGACTCCGGAGTCCCCTCACTTCGGCGCCTTGAGCCGGTCCGCGTAGAGCTTCCTCAGCTTCGCCACCTTGGGAGAGATCACGACGCGGCAGTAGGGCTGGGCCTGATTCCGGTCGTAGTAGCCCTGGTGGTGGCCCTCGGCGGGGTAGAAGACCGTGAAGGGGACGACCTCGGTCACGATGGGCGCATCGAAGGCCCCGCTCCTCGCGAGTTCCGCGATCACCTGCCCGGCGGTGGCCTGCTGCCCGGGGTCGCGCCAGAAGACGGCCGAGCGGTACTGCGTGCCCACGTCGGGGCCCTGGCGATTCGGCGTCGTCGGATCGTGGAAGGCGAAGAAGATGCGGAGCAGATCGCGGTACGGGAGCACCGCGGGGTCGAACGTGACCTGCACGCACTCGGCGTGGCCCGTCGCGCCGGTCGAGACCTGCTCGTAGGTGGGACCGGCCACACTGCCGCCCGAATATCCCGACACGACGCGCTCGACGCCCTTCAACCGCTCGAACACGGCTTCGAGACACCAGAAGCAGCCGCCGGCGAGGGTCGCGGTCTCGGTACGGTGCTCGGTCATGGCTCTCCGTCCTTTGAGGGGGGTCGCGGCCGCCGCCGCCGGCCGCGATGGGCCCGGGAGGCCGAGCAGGAGGATGAGGACCAGCGCGGACGCGGCGCCCGCGCCCCTGCGGCTCGCGAGCGGAAGTGGACGGGGCATCACGGGTCTCCTCCGGAGCGGCCCGGACGGACTGCGAGCAGACTCAGAGATCTTTGGATGAGCTGGAGGGCCGGGAGGTGGCGGTGGATCCGGCGGGCCCATCCTACCGGGCGGGATTCTCCAGCAACTCGCGGACCCGGCGCGCGAGCATCTCCCCCACGTAGGGCTTGGGCAGGAAGGCGCTCTCGGCCCCGCTGGCACCCTGGAGCACCACCGGATCATGGGTGTACCCGGAGGTGTAGAGCACCCGGGTGTCCGGGCGCGTGTGCGCCAGGCGCGCGGCCAGCTCCATCCCCCCCAACTGCGGCATGATCACGTCGGTGACGAGCAGATGGATGGGGCCGCTGTGCGCCGCGGCCAGGGCCAGGGCCTCCTGCCCGTTCGCGGCCTCGATCACCTGGTAGCCCTTCGCCCGCAGGCTGATCGAGGCGACGATGCGGACCATCTCGTCGTCCTCCACGAGCAGGATGGTCTCCTGGCCACCGCGCGACCCGGCGGTCCGCGAACCCGGCTCCCCGGCCGCGTCCCCCACCCGGGGCAGATGAACGAAGAACGTCGTCCCGCGGCCCGGCTCGCTCTCCAGCATGATGTGGCCGCCGCTCTGCTCGACGATCCCGTACGAGGTCGCCAGGCCGAGCCCGGTGCCGAGCCCCGCGGGCTTGGTGGTGAAGAACGGCTCGAAGATGTGCGGGAGCACCTCGGGGGCGATCCCGTGCCCGGTGTCGGTCACCGCGATCGTCACGTAGTCCCCTGGCGCGACGCCAGGGTGCGTGGCCGCGTAAGCCTCGTCGAACGAGGTGGTGGTGGTGCGCACGGTGAGGGTGCCGCCGTGGGGCATCGCGTCGCGGGCGTTGATCGCCAGGTTGAGGATCACCTGGGTGAGCTGGGTCGGGTCGGCCTTCACGCTCGCACCGGACGCCTCGATGAGGGTGATCAGCTCGATGTCCTCGCCGATCAGGTGGCGCAGCATGCGGGTGCCGTCCAGGACGACGCGGTCGAGGTCCAGCACGACGGGCAGGAGGACCTGCTTGCGGCTGAAGGCGAGCAGTTGCCGGGTCAGCATCGCCGCGCGCTCGGCGGCCCTGCGGATCTCCTCGGCGTTGGGCTGCACGGGATGCCCCGGCTCCAGCCCGTCGAGCAGCAGTTCGACCGAACCGAGGATGACCGTGAGCAGGTTGTTGAAGTCGTGGGCCACGCCGCCCGCCAGGCGGCCGACGGCCTCCATCTTCTGGGCCTGCGCGAGCTGCTCCTCCAGCCGCTTGCGCGCCGTGATGTCGGTGGCCACGCCCAGCATCTGGTTCGCCGTCCCGTCCGGGCCGACGATCGGCCGCTTGATGGTGTGCAGATGGCGCTGCCGGCCGGAGGCGTCGGTGATGATCTCCTCGGGGACGATCTTCTCGCGCTGCGTGTCCATCACCTCGAGGTCGTCGCGCCGGAAGTGCTCGACCTCCTCGGGGTCGGGATTGAAGTCGGCGTCGGTCTTCCCGATCAGGGCCTCCACCGTGGTGCCGTAGTTGTCCGCCACGGCCTGGTTCACGAGCGTGAAGCGGCCCGCGCGGTCCTTGGCGAAGATGAAGGAGGGGTTCAGGTCGATGACCTGGCGCAGGAACGCGCGCTGCGCAGCCAGTTCCTCCCCGCTGCACGGATCCTCACGAGAGCGATCGGGCATTGCGTCTCCTCGCGAGAGGGGTGACGCGCACGTCAGGCCGCGCCCACCCGAACCACAGCTGCGACCCCGAGCCGGCAGCCTACGCGCCCGGAGCGGCCTCCGCAACGGGTCCTCACCCGGGCACGTCGTTCCGCCGACCCGCCCGGTTCCAGCCGGCGGCCACGCCGGCGGTCCACGCCCGCCACTCCCGCGGGGTCCGCGACGCCCCCGGGGCGTGACGCGAGCGCGTCACGCCCTTTCGGGAGCCCCCCTGAGGTACTGCACCGGCCACGGCCCCTCGACGCCCAGGGCTTGTGCGGCGTGCAGCGGCCAATAGGGATCGCGCAGCATCACGCGGCCGAGCAGCACGACGTCCGCCTGCCCCGCGCGCAGGACGGCATCGGCCTGCGCGGGCTCGGTGATCAGCCCCACCGCGCCGGTGCGCACGCGCGCCTCGCGCCGGATGCGCTCGGCGAAGGGGACCTGGAACCCGGGCGCCGCGGGGACCCGCTGGTGCGCCACGACCCCGCCGCTCGAGGAGTCCACGAGGTCCACGCCTTCGTCCTGCAGCAGGCCTGCGAGCCGCACCGCCTCGTCCACGTCCCAGCCCCCCGCTGCCCAGTCGGTCGCCGAGATGCGAGACCACAGCGGCAGGTCCGCGGGCCACGCGGCGCGCACGGCGCGCGTGACCTCGAGCGCCAGGCGCGCGCGGCTCTCGAACCGGCCACCGTAGCCGTCGGTGCGCCGGTTCACGAGCGGCGAGAGGAACTGGTGCAGGAGGTAGCCGTGCGCGGCGTGGATCTCGAGCAGCCGGAAGCCGGCACGGTGCGCGCGCCGCGCCGCAGCAGCGAAGGCCCCGGGCACGGCCTCGAGGTCCGCGGGTGTCAGGGCGCGGGGCGTGGGGTACGCCGGGCCGAACGGCTCCGTCCCGGGCCCGAGTGGGATCCAACCACCCCGGTCGAGCGGCACGGCGCCACCCCCCTCCCACGGTCGCGCCATGCAGGCCTTGCGCCCGGCATGCCCGATCTGGATGCCCGGTACCGCGTCCTGCGCCGCGATCAGGGCGGCGAGACGAGCGAGCGGGGCGACCTGCTCGTCCTTCCACAGGCCCAGCTCCCCCGGGCAGATGCGCCCCTCGGGAGAGACGGCCGTCACCTCGACGACGACGGCGCCCAGTCCACCTGCGGCGCGGCTGGCGTAGTGGACGAAGTGCCAGTCGTTCGCCATGCCATCCTCGGCGGAGTACTGGGCCATGGGCGAGAGCACGATGCGGTTGCGCAGCGTCACGGAGCGCAGCGCGAGGGGCTCGAAGAGCGTGGCGGAGGCGGGGAGCGGCGGGCGGCCGTTCATGTCGGACCTTTCGTGCGAGACGCCGGGCGGGCGGCTCATCAGCTCGGCCGGGAGCAGGCGCTCCACGCGCAGGCGCATCTCGGTGTGGATGACGCGGTCCTGCACGACGGGCGCGAAATGACTGGCGTCGCGGGCGCCTCCCGGGCGCCGGGAGCAGCGCGGATGAGAACCCGCCGCTCCCGCGCGAGTCAAGGCCTCCCGCCGCTTGCCACGGGGCCGCGCCGGGCGCACATTCCGGGCACCCTCACGGACCCTGGAGGAATGACCGATGCCCGATCGATCGCGCCTGGCCCCGCTCGTCCTCGTCGTCCTCGCCCTGGCAGCGGCCCCGGCCGGGCCGCTGCGGGCGGCCGGAAGCGCCAGCCCGAGCGACTCCCTCCTGCGCGCCCTGGTGGCGCCCGTGCCGCCGCCCCTGGCCCCGACGATGTGCGTGGTCCCCGAGGACCAGGACCCGGCGGCCGTGCGGCGCCTGCTCGATGCGCAGGTGGCCGCCTGGAACCGCGGCGACCTCGAAGGTTTCATGAAGGGCTACTGGAAGTCGGATTCGCTCACCTTCTACTCGGGCGGGAACCTCTCCCACGGCTGGCAGGTGACCCTCGACCGCTACCGCAGGCGCTACCAGTCCGAAGGACACGAGATGGGCACGCTCGTCTTCGACCTGCACGACGTGACGGTTGCGGCACGGGGCCAGGCGCTGGTGCGCGGCGGGTGGAGCCTGAAGCTGAAGGACGGCGAGCCGCACGGGTTGTTCACGCTCTGGCTGCGCTGGTTCCCTGACGCGGGCTGGCGCGTGGTCCACGACCACAGCAGCGCGGCGTCGTAGCCACGTGGACACGGGGCCGGCCCCCCTCAGGGCCGTCCCTCGGGGCCGGGGCCCTCCCCCGACTCCCGCAGGAGCACCTCCCAGGCCCGCTGCACGTCCGCCTCGGTGGTGCGGGCGTTGCCGATCGCCAGCCGCAGCACCGTGCGCCCCTCGAGCTTCGTGGCGGAGAGGAAGACCTCGCCGGTGCGGTTCACGCGCTCGAGCAGGGCGGCGTTCTCCTCGTCGCTGCCCTCACGCCGGAAGCAGACCACCGAGAAGGGCCGCGGGGCGCAGACCTCCCAACCGGCCGTCGCGCGCACCCAGCCCTCGAAGAGCGCGGCGAGCCGCACGTGCTCGCGGATGAGCGCCTGCAATCCCTCGCGCCCGTGACAGCGCAGCACCGCCCAGAGCTTGAGCGCGCGGAAGCGGCGGCCGAGGACGGGGCTGTAATCCATCAGGTTCACTTCGGCGGTGTCGGTCGTCCGCAGGTACTCGGGCACCAGACTGAAGGCGTGCCGCAGCGCCTCCGGCCTGCGGCTCCAGAAGCACGAGCAGTCCATGGGCGTGAAGAGCCACTTGTGCGCGTTCACCACCAGCGAGTCGGCGCGGTCCACCCCGGCGAAGGCCCAGCGGAACTCCGGGCAGACCATGGCCGAGCCCGCGTAGGCCGCGTCCACGTGCAGCCACACGCCGGCGCGCCCGCACGCGTCCGCGATCGCGGGGACCGGATCCACCGAGGTCGTGGAGGTGGTGCCGACCGTCGCGACCACCGCGCACGCCCCCGCGAGGTCGAGCGCGTCCGCTCGCATGCGGTACGCCGCGTCCACGGGGACCATGCGCAGCTCGAGCTCCGCCATGCGGCAGGCCTTCTCGACCGAGGAGTGCGCTTGCGCCGAGCACACCACGACGCGCCGTCCGGGCGCCGCCTCGCGCGCCGCGACGAGCGCGGCGAAGGTGGAGGTCGAGGCCGTGTCCTCGATGTGGCCGTGCCATCCGGAGGGCAGCCCGAGGAGCTGGGCGAGCCAGTCGAGCACCACCAGCTCCAGCTCCGTGAGCGCCGGCCCGGTGCGCCACAGGAAGCCCACCGAGTTGAGCGCCGCCGCGAGCAGCTCCGCGAGGATGCCGGGATCGGAGGCCGTGTTCGCGAAATAGGCGAAGTAGCGCGGGTGCTGCCAGTGCGTCACGCCGGGCAGCAGGACCTCGTCGAGGTCGCGCAGCACGGCCGCGAACGGCTCGCCCTGCTCGGGCGGGGCGGCGGGCAGGCGTGAGCGGATCTCGCCCGGCTCGACCTGCGCCAGCACCGGCAGATCCCCGACGCGCTCGAGGTAGCGCGCGACCCATTCCAGCGTGGCGGCGCCGTCTTCACGGATACCCATGACCGGTCTCCTTTCGCGGCGCAGCCTACGCCCGTCCCCGGGTCCGTTCCAGCGCGTGACCGGCATGCGCGCGGGCGGGGCGCTGGCGCACCGGCCTTGCCGGGATTACGCTCTCGCCGCACCCGGAAGAAGGCAGCGGGTCGCGCCGGCCCGGGTTCGTGCCCGCGACCCCGAAAGGAACACGACCGGGCCCACGGAGCCCTGGAGGCCTGAGCACCGCAACAGCCCCGACCATGACCGGACCGGCGCGCGGGGACGGGACACGCGCGCTCCTTCCCTCTCACCCCGATCCCGATGGAGTGCCGTGGATGACCACCTACCTCGAACGCCGCCGCGCCCGCGTCGCCGCCGCCTGGGGACTGTCCGACGAAGTCGTCCTGGTCGGCGCCGGACACCCGGTCTCCATCCCGGGCGGGCAGGACCAGACCTACCCCTTCCTCTCGCACTCCGAGTACGTCTACCTCGCGGACCGTGAATGCGAGGGCGGCGTCGTGGCCTTCGACCCGAAGGAGGGCTGGACCGATTTCGTGCCGGACGTGACCGAGGACGAGCGCGTCTGGGAGGGCCGCACGGACGCCGAGGGCACGCCCCTGTCGCGCTTCCCGGCCTGGCTGGAGGCGCGCCGCGGGCGCCGTATCGCCATGCTGGGTGTGGCGCTTCCTGACGTGGCGGCGGACGCGGCGGTTACCGCCAGGGCGCGCGAAGAGCTGCAGCAGGCGATCCGGCCCAAGGACGAGGTGGAGCTGGAGCGCATGCGCCGCGCCACGGCCGCGACTGCCGCGGGCTTCGCGGCGGTGCGGCAACTGATCCGCCCGGGCGTGACCGAGCGCGATCTGCAGGTCGAGCTCGAGGCGGAGTTCTTCCGGAACGGCGGCGAGCGCACCGCCTTCGGCACCATCGTCGGCGCGGGCTCGAACTCCGGCGTGCTGCACTTCACGCCCGGCGTCCGCGTGGTGCGCGAGGGCGACAACGTGCTGATCGACGCCGGCGCCGAGATCGGCCGCTACGCCAGCGACGTCACGCGCACCTACCAGGCTGGCACGCAGGGCGGGTTCTTCCGCGAGCTCTACGGGGTCGTGCTGAACGGGCAGGTACGCGGCATCGGGCGCTGCCGGCCAGGCACGGAGTGGCGCGATGTCCACCTCGCGGTCGCGCGCGACCTGGCCGAGGGCCTGGTCGGGCTCGGCATCCTGCGCGGCTCGCCGGACTCCCTGGTCGAGCAGGACGCGCACGCACTGTTCTTCCCGCACGGGCTCGGCCACCTGGTGGGGCTCGGGGTGCGCGATGCGAGTGGCTACCTGCCCGGGCGCAAGCGCAGCACCCGTTTCGGGCTCGCCTTCCTGCGCTGCGACTTCCCGCTCCAGCCCGGCCACGTCATCACGGTCGAGCCGGGGATCTACTTCATCCCGGCGCTGCTGAAGGATCCGGAGCGCCGTTCGCGCTACCGCGACGCCGTGAACTGGGCGAAGGTGGACACGCTGCTCGGTTTCGGCGGCATCCGCATCGAGGACGACGTGCTGGTCACGAGCGGCGATCCCGAGGTGCTCACGTCAGCGATCCCGAAGACGCCGTAGCCCTCGAACGTCCCACCGCCGGCGCCGGGCCGCGGCACGTCGTGCGGACGCGCATGTACATGACGAACGCGGCGGACTGGGAGGCGATCGGCCGGGCGCACGGCGAGGTGTTCGGTGACGTGCGCCCGGCGGCCACCATGGTGGTCGTGGCCAGGCTCCTCGATCCCCGCTGGAAGGTGGAGATCGAGGCGGAGGCCGTGATCGGCTGAGGGGTTCGGCCCGGAGGCCCGCCCCCTACTCCTGCTTCAGCGAGCCGACCAGGGTGTCGAAGTCCTCGCTCGCAGCGGCGACGGTCCTCGCCGGGCCCACGAGCTTGAAGAAGACCGCACCCTGCGGGCCCTCGGCGATGGCGCCGAGCAGACGCCAGCCGGGTGTGCCGCCCCGCGGCCGGGTCATCGAGCCACCATGCGCCGTGTAGGAGCCCGACACGTCTGCCAGGCTCACCTGGACGCCGCTCACCCTCCTGGTCGAACGCTTCGACCGGGTCGCGGGCTGGAACTGCCCGATCCAGCGCTCGAGGTTGACGTCCACGCCACCGCCCTGGCCGGCGCCGAAGTAGTACACGGCGCACTCGGCCCCCTCGGCGTCGCCTGACGCAGCGGGGATGGAGTACGTCGCGACCCGCATGGAGCGCGGCGTCTCGACGGTCCAGCCCGCGGGCAGCGTCCAGGTGAGCCCCGCGGCCACGGTCGGCGAGCCGCTCGACGGCGGCGCGCTCTCGGGGGGCACGCCTCCGCCCGATCCCGCGTCGCCGTGCGCGCTGGCGATGTCCGAGGGCACCGCCGCCTGGCCCCCACCGTTCTTCTTCGGGCTGCTGCAGCCGGCGAGCCACGACGCGGTCACGCCGAGGAAGACGACGAGTACGAGGGCTCGCTTCATCCGGGACCGTCCTTTGTTTCGCGCTCGCGCCAGGGTCGGCGGAAGGCAGGGCATCCTACATCCGGTCGCGCACCCGCGGGAAATCACGGATAATCAGCCCGTGCGCGCCCGGCCGGTGCAACTGCTGGTCCTCCTGGGGGGGATCGTCGCCGTCTCGACGGCCTCGATCCTCATCCGCTACGCCCAGCCCGCCACCTCCTCCCTCACCATCGCCGCCGGGCGCCTCGTGTTCGCGACCCTGGCGCTCGCCCCGTTCGCGCTCGCGCGCCACGGCGGGACGCTGGCCCGGCTGACCGCACGGGACCTGCGGCTCGCGGCGCTGGCGGGCATCTTCCTCGCGGCCCACTTCGCGCTTTGGATCGCCTCGCTCGAGCGCACCACGGTGGCGAGATCCGTGGTGCTGGTGACGACCACGCCGCTCTGGGTGGGACTGCTCTCGCCTCTCGTGTTGCGCGAGCCGCTCACGCGCCGGCTCGCGCTCGGCATCGCGCTGGCGCTGGCAGGCGGCGTCATCGTGGGACTCGGCGACGCCGGCGGGACGCGCGCGGTCGCGGGCCCGGCGGGGCGGGCACTGCTGGGCGACCTGATGGCGCTCTCGGGTGCCTGGATGATGGCCGGCTACCTCATGGTGGGGCGCCGCCTGCGCGCGGGGCTCGCGCTCGTGCCCTACGTCTTCGTGGTCTACGGCATGGCCGCGGTGGTGCTCGTGGTCGCGCTGACGGCCACGGGGCGAAGCCTGTTCGGCCTGGCGCCCGCCACCTACCTATGGCTCACGCTGCTCGCGCTCGTGCCCCAGTTGCTCGGGCACTCGAGCTTCAACTGGGCGCTGCGCTACCTGCCCGCGTCGTTCGTGGCCATCGCGCTCCTGGGCGAGCCCGTGGGCTCGAGCGCCCTCGCCTGGGGCCTGCTCCACGAGGTCCCCACCCCACTCGAGCTCGGCGGCGCGGTGCTCATCCTGGCGGGCATCGCCGTCGCCGCGCTGAGCGCGCCACCACCGTCGGCCGACCCCGCCACCTGACGCTGCGGCCGCCCGTCGAGGGGCGGCCGCAGAGCGTCCTTGCGATGCGAACGACGGCTACTTCAGCGCTTCGAGCTTCTTCTTGAGCCCCGCGATCGCGCTCTCCGAGCGCTGCCCGGGCGGAAGAGCGCTCGCGTAGGCGATCGCCTCCTCGAGCGTCTTGCGCGCCGACTCCCGGTCTCCCTTGCCGCTCAAGATGTCCGCACGGGTCGAGTAGATGCCGAGCTTGCGCGGCCCGTAGGCCTTCGCCAGCGCCCGGTCCGAAGGGGCCAGAGCCTCGTCCCAGCGCTTCATCCACAGGTAGGCCGCGGCGAGCCGAGCCGGCGGATTGTAGTCCCCGGGCAGATCCCGCTCGGAGGCCTCCAGCATCGGGATCGCGCGCTCGGTCTGGCCCAGCTCGCGATAGGCCGAGAGCCGGTGCGAATCGAACACCGTGCGCTGCTCGGGGGTCTTCGCGCGGGCGGCCGCGCCGTCGAGGAACGCGGACCACTCCGTCGCGACGCGCTTCGCCCCCTCCTCGTCCTTCGCGTTCTGGCGGGCATCGAGCAGGGCGATGTAGAGGCCCGACCGGTCGTCGGCCGCGATGCCCAGCGCCGTGTCCGCGAGCACCTCGCGGACCCCGGCCTCGAACGCGCCGACGAGGACTCCGCGCTCCGGCGCGGAGTCGGGCAACGAGAGCGCCGCACCCAGCCCGCTCCCCGCCACCGTCGCGCCCGATGCCGTTCCCCTGAGCCGCGGGTAGGCCTCGCGAGCGAGTTCCGCCTCCGCCGCGTAGTCCCCGGTGCGATCGAGCGCGAAGAGCAGCGCCTCGACCACCCGGGAGTACTGCGGCCAGCCCGGCGGGGCCTGGGCCAGCGCCTCGCGGTACGCGAGGACCGCCAGGCTGTCCTCACCTTCACCGTAGGCACGGTCGGCCCGCGCGAGCGCCGCCCCCGGGCCGCTCGTCGTCGCCCGGTCGCGGACCGCCGCGACACCGTCCTCGAGGAGCCGGTCCAGCTGCGCGACGGTGAAGCCACCCACCCAGCGCAGCGCCACCCGCTCGCTGGCCGGGTCCATGACGAAGTAGGTGGGCAGTGCCACGACCCCGAGCTGCTTGCGCAGGGCCGCGTTCTGCTTCTTCTCGATGTCGATCTCGAGCCAGACGAACCGCCCGGCGTGCCGCGTGAGGGACCTATCGGTGAAGACGAAGGCCCTCATCGACCGGCAGGTGTGTCACCAGGGCGCCCAGGCTTCGATGAAGAGCGGCACCTTGCGGGCACGCGCCTCGGCGAGCGCCCGCGTGTAGTCGTCCTGGACGAAGGGCAGCACCATCCGCGGTCCAGCGGCGGCGTTCCGGGCCGGCTTCGAGCCGGCGGCTGCGCGGGCCGGGCTCGCGGACGAGGCCGCGAGCGCGCAGGCCAGCACCAGCAACGGGACTGCACGCAGAGAGGATTTCATGTCCGGCAGACTAGCAGAGCGCCCGGCCCGGCGGCCACGGAAACCACGAGCGCCGCGCTTCGAGGGACGGGCGCCCCGTGCCCGTTGACGCTGTCCGGGACGCGCGCCTAGATTGGCGCCGTCGCGCCGGGACACCCGGAACGCCCACCCCGAGGGAACCGTCATGAGGATCGCGTTGCTGTGCGGCACCGTGGCCATGTGCACTGCCGCGGCACTCCCGCTTTCCGCGAACGCGCGGGCCCAGGCCCCCGCGGACACCGGGCTCTTCGCGCCGGTGGCGGCGCAGTACCGGGCGCGGCTCGCGCAGCTCGAGACGCAGGCCAGGGGCCCCGTGACGCCCGGGCGGCTCCGGCTGCTTCTCGCCACGGGCAGGATCGACGAGGCGTGCCGATCGCTGCCGCGCCTCACGGGCGAGGCGCGCGAGGAGACGGTGGTGAAGGCGCGCGCACTCCTCGCCCGCCAGGACTTCGTCACCGCCGCGCCGCTGTTCGCGAACATCGCCGCGCAGCCGGATCCGACCCAGGAAGAGCGCGAGGCCGTCCTCGCCTGGCTCTTCGCGCACGACGACGTGGCGCGAGTGGACTCGCTGACCCGCGGCGCGCTCACCACGCCCGCCGAACACGCCAGCATCCCCGACCTGCTCGCCGCGGGCCGCCTGGCCTGCGGTCTGATGCGGTTCGCGCGGGCCGAGTCCTGCTACTCCCGCGCGCTCGAGCGCACCGGACAACCGCAGCCGAAGCAGGCCGCCGGGCGCCGCTACGTCCAAGCCGCCCGCGACACGGCCCTGATCGGGCTCACGCAGGTGAGGTTCGGGCGTCGGGATTGGGACGGCGCGCTCGCCGCCGCGCTCAGGGCGGTCGGGGCGAACGCCTGCGGCGACGCCATGACGGTCCTGGCTCAGGCGCTGCTGCGGGTCGGGCGCACCGACGAGGCGATCAGCGCGGCCGAGTGGGGCACCCTGCTGAACCCCTACTCCGACATGGCGCACTACCTCCGGGGAAACGGCTACACCGTGCGCAGGAACTACACGCAACTGTACGCCGCCTACCCGCACGCCTTCGCGGACGCGGCCGGACGACGCGTGCTGGCCCGCGCCGACAGCCTGCTCGGCGCCGGCGACCGCCCCGGCGCGCGCGTCGCGTACGAGGCCGTGTGCCGTGCGCATCCCGGCTGGGTGGACCCGCTCGCGCGGCTGGCTTCGCTCGACTTCGAGGACGGCCGCTTCGACGCCGCGCGCGACCGGTGTTTCGCGGCGCTCCACATCTGCCCCGAGTACGGCCGCGGCCACGCCATCCTCGCCAAGGCGCTCCAGTTCCAGCGCTTCGACGTGGACGTGCACCGCCCCGGCTACGAGGCGCGACTGGCCGCCGCGCCCGTGCCCGAGGTGGCGGGCATCGAGCGCTTCGTCGTGAACTGGAAGTCGCTCTCACCGCGCCACCAGAAGCGCGTGGCCCTGTCCATCGCGCCCTGGCAGCGGTTCATCCCCGTGCTGCTCGCGGGCGGAGCCGACTTCTACATCAAGCCCATGTACATGCTGCTCTCGGAGGTCCCGGGACAGGAGACGCTCAAGGACCAGCGCATCAGCTACGACTCGCGCCTCTGGGACGACGTGCGCGGCTCGGGCGGCTACCACACGGTCACGGGCATCGAGGACGTCGAGGCGACGATCTTCGCCAGGTACAACACCGTCCTGCACGAGCTGACCCACCAGGTTCATGCGGTGCTCACGGCGGACCAGTCCCGGGAGATCCAGGACCTCTATCGCAGGACGAAGGCGCGCGACGAGGTGACCCACGATGCGTTCATCTCCCGCTACGCCGCCGTCGCCGTGGAGGAGTACCTCGCCGAAGGGGCCAATGCCCTGCTCTCCGTGGATCGCGACGCCTACGACCCGCGCCCCGAGGTGCTCAGCCGGCTCGAGCGCAAGGACGCCGACTTGAAGGCGCTCGTCGAGCGGCTCATGGCCCTGACCGACGTGAACGCGAGCTACCCGGTGGCTTACGTCAACGCGGGTGACGATCGCCTCTGGCGCGGCGAGGTGGACCAGGCCGTGCCCTTCTACCAGAGGGCACTGACCCTGAAGTCCGACGAGGAGTACGCGTTGCTGTCACTCACGCGCGCGCTCGACCTTGGCAACCGCGGCCCCGAGATGCTGGCCGCCGCCGACCGGGCGCTCGCAACCCTGCCGGCCAGCGGTGCCATCGTGGCGGAGGCGGCCGAAGCCACCTGGCACGGGGGCCGCGGGCTCGACTCCGCGCTCGCGCTGGCCGCGAAGATGCGCTCCGACGTGCGCGACGACGACCGTCGTCTCGTGGACCTCGAGATCGCGCGCCTGGCGTGGGTCCGTGGAGACGCGGCCGCGGCGCTGGCGGCGGCCGACTCGGTTCTCGCGCGCCAGTCCGACAGCCCGGAGGGGCTGCGGGCCCGCGCCTCAAGTCTGGCTCTGGCAGGACGTTGGGACGATGCCTTCGCGGAGTACGACAAGGCCGTGCGGCTGCGCACCGGCGTGGTGGACCTGCGCTGCGACTACGCCTTCGACCTGCTGCGCGCGGGGCGGCCCGACGCGGCCCGTGGACAACTCGACGAGGCGAGACTGCTCGACGAAGGCGATCCGACCGCCGAGGCGCTGCGCGGACTGCTCGCGCTGCGGACCGGAGAGGTCGCGGCCGCGCGGTCGCACGCCGGGCGGGCGCTGGAGTGGGGCCCGTGGTCGGACCTCGCGCGCATCGTGCTGGGCGGCGCCGAGCAGCGCGCCGGGAACGCGGCGGCCGCCGCCGCCGCGTGGGCGCCGGTCCGGGAGCGCATCGCGAACCGCGCGCCCCCCGAGTGGACCTTCCGCGCGAGCATCGCCACGTGGCAGCCCGTGCACCAGCTGCCGGCGGTCGAGCGCGAGCTGCTCGAGGACCTGCGCGGGCACTGAGCGCCAGAGCGCGACAGAGATGACCCGGCGTCCCCGCGGCCTCGCGGGCGCCGGGTCATCATCACCATGACCGGACGCCGCGTCCGGCTCCGGACCACGCGTCAGGCGTGCAGTTCGACCACGTCCCGGTCGGCCAGCACGTGGTCGCGGTCCACCTGCTGGCCGCCGAAGCGCGCATGACCCCAGATGCGCGCAAAGCGGAGGTTCTCGGCGATCTCCTTGTGGACCACGCGGGCGAGGTCGTGGACCGTCGCGTCGGCCTCCAGCACGAAGGGCCGCGCGAAGTCCGGCTTCTTGCCCGGCTCCTTGGCGTAGATGCGAATGCGGCCGAGGTCGCCGAAGAGCCGCCCGCGCAGCTCCTCGAGCCCGTGGCCGTGCTCGGCGGAGATGAAGAATACGGGCAGCTCATCCCCGACCGACTCGCGCGCCAGGGTCGCGAACGTGCCATCGCCGTCGAGGTCGGACTTGTTGAGGACCACGTGGACCGGGCGCACCACCAGGAGCGGCGAGGCGTCGGGCGGCAGGGGCTTCGCGCGCGGCCACACCCGAGCGCGCTCGACCAGCCCGTGGCAGGCGGCCAGCGACTCCCCCAGGTCGTCCGCCGTGGGGTCGAGCACCACCAGCACACCGTCGGCGTTGCGCACGAGGTTCGCCATGTAGGGCTCGGTGTGCTGCGCGGCCACGGCCGGCGTGTCCACGAGCTGCACCTGCACGTCCTCGAAAGGCATCATGCCCGGCTGCGGGGCGTGCGTGGTGAAGGGATACGGCGCCACCTCGGGATGCGCGTGCGTGAGGGCGGCGAGCAGCGCCGACTTGCCGGCATTCGGCGGTCCGATCAGGACCCACTGCCCCGCGCCCTCGCGGCGCACATGCCCGGGGTCGACGCGGCGCGCACCGCCCCGGGCACCGTGCTCGGCCTCCTCTTCAAGCTTCGCGAGGCGGCGGCGGAGATCGGCCTGCAGCTTCTCCGTGCCTTTGTGCTTGGGCAGGAGCGCCATCATCTCGCGCAGCGCGACCAGCTTCTCTTCGTGGGTCCCGGCTTCGCGGAAGCGCTCCTCGGCTTCACGGTACTGGGGCGTCAGATTCGCGGGCATGGGCTCCATTCTAGGAAGTCGGCGGCCACGTGAGAAGGAAATCCTCGCGGCTCCCGTCCGGCGCGTCGGCGGGTCCCGGGGTCGGTTTGACTCCCCCGCCCGGCCGGGCCACCATGTCCAGCCGACCCGCCCGCGCCTGCGTGGGCGGATGGTCGTGTGAGGGTATTTTCGTACCAGGGAGCGGGCCCGGCAGGGCTGGGACCGGAAAGCGATGATCGTCGGGATCGGCGTGGACGTGCTCGAGGTGGCGCGCATGGAGCGGGAACTCCGGCGTGACCCGCGGGACTTCGTCGCCGGGCTCTTCACCCCCGGCGAGATCGCCGATTGCGAGGCCGAGCGCTTCCCGGCCCGGCACTACGCCGCGCGTTTCGCGGCCAAGGAGGCCGCGTTCAAGGCCCTGGGCGCCGGGCATCGTGACGGCGCCTCGTGGCGCGAAGTGGAGGTGCGGCGCGCGCCATCGGGCGCACCACGCCTGACGCTGCACGGCCGGCTCGCGGCACTGGCCGGAGATCGCCTCGCCGGCAGCCTGTTCGTCTCACTCACGCACACCCGGGACCTGGCGGCCGCCGCCGTGGTCCTCGAAACCTCCGTGCACCCCCCACCGTTGGAGAGAGGACGCAGCACATGAGCGACGCGAACTCGTACGAGGAGCGGCTGAAGCAGTTCGACTGGGCGAACGCCGAAAAGGAGCTGGGCTGGCGCCGGGGCGACCCCATCAACATCGGCTGGTACTGCAGCGACCGCATCTGCCAGCTCGGGTCGGCCGCGAAACCCGCCCTCATCTGGGAGGGCGGCTCAGGCGACGCGCGCACCTACACCTACGACGACCTGCGCGTGCTCTCCAACACGATCGCGGCCTACCTGCAGCGGCTGGGACTGAAGCCCGGCGAGCGCATCTGCCTCTTCATGGACCGCATCCCCGAGCTCTACCTGGGCTTCCTCGGCGTGCTCAAGATGGGCGGGATCGTCCAGCCGCTGTTCTCGGCCTTCGGCGACGAGTCGCTGCACACGCGCCTCGACAACGCGCAGACCGCGGCCATCCTGACCCAGCGCAAGCACGTGGCCAAGGTCCGCAAGATCCGCGACTCGTTGCCCGGGCTGCGCCACATCATCGTGGTGGACGGCGCCGAGGGCCCGCCCCTGCAGGCGCGCGAGGTGCCGCTGGCGCTGGACCAGGAGCCGCGAGTCGAGTCGTTCGAGGCCTACCCCGCCCTCGCCGAGACGCCTTCGGTGCTGCACTACACCTCGGGCACGACGGGGCAGCCCAAGGGCGCGCAGCACGTGCACTCCTCGCTGGTCTCGCAGTACCTGACCAGCAAGTGGGTGCTCGACCTCAAGCCGGAGGACGTCTACTGGTGCAATGCGGACCCCGGCTGGGTCACGGGCACCTCCTACGGCATCATCGGGCCCTGGGCCAACGGCGTCACCCAGGTCGTGCTCGACTCGGGCTTCGTCGCCGAGCGCTGGTACGCCTTCATGCAGAAGCACCGCGTGAGCGTCTGGTACTCCGCCCCCACCGCCATCCGCCTGCTCATGCGCGAGGGCGCCGAGGCCGCGCGCAAGTTCGACCTCTCCGCGCTGCGCCACCTGGCGAGCGTGGGCGAGCCGCTCAACGCCGAGGCCGTGCTCTGGTCGAAGGAAGCCTTCGGCATCATGTTCCACGACACCTACTGGCAGACCGAGACCGGCTGCATGGTCATCACCAACTTCCCCGGGATGCCGATCAAGCCCGGCTCGATGGGCAAGCCCTTCCCCGGCATCACGGCCACGGTGCTCGATCCGCGCACCTACGAGCCGGTCGGCCATCCCGGCAGCGTCGGCCTGATCGCGCTCAAGCCCGGCTGGCCGTCGATGATGCGCTCCTACTGGCAGAACCCCACCGCCTACGAGAACAAGTTCAAGAACGGCTGGTACCTGACGGGCGACCGCGCCAGCATCGACGCCGACGGCTACTTCTGGTTCGTGGGCCGCGACGACGACGTCATCAACACCGGCGGCCACCTGGTCGGCCCGTTCGAGATCGAGTCGGCGCTGCTCGAGCACCCGGCCGTGGCCGAGTCGGCCGCGGTCGCCAAGCCCGACCCGGTGAACATGGAGGTGGTGAAGGCCTTCGTGGTGGTCAAGCCCACCTTCCAGGCGGACGAGGACCTCGAGTTGGAGATCATGAACTTCATCCGCAAGCGGCTCTCGCCGCTGGCCATGCCGCAGGAGATCGAGTTCGTGGACGCCCTCCCCAAGACCCGCAGCGGCAAGATCGTGCGCCGCATCCTGCGGGCCCAGGAGTGGGGCGAGCCGGTCGGCGACATCTCCACCGTGATGGACGACTGAACGCACAGACCCGCGACCCGCGGGCCGCGCCCCAAACCCACAGGAGAGACCCATGGACGAGCTCAAGCAGCTGATCCTCGACTACGTGAAGAAGGAGTACCTCGAGGAGGATGACGACCGCGTCATCAACGAGGCCTCACCGCTCATCACCGGCGGCATCGTGGACTCCTTCTCGATGGTCTCGCTCAAGCGCTTCCTCGAGCGCAAGTTCAGCATCAAGATCCCCGACGCCGACGCCAGCCCGCAGGCCTTCGACAACGTCAACAGCATCGCCGCGCTGGTCACCCGCTTCCAGCAGAAGGGCTGAGCCATGGGTTATGCCGACAGGGTCCGCGAGCACTACCAGACCGAGCTGAAAGGCCTCCGCGAGCAGGGTTTGTTCAAGGA
Organism: Candidatus Eiseniibacteriota bacterium; assembly: GCA_963717935.1. Taxonomy (GTDB): domain Bacteria; phylum Eisenbacteria; class RBG-16-71-46; order RBG-16-71-46; family RBG-16-71-46; genus JANXPZ01. Next base: position 1,491,914 of record CAVQXP010000004.1, on the reverse strand, counting down.
GGAGCGCTTCATCCACTCGCCGCAGGGCGCCGACATCGAGGTCGAGTTCCCGGTCGGCAGCGGCGGCCACAAGGTCATCAACCTGTGCGCGAACAACTACCTCGGCCTCTCGAGTCACCCCGAGGTCGTGGCGGCCGCGCACAAGGGGCTCGACCACCGCGGCTACGGCATGTCGTCGGTGCGCTTCATCTGCGGCACCCAGGACATCCACCGCGAGCTGGAGCAGAAGCTGACCGCGTTCCTCGGCACGGAGGACACGCTGCTCTTCCCCTCCTGCATGGACGCCAACGCCGGCGTGTTCGAGGCCATCCTGGGCGATCAGGACGTGATGATCTCCGACCGCCTCGTGCACGCCTCGATCGTGGACGGCATGCGGCTGTGCAAGGCGATGCAGGACACCTACAAGCACTCCGACCTGGGCCACCTCGAGGAGAAGCTCGTCGAGCACCAGGACAAGCGCTTCCGCATGATCATCACCGACGGCGTCTTCTCGATGGACGGCGACATCGCCAAGCTCGACGGGATCGTCGCGCTGGCCGAGAAGTACGACGCCATGGTGTTCGTGGACGACTCGCACTCCTCGGGCTTCATCGGGAAGACCGGCCGCGGCACGCACGAGCACTGCGGCGTGGTCGGCCGGATCGACATCATCACCACCACGCTCGGCAAGGCCCTCGGCGGGGCCTCCGGCGGCTGCGTGAGCGGACGGCGCGAGCTGGTGGAGATGTGCCGCCAGCGGGCGCGGCCCTACCTGTTCTCGAACACCGTGGCACCGGTCATCGTCGAGGGCGCGCTCAAGGTGCTGGACCTGATCTCGGCCACCACCGAGCGGCGCGACAAGCTCGAGTGGAACACCACCTACTGGCGCAAGCTCCTCACCGAGGCCGGTTTCGACATCAAGAAGGGCGAGAGCCCGATCGTGCCGGTGATGCTCTACAACGCCAAGCTGGCGCAGGACGTGGCACGCGACCTGTTCGCCGAGGGCATCTACGTCGTCGGCTTCTTCTTCCCGGTCGTGGCGAAGGCGCAGGCGCGCATCCGCACGCAGCTCTCGGCCGCGCACGAGCAGCACCACCTCGACAAGGGCATCGCGGCGTTCAAGAAGGTCGGCGCCAAGTACGGCATCCTGGGACTCAACAAGCAGCAGATCATCGAGAAGTACGGGATGTAGCGGGGGCGGTCATTGCGCAAAGGCCCTGCGGCTGGCGCCGCGGGGCCTTCGTGCGTCCGGGAGGCGGCCGCCTCAGCCCATGGTCAGGAAACCGCTGCTCTATCCATCCGAGCTACGGGGCCACGCTCTGGCTTCTGGTGACGGCGCACGGGACCCGGGCAGCGAGCGTCTGGGTATCCCGGGCCGTCGTCTTCCCTGCGAGCGCCCGGACCGCGGGGCTCGCGCACCGTAGTGGCCGAGCAGAGGCACCATGCGCTCGGCCACCACGGCGCGTCTGCGCTCCGCGGTCCTCGACGCGCTACTGCGCCGGCTGCCCCCACAGGTCGCGCAGCTCGACCGGCCCCTCGTTCAGGGCCTTGATGGGGGCCTCGATCTGGCTGCGATCGCCCACCACCACCACCGTGAACTGGTCCGGGGTTATGTACTGCCTCGCCACCCGCTGCACGTCCTCGGCCGTCACGGCCTGGATCCGCTCGATGAACGAGTCGTAGGAATCCAGCGGGAGATCGTAGGCGAGCAGGTCGAGGAACCGGCCGGCCGCCCCCTGCGTGGTCTCGAACTCGCCCGGCAGACCGAGCGCGATGTAGGCCTTCGACTTGGCCAGTTCCTCCGCCGGCACCGGTTCGTCGCGGATGCGGCGCAACTCCCGGAAGAACTCGATCAGCGCGCTGTCGGTCTTCGCCGTGTGCACCGAGGACGCGGCGCGGAACGGCCCGGCCTGCTGGTACATGTCGAAGTACGAGCGCGCACCGTAGGTGTAGCCGTGCAGCTCGCGCAGGTTCTGCATGAGCCGCGAGGTGAACGACCCTCCCAGGAGGTTGTTCATCACCCGCAACGCATAGTAGTCCGGCGTGGAGCGCGGCACGCCGACGTTGCCGATCATGATGACCGACTGCGGCGCCCCCGGCTTGTCCACGAGGTAGAACGTGCGTCCGGCCGGCGGCGCGACGACGCCCGTCCGCGGGGCTGGCGCTTCGCCCTTCGACCAGCCGCCGAAGCGGGCCTCGGCGAGCTTCCGGGCCTCGGCCGGGGTGATGTCCCCCACGAACAGGAGCTTCGCGTTCGCCGGGCGGTAATGGGTCTCGTAGAAGCGCGTGACCCGGGCGCGGTCCAGCGCCGCCGTCGAGGCTTCGTTCCCCACCTGCGAGTGTCCGTACGGGTGCGCCGCACCGAAGAGGATGGCATGGAGCGCGAGGGGCGCCATGGCCGTGGGCTGGTCGCGCAGCTGGAGGATGCTGTTCTTCCGGAGCTCCCGCTGCCGGGCGATCTCCGAATCGGGGAACGCCGGCCGCAGTGCGACGTCGGCCATCAGGTCGAGCGCCGCCTCCAGGCGCGCCCTGGGAACGTGCAGGCTCGATCTGCGCGTTCTCCATCCCGGCGCCCGTGCCGAACTGCGCGCCCGAGGTAGTCGGCCTCCTCGGAGATCTCCAGCGCGCTGCGCTTGCCGGCGCCCTCGTCGAGCATGCCCGCGACGAAGGTGGCGAGCCCGGGGCTCCCCTGCGGGTCGTAGGCCGCGCCGGCCCGCACGAGCAGCAGGCAGTCCACGACCGGGACCTCGTGCATCTCGACGACCGCCAACTGGAGCCCGTTGGCGAGCGTCTGCGTCTGCACCACGGGCACCTTCAGCGGCTTGAGCGGGCCGAGCGTCGGGGGCTTCGTGCGGTCGAGGGGCGCGTCCGCGGCGAACCCCGCTCCCACGACCAGCGCGAGCCCGATGCACGCCGCAACGACGCGCCGCACGAGGTTCGTGACGAGCGAGTTCATGGCTGCCTCCCTTCCGTCACCGCCAGCTCCGTCTTGCCCTGCGGCACGATGCTGAGCACCACCCGGTGCGCGCCGGTCACGTACTCCCGGGCCACGCGCTGGATGTCGGCGGTCGTCAGCTTCTGGTAGCGCTCGAGGTCCTGGTTGAAGTAGTCCGGCGTGCCGACGAAGAAATCATAGTGGTTCAACTGGTTCGCCTTGCCGGTGAACCCGCCCACCTGCTGCATGCCGTCGAGGAACTGCGCCTCGACGCCGTTCTTGACCCGCTGCAGTTCGCGCTCGGTCGGACCCGTCTGCGCGAGCCGCCCCAACTCCTCGTCGATCACCCGCTGCAGCTCGTCCAGCGCGTGGCCGGGCGTGGCGGTGGCGAACATCATCAGCTTGCCGTCCCTCTTACCGGCGTCGTTGTAGACCACCACCTGATTGGCGATCTGCAGCTCGTAGACCAGCCGCCGGTAGAGGCGCGACGACTTGCCGCCGCCCAGGATCTGGCTCAGGACGTCGAGGGCCGCGTCATCCGGGCCGAACAGGCGCCCCGAGTGCCACACGTCATAGACGCGCGGCAACTGCACCCGGTCCTCCAGCAGCCGAACACGTCGGCCTCGAGCTTCACCGGCGGCGGCGGGCGACGCACCACCTCGGGCCGCGCGGGACGTCCCCGAACCAGCGCTCCACCTGCCGGCGGGTCTGGGCCGGATCGATGTCCCCGGCGATCACCAGCACCGAGTTGTTGGGCGTGTAGTAGGAGCGGAAGAAGTCCTGCACGTCCTCGAGCGAGGCGGCCTGCAGGTCGGCCATGGAGCCGATGACCGGCCAGTGGTAGGGATGGTCGGGCGGATAGAGGCGCTTCAGGATGTTCTCCTCGGCGAGCCCGTAGGGCCGGTTCTCGTAGGACTGCCGGCGCTCGTTCTGCACCACGCCCTTCTGCAGCTCCACCTTCTCCGCGGTGATCTCGGGCGTCAGGAAGCCCATGCGGTCCGAGTCCAGGTAGAGCATGAGCGCCAGGGAGTTCGAAGGGCCGTCCTCGTAGTAGTTGGTGCGGTCCTCGGTGGTGGAGCCGTTGTTGTCGGCCCCCGCGGCCTCGAGCAGCCGGTCGAAGTCCCCGGTCGGCACGTTCTGCGAGCCCATGAACATCATGTGCTCGAACAGGTGGGCGAAGCCGGTCCGCCCCGGCTTCTCGTCGCCGGATCCCACGCGGTACCAGATGTTCGCGCTGACGATGGGCAGCGCGTGGTCCTCGTGCAGGATGACCTTGAGCCCGTTGGGCAGGGTGAAGGTGGTGTAGGGGACGCTCAGCGCGCCGGCGGCCCAGAGCCCGCGCGGCGCGGCGACGACCGCCAGCAGCGCGAGCCCGAAAGCCAGGCCGCGGAGTGACGCTCGCAGGCGACTTCCTTCCATGTCGGACCTCTCGAAATGGGTTGGAGACGACCCGGCCCGCGCGACCGTCTCCGGCGCGCAGCCAGGGGCGAGGGCAGCAGAACCCGCACGGGGGATTCCTACGGCGGGAGCCACGGAAAGGCCAATCGGATACGCGACAATCCGCCCGACGCCTGCTGGCGGGCGCCGAACGCGTCCCGGGCTCCGCGATCGTGCCGGGGACCGTCCTCCCCTCCGTGGGACACGGGCAGATGGCTCGCGGCCAACCCCTTCTACCGCAACTCCTTCGTCACCTTCATCAGCCCTTCCTCGTCGGGCTCGACCGTGTAGCCGCGCTTCTTGAACAGCGCCAGCATGCGCGCGTTGTCGGCGGTGGTCTGGGCCTCCATGCGCTTGAGACCCCAGCCGCGCGCGATCTCCTCGCAGGCGTCGGTCAGCACGCCGCCCAGGCCCCGGTTCTGCCAGGCATCGCTCACCAGCACGGCGTACTCGGCGGCTTCGTGCTCGGGCTCGGCCACGAGCCGCCCCACACCCACCAACCGCGGCTCGCCACCCTCGCGCTCGGCCACGATGGCGATCTCGCGGTCGTAGTCGGTGAAGCAGTAGCGCATGGCGGCCTCGTGGGTAGCCCACTGGAACATGTAGCGGAAGCGCATGTAGAGGGTCTCGCGCGAACAGGCGGCCAGCATCGCCATCCAGTGCGGCTCGTCCTCGGGCCGGATGGGCCGCAGCAGCAGCCGCTCGCCGTCGGGGAGCGAGACGTGGCGCTCGAGCTCCTCGGGATAGGGCCGCAGCGCCAGGTGGGAGTACGGCTTCCCCGGGTGCGCCAGCCGCTCGCGATCCACGATGATGCGCGCGTCGAGCGCGATGACCTCGTGCGGCGTGGCGAGCAGCGGGTTGACGTCGAGCTCCTTGATCCCGGGGTGATCGGCCACCAGGTACGAAACGCGCATCAGGGCCTCGATGAGCCGGTCCAGGTTCACGCCGGGCCGCCCGCGGTAGCCCTGCAGGAGCGGCCAGGCCCGCAGCGACTCGAGCATGCGGCGGGCGAGCCGCTCGTTGAGCGGCGGCAATCCCAGCGACCGGTCCCGCAGCACCTCGGCGGCGACACCTCCCATGCCGGCCAGCATCACGGTCCCGAACACCGGATCCTGACGCGCGCCGACGATCAGCTCGAGCCCGTCGCGCGAGTGCACCATGCGCTGCACGGTCACACCGGCGACGCGCGCCTCGGGCCGCGCCCGCCGTGCCCCGGCGACGATGCGCTCGTAGGCCGCGCGCACCTCGTCCGCGCTCTCCAGGTCCAGCGCCACGCCACCCACGTCGCTCTTGTGGGTGATGTCGGGCGAGTCGAGCTTGAGAACCACCGGGTAGCCCAGGTCCGCCGCGACCCGCACGGCCTCGTCCGCGCCCGCCGCCGGCACGGGCCGCGCGACCGGGATGCCGTAGGCCTCGAGCACGGTCTTCGACGCGGCTTCGGAGAGGGTGTCGCCCTCGGCCGGCACCAGCGAGGCGAAGCGCGACTTGAGCGCCTGCCGGTCGAGCGGGAACTCGACCGGGATGTCGCGGGGCGTCTCGTACAGCGTCTCCAGGTTCCGCGCGTAGGTGACCAGCGTCATGAAGGCCTGCACCGCCTCGTCGGGCGTGTCGTAGGTCGCCACGCCGGCGCGAGCCAGGACCTGCACGCCCTCGCGCATGCCGGCCCCGCCCATCCACGAGGCGAGCACGGGCTTCTTCACCTTCCCCGCCAGGGCGCCCAGCTCCATCGCGGTCGCGGTCGGGTTGGTCATGGCCTGGGGCGTGAGGATGGCCAGCACCGCGTCCACGCCCCGATCGGCCGCCACGATCTCGGCGGCCTTCGCGTAGCGTTTCGAGTTGGCGTCGCCCAGCACGTCCACGGGGTTGCCGTGCGACCAGGCGGGCGGCAGGTTCTCGTCCAGGGCCGCGATCGTCGCCGGGGCGAGGTCCGCCAGCGCGCCGCGCCGCGCGATGAGGGCGTCGGTCGCCATCACGCCGGGCCCGCCGGCGTTGGTGACGATGCCCAGCCGCGGGCCGGCCGGGCTGCGGTAGCGTCCCACGAGCCCCGCGACGTTGAAGATGTCGGCGATCTCGTAGACGCGCACTACGCCGGCGCGCGCGAACGCGGCGTCGAAGACCTCGTCCTCCGAGGCCAGCGCGCCGGTGTGCGAGGCGGCGGCCTTCGCGGACTCGGGGAAACGGCCGGCCTTGTAGGCGACGATCGGCTTGCCCAGGGCGAAGGCCCGCGCGGCGCTCAGGAACTTGCGCGCGTTGGTCAGCGACTCGATGTAGAGCAGGATGGAGCGGGTGCTCTCGTCCTCGCCCAGGTAGTCGATGAGGTCGCCGAAGTCCACGTCCAGCAGGTTGCCGACCGAGACGAAGTGCGAGAAGCCCAGCCCCTGCTCGAGCGCCCAGTCGAGCACCGAGGTACAGAGCGCGCCCGACTGCGAGATGAAGGCGATGCTGCCGGCCTTCGGCATGCCGTGCGCGAAGGTGACGTTGAGGCTCGCCTCCGGGACGATGAAGCCCAGGCAGTTGGGCCCCAGCACGCGCATCCCGTCGAAGCGCCGCATCTCGGCGCGCACGCGCTGCTCGAGCGCCGCGCCCGCGGGCCCGGTCTCGCGGAACCCCGCCGAGATGATGACCAGGCCGCGGATGCCCGCCTCCCCGCAGGCCCGCACCACGTCGGGCACCTCGCCGGCCGGCGAGCAGATCACGGCCAAGTCCGGCGTGCGCGGCAGGTCACCGAGGCCCGGCCAGCACTGCACGCCGAGCACCGACTCGTGCGCGGGGTTCACGGGGTAGACCACCCCGCGGAAGCCCGAGCCGACCAGGTTCTTGAGCACCGTGCCCGAGACGCTCTTCGGGTTCTGCGAGGCGCCGATCAGCGCGATGCGCTGGGGCCTGAAGATGCGGTCGAGCGGGTGCAACTCAGGCCGCCCCGGTCCCGCTCGCCGCCGGACGGTCGCCGGCCCCGCCCTTGAGCAGCGTGGTCATCAACAGCAGGCCGAAGGCCGAGACCACGCCGACGGCCGCGAAGGCGAACCACATGAGCTGCGGCTTGTGAAGCGTGTTCTTGAAGAAGTCGTAGGCCGGTCCACCGATCACTCCCGCCAGGAAGTAACCCAGCGCGATCGGCAGGAACGCGAAGCCCATGTACATGCCTACCTGGTCGGGCGGCGCGATGCTGCCGAGATAGCGGTAGAAGTGCGCCGAGTAGATCATCTCGCCCACCGAGAAGATCAGGATCCCGACCCCCACGACCCAGATCGACGGGGCCAGGCCGATGAAGGCGATGCCCGCCGCGGCGACCAGGGCAGCCAGGAAGATGGCCCGCCCCGCCACGAGGTTGCGGACGAAGTAGCCGACCACCACCTGCAGGCAGACGATCGCGAGCGCGTCGAGCGAGATCACGAAGCCCAGCGCCCGGGTCGAAGTATGGAGGTCATCGGTCAGGTAGAGCGGCAACGGCCCGTAGAACTGGAAGAACATGCTCCAGAACCCCGCGACCAGCAGGATCAGCGTCATGAGCCGCCAGTTGATCAGCACGCGGCCGAAGTCCCCGAGGAACGCGCCGAAGCTCTTGCGGGCTTCCCTGCCGGCCGCGGCCACCGGCTCGCGGAACGCGAACAGGACCAGCAGGAAGGCCAGGGCCGCAGCGCCCGCGCTGCAGAAGAACACCGGCTCCACCCCCATCCGGTCGCGGATCTGACCGCCCAGGTTGGGACCGATGAAGCCGCCGACGTTGACCAGCGTGTAGTAGATCGAGAAGCCCAGCGCCCGCTGCGGCTCGGTGCAGACCTTCTGCACCGTGCCCGTGATCGAGGGCTTGATGAGCGACGCGCCAAAGGCGATCAGCAGCAACGCGCCCAGGATGGGCACCGTGCCGTGCACGGTCACCACCAGGAAGTAGCCCACTGCGAGCAGTGCGTAGGCCGAGAGCATCGCCCGGCGGTAGCCCAGCAGGTCGGCGAGGAAGCCCGAGAATGCCGCGAGCCCGTAGGTGAAGAGCCCGAAGTAGCCCCCGACGTAGATGGCCAGGGAATTCGAGAACCCCCGCGACTTCGTCAGGAAGAGGACCAGGATGGTCGCCATCCCGTAGAAGGCGACGCGCTCGAACAGCTCCGAGAGGTTCGCCGTCCAGAAGGACGCGTGGTACTCGCGCAGCGAGCGGAAGAACTTCGCGACACCTTGGATCACGGTGAGCCTCCCGACAGTGGGTTCGCGAGGACCCGGGACGTGGACCACCCCGGTACACGGTCCGACGAGGTTACGTTACCGCAGGGCAGGGGTCGCATGCGAGTCGGGGGGGCGGCGGACACGGGCTTACGGCGGCCGGCTCCGGCCGGGAGTCAGGCGCCGTGGGTCGCCACCCATTCCCGATCGAGCATCCCGAACACCACGTCGTCGGTCCACTCGCCCTTGGACCAGCAGTTCTCGACGAAGTGAGCCTCCTGCCTCATGCCGACCCGTCGCAGGAGCGCCAGGGACGCCTCGTTGCGGGCATCCACCGAGCCGAACACGCGGTGCTTGCCGAGCACCGAGAACAGGTAGCCCAGGAGCGCCCGGAGCGCCTCGGAGCCGAGCCCGCGGCGCTGATGCGACGGCGCGAGCGTGATCCCGATCTCCACCTGCCGGGGGTCCGACGCGGACACGTGGATGCCGCAATCGCCGGCCAGCTCCCCCGACTCGCGGAGCTCGATCCCCACCTGGAACCACCTGCCCGGGGAGTCCGGCTCGAGCCCGGCAAGGGACTCGATGAACGCCCGGACCTCGTCGACCGACGCGGGCACCCAGTTCTGATAGCGCCAGACCTCCGGATCGGCCCGGTAGCCGAACACCACCTCCGCGTCGGATGGCTCCAGACGGCGCAGGACCACGCGATCGGCTTCTATGGAGGAGAACATGCGACTCGACCCTTTCGAGATACCTGACTGGCCGCCACTTCGCTCAGCGCGCTCTCTGCCGCAGCTCCGCCCGGATCCTCATGAGGATCTCGCAGTAGCGCCAGGCGTCCGGGGCATCGGCTTCCTGGCGGTGGTCGGGCTTGAGAGTCAGACCTCCAGTCGCGAGCAGGACCCTCTTCACCTCGGGGTTCTGCCACACCTTCTCGCGCATGGCCGCCACGACGAGCCGGCAGTGCCTGCCGGGCCGCTCCGGGCGGTAGGCGAAGCGGCGTCCCTCGAACGTCACCCAGCCGATCCCCATGCGCTCCATGTTCCGCTCCGCCTGCTCGCCCGCCCGCTTCGCCTCGAAGGCGGTCATCTGGGCCACCTGTTCGCGGGTGTGCGCCCACTCCAGCCCGGGGAAGCGCGCCCGCGGATCGCCGGGGCCCTCCGGGTAGAGCATCATCTGCCAGAACCCCTCGAGGCTGGCGTAGCGCCTGTCGCGGAAGGTGAACGGGGTCGGCGCGAAGTTGGAAAGCAGGCCCAGCTCGTTGCGCTTGGAGACGATCACCTCGCCGGGCCCCGCCGCCTGCGGCAGGACCTCCCAGTCGGAAGCGCCTTCCTGCGGAGCCGCCGCCCACCAGTGGGCGGGGTAGCTCGCCCGGGCGGCGAGCAGGTCCTCGACGGAAGGCGCCGCCTTCGGCACGGCTCGGGCATCCGCAGCGAGCAGCGCCAGCGCGACGGACAGGATGAAGGGTCCGACCTTCGCAGGGCTCCGCGTCATCGCACACGCTCCGCTCGGCGGTCCGGGGCCGCGGCGTGCGACCGCCCGGCGCCCGGGCCTTCGCGCGGCCGGCCCGGGTCGGACCTGACCCGGGCCGGGGACGCGCGTCGTTCCTCGCTACTTCACGTTCTTCAGGATGCCCATCAGGAAGTCCCAGTACTTCTCGACCGTGCTGATGTGCATCTTCTCGTCCGGCGAGTGCACACCCTCGAGCGTCGGCCCGAAGGAGAGCATGTCCATCCCGGGGTACTTCTCGCCGATGATGCCGCACTCGAGACCGGCGTGGATGGCCTTCACCTCGACGGACTTGCCGTAGAGCGCCTGGTAGGTGGACCTGGCGACCTTGAGCACCTCGGAGTCCATATTCGGCTTCCAGCCCGGGTAACCGTCCGACTGCTTCACGGTGGCGCCGCCCAGCTCGAGGATGACGCGCACCGTGTCGCAGATCTCGTCGATCTCCGAGGCCACCGAGCTGCGCTGGCTGCTCACCAGCTCGATCGACTTGGCCGTGGACTTGATGGTGGCCACGTTGGTCGAGGTCTCGATCAGGCCGGGGATGTCGGAGCTCATCTTGATGACGCCGTGCGGCAGGGCCACCAGCGTCTGCAGCACCTTCATCTGCACGGCCTTCTTGAACACGCTGCGGCGCTTCGCGCCCTTGCTCTCGGTCAGCGTCAGGTTCAGGCCGGGGTCCGCGACGCCGAGCTCGGCCCGGATGGTCGCCTGGCACTTCGCCACCAGCTCGGCGGCGACCGGCCAGATCTTCTTCGGCACGAACACCAGCGCTTCGGCCTCGCGCGGGATGGCGTTGTGCTTGTTGCCGCCCTCGATCGAGGCCATCCGCACGCCCAGCTCCGAGAGCGCGAACAGCGTGCGCGCCAGGATCTTGATCGAGTTGCCGCGGTTCTTGTCGATCTCGAGGCCCGAGTGGCCGCCCCGCAGACCGGTGACCTTGAGCAACCCCGCCACCGCCGCCGCCGGCGCCGCGTCCGTCGTCAGGGCCCAGCGCGCCGCCGTGTTCCGTCCCCCCGAGCAGCCGACGTAGACCGCGCCCTCCTCCTCGGAATCGAGGTTCAGCAGGGTCTTGCCGGTCAGGAAGTCGGGGCCCAGGTTGTTCGCGCCCGTCAGACCGGTCTCCTCGTCCACGGTGAACAGGAACTCGAGCGGTCCGTGCTCGAGGCTCTGGTCCTCCATGATGGCGAGGCTGGTCGCCACCGCGACGCCGTTGTCCGCCCCCAGCGTGGTGCCGTCGGCCATCAGCACGTCGCCCTTGCGCACGAGCACGATGGGATCCCTGAGGAAGTCGTGCACCGTGTCCTTGTTCTTCTCGCAGACCATGTCGAGGTGGCCCTGCAGCACCACGGTGCGGACCCGCTCGCGGCCGGGCGAGGCGGGCTTGCGCGCCACCACGTTGCCGAACTTGTCGGCCCGGGCCTCGAGCCCGAGCTGCTTCGCCACTCCCAGCACGTACTTCGTGATCGCCGCCTCGTTCTTCGAGCCCCGCGGGATCTTCGAGATCTCCGCGAAGTACTTCCAGAGCAGGGCAGGCTTCAGTCCTTCGATCGCGCTCGACACAGACAAGCTCCTTTCTCGGGTCCAGGGAAGGCGCGAAGGGACCCGGGGCGCCCGGTCACGCGCCCCGCCCCCTCGCGTCCTCCCGATGAAGATCCTTCGCGGTTCCCTATGTTCGATCCCTAGACCATCGCGCTCGGCGGCGCCGGATCCTCCGGGCGCCCCGCGTTCGCGAGCGGCACGCGGATCAGCACCCAGCCGATCACCAGGAACACCAGCAGGCTGACGCCGAAGGGCGCCGGGAAGAAGTTCGACAGCCCGGGCAGCCACGTGTCGTACTTGAGATTCGCGACCGCCAGCCCGGCGAACAGCAGCCCGATGAGCGCCTCCCCGGCGATCAGGCCGGCGGCGAGCAGCGTGCCGTTGTTGCCGCTCCGGATGGTCTGCGCCTCGTTGAACCCGCGGCGCTTGGCGATGCTGTCGAAGACGCCCTTGATGAGCCCGCCGACGAAGATGGCGAACGAGGTCTCGAGCGGCAGGTACATGCCGACGCACACCAGCATCGGGCTCCTCACCTGCACCAGGATGAAACCGAAGGCCATCAGCATGCCGACGATGATGAGCGGCCAGGCCATGTCGTGGCCGACGATGCCACTCGCCAGGATCGCCATCAGGCTGGCCTGGGGCGCCGGGTAGGCCTTGCCGCCCAGCCCGGTGCCGCCCATCGCGATGTCACCCTGATTGAGGATGACGAGCGGGATGAACATCACGGCCGCGGCCAGCGCCACGCCGACCATGTCGCCGAGCTGCATCTTCCAGGGCGTGCCGCCCAGGATGTGCCCGACCTTGAGGTCCTGCAGCATCTCGCCGGCGACTGCGGCCGTGACGCAGGCGATCGCCGCCACGCCGAGCACCGCGGCCACGCCGGGCATCCCGCTCACGCCGAGCGCGACCATCAGCAGCGCGGCGATGATGAGCGTGGAGATGGTCAGGCCGCTGATCGGGTTGTTGCTCGATCCGATCAGCCCGACCAGGTTTCCCGAGACGGCGGAGAAGAAGAAGCCGGCGATGACCATCACGATGGTGGCCACCAGGGCCGCGGTGACGTGGTGCGTGAAGTAGAGGTAGATGGCGAAGACCGCGATCATGCAGAGCAGGATGCCGACGAACACCCAGTTGAAGGGCAGGTCACGGTCGGTGCGCACCACGTCGTGCTTGCCGACTGCGGCCTTCTTGACGTCTCCCATGGCGCGCGACAGACCCGAGCCCAGGCTCTTGCGCATGCGGAAGAGCGTGTAGGCCGCGCTCATGAGCATGCCGCCGATGGCGATCGGGCGCACGATGCCGCGCCAGACCTGGTTGGCCATCGTCACCCAGGTGTCGTGGGCGGCGAGGTCCACTCCCGTGCCCTGCAGCGAGGCCGCGAGTTGCGGCCCGTTGAAATACAGGAGCAGCGGCACGAACAGGCCCCAGGCCAGCAGCCCGCCGGTGAAGTTCAGCGCCGCGAGTTTGGGCCCGATGATGTAGCCCACGCCCATGTAGGCCGGGCTCACGCCCGGCGTCGTGATGAGCGCGCCGCCGCCGGCCTGCACCGAGGCGCCGTTGCCCAGCGTGATCTTCTTCCCGGCGAAGGAGATGAAGCGCTCCCAGCTCGAGGCGAAGACGTTCAGCGACCGCATCGCCTGGATGAGGGCGCCCAGGCCCATCGCGTAGAACAGGAACTTCGCCCCGGTCTGTCCGCCCTGCCCGGCCTTGTGGATCTCGGCCGCCGCCACGGACTCGGGGAACGGGAGTTCCTTGTCCTCGACCATCACGCGCCGCAGGATGGTGACGAAGAGGATGCCCAGGATGCCGCCGATCAGCAGGATCGCGCTGGCCTCGAAGTAGTGCTGCGGGGTCCAGAACTCCGTCCACACGCCCGCGATCAGGAAGGCCGGGAGCGTGAAGATCGCGCCCGCAGCCACCGACTCGCCGATCGACCCGACGGTTCGCGCGTAGTTCTCCTCGAGGATCGTGCCCTTCCAGACCTTGAGCAGCGCCATGCCGATGACGGCCGCCGGGTAGGTGGCCGCGATGGTCATCCCTGCCTTCAGGCCGAGGTAGGCATTGGCCGCGCCCAGCACCACGCACATGACCAGGCCGATCAACAGCGCCTTGATCGAGACTTCCCGCATGGTCGAGGTGGCCGGGACGTAGGACTTGCTCTTCTGCTCCTCCATTGTCGCTCCTCCATACGAACGAGCTGCGGCAGGCGGCCGGCGCGAGCCTGGTCCATCCCGGAGCACGGGACCCAGTGCCGGTGGGGCGCTCTTCGACAGCAGGGAGTTCATCCGTCCCGGACGGGACTCCCCAGGGAACGAGGCAGGTTAGCCGTCAGGATTCCCTTGCGCAAGCACTACTTAGGCGAGCGCGGCGAGCGCTCAGACCGGCGCCGGAGCCCCGTCCACGACGACCCGGGCCAGCGAGCGCCTCAACCGCTGGCGCACGCGCGCCAGCAGGGACAGGGCGACCACCACGAGACCGACCACGAGCCCCCACCACAGCCCGGCCGCGCCCCCGCCGAGCCCGAAGCCGAACCACAGGCTGGCCGGCAGCCCGATGAGCCAGAAGCCGAGCACGTTCAGGAGCACGGGGGCACGGGTGTCCCCCACGCCGCGCAGGACCCCGATCGAGACCACCTGGATCCCGTCGAAGACCTGGAACACCCCCGCGATGGGCAGGAGCAGCGTGGCGACGGCAAGCACGGGGGCCTCGGTGGAGAAGAGCCGCGCCATCGGCCCCGGGAGGGTCGTGAGCGCGAGGCCGCAGAGCAGCATGAAGACGGCCCCGGCCCCGAGCGAAGCCGCCGCCGCCCGGCGCGCCCGGGCGCCGTCGCCCGCGCCCACGGCCTGCCCGACCAGCACGGCCGCCGCCCCGCCGATGCCCTGCGGCACCATGAAGGTGACCGAAGCCACGGTGAGGGCGATCTGGTGCGCCGCCATGGGCACCGTGCCGAGCCGGCCCATGAGCAGGGCCACGAGGGCGAAGATCCCGTACTCGAGCTGCATCTGCAGGCCGATCGGGAACCCCAGGTGCGCCATGCGCGCGAGCGCGGCCCGATCGAGCGCTTCGCGCCGGAGGGGCAGCAGGAGCGGCCGCAGTTCGCGCCAGGCGAGCGCGAGCAGGCCCAGCGCCAGCGCGAAACGGCTCACGGTGGCGGCGAGCCCCGCTCCCACCGCGCCCAGAGCCGGGCTGCCCAGGTGTCCGAAGATGAGCGCCCACCCCAGCGCCGCGTTGAGCGCGTTCGCGCCCAGGATGGTGATCACGATGGCGCGCATGCGCGCCATCGCCTGCAGGCTCTGCCGCAGCACCAGGAAGAAGAAGAACGGGAAGATCCCGGGGATCGAGACCTCGACGTAGCGCGCCGCGAGCGGCACGACGTCCGCGGGCTGGCGCAGGAGGATGAGCACGGGCCGCACCGGGAGGAAGAAGAGCGCGGTCACGACCCCCGCCACCGTGGCCAGCACCAGGCCCCGCTGGACCCCGCGGGCCACGCCCTCGCGATCGTCCGCCCCGTGCGCCTGCGCCACGATCGGGTCGAGGCTCATCAGCGTGCCCCAGCCGCCGAGGGTCAGCCAGACGACGCAGAGGTTGCCCAGTGCCGCAGCCGCAAGGTCGGCGGCCGAGACGTGGCCCACCATGACGGTGGTCACGACCCCCATGAGCATCATGCCCAGCTGGACCACCACGACGGGCGCCGCCAGCGACCAGAGGCGCTGCAGATCGTCCCGCGTCGGGAACAGGTGGTGGGCGCGCACGCGCGCCGGGATGCTGGAAGGAGCGGCCATGGGGCAGGCAGGATGCCCCGAACGCGTGGCGGAAGCCAGCGGGCCACGCGGGATGGAGAGGTCGACGATCCCCTACCGCAGCCGCACGATCCGCACCAGGCGCTGCAAGTGGCCGCCGCGGGCTAGGTAGATGCCCCGCGGCGGCGGCCACCGCGCCGGCTCCCGGCACGTACCTCGTGCGTGCCCGTCTGGCAGGCCGTCAGGCCGCCACGCGCGTCGTGCTGCACTAGCCCGGACCGTCGCTCAGAGACGCGGCCTCACGCCCCCGCCCACCCCCGCGAGTTCCCCGCCGATCGGCGGCACGCGAGCCGTGAGAACCGCGGTCCCGCCGAGGTTCACGCTCCACCCTTCCTGCCCGTCGCGACGCTGCGCAGGATCTCGGCATAGCGCGGCATGACGCTGTCCGGCGCGAAGTCGGCGACCTTGTCGCGATTGGCCGCGCCCATACGCCGTCGCAAGGCGTCGTCGTCGAGCAGCCTCTCGAGCTCGCGGGCCAGCGTCTCCGGATCACGCGCCGGCACGAACACGGCGTTCTCGCCGGGGCGCAGATGGTCGGCGCAGCCACGAATCGCGGTGGTCACGACCGGGAGTCCGTAGCTCATGGCCTCCATGACCGCCAGCGGAAAGCCCTCGGCGAAATAGGTCGGCAGCACGAAGACCGTGGCATCGCGGTAAGCGCGGTCCAGATCGACGCCGCTGACGTAGCCCAGCAGATCGACCGATCCGTCAAGACCCAGGAGTCGGATCCGGTGCCGCAGGTCGTCTGCGGCTGGCCCGGTCCCCGCGATCAGCAGCCGGGCCGGCCGTCGCCGATGCACCGTCGCGAACGCGTCCAGCAGGTCGAATACGCCCTTCTGCGCGATCAATCGGGCCACGGTGAGGAGAACGGGCGGGCGGGAATCGGCGGCCGCAGCGGTGTCCGACACAGGTCGAGCAGCGGTCGGAACGAATGGGTTGTCGACCACCTCGAACCGCCCCTGCGGGAAGAACGCCATCCACTCGCGCTGTTCTTCGGTGGAGAGGAGGAGCACTGCGGCGGAGCGCCGTGCGACGTATGCCGAACACGCCTTGAACAGCGCGTTCCCGCGGGTCCCGAGCCGATCGGATTCACTGCCGTGAAGATGCACGACCAGGGGCGGACGGCCGCGAGCCACCGTCAGGGCAAGCGGCACGTCCCGCAGCAGAGCCGGCCAGTTGTGAGCCGTCGCCACGTAGATGACGTCTGGTCGCCACTCCCGGATGCGTCGCTGCACCCGCAACAGGTCGGCGGAACGCCCGAACAGCTTCGCGACCAGGGACTCGCGACCGGCGCGGTGGGTACTCCATCCTTCGATCACGACCTCGCAGCCGCAGCGAGAAAGCCCGTCCGCCACGAGAGGGGCCAGCTTGGGCAGCGGGCCACCGATCGTGGGGAAGGCCGTGAGCATCAGGACGCGCATATGCCCCTTCGCCTCCTCACCGGCGGCTGTGGCCGCGCGCGCCCGGCCACGAGGACGACCATCCTCCGCACCGGACCCTGCCGCGCTACGAGCGCCACCATGCCCTGAAGGTCAGCCCGAGGAACCTCGCATTGCCGATGAGGTAGCGCTTCCACATCCTGCGGGGTTCCTGGATCAGGCGGAAGAGCCACTCCAGGCCTGCGTTCTGCATCCAATGGGGAGCGCGCCGCGTCCTTCCTGCCCACAGGTCGAAGCTGCCCCCGACGCCCATCGCGAAGAGGGGACCCATCCGGGCGAGGTTCTGCGACAGGAAGCATTCCTTGCGGGGGCTGGAGATCGCGACGAAGACGAGCCGGGCACCGGATCCGCGGATGTCGTCGGCGACCGCTGCATCATCGTCGAAGTAGCCATGGTGCCGCCCGGCGACCTGGAGGCGCGGGTGCAGTTTCAGCATGGCGATCTCGAACTCCTTCAGCACCTCGGCCCTGGCCCCGAGGAAGTAGACCGAGTACCCCCTGCACTCCGCCAGCTCGAGGAGCCGATCCATCAGGTCGGGGCCGGCCACGCGCCCCGGCAAGGCCACTCCCAGGAGCCGGGCCGCCCAGACGATCGACTGACCGTCCGCATTCACGATGTCGCAGCCCGCGAGGATCTCGCGGTAGCCCGGAACGTCCTCCATCATCACGGTCACGGCCGCATTGATGAAGGCGTGCTGGACGGGACGTCGCGACTCGATCAGCTCCTGGCAACGCTCTACGGTCTCATCGATCGTCAACAGATCGACCGACACGCCAAAGAGCTCGACCTTCCCTGCCACCGCAACCTCCAGCCCGAGCGATCGATGGGGGATAAACTGCACTCGCGTCACTTGGGGCCTGCGTCCAGCCGGAAGCTTCCTCCAGCGAGAGTCTGCTTCCTCAGCGTCAGTTTGCCACCGCTGCCCGCCCGCCCGCAACCCGGCCCCGGCCGGTCGCCACTTGACAGGAGCGCCCGGCGGTGGGTACTGAGAGCCCCACGAAGGAGGTCCGGGCCATGGAAATCCGCTTTCTCGTCACCGGTGGCACGTTCGACAAGGAGTACGACGAGCTCACCGGGGCGCTCTTCTTCAAGGACACGCACGTCCGCGAGATGCTCCGGCTCGGCCGCTGCAGCCTGGACCTCGAGCTCCGTACGCTGATGATGATCGACAGCACCGAGATGAGCGAGGTGGACCGGGAGGTGATCCTGAAGAGCTGCGCCGAGTCCGCCCGCGAGCGGATCGTCATCAGCCACGGCACCGACACGATGACCGAGACCGCCCGCTACCTCGGTGAGCGCATCAGGGACAAGACGATCGTGCTCACGGGCGCCATGGTGCCCTACACCTTCGGCAGCTCCGACGGGCTCTTCAATCTCGGCAGCGCGCTCGCCTTCGTCCAGACCCTGCCGCACGGCGTCTACGTCGTCATGAACGGGTGCTGCTTCGACTGGGACGACGTGAGGAAGAACCGCTCCACGGGCCACTTCGAGGGGACGAAGGAGAAGTAGCCCCGCACGCGGCGGAGCCTGCATGGGCCCGGGCACCCACCGAGGGTGGGTCGCGAGCGTGCCCGTACTCGGCCGGCCTCCGGTCCGTGCAAGTTCCGCCGCCGTCATCTCAGGCTACCGCGCGGACCGCGCACCCGGCGCCACGAGCGCCGGCCGCGGCCCCCGGGGGGACCGCGGCCGGCTGGATGATCGTGGTCGCTACGCCTTCGCGCGCCGCGAGTCGAGGTACAGGAACAGGCAGAGCCCGACGAACATCACGATCGAGATGACCTGCGCCGCGGTCGCATAGTGATCCGGGACCTTCAGGTCGACCAGCATGGCCAGCGCCTTGAAGTCCCCGGGCACCTCGGGGTTCGGGATCTTCGTCCTGATGAGGTTGAGCAGGGCGCCCACGACCCCCATCAGGGCCCCGCCCGCGATGAAGCCGCTCGCCAGCAGCGTGCCCCGCTGGGACCGGGCCTCCGAGAGCTTCGGGTCCTTGCTGGACTTGCCGACCCAGTGCGAGATCAGGCCACCGATGAAGAGCGGCGTGTTGATCTGCAGCGGCAGGTACATGCCGATCGCGAACGCCAGCGGCGGGATGCCCATCATCACGAGCAGCAGCGAGAGCACCAGCCCGACCGAGTAGAGCAGCCAGGTGACCGGAGCCTTGTCGAAGATGCCGCCCAGGATGGTCGCGAACAGGTTGGCCTGCGGCGCCGGCACGATCGCCGTGTTCATGAACCCGGAGATGAACTTGCCGGTCGCCGGGTCGGCGTGCCCGTAGGCCTTGTGGATCAGCAGCACCGTCAGCGCCACACCGACCGCCGCGAACAGCGTCCCGATCACCTTCGAGATCTGCTGATTGCGCGGCGTCGAGCCCAGCCAGTAGCCCACCTTGAGGTCGGTGACGAACCCACCGGCCATCGAGAGCGACGTGCAGACCACCGCGCCCATCACGATCGCGGCGTACTTGCCGAACTCGCCCTGCAGGCCGACCGCGACCAGCGCGCTCGATCCGATGATGAGCGTGACCAGTGTCATGCCGGAGATCGGGTTGTTGCCGGTCATCGCCGTGGCGAGCGCGGCGACGGTGGTGAACAGGAAGGCGAAGATGAAGGCGATCGCCAGCCCGGTGAGCGCGATCTGCGGCGCCTTCGAGGCCACCGCGGGATCGCCCTTGCTCAGCAGGACGTAGAAGAACAGGCCGATGGCGATGGCGCACAGCACGATCCCGCCCAGCACCGTGCTCATCTTGAAGTCGCGGTCGGTGCGGGGCACGCTGTCGGCGTGCGCGTGGGGCTGGAAGACCTGCTGGAAGCCCAGCGAGAAGGCCCGGACGATGGTCGGCAGGGCCCGGATGATGCCGATGATCCCCGCCCCCGCCATGGCACCCACGCCGATGCGCTGGGCATAGAGACGGAAGATCTCGTTCGCGCTCATCTCGGGGATGAAGGTGCTGAAACCGGGCAACGGGGACGGCGGGATCATGAGTGCCGGAATGTGCTGCCCGAAGTGGTAGATGAGCGGCACCACGATGAGGGCGGAGAAGAACCCGCCGGCACAGATGATGGCCGAGAACCGCAGCCCCGTGATGTAGCCGAGCCCGAGGATCAGGCTGACGGCGTTGACGCTGATGGTCGCCCGGTACCGGGTGGCCAGGTCCTCGATCATCGGGATGAAGCGGAAGTTCACGATCTCGTTCCAGGCCCGCATGGTGACGGCCAGGAAGTCGTACAGGCCGCCGACGATGGCCGCGATGATCAGGGTCTTGGCCTGCTCGCCACCCTTCTCCCCGGTGACGTAGACCTCGTTGATCGCGGTGGCCTCGGGGAAGGGCAGCTTGCCGTGCTGCTCGACGACGAAGTAGCGCCGCAGCGGGATCAGGAACAGCAGGCCGAGGAACGCGCCCAGCACCGAGACGATGAAGATGGTCAGCAGCATGGACAGGGTGCCCGGCGCGACGTCCATGATGTAGAGCGCGGGGAGCGTGAAAATCGAGCCCGCCACGATCAGCCCCGAGGCGCCGCCGATGCTCTGGATGATGACGTTCTCGAGGATCGAGTTGCGCCGCTTGAACAGGCCCGAGACCCCGACCGCCAGGATGCTGATGGGGATCGCCGCTTCCATCACCTGCGCGACCTTGAGGCCCGAGTACGTCGAGGCCACGGCGAAGATGATCACCATGATGATGCCCGTGATCACGGACCGCGCGGTGAACTCCGGCACGGTGGCGGTGGGCGGCACGAACGGCTCGTAGGTCTCACCGGGCTGCAACTCGCGGTAGGCCGCCGGGTGCAGCTTCCGCTCCCCGGCTCCCTGTCCTTCCTGCTGGCTCGGACTCATTCTCGGCCCTCCTGGTGGGTGGAATCCGCGCGATGCTACAGCAGCGCCCACGCCCGAATCAACGACGGACGGCCGGTCGCTCGCACGACCTGCCGCCCGGTCCGTCTCCCCGGGGATGATGACCCCGGGCCGTCACCCGTCCCCCCTCAGGCCCCGGCACGCCCGCGGTCCAGCACCCCGCCGCTGCGCGCGTCGCTGCGCTTGAGCAGAACGGCGAACACGAGGCCCGCGGCCCCGAGCAGCGCGAACATGACCATGCTCGACTCGTAGTTGTGCGTCACGTCGCGGAGCCTGCCGTTGAGCCAGGGGAACAGTCCGAGGCCGATGTTCTGGATCATGGTCATCAGGCCGAACGCCGTGCCCACGCGGTTCTCCTCGACGATGAGCGGCACGGCCGGCCACATGGCGGCCGGCACGAGGACGAACGACGCGCCGAGCAGGAGCATCGGGAACATCGGCGGGATGGTCGTGAAGCCCATGATCAGGTAGCACGGGATCATGAGCAGCGCGCCCACCATCATCAGACCCGCCCGCTTCCCGATCCGGTCCACCATGGTGCCCGCAAACGGCGCCAGGCACATCGAGGCGAAGATGATGATGGACGAGGTGCCGGGCGCGGTCGAGAACATGTGGAACAGGTTCGCGAACACCGCGGAGAAGAAGCTGCCCCCCGCACCGGCGGTGAGCGGCAGGCCCCACTTTTCGTGGAAGAAGTCGGTGGAAAGCGCCGTGAACGGGAAGATGGCCGAGTAGAACGTCACGCACAACAGCACGACGTACCAGTACGACGCGCCGAACTTCTTGATGTCGGCGAAGACGATCTTGTCGCCAGAGCCGGCCTCGGCCAGGCCCAGCACCCTCTCGCCGTGCCGGTCCATCGCGTAGTAGACGAGGTTCGCGAGCAGGCTCAACAGGCACAACCCGGCCGCCGCCCAGAGCGCGGTCTGCCAGCCCAGGCGGCTGGCGATGAGCTCCTCGGTGTTGAAACTGAACAGCGTCCCGAGCCGCGCAATCGCGAGCGTGAAGCCGAACGAGAAGGCCAGTTCCTTGCCCTTGAACCAGCGGGCGAGGATGGCGCTCTGGGCCACCACCAGCGACTCGCTTCCGGCGCCGAAGACCAGCCGGCCGAGGCCCGCCACCATGACGTTCGGCGCCACCGCCACGATGCACGCGCCGATCACGATCAACACCGAGAAGATGAGGCTGGCCCAGCGGGTGCCAATCCGGTCGATGAGCATCCCGCCCAGGAACACGACCACGATGGCCGCCACGGAATAGAGCGTGTAGAGACCGCCGATGGCCTGACGGTCCGTGTTCCACGCCTTGAGCAGCGTGTCCACCAGCGCGCCGACCGAGTCGTAGGCGAAGTAACTGCCGAAGGTGAGGAGCCCGGCGATGAGCAGCACCACGAAGCGGTAGGTGCCCCGCGACGGGTGGAAGAAGCCGACGGGAGCCTGAATTGCGTCGGTCATGGTGTGGACCAGTCCTCCAGGGATTCCGGGTTGACGCCGGCCGCCGGCGCCGGCTTACGCCGCCTTCGTCTTGAAGTCCTTGCCGAGCCAGCCCTTCGCCAGCATCAGCAGGACCGTGGAACCCATCGCGATGACGCCGAAGATGAGCCACATGGGCTGCGTGTTCACCGGTTGCGGCGGCGCCGGACAGTAACGGTCCATCATCCAGCCCGAATAGAGCAGCGGGACGAGCACCTTGGTGAGGAACCACGGCAACTGGGCGACACCCATGTACTCGCCCGTGCGGCCCTCGGGCGCGATCTCGGCGGCGTACTGCAGGAAGCGCGGCGACCACATCGCCTCGCCGATGGTCATGATGACGAGATAGGAAATCAGCGTCCACGGCGAGGGCCCGAGCGCGAGCAGGAAGGCCGGCGCCGCCATGATGAAGGTGCCCCAGACCATCATGTTGTAGACGCTCCGCTTGAGCGTCAGGGCCGCGATGATCGGGGTGAGGATGAAGATCAGAATGGGATTGAAGTTGGAGCCGATCTCGAAGTACTTGCCGATCACGCCGGTGTAGGCGCGCGAAATGTACTCGGGCAGGACGAGCCAGTTGTAAGTGAAGAGCGTCTGCACCGGGATCAGGGCGAAGATGAAGAAGAAGAACTTGAGGTCCGCGAGCGGATGCCGCGCCAGGAAACGGCCGCTCGCCGGTACCATCGCGAGGACGACCCAGGCCACGACCACGAGCACGGCGCTGTAGAGGTTCGTCGGCGCCGGGACCTTGAGATACACCGCGACAGCCAGGGCCGCCACCAGCACCCACATCTGGATCGGCGGGTAACGGCCGCTGGTCCCTGCGGCGGCCTCGGCGGGCTTCTCCCCCGCCTTCTCCGCCTCGCCCTGCTCGAGCGCGGTCTGCTCCTTCGCCTTCTGGATGGCGTTCGCGACCGTCCGCCCGGTGAGGAGGACGACGGTCGAGACCAGCCCCACGACCGTGATCCCGACGTAGAACCAGAACGTCCCCGGGATGCCGAGGTTGGCGAAGTCCTTGTCGCGGAGCAGGAACGCGAACGTGGGGAACCAGCCGCCCAGATTCATGAGGGCGTAGAGCATCGCGTACGCCATGCCCGAGGTCCTGGGCGTGGTGAACTGCCGGACCGCGGCGTAGGCCGCCGGCTGGTACATGCCGTAGCCGACGACCACGATCAGGATGCCCGCCATGGTGGCCACATGGAGCGGCGACCAGAGCCCGGCGCGCAGGTGCAGGACCGTCGGCGCCGCGGCGATCAGCACGCGTCCCAGGATGAGGAGCACGAACGACCAGATGAGCGCCCGGCGCACGCCCCACTTGTCGGGCACGAAGCCCAGGAAGAGCATGGCGATGGTGATGCCTCCGGTAAGCACCGCCACCATGCTGTGCGCGTAGGTGTCGGGGTTCGCCACCCCCGCGAACACCTCCTGCGAGAAGTAGATCGCGAGGTAGCCGAGCACGCCGAAGTAGGCCAGGCCCTCGAGCATGTAGCCGAGGTTCACGCCCCACAGGGCGCGCGGCGCGTGCCAGACGTCCACGAAGGGCTGGACGATCTCCTGGAACGGATTGGGCTTCACCACGGCGGCGGCCGCGGCGGACTCGGCGCTCTGCTTCTCTTCTTCGGTCATGGGCTCTCCCCTGTCATCGCGAAGCGGCTCGTGGGGCCACGCGTCTCAAACGCACCCCGAGACTATTACGGACCAAGTCGCGGGCGGGGTCAAGCCCGCGGCGATGCACACGCCCGATGCGGCCGGGGCCGGCCCCCGTCGGGAACCGGCCCCCACCCAGTCGCTACTCCGGCTTCCAGGTCGGCACGCGGCCTGGCGTCCACGGCGAGCCCGCCGACTCCGCCTGCTCCTCGAGCCGCTTCAGGTCCACGTCGATCAGCGCGCGCAACTTCTCGAGCACCGGGGCGAACTGGGCCGCCGCGATGTCGTAGCACTGCTGGTGCGTCTTCGTGGGCGCCGAAGTCGAGTACCACGCCCCGCCCACGACCTGGCTCACGCGGTCCTGCACCGCCGGCGGCACCGGCTCGTTCTTCTCGGCGAGCAGGTCGTCCCCACCGAGCGCCACCTGCAGGTCCTTGAGCCGCGACTCGATCGCACGCGCCTCGTCGGAGAGCCGCGGGTCGGCCGCCGGCGTGTCGAGCAGCGCCTTCTTGAGGTGGTCGAGCCGCCGCTGCGCTTCGCGGGCGCTCTCACCCGCGCCCAGCACCGCGCGCTGCAGGCGCGCGATCTTCTTCTGGAAGGCGAGCGTGGCGCTCCGGTCGGCGGGCGGCAGGGCCGAGACGCCCAGCACGTCCACCGAGAACCCCACCGGGCCGGCGAGCGGGACGACCTTGCCCTCGACCCGTCTGGCGAGGGAGACCTGGTAGGTGCCCGGAGCCGCCAGCGGGCCCGCCGGGGCACGGTCCCAGGGCGCCAACTCAGCGGGCTTGGCGAGCGAGGTGGGATTCGCGGCCGGGTAGCGCAGGTCCCAGGCCACGCGGTGGAATCCCGCGGACACCGGCCCGACGATGCGGCGCACCACGCCGCCCGCCTCGTCGGTCACGGTGAGCAGGATGGCCGGGTCCTCTTCGCGCGTCTCGGTGCGCAGCGCGTCCCACGGCGGATAGAAGGTGTCGCCGTCCTTCTTCTGGATCTCCTTCTCCTGCTCGTGGCGCGCTTCCTTCCGGCTCTTGATCTCGTCGCGCAGGTAGTAGGTGAAGACGGCGCCATAGGGCGGATTGGACGCCGTGTAGAAGCCGTCACCCTGCTGGCTCTTGCCGGGGTCGCCCAGCGGATAGGACTCCATGTAGGCCCACGCGGGGCGCGGCGGCAGCAGCGCGCTCTCCCGCGAGAGCATCGCCCCGTCGGCCGTGCGCAGCGGCGAGTAATCGTCGAGGACATAGAAGCCGCGGCCGAAGGTGGCCACGACCAGGTCGTTCTCGCGCTTCTGGATGGCGAGGTCCTTCACGCAGATCGGCGGCATGCCGCCCTTGAGCTGCACCCACTTCTTCCCGCCGTCGTTGGTGAAGAACACTCCGAACTCGGTGCCCGCGAAGAGCAGGTTCCGGTTCACGTGGTCCTCGAGCACCACCCAGACCGGACCGTTCTCGGGCAGGTTCGCCGCGATCGGCGTCCAGCTGCGTCCCAGGTCCGTGCTCTTGAGCACGTAGGGCTTGAAGTCGGCCTGCTTGTGGTTCTCGAAGGTGGCGTAGAGCGTGCTGACGTCGTGCTGCGAGGGCGTGACCCGCGAGACGTACGACAGCTCCGGCACCCCGGGGAACTTCTCGATCCTCCGCCAGGTCCCGCCGCCATCCTCGCTGATCTGGATGAGCCCGTCGTCCGTGCCGACGAACAGCAGGCCTTCCCTGAGCGGCGACTCCGCGATGGCCACGATGTTGCCGTAGAGCGAGGTCGAGGCGTTCTTGGCGACCGCGTCCACGCTCCAGACCCGGCCCATCAACTTGAGCTTGTTGCGGTCGATCTGCCGCGTGAGGTCGGAGCTCACCGCCTGCCACGAGTCGCCGCGGTCGTCGCTGCGGAACAGCTTGTTCGCCGCGAAGTAGAGGCGGGTGTGCGAGTGCGGGCTGATGAAGAGCGGCGAGTCCCAGTTCCAGCGCAACGGCGCGTTGTCGGCGCCCGGCTGCGGCTGGATGTCCGTCTGCTCGCCGGTCTTGCGGTCGTAGCGGACCAGCACCCCGTACTGCGACATGGAGTAGAGGACGTCCGGATCCTCGGGGTCCACCTGGGTCTGGTAGCCATCGCCGCCGGTGGTGATGAACCAGTCCTGGTTCATGATGCCGTGCTGGTTGAGGGTGCGGGACGGGCCGCCCAGCGTGTTGTTGTCCTGCGTGCCGCCGTAGACATTGTAGAAGGGCGTCGCGTTGTCCAGACCCACCTTGTAGAACTGGGTCACCGGCAGGTTGCCGAAGAAGCGCCAGTTGGCCCCGCGGTCGAAGGAATCGTAGAGGCCGCCGTCGCAACCGGCGATCAGGTGCTTCGTGTCATCGGGGTCGATCCACAGGGCGTGGTTGTCCACGTGCTTGTACTTCTCGCCCACGCGCCGCCAGGTCTTGCCCCCGTCCTCGGTCACCATCATCCAGGTGTCCATCGAATAGACGCGCCCCACGACCTTCGGGTCGGGGATCAGCTCGTTGTAGTACTGGGCGCTCGGCGAGACGTAGTCGTTCACCTTCTCCCAGTTCGCACCCGCGTCGGTCGAGCGGAAGGTGCCACCCGCCTTGTTCGCCGCCTCGATGACGGCGTAGATGACGTCGGGGTCGGCCGGCGAGACCGCGAGCCCGATGCGCCCCATGTCCTCCTTCGGCAGCCCGTTCTCGAGCTTCTTCCAGGTCGTGCCGGCGTCGGTGGACTTGTAGATCGCGCTCTCGGGGCCGCCGTCCAGCATCGCCCAGACGTGGCGGCGGCGCTGGTAGGCGCTCGCGTAGAGCACGTCGGGGTCGCGCGGGTCGCACCAGAGGTCCGACACGCCGGTGCGCGGGCTGATCTCGAGCACCTTCTTCCAGTCCTTCCCGCCGTTCACGCTCTTGTAGAGCCCGCGGTCGCCGCCGTCGGCCCAGAGCGGGCCCTGCGCCGCGACGTAGACGGTGTTCGGGTCGCGCGGGTCGATCACGATCCTGCCGATGTGCTCGGAGGCCTTGAGGCCCACGTTCTCCCAGGTCTTCCCGCCGTCCTCCGACTTGTAGACCCCGTCGCCGTAGCCCACCGAGCGCTGGCTGTTGTTCTCGCCGGTGCCGACCCAGACGACGAGGGGGTTCTTCGGGTCCACGGCCACGCAGCCGATCGAGTACACACCCTGCTGGTCGAAGATGGGTGTGAAGGTGTTGCCGGCGTTGACCGTCTTCCAGACACCGCCGCAGGCCACCGCCACGTACCAGGTGGCCCGCTGCCCCGGGTGCACGGCCAGGTCGCTGATGCGCCCCGAGTTCATGGCGGGTCCGATCGCGCGCAACTCGAGCCCGGTGAAGGTCCCGGGCTTGAGCAGGCTGTCGGACCCCGCGCGCGCCGCGGACTTCGCGGACGCGGCGGGCCTGGCCTTGGCCGGCTGAGCCGGCTTGCGGCTGACCTCGGCGGCGTTCACGGGCAGAGCCACCAGAGTCACGAGCGCGAGCAACGCGGCAAGGGATCGTCTCATCGTCCTGCTCCCACCTTCCGGTTGGGGGTTGGCGCGCCGGGTGGCGCGAGTGCCGGGCACAGACGGCGGGCATTCTAGGCCATGCGACCCTCGAGCGGTACGTCTTCCGGCGACCGGAGCGGCAAAAGGAGACGACGAGCGCCCGCGGCCACTCGCTTTCGCTCCCGGACCCGACGTGGTTACATGGGGGCCGACCCACGGCCATGACGCGGCCGGACCCCACCAGGAGCCTGCCTCCGGCAATCCATGACCCGATTCCCGATCGCCTCCTCCCTCGAGGACGACGCTCACGTCATCCTCGTCGGCAACCCGAACGTGGGCAAGAGCGCCCTGTTCGGCGCGCTCACCGGGCACTACGTCGAGATCTCGAACTTCCCCGGCACGACCGTCGAGCTGAGCACCGGGCACACGGACGGGATGCCGCTGGTGGACACGCCCGGCATCCAGTCCCTGCACGCCCGCTCGGACGACGAGCGCGTCACCCGCGACCTCCTGCTCGAACGCGGCGGGAGCCTGGTGCTGCAGGTGGCCGACGCGCGCAACCTGCGGCGCAGCCTGCTGCTCACCGTGCAACTCGCGGAGCTGGACCGGCCCCTGCTGCTCGACGTCAACATGGTGGACGAGGCCCGCGAGCGCGGCATCCAGGTGGACACCGGGCGCCTCGAGCAGTTGCTGGGCGCCCAGGTGGTGCCCACCGTGGCCGTGACGGGCGAGGGCATCGAGGCGCTCCGCTCGCGCTTCCAGGCCGCGCGCCCCGCGCGTCACCGGGTCCGCTACGACCCGACGATCGAGGCTGCGGTCGACCGGCTGGAGCCCCTGCTCGAAGGACGCAGCGGGGACGAGCGGGCCATCGCGCTGATGATCCTGGCCGGCGATGGGGAGCTGACGGAACGCTACGGGAGGGCGCACCGCGCGGAGATCGAGGCGCTCGTCGCCCGGACGGCGGAGCGCTACCCGCGGCCGCTCCACTTCGTGCTCACCCAGCAGCGGCTGCATGCCGTGGACGAACTGGTCGCCGAGGTCGTCCGGCACCCCGAGACCCGGCAGGCGCACGCGGGCGAGACCCTGGGGCGCCTGGCCCTGCACCCGGTCTGGGGCGTGCCCGTGCTGATCGCCGTGCTTGCCCTCTTCTACCTCTTCGTCGGGCGCCTGGGCGCGGGCGTGTGCGTCAACTGGATGGAGCACGTGTTCTTCGGCCACGGCGTGAATCCGCTCGCCGTCCGGCTGGCGGGTCTCATCCCCGTGCCGCTGGTGCGCGACCTGCTCGTGGGCCCGTACGGGCTCATCACCATGGCGCTCACCTACGGCGTCGCCATCGTCATGCCCATCGTGCTCACCTTCTTCATCGCCTTCGGGCTGCTCGAGGACTCGGGCTACCTGCCGCGGCTCGCGGTGATGATGGACCGCCCCTTCAAGGCCCTCGGTCTCAATGGCAAGGCCGTGCTCCCGATGGTGCTGGGCCTGGGCTGCGACACCATGGCCACGATGACGACACGCATCCTCGAGACCCGCAAGGACCGCCTGATGGTCACGCTGCTGCTGGCACTGGGGGTGCCCTGCTCGGCGCAACTCGGGGTCATCATGGGCATGATCGCCTACCTGCCCCCGGCGGCGGTCGTGGTCTGGGGCGGGGTCGTCACCGGCGTGATGTTCGCCGTCGGCTGGGCCGCCTCGCGGGTGATCCCCGGCGAGCGCTCCGATTTCATCCTCGAATTGCCGCCGATCCGCCGGCCGCAGCTCGTCAACATCATCGTGAAGACCGTAGCCCGCCTTGAGTGGTACCTCAAGGAGGTGCTGCCGCTCTTCGCGCTGGGCACCTTGCTGCTCTTCGTGCTCGACCGCACCGGGGCCCTGCATCAGCTCGAACGCTGGGCCGCTCCGCTGGTCGAGGGCGGGCTGGGCCTGCCACGCGCCACCACCGCCTCCTTCGTCGTCGGCTTCCTGCGCCGGGACTATGGCGCCGCCGGGCTGTTCGCGATGGCCCGCGCTGGCGCGCTCAACGTGCCGCAGGTGCTGGTGAGCCTGGTCGTCATCACCTTGTTCGTGCCCTGCTTCGCCAACGTGCTCGTCATCGCGCGCGAGTACGGGGCCAGGGTCGCATTCTGGGTCGTGGGCTTCGTCTTCCCGTTCGCCTTCGCCGTCGGCGTGCTGCTCCACTTCGGGCTGCTCGCCTTCGGCGTCCACTTCTGAGGCGCACCATGCACTGTCCACTCTGCGGCTGCGACTTCGACGAGACCGACCACTCCTGCGCCAGCGAGTGCCCGATGGCCGCGATCCAGGGCTGCAGCCTCCTCTGCTGCCCGAACTGCGGCTACCAGATGGTGGACGAGAGCAAGTCGGGTGCCGCGAAGCTGCTGCGCCGCCTGATGCACTCGCCCGGTGAACCCGACAAAAAGGAGCCGAGCCCGTGAACCGCGCCGTGCCGCTGCATCGCCTGAAGTCGGGCCAGCGGGCCCAGGTGGTCGAACTCAAGTCCGACAACCACGCCCGGCTCGCGCGCCTCGGGGCGCTCGGGCTCATGCCGGGCTCCTGGCTCGTGGTCCTGCAGCGCAAACCGGCGCTGGTGCTGCGGGTGGGAGAGACGGAGATCTCGCTGGACGACGCCGTGGCCGGGGAGATCCTCGTCCGGCCGGCGTAGGCACGCGGCCAACGCGCCGCGCGCGCCCGCGGCGCCGCGCGCCCACCCCCACCCCGCTTGAGCCTCGCCGGGGCGAACCTGTAATCTCGCCGTCCCTTCCACCGTACCGCTCGTGACCCGGACCACTCCGCCCCGAGGGAGGCCGTCGTGAAGTCGAAGAAACAGGGAATCAACACCCGGCTGGTGCACGCCGGGTTCCATGGCGACCCCACCGGGGCCGTGACGGTCCCCATCTACCAGACCTCCACCTTCGCCTTCCGCAACGCCGAGCACGGGGCAGCTCTCTTCGGGGGCGCGGACGACGGTTACATCTACACCCGCCTGGGCAACCCGACGATCAGGGCGCTGGAGGAGTGCGTCGGCGAGCTGGAGAACGGCCGGCGCGGCATCGCCGCGAGCTCGGGCATGGGCGCGGTCTCGATCGTCTACATGGCGCTGCTGGAGAAGGGCGCCCACATGGTGAGCACGGCCTCGGTCTACGGGCCGTCGCGCGGCCTGGTCGAGAAGCACCTCTCCCGCTTCGGCGTCGAGGCCACCTTCGTGGACACGACCGACGTGGCGAACGTACGGAAGGCCCTGCGGCCGAACACGAAGCTGGTCTACATCGAGACCCCTTCCAACCCGGCCATGCAGGTCACCGACGTCAAGGCGGTGGCCGAGATCGCGCACGCGCACGGCTGTCCGCTGGTGGTGGACAACACCTTCGCCTCCCCCTACCTGCAGAAGCCCCTCGACCTGGGCGCCGACGTCGTGCTGCACTCGGTGACCAAGTTCCTCAACGGTCACGCCGACATCGTCGGCGGCATCGTGATCGCGAAGACCGAGGAGATGGACCGCCGCCTGCGCCCGCTGATGATCGCGCTGGGCTGCAACATGGACCCGCACCAGGCGTTCATGGCGTACCGCGGCCTGAAGACCCTGGGCATCCGCATCGAGCGCGCCCAACGGGGAGCGCTCGAGATCGCGCGCTGGCTCGAGGCCCGGCCCGAGGTGGACTGGGTGCGCTACATCGGCCTGCCGTCGCATCCCCAGCACGAGCTGGCGAAGCGGCAGATGTCGGGCTTCGGCACCATGATCAGCTTCGAGCTCAAGGGCGGCCTGGAGGCCGGACGGACCGTCATGGACAACGTGAAGCTGGCCATCCTGGCCGTCTCCCTGGGCGGCGTCGAATCGCTCATCGAGCATCCGGCCTCGATGACGCACGCGGGGATGTCGCGCGAGGCCCGGCTCGAGGCGGGCATCACCGACGGGCTGGTGCGCTATTCCACGGGCATCGAGGACGCGGAGGACCTGATCGCCGATCTCGAGCAGGCGTTCGCGGCCATCCCGGGCGCGGTGGGGAGCGCGCGGAGGTAGGCGCGGCGCCGGTGCCGCTGCGCAAGTTGGTGCGGCGCGCGCGCGGTGGTAAGGTCGCGCCGCTTTTCATCGTGTGTCTCCATGGCCGCTAGTCGGCCCCGCCAAGGAGTCTTGACGTGACGACCCATCCCTTTGGCATGCGTCTCGCCGGGATCAGCTCCTACGCTCCGCGCCAGGTGTGGAGCAACGAGAAGGTGGCGGCGCGGCTGCGCCTGGCACGGATCCGGCGCAACGCCCAGCTTCGACAGGAACGTGGACACGGGCTCACCCCCGACGAGGCCCGCGAATTCGCGACCAGCGATCGCTGGGTGCGCCGCTTCATCGGCTTCAGCGAACGTCGCTTCAGCGCCGAGGGCCAGGGCACCATCGACCTGGCGACCCTGGCCGCGCGACGACTGATCGAGAGCACCGGGACCGCGCCCGCGGACGTGGACGGCATCCTGTTCGCCAGCGTGACGCACTCCTACCTCTACAGTCCGCCCGACGCGGCGTTGCTGCAGGAGGCGCTCGGCATCCCGATCCTCCAGGGCGGCCTGCCGCGCGAGCTGAAGGGCGCGGACGTCTCGCTCGCCTGTTCCTCGTGGGTGGCGGCGCTGACGCTCGCCTACGCCCTGATCCGCTCGGGGATGGCACGGCGCATCGTGGTCGTCGGCGCGGACCGCATGAGCTGCACCATCAACTGGCGCGACCGCTCCTTCGCCACCGTGCTGGGCGACGCCGGCACGGCCACGCTCTGCGAGGCGGTCCCCGCGGACGAGGACTGGTTCGCCCCGGAGCGTTTCTGGTCCTGGCTCGACGGCCGCCACGCGGACATCATCCAGACACCCATGGGCGGCTCGCGCGCCCCGCTGCGCTCGGCCGAGGACATCCAGGAGGGCCAGCACCTGCTGGCGATGGACGGGCGCGCGGTGAAGGAGGTTCTGGTGCCTTTCGTGGGCGGCCCCGGGGTCGCGGCAGCGCTCGGCAAGGCCGGCTGGAAGCTCGACGAGCTCGATCTCGTGGCCCTGCACGAGGCCAACCTGATGCTCAACGACGCGATCATCGCGCAGTGGAAGAAGGACGGCTTCCGCGGCCAGGTGCTGACTGCCAGCGGGCGCTTCGGCAACACCACCAGCGCCTCGGTCCCGCTCGCGCTGTCCCTGAATGCGGACGCGCTCACGGTGGGACGCCGTTTCGGGCTCTTCGGCTTCGGCGGCGGGCTCTCGGCAAGCATCGCCTTCGGGATCATCCGCCACCCGGTGGTGGTCACGGCCGACGTCGGCTGAAGCGTTCCGCTCACGCGACGCCCCGGGTCCCTACGAAGGACCCGGGGCGTTCTTTCACGAGCGGCCGGCTGCCCATCGAGCGCGGCGGGGCCGGCGTCCACCCCCATCAGACGAGCGGCGGGGCTTGCACGGGCCGGAGGGCGAGCGTGTCCGTACCTAGCCGTCCTCCGGCCCGTGCAAGCCCCCCGCCACCCAGGGGACGAGCAAACGGTGCTCACCCCGTCGGCTGAAGCTTCCCCTTCATCAGCCGCAGCGTGTCGCGGGCGATGATCAACTCCTCGTTCGTGGGGATGACGAGCGTGCGCACCTTCGCGTCCGCGGTCGAGATGTCGGCCTCCTTGCCCTTCACCGCGGCTTCGTTGCCCGCCGGGTCGAGGCTGGCGCCCATGAACTCGAGCCCCGCCATCGAGCGGGCGCGCACGATCGACGAGTTCTCGCCGATGCCGCCCGTGAAGATGATCGCGTCCACGCCGCCCATGGCCGCGGCGTAGGCACCGATGTACTTCCTCACGCGGTAGCAGAAGATGTCGATGGCGAGCTTCGCGCGCTCGTGCCCCTGCGCCTCGGCCTTCTCCAGTTCGAGCATGTCGTTCGACAGGCCCGAGACGCCGAACAGGCCCGAGTGCTTGTTCAGCATGGTGCTGCCCTCGTACTCGGTCAGGTCCTCCTTGTGCATCACGTAGAAGAGGACTGCCGGGTCGAGGTCACCGCAGCGCGTGCCCATGAGCAGCCCCTCGAGGGGCGTGAAGCCCATCGAGGTGTCCACCGAGCGCCCGTGGTCGATCGCGCAGATGCTGGCGCCGTTGCCCAGGTGACAGGTGATCAGGCGCGTCTCCTCGCGCGGCCGCCCCAGCAGCTTGCGGGAGCGCCAGCCCACGAAGCGGTGCGAGGTGCCGTGGAAGCCGTAGCGCCGGATGCCGTGCCGCGTGTAGAGCACGTAGGGCAGGCCGTACAGGTAGGCGTACGGCGGCATGGTCTGGTGGTAGGAGGTGTCGAACACCGCCGCGTGCGGCACGTCGGGCAGGATCTGCCGGGCCGCGTGGTAGCCGCGCAGGTTGTGCGGGTTGTGCAGCGGCGCCAGTTCGCAACAGTCCTCGATCTCCTGGACCACCTCGGGCGTGCACAGGGCCGACTGCGTGAACTTCTCGCCGCCATGCACCATGCGGTGGCCCACCGCCTCGATCTCCGCGACCTCGTGGATCACGCCGGTCTTCGGGGCGGTGAGCGTCTGGATGATCTCGGCGATCGCCACCCGGTGCTCGAGGATCTCCTTGACCACGCTCACCTTGTCCCGCCCCGCCGGGCGGTAGGTGTGGACGGCGCTCGACGTCCCGATGCGCTCCACCGAGCCGCGGGCGATGGCGTGGTCGGCGTCCTGCTCGATCAACTCGAGCGAGGTCTCGATGAGCTGGTACTTGACGGACGAGGATCCGGAGTTGATGACGAGGACCTTCACAGCGACGCCTCCTTCCCGGTGCCGCTCACGCGCTGGCGTCCGTCGTAGACGAAGAAGCCGCGGCCGGTCTTGCGGCCGAGGTGCCCGGCGCGCACCAGCTTGTGCAGCAGCGGGCAGGGCCGGTACTTGATGTCCCCCAGCTCGCGGAACAGGTGATCCATCCAGCCCATGATCTTGTCGAGCCCCACGCGGTCGGCGTATTCGAGCGGCCCCACGCGGAACTCGTAGGAGAGCTTCATCGCCAGGTCCACATCCTCGGCGCTGGCCACGCCTTCCATGACGACATACATCGCCTCGTTCAGCATCGGCAGGATGACGCGCGTCACGATGTAGCCCGGGTACTCGAAGACCGTGACCGCCGTCTTCTCGAGCGCCCGCGCCAGAGCCAGGGCCTGACCGTAGGTCTCGTCCGAGGTCTCGACCCCGCGGATCACCTCGACCACCGGCGTGCGCGTCACGGGACGCATGAAGTGCATGCCCAGCACCCTGTCGGGCCGCCCGGAAGCCGCCGCGATCTCGGTGATGCTCAGGGTCGAGGTGTTGGTGATGAAGATGCGGTCCGGCGGGCAGACCGAGCCGAGCCGCCGCATGACGTCCTTCTTGGTCTCGAGGTCCTCGTTCACGGTCTCGATGACCATGTCCGTCGCGGCGAGTTCGGCCAGGTCGGCGGTGAAGCGCACGCGCGACAGGACCACCTTCTTCTCGGACGCCGTGATGGCCCACTTCTCGAGCTCGCGGTCCAGCGTGCCGACCAGCTCCTCGCGGGCCCGGTCGGCCTTCGCCTGGGAGATCTCCACCACGATGACGTCGATGCCGTTGGACGCGACCTTCTCGGCGATGGACTTGCCCATCGTGCCCCCGCCGACGATGCCCAGCTTGCGGAATTCCACGTGCGACCTTCCGGTTGAGAGGTTCGTGAAGGGCGGCTCGCGCGACGCGGCCCGCCCGATGGTGACAGTGCGAAGGACCCTGACATTCTAGTGCATGCGCGGCCCGCTTGCCGAAGGGGCGCGGAAGGCCGCCCCGCCGCCCCCGGGGCGCGCGGACCCGGGGACGGCGCGTCCACGAGCCGCCGTGCGCTCCTCTCCCGCCGAAGATCGTCCGGCGGCCGACCGACCGGAGTGTCCCGCGTGTGTTGTCCGGCACCGAAGGCCGAGCCTATACTGCCGCGAATCTCTTTCCTGCGGTGGAGTCACCGCGTCCGCGCTCAGGAGGTCAATATCCGATGGGCCTCAGCCAGCTCGCTTCGTCCATCGCCGAGTCGCCCACCCTCAGACTGAACGAGGAAGCCCGCGTCCTGCGGGCGAGGGGCGAAGCCGTGATCCACCTAGGCATCGGCGAACCCAAGAACAAGACGCCTGAAGCCGCCATCGCCGGCGCGGCGGCCGTGCTGAACCAGGGCGACGTCAAGTACTCCTCGACCGACGGCACGCCCGGACTCAAGCAGGCCATCGTCCGTTACACCGAGACGAACTACGGCCGGAAGG
Source organism: Candidatus Eiseniibacteriota bacterium (assembly GCA_963717935.1). GTDB lineage: Bacteria > Eisenbacteria > RBG-16-71-46 > RBG-16-71-46 > RBG-16-71-46 > JANXPZ01. The sequence continues at coordinate 1,456,455 of CAVQXP010000004.1, read as the reverse complement.
TCACGCCGGCCAACGTCATCGTCTCCTCGGGAGCCAAGCAGTCGCTCTTCAACCTGCTCTATGCCCTGCTCGACCCGCAGGACGAGGTCGTCCTGCTGGCGCCCTACTGGGTCAGCTACCCGGAGATCACGCGCATGTGCCGCGGAGTGCCGGTGGTCGTCACGGCCGCGGACGGCGGCTTCCGTCCGAGCCTGGCGGAGATCGAGCGCGCACTCACTCCCCGCACGAGGGCCATCCTCTGCAACAGCCCGAACAACCCCTCCGGCGTGATGTACGACGAGGGCTTCATCCAGGCCCTCGTGCAGCTCTGCGAGCGCCGGGACATCTACCTGCTGATGGACGACATCTACCACAAGCTCGTCTTCGACGGCCGCCAGGCCGTGTCGGCCTGGCGCTTCACCGACCGCGACGTGGAGAGCACCAAGGTCGTGCTCGTCAACGGGGTGGCGAAGACCTACGGCATGACCGGCTTCCGCATCGGCTGGGCCGTCGCAAGCCGCGAGCTGGTGGCCGTCATGACCAACATCCAGAGCCAGACCACGACCTGCAGCTCCACGGTGCTCCAGGCGGGCGCCGAGGGCGCGCTGAACGGCGACCAGGGCGTGGTCGAGACGCTGCGGCGCGCCATGCAGGAGAACCGCGACGTGGTGATGCATGGGCTCGCCTCGATCCCCGGGGTCGAGTGCGCGAAACCGGACGGCACGTTCTACTGCCTGCCCGACTTCAGCGCCCATGACGGAGACTCGATGCGGCTGTCGGAGTTCCTGCTCAAGCAGGCCCTGCTGGTCACCGTGCCCGGCCGCGAGTTCGGCATGGAGGGGCACCTGCGGCTCTCCTACGCCGGCGCGCGGCAGGACCTGGTGGAGGCCATCGCGCGCCTGAGATGGGCGCTCGACCCGTCCTCCCCCGCCGAGATCCAGATCGGCCAGCGCCGCTGCGTGAGGACCTGGAAGTAGGCCACAGGATGCCCGGGCTCCGCCGTCTCGTCCTGCCTTCGCTGCTCGCGCTGGCGCTCGCTCTCGGCGCCGCGGCGGCACACGCGCGCCGCGGGCGCCCCGGCCGACGCGACGGCGCGGCCGCGCAACGTCATCCTCATGATCCCCGACGGCTGCGGCCCGGCGGCGATCACGCTCGCCCGGCTGGTGTCGGGGCGTCCCCTCGTGCTCGACAGCCTCCTGGTGGGCGCGGTCGAGACGCACTCCGCCGACTCGCACGTCACCGACTCGGCCGCGGGCGGCACCGCCTACGCCTCCGGGGTGAAGACCCGCAACCGCATGGTCGGTGTGGACCCCGAGGGCCGTCCCGTGGGCACGCTGGTCGAAGCCGCGGAGGCCCGGGGCATGGCAACCGGGCTCGTCACCACCGCCGATCTGACCGACGCGACGCCCGCGGCCTTCGTGGCGCACGTCACCCGGCGCACGTTGCAGGACTCGATCGCGGTCGAGATGCTCCAGCACCACGTGGACGTGCTGCTCGGCGGCGACCTGTCGCGCTGGCGCCCGGTCTCGGCGGGCGGCCGGCGCCGCGACAGCCGCGACCTGTTCGCGGAGCACCGCGCACGCGGTGGCACCGTGGTCACGACTCCCGCCGAGCTGGCGGCGGCCCGCGGGCTGCCGCTGCTCGGGCTCTTCGGCATCGGCACGGATCAGATCGCCCTCGAGATCGATCGCGACACGCTGCGCGAGCCCTCGCTCGCTCAGATGACCGCGAAGGCGCTCGAGCTGCTGGGGCCCTCCCCGCGCGGTTTCTTCCTCCTGGTCGAGGGCGGCCGGATCGACGACGCTGGCCACGACGACGACCCGGCCGCGGTGGCCCGCGAGGTGCTCGCCTATGACCGGGCGGTGGGGCTCGCGCTCGCCTTCGCCCGCCGCGACGGGCACACGCTCGTCGTGTCCGTGGCGGACCACGAGACCGGCGGGCTCGGGCTCGGGCGCCGCGTGGGACGCGCGAGCCCGTACGTGATGCACCCCGAGTCGCTCCTCGCCGCCCGCGCCTCGGTCTGGCGGATGTCCGGCGACATCGTGGATGGCGGCGACCCGGTCACCGTGGCGGAGCGCGGGACGGGCGCTGGGCCCGCTCGAGGACGAGGAGAGAGCGGTCCTGGTCGCCGCCGCCGCCGCGCCCGACTCGGTGCGCCGCTTCGGCCTGCTGCGGGCGCTGAGCGAGATCGAGAGCCGGCGGGCGCGCGTCGGCTGGAGCACCGGCGGGCACACCGGCGTCGACGTCGGGCTCTACGCCTGGGGGCCGGGCCGCGAGCGCTTCATCGGCCTGCATGAGAACACGGAAGTGGCGCGCCTGATCGCCGATCTGCTGGGGCTCGACCTCGAGGCCGCCACCGCGCGGCTCCGGGGCACCGCCGGACCGGCGCGGCGCTGAGCCCCGCGCCGGCAGCCCTGCGCGGACGCCGGTCCCCCTCCCCACCGCCCCCCGGCCCCGGACGCCGCCGCCCGCAGTTCGACTTGTCACGCGACGGAGTCCTGCTATCGTGACCGTGGCCGCTTCGGCGCACCAGCCCGGACGTCCGGCGGCCGGGAGGATGAAGATGCCCCTCAACCTGAACTGGAACTGGGTGCTGGTGGTGGCGGGAGCCGCGATGGTGCTCATCGAGGCCTTGCTCGGCGGCTTCGCCGGCTTCGACCTCGTCCTGATCGGCTCGTCGTTCGTGCTGGGCGGAGCACTCGGCCTGCTGATGGGCAACGCCGCCGCGGGATTCGTGACGGCAAGCGCGCTGTGCGTGCTCTACATCGTGGCGGGGCGCCGCTGGGTGCGCGCGCGGCTCAAGCGACCCGGCATCGCCACCAACACGGACGCGCTGCTCGGGCAGCGCGCGCTGGTGACGCAGGCCCTCTCGGCCCATCAACCCGGGCAGGTGAGCCTGCGCGGCGAGGTGTGGCGAGCGCGCCCCGCGCCGGATGAGCCGGGCGCGCTCGAAGTTGGGGCCGAGGTGCTGGTCGAGGGCATCGACGGCGTCACGCTCACCGTGCGGAGGATCCCGTGATGGTCGCTCAATTCGGCACGCTCCTGCTCTTCATCGTCCTGTTCATCGCGCTCATCGCCCTGGCGCGCTCGGCGCGCATCGTGTCCCAGTACGAGAAGGGCCTGATCATGCGCCTCGGGCGCTACCGGGCCTCGGCCGACTCGGGCCTCACCTTCCTCGTGCCCCTGATCGAGGACATGATCAAGGTGGACATGCGCGAGCGGGTCATCAACGTCGAGCCGCAGAAGGTCATCACCAAGGACAACGTCTCGGTCACGGTGGACGCGGTCATCTACTACCGCATCAGCGACCCCGTGAAGGCGACCTTCGAGGTGCAGAACTTCGGCTACGCGGCCACGACGCTGGCCCAGACCAACCTGCGCAACCTGATCGGCGACAAGTTGCTCGACGAGACCCTCACGGCGCGCGACACCATCAACGCCAACCTGCGAGCCGTGCTGGACGAGGCCACCAACACCTGGGGCGTGAAGGTCACGCGCGTCGAGGTGCAGAAGATCGATCCGCCGGCCGACATCACCGAGGCCATGTCGCGCCAGATGAAGGCCGAGCGCGACAAGCGTGCCAACATCCTCGAGGCCGAGGGCGTGAAGCAGGCGCAGATCCTGCAGGCCGAGGGCGTGCGCCAGTCCGAGATCCTGAGGGCCGAGGGCGACGCCCAAGCCCGCATCACCCGCGCCACGGCCGAGGCCAAGGCCATCGAGATGGTCTCGAACGCGGCGGAGTCGTACTTCAAGGAGCGCGCCGAGATGAGCAAGCGCCTCGACGTGCTCAACAACGTGCTGGCCGGTCAGACCAAGTTCATCGTGCCCGCCGGATCGGACCTGGTGAACGTGCTCGGGCTGGACGACAGGACCGTGGTGCCGATCAAGAAGTAGCGGCGCCCGACGGGCGAGCCCCCGCGCGCTGCGGCGTGCGGGGGCCCGCGACCGCTACACCTCCAGCGCCACGGCGCTCGTGCGGATGCGCCCGCCCGTGCGCACGAGCGCGGGCGCCTCCCCTGCCACGGGCCGGCGCGCCGGATGCCGGAGGATGCGCGCGATCAGGCGGCGCGGCTCGCTCCCGGGGACGAAGTAGCCACCGTGCGGGTTCGAGTGCGGACCGAAGCCGACGACCGAGGGCCAGTCGGCGAGCATGCCGACGAGCGGGCCGAGCCACCACCGGTCGCGCCAGCCCGGGATCCACCGCGCGAGTGCCCCGAGGCCGAACAGGGCCGTGGCCCACGCCAGCGCCCAGAGCGTGACGCCCAGGCCCATCCACAGATGGAGCGCCACGATGCCCGCGAGCACGCCGAGACTCAGCGCCACGGGCCGGCCGCGGCCGGCCGCGAGGCTGGGGCACACGCTGCAGTCGTGAAAGTGGACCCACGCCAGCCGGTGCTGCCCGGTCCGCTGGGCCCTCGGATCGAGCACCGGGAAGGCACGCACCTGCGGGCGCAGCACGGGCAGGTAGGCGCCGACGTGAGGCGTCTCGTGCCCGCCCTGCGGCACGCTCCCGGCGCGCGCCAGGAAGACGTTGCCGAGGTGCCGGCCCGCCATGTCGTGACGGGGCTCGCTGGCCCAGTTGACCAGGGTCGAGGCCCACTTGAGCACGATGTCCCGGTCGCTCGAGAGGACGTGCACCGCGGCGAAGCGCCTCAACGAGGCGAGGAAGTAGTTGTTGCGCCCCGGGCTCGCGAGCGCCGCCGGGATGTCGGGTGCGGCGAGCACCAGCGTGCGCAGTCCGATCGCACGGCCGAAGCCGATGAAGCGGCTCTCGACGCCGGGCCGGTGGAAGAACTCCGTCATCAGGCGCACCGCGTTCACGAGCGTCAGGCAGCCCATGCTGTGGCCCACCAGGTCGAGCGCCACCCGGATGCCCGTGGCCTCGAGCCCGGTCTCCAGGTCGCGCACGAACTCGCACAGGTCGGGCACGCCGTAGTGGAGCGCGCGGTAGCGGTCCCGCAGGTAGGTGGAGAGCCGCAGCGCGAGCAGTGACGCGCCCGCGCCGAACAGCACGGCCGCGAGCACGCGCGAGGCGTAGGGCCACAACAGCGTCCGCAGCGCCTGCGCCGCGGGCCCGGCCGCACCGCCCGCCAGCCACTGGTGCCCGGGCGGCGAGAGCGCCAGCAGCGGCAGCAGCAGGAGCAGCACGCTCACCGCGGCGGTGAAGAACAGGGCCTTCGCCACATCGCGGGCCGAGCGCATCGAGAGCACGCCCTCGCTCGGCCAGCGGTAACCGATGAGCACGCGGCGGCCCGGCCGGAAGGTCTCCCCCGGCGAGGCCGCCGTCTCGAGCAGCAGGTCGCGCGCGAAGTCACCGAGGCGGACGTTGAAGCCGTGCGTGCGCAGGGTCACCGGTGCGCGGCGCCGGCGCGCCCCCGCGGGCCCCCGGGCCGGAGCGCGCTCCGTCACGGGCGCGCCCTGCGCCACCTCGAGGTCGGCGAGCAGCGCCTGCATCGCGCCCCGCTCCTCGAACTCCGCCGGACCGGGCTGCTCGGCCCGGCCCTCGTGGTCGAAATAGGTCGAGATCACGAGGTAGGTGCGCGGGACACTTCGCGCACGGTAGAGGCGATAGTTCGTGAGGGGGATGCCCGTGCACGGCTTCACGGCTCGGTCCATGCTCACCTCCGGGGATCGGGGTCGTGGAGGAGTATCCGCCCCGGTGCGGGCGGAAGTCACCGGAAAGCTGCGCTTGAACCTCCCGCCTCCCTCCCGCATCATGCCCGGGCATGAGTCCCGAGTCCCCGAGGATCGCGCTCGTCACCGGCGCAGCGCGGCGCATCGGCCGCGCCATCGCACTGGACCTGGCTCGCCATGGCTGGGCAGTGGCGGTCCACTGCAACCAATCCGAGGCCGAGGCCCGCGAGGTCGTCGGCCGGATCGAGCAGGACGGCGGACGCGCCGCGCTGGTCCGGGCCGACCTCGCCCGCGAGGCGGAGACCGAGACCCTGGTGCCCCGGGCGGCCGAAGCGCTGGGCCCCCTCACCTGCCTGGTCAACAACGCCTCGACCTTCGAGCTGGACCTCGCCGACACCGTGACACGCGCCTCGTGGGACGCACACCTCGAGACCAACCTGCGCGCGCCGTTCCTGCTCACGCAGGCCTTCGCGCGCCAGTTGCCCGTGGGCCAGGAGGGCAACGTCATCAACCTGCTCGACCAGCGCGTCTGGAACCTGACGCCCTACTTCGTCTCGTACACCGTGAGCAAGACCGGGCTCTGGACGCTGACCCGCTCGCTGGCGCTGGCGCTGGCGCCGCGCATCCGCGTGAACGCCATCGGACCGGGACCGGCTCTCAAGAGCCCGCGCCAGACCGAGGCCGACTTCGTCCGCCAGTGCGAGATGACGCCGCTCAAGCGCGGCACGACGCCCGGGGAGATCTGCGACGCGGTGCGCTTCATCCTGGGCTCACCCGCCCTCACCGGGCAGATGATCGTGCTCGACGGCGGCCAGCACCTGGGCGTGAAGCTCCCGCCGGGAGTCTCGCTGCCGCCGGAATGAGCGAAGCGGCCCCGGCGGGCCGCCCCGGACGCGGCGCGCGGTCGCGCGACACCATCGCCCGGGCCACGCCCCCTCTCAGGGTCTGACCGGCCCCGAGCCCGCGCCGCTCGCGGAGATGGCCGCGGCGATCTCGTCGAGGTCCCCCGTCGTCAACTCGAGGCTCGCCGCCCGCAGCCAGCCGTCGATCTGTTCCGGGGCGCGCGCGCCCACGATGGCACCGCTCACGCCCGGCCAGGCGAGTGTCCACGCCACGGCCACGGCGGCGACCGTGGTCTGGTAGCGCAGGGCGATGGGCCGCAGGGCGTCCCGCAGCGCGAGGTTGCGCTCCAGCGCGGGCGGCCGAAAGTCGGGAGAGCGGCGGCGCCAATCGTCGGGCGCCAATGCTGCGTTGCGCGCCGCGTCGAAGCCGTCCGTCAGCAGCCCGGACTGCATCGGGCTGTAGCAGATGACACCGGCCTCGTGCCGGGCGCACCAAGGGATCTCCTGCGCGGCCACGCCCCGGCGGATCATCGAGAAGCCCGGTTGCAGCGAGTCCACGTGCCGCAGCGCCTCGCAGCGCCCGAGCAGTCCGATGTCGAAGTTGGACACGCCGGCCGCGCGCACCTTGCCCTCGGCGACCAGCCGCACCATCTCCGCCCAGGAGTCCTCGACCGCCGTGCCCGTGTCGTCGGGCCAGTGGAACTGGTACAGGTCGATGCGCTCGACGCCGAGCCGGCGCAGCGACGCCTCGCACTCGGCGCGGATGGACGCGGGCTCGAGCGTGCGCCGGGGCTCCGCCGTCCGGTCCTGCTCGTCCCACGCCATGCCGCACTTGGTGAAGACCAGCGGCCGCTCGCCCGGTGGCAGATCGCGCAGGAAGCGGCCCACCACCTCTTCCGAATGGCCGAGGCCGTAGATGGCGGCGGTGTCGATCCAGTTGAGACCCGACTCGAGAGCGCGCCTCATGGTCGCGAGCGAGGCCGCGTCGTCCTGCGGCCCCCAGCCGTAGGCCCAGCCCCCGCCCCCGATCGCCCAGGCGCCCAGGCCGACGGTGCTGATGCGCATCCCGCTCGCTCCAAGCGGACGGACAGGCAATGTCATGGTCTTACCTCGCGGGGTCGGACGGACGTTCGTGGTCGTGGCGGGACCCGCTCCGCCGCCACCACAGGCCGGTGCACTCGGGGATGCGCGACCAACGCTCGTGCAGGACACGAGCCGCGAACTCCCCGCCGAAGAAGAAGCCCGTCGCCCGGGCGGCAGCCTCGGGATCGGGGAAGCGATAGTCGGTGCGGAACGCCGCGCTCTGCATGCCCTGTACGCCCTCGAGCCACGCATAGTACTCCGCGAGCCCCGCCGTGGGCGGCCGGGGATGATCTTCGCCCGTGCCCAGCGTCTCGATCACGATGAGCGTGCCGCCGGGACGCACTGCGCGGTCCATCTCGGCGAGAGCCCGAGCGATCGTCTCGCGCCAGGTACCGGCACACCACGAGCGCAGGTGCCCCAGCGCCCACCCGGCGATCGCGACATCCGCCCAGCCCGCCCGGACCGGCAACGCGAGTGCATCGGCGCCGAGCAGCACGCAGCGCGCGGCGGGCAGCTGCACGGTGTGGCGCCGGGCCACGGCCAGCATGGCCAGGGCGGGCTCGCTGGCGACGACCCGCGCGCCGGCGCCGAGCAGCAGCCGGGTGACGCGTCCGGTGCCGGCGCCCACCTCGAGGACCGTGGCGCCGGCCAGCGGCACGATGGACTGGAGGGCAGGCAGGAGGCGGCCGTCGCAATCCTCGGCGGCGACCATCGCGTCGTACTCGCCCGCGTGACGCTCGTAGATGCGGCGGAAGTCGACGTCCGTGCCGCTCACTCGGTGGGCCCGCGGAGCCGCCGCGGGCTCGAGCCCCGCCGCCCCTTCCCGCGACCCGCGGCGAGCACGCCCGCCCACGCGGGCTTCGCCAGTGCGCCGCGCAGGGCGTGCGTCTCGAAGCAGCCGGTCTTGCGCACGCCACGCATCTCCATGCAGAGGTGCCGCGCCTCGATGACGACCGCCACGCCGCGGGGCTTGAGCAGCCGGGCGAGGTGGTCCGCGACCTGCGCGGTGAGGCGCTCCTGCAGTTGCGGGCGGCGCGCGTAGAACTCGAGGATGCGCGCCACGCCCGAGAGACCGATCAGGCGCTCCCCGGGCAGATAGGCGACGTGCGCGTGGCCGAAGAACGGCACGAAGTGGTGCACGCACAGCGAGTAGAAGGGCAGATCGCGCACGATGACCAGGTCGTCGCTCCGCTTTCCGGCCCTGGGGCCCGCGTCGGCCACGGGGAAGGACGCAGGCCGGGGCTCAGCGCCCGGATCAAGCCCCGCGAAGATCTCGGCGTAGAGGTCGGCGACGCGCTCCGGGGTCGCCAGGAGTTCGGGCTCGACGGCCGGGTCGAGGCCGAGCGCCCGGATGAGTTCCGCGACGGCCTGCCGCGCAGCCTTCGGGTCGCCGGCGCGGCGGGCGGGTGCGGTCTTCGGGCGCCGGGGGGCCGGTTTCGTCCTGCGAGGAGGGGCCATGCGCGACTCCCGGAAAAGCCACGGGGCCGGCCGAGCCAGGCCCCGGGGCGGACGATCCCGGAAGCCGGAGCCTCGGCCGGCCCCGCGACAGAATGGAGCGGAAGACGGGATTCGAACCCGCGACATCCACCTTGGCAAGGTGGCGCTCTACCGGGCTGAGCTACTTCCGCTCAAGGACTTTCAAGAGCGGAGCATTCTAGCCAGCCGGGCGCGGCAAGGTCAAGGCAGCGGGCGGCTGCCGGGGACGCGGGGCTCCGGGAGTGACCGTGGGCGAGCAGAGGCGCCATGCGCTCGTCCACGGTCACTCCCGGAGCCCGCCTCGAGCATCGTCCCGGCTCTCTGGCCGTCGATGCGCTCTTCCCACCCCGCCCTGGGATGCGCTCGGAGCCGCGAACGCTTATAACTCCCCCCATGGCCGTCCTGGTCCAGAAGTACGGTGGCACCTCGGTCGAGGGCCCCGAGCGCATCCGCGACGTGGCGCGCCGGGTCGCCTCGGCCCGCGCCGCGGGGAACGACCTGCTGGTCGTGGTCTCGGCCATGGGCCAGACCACCGATGAGCTGCTGCGACTCGCGCACGAGGTCTCCGCGAGCCCCAACCGGCGCGAGTTGGACATGCTGCTCACCACCGGCGAGCGCGTCACCATGGCCCTGCTCGCCATGGCGCTCGGAGATCTGGGCGTCCCGGCCATCTCCTTCACCGGCTCGCAGAGCGGCATCCTCACCGACAGCGGTCACGGGGCGGCGCGCATCATCGACGTGCGCCCGGAGCGGCTGCGCCGCGAACTCGAGCAGGGCAAGGTCGTCATCGTCGCCGGCTTCCAGGGCGTGAACCCCGTCACGAAGGAGATCACCACCCTCGGGCGCGGCGGCTCGGACACGACCGCCGTGGCGCTCGCCGCGGCCTTCGGCCGGGCGCGCTGCGAGATCTGCACCGATGTTCCCGGCATCTTCAGCGCGGACCCGCGCGCGGTGCCGGATGCCCGCGTGATTCCGAGACTCGATTACCGCGCGTGCTCGATCCTGGCCCACCTGGGAGGACGGGTCCTGCACGCGCGCTGCGTGGACCTGGCGGCGCGCGAGCGCGTGCCGCTCGTGGTGCGTTCGTCGTTCGACGAGTCGCCTGGTACCGAGATCGGAGAGTTCGAGATGGAAGGACCCCGGATGGAGGCGGTGGCGCACCGTGGCGACTGTTCGATCGCCATCGCCGAGGGCGACGCGGGCGGGCGTGGCGTGGCCCGCGGCCTGATCGAGGCAGTGGCGGACGCGTTCCCCGAGTTGGAACTGGTGGCGCACGAGGGCGCCGCGGACGCGCACCACGCGCTGGAGTGGATCGGGTCCCGCGAGGACGTGGAGGCGCTGCAGCGGGGCTTCCACGCCCTGCGTGGTCCCGGCGGCGAGTGGGTGCTGCGTGTCGAGCACGGCACGGCGTACGTGTCGGTCGTCGGGCTGGGCCTGGGCGCGCGCGAGGCCGCACAGGCCGAAGGCGCACTCGAGCGCGCGGACGTGCGCGTCGTCGCGCTGCGGGTCTCCCCGGCCGCGCTCGTCTTCCGCGTGCCGAACGAACGCGTCGCCGACGCGGCGCGTGCGCTGCACGCGGCGCTGGTGGAGCCGGCGGGAGGGCGAAACCCGCGGGACTGAGGACGTGACCGGCGAGCAGCCCCCGAGCGCCCGGGCTGCGGCCGTCCTCGGGGCTCGCGCCATCCGCCCGATCCACACTCTTGCCTGCTGACTTCCAAGATGGCATCGTCCCCGGACGCCCGGGCGCCATGGCCGTGCGCATCCCGGACCTCGGCAGCGTTCAGGCTCCGGGCATCCAACCAATCTCCGGAGTGACCCTCCCATGAGCCCCGTTGCGCTCTTCCTGCTCACGATCGCCGGCATCTTCCTGATCGGCGTGGCCGGGGAAGTCTTCTTCCGCCGCACGGGCGTTCCAGACGTCGTGTGGCTGATGGTGGTGGGCATCCTCCTCGGCCCCGTGAGCGGCGCGGCGCACCGGGAACTCCTCGTCACGATCGCCCCCTACTTCGCTGCCCTCACGCTCGTCGTCATCCTGTTCGATGGTGGCATCCGCCTCCGGCTCGGGGAGATCTCCCGGGCGGCTTCCCGTTCCGGCGCGCTTGCCCTGCTGACCTTCTTGCTGGCGGTGGCGGCCGTCACGCTCGTGAGCATGGGGGCCAGGGGAATCGGCTGGCTGCCCGGATCGTGGACCTGGCTGCACGGGCTTCTGCTGGGCACGATCCTGGGAGGTTCGAGCTCGATCGTCATCATGCCCGCCATGGCCCAGGCCAAGGTCGAGCCCCGGGTGGGCAACCTCCTCAATCTGGAGTCGGCTTTCACCGACGCGTTGTGCGTCGTCGGAGCCACGGCCCTCATCAAGGTCATTCTGGCGGGCCCGTCGGGCACCGCGTCGCCGGGCACGGCCCTCCTGCGGTCCTTCGGGATCGGGCTGGGCGCGGGGTCGCTGGGGGGAGTGGTCTGGCTCTTCCTCCTGAAATGGCTTCGCGCCCGCGGGCACGCGTACCCGATCACGCTGTCGGCGCTGCTGGTCCTGTACGTCTTCGTCCAGCAGGTGGGCGGCAGCGCCGCGCTGGGCATCCTCGCGTTCGCCGTGATCGTGGGGAACGCGGGCGTCATCTGCTCCCGGGTCGGGATGGAGTCGGAGTCGGAGTTGGACCTGGGCGCGGACGTACGCGGGGTGCATGGCCAGATCGCCTTCATCATCAAGTCGTTCTTCTTCACCTTCATCGGGGCGATGCTGGGGCCCCCGTGGGGGCTGATGGCCCTGGGCGTCCTGCTGGGGGTCGTGCTTCTCCTGGCCCGGGTGCCGGTGGTGCGTCTCGTCACGCTCGGCAGGACCTTCGATTCCCACGAGCGGGACCTGATCGCGGTCGCCCTTCCCCGCGGGATGGCCGCCGGGGTCCTCGCGACGCTCCCCGCCGCTGCCGGGGTCCCGGGGACGGATCAGCTATCGACCGTCGTCTTCGCCTGCGTGCTCACGACCGTGCTGATCTTCGCCGTCGGCTTCCCGCTCGTGCGTCGGCGCCAAAACGCGGCCCGGGAAACCGCGCCCGCGCCACCGACACCGGAGTGAGTCCACCCGGGGCACGAGTGGCTGCCACACCGTCTGCGCGAGCCGAAGGCGGCGGCACGTCGCGGGGACCGCGCCCGCGGCCCGCCGGAATCTTGACCGCGCTCCCGGTGACGACCTAGAGTCGCATGGGCAGCATGAGGGGTTTGGTCGATGTGCCTCCGCGCCCGTGGCGCGCAGGAAGTGATCATCTCCACCACAGACCCGGCGCGGGCGAAGGGACCGTACGATGAGATTCTCCGGACCCATCCTGGTGGCCTCGGATCTTGGCCGCGAATCCGACGAGGCCGTGCGTCAGGGCGCTCTCTTCGCCCGGGAGGCGGCGGTCCCCCTCGTGATCTGCCATGTGCTGCCGGAGCTGTTCGGCATCCGGCCGCTCTTTCCGCAACTCCGTGTTCATGATCGCGTGGAGATCGAGAAGGTTCGCCAGTCGGTGGCCGGCCTCCTCCAGCAGCAGCTCGACCACGTGCTCGAGCCGGGCGCGCCGAAGCCCGAGATGCGTCTCGAATCCGGCTCCCCGCACACGATGGTGCTCCAGGCGGCGGAGGAGGTGGGGGCTGGATTGATCGTCCTCGGGCGCCGTCCGCCGTCGGACGCGCATGAGGCCGGAGGCGTTTCAGAGCGCATCGCGCGCCACGCGCGCTGCCCCGTGCTCGTTGCGGTTCCAGGAAGCGGCGGGGCGGTCCTTTCGGCGACGGACTTCTCCGACGCCTCTCTCCCGGCCGTCCGCCGGGGTCACGACGAGGCTCAGCGACGCTCTCTCCCCTTCGTCATCGTTCATTCGATGGATCTGCGAACGGTGAACCTGGATCTCCCGGAGATCGTCTCTCCGTCGCTGATAGACCGCCTGACCGAAGCGCGTCGCGATGAGGCTCGTGACCGCCTCGCGGAGATCGCGTCGGGCTTCGGGGGCGCAGCGCGGATCATCCTGCGCGAGGATCCACCCGTCGACGCCATCGTCGGGGTGGCCGATGAGATTCGCGCGGAGCTCATCGTAGCGGGGACACACGGGCGGTCGGGCCTCGGAAGGCTCGCGCTGGGAAGCGTGGCCGAGGGTGTCCTGCGCCGGGCGCGCTGCTCGGTTCTGGTCGTGCGTCTGGGGGATGAATAGCGACAGTCACGCGGCAGCGGACCTCGAGGAGGGGACGCGAGTGGAACGCTACATCTGCATCCACGGGCACTTCTACCAGCCCCCCCGTGAGAACCCCTGGCTCGAGGCTGTGGAGCTGCAGGACTCGGCCTACCCCTACCACGACTGGAACGAGCGGATCACGGCCGAGTGCTATGGGCCCAACACCGCCGCGCGGATCCTGGACGGCAAGGGCCGCATCGTCCGCATCGTGAACAACTATGCGACGATGAGCTTCAACTTTGGTCCGACGCTGCTGGCCTGGCTGGCGAACCAGGATCGCGCGGTGCACCGCGCGATCCTCGACGCGGACCGCGAAAGCCAGGCGCGGTACTCGGGTCATGGCTCGGCCATCGCGCAGGCGTACAACCACATGATCCTCCCCCTGGCGAGCGCGCGCGACAAGCACACTCAGGTCCTGTGGGGCCTCCGCGATTTCGAGCACCGTTTCGGACGGCCCTCCGAGGGCATGTGGCTGCCCGAGACGGCCGTCGACCTCGAGACCCTCGACATCATGGCGGGCCTCGGCGTCAAGTTCACGATCCTGTCGCCGAGCCAGGCGCGCCGGGTCAGGGCCAGCGGCGCCCGCAGCTGGCGTGACGTCAGCGGCTCTCGGATCGATCCGTCGACGGCCTACCGCGTCCGTCTGCCGTCGGGCCGCGCAATCGACGTCTTCTTCTACGACGCCCCGATCTCCTGGGGAATCGCCTTCGATGATCTGCTCGTCCGCGGCGAGAACCTGGCGCGGCGACTGGCCGGGGCGTTCTCCGACCAGCGTGACGGGCCGCAACTCGTGCACATCGCCACGGATGGCGAGACGTATGGCCACCACCGGCCCCACGGCGACATGGCCCTCGCCTATGCGCTCCATCACATCGAGAGCGCAGGCCTTGCGTGCCTGACGAACTACGGGGAGTTCCTCGAACGCCACGCCCCCAAGCATGAGGTCGAGATCATCCCCGGCACCTCGTGGAGCTGTGCTCATGGCCTCGAGCGCTGGCGCAGCGAGTGCGGCTGCAACTCGGGGATGCACGGTGGATGGCGCCAACACTGGCGTGCACCCTTGCGGGAGGCTCTCGACTGGCTCCGGGACACGCTGGCGCCACGCTTCGAGTCCGCCGGCGGGGACCTGTTCCGCGATCCCTGGGAGGCGCGTAACGAGTACATCCGCGTCCTCCTCGACCGGTCCCCGGACAACGTCGCCGAATTCCTTTCGCGCCTTGCGCGTCGCCCGCTCGCCGCACCCGAGAAGGTCCGTGCGCTCCAGCTCCTCGAGCTCCAGCGCCAGACGATGCTCATGTACACGAGCTGCGGCTGGTTCTTCGACGAGCTGTCCGGCATCGAGACGGTGCAGATACTGCAATACGCAGGGCGCGCCCTGCAGCTGGCGAGGTTGCTCGGCGGCGAGGACCTCGAGGAGGGGTTCCTCTCGCGGCTGGAGAAGGCGCCCAGCAACGTGCCGGAGCACGTGAACGGCCGCGTCGTCTTCGACAAGTTCGTACGACCCGCCGTCGTCGATCTCGAGAAGGTGGCGGCCCACTATGCCGTCAGCTCGCTGTTCGAAGACTATGAGGCGTCCACCGGGGTCTATGCGTACACGGCCACTCGCGAGGACTTCCGCGTGCTTCAACAAGGACACGCGCGGCTCGCGCTCGGACGCGTGCACGTGTCGTCGCGCATCACGCAGGAGTCGGGCACGATGAGCTACGGCGTGCTCCACCTTGGCGACCAGAACGTGAGCGGGGGTGTCCGCGAGTACCGCGGCCGAGAGGCCTATGACACGCTCACGGCCGAGATCTCGAGCGTCTTCGAGCGGGGGGACATCCCCGGGCTGATCCGCGCCGTGGACCGCAACTTCGCCGCCGGAACCTACTCGCTGCGGTTCCTGTTCCGAGACGAGCAACGGCGAATCGTGAGCCTCATCCTCGACTCGGCGCTCGCCGAAGTCGCCTCCGTGTACCGTAACGTCTACAGTCAGTACTCGACCCTCGCGCGCTTCATCACCGAGTTGGGCATCCCGCTCCCCGCGCGGTTCCAGATGGCCGCGGATTTCGCGCTCAACGAGGACTTCATGGAGGCGCTCACGGCCACGGAGCCGGACACGGAGCACCTCCTGACCCTGTGTGACCAGGCGCGGCTCACGAGCGCGCGGCTGGACGCCGTGACTCTGGAGTTCGCGGCGCGCCGCACTCTTGAGAGGGTGGCAGGGGCGTGGCTGGATTCCTCCGCGAGCCTGGACGCCCTGCTGCGCTTCGAGCGCACGGCCCGCGCATGCGCGCGGCTGCCGTTTACGGTGAACCTGTGGCAGCCGCAGAACGCGTTCTACGAGGTCGCCCGCAGCCGGGGGGCCGAGATCCGGGCGCACGCCGCGGCCGGGGACGGCGACGCTCGCGCGTGGCTCGAACACGCCGCGATGCTCGGCCGCATCCTCGAGGTGCACGTCGAGGGTCTTCCCGGCGACGCCTCGTAGCCCCGCGGGGCTCTGGTCGGACGCCCCGCGGGGCGTCCCCCGCCTCCTGCCACGTCCGGTGCGCCCCGATCGCCGGCGGGCTACGCTGGCACGGCCGACAGGAGCGCGACGGGGCACTCGCGCAGGATCTCGGCCAGGGCGAGTGATCCGTCCGCGTGCGCCGGATGCAGGACCGAGCCCGTCAGCGCGTCCTCGAAGGCGCGTACGACCAGGTCCCCGGGCAGTCTCAGCCGCGTGTCGCCCCAGACGGCAGGGCCGACGGGCCATGCCCCGTCCGCGACATGCGCCGTCAGCCGCGGCGCCACGACAAGGACGACCTCGGTCCCGAAGACGCGCGCGAAGGCCAGGACGTGCCCGGCCCGTTCCCCATGCGCCTCGAGGGGCACGTAGTCACCGTCCAGGAAGAGCGCGCGCCGATCCCGGCGGAGCCGCAGGCCGCTGGCCGTGACCCAGAGCTTGATTCGCCCGTCCTCCCAGTGCTCGAGCAACCCGCGCGCCCGCGCGCTGCCCTGGGCGGGCGTCTCGCAACCCTCGAGCGCCGGGGCCAGCGTCTCCAGCAGAGCCTCGCGCAGCGCGAAATCCACCGGGCGGCGATTGTCGGGATCCACCAGGTTGAGGTCCCACAACTCGGTCCCCTGGTAGAAATCGGGCACGCCGGGCGAAGCGATCTTGATCACGACCTGGGCGAGCGAGTTCACCGCGCCGATCCTCGCCACGCGGCGCGCAAACGGCTCGAACGACTCGAGGAAGGCCGAGGAGCGCGGTCCCGTGAGCGTCTGGTTCACGAATCTGCCGACGGCCTGCTCGTACTCCCGATTCTCGTTGATCCAACTGGTGTGGAGCTTGGCCTCGCGGATGGCCTTGGCCATGTAGGTGCCCAGCCGCTCGGCGAGCTTCGGCAGATCCGGCTCCACGACGGGCCACGCGCCCAGGAGGGCCTGGTAGAAGAGATACTCGTCGCCGCGGTCCGGGGCCCACTCGTCGCCGACGCGCGTGCGGTTGGCGGCGTTGAGGCGGGCCCAGCGCGAGACGGCCCGTTGCCACTCGGCGGGGATCTCCGAGACCACGTTCAAGCGGGCGCGTGCGTCCTCCCCCCGCTTGGTGTCGTGGGTCGCGGTGCACAGCATGGCATGGGGCCAGCGCTCCCTCCTCTGGCGGCTGTGCGCGTGGAATTCTGCCGGCCCCATGGCGAACCGCTCGGGGCTGCCACCGACCTCGTTGAGGGAGAGCATCACGTGGTGGCGATAGAAGGCCGTGTCCTCCAGGCCCTTGGCATGCACGGGGCCCGCGTATTGCTGGAATCTCATGGTGAACGTCCGCCGGCGCTCGCGCTCCACGACGGACTCGTCGTCGACGCCGGGGCCGAGCATGACCTGCTCGATGAATTCGAAGATCGAACCGTCGATCCCGGGGTTCCGCCCGCGGGCCCGGGCGAGGGCGGCGCGCAGGACCTGGGCGTCCTCTTCGCGGCTGCTCTCATCGACGTAGGTGCGGTACACGGGGAAGCAGGCCACCACCTCGAGCAGCATGTCGTGAAGACTGTTGAGCGTGAAATCGCGCGACCTGGGGTCGGCCTCCGAGACGATGTTCAGGGCGTGCGCCAGCATGTTGAGCTCGCTCGCCAGCGTGCTCTGCATCACCGCTTTCTTGCTCTGGTACACGACGTCCTCGAAGGACCCGCGCCGCCGCGTGAATCTCTGGAAGAACCGCTGCAGCGGACTGAAGCCGCGCGGGTCCACGAACAGACGGTTCACGTCGTTCAGGAAGTCGTACCCCGTGGTGCCGTGCAGGGCCCAGTCCTCGCGCAGCCGCTCGCCGGACGAGAGGATCTTCTCCGCGACGACGTAGACGAGCGGCGAGGTCTCCGGCTGCACGAGGCCCGGCCCGTCGCCACCGGCCCGCTCGGCGAGCACCCGCGAAGTGGCGGCCGCGAGCCGCTGGAGATAGGCCTGCGGGTCGTAGAGACCATCCAGGTGGTCCAGGCGCACGCCGGTCACGCCGCCGCTGGCGATCAGTCGCAGCAGCAGCCCGTGCACGACCTCGAACACCTCGGGATCCTCCGTCCGCACGCAGGCGAGCCCGTTCACGTCGAAGAAGCGGCGGTAGTTGATCTCGTGGAACGCGGTGCGCCAGTAGGCCAGCCGGTATACCTGCAGCTCGAGCAGTTCGTGAAGCGGGCGAAATGTGGAGGGCTGGCCGGGCTGGCCGTTGAAGAAACGCACGCACGCCTCGATGTGCTCGCGGATCCTCCACGAGTGATGGGCAAGCCGGTCGAGGCGGTCCCGGGCCACTTCCTTCTCCCGCTGCCGCTCGGCCACGCGTACCGGGTCGCCCTCGAGTACGGAGGGCAGGTTGCCCAGCGCCGTGAGGATGCTCAGGAACTCGCGCAGGTCCGGGTCGGCATGGCCGAACCGGGCCTGCAGCGCTTCGATGTCGTGGCGCAACAGGATCGGGAGGCGACGCGGGTTGACCGGGAACGTGCGCTCGTAGTACCGCACCCGGAACCCGCCGTCCACGTATTCGAGCTGGAGCTCCCCGCGCTCGAGGACGCGCCCGTACTGGTCGCCCAGCACGGGCAACAGCAGCTTGCCCTGCAGTTCCGGCTTGACGGGATCCCAATCGATGTCGAAGAAGTGCGCGTAGGGGGAGCATCGGCCGTTCTCGAGCACGTCCCACCACCAGTGATTGGCCTGAGGCTCGTCCACTCCCATGTGATTGGGGACGAAGTCCAACACCAGTCCCATGCCCGGGCCGGCGAGCGCACGGACGAGCTCGCGCCAGTCCAGGTCGCCACCAAGGCCGGGGCTGAGCTCCCCCGGGTTGGTGATGTCGTAGCCGTGCTGGCTCTGCGGGTTCGCCCGGAAGCAGGGCGAAGTGTAGACGTCCGTCACGCCGAGGCGGTCCAGGTAGGGAACAAGCCGCGCGGCGTCCGCGAAGCCGAAATCCGGGCGGAACTGCACCCGGTACGTCGACACCGGAATGCGGACCCCCGTGGGCCGCGGCGCTTGCGATCCGGAGGTGATGGGAACGGTCGACGTCATGCGGGGCCTCCCGGAGCCTTGAGCACCACGGCCCCCGGTCGCGCAAAGCGCACCTGCAGAGCCCCCCCGGCCAAATCGAGCCCGATCGGCAGAGGGTCGGGCGAGTGCTCCCGGTCCTCGGTGCTCAGGACCGGCGTCCAGGCACCCGGTGCCGCCCCGCGCAACGCGGACGCCGGGATCTCGACGGTGCCGGAGCCGAGCAGTCGCACGACGACGACGAGCGACGCGCCGCTCTCGGCCTCGCGCCGCAGCAGGAGCGTGCCGGCATCGGCGGCCGAGACTTCGACGCCGCACGCGCGCGCGTCGCGCAGCGCCGGCTCGGCGCGGCGGAGCGCGAGCAGCGCGCGATTCAGGCGCAGGACGGACGCGTGGGGCTCGCGCTCGCGCTCCTCCCAGCGCAGGCGGCTGTCCTCGAACGTCGTCCGGGACTGCGGGTCCGGGATGCGCGCGCGCGCCTCGGGGCTCGAGAAGGAGGAGAAGCATCGGAACTCCTCGCGCCGGCCTTCGGTGACCAGCCGGCCGAGGTCCGGCGAGTGGTCCGTGAAGAAACGAAAGGGCGTGCCCACGGCCCACTCCTGCCCCATGAAGAGCAGCGGGGTCTGTGGGGCGCACAGCAGGAGCACCGTGGCCGCCCGATACGCGGGGAGCTCCACCTGGTGATGGAGTCTCTCCCCCAGCGCGCGATTGCCTACCTGGTCGTGGTTCTGGATGCAGACGACGAAGCGACGCGGTGGAATGCCGGCTGGATCCGTGCCCCGTGGCCCGCCCTTGTGCGAGGAGTGCTGTCCGGTGAAGAACCAGCCCTGACGCAGGGTGGTGGCCACGTCGGCCGCCGTGCCGCTGAAGTCCGCGAAATAGCCTTCGTCGTCCCCGGCCAGCATCCGCCGCAGGTGGTGGTGGAGGTCGTCGGACCACACGGCATCGAAGTCCCAGCCACCCTGGCGGGCGGGACGCACCACGCACGCGAGGTTCCGCGAGTCCTCGGCGATCAGCAGCACCGTTCGGTCCCTGACCTCGTCGTGCACGCGAGCCGCGAGTTCGGCCAGGAAATGGCGCTCGCCACAGTCCACCAGGACGTGCGTCGCGTCGAGGCGCAGACCGTCCAGGTGGTACTCGTGAATCCAATGCAGGGCATTCTCGATGAAGAACGCGCGCGCCCCGGCGCTGCCGGGGCCGTCCAGGTTGATGCCGGCGCCCCAGGGACTCCGGTGCGAAGACGAGAAGACGCGGCGGCTGAAGGCGGCGGCGTAGGCGCCATCGGGGCCGAAGTGGTTGTAGACGACGTCGAGGTACACCGCGAGACCGAGCCCGTGCGCGGCGTCCACCAGGCCCCGGAGATCGTCCGGCGCACCGTAGCAGTGCGCTGGCGCGAAGAGCGCGGCTCCGTCGTACCCCCAGTTTCTCTCGCCCGGGAAATCGGCCACGGGCATCAACTCGACCCCCGTCACACCCAACTCGCGGAGATCCGCCAGCCGGCCGGCGGCGGCCGCGAACGTCCCCTCGGGCGTGAAGGTGCCGACATGGAGCTCGTAGAGGACGAGATCCTCGAGCGCGACGCCTCGCCAGCCCTGGTCCGTCCAGCGGAACCGGCCCGGATCGACGACCTCCGAGGAGCCGTGCACGCCCTCGGGCTGCCGGCGGGACACGGGATCGGGGAGCGGGGGCCCACCGTCGAGCGAGAGCCGATAGCGGTCACCGGCCCGGATTCCCGGCACGAACATCTCGAAGCGGCCGTCGCCAGCCGACTGCAGCCGAGTGCGAGCGGCGGCACCCGGGTGGCGCTCCAGCACGACCTCGACGGCGTGGGCATCCGGCGCCCACACGCAGAACCGCGTGCCCCCTTTGCCGGGCACGGCGCCCAGCGTCGCGTCCCAGGTCACCGGTCTTCTCCTCGGCCTCGGATCATCCGCCGGGATGGATGGTGGTCCGATCCAGGTCGATGGTCGTCCCCCGGCCGACTGCCCGCGCTCCCCCGCCGACGAGGGATCGCACTCACGAGACGGCCGGCCGGCCGGTCAGGGAGAAGCTGACCTCGAACGAGTTGAACAGGTCCAGGTACTGCTCGAGGTAGCGCGTGAGCAAGAAGCGTTGGGCCACGGTCTCGTGGGCCCTCTCGCCCATCCGCTCGCGGAGCCCGGGATCCTTCAAGAGCTGGACCATCCGTCGCGCGGCTTCCTCGATCGAGGACACCAGGAAACCGTTCACCCCGTCTTCGATCTGGTGGAGGATCCCCCCCACGTTGCCGCCGATCACGGGCGTGCCCTTCCACATGGCTTCGGTGACGGTCAGGCCGAAACCCTCTCGAGTGGACTTCTGCAGGACCACCGCCGCCCGCCGCTGCAAGCGTGTTCACCAGCGCGGTGTCATCGCCGTGCGGGAGGACCAGGATGCGCTCGTCGCGGCACTGGACCAGCGACTCGTAGATCTCGGCCCCCTCGGGATCGTCCGAGGCGAAGTTACCGAGCAGGACGAGCGTGCAGTCCACTTCCTTTCTGGCGATCCTGAAGGCCTCGATGACGCCCTTCGGGTCCTTCCACGGATCGAAACGGGAGACCTGCACCACGAGCGGCAGGTCGGTCGGAATCCCATAGTGGGCCAGGCGCTCGTCCATCTCCTCGTCACGCAGTTGCCGGTTCTTCGTCGTGAAGGGATCGATGGCCGGCATGAAGAAGATCTGCGGGGTCTTCAACGTCTGAGCATATTCTGGAATGCTGAAGATCACGGCGTCGTACTTCTCCACGAAGGGGACCAGGTAGCTCCACAGCTCCCGGTGCGGGCTGGAGAGATCGATATGGCAGCGCCAGACCCACGGGCTCCTCTTCTTGTAGTGGCAGATGAGCGGGAGCGGCTGCGGGTCGTGAACGATGACCAGGTCGTGATCGAGGTGGTTGCGGACCGAATTCTCGAAGACCACGTTCTCGTAGATCTCCCGTTTGACCCGCGAGAAGTTGATCGGCATCCCCTGCAGGGCATTGTGCATCTTCTTCGTGATCCCGAAGAAGTCCGGCGAACCCTGGAGGACTCGCCAGCCCGTCTCGATGCCGAGGCCGTTCATCAGCAGGGTCATCGACGAGAGCAACTCGGCGACCCCGCCTCCGTAGTACGTGGAGTTGATGTTGGTCACATGGAAGCCGCGCAGTGCCGCGGCCTTGGACAGGACGCGCTCGATCGTCTTGGCCCCGACGAGGGGCTCGTAGTCCTCCACCTGGATCAACCGGTAGCTCATCGGGACCTCCCCATGCAGCGGACCTGCGACTGCCGGTCGCGTCGCCGCGATTCCCAATCCTGACACACACTCGGGGGAGCCTAGCACGGGACGCGGAGCGCTCCTACGTCACCCCGCTGGCCGGGGGCCTCTCCCCCACCGGGCCCGCACCTGCCGGTCTCCCATCGCGCTTCGACTGCCGGCTGGATTCGACGCCCGCGATGCGCCAACATGCGGAGGTCCGGGGCCGTCCGCGCTGCACGCGAGGAGGAGGGATGACGAGGGTTCCGTCATGGTCCGAGCTTCACGATGACCTGCGCGCGCTGCACGGCGCGGCGCTGGCGGCCGCGGACCCCGCCACCGCCGTGACGCGGGCGCTGCGTCTCGAGGGCAGCGTGCTCCATGTCGGCGACCAGACGCTCGAGCTCCGACCTGGCGCGCGCGTGTGGCTGGTGGCCTTCGGAAAGGCATCGCCCGGCATGGCGCGGGCCGCCGTCGCCGCGCTCGGCGTCCCGGCTGACCGGCGGCGTCGTGGCCCACCCGCATCGCGCCGACCTGCAGGGGGACTGGCCGCCGTCGCTCGGCTTCTACGGGGCCGGGCATCCGCTTCCCGACGAAGGCAGCCTCCGGGCGGGCACGGCGGCGCTCGACCTGCTGCGCGACGCGGGGCCCGACGACATCGTGGTCGTGCTGGTCTCCGGCGGCGGCTCGGCGCTCTTCGAGGCATTGCGCCCCGGCGTCGCCATCGCGGACCTGCGCGGCGCCACCGAGGCCCTGCAACACGCGGGGGCCGACATCGTGGAACTCAACACCGTCCGCCGCGCCCTCTCGCTCATCAAGGGCGGTGGCCTGGCGCGCGCGGCCGCGCCCGCGCGGGTCGTGGCGCTGCTGCTCTCCGACGTGGTCGGGGACCGCCTCGAGGCCATCGCGTCGGGCCCGACGGTCGATTCGCCGACGGGCCCCCGCGAGGCCCTCGAGGTGCTCGAACGACGCCAGCCCTGGCGGCGCGCTTCCCGGCGCTGACGGAGGCCCTGCGGCAGGCCGCCCGCAGCCGACCCCCGCGGTCCGGGACGGCCGACGCATCACGCGGGTCGTGGGGTCCAACCGGATCGCCGCCCTGGCCCTGGTCCGCCGAGGCCGAGGCCAGAGGCTTTCGCACGCTGTTGCTGACCGATCGGCTGCAGGGCGAGGCGCGGGAGGTCGGGCACGTGGTCGGCGGCCTCGCCCGTGGCATGCGCGAGAGCGCGCTCCCGTTCCCCCCGCCGGGTTGCCTGGTGCTGGGAGGCGAGACGACCGTGACGGTGCGCGGGCACGGACGCGGAGGGCGCAACCTGGAGCTGGCGCTCGGTGCCGCGCTGGCGCTCGACGGCTGCCCGCGCGCAGCCGTCTTCAGCTTCGCCACCGACGGAGCGGACGGATCGAGCGGAGCGGCGGGGGCCATCGCCACGGGGGACTCGCTGGCGCGCGCCGCGGCCCTCGGCCGCTCGGCGCACCAGGCCCTCGCCGACAGCGACACCGCGCCCTTCTTCGAGGCCCTCGGGGACCTGTGGGTCACGGGCCCGAGCGGGACCAACGTCAACGACCTGGTCGTCGCGCTCGCCTACCCATAGCGCGATCGGCGAGGAGGTGCTACGGGAGCCGCGCCAGACAATCGAGCACCGCCTCCGCGAACCCCTCCGGGCCCGCTCCGCGAGTGAAGTGCGCGTGCGGCGGCAGTCCCGGCCCGCAGCTCGGGCGCGTGCGTGCCGTCGGGACGGGCCACCACGACCGGGTGGTCCACGGCCAGCAGCAGCTCCAGATCGTTGGGACCGTCGCCCAGACCGAGCGACGCGACGGACTCGCTGCCCGCCCGGTAGCCCGACATCAGGAGACGGGCCGCCTCGCCCTTGCTGTTCGGGCCGATCAGGTGGTGGAAGCGGCCGCCGCGCGTCACCCGCAGGCCGAGCGCGCCGGCCATCTCCTCCAGTCGGGCCTCCTCCTGCGCCGCGCCACGGGCCTTCCGGCACGAAGGGCTCGTCGTACTCCCGCGCCGGGCGAGATCGAGGTCCTCGCCGGACAGCCCGGTCAGGCGCGCGATCTCGCCGGCTTCCATGTCGCCGAATCCCTTCATGCCGACCCCGAGGTCGCGGGCCAGGAGCTTCAGGGCATCGCGCAGACGGGCGTAC
The DNA here is from genome assembly GCA_963717935.1 of Candidatus Eiseniibacteriota bacterium. Classification (GTDB taxonomy): domain Bacteria; phylum Eisenbacteria; class RBG-16-71-46; order RBG-16-71-46; family RBG-16-71-46; genus JANXPZ01. The sequence continues at coordinate 1,432,361 of CAVQXP010000004.1, read as the reverse complement.
GGCGTGCCGAACTCGACGCGCAGATACCCTTCCGCGGGCACGCTCCCCGGGATCGGGCCGCGGCACCGAGCCGGGCGGCACGTAGAGCGCGCCTCCGTTCTCGCTGATGAATGGATCCTGATTCCCGATCCGGCGTCGCCATGCCTCGATCTCGGCGCGCGTCTTGCTGCTCGCGATCACCAGCGGGACGCGGCGCCGCGCCAGCTCGGCCAGGGCCTCCCGCGCCGCGGACCAATCGTAGTCCTCGTGGCGGAGCAGCGTCCCGTCCAGGTCGGTGAACACCACCAGGCCCGGAGCGGGGCGCGGGCTAGGCGTTGTCGGCATCGATCGCCTCGCGATAGCGCGGGAGGAAGTCCGGGATCGCGGACGTGACCCGGTTCCAGTTGGGCAGCCCGGTCAGCGCCAGCGGGGCCCGCTCGAACTCCTCGCAGCCCCGCTCGAGGGCGTTGAGGAACACCTCCACCGCCATCGTCTCGGAGTGGCGGTCGAACAGCAGACCATTGGTCACCGCATCGTCGTGGTAGCTGCGGATGGCGTCCTGGGCGTGCCGCAGGTAGGTCACCTTGAGCGTGGTGTAGAACCCCGGCCCGAAGACCACTCCCTCCATGGCCAGCGTCCGCAGCACCGACTTGCAGATGTCCCCCGACATGCGGTTGAGGCCGCCCGAAGCATCGTCCTGCGAGAGGGCCTGGTGTTTGTGCTCGTAGTTCTCGGCCACGTCCACCTGACAGACCCGGCGCAGGGAGGTGTTCCGGTAGACCTCGGCGAGCATCCCGATCTCCAGTCCCCAGTCCCCCGGGATGCGGACGTAGCGGGCGAGGTCCGCATGCATCGCGAACTCCCCCGACAGAGGGTAGCGGAAGCTGTCGAGGTATCGCAGGAAGGGCACCGATCCGACGACCTGGATCAGCGACCGGACCAGCGGCGTGAGGAACAGCCGCGTGACCCGTCCGTGCAGGCGATCGGTCACGCGGGCGTAGTAGCCCTTCGAGTACTCGTAGCCGAGACTGGGATGCACCAGCGGGTAGCAGAGCCGGCCGACCAGCGACCGATCGAAGGAAACGATGTCCGCGTCGTGGAGCGCGATGGCCTTGCTGCGATTGCCGGCCAGCACGTAGCCGATGGAGAGCCAGGTGGCGCGCCCCTTGCCGGGGGGCCCGATGTCGAGCCGGTTGTCGAGCAGCAGCCGGATGAAGTCCTGGACCCTCTCGCCTTCGATCCAGATCGAGCCGGCAACGCGATCCCAGCGGCGCGAAGAAGCGGCGGGCATACTCGAACTGATGACCGGTCCGCCCGCCCGATCGGGATCACGATCTCGTCCAGGTAGTCGACCTTCGTCAACTCCTCCACGATCTTGCGAATCGCGTGCCGCTCGAGCTCGGTGATGAGGCACGGGATGATCAGGGTGACCGGGTTGGTGCGGCTGTGCAGACGCAGTTCCGCCTCGATCTTGTCGGGCGGAGCCGAGCCGAGCCGGTGCAGCGTCGTGATGACGCCGTTCTGGAAGAAATCGCTCATGGCGCGACCTCCGGACTAGAGGTGGGACAGCGTCTCGTCATCCTCGCCACGGGCCTCGCGAGTCATGCGATCGAGGGACTGGCGGGCGAGGTCCTTGCCGGCCAGCCCATAGGCCAGGGCGGCTGCGAGCACGCCCCCGCCGAGCAGGATCGCCAGCACCACCAGCGCGATGTCACGCCCGAACCCCAGGTTCTCCAGTGCCAGCGCGGCGAAGAAGATGCCCACCAGCAGCCGCACGCCGCCGGCCAGCCAGCGCGCACCCTGGACCCGCGCGTTGACCGACCAGATCAGGACGCTGCGCCCCGCGAAGATGCTCACGGCGTAGCCGGCCACGAGCAGGAGCAAGCCCGCGACGAGTCGCGGCAGGTAGGTCACCATCGCAGCGAGCACGACATCGGTCGCCTCGGCGCTCAGGATCGACAGAGCGCCGAGCAGCGTCAGGATCACGATCAGCCAGCGGACCAGCTGCCCCACCAGCACGGACGGCTGCTGCCGCAGGCCGGCGCGGCGCAGCGAATCCGACACGCGCGGGCGGTGCGCGATGCGGTCGAAACCAGCGGCCCTCAGGACCCAGCGCAACAGCGCGTCGGCCAGCCAGGCCAGCAGCAGGCCGGCCACCAGCACGATGGCGATGGCCAGCAACACGGGCAGCAGGCCCTCGCTCCGCTGCAGAAACCGGGTGATCGGGTCCCACAGCGAACTCATCGTCACGGCAATCATGATGGCATCCTCCCTTCCCGCCAGGCGTCGGCGAGATGTGGTTTGAGCGCCTCGAAGCGCTCGCACAGCGCGTTCAGCTCGACTTCCACTTCCTCGGCCCCGTAGTCGGCGGCCTGGTTGACCCAGGACGCCGTGCGCCCGAGGTAGAGCGGCGTGAGACTCTCGCAGCAGGTGCTCCGGGTTCAGGCGCCGCAGGTGGTAGGCGAGCGCGAACGCGTAGATCGTCCGCACCCAGAGGTCCGTCGGCATCGGAACGTCCCGGGCGCCTGCCCGGCGAGCCTCTCGAGGTCGCGGCGGGTCTCCGCGTCGAGGAACTGGGCGTACAGGGAGACGAAGTCCCGCACACCCTGGTCGTAGGCGCGGACCATCCGCCCGACATCCACGGCGACCGGCTCGAGTCCGACCTCATAGCGGAAGCCGAACTCGGGCACCGGCTCGGAGCCTTCCACGCCGAGCCAGTGCTGTGCGTGGGCCTCCACCTGGGCGAACAGCGAGCCGGTGACCTGCATGAGCATCGTGCTCAGGTGGGCCCCGGGGTCCTTCGCGTCGTGGATCTTCGCGCCCAGGTAGGACTGGCACACGCGGAAGTCGCCCACCAGCGCCGTGGTCGTCATCCAGATGTCGATCCCGAAACGCGCCACGTCGCTCTGCCAGACGTCGTGGCGGAGGAAGTGCGCGGCCAGCCGCCCCGAGAAGCCGAAGTCCCCGCCGATGGGCTGCCGGATGCGGCGCCCGTAGAGGGCACGGACCAGGGGATAGACGATGGAATTCGTGATCGTGCCGTCGAACTTGTGCCGCGCGTAGAGCGGACAGACATAGTCGAAGCCCTCATCCGTCACCGGGGCCAGCAGGAGCTGGAGCCACTCCGGCGTGATGCTCCGGAGGTCGGAATCGACGACCGCGCAGGCGCGGGCCTCCAGGCGGTGCGCGATCTCGAAGATGGTGCGGAAGGCACTGCCCTTCCCCGGCAGGCCCTGGTACGCCGTGATGACCTTGTGGACCGGCGGCGGCGGTTGGGTCAGGAGGATGGCCCGGGTCGTCCCGAGTTCGGCGCTCGCCACCAGCGCCGGCGTGCCGTCCTTGGAGCCACCGTCGGAGTTGACCAGCACGGCGCGTCGCGTCGGGAAGTACTTGGCCAGCCCCGCCGTCACCGCCTGGACGACGTGGGCGATGGTGCGGGCGTTGTTGTAAGACGGGATGCCGACGACGATGTCGGCCCCGCCGATGGTGTCCAGTTGCTCCCTGACGTCCTCACGCAGGATCGTGGGTTCGACCATGTCAGATCCTCTCCCGCCCGTGGTCCGTGGCGTCGAGCCGCGCGCCGCTCTCGGCATCGAACCAGTGTAGTCGACCGGGTGGCCAGCGCATCCACAGGGCCTCCGGCCAGTCGGCCGGCTCCACCAGGACCCGCGCGTCCTCGCCCCCGACTCTCACGGTGATCAGCACTCTCGACCCCAGGGGCTCCATCACCGTGCGCTGCGCCGCCCACCCTCCCTCCAGGGGACGGGGCGAGACCTCGGCGTCCTCCGGCCGGATGCCCACGGCGAGCCGGCCCCCGGTTTGCAGGCCGGCCGGCACCGGCACCCGTACGCCGCGGCACGCGAGCGCGTCTCCATCGCGGTGCCCGTGCCAGACCGTCATGCGCGGGCTGCCGACGAAGGTGGCGACGAACACGTCGGCTGGCCGCCGGTAGACCTCGAGCGGCGCTCCACACTGGAGGATCCGTCCCGAGCGCATCACGGCCAGGTCGTCCGACAGGCTCATCGCCTCGGTCTGATCGTGCGTCACGTAGATCACCGTCGCGCCGACGCGCGCGAAGAGGGCCTTCAGCTCGGCCCGCATGCCCTCCCGCAGCAGCGCGTCCAGGTTCGAGAGCGGCTCGTCGAGCAGATACAGGCGCGGCCTGCGCACCAGCGCGCGCCCCAGCGCCACGCGTTGCTGCTGGCCCCCGGACAGCTGCCCCGGGCGCCGCTCGAGGAGCTCCAGGATGCCGAGCAGCGCAGCGGTCTCGCGCACGCGCGCGGTCACCTCCCGACGCGGGACCCGCTGTGTCTCGAGCGCCAGCGACAGGTTGCCCCGCACGGTGAGATGAGGGTAGAGGGCGTAGTTCTGGAACACCAGCCCTACACCGCGCCGCCCGGCGGGGACGTCGTCAAGACACTCGCCGTCCAGGCGAAGGGTCCCGGACGTGGCGCGGTCGAGCCCGGCCACGATGCGCAGCAGCGTCGACTTGCCACAACCCGAAGGCCCCAGCAGGGTCAGCACGCGCCCGGGGCGCGCCACGAAGGAGACCCCGTCGAGCGCGCGGGTCCCGTCAGGGAAGATCTTGGTCAGGTCCCGGCCCTGCAGTTCGGTCATGGCTAGCCCTTGAGCGCGCCCCGGGTCAGCCCCGAGACGATCCGCCGCTGGAACAACAGTACCAGGGCGATCAGCGGTGCGGTGGCGATGACGATCGCGGCCGACAACTGGCCCCAGGGGATCTCGTAGAGCGAGGCGCCGCTGACGCTGGCGATCCCCGCGGTCACGGTCTTGTTCGCGTCGCGCGTCATGAAGGTCAGGGACAGCATGAACTCGTTCCAGCAGAAGATGAAGACCAGGATCCCCGCCGTCGCCAGCGACGGCAGCGCGAGGGGCAGGTGGATGCGCCACAGGCGTCCCAGCGCGGGCAGGCCATCGAGCCGCGCGGCCTCGTCGAGTTCGACCGGCAGGGCGCGCAGCGCGCTCTCCAGCACCCACACGGCGAGCGGCAGGTTCAGTGCGGCGTACGGCAGCACGAGGGCCAGCGGGTGATTGATCCAACCGACCGCCCGCACGCCCTCGTAGAGAGGGAAGAGCAGAAGGATGGGCGGGAACAGGGAGACCACCAGCAGGGCCAGCAGGAGCCCTTCGCGGCCGCGGCCCGGAAGCCGCGCGAGGGCCGCCGCGGCCAGCGAGGCGACGCCCAGGCACAGCACGGTCGCCCAGGCCGAGACCCAGGCGCTGTTCGCCAGGTAGAGCCCGAAGGGCTTGCGCTCCCACAGGGCCGCGACGTGTCGCCAGGTCGGCGGGTGCGGCAGGTAGATCGTGGGCACGTGCGTGATCTGGGCGTCCGGCTTGAGCGCCGTGAGGGCCTGCCAGATCGCCGGCGCCAGGCTCCACGCCAGCAGCAGCGCGACGGCCAGCGCGAGCAGTCCTCCGGCCAGGCGCGCGCGGCCTCCTCCGGCCCTCGGGACGGCGCTCCTCACGTCCCCCTCCGTTCCCGCGCGCCCGCGAGGCTCATCATCGCGGCCACCAGCAGGGCGGCCAGCAGGGCCCCCTGCACGGCGACGGCGGACCCGTACCCGAACTCGAGATAGCGGAAGTAGTTCTGGTACGCGTACAGGGCCACCGTCTCGGTCGCCCCTCCCGGGCCACCACCCGTCATGACGTAGGGCAGGTCGAAGGCCCCGTAGGCCTGCACCGTGCGGAAGGCGAGGGCCACGAGCAGCGAGGGCGCCAGCAGCGGCAGCACCACCCGCCTCAGCCGCTGTCCCGCGGACAGACCATCCACGCGGGCCGCCTCCAGCACCTGCTCCGGGATGCCCTGCAGCCCCGCCAGCACGATGAGCGCGACGAAGGGAGTGGTCTTCCATACGTCCGCGATCACCAGCGCCAGCATCGCGGTGGCCGGCCCGCCCAGCCAGGCCACCGGGCGCGCGATGAGTCCCAGATGTTCGAGCAGGTCGTTGAGCACGCCGAACGAGTCGTTGAAGATCCACGCCCAGGCCAGGGCCATCACGGCGGTCGGCAAGGCCCAGGGCAGCATCATCAGGGCCCGCACGCCGCCCCGGCCCCGGAAGCGCTGGTGGAGCAGCAGAGCGAAGGCGATGCCCAGTGCCATCTCGAGCGCCACCGACAGGGCAGTGAACAACGCGGTGTTGCGAAGCGCGGCCCACCACCGGCCGTCCTGCCAGAGCCGCCAGAACTGGTCGAGCCCGGCCCATTGCGTGACGATCCCCCCGTGGAGCTCCACCCGGCACAGGCTGAGCTGCACGACGCGGAGGATGGGGAGCGCCACGACCAGCGCCAGCAGCAGCAGCGCGGGCACGAGCAGGAGCAGGCGCTCCCTGGTCCAGACCCTGGCTCTCATGAGGCCGGACCCGCTCGCAGCTTCCGGCCCCGGGGGACGCCCAGCATCGCCCGGGTCTCGCGGGCCGCCGCGCGCAACGCGTGCTCCGGCTCGTCGCTGCCCGAGAGCACGGCGCTCAGATGCCGCTGCAGGATGTCGGAGGCGAGCGCGTACCGGGCGATGGACGGCCGGGCCACGGCGTTCGCATGGAGCCTCTCGAGCTCCGCCAGAAACGGATTCGCCGCCAGCAGCTCGGGGTCCGCGTACGCATCCTGGAGCGCGGGGGCGTAGCCCGTCGGCGCACACAGCGCCCGCTGGCCGTCGAGCGACGTGACGGCGCGGATGAACTCCATGGCGAGCTGGGCCTGGCCGCTGAAAGCCGAGATGCCGAGTCCCCACCCACCCAGAGTGCCGGCGGGCCGCCCACCGGGGGCGTGCACCATGGGCAGGACGCCGATCCGCCCGCGTACCGGCGACCCGGCCGACTGCGCAAGCTGCCACACGTAGGGCCAGTTGCGCAGGAAGACCGCTCGTCCATCCTGGAACAGCCGGCGGCTCTCCTCCTCCTGGTAGGTCGTGCTGCCGGGCGGGCTGATGGGCTCCTGGCGAAGGCAGAGCGCGAGGAACGACAGAGCGGCCACCGCCTCGGGACGGTCGAGCCCGACCGCGAGCGAGACAGGATCCACCCAGAACCCGCCCTGGCCGCGAAGCACCTCCAGGTAGGCGCAGACCAGACCCTCGTATTGCTTGCCCTGCCAGACGAAGCCCCAGATCCCGGGTGGGGACTGGAGGGCCCGGGCCGTCCGCGTCAGCTCCACGAAGCTGCGCGGAGGGGGGAGTCCGGCCCGCTCGAGCAGGTCCCGGCGGAAGTAGAGCAGTCCGACGTCGGTGCGCACCGGTACGCGATAGAGCCTGCCCTGGTACTCCCCCGCGGCGAGCGCGGCCGGAAGGAATCGCCGCCGCTCGACGTCGGGGAGCCATGGGTCGAGCGGCAGCAGCCAGCCGGCCGCGGCGAACTTCGGCGTCCAGGTCACGTCCATGTAGACGAGGTCGAACGTCGGGTCCCCGGCCAGCAACGAAGCCGTGTAGAGGTTCTCGCGCAGATCGGTGGATTGCGGGCCTTCGACGAGATCCACGCGGGTTCCAGGATGGTCCCACTCGAAGCCGCGAGCGATCGGTTCCCAGAAGGGCCGCTCGCTTGGAGGCAGCATCACCGTGAGCGTCGCGCCCCGCTCCCGCGCCGGCCGCGAGGGAGCGCAGGCCAGTGCCAGCAACGCGATCGCGCCGCTCGCCACCAGGATTCCCAGCCGATTCGTGGTCATGCCCATGGTCTGAGTCCGAGGTTGTGCCCTGGCGGTCAGCGCAACTCGGCCGCCACCTCCTGCGCATTCGGCATGCGCTCGGCCGGAAGAGTGATCACGTCACCACCGTACAGGAACACGGCTTCGGCCACGTCATCGAGGACGTCGTCGTCGTGGCTGCCTTGCTGTGCGGACGTCCGGTGGATGTGACCGGTGTTCGGGTCGACCGTTCCCCAGATCCGGACCCCGGATGCGAGGAAGAGGCGCCGGACCCGGCCGCGCCGGGCCTCGCGAACGATGTCCTCGAGGGGCTCCCGGGTGCGCCCTCGCTCGGCGGCGCGCCAGTACTTCTCGAGCGCTCGGTCCTCGTTCCCGCGCAAGACGGTCTCGGCGACGGGCCAGGCTCTGGATCGAAGCTCATCCAGAGTCATCGCATCCGGGCTGCCGGTGACGATCACGTCCGCCAGGCGCTTCAGGTGACTGACCTGCCGGTAGATGGGCAGGTAGTACTCGACTCCGGCGAGGATCACGGGAGCCGTGTCGTGCCGGAGCGCGCGCTGCAGGGCCCGATCGATCGCGCGGAAGAACGGGAGGAGGACCTCCTCCGGTGGGGCCCCGGCACCCCCGGCGGCATGCACCTGACGGCTGCCGCTGCCACGACCGGTCGCATGCGCGCTCAGGGCCGTGCCGCGCCTCTTCTTGCTCGAGAACTCGGACAGGCCGCCCGGCAGGCCCGGGACCTCGGTGGGTGTCAGGGAGGTCATCGCCCCCTCGTACACCCCGACCCCGTTCTGGGTGATCGCGATCAGGAAGTAGCGCTCGTTCGAGTTGAGGCAACGGATCAGTGGCCTGACATGGAAGCTCTCCGCGACCACGACGAGTTCGGGCATGCTCAACGGGACCCGGAATTGTTCCAGCACGTCCGGGGAGCGCAGGATCGCAAGCCCATCGGCCTGATGACGCCAGAACTCGACGTTCGGCAGGGCCTCCACCGGGTCGAGGAGGCTGCGAATCTCCTGCGGGGAATGGCGGTCGGACAACAGCCGCTCGGCCTCCTTGAGAGCGTTCCTGAAGCGGATGGGGTCCTGCTCCGTCCCGGGATGGTGGCGGTGCGTCGGCATGTACAGAGAGATGCAGGGGCGTGACCCCACCTTCAGCAGCGGCTGGAGCCGGTCTCGAGTGAGAATCGCCATCGTGATGCCCTCGCTTTCGTTCCGTGCCGTCGGCGTCGGCCGCGCGCGCGGCCACGCTGCATTCGGCATCGGTCGCGCTGCTCCTCCGTGAAGAGCGGCGAACGGCAGGCGGCCCTCCCGAGCGGGACTCGGCTGGAGATGGCCGTTCCGCTCGGCTACCTGCGTGGTGACGCCGGAAGAGAACCCCCGAGTGTCTTCAGTCCCTTTCTGGCTGCGGCGCTGGCCGGATCGAGCACGAGAACACGCTCGTAACATTCCCGGGCCTTCTCGCGACTGCCCGCGTTCTGCTGGGCCTGCGCGAGCCAGAGCCATGCCTGCGCATCCTGCTCATCGAGCGCCACCGCCCGCTGCAGGAGCGGGAGTGCGGCCCTCCACTCCTTCTTCAGCAACCGGTAGTATCCAAGCTGCCGGTAGGACTTGCTCGCCAGCTGGCTCGTCGAATCGAGATCGACCGCCCTGCGGAATGCCACCCGCGCGTCACCGGTCTGCTTCTGGCGGTCCGCGAGTACGCCGAGCCAGAAGTACCGGTCGGCCTTGCCCGTGTCGATCGCGGCTGCTTCCCGAAGCGCATGCAGGGCCTCCGGATCACGGTCCAGCTCCCGCAGGGAGAGGCCGCGATAGAACCAGGCTTCGCCGTTCCCCGGCTCGAGGAAGGTCGCGCGCTCGAGCAGACGCTCGGCGCCGGCGTAGTCCTGGGTCCGGAAGTGGAGCTTCCCGCGCTGGTTGAAGGCGAAGGCGGCCGCCGCCGACGTGGAGTCCCGGGCAAGAACGAGCCCGTAGACGGAGTCGGCCTGCAGGGGATGCCCCGTGACGTCGTAGATCTGCGCGAGGAGCGGATACTCGCGGGGCCCGGGCTCGCCCTTCTCGAGGGAGACAAGCGCCTTGTCCCATTCCCTCTGATTGGCATAGGCCAGTCCCATCGTGAGGTGGAGCTCCTTGCTCTGGTCCCCGAGCCGCTCCGCCTCGAGCATCCGGGCGAGCGCGGTGTCGCGCTCTCCCAGGTGGTAGCCGGTGCGTCCCAGAAGACTCCACCCTCTCGGGTCATCGGGTTCCAGCCGCACGTACTCCTCCAGCGGCCCCCTCGCCTCGGCGTATCGCCGGGGATCGGCCGGCCCCGCGCGATAGAGGAGGTCGCCCAGGCCGAGCTGCCCGGGTGCAAAGTCGGGGGACCGTGTGGTCAGCAACCGATAGGTCGCCAACGCCTGGTCGTAGTCCTGGGTGTAGAAGAGCGCCCGGGCGAGCGAGTGCAGCGCCTCGGCGTCGCTGGAATCGAGAGCCACGGCGGCCCTCAGCTCGGGGATCGCCAGTGCCCAGGTGCCCCGTTGCACGTAGAAGTCCCCGATGGCCCTTCGGACCGAGGGGTCGCCGGGCGCCAGCTCGCGCGCCCGCGTGAAGTCGATTCCCGCGCGCCGGAGGGAGTCGCGCGACATCCATGCCGTTCCGCGCGCGACCAGGAACCGCGGCGCCCACGTCCGTCCCCGCGCGAGTCCCTTGTCCAGTTCCGCGATGCCCCGGTCGAACTGCCCCGTGGCGACGAGGCAGTTGCCCAGGCCGAGTTGCGCCTCGGGGAACTTGCGGTTGATCCGGGTCGCTCGCTCGTAAGCCGGGATGGCCTCGGCGCACCTGCCCTGGCGCCGAAGCACCTCGCCCTCCCCGTAGTAGGCCAACGCCAGGTCCGGGTCCAACTCCTGCGCGCGACGGAAGGCTTCCATCGCCTTCTCGTACCGGCCCCGCCGCAGGAAGACCCGCCCGATCCCGGCCTGGCCTCCCGCGCTCCCCGCGCGGGCGGCCTGCTCGTAGGATCTCAACGCGTCCTCGATCCGGCCCGCCTCGAAGGCCCGGTCTCCGTCGCGGACGCCGTCGGCGCGCGCGATCCCGATCGTCAGGATCCCGGCCGCCAGCAGCGCCATCAGTGTTCCGAGGGACACCGCCCTCCCGCCCCGCGCGTGGGAGCACCCTCCGGGCTCCCGGGCTGGTGGTCCTGAGGTTCCGGCCACGAGACCCACCTCCTCTGGACGTGCTGGCTGGCTGGCGACGTGCCCGGGCGGTTCCCTCCGCATCGGATTCGCGCGCCTATCCCGGGTTGCGGATACGGAACCCGGAAGGCGCCGGCCGGGGCCCGGCGGGCTCCGTCGACAGGATCGGCGCGTTCGCGTCGCAAACCGCGTGGTAGGCCGGTGAGAGGATGACGACGAGCATGACACCGACGCCGCGCATCATCCAGCGGTCCTCCTCTCGGCCCCCCCGATCGCGACGCCGCGCGTGGGAGAAGCCCGGCCCGTATCCTAACACTCCCCGGGAACCGCGGAAGCGATATGCACGACCCGTTGCGGGAACGGGATCTCGATCCCCTCCGCCAAATATCGCTGATGCAGCCGCTTCACGAACTCGTGCGTGACCAGGTGGCGGTCGACGTATTCCTTCACGCGGAGGATCACCGTGAAGTTGACGGACGAGTCGCCGAAGGTGTGAAAGCGGACGAACGGCTCGAAATCGGGGACCGCTCCGGGCACGCTGCGCTGCACCTCGCGCGCGACCTCGATGGTCACCTGCTCGACCACCGGGAGACTCGATCCGTAGCTCACGCCCACCTGCACGAGCGCCGCCTGCTCCTTCTCGGGGAGCGCGTAGTTCTTCAGGATGATCTCCGCGATCCGCGCGTTCGGCACGATGATCATGTTGTTGGGAAGCTCGCGGATCTGCGTGGAGCGCCAGCCGATGTCCGTGACGTACCCCTGCTGCCCGGACTCGAGCTCGACGTAGTCCCCCACGCGGATCTGCCGGGCGAACGAGATGTGGAAGCCGGCGAAGAGATTCGAGAGCGTGGGTTGCAGCGCCAGCGCCACCGCCAGGGAACCCACGCCGAGCGCCGTGAGGAGCGGCGTGACGGCGATGCCCAGGTTCGAGAGGACGACCAGGAGGCCGAGCCCCACGATCGCGATCCGCACGGCGTTCTGGGTCAGCGTGGTCGCGGGCAGCGTCTCGGGCCAGCGGGCGGCACCGCTCGCGATCAGCCGCGAGAGGAACGAAGACGTGGCCAACGTCAGCGAGGCGATCACCACGATCAGGCTCGCCCGGTCCACGATCGCGAGCGCCGGGGCTCCGGGTTCGACGAATCGCGCGGCGGCCACGACGCCGAGCAGGAGGAACCAGACCGGGACATGAGGCCGAAGCACCTCGAGCACGATGTCGTCGAGGTTGGTCGGCGTGTGACGGAGGAGCCGCGCCAGGCGCCCCATGGCGAACCGGCGCACCAGCCAGCCGACGAGCCAGGTGCCCGCTGCGATGGCGGCCCCGAGCAGCCAGCGGATCACGTCCTCACGGTTCATGTCCGGCCGCCGATCGAGCGCGTCCCGCACGCATGCGCGCCGGACACCGCTTCCCCGTCCCGCATCGTCGCCTCCCACCGTTCGAGAAAGGAGAGGACATCGTCCGTGGACCCCAGATGAAAGCGGGCCGCCGAGGAGCGAGTCGTTGCCCCCACGTGAATCGCCACGCCACAGTCAAGGAGTTCGTGGAAGGCATCCTCATCCGCGGTATCGTCGCCAAGGTAGACGGCGAGCGTGCCCGGGAGCAAGCCGGCGACCAGCTCCGCGACCGCCGTGCCCTTGTGCCGGTGGAACGCGCGCAGCGTAATCCCGCCGTCGATCCGCTGCAGACGAATGCCATCGCGCTCGAAGAAGGACCTCCACAACCTCCCGCAGGCGAACTCGAGCTCACGGGCCTCGTCTGCGGGGAGCCCGCGAGTATGCAGCACGAGCGAACTGCGCTTGCACTCGAGATGGGGGCCCCAACCGCTGGCCCTGGCGGCCCGGGACGCCTGTTCCAGACACCGCGCCACCCCCGGAGGCAGCCTTCTTCGCAGGACCGCGCCTCCGGGGGAGCGCTCCTCCCACCCATGCTCTCCGATCAGGCGCACGGGAAGCCCGCCGGTCAATCTCTCGAGTTCCTGGACCTGCCGACCGGAGACGATCGCGATCCTCGTCGTTCCGCTCGATACGAGCCTGCGGAGAACCGCAAGTGTCGGAGGCGGGATCCGCGCCTGGCTGCGTTGCACACGAAAGGGCGCCAGGGTGCCGTCGTAGTCCAGCATCAGCAGGCGGTGCCGGCTGTGGCGAACCTGGTCCCAGAACCGCGGAGACAGGTCACTTCGCTCAGACCGGCCCTCGTGGGAGGACGGTGCCAGCATGGTCATTTGCCTCCTCCGCGTCGCGAGCGAGACCGGCTTCACCTGCGGCCCGCTCGCCGGGTCCCCGGACCACTCGGATCCACCCAGCCCGCGTCAATCCGCTCCATCGTGCGCGCCACCTGGCGGGCCACTCGGTCCAGCGCATGATCGACCGCCAGAGTCAGTCTGGGATCACGTTGCTCGACCACGAGCGGGGTAGCGCCCGGCACCGTGGTCATCACTCTGCAGACCCGATCCACTTCCCGCCCGGGGCCGTTCGCGTCCGAGAGGCGAACCCGAACCCGGGCCACGCGCGCCCCGAAGCGCGAAAGAGCGAAGCCCACCCGGCGCTCGACGTACGAGCGCATCCGTTGCGAAAGACGGACGTTCGAGCCCCGAATGTCCAGTTGCATGCGATTCCCTCTTCGGTCCCCGCCCGCGGGAGCCGGATCGGCTTGCGCTCCGGCTCCCGTGTCACGAGGCGGCGGCGCGGGGGATGGTGCGCGTTGCGCACGCGGCGCTCTTGCCCCTCGCGAGCCCAGTGTGCCGGCCTCCCGGGACTTCGATAAGTACAAAGTTTCGATGGAATCCATCGTCTGGCTCGATGTATCCTGCCGGTCATGGAGCGACTCAACTACCAGCACCTGCTGTACGTGTGGATGGTGGCCCGCGAGGGCACGGTCGCACGGGCGGCCGAGCAGCTCCGGCTGGCGCAGTCCACGCTCAGCGGCCAGATCCACCGTTTCGAGGACATGCTCGGCGAGAAGCTCTTCGCGCGACGCGGGCGCCGACTGGAGCTCACGGAGGCGGGCCGGATCGCGTTCCGCTATGCGGACGAGATCTTCTCGCTCGGCCAGGAGTTCCTGGAGACACTCCGGGGTCAGAGAGCCGGGCGACCCGTACGTGTCGTCGTCGGGCTGCTCGACGTGATGCCCAAACCGATGGTCCAACGCATCCTCGATCCGGTGTTCGCGGAGCAGGAGGACATCCGGGTCGTGTGCCGGGAGGATCGCTCTCTCGACGGATTCCTGTCCGAACTCGCAGTCTACGGCCTGGACATGATCCTCTCCGATTCGCCGGCCGGTCCGGGTCTCTCCGTGCGATTGTTCAACCACTTGCTGGGCGAGTCGGGCACGAGCTTCTTCGCGACTGGCAGGATCGCGCAGCGGCTTCGGAGGGGATTCCCGGCCTCTCTGAACGGCGAGGCCGTGCTGCTGCCGGGGAGGAATTCGGCGCTCTACCGGGCTCTTGAGCAGTGGTTCGCTGCACAGGGCATACGACCCAAGGTCATGGGCGAGATCGACGACAGCGCACTGCTCAAGCTCTTTGGGGAAGCGGGGCGGGGAGTGTTCGCCGGGCCCTCGGTCGACGAGCGGGAGATCCGGAGGCGATACCGGGTGGAGGTCGTGGGCCGCGTGGACACGATCCGGCAGCGCTTCTACGCGATCACCGGGGAGCGCCGGATCCGCCATCCCGCCGTGCTGGCCATCACCGAGCGAGCACGGCGGGAGATCTTCGGCTGAGAACCGGCGCCTCCCTCGCGCCGGCGACCGCCGGTCGCCGGCTGGAATCGTCTTCTGCTCTCCTCCCGCCCCCCTCAGTCGTGGGAGGAAGCCCCGGGCGCGGGCTGCAGCCTCCCCTTCATGCAGCGCCCGTGCGCCGGAGCCGCCACGCGAGCAACGGCGGGGTCACGAGAGTGGTGAGCGCCACCATCGCCACGACGGCCGAGAAGACCGCGTCATCCACGACCCGCACGCCCGCGATCGTGAGCGTCGAGCCGATCCCCGCGAAGATGAGACCGACCTCGCCTCGCGGGATCATCCCCAGCCCGACCGCGATCTTGTCCACGCCCCTTTCGAGCACCCCGAGTCCACACGCCTGTTTTGCCACCACGGCGGCTGCGGTCAGCGTCGCGGCGAAGCCCACCACCCCCGGCACTCCGAAGACCGAGAGATCCACCCGCATGCCCATCAGGACGAAGAACACCGGCACGAAGAACGTCGTGATGGGCTCGAGCAGTTCGGGGACGGCGCGCCGCGCATTGTCCTGGTCAAGCAGGTCCCGGTAGTGCACCTCGTCGAGGATGAGTCCGGCTGCGAAGGCACCGACAATCGGGGCCAGCCCTGCCAGGCCCGCGAGGTAGGCCAGACCGAAGCAGAAACCCAGCGCTCCCGTGAGGAGCAAGCCCTCCCCCCTGAGGCGCGTGGCCAGTCTGAAGGCGTGCGGCGAGAGCCACCGGCCGATCAGGATCGCCCCCGCAAGAAAGAGGAGTGCCTTCGCGACGATCCAGAGCACGGTGGAGGCGCGGAACACCTGTCCCGCGTCGGCAGCCTTGATGACACCCGCGACGACCGCGAGCACGATCAGGCCGAGCACGTCGTCGATGACCGCCGCACCAAGGATGATCCGGCCCTCCTTGCTCCTCGTGCGCTTGAGGTCGGCAAGGACCCGTGCGGTGATCCCCACGCTCGTGGCGCAGAGCGCAGCTCCCACGAACCAGTGGCTGAGCAGGTTGTGGCCCGGGAAGAACCAGGCCGAGCACAGGAAGCCCAGGGCGATGGGTACGATGACACCGACGACGGCCACCAGCAGCGAGGACGCGCCGACCGCCGCCATCTCCCCCACGTCGGACTCGAGACCGGCGGCGAAGAGCAGGAAGAGAACACCGATCTGGGCCAACAGATCGATCGCGGCGAGTTCCTTGATCGATTCCAGGCCGTGGAAGCCGAGGAGACCGAGATTGCCGAGGAGGACGCCCACGACCAACTCCCCCAACACGGCCGGCTGGCCGAGTCGGGCAACGAGCACGCCGCCAAGCTTCGCACCGAGGAGGATCAGAACCAGCGCCGCCAGGACCGGCGGCAAGTCGGGGCCATGGGACTGGGCGGCCGCATGAGCGGCTCCCGAGGCGAGCACCGTCCCGAGGATGACCGGCAACGCGAGGTGGCTCCTGAGCACGCGGGGTCCCATGACCGCGCACTTGTAGCGCAATCCCGCGGGGCCGTCTAGTTCTCCCGCAGCGCCCCCCGGCCGAGCGAGCGGCTCGCGGATGGAGAGACTCGCGTGACGGCTTCGACACGGCGGGGCCCCGGCCTGTGCTTGCCCGGCATCCGCCGTCGGGCTGTGCGGCGACGCGCGGGCGGCGCTCGGCCGGGACGCCAAGCTCTTGCGCGAGCACGCCGAAGCGCGGATCACGATCGGGGCATTGTGATGAGCGGGGCACGGTCGAGTACAATCCGGCGCCTGGAGAAAGGCGAGCCCGGGCGGCCCTCGTTGCCGCCGATGCGGCGGCCCGCGGATCCAGATCGTTTCCCATGGCAGGGAACGGCCCTTCGGGGGTGCCCACGACGAATTCACATGGGCGAGGAACCGCCGCGCCCATCTGGCCCTGCGATAGGACCCCGGTCGTCCCGAGCGGACGTCACAGGTGTGCATCCGCAGTGGAAAGGAGCCTGGAGATGAGCCGGTTCGCGTACAGTGTGCTGACGCTGATGGTGATGCTGCTCCTCCCCGCTTGTGGCACGCAGAGGAAGGCGGCGGAAGCGTCGATTTCGGCGGCGCAGGCCGCCTACGACGAGATCCGGGACGAGGCGATGAATGTCGCGCCCGATCAAGCGAGGATGATCGAGGACGCGATCGCCACCGCCAGGGCGGACGTGGAGAAGGGCGATCCCAAGGCGGCTCTCGAGGCGACCAGGGACCTCCCGGCGAAGGTGAAGGAGTTGGATGAGGGTCTGTACGCCAGGGCGGGGGAGTTGCAGGCGGCCTGGAAAAGCCTCAATGCGACCCTGCCGAGCGCGGTGGCCTCGCTCGACAAGAGGATGGGCGCGATGGCGAGGCCGCCGGCCGGGATGAACAGGGCGGGCTTCGCCATCGCCCAGACCACCCTGGCGGACATGAAGACCAGGTGGGGCGAGGCGACAACCGCCATGAAGGACGGCAAGCTGGCCGAGGCCGTCACCAGGGCCCGCGGAGTGAAGGCCAGCGCGGTCGATCTCATGACCGAGATGAAGATGCCGGTCCCAACGGGACTGAAGTAGGCGGCGCGGCGGCGCCGGGCGGATGTCTGTCATGGCAAAGCGCGTACAGCAGCCGCATCTGCTGACCGGGGTCCCGCGACGACTCTGGCGGCTGGTTTCGCTGGCCCATCACCGGCTGCTGATGCTGGACTACGATGGGACTCTGGCCCCATTCCATGTGACCCGTGAACTGGCACTCCCGCTGCCACGCTCTCTTGAGTTGGTGGGCGCGATCGCCGCGGAGCCCCATACGAGCGTGGCGGTCGTGTCGGGCCGGTCCCTGAGCGAGGTGGGACGACTGCTGGGGCCACTCCCCGTCACGCTGGTGGGAGAGCATGGATGGGAGATGCGGCAGAGGGATGGTTCGGTCCTGCAGCATCCGGTCTCAGCGGCATCGGTGGAGATCCTGGATCGCGCCGAGCGGACGGCTCGTGACAGGGGGATGGGAGGACTCCTCGAGCGGAAGCGTACGGGGCTTGTGCTCCATACCCGGGGCGTCGCGGGGGGGGGACTCGCACGCGAGCTGGAGGACCAGACGTGGACCGCGTGGCAGACCCTGGCCGAGGGGGAGGAGAAGGTCCGTCTCCAGCGAATCGACGGAGGCATCGAGTTGCGTGTGTGCGGCTGGAACAAGGGCACGGCCGTTCTCTCGCTCGTCTCGCAGTCTCCCGAAGACACACTCGCGGTCTTCCTGGGAGACGATGTCACGGACGAGGACGCGTTCGAGGCCGTCCAGGGATTCGGTTTCGGCGTGCGTGTCGGTGAGAGCGATCGACGGACGGTCGCCGCTGCGCACCTTCCAACCTGCGCTTCGGTCGCCGACTTCCTCGAGGAATGGCTGCGTGTAGCAGGGGCCGCCGGTGGTGGGGCCGATCGATTCCCGCCGCGGAGGCGCGCATGAGCATCAGAGCCCGTACCCGATCCGCGCTGAGCCGGGCTGCGATCCGCAGCCAGCAGCGCAGCGAAGGTCCCCCCCGCACGACCCGGGCGAGCTCGTCGATTGGGCACGGGCCCACCTGCCCGACCGCAAGCTGGTCGTCGTCTCGAACCGGGAGCCGTACTCCCACGTCCACCACGGCGACCGCATCCACACGATCCGCAACGCCGGCGGCCTCACGGTGGCACTCGATGCGGTCATGCAGGCGCTCGGCGGCAGCATGGGTGGCCCACGGCAGCGGTGACGCCGACCGGGACGTCGTCGATGCTCACGACCGCGTGGCCTGTCCGCCGGATCGACCACGCTACACACTGCGACGTCTGTGGCTCACCCATGAGGACCACGCCCGCTACTACTCTGGTTTCGCCAACAGCGCCCTCTGGCCGCTGTGCCACGTGGTGTACGTCCGGCCACGCTTCCACCTGGCTGATTGGCAGTCCTACTGCGAGGTCAACCGGCGTTTCGCCGCGGCGGTGCTCGAGGAGGTGGAGGATGAGCCGGCCCTGATCTTCATCCAGGACTACCACCTGGCGCTGGCGGCCCGTTTCATCAAGGAACGGCGACCGGACCTTCAGGTGGCGATGTTCTGGCACATCCCGTGGCCGAACCCCGAGGTGTTCCGCGTGCTGCCCTGGAAGGAGGAGATCCTCGAGGGGATGCTGGCGAACGACGTGGTGGGGTTCCACATCCGCCGACATGCGCATGAACTTCCTGGACACGGTCGCGGAGACGCTTCGAGGCCCGCGTGGACCTCGAGCGATTCGCCGTCGACCGCGCCGGCAGGCGCACCTGGGTTCAGCCGTTCGCCATCAGCGTGGACGCGGAGGAGATCGCCACGCTCGCGGAGGCCGCCGGAGACCCGACGGGCCGAGAGCCGACCTCCGCGGGCGGCTGGGCCTGGACGGGCTGCAAGGTCGGCCTCGGCGTGGACCGCCTCGACTACACCAAGGGCATCGCCGAGCGCTTCGAAGCGCTCGAGCGCCTGTTCGAGAAGCACCCGAGTGGCAGGGGCGCTTCGCCTTCATCCAGATCGGCGTGCCCTCCCGCATCGAGTTGCGTGAATACCGCAACGTGCAGGCACGTGTGCGGCGCTGGGCCGAGAACATCAACCGCCGCTTCCCGCGGGCGGCGGGCCCCACGGTGCATCTGATCGAGGCCAATCTCGACTTCCGCGAGCTGGTCCCCTACTATCGGATGGCGGACCTGTGCACGGTCACGTCCCTCCACGACGGCATGAATCTCGTCGCCAAGGAGTACATCGCCGCCTCGCCCGATCTCGAGGGCGCCCTGGTGCTTGTCCCCCTTCACCGGTGCGGCCCGCGAGCTCGAACGCGCCTGGATCGCTCTCGCCCTACGACCGCGAGGGCCTCGCCGACGCGTATCACGCCGCTCTCTCCGCCGCTCCCGAGCGCGCGACGCGAACGCATGGCGCGCGCTTCGCGAGACCGTCCTGCGCCGCAACATCTTCGATTGGATGCTCGACGTGCTCGACACCATCGTCGGTCTGAACCTCAGAACTCCCACCCAGGAACGCTCCGGCGGCAAGTCCTGCCACCGAGGGCGGACCGCCGTCCGGCTGAGGCCCCGGACGCAATCGCAGGAGGTGATTCTATGTGGACCCTGGTTGTCCTTCACGTGGAACCATGGTCGGGCGTCCTCGCCCGGTTGGGCGAGTTGGGTCGCGGTGCCGAGCGAGGGGCGCTCGGTCTCCTGATCGCGGTCGTCGTGATGTTCGTGGGCTGGGCGCTCGCGACCCTCGTCGACCGTCTCCTGCGTCGGCTGTCCTGCGCGCCCTCAGTTCGACGAAGGCGTCCGCTGGCTGATCGGCGAGCGCGCGACGGCCCGCCACGAGCCCGCGGGAGTGGCCGCCTGGGCCGATCTACTGGCTCGTCATCGCCTCCACGGCCCTGCTCGCCCTCGAGATGCTCGGGTTCAACCTCGCTGCCTCGGTGGGTGACCGCCTCAACGAGGTCGTCCCTCGGATCGTGACCTCCGCCGTGCTGTTCGCGGTCGGCTCCCTGGTCGCCATGCTGCTGGGAAGCGTCACGCAGCGCTTTCTCGAGACCGCCGGCATCCGCGCCGCCAGGCTCCAGGGCCAGGTCGTCTCCGTGATCCTCATCGGCTTCGCCGCCCTGCTGGCGCTCGAGCAGCTCGGCTTCGCGGCCCAGTTCGTCATGGCTCTGGGCATCGTCGCCGTGGCCGCCGCAGGTCTTGGCCTCGCCCTCGCGTTCGGGCTCGGGTGCCGCGAGCTCACCCGGGACTTCGTGGTCGAGTACCTGCGCTCGCTCGACGAGGAGCGGCCGAAGAGGCCAGTGACTGATGCTGGACGCGACTTCATTCGAGCTCAGGGCGGTCACTCACCTGATCCAGCCGTGGGGAGACCCGGCCCGCGACCTGGACCAGCTGCGTGACGGCATCGCGTCGGCGCCGGACGAGGTGCTCTTCCGACCACACCGTCCAGTATCAGCTGCGCCATCCCGGGCGCCGGCGAGCTGCCTCCGGACGACTTCAGCGCCTGGATCGGCGGCGTCGTGCAGGACGCCGAGACGGCCGAGCGGATCGTCCTTCGCCGTGCAGAGCCGGCACGCCTCGCCGACGCGCCGTCGGCGCCGCGCTGCTCGAGGTGCTCGACGCGCTGCCTGCAAGCCGCCGCCGGGACCGCGATGCGCCCGAGGAGAGTCGCTTCCTGTTCCTGTCAGCGACCTCGGTCGAGCTTCTCGACCGGCGTCCTGCGTACGGGACGGCCAGGAGCTGGTGGAAGCGCTGCTGGAGGCCGACGCGGGCGTGTGGTTCTTCCACCTCGTCGAGGAGCCGTGGCTCCAGGAGGGGCCGCGCGTCCCTGCTGGACTGGCTCCTGGTCACGGGAGATCGCCGCCTGGCGAAGTGGCTGCGGGATGCGGCGAGCTCGGGTCTGCCCATCGAGAAGGCTCGCGGCACAGCTCCACCGGCGCTGGCGGCAGAGCCGCATCGGCCAGGCGGGTCACGGAAGCGGCGGCGTCGCCGGAAGACGCGCGCCGTGAGGCCGGTCGCCGGGCCATGGCGCGGCTCTGCGGCGCGTCACACGCCCGGAGGAGGTGTCATGAGCCTGGTCGACGTCCGCTCCGACGGCACCTCGCTCGTGGACGGCTATCGAGCGGTGGTCGGCGACGGCGCCATGCGTGCACTGGAATCGCTCGCTCGCGCGCTCCGAGGACACCGCATCGCGATGGTCAACGCCACTGCCACCGGCGGCGGCGTGGCCGAGATCCTGCACCGCCTGGTGCCGCTGCTGAACGAGCTGGGCGATCCCCACGACCTGGGAGGTGATGCCCGGCGACGCACGCTTCTACGACATCACCAAGACGATCCACAACACGCTGCACGGCGGGCCGGGCACGATCACGCGGGACGACTACGACTACTTCCTCGAGATGAACCGGCAGGCGGCGGAGACGCTGGCCGCTGGACGCCGATCTGGTCCTCGTGCACGACCCCCAGCCGGCCGCGCTCGCCGAGTTGCGCCGCCGTCCCGGCCAGCACTGGGTCTGGCGCTGTCACATCGATCTCTCGCGGGCCAACCGGGACGTGCTCGACTTCATCGTGACCCCGCCGTCGGCCATTACGACGCGGCCGTCTTCTCGCACGTGACCTTCGTCCCCCCCTTGCCCACGCCGGGCTACCTCGCGCCACCCTCCATCGACCCGCTCTCGGACAAGAACTGTGAGCTCACCGAGTCCGAGTTCGAGGCCCTCCTCGAACCGTTCGACCTGCCGCAGGAGACGCCCCTCGTCACGCAGGTCTCGCGCTTCGACCGTCTCAAGGACCCGATCGGCGTCATCGAGGCGTTCCTGCTGGCGCGCCGTCGTGAGAAGGCGCACCTCGTGCTCGCCGGGGGCACCGCGGACGACGACCCCGAGGGCGCGGCGGTGCTGGCCGAGACGCAGGAGAAGGCGGGCGGGCGCAAGGACATCTCGATCCTGGCGCTGCCACCCGACGCGCACCGGATCATCAACGCCCTGCAGCGACGCTCGGCCGTGGTGGTGCAGAAGTCGCTGCGCGAGGGATTCGCCCTGACCGTCTCGGAGGCGCTGTGGAAGCGCCGCGCCGTCGTGGCGAGCGCCGTCGGGGGCATTCCCCTGCAGGTGATCCACGAGCGGACGGGCATGCTCGTCC
Organism: Candidatus Eiseniibacteriota bacterium; assembly: GCA_963717935.1. Lineage (GTDB taxonomy): Bacteria > Eisenbacteria > RBG-16-71-46 > RBG-16-71-46 > RBG-16-71-46 > JANXPZ01. Next base: position 1,410,266 of record CAVQXP010000004.1, on the reverse strand, counting down.
GCTCGATCGAAGGGCTGCGCGTTCCAGATCACCCGGCTGCTGCGAGACCCCACGTTGCGCCGCAGACTCGGGCGCGAGGGACGCGAGCACGTGCGGGACAACTTCCTCCATCCTCGCGAGATACGCGACTACCTGGCGATCTTCGCGCACGTGTTGGAGCGGGGAGGCACGAACCACGACAGATAGCCTGCGGTGGTCCGCAAGATTGGAGGACGCATCCTGCTCAGGTGAGGGCCCAGACCCGTGCTGAACGGCGAGAATCGTCCATTCCTTGAGCACGTCAGGACCGGCCCCGGCCTGGCACAGCCTCGGTCGCCCCATCCAGGAAATCAGGTGTGAGCCCGCTCCGACACATCGCTCGACACACCGAGAGGTGGGGACTGAACGCGGTCGGACGCGCGGTGGCCCTCAGCTCGCTCGTGGGAGTGGTGGCCGGAAGCGGGGCCATCGTCTTTCAGGTCCTCTGCCAGGGCGCCCAGCACCTCTTTCTGGATCGGCTCGCCGGGGCACGACTCGGTGGTCCAGCGGGCGAGCTGGCGCTCTTCTCCGTGACGGCGACGCCCTTCCGCCCATGGATGCTGCCCGTCGTCACCACCCTGGGAGGGCTCCTGACCGGCATCATCGTCCAGCGCTTCGCCCCCGAGGCCGCGGGCCACGGGACCGACGAGGCCGTGGACGCCTTTCACCGCCGCGGAGGCGTCATCCGCGCGCGCGTGCCAATCGTCAAGACCATCGCCTCGGCGATCACCCTCGGCTCGGGGGGCTCGGGGGGGCGCGAAGGGCCGATCGCTCAGATCGGCGCCGGCTTCGGGTCGTTCCTCGCCACGAGACTCGGGCTCAGCGAGCGGGACCGGCGGATCCTGCTCGCGGCCGGCGTGGGCGCGGGCGTCGGGAGCATCTTCCGCGCGCCTCTGGCGGGCGCGTTGTTCGCCGCCGAGGTCCTCTATTCCGATCCCGAGTTCGAGCCGGACGTCATCATCCCGGCCGCCATCTCGACGATCATCGCGTATTGCGTGTTCTCGTTGAAGTTCGGCTTCGCTCCGCTCTTCGAGACGCCGCACTTCGCGTTCCACTCCGCGGCCGAACTGATCCCCTACACCGGCCTCGCGGTCGTGGTGGCCCTGGGTGCGATCGTGTTCGTGAAGGCATTCTATGGCGTACACGCCTTCTTCAAGCGTCTCGACATCCCCCGCGCCCTGAAGCCCGCGCTGGGCGGCCTCCTCACCGGGGGACTCGCCCTGGTGGCCTACTACACTCTGAGAGACTCGCGCACGCTGGACGTGCTTTCCTTCGGGTACGGCTCCATCCAGCACGCGCTGCGGGGCGAGCTCCCCATCGTCCTGCTGCTGGTGCTGGCCGGTGGAAAGATCCTCACCACCTCCTTCTCGATCGGCTCCGGGGGGTCGGGCGGCGTCTTCGGGCCTTCCATGGTGATCGGTGGGGCGCTCGGTGGCGCTGCCGGGCTCGTCGCGCAGCAGCTGATGCCCGAGGTCGTCACGCAGCCCGGCGCCTTCGTGGCCGTGGGGATGGCGGGGTTCTTCTCCGCAGCCGCGAGCACGCCCATCTCGACCCTCGTCATGGTCTCCGAGATGACGGGGAACTATCAGCTCCTGCTTCCGGCGCTGTGGGTCTGCTCCCTCTCCTACCTGCTCGCCCGGCGCTGGACCCTCTATCGCAGCCAGGTCCCATCCAGGCTGGATTCACCGGCACATCGCGGTGCGATCCTCGGCGGGATCCTGCAGGCCATCCACGTGCAGGACGTGCTGGGCGACCGGCCGCTCCATTCCCTGCAGCAGACCGACTCGCTGCGCGACGTGATCCAGGCCTGCATGCGCTCCTCGCAGCACTGCTTCCCGGTGGTCGATAAGAAGGGACAGATGACCGGGCTCATCACGCTCGCCCAGGTCCGTCAGTTCCTCGACGAGCACGACGAGACCGTGCCGGTCATCGCCCACGATCTGGCTTCCCGTCCGCTGGCGACGCTGTCGCCGGATGACGATCTCGACACGGCGCTGCAACGACTCATGTCTCTGAGCGTGGAGGAACTCCCGGTCGTCGAGCCCGGGGACGCGCCGCGCGTGCTGGGGCTTCTCTCCCGACGGGACATCATGGTGGCCTACGCCCGGCGACGTTTCGAGACGGGACATCCGGATCATCAGCCGTCAGGCTAGCCGATCCTCTGCCGAGCGACGGTCACCATTCGGACGGCTGCGTGCTCCCCGTGGCGGAGGCGGAGCAGATACAGGCCCCGGCACGGGTCGCGCCCCGGCTCCGGCCGGTCCACGGCCCCGGGTGACGCCCGCGCTCCTCAGACCTTGAGCGTCGCCTTCACCGATTCGAGCGTGGGCACCGTCCCGGCACGCACCCGCTCGAGCGCGTCCTCGTAGAGCCGGTCGTAGCCGTCGGCGCTGGCGCGCCAGGAGAAATCACGGGCCATGCCGTTACGCTGCAGGGCCTGCCACAGCTCCGGCTGCTTCTGGATGGCGAGCGCGCGCTTGAGCGCGCCCACCATGGCCTCGGGCTCGTAAGGGCCGAAGAGGAAGCCCGTGCCCTGCCGGGAGCCCAGGTCGAACTCCTCCACGGTGTCCGCCAGCCCCCCGGTCTCGCGCACCACCGGGACCGTGCCGTAGCGCAGCGAGTACATCTGGTTCAAGCCGCACGGCTCGTAGCGTGAGGGCATCAGGAACAGGTCGGCGCCGGCCTCGATCAGGTGCGCGAGCCGCTCGTCCTGCCGGGCACAGTGGTGCACCCGGTCGGGATGCTCGAGCATGAGGCCCTCCAGCAGCTCTTCGTAGCGCGACTGGCCGTAGCCCAGCACGACATAGTTCGCGTTGAGTTCGAGCAGCTCCGCTGCGGCCTGCTCGACCAGGTCGAGGCCCTTCTGGTCCACGAGTCGCGTGACCATGCCGACGATGGGCCGGCCCGGCGCGAAGTCGCACTCGGCCGCCAACGCCCCGTGGCTGGCACGCTTGCCTTCGAGGTGCTCGCGGTCGTAGGGCCGCGTCAGGTACGGGTCGCGCGCCGGGTCCCAGACCACGTCGTCGATGCCGTTGAGGATGCCACGCAGGTCCGCGCCACGGCGCTGCAGAACGCCCTCGAGGCCGAAACCGTACTCGCCGTCCTGCTGGATCTCCTGCGCGTAGCGCGGGCTCACGGTCGAGAGCAGGTCGGCGAAGGCGAGCCCGACCTTCATGTAGTTGACACGTCCCCAGAACTCGAACGGACTCGCGGCGTGGAAGAGGTGCCCCGGGAAACCCGCCAGCCCCAGCACCCACGGGTCGTGGATGCCCTGGTAGCCGAGGTTGTGGATGGTGAAGACGGTGGCGGAACCACGGAAGATCCGGGCACGCTTTTCGAGGGTGCGCACGAAGCAGGGCGCCCAGGCCGCCTGTTGATCGTGGGCGTGCAGCACGTCCACCGGCTCGCCGAGGGCCTTGAGGCCCTCGAGGGCGGCGCGCGCGAAGAACAGGAAGCGCTCGGCGTTGTCGGGGTAGCCGGCCCCGGTCGCGGGCTCGGTGTAGATGCCCGGCCGCTCGAAGAAGCGCCGCTCGCCGGCATGTCCGACCAACAGCACGCGCAACGAGCCCGGAGCGTCGGCGCGGGACGGGGAGTGCAGCAACTCGAAGCGGGCGCGTTCGCGGCCCATCCCCCACGGCACGTCGGCGCCGGCCAGCACCTCGCGCGTCCAGCCCTCGGGGACCGCCAGCGCGCGATAGGCGGGCACGCAGACCGTGACGCGGTGCCCGCGCCCCGCCTGCTCTGCAGCAAGCGAACCGACCACGTCGCCAAGCCCGCCGACCTTCACGAGCGGCGCCATCTCGCTCGCGAGATGCACCACCGCCAGAGCGGAGCGGCTCATGTCCTGCGGCTGGAGTGGGGCAACGGAGGTCCCGGAAGGCCGGTCAGTCTTCGACCGCGATCTCCCTCAGGTACTGCGCGGCGTCCTCGGGCGGGGTCGGGTTGATGTAGAAGCCCGAGCCGATCTCGAAGCCCGCCACCCGCGTCAGCACGGGCATGATCTCGAGATGCCAGTGGAAGTACTCCAGCTCACCCTCGGTCACCGGGGCGGTGTGGATCACGAAGTTGTAAGGTGGCCGGTCGAGTGCGCGGTTGAGCCGCCCCAGCGTGTCCTTGAGGATCCTCGCGAGGTCCTTGAATTCGTCGTCGTCCTGCACGACCTGGAACGACGAGTCGTGGCGGCGCGGCAGGATCCAGGTCTCGAACGGGAAACGCGGGGCGAAGGGTTCGATGGTGAGGAAGCGGTCGTTCATCGCCACGACGCGCCGCCCGTTGTGGTCCGCGGTGTCCTGCTGGATGATGTCGCAGAACACGCAGCGTTCCTTGAGTTCATGGTAGCGTCGCGCCCCCTCCAGCTCCTCCATCAGGATCTTCGGGATGATGGGCGTGGCGATGAGCTGGGTGTGCGTGTGCTCGAGCGTGGCGCCAGCGCCGGCACCGTGGTTCTTGAAGATGAGGACGTAGCGGAAGCGCCGGTCGCGGTGCAGGTCCATCATGCGCTCGCGGTAGGCCTTGAGCACCTCCACCAGGTGCTCCAACGGAAGGTCCGCGAGGTCCAGACCGTGCGCGGGCCCCTCGATCACGACCTCGTGAGCGCCCACCCCGTTCATCTTGTCGTAGAGCCCCTCGCCGCGACGGTCGAGAGCCCCCTCGATCTGCAGGGCCGGGAACTTGTTCGGGACGACCCGGACCTTCCAGCCCGTGCTGTTGGGGCCACCGCCGTCCTGGCGGCAGGCGTAGACCTCGGGTGGGGTCTTGTCCTCCTGCCCGGGGCAGAAGGGACAGAAGTTCGTGGTCTTCTCGACGCGGACCGGGGTGAAGTTCGTGGGACGGCGGCTGCGATCGGTGGAGATGATCACCCACCGGCCAACCACCGGATCCTTGCGCAATTCCGGCATGAGGCTCTCCGAAGTTCCACGAATGCCGCCGTCCGCGGCCCGACCCATCCAGGGCCCGACCGGGGAGCCGGGTGCCAGGAAGTGCGCTGCAGTTTAGTGATGCGGACGCTTTCCGGTCAAGGTCGTCGCGGGCCGCGTCTTCGGCTGACAGCCTCAGCCCCGGCCGGCCCGGGTCTCGAGTTCGTTGGCGATCCGGCGTTCCCGCTCGTCGCCGCTCGCGGCGAACAGGCCGCGCAGCAGCACCGCGTCCGCGGCCTGCAGGGTGGCCCCACGGCGGCCCATCGCGACCGCCGCGGTCTCGAGGAAGGCCTCGAGCCGGTGCTCGACCGTGCGCTCGCCGTCCCACCACGAGAAGGCGGGCAGGCGTTTCGGGGCGAATCTTCCACCGCCGAAGAGGTTCGCGCCCGCGCCGATGGAGCATCCGGTCGGCAGCAACGTGCCGATGCCGGTCTTGACGTGGGCGCCGATGATGGAACCCACCTTGTTCGAGCCGGAGTCGCGCTCGCCGCCCGTGGCCCATACGCGCACCGGGCCGTAGTTGTTCTTCAGGTCACTGGTGGTCGTGAGCGCCCCGAGGTTCACCCACTCGCCCACCACGCTGTGTCCCACGAAGCCGTGGTGCCGCTTGTTGGCCCAGCCCTGCCAGAGGCTGTCCTCCACTTCGCCGGCCAGGCGGCACTGCGGTCCCACGGTCGAGTGGCCCACCACACCGCCCAGCACGTGGCTGCCCGCACCGATCACGCACGGCCCCACGATCACGCTGTGCGCCAGCACGACGGCATCGCGACCAATCAGGATCGGACCACCACGCGCATCCAGCACCGCGAAGGGGTCCACGCGGGCGCCGGCCTCGACGGTGATGCGCGCGCGCTCGAGCAGCGCCACGTTCGGGTCCACCGCCCCCGCGATGCGGCCGGGCAGGCGCGCGAGGTCGGCCTCGAGCGCGGCGGGGTTGCGGATGACGAGGTCCCACGGCCAGCGCAGCGAGTCGGCCTCCGCCTCGACGCGCGCCAGGCCCAGGTCCGCGAGCCGGGCCTCGAAGCTGGCACCCGCGCCAAGGCAGGGCGTGAGTGCGCCGAAGCGCAGGCGCGCGGCCACCGGCTCCCCGTCCGCCACGAAGAGCGTCGGCGGGCCGCCCTCGACCAGGGCCGCGAGCCAGCCGCCGGGCAGCGCCGCCGCGTTCACGGCCAGGACCTCGTCGTCCGCCGCAGGCCGCTCGCCCGCGAGCGCGAGCGGCTCGCGCCACGCCGCCAGCACTTCGGCACGCGCCTCGATCGCGAGCAGCGGCAGACCCAGCGCACCCACCCAGCGGGCACCCAGGGTCGAGGCGCCGAAGCGCAGGCCGGGCACGGGCGACAGATCCGCCAGGGGACTCAGCCGCTCCCAGCGCGAGCCCTCGTAGAGCAGCAGGAAACGCTTCACGCCTTCCTCCCCCTGATACGGAACGCCCCGTCGAAGCCGGCGTCCAGCGCGCGCCGGCGCAGCCCATCAGCGGCCTGCCTGTCCAGGCAGTCGCGCGTGCGCACCTTGAAGAGCCCCTTCTCCGACTCGATCACCAGGGGAACGAGAAGCTGGGAGCGGCCCGCCTCCAGGTAGCGCTCGGCCTTCCTCCGCTCGGCCGAAGCCGCGATCTGCACGCGCCAGCACGTGTCCGTCACGGCCGGAGCGGCCAGGCCCGGCGCGGGCGGCGGATCCACCAGCGCGCGGGGAGCGGGAGCAGCCGGCGGCGAGGTCGTGTCCGTGGACGCCACGACCTCGGGCAGGGGCCGCTCGCCGAGCACGGGCGTGAGGGCCGGCACGGGCACGTCGGTGCGCCCGGAATCCTCCGCCGCCGAAGCGGATGCGACCTCCGGCGGGGGCACGCGCTCCTCGGGCGCGAGCGGCTCGGGGATGGTGGCCAGCACGTCCAGCGCGTCGCGCGAGGGCGCGGTGTCCACCGCGGCCGGCACGGGTTGCGGCGCGATGGGCGAAGGCGTCGGGCGCGCGGCCGGCGTCTCGCGCGGCGCCGGCGTCGCAGCGGGCCCGCGAGCCGCGCGGCCCGCGTACGGCGGCACGCTCGCGCATCCGGCCAGCGCAAGCAGCGCCCCCAGCGCCAGGACAGGCGCCAGGCCGAGCGCGCTGCGGCTCATCGCCTCCCCCGCTCGCGGACGGCTTCGCTCACCTTGCGCACGCGGTCGGTGTCCGCCAGGCGGCACGCGAGGGTCGAGCCGTCCACGTGCACGACCACCATGTCCTCGAGACCGAGCGCGGCGGCCGTGCCACCCTCGCCCACCACGATGCAGGAGCGGCAGTCCACAGCCACGGCGTCGCCGAAGAGCACGTTGCCGTGCCCGTCGCGGGGCTGGCGGCGCGCCCAGGCGCCCCACGAGCCCAGGTCGTCCCAGTCGAAGGCGGCCTCGAGCACGAGCGTGTTGGGCGCGTGCTCGAGCACGGCGTAGTCCACCGAGATCGCTTCGAGCCCCGGGAAGACGGGATCGAGCGCCCGCTCGAAGCCGCGCTCGTCGCCGGCAGCCGCCGCGATGGCGCGCAGGGGCGCAGCCAGCGCAGGCCGGCTCGCCTCGAGCGCCGCCAGGAACACGTCGGGGCGCCAGACGAACATGCCGCTGTTCCAGAGGTGCTTCCCGCCCGCCAGGTACTGCTCGGCCCGGGTGCGATCGGGCTTCTCGGTGAAGCGCGCCACGCGGTGGAGCCGGGGCCCCACCTGCGCACCGCGCTCGATGTAGCCGAAGTTGGTCTCGGGGTGGGAGCCGGGGATGCCGAAGGTGAGCAGCATGCGCTCGTTCCCGGCGGCCTCGAAGGCCCGGGTGGCATCGGCGACGAAGGCGTCCAAGTCGTCGATGACGTGGTCGGACGGGAGCACCATGAAAGCGCCGGAGCCGCGGCCCTGGAACCACGCGGCCGCCGCGCCGATGGCCGGTGCCGTGTTGCGCGGGACGGGCTCGCCGACGACGGACACGCCGGGGCACTCGGCACGCACCGCCTCGACCAGGTCGCGCGCGGTGAGGATGAGCACGCGCTCCCGCGGGACCAGGCGCAGGGCGCGGTCGAGCGTGGCACCGAGCAGGGTACGGCCACCGCGGGCCAGCGGGAGGAGCTGCTTCGGCCGTTCGGGGCGGCTCCATGGCCAGAAGCGCTCGCCGCGGCCCCCGGCCAGGATCAGGACAGAGTGGTTCTCAGAGGAAGGGCTCAATTGGACCTCGGGTCAGCCGCACTATAGCGCAGGCTCCGGAGAGGGGCACTATCCCCGGGCTACGACTCAGACGCGGCGTCACAGCGCAAACCGATGGGACCCACCTTCCTCCAGGACTGCGCTCGTTCACCGCCTGCCCTCGGGTGAGGAGGCCCGGAGAAACCGTTCATCGGCCGCCGAGAGGCCCCGGTCCGCTCTTCTTCGCCAGAACTCTGTAGATCAGAGCCCCCCCCTCGCGGTGGACAGGCTCCAGAACAAACCGTTCGTCCAGGCCGACCATGAACGCCGGGACGTCCAAATCTCTGACCAACCGGGTCGTAGGCAGATCCCCTCCCTGAATCCACGAATCAACGAAGGCCCGGCCCCCGCGGGACGTGGTCGCCCCGATCCTCTCAGCGATGACGTCGAGCAACGCGCGGGTGAACGCCTCCTGGGTCCCTCTTCGCAAGGCAACGCCAGCGACATCGTAGCCGTTCAAGGTCGCGACGTCGATTCGTCGGGGAATCAGGTACACGCGGTAGTATGCGGCACGGTCCCCGCCGACGGCGAGCATCATGTCGCCGTCGCGCATGACCTCCGCGCAGACCAGGGCAGTCGCCCTGAATTCGTTCGGCCGCTGGTTTGACCTATAGTGCATAACGTAGGAAGTCAGCAGCAGAGGGAGGCAGAGAATCAGCATCACGGACCGGGTGCTGCGAACCCACAGGCTCTTCATCCCCGCCCCACCCCCATCGATGGCTGCCAGAAGGACAACGGCCGCGAGCGTCGGCAGTATCCAGAACTCGCGGTTCCCCCCATCCCACCACACATTGAACACCGCCGAGACAATCCACCATGCTAACAGCGCGACCACGAACTTACGTTCTGCGATCGTACGCTTCCCCTCACCAACAAGACTGACCGCCACATAAAGTCCCAAGAGCACGACAAGAAGGTAGTTTTGCAGGTGACCGGGGCTATCGATGAATGCGCTTCGCCCGCCGATCCACGCGGCGCGCAGGGTCTGGATCGACAGCCCCGTCGTGCCCCAGATTCCCAGGTGCGCATAGGTTGTGAGCCAGGCCCAAAGGGCTCTTGGGCTCGCATGACCAAGGCTCGTACCCACGACCGCGCAAACGGTTCCGACGGCCAGCAGCGGGACGACAAGATCCCGCAACAGCCGCATCCACATGCGCTGCTTCTCCGCGGCCAGGAGATGCGTAATCAGGATGGCCAGTCCGAAGAAGAGCGCGGTCTGGTGGAAACACATCGCGAGTGCATATCCCGCAGGAACGAGGAGACCTCGCCATCCACCTCTCGTGGTCAGACCTAGGACGGCAAGCGAAAGACAGAGAGCGGTCACATTGTAGACTTCGATTTGCGAACTGTAGACGGAGAAGGCCGAGGACAGCCCAAACAACAGGGCTGACCCCAGCGAGAGCAGTATCTGCACCCCGATGGTCATGCAAACTGCGTAGACGACGACAGGAAGCAACGCACTGAGCGAGATGTTCACGTACTGCAGGAAGCGGAGTCGGGCGTCCGGGCCGTTCAGCCAAGGTGCAGCACCGAGGAAGGCCATCCGCATGGCGCCGTTGTATAGGATGTGATGCGGGTGAAAAAAGGCCGTGTCCGGCTGGATGACCGAAGCCGCGTAGGTCATCGAGTCCTGGGTCAGCTGATTTGATCGGACTGTTCCATACAAACCCATGAACATGACAAACAGGAGAATGGGAGGCGCAATCCGGAGAAGGAGCGGCCGTCTGCGCCTGCCGAGCGAGCGCGAATCGCCCGCAAGAGAATCATCGGACAACGTGCGACCCCCATACGCCTGAGTGTGGAATGTGGATTCGTCAGTCGAAGGGGGACAGCGGCTATCGTACCGTGGCGGCGCAGCCGCTCGCAAACCACGCAGGTTGCTGCTGCATCCGCAGACCGGCAGCCGGAGCGGCGCCTCGCGCACGAGCGCCAGGCGTCCGCCCTGCAGGCCCGCCTGCACTCATTCTGTGAGGCGCTCTTGGCCGCGCCGGCGGCGGCCCCCGAGCAGGTCCAGGTAGACGGTCTCGGTGTTCTTCGCCACGCGGTCCCACGAGTAGTGCTGGCGGATGTGCTCCTGCGCCTTCGACTCGAAGCTCTTCACCAGGGCGGGGTCGCGCAGCAGCGCCTCGAGTTTGACACGCAGGTCCTCCACGTCGCGGCTCTTGAACGGCACGGCGCACTCCTCGGCCACCTCCAGGTTCTCGGGGATGTCCGAGAGCAGCACGCAGCGCCCGTAGGAGAGCGCCTCGAGCAACGCGATCGAGAGCCCCTCCATGGTGGAGGGCTGCACCACCAGGTAGGCGTTGCTCCACAGCTCCTCGAGCCCCTCGCCGTAGACGTAGTCGAGCAGCCGGATGCGGTCGCTCTCGTAGCCCCGGATGAGGTTGACGTAGTCCTCGGAGGCCGCGGTGCCCCCCACCAGCGCGAGCTTCATGTCGGTGTCGATCTTCGAGAACGCCTCGCACAGGAAGTGCACGCCCTTCTCGGGCACCAGGCGCCCGACGAAGAGCACGTACTTGCCGGGCGTGAGCCCGAGTTGCAGGATCCTGCGCGCCGGGCGCGCCGGCAGCAGGTTCGTGCCGTTGGGGATGAACGCGGCGTCGCAGTGGTGGTGGGCGTTGAAGTAGTCGCGCAGCGTCTTCGAGACCACGATGGTGCGGTCCGGGAAATGCGCGGCCGGCCCCTCGCACTGCTTGAGGAACCACGACGCAACCATGCCCCACTTCTCGCGCTGCCAGTCGAGGCCGTGCACGGTGACCACGGTGCGGGCCCCGCTCAGACGCGGCAGCCACGCGAACACCGACGGGCCCAGGGCGTGGAACTGGACGATGTCGTAACGTCGCATCATGGACTCGGCCGTGGCCCAGACCACGTGCGTCAGGGTGTCGAAGTGCTTGGTGTGCACACTCGGACGCCGCAGCAGGCGGACGCCGTGGCAGGTCGTCCCCGGCGCCGTGTAGTGAAGCCGGCAGAAGACGTCCACCTGGTGTCCCATGGCCGCGAGCCGTCGCGCGATCTCCTCGACGTGGCGCTCGATGCCGCCGTAGGTGGCCGGGATGCCCTTCTGCCCGATCATCGCGATTCTCATGCGCCCGCCCCCCCACCGCGGACGCCGAGGGGCCCCCACGGGCGGTGTGGATGTCCTTGCCCCGTCGCTTCGCTTCCAGCATCTCGCCCAACCGCTCGCCCAGCCGGCCCCAGGCGTGCTCCACCACCTCGACCGGCATCGGCAGTCCGCGCGCCAGCCAGCCGGCCGGGCGCGTGCGCAGCGCCTCGGTCAGCCCCTCCAATCCCGCAGTCACGACCCAGGGTTTGAGTGACGCGAAGCCACGCAACCCGAAGGGCGTGCTCAGCACCGCGAGCCCGGCCGCCAGATAGGTCGGGAGCTTCACGTTGCTGCCACCGCCGCTGGTCACCGGGTTGAGGCCCGCGTCCGCAGCCTGGAGCATCGGCGCGAGGTCCGGCGTCTCGGGCCGCGCGAGCAGCCAGCCCTCGCGCCGCCCGGCGAGCGAGCGCGTGACCGAGCCCGCGACCAGCAACCGGAAGCCCTCGCCCGCCAGCGGCGGCATGACGCGGTCCATGAGCCAGGCGAGCGCCGCACGGTTGTGGGGGAAGTCCGAGCCCACGAAGAGCGCCGCGTACTCGCGCTCGCCCAGGCCGAGGGCCGCGCGCGCCCGCGCGCGCTCTTCGGGGGACGGCGCGTGGACCGCGGTCTCGTCGAAGCCGTTCGGGATGACGGCCAGCGACTCGTCGCGGGCCCCGTAGAGCTCCCGCAGCCGCGCCGCGTCCTCGTCGCCGCACACCACGGTGAGGCCGGCGCGCTCCACCGCGCGCGTCTCGAGGGCGCGCAGGCGCGCGCCCCAGAACGCAGGCCCCACCACCTCGGCGCGAGCCGTGCGGAAATGGTCGAACTCGACGTTGTGCGCCGTGTAGACCTTCAGCGGGGCCGGGTCCGCACCGAACAGCCCGCTCAGATTCAGGTCGGCCAGCAGCGCCTCCGCGGGCGCCGAGAAGGCGCGCGCCAGGCGCCCCGCCGCGAGCGTGTGCCCGGCGGCGGCGAGGAACATGGGCGCGAGCCGCGCCTGTTCGAGCCGCCACACCGCGCTCGTGTACCAGGCCTTGCGGCGCAGGATCCTCACCCCCGCCGCGCGCTCCTCGCGCGGGGCCTGGTTCCGGTTCGGGACCACGCAGAGCGCCTCGACCTCGTGGCGGCGGGCCAGGCCGCGCAACAGCCCGAAGGTGCGCTGCGGCCCGCCGAACAACGGGGGATGGATGTCGTTGTCGGTGGCGGCGTGGATCAGCATGCCGCCTCCCCGCCACCGGGCCCCGCGGCGCCGGCGACCGCCGGTCGCTCCGCGCGCGGCGGCCGCGTCAACCCGACCAGCATACCGAGCCCGTTCAGGGTCCAGGTGAGCAGCGAATGCACCGCGAGCCGCGGGCTCCGCTTGCGGACGGTCATGAACGCGAGCAACGCCAGCAGGAGCACCACCCAGCGCGCGAGCAGGCGAGGGTCACCCGACACGAGCCACGCCACGAGCGTCGCCACGCCCAGCGACCAGATCCCGAGCGTGGCGATGTAGAGCCATTGCCTCCCGAGCAGCGTGCCGAATCCGCGGCGCCCGAGATAGAGCCTCAACACCTGGCCCTGCCCGAAGCACAGCCCCGTCCGCCAGCGGCGGGAGAGCTCCGGGAAGCTCGGGCGCGGCGCGCTCCAGTGCCGGCCGGCGCGCACGCCCAGCGAGCGCAACTCGAACCCCAGCCAGCGGAGCCTCATGCCCAGCTCGAAATCCTCGTCCGAGCTGAGCCGCACGTCGTAGCCGCCGGCGGCGGCCAGCGCCTCGCGCCGGTAGAAGGCGACGTTCCCGAAATAGCCCACGGCGCGGTCGCGGTCTCCCGTGCCGTACATGTCGTGCTTGCCCGGCCGCTCCACGGGGCCATCCACGAACCACTCCTCGATCCGGCCACCGATCCCGCCCAGCCGGGGCTCGCGGGCCGCGGTCGCGATGATCGCGCGCACCCAGGAGGCGTCGAGCTCCATGTCGGAGTCCGCGAACAACACCCAGTCGCCCCCGCAGGCGGCGAAGCCCAGCATGCGGCCCGCGCCCGGCGTGAGCGGACGCGACGGACGCCGCGTCACCGGGTCGAAGCTCGAGATCACCCGCCAGCGTCCCGAACGCGGGGGCAGCGGCTCGTCCGACGGCGCGGCGAACTCCAGCACGCCCTGCCAGTCCTCGCCTTCGAGCGCGCGCTCGATCGCCGCCACGGTCCGGGCGAGGAACCGCTCCTGCCGGTAGCACGACACCACCACCCCGATCCTCATCGCGGGCCCCCGCGTCCGGCGTCCGGCGTGCGGGCGTCCTCGACGGCGAAGCTCGCGAGGCCCAGCACCTCGTCGTACACCGACTCGAAGGCTTCGACCACGCGCGGCCAGGTGAAGCTCTCTCGCACCCGCGCCGCCGCGTGGCGCCCCAGGCGCAGCGCCGGGTCGGGATGGCGATGGAAGTCCTCGAGCGCCTCGGCGAGAGCGCGGGCGTCCTCGGGCGGCACGAGCCGCGCGTGCTCTCCGTCCGTCACCACCTCGGGCACGCCGCCCACCGCGCTCGCCACCACCGGGCGCGCGCGCGCCAGCGCCTCGAGCAGCACGAGCGGCATGCCCTCCCAGCGCGACGGCAGCACCACCGCGTCCGCGGCGGTGAGCAACGGGCCCAGGTCCTCGACCTGCCCGAGGAAGCGCACGTTGGCCTCGATCCCGAGCGAGCGGGCTCGCTGCTCGAGCGCTCCGCGCAGCGAGCCTTCGCCCGCCAGCGCCGCCACGAACTCGAGCCCCCGCCGGCGGACCTCCGCCAGCGCGTCGAGCAGCACGTCCTGGCCCTTCTGGTGCTCGAGCCGCCCCGCACATACCCACAGCGGCCGCAGCGCGCCCGCGCCGAGTTGCTCGCGCACGCGCCGCGCCGCGGGCTGCTCGGCATCCTCGTCCGGCAACTCGGCGCCATTCGGCACGACCCGCACCCGCGCGCGGTCCACGCCATAATCACGCATCAGCGAATCGGCCACCGCCGCGCTGACCGCCGTGACGACCTCGGCCCGCGCGAGCTCGCGCCGCTTGAGCCGGCCCTGCGCGGTGGAGTGCGCGTGACCCTCGATGTGCTCGGTCACCACCAGGTGGGGCACGCCTGCGGCCTCCGCCAGCGTCGCGAGGTAGCGGTCGGCCGCGGGCCACACATGGTGGACGTGAAGCAGGTCGGGCCGCTCGCGCCGGAGTCGCCGCCAGGTCCCCAGCATGCAGGGCCAGTCCCAGCGCGAATCCACCTCGGCGACCCGGGTGACCGGGAGGCCGTGAGCCTCGAGGGCGCTGGCGAACTCGTCCACGCCCGGCACCGGCGAGAGCCACACGCGCACGTCCCAGCGGGCGCGGGGCAGGCGCGTGGCCAGCTCCCACACCACCCGCTCGGTGCCGCCGACGGCGGTGCCGCTCTCGACCAGCAGCAGCCTCAGGCGTTCGGTCTTGGCTCGCACAGGGTCCGGTAGGCGCGGAGCGACTCCACCGCAGAGTCCTCCCACGCCATGGCCTCCAGGAAGCGCCTGCCGTTGCAGGCGCCCATCTGTTGGGGATCGTGGGGCGGCTGAGTGCGATCCACGCACCGCGCGCGCCCATCCATCTCCCGTCCAGCTCCCGCTCCAGATGCCGAGGCTGTCCCACGAAGCCTGGCCAGAACCGGTCCACGAAGAGCGGAGCCTGATACTACTAGGAGATCGGCCATTCTGCACCCACGGTGAGCACGCTGGCGATGAGATCGCGGGCAGGGTACGGAGACGGGGGCGCGACGGCCGGTCGGCCGGCGGCGGGTCCTCGGCGGCTACTCCGGTCCGGCGGGCGGGATCAGAAGGCGCCCTCGCGGGACAGCACCGCGGGGATCGTCCGAATCAGGATCTTCAGGTCGAGCCAGAACGAGCGGTGCCGGATGTACTCCAGATCGAGCCGCATCCACTCCTGGAAACCGATGCGGCTGCGGCCGCTGATCTGCCAGAGGCACGTGATGCCCGGCACCACGTCCAGCCGACGCAGCTGCCAGGGCTCGTACTGCACGACCTCCTCGGCGATGGGCGGGCGCGGCCCGACGAGGCTCATCTCACCCCGGAGCACGTTCCAGAGCTGTGGGATCTCGTCGATGCTGGTCACGCGCAGCAGCCGGCCGACGCGTGTCATGCGGGGGTCGGCCGCGATCTTGAAGACCGGACCGTCGGTCTCGTTCAGGTGGGAGAGCTTGTGCCGGTGCTGGTCCGCTCCGTCCACCATCGAGCGCAGCTTCAAGAAGGTGAAGGGCCGCGCGCCGCGGCCGACGCGGACGGACTTGTAGATCACGGGCCCGCGAGATTCGAGCTTGATGAGGATCGCGGCGATCAACAGCAACGGCGAGCTGAGGAGGAGGCCGAGCGACGCACCCAGGAGGTCGAGCAAGCGCTTGCCGAAGCACAGGTACAGGCCGGTCTCGGCCGGTGCTTCGTAGGCCGGGAGGGCCCGGGCGAGCGCGCCGCCCGGGAGCAGGACCAACTCGGGCCAGCCGGCGTTGCCGTTGCCGTTTCCGTTCGCTCTCACGGGGCCGTTCCCGCCGTTACGGACGGCCGCGGCCGCGCCGCTGAGGCCTGCCATCGCGTGTGTGCCGGTCGCAACCACGGGCCTCGAAACGGCCGCCGTCCCGTCCCGGGGGGATACCCGCGCGGACTCACCCAGCTGGGGGGGCCAGCCGTCGGCGCCCGGAGCCGCGCTCTTGTGCGTGGAGGCGAGGATGTTGGGCTCCATAGATGCTTGCTCTCTGTTGCGTTGCCCGCGAAGCAAGAGCCGAGGGTGTGGAGAAACCCTCGGCTCAAAGCTCTCGCCTAATGCAATCGCACTCGGACCCGGTCTGACCGACCACGAGCAACAGGGGGGGAAACCGCAAGTTGTCGATCCTCGGAAGCATATCCTGGGCTCGGTAGGTGGCCAGGTCGTTCGGGCGACCAACGTGTTGGCCGATCCTACGGCGAACCGCTGTAGCAACGGAGCGCTAGCGCCTCCTCCACTGGGAACTCGACGGGGCCCTCACAACGCAAGAATGTTATCAAATCGCTGACGGCAGGCGCAAGGCAAACCTTGGGTCGGCCACGAGTTCCCGGCGCCCGGACCACCCGCCTCCACCCGGCCCCACCGCCAGGCGGGCCCGCTCGGGCCCGCCCCGGCGACCGGGACAGGCTGTCCAGATCCCGCCACCGGTGCAGACCGGGCGGTCGCAAACGGTGCCCGACCGGGTCACCGGGACCCGGCGGAGGCCACGGGTGGCCGCCGCCGGCCGCCCTGGTTCAACGCGCAACGCCCCGCTCCTGCACTCCGCGCTGCCACTCCACCGTGCGCCGCAGGCCCTCCTCCAGCGTCACTTCCGGCACCCAGCGCAGCGCGCGCCGGGCCTTCTCGATGCTGACGACGCGCCGGCGGATGTTGTCCACGTCACGCCGGTCGTTGTGCACCGGCACGGCGTCCACCCCGATCGTGCGGATGAGGATCTCCGCGAGCTGGTTCACGCGGGTCTCGACACCCGTGCCCACGTTGAAGACCTCGCCGATGGCCCGCTCCGAGGTCGCGGCCAACAGGGTCGCCTCGACCGCGTCGTCGATGAAGGTGAAGTCGCGCGTCTGGTTGCCGTCGCCGTGGATGACGGGCGGCTTCCCCGCGAACAACGCCTCGGCGAACTTGGCGACCACGCCGCAATAGGGGTTCGCCGGGTCCTGCCCCGGACCGAAGATGTTCGAGTAGCGCACGGCAGTCGTCGTCAACCCGTAGGACTCGTAGAACGCCATGCAGTAGTTCTCGCCCGCGAGCTTCGAGACGGCGTAGGGCGTGAGCAGGGAGAGGTGGTCGTCCTCGTTGACCGGCATGTAGCGGGGGTTGCCGTAGACCGAGGTGGAAGACGTGTAGACGATCCGCCGGCCGCCCGCGGCGCGCGCGGCCAGCAGCACGTTGAGCGTGCCGCCGATGTTGGTCTCGTAGTCCTCGCGAGGGTCGCGCGTGGACACCACGATGTTGCGCGCGGCGGCGTGGATGATGACCTCGCTCAGCCCCACCAGCCGCTCCACCGCCGGCGAATCGCAGACCGAGCCGTGCACGAACTCGAAGCCCGATTCGGGCAGGTTCTCGCGGCGCCCGGTGAAGAGGTCGTCCAGGACCGTGACCCGGGCCCCCTCGCGCAGCAGGCGGCGCACCAGGTTGCAGCCCACGAAACCCGCTCCGCCCGTGACCAGCACGCGGCGACCCGCCAGCGTGTGGACTCCGCTTGCGGCTGGACCCTTCTCCTCAGGTCGATTCGACGTCATCTGAATCCTCCGGGTGGGATCAGTGCTTGAGACCGAGCCGCAGGTAGACGATCGGTCGCAGGATGCGCCAGCCGTCGCGCAGCAGGTGCATCTTGCTGGTGCCGCGTCCATGGTAACGCACCGTGATGGGGACCTCCCGCACGCGGTGGCCGCAGCGCAGGGTCTGGTAGAGCAGGTAGGGCTCGAGCTCGTAGCGGTCGAGCCAGTCCTGCTCGAGCCGGATGCACGGGTCGTCGAGCAGCGAGAGGCGGAAGGCGCGCAGGCCGTTGGTGCCGTCGGTGCACGGGGCGCCGCTGGCCAGCCGGAAGAGCACCGGATAGATGCGCGTGAGCCAGCGGCGCGCAGGCGGGATGCCCGGGGTGGCCCCGCCGGGCAGCCAGCGGGAGCCCTGCACCAGGTCGGCCTCGCCGGCGAAGAGCGGTTCGAGCACGCGCGGCAGCTCCTCCGGCTCGTGCTGGTCGTCCCCCGAGAGGATGGCCGCGAACTCGTAGCCTGCCTGCTTCGCCTCCATGAGGCCGGTGCGGATCGCGGCGCCCACGCCGCGGTTCCGCTCGTGCCGGACGACCCGCTCCGCCCCCGCCGCCCGCGCCTCGTCCGCGGTCCCGTCACTCGAGCAGTCGTCCACCACGATCACGCACGAGACCAGCCGGCGCGGCACCTTGCGCACCACATCGCCGATCTTGCCGGCCTCGTTCCAGGCCGGCACCACGACCGCGACCTTCCGGGGGTCGATCGTCACGCGGGACTCACGCCGGGCGGCTCCGCTTCCGGTCCACGGCGACGACGCCCCTGCGTTCGAGCCAGAATCTCTCGCTGTCCTGAATCTTCCACCGCGGCCTCCAGCGAGGGGACGCCGCCTCGTTCCGAGGCGGCGTGGAGAATGGTGCCTGCAGACGATGCTCCATCATACGGGCGCACGCGGGGCCGGGCCAAGGCCGGCCCCGCGACCGCGGGGCCTCCGAGCCTTGCCGGGCCACGCGCGCCGCTGCTAGACTCCCGCCCGAGTCTGCCCGCCCGCGGCTGCCATGCCGCCCTCCAAATCGGGAAGGTTCTCACCCTGCCCATGCACTCCAACCTCACGATCGGGGTCGTCATCCCCTGCTACAACGAGGAGGAGGGCGTCCGGGAGGTCATCCGTCGGATGCCGCGGGCGGTGGACGAGATCGTGGTGGTCGACAACAACTGCACCGACCGCACCGCCGAAGTGGCCACCTCCCTGGGGGCCCGTGTCGTGCCCGAGAAGACGTCCGGTTACGGGGCGGCCTACAAGGCCGGTCTGCGGGCGGTCCAGAGCGACATCGTGGTGACGATGGACGGCGACGGAACGTACCCCCCCGAGGAGATCCCCAGGCTCGTGGACGCCCTGATCGCGCGGCGTCTCGACTTCCTCTCGACCAGCCGTTTCCCGCTGGCCGACGGGCGCGCCATGGGCCTCACCAACCGCATCGGCAACGGCGTGCTCACGATCGCCGCGGCGCTGCTGTTCTCGAGGCCCATTCGCGACAGCCAGTCCGGCATGTGGGTGTTCCGGCGCTCCGCGCGCGAACGCCTGCACCTGACCTCCGACGGCATGGCCTTCAGCGAGGAGATCAAGCTCGAGGCCCTGCTCCGCGGTCTGCGCTTCGGCGAGGAGCACATCCCCTACGGAGTCCGCGCCGGCGAGGTCAAGCTGCAGCGGTGGCGCGACGGCTGGGGCAACCTCGTCTTCCTGCTGCGCAAGCGCTTCGAGCGGGCATGAGCGTCGCGCCCCGCCCAGCGCGGTCACCCAGCCCGCGGGCCGGGCTGCTCGACCGTGTCGGCGTGGTTCTCCTCATGGCCAGCACCGGCGCGGTGCTGGGCCTCCAGTACATCATGCCCAACAAGCGCGTGCTCTCGGTGCTCACGGCCTTCCTGATGTTCGGCCTGGCCTGGCGCCTCAACACGACCTCCGGGCTGGGCATCATGGCCGTCGCCCTACCCTTCCCGCGCACCACCACCTTCGGCAACACGAATGTGTACTTGGTCGCGCTGATGTTGGTGATCTGGCTACTGCGGGTCTCGCTGCGGCAGAGCGCCCCGCCGCAGCGCTCGCCGATCGACACCCCGCTGGTCATGCTGTTCATCTCCTACGTCGTCTCCTTCTACAACCTCGACGGCGCGGGCCTGTTTCAGGGCATCGGGAACTTCCTGATGATGGCGGTCACCTGGCTCATGTTCTACCTGGTCGCGAGCATTCCGGAGACCCGGCGGGACTTCGAGAGCCTGCTCGGCTTCCAGACCATCTCGGTGCTGCTTGTCTGCCTCGTCGCCATCTTCGAGATGACCCATCCGGGCCAGACATTCATCTCCGGCTGGATCGAGTTCGAGAGACTCTCGAGCCCGGGCGCGTCCGCCTTCGGCATCCGCGTCGGTTCCACCTTCTATGACTACGAGTTGCTCTGCGAGTATTGCGCCATCTATGTACCGCTCATCCTGTTCCTGCTTCTGCGTGCGGAGTCGATCCTGCTCCGCACCGCGTACGGCGGCCTGCTGGCGCTGGTCGTGTTCGTCATGTTCGCGACGGTCACCCGGGGTGGGGTCATCGCGCTCGGAATCGGAATCCTTTACCTCTTGTGGCTGGTACGGCGTCGCCTCACCATGGTCGGGGTGACCGTCACGACCGGGGTGGTGGCCGCGGGACTGATCGGCATGAACTGGTTCGTCGCAACCTACACGCGCACGGGGGACCTGTTCGAGCGTCTCGCCGGCTCGACCGTCGTCGGTTTCGTGCCCGACAACCGCTCGGTGGTGTGGCCGCGAGCCTGGGACCGCATCTTCGAGCATCCGCTCCTGGGACACGGGCCCTATTACTCGCCACTCAGCGGCACCCAAGTCTACCACTGGCCGCACTCGCTTCCGCTCTATCTCGCGAACAACGTGGGCTTCATCGGATTTGCCATCTTCGCGTGGCTGCTGTGGACCCTGTTCCGGATCACCCGGCCGACGACGGACGACCTGCGGCACCCGGACTTCTTGCGCAGTTACATGATCATCGCCCGCGTGCAGATGCTCATCTTCCTCGTGGACGAAATCAAGGTCGAGTACTTGCGCAACATCAACTACGCGTTCCAGGTCTGGATGATGTTCGCCCTGATGGTCGCTGCCCATCGCCTGCTCACCGCACCGGCAGCCGCCCGCGGTCGCACATCCTCCCAGTAAACGGCGGTCGTCCTGGAACGTCACTCCGTGAAGTGCCACCGCAGCGGCGCGAGGAAGGCTTCGAGGGGGCCGCTCGTCGTAGACCGGGAGGAAGGCCGAGAGCGGCAGCGGCGGAACCGCCTTCCTTGCGGGAATGGCGAGACGACGACGGGAGCCACCGCGCAATCCCGTGGCGCCGCGACTTTCGCGGTCGCTGCAAGGCCGTTGGGGAGGCCGACCCCGCGGCGGCCAGGGCCACGATCCTTACACGACCGTCCCCCCGCCGAGTACGATCTTCACCACC
Organism: Candidatus Eiseniibacteriota bacterium; assembly: GCA_963717935.1. Lineage (GTDB taxonomy): Bacteria > Eisenbacteria > RBG-16-71-46 > RBG-16-71-46 > RBG-16-71-46 > JANXPZ01. Next base: position 1,389,337 of record CAVQXP010000004.1, on the reverse strand, counting down.
GTCGCCGACACGGCCTTCGCCAGGTACTCGACCGGCGGCGCCCACGACGGTGGCTGCGACAGCACCGTCTCCATGCAGCGCAGGATCACTGCCGGCTCGCAGCCGGAGAGCATGTTGCTCCCGCACTCGATGGTCTCCGGCCGCTCGGTGACGTCGCGGATCGTCACGGTGGGAACGTGGAAGATGCAGCACTCCTCCTGGACCGTCCCGCTGTCGGAGAGCGCGCAGAGCGCCGTGCGCTCCAACGCCACGAAATCGAAGAACCCCAGGGGCGTGGTGAAGCGGACCCGGTCGTTGTCGACCCCCACCCCGTACTGCTGCATCTTGTGCTTCGTCCGCGGGTGCAGGCTGCAGACCACCGGACAGTCGTACTTCCGCTGCACCTGGTCCAGCGCCAGGGCGAGGTTCTTGAGGCGGGAATCGACATCGACATTCTCGGCGCGGTGCATCGTGACCAGGACGAAACGGCCCGGCTCCACGCCGAGTTGCGCATGCACCTGCGAGGCGCGGATCTCCGCATCGTAGTGCTGGATGACCTCGTTGATCGGATTGCCGGTCACGTAGATGCGGTGGGCGTCGATGCCCTCCCGGAGCAGGTTCTCCTTGCTGCGCTGCGTATAGGGCATCAGGATCGTGCTCGAATGGTCGATCACGCGTCGATTGACCTCCTCCGGCACGCGGTCGTCATAGCAGCGGTTCCCCGCCTCCATGTGATACACGGGGATGCCCATCCGTTTCCCGAGGATGCTGCACAACCCGGTGTTCGTGTCCCCGAGGATCAACAGGGCATCCGGACGTTCCTCACGGAGCACACCATCCACCGCGACCAGGATCCGGCCGATCTGTTGACCGAACGTCTCGCCGGTCACCCCGAGATGGTGGTCCGGCCGGCGCAGGCGCAACTGCTCGAAGAAGATGTCGCTCAGGTTCGGGTCGAAGTTCTGGCCTGTGTGGACCAGCACATGCTGGCACAGCCGGTCCAGACCCTCGATCACCCGGCTCAGACGGATGATCTCCGGGCGGGTGCCCAGAAGCGTCAGAACCTTCATCGCAGGAGCTCTCCTTCGATGATCAGTTGATCCTCGACCCTCAGTCGATGCTTCCGGAGCAGTTCCGCCAGGGTTTTCTGGTCCATCACGCTCCCGGCAGAGCTGTACTCCCCGCAGAGCGCAGGCTTGAACTCCTTCTCGCTCTGGATCTCCGGCAACATGGGCAGGATGGAATAGTAGCTACCCCGATCCACCGTACGATGGCACTCCTCCTCCGAGACGAGGATCTCGTGGACCTTCTCGCCCGGACGGATGCCGGTGACGACGGTCTGGATCGGCCGGTCGCCGATCAGCACCTCGACGATGTCGGTGACATTGGCCGAGGGCACGCGGGGGATGTACGTCTCACCCCGTCGGGCCTCGCGGATCGCGGCGAAGACGGTGTCGACCGCCTGATCCAGGCTCAGCAGGAAGCGAGTCATGTCCGTCGTCGTGATCGTCACGGGCCCGCCGTTCCGGATCTGCTCGTGGAACAACGGGATGACGGACCCGCGCGACGCCAGGACATTCCCGTAGCGGACGCAGATGAAGCGCGTGTCCGAGCACCGCATGTTGGCCTGGATGAACACCCGCTCCTGGATGGCCTTGGTCATCCCCATCACGTTGACGGGCTTGCAGGCCTTGTCCGTCGAGATGCCGACGACCGTCTCCACCGGCAGGCGCAGCTCCTGGATCGCCCGCACGATGTTCTCGGGCCCTCCGATGTTCGTCATCACCGCCTGATACGGGAAATACTCGCAGGTCGGGACCTGCTTCAGCGCGGCAGCGCTGAACACGACATCCACCTCACCGAGGGCGGAGGCGATGCTGTGGAAGTCGCGCACATCGCCGATCCGGAATTCCAGCAGATCCTTGAAGTTCTGGTAGATCACCTCATCGGTCGCGCTGGTCTTCTGCATGTACTCCACGCGCATGGCATGCTGCTTCCCCTCGTCACGCGAGAAGACGAGGAGCTTGCGGGGGGTCCCCAGCTCGCCCGACAGCAGCCTGCGCACCAGGACTTTCCCCAAGGAGCCCGTGCCCCCCGTGATCAGGACCCGCTTGTTCTCTAGCATGTCTTTCATCCTCGATGAGGTGTCGGAAGCACCAGACGATTCGACAACGGGACTCACAGGGTGGCCGGGGACAGCTTGCGGAGCCGATCGTAGAATGCCACATCCGACGCCAGTTCCCGGATCATCTCCTCCCAGGCGGGCGGGACGTACCCCGTCGCCTTCCGGAAGCGCGTCGAATCCAGCGTGCGGTCGCAGATGAACTGGTCCTCGGGGAGGATCTCGACGTCCCTTCCGTACGCCTCCTTCACCAGCCGGAGCAGGTCGTACTTGCTGATCGGCCCGCTGGAGACGTGGTACAGCCCCTCCAGCCCCGGGGCCGGGATCACGTGCCGCAGGATGACCCGCGCCAGCTCGCGGGTGGTGAACCCGGAGTACATCGCCCGGCGGTAGCCCTTGATCGTGCCGGTCTGCGCGAGGAACCACTCGACCAGGCCGAGCCGGTTCTTGAGCTCCTGCCCGATGATCGACGTGCGCAGGGTGATGGCGCCCGGTCCCGGGACCTCCCCGAGGAACTTCGTCCGCCCGTAGACGTCTTCCGCGTCCGAGGGATCGGATTCCGAGTAGCTGCCCTTGCGGCCGGAGAAGACGCAGTCGGTGCTGATGTGGACGAACCGGGCGCCGACGGCGCGGCAGATCGCCGCCATCCGGTGCGGCAGGACTGCGTTCATCGAGAGCGCCGGGAGCGGGTCGCCCGCGTGCTCCATCTGCTTGATCAGCCCGATGCAGTTGATCACGAGCTCCGGGCGGACCGCCGCCAGGGCCTGGATCACGTCATCGGACGCCAGCCCGTCCACGCGGCGGACGATCCGGCCGGCGGGGAACTGCGGCACGTCCGGGAAGAGATCGCGGTCCCCGCGGACGGTGACCCAGACCTCGTGCTCTCCCTGCAGGTCGATCCACAGCCGGTGACCCAGCATGCCGGTGCCACCCAGGATGAGGATTCTCATGTCGCGATCCCCAGGCGCTTCAACGTCAGTCCATCGCCGCTGAACCAGTCCCAGTACTCCGCCAGGCCCCGGACGATCGGGGTCCGCGGGTCGAAGCCGAAGGCCGACCGGGCCGCCTGGATGTCCGCCAGGCTGTCGCGCACGTCACCCATCCGGGGCGCGGCGTACTGAAGCTCGTTCTGGACGGCCGCGATCTCCTGCATGGCCCGCGCCAGCTCGTTGATCGTGATGCGGGTACCGCTGCCGATGTTGAAGGCGCCACGCACACCCTGCGTCAATCCCGCCTGGACGTTGGCGGCCGCGACATCGCGCACGTTGACGAAATCGCGGGTCTGCTCGCCATCCCCGAAGATCGTCAGGGATTCCTTCTTCAGGATCCGGTCGGCGAAGATCGGAATCACGTTCCCGTAGGCGTCGTAGCGCTGATGGGGGCCATAGACGTTGAAGTACCTCAGGCAGACGTTGTGCATCCCGTACAGCTTGTTGTAGACGAGGCACATCTTCTCGGCGGCCAGCTTGCTGGTGCCGTACGGGGAATCGGGATCCTGGGGGTGGTCTTCGGAGATCGGCAGCGTCTTCAATTCCCCGAAGATGCCCGCCGACGACGAGAACACCACCCGATCGATCCGGCAGGCCCTGGCGGTCGCCAGCACGTTGAGGGTGCCCAGGACGTTGATGGCCGAATCGGTCTGCGGATGCTCGATGGAGCGCACGTTGCCGACGCTGGCCGCCAGGTGGAAGACCACCTGGCACCCCGCCATCGCCCGCGCGACGGTCTCCAGATGGCGGACATCCCCCTCCACGAATGGAACACCGGCGACGAGATTCTCCCGGTAGCCGCTGGACAGGTCGTCCAGCACGACCGGCTCGTGGCCGAGCTCCATCAGGGCGCTCACGACATTGGAGCCGATGAAACCGGCCCCGCCGGTGACAAGTGCTTTCATGAACTGTCCCCGTGGTGGATGATGCGGACGGCCCCTCGACTATGCGATCGCACGGTAGAGATCCAGGAGTGGTGGGAAGTTGTCGTCGACACGCGCCTTCAGGGCGCGGAAGTAGTCGATGTCGGAGACCCGCGGCAGCGAGAGCCCCAGACCGATCTTCGGGAGGTCGGCCTTGAGCGACCGAATCATCTCGATGTAATGGTCGAACCCATAGACGCCGACGCCCCGCGCATCGCGGGTCAGCCTCCAAGCGTAGCCTGACAGCACAGGAGAATACCTCTGGAGGAAGTCCCCGACGTAGGCGGGCAGGCTCGATGCGTGTGCGCCAGCCCGGGGCGAGATGCAGGCAGGGGCCATCGAGATCCTTGCCGGAGGCACCCCCCTCTCGATCAACTGCCACCTCACCTCCCGGCTCGCGACAACCCACCAGACCCGCAGGTGTCGGAAGGGCCACCGGCTCACCCATCGTTCCAGCCATGAGGTGGCCTGCCACATCCTGCCCCCCCTTTGTTGATCGTGGAAGGTCATGACGACCTTCTTGCGGTGCAAAAGCATCGCACGCGCGGCCGGCGCCCAGTACGAGCCAAGGTGCACGGTGCTCGTGCTGCGTCGCCGCGCATGCTCAGGAATCCAGCAATGCCGGGAGAACCTGCGGGCAGCCGGGATAACGTGCTCCTCGGGGCCCGATGTGGGCAAAGGCTGGTAGCAGGCCCACGACGGGATGGCCAGAGCGGCGAGTCGCCGCTGGAAACGCGTGAGGTGGACCAATACCCGCCACGGGGAGGCGGATAGGGCCCGACGAGCGCCATCGAGAAGTTGTCCACGTGTCCACGCCTGTCTTGAAAGAGACTCGAAATCCGGCCACACAAAACCACCCGCGCCTCGAATCCTGATTCGGAGCGCAAGCAGCCCATTTCTAGCCGAGACTAGCACGCAAGGCCCCGGTCTGCGAGATTCGCCGCCCAACCGACCCGCTACTCCGACATCGCCGGGGCCGAAGGCCGCATCGTCGTGGCAAATCTCGATGGCGTGGAACCAGCCACATGGGAACCGGAACGGCCGCGGGAGCCAACCCGAGGGGCCTCGCATCGCTCCTGGTCACCCGTCCTCCACCATCGGGATGGCCGCGAGGGCGGGCGCCGGTTCTGCCTGGGCATCGAGTGATTCTAGCATGGCGGACCATCGACTGCCGCATCCGCAGCCCGGGCAACGACTCGAAGAACACGCGCTGCGCTGCGGCGGCACGCCTCGACGGCGCACCTCCTCAGGGCCCGGCGGATCCCTTCGGATCTTCCGACGCTCGCCGGGGGTCGTCGACGTCCGCCAGGAGGCGCAGCGCGAGCGCGAGGTGGTTCATGCTGGGCACGACCAGCGTGTCACTCAGTGGAAGCAGCATGCTCAGGCGGCGGCCCTCACGCATGCGGTCTGCGAACGCGATCATGAGGGTGGGCGCGGGCCCCCGCAGGTTGGCGCCAGACACGCCCAGCACCCACGCGGCGGCGCCCTGGCCGATGGGACTGACCTCGATGCGCGGGGAGCGGACCTCCGTCGCCTCCGCCAGCGCTGCCCTGGAGGCTCGGACAGCGAAGCGGGCCGCAGGGAAGGCGTCCAGCAACAACTGCATGTCCTCCACCCAGCGGCCCGCAGGCGGGCGGATGAACACGCGAATCCGACGGGCACGCCGGTGCCGCTCGATCCAGGGCCCGAGTTCCTGCGCCAGCTGCCGCACCTCCGGCGCGCCCACGGAGAGCGCCAAGAAATCCAGGCGTTTCGGCGGGGCCACGACGCGGTAGAGAATCTCCGCCATCCCGCCGCCGTCGCCGGCGGCAGCTCGGGCCGAGGCCTCGATGTCCGGTCGCAGGACCTGGAGCTTGAACTGGGAGCCGAAGTACGAGATGAGCCGCAGCTTGTCGGGGAACGCCTCCGTGACGGGGACCCTCTCGATCTCGAGCTTCGCGCCGGAGCGCGTCAACTCCTCCACGATCGCAGCCGTGAAGCGCGGGAACCGCGCGGCGTAGGGCACCTCCTGGTAGAGGCGGACCGCGCACCGCGAAAACAACTCCGGATCCTCCGCCAGGAGGGTCAGGGAGGCGTTCCGGGTGAGCTCGTGATCGGTGTGCGGGCCCACGCCGATGGGCATCCACACCTCGTCGGCCGGCAGCTCGCGCAGCGCCTGCCGGATCGCCTCGGTCCACGCGCGCAGCTCCTCGGGCCCCGAGGTGTGGCTGATGAAGGCCGAGATCGAGGCGCGGTGCCGGCGGTACCAGTCCAGGGCCCAGTTCCCGGCCCGGTAGCGCAGCGGCGCCTCGGGCAGGTCGAGCACCACGTGGCGCCCACCGATGGCGCGTGCCACCAGTGCGCTCTCGGCCCGGCGCAGCGCCGACACCTCGTCCACGTCGAAGTAGTCGCGCTCGAGGTAGTAGTAGCTCGTGAAGTTACAGCGGCCCGCGACCGTGACGATGGTGAACTCGCACTGCGCGCGACGGCTCCACATCGTCCCGCCCAGGCTCAGCGTGCCGTCGTCCATGTGGGGCTCGATGACTACGACCCGCCGACGTCCCTCGGGGAAGCTCGTCGCGATCGGCAGACAGACTCCGAGCTCCACGAACCGGCGGAGCGCGGCCTCGCCAGCCCCGGCGGGAAAACGGGCGGCCAAGTCCCGTACGCGGACCGAGCCATCCAACGACTCCCACACCTCCTGCTCGTGGGCGTTGAGCACGGCCACGGGCCGCTGGGAGATGAGGAAGTACAACCCGCCGTCCCGCAGCCGGTAGTGCGGGAGGCGGACGGGGACGGAATCAGCGGGAAGCGGGTTCATGGACGTCCAGGTCTCCTCGGCCTGCCCGTGAGTCCGCACGCAGCGGCTCGGGCGGGGGCCCGTGCCAATCCGCTTGCCGGATGGCGAGCGTCATCCCCTTAGACCCCCGCGGACATACCGGGGTCGATGCCACCACCCGTACCCCCGCCGTTCTTCCACAACCGCGCCCACGCCGACTGGAGAGCGGTCCGGAACTGGCTCAACTCCTCGGTAGAGAAGGTGCGCAGGGCAAAGAGACCGGCAACGTAGAAGATCCCCGCCAGCGGCAGCGCCTGGTAGAGATGCAGGCCGGGCAACAGGTAAAGCACGCCGCCGGTCATCGCGGCCGCGACGACCGGCCGCAGGATCGCCCGGAGGATCTGGGTGCGGGCCACGTAGCGTTGCACATAGTATACGTTCATGCTGGCCACCGCCAGTTCGCTGGTCGCAGCGGCGGCGGCCGCCCCCATGTAGCCGAATCGCGGGATGAGGGACAGGTTGAGCGCCACGTTCACGACCAGCGCGAGTCCGGTCGCAGCCATGATGCGCTTCTGGTTGCCAGAGGCGACGAGCACGCGTCCCATGGTGATGCTGATGGTCTGCGGCACGAGCATCAACGCCATGATGGGGAGAATCGCAGCGGTGTTCGCGAACGCGTCCCCAAGCAGCGTGGGGGCCACCCGCGGAAGGACGACGAAGCAGATGATGAAGTACAGCGCTATGATCAGTTGGTAGCGCACCGCGCGGGTCACCAGGGTGCCCATGTGCTCGCGGCCGCGTTGCGCGACCGAGGCGAATACGGGATAGACCGCGACCAGGAAGCTCTCGCGCAGAACCGTGAAGAAGAGGAGGAACTTGACGCCGGCCTTGTACCAGCCGACCTGGGTATTGCCCTTGAGCTCGCCCAGCAGCACGGCGTCCAGTTGCTGGTACACGATGACGAAGCTGGCCGCGAACGCGATGGGGATGGACTGCCTGAGCAGATAGAGGAGGGTGCCCAGCCGGGGCTTCGCGAACAGGAGCCGCAGGCGCGTTATGATGTAGGTGGAGACGATCAGCCGAACCGCCGCCGCCACGACGAGCGCCGAGAGGATCCAGCGCAGGTCCTTGCCGAGCCAGACGCAGGCACCTCCCAGGGCCACGAAAGCCAGCTGATTGGCGATGTTCGTGATCGCGATGTAGCCCATCTCGTCGAGCCCCTGGAAGTACGCGTCGCAGGTTTGTGCGGTCGTGGTCAGGAACAAGACGAAGCTGTAGCACCAGATACCCCAGAGGAACTCCCCGTGGTAGCCGCGTGCATACGCGAAGCCGAGGATGAGCGCGAAGCACAGGGGAGCCAGCAGCAGCTTGAGGATCAGGACCCCCGTCAGGTATTCGGGGGCTCGAGCACCGCGGCGGGCAACCTCGCGGGTGAGGATCATGTCCAGCCCGAGACTCCCCAGGATGCTGAACATGTAGACGAATGCTTCCGCGCGCTGGTAGGTGCCGTAGCCCTCCGCCCCCAAGCTGCGAGCGAGGATCACCATCATCACCATCCCCATGCCGCGCACGAAGAGCCCCGAGATGGCCAGCACGCCCGTGTTGTGGAGAATCTGCGGTGCGTGGCCCTTGCCAACTCCAGACGGGAGCGGCGTCGCGGGGGGAACCTCGGGGTCGGAAAGCGGACTCATTGGAGATGGGTGCTCACGATTGAGGATGGGCGATAAGACCCCCCTCGGGTGACGGGGGAAAGCGGGCGCTCAAACCCCCAAGGGACGCGATGAATTCGCGTGCGCAATCCTAGCACAGGAGGTCCCTCCGGTCGCCGATCACGCTCGCCGCAAAGGGTGGGGCCTGCGGGCCTCCCGCGCGCCAGCCGGCCCCTGTTCCAGTCGTGAAAAATGACCGGTCGCGAGAACCTTCGGGCTCGTGACCTTGACAGGGATGCGCTGGCGGGCTAGGGCTATGTGGGTGCCTTGGTGCCGCAAGCGGCACTGCTTCCACAGGGAACGTGCCTCCATGGACCGCACCCCACATGTGCTGCTCTTCACCCAGGGTTTCCTTCCGCCCCATCGACTGAATGGGGGGGTGCGCCTCTCGGTATCCCAGCAAGTGCACGTCCTCGCACAACGCTGGCGCGTGACCGTGGTTTCCCCCGAGATTCTGCTGCCGCCTCTGCCCCGCTACGCCAGCGAGCGGCGCATGGCCGCGCAGAACGCCGCTGGCCGGCAAGACGACCAGACGACCGCGGGGCTGCGTGTCCTGCGGCCACGATACATCCACGTTCCGCTGCTATTTGTGTTCACGGAGCCGCTCCAGTTGTTCCTGATCGGCCTGTGGGTCCGACTGCGGCATGCGCGCGATGCCTGTGTCGTGCATGGACATCGCCTGTACCCGATGGGGCTTGCCGCAGTCCTCGTGGCCCGTGCCAGCGGCCTGCCCGCGGTGATTACGGCACACGGCTCGGATCTCCACACGGAAGCCATCCGGGGACCGTGGAGGACCCGGCACTGGAGCCGCTGGGCGCTCCGACGGGCTGACTGCGTGGTCGTGGTCTCGCGTGAGCTCCTGGACATCGCGAGGAACCTCGGCGTAGAAGAGCGGTGCCTGCGCTATGTCCCGAACGGGGTGAACGTGGAGTCCTTCCAGTCGGGCGATCGGGACGCGGGCCGGCGCGCGCTGGGCCTGCCGGCCGCCGGCCACCTGATTGTAAGCGTCGGCAACCTCGTGGCCGTGAAGGGGCACCGGGTGCTGATCGATGCCTTCCGCGCGGTGCGCGAAAGGCGCCGGGACGTAACGCTGGCAATCGTCGGTGATGGCCCGCTCCGGTCGGAGCTCGAAGCACAAGTCCGGTTGTGCGGCCTCGGCGAACACGTACGTCTTTTCGGTCCGGTGCCTTTCGGCCGAGTTCCCGATCTCCTCGCCGCCGCCGACGTCGTGGCACTGCCCAGCATGAACGAGGGCATGCCGCTTGCCGCCCTTGAAGCGCTGGCCGCGGGCCGTCCCTTGGTGAGTTCCGCCGTTGGAGGCACTCGGGAGATCGTGGAGCGGGACCGGCATGGGCTGCTGGTCCCGGCCGGGGACGCAGCGGCACTCGCCATCGCGCTCGACGCCGCCCTCAGCCGCACCTGGGACCCGGCCGCCCTGCGCGAACGGGCACGCCAGTACTCCTGGGCCATCATCGCCGAGAGACTGGAGCGGGTCTACGCGGAGTTCTCCCTCCGGGCGCCGAGACCGGAGCCGTCCGCGCCCGGAGCCTGATGGAGATTCAGGTCCGGGAGAGCCAGGCTGGAGCGAGGAGCTCCCGGATTTTGCCTCGGCCGCGCTCCGCCAGACGCAGCGGAGTCGGCTTCCGCGGCATCCCTTTCGAGGCCTGCGCGGCAATCTCTCGCGTCACGGCCTGCCTGCTCGCCGGCTCACCCTGCAGTGCCCCCCTGCATCAGAGGCTTCGCCGAGTTCATGGCCTCTCGTGACGCTCCGATTTGCCACCGACTGGAGCAACAACCGCCGGGCAGGACTCACACCCGCTGGGGACATGCGCTTCTTCACGGCGCACCGGGCGATCAAGGCTGGCGGTCCAGCCGCACCGTGGAGAATCGTTTGCCGACCTCAGCCACGAAGTAGACGGACGTCAGCAACTGGTTGAGACGCTGGGTCGCCTGGGTGGGCTGCACGAACGCCATGACCGCGGCCTCGTCAAACGTGGCGCGCACCGCTTTGCTCTCGCGGAACGTCGCCTCGAATTGCTCGCGGAACCAGGCGAACTCCTCCTTGGTCGCCAGCATGGCCCAGCGCTCGCGGGGTGAGAGGGCACGGCGCAGACGGCGATAGACACGGAGATTGCGCAACTGCACCAGCAATTCCGTCTTGGCGGCGTAAAACCAGACCTCGAACCGGGAAGTCAGGTTGGTGGGGTTGCCGTGAAGCGGGGGTTCGAGCGCCTGCGGGTAGATGCTCCGCAGCATCTCGACGAAGAATGGGTAGCCGACCGCCTGCGCTTCGAGCCGACGGTAGGCGAATTGCACCACAGGGCGGGCCCACATCGGGGTCACGGTCCAGAAGTACCAGCGCTGGCGGTCCTCTCCCGCATTGACCAACCCGTAGTGGAACACGAAGTAGAGCCGTCGGGCGCGGTTCGCGTCGTTGCGCTCGTTCCAGCCCTCCACCGCGCCGGCCATGCGCTGCCGGAATCCGGGGGCCTCGAGACCGAGCAGTCGGCAGCCGTCCGCGACCTTGATGTATCGCGTGTACACGTCGTCGGCGAGAGCCTCGGAAAAACTCCGATAGCCGTGGGGCTGCACGTACGGCCGGCGCACCAGCTCTCCGCCAAAGCCCATGAACCGGGCGACCCGGTCCTTGAGGATCTCCTTGCGCCTCCGCGAGAGCAGCACTGCTCCCATCATCGTGTTGCAGTTCACGCGACCACCGGTCAGGAACGTAGCGCGACGCCACTCGGCGGCATCACGCGTGAACCCGCCGCCGCGCACTCGGACCACGCTCGCCCCGCCGGCCTCAGCCAGGCGAGTGGCGGCGGCGGTCTCGTCGCCGGTGACCAGTTCGTCGGTGTAGAACTCGACCGGGGCATCGAGCCGGCGCGCGCCGGCGAAGACGGCGCGCGTGTCGAAGCCCCCGCTCAGGTCGGCGGTGAGCCTGAAACCCTGCTCGGTGAGCTTGGCAACGCGTGCCGCGTAGGCATCGAGGTAGTGCGCCGCGTAGCGGCGGACCGCCTCGGCGCGGTCACGGAGCGGCGTGGTCACGCTGAAGTCCTGGGCGATGAGGACCTCCCGCGCGGCGCGCACGGCGCCATCGCCGACGGTGACGTCAAAGAGCGTCGCGGGTGGCACCTGAGCGACACCTTCCACGAACCACCGCGGGTTCAGTGTGTATTCGAATGCCAGCCATTCGGTGATCGCGTAGCGGTCGAAGCGGATCTCGGGCAGATAAGCGAGCAGGTCCTTTGGTTCCCGACCGAGCAGGAACACAGCAGGCGTTTGGGCGGTGTAGAGCGGCAAGCGCCCCCAGGGATCGTTGAAGACAATCACCCGACCGCTCGGCTTGAGGACGAGCAGGAACACGTACTCGCCATCCGTTTCAGCCATGAAACTGCGGACGGGCTCATCGATCGGCCTGCCGGCGAGTGCCACTCGGGCAAGCTCGGTGGCGAAGACCACCAGCTCGTCATCGGTCCGGTCATAGACCAGTCCCTCGACGAACAACTCGAAGTCGGGACTCGAGGAAGACAGGCGTGGGTAGTGGGGTGGGGCGGCGAAGGTGACTTCGGTGCGTGGCCCCGCGTACACCTGTTCACGCGCACACGCGGCTTCCGGCGTGAGCCACTCAGTTTCGGCCGGTAGGAGGCCCGAGGGCGGAGGTCCGACGACAATCATCAGGCCCGGCATTCAACGCCTCCATACGCTGACGTCTACGAAGAAGTGGTGGAAGGACGGGGAACGGCACGAACGATCCCGAGCCTAGCATCCCTTCCGATCCGCGCTCAACAGCCCCCACGCCCTCGCAACCTCTGAAGACCCAGCTCGCTGCCCGCTCAGCGAGGCCGGTTCAGCGGATTGGCCAGAATGCCTCATGACCGCGGGCTCAGGGGCACTCTCCCGCGCGCTCGTGCTGCCGCCGATCTGCTGCACAAATGCCGCAGTGATTTCATCAAACTGGACGAGCCCAGAGCACCGGGCACCGCGGCGACCGGCGGCCGCGTGCACGACACCGCCGGCCGCCCATCCGCGCCGGGGATGTCGCACGAGCGCCGTCGCCACCACCGCGCACCCTTGCAATCCGAGATACGTCGCGACACAATCGCCCAGTTCCTGGTTCACCCTGCCGGCCCTCTCTCTTTGTAGGAGAAGAGAGGCCGTGGATCGACCGGGCCGCCACACCCCGTCAACGCATCTCCAAGCTCCACGGAAGGCCGAGAGGAGCGAGAAGAGGCAGTTGCTTCGTCCGACATGGTCCGCTCGATGATCGAGGCTCTTCGCTGGCTGAACGGACCGGTGCCATGCGCACCGGTTGTCGTCAACGATTTCCCTCGCGCGCGCCTGCTGGGCTCCAGTGCTGCAGGAGACCTGTTGTTGCACCCTGCTAGCGAAGCCATGCGCCGGCGCATCCGCGTCGCCCCGCCCCCGCTGCCGAACTGCGCTCGGTCTTTCCCGCCTGCTCGTACGCCCGGAAGATGGGCCGGGCACATCGATCGTGGGCACACGACATGAAGGTGTCCGTCGTTGTTCCAGTGTATCAAGTGCCCGATGAGATGTTGCGGACATGCGTGGACTCTCTGCTACGCCAGACCCTTGCCGACATCGAATTCATCTTCGTGGTCGATGGGGAGGGGGATGCCGGCCTGCCTATCTTGACCGCTATTGCCGCGAACGATCCGCGCATTCGCCTACTGAACAACCCCTCGCGCCTGGGGGTTTCGTCTACACGCAACCGGGGCTTGGACGTGGCACGCGGCCGTTGGGTTGGTTTTGTCGATGCGGATGACTGGATAGAGCCCGAGATGTACACGCGGCTGTGCGCCCTGGCCGGGGACGGGCAGTGCGATTTGGTTGGTTGTCGGCTCACCTTCGGCAAGGAGGGGCCGGGAGAGGCGATGCCGGTTCGCTCGTTTTCAGGGATCTCGGACATGGCGGATGATACGGAAGCCGCGAGAGCGTATATCAGAGCGGGATTGAGTTGTTGCACAAAGCTCTTCTCACGAGAGCGCTTCGGCGCATTGCGCTTTCCGGAGGACTTCAGCAATTACGAGGATAGCATCTTCTTGCATCGGGCGTTGCGTTCAGCCAAGCGTGTGGGCTATGTGGACGAGGTGTTCTATCATGCGTGTCATCGACCTGATTCTGCGCAGCACCGCCGGATGGATATAGTCCGGTTTTCGAGTTGTTATCGGGCTTTGGGCGTGCTGGCTCAGATTGCAGAGGAGCGGTCCGCGGGCACATCTCACTTGCGGAGGATATCGGCTTGGCGGTTGTTGGCGTTGAGCGTGGGGACCCGGAGATCCCATGAAGATCTGCCATTCGAGGCGAGGGACGAGGCGTGGAGGATCGTCCGGAGCTTTACGAGAGAATCCCTCGGGGCATTTCAAGCCGTCTATCCGCCCTGGTTGCGCCAGATGCTGGCCTGGAAGCTTCGAGATCCGAATCGGTTGTTCGACGGGTCCAACCTGTTCTATTCGTTGCTCTGGCAGCAAATCCGTCTGGGAACCGCGGGGATCCGCGGCGAGACGCCCTGGCAGTCGGCCAAGGATCTAGCCCGCCGGCTGGCAGCAAAGGTTCGCCCGTGAATGCCCCCGAACACATCGTCGGGAACAGGCGGGCCACCCATGGGCAAAGCGTGGTGTCCGTCGGGCTCGCCTCGTCGGGTCTCCCGGCTGTCAACGGTCACCCAAATCTCCCCACCTGCGGTCATTGAAATCTCCCCACCCCAGGGTTAGCTGACGGTCTCGGCCGGCTGCAGCAGCCCGGCCTTGAGGCGGTCCTTGAGCCGGTAGCTGTTGCCGCGGATGTTGACGGTGACGGCGTGGTGGAGGACCCGGTCGAGGATGGCGGCGGCGATGACCCGGTCCCCGAAGACGTCGCCCCAGCTGCCGAAGCTCTGGTTGCTGGTGAGGATCATCGGCCCCTTCTCGTAGCGCCGGCTGATGAGTTGGAAGAACAGGTTGGCGCCGGTCTGGTCGATGGGCAGGTAGCCGATCTCGTCGATGATCAAGAGCCGTGGCACGGTGTAGAGCTTGAGCTTCTCGTCGAGCCGGCCCTCGGCCAGGGCCTTGCCGAGGGCGGCGATCATGCCGGCGGCGGTGGTGAACAGCACTCGGTAGCCGCACTCGATGGCCTTCAAGCCCAGTCCGACGGCCAGGTGAGTCTTGCCGACGCCCGGGGGCCCGAGCAGGAGCACGTTCTCGCCGTGCTCGATGAAGTGGCAGTTGGCCAGGGTCTGGAGCTGCTTCTTGTCGATCGAGGGCTGGTAGCCGAAGTCGAAGCTCTCGAGGCTCTTGACGAACGGGAAGCGGGCCAGGCTGGTGCGCATGGTGACGTTCTTGGCGGTCTTGGAGGTGACCTCCTCGGTGAGCAGCCGGTCGAGGAAGTCGGCGTAGCTCAGTTCCTCACCGCTGGCCTCCTGGAGCAGGGCCTCGAGCCGTTCGCGGCTCTTGAACAGCCGCAGTCGCTGCAACTGCTCGCTCAGGCGCTCGAGTTGGAGCGGGTTCATGCCTCACCTCCCGGGCCGCACAGCACCTCGTAGAGCGCCAGGTCGCGGACCTCGACGTCGAGTCCGTGGGGTTGGTGGAGCGACGTCGTCGCCGGCGCCGTGGAGCTGCGCAGGCGGGGGTTGCGGGCGCTGGCGCCGGGTCCATGCTCGGGCAGCACGCGTACCTGGTGACGGCCACTGAGCTCGGAGTGGGCCACCACCAGCCGGCCCGCGTGGTGGATCCGCACCTCGCCCGCACGGCGCTCGACCTCCACGGTCTGGCCGATCAGGGTGAAGGGCACCGAGTAGCGGTTGGTGTCGAGGCTCACCAGGTAGTCGTCGGCCACGATCCGGCCGTAGCGGGTCTCGAGCCGGTAGCTGGGGTGCTGGGTGGTGGGCAGCAGATGGCCACGCTCAACCGCGAAGCGGTCGAGCGGCCGCTCATGGGTGGTGCCGTGCACGCGCAGGTCGGCGATGGTGGCGTTCCACTCGGCCAGTTGCTCGCGGGTGTCGAGCAGGTCGACGAAGTCGCGCCCCGGCACGAAGTTGTGCTTCACGTACTTGACCCCCGACTCGACCTTGCCCTTGGTCTGGGCCCGGTAGGGCCGGCACAGCCGGGCCTCGAAGCCCCAGTAGTCGGCGAAGCTCTTGAAGGTCGAGTTCCAGATCACCGTCCCGTCCCCGGCCGGGCTGCAGATGGTGCGTGGGCGGTCGTAGAGGTGCTCGCGGGTGCGGCCGCCGAAGTGATCGAAGGCGCGCTCGTGGGCGTCGAGGAACTGGGGCAACTGCTCGTTGAGCGCGACGTCGAAGTAGCTGCGCCGACTGTAGCCCAGGGTCAGCACGAACCAGTGCAGGACCACCGGTTCATGGCGGAAGCGCGCCCGACTCGAGCCCCAGTCGATCTGGCTCTGCTGGCCCGGCGGGGTCTCGAAGCGCACCGTCGCCCGTTCGGCCAGCGTCTCGGCCCGGCGCAGCGGCTGCACGAACCGCTTCACCGTCGGGTAGCTACCCCCGTAGCCGCGCTGGCGCAGCTCCTGGAACAGGATCTGGGCCGAGTAGTGGACCTCGGGCGCCCGGCGCCGCAGGTGCTCGGCATGTTCGGCGAGTAGCGTGTCGGTGCGGATCGGCCGCTGGTAGGGCTGCCACGCCCCCTGGCTCAGGCAGCGGCGGACGGTCTTGCGGTCGAGCTCCAGCCGGCGGGCGATCTCGGCGATCGGCACGCCCTCGTCACGATGCAGTCGGTGGATCTCCTGCCAACGGTCTTCCCGGACCATGCGTTCCTCCCCGAGGGCCAATCCCTCGGCGCCCATGGTCCCACGCTCCTCCACTTGCTGCTCTGCCATCCCGCTCCTCCTCTCGGTGCGGGTGGGGAACTTTCACTGACCGCAAGTGGGGACTTTTGCATGACCGATGACACCGGCTTTGGTACGGGTGAAAGAGGCGACCTGACGGCGGCAACTTGCCGGAACGCGCGGACCCCGGCCACATGCCGGCCTTCCTGCGGACCCACTGGCACGCAAGCGCGCCGCGCCCCGGACGCCCGGCGTGGGGGGCGCAGCAGCGGGGGCAGTCAGACCCATGGTGAGTGTGATTTCGATCGCGCGCCGACGTCCCCCCCCCGCCCTACGCTCCGTGCTGCTAGAACAGGGCGTAGATGAACGGCGAGAGTGCAGAGGCGCCCCCGAACACGAGGACGATGCCGAACACGAGCACCACGACGATGACGGGGAGCAGCCACCACTTCTTGCGTTCCTTGAGGAACACCCACAGGTCAGTCAGGAAGTCCATGCTTCACCTCTCGCTCTTTCGTTTCTTGAGGATGGTGGAAAGGTAGTCGGCCGCGCTCGCCGCGACGACAGCGCTACCCTGTGGTTCAAGGTGAATCGGGTCACGGAAGTCGGCTTCGATGCCGCTTACGGTCTTCGCCAGATCGAAGAAGTAGGCGTGTTTCTCCTCGGCCACCAGACGCAGCAGCGAGTCACACTGCCGATACGTGTCGGCCAGGGTTCCCGGGGCGAGCCTGATCGTGGTCCGGTAGCCACCCTTCTTCTCAATCTCGGCGTAGTTGGCCTGGGTGATCAGCCGCGATTCGGTGAAGAATACCGGCTGGATGCCGGCGTTCGTGCAAATGTCCGCGAAGACCCGCAGCTGCAGCTGATACTGCCGCAGCGCGTAGGGGCTGATCTCCTGGTAGCCGCCCTCGGTTGGGGCGACGTCGAGGTCGCCGCCCGCTTGCTTCGCGACACGCCCGGTGAGCTGTGCAACGGCGTTGCTCGCGCGCACATAGAGCTGGCTGTGTTCGAGCAGCCAGCGCAGGAACCCGATCGGGCGGTGCGTCGGGCCCGGCAGCGGCTCGATGCCCTTGAGCAGGGTTCTTTCCGGGCTCACCCAGGGAAAGAACTTGAGGTCGTTGTACGTGCAGCAGAGCACCACGTAGTCGGGGGCGTAGAGGTGGATCTCCGAGACCAGTCGCCCCAGCGCGTCGAAGGTGCGGTGGCCCGCCGTGCCGGCATTGATGACGCGCACGTTGCGGAAGCCGAGCTCGTGCAGACGGGTCTCGGTCGCGGTGGGCCAGTCCTGCTCCCCGTAGGACCAGGCGTCCAGGACGTGGGACCCGCCGATGATGAAGATGCGGATCTCCCCCGCCGGCTTGCGCACGTCGAAGGGCCGGCTTCGGTAGCCATTTCGAATCGAGTAGATGGGCCTGCGGTTCAGCAGGTCGGGGGCAAGCACGGTCTGCTCGCGCTCTACCATGCGGTGGACGCTGAACGCGGAGGGAACGTAGCTGATCGAGCGCTTGAGGGTCTCGGCGGTCGAGAACTGCGGGTGCGCCCAGAGCGCCAGCTCAAGAATCGCGCACGGCCACGCGACGAAGGACAGCAGCAGGATGACGTTGATCGCGCGGGGCTGCCCCGCCAGCCAGTCCCGGAACCCGATGATGCGTGGGAGCAGCAGCCCGAGCGCGGATAGCGACGCTCCAAGGACGAGATAGCGGATCTGCACAAGGCGGATGTAGCGCACATTGATCGGATTGATGTGCGGGTGGTCTGCAAACGGAGTGAGCAGCCGCTCGGTGAACAGCAGCCCGATGATCACCGTGACGAAACCCGCCAGGGTGACGAGCCCGAAGAGGACCCTGACGTTCCGTGCGTGCCGGGGATCGGTCATCGCGCGACCCGGCGGGCTAGAACTGCCTCTCGAACTCGGCGGGCTTGAACGGCTCGTCCCCGCGCTTGATCCAGGCGCTCTCCCCCGGCGGCGCGAAGCCGGTCGGCAGACCCTTGCCGCCTGCCAGCCGGCGCAGCAGCGCAATCGGCGTCAGGAAGCCGTAGAAGAGCAGGCCAAAGACGAGCGGCCCGATCACCTTGTTGAGGAGCGTGCCGAAGCGGGACCAGAGCCAGAAGACCGGCGTCAGCAGGCGATAGAAGAACACCCCGAGCACCAGGCAGCCGACCGCGATGTGGAGGAACAGCGGGTCGGAACGTTGGTGCAGCAGATGCAGGACTAGGAAGAGCAGCGCAAAAGCCCCCGCCAGTTGCATGGAGCCGAGGCGCGTCTGGTAGTCAGAGACTTTCGACATCGTGGTCTCCCTCCTCCGGTCGGGCTAGTCGAGTTCGTACTGCCGGCGCCAGTCGACGTCGTCGCGCAGCTTTGGCTGCTCGGTCTTCGACATCATCCAGTTCCCGCAGAAGAGGTAGTCCATCTCGGTGCGCATGAAGCATAGGTACGAATCCTCGGGCGTGCACACGATCGGCTCGCCGCGAACGTTGAACGAGGTGTTGACGACGATGCCGTAGCCCGAGCGCTCCTTGAAGGCGTTGATCAGGTTCCAGTACCGCGGGGCGGTGGCGCGGTCCACGGTCTGGATACGCGCGGAATAGTCGATGTGCGTGATGGCTGGGATGTCAGACCGGATGATGTTCAGCTTGTCGATGCCAAAGAGCCGCTCCTGCTCCTCGGTCATCGGATTCTGGCGCCCCTTCTTGACGTAGTCGACCAGCAGCATGTACGGGGACTCGCGGTCGAGGTCGAAGTACTCGTTGACCATCTCGAGCATGACCGAGGGCGCAAAGGGCCGGAACGACTCGCGGTACTTGATCTTCAGATTCATCTTCTTCTGCATTTCCTTGTTTCGCGCGTCACCCACGATCGAGCGCGCGCCGAGCGCGCGGGGGCCGAACTCCATGCGGCCCTGGTGCCAGCCGATGACATTGCCCTCGTCGATCAGCCGGGCGGCCTCGCGGTAGAGCACGTCGTCGTCCGGGATGCGCGTGGCGACCGCGCCCAGGCGCGCAAGTCGGCGCTCGACCTCGTCGTCGCTGAACTCCGGGCCAAGGTAGGCGCCCTTCATGCGGTCGGTCCGCCCGTCGCTCTGGCGCCCATTGCCAAGATACATGTGCCACACCGCGAGCGCCGCGCCGACCGCGCCGCCGGCATCGCCCGCGGCGGGCTGAATCCAGACATTCTCGAAAGGCCCCTCCCGCAGGATCCGACCGTTGGCCACACAGTTGAGCGCGACCCCACCGGCCAGCACCAGGTTCTTTGAGCGGGTCTGCTCGTGCGCGTGGCAGGCGAGCTTGAGCATGACCTCCTCGGTGACGACCTGCAGGGAGGCGGCCATGTCCATCTCGTGCTGCGTGAGCGTGCTCTCGGGATCACGGGGCTTGTGCCCGAACAACTCGTCGAATGCGCCGCTGGTCATCTTCAGGCCGGTGGCGTACTCGAAGTACTTCATATCGAGCCGGTACGAGCCGTCCGGTCGCACGTCGATGATATGCTCATAGAGTGTCTTCACATAGCGAGGCTCGCCATAGGGCGCCAGGCCCATGACCTTGTATTCGCCGGAGTTCACCTTGAAGCCGGTATGGTAGGTGAAGGCTGAGTAGAGCAGGCCGAGTGAGTGCGGGAAGTCGATCTGTCGGGTGATTCGCAGGTCCCTTCCCCGGCCGTGTCCGCCCGTGGTCGTGGCGTACTCGCCCACGCCGTCCACCGTGAGGACCGCAGCCTCGTCGTAGGGCGACGGGTAGAAGGCACTCGCGGCGTGCGACAGGTGGTGCTCTGGGAAGAGCAGTTTGCCGCGGACCGGGCCCCGGCCGAGGTTCTCGAGCTCGTCGCGGAGCAGCCGCTTGAGCGCGAGCTTCTCCTTCAGCCAGACCGGCATGGCGGTGACGAAGGAGGCCACGCCACGCGGAGCGAAGGCGTAGTAGGTCTCGAGCAGGCGCTCGAACTTCAGCATCGGCTTGTCGTAGAAAACGACGTAGTCCACGTCCCCAAGTTCGAGGCCGGCAAACGCAAGACAGTACTTTACCGCGTGGGCGGGGAAACGGGGGTCGTGCTTCTTGCGGGAGAAGCGCTCCTCCTGGGCCGCGGCGACAATCTCGCCGTCGCGAATGAGGGCGGCCGCACTGTCATGGTAGAAGGCCGAGATCCCGAGGATGTACGTCGGTCGTTTCATCAACAAATCCCCCGTTTCCATCTGTCCACGCTACCCGGACGCTGCCGGCACGGCACTAGACGGACCGCCCGCCGAGGGATGAGGCCCATGCCTCGGAGCATCAAGTCTAGCATCCGGGGCCGTCGGTCCACAGCCCCGGTGCGCGGTCGGATGTCGGGCGGGAATCTGGTGCATCGCCTGGGACAATGAGATGCGATCGGGCTCCTGTCGGCGCCACATTCGATGCGGGGCACGACCCGGGTTGGAATCGCGCCAGTCTATGACAAAGTCTAGCGCACCCTCGGCAGGCCGTCCAATGGGCGCGCGTCCGCGCCTGCGCCCAGAGCGCGCCCCGTTCATGCGCTCAGGGCCACCGGCTGGAGGCGGCGAGACACTCAGTCTCTTCAACCGGACAACGCGAACATGGAGGCGGGCGAGATCAGGCGCACTGCGAACCGGGTTGGTGCATCATCGCGAACGCGGGGGCAGTGCCTGTCGATCCGCTGCGCCGGGCGGTTGGCTGACGTCGGGAACGAGCCCCCGGCCGGCCCTCCCGGCGACTCGCGCGACAGCGCGCTGGCCAGACCCGCAATCGGCCTGTTCAAGACCGCAGTGATCCAGCGTCGGGGACCGCGGCGCGGCCTCGAAGGCCGTCGAGTTCGCGACGCTGGAACGAATCACTTGGTTCATTCCCCGCGTCCACTCGAGCTGGTCGGATATCCCCCCGTGCGGGGCACGAGGAGGCGCACTGTCGCTGCCAGGAAGCCCCGGCCGAGTTGGCGGCGCTCGCTAGCTAGCAGGCGCTCCGGAGAGCCCGGCGCGGTTCAGTCCGGCTACGTCGTCGGAACGGGGGGTGACTCACCTCGCGGAAACAGTTCGCGGACGATGCCACGACCGATCTCCTCCCAACTGAAGCGGGCCGAGCGCTCGAGCGCTCGAGCGCCGGTCGCGGCCAGGGCGCTCGAATCGGCGAGCGCCGCCTCGATGGCCGCAGCCAGCGTCTCGGGGCTGCCGTCGCGGTGCAGGAACGCCCCGTCCGGCCCCGTCGCCCAGCGGATGGCCTCGAGGTCCGTGGCCAGGATCGGCATCCCGAAGGCCATCGCTTCGAGGATCTTCATGGGCGTCACGGTCTCGGTGAGCGGCGAGCGCGGCCGCGGCAGCACGAACAGGTCGTGCTCGAGATACACGCGGCCGATCTCCGCGTGGGGCACGTGTCCGAGCGCACGCACGTTCGCCGGCAGGGCCAGCCCCGCGAGTTCCGCGGCCGTGGGGCCCACCAGGCTCAGCCGGACCTCCGGGGACCGCCGCTCGAGGATGCGCATCGCCTCGAGCAGCTTGGGCAGGCCCTGCCAAGCCATGGCGCTGCCGACATAGAGCAGCCGCCGGGGCGCGTCGCGCAGGCGCCAGTGCTCGGCCTGCGGCTCGGCACCCACCGGGATCACGACGATCCGCTCCGCCGGGACCCCGTGCCTGACCAGGTAGTCGCGCATCGGGCCATTCAGCGTGCGCACCCGGTCGAAGTGCGGCCGCAGGCACTCCTCGACGAAGCTGCTCAGGGAGGCGGCGAGACGGTTCGAGGCGTCCGGCACCTCGAGCCGCAGGATGCACGATGCGTCGTAGACGCTGCGGATCCCCGCGCGCCGGCGTCGGCGGAGCCCGGGGAGCGCGAGCAGGGCGGTGGAGTAGTTCCGCACCCAGACCACGGAGCCGGGCGCGGCCTCGCGGTCGATGTGCGCGAAGGCGCGCGCGACGTAGTGGCGCTTGCGGGCCAGCCTGCCCCGCGGTGCGGCGGCCGGATCCAGCGCGACCAGGCCGGCAGGCGGGGCCGGCGACGCGGCCATCCAGCAGAATCCGCGTGTCGGCACGAGCGGGCCGACCGCACGGATCAGCGCCAGCAAGTGGATCTGGTAGCCGAGCCGCGGCGGCGACTCGAGCTGATCCGACAGGAAGAACAGGCCCGGCCGCGAGGCGCTCACGCCGATCGCTGTTCCAGGACCGCCACCGTCCGCTCCGCGGAGTGGCCGTCCCACAGGGGGGGAATCGCGCCGCGGCGTGCCTCGCCGGCGAGGATGCGGCCGACGGCCTCACGCGAACGGTCGAAATCCTCCCCGACCAGGATGTTCGTGCCGATCTCGGTGGTGACCGGCCGCTCCGTCGAGGTCCGGGCCGTGACGCACGGCACACCCAGGAAGGTCGTCTCCTCCTGGATGCCCCCGGAGTCGGTCAGCACGAAGCGGCTACCCTTCATCAGCGACAGGAAGTCGAAATAGGACTGCGGCCCCAGGATGCGCACCGCCGGCACGGCCGCCACTCGCTCCCACAGGCCGGCGGCCTCGAGGGTCCCGCGCGTGCGAGGATGGACAGGGAACACGACCGGCAGCTTCCCCGCCAGCTCGGCCAGCAGGTCCACGAGCGCGGCAAGCCGGACCGGGTCGTCCACGTTGCTCGGGCGGTGGAACGTGGCCACGGCGTAGCCGCCGTGCTCCAGGCCCAGGCTCTCCGCGGTGCGCGCCGCGTCGATGCGCGGCATGAGGTGCACCAGCGTGTCGATCATGGTGTTGCCGGTGAGGTGGACGCGCCCGTCCGGGACCCCCTCCCGGCGCAGGTTCTCGATGCCGCTCTGCTCGGTGACGAACAGCAGTTCGGCCATCTGGTCCGTCAGGATGCGGTTGATCTCCTCGGGCATCGCGCGGTCGAAGCTGCGCAGCCCGGCCTCGACGTGCACCACGGGGATGCGGCACTTCACCGCGGTGAGCGCACAGGCCAGGGTCGAGTTGGCGTCCCCCACGACCAGCACCAGGTCGGCGAGCGAGCCCGGCCAGCGCCTGCTCGAAGGCCTCCATGATGCGGGCGGTCTGCCGCGTCGGCAGGTCCGGGCCCACGTGGAAGTGGGCGACCGGCTCGGGCAGTTCCAGGTCGGACAGGAAGGAGTCGGACATGCTGGCGTCGTAGTGCTGGCCGGTGTGGACCAGCAGGCCCTCCAGCGTCTTGTGCCCGCGCAGCGCGCGCAGGAGGGCGGCCACCTTCATGAAATTGGGGCGCACGCCCGCGACGCAGACGATGCGACGCCGGCTCAACGGGCCACCCCGCGACGGGCGCGACTCGCTCCGGGACGGCGGGACGGGCGGCGTGGGACCTGCGGGACTGGGGGGGCGGTCATGGCCTGGTTGCGGGTCGGCAAGTCACTGGCTCCCTTGGGCTGACGTGGATGCGTGGTCCATCCGCGATGACAGGTGCGGTGCCAGCGTCTCGGGGGGGCCGCCCCACGACTCGGCACGAGTCTGGAACATTCTAGCGAGCGTTCCCGCACCGGTTCAAACCGGACCCGGCCGCTCCGCGGCTCACGACGAGCGTCCCCCCCGGCGCGCCCGGGTCGTGGTCGCGATCAAAGAACCACTCGCTCAGCCGGAGGTTCGGGTAGTGGGGCTGCCGCAGCATGCGCATCTCGACCTGGTAGGTCCCCTCGGCCATGTCCGGGGGCACCCACAGCGCAAAGGAATCCTGCACCACTTCATCCCCCTTCCACAGGTCCACGCCGTAGTCTCCGCGGGCGGGCAGGTGGTAGGAACGGAAGCCATAGCGCTCGCGCCGCAGCCGCTCGAGGAGCTTCCGCGCCGGTTTGCCGATGAACGCCGGGGGTGCGAAACCCGCAGGCAGGGCGCGGTCGAACCGCACGACGACGCGCCACGCCCCCGCACCGGCTGGACGGGCCGCGCGCCAGCGGGCCACTCCGGTCAGGTTGTCGCCCGGCGCGGCCACGCGGGTGGCGAGCGTGAACCCGACGAGCTCGGGAGCGCGCTCCAGCGGGTCTCGAGAGACAGGTGTGCCCGCGATCGATCCCGGCGCCCACGCCTCCACGAAGGGACGCGCGGTCGCGGGGCCGGACAGGGTGTCGAGCCCCGCCTTCCGGAGCCCGTACACGACCAGGTCGCCCGTGTCGTGGAGCGGCGGGAAGACCTCGGGGTGCGCATCGAAGCGCGCGCGCGCGGCGAGGAACCAGGGATGCCGGGGCGCCCAGTAGTCCAGGGGCAGCGGCTCCTCGAAGCGGTCGTTGAGCACGATGGCGCCCACGCCGTAGCGCCGGACGACCTCCCGCGTGCGCTCCCAGGTCCCGTACGGGTCGAGCGCGTCGCGGGCGTCGAGGATGCGCGTGAGCCCGAGCGAATCGTTGGGCGAGCTGTGCTGGTCCACGAGCGTGGCCACGTAGCGCCCGGTCATCATGGGCACCAGGTACGACGTCGCGGGATCGGAGAGCACCACGCAGCCGGGGTCGAGGTGCCGCGCCATCCAGTCGAAATCGGCCTGCCAGCGCCGCGGGTCCTCCTCCTGCTCCACCGCCGCGCCCGGCCCGGGACCGCGGAGCGCGCGCACGGCGTCGCGGACCGAGGGCGCGAGCAGCGCGAGCGCCAGGGCGAGCAGCGCTCCCGCCCCTGCGCGAGCCCACCAGGCCCCGCCCGTCCGCGCGCCTGCGACGCAGTTCCGGCAGCAGCCAGGCCACGAGCACGGCGAAGGGCACGATCCAGACCATGCGCATGAGCAGGTACCCGAGCCGCGGCTGCAGCAACGCCACGACCGGCGGGTCGTAGACGATCAGCGCCACCGCCAGCGAGGAGGTCAGCAGGAAGAGCACCGCGACGTTCCCCCGCCCGCGCGCCCAGAGCCAGGGCCAGGACAGTGGCACGAGCACCCAGGCCAGGCCCAGCCAGCCCCAGAGCTGCTCGATGGACACCACGCGCAGCGAGCCGACCAGCCAGGTCAGCCCCTGGGGCTCGGTATGGATCACGTTCGTCGGCGCGTAGGCCTGCTGCGCCCGGAACAACAGGTAGGGCAGGCAGACCACGCCAAGCAGCAGGGCCGTCCCGGCGAGCCGGCGCAGCCTCGGGGCCGAAACGGCGGTCGCGCAGCAGCAGCCCGAGCCCGAGCGCGGGAAGCACCAGCGCGAACTGGATGGCCGAGAAGACGTGCACCGTCACCGCCGCGAAGCCCAGCGCCACCGCGGCCAGGCGCGTGGACCAGGCGCGCCGGCCCAGGTCCGCAAGCACCGCGACCGAGGCTGCGAGCGCCAACTGGTCCGCGACGCGCGTGGCGTAGACCGCCTGGCGGACCGGGCTCTGCCCCAGGCCACCCCCGTAGGTCAGCATCAGCACCCAGGCCGCGAGCGCCGCGCCGGTGGAGCCGCGGCACAGGAAGCCCAGGGCGGCCACGTTGAGCACGAGGAACGGCGCGACCAGGGCGCTGAGCCAGCGCCAGGCCTCGAGCGGACCGAGCACTCGCCAGTTGCGCGAGCAGCGCGACGATGCCGTGCCAGAGACCCTTGCGCGGGTCCGCGCCCGCGCGGCCCGCATCGCGGAAGAAGGCATCGGCGGGGAACAGATCCCCGGACTGCAGCATGCGCCGCAGCGTCCCGACGTGGTCCGGCGTGTCGCTCAGGTACCCCAGGGGCGGCCCGAAGCGGGCCGCGTGCACGGCCGCGAACGCAGCGGCGAGCAGCACGGCCAGCAACGGCCGCGCGAGCGAGCCCGCTCTCCCGCGCGGTCTGCGCTCCGCCGGCGCGCCAGACGCACGAGCCCCCAGGGCAGCACGCTCGTGAGCGGCGTCCAGGGAAGAAGCGCGAGGAAGGGCAGCCCGGCCGCGCGCGCGAACAGCACGAGAGCGGCGTTCCAGGCCACCCCGAGGCCGAACACCCAGCCGGCCGCGAGCCACGCGCCGCCGGGCGGCACGCGCCCCGAGGACGACGAAGGCCCAGCCGGGCACCAGGACGAGCACCGCGAACGCCGCTGCCAGACGCAGCGGCCCGGGCAGCGCCGCCGCCAATCCGGCGAGCAGCAGGCCGTGCGCCGCGAGGCTGCCCGCGATCACGCCGATGGCCTGCCGGCGCGTCATGGCGCGAGTCCCCGACGGCACGGCCGGACCACCGCCTGCAAGGTCGGCCACGGGAAGGACGGCGGGATCATGCGCGCGCCTCCGGGCGGACCCACTGGCTGGCGAGCGCGCGCAGACCGAGGCCACGCCCCAGCCACCACAGCACGGGCGCGTAGACGAGCGCCACGGCGACCGTGCGCGCCCCCGCGGCGAGGGCCGGCTCCGCCGGCCCGATCCGGCAGGCGGCGAAAGCGGCCGCCGCGGCCCACAGGGCGGGCAGGAAGCTCGACACCGCGAAGGTCAGCCCTCCGCCTCGGCCCGGGGCGCAGATCGCGCGCCGCGAGCGTGGCGATCGCCGCCGCGAAGACGCCGTAGCCGGCGCACGCGGCGACGGCCACCGGCGACGGCCGGGGCGCGCGGGCCGCGACCCCGAAGACCAGCAGGGCGGTCACCACGGCGCACGCCAGCCCGGCCAGGAGCAGGGACCGCGCGCGACCGCTGCCCAGCAGCCAGTAACCCGGCAGCGTCGAGGCCGAGAGCAGCAGCGCGCCCAGGGCGAGCAACCGGACGGCCTCGGCCGCGTCCCGGTAGCGCGGCAGCCACCACGACAGCGCCGGCGCCACCCACACCATCGCGACCGCCACCGCCAGTGGCAGCGACACCGCCAGCGCGCGGTGCGCGCGCACCACCTGCCCGCGTACGGCACTCCAGGCCCCGCGCGTCCCCTGCGGCCGCGGCGATGCGCGGATAGAGCACCGCGGCCGCGGCCTCGGGCACGTACAGCACGAGCCCGGCCGCCATGAGCCCCAGGCTGTAGGCGCCGAGATCCGCGGGCGTGCCGTAGTGGATGAGGGCGAGCCGGTCCACGGAGCGCAGGACGAGCGAGACGATGAAGAAGGCGAAGACCACGAATCCCCCGCGCACCAGCCTGGCGCCCTCCGCCGGCGCGCCGGGCCACAGCGGCACGTCGGGCGCCGCGAGGCGCACCCAGACGAGGGCCACGAGCGTGCCCGCGAGCCAGCCCCACAGCAGTCCATGGATCCCGAAGCGCCAGACCAGCGCGAGCCCCAGCCCACCGCCCAGCAGCGCCTGCGCCGCCGCCGAGCCGCTCACCGCACCGAAGCGCCCGCGCGCGCGCAGGGCCGAGCCGTGGTACTGCAACACGAGCTGGAGCAGTGCGGCCGCGAGCATCAGGAGCGGAGCGCTCCAGCCGAGCCCGCGCAGCAGCGTGGGCCGTCCGCTCGCGAGCGCGGCGACGAGCAGCAGCGCGAACAGCGTCCCGCCTGCGAGCACCATGCTCCAGGCGCCGGCGAGCAACCGCCGGGCCTCCCCCGCGTCGCCCCGCGCGGTCGGCGCGGGCAGCCGCAGGTCGAGTCCCTGCAGGGCGCCACCCGAGGCGTAGCCGCCGTAGTCGAGGATCAGATTGAGCGCGTTCCACTGGCCGAAGCCCGCGGGCCCCAGGGCGACCGCGGCCAGCACGCCGCGCGCCAGCAGCATCCCGCGCGCCACGTACTGGCTGACCGCGAGGCCCAGCGTGTCCCGGACGAAGCGCCGGCTCACCGCGATCCCGGAGCAGGCAGTTGGAACCCGGGCGCGTGGTGCCCTAGAATCGCACGCCTGATGCCAACCTGTGCTCCGACCTCGACCGGCCGGCCGTGACTCCCGTGCCCGATCCCCTCGCCTCGCGCGGCGGCACCCCCGTGCGCGCCACGTTCCTGCCCTTCTCCCGGCCCTCCATCGGGGCGCGCGAGAAGGAACTCGTGCTCGAGACGCTCGAATCCGGCTGGATCACGACGGGCCCGCGGACGGTGGAACTGGGCCACCGCGTGGCGGCCCTCGCGGGAGCGCGCCACGGCCTCGCGGTGAACTCGGCCACGGGCGCCCTGCACCTTGCGCTCGCCGCACTCGGAGTGGGCCCCGGCGACGAGGTGATCACCTCGACCTACACCTTCGTGGCCTGCGTGAACGTCATCGAGCACGTGGGAGCGCGCCCGGTGCTGGTGGACGTCGAGCCCGACACGCTGTGCCTGGACCCGCGCGCGGTCGAGCGCGCGCTCACCGCGAAGACCCGCGCCCTCCTCCCGGTGGACTATGCCGGGCATCCCTGCGACCTCGACGCCATCGGCGAGCTGGCCCGCGCACGCGGCATCCCCGTGGTCGAGGATGCAGCCCACGCGCTGGGGGCCTCGCTGGGCGGCCGGCCGGTGGGCTCGCTCTCCGACGTCACCGCCTTCTCGTTCTACGCCACGAAGAACCTCACCACCGGCGAGGGCGGCGCCGCGGTCACCGACGACGACGCGCTGGCCGCGCGCATGAACCTGCTCTCGCTGCACGGCATGGACCGCGACGCCTGGAAGCGCTACGGCGACACGGGCTCCTGGTACTACGAGGTGACCGCCCCGGGCTTCAAGTACAACCTCAGCGACGTGCTGGCGGCCATCGGCCTGGCGCAGCTGGAGCGCTTCGAGAGCATGCAGCAGCGGCGCCGGGAGCTCGTGGCGCTCTACGACTCCCTGCTCGCCGCGGTTCCCGAGGTGCGCCGGCCGCAGGTGCGCGCCGGGGTCGGTGCACGCCTGGCACCTCTATCCGGTCGCGCTGGAGCTGGAGCGGCTCACCTGCGACCGCGCGCGTTTCATCCAGGAGCTGCGCGCCGAGAACATCGGCGCCTCGGTGCACTTCATCCCCATCCACCTGCATCCCTACTTCCAGGACCGGCTGGGCGTGCGCGCCGGCGACTTCCCGGTCGCCGAGGACGCCTACCGCCGCGCCGTCACCCTGCCGCTCTTCCCGGACATGACGCCGCGCGACGTCGAGGACGTCGTCGCCGCGGTGCGCAAGGTCGTCGGGCACTACCCGCGCTGAATCGCCGCCGAGCCGCCCGGCTCGCGGGGTCATGAGCTCGTTTCCTGGGCCTGGTTGAGCGAGCGCAGCGAGAGCCCCTCGCGCCGCAGGTAGAACAGGCCCACCACGGTGACCGGCAGCCACTGCCCCGCCCAGTAGAACCACGAGAAGGAGTTGGCCAGCTCGCGGTTGGTCACCCCGAAGAGCGCGAGCCCGGCCACGCACGCCAGGTTCATGGTGCCGATGTAACCCGGGGCGGCCGGCGCCATGATGGCGAACGCGGAGATGACCAGCACCGTGAAGCCCGCGTACCACGGCAGGTGGATGCCGAAGGCCTCCATGCTGAGCTGCAGCGCCACCGCGAAGCAGGAGAACAGCACGAACGAGAGCAGGAAGACCCACAGCAGGCGGGGCAGGTCGCGGAACAGCCCCAGGCCCTCGACGAAATGGTCGAGCGCGGCGACCGCGCGGCCACGGTGGCGCTCGGGCA
This sequence comes from Candidatus Eiseniibacteriota bacterium, assembly GCA_963717935.1. Classification (GTDB taxonomy): domain Bacteria; phylum Eisenbacteria; class RBG-16-71-46; order RBG-16-71-46; family RBG-16-71-46; genus JANXPZ01. The sequence goes on along the minus strand of CAVQXP010000004.1, from coordinate 1,359,743 downwards.
GCCGGGCCGAGAGACGGTGGACCACGCGGCGCGCCAGCCCGGGCGTGCGCTCGAGCACGACGAGCAGGAGCGTGAGCCCCACCGTGAGCACGATGAGCGAGCCGGCGCCCGCGTGGGTGAACTCCGCCGCCTTGCTGCCCGGCTCGATGGGGTGCACCAGGATGGTGACGCCCAGGATGCCGAGCAGCGCGAGCATGTCCACCACGCGCTCCACGACGACCGTCGCCATCACCATGGTGGTCGAGCAGCGCTCGCGGCGCGCCAGCGCCCAGGCCCGCACGAACTCGCCCAGCCGGAAGGGCAGCATGTTGTTGGCCATGAAGCCGATCATGGTGGCGCTGTAGAGGCTGTGGAGCGAGGGCCGCTGCACCCCGGACAGGAGCGAGCGCCAGCGCAGGGCCCGGATCCAGAAGCTGGCCAGCGTCAGGGCCATGACGGCGCCGAACAGCAGCAGGTTGGAGTGCCTCAGCGCCCGCCAGACCTCCGGGGCGCTCACCCCCCGCATGGAGAACCACACCGCGGCCACCGAGATGGCCACCCCCACGAGCAGCTGGAGCGGCCGCTTCATGCCCGGTCCGCCGTCGGCGCGGCCGCCGGCGGACCGCCCGCGCGCGACTCCTCGAGTTCGTGGCGCAGCAGGGCCAGTTCCCGCGAGAGCGCCTGGTTCTCCTGGCCCAGCCGCGAGAGCCGGACCGAGAGGTGCAGCAGCATCGCCAGGTTGAACGCGAGCCCGAAGGCGAACACCGTCGAGTTCTCCTGCACGATACCGAGCTTGCGGCTCACCCAGACCAGAAGTGGCGTCGAGAACCCCAGCGCCGCCACGACGACGGTCGAGATCACCCAGAGCAGCGAGTACTCCTCGGACAGCTTGCGGCGCCGCACCAGGTCCAGCACGTAGAGCACGAGCAGGACCGCACCGATCGCGGCGATGACCTGGGTCCTCGACAGGAACATCATGGAATGGCCCTCAGGGCTGCGCTGGCCGCTGGAGCAGCGCCATCAGCGAGGCCAGCAGGTTCTTGTAGGGGTAGTACAAGGACGTGCCGAACGTGTAGAAGGACCGCCCGGCCCGGCGCTCGCGCATCTCGACCGGCACCTCCTCCATGCGGAAGCCACGACGCCCGAGCGTGATGAGCAGGGGCGCATCCGGGAAGTCCCGCGGGAAGTCGTGCTGGCAGAGCTCCATGACCCTCCGCGCGTAGGCGCGGAAGCCGGAGGTCGTGTCGGTGATCCGGGTGCGCAGCACCACGCTCACCAGGCTGGAGAACAGCGCCATGCCGATGCGGCGCGCGGCCGGGGCCTGGTAGCCGGAACGCTGGACGTAGCGCGAACCGATGCTCACATCGCAGCGATCGGCGCACACCGGCTCGAGCAGCACCGCCAGGTAGGCGGGGTCGTGCTGGCCGTCCGCGTCGAGCTGCACGCCCACGTCGTAGCCGTGCTCGACGGCCCAGCGGAACCCGGTCTGCAGCGCCGCGCCCACGCCCTGGTTGAAGACGTGGCGGAGCACGCGCACGCCGCGCGCGCGCGCCACCCCGGCGGTGGCGTCACGGGAGCCGTCGTCCACCACCAGCAGGTCCACCCCCGGCACGACCGCGCGCAGCTCGTCGAGCGTGCGCGGCAGGCTCTCCTGCTCATCGTGCGCCGGGATGATCACCAGCACCCGCAGCCCGTTCACGCGGCCCTCCGCACTCCGGCCAGGCGGGCGAAGAAGCTGAGCGTGAGCAGCAGGCTCCCGCGCACCACCCGCGTCCAGGGCCGCTCCAGCGGCACGTCCGCCAGTTTCTCGAGATCCTCCCGGCGCACCAACCCCAGCGCGAACATCCCCACTCCTGCGGGCGGCACCAGTGCGAGGTGGAAGAGGATCCGGGGCACGCCATGGAAGCGCAACTCTCCCAGCAGGGTGATGGCCAGCAACGGCAGCAGCAGGACCAGCGGGGTGAGACCGGCACGCACTCGTTTCCGCGCGCCCGCCGGCATGATGCGCCCCAGCAGCACCATCGCCACGACGTAGGATGCCGTGGCGCCGGCCAGGTTGGCCCAGGCCGCGCCGATGACGCCCAGCGGGATCACCAGCAGGAAGTAGGCGCCGAATTCGGTCATGAACTTGACCACGGACAGAGCCAGCACGGTGCCGGGACGCCGCAGCGACTGGAACAGCATGGTGAGCGGCTGCTGGGCCGTGCGGGCCATGGGCACCAGGGCCAGCACGCGCAGCAGGGGGACGGCCGGCTCGAACGACCAGCCGCCGATGAGCAGCGTCAGCTCGCGGGCGAAGACGAACAAACCGAAGGAGAGCAGCGCAGGCCAGCGCCTGGATGAGACGCAGGGCCTGGTCGAAGACCAGGCGCAGCCGCTCTCGCTCCCCTTGCGCGACGAGACGGGTGAGCGAGGGCAGGAGCGAGGACGGCACCGCGTTCACCAGGTCGTTGAAGCGCTCGATGGTCTGGAACGCGAACTTGAAGTAGCCCAGGAGCCCGGGGCTGAACAGCTTCCCCAGGACGATCGTGCTCAGGTTCTGCCCCGACATGAAGGTGATGCGCGCGCCGAGCAGGGGCACGCAATAGCCGAGCATGCTGCGGAACAGCCCGCGCCAGGAGCGCTCGGGAGCCGGCGGCTCGCGGTCCCGGGCGTGACGCGTGATCCACAGCGGCACCGCGGTCTGCGCCAGAGCCAGGGCCACGGTCAGCACCGAAAGCCCGAGCGCCAGCGCGGTAAGACCGTGGCGGCCCCACCACAGCATGGCCACCAGGATGATCTTGACGACGTGGAAGACGACGGCCAGCAGCGAGAGCCAGCGGAACTCCTGCGTCCCGTAGAGCGTGGCCCGGCCCGTGGTGGAGAACCCGTCGAAGGCCACCATCGCCGTGAGGAGCGGCACGAGCACGAGCAACTGGGGGACGGCGAAGAAGCGGGCGAGCCACGGAGTGAGGGCCAGCAGCACCGCGCTCACGACGAGCCCGAGCCCGAGCTTGATGCCCAGCGCGAGGAGGTGGGCGCGGCGCAGGGTGCGGCATCAGACCGCGCGCCCCGTACTCGGCGGCGTAGCGCTCGAGGAACATCTCGAAGTTGCCGGTCGCCGCCGTGGCGAACCCCACGCAGGCCAGAGCGAGCGTCATGATCCCGAACTGCCTGGGCCCCAGCCAGCGCAGCAACAGCACCGAGTAGGCCACGCTCGAGAGCAGCGCCGCCACCTTCTCCAGGGACGAGCCAGAAGGCGCCGCGCGAGACGGAATGGGCGACCTCGCCGGGCCTCACCGGGCCTCCGCCAGCCAGGCCAGCCCGTCCTCGAGGTAACCGCGGACGTCCTTCAGGTGGCGCACACCCGCGGGCACGGGATGGCTCGCAGCGAGCAGGGCGGCCATCTCCGGATGCGCCGCATCGTAGCCATGCATGGCGGCGAGCGGGCGCGAGCCCATGAAGGATGGCACCATCAGCACTCCAGGGTCGAGCAGGTAGATGTCCTCCCCGTATTCGCGCGCCGGGAAGAGCGCGCCGGCTCGCTCGAGCTCGTCATCCTCGAGCCAGTGGCCGCCGCGCACGCCCTCCAGCGCGGCTCGCACTTCCCCGCGCGCCGCAGCGGACCGCCACCAGAAGCGAGCGAAGGTCGAGTCGAAGAATGGCACATAGTCCCGTGGCCAGCGGCAGGAAAGGCCCGCCAGCGCGCCCATCACGTCCACGGTGTCGCGCACGTCCAACATGCCATGGTCGGAGAGCAGCACGAGCCGCAACTCCTCGCCGCGCCGCCGGGCTGCATGGACGTTGCGCGTGAGCCAGGCGTCGTAGCGCGCCAGCCGCTCGCGCACGTCCGTACCACCCGACCCCTCACGGTGCAGCGCCGCGTCGAGCCCGGCAGTGTAGCAGAACAGGAAGTCCTCGGGTCCGCGCTCGAGCGCGCGTTCCATCGCGTCCAGGGCCTCGGGCTCGGGCGTGCGCCAGTTCCAGCCTTGCGAGCGGATGCCGGCGCGTGCCACCGCGTCCCACAGCGAGTCCCCGGGCAGACCACCCGGGGTGAAGATGTCGTCGCGCTCGGCCAGATCGAACTCCTCGAGCAGCTCGCGGGGGACCTGGTAGAGGCTGAAGTAGCCGCGCACGCCGCGCCGCGCGACGAGCCGGGTGAGCAGCACCGAGAGCTTCCAGCTTCGCCGCAGCCTCGGTGGCAGCATCCCGAGCCAGCGGAAGCCGCGGAAGGGCGTGCCGGCACTCCCCGCGCGCCGGTACATGAGCCAGCGCCCGTGCTCGGCCGGCAGCCGTCCGCTGAACAGCGTCGGCAGCGCGCCGGAGCTGAAGCCCAGGATGGTCTCGATCCGGCGCCGGTGCGGCAGCTCGGCGGCGAAGCCGGGCGTGCGCGCCGCCAGTTCCCAGCCGAGCGCGTCCACGAGCAGCACGGCCAGGCGCCGTCTCACGCGGGCTCCGCGGTGCGCTGGCCGTCGAGCACCCAGCAGTCCCACGCACCGACCACGGCGCGCGCCGCGGCGGCCCAATCCGCGAGCGCCGCGGCCGGCGCCACGCCGAGCGCCGCGAGCGAGCGCTTCGCGCGCCCGGGCAACGGCGGGTCCGCCCCGCTCCAGCCTTCCTCCGTCGCGGCCAGGAGCAGGACCGCGGCCGAGGCGTTCGCCCGGTGCTGGGGCGTGCCACACAGCGCATGGCGCAACCGCCCGCCGAGCGGAGGACCGAAGCCGCTGCGCGTGGGCCAGGAGAGTGCGCGGCGCAGCCGGCGCCGCAGGCGGGCGCGCCGGGCGCTGCGGACAGCGTCGCCGTACGAGGGCCCCACCCACGTCCGCCACGTCGCGACCCAGGCCGCCACCGCCGTCCGCCACTCGTCCCGCGCCCCGGCGGCATCGAGTTCCCCGACCTGGCCCGCGCGCCAGGCGACCGCCGTTTCGAGCAACGCGAGGAACGCCGTCCGCCCGGACCCGCCCGGAACGGAGCACCCTGGCCGGCCGGCCCACTCCACGAGCGCCCGGGGTCCATCGGGTACTCGCCCCGGCCGAGCGCCTCGACCCGCACCACGTCGAGCGCGCACTTGAGCACGGCGTGGCGCGCCTGCAGGCGCGCCAGCGGATCGCGAGCGGCGAGCGACGGCCAGGCGAGCAACAGCTCGAAAGCGCGGTTCTCGTGCAGCAGCAGGATCTCCTCGCGGCTCACGTCCCCCGGCTCCCAGCGCTGGACGCGGTCGCGCCAGGCCGGGTCACCCGCGATGACGAGCCCGTGGCGCGCCAACTCGAGCGTGGCGGGACGCGCCGGCAGGCGCGCGAGGTCCGCGGGGACGAGGAAGGCCACCTCGAGCGGGGCTGCGAGCCCCCAGGCCAGCAACCGCCCGCGCAGCCCGGGGCGGTCGGCACGGGCGCGGGTCTCCGCCGCGCGCTGGGCGGCGCGATCCCGGACCACGGCATAGACATCCAGGTCGGAGAGGCAGAGTTCGCGGCCTCCGAGCGCAACCCACACCCCCGATCCGGTGGCGTGGCTCCCTCCTACGATGAGCGCGAGGGCGTCTCCCGCCCACGCACTCGCGAGCGCGAGCGGGGCGGACAGGCGGGCCGACGCGCGGGAGCCAGGGGATCGCGTTGCGGGCGGCACAGGCTCCTCGGGCACGAGTCGGGGGTCGCTCACCGCGGTGGCTGGCGGATCAGATCCGCCGGTAGATGAATCCCGGGATCTCCAGACGGCGGCGATTGAGCACGATCCCGAGCACGCGTCCGCCGGCCCGGCCCACCAGGTCCACGGAACGCGTCAGCACGGGCCGCTTGGTGCGCCCCGCCTGCACCACGACGACGACCCCGTCGGCCACCGCCCCGAGCGTGGCCGCGTCGGGCGACTCCAGCACCGGGGGCCCGTCGATCACGATCCAGTCGTAGCCACTGGCGATCGCGTCGAGCGACTCGCGCAGTGAAACCGGGGTGAGGGTGCTCGCCTCGAACGCGCCCTCCGGGAGGGGCAGCAGGTCCGGGCTCCGGACTCCGGACTGCGTCTCCCGGCGCGATTTGGCGCGCGCCGGGCGCGCCACCGCGGGCGAACCGTCGGGCGAGATAGGCGGGACGCCGGGCATGCGCGTCCACCAGCAGGACCCTCAGGCGCTCGTCGCCCGCCAGCGACTGGGCGAACTGCGCGGCCACCGTGGAAGTGCCTTCGCCGCCCTGCGAGGCGAGGAACATCACGATGCGCGGGATGCGCTGCGTGAGGGCGGCCTCGAGGCTGATCCGCAGGCCGGTCATCTCGCTCCGCACGTCGGTCGGAAGTTCCGGAGACCCGTCGAAAGCCACGATCCGGCGGCGAGCTTCGTCGCCCGGCGGGGCGGCGTGCTCCATCGCAGGGCGGGCCGTCTTCATCGGGACCGGCGGGACGGCGGCGATCGCGAGCTGCGCCGGCGGACCCGCGTGACCGCGGGTCGGCGCAGCCGACCGGGCCTTGCTGAGGGCGTCGAAGAGGCGGGTCATGCCGGCGTCTTCTCCGGTTCGCGGTGACGGGGACGCCGACCGCCCCGCCTCCGTTCCCGGATGGCGGCGAGCACCGGCAGCCGGACTTCCTCCTCCGCCTGGCCGGACGTGTGGACCGTGAGATCGAGACCGTCGACGAAGAACGCCAGGCCGACGCCCACGACCAGGCTGAAGACCGGCGCGAGCCCGAGCCGCACGTAGTCGCTGGAATTCTCTGTCCGCGCGGGGCTGGCCGGGTTCAGCAGGTAGACCGCGATCAGCGGGACCGTGTTCTCGTTGACCCGGGCCTGGTCGCTGCTCTTCGCGAGGTCGGCATAGCGGGCCTTCCAGGTGCTGATCTGGTTGTCCATCTCGACCAGGCGGGCCTCGATGTCCGGCATCCGAGCCAGCGTGGCGTCCACCACTTCGATGTCACGGTCCATCGCGTCCAGCTTCGCACGCGCCACCTGCATGCGCGAGCGCGCGATGACGTAACGCGCCTGCGCCTCCCGCTGCAGCATCCCGCGCAGCGTGTCGAGAGTGACCTGGGCATTCACGACTTCGGGCGAATCGCCCCGGTATCGCTCGAGCAGCCGGGCGATGCGGCCCTGCTGTTCGACGACCTGCCGCTTGACGAGGTCGATCGTGCCGTCGACCCCGCTGGGCTGCAACAGGCTCGGCTGGTCGACGTCCGGGTTCTCCTTGAGCTCGCCCATGATGCGGTACTGCGCCGCCGCCTCGGCCAGGTCGCCCGCAACGGAGGCCCGGTGCTGTTCCAGATTACCCCGCAGCAGGATCGTCGACCGCCGCTGCTCGACCAGATCCACCATCCCGGTCTGGTTGGAGAACTCCCGGCGCAGCTCGGTCCAGCGCCGCAGCTCGGCCGCGGCCTGCGTGATCTCGCGGTCGAAGAAGGGCCGCGGGTAGCTGAGCCGGGAGCTCTGCCGGTAGTCGATGTAGGCACGCAGCAGCGCGTCACATCCCCGCTCGGCCACATGAGGGTCACGGTCGCGGTAGGCCGAGCACCAGCACGTTGCTCTTGCCGGTCACCCCCACCTCCACCCGGCGCTCGTCCAACACCACGGCCGGCTGGCCGAGCCGCTCCTTGTCCAGAAGCTTCTGGGCGTGCTCCAGGACCGGCCGGCTCCTCGCCGTCTGGATCTCGCTGCCAAGCTCGATCTCCCACTCGTTCGCGACCTGGCGCACGGGGTTCATCGCGCTCTGCTGCTCGCCCCGCCGCACCAACACCTGCCCGGACGAGACAAAGTACCGGGGCGTGCCCAGAGTCACGGCCAGCACGGTGCCCAGGGTCGCCGCGAACAGCCCGATGATGATCCAGCGCCGGCGGAACACCACCGCGAAGAACTCCCGGGCGGTGGCGCGCTGGGAACTGGAGGGTGCCGGGACGATCTCGGGCGTCATGCGGGTCTCCCCTTATCGGACCACGGTGCGCCCGGACGCGAAGACCTTGTCCAGGTTGAAGAGTTCCCAGCCGAGAAAGGCTGCGGACCCGACCGGAATGGTGCGTGAGAAGAACTGTTCCACGAAGACGTCCACGTTGCCGATGGTCGAGCGCGGCACGTAAACGATGTCGAAGCGGGAGAGCGGGACGTCACCACCACCCCGCAGGAGATGGCCCGCACGGATGCGGGCGACGCTCACGGAGCCGAGGCCGACCCGATGCATGACGATCACGCTGTTGCGCGCCGCATCGTCCTCGAACCCCCCGGCCTCGGCGATGACCTGCAGCAGGGTCGGGAGCGACTGGACCACCTGCGAGCCCGGCTTCTTCACCCGCCCCAGCACGTGGACGCGGTTCGCGACCGACTTCACGAGTTCGACCGTGACGCGGGGCTGCCTGTATTCGCCGGCCAGCAGCCGGATCAACTCGGTCTGGAGCTCGACCGGCGTGCGGCCCGCGGCAACGACATCTCCGATCGGGAAGACCGTGATGCGGCCATCGAGGCGCACTTCCGCCTGGCGAACCAGGTCGGTGGGAATGCCCTCACGGGGACCGAAGTTCAACACCAGGATGTCACCCGGAACGATGCGGTATTCCGGGGTCTGGCCCCAGTCGATCTGGTCGATGGGGGTGTCGACCGGAGGCGCCGCCCCGGAGACGGGACCGGGGGACAGCGCGAGCGTGAGTGCGATGGCGAAGACAGCGAGACGTTTCACGACCACTCCAGGAATGGGGACTTCCCCGAGACCCTGCGCATCATGATGGATGAGCCGGGGTGTACGGCGGTCCGAGAATCCTCTGGCCTACCAGACGCAAGCGATCGGCGCCGGGGTCAAACCCGGTCCACGATCCATCAGCAGGGTCAAATAACTAACCAGCCCTGCCCGAAGCAGTAGCAAGACGCGTCTTGGTGAGCCTCCGCCGTGGAGCTAGTCGAGCACCGCAAGTCGCGGTGCGAAGGGGAGTTGAATTGTAGGCGGCGGCTGCCTGCGCTGTCAAACGTCTCGGCCCGTCCGGGCTGGGGACAGCGAAACGCAAGGCCTGTGCCGAGCCCGGCCCTGGCCCGGGCTACCCGCGGTCAGCGGGCGATCCGGGCCAGGACGGCGCCCGCAAAGAGCGGGACCATGATCTCGTGGTGGCCCGTGAGGGAGTAGCCCCGGGCCCCTTCGGCCCGCGTCGGGCGCTCGACCACGTTCACACGCGGCCTGTAGTGCTGGACCTGGTCGAAGTTCGCGGTGGTCAAGCCCTCCAGGCCGGCGCCCAGGTTGCGCGCCACCACGAGCGCCTTGAGGAAGACCTCGGGCAGCACCACGGCCGAGCCGAAATTGAGCACGGCCGCGCCGCGCGCCTCGGCCAGCGTCGCCGCGAAGATGCGGAAATCGCGCAGCGACGTCTCCCCGAGCGCCGCCCCGTCGCAGCGCGGGTGGTAGTGGACCGTGTCCGTGCCCACGGCCACGTGGACCGTGGCCGGCACGCCGAGCCGCCACGCCACCGCCACGAGGCTCGCCCCGGCGTGCGTCGCGGCCTCCTCGCAGAGCGCCCGCCCCCAGCACTCGCCCAGTCCCTCGCCACGCCGCGCCCCCTCGCGCATCGCCGCGTTCATGAAGTCGCCGGTCTCGTCCACCATGCCGAAGGAGCCCGCCTGCAGGTTCGCCTCGACGTCCTCGGAGGTCCGGCCCGCGCGCGCGATCTCGATGTCGTGCAGGGCGGCCGCGCCGTTGAGCGCCAGGTGCGTGATCACGCCGCGCTCGAGCAGGGTGACGAGGCAGGGCGACACGCCCACCTTGACGACGTGGCCACCGCACATGGCCACGACCGGACGTCCCCGCCGGTGTGCCTCGGCGACGCGGTCCACGACCTCGCGCAGCGCCCGCGCCGCCAGCTGGTCCGGGAGCGAGTCCAGCACGGCCGCCGCGGCCTCGGGCGCGAGCGGCCGCGCGAAATCCTCGATCCGGACGTGCGTGGCGCGCTGCTCGAAAGAGCCCACCGCAAGCCGCGTGAGATCCGCTTCCCGGTAGCGCGACATCAGCCCCCCGCCTTGGCCTCGACCAGCACGACGCTGATCGAGCCGATGGCGACCTTGCTCTTCATGAGCACCGGCATGCGGCGCTCGTCGTCGGTGACCCAGATCACCAGCCGGCCGGAGTTCTTGAAGATGCCCCCGGCCTTCAGGATGGGCTCGACGCCGACGCAATCGAAGGTGCCGGCCGGCGTCTCGATGCGCTCGCGCCCCAGCACCTTGACCTGCAACGGCTGGCTCTTCCGGCTCGCATGATAGTGGAAGACGATGCTGCCGCCGAGTGGCAGCGCCTGGGTGCGGAAGTAGTAGAACGCCGAGAGCGCGTCCTGCACGCGCGCCGGCACCGGGAAGGTGCGCCCGTCCGAGTAGACCGCCTCGTTGCGGACCGGGTCGAAGACGATGTCGCTCTGCTGGCGGTACTTCCCTTCGCGGCGGTCCTCGACGTAGCGCCGGCTGTAGAGGCCGCGGCGGTCCCAGTAGCGACTCGATCCGCTCGCGGACCTTGTAGAAGCGGCTGAAGAAGGCGTTCGACTCGGCGCGCGCCAGCAACAGGTAGACCTCGTGCCCCTTGTAGTTGCGCACTTCGGGGATCTCGAGCCAGGCGGTTCCGGCGTGGATGAAGCCGTATTGCACCGAGAACTTGAGCGACTCCCGCGCGCCGAAGGCCCGGGCCGGGGCGGGCAGCACCTCGTGCTGGCCGGGGCCCGGCACCTGGATGGACGAGGCGATGTCGGCACTGTCGGGCGGCACGGGCAGGGTGGAGTCCGCCGCAGGCGAGGCGCCGGTCAGGGCGAGCGCCAGAACGACGCCGGCAAGAGCCCGCGCCGGAGAGGTGAACAGGCGCCTGAGGGGACGGAGTCGCGGCTTCATGACGCTCCCGACGGAACGCAAGTCCGGTGCCGGCCGAGGCGTCGCTCCCATCGCTCGACACTATGTCGGCCACCCAATCCACTGTCAAACCCGTCTCTGGGGGGTCTCGGCCCCCGTGAGGACGGGCCCTCGAGCCCCGATGGGCCCCTCCAAGACCGTGCAGCCGGCGAGAGACAGAGGCGGAAGCAGGACACCTGAGCTCTTTGCGTCTCACGCGGCCTGCAATCGTGTGGCAAGGCCAATCCGCGAGGACGTTGACAGTCCAATCAATCCAATCAACTACATTGGACCGAACACTGGCGGACCGATTGGAGCTTGAACACCCGGTCGCGAACGGCTAGGATGCCGATTGGTCGGTGCCAATCGGCATCCAAGTACCGTCGTGCCCGGAGGTCGACATGGAGATCTCGATCGATCGCAGCAGTCACGAGCCGATCTACCAGCAGATCGCGCGGCAGGTCCGCGACCTGATCACTTGCCGGCAAGCTCCCGGCTGGCTTCCGGCTGCCACCCGAGCGCCGTCTCGCGCAGGCGCTCGGCGTCAGCCGCAGCACGGTGCTGATCGCCTACCAGGAGCTGCGCGCCGACGCGCTGATCGACGCGCACGTCGGGCGGGGCACGATGGTCACGCTCCCCGAGACGGCCCCCGCCCACCCGGACGACGGAGCAGGAGCTGCCCTGGCGGCAGCTCTTCGGGGCCGCCGTCTCGGGCTTCCAGGATCCGCTCGTGGGCGACCTGCTGCGGCTCACCGAGCGCGCCGACGCGATCCCGCTGTCCTTCGGCATGCCCGCCCCCGAGCTGCTGCCCTTCGCCGAGCTGCGCGCCCTCATCACGGAGGTGCTGGACGACACCGGCCCCGCCGCCCTGCTGCACAGCCCCACCGAGGGGCTCACGGCGCTGCGCGCGACGCTCGCGCAGATGATGGCCGCGCGCGGAGTGGGCTGCACCCCGGACGAGGTGCTGGTGCTGTCCGGCTCGCAACAGGGCCTCGACCTCGCGGCGCGCATCTTCCTCGACCCCGGCGACGCCGTGGTCGTCGAGCAACCCTCGTTCATCGGCGCGCTGCAGACCTTCCGCGGCGCGCGGGCGCGCCTCATCGGCGTGCCCACCGACGAGCACGGGATGCGCACCGACGTGCTGGAGAGCGTCCTGGCGCGCTTCCGGCCCAAGCTCATCTACACGCTGCCCACCTTCCAGAACCCCTCGGGCGCGGTGCTCCCGCTCGAGCGCCGTCAGCACCTGCTCGCGCTCTCGCGCCGCTACCAGGTGCCCGTCCTCGAGGACGATCCCTACTCCGAGCTGCGCTACGAGGGCGATCCGGTGCCCTCGCTGCGGGCGCTGGACCCGGCGGGCAACGTGCTCTACCTCTCCACCTTCTCGAAGCTGCTCTTCCCCGGCATGCGGCTCGGCTTCCTGGTCGCCCCGCGCGCGGTGGTGCGGCAGTTCGCGCTCGCCCGGCAGACGGCCGACCTGCACTCGAACACGCTCGGCCAGTGGGTGCTCGACCGGTTCATGCAGGGCGGGCGCATGAGTGGCCACATGCGCGCCGTGCGCCGGGCGTACCGGCCGGCGGCGGGACGCGATGGACGGCGCGCTGCGCGAAGCCGCGGTGCCGGGCCTCGGCTGGCAGCGCCCCCAGGGCGGCTTCTACTTCTGGTGCCGGCTGCCGGAGGGCGTGCGCCCCGCGGCCCTGCTGGCGCGCGCCGCGGAGGCCGGCGTCTCGTACCTGCCGGGCCGGGCGTGCTTCGCCGACGAGCCGCCGGCCGAGTTCATCCGCCTCAACTTCTCCTACCCGGACGAGGACGCAGATCCGGGAGGGCGTCGCGCGACTGGCCGCGGCGATCCGGCAGGAGACGGGCCACCCCGACACCACGGAAATCCAGGCCGCCTCGACGCGGCCCATCGTCTGAGACTCGAGGAGGACACCATGACCGCACGATTCGCGCGCCGCCTGGACGGGATGAAGGCCTCGGAGATCCGGGAGTTGCTCAAGATCACGCAGCGGCCCGAGGTGATCTCCTTCGGCGGCGGGCTGCCGGCCCCGGAGCTCTTCCCCATCGAGGACCTGAAGGTCGTGATGGCCGACGTGCTCGACCGGGAGGGCCCGCGGGCCCTGCAGTACTCGACCACCGAGGGGCACCCCGGGCTGCGCGAGACCATCGCCCGCCGCATGAACTCCCGGCTCGGCACCGCGGTCGAGGCCTCCGGGATCCTGGTCACCTCCGGCTCGCAGCAGGGGCTCGACCTGACCGGCAAGATCTTCCTCGACGACGACGACGAGGTGCTGTGCGAGAGCCCCACCTACCTGGGCGCGATCAACGCCTTCCGGGCCTACCGCCCGCGCTTCGTCGAGGTGCCGACCGATGACGACGGCATGGTCCCCGACGAGCTGGAACGCTGCATCGCCGGCTGCCGGCGCCCGAAGCTCATCTACGTGGTGCCCAACTTCCAGAACCCGAGCGGGCGCACCTGGAGCCTGGAGCGGCGCCACGCCGTGCTCGACGCCGCGGCTCGCCACGGGCTGACCGTCGTCGAGGACGACCCGTACGGGGAGCTCTGCTACGAGGGGACGACCCCGCCGTCGCTGACCTCGCTGGCCGGCGCCGGCCCGGTGGTCTACCTCGGGACCTTCTCGAAGATCTTCTGCCCCGGGATGCGCGTCGGCTGGCTGGCCGCGCCGCGCGAGATCTACGAGAAGTACGCGCTGGTCAAGCAGGGCGCCGATCTGCACACCTCGACGCTGGCGCAGTATCAGATCCTCGCCTACCTCGAGCGCTTCGACCTCGACGCCAGCATCGCGCGCATCCGCGAGGTCTACCGGCGGCGGCGCGACGCCATGCTGCGCGCGCTCGAGTCGGAGTTCCCGCCCGGGGTCTCCTGGACGCGCCCGCGGGGCGGCCTGTTCCTGTGGGCGACGCTCCCCGAGGGCGTCAGCGCCCGCGAGGCGCTGGTGCGCGCCCTCGAGCGGAACGTGGCGTTCGTGCCCGGCGGCTCGTTCTTCCCCAACGGCGGGCACGAGAACACCCTGCGCCTGAACTTCTCCAACATGCCGGAGGCACGCATCACCGAGGGGATCGCGCGGCTCGGCGCGGTGTTGCGCGAGCTGTGCGCCGCGCCCGCGGGGAAGGCGGGCATGGCCTAGGCCGGGTCCGTCTCCACCGGCCAGTCCCGCTCGTCGAGCTGCTGGCCGGTCGCCGGACCGATCGCGCTCAGCGCGAAGCGGCCGGGGGGCAGCACGCGCCGCGCCAGCTCCACGACCTGGTCGCGGGTCACGGCGAGGACGCGCTCGAGCTGTTCGTCGGGCGACGTGTAGGCGCCCCGGTAGATCTCCTCGTGGGCGACGTGGACCATGCGGCTCGAGACGCTCTCCTGCCCCATGACCACGCTCCCCTTGATCTGGAAGCGCGCCGCGGCGACCTCCTCCTGCGACGGCCCGTCCCGCACCAGCTTCTCGAGTTCATGGCGCACCCGCTCGAGCGCCTCGCGACCGCGGTCGGGCGCCACACCGAGCTGGATCGAGACCAGCCCGGTCTCACGGTGGAAGTCCGCCGCAGAGAACACGGAGTAGGCGAGCCCCGCCTCCTCGCGCACGCTCTGAAAGAGCCGCGAACTCATCCCGCCGCCCAGCAGCGTGTTGAGCACGATCAGCGCGTAGCGGTCGGAGTCGTTGTAGCCCAGGCCTCGCGTGCCGAGCGCGAGGTAGAGCTGGTGCAGGTCCTCTCGCGTCTCGTGCTCCACGCCCGGGACGAAGCCTGCGGGCGCGCCGGAGAGCGGCAGGGCCGGTCCGTCGGGCGGAGCGAAGTGCGCAGCGACGACCTCGGCCACGCGCTCGTGCTCGACCGCGCCCGCGGCCGCGATCACCAGGTCCTCGGAGCGGTAGCGGCTGCGGAAGTAGCCCCGCAGGCAGGCGCTGTCGAGACGGCCCACCGTGTCCGCCGTGCCCAGGATGGGCCGGCCGAGCGAATGCCCGGGCCAGACCTGCCCAGCCAGCATCTCGGTGACCTTGTCCTCGGGGTTGTCCTCGACCGAGGCGATCTCCTCGCGCACCACCGACTTCTCGCGCTCCACGTCGGCGGTCGCGAAGCTCGAGCGGCAGACGATGTCGGCCAGCACGTCCGCGACTTCGGGCAGGTGCTCGGCCAGCGCCCGGGCGTAGTAGCAGACCTCCTCGCGGGCGGTGAATGCATCCAGGTGGCCGCCCAGCGACTCGAGGCTCGCCGCGATGGCACGGGCGTCGCGGCGCTCGGTGCCCTTGAACATCATGTGCTCGATGAAGTGCGAGATGCCGAGCAGTTCGCCCGGCTCGTCGCGCGCGCCGTTGCGCACCCACACGCCCAGCGCGAGCGAGCGCCGGTCGGGGATGCGCTCGGTGAGCAGGGTGAGCCCCGAGGGCAGGACGGTCTTGCGGTAGAGGTCAGTGTCCATCGCTCGTCCCCGGGGGCTGCGATCCATCCCCAAACGCCGAGTGGCAGGTCACCCTGCCACCCGGCACAGCCTGTGACTGCCTGCAGCTAGCGACGCGGTCCGCGGCCCCGGTCGCGGTCCCGGCCGCGGTCCCGATCGTGCCCACGGTCCCGGTCGCCACCTTCACGCGGCGGCGGCGCGACGTATCCCGGAGGCTCCGGCAGCAGCGCCTTGCGCGAAAGCTTGATCTTGCCGTCGCGGTCCACGCCGATGACCTTCACCATCACGATGTCGCCCAGGTTGAGGACGTCCTCGGTGCGCGCCACGCGATGGTAGTCGATCTCCGAGATGTGCAGCAGCCCGTCGCGCCCCGGCACGATCTCGACGAATGCGCCGAAGGTGACGATGCTGCGCACCTTGCCCTGGTAGACCCGGCCGACCTCGGGATCCTCGATGATGTTGCGGATGAACTCCTCGGCCCGGCGGCCGGACTCGCCGCTGATGGCCGCGATCCGCACCTCGCCGCTGTCCTCGATGTCGATCTGCGCTCCGGTCTCCTCGGTGATCTTCTTGATGATCTTGCCACCCGGCCCGATGACCTCGCGGATCTTGTCGGGCGGGATGTTGATGATCGTGATGCGCGGCGCGAACGGCGACATCTCGGCGCGCGGCTCGCTGAGCGCGGTCGCCATGATGTCGAGGATGTGCACGCGCCCGCGGCGCGCGCAGTCCATGGCGTCCCGCAGGACGTCGAAGGAGATCCCGCCGATCTTGGTGTCCATCTGGAAGGCGGTCACGCCCGTCGCGCGTCCCGGTGACCTTGAAGTCCATGTCGCCGAGGTGGTCCTCGACGCCCAGGATGTCGGTCAACACCGCGACGCGGTCCCCCTCCTTGACGAGCCCCATGGCGATCCCGGCCACCGGCGCCTTGACCGGCACGCCAGCGTCCATGAGGGCCATCGAACTGCCACACACGGTCGCCATCGAGGACGAGCCGTTGGACTCCAGGATGTCGCTCACCAGGCGGATCGTGTAGGGGAAGGAAGTGTCCGACGGGATCATCGGCTCGATGGCCCGCTCGGCCAGCGCTCCGTGCCCGATCTCGCGCCGGCCCGGGCCGCGGATGGGACGCACCTCGCCCACGCTGTAGGGCGGGAAGTTGTAGTGGAGCATGTAGCTCTTCCACGACTGCCCTTCCAGCTCCTCGATGCGCTGCTCGTCCTGCTTGGTGCCGAGCGTGCACACCGCCAGCGCCTGGGTCTCGCCGCGGGTGAAGAGGCACGAGCCGTGGGTGCGCGGCAGCACGCCCACCTCGACCGTCACCTTGCGGATGTCGTTCACGCCGCGACCGTCGGCGCGCACGCCCTCGCCGAGCACCATCTCGCGCAGCTCGTCGCGCTCGATGTCGTGCAGGATGCGGCCGATGTACAGCTCCTGCGCGGCGAAGCGCTCCTTGAGGGCGGCGACCGCGTCGGTCTTGATGCGGTCCACCTCCTCCTGGCGCGGTTCCTTGCCGGGGATGCGGATCGCCTGGCGCAGGCGCTCGCGGTAGCCCTGCTCGAGCGCCGAGCGGAGCTCCGCGGTGTCGGGCGGGGTCACCAGCGGCCGCTTGGCCTTGCCGCAGCAGGCCATGAGCTCGCGCTGCGCGGCGACGATCGGCCGGATGTGCTCCATCGCGAACTGGAGCGCCGCGAGCAGGTCCGCCTCGGCCACCTCGCGCGTGCCGCCCTCGGCCATGATGATGTTGTCCGCCGTGCCCGCCACCACCATGTCCATGTCGCTCTCTTCGAGCTGGGCCGTGGTGGGGTTCACGACGAAGGCCCCTGCCACGCGACCCACCCGCACGCCGGCGAAGGGCTCGGGGAACGGGATGTCGGAGAGGCACATCGCGGTGGACGCCCCGACCAGGGCCAGCACGTCGGCGTCGTTCTCCTGGTCGGAGGACACCACGGTGGCCATGATCTGCGTCTCGAAGGGGAACGCCTTGTTGAAGAGCGGCCGCACCGGCCGGTCGATCAGCCGCGACGACAGCACTTCCTTCTCGGTGGGGCGGCCTTCACGCTTGAAGAACCCGCCCGGGATCCGGCCCGCCGCGTACGTGCGCTCGCGGTAGTCCACCGTGAGGGGAACGAAGTCGCGATCGGGGCTCGCCGACTTGGCGGCACTCGCCGCCACCAGCACGACCGTGCCACCCAGCTGGACCACGGCGGACCCGCCCGCCAGCTTGGCCCACTTGCCGGTGCGAATGGAGAGCGTCTGCTCCCCCAGCTGCACCTCTACCTTCCGTTCTTCCATCAACCAGTCCTGTCCTCTCGCCTTGCGACCCGGGCACCCGCCAGGGTCCAACGAGCGCTCCCCGGGGAAGCGGTCCAACGGGGGCGCGGTCGGGGGAACGGTTCCCCCGCACGAAGGGAAGCACCGCGTCGATCGGGCACTTCCCGCATCGGGCCCGGCTAACGGCGCAGACCCAGATCCTTCACGACCTTGCGATAGCGGTCCACCTTGGTGGCCTTGAGGTAATCCAGCAGCCGGCGCCGCTGGCCCACCATGCGGAGCAAGCCGCGGCGGGACGCGTGATCGCGCTTGTGGATCTTGAAGTGCTCGGTGAGGTAGTGGATCTTCTCGGTGAGCAGCGCGATCTGCACCTCGGGCGAGCCCGAGTCGCCTTCATGAAGCTTGAACTTGCCGATGATCCCCTGCTTCTGATCCTTGGAGAGCGTCACGGCGAACTCCTCCCGCCTGCGAAGGAAGTGGATGGCCCAGACCATCGGGTTCAAGCTCCCGCATGGCCGAGCGTTGGAGAGCCGCCCCCCTGCCGGGGGCGGACGGGTGAAACTACCACCCGGGCGGGCCCTTGGCAAAGACCGGGCCGGGAGCCCCGACGGGGGCCGGATCCGGCACCTCTTGGGCGGAGGGGCTGGAGTGGTCAGCACCGAGCAGAGGCACCATGCGCTCGGTCCTGACCACTCCAGCCCCTCCTGTCGCATCGCCTTGCGGCCGCATCGCCGAGACGGGCCAGGGCCGAGCAGAGGCACCGTGCGCTCGGTCCTGGCCCGTCCCGGCGATGCTCACCCGGAGGCAGTCTCGAGCCGCCGCCGCGCCTCGTCCACGTCCCGGCCCATCGCCGCGACCAGCGCCTCCCGGCTCTCGAAGCGCTCCTGCGCGCGGATCCAGTCCACCAGCTCGACCTCGAGGTCGAGACCCAGAAGATCGCCGTCCCAGTCGAGCAGGTGCACCTCGAGGGCGCGGGTCTGGCCGTCGAAGGTGGCGCGCACGCCGATGCTCATCGCGGCCGGACGCCATGCGGGCGCGTCCCCGATGCGCGCCCGCGCGGCGTAGACCCCGTCGCCCGGCACGAACTTCTCCTCGTGCAGCCGCAGGTTCGCGGTCGGGTAACCGAGCGTGCGCCCGACGGCCTCGCCACGCACCACGCGTCCGCGCAGGTCGTAGCAGCGCCCGAGCAGGCGGGCCGCCTCGACCACACGCCCGGTCGCGAGCAGCGCGCGGACACGGGTGCTGCTCACCGGGGCGCCGTCCAGCTCGAGCAGCGGCACCGCGACCACCTCGAAGCCCTCGCGCGCGCCGATCGCGCGCAGGCGCGGCACGTCACCACCGCGCCCACGGCCGAGCGCGAAGCCCTCGCCCACCACCAGGGTGTGCAGATGGTACGGCCCCACCAGGTGGCGAGCGACGAACTCCTCGGGCTCGAGCGCGGCCAGTTCGCGCGTGAAAGGGATCACCTCCAGCTCGCGGATGCCGAGCGCGGCGATGCGCTCGCGTCGCTCGGGCAGCGGAGTGAGCGGTGCCGGGGCGCGGAAGGAACGAGCGAGGACGAGGTCGGGGTGCGGGTCGAAGGAGACCACGGCACAGCGGCCGCCGGGGCACCCGTGCGGCGCGCGGGTCGCGCGGTCGAGCGCGGCCTGGAGGATCCCCTGGTGCCCGAGATGCACTCCGTCGAAGACGCCGACGCTCACGGCGGCGCCCCGCGGTGGGGCCGTCACGGCCGGCCCTGCCGCACGGCCCAGGGAAAGACCACGTGCGGGACAGGCCAGCGCCAGCGCCGGGCCGCGCGGGGGCTGGCTCGAGCTCGCCGAGGGCGAGCGGTTCCCCTCCGGGGCCGCAGAAGACCACGGAGCGCGGGCCCGCGCGCAGGGGCGCTGTCCCCGGCTCCACGGTGGGCCGGCGGCCGAAACCCAACTCCGCAGCCCCCGCCGCATCCAGGGCCACGGTCGGCAGCACGCGCAGCGCTTCGGCCAGCGGCACACCCGCGCGCGCGAGCACCTCTGCCGGCGTGGACGAATCGAGGTCGCGCAGCCCGACGGCGCCCTCGAGGCCGAAGGGCTCGCTGCGCAGCCGCCGCAGGCTCTTCAGGGCGCCCCCGGGGCCAAGGCGCTCGCCGAGGTCGTGCGCCAGCGTGCGGACGTAGGTGCCCCCCGAGACGACCACGCGGAAGCTCGCTTCGGGCAGCGCGAAGCCGGTCCACTCCCAGGAGTGGACCGTGACGCGCCGCGGACCGCGCTCGACCACCTCGCCGCGCCGCGCCAGCCGGTGCAGGCGCTGACCGCTCACCTTGAGCGCCGAGACCATGGGAGGCACCTGCTCGATCTCGCCCGTCGAACGCGGCCGCCGCCTCGCGCACCTGCCACTCGTCGAGCATCACCTCGCGCCGCTCCAGCACCTCGCCCTGCAGGTCCTGCGTGCTGGTGACGACGCCGAAGCGCACGGTCGCCTCGTAGGTCTTCAGGCCCGTCTGCCAGACCTGCGCACAGCGCGTGGCCGCGCCGAGGACCAGGACGAGCAGCCCGCTCGCACCCGGATCGAGCGTGCCGAGGTGCCCCGCGCTCTTCACCCGGAGACGGCGCCGCACGAGGTCCACGACGTCGTGCGAGGTGACGCCCGTGGGCTTGTCCACCCGCAGGAGACCCGACCACGTCTCCCGCGGCTCCCCGGGCACGGCGGGGCCGCTCCCGGCGGGCGGCGCGGTCACGCCTCCCCTTCCCCCTCGTCCCCAACCGGTTCGCCACGCTCGAGCTTCTTGAGGATCTCCTCGACGCGCGCGCCGCGCTCGATGGAGGCGTCGTGCACGAAACGCAGGCCAGGGACCTCGCGCAGGCCGAGGCGCGGGGCGAGCTGGTGACGGACGAAGCCCGCCGCGCGCTGGAGCGCCGCGAGCGTGCGCTCGCGCTCCTCACCGTCCGCGAGCAGGCTCACGAAGACGCGCGCGAAGGACAGGTCGTGGCTCACCTCGACTTCGGTGACGCTCACCATGGTCGAGACTCGCGGGTCGCGCAGGTCGCGGGCGAGGATGCCCGCGATCTCCCGCTTCATGAGCTCGGCCACGCGTTCCGGACGGATCCTCACAGCAGCGTCTCCTGCCAGTCGATGACCTCGGCGCCGGGTGTGCCGTCGGCAAGCTGGCGCACCGACTGCAGCAATTCCCCGACCTGGCGCCGCTCCCCCGAGACCACCGCCACACCGAGCGCGGCGCGCTGCCAGAGATCCTGGTGGTCCACCTCGGCGACCGCGGCCCGCACGCGCTGGCGGATGCGCTCCTTCAGGCTGCGCACCACCGCGCGCTTGTCCTTGAGCGACGAGGCGCCGGGCAGATGCAGCTCGATGCGCACGACACCGACGAACATGGCGAGCCGCCCGGGGAAGCGCGGCCTGGACTACAGCGTCCGGGCCAGCTCCTCGATGTTGAACGCCTCGATGACGTCGCCGACCTTGATGTCGTCGCGCCCCTCGAGGGTGATGCCGCACTCGAAGCCGCTCGCGACCTCGCGGACGTCGTCCTTGAAGCGCTTGAGCGCGGCGATGCGGCCGGTCCATTCCACGGCGCCGGCGCGCAACAGCCGCACCTTGCCCGTGCGCGGGATGGTGCCCGAGGTGACCATGCAGCCGGCGACCGTGCCCGCCTTCGAGAGCCGGAACACCTGGCGGGCCTCGGCCGATCCGATGATGACGTCCTTGAGCTCGGGCTTGAGCAGGCCCTCGAGCGCCGACCGCACCTCTTCCACGGCCTTGTAGATGATGTCGTAGAAGCGGATCTCGACCTTCTCGCGCTCGGCCAGCTCGCGCGCCTTGGGGTCGGGCCGCGTGTGGAATCCCAGGATGATGGCATCGGAGGCCGCCGCCAGCAGCACGTCCGACTCCGAGATCTGCCCCACCGCCTGGCGGATGACGCGCACCTGCACCTCGGCGGTGCTGAGCTTGGCGAGCGACTCCGAGAGCGCCTCGACCGAGCCGTCCACGTCGCCCTTGATGATCATCTTGAGCTCGGACGTCTCGCCCTGGGCCATGCGCGCGTGGAAGTCGGTGAGCCGGATCTTCGTGGCGGCGCGGAACTCGTGCTCGCGGTGCAGCGCCTGGCGCTTGTTCGCCAGGTCACGCGCCTCTCGCTCGTCGTCGAAGGCCGTGAAGATGTCGCCCGCGCCCGGCGTACCGTTCCAGCCGAGCACCTCGACGGGCGTCGAAGGCCCCGCCGCCTTCACCGTGCGGCCGCGCTCGTCGAACATCGCCCGCACGCGGCCCCAGTGCTGGCCGGCCACGAACGCGTCGCCGACGCGCAGCGTGCCCGAATCCACCAGCACGCTCGCCACGATGCCACGGCCCTGCTCGACCCGCGCCTCCAGCACCGCGCCCTTGGCGCGGCGCGTGGGATCGGCCTTGAGGTCCAGCAGGTCGGACTCGAGCACGATCATCTCGAGGAGCTTGTCGACGTTGATGCCCTTCTTGGCCGAGACCTCGACCGCCACGGTCTTCCCGCCGTACTCCTCGACCACCACTCCGCGGGCGGCCAGTTCCTGCTTCACGAGGTCGGGCCGGGCCCCCGGCAGGTCGATCTTGTTGATGGCGACGACGATCGGCACGCCGGCAGCCTTGGCGTGGTCGATGGCCTCGATGGTCTGAGGCATGACGCGGTCGTCGGCCGCCACCACCAGCACGACCAGGTCCGTGACCTGGGCGCCGCGAGCGCGCATGGCGGTGAAGGCCTCGTGGCCGGGCGTGTCGAGGAACGTGATGTCCTTGCCGCCCGCCACCTTCACCTCGTAGGCGCCGATGTGCTGGGTGATGCCACCGGCCTCGCCGGCGATGACGTTGGTCTTGCGGATGTGGTCGAGCAGCGAGGTCTTGCCGTGGTCCACGTGACCCATCACGGTCACCACGGGCGGCCGCGAGGCCAGGCGCCCCTCGACGGCCTCCTCGGTCTCGGTCTCCACTTCCTCCGCGTACTCGGAGACGAACTCGACGCCGAAACCGAACTCGTCCGCGATGGCCTGGATGGAGTCCTTGTCGAGCCGCTTGTTCATGGTGGCCATGAGGCCGAGCCCCATGCAGGTGGTGATGACCTCCTGGGGACGCACCTCGAGGAGGTTCGCCAGCTCGGCCACGGTGATGAACTCGGCGGCCCGGATGAGCTTTGCCGCCTCGGTCGCGGCTTCGCCACCTTCCTCATCGCGATGGTGGTGCCGGCGACGCTGACTCTGGTCGAGGCTCGCAAGGGTCTTGCGGACGCTCTCCGCCACGAGCTTCTCGTCCACGGTCTTCTTCTTCTTGCGGTCGCGGCGGCGGAACCCGTGCGGTTGGGAGCGGCCCGCGGTCGAAGGCGCGCCAGGACGGGACGGGGCGCCGGGCCGCGGCGGGCTCGCCGGATACGTACCCGGCCGCGGCGGGCTCGCCGGATACGCGCCCGACCGCGGGGGGCTCGCGGGACGTGCGCCGGGCCGCGGCGGGCTCGCGGGATGCGCACCGGGCCGCGGCGGGCTCGCCGGATACGCGCCCGGCCGGGCACCGGCCCGGGCCGGCGGAGCTGGCGCACCCGCGCGCGCGGCAGGCGCCGCAGCCGCGGCGGCGCGGGCGCGCTCCTCACGGGCCCGCTGCACCTCCTGCTCGTGCTGGCGGTGCAACTCCTCCTTGACGGCGGTCTTCTCCTTCCCGATCTCGGCCCGCACCTGCTGGACGGTCTCGGGTACCAGCGTGCTCATGTGGTTCTTCACCTCGACGCCGAGCCGTCGCACGATCTGCAGCACGGCTTCGCTCGACATGTCGAGGTCGCGCGCGACCTCGTAGACGCGCAGCTTCTTCGGCCCCTGGCTAGTCGACACGGTCCCCTCCCTCGTCCGGGGTCGCCGGGCCACCGGCCGGGGCGTCGCCCGGGGTGCCCGGATCCGGCGTGTCCACGCTCGTTCCACTCTCGGCAGGTGCCGGGTCCGGAGCGTCCAGCGTCTCCTGGGGCGTACTCGGTTCGGCCGTAGCGACCTCGGGGGTGGCCTCCATCTCCGGCGTGAACTCCAGCTCGCCGGGCACCGCCTCGAGCGGCACCGGCGGGTGAGCCGCCAGGTACTCCTGGGCCGCTGTCAGCAACTTCTCCGCGGTCTTCTCGCCGATGCCCGGGATCTCCGTCAGCTTCTCGATCGGGGCGTTCACCAGCTCCTGCACGGTCTCGATGCCGGCGGAGATGAGCTTCTGCGTCGTGGCCTCGCCGAGCGAGAGTTTCTCGACCTCGACGCGGCTCGCCCGCTCCAGGTCCTGGCGCTTCTTCTCCTCGCTCTTGGCGACCAGGTCGATCTTCCAGCCCGTCAGCCGCGCGGCCAGGCGGGCGTTCTGGCCACCCTTGCCGATGGCCAGCGACAGCTGGTCGTCCGCGACGATCACCACCATGCGCTTCTCGGCCTCGACCACCCGCACGTCCATCACGCGTGCGGGCGAGAGGGCGCGGGAGACGAACACGGTCGGGTCCTGCGACCAGGGCACGATGTCGATGCGCTCGCCGCCCAGCTCGCGCACGATGCTCTGTACGCGCGAGCCCTTCATGCCCACGCACGAGCCCACCGCGTCCACGCGCGGGTCGGTCGAGTAGACCGAGATCTTCGAGCGCGCGCCAGCCTCGCGGGCCACGGCCTTGATCTCCACGATGCACTCGGCGATCTCCGGGACCTCGGCCTCGAACAGCCGGCGCAGGAAGTCCGGGTGGGTGCGCGACAGGATGACCTGCGGGCCCTTCGCGGACTTGTCCACGTTGATGACCACGGCGCGGACGTAGTCGCCCTGGCGGTGGTAGGAGCGCGGGATCTGCTCGCGCGCCGGCAGGAAACCCTCGGAATGGTCGAGCTTCACGATCACGTTGCCGCGATCCACCTGCTGGACCACGCCACGCACCAGCACGCCGATCTTGTCCGAGTACTCCCTGAACACGCGCTCGCGCTCGGCCTCGCGCACCCGCTGGATGAGCACCTGCTTGGCGGTCTGGATGGCGTTCCGGCCGAACTCCTCGATCCTGAGCGGGAACGTCAGCACGTCGCCGGGGCGGGCGCTCCGGCCCTGCGGGAAGACGCGCGCCTCTTCGACGGTGAGCTGGAGCGCGGGGTCCTCGACGCTCTCGACCACGGTCTTGCGCAGCGCGATGCTGATCGCGCCGCTCTCGTTCGAGAACCTGACCTCGACCTCGGCGGTCGCGCCGTACTTGCGCCTGACCGCGCTCGCGAGGCCGACCTCGAGCGTCTCGATGAGCATCGCCCGGTCCACGCTCTTCTCGCGCGTGATCTGGCTCAACGCATCCAGGATCTCGTGATTCATCGAGCCCCCCCGCGCGGACGCCGCAACCCGGCCCCACGCTCGCGCGCGGGTGAACCGGCCCCGCGAGCGTTCCGCGCCTCTTCCCACGGGTCCACGGCCAGCCGGACCACCTTCACCTCGGTCCAGTCGAACCAGTGTTCCATCTCGTCCTCGGTCCGGATCCCGAGGGTCGTTCCCACGGGTCCGAGCAACTCGCCGTCATAATGCCGCCGGCCCTCACGCGCTGCCACGCTCGTGAGCGTGGCGCGTCGGCCGGCGAAGCGCGCGACCGCTCCCAGGCTGGTGAGCGGCCGGTCCATCCCCGGCGAACTGACCTCGAGCCGGTAACTGCTTGCCACCGTCTGGTTCATGTCAAGGCAATCGCCCAGGTGCCGGCTGAAAGCAGCACAATCGCCCACCGTCACGCCACCGGGCTTGTCCAGCAGCACGCGGATGACGCGCTGGCGGCCCTGCACGACCAACTCGACATCGACCAGCTCGAAGCCCGCCTCGCCGGCCAACGGCGCCGCGAGTTGACGGACTTCCTCTCGAACTTCCAACTTGGCTCCGGATAAGGACAAAAAACGGAGTGGTCGCGCCGAACCCACTCCTTGCGCGCACGATAACCGAGCGGCCCGGAATCGGCAAGTGCACTTTGGCCCACGAGCCGGAGTCGGAGCGGTCCGGAGGCCCGGACTCGAAGCTGCCACAACGCGGTTCCAACCCACGTCACGCCAGAGATTTGGACTCCGGGCGGGCGGGTCTCAGCGCGCGGCGCTCGCCAGCGGCGAACGGTAGACGATCCAGGCAGCCACGCGGGCCACCGCGGCCAGGCTGGCCGGGGATGTCTGATCGGGCAGGTCGCGGTGCGTGTGCCAGGCCGGATAGTCGAAGTCGATGATGTCCACCGCAGGCACACCCGCATCGAGCAGCGGGATGTGGTCGTCCATGATGGAGTAGCGCGGATCCGGCTTGAACTGGCGGGCCCCCGTGACCCGCGCGCCCTCGAGCACCAGCGCCACCAGGTTCGCGGCCCGCTCTGGACGACTGCACCTCGGGGTGGATCTCGAGGTCCCGGTCCCCCACCATGTCGAACAGGAAGGCCGCCAGCGGCCGCTCCCCGTCGTCCCGAGCTGGCGCGCGTAGTGCGCCGCACCGAGGCAGAATCCCTGCGGTTCACCCGCGCGTCCCTGGTCCTCGCCGTCGAAGAAGACCAGGTCCACCGGCAGGGGGGGCGGCCGGTGCCTCATGAGCTCGGCGACCTCGAGCAGCACGGCCACGCCCGAAGCCCCGTCGTTCGCGCCCGGCACCGGCTGGGCCCGGAAGGCCGGGTCCGGGTCCTGGTCCGCCCATGCCCGGCTGTCCCAGTGCGCGCACAGCACGATCCCCGGGGCGCCGGCCCGGCCCGACCCGACCTGCCGCGCGCCTCCCGGGGCGGCGGCGGGCTCGAAGCGCGCGATGACATTGGTGAGCGCGAGCGGCCGGCCGAGAGACGAGTCGGTGAAGGCCTGCCGCTCGACGCGGCCACCGAGCCGCGTCAGCTCCCCGGCCAGCCACTCGAGGATGCGCGCGTGAGCGGCGCTGCCGGGCACGCGCGCTCCCGCTGCGACCTGAAAGGCGACCCGGGCCTGGGCACGCGCGCCGTCCACCCCGAGCCGGGCGGTGCAGGCGGTCGGCACGGCGAGCGCCACCACCAGGGCCAGGTTCCGCAGGACGCGGGCCATGTGCCTAGAACGTGAACTGCGCGCGCAACTCGACGCGCACGTTCTTCCGTTGGAACTTCTTCTGGCGGTCGTTGTTCTGCCCATAGCCGAGCGTGAGGTTCCCGGTGACGTTGGTGCTGAAGGAGTAGGAACCGGTGCCGTTCAACGAAAGCCGGTCCTCCTTGATCGGGAAGCGGACGCCGGTCGGGAGATTGCGGGTGGCGTCGGCGAACGACACCGTCTCGCCGCTGTGAGCCTCGTACTGGCCGGTGAGGCCCAAGCCGACCGTGCTGCTGACCGTCTTCTGCTTGCCCAGGATGTTCACCTTCTGACCCCGCGAATAGGAGCGGTTGACGCTGAAGTAGGTGGTCGTGAGGCGGGTGGTCGTGACCGAGTGCCCCACGAGGAGGTTCTCGGTCTCGGTGACACGCCGCTCCGTCCTGAACTCGATGCGCGCCCCGCTCTTCAGGCTGCCGGTCAGGCCGACGAGCGGCCGCCAGTCGCTGCTCGACGACCGGCCGGTGGCCTTGGGGCGATTGTTGGCGAACTCGGTGGTCACGGAGCGCCCGTAGGCGCTGCGCAGCTGCGGATTATTGAGCACGCGGTCGAGGCGCAGCACCTTGGCCACCCGCCCGTACTCCATCTCGACGTCGGGGAAGCGAAGGGTCCGCGTCCGGTTCCTCATCCCGTTGTTGTCGTACTCGCGGGAGGTGAAGTCGAAGCGCGTGTTGGCCGAGCTGCCGTACGGGAGCTTCACGCGGGTCCGGGCCCCCACGCGCCAGTCGGTCGAGACCGAAGCGCCGTTGCCGAACGCGGGCCGCGTCCGCGCCGAGTCGAGGCGGCTCGAGAGCCCGAACAGATAGGCGAAGCCGGGCGTGCCCGCGAGCCGGCTGTAGCCGCTCGAGCGATTGAACCCCGCGTCCGTCGAGACCGTGCCCAGTGCCCCGAGGAGCCTGCGCCAGGGCAGTTCGAACCGCGCCGCCCGAGCGGCCGGGGCGCGGGAACTGTCGGAGGGCGCGCCGCGGCGGGCGGTGTCCGGCCGCGCGGGCGGCCGGGCGGCACTCGCGACTTCGAAGCGCGAGAAGGGCAGTTCCATGGTCATGCTCAGCGACTGGCTGTTGCTCACCGAGCGCAGGCCCAGGTCGCGCGACAGCTCGGGCCCGTTGTTCTGGCTGTAGGACGAGTTCCAGGAGAGCGAAGGCCGCAGCCAGGGCCCGCGCGTGAGGCTGTAGCGCGCGTCCGTGCTCTGCCGCCAGCTCGTCACCCGGCCCAGGTTGACGAACCCGAGCCGGTCGTTGCGCACCTCGCCCTCTGGCAGCATCAGGTTGCGGACTCCCTGGATGTTGTGGTGGAGGAAATCGAGGGGCCGCGAGTCGGCACCGAAGTTCACGAAAGCGGACCGGCCGGTCACGTCGCTGCGCTTGCGGAGCGAGTCACGCAGGGCACCCACCCGGTCGAAGGAGACGGTGCGGGTGCTGTTGACCGAATAGTTCCAGTAGGCGCGCTCCGGCAGAAGGTAGAAGCGGGCCTTGCTCAACGGGATCCCGATCGCGAGGAGCTTGCGGGGCGCGATGAGGTAGCTCACCGTCGCGGACTTGACGACGGTGCTGTCCACCGAATAGGGGCTGCGGCCCTTGGACTGGCTCCAGTTGTAGCTGGCGGTGATGCCGCCGAGCGTGTAGCGCAGAAACGGGTTGGAGCGCTCGCTCCAGGCGCGCGAGTAGGAGGTCGAGAACGAGCGCGACTCGTTGCGGGTCTCGCTGGCGGCCTCGAGGGCCCCGGTGCGGACGATGTCGTCGCCGGCGCTGAAGCGGGGCCGCGAGCTGTTGCGTGAATAGCCGAGGTTGACGGGCAGCGAGATCCGCGTCTGCTCGAAGAAGCGGTGCGGCTGGATCGAAGTGCTCCACGAGAACTGGTCGAACGAGCTGCCGGATCCACGGCTCTCGCCCACCGAGAGGAAGTCCGCCCCGCGGCCGTTCCACGACAGGTTGTAGTTCATCAGGTTGGACAGCTGTCCGTTGACCTGGACGCGCTGGGCGTGATCCACGTCCTTGGCCACGTCCGTGGCCCGCAACTCGTCGAACCACAGCTGCCCCGACCGGAAGCGCTTCCCGCTCAGGTTCAGCAGGCCGAAGGAGATGCGCCGCAGCCGGGTGAACGAGGGCCTGCCGTTCACGATGAGGCTCTCCCCCGGGACCGCCCCGGCCACGACGTAGCGGATCGTCCCGGTCTTCGGGAAGTCCGGGTTCAGCTTCAGGTTCGACAGGTCGGTGAGCTGCAGCGCCGACCTGGCTCCAGTTGATGCTGCGCGGCGTCGAGGAGCCCGGCAGGCGCGCCCGGTACTCGTAGTAGTTGCGCCCCTGCTCGTCCGAGGCGAAACGCACGTAGTAGAAGAGCGCGGTGTCCACGGCCGCGTCGTAGGGCGCATCGCTCGAGTCGCGCACGTCGAAGCCCGCGGCAAACCAGGTGAGCTTGCCGTAGCGGCTGTAGTTCTCGTCCAGCGAGAAGGTCTTGAACGTCTCCAGCGCCGCGCCGGGCTTGAGGTCGGTGAACTCCAGGCTCATGGACTGCTCGCGGCGGGTGAGTTCCTGGCTGCCGTTGCGCGTCAGGCCGGGGTCGAAGGGCGCCACGTAGACGTCGGCGTTGTCCAGCGTGTTCACCGAGTTCAGGGTCAGCGTCGTGACCGGCGAGGTGAGCGAGATCGAGTCGAGCGCGGCCTGCTGCCAGCGGCTGCCCACGATGTCCAGCCCGCCCAGCATGAGCAGCGGCTTGCGGATGTCCGCGAGCGACGAGTCCGACTCCACGACGCCCTGGATCCAGACTCGCACGCCCTGGACCATCGCCAGGTTGGGGTTCCCGAACTTCACGGCCAGGGAGTCGGCGATCGGGATGCGGTAACGGCGCCAGCCGTTGGGGTAGGAGGTCGGCAAGTCGGGGCCGAAGTCGCGCTGCACGTCCGTCACCAGGTAGGGCGCGTCCGGGGAGACATCGCCCAGGTCGATGGTGTACTCGTAGTAGTCGTTGTTGGGATCCAGGGCGCCGTTCAGATTGAGGTCCTCGGTGTCCGGCACGGGGTTGATGGTGCGGTTGCCCTCGGTGCCGTTCACCGACACCCAGTTGCGCGGGTCGATGGACTTGTCCTCCTCCCGGGTCACGATTTCCTCCGGCGGATGGAAGTCATCGCCCTCGGGATCCGTCCCGTTCGAGGTGACCAGGTCGCGCACCCGGCTCGAGTCGGGGTTCATCAACCCGTCGAGTCCCGTGTCCTCTTCCACCGTGAGCACGTTGTCGCGGGCCTTGTCCTCACTGTCCAGCAGACCGTTGGGCGGCTGGTCCGGCGAGCGCATCTGGTCCTCGCTCATCGTGCCCAGATCCACGTGGAGCTGGACGTGGCGCCCGCGCACGCGGCCCAACCCATCCGCGGCATGCTGGTCGCGGAAGTCGTTCACCCACAGCTCGATGAACTGGGAGCGGGAGAGATCGAGGCCCACCTGGTCGAGCACGTAGCCCACGCCCGCCCACAGCCGGGTGGAATCGCTGATCGCCCCGCGCGGCCGGCGCGGCACGCTCAGGCACAGCACCTGGTGCGGGTTGAGCGCGCCCTGGGCGTCGATGAGATTGGGCTTGAGGTCGCGTTCCCTGACGTAGTTGGGCGGCGAGTACCAGTGCAGTTCGGTGGCGTGGAGGCCGTAGGTCTCGAAGTTCGTCTTCACGTCCGGGTCCGTGATCGGTATCTCCGTGCCCGTCACCAGCTTGAGCAGCGGCGGGCTCGCCCAGTGCCAGCGTTCCTGCATCATGGCCAGGGAGACCGCGTCGCGCACCCCCTCCATGTCGTCGATGAAGACTTCGTTCCGGGTGTTGGGATTGGGGAAGCGACATGCCCATCTCGGCCTGCACGTGGAAACTCGAGGGGGCGGTGGTGCGGATCCCGGGCAGGCGGTCCACCATCCGGGTCATCCAGTCCGGGTGGAACGTCCATTCGGTGTTGAGGTCGGTGATGAGACTGCGCGAGGGCTCCTCCCCCAGCCGCGGACGCAGGTCCTGCGCGCCCTTGCTCTCGTACATGAAGGCCCCGCCAAGGCTCTTCTCGCGCCCCTCGAGGCGGAAGGCGCTCCCGACCAGCGTGCGGCCGGCCTGCTGGAAGAGCGGGGCGTAGGAGTAGTTCACGCTGAGCTGGCCGCCGGGCGGGCAACTGGCGCTTGAGCGTGAGGCGGCCGAGGTCGTAGTCGATCGTGTAGTCCTTGTCGCGCACCCACTGCTCGCCGCCCACCGAGACGACCTCGGAGCCCTCGAGCAGATTGCCGCGCCCCAGCATGATCTCGCCCTGGGCCATCGCCGCGGTGAACTCCACGTCGATGAAGTAACTCGAGCGCGAGGTCGCGGCGCGGGTTGTAGTCGTCGTAGATGGCGGGATTGGAGGCGTTCTGCTCCAGGCCGGCGGCGCTGGAGTGGGGGTCGGGGGATCCGATGAGCGAGTCGCGCCGCGAGAGCAGGTCGCTGACCGCGCGGTCGAAGGCCTTCCCGTCCGGGCCGAGCCGCGGCGCGAAGGGACGCGGGTCGGGCAGGAACAGGACGCCGTTCTCGAAGTCCACGAAGGCGCGCATGTTCGAGGTCACCACCGTGCCGTCCACCTGGTTGTCGTGGGCGCCGCGCACCGCCGACCCCCCGGACTCGTCGTAGTTGTCGAGGCCCAGCATCTCGATGTAGGGGATCCCGGGCGCATCGGGTTCGGAGTAGTGCGGCGGATCGGAGTAGCCCTGGCGGACGTTGAGCTTGATGGTGCCGGGGTCGATGCGCTGGCCGCCGAGCTGGTAGAAGTTCCTGAGCTCGAGCTCCCGCGTCGCGTTGAATGGCGCCCGGGCAGGGTCCGATCTCGAACCTGACGCCGGTGGAGTCCGGCACGAGCCGGTTGGCGGGCGCGCGCAGCAGCTTCATCTGGATGGTCGGCACCCCATCGAGGTCGTCCACGAGCCCGGTGCTCCCCACCTGCTCGTAGGGCCCCGTCGAACCCGCCGGGCGCCGACGATAGGTCACGGCCAGGCGTTGGTCTCCCACCATCTGGCGCCGGAGCCGGATGACCTTGAAGTTCGGACCGTAGATGTCCCGCAGGATCTCGTAGTCCTTGTCCGCCCCGGCCGTCAGCTGCGTGAAGAGGCCGAGCACCGCCGCCGTGTCGGGCGCCGTGCCCGGGCCCAGGGTCGGATCCACCAGCGCCCGGCCGCGCACCGTGCTCACGTTGCTGGTGTAGTCCGCGTTGTCACGGTAGAGCACGATGCTGGCGTCCTCGATGTCGAGCGTCGGGGTGCTGGGGTCGTAGAGGAAGAAATAGGTCCCGCGCACGTAGTCGAAGTCGTTCAGGGTCTGGTTCTGCTTCGAGGCGCCCCCGGCGTAGCTCGCGCGCTCGCTCTTGCCCTCCTGCTTGCTCGCCAGAATCGTGAAGTCGAGCAGGCCGTAGCGCAGCGCCGCCTTGACGCCGAACAGGCCCTCGTTGCGGCCGCTGTAGGAGACGTACTGGGTGCCCGGCAACGTCAGGCTGGTGTTGCCCAGGTCGAGCGCCTGGACCAGGTCGTCCTCATCGCCGCGGTAGTTGATGGCGATCCGGTTGGCGAGCGGGATCTGGTTGGCGGAGTTCTGCAGCAGGTTGACCTTGATGCGATCGGAGAGCTGCCCCTCGAGGCGGATGTCCAGGTCCTGCTGCATGTTCAGCGTCGGGAACAGCGAGCGCCGCTGGCCCAGCAGACCCACCTGCTGGTTGCTCCAGTCGCTCTGCCCCGAAAGCCGGATGTTCTCGGAACCGGAGACGTTCAGCGCCGGACCGCCGGGCCCGAGCAGGTTCTGCACGCGCGCCGGCAGCGGCGAGGGCAGCTTGAAGGAGAGCCCCGTCGTGGAGGCCCCGCGGCCAGAGCCCTGCGCCTTGACGTTGAGGTTCCGCGTGGAGGTCTCGAGCCACAACCGCTCGAAGGTGAGCCGGCCGGTCTCGCGGGAGAAAGCCGAGAGCGAGCGAGCCGCGCCCGGGCCCAGGGGGATCTCGCCCAGACGCGTGGACGTGCTCACCGTGCCGGAGTCGGGGTCCATGGTCACCCGCAGCGAGCGCGGGTCGAGGTTCAGCCGCAGGCCCGGGGAGCGCAGCCGAAGGGGGCGCAGGGCGCCCAGGACGAACTGGTCCTCCAGCGCCAGCCGGGACGCGCTCTTCCAGGCCGGCGGGAGAGAGTCCGCGGGGGACGCCGGGCGGCTGGGCTTCAGCCCGAAATGGGGAAACCCGATGAACAACAGGAGGGCCGGAAGAGCGGTCAGCATGCAGGCAGCCTAAACGGCTGCGCCCCCGTGGGAGGAGGCGCAGCCGGTGACCCTAGCAGGGGAACCCCTGCCGGTCAAAGGCCATCGAAGGAAATCCGTCGCTCCCGTCCCGACCCATGAGGTAGGCTGCGCAGCCATGCGTATCCTCCACTGGTACATCCTGAAGCAGCATCTGGTTCCCTTACTGCTGGGTTTCGGGGTGGTCACGTTCATCCTCGAGATGGACGTCCTGTTCGACTACCTGGACCTGGTGATCAACCGGGGCGTGGCCCCCCTGGCGGTGCTCCAGCTCTTCCTGCTCTCCCTGGGCTACATCGTGGCGCTGTCGGTGCCCTGCGCGGTCCTGGTAGCCGTGCTGATGACCTTCGGCCGCCTCTCCCAGGACAACGAGATCACCGCACTGCGCGCCAGCGGCGTCAACCTGGCCTCCATCCTCGTCGGCCCGCTGCTGGCGGCCACGCTGCTGGCGGCGGGCCTCACGTTCTTCAACGACCGGGTATTGCCCGAGTCCAACCATGCCTTCGCCAACCTGCTCATCGACATCGGCCGCATGCGGCCCACGGTAAAGCTCCAGGAGGGAGTCTTCATCACCGACTTCCCGGGCTACAACCTGCTGGTCCAGTCCGTGAACGGGCGCACCAACGAGATGCGGGGTGTGACCATCTACCAGATGAACGCCGGCGGTCCCCCCAACCTCATCCTGGCCAACCGCGGCTTCCTGACCTACACGCCCGACGGCCGCACGGCCGTGCTCGAACTGAAGGACGGGGAGATCCACGAGATCCCGGCCGACGAGGGCGGCCCGCGGAAGTACCGGCGCATGGTCTTCAAGACCCACATCATCCACATCCAGGGCGCGGGCGCCATCCTGGAGCGCAGCGTACGCGAAGCGCGCAGCGATCGCGAGATGAGCGCCGGCCAGCTCGCGCAGGAGCGGCAACGGGTGATCGAGCAGGATCAGCGCTCGACCGCCCAGCACCTGGAGCACCTCGCCACCTACGGGCTCACCGCCCGCGACCTGGAGGCCGTGATCCCCGCCGGGCTCTCGTGGGACGCGCGGGTGGCCACGACCCTGCGGGCGCTGTTTGGCGGCAACCCGATGCTCGAGCGCGTGCAGCAGGAGAACCCCCAGGTGCGGATCGAGTTGGAGCTCTGGCGGATGGAGCGCGAGGCGCTCGAGCGGCGGGCGGGCTCGCTTTCGGTCGAGATCCACAAGAAGTTCTCGCTGCCGGCGGCCTGCGTGGTGTTCGTCTTCATCGGGGCACCGCTCGGCATGCGCGTGCGGCGCGCGGGCCCCGCGGTGGCCTTCGTCTCGGTGGCGTTCTTCCTCTTCTACTATCTCTGCCTGGTCGGTGGCGAGGAGTTGGCCAACCGGCTGCTGCTGCCGCCCTGGCTGGCCATGTGGCTCCCGAATCTGGCACTCGGGACCTGGGGCCTGCTGGCCACCCTGCGCTCGATCGAGGTCTGGCGGCCCCGGGCCCCCCGCGCGACGTCCTGGGGCCGCTGGCGCGAAGGCTCCCGGGAGGCACTGCCCGCGGGCCCACCCGGAGGAGGACCGCCCGCGTGAAGATCCTCGACCGCTACCTGCTTCGGGAGTTCGCCGGCTACCTCGCCCTCGGGCTCGTCGGCATCCTCGCCATCTTCGTGGTGGTGGACGTGTTCGAGAAGATCGACGTGTTCCTCGACCACCACGCCGCCTTCCCGCTGATCGGGCGCTACTACCTCTACCGTCTGCCCGAATGGCTGGTGCAGGTGCTGCCCATCGCGCTCCTGATGGCCACCTTCCTCGCGCTCGGCCAGCTCAACAAGTTCGGCGAGCTGACCGCGATGCGCACGTCCGGACGCTCGCTGATGCGGCATCCTCGCGCCGGTGCTGGCGGTGTCCGTCGCCTCCACGCTGTTCTCCCTGGCCCTGAGCGAATCCGTCGTGCCGGAGACGAACCGCCAGCGGGACGCGATCTACGACCAGGAGATCCAGGGCATGCGGCGCCGCCAGGTGACCGAGCGGGCCGACGTCACCTATCTCGGCGAGGGCGGCCGCATCTTCTACATGCGGCTGTACCTGGTGGGCGAGCAGCGCATGCACGAGGTCTCGCTGCAGGAGTTCTTCGGCGGCGCCCTGGTGCGGCGCATCGACGCCGCCGAGGCCAGTTGGGACGGAACACGATGGGTGTTCTCCTCGGGCTTCCTGCGCAGGTTCTCGGGCAACCGGGAGCAGGTGAAGGCCTTCGACCGCATGGCGGTGAACGGGATCGTCGAGCAGCCCGCGGACTTCGCCAAGGAGAGCCGCAACCCGGGCGAGATGAACTTCTTCGAGCTGTGGTCCTACGTGCAGAAGCTGCGCGCCAGCGGGGCACGCGTGGCGAACTACCTGGTGGACCTGCAGGTGAAGCTGGCCTTCCCCCTCGTCAACCTGATCGTCGTGCTCATCGGCGCGCCCGTGGCCACGCGCCTGCGGATGCAGAGCGCCGCGCTCGGCTTCGGGCTCTCGATCATCATCTCCTTCTGCTACTACGCCCTGCTGCGCACCGGGCAGGCCCTGGGCCACAGCGGCGCGCTGAACCCGTATCTGGCGGGCTGGCTGGGGGACCTGGTCTTCGGCGCGGTGGGCGCCGTCATGATGGCCCAGGCCCAGAAGCGGTAGGCGACGGGGGCCGGGGTCGGCTCCGGCTCAGACCTCGAAGGCCCGCGAGATCGTATCGAGCCCCGCGCAGAACTCCACGTCACGCGCGAACTCGGGCCCCAGCGAGCGCAGGTAGCGCCCGTGCGCCGCCCCCTGCACCAGCGCGCGCACGTCGGCCGCGTCGCGCGGGGCGGTGCGGCGCGCGAACGCGGCCGCGGTTCCCGTGACGCGCGCGCCGCGCGCGGCCAGCCGCTCCACCAGCCAGCCGGCGAAGGCCGCGTCCTCGAGCGCGTAGTGGCCCTGCTTGCCCGAGCACACGACGGCGACCACCTCGTCCGCGTCGAGCGTCTCCAGAACCGCGCTCGCGTTGACGAAGGCGCCGAGCACGCGCCGCCGTGCGCCACGCGCGGCGAGCAGCGCCTGCGAACCGTTGGTGGAGGCGAAGATGAGCGTACGCCCCTCCACGGCCTCGGAGCCGTACTCGAAAGGTGAGTTGCCGAGGTGGAAGCCCGCGATCCGCCGCCCGTCGCGCTCCCCGCACAACAGGGCGCCGGGGCGCCGGGCACGAAGCGCCAGGGCCTCCTCGGGCGTGCCCGCGGGCAGGACGGCGCGCGCGCCGTGCAACCGCGCCAGCGTGAGGACGCTCGTGGCGCGCAGCACGTCCACCACCACGGCGGTGGCCCGCGAGGGCACGGCCCCGCCCGCGGGAGTGAGCAGGACGGAGACCTGCGCCGGCACGGTGCGGCGGGCTAGGGCGCCGCGGCGGCCGTGGCGGCAGCTCCGGCCGGTGCGGGCTTCGGCCCCAGC
Organism: Candidatus Eiseniibacteriota bacterium; assembly: GCA_963717935.1. Classification (GTDB taxonomy): domain Bacteria; phylum Eisenbacteria; class RBG-16-71-46; order RBG-16-71-46; family RBG-16-71-46; genus JANXPZ01. The sequence goes on along the minus strand of CAVQXP010000004.1, from coordinate 1,323,585 downwards.
AACCGCTCGACGAAGTGGGTGTCGAGATCGCCCCGCTGGAAGGCGGGGTCGCGGACCGCAAGGAGGTGGAAGGGGATCGTGGTCTTGATGCCCTCCACGATCAGCTCCTCGAGCGCGATCTCCATGCGGCGCAGCGCCTCGGGCCGATCCTTCCCGCGCGCGATGAGCTTCCCGATCATCGAGTCGTAGTAGGGCGGCACGGTGTAGCCCGTGTAGACGTGGCTGTCCATGCGCAGGCCGGGCCCGCCGGGGCGGTAGAAGTAGGTGATCGCACCCGGACTCGGACGGAAGCCGTGCTCGTGGTCCTCGGCGTTGATGCGGCACTCGAAGGCGTGCCCCTCCCAGCGCACGTCCTCCTGCCGGACCGAGAGCTTCTCGCCGGCCGCCACCAGGATCTGCTCCTTCACCAGATCCAGTCCCGGTCACCTCCTCGGTGACCGGGTGCTCGACCTGGATGCGTGTGTTCATCTCCATGAAGTAGTAGGAGCCGTCCTGGTCGAACAGGAACTCCATGGTGCCCGCGCCCCGGTAGCCGATGGACTGCGCGCCCCGCACGGCGAGGGCGCCGATCCGGCAACGCTGCTCCTCCGTCAAGAGCGGGCTGGGCGCCTCCTCGATGAGCTTCTGATGGTTCCGCTGCACCGAGCACTCGCGCTCGCCCAGGTGGACCAGATTGCCGTGGGTGTCGCCGAACAGCTGGAACTCGATGTGACGCGGCCGGGCGATGAACTTCTCCAGGTAGACCACGTTGTTGCTGAAGGCCGCGCCCGCCTCGGCCTGCGCGACGCCAAAGCCCACGCGCAGTTGCTTCTCGTCCCATGCCACGCGCATGCCCCGCCCACCACCACCCGCCGCTGCCTTGATGATGACCGGGAAGCCGATGCTGCGGGCCAGGGACACCGCCTCGTCCACGTCGGGGATCGCGCCCTCGCTGCCCGGCACGATCGGCAGGCCGGCGTCCTTCATGGTGCGGCGCGCCTCGATCTTGTCGCCCATGCGGCGGATCATCTCGGCGGTCGGGCCGATGAAGGTGAACCCGCAGGACTCGCAGACCTCGGCGAAGTGCGCGTTCTCGGCGAGGAAGCCGTAGCCCGGGTGGATGGCGTCGGCGCCCGCGATCTCGGCAGCCGAGATCAGGCGCGCGATGTGGTTGTAGGACTGCACCGGCGGGGGCGGCCCGATGCACACCGACTCGTCTGCCAGGCGCACGTGCAGGCTGTCACGGTCGGCCGTGCTGAAGACGGCCACGGTCGAGATCCGGAGCTCGCGGCAGGCGCGGATGACGCGCAGCGCGATCTCCCCCCGATTCGCCACCAGGACCTTGCGGAACATCAGTTCAGGAAGCCCTCGCTGGGTGGGGCGACTGCGGCGCTGCGCGGAGCGCCGCCGCTGCTGGCGAGGGTATCGCCAGCCGGCTTCGCCTCGGCCGGGGACGCGTTCGCCTGGACCGGCTGCCAGGTGCGGTCGGAGGAAGCGTCGATGCCCTTGAGCTTGAGCGCCAGCTCGTTCGGGTTGTTGGCGTTCTTGAGCGCCTCTTCCTCGCTGATCAGGCCCTCGCGCAGCAGGCCCATGATGGACTGGTCGAAGGTCTGCATCCCGTACTGGGTCATCCCCTCGGCGATCAGGGCGCGCAGCAGCTGGGTCTTCTCCGGGTTCAGGATGTACTCGCGCACCGTCGGCGTGCCGGTCATGACCTCGATCGCCGGCACACGGCCGGCGCCATCGCGCCGCGGGATGAGGCGCTGGGAGATCACCGCCCGCAGGTTCGAGGCCATGGACAGCCGCAGCTCGTCGTGCTGGTGCGGCGGATAGAAGGAGATGATGCGCTGCAGCGTCTGCACGACGTCCGTGGTGTGCAGGGTCGAGAGCACCAGGTGCCCGGTGTCCGCCGCCATGAGCGTGGTGCTCATCGTCTCCAGGTCGCGGATCTCACCCACCAGGATGACGTCCGGGTCCTGGCGAAGCACGTACTTGAGGCCGTCGTGGAACGAGCGCGTGTCCAGGCCCACCTCGCGCTGGTGGATGAAGGACAGGCGGTCGCGGTGCAGGAACTCGATGGGGTCCTCGATGGTGATGATGTTGCGCGTCGTGACCCGGTTGACGGCATCGATCATGGCCGCCAGCGTCGTGGACTTGCCCGAGCCGGTGCGCCCGGTGACCAGCACCAGCCCGCGCGGCGAGAACGCCAGCTCGCGCACCACCGGGGGCAGCGTCAGGTCCTCGATGCTCGGCACCTCGACCGGCACGTGACGCAGGGCCAGGGCGGGCGTGCCGCGCTGCATGAAACAGTTGGCGCGGAAGCGGGCCAGGCCCGAGACGCCGAAGGCGAAGTCGATCTCGCTGTGGGTGGAGAAGTAGAGCCGCTGCTCGTCGTTGAGCAGTTGGTCCACCACGTCGCGCAACTCGGGCGCCGACGGCGAACTCTCATCGAGGGTGTAGAGAACACCATCCACGCGCACTACGGGCGCGGTCCCGGCCTTGAGATGCAGGTCACTGGCGTGGGCCGCGATCATCTTCTCGAGTACGGGGCGGATGTTCATGAACGGCACCCTTCGTGCGCCCGGTCCGGGCTCACGCGGGCTCGATCAGAAACAGCTTCTGCCCGAACTCGACCGGATGGGCGTTCTCGACCAGGACCTTCACCACCCGTCCCCGGTGCTCGGATTCGATCTCGTTCATGAGCTTCATGGCCTCGACGATGCAGACCGTCTGCCCCACCTCGACCATGTCTCCCGACTCGATGTACGGATCCGCGTCCGGGGCCGGTGCCCGGTAGAAGGTCCCGACCATGGGGGACGTGATTGCGGCGAGGTTCTCGGTCACCTGCGGGGCGGATGGTGCCGTCCCCATCGCGGCTGGCGCCGGCCTCTCCACCGCCGGAGCGAAAGCCGCCGCCGCCGGGGAGAAACCCACGTTCGCCGGGATGTGAGACTGGGCGGCGATGCGGACCGTCCGGTCCCTGGAGCTGACCTCGAGTTCGCCGATACCGGTGCGCTGCACGAGGCGGATGAGCTGGCGGACCTCGGCCAACCCCCCCGCGCCCAGCAGGGCACCACCGGCGTTATCGGCCCCCGGGGGAGCCGGCTTCAGGGCTTTGTCCGTGGGCCGCAGGTCGATCGTCCTGGGCTTGCCGCGCTTGCGGTTAGGCTTGGTCACGGGAGAGGACTCCCACCAGCCCGCGCAGTGCCAATTCGTAGCCCGCCGGGCCGAATCCCTGGACCACCCCGACGGCGGCCCCGGAGATCAGTGAAATGTGCCGAAACGTCTCGCGTGCGTGGGGATTGCTCAGGTGCACCTCGACCACGGGGACCCCGGCGGCCAACACCGCGTCCCTCAAGGCCACGCTCGTGTGGGTCAGCCCGCCCGGGTTGAGGACGACCCCGTCCGCGCTGCCCTTCGCCGAGTGAAGTGCGTCGATCAGCACACCCTCGTGGTTGGTCTGCCGGCACTCGACCTCGCACCCCAGGTGCAGGGCGAGGGCCTCGAGGAGGCCGTGGATGTCGTCCAAGGTCGACCGGCCATAGACGGCCGGTTCCCGGGTCCCCAGCGTGTTGAGGTTCGGTCCGTGCAGGACGAGGATTCGCTTCACCTTGGCGCTCATCCCACGGCTCCGGCCTCCAGCAGGGCGGCACGCACCAGCCGCCCGGAAATCAGGCGCGGGACGCTAGCATGGCCTATCCGGGGCGTCAATACCCACCGGATCGCTCGCGCTGAGCGCTTCTTGTCGCACCGCATGGCCTCGAGCAGGCGCGCCACGGGGACCGGAGGCAGCTTCCAGGGCAGGCCGAAGAGATCGAGCAACACCTCCAGGCGAATCCGGTCCTCCAGCGGCAGATCCGCCTCACGCACCGAGAGCGCCGTGGCCACCCGCAACCCCAGCGCTACCGCTTCTCCATGCAACAGAACACGATAGCCCGTCACGACCTCGAGCGCGTGCCCGGTCGTGTGTCCCAGATTGAGCGCGGCGCGCGGTCCCCTCTCGCGCTCCCGCTCGTCGGCGAGCACCACGCGGGCCTTGACCCGGATCGAGCGGGCCACGGCCCCGGCAAGGGCCTGCGACTCGCCGGCCGCGAGCGCGTCGGCGTGTCGCTCGAGCCAGGCGAAGAGCCGCGCGTCCGCTGCAAGCCCCAGCTTCACGACCTCGGCGAGCCCCGCCCGGCGATGACGGACGGGCAGCGTCCCCAGAACGTCCGGGTCCACGAGCACACCGGCCGGCTGGTGGAAGGCTCCCGCCAGGTTCTTCCCGGCCGCCAGATTCACCGCGGTCTTGCCCCCCACACCGCTGTCCACCTGCGCCAGGAGAGAAGTCGGCACGTCCACCCACGGCACGCCCCTCAGGTACGTGGCAGCGAGGAAGCCAGCGAGGTCGCCTGTGACACCACCTCCAAGGGCGACCACCGCGCCGCCCCGGTCGAGACCCAGCGCCGCGCAGCGTTCCCACAGCCAGGCGAGGCGCCGGGGACTCTTCGAGGACTCGCCCGGGGGCACGCGCAACAGGTCGGCGGCGCACCCCGCGGCCCGCAGCGAGCGCAGGGCCCGCGCGCCGTAGAGCCGAGCCACTCGAGCATCGCTCACCGTCACGACGTGCCGGGCGCCGGTGGCCGCCCGCACGAAGGCACCAAGTCCGTCGAGGCCACCGCGCGCGATGCGCACCCGGGAGCGGACGCGGGTGGCGGGATAACGCAGCAGCAGATCGGCCATGCGAGGCAGTATAGGGGTCCGCGCGGCGGGCACGAAGGCGGCCCTGGCGTGCTGCAGCGCAGCCGCCGCGGCCGCCGCCGAGCCTCAGCGCCGGGGGCCGCCGCCCGTGGCAGGCGCCGGACTCGGCACCGGGGCCCAGCGCAGACCGCCCAGCGCCCACGCGGGCAGCGAGTCACGCGCTTCCACCAGGCTCACGCGGCCGGAGCGCCGCTCATCGCCATGGACCCAGACCAGCGCCACGACCGTCCCCGGCGGCGTCTCGGCCACCCAGCGGGCCAGTTGCTCCGGATACTCGACCCGCTCGCTCTCGAAGCCCACGATGAGATCCTGGGGCTTGAGTCCCACGCGCGCCGCCGGGCCGCCGGCCTGCACGTTCTCGACCCGGGCACCGAGTCCCACGTCCGCGTTGTCGATCTCGCTCCGCACCACCTCCGCCCGCGTGCTCACGCCCAGATAGCCGTGGCGCACACGCCCGTCGCGTTTGAGGCTCTCGTAGACGGGCCACACCTGCTGGATGGGCATGATGAAGCTCATGCCGCTCGGACGGCGGTCGATGCTCCCGCCCGCGCCGGGGTCGGGCGAGCCCAATTCCCCCTGCACGATGCCCACCAACTCGCCCTGGGTGTCGAGCACCGCTCCGCCGCTGTTGCCGGGGTAGACGATGTTGGTGAGCTGCAGGAGCGAGGTGCGTGGCTCCCGGTAGACGTACTCGACCGTGCCGACCGACTGCGTGGACTGCGCCCGGTACGAGGTCCCCACCGCGATCACCCGGTCGCCGAGTTGGGCCGGGCGCCGGGCGGGTCGCAGGTGCGGAAGCCGCAGGTCCGGCACGCGGAGCAGGGCCACGTTGAAGACGAAATCCAGGCCCACCGGCTGCGCCTCGACCTGGAGGCCGTTGGAGGTGCGCACGAAGATGCGCTCGGCGCCCAGCACGACGCTCGCGGTGGTGAGGATGACGCTCTCCTCCACCGCCACGCCCGAACCGACCCGGGTGTGCACGCTGCTCGCGGGTCGCCTGGCGCTGGGCTTGGCCTGGGTCTCCGTGCGCTGGGCGAAGACCGTGACCACGCTGCGCCCGGCCCGGTTCGCGATCTCATCCACGTTCACCGACAGAGGGGATGGCGCGCCCTGGGGGCGGGCAGCCGGAGCGAGGAGCAACACGAAAACGCCGGCCAGCCAGGCCGCCCGGCGCGCCGCGCGATGGCCCTGCGTCGTCATCCCGGCAGATGCCTTCTTCTAGAAGGTGATGGTCGCTTGCTGTCCCTCGGCGTCAGGCCGCCTGTTCACCGTGGCGCGGCCGCGATGCAGCTTGACTGGGTCGAGGATGAACTCGACGTTCTTGTCGGGGTCGAACAGGCTCTCGGGGTTCCCCCGGGAAGTCTCCGGACGGCGCTCCCCCGGCTTCGCGCTGGGCTTCGGCACGAGAACGGGCTCCCGTGGCTCATTGATCACGACCATCTGGGGAGGCAGGCTCGATGCGGGAGCTCTCCACTGGAGGCGGGACCCGACGAGCACGAGTGCGACCACGAGTACGGCGCCCGCGACCGCCGCGGCAACGGGCACCCAGCGCGCGCCGGCCTCACGGACGATGTCCGGCGCGGTCGTGGCGCGGCGCGAGCGTGCCAGCACCCGGTCCATGAGATCGGCGGACGCCTCGATCCTGGGCAGCGAGGCCGCCAACTCGAGGGCGCGAGAGAACTCGTCGTACTCCGCCCGGCACCGCGGACACGACGCGAGGTGGCCCTCGAGCCCATCCCGCTCGGCCTGCGTGAGCTCGTCATCCCAGCAGGCCCCGAAGAGCCGCCGGGCCCGGTCGCAGATCATGAGTCTCCTGCTTTCGCGAGTAGCGGTTGGAGCTTGTGCTTGAGCATGCCCCGAGCGCGGTTGATGCGCGAGCGCACCGTCCCGCCCGGGATGCCCAGCACCTGTGCGATCTCCTCGTAAGGCAGACCCTCGATGTCCCGCAGGACCAGGGCCAGCCGGTATTTCTCCGGCACCGTCGCGATCGCCCGCCCCACGGCGGCCTGGAGTTGCTCCCGCTCGAGCGTCGTCTCCTGGCTCTCCGTCGAATCCGCGAGTTGGATCGCGCGGTCCTTCAGCGTCTCTTCCAGCGCATCCAGACTGAACCAGTTGCGTCTACGGACCCGCCGCCGGATCTCGTTCTTCGCGAGGTTGGCGGCGATCGTGAAGAGCCAGGTCGAGAACTTCGACCCGTGCCGGTAGTTTCGGCGGTGCACGAACACCCGCACGAAGACTTCCTGCGCCAGGTCGTCGGCGCACTCCCGATCGTTCAGGATCCGGCTCACCAGATTGGTGACCCGGCCCTGAAAACGGCGCACGAGCTCGGGGAACGCCTTCTGGTCGTCCACCGCCACCCGGTCCATGAGATCCTCGTCCGAGAGGCTCAGGATCGGAGGCGCCGATGCGTCGCGATCAGTCGGCAACAGGCTCCTCACCCATCGTTCCTACCCCGCCCGGGAAATGGGGTTCCATGCGGTCAGCGCAACTCCGACAGCTTGGCCCGGACCCTGGCATTGCCCTGGTCCTGGCGCAGGCTCCGCGCGTACTGCTCCCTCGCCAACTCGATGAGGTTCAGGTCCTTGTAGACGTCTCCCAGGTGCTCCCTGACCACCGGATCCCCGTTGGTCAGCTCGACCGCCCGCTCGAGGTCCCGGCGTGCCTCGGCCAGCCGGCCCAGCCGATAGTAGACCCAACCCATCGAGTCCAGGTAGGCGCCGTTGTCCGGCTCCTGCGCCAGGGCCCTGCCGCACCAGGTCCTCGGCTTCGGCCAGATCGCGGTCCGTGATCGGCGAAGAGATAGCCCAGGGTGTTGAGCGCCGAGCTGTTGTCGGGCTCGCGGGCGAGCACGTCGCGGACCGCTCTCACCGCGCCGTCCACGTCGCCCAGCGGCTCGCGGCAATAGGCCAGCTGCAGCCCCGCCCGGACGGGAGCCCGGCCGCGGTGCGCCAGATCCGCCCACACGGATTCGGCCGCGGCGAATCGGCCATACGCCTGCAGCAGCCCACCCAGCACGAAACGGGGCGTCAGCGAGTCCGGGCACCATCTCGACGGCGCGCCGCGCGGCTCGCTACGGCCCCGGCCGTATCGCCCGTCGTCCGAGCGGACCTGGGCCACCAGCAGCGGGCCGCGATAGTCCGCGGTGCGGCTCCGGGCCCAGTCCTCGGTCCGCGCCACGGCCTCGCGCCCGCGTCCCCGCTGCACCAGGATGCCGGCCGCCTGCGCCACGCGCGCGGGGTCGGCCGGATCGGCTCCCGATCAGCTGATCGAGCAGTTCGTCGGCCTGCGCCACATGACCGACGCGCAGCGCCAGGTCGGCCTCGACGCCGATCGCGTCCGGGTCGTCGGGCTGCGCCCGCCGCACGATGACGGCCTCCCTGTAGGCCTCGGCATGCCTCCCCGCGTCCGCGAGCAGGTTCACCAGACGCCGGCGCGTGGCCTGGTCCCCCGGGTGGACGCTCCAGATGCTGGCGGTAGAGCCCCATGGCTTCGGCGGGGTGCCCGAGGCCATCCTGGATCCAGCCGGCGAGGAACAGCGCGCCCGGGCGCACCGGATTGAGGGCCATGGCCTCCGCCAGCATCGAATCGGCGGCCTCGAAGTGGCCCCGCCGGGCCTCGACCGCGGCCAACTGGAACCAGGCCTCGCCGTCGCCGTCGTCGAGTTCGACGGCATGGCGCCAGCCCGTGGCCATCAGCTCGACCTGATCGAGCGACTCGGCCACGCGGGCCAGCGTCCTCCAGTAGTCCGCCTGCTGCGAATCGGCGGCCACGGCCGCCCGGAGCGCCTCCAGGGACTCCCACGGCCGGCCCAGGCTGAACAGCGCGCTGCCCTGGAGCCAGAGGGCCGTGCGTTGCCGGGGTCGTGCTCCAGCACGCGCCCGGCGTACTCGAGAGAGCGCTGCGATTCACCGAGCCGGGCGGCGACCTCGCTCACCCGGAGTTCGATCCCGACCGCCCGGGGTCCAGGCGCAGGGCCTGCAGGTACTCTTCGAGCGCGTCCACTTCCATCCCGCGCTCTTCCAGGAGCCGCCCGGAGAGGTAGCGGCTGAGCGCCGCGGGGTCGCCCGGTGCGGGGCCCACGGCTGGGGCCCCCGCACCGGGCACGGCAGCGCCAGGTCCGGGGACGGCAGGGGCCTCGGCCGCCCCTGAGGGCTGCCCCGCCGTCGCGGCCGCGAGGAGGATGAGGCTGAGGACGCGCGCGACGGAAGCCATCACCCGGAGAGCCTAGCACGCGCCGCGCGGCAGCGGCCAGCCTGCCCCCCGGTCCCGCGGTTTGCGCCGCGGGAGGCCCACGCGCATCATGGGAGCCCGTGAGCGCGAACGACTCCATCCCGCCGGATCCGGCGAACGCCGCCGCGGGCCAGCCGCTGGCCCGCATCCTCGTCGTGGACGACGACCTGAGCGTAGCGCAGGTCATCGCACACATGGCCGAGAAGCTCGGTCACGCGACGCCATCGCCGGCAGCGTGGACGAGGCCCTCGGCCAGCTCGCCAGGACCTCCTTCGACGTCGTCCTCACCGACCTCAGCATGCCCGGGCGCGACGGACTCGACCTGCTCAAGCACGTGCAGGCCGAGAACCCCGAGGTCCCCGTCGTGCGTCATCACCGGCAAGGGCGCCATCGACACCGCCATGGAGGCGATCAAGGGCGGCGCCTACGACTACCTCGCCAAGCCGCCTCAGCTCGAGATGATGGGCGCCCTCCTGCGTCGCGCGATCGAGAAGAAGCGCATGGCCGAGGAGGTGAGGCACCTGCAGCGCGAAGTCCGCAAGCGCTTGCCGGTCGGGGACATCGTCGGCACCTCGCCGCAGATGCTCGAGGTGTACAAGACCCTGCAGCGCGTGGCCCCGAGCCGGACCAACGTGCTGATCCTGGGCGAGAGCGGCACCGGCAAGGAGCTCGTGGCGCGGAAGCTCCACGAGCGCAGCCCGCGGCACGCGGAACGCTTCGTCGCGGTGAACGTCTCGGCCATTCCCGAGGGCCTGCTGGAGAGCGAGATGTTCGGTCACGTGCGCGGTGCCTTCACCGGCGCGCTGACCGCCCGGCGCGGGCTCTTCGATGAGGCGCACCGGGGCACGCTGTTCCTCGACGAGATCGGCGACCTCTCGCTGCCGCTGCAGGCGAAGCTCCTGCGGGTGATCCAGGAGCATCGCATCAAGCCCGTGGGCGGGAACGAAGAGCACGAGGTGGACGTGCGCCTCGTCGGCGCCACGCACCGCGACCTCGACGACGATGGTGCGGCGCGGGCATGTTCCGCGAGGACCTCTACTACCGGCTGAACGTCGTCTCGATCTCCCTGCCGCCACTGCGCGAGCGCGGCGCGCAGGACGTCGAGATGCTGGTCGGGCACTTCCTGCGCGAGTACGAGCAGGAGACCGGGAAGACGTCGCCCCGCGTGTCGCCCGAGGCCTTCGGGTTGCTCAAGGCCTACGCCTGGCCCGGCAACGTGCGCGAGCTGGAGAACGTGGTGGAGCGCGCGGTGCTCATGTCCACGCACGGGGTCATCACGCCGGAGGCGCTCCCGCCCAGGCTCCACGGCATGCCGCAGGCCCCGATGGACCTCACCCCGGAATCGGCCTGCCCCCCCTGGACGCCATGATCGAGCGCTACATCGAGCGGGTCCTCGATCACGCGAGGCGGCAACCGGACCCGCGCAGCTCAGATCCTGGGGATCTCCCGCCGGACCCTCCACCGGATGGACGAACGCCGGCGGCGCTCGAAGGCAGCACGAGTAGCGACATTCTGTCACGAACCGACGCCAATCTGTCCCGGTTCAGGAAGTGGCTCTGGGCAGTTCACAATCGCAATCGCCGAATACGCGACACTATGTCGCATTCGTCTCAACCGCATCCGCAGTCGCTTCCGGCCAGGATCCTCGAAGCGCCCCAGGATCACGCCATCTAATCCGTTGCTGGAGAGCAAGATATGATTCCAGCGCCAACGGATTCGGGCGATGGCATCCGGTATGCGATACGACTGAGACGACAGACTGATTCAGTTTCTGTCGTCACCGCATGACGGACACGGAAGATCCGAGGGGCCTGTCTTGAATGTGCGTGACGACAGTCTTGAAGCGAGGGGCGCAAGCCCCTCGCTTTCATAATACCGAAGCGCCAGGGCCCGCTCACTCCCCACGTCCCCGGGGAGCAGTTGGCCCCCACGGTCTTCCAGCACGGGAGACCGTCCCGGCGCCAACAACACGGACGGGCGGCAGGAGTCCTCGCCGCCCGTCCGTGTTTTCGGTTCGTCCGTCAGCGACGGCGCGCGCGGCGGCGCCCGTAGCGCGGCTCAGCCACGGGTCCAGGCTTCGACGGCGTCGCACCCGGACCTGGCGCGTCCTCCTCGGCCCCCTCTTCGGCCTGCGGCTCGGCCCCGGGCTCGCCCTCGAAGCGATCGGTCGCGGACTCCTCCTGGCGGACGTCGGATGGCTCCCAGGATGGCGCGGGATCCACCTCGATCCAGGGCTCGTCCACGAGATCCGGGGATTCCACCGCCAGCACCGGCTCCTCGGCGGCACCAATGCCAAAGGGGTCGATGTGGCGTTCGTCGAGCGGCCCCTCCGGCCGGCCGATCTCCTCGATGTCGTCCTCCTCGTAGACGCTGAGAGGCGGCTCCACTTCCGCAGGCCGCCCAATCCGCTCGACCACCGGCTCGACGCGCGCGGACCACCGGCTCGGCCGCAGTCGGCCTCATCGTCGCCCCGCCCACGGCGGCCGCGGCCACCCCGCCGCCTTGCGGAACCCCTCGCGATCCGAGCCGGCCGACTCGCGTTCCGGCGCCGCCGGAACCACGGGGGCCTCGCGCGGCTCCCGGCGTGCCTCGCGGACTCCCCGGGACTCGCGATCCGGCCGCGGCTCCTCCGCACCTCGCGCGGCTCGCCGGACTCGCGGGGCTCCTCGCGGGATTCACGTCCCTCCCTCGGCTCGCGTCCCTCCCGCGGCTCACGTCGCCTCCCGCGGCTCGCGGTCCGCTCGCGCCTCGCGCGGCTCCGCGCTCCTCGCCGCGGCGCTGCGCCGGGCCGCTCGACCCGCTCCAGGGCGTCGCGCGCCGCGGCCTGCTCGGCCTCCTTCTTGTTCGGTGCCACGCCCCTCACCCAACGCCCGCCGCCCGACCATCACCTCCACCAGGAAGAGCTTCGAGTGGTCCGGGCCCATCTGGCTGCGGATGCGGTACACGGGGTGCGTGCGGAACGTGCTCTGCACGTACTCCTGCAGCTGGCTCTTGTAGTTGCGGTGGCGCTTGTCCGCCACGATCTCGCGCGAGCCGCGCAGCAGCCAGTACTCGATGAACTCGCCGCGCCTCCTCGAAGCCCTGGTCGAGGTAGATGGCGCCCAGCACCGACTCGAAGGCGTCGGCCAGGATCGAGAGCCGCTGCCGGCCGCCCGATTCGACCTCGGAGTGGCTCATGAGGACGAAGCGGCCAAGCCCCATCGAGCAGCGCCCTGCGCGAACAGGATGGCCTTCGAGACCAGGAGCGACTTGGTCTTCGTGAGCTGGCCCTCGTGCTCGTCGGGGAGCTGCCGGTAGAGGTACTCGCTGGTCACCAGGCCGAGCACGGAGTCGCCCAGGAACTCCAGCCGCTCGTTGGACTCGCGCGGGCCCATGCCGGTCACGCTCAGGTACGAGCGGTGCGTGAGCGCCAGCCGGAGCAGTTCCGGATCGTGGAAGGTGATCTGGAAGTGGCGGGAGAACTCCGCGATGGCGCGGGCCTCCTGCTGGTCGAACGACTCGCTGCCGCGCCGCGACGGATGGCGCGCCCGCCGGCCGTACGGGGCCGGACGAACAGGCCGCTGAGCCAGCTCCACCACGAGCGGCGGAGCGGCGGCTGGGACGGCCGGGGACGACGACGACGGCCGCGGCCGCGGCGCGAGCGGGGCCCTACTTCGCCACCTTCAGCACCAGGGTCGCGTTGTGCCCCCCGAACCCGAACGAGTTCGAGACGGCTGCCCGGACGCTTGCGTCCGAGCCTGATTGGGAACGAAATCGAGGTCGCATCGAGGATCCGCATGTTCCAGGTTGATCGTAGGTGGGACGACCCCGCGCGCCAGCACCAGACGCGGTGATCGCCGCCTCGAGTCCCCCGGCCGCACCCAGCAGGTGGCCAGTCATGGACTTGGTCGAGTTCATCATCAGGTGGTGGGCATGCTCGCCGAAGACGGACTTCACGGCCTGCACCTCGACCGGGTCACCGGCGAGTGTCGAGGTCCCGTGGGAATTGATGTAGTCCACGTCCTCGGGAGCGAGGCCCGCGTCCTGGAGCGCGCGCCGCATGGCGCGCGCGGCGCCGTTCCCATCCTCCGATGGTGCGGTCAGATGGTAGGCGTCCGCCGAGGCTCCGTAGCCGGCGAGCTCGCACAGGATCGGCGCTCCGCGGCGCCGGGCGTGCTCCTCGGTCTCGAGCACGAGCACGCCGGCGCCTTCGCCGATCACGAAACCGTCCCGATCGCGATCGAAGGGACGGCTGGCCCGCTGTGGGTCGTCGTTTCGAGTGGAGAGGGCGCGCGCCGAGCAGAAGCCGGCGATCGCCATGGGTGTGATGGTGGACTCCGCGCCACCACAGATCATCACGTCCGCGTCACCGGCTCGCAGGAGCCGGAGGGCCTCGCCGATCGCGTGCGCCCCCGAGGCGCACGCCGAGACCGTGCCGAAGTTCGGCCCGCGGAGGCCGAACTGGATCGAGACCTGTCCGGCCGCCATGTCCGGATCATCATCGGGATGAAGTACGGGACTGACCCGGCCGGGCCCCTTCTCGAGCAGGATCCGGTGCTGGGACTCGAACGTCTCCATCCCGCCGATGCCGGAGCCGATCACGACGCCGACCCGGTCGCGGTCCACCGCGTCCGGGTCCAGCCGCGCCCACTGCATGGCCCCGTGGGCGGCCACGACCGCGAACTGCACGAAGCGGTCCATCCGCTTGGCGTCCTTGCGGTCCAGCACGCCCTCGGTCGAGAAGTCCTTCACCTCACAGGCGATGCGGCTGTCCATGGCCGATGCGTCGAAGCGGGTGATGGGGCCTGCGCCCGAAACCCCCGCGACGAGGTTCGACCAGAGCGTCTCGATGTCCTTGCCGAGCGGCGACACCACGCCGACGCCCGTGACCATCACGCGGCGAACTCAGGATCTGCCATGTCGCGTCCTTCTCCCGTTCCCGGCACACCGGCCCGCGCCTCCCCCCGGGGGGTGTGGCCGCGCCTGCCAGCGCCCGGCTGTCCAACATCCGTTACGTGGTCGCGTGGGACTTCAGGTAGTTCATCGCGTCGCCGACGGTCTTCATCTTCTCGGCGTCCTCGTCCGGGATCTCGAGTCCGAACTCCTCCTCCAGCGCCATCACCAGCTCGACGATGTCGAGCGAGTCGGCGCCCAGGTCCTCGATGAACTTCGCCTCGGGGGTCAGCTGCTGCACTCCGACTTCCAGCTCCTTGGCGATGATCTCCTTCACGCGGTCTTCCGAAAATGCTGCCACGGTCCACACCTCCTGATTGGGTTGTCCGTCACCTGGCCGCCCGGGCGCGTCCGCGCCCGGCGGCTACTCCATCACCATCCCGCCATCCACCGTCCAGGTCTGACCGGTCACGTAGCCGGCGCGGGGCGAGGCCAGGAACGCCACGACCTCCGCCACGTCCTCCGGCTGGCCCAGCCGCCCGAGCGGGATGCGGGCCATCAACTCCGTGCGCGCCGTCTCGGGCAGGTTCGCGGTCATGCGCGTCTCGATGAACCCCGGACAGACGGCGTTCACCGTGATGCCCCGCGACGCCAACTCGCGGGCCAGCGAGCGGGTCAGGCCCAGCAGCCCGGCCTTGGAAGCCGAGTAGTTGGTCTGTCCGCTGTTGCCCATCAGTCCCACCACGGACGAGATGTTCACGATGCGGCCACAGCGCGCCTTCATCATGGGCCGCGCGACCGCGCGGCACCCGTTGAAGGCACCCTTGAGGTTCACCGCCAAGCACCTGGTCCCACTGCTCGTCGCGTCATCCGGATGAGCAGCCCGTCGCGCGTGATCCCGGCGTTGTTCACCAGGATGTCCACGCGCCCGCAGGCCTCGACCGCCTCCTGGAACGAGGCCTCCACCGAGGCAGCGTCAGCCACGTCCACCGCCTGCGCGCGCGCCTCGACCCCTTGCGAGCGCAACTCCTCGGCGGCCGTCGCCACGGCGGCCGAGTCGCGGTCGAAGAGCGTCAGGCGCGCACCGCGCGTCCCCAGCTTCCTCGCGATCGCCAGCCCGATCCCCGCCGCCCCGCCCGTGACGAAGGCGACCTGGCCCGTCAGTTCCCGGCCCACACCGGACACGGTCCGATCCACGCTCTGTTCCATCAGGTGCCCTCCGGGACCACGCGCTGCACGCCCAACTCGCCCACGTCGGCTTCGAGCGTCGCGGGGTCCTCGATGTTCCAGGATGTGGCGGCCTTCTCGATGCTCCGCAGCAGGCCGCGCAGCACACGGCCCGTGCCGATCTCCACGAAGCCCTCGGCGCCCAGTCCGAGCAGGGCGCGCATGGACTCCTCCCAGCGCACCGTCCCCAGCACCTGGCGCTTCAGGGCATCGCGGATCTCGTCCGCCCGCGACAGCGGGGCGGCCGAGACGTTGGCGATCACCGGGCAGCGGGGCTCGCGGAACGTCGTCCTGTCGAGCGCCTCGGCCAACCCACGGGCCGCCGACTCCATCAGCGGCGAGTGGAACGCGCCGCTCACCTCGAGCATCACGACGCGCTTCGCGCCGATGCTCGGCGCCGATCCGCGCGGCCTCCTCGACCGCAGGCCGCTCCCCCGAGATCACGACCTGTCCCGGGGCATTGAGGTTCGCCGGCACCACGATCCCCTTCTGAGCCGCCGCTCTGCAGATGCGCTCCGCCCCCTCGCGGTCCACGCCCAGCATCGCGGCCATGGTGCCCGGCCGCTGCTCGCCCGGCCTCGAACATCAGCGTGCCGCGCAGGTGCACGAGCCGCACGGCATCGCGGAACTCGAGTCGCCCCCGCGGCCACGCAGGCCGAGTACTCGCCCAAGCTGTGCCCCGCGGTCCAGTCGGGCCGCAGGCCCGCCTGCTCCGCCAGGCGCCAGGCCGCCACGCTGTGCGTGAGCAGCGCCGGCTGGGTGTAGCGCGTCTCCCGGAGCCGCTCGGCCGGGCCCTCCCAGCAGATCTCGGAAAGCCGGAAGCCCAGCGCCTCGTCGGCCTCGGCGAAGACCTCGCGGGCCACGGGGAAGGCCTCGGCCAGGGCCTTGCCCATGCCGACCGCCTGGGCCCCCTGGCCCGGGAAGAGGAACGCCAGCCTCATGAGGCCATCCCGCTGGCCACGGTCACTGGTGCCGCGCCACACACCGCGTCAGGCCGCCGGGTCATGGTCCGCCTCGATTTCCTCACGGATGCGTTCGTTCACTCGCAGCTCCACGAAGCGGCTCAGGGTGCGGATCGCGCTGCAGACGGCCCTCGGTCCGCTCGAGCCGTGCCCCACGAAGCAGACCCCGTTCACCCCGAGCAGGGGCGCGGCGCCGTACTCCTCCCAGTCCACCTCGGCCTTGACACGCCGGAGCGCGGGCAGCAGGAACAGGGCCCCGAGGCGGGCGAGCAGATCGTGCTTGAGCTCCTGCTTCACCTTGTGCCCCAGCATGGTCGCCACGCCCTCGGCGGTCTTCAGCACCACGTTGCCGGTGAAACCGTCCGTCACGATGACGTCGCAGGTGCCCTTGAGGATGTCGCGACCCTCGACGTTGCCGACGAAATTCAGGTGCCGGGCGCGCCGCAACAGCGGCAGCGTCTCCAGGACCAGGGAATTGCCCTTGGTGTCCTCCTCGCCGATCGAGAGCAGCCCGACCCGTGGCTCCTCGCGGCCCATGAGGTAGCGCGCGTAGACCGCGCCCATGTGGGCGAACTGGACGAGCCACGAGGGCTTGCAGTCCGAGTTGGCCCCCACGTCGAGCAGCACCGTGCCTCCGGCCGGGCTGGGCATGACCGCCGCCAGAGCCGGGCGCGAGACCGACTCGAGCCGGCCCAGGCCGAGCAGCGAGGTGGCCACCATCGCACCCGTGTTCCCGGCGCTGAAGAACGCGTCCACCTTGCCGTCCTTGTGCAGTTGGGCCAGCACGCCGAGCGAGGAGCCGCTCTTGCGCCGGGCCGCGTTCGCGGCCTTCTCGGACATCTCGATGCGCTCGGCCGCGTGCACCACCTCGAGGGGCAGGCTCGACTCCGCCCGGGCATGGCGGAGCGCGGCACGGATCTCGGGCTCGTCACCCACCAGGGTGACGCGGAAGCGGCCCGGCATCTCGTGCTGGGCGAGCACGACGCCATTCACCACGGCCTGGGAACCGTGGTCACCGCCCATGGCGTCGATACCGATGTGGGGAACCGAGTCCGCCATCATGCGGGTCCCGGAAGGCCCCTAGTCCTCGCGCGGCGGGACGATCTCTTCGCCGTCGTAGTAGCCGCAGTTCGGACAGATCCGGTGCGGCTGCTTGGGAGAACTGCAGTGGCCGCAGGTGTTGAGCCCCGGCTGCTTGAGCTTCCAGTGCGTGCGGCGCTTCTTGCCGCGAGTGCTGGAATGTCTCCGCTTGGGTACCGCCATGGCTGTCCTTCCTCCTCGCTCAAACCGCCCGGGGCCGGCTCACGCGCGCGGGCACCCGCAGGGCCCCGCGTTCAAGTCCGCGCCGCACCTCGGACACAGCCCCCGGCAGTCCTCTCGGCAATGAGGGCCCATCGGGAGCTCCAGCAGCAGCAACTCACGCGCGTCGGCGCGCAGATCGAGCAGCCGCCCGTCGTGGAACTTCATGTAGTCGTCGCGCTCGAGCGCCTCTTCGTCGCGCTGCCGGCCGCTGCCGGCACGCTCGGCGAACACCTCCAGCGGCGCCTCGACCGGCAGGTCGAACTCCGTCAGGCAGCGCACACACTCGAGTCGTGCAGTCGCGGCCACCGAGCCGCGGACCGTCACCTTCTCACCCGTCTTTTCGACATCGAATACGCCCCGGACCGGACCCACCCAACCGTCGGGCGGCAAGTCAAGATCCTGGGCCGCGGCCTCGAGCTCGACAGGGGTTCTGCCCTGGCGCAACGAGCCGAGATCTATGGCAAATCTGGACATACAAGATAAACCCGCCTGAGCGGGCTGCGAAGCACCGGGAAGTTAGCACAGGCCCGAGAGCCGCGTCCACCCGGCTTTCGAACCCGGACAGGATGCTGCCAGCCGGTCGTTTGCGGAGCACCCGACCGGGCACCGGGGCACCCGGCCGGGTCCAACGGCCAGCCCGTCACCGGACGAGGGCCGCCGTGCCGAAGAAGAACCTCACCTCGCGCTCGGAGCTGGCCGGGCTGTCCGAGGCGTGGACCGAGTTGAGCTGCTTGCTCTCCCCGTAGAGCTTCCGGACCGTGCCGGGGGCGGCCTGGGCCGGGTCGGTCGCACCCACGACCTGGCGCAGTTCGGCCACGGCGCCCTTCCCGCTCCAGGCAGACCAGCAACACCGGACCGGAGGTCATGTAATCCACCAGGTCGTCGAAGAACGGCTTGCCCACGTGCTCGGCGTAGAAGGTCTGGGCCTCCTCGCGCGTGAGCCGGGCCAGCCGGGCCTCGACGACGCGGAAGTCCTGCGCCTCGACGTGCGCGAGGATCCGGCCGATGAGGTTCCGCCGGACCGCGTCCGGCTTGACGATGAAGAGGGTGCGTTCGAGCGCCAATGGTTGCTCCTCGGTAGACCCGGGCCTTCGTGCGGCGCCCGGGATCGTGGTCGGTGATTCAGCGCGGCCGACGGCTCCGCGGCACCCTGCGGCTGGCCGGCTTCCTTCGGCGCGGACTTGCCGGGCTTGCGCGCGGGACGTGCTGCGGCCTTGCCGTGCCCGCCCGCGGGCCGCGCCTTGCGCGCCGTCTCTTTGCCGGGCCCGCCGCCTTCTTCTTCGCCCGGCCCGGCGTCACGCGGGTCCCGTGCGAGCGCCTGCGCCCCAGAGCCCCGGCGATCAGGCCGGGGATCTCCGAGGGGATCCGCGCCACCGGCACGCCCACCGCCTCGAAGGCCGCCATCTTCTCGGCCGCCGTGCCCGTGCCGCCCGCGATGATCGCGCCGGCGTGCCCCATGCGCTTGCCCGGGGGCGCGGTCTGGCCCGGCGATGAAGGCCACCACCGGCTTCTTCACGCGGCGCTTGATGAACAGGGCCGCCTCCTCCTCGTCGGTGCCGCCGATCTCGCCGATCAGAACGATGGCCTCGGTCTTCGGGTCGGCCTCGAACAGGGTCAGGGCGTCGATGAAGTTGGTGCCGATGACCGGGTCACCGCCGATCCCGAGGCAGGTGGTCTGGCCGAGCCCGGCGTGGGTGAGCTGCTGGACGACCTCGTAGGTCAGCGTCCCGCTGCGCGAGACCACGCCGACCGGCCCCGGCTTCGTGATGCGGCCGGGCAGGATGCCGACCTTGCACTGCCCGGGGCTGATCAGCCCGGGGCAGTTGGGCCCCAGCAGGCGGGGCCTGCCGTTCCCCGACCCGGCCTTCGGCTGGGTACCCCGCTCGCGCATCTGCGCCACGTGGTGCCAGGCCTCCAGCGCGTCGCGCACCGGCAGGCCCTCGGTGATGCAGACGATGAGCCCGATGCCCGGCGTCGGCGGCCTCGTGGATGGCGTCCGCCGCGAAGGCCGAGGGCACGTAGATCACCGAGGCGTTGGCCTTCGTGGCGGCGACCGCCTCGGCCACGCTGTCGAAGACCGGCACGCCGTGCACGCACCTCGCCCCCCTTGCCCGGGGTCGCTGCCCGCCACCACCTTGGTCCCGTAGTCCAGCATCTGCCGGGTGTGGAACGCGCCGTCGCGCCCGGTGATGCCCTGCACGACCAGACGGGTGCTCTTGTCGATCAGGATGCTCACGCCGTCACCTCCTGCGCCCGGGCGATCACGGTGCGCACGCCCTCGTCCATGCTGGTGGTGGCCGACAGACCGTGGTCCGCCAGGATCCTGCGCGCCGCCTCCTCGTTCGTGCCGGTGAGCCGGATCACGAGCGGCACGGCGAGCGGCGACTCCTCGAGCGAGCGCACGATGCCGTTCGCCACGTCGTCGCAGCGGGTGATGCCACCGAAGATGTTGAAGAGGATCGGCCCGCACGCCGCCGCCGCCGCGCCGCCGGGCGGCTCGCCGGTGATGATCCGCAGCGCCGCGGTCACCTTCTCGGGGCTCGAGGAGCCGCCGATGTCGAGGAAGTTGGCCGGCTCGCCGCCGTAGTGCTTGATCAGGTCCATCGTCGCCATGGCCAGCCCCGCGCCGTTCACGACGCAGCCGATGTCGCCGTCGAGCTTGACGTACGAGAGCCCCTTCTCGCGCGCCAGCCGCTGCCCCGGCGTCTCGTCGGCCGGGTCGCGCCAGTTCTCCCAGTCGCGGTGGCGGATGTCGGCGTTGTCGTCGAGCGACACCTTGGCGTCGAGCGCCAGGACCCTGCCCTCGGGCGTGACCGCGAGCGGGTTGATCTCGGCCAGCTGGCAATCGCCCTCGGACCAGACCCGCCACAGCTTCATCAGGATGTCCGCCGCCTGCTGGACCTGCTTGCCGTCCCCGAGCAGCGGCTTGAACAGGGCGCGCGCCTGGTAGGGCCGCGGACCCTCGAGCGGGATCGGCCACTTGATGATCTTCTCGGGCGCCGTGCGCGCGACCTCCTCGATGTCCACGCCGCCCTCGGCCGAGAGCATGACCAGCGGCAGCTTGCGGCTGCGGTCGAGCAGGATCGAGAGGTACAGCTCGCGCGCGATGTCGGCGGCCCGGGTCACCAGGACCTTGCGCACCGGCAGGCCCTTGATGGTGAGCGCCAGGATGTCGCGGGCCTTCTCGGTCGCCTCCTCGGGCGTGTGCGCCAGCTTCACGCCGCCCGCCTTGCCGCGCCCGCCCACCAGCACCTGCGCCTTGATCACCACCGTGCCACCCAGCGCGGCCGCGATGTCGCCGGCCTCCTCGGGCGTGACCGCCACCTGCCCCGGCAGCACCGGCAGCCCGTAGCGCGCGAACAACTCCTTGGCCTGATATTCGTGGAGATTCATCTCGGCCCCCGTGTGCCCGGTGTTGACGGTCCCGGACCGCTGTCCGCGACCTGCTCGACGCTCCGTCTAGACATTGTCGATCTGGGCCCGCTGCAGGCGCCCGCTGAAATCCACGTAGATGCTCTTCCACTCGGTGAACGGGTCGAGCAGCGTGTGCCCGGCCTCGCGGTGACCGTTGCCCGTGCCCCGCATGCCGCCGAACGGCAGGTGGATCTCGGCCCCGGTCGTGCCGTGGTTCACGTAGACGATCCCCGTGTCGAGGTCGCGCATCGCGGCAAAGGCGCGATTCACGTCGCGCGTGAAGATGGCCGACGAGAGACCGAAGCTCGAGGCGTTGTTGACCCGCACCGCCCCCTCGAAGTCCTTCACCTTCACCACCGAGAGCACCGGGCCGAAGATCTCCTCGACCGCGATGCGCGCGTCGGGCTTCACTCCGGCGAACACCGTGGGCCGGTAGAAGTGCCCCTTCGCCAGCGCCCCCTCGGCGGCCGGCTCACCGCCCGCCATCAGCTTCGCGCCCTCGTCGAGACCGATCTTCACGTAGTCCTGGACGCGCTCGACCTGGCCGCGGTTGACCAGCGGCCCCACCTGGGACGCCGGGTCGAGCCCGTCGCCGAGCCTGAGCCCGCGCGCGCCGTCCGCCAGCCGCTGCACCAGTTCGTCATGCACCCGCTCGTGCACCAGCACGCGGCTGCAGGCGGTGCAGCGCTGCCCCGTCGTGCCGAAGGCGCTCCACAGGATCGCCTCGGTCGCCAGCGCCAGGTCCGCGTCGTCCATCACGATCACGGCGTTCTTGCCGCCCATCTCGAGCGCGACCCGCTTGCCGAGCGCCCCGGCGCGCCGGGAGATACCGAGTCCCACGTCGGTCGAGCCGGTGAAAGAGAGGACCGGCACGCGCGGGTCCGCCACCAGCGGGTCGCCGACCTGCGAGCCGCTGCCGAAGACCAGGTTCAGCACACCCGCCGGCAGCCCGGCCTCCTCGAAGATGCTCGCCAGGTGCCAGGCCAGCTCCGGCGTGTCGGTCGCCGGCTTGAAGACCGCGGTGTTGCCCGCCACCAGCGCGGGCATGAGCTTCCAGGTCGGGATGGCGAAGGGGAAGTTCCACGGCGTGATGACCCCGACCACGCCGATCGGCACGCGCAGCGACATCGCCCACTTGTCGGGCATCTCGCTCGGGGTGGTGACGCCGTGCAGACGCCGACCCTCGCCCGCCGCGTGGTAGGCCATGTCGATGCCTTCCTGCACGTCTCCGCCGGCCTCGGCCAGCACCTTGCCCATCTCGCGGGTCATCGCGCGGGCCAGGTCCTGCTTGCGGGCCCGGATGATCTCGCCCGCCTGGAAGACGATCTCGGCCCGCCGGGGCGCGGGCGTGAGACGCCAGGAGGCGTAGGCCCGCGTCGCCGCCTCGACCGCGTCGTTCACGTCCTCGGGCCCCGAGGCAGGGAATTCGCCCAGGACCTCGCCGTTGGCGGGATTCGAGTTGGCGAAGGTCCGCCCCGAGCGCGCCGGCACCCAGCGCCCATCGATGAAGTTGTGGAAGGTCTGCACCATGGCCTGAATCCCGTGCCGGCCGAGGGCCCCGCTCCGGCGGACCCGAAGCGGGGAAGGAGGAGCACTCCGTGGGGAGCACCCGGGAAAAGGACGGGATACGCTAACCGGGTGGGGAGTGCAAAGCAAGCGGGAAGCGCTGGACGGCGACCCGTCGGACCGGGCGACCGGAGACCTGCGGGCCCGTGGCCGGCGACGTCACCGCAGCCCCCGGCCCGATGACCGTCGTCCACTCCCGGACGCGCCAGGCCGTCACCAGGCCGTTCTTCACGCAGGGATCCCCGGCAGCGGAGCGCTCGACACCGGGCTGCCCACCCTCATCCGATCCGATGGTACACGCCGTCAGGCACCATCCTCATCAGCCAGGCGATCGGCCGCCAGCGCCGGGTGATGATCGCCCGCTTCCGGCGGCGGCGGATGGCCTGCCAGATCTGCTCCGCCGCTTTCTCGGGCGAGGCCGCCCAGAAGACGTGCGGCCCCTGTGCCATCGCGGTGCGCACGAAGCCCGGCTGGATGTCGGTGACCGCGACCGCCGAGCCGAGCCGGGCCAGCTTGTGCCGCAGACCGTCCATGTAGTTGGACACGAACGCCTTCGACGCGTTGTAGGCCGGCGCGCCACCGCCACCGCGCAGGGCCGCGATCGAGGAGATGCTGACCAGGTGCCCGGCGCCGCGGCGAAGGAAATGGCGGTAGGCGACGTTCGCCATCGCCGTGAAGCCCCGCACGTTCACGCCGATGGTCTCCTCCTCGGGCTCCCAGGCGAGGCCGGGATTGATGTGCCCCGTCCCGGCGTTGACCACGATCAGGTCGGCACCCCCCAGTTCCTCGATCAACTCCTCCAGCAGCGCCATCGCGCGAGCGGTGTCCGTGACGTCCATCTGCCGGACGAACGCGCGCTGTCCGATCTCCGCCTGCAACTCGAGCAACAGGGGCAGGCGTCGCGCGGTGAGGCCGACGGCGTAGCCTTCGCGGGCGAGCCGCAGCGCGAGCGCCCGGCCGATGCCCGACGAGGCGCCGATCACGACGGCGCGTTTCGCAGGCGGCCCGGCGGTGGGCTTCAGGGTCACGGGCACGCTCCGGGGGAGGGCAGGTCCGCCGGCGCGTCGCCGCGGACCGCGGCGCTCACGGCTCCAGCGCGCTCCGGCCGGCCCGGATGCGCTCGACCAGAACGGAGGTGCCGCAGCCCTCGCGCAGCGGGATGCTGAGCACGCGGCCACCGCACGACTCGACGAACTCGCGGCCGACGATCTGTCCCACCGCCCAGTCGCCCCCCTTCACCAGCACGTCGGGGCGCACGGCCTCGATGAGCCGGGCGGGCGTGTCGTCCTCGAAGATCACGGCCAGGTCCACGCAGGCGAGCGCTTCGAGCAGCGCGGCGCGATCCGCGGCCGCCACGATGGGGCGCTCGGGGCCCTTCAGGCGCCGCACCGAGGCGTCGGAATTGACCCCGACCACGAGCCGCCCGCCCAGCGCGCGGGCCTGGGCCAGGTACTCGGCGTGGCCGCGGTGGAGCAGGTCGAAGACACCGTTCGTGAAGACGATCTTCTCCCCCGCCGCGCGCCAGGCGGCCAGGGCGTGCCGCGCCTCTTCGGGCAGCGGGACGGAGGGCGAGCCCGCGTTCACGGCCTGGCGCCCGCGAGCGAGGCGAGCAGTTGCTCGCGCGTGCACGTCGCCGTGCCGACCTCGCGGATGACGATGCCGGCGGCATGGTTCGCGAGCAGGCAGGCCGCGGGGAAGTCGGCCCCGGCCGCCAGCGCCAGCGCCACCACGCTCACCACGGTGTCGCCCGCGCCGGTCACGTCGTAGACCTCGCGCGCCACGGTGGGTAGATGGGTGTAGCGGCCGCCGCGCTCGAACAGGCTCATGCCGCCGGCACCCCGCGTCACCAGCACGGCCGCGGCGTCGAGCCGCTGCTGAAGCCCCCAGCCCACCTCCATCAGGCTCGCCTCGTCGGTGATGCGCCTGCCCTGCACCCAGCCGGCCTCGTGCTGGTTGGGCGTGAGGATGCTCACGCCATGGTAGGCATCGACGTGGCTCTCCTTGGGGTCCACGCTCACCGCGCAGCCCGCGCGCCGCGCGGCGCCCAGGGCGGGCTCGAGGGTGCCGGGGTGGATCACGCCCTTGCCGTAGTCGCTCACCACCAGGCCCTCGCAGCGGGGCAGCTCGCGCTCGACGATCTCGAGCAGGCGCGCGAGCGCGGCGCCCGAGAGGTCGGCGCGCGACTCGCGGTCGGCGCGCACGACCTGCTGGGCGTGGGCGACGATGCGGGTCTTGACCGTGGTGGGCCGCGCGGCATCCGTCACCACGCCACCGAGGTCGAGCCCGCGCGCGGCGAAGGACTCCCGCAACCGCCGGCCGTCATCGTCCTCGCCCACCACGCCGAGCAGCAGGGGCTCCGCGCCGAGCGCGCGCAGGTTGGCGGCCACGTTGCCCGCCCCGCCCAGCGTGCTGCTCTCGCGTTCGACCTCGACCACCGGCACGGGGGCCTCGGGCGAGATGCGTTCGACCCGGCCCCACAGGTAGCGGTCCATCATGCAGTCGCCCAGCACCGCGACCCGGCGCCCGGCAAAGCGCGCGACGAGGGCCTCGAGGGCCGCGAGGTCGAAAGAGGGCGTGCGCATATGGCGCCGGACGCTACACCGGTGCCGCAGGGTGGTCAACGGCGCGTGGGCGCGCCGGGAGCCGCTCCCGCGGCCTCCGGGCCCGGCGCCGCTCCGGCGCGAGGCGGCACCACCGCGCTCGTCGAATCGACCGGGCGGACACGGGCCCACTCGAGCGCGGGCGCGGGCAGCCTGCGGGCGCGACTGAGCGCGTCCGTGAGCAGGCTGTCCACGGCGTAGACGTCGCGCCGAAACTGCGCCGTCCCCCGGTCATCCACCCAGGTCGTCCAGTACAGGATGTGGACCGGCACGGGCTCGGGCAGCTGGACCACCTTGTTCCTCAGCGTGTCGAAGGCCGCCGCGATGCGCGCGGAGTCCCAGTCGGCCTTGCCGCGCAGCAGGTACAGCGCCAGTTCGAGCGGGCGCTCGACGCGCACGCAGCCATGACTGTAGTCGCGCCGGGTCGCGCCGAACAGGTGCCCGGCCGGCGTGTCGTGCAGGTAGACCGCGAACTGGTTCGGGCACATGAACTTCACGTGGCCGATCGAGTTCTCGGGCCCGGGATCCTGCTTGACCGCGAAGCCGAACTCCTCCGGCGTGACCTGCTTCCAGTCCACCTTCGCGGGGTCCACCTCGCGCGCCGCGCGGCCGTGACCCCGGTAGAGGCGCAGATGGTTCTTCGCCAGGTACTCCGGGTCATTCTGGATGGAGGGCAGCACCTCGTTCTTCGCGATCTCGGCCGGCAGCTCCCAGATGGGGTTGAAGACGAGGTAGGTGATCGAGTCGCTGAACATGGGCGTGCGGCTCAGCTCCTTGCCCACCACGACGCGCATGGCCAGCACGGCGCGGTCCTGCTCGCGCGCCTCGAGCGTGAAGCCCGGGATGTTCACGAGCAGGTGACGCTCGCCCAGGGTCGCGGGCAGCCAGCGCCAGCGTTCCAGGTTGAGCGCGATCTGCCGGATGCGCGCCTTCACCGGCACGCCGAGCTCCCTGAGTTCGTGCTCGCCCACGACCCCCGTGGTATCGAGTCCGTGGCGCGCCTGGAAACGCCTGACCGCCGCGACCAGCGCGGCGTCGAAGATACCCCTCCCCGCGAGCGAGCGGTCGAGGTCGCCCTCGGCGGCCAGCCGCTCGCGCAGCAGCCGCACGCGCTCGCCCGCGCTCCCGCGCCGCAGCGCCCGTCCCGGCGGCACCCCGCGCCACCCGCCCGCGCGGGCGATCTCCCGGTAGCGTTCGAGCATCTCCCGCAGCGCCGCGTAGCCCGGGTGCGCCGGCTCGAGACCCTCGAGCGCCGCGGCCACGTCGTGCGTGGCGAGCGCCTGCTCGAGCACCTTCACCAGATCCGCCCGCCGCGGGTTCAGGTGCCAGTCCGAGGGCAGCCGCGCCGGGTCGATGAGTCCCGAGTGCAGATGCGCGGCGTGCTTGAGGAACGAGCGCGTCAGCAGCACGTCCGTCTCGGCCAGCGCGCGCGGCTCGAGCCTGCGACCGATCGGCTCGCGGGCCACGGCCAGCGCCTCGAGCCGCACGCGCACCTGATCGGCCTGGGCGTCCCCGGGCTCGAGGCCCTCGCGCGGCGCGGCCTCCAGCGCATCGGCCAGCTGGAGCGCCTCGTCGCGCGGCCCCCGCGCCGTGCTCCAGGCGGCGTTGAACCCGCGGCGCTCGTAGAAGCGCACCACCAGGGGCGCGACGTCGTAGTTACCCACCAGCGCGCGCTCACGCGAGCGCCGGAACCAGCGCCGCGCGGCCTGGCGGGCGGTGAGTTGCTCGCGGATGCGCTCGCGCACCAGGCGCCGCGAAGGATCGAGCAGGTCGCAGCCCCCCCCCGAGAGCGAGAGGACGATCGCGACCAGTGCCGCCACCAGGCTCAGGGCCAGCGCCGGGCCCACCCAGGCCGCGCTCGCGCGGCGGCGGCTCATCGCCGCGCCCCACCGAAGTCGAAGCGTTGCCGGCACCACACCGGCACGGCTCGCCCGCCCTGGAGCGCCGGGTAGAAGCGCATCCCGAAGGCGCAGCGGCGCGCCGCCTCGACCAGCTCCGCCTCGATCGCCGCCGCGTCGCCATCCACCAGGGCCGGGAGCGCGTCGCTCACCCGGCCCGATTCGTCCACGCGCACGTCCAGATCCACGCTCGTCCGCGGGCCATCCCAGCCGGGCGGCAGCGTCAGCGTCCCGGGCGCGCGCAGGATGGGCGGCTTGAGCCCCGGGTCCACCTCGAGCCCGGGCGGAGTCTCCTCGAGCGGCGGCAGGCTGTCGGGGAGCGCCTCGGGTAGAGCCGGCACGGTCGGGAGCGCGCGCGTCGGGGAGACCCTCGCGAGCCAGACGCGGGCGGCGGGCGGACGCACTTCGAGGCGGCCACCGCGGCCGGTGTCAGCGTAGACGTGCACGGCGAGCGGGACGGAGACGGGCGGAGCCGGCGGCCGCGAGGCCGCAGGCGACGGGGTCCGGGAGCACCCGGCCGCGAGCAGGAGCGCGAGCGGAAGGCACACCCGGGTCACCCCCGCTCCGAAGCCCAACCCCGGGTCCTTCCGCATGCCGTAACGCTAGGGGCAGAGCGCCCGCGGCGCAAAGTGCCCGGCTCTTGTCGCGAACCACCCCGGGGTCTAGAGTGATCGCAGAGGAGTGGCGCCGGGTTGCGTCCCGGGCCGTTCCACCGGCCCCCGCCGGGCGGGGCCGATTGGCCGCGCCTCCGCCACGGGGCACCCCTGGGAGGCAGCATGACGTCTCGCGAACGGGTCTGGGCTGCCCTCGAGGGCCGTGCCGTGGATCGGCCCCCGGTGTCCTTCTGGGGCCACTTCTATCATCGCGAGAGCAGCGCGGCCGAGCTGGTCGAGGCCACGCTCGAGTTCTGGCGCGAGTACCGCTGGGACTGGGTGAAGCTCAACCCGCGGAAGCACTGCCACGTCGAGCCCTGGGGCGTGCGCTACCGCTACCCGGGCGTGCCGGACGTGAAGCCCGGGCTCGAGTCGTGGCCCGTGCACGCCCCCACGGACTGGGCGCACGTCACGCCGCGGCCGCCCACCGCGGGGGCGCTGGGCGAGCAGATCGAGGCGGTGCGCCTGCTGCGCCGGGCACTGCCGGCCGAAGTGCCGCTCATCGAGACGATCTTCACGCCGCTCGCCGTGCTGGGCGAGATGGTCGAGACCCCCGGGGAGCTGCGCGCTCAACTCGACTCGCATCCCGGCCTCGTGCGCGGAGCGCTCGAGGCGGTGACGGCCACCTACGAGCCCTTCGTGCGCGAGGTGCTGCGCGCCGGGGCCGACGGCATCTACTTCGCCACCGTGGACTGGGCCTCGGCGGACCTGCTCACGCCCGCGCAGTACCGCGCCTGGGCGCGCCCCTTCGACCTGCGCGTGCTGGCCGCGGCGGCGGGCGCTCCCTTCAACGTCCTGCACGTCTGCAAGCGCAGGAACCTGCTGTTCGAGTTCGGGGACTACCCGGTCGCGGCCTTCTCGTGGGCCACGACCGACCCGACGAATCCCACGCTGCGCGAGGCGCTCGAGCGCCTCGGGGCCGCGGTGATGGGCGGGATCTCCCAGGACGGTGCGCTGCAGGCGGCCGGTCCCGGGGCCGCGCTGGCGGAGTACGGCGCCGCGCTGGCCGAGACTGCGGGACGCCGCTGGCTCGCCGCACCCGGTTGCTCGATCCCACCGGGCACTCCGGCGGAGAACCTGCACGCCGTGCGGGACGCGGTGGCGTCCACGCGGCTGCCGACGTCATTGGAGAGATGATCGTGCGCTGAAGCTCGTACCCGAACCGGGAGGTGGGGCCATGAGACGTTCACTCTTCACGATCGTGATGCTGCTGGCGCTGGCGGGTGCCACCCGCGCCGACGAGGCGAGCAAGTCGAAGGCGCCCGTGACATCTCCGACCACCAAGGAGAGCCCGATCTCGCCCGCCCCGCAGGGGAGCCGTATCCTGAGCCAGGTCTACGTCGGGGAGCAGGCGCCCGACTTCGAGCTCGACGGCTCGCAGGGCCGGCCGGTGCGGCTCGCGCACCTCAAGGGCTACCGGATCCTGCTGGTCTTTGCCGACCGCCGCAAGGACCTGGCACCCCTGAAGGAGATCGAACCCGACCTGCGCCGGCTGGGAGTGAAGCCCTACGGCATCTGCGCCGACAAGGCGCACGTCCTGAAGTCCCACGCCGAGCGGGAGCAACTGCCCGTCATCCTGCTCTCCGATGTCACCGGCGAGATCAGTCAGCTCTACGGGCTCTACGACACCAAGATGCGGCTGGTGCGGCCGGGCTTCGTGCTGATCGACCGCCAGGGTGTGGTGCGCATGGCCCTGCTCGGCCAGCAGATCGCCCTCGACGAGATGCTGGCACTGGTGAAGAGCTCCGTCACCGGATCCTGAGGCCCGGGCGAGGCGGCGCCTCCCTCGAAGGCGGGCGCGCGTCCGTGCGTTTGCAGGCGGCAGGGAGGCGGGCGGGCTCAAGTCCGTCCGTCTCCCTGCCGATGACTCTGGGCGGTTCGTCGTTCCTGCCACCACGCACGCCCGGAGGCCCACTTGAGACTCTCCCCCGCCGTCGTCGCCGCGACCTGTTTCGTTCTGGTCGCCTCGACCCCGCAGGTCCACATCCCCACCAACGTCGAGACGTCGCACGTGCCTGTCACGCTCGCATCGACCGGGGTCGAGCCACCCGTCCTGGTCGTGACGACCGGCGACTCGGCGCCCGACGTGGCCTGGGACGGCCCGGGCTCGCGTCCACAGCGGCTGCGCGACCTGAGGGCGCAGGGCCACGTGCTGCTCGTGTTCTCGCCGACCGAAGCGCAATTGCTGGCGCTCGAGCGCGACCGGGACCGCCTGCTCGACCTGCGCGTGGTGCCGGCTGCCGTGTTGGACCGGAGCGCGACAGGGGTCGCGAGTCTGGCCCGCCGGCTCGGCCTGCACTTCACGCTCATCCCCGACTCGCGGAACATCATCGCCACGCAGTTCAGCGCGCTCGACCCCGCGACGCGTCACGCCGCGCCCGCGTGGTTCGTGGTGGACCGCTCGGGCCGCGTCCGCGGCTTCGACCGCACGGGCGTGCCCGAGGGCGGCTACGCGCGGCTGGTCTCGACCGCCCTGGTCCTCGCGGCACCCGGCGCGACCCTGCCCGGCAGCACGCGCTGACCGCCGGGAACACGCGCCCAACGAGTGTGCGCCCGCCCCCCACCCGGGGCGGGCGCACACTCGTTCACACGGAGGAGACCGGACGCCTCAGGCGGCACGTGCGGGGCCCACGCTCAGCTGCCGCAGCACCTCCCGGACATCTTCGAGCGAGAAGGGCTTGGGGATCACGTAGTCCGCGCCCCGCGCGCGCAAGGCCCCACCCTCGATCTGCGCCCCCCAGCCGGTGACGATCACGACCGGCGTGTCCGGTGAGCGCGACTTGACCGTCTGCACCACGTCCCAGCCGTTCACCCCGGGCATGCCGAGGTCGGTGAACACCACGTCGAAACGCTCGGGTGAGTAGCGCTCGAGCCCCGCCGCGCCGCCCAGGGCGATCTCCACCTCCTGGCCCAGCGCGGCGAGCAGGTCGCCGAGCACCTGCACCACCGGCTCCTCGTCGTCCACCGCCAGCACGCGCAGGCGCGGCAACGGCGCGTCCGATGGCACCTCGGGCTCCGCCTGGCGCGCCAGCGCCGCAGGCAGCCAGACGCTGAAGACGCTGCCGCAATCCGGCTCGGACTCGACCTCGATGCGGCCGTGGTGGCGCGTGATGATGCCGTAGGCCACCGAGAGGCCGAGCCCGGTGCCCTTGACCAGCTTGGTGGTGAAGAAGGGGTCGAAGATGTGCCCGCGCGTCTCGGCGTCCATCCCCACGCCGGTGTCGCTCACGCGGATGCAGACCTCGCCATCCGCGTCGGCGCTCGAGAGCGTGAGCGTGCCACCCCACGGCATGGCGTCGAGCGCGTTCAGGACCAGGTTCGTGAAGACCTCGCGCAGCTCCGAGGCATTGCCCGCGACGAGCTGCCCGGCGCGCAGGTCGAGGACGGCCGCCAGCGCGATGCCGCGCCGCTTGGACTCCGCCTCCCAGGCCGAGCGCGTCAGATCGAGCACGCCCTGCAGCACCTCCTTTACGTCCAGTGCCTCGAAGTGCTCGTCCTGCCGCAGGCGCGTGAATTCCTGCACCCGGCGCACCGCCTGCGCACCGTCGAGGGCGGCCCGCTCGATGATCTCGAGCTGGCGGCGCTGCCCCTCGTCCGAAACACCCTGCAGCAGCAACTGCGCGCGCCCCAGGATCGCGGCCAGGATGTTGTTGAAGTCGTGGGCCACGCCACCCGCCATCTCGCCGAGGGCGTTGAGCTTGGCCGACTGCACCAGCTGAGACTGGGCCTCGCGCAGCTCGTGGTAGGCGCGCCGGATCTCCTCGTAGAGGCGCGCATTCGAGATGGCCGCACTGCACTGGCCGGCGAACAGCGTCGCCAGCTCCAGGTCCTCGTTCTGGAAGACGCGGCCTCCGGCCCGCGTGAGCGTGATGGCCCCGGCCACCTCCTCGCGCACCAGCAGGGGGACGCAGAGCAGCGCCGACTGCTCGACCGGCGTGCCCGGCACCTGGACGGCCCGCGGGTCATCCAGGGCACCGTTGACGATCTCGCCCCTTCCGGTCAGCACCACGCTGCCCGTCACGCCCTGGCCCACCGGCAGGCGGATGGCCATGACCTCGTCGCGGAACTCCTGCACGTCGCAGGCCGCCGGCACGAGCACCTTCTGCGCCTCGTCGAGCAGGAATACGATGCACTCGTCCACCTGGATGACCTTGCGGACCTCACGCGCGATGGTGTCGAGGATCTGGTCCAGCTCGAGCGAGGTCACCACCGCGTTGCTCACGGTGAGCAGCGCGGTGAGTTTTTCCTTCTGCGATTCCTCCTGGCGCAACTGCTCGCCCAGGGTCTCGAGCGACGCGGCGGAGCCCGAGGCCAACCGCAGCAGCCAGGTCCCCACTCCGTCAGGCTGCCGGAGCGGGATCCATGCCCCGAGGAACTCCGCCCCGGGCACGCTGACCAGGGTCATGCGGCCGATCTGCATCGCACCGGCGCCGGAGTTCATCGCTTCGAGCTGCCGGGGCAGGTCCTCACGGCATTCGGGCCCCAGCAGCTCCGACAGCGGCCTGCCCTCGAGCGCGGCGTTCGACTCGTGGACGAGTTCCTCGAAGGCGGCATTGCACACGGTGACCCGCAGATCCCGGTCCCCGGTGATCATGGGGATGGGCACCGAGTCCAACACGGCCCTCAGCGCGCAGCCGGACCCCGGGAGGGCGCGCGGGATGGTGCGGAGGACCCCCGGCGCGGCCAACTCCAGCACCATCCGCGCCACGGCGTCGTCACCCAGGCCCCGCCGACGCCAGCGGCGGGCCGCACGCGTGAGGACGACACGCAATCGACGCTGACCCGCACCGGGCAGCGCGATCCGCAGCGACTTCAGGAGAAGCCGGACCTCGGCCGCGGCCTCGCGTGGCGAGAACGCCGCGGTGAGTTCACCCACCAGCGTTCGTGCGAGATCGTGCTCTGGATGATGAGTGGGTTCCGAGCGTCCTTGCCGCAATGGCGTCACTCCCGGTGGTGGGCGTCCAGGAGTGGGTTATCGACCAGCAGCCCAGGAGGTTGAGCGCAAATCGAGTGCTGCCGCAGCGTCCCCGGCGGGCATCGGCCCGGGCAGTGGCAGATGGCCGCGGCGCCCGGGCCTGCAGAGGCTCCGGAGCTCAGCGGCCGCCCCGCCCCCGCCGGCCTGACCGCAAGCTGGCGCGGCGCTTGCGTTGCTCCGGGCGTCACCCCCGCGACCCGCCTCCCCGGGAGCAGGCCCATGCTGAGCCGCGTGCGGACGGCCGCCCTCTGGGGCCTGGAGGCGCTCCCGGTCGAGTGCGAGGTGGATGTCGGGCCCGGCCTGCCCGGCTTCGTCCTCGTCGGGCTCCCCGACGCCACCGGCCGCGAGGCGCGCGACTTAGGATACAAGACGATGCGGACCAATCCAAGAGGACCGGCCCGCAAGAGTGTTGGCTGATTACCGTCAACGGTAGAACGCTTTGAGCCTTCCCCACGTCGTGGTGCGGGTTGGCGTCGAGACGTCCAAGCATACGGACAGATTGTCCAACCGGAACAGCTGACCAGTGATGTGGAGGTACACCTTCGACGCCGTCAGGGGCGGTGCTAGTTCGAACCTGTAGTGGCCAGGTTCTGAGATGTGCGCCGTTGCTGCGTACACGTCGTCATAGAGGACGACTACATCGGCCCAAGCAAACCCACCATCCCCAGTAAGACCGACATAGCACAGAGCGTCGAATGCCAGACTGCCGACCATCCCTCCTGCGATGCCGTCCTGCGGAAATCGGTACGTCACATAGGCGTTCTGCGAGCCGTATAGCAGGCCAGGATAGAAGCCAAGGCCGCGGTTCCCGGTCGAATCGGTGGCAAACATGAGCCATCCACTTCCACACGTAAAGCAGAAGCTCTCCTCAATCTTTGTATGCGAGTAGCTGTCGACCTCTACGGCGTTCGTGGTGAAGTCGTCCGCATATGCATATCCGCAGCTGTCAGCGGCCGTCGCTCGGGCGATCGGGGGCACTAAACCCACCATCGCGAGGACAAGAATGGCGATGAGCGTCTTCACGGTTCCTCCCGAACAATTGCCTCCGACCGATTTCAGAGGCAAGTGACGACAGGTTGCCCCTGTCCCGGCCACAACAAGCATGCGCCAAAGATCCCATCGCGTCAATAGACGAAACGCCCCGAGCACGTCCCTCGTCCGGGTGGCCGTGGGTGAGTCCTCAACCGTCCGACGCCATCGATCGGGCATGTGATAGCTCGGCTATCATCTGAGTAAGACAACCCTTACGACCTTCGACTGAGCATTGGCGATCCCGCGCGCATAGTACACGCCGTCCGCTGCATATCCACCGTCATCTCGCCGACCGTCCCAGACATACTGCACAGTTCCTCCTGCCACTGACCGACGACCAAGGTGACGCACAACCCGCCCCTGCACGTCGTAGATACCTGCCTCGACAATTGCCGGCCCCGGGCAGAGGAGGCTCAGCACTGCCCGTCCTCGGGTTGGGGTAGGGGAAACCGTGATTCCAAAGCGAAGCGCAGGCTCTACACCCACTCCCGCTACGGCGGGGGGATACCCGACAGCAGTCGTTGCCACCGCGGCTGACGCGGTGTCGCACGGATACCACGCGAGCACGTTGCCACCACTCAAGACCTGGTAGACAAAGGTCTCCACGTCAACGCCCAATGTGTCTATGGACGTGATTCGCCCAAACGGCACATCCGCCAAGTAGTTGTACGTAGAGACATCCAGCATGCCTTGAGTTCCTGATGCCCGCACCCATGTCGACCCAGTATCTGCGTACAACGCTTGAGAGAACGCTGCGCGACCGGCCAGGCGATACCTAACAGCATCGTACTGGCCATCAGGAATCCCGGGCGTGCCTCCTGTGAAGCTGACCTGTACCGTGTCTACGTCCGCAACAGCGAGGCTGGTGGCACGGGGATGATCGATGATTTTCGGGGAAGCGAGAAAGGCCAGTGCCCGGTCGGCACGGATCATCCCTGCCCCTAACGTGTCGCTTCTCCCACTGCTTGGAGCGCCAGTGATCGGATCCACCGCCGTCCGGATAAGTGTTTGGGTTATGTCCTCGCCCACCAAGGCCCCTAGATGCTCTCCGAGTATCAGAGCGGCCACACCCGCAACGGTTGGCGCCGCCGCAGATGTCCCACCGAATTCCACGGAGTCCATGTCTGCATAACTCACGCCACACGAGTCAACTTCGAAATACTTGTGGGCGCAGTCGAAAATGTATTTCCAGCGATAGAGCGAGTCGACCAAGGTGTACATACGCAGCGCAGCGATCATGTGTCCGCCAGGGGCCACGGCAGTTAGGTGAGGGCCCCAGTTCGAGCCGATGGGGACCGGGTAGCCCAACACCCAGCTTGACAACGCGCTGAACATTCCCCAGCCACCTAGCGGCTGGGGGAGCACTCGGTCATCCCATCGCAGACCATTACCGAAGACCGCCCCGACCGAAAACACCCGCTTCGCGTACCTGGCTGGTGCCGGAACCCAGTCGGGATGGCCCCAGTTGTCGTTTCCAGATGCCGCAACCAGAAACTGCCCCTTCAACAGTCCCGCAAGGCAGGCCGTCGCAAGATAGGGAGTGTACTCCTCCGGAGCTACGGTGCCCCACGACATGTTGAGAATCGGTATCGTCGACGTAGAATCAGTCGCCCACCATAACCCGTCTAGCGCAGCATCTAGCGGGAAGCTGGGGAAGTCAGACATGCAACTGGTCCCAACCTCCAGCGGAAAGTAGTATCCGGAGTTAAGGCGGATTGGCACGATCGTCGCGGCATCCGCGATGCCAGCTATACCAATGCCGTTGTCACTTGCAGCCGCGATGATGCCGGCCACCGCCGTGCCGTGCGACGTGCTGTCTTCAGTCGCCCAGTCCAACCCATATGAGTGTGCTATGGCGTTGTGACCTGCCTCAACGCGACCTATAAGCTCCGGGTGGTCACTTTGAACCCCTGAGTCCAATACCCCGACGCGCACCCCAGCTCCACGAGCGACCGTCATGTCCAGTGCAGCAGGCAGATGAATATCTGTGTTCGCATTGAAGGCAGGAAGCGTACAGCCATAGGTCTGGGACGTGTTGCTGAGCGCCCATTGCCGGCTGAACATAGGATCCTGTGGCGTGTGGTAGAGTTGCACGAGGGGAATTGGTCGTGCGGATCTGACGGCGCTAACGTCCGAGAGCGCGAATGCGGCACGTTTCGCCAGAACGTCAGGACGCAGATGGGCCACGTAGACCGCGCCGGGGTCAGGCAGCACAATCGGTTCACCGATCAGATTGCGCGAACACGTGCCGCCGCTCAGGCCCACCGGGGAGATCCGCACCATGGCAAGCACCCCGGCGGCGGCAAGGGAGTCTGCTGCTCCGCGAGAAGCCAACAGTTGCTCAGGGGACGCTAGCTCCTGGTCACTCCCTGAGCTGAGAGCCTCCGCACGCATCAGCACGAGCAGCTTTCCCCTGGCAATGTGCGAAGGAGTCGGCGGACACCCGTCAGTCACGGCGCGGCCGCCCAGACTCAATCCATCAAGCAGCGCGAGATCATCGATTGCGCCAGCGCCATCCATTGCCTTGACTTGAGCGAGGCAGAACGTGGCAGGGGGCGGTGCCCCCGTGGCCGCATATCGGAACCAATAGGCTACGACTGCGTGATCGCCAGGAGGGGCTGGAAAGACAATTGTCGCGTCAAATGCGGCGTCGTCTGCGAACGTGGCGTGCGGAGCCACATTAACGTTGTATCCGACATCAGCCTTCCAATCCGCCGGTGGATTCACCAACACGTACGAGCTTGGGTTCCAGCGGAGACATACAGAGAGACCGCTGATGCTTGGAGCGCCGTCAACGTGTACGAAGACCGGGAATAGCGCTTGAGGAGCAGCGTCGTCCCTTGTGACCACGCCTTCTGCGGACCAACTCAGACATGCTTGGCCCGTTTGGTTGTCTCCTGCGTATGCCACGCCACAACATCCCAGGAGAAGCACTACTGTGTACCAGCGCATAGAACCCTCCACAGGGCGGCTTGCTGAGACGCAGAAAACTTCCGGGTAGTGTGGTCATGATGCGGCCCATGCTACTTCCTCATCCTTCCTCCATTGGACGATGAATGGACAGGAGACGGGTGAGTCGCGTGTCACGAGGTGCGTTCTGCCGCTCAGTTAGAATGTAGTCTGGAACTATGGAGCGATTCGGTTGCCTCACGAATCGAGAGAGGCGTTGCACCAATCACAACCCTCCTAGGCAAGGTCACGTGAACCCTTGCTTTGGGTTCCCCTGAGAACCTGTGCGGAAGATATTCCTCGCCAGGTCAGTGTCAAGGGAAAGATATACGCACGTGCCCGGCCGAGCCCTGCTACCGCAAGCACTGCGTGATTGTCCTCGGGGCAATCCGAAGAAGAGGTCGACCATTGGGTATTTTTGGGGGCGTGGCTTATCGAGAGGCTGGTCCTGGCCGCGAGGGTCTGCGTGGCCCCGGAGCGTGCTGTAGCTCACGCTGGAGGGTCGAACCGGCGCGCGGGATTGAGAGCCCGTTGCGTTCCTGGGGTTGGCGCGGTGCTTGCGTTGCTCCGGGCGTCACCCCCGCGACCCGCCTCCCCGGGAGCAGGCCCATGCTGAGCCGCGTGCGGACGGCCGCCCTCTGGGGCCTGGAGGCGCTCCCGGTCGAGTGCGAGGTGGATGTCGGGCCCGGCCTGCCCGGCTTCGTCCTCGTCGGGCTCCCCGACGCCACCGGCCGCGAGGCGCGCGACCGGGTCTGGCCCGCGCTGCGCAACGCGGGCTTCCAGCTCCCCGACCGCAAGGTCACCGTGAACCTCGCGCCCGCCGAGCGCCGCAAGGAAGGCGCCTCGGCCGACCTCGCCGTCGCCCTCGGCGTGCTGGTCGCCACCGGCCAGGCCCCGCGCGAGCGTCTCGAAGACGCGGCCGCGCTGGGCGAGATCGCGCTCGACGGCCGCCTGCGCGGCGTGCGGGGCACCCTGCCCCTGGCCGAGGCGCTGTGGCGCGCGGGCGTAACGAGCCTGCTGTGCGCCTCCGCCTGCGCCCCGGAGGCCGCGCTCGTCGAGGGCCTCGTCGTGCACGCCGTGGGCACCCTGCACGAGGCGGTCGAGTGGCTGCGCGGCGCGGAGTCGCCCCGCCAGGCCCCGGCGCCGCCGGACCCGGAGCCCGCCACGAGCGAGGACCTCGGCGAGGTGCGCGGGCAGGCCGTGGCGCGCCGGGCGCTCGAGATCGCCGCTGCCGGCGGGCACCACCTGCTCTACATCGGCCCGCCCGGCGCGGGCAAGTCCATGCTCGCCAGGCGCCTGCCCGGCATCCTCCCGCCGCTCGAGCCCGACGAGGCGCTGGTGGTCACGCGCCTGCACTCCGCCGCCGGGCTGCGCCGCCCCGGGCGGGGACTCATGACGCGCCGCCCCTACCGCGCACCGCACCACACGGTCTCGCCCGCGGGCCTGGTGGGCGGCGGCTCCCCGCCGCGCCCCGGCGAGATCTCGCTCGCCCACCACGGCGTGCTCTTCCTCGACGAGTTGTCGGAGTTCGCGCGCGGCCTGCTCGACGCCCTGCGCCAGCCGCTCGAGAACGGCACGGTCACCATCGTCCGCGCCAGCGGCGCCAGCGAGTTCCCCGCCCGCGCACTGCTCGTGGCGGCGATGAATCCCTGCAAGTGCGGCTGGCTCGGGCATCCGCGACGCGGCTGCCGCTGCACTCCGACTGATATAGCACAACATCACGCGCGAGTTAGTGGGCCAGTGTTGGATCGGATTGATATTCAGATTGAGGTGCCGGCGCTCACGTCACGCGAGCTGCAGGCGGCGATGCCGGGCGAGTCGAGCGCAGTGGTACGCGCGCGCGTGCTTGCGGCGCGGGCGCATCAGCGTGAGCGCGGTTGCCTGAACGCGCTCCTGCCGCCCGCTCGGCTCGAGGAGTGCTGCGCGCTGGATCAGGTCGGGCGCCGGCTCGTCGCCGACGCCGTGGACCGCGGCGGGATGAGCGCCCGGGCCGTGCACCGCGCGACGCGCGTGGCGCGCACGATCGCGGACTTGGCAGGCGAGGAGCGCATCAGCGTGCGCGCGTTGGCGGAGGCGTTGCAGTACCGGGCAACCGAAGTAAGGTGGCATGCCGCAGCCCGGTAATCAGCCCCGCAACACACGGCTTTCGTTCATTGCCTGCGCGAAGCGCAAGCCCAAAGATGCTACCTGACGCGCGACTGAGGTCGCGGCCTGCTCCGGTTCATTCTGGAGAGGTCCACGACGCACTTGTTCCCACTCTTGCTCCAACTCAGCCACCATCGCGTGGGGACGCCAGGTGTGACCGTGAACGAGGTCGTGTCTTGGCACGGGCTGAATCCGGCCCCCGTCCCGGTAATCGCGAGGCTGACGCGACCTCCCGCAACGGGGACGAGGCGGAGCTCACACCCGCCCTCCCGGAGCAGGCCGGGTGTTCCTGCTGAATCCTGAATCGAGAGGTAGTAGTAAATGGGCGTCGGCTCGGGATGTCCGGGTACCGTGTCAGCGGGGGGTGGTTCCGTCGTATCCGCCGGCGTGCTCTCGTCAGTAATGCCCACGTCGGAGCCGTACCCGTTCAACACTCCCGGTATCTGCCGGATCGGTCGATCAACGTTCCAGCCCGTTCGGCGGCCCTCGCGGTCGATGAGCACAGCACCCACACGCGCATCACCGAAGGCGTAGATGCTCACGAGCACCTGCAAGAACTTCCCGGAAGTGCTGGAGGGCGCGCTGGAGCGCAACGCGCATGCTCCCACGCCCAGGACCACGCAGGCCACTACCCCGTAGAACGCTCGCTTCATGTTCGTCAACGGAGGATGACGAACCGAGCCGTCTCGTTGGCCCGAGAGCGCAGCCGGGCGAGGTAGACGCCAGAGCGGGTGCCGATTGTGCGCCAGTCCCATGTGATCGTTGCTTTGACCCCTATTTCGTGAGACACCCGGTGTCTGCAACTGTCTGCTGTTCGAGTCGGAACTCGGCCGGGGACAGCATCCCGAGCGAGGAGTGCGGCGCGAAGGTGTTGTAGTCTTCGATCCAGCCAGGGATCTGCTCCAGCACGCGTGCCGCCGAGGCCAAGTCGCCACCTGCCACGTAGTCGCGCTTGAAGGTGTTCACGAACGCCTCGGCCATGCCGTTGGATTCCGGGCTCGCCACCGGCGTCGTGATCGGCGCCAGGTGGTGCCGCTCGGCCTCGATCACCGTCTCGAGTGCGGTGTAGATCCCCTCATTGTCGGTGAGCCACTCGATCGGCACCGCGGGCTTCTCGTTCCCGTAGCGCGCGAAGACGGTCTTGCGGATCAGCCGGCGGATCTCGATCCCCGACGTCGGGTACGGCGTCGCGACGTGGGCCGGGACCTCGCGGTCGCAGCAGTCGAGCGCGAACGCCAGGTGCACGACCTCGCCGTTCCAGCACGCGATCTCCAGCACGTCCGAGCACCACCGCTGGTTCGAGATCACGCACTCGACCTGGCCCTCGTGCCGGCGCCCGCGGCGACGGCGACCCCGGACCGGCAGTGCCAGGCCATAGAGGCGCATCACCCGCTGGATCCGCTTGCGGTTGTAGGTGGTGCCGAACTGGCGATTGACGATCCGGCGGGCGCGGCGATAGCCGTAGCTGGCGCGCTCGCGTAGCATCTGCCGCAGTTGGGCCAGCACCACTTCGTCCTCCTGCCGGCGATAGCGCCGAGGTCGCGGGCGATCCTTGCGGTAGGCCGTCGCGCGGCCGATGTGCAGCGTGCGGCAGATCATCGCGACCGACCCTCCGGTCGCTTCGCGGACACGCCGTAGTAGCGCGGTCTTTTTTTTACCTCGTCGCGCGCCACGCGCAGGATCTCCAACTCCATGGCCTGTTTACCCACCAGCCGCTCGAGTTCCTTGATCCGCCCCTGCGCCGCCCGCAGCTCGGCCACGGCGACGACCTCGCCGTTCGAGCCCACCGCGGCCTCCGCCCCCTTGGTAACCAAGTACTTCCAGCGCTGGATCAGCGTGCGCGCCACGCCGAGCTCACGACTCAGCTCCGCGGCGGTGATCTCCCCCTTCAAGATCCGATCGATCTGCGTGCGCTTGAACTCGGCGGTGAACAGTCGGCGCCCATCGGAACCCTTGGCCACGTTCTCCATGACTGCCCTCCCAGGACCTCAATGGTACCCTGCGGAGGTGTCTCGCTGAACTGGGGGTCAAAGCATCGTCCGCGTGCCTGTGCCGCCGTCCACCTGCACCGCGTCCACACGGCGACCACTAACGTCGAACACGTCGATGACGTCTGCGGTCATCTCCGCGGCAATGATGACGAACTCCACGGGACCCGTAGCAGGGCTCTGGCGCACCCGCAGACGGCTCGGGCCGAACAGGGGCGACGTGATGTTCACGCCAAGCGTGGCGGTGTGGCTTACCGAGACCGATTGCCCCGACCCCGAGTAGAGCACGTCGTAGATATTGCCCACGGGCGCCGCAGTCGTGTCCACGGCGCCGTCCGAAGCGAAGATGCCCGACGACGTGTAGCCGTTCGCGCTCAGCGAGAGGCCGTCGTCTGAGTACGCGGTCACCGTGTAGTGCCCATCGACCGTCGTCGGAATCTCAATGTCGTAGCCGGTCAGCGGGTCGTCCACGTCCCCGCCGTTGTCGTGCTCTGAGGAGACGTCCTCGATGCAGGCGTCCGGAATCTCGTAGATGCCTTCCCCCGTACTGGCGTCGCGCAGCATGTGTCGGCCGAGCGGGTCGATGACCTCGACGCGGCGAGCGCCACTGGCGAGGATGCCAAGCCCCGGGGGGTCACTCAGCGCCGCGACACTGCCCGCCACCTCCAGCGCGCCAGTCGGGACAACGTAGCGGGCCATCGCGAACTTGTTGGCGTACTTCCCTTCGATGAGCTTGGTGTAGTCCCTGTCGTCGAAGGGGTCCTTGATCGCGTAGGTCCCTCGTGCGCTGCCATCCGGGCGGAACGACGAGGTCCAGCCCGACGCGACGACGAAGTGGTCGGGCACGTTCAGTTGCACCGCGATGTCCCGCACGAGCAGGCTCTCGACCTGAGCAGCAAGCTGCGGCGAGTCGTAGAGGTCAATCGAGCGAAGCTGTGGGCTGCTGGTGAACCCGTCGGCAACCCGAGGCTTCATCTTCCAGTACACACGACCGGGATCGTCGCCCGAGGGAACAGCCGCGTTGTGGGTTGCGACGCGAGATGCTTGGCCAAGGCGACCCGCGACCGTCACCTGGTACGTTGCGAGCGGGTTCGTGTAGGTGCCGTGCTCAACGAGGAATCTGTCGCCGACCTTCAGAGTTGTCTTTCCTGTAGCCGTATAGCGAATCGAGGCTCCGCCCGGTGCGACGGACGTCACGATGGCCACTTGATCTGGCACGTAGCCTCTATTCTGCTGAAGATACGTGTTGAGAGCTGTCGGCGTGCAATTGAAGCCACTGTACGTGTAGCACATCGCCTGGGATGCGACCTGACACGCGGTCTGGTTCATCAGTCGTCGGGTGCCGACGGGGATGCCGCCGAACATGTAGCCGCCGTGGTCCACGTTCGTGAACTGGGACTGCCACACGACAGGCTGCGACGAGGCGTTTGCGACGTTGAACGTCGGCCAGATCGAGACAGCGTGGAGATGGTAGCCAGCGTAGAGGTGCGGATTGTAGATGCTGCAGAAGTGGTCGAGCGCGATGGCTTGCACTCGGATCAGGGCTATCTTCTTGGGCACGTGCGGGAGCCGGACCTCTTGCATGTCCATGAACACGCCCCCGCTGGCATACAGAGGGACCGCGTACTGGTCGAACGGCGGCGTGTTGTAGGTGTACCAGAGATCCCCCAAACAGGTGATGCTCCCGCTCAGCCAGGTCCTGATGTGTTGGCCCACGCGCAACGTGTCCATCCACGTCGAAGCGTCTTCGTAGGTGACCGTGATCGTGGCCAGGGGCTTCAGGAAGTCGTAGTACTGACCGAGCCCCGCGAAGACGACATCGGCGTTGACGCTGACGCTGATGGAGGTGGCGAGTATTGGCGGTACCACCGCGTACTCGGCGTAGGACGTCGGGGTACTCCCGTTCACCTCCATCCCCGTGGCATCGTTCGGCTGCAGGTGAAGGAGCGCAACCGTATCGGGAACGCCTCCGACCGTGTGGATCACCATGTAGGCGGGACTGATCAGGTAGGAAGGGTAGGAGGAGGAGAAGTTGAGGTGATCCAGAGTCCCTACCGCCCCGGCGCGGTCCGAGTAAAGATCAAAGGTGCGGAAGGCGGCCGCA
This sequence comes from Candidatus Eiseniibacteriota bacterium, assembly GCA_963717935.1. Lineage (GTDB taxonomy): Bacteria > Eisenbacteria > RBG-16-71-46 > RBG-16-71-46 > RBG-16-71-46 > JANXPZ01. Next base: position 1,280,949 of record CAVQXP010000004.1, on the reverse strand, counting down.
TCGTTGGTCGGAGTTCGCGCCACCACGGGCAAGGGATGGAACGCGGCGAACACCAGCACCAAGACAGCCAGTCTGATTGTCATGGGTGGGCCTCCCATCGTCAGAACACGTGTGATTCCGCACGCCAACAAGCCAGCGGGCGCTTGCGCACTCATTTCGATTAGCGAGTCGAGTCCCGCCGGCGGCCCCCACGATCCCGCCGTGCCAGAGAGTCGGAGATGAGGTCCGGTGGTCAGCAGTCCTTGTTTCCGCGGCGGGGCGTGCGTCCGTTGCACAGTACACCCCCATGGCAGACGGCGGGCAAGGGAAGTTTCCGGGCGGCGAAGCCGAGCCGCAACGCTCGTCCCGCCCTCATTGGCGGGCTGGGGCTCACAGTGTGCCGAGGACCGCCGCCAACCGCTCGGCAGTCCTCCGGCTCGGCCCATGCCGCCCGGTCTCGACGTTCCGAACCGTCCGAGGATCGAGCCCGGTACGGGCAGCGACCTGCTCCTGCGTGAGTCCCAGCCGGAGCCGGGCGGCCCGGACCCGCCCCGGGAGGCCGCCCCATTCCAGGACGAGCCCCGTTCCGAGGACCGCCTCGATCGCTGGCCACCGCCGGGCCAGTGGCTCGCTCTCGCCCCTTTCCCACGCCGCGACCGTCTCCGGCCAGCAGCCCTGCCGCTCGGCAAGGGTTCGTTGCGTCAGCCCCAGGTCCATCCGTCGCTGGCGTATGCGCTCCCCGAGCGACCGGGGCGCCTGCGGGTAACCCCTTGGGAACACACGAGGTCGGCGGCCAACAAGGCGGAGATTGCAGAAAGGCAACGCAACGGTGCAAGTGCGGCTGGCTCGGACATCCACGCCGGGGCTGCAAGTGCACGCCGACCGATCTCGCGCAGCACCACGCGCGGGTGAGCGGACCGGTGCTGGACCGGATCGATCTCCAGGTCGAGGTGCCGGCGCTGATGTCGCGCGAGCTGCAGGCGGCATCCTTGGGCGAGTCGAGCGCGGTCGTGAGGGCGCGCGTGCTCGCGGCGCGGGCGCGCCAGCGCGAGCGCGGATGCCTGAACGCACTCCTGCCCCCTGCGCGGCTCGACGAGTGCTGCGCGCTCGATCAGGCCGGGCGCCGGCTCGTCGCCGATGCGGTGGATCGCGGCGGGATGTCCGCACGCGCGGTTCACCGCGCGATGCGCGTGGCGCGCACGATCGCGGATCTCACCAGCGAGGAGTGCGTCAGCGTGCGCGCGTTGGCCGAGGCGTTGCAGCACCGCGCGTACGAGGGGAGGCGGTTCACGACGATTGGAGGCTGATACGGATGGAGAATTGGAATCGGTGCTGGACCTCCGACCAATGTCAATCGCGGCGCTTGCCTCCAAACGAGATCAACGGGGGCGACTGCGTGCCGCTCAGCGCTTGGGAGATCTTGCCGGCAGCTTGGAGATCCTCACAACGCATCTGTCTCTCTGAGCCTTCCAGCTCAGCCGCCAGCGCAACGGCACCCCGGGCCTTACCCAGACCGATGTCGTGTCCTCGCACAGAATGAATACCCCCTTCTTCGCGCTGAGCCCAAGCTGCACCTTGCCAGCCGCTGTGGGATCCAACCGCAGCTCGCATCCACCTTGGTCGATGAGACCAACCGGGGTAACCGCATCGTTAGAGATGTGGAAGTAGTAGTACCTTGGCGTCGGTTCCCGCTCACCGGACACGGTGTCGACGGCTGCATCTCCTGGAAGAGGCTCCGGCGGGGTGGTCGCAGACGTGTCGTCCGGCTCCCCCTCGGGGTTCGGAATGCCCTCTTCGGTCCCGAAGCCCAGTCCACATCCCACGATTTCCCGGAACTGTTCCCCCTTATTCCATCCGGTCCGACGGCCGGCTCCATCGATGACCAGCGTCATGACGCGCGCTTCGCTCCATGCGTCGACGCTCAAGAAGACCTCCGAAAAGCTCCTGGTCGGTGCGGGCGCCGCGCCGTCCCCGGACGAACACGCGCCCGCGCACGCCAGCGCGCCCACGAGCACCCACGGCAACGAGGTCCTCAGCATGACCGACACGTGATGCCTCCGTAAGCTTCCCCGTCAAGTAGACAAAGGATAACTGGACTCCGCCGCTCACTGAGGTCGGCCCCGTTTTCGGACAGATCTGAACTAGACTGCCGCCCCTCCTGAGGCACGTTCCTGACTCTGTTCGGCAAACTCGCTGGGGGTCAGGTTCCCGAGCGAGCCATGCGGCCGGCGGTGATTGTAGTCGAGCCGCCAGGCCTCGATTCGGTGCCGCACATCCTCCATCGAAACGAACTCGTTCACGTTCAGGCATTCGTCCCGCAGCCGCCCGTTGAAGGACTCGATCAGCGCGTTCTCGATTGGCTTACCGGGGCGGATGAAATCCAACTCGATCCCGCGCTGCCAGGCCCATTGGTCCAGCGCCTTGGAGGTGAACTCGGTGCCGTGATCGACGGTGATCGCCTTGGGCAAGGGACGCCTCCAGGACGCCCGATCCAGCGCTTCCGCGACCGCCTTCCCAGTCAGCGAAGAACCCGCCTCCAGCAACACACTCTCACGACTCCATTGATCGATCACCGTCAGCACCCGAAATGGCCGCCCGTCGGCCAGTTGGTCGTGCACGAAATCCATGCTCCAGTGGACGTTCGCTGCCGTCGGACGAGGCACCGGGCCCCGGTGCAGGCTCATCTGCTTCCGCCGCCGCACCCGCATCCGCACCTGCAGCCCCTCCAGGCAGTACAGCCGGTGAATCCGCTTCCGGTTGACCTGCCAGCCCTCCCGACGCAGCAGCGTGTGGATCCGCTCGTAACCGAACCGCGGGCGGGCCTGGGCAATCTCCCGGATCCGCAGCCTGAGCCCCGACTGGTCCTGCGCCTGCGACTTGTAGTACCAACTCGCCCGCTGGATCAGCGCCAGCCGACACGACCGCCGGACGTTCACCTGGAACCGCTCGTGGATCCAGTGCGCCAGCGCCTTGCGTCGCGTCGGCTTCAGGCCTTTTTTCGGAGCGCCTCCTGCAGGATGTGCTTGTCCAGCGTCAGATCCGCCACCACCCGCTTCAGCCGGCCGTTCTCCTCCTCGAGCTGCCGCACCTTACGCAGCTCACCGACCCCCAGGCCTGCGAACTTCTTCTTCCAGACATAGAACGTGGCCTCCGCGATGCCCAGCTGCCGGCAGACGTCCCCCACCGGGGTGCCCGCTTCAGCCTGGCGCAGCGCGTAGGCCACCTGCTCTTCCGTGTACCGCGACCGCTTCATCGCTCCCCCTCCGGGTAGGCCTCCGGAGGGCAGCATGCTCTACTTCTGACCTGCCGCGAAATCCTGGGACGACGTCATCACGAGCGGCCAGTAGCGCGACCGGCAGCAGCGCCGTTCAGAGGTCGAGCACGAGCCGGCAGCGGCAGGCCGGCTCGTTCAGCTCCAGCACGAGCGCGTGGTGGGAAACAGCCTTGATCTCACGCAGGAAGGTCTGGCGCGCGGGATCCAGTCGCGAGCCCCGCAGCGTCGCCTCGAGCGCGGTCGGCGTCAGGACGTGCACCTCCGCGCGCGTCCACACGGCCTTCGCCAGCTCGGACTCCAGCAGCACCGTGTTCAGCCAGTGCACCAGCAGATCGGCGGGGTCATCCCCCGTGATCCGCACCACCCGCTCCAGCTCGGGCGCGGCCCCGCGCGCATCCGCGACCAGCGCCATCAGGACCTCGGCAGCCAGCGCGTAGAGCCGCGCGGCACGCGGGGCCCAGACCTCGAGGCCGAGGTCGCCGGTGTGGTCGAACGTGCTGTGACCTTCCTCCACGGCCGGAGCATGGCCCCCGGCGGGCGGCCCGGCAAGCACCCTGCGGGGCGCCCCCCCCCCGGCCTCACAGCAACTGCCGGGCGCGCAGGCTCACGAGCCCGCGCATCGCCACGATGACGTGGTCGAGCACCGCGATCCCGACCACCTCCCCCACCTGCACGAGCCGCCGCGTGATGCTCAGGTCCTCCTCGCTGGGCTCCGGGTCGCCACTGGGGTGGTTGTGCACCAGGACCACGGCCGCGGCCGAGTGCATGATGGCCGGCTGGAACACCTCGCGCGGGTGTACGATGGACGCGTTGAGGCTGCCGATCGAGACCACCTCGCGGCACTGCATCTCGTGCCGCGCGTTGAGCAGCAGCACGACGAAGTGCTCCTTGCGCGCCCGCGCCAGGTCGCGCACTTGGGCGAGCACGTCCTCGGGGCCGCGGATGGCGGCGCCGCCGGGCGCCCCCTCGGCCGCCCTCCGTCCCAGCTCGAAGGCAGCCACGAGCGCCGCCGCGTGCGCCGGCCCCACACCGGGCACGAGCAGCCAGCGGGCGCTCGACCAGGCGCCCAACTCGTCCGGGCTGCGACGCGCCAGATGCCGCCCGATGCGCAGCGCGCTGCGCCCGGCCGTACCCGATCCCAGCACCAGCGCCAGCAACTCGGCGTCGGCCAGCGCGGACGGACCGCGGGCGCGCAACTTCTCCCGCGGCCGCAGGCTGCGTACGGGCGGCGCAGGCGTGCCGCCGTCGCGGGTGGCGCGCGGGGCGGGATCGCTCGCGGGCATCGGTCTCCGGGAGGCCCGCTTGGGATGCCGGGCCGGGTCGTGGATAATGGGGGTCGTCCTGCCTGCGGGGGGAGCCCGGTGAAGTCCGGCCGAGCCGCGGGCGCCGGATCACCCGACACCGGAGATCGCTTGCATGAGTCGTTCCCGCGTTCTGGTCGCCCTGCTCGCCATACTGTCCTTCGTGCTCGCCGCACGATCCGCGCCCGCGCAGGGGGTCGCACTCCTCGACGCCATCGGCACGTTGGACTACGCCCACGGCCGGTCGGTCGTCAAGGTGGGATCGTGGGTCAGATACCACATGACCGGCAAGAGCGAGATGGGTGTCACCGACGATTACACCGTGACCGTGCAGATCGCAGGCGAGGAGGAGTGGTGGGGCGAGGAGTGCTTCTGGGTCGAGACCTCGACCCAGCGGCCGCAGGGGCCGCTGGAGACGGCAGCCACCCTGATGTCCTCCGCCATCTTCGATGACACTCTGGCCGCACGCCACGTCCTGCTCTACCAGCGCAAGCGGGTCTCGGAACTCGACGAGAACAACCAGCCCCGCCAGCAGACCATGCGGCGCGGCGCGGCCGCGATGAAGAGCCGCACGCTGCCCAACCCGGGCCTCACCACGCTGGTGGATACGCTGGGCACGGACACACTGAAGACCGATCTGGGAGAATTCGTCTGTATCAAGGTGCGCACCGAGCAGGGCCTCAGCTCCACCGCCCAGAGCGCCGACAGCTCCCAGTACACCGAGGTTCGCGACGTGCGCGTGACCTACCTGACGCCGCAGATACCGGTCACGGGCCGCGCGCGCGAGGAAATCGACTATTCGATCTCACGCCGCGCCTGGCTCACCGGCCGCTCCCAGGAGTCGGGCCCCATGAGGATCATGGACCGCTCGAAAGGGGTGCTGGAGCTCGAGGCGTACGGGACCGAGGGTCTGGAGCCGAGGCTCGTGCCCGTGGAGTTCCGCCGCTCCCTGGCCGAGCAGCGCGCCGCTCCGGCGCGCAAGCCGAAGGCCCCCGCGGCGAAGCCCCAGCCTCGCACCTCCTGAGAGTCGTCCCGGCCCGGTCCTGCGCCCCGGTGCGCGGGGCCGGGCAGTGGGGCCAGCGTGAGGAGCGCGGCCATCGAGTCCCGTGGCGCCCGCGTCCGCTGAGCGGGGGAAGAAGCCGCGACGCTACTCGAACAGCCCCCGGGCGAAGGCCTCGGCGTCGAACGGCTCCCAGTCGTCCAACCCTTCGCCGATCCCGACCACGCTGATGGGCAGGCCGAGCGCCTCCGCGATGGAGAGCACCGCGCCACCCCGCGCGGTCCCGTCCAGTTTCGTGAGCGCCAGACTGGTGATCGGCAGCGCCCGCTGGAACTCGCGGGCCTGCTGCAGGCCGTTCTGGCCCAGCGTGGCGTCGAGCACCAGCAGGACATGGTGCGGTGCGCCGGGGACGACGCGCCCGCAGACGCGCCCGATCTTCTCCAGCTCACCCATCAGGTTGTGCTTCGTGTGCAGCCGCCCCGCCGTGTCCACCAGCACCACCTCGGTGCCACGCGCGAGGGCCGCGCTGAGGGCGTCGTGCACCACCGCCGCCGGGTCCGAACCGGAGCGGGCCCGCATCAGCTCCACACCCGCCCGCTCCGCCCAGATCTCGAGCTGCTCGGTGGCCGCGGCCCGGAACGTGTCGGCCGCCACGAGCAGCGTCCTGCGCGGCTCGCGCGCGAAGCGCGCCGCGAGCTTGCCCGCGAGCGTGGTCTTGCCCACCCCGTTCACGCCGACGAGCAGCGCCACCCAGGGCTTCTGGCCCGCGGGCTCGAAGCGCGCGCCCGGGGCCAAGCCGGAACCGACCCCGAGCAGCGCGGCGGCGGCCTGCTCGAGGGCGCCGTGCAACTCGAGTTCGGGCGAGCGCTGAAGCAGCTCCTGGGCCCGCTCGAGCAGCCGCTCGGTGGTGGCCGGGCCGACATCGGCCGCGAGCAGCGCCTCCTCGAGGCTCTCCAGGGTGGCCGCGTCCACGGCGCCACGACGCTGGAGCAGCCCGCCGACCTGCTCGACCAGGCGCTCGCGTGTCCGCGCGAGCCCGGCGCGGAAGCTGGAGAACAGGCTCACGGGGTGCGGAACCGGACGTCGGACTCCGTGCGCACCCTCACCGGCCGGCAGCCGCGCCCGCCAGCTCGTGGCTGTTCAGCTCCCCGCTCCTGGGCTGGCCGTCGAAGCGCACGGAAACGAGCTTCGACACGCCCAGCTCCTCCATGGTCACGCCGTAGAGGCAGCGTGAGGCCTCCATGGTCCGCTTGTTGTGGGTGATGACCACGAACTGCGTCTTGTCGCTGAAGCGCTTGAGCATGCGGATGAAGCGGTCCACGTTGGCATCGTCGAGCGGCGCGTCCACCTCGTCCAGCAGACAGAAGGGCGAGGGCTTCACCAGGTACAGGGCGAACAACAGGGCGATGGCGGTGAGCGCCCGCTCGCCCCCGGACATCAGGCTGATGCTCTGCAGGTGCTTGCCGCGAGGCTTGGCGACGATCTCGATCTCGCATTCGAGCGGATCGTCACCCACCATGCGCAGCTCCGAGTCGCCGCCCTCGAACAGCGTGCTGAAGACGTCACGGAAGTGGACCTGCACCTTCGCGAACGTCTCGCGGAACATCTCGCTCGCCGTGACGTTGATCTTCTCGATGGCTTCGAGCAATTGCGCCTTGGCGCTGGTGAGGTCGGTGCGCTGCCGGGTGAGGAACTGCCAGCGCTCCTTCTTCTTCGCGTACTCGTCCACCGCCAGCAGGTTGACCGGGCCGAGCGCGCGGTAGCGCGTGCGCATCTCCTCGAGCCGCTTGCGGGCCTCGTCGGCGTCGAAGCCCTCGGCGGGCGGCGCCGGCTCCCAGTTGGCCACATCCAGCTCGTACTCGGTGTGCAGACGCTCGAACGTGCGCTCCAGCTCGGAGTGGGTCTGCACGCGGTCCAGCTCGATCTGGTGCATCAGCTCGCTCAGCTCGGTCTGCTGGAAACGCAACTGGCGCGCCTCCTCCTCCCCGCCCTGCACCTCCTGCTTGCGGGCCAGGAAGCGCTTCTGCAGTTCGACCACGCGCTCGCGCTGCGTGGACTCGGATTCGAGCAGTCCGGTGAGCCCGGCCGACAGCCCGGAGACCTCGGCCTCGATCTCGGCCACCTTCGAGCGCGCTTCGTGGTCCTCGCGATCGCGCGCCTCGATGCCGGCCTCCAGCTCGCGGCGCGTCTGCTCGGCGCGCGCCCACTGGCTCTCCCACTCGCCCTGGTCGCGGGCCATCTGCAGCAACTGCTCGCCGGCGGCGCGGGCAGCGGCCGCCGCCTCGTCACGCCGGCCCTCGAGCCCGCGCAGCGCGCCGTCCAGGTCGGCGAGTTGCGCGCGGGCGCTCTCGACCTGCTGCTGGTAGTCGGCCAGGTCGGCCTCGGCCTCGGCCAGGGCCCGCTCGAGCGTCTCCCGCTCGGCCTCGTACAGCTCGATCTCGCGGCGGCGCGCGCCGGCCTCGCCATCGGCCCAGCGGCTCTCCCGCGCGCCGGCCTCGAGCTCGCGCTCCAGCGCCTCGATCGCCATGCGGGCCTGCTCGAGTCCGGCGGCCGCGCCCTCGCGCAGCGCCAGCGCCTCCTGGCGCCCCGCCTCCAGGCCCTCGCGCTCGCGCTCCAGCGCCTCGATCGCGAGCCGGCGCTCGGCCAGCTCGCCCGTCAGCTCGCGGATCTCGTTCTCGCGGTGCAGCAGCCCGCTCAGGTTCCGCGCCGAGCCGGCGCGCACGCGCCCGCGCTCCCAGACCTCGCCGTCCAGGCTCACGAAGCGCAGTCCCGCCTCGGAGTGGGCGGCCAGCCGCGCGGCGGTCGCGCGGTCCTCGACCACCACGACCGTGCCGAGCAGGCGCTCGACCAGGATGCGGTAGCGCTCCTCGCAGCGCACCAGGTCCGAGGCGCGGCCCACCAGGCCTGCGCCCTGCGGCACCTCGTGCAGCGTCCCCGTGGTGAGGCCCGCCAGGTCCACCAGCGTGGCCCGCCCGCTCTCCAGCCCGCGCAGGTGCTCGAGCGCCGCGTCGAGCGCCGCGCGGTCCGCCACCAGCACGAACGCAGCCGCCTCGCCCAGCGAGGCCTCGAGCGCGTCGAGGTAGCGCGCCGGCACCTCGAGCACGTCGGAGACCATGCCCAGCGTGCCAGGGGCGCGATGGTCCCCGGCCAGCAGGGCCTTCACGCCCTCCGAGACGCCGTCGAAGTTGCGCTTCAGGTCCAGCAGGGTCTCGAGCCGCGACTCGGCCGCGGCGGACCGCTGCCGCAGGCCCGCAAGCAGGGTGCCGGTCTCCTCGAGGCTGATCGCGAACGCGCGGATCTGCTCGTCCACGGTGGCCAGCGCCACACGCGCCGCCTCGAGCGCGGTCTCGAGCCCGGTGCGCGTGGCGCTCCGGTCGGCCGCGATCCGGACCAACTCGGCCACCCGCGCCTCGAGCTCGTCGCGCCGCACCGCCGCCGCGTCCCGCCGCTCGGTGAGCGACAGGCGCCGCGCCCGCAGGTTCTCGAGGGTGCCGCGCTTGTCGGCCTCGGTCGAGAACAGGTCGAGCGACAGCTGCTTGCGCTGGCTTGCCACCTCGCGGCGCGCGCGTAGTTCGGTCTCGATCGCCCCCAGCGCCTGACCGAGCGACTCGACCTCGGCCTGGGCCGCCTCGCGCTCGGTGCGCAGCACCGCCAGCCGCGCGCCGGCCTCGGTCTCGCGGGCCGCCACCTCGGCGAGCCGCTCGCGCAGGCCGCGCGCCTCGGCCACCGCCTCGTCGGCCCGGCGCAGCAGGCCCGCCGCGCGCTCGCGCAGCAGCACCACCTGGTGCTCGGCCTGGGTGCGCGCCTCCTCGCGGTCGCGCAGTCCCCCCTGCGCGGTCGACAGTTCGCGCTCCAGTTCGAGCAGGGCGAGCTTGCGGTCGTTGAGCGTGGCCTCGAGCCCGTCGAGCGCGGCGGTGACGCCCACGCGCCTCACGGACTCCTCTTCCCACTGCTCCTTCGCCTCGGCCTCCTTGTGCTTCAGGGCCTCGACGTGGCTGGCGGTGAGCACCAGGTCCAGATCGCGGATCTCGTCGCGCCAGCGCTGGTAGCGGCGGGCCTTCCCCACCTGGCGGGCGAGCGAGCGCAGCTCGCGCTCCAGCTCGAAGACGATGTCGTTGAGCCGGACCAGGTCGGTCTCGGTGGCGTCGAGCTTGTTGAGCGCCTCCTTCTTGCGCGCCTTGTACTTGGTGATGCCGGAGGCCTCCTCGAACAGGAAGCGGCGGTGCCCCGAGTTGTCCGAGAGCACGTGGTCCACCATGGCGCGCTCGATCACCGAGTAGGCGTGGCTGCCCATGCCCGTGTCGAAGAAGAGGTCGCGGATGTCCTTGAGCCGGCACGGGGTCTGGTTGAGGGAGTACTCGCTCACGCCCGAGCGGAACACGCGCCGCGAGACCGTGACCTCGGAGAACTCGGTCGGGAGGATGCCCCGGTCGTTCTTGAAGGTGAGGTGGACCTCGGCCATGCCGAACGGCTTGCGGGTGGGGCAGCCGTTGAAGATCACGTCCTCCATCGAGTCGCCGCGCAGCTGCTTGGCGCTCTGCTCGCCCATCACCCAGCGGATGGCGTCGGAGACGTTGGTCTTGCCGCAGCCGTTGGGCCCGATGACGCCGGTCATGCCCTCGCCGAACAGCAGCTCGGTCTTGTCGACGAATGACTTGAAACCCTGGAGTTCGAGCCGGTGCAGAAACATCCTTGTTCCCCTCTCGCTCGGCGCCAGCCGGAAGGCGGCCGGGGTGTATCCGAGTGCGATCGTGTCCGAGACTTCGGTGGGAAGCAGGCTGCGTGAGCGCTGTCTCAGGGGGCGCCGGGCAGAGCCGGTGGCCCGCAGCAACGGAGATTACGGGCGCGCCGCGCGGGGGTCAATCAAATCCCGACAGCGAATCGGGGGCGCCCCCGGCGGACGCGCGGCCCGCTCCACCGCTCAGTCGCCGGACGCGAAGGCTCGCGCCAGCGCTTCGACCACCTCGTCCAACTCGGCGTCGGTGAGCGTTCGCGGGTCGAGCCGCCAGCGGCCGGCACGCAACGTGCCGATCACGGGCGGATCCGCGGCTCGCGCGCGCCGCTCGAGCTCCCGCGCGTCGCGGCCCTCCTGTTCGACCTCAACCACCCAGCCGGGCAGCCGCTGCAGCGGCAGCGCACCGCCACCCACCTCGCCGCGGCCCGCGGCGACCGCGGCCCGCAGTCCCGGGATCCGTGCCGCCAGCGCCGCGGCCAGGCGGCGGGCGCGCGACTCGAGTTCCCCGGGCGTCTGCCGCAGCATCGCCAGCACCGGCACCTCGCGCGCCACGCCGTCGGGGTCGGCGTAGAGCGGCAGCGTGGCCTCGAGCGCGGCCAGCGTCAGCTTGTCCAGCCGCAACGCGCGGACCAGCGGGTCCCTGCGCACCCGCTCGAGCCACTTCCGCCGCCCGAGGACGAGCCCGGCCTGGGAGCCCCCGAGCAGCTTGTCGCCCGAGCAGGTGACGACGTCGCAGCCGGCCGCAAGGCTCTCCCCCACGGTCGGCTCGTGCTCGAGCCCGAAGGGCGCCAGGTCCACGAGCGCCCCGCTGCCCAGGTCCTCGACCAGAGCCACGCGCCGCTTGCGGGCCAGCGCCGCCAGTTCCTCGGGCCCGGGCCGGGCGGTGAAGCCCTCGAGCCGGAAGTTGCTGGGATGGACGCGCAGGATCATCGCCACGTCCCCGTGCCGCTCGAACGCACGCTCGTAGTCCCGCAGGTGGGTGCGGTTGGTGGTGCCGACCTCGGCCAGCGTGGCACCGCTCTTCTCGAGGATCTCGGGGATGCGGAAGGAGCCGCCGATCTCGACCAGCTCCCCGCGCGAGACCAGCACCCGGCGTCCCGCGGCCAGCGCCGAGAGCACCAGGAGCAGGGCCGCGGCACCGTTGTTGACGACCAGCGAAGCCTCGGCCCCGGTGAGACGCTCGAGCCAGCGCTCGACCCCGGCGCCGCGATCGCCACGCCGGCCGGAGGCGAGGTCGTACTCCAGGGAACAGTAGCCTGCGGCGATGCCGGCCACGGCGGCCCGGGCGGGGGCTGCGAGCGGCGCCCGGCCCAGATTCGTGTGGAGGACCACGCCGGTGGCGTTCAGCACCCGGCGCAGTTGCGGGCGCAGGGCCTCGCGGGCACGGCACAGCGCCCGTCCGGCCAGCACGCCGGCGGCCACGGGCTCGACCGACCCCGAGCGGAGGCGCGCGCGCTCCCGGGCAAGCTCGGCCCGTACGGATTCGACCAGGAGCAGACGCGGGATGCCTGCCCCGGCGGCGAGCGTGGGGTGTCGCAACAGGATCTCGACGGCCGGCAGGCCGCGCAGGGACCTCGGGCGGGATGTCATGACCCCGGCAGTCTAGACCGCAGGGAGGGGGACGGCCAGTGCCGGGTCCCCGGTGCGTGGTCCTCGGCGCCAGGCTCGCGGTCCGGCCCTCCACCACCATCCGCCGGAGCGCGATGGCGACGTCCAGCCCCGGCTCGACGGGTCGAGAGATGCCGCGGAGTCCGCCCTGGCGGAACCCCGTCCCCGGGGCATTTCGCCCAGAAACGTCCAGCCGGAGACGTGGCAGCCCGTGGCGACCGGACCTCTCGATCGCCCCGGCGAGGCCGCTCCGCGGCGGTCCGCCCGCAACGAACGACGACGGCGAGACGGAGCCCGGATTCAGCGCTCACGCTTCGTGTCAGAAATGCCGAAAACTCTCCAGCCCATCAGGAAGCATCTTCCAGCGTCGGAGAGTAGCCGCCTCGACGACCGGACACGGAGGTCAAATCATGTCCTGCAGACGAGCCCTCATCGGCGCGCTCCTCACCGGCGTGTTCCTCTCGGCGGCGCCCCGAGACTCCGCCCGGGCCCTAGAAGCGGCCGACGACGCCTTCTCCCTCATGCAGGAGCAGATCGTCACGGGAGTCAGCAAGCGTCCCCTGCCGCTCTCGGAGACCCCATCCTCGGTCACGGTCATCTCCGCCGCCGAGATCCACGCCATGGGTTACCAGACCCTCGGAGACGCCCTGCGCTGGGTGGGTGGCGTGTTCGTCACCTATGACCGTAACTACACCTACGTGGGCGTGCGCGGACTGCAGCGCCCCGGCGACTACAACAACAAGATCCTGCTCACGCTCGACGGACACACGATGAACGGAAGCGTGTTCGGCGACGCGCTCTTCGGCCCGGAGCTGGGACTCGACCTCGAGGAGGTGGAACGCATCGAGGTCGTCCGGGGCCCGGGCTCCGCCCTCTACGGCAGTTACGCCGCGCTGGCGGTCGTGAACGTCGTGACCCGCCGCCCGCGCAGCGAACCGGGTGCGAGCCTCGACCTGCGGGCCGGCGGCGCCGGCGAGTGGCGCGGCCGCGCTTCGGTCGCCACGGCCCACCCTGGCTGGCCCGAGTGGCAGGCCGGCGTCTCGTGGCTCCAGACCCGCGGCCCGGACCTCTACTTCGCCGAGTTCGATGACCCGCTGACCTGCTCCGGGCGGGCCGTCCGGCTGGATGGCGAACGCGCCCTGTCCTTCTTCGGCACGGCCGCATGGGGGCCCGCGAAGCTCGCGGTCAAGCTGAACGACCGCGAGAAGACCATCCCCACCGCCTCCTACGGCACGAGCTTCGGCGACGATCAGAACCGCACCTGGGACGGACACGACTACGTCGAGCTCTCGGCCAACCGGCGGGTGAGCCACAGCCTCGAGCTCACCGGCCGCACCTACTGGGACGGATCGCGCTACCACGGCCAGTACATCTACGTCCTGGACCCGGACCCCGCCAGGGTCGTGAACGAGGATCGCGGCGACAGCGACGTGCTCGGCGCGGAATGCCGCGCCAACTGGGGGGTCACCGCGCGGCAGGCGCTCACGCTCGGGCTGGAGGCCCAGCGGGCGCTGCGCGGGAGCCTCGAGAGCTACTATGTCGATCCCTACGCCAGCTTCTACAGCACCAACGTCACCGGGAGCCTCGTCGGAGCCTACGTGCAGGACGAGTTCCGTCTCGGCCGGCGGCTGATCGTCACGGCGGGCGCCCGGATCGACCACGACTCGCGCTACGACGCGGTCGTCAGTCCCCGGGCCGACCTGGTCTGGACGCTCCGCCCGGGCACGCGTCTGAAGCTCCTCGGCGGCTCGGCCTTCCGCGCCCCGTCGCCGTTCGAGAACCAGACGCTGACGGAGGCCCCCTCGCCGGAGGCCACGCGGTTGAGTCCGGAGCGCGTGACGACGGTCGAGTGCACGCTCGAGCGCGGGGCGGGCCCCTTCACGGCCTCGCTCACCGCCTACGACAGCCAGGTGCGCGACCTCATCGATCTGGCCGAGGTGGACGAGCTGGGGAACACGCACTACGAGAATCGCGCCCGGGCGCGCGCACAGGGCCTCGAGGGCGGACTGCGCTTCACGCCCGACGCCACCACGCACGCGCGCGTGGCGCTGGCGTGGCAGCACAGCAAGGACGGCGACACCGGGGCGGAGCTCACGAACTCTCCGCGCTGGAACGCGCACGTGCTGGCCTATCACGTCCTGCCCGGCGAGCGGACGACGGTGGGCGCGGGCGCGCGCTACCTGTCGTCGCGCCTGACGCTCGCGGGCCAGCGCACGGCCGCGGCCATGGTCTGCGACGCGCGAGTGAGCCGGCGCCTGGTCGCCGGGCTCACGGCGGGGTTCGAGGTCCGCAACCTCTTCGACGCGCGCTACGGCGACCCGGGCTCCACGGAGCACGTGCAGGACCAGATCGTGCAGGACTCGCGGGCCTTCTTCGTCACCCTTTCCTGCCTCCCGTTCGAGCTCAGATGAGGGGCTGTCCCGCGGCGCATCCGCCCCGCGCGGGTCCCGTCCTGGCGCTGGTCATCGCGCTGGGCCTCGGCGCGCCCGCCACCGGCTTCGCCGCGACGGTCGCGCTCATCAAGAGCGGAACGCTGGCGCCCTATGAGCAGGCGGCAGCGGCCTTCTCGTCCGCTTACCCGGACCCGGTGAGCGCCTTCCTGCTGGACGAGTCGGACCCGGGCGGCCTGCTGAGCCGCATCCGGGCCACGCGTCCCGCCGTGGTCGTGGCGGTAGGGCTCAAGGCTGCCCTCTTCGCCCGCAATCACCTGCCCCGCGTCCCGCTGGTCTTCTGCGTGGTCCCCAACTACGAGCGTTTCGACCTCGCGGGCAGCTCGATCACCGGCGTGTCGGCGGACGTGCCTCCCGAGCGCGATCTCGCCGCGCTGCGGAGCGCGCTGCCCGGCGTGAAGCGCGTGGGTCTGCTCTTCGGCCGTGCGACCGGCGCCGCTCTGGCGCGCCGCGCAAGCGCCGCCGCGGACGCCGCTGGCATCACGCTCGTCGAGGCGCCGGTCACGGATCTGTCGGACCTCCAGCGGGTCCTCCACGACCTCGCCGGCAGGGTGGACGCCCTGTGGCTCCCGGCCGACCCGACCGTCGCCACGCCCGAGGTCTTCCAAACCCTGCTCGAGCTGTCGCTGGCGCACCACAAGCCCCTGCTCGTCTTCTCGGAGTCGCTGGTGCGCTCCGGCGCGCTCGTGGCGGCCTCCCCCGATTACACCTGGATGGGCGCACAGGCCGCCGGGATCGTGCGCCGTATCCGGAGCGGCGAGCGGGCCGGCGACATCGGCGTGCTGCCGCTGCGGCGTACCCACGTGGTGCTCAACGCCGCGACCGCCCGCGCGCTGGGCTGCCCGGTGCCGTCCTCGGCGGCCGGCGAGATCGAGGTGCTGGATTGAAGCCCCGGCTCTTCGCGCGTCCGCAGCGTGGCCTCTGGACGCGCATGACCCTCCTGCTGATGGCGGGCGTGCTGTCCTCCGGCGTGGGGTTCGAGGCGCTCTTCACCACGCTGACCTGGAACCGCGAGTACCGGGAGCTGAGGTCCCGGGCGAGCTCTCTGGCCCGGCTCATGGCAGAGCGCTCGGCGACACCGGTCGTGGTCAACGACCGCGAGGAGCTCCTTCACCAGGTGCAACGCGCCCTCATCGAGCCCGACATGCAGGCTGCGGCCGTCTATCCCCCCCGCGGACCGGCGCTGGCGCAACTCGCGCTCGACGCCGCGCTGTGGACGGAGCTGGGAGCACCAGGCGGAGGGACGGCGAGCGGCACCGTCGTCGTGTCACGTCGGCGTGTGAACGGCGACGAGGTGCTCGACGTGATCGCCCCGATCACGCGCCACCACCACGTGGACAACCCGCTGGGCGAGGCGATCCAGCTCTTCGGCTTCTCCGGCGAGCCGCACACCCCGGCCCCCACGCAACTGGGCTGGGTGCGGCTCGTGGTCTCGACCGCGCGGGCGCACCAGGCCGTGCGGGCCGCGGCCTACCTGGGCCTGCTGCTGCTGGTGCTCACCGCGGCCCTCGGCTACCTCGCCCTGGCGCTCTTCTTCGGCGTCATCATCCGCCCGCTGCGCGAGGCCAGCGATCTGGCCCGCGAGGTCGCCGCGGGGCATCTGGATCGCCGTCTGCCGGTGTGCGACGACGACGAGCTGGGCAACCTGGCGGGCTCGATGAACACCATGGCGGCCGCGCTGCAGAAGGCCCGCCGCCAGACCGAGGCCGAGGCCGAGGCGCTCCGCGTGGCTTCCACCGCCATGCTCTCCATCGCGCGCGGGGCCCGGGCCACCCACGACCCCCACAGCATCTTCGAGATCGTGGCGCGCGAGGTGAAGCGCGTGACGCGGGCGCGCGCGGTGGCCCTGGCGGTCCCGTCCCTGGACCAGTCGGCCCCCGAGTTCACTCATTTCGAGCCGGCGGCGCCGTGGGCGGGCCTGGAGCAGGGCATGCCCGTGCCCGAGCATCTCCTCGTCCGGGCGAACGACCTCGGCACGGTCGCGGTGCGTTTCACGCCCGACCCGAGCGCGGACTGCCCCATCTGCCGGGGGATGAACGAGCAGGGCATCCGCACGGGGATGGTCGTCCACCTCCAGCTGCCCGGCTCGCCCCCGGCCATCCTGCTCGCGGTCTCAAACGACCCCGAGGCGTTTCCGGCCTCCGAGATGGATGTCGTGACCGCCCTGACGAGCCACCTGTCCTCCGCCCTGCACGCCTGGCACCTGAAGTGGCGTCTCGAGGCCGCCTTCGACGAGCTGCAGCGCACCCACGACTACCTGGTGCATTCGGAGATGCTCCGCGTCGCCGGCGAGATGGCCGCCGGCGTGGCCCACGACTTCAACAACGTGCTCGGCGCCATCATGGGCCGCGCGCAACTGCTCAAGTTCAAGATCGAGGCCGGCACGCTCTCCCCCGCGGAGTTGCTGTGCGCGCTCGCGGTGATCGAGCGGGCCGCCGAGGACGGCAGGGAGACCGGCCGGCGGCTGCGCCAGTTCGGGCAGGCGTCCCAGGAGACGGTCACGGAGTCCGTGGACCTGCACGTCATGCTGCAGGATGCGATCGAGTTCACGCGGCCCCGCTGGGAGAACGAGGCGCAGGCGGCCGGAATCGCCATCCAGGTGCACCTCGCCTCCCGACCGGCGGTCTGGGTCGCCGGCCGCGCCAACGAGTTGAGGGAGGTCTTCACGAACCTCATCCTGAACGCGGTGGACGCGCTGCCGCACGGTGGCACCATCCGCGCGGCGATCCGCGACGACGGGCGGCGTGCGATCGCGACGGTCGCCGACGACGGCATCGGCATGGACGAGGAGACCGCGCGCCGGCTGTTCGAGCCGTTCTTCACGACGAAGGGTGACGGCGGCACGGGCCTGGGCATGTCCGTCGTCTACGGCATCGTGCAGCGGCACGGCGGGGCGATCGAGGTCGTCACGCACCCCGGCGCGGGAACGAGCATGCAGCTCACCTTCCCTCTGGCCGCCGCGCCCCAGGTCCCGGCCCCGGTCGAGGTCATCCCGGACGCGTTGCCCGCCCTCGACGTCATGATCGTGGACGACGAGGAGTCCGTACGCGAGGTGCTGCAGGACATCGCGACCACCCTGGGCCAGCGCGTGACCGCGTGCGCCTCGGGCGACGAGGCACTGCGCGCCTTGCGGCCGGGCACGTTCCAGTTGGTGATCACGGACCTGGGCATGCCGGGCATGACGGGCTGGGAGCTGGCGCGGCGGATGCGCGCGATGGACCCCGCGCTGACCATCGTCTTCGTGACCGGCTGGGGCGAGGACCTGGACCGGTGCGCCGCCAGCGAGGCGGGCGCCGACCTGGTGATCGCCAAGCCCTTCACCCTCGCGGACGTGGCACGCGCCATCCACGTCGCCGCCGGCCGCATGGAGGCAGGGGAAGCCGCGTAGCCGGGGCATTCACGCGGCGCTGCGGGCAGCGGCCCGAGGCGCGGCGCTCGTTGCCGCTCCCGGAAGCCCGGTGCTATCGTGCCCGCGCATGAGGTACGCCCTCCGCGCAAGGACGCGTGCGCTGCCGACCATCGCCCTGGTCTTCGCACTCGCCGCATTCGCCGGCAGCGGCTGCGCCGTGTTCCCGCGCCGCCCGCCCGCGCCCCCGCGCCCCGCACCCGGCTACGAGCGCCTGCGGGACGAACTCGCAGCGGTGGACGCGAGCGGCCTGGCGGGCCGCCGGATCGCGCTCGACCCCGGGCACGGCGGCCACTTCCGCGGCGCACTCGGCGTCGGCGGTCTCACCGAGGCCGAGGTGAACCTGGGCGTCGCACGGCGTCTGCGCGACCTGCTCGCGACGCACGGTGCCGAGGCTTTCATGACGCGCGAGAGCGATCGCGACTTCCTCACCCCCGCCGACTCCGCGCTGCGCACCGACCTGGCCGAGCGTGCGCGGCTCGCCGCCGGGTTTGACCCCGACCTGCTGATCTCGATCCACCACAATGCCGACCCGCGTGGTGCCCACGACGTCAACGAGACCCAGACCTACTACAAGCTCGGCGACGATGGCCCCTCGCTCGACGTCGCCCAGGACGTGCACCGCGCACTGGTGCGCAACGTGGGCATCCAATCGAACAAGGTCGTGCCCGGCAACTTCTACGTGCTCCGCAGCAGCGCCGCGCCGGCGCTGCTCACCGAGACCAGTTACATCACGAACCCCGACGTCGAAGAGCGGCTGCGGCTGCCGGAGAAGCAGGAGCTGGAGGCCCAGGCGATCCTCATCGGCCTGGCGCGCTACTTCGCGCGCAAGGTGCCGGTGATCGAGGAGTTCGACGACGGCAACTCCCGCGCGGACTCCGTTCCCCGCCTGCTCCCGGGCGACCCGGTGCTCCGGGCCCGCGTGCGCGGCGCCTTCGACCAGGTCGAGCTTCTCGTGGACGGGCGGGCGGTCGAGCCGGTCCGGACCGGTTCCCGGCTCTCGTGGCGTCCCCCGGAGCCCTGGCGGAGCGGCCCGCACACGGCGCTGCTGCGGGTGCGCCTCTCGGGTGAAGGCGCGGCCCGGGAGCGGCACCTCAGATTCGAGGTCCACCGGCCGTGGAGCTTCCTGTCCGTGGAGCCCGTCACCGGGCCCGGGCTGGACGAGCAGCACCCGGTGGCGGCGGTGCGGATCCGCGCGCTTGACCCCTGGGGGCGCATCGCGGCCGACACTGGCTCCGTCGTGATCCGCCGTGTTGCGGGCCACGGCATCGTGCCGGCCGAGACCACGCTCGCGGTCGCGGACGGCGTCGCGTGGGCCTACTTCCGCGCGGTCCGCGGCGAGCGCGCGCCGGACGCGGTCTTCGAAGCGCGGGCTTCCAACGACACGCTGATGGGCGCGCCTCCGGAGGCCGTCGAGTTCGCGCTGAGCACGATCCGCTGGCCCACGGAGATCCCGATTCGCATGCGCGACTGGTCGGGCTGGGTGCAGCGAATGCCCGAGGGCGCCCCTTTGGCCCGCGCACTCGGCACTCAGGAGCCAGAACCGCGCGTCCCCTGGATCAACCGAGACGGCTTCGCGATGCTTCCCCGCGACTCGGCGGGCGCGGTCCAGGTGCCGGCGCTGCCCGGCTACCGCGCCTGGCCCGCCGACTCGACCTTCCCGCCGCGTTTCGTCCCCGTCGCCGGCGGCGCGTTGCACGGCCGGCGCATCGTGCTCGATCCGGAGGGTGGCGGCGAGGACGCCGCCGGGCAGGGACCGGGCGGCACGCGCGCGGCGTCGCTCAACCTCGAGAGCGCGCGCATCCTCGCCGGGTTCCTCGCGGCCGCGGGCGCCGACGTGCGGCTCACGCGCGAGGGCGACCTCGCGCTCTCGGAAGTCGAGCGCGTGCAGGCGAGCGAGGCGTTCCAGGCCGAGCGCTTCCTGCGCATCGCCCACCGCACGACACCGCCCCGGCTCGGCCACCACGCCGCGAGCCCGGCCGGGAAGGCCTGGGCCGAGCGCAGCGCGCAGGCGTTTGCCACGCTCGGCCTTGCCGAACCCGGGGTGGCCGGGGAGGCGCAGTACGTGATCCAGCAGACCTCCTGCCCCGCGCTCTTCGCCTCGCCCGCATCGCTCGGCGACGAAGCGGCCGAGTCGCGATTGCTCGCGCCGGGCGCGCTGCGCGCGGAGGCCTACGCCCTGTTCCTGGCGCTGGCGCGCGAGTGGGCACCGCAGGCGGTCTGGCCCGCCGACTCGCTCACCGTGCTCGACCCCGCGGGACACCCCGTGCCGGACGCGGCCGTGACGCTGGGAGGCGCGCTCGTCCTCGTGACCGACGCATCCGGCCGCATCCGCTTCGCCCGCACCGAGCCGGGGTCCATCGCGGTCGTGGTGGAAGATTCGAGGGCCCAATCCCGCGGAATCCTGCTAGACTCCCAGCGGGGTGCGGTGCTGACCGGGGCGCTCGGCCGCTGACTCGCGGCCCCCCGGGGAGCCTCACCATGGTGCACGGCAGCCAGCAATATTTCCTCGAGCGCGCCCGCTTCGAACGGCGCGTTTCCCTGCTCTGCGCGGGCATGAGCCTCGTGGCGCTGTCCTTCGAGGCCGCGCTCCTCCTGCCCGCGGTGCAGCACGCGGTGGAAGAGCACGTCCTGGGGAGCCCGCTGCACCCCCGGCGCTTCGGCTTCGAGGGCCCGGAGCAGTACGTGCGGCGCATCGTCCTCGAGGCCAGCGGTCCGCCGGGGCCGACGCCGGGCCGTCCCACGATCTTCTACCACTCGGCACAGGCGGTGAAGGGCGGCCGCTCCGAGGCCGCGCCTTCCGACGACCTGCACGCCCGGCCCGACACGCGGCCCCCGGGCCACGGGGCGGGCGAGTCCACCCAGGATCTCGTGGCGAAGGCGCGCGTCATCTACGGCGGCAGCGGACCCGTCATGCGGTCCGAGGACTTCATCGTCGAGTGGATGGTAAAGCCGGAGTACCCCGAGGGTCCGCTCGAGCGGAACAGCGAAGGGCTCGTGGCGCTCGGGGCGGTGGTGGACACGACCGGCGCGGTCACACGAGTGGACCTGGTGTCCAGCCCGGGGGACCGGGAACTCGAGGAAGCGGCGATCGCGGCGGCGAGCAAGTACCGCTTCCGGCCCTACCGCGTCGCCGGCCGGGTCACCGAGGCGTACGCCATCATCCGCTTCGACTTCAAGATCTACGACTGACGGCCCGCGGGCGGGGACGGCGGCCTGCGATCCATGCGGCCCACCCCGGGACCGCGGTCGGATCGCGGTCGCAGCGGCGCGTCATGGGCCGTCCAGGCTAGAGCTGGAACTTGCCGAAGTCCTCGGGGTTGAGCTTCTCGAGGAAGCGGCGCAACTGCTCGGCCCTCTCCTCCTCGGTGGGCTCCTGCGCCGCGTCCTCGGGCGGCTCCTCGCCTCCACCCTCCTCGTCACCCCGCCGCGCGGGCTCCTGCAGGAGCTCCTCGTTCACGAAGATCGGCGCCTTCGCGCGCAGCGCCACGGCGATCGAGTCCGATGGACGGGCGTCGATGGAGAGCACGTCGCCGTCCCGCTGCACTATCACGGTCGCGTAGAAGGTGCTCTCGCGCAGGTCGGAGATCACGACCCGGGACACCTTGGCCTTCAATCCCTCGACGAGGAGCACCAGCAGGTCGTGCGTGAGCGGGCGTGGGAAGGGCTCGTCGGAGAGAATCCGGCGGATCGCGTGCGCCTCGCCGGGGCCGATCCAGATGGGCAGGATGCGCTCGCCCCCGACCTCCTTCAGGATGATGACGTTCTGCTGGGTCTTGTGCTCGAGGATGAGCCCGTTGACCCGCGCTTCGACGGCCTTCACGGCTTCCCGGCCGAGCCTTCGGCGGTGCCCTGCGGCCGCGGGGCGCCCGTGCTCGAATCCGCCTCCGACAGATCGAACGGCGGGGCCTCCTCGCTGCGCATGTGGTCCACCATCCACTGGGCCGAGTCGGCCAGTTCGGACCCGGGATAGCGCCTCAGCAGCTCGCGGAAGGCCTTCTCCGCCTCGTCGTAATCCTTCAACTCCTCGGAATGGATGAACCCGATCATGAACTGCGCCTGCGGGCTGACGTCGCTGTCGGGGTACTCGTCGAGCAGGGCCCGGTAGGCGGCGATGCGCTCCGACGGCGGGCCCAGGCCCTGGGCCACCTTGAACATCTCGCGCGCGTCCCGCTTCTGCGAGACGAACCTCTTGATGGCCGCGGAGTCCGGCGCCACGCCGAGCTTGTGGCGGGCCTGGTTCAGCAACTCCCGGTAGAACTCCTGACCGCGCTGGCCGCCGAGTTGGCGCAGGATCATCGGCCGCACCACGTCGAACGGCCGCACACCCTCGGGGCGGATCTCCTCCACCTTGAGCACGTGCCAGCCGCGGTCGGACCGGAAGGGACCGCCGATCCCGCCGGCGCCCAGCGCGAACGCGGACTCGGCCAGCGCGGGCTGCCGCCCGAGCGCCGGGAAGAGCCCCTCGCGCGTGACCGTCCCGAGCGCTCCGCCTCGCGCCCGCGTGAGCGTGTCCGCGGAGTACTGCTGCACCAGCGTCGCCCAGTCCCGGCCGCCCCGGGCGAGCTTCAGCGCCTGGCGGGCCCGGGCCTCGGTCCCGGTCTGGATGTGCTGCAGCGTCACGCCCGCCGGCGTGCGGTATTCGCCCAGGTGCGCGTTGTAGTACGCCAGCGCCTCCGAGTCGGGCACCGCCGGGACCTTCGACATCGTCTCGTTGAGATACGTACGGATGAGCAGGTCGCGGCGCTGCTGCGCCAGTTGCTGCATCACCTGCGGCCGGTCGGCCACGCCGCTCTCCTGCGCGGTGACGAGCCAGATGCGCTCCTCCACCATGCGGTCGAGCAGCTGCCGGCGGCCCTCGGGCGTCGCGAAGTTCCCGCGGGCCGACTCGGGGATCTCCTCGAGCCGCCTGCGGACGTCCTCGACCGTCAGCGCCTGGTCGCCGACGCGCACCAGCACCTGCGACGTGTCGGCGGGCGCGGCGACGGTCCGGGCCTGGACCGCGCGCGAGCCCTTCGTGGCCTTCGGCGCCTTCGCAGCACCCGCCACCGCCAGCGTTCCGGCTCCGGCGATCAACAGCGTCGCCGCCAGGGCGGCGACCGCACGCGGGCTCTTCAGGGCACTCATGCTCGCACCACCCAGACCTTCACGGTCGCGCTCACGCCGCCGAAGAACCGAACCGGCACGTCGTAGCGGCCGAGTTGCTTGATGTGATCGGCGATCTCGATCTGGTGCTTGTCCACTTCGTGCCCCGCCCGGGCGAGCGCTTCGGCCACATCGGCGTTGGTCACCGAGCCGAAGAGCGTGTCCTCCTCGTTGGCCTGCGTGGGGATGTTGACCTCGACGCCCTCGAGCCGCGAGGCCTGCTGCCGCGCCTGTGCGACCAGCTTGTCCTCCTTGAACTGCTTCTGGCGCTCGAGCTCCCGGTAGACGTTGGCCGCCTTGTCGCCGGCGGGGATGGCGAGTTTCTGGGGCAGCAGGTAGTTGCGGGCGTAGCCGGACTTCACGTGGATCAGGGCGCCCTTCGCGCCCACGCCCTTCAGGTCTTCGAGCAGGATGACATCCATCAGCGATCTCCCTCGTTCGGATCCCCGTCCGGGACGGGCTCGAGCCGGCGATAGTCCAGCCAGACGTCGCTGAGCCCCAGCGCCGCCGTGGAGAGGACGAACATCGGCATGGCGATCATAAAGAAGAACAACATGGTCATGATGATGACGGGAGGCGGGACACCCCGTGCCAGGAAGTACGACTGCGCGACCGCCACCCCCTGCGTACAATACCCGAACCCCGCGTTGAGCAGCAGCGTCCAGCCGGTGGGCGCCCAGGCCGGCCAGGGAGCCACGAGCAGGGCGAGCCCGGCCAGGAAGACCCACAGCGCGGCGTCCGGCAGGCGCCAGTCGCGCAGGCTCGCGCGTGACAACCGCGGCCAGCGCAGCGCGTGGGCCGTGCGTGCCGCCAGCGCGCGGCCCGCCGTGACCAGCAGGCCGACCCACAGGAAGAGCACCGTCGGGATGACCAGCGGCAGCGCGGCGCGGCGCAGCGCCGCATTCTCGGTCACGGTCTTCTCCATCGCCCCCAGCCGGTCGCCGCCCGTACCCAGCTGCCGCAACAGCTCGAGCAGCTGCGTGTCGCCCGCGATCAACTCGCGCTCGACCGCCGCGACCAGTTCGTGGTAGTGAGCGAGCCACGGCAGCAGCGCGGCCAGCGCCAGCGTCGGCGCCAGCATCCAGGCGCGCTGTCCGGCGCTCGGGCCGGAGCCCTCCTCGCGCAGTCCCATCCACGCCCCTGCCAGAGCCGCCGCCGGGATCCACCAGACCCAGAGTCCCCGCGCCGAACCCAGCACGGTGACCGCCACGGCAGACAACGCCACTGCCCCCACGGCCACGACGCCGAAGCGCCAGGACACGAGCAGCGCGACCGCGACGGCGGCGGGCACGGCCAACCACAGCCAGGACCAGGGGGCCGGGCTCTGGAGCGCCAGCGCCCCGAGGACCGCCACGAGCAGGACCGCACGCACCCACGTCGGGCGCCTGTCGGCGACTCCACCGGAGGGGAACTCCGGTCCTGCCTCGCGGCGCGGCTCAGCGATAGAAGTCACTGGTGAACGGCAGCAGCGCCAGCACCCGCGCCCGCTTGATCGCGATCGTGAGCTGCTTCTGGTGACGGGCGCACGCGCCCGAGACGCGTCGCGGCACGATCTTGCCCCGGTCCGTGACGAACCGGCCGATCCGCTTCTCGTCCTTGTAGTCGATCATGCCCACTTTCTCGAGGCACAGCTTGCAGTACTTCTTCTTGACGCTCTTGCCTTCGCGTTCCTTGGCCATGTGTCGCTCTCTTGCCTCCGTCGATCAGGACGGCGCCCTGCCGCCCTCATCGGTCCGTTGCGGGACTCCCGGCCCCGGCTGCTCTGCTGCGTTCGGGGCCTGCTCCATGAAATGCACGTTCTCGGCGCGGATCTCGAGCCGCGTCTGGCGGCTCCCCTGCCCGTCCTTCCACTCACGCATCTGCAGCCGACCCTCGACCAGCACCGGGCTGCCCTGCTTCAGGCGCTGCCCGCACACCTCGGCGAGCCGCTGATAGGTGCGCACGATCACGTAACCCGTCTCCACCAACTGCTGCCCGTCGCGTCCCTTGAACCCGCGATGGAACGCCAGCGCGAGGCTGGTGATCGGCGTCCCGTCGCCCGCGTAGCGGACCTCGGGATCGCGCGTCAGGCGACCGCCCAGGATGACCCGGTTGAGCTCGGGGAGTCTGAGTCCGGCCATGCTGCCTCCCTCCGCGGGGGCTCCCGCCAGGCCCGGCGTCACCGACGCTTCGCCTGGCACCGCTCTAGTCGTCCCGATCGTCCGCGCCGGCCGCCGCCACCGCTTCGCCCTCGACCTGTACCCGCGCCGGCTCCGGCGGAACGTGGAGCACCGAGAGCACACGCATGTACGACTCGTTGAGGCCCATGCGCCGCTCGACCTCCTTGATCACCGAACCCGGGCTCTGGTGGAGGATCAGCGTGTAGATGCCGTCGCGCTTCTTGTTGATCTCGTAGGCCAGCCGGCGCTTGCCCCAGCGCTGGACTTCCAGCACCTCACCGCCCAGGTCCCGGATCCATTGCGACACGCGCTCGATCTCCTCGTTCACCCGGTTCTCGTCGAGCCCCGGCTCGAGGATGAAGGTCGTTTCGTATTTGGTCACGACTCGGGTTCCTCCCTGCGTATCTTGCGATTGAAGCGGTTCATGGCCGCGAGCGAGCCCTCGGCCACCCAGCATTCCACGGCGTCCGCTGCGCGTTCGAGCGCTTCGTCCACCACGGTCTCCTCCTCCACGTCGAACTCGTCCAGCACGTGCTCCCGCAGCCCGGCCGGGTCCTCCGCGGCGCCCACGCCGATGCGCAGCCGTGCGAAACCCGGCCCCACGACCCGCTCGAGCGACTCGAGCCCGCGGTGTCCGCCGCTGGAGCCCGAGGCCCGCAGCCGCAGCCTGCCGACCGGCAGGTAGACGTCATCCACCACGACCAGCATCCCGGCCAGGTCGAGCGCGTGACGCTCCCGCCACGCCTCGAGGGCCGCGCCGCTCGCATTCATGTACGTGAGCGGCTTGAGCAGGTCCACGACCCCGCCCGCCCGCTCGGTGCGCCAGGCCCGCCAGGTGTCGTGCTCCCCGGCCGGCGTGGCGCCCCAGCGCCCGACCAACCGCTCCAGCACGAG
Source organism: Candidatus Eiseniibacteriota bacterium (assembly GCA_963717935.1). Lineage (GTDB taxonomy): Bacteria > Eisenbacteria > RBG-16-71-46 > RBG-16-71-46 > RBG-16-71-46 > JANXPZ01. The sequence goes on along the minus strand of CAVQXP010000004.1, from coordinate 1,254,998 downwards.
CCACCCCACGTTGTGCCGAGTGCGCGCATAGCGCGGACCCGGATTGCCGAGACCGAGCACCAGCGCCACGGGCCGCTATTTCTCCTTGCCGCCCTTGCCTTCCTTGCCACCCTTGGCTTCCTTGCTGCCCTTGCCTTCCTTGCCGCCCTTGCCTTCCTTGCCCTCTTCGGCCTCGTCCTCTTCCTTCTTGCCCTTGGCGATGACCTCGGGCTCGTCCGGCGTGGCGCCTGCCGCAGCCGCCGCGGCTGCCACCGCCTCCTCGGCCGGCTTCTCCTCGACCTGCACCGTCGGGGGCACCACCGTCGCCACCGTGACGTCCGCGTCCGTGACGATGGTCACCCCGGCCGCCGAGATGGCGCTCACGTGCACCGAATCGCCGATATTGAGCGCCGCGACGTCCACCTCCACGAACGGCGGGATCGCCGTCGGCAGACAGCGGACCTTCAGTTCGCGCAGGATGGGCTCGAGGATGCCGCCACCGTCCTTCACGCCCAACGGCGTGCCGACCAGGCGGATGGCCACCTCGACCTCGATCGTCTCGGTGAGCGAGATGCGCAGGAAGTCGAGGTGAATGATCTCGTGGGAGATCGGGTCGTACTGCACGGCGCGGATGAGGGCGGTGTGCTCGCCTCCGTCCAGCCCCAGACCCATGATGGGGTTGCCGCCCTGCTTGCGGACCGCCAGCTCGAACTCGCGCGCAGACACGCTCAGAGCGATCGGCTCTTCGCCGTGTCCGTAGAGCACGCCCGGGATCAGGCCGGCCGCCCGCGCCTTGCGGGCGCCGCCCTTGCCGATGTCGTCCCGGCGCGTGCCGGTCAGTGGGATGACGGGCATTCAGATTCCTCCTTCAAGCGGGGCGAGCCCCGCGTCCATCGCGCCTCGACCCTGGGCCCGCCGCAGCGGGCGCCCAGCAGCCGGGCGCGCGTTCAGACGAACAGCGAACTGAGCGAGCGCTCCTCGTGGATGCGCTCCACCGCCTCCCCCAGCAGTCCGGCCACCGAGAGCTCGCGCACATTGGCGCCGACCGAGTCCGGGGGATGGCAGATGGTATCGGTGACGACCAGCTCCCGGATGGGTGACTTCTCGATGCGCTCGATCGCTCCCGGAGCGAAGATGCCGTGGGTCACGCCCGCGTAGACGTCCTTCGCGCCGTGGCGGCGGACGGCCTCGGCCGCCTGGCACAGCGTGCGCGCGGTGGTCACCACGTCGTCGAAGAGCACCACGTTGTGCCCCTCGACCTCACCGATGATGTTCATGACCTCGACCGCGTCCGGCTTCGGGCGGCGTTTGTCCACCAGGCCCAACTCGGCCCCGAGGCGCTTGGCGTAGGCGCGCGCCATCTTCACGCTGCCGATGTCCGGCGCCACCACCATGGGGTTCGGGATCTTCTTCTGGAGGAAGTAGTCGATGAGCACCGGCGCCGCGTACAGGTGGTCGAACGGGATGTCGAAGAAGCCCTGGATCTGCGAGCTGTGCAGATCCATGGTCAGCGCCCGGTCGGCCCCGGCCACCGTGATGAGGTTGGCCACCAGCTTGGCCGAGATCGGCGCGCGGGGCTGGTCCTTGCGGTCCTGCCGGGCGTAGCCGAAGTACGGGAGCACCGCCGTCACCCGGCGCGCCGAGGCGCGCTTGGCCGCGTCCAGCATGACCAGCAGTTCCATCAGGTTGTCCGCAGGCGGCGCCGTGGCCTGGATGATGAAGACGTCGCCGCCACGGATGTTCTCGTTGAACTTGACCGACACCTCTCCGTCCTCGAAGCGCGACACCGTCGCGTCCCCGAGCGGAACGTTCAGCTTCTCGCAGATGGCCTGCGCCAGTTCGTGGCTGGCATTCCCCGAAAAGATCCGGCAGGGATCCAAGTCGCTCTACTCCCGGCTAAGAGATCGAAGCGCCCGCGGCCTCACCGGACCGCGGAGAGAACAGGTGGAATCAGGACGTGAACGAACCGAGCGGAGCACGAAGTCGACCGAAGCAGGGGCAGCCGCACGGCACCGACCCGGACGGCCAGCCGAGCGCGGGGCAGTTGCAGGGCGCCGACCGAGCCGCGCGCGCAGACGTGTCGGAAGATACGTCGAGCACGCGGCGGCCGAGACAACGCAGCAGATGCCCTGCCATCGGCTGGCTGGGGCGGGAGGATTCGAACCTCCGTATGCGAGATCCAAAGTCTCGTGCCTTACCGCTTGGCCACGCCCCACCAACAGAACGGGATTTCCGTCGCGGTCCGTCCCTCGCAGTCGCGAAGTCGGGGTGGATGGCTACTGGCCCAGAGAGTCACTGCTAGAGGAGAAGCGCAGGAAGACTAGCGGGGGGGGCGACTCGAGTCAAACGGCAGCGGGCCGCCAGGATGGCGGCCCCGAGGGAGATGCGGGCGTCGAGGGCGCCCGCTCGAGGGATCAGTAGAGCTGCGGCTCGGACTCGATCGGGGCCTTGCGGACCGGCGAGGGGTGCTTCAACTCGCTCTCGTACTCCGCTATCACCCGTTCGGTCAGGTACTTGCGGGTCACGTCATTGATCGGGTGGGCCAGATCCTGGTGCTGGCCATCGGGCCGCTTGCGGCTCGGCATGGCCACGAACACGCCACTGTTGCCCTTGATGACCTTCAGGCCCCGGATGACGAACGAATCGTTCAGGGTGATGCTGATGAAGGCCTTCAGCTTGTCGTCGTCTCGCAGCGAAACCCGTACCTCGGTGATCTCGATCATCGTGTCGCCTCGGACCCTTCCCTGAGGGGGAGCGCCGACTGCCTGCGTGCCACCGTCCGACCGCTAGAGAACTCGACTCCTGTCGAGCCCCACGCAACACCCCTGCCTCGCGGCAGGCTACGACAGCCTCCTGACCCCGAGTCCACTTCTGGCGGAGCGAACGACGTACAGCGTCTCGCTCCCCGTGAAGCGACCCAAGAAACATCGTGCAAGAGCACGAGGCCCGAACAGGCCGAACACGGCCGACCCGCTGCCGGTCATGCGAGGCTCCCGAACACCCGCCTCGCGCAACCTTGCGCAAAGGTCGACGAAATCCGGCATCCTCGTCCCGAGCACCTCCTCGAACGAGTTGCCCAGACGCAGAGCCCGGTGCGGCCACAGCCCGATGCTCTCTACGGCTTTGGCGAATCTTAGTTTGCCATTCCACCGTGTCAAGCCATATCTCAACCTGTCGATCCGCCGGAAGGCCCCCGCGGTCGGCACTCGCCAGCGCGGCACGGCGATGACCGCCCGGAACGACGGGCCCGGCCTCAGGCGGGTGAGCCGCTCGCCCCGGCCCAACCCCAGGGCCGTCCCTCCGAGGAGCGCGAAAGGGACGTCCGAACCCAGCTCCGCCCCCAGGGCCAATCGGTCGGCCGGCGGGACGCGCATCCCGTAGAGCGCGAGGACCGCGACCAGCGCAGCAGCCGCGTCGGCGCTGCCGCCACCGAGGCCTGCTTGCGCGGGGATCCGTTTGGTTAAGTGGAGATGAACACCACCCTCGATCCCGGCGTAGCGGGCGGCCAGGCGCGCGCCCCGCAGAGCGAGGTTGCCGGGACCCGCCGGCACCGCCCCCCGCGTGCGAGCCGAGAGCGTGCCGCGGGCGGCCACCTCTTCGTGGCGCACCTCGAGACTGAAGCCGCGCGTGCGCCGCTCGGCCACGAGCGTGTCCGCCAGGGTCACCGACTGGAAGATGGTGGCCAGCTCGTGGAAGCCGTCCGGACGCCGGGGCCCGACCGCCAGCCCGAGGTTGAGCTTGGCGCGCGCCTCGACCCGGACCCGGCGCGGCAGGCTCATCCCCGGGTGTAGAGGACGAGGATCACGGTGAGCAGGTAGAGGATCACGCAGGCGATGAGCGGCCGGTCGGTGAGCAACACCTGCGAGGGATCCTCGCTGGTCTCGGAGGCCCGCACCAGGTACAGGTAGCGGAAGATGCCGTAGGTCACGAACGGCACGGTGTAGAGCAGGGCCTCGGTGCCGAACTTGGCCACCGTGGCGGGCCAGATGGTGTAGAGCGCGTAGCCCATGATGCTGGAGGCAGCCGAGACCACCAGCAGCCCGTCGAGCAGCGCGGGCGTGTAGTGCGCGAGCACCGGCCGGCGCCGGCCGATGTCCTCGCCCGAGTTCGTCAGCTCGCGGCGGCGCTTGGCCAGCGCCAGGAACAGCGCCCCGAAGAAGGTGCACACCAGCAACCAGGGCGACAACGCGGTCCCGGGCGCGAGCGGGCGCAGCAACTCGACGCCGGCGATGGCCCGCAGCACGAAACCCAGGGCGATGAAGAACACGTCGAGCAGGACCTGGTCCCGCAGGCCGTAGCTGTAGGCGAGGTTCATGACCAGGTAGGCCGCTGCCACCATCGAGAACAGGGGGCCGAGCCAGGCCGAGATCACCCCGACGGTGAGCAGCAGAACCGCCACCGCCATCCACGCCACCGGGACCGGCAGGCGGCCCGAAGCGATCGGGCGCTCGCGCTTCTTCGGGTGCAGCCGGTCCTGCTGGACGTCGCGCAGGTCGTTGAGCAGGTAGACCGAGCCTGCGAGCAGCGAGAAGGCGACGAATCCCGCGGCGGCCCGCAGCAGCAACTCGGGGTGGCCGGCCTGCTGCGAGAAGAGCACGCCGGCGAACAGCAGCAGGTTCTTGGTCCACTGCCGCGGCCGCAGTTCACTGACGAGGGCCCTGATCACCGGCGGACCGCCTTCCTTCGTGCCGGGAACAGCGCGCGCTCGACCAACTCGCACAGCACGTGGCCCATGGCGATGTGTCCCTCCTGCACGCGCGGGGTCGAGTCGCTCGGCGTGACCAGCGCGAGGTCGCACAGGGCGGCGAAGTCCCGGCCCTTGAGCCCCGTCATCCCGATGACCGTCATGCCCTGCTGGTGTGCCACCTCGATCGCGGCCACCACGTTCGGCGACCTGCCGCTCGTGCTGATGGCGACCAGCACGTCCCCCGCGACCCCCAGGCCCTCGAGCTGGCGCGCGAACACGCGCTCGAAGCCGTAGTCGTTGGCGATGGCGGTGAGCGCCGAGTTGTTCGTCGTGAGCGATACCGACGCGAGCGCCGGCCGCTCGGCCAGGTAGCGGCCCGACAGCTCGGCTGCCAGGTGCTGGGCGTCCGCCGCGCTGCCGCCGTTGCCGCAGAAATAGACCGTGCCACCGGACTCCAGCGCGGCCACGACCGCTTCGGCCGCCCCGGCCACCGCGCGGGTGGCGTGGCGCTCCAGCCGTACGAGCGAGCGGCCCGCCGCGCGCAGCCCGGCGCGCGCGTCGCGCTCCAGCCAGCCGGTCCGAGGTGTGCGCTTCCTGTGTTTCGCCGCCACCTTCTTCTTCACGGGTTCCTCCCGGTTCCGCCGGCCGCGGCCGCCAGGTGCCGCTTCACGGCATCCGGCCACGCCGGCATGCGCCAGCCGGTCACCTGTTCGAAGGACGCGTTCCCGAGCACCGAGTACGCCGGCCGCTTCGCCGGGCGTGGGAACGATGCCGTGTCGGTGCGCTCGAGCGGCACGTCGAGACCCGCGAGCGCGAGCGCGTGAGCCGCCAGCTCGTACCAGGTGCAGTCGCCCGAATTGGTGCAATGATAGGTCCCGGACGGTCGGGCGGCCACGAGCCGCAGCAGCCCTTGCGCCAGGTCACGCGTGAAGGTGGGCGAGCCGCGCTGGTCGTCCACGACCCGCAGCCGCTCCCCCGCGCGCGCCCGGGCCAGGATCGTGTCCACGAAGTTGCTCCCGCCCGGGCCGAACAACCACGAAGTGCGCACGATGACGTGCCGCGGGTCGACCTCGCGCACGGCCTGCTCCCCCGCCCACTTCGAGGCCCCGTAGACCGACTGCGGGCCCGCGGCGTCGGACTCGCGGTAGGGGCTCCTGGCGGTGCCGTCGAAGACGTAGTCGGTCGAGATGGCGAGCAGCGTCGCCCCCACCCCCACGGCCGCGAGCGCCGCGTGGCGCGCGCCCAGGCCGTTCACCCGGAAGGCCTCCTCGCGCCGCGTCTCGCACTCGTCCACCTTCGTCACCGACGCCAGATGGAACACCCAGTCGGGGCGGAACCCCTGCGCCGCGCACTGCAGCGACTCGAGGCGGGTCACGTCCAGTTCCGGCAGGTCCAGACCCAGCGTCGTGTGGCCGGCCGCCGCCAGCGCCGGCATGACCGCCTGGCCCAGCATGCCGCCTGCGCCCGTGACCAGCACCCTCACGAGAGCTCCAGCCGGCTGGAGTCCCCGAGCATGAGCCGGTGCGCGCGCGGGCGCGATTCCTTGCCGCAGACCACCACGTCCTTGCCGATCAGGCTCGACTCGATCCGCCCCGGGATGTCTTCGATGCGGCTGCGCTCCAGCACGATCGAGTGCTCGATCTCGCAACGCGACAGCACCACGCCGTCGGCGAGCGAGGTGAAGGGCCCGACGTAGGAATCGCTGATGCGCGCGCCCGCGCCGATCACCAGCGGCCCGCGCAGGCGCGAGCGCTCGATCACGCTGCCCGGCCCGATGGCCACACCGCCTTCGATCTCGGACGCCGCGTCCACTTCGCCCCGGATGTCGGCCTGGAGACCGATCAGCATCATCCGGTTGCCCTCGAGCATGTCCTCGACCTTGCCGGTGTCCTTCCACCACCCCTTGATGACGTGCGAGCGCACGCGCCGGCCCGAGTCGATGAGGTACTGGATGGCATCGGTGATCTCGAGCTCGCCGCGCCGGCTCGGACGGATGGCCTTCACCGCCTCGAATACGCAGGCGCTGAACAGGTAGACGCCCACCAGCGCCAGGTCGGAGCGCGGCTGCGCCGGCTTTTCCTCCAGCCGCACCACGCGGTCGCCCTCCAGCTCGGCCACGCCGAACTCCCACGGGGTCTTCACATGGGCGAGCAGGATCTGCGCATCGGGCTTCTCGGCCTCGAACTCGCGCACGAAGGGCGTGACACCGTCCTTGATGAGGTTGTCGCCCAGGTACATCACGAAGGGCTCGCCGCCGATGAAGTCCTCGGAGATCTTGACCGCGTGCGCCAGCCCGAGCGGCGCCTCCTGCTCGATGTAGGTGACATCCAGGCCGAAGGCCGAACCGTCGCCCACCGCGTGGCGGATCTCGGCCTGGCTGTTCACCATGATCGTGGTGCGCTCGCCGGTGCGCGAGTCGGGCTGGAGCATCTCGCGCGGATCGCTCACCACGATGCCGACCTTCCGGATGCCGGCATCGCGCAGCGCCTCGAGGCCGTAGAACAGCACCGGCTTGTTGGCCACCGGCACGAGCTGCTTGGCGGCGGTGTGCGTGATGGGGCGGAGCCGCGTACCGCGGCCACCCGCCAGTACCAGAGCCTTCATCGTGAATCCCCTCTCCCGGAGTCCACCGTCCTTACGCCAGCGCCTGCGCCAGCAATCGCCGCGCCTCCTCGAGCGCCGCTTCGAGCTTCGCCGCGTCCTTCCCCCCGGCCAGCGCCAGGTGCGGCTTGCCGCCCCCCGAACCACCGGTCACCTGCGCCACCTGCTTGACCAGGTCCGCGGCGCTGAGCTTCTTCTCCTTCACCAGGTCGTCCGTCACCGCGGCCAGGAACGTGAGCTTGCCGCCGCCCTGCAGCGCCAGCACCGCCGCGCCGCGCCCGAGCTGGCCACGCAGCCGGTCGGCCGCCTCGCGCACCGCATTGGTGTCGGCCTCCGAACGCACCTCGGCCACCACCCAGCGCCCACCGGGCGCCGCGGCCGCGTCCTTGACCAGCTTCTCCATCTCGGCCTCGAGGCCGCCCTTCTGCGCCTCGGCCTGGGCCTTGCGGAGTCTCTCCAGATCGACCTTGAGCTTCTCGACCTGCTCGGCCAGGCCCGCCGGGCTGGTCTGCAGCAGGCCTGCCACGCGCTGCAGCGTCTCGGCCTGCTCGCGCGCGAAGCGCAGGGCCTCGTGCCCACACAACGCCTCGATGCGGCGCACGCCGCTGGCGATGGCCGAGTCGGAGACCAGCCAGAACGCGCCGATCTCGCCGGTGCGCGAGACGTGGGTGCCGCCGCACAGCTCGCGGCTCGGCTCGATGTCCCGTTCGGGCACGCCCCCGGTGGTGACGAGCCGCACCTCGGCGCCGTACTTCTCGCCGAACAGCATCATCGCCCCGAGCGTCTTCGCCTGCGCGATCGGCATGACCTCCCAGCAAACCTCGCGGTCGGCCAGCACCCACTCGTTGACGCGCTCCTCGACGCGTGCGAGCTGCCCGGCAGAGGGCGCCTCGAAATGCTGGTAGTCGAAGCGCAGCCGGTCGGGTGCCACGAGCGAGCCCGCCTGGCGCACGTGCTCGCCCAGCACGGCGCGCAACGCCGCGTGCAGCAGGTGCGTGGCGGTGTGGTGGCGAACGGTGGGCAGCCGCTGCTCCGGCGCCACGGCCACGCTCAGCCCGCCAGCGGCGCCCGCCGCCAGCAGCGCCTCGCGCGTGCCCTCCGCGAGCTGCACGCGGTGCACGATCGCCTCGCCCTCGCGAAGGACGTGGGTCAGCGCGGCGCGCACGCCCGGGGCCTCGATCACGCCCTGGTCCGCCACCTGCCCGCCCCCCTCGGGGTAGGCTGGCGAGCGGTCCAGCACCAGCTCCAGCTCGGCGCCGCGCGGGCGCCAGCGACGCAGCGTGGCGCCGTGGTACTCCAGCGTCGCGTACCCCAGGAACTCCGAGTCGGGCCCCGCCGTCACCTCGGTCCAGGGCGCGGCCTCGCCCCCGTCCGTCTTCACGAACTTGCTCCCCTGCTGCGCCCGCACGCGCTGCTCCTTCATCGCGCGCTCGAAGCCCTCGTGGTCCACGGCGACCCCGCGCTCGGCAGCGATCTCCCCGGTCAGCTCGACCGGGAAGCCGTAGGTGTCGTGGAGCGCGAAGGCGTCCTCCCCGGCGAGCGTCCTCGCCCCGCCCTCGAGCAGCGACTCGAGCCGCGCGAGCCCGGCCTCGAAGGTCCGGACGAACCCGCTCTCCTCCTGGTCCAGCACGTGCAGCACGCGCTCGCGGTGCTCGACGAGCTCGCGGTAGTGGCCGCCGAAGACGGCGATGGCGCGCTCGGCCACCGGCGCCAGGAACGCGTGGTGGATGCCGAGCCCCCGGCGGGAGCGCCCGCGCGTCACCGCACGGCGCAGCAGGCGCCGCAGCACGTAGCCCGCCCCCTCGTTGCCCGGCAGCGCCCCCTCCGCGATCGCGAAGGTGAGCGCGCGCACGTGGTCGGCGATGATGCGGGCGTCGCGCACGGCGGCCACGCCCGCCGCGCGGCGCTCCGACTGGCCCAGCACCTCGTCCACCAGCGGCGCGAAGACATCGGTCTCGAAGATGGAGCTCTTCCCCTGCAGGATGAGCGACAGGCGCTCGAGCCCCATGCCCGTGTCGATGCCCGGGCGCGGCAGTGCCTGGAGCGAGCCGTCCGCCTGGGCGTCGAACTGCGGGAAGACCAGGTTCCAGAACTCCATGAAGCGGTCGCCCTCGTCACCGGGCGCCGCGCCCCAGAAGGCGCCCGCCGGCAGGTAGTCCGGCCGCTCCGCGCCGAGGTCGAAGTAGATCTCGCTGCTGGGTCCGCACGCGCCGCGGCCGCCCGCCGGGCCCCAGAAATTGTCCTTGCGCCCGAGCGCGACGATGCGGCTCTCGGGCAGCCCGACCTTCCTCCACAGCGCGATGGCCTCGTCGTCGCGCGGCAGCTTGCCCTCGCCGGCGAAGACCGAGGCATGGATGCGCTCCCGCGGCAGACCCAGCACCTTCGTCACGAACTCCCAGGCGAAGGCGATCGCCTCCTCCTTGAAGTAGGCGCCCTTCTCGCGCGGGCCGAACGAGAAGTTGCCCAGCATCTCGAAGAAGGTGTCGTGCCGCGGCGTGAGGCCGACGTTCTCGAGATCGGTCAGGCGCAGGCACTTCTGAACCGAGGTCGCGCGCGTGTAGGGCACGTCGTCCGCGGCCGAGTAGTAGGGCTTGAACTGCACCATGCCGGCGGTGGTGAAGAGCAGCGTCGGATCGCCCATGGGCACCAGCGGCGAGGAGGGCACCACCGTGTGCCCGCGCTCCTCGAAGAACCCCAGGAAAGCGCGGCGCAACTCCGCAGCTTTCCTGCGAGGCGTGGCGGGGTTCGGCGGCGGGCTCATCCGTTCTCCCAAGTCGGTGACACGCAGGTCCCTGAAGCCATGGCCATGGCGGCCGGGTCACGCGGCCGCAGGCTCCGGGCGTCGAGACACGGGACTATACAGGAAGGCCGCCCGGTCTCTGAACCCGGGCTCCGGCGACCGGCGACCCTGCCACTCCTCCGGCCCCGCTACTCCTCCGGCAGGTCCAGCGCGCGGCGGATGACATCGCCGTCGAAACCGCGCCGGGCGAGCAGCGCATAGAGCCGCTGGCGACGCAGGCGCGGCTCGAGCCCGCGGGTGCGCCGCTCGGCCTGGGCGACCACCTTGCGCGCGGCCGCTACCTCGTCCATCCCACCCTGCTCCGCGTCGAGCCTGAGGCGCGCCGTCTCGATGTCCTCGGCGCTCACGCCCTGCGCGCGCAGCTCCTGCTCGATCCGGCGCGCACCCGCCGAGCGGCGCGCCCGGCGCCCGGCCGTGAAGGCCCGCGCGTACTCGACGTCGTCCACCAGCCCCACGCCGGCGAGCCGGTCGAGCACCTCGCCAACCGTCGCCGCGGCGTAGCCCTTGTCACGCAGCCGCCGCTCGAGGTCCGAGCGCGTGCGCCGCTGGCGCTCGAGCAGCCGCAGCGCCGCCTCGCGGCAGGCCCCGACGTCGATCGAGCGATCGGCCTCCTGGAGCCGGACGGGCGGGCGGGCGCGCATGCTCAGCAGACCCCGGGCTGGCGCCGGGGAGGCAGGGCGGAACGGCTCATCCTGCGGCCCCCCCTCGTTCCGCGCCCGGCCGCCGCGCGAACGCCACCGCGTGCCCGCCCCAGAGGAAGCGCTGGTAGACCGCGTTGACGAGCTGCAGGCCCCCGCCCCGTGCGTCCCACTGCTCGGCCGGCGCCCGCAGCATCAGGCGCTCGAAGCCCGCGGACGCGATGGTCCGGGCGAGGGTGCGTGGCGTGAAGAACCAGAAGTGGTGTCCCGTGGAATAGTGCTTCCAGGGGTGCCGCTTGAGCCCGAGCCGGCTCAGTAGGTTCTTCGCGCGCGCCGAGAGCCCGGCCAGGTTCGGCACCTCGACGCGCAGGAGCCCGTCCGGCACGAGCCGTTCGCGCACCGCCGCGAGCGTCGAGCCGGGGTCACGCACGTGCTCGAGCACGTGCGACATCACGACCACGTCGAAGGCAGCCGCCGGGAGCCCGAGCCGTTCGATCTCGCCGCGGTGCGCGATCAGGCCGTAACGCTGACGCATGAACTCGACCGCGGCCGAGGAGACATCGGTGCCCTCGGCCTGCCAGCCGCGCGCCAGCGCCGTGCGCACCAGTTGCCCCTCGCCCGCCCCCACGTCCAGCAGCCGTCCCCTGCGCCCGAGCCGCGCCTCGAGATCGGTCAGCAACTCCTGGTAGATGGCCGTGCGCCGCGCCTCCTCCACCACGGCCCGCTCGAAGTAGGCTGCCGGGTAGACTCGCGTTTCCTCCTGGTCGAGATCGGGGTAGCGCTCCGCCCGCTCGAGGCCGCACGAGAGGCAGCGCACGATCCGCGCGCCGTCGCAGGTGAACACCTCCCGTGCGGAGGCGTCAGGGCAGTTGGGGCAGGTCTGCAGCCGGATGGGAGCGACCTCCAAGACGGGAACCTGGGACCAGGGAGCCGGGAGCGCGGCAGGAGGCGGCCCGCGCGGACCCGGGCCGCCTCTTCGACCGCTCTAGCGCCGCCGCGCCGACTCGGCCTGCGGGCGCGCGGACGCGCCCGGACGCGCCACCGGAGCCACGGGGGGCGGTGCTGTCGGTTGCTCGGCGACCTCCCCGCCTGCGGCAGGGACAGCGGACTCCGGTCCGACCGGCCGGAGTCCGAGCGCCGGACGCAGCTTCGCCTCGAGCTTGGCGCGCACGTCGGCATGCTCCTTCAGGAACATGCGCGCGTTCTCGCGGCCCTGCCCCAGGCGCTCCTCGCCGAACGACATCCAGGTGCCGGCCTTCTGCACGAGGTTCTTCTCGACACCGAAGTCGAGCAGTTCGCCCTCGCGCGAGATGCCCTCGTTGTAGAGGATGTCGAACTCGGCCTCGCGGAAGGGTGCCGCGACCTTGTTCTTCACGACCTTGACGCGCGTGCGATTGCCGACGGCGCTCTCGCCCTCCTTGAGCGTGGCGATGCGCCGGATGTCGAGTCGCACCGAGGCGTAGAACTTGAGCGCCCGGCCGCCGGCCGTGGTTTCGGGCGATCCGAACATCACGCCTATCATCATGCGGATCTGGTTGATGAAGATGACCGTGGTCCTGCTCTTCGAGATCGAGCCGGTGAGCTTGCGCAGGGCCTGCGACATGAGCCGTGCCTGGAGCCCCACGTGCGAGTCGCCCATCTCGCCCTCGATCTCGGCGCGCGGCACCAGGGCCGCGACCGAGTCCACCACCACCACGTCCACGGCGCCGGAGCGCACCAGATGGTCGGCGATCTCGAGCGCCTCCTCGCCGGTATCGGGCTGCGCGACGTGCAGGTTGGCGATGTCCACGCCCAGCTTCTGCGCGTAGGCGGCGTCGAGCGCGTGCTCGGCGTCGATCATGACCGCGTTCCCGCCCGCGCGCTGCGCGTTGGCGATGATGGTGAGCGCGAGCGTGGTCTTGCCCGAAGACTCCGGTCCGTAGATCTCGACGACGCGCCCGCGCGGCACCCCGCCCACACCCAGCGCCAGGTCCAGCCCGATCGAGCCGGTGGAGATGACGTCCACCGGCTGCGTGCTGTCCTCGCCCAGCTTCATGATGGCGCCCTTGCCGAACTGCTTCTCGATCTGCTGCAGGGCGAGGTCAAGCGCCTTGTTCTTCTCCTTGGCCGACGGCGGCGGCTGCGTCATGTCTGCGTCTCCTTCGCAGGGGCTCTACTCTCAAAGGGGCGGTGCGGGGACGTTCTGCATGAAGATAGGTGACTCGCCCCCCGGGGTCACGGGTCTGATTGCGGGGGCATACTACACATTTGGGCAGTAGATGGGAAGCACGGACTTCAACGAACCTGAACGCCTGCGGCGCAATGGGTTGCGGGAGCCACGCCCCCGTTCAGCACGCCAGGGCAGCCTCGGCGCGCACGGTGTAGATCGAGCCGCGCGGGTTCAACTGGCTCTCGACCACGCAGATGCGGTCCACCGTGAAGCGGGCCGGCAGATCGACCGGGCGGAGCTCGGCGAGCGCAGCGGTCCAGTCGCGGCGCGGCTCGCGCACGCGGCCCAGCGTGAGGTGCGGGGAGAACGGCTTGTCGGGCGCGCCGAAACCGCGCCTCGCCAGCGCGCGGTCGAGGTCCCGCGCCAGCGCCACCAGCGCCTCGCCGCCCTCGCTCATCCCCACCCAGAGGACGTGCGCGCGCCGCGGATCGGGGAACGCGCCGATCCCCCCCAGCGCGGAGGCGAACGCACGCGACTTCACCGCCGCCTCGGTCGCGGCCTCTGCCGCGCGCCGCGCGCCGTCCTCCCCCACCTCGCCGAGGAAGCGCAGCGTGTAGTGCAGGTTCTCGGGCTTCACCCACGAGAGACCGTCGCCGGGACGGCGCAGCGCTTCGATGAAGCCGCAGGCGGCGCGCCGGACCTCGACAGGCGGGAAGACCGCAAGGAAGAGGCGCATCAGCCGCCCTTCCTCTCCTCGCCCGGCTCCGGGGGCTGCGCCCTGCGCCGCGGCGCCGTGCGCGGCGCCGGACCTCCGGCCGCTCCGGGTGCGGGACGCCCCGGGGCCCGCGGTGCCGGAGCGTCGATGTCCGCAGGCGCGGGACGCCCCGCGGCCCGGGGCGCGGGAGCGCCGGCGTCCGCGGACCCCGGCTGCACGGCGGACCCTGGCGCGGGCCGGCCGGCCCCGCGCGGCGTGGGCCGGCTCGACCGGCCCGGCCTCTCCTCGATCTTGGGGTCGAGCGCCAGCCCGAGCAGCGCACGGCGCGCCAGGTCGAGCGCGACCTGGACGCTGCGCTCGCGGATCGTGGCGCGCGTGCCCGCGAACTGAAAGCGGCGCACGGTCTCGCCCTCGCTCGAGGAGAGCGCGACGAACACCGTGCCCACGGGCTTCTCCTCGCTGCCGCCCTCGGGGCCGGCCACGCCGGTGATGGCCACGCCCAGGTCCACACCCGCCCGATGCCGCGCGCCGTGCGCCATCTGCTCGGCCACCGGAGCGCTCACGGCGCCGTGCGCGGCGAGGTCGATCTCGCTCACGCCCAGCAGCTCGACCTTGGCGTCGTTGGTGTAGGTCACGAAGCCGCGGTCGAAGTAGCGCGAGGAGCCCGGCACGTCGGTGAGACGCTTGGAGAGCAGCCCCGCGGTGCACGACTCGGCCGTGGCGATGCGCCAGCCGCGCGCCACCAGCGCCTCGCCCACCACGTCCTCCATGGCGCGCTCGCCCTCCGCATAGACCAGGCCGCCCACCAGATCCCGGAGTTCGGCGTAGGCCTGCGCGGTCGTCTCCTTCACCTGGGACTCGCCCGCGCCGGCCACGGTCACGCGCAGGTCCACGCCGAAGTAGCTCGGCAGGTAGGCCAGCGAGGCACCGCTCCAGCGCTGCGGCCGCGCCCCGATCAGCTCGTGCAGCTGGCTCTCGAAGACGCCGAAGGTGCGCAGCGTGAAGGTCTCGACCGTGCGACCGGTGCGCTGGCGCAGATAGGGCACGACGCGCTCGGTCGCGAGCGCTTCCATCTCGTGGGGCACACCGGGCAGCAGGATCAAGGGCTTCTCGCCCTGCAGCACGAGGATCCCCGGCGCGGAGCCCACCGGGTTGAGCCACGCCTCGGCCCCGCGCGGCAGGAGCGCCATGCTCTCGATCGAGGCCGGCAGCCGCCGCCCGGAACGCTTCGCCCGCTCGCGGACGTGTTCGAGCACGGCTTCGTCGAGCTGGAGCGGACGGGCGAGCACCGTGGCGATGACCCGGCGGGTGATGTCATCCGGCGTGGGCCCCAGGCCCCCGGTCATCACCACGCCGTCGGCGCGCTCGAGCGCGCGCTTGAGCGCCTCGCCGATCCTCTCGGCCGTGTCGCCCACGGTCGTGTGCCAGGCCACCTGGACGCTGGCGCGCTCCAGCGCGCGCGCGAGCCAGGCGAAGTTCGTGTCCACGGTACGGCCCGAGAGCACTTCGTTGCCGATGGTGACGATCTCGATCTGCATGGCGGCTGGACTGTGCCGCAACGCCGAGCCCCTGCGCAACCAGGCGGGCGACCTGCTTGCAGGCCGGGCGGCCGCGAGGGCTCTCTGTCAGAGGTCCGGCGCCAGGGCCGGTGCTGCAGAAACGCTCAGGGCGGCATCCCGGAGGATGCCGCCCGCGGCGTGAGGTGGTTCCCCGGGCTATGCCTTGCGGACGTTCGACGCCTGCAGCCCCTTCGGGCCACGCGTGACGTCGAACTCCACTGCCTCGCCCTCGGCAAGCGACTTGAAGCCGTCGCCCTGGATGGCCGAGAAGTGCACGAACACGTCCTCGCCACCTTCCTGAGAGATGAAACCGAAACCCTTCGCCTCGTTGAACCACTTCACCGTGCCACGAGCCACTTGAGACTCCTTGAAACCGGGATCCGGAGACCCCTTGCTCTGCCGCCTCATCACGTGGCGGCAACGTCCGGCCACCATGGCCGTACTTCGTTCGACCGATGCGCCTTCAAACAGAAACCGCCAGGTGTCCCTGGCGGAATCGAACGTCTGCTGCACATCCTGACCGACCGAAGACAAGGAGAATATCGGCCGGGAATCCCGGGAACTCAAGAGGATTCCCGAAGGCCAGCACCAACCTCCCGCGGGGCAACCGCTTGGTTCAGCCCGCGAACCCGCCGAAGCGCTGCAGAGCCCAGAAACCGAGGTGGAAGGCCCCGCAGGCCGTGAGCCCCGCGACCACGTCGTCAGCGACCACGCCCCAGCCACCCGGGAGCCGCTGGATCTCGCGCGCACCGAGCGGCTTCCAGACGTCGAAGCCGCGGAACAGGACGAAGGCGGCGAGGAAGGCGAGCGGGCTGTGCGGCACGAAGAGCAGGGCCAGGCTCTGGCCGACGACCTCGTCGATGACGATGGGCTTGGCGTCGTGACCCAGGGCCATCTCGGCCTCGCCGGCGCTCCAGACGGCCAGCGCCGCGCAGGCCAGGATGAGCAGCAGCGCCACCCAGAGCGCCGGGACCGGGACGAAGTAGCCCGCCAGGACCACGACGGCGCTGCCGGCCGTCGCCGGGGCGATCGGGGCCGAGCCCACAGGGCCCAGCGTGGCGATGAAGCGGGCCAGGGCCTTCATGGCTGTGGCACCGGGACGGCGGCACCGGGCTGCGACGCCGGCACGACCGTCACGGGCCGGGGCGCCGGCGTCCGCCCCTCCCCACCCAGCCGGGCGAGCACGGCCTTGCAGATGGTCCGCAGCGTCTCGCTGACGCCACGGCCCTCGGAAGCCACCGCCTCGAACTCGGGCGCGGCGCCCGGGTTGAGCGCCGCACGCAGACGCTCGACCGGCAGCGCCGCGGGCAGGTCGCGCTTGTTCCACTGGAAGACGCGCGGGATGCGCTCGAGCTGCGCCGGGGTCAGGGCCATCGAGCGCAGGTGCGTGGCGAGGTCGTGCGAGCGAGTCGACGTTCGCCTGCTCGCGTGCCGGGTGCGAGTCGGCCACGAAGACCAGCCCGTCGGCCCCCTGCAGCACGGCGCGGCGCGAGAGCCGGTAGTAGACCTGTCCGGGCACCGTGTAGAGGTGGAAGCGCGTCAGGAAGCCGTTCACCTGCCCCAGGTCCACGGGCAGGAAGTCGAAGAACAGCGTGCGCTCGTGATCGGTCGCGATCGAGATGAGCCGTCCGCGCCGCTCCGCAGGCAGACGGTCGTGCAGGAAGCGCAGGTTGGTGGTCTTGCCGCCCAACCCGGGCCCGAAGTAGACGACCTTGAAGTGGATCTCGCGCGCCCGGTGGTTGATGAGCGCCATGAGGTCCCCCTCGTCTCGCCCAGGTGACGTTGCGCGGTGTGGTCAGTCGCCGAAGAGAGCGTCGACTTCCTGGCTCGCGGCCAGCGCGAACTCGGGGCTCGTCGGCTCCATCTGCGGCTCGGGCTGCAGGCCGGGCTCGAACAGGCCCACCTTCTCGAACAGGCCCTCGAAGATATCGCCCAGGTCCTGCGCCGCCCGGTTCGCCCGGAACCGTACCAGCCCCAGCGTGCTGCGTCGGTCGTAGACGGTGCACATGATGACCCGCCCGGCCAGCAGGCACGAGTGGACCGAGCGCTCGCGTCCCTCGCTCACCACGGCTGCGAGACCCTCTTCCCCCATCAACTGGGAAAGCTCGGCGTTGGCCGTGAAATCGGCCGCCACGAGGCTGGCGAAGGCGGTGGCATCGAAGTCACCGGTGCGTCCGACCGAGGTGATGAGCTGGCCGGAGCGGTCCACCAGGTGCACTGAAAGCGCGTTGGTCCGTTCGAGCAACCCGTTCAGAACACCATCGATGGAGCGAAAGTCGTTTTCGAACAGAGTCCACTGAGGCATGGCTTCCCCCGCCAAATGAGTTTGGCCGGTTCAGACTCCGGGCACGTCCGTGTGAACCGCGAGGAGCGGTACCACACCCGAACCGCTGCGACAAGACAAACTTGCGCGGGCTCCGCGGTCGGCGGAGCGGCCGCCGGGGGCCTGACCGTGGCGGCCCGGCCTCGGCGATGCGCGGACCGGGGTCAGCCCTTGGCGGGCCCGCCGGGCGGCGGGGTGGCGCCGGGAGCGGGCGGTGGGGTCCGGCCGGGCACCGCCACCGGGCCGGTGGCGAGCGCCGAGCCCGGGCGCGAGGGCACCGCGGGAACGGCCGCGCCGGGCTTTGCCGGCGGCGGCGCGTCGTGCTCGTCCTCGATCTCGCCGACGATCTCCTCGAGGATGTCCTCCAGCGTGACGATGCCGTGGAATCTGCCCGTCCGCGTCGCGCACCACCGCCATCGGACGCCGCTCGCGGCGGAAGATGCCGAGCAGCCTGCCCACCGACTGGTCCGAGTCCGCGAAGATGGGCGGGTACATGGCGTCTTCCAACAACACGAGTTTGAACTGGCTGAACAGGTGGAAGAGGTTCTTGGTGTTGACGATACCCACGATGTTGTCGGGGTCTCCCTCCCACACCGGCATGCGCGTATGCGCCGTCTCGCGGCAGGTCGCCAGGACCTCCTCGGGCGAGGCCTGCAGCGAGAGCGTGACCACCTTCTCGCGCGGCACCATGACATCGCGCACCCGCTTGCCGCTCAGGCGGAAGACGTTGCGCACGTACTCGGCCTGGTCGGTCGCCATCATGCCGGCCTCGGCGGTCTCCTCGACCAGCATGCCCAACTCCTGGAGCGAGTGGACATCCTGGTCGGCACGCGGCGGCGGCAGCCGGAGCAGGCGCACGACCCAGTTCCCCGAGCCGTTCATGAACAGGATGAACGGACGGAAGATGCGCGAGAAGACGAGCAGCGGCCCGGTCACGATCAGGGCCACGTCCTCGGCGCGCTGCAGGGCGATGGCCTTGGGGGCCAGCTCGCCCAGCACCACGTGCAGGTAGGTGAGCAGCAGGTAGGCCAGCGACACGGCGAGCGCGTGATTGAGCACCAGGCCCCAGATCTCCGGCAGCCCGTGGAACAGGGGCGCCAGCAGGTGCGCGAGCGCGGGCTCGCCGATCCAGCCCAGGGCGAGGCTCGCGAAGGTGATGCCGAGCTGCGTCGCGGCGATGGCGTCGTCGAGATGTTCGAGCGCCTTCGCCACCGACTTTCGCTCCGAACCGGCCACGGCTCACCAGCTCCTCGACCCGCGTCCAGCGCACCGTCACCAGCGCGAACTCGGCCGCCACGAAGAAGCCATTGAGCGCGATGAACACGAGCAGAGACACCAGGGCGACGACATCGCGCAGGTAGAGGTTCATGGCCGGGTACGCCCGGGGGGCGGCATGCGGGAGCCTATTCGAACTCGCGCCGGCCCTCGAGCGCCCGGGCCAGAGTGACCTGGTCGGAGTACTCGAGGTCGGAGCCCATCGGCACGCCACGCGCGATGCGCGTGACCTTCACGCCGAGCGGCGCGAGCAGGCGGGACAGGTAGAGCGCCGTCGCCTCGCCGGCCACGTTGGGATTGGTCGCCAGGATGATCTCCTGGATCGGCTCGGTGCGCAGGCGCTCGAGCAGCTCGCGGATGCGCAGGTCCTCGGGCTGGGTCCCGTCGAGCGGCGAGAGCGCCCCGCCCAGCACGTGGTAGCGGCCGCGGAACGAGCCCGTGCGCTCGAACGCCAGCACGTCGGCCGGCCGCTCGACCACGCACACCAGCTGCGGGTCGCGCTGCGGGATCGCGGTCGATCAGGCAGGGGTCCTCTTCACTGAAGAGGCCGCATACGCTGCAGAAGCCCACCTTCTCGCGCGCCGCGCGGATGGCCTCGGCCAGGCGCAGGGCCTCCTCCTTCGGCACGCGCATCAGGTGCAGCGCCAGCCGCTGGGCGCTCTTCTGGCCCACGCTCGGGAGCTTGACCAACTCTTCGATGAGCAGTTCGAGGAACCTGGAGGAGTACATGTCGGGGGCCGGGGGCTAGAAGGGCAGCCCGAGGCCGCCGGTGAGCTTGCCCATGGTCTCCTGCATGTGCGCCTCGGAGGCGCGCTGGGCTTCTCCCACCGCCGTCAGGATCAGGTCCTCGAGCAGCGTGACGTCGCCTTCCTTCAGCGCCTCGGGACCGATCGAGAGCTCCTTGAGCATCTGCTTGCCGTCCACCACGGCCTTGACCAGGCCGCCGCCCGCGCTCGCTTCGAAGCGCATCCCGGCGAGCTGTTCCTGGGCCGCGTCCATCTGCTTCTGGAGCTTCTGGGCCTGCTTCACCATGTCACCGAAACTCTTCATTCCTCCGTCCTTTCGCCGCGGCGGCTCTTCGGCTCGATCACCTCGCCCTGGAAGAACTCGATCGCGCGCTCGACCATGGGCGCGACGTCCTCGAGCGCCGGCCGGCGCCGCTGCTGCGAGGCCTCCAGCGGGACGCAACGCAGCTCGAGAGAGCGCCCGAAGGCGCGTCGCGCCTCTTCCGTGACCAGCGCGAGGTTCTCCTTCTCCTTCACCACCATGCAGTGCACGTGGTCCATCGCCACGACCAGCGCGTCGCCCGCGAGCCCCACGAAGTGGCTCTCCTCGAGGAATGCCCCCAGCATGCGCTTGCGCGCGTTGAGACCGGCGAGCGTGTCGCGCCAGCAGCGCTCGGCCGCCTCGTCGCACTCGACTTCGGCGTCGAGGGTCGCGACCGGAGCGTCCGCGCCGGCCGTCACGCTCGGCCAGAGCGGCGCGGCGGGCCTGGGCGAAGCGGGAGCCACGGCCACCGGCGAAGCGGGGGCCACGGCCACGGGCGGCGCAGGCGCCGAGGCCCTTGGCGTGGAGGCGGGCGCAGCGGCCGCGGGCGGCGTCCAGGGCGGAGCGGCGGCCGGCGGAGCGCGGCGCGGCGGCGCCGGAGTCACGCTCGAGCGCTGCGCTCCACCGCCCGGCAGCGGCGCCGGGGGCCGCGCAGGCCCGGCCGGCCGGCCGCCCGGTGCCGCCGGCGCGCCGCCGAGCCGCTGCTCGAGCGCTTCGAGCTTCGCCAGGATCTCGGCCAGCGTCTCGCCCGGTTCGAGCGTGGCCATCTGCAGCAACGCCGCCTCCAGGTGGATGAGCGGCTGCGGGCTGTCGCGCATCGGCCAGGGCGCCTCCGACGCGAGCTTGAGCAGCCGCAACAGGTCGTTCTCGCTCCACGACTCGCCCTGCTGCTTCAGCCGCTCGAGATCCTCGCGCGCCAGCGCCACCAGGTCGCCGGCCTCGGGGTCCACCTTGAGCACCAGGATGTGGCGGATGTGCTCGCTCAGGCCCTCGGCCAGGTCGCGCGCATCCAGGCCCTTCTCGAACGCCTGGTGCAGCGCCCGCAGCGCCGCCTTCGGGTCGCGCCCGAGCACCGCCCCCGCGATGGTGAAGAACGCCTCGCGGTCGGCGATCCCCAGCACCCGCCGCACCAGTTCGTCGTTCACTTCCAGTCTCGCCCGCCGAGACCACCTGGTCGAGCGCGCTCACCGCGTCGCGCATCGAGCCTTCGCTCTTGTGCGCCAGCAGCAGGGCCGCGCTCTCGGTCAGCTCGAAGCGGATGCCCTCCGGGTCCGCAGCCTCGCGTCGCTGCAGCTCGAGCAACCGGTCGGCGACCTTGCGCAGCGGCACGCGCGCGAAGTCGAAGCGCTGCGTGCGCGAACGGATCGTCTCGGGCAGCTTCTGCGGGTCGGTCGTGGCGAAGACGAACACCAGGTGCGGCGGCGGCTCCTCCAGCGTCTTCAGCAGCGCGGCGAAGGCATCGCCCGAGAGCTGGTGGATCTCGTCGATGATGACCACGCGGTGCTTGCCGCCGGTCGGCGAGAAGCGGACGTTCTCGCGCAGCGCCTGCACGTCGGCGATGCCGCGGTTCGAGGCGCCGTCGATCTCGGTCACGTCGAGCGCCACGCCCGTCGTGATCTCCCGGCACGAGACGCACTCGTTGCAGGGCTCGCCGGCGCTGTGGCCGTCCAGGCCGCGCTGCTGGCAGTTGAGCGCCTTGGCGATCAGGCGGGCGCAGGTGGTCTTGCCGACGCCGCGGACGCCGGTGAAGAGGTAGGCGTGGGCGACGCGACCGCCCTCGAGCGCCCGGGTGAGCACGGCGGTGACGTGCTCCTGCCCGATCACGTCGGCGAACGTCTGCGACCGGTACTTCAGGGCAAGAGCGCGATGGGCCATGGCAATCCCCATTCTACCCATAAGCCGCCGGGAGGTCGCCTGACCCGTGCTCCGCACGGATCCCCACTCCGGGCTGGGCTAGGCGGTCTCTCGACGGCTTCGGGTAAGGGCCAGGGGTACAGCGGCACTCCCGAGTTTCATGCTTACCGCTGCTACCTTCCGGTCCTCGCGGGGTTCACAAGTTCGGGTTGCGCTGGGCCTGGCCCAAGAAGATGGTGGAGATGAGCGGATTCGAACCGCCGACCCCCTCGTTGCGAACGAGGTGCTCTCCCAGCTGAGCTACATCCCCACAGGACAGAGGGTTCGGCCCGCGCGCCTCGTCCTGAGGCCGCGCGAGCGACCGGGCGACGGGCATTCTATCAGGGGTGCCGGGCAGGTCAAGCCGGGCCGAGCCGCCCCCGGGGCCGCCGGGTCGTCGCTCCGGCTCAGGCGCGCTTGCGCGCCGCCCGCTTCTTCACCCGGTAGCGGATGATCGTCATCGGCACCTTCACGTCCGGCCGCGTCAGGTACTCCTCCTCGTGCGGCCCCACGATCCGGTAGCCCTTCTCCTGCACGAACGCGTGCAGCTTCTCGATGCTCGGCCACTCGTCGGCGTACGAGCCCTTGTGGAGGATCTGCGCCACCAGATCGTAGTCCCAGTCCGCCACCCTGACGCGCGTCTTCGGATCCGCCTGCAGCAGGTCGCGGCCCGTGACGAAGCTCGAGACCTCGAGCCCCCAGCGCGCCTCCCACTTCGAGGGCGGAGCCTTCAGCGCGTTCATCCAGCGGCATGCCAGCCGCCCAATCACCATCTTCTTCTTCCGCGGGGCATAGCACGTTGAACTTGGTCCCGTAGGCCGTGCCGAAGAGGGCGTTGACGCAGCGCTGCGCGGCCTTGTTCGGGCTGCCGACCGTGGTGACTGTCAGCACTCTGCGCTTCGGGAGTCTCGTCAGCTCGGGGACGAACGCGCGCATCGAGGGCTCCTCAGTGGTGGTCGTGAACAGATGGCGGAGAGAGAGGGATTCGAACCCTCGAGGCGGTATTAGCGCCTACACGATTTCCAATCGTGCTCCTTCAGCCGCTCGGACATCTCTCCGTACCTCTGCGCCGGGCTCACCGGCGGCGGAACCGTTACCACGGCCCACGGCAGCGGGCAAACCGAGCGGGAGGCGCGTGCTTGACGCCGCTCGGGCGTCCATGAGCGCCCCCGGGGAGGTGCGCAACGGCCCGAGTCCGAGCCATGGAAGAGCGACCGGAGGACGCCAAGGAAGACCGCGGCCGCGATCGGCGTCGTGGGCGAGCGGCGCGGCGCGGAGGCGAGCGCGGGCTGGGCCGCGTGGGAGGCGGACGGCCGCCGAGCGGCGTCACAAAGCTGGCGGAGAGGGTGGGATTCGAACCCACGGTACCCTTGCAGGTACAACGGTTTTCGAGACCGTCCTGTTCAACCGCTCCAGCACCTCTCCGGGGCCGATATTGCACGAGTTACGGGCTTTCGCGCAAGTGCTCGGCCCCGGTTGGCTACGGTCTTGGCTACGGTCTGCGACTCCAACGCGCAGCCGGTCACCAGGGCCACCGCGGTCCGGAGAGCGGGCAGAGACATGGTGCCAGAGCCCGTGCCCGCGATGGATCGGCCGTCGGGTGGATGCTGACACGCGCCGCGGGCCGACGGTAACCGCCGGCCCGCGGAGTCGACCTTCAAGTGCGGCTACTTCTGCAACATCTTGCGCCGCTCCACTTCCTTCGTGAGCACTTCCTTGTTGAGGACCTTGAACTCGACCCGGCGGTTCTTCGCCATGTTTAGGGCGCTCGAGTTCGGCACGAGTGGCGAGCCCTCGCCGTAGCCCTTCACGGCGAACTGCCC
Organism: Candidatus Eiseniibacteriota bacterium; assembly: GCA_963717935.1. GTDB lineage: Bacteria > Eisenbacteria > RBG-16-71-46 > RBG-16-71-46 > RBG-16-71-46 > JANXPZ01. Next base: position 1,231,509 of record CAVQXP010000004.1, on the reverse strand, counting down.
GCGCTCGAGCTTCGAGAACTTGCCCATCAGGTAGTCGAGCACCGACTGGGCGCGCGCCTCGCTCAGCTTCTGGTTGTATGCCGCCGAGCCGCGCGAGTCGCAGTGTCCGCCCACCTCGATCCGCAGGTCCGGCCACCTCGAGAGCACCTGACCCACCACGTCGAGCGTGGGATAGGACTCGGGCAACAGGTCCGCCTTGGCGGTCTCGAAGTTGATGTTCTGCAGCCGGATCATGCCGGTGTTGAGCAACTCGGTCTCGCGCTCGACCACTTCGATCGGGCAGCCGCCGGCGTCCACCTTGAGGTCGGCCGCGGTGCCCTGGCACTGGTCGAGGCCGTCGCACACGCCGTCGCCGTCGGTGTCCGTGGCGCAACCGTTCGCGTCCACGGTGCAGCCGATGATCGTGTTCGCACACCGGTCGAGGCCGTCGTACACGCCGTCGCCGTCGCTGTCAGTCGGGCAGCCGCTGGCGTCCACGGTCGCGCCCTTCGGCGTGTCCGCGCACTGGTCGAGACCGTTGTATACACCGTCCCCGTCGCCGTCGGCCGGGCAGCCGCTGGCGTCCACGGTCGCGCCCTTCGGCGTGTTGGCGCATTCGTCGAGACCGTCGAAGACCCCATCGCCGTCACGGTCGATCGGGCAGCCGCTCGCGTCCACCGTCGCGCCCTTCGGCGTGGCCGGGCACTTGTCCTTGCGGTCGGAGACGCCGTCGCCGTCCGCGTCACGGGGCTTGCCGCCGAAGGCCAGCGTGATACCGGCACTCGCCACCATCTCGTCCAGCTCGTAGTCCTCCGCACCAGCTCTCCTTGGGGAGGCTCAGGATTCCGCGGCCCTCGACCTGGAACCCCAGCATGTCGTTGAACCAGTAGCGCACCCCGGCGCCGAACTCGCCGGTGCCGAAGTGCATGTCGTCGTCGGCATCCTTGAGCTTGAGGCTGCTGTAGCCGCCACCCACGAAGACGTAAGGCACCACGGGCTGGGTCCCCCACGGCGAGAAGACCAGATTCCCCGACGCGTGCCAGAAGGTGATGTCCGACTCGGCGGGCACATCCACCTGGGTGGGCGTGTAGCCGCCGACGGCCTCGAGGCCGAGCCAGGGCAGCCACTGGTAGCCGAGCTTGCCGCCGACATAGAAGTTGTCCTTCAGCACGAGGGAGTCGCGGAAGAAGGTGTAGCCACCCGCGGGGCCGACGTAGAAGTACGGGCTGACTGGCTCAGCCTGCACCACCATCGAGGTGGCGAACACGGCGACTACGGCAATGAGGAGCATCAGCATTCGTCTGCGCATGTGGCCTCCCGGTGTGCGCGGTGGGACTTGGACACCCGGATGCGGTGCGCCGGTGCGCCTTCTGAGGGCTCCAGTCCCAAAGGTAATACCGACCGGTCCCGCAGGCAATAGCCATAGACACGTCAGACAAGGTGACGGTCGATCGCCGAGGTGTGACCGGCTCCCCGTCTTGCGCGTAGCGATTCCTTCAGCCCGCCGGCGAAGCAGGTCATCCGAGCATACTCGCTCGGGGTCCGGCCACCCAGAGGGCGCGCGGACGGATGGGCTGTGGTCCTCCCGTCACCTGCGGGGTCTGCTTCGCGCGGCTGCAGGCCAGGCCCGCGCTGGCCACGAGCGGACGTGCCGCGGGGAAGCGGGTTCCTACAGCGCAGCGCCCAGCGCGGTGGCCTTCTCCATGGCCTGCACGTCGGCGAGGATGTCCTTCTCGTCGTAGCCCGTTCCCAGCACCTGCCCGACGAGCCGGACCTTGAGAGCGCTGAAGGAACGGCGGAACATCTGGACCAGCAGGTCTGCCTCGGCGGGACCGGACGCGGCGGGCACCGCCAGGATCGCCTTCTTGCCCTTGAGCCGCTCGCTCGCATAGTACGGGCGCAGCCGATCGAACGTCTGCTTCATCGTCCCCGAGGGACCGCACCAGTAGACCGGCGTGCCGAACACGATGACCTCGGCCGCATCCAGCCGGCCGTAGATCTCCTGCATGCCGTCCTCGACGACGCACACCTGCTCGCCCCGCTTGCAGCCGCGGCAGTCGATGCAGGGCCCGATCTCGAAGTCGTGCAGGTAGACCTTCCCGACGCGGTGCCCCTTCCCGCGCGCGCCATCCAGGATGGCGTCCACCAGGATGTCCGTGTTCCCGCCCTTTCGGGGACTGCCGACCAGCCCGAGCACTTCCATTCAGCCTTCCTTTCGTCACGCCAGGGATTCGCCGATGTACGCCCCTGCGGAGCACGCGGTGGCCGCGTCATTCTACTCCATGGCCTTCCGTCCCGGGGACGGCCAGCGGCCGGCTCGGCCACTGGCTCGCCGCCAATGCGAGCCGCGGGCGCCGCGCCCGCGGGCCCCGCCTACATGTTCAGGTAGTAGGTAACCTTCGCCAGGAAGATGTTGTCCGCATCCGCGCGGACGAGGCGCCGGAACGACGGTCCGACGCTGAGCTGGCTGCTCGGCTCTTCGTCGGTGCGCTCCTGCGTCCAGACCAGGTAGAGGGTCGAGCCGGGGCGGTACTCCCAGCGGAAGACGGCGTTCCCGCGCAGCGACTTGAAGTTGAAGTCGCGCGAGTAGGCGCCCGCGGGCCCGTCGCCGTCGGGGTCGAACAGCCGGGTGGCCGGATCGTAGGTCCACGCGCCCGCGCCCGGCCCGATGAAGTCCAGGCTCTTCGGCCGCGCCAGTTCCTTGAGGCCCCGGTACTCGCCCGTCGCGATGAGCGGCTGGCCGTAGAACTGCAGGCTCATGGTCGGAGTGAACGAGACGTTGAGCCGGACGTTCGCGGACAGCGTCGTCTGCTCGAGTTCGGCGAAGAGGTAGCGACGTCCGAAGGTCGCGGTGGCCGCGGCGTCGTCCAGCGCCGTGAAGTAGTAGGCGCCGTCGCGCGAGCGCTCGAAGCCCGGTCCGAGGTTCACCGAGACGTTCGACCGGAGCTTCCAGTTGATGCCCGGGTTGACGCTCCAGTTCCAGGAGCCTTCCTCGGGCTGCGCGGCGCTGGCGACGTTGAGGTAGTAGTAGCGGGTGCGACCGCCGTCCGTGTCCATGAAGTAGGACGCCTGGTAGCCGGGCTTGTTCAGCATGAGCGGGCCGCCGCGGCTGCGCCGGGGGTTGACCGTCTCGGGGTTGTACGCGGCGCTGAAGTACACGGCCCAGTCGTTCGCGCACCACCAGAAGGCCTCGCTCCAGAGACCGGCGGCGACGAGGTCGCCGTCGAAGTTCCGGCTGGCGTACACGGCGGCCGAGGCGTTGTGGTTCTTGACGTGCCGGGTGGGCTTCGTCCAGCGATAACCGAGGCCCGCGTGGCCGCCGATCAGGTCGGACCGGCTCAGGTAGCCCATGTCGTTGACCTCGAGGCCCGGGCTCAGGAACCCGACCGACGAGTTGCTGGTCCAGTTGCCCTTCTCCTTGTTGAGCCACACGCGCGCGCCGAGGCCCGACAGCGACGTGGCCGCCGAGTCCACCCGGTAGCTGCCGGCGTCGGGACGCTGGAAGTAGTGCCACGAGCTGCGCTGGAGGGACGTCACGCGGGCCGCGGTGCCGGTCACGTGCGTACCGGCGGCCCAACCCGAGAGCACCCAGGTCTTGCCGCGGTCGAGGAAGTGCCAGCCGTCCATCGCGAGCGCCGCGGAGGAACGGTTGAACTCGTCCTCGAGGCGCCGCGCCTCGAAGCTGCGCGCGGCCAGCGTGGTGATCACGCCCAGCCCGTGGCGGCGCTCCGGGAACTCCTTGAGCATCCGGGCCACGCCGTAGTAGGTGAGCGGCTCGACCTCGAAACCGTCCACGCGCGAGAGATCGCCGTTCTGCAGATCGGCGCGCTCCCGCGCCGTCAGCGCATGGAGGGTGCCGAAGTTGACGCTCTCCCCGAGCTTCCCGCTGACCTTCGTCGCCCCGAGGATGGTCGTCCCGTGCGGGACGTCGGCGAACACCGCGTCGTCCGGCAGGCTCCCCTGCGGCGCGCTCCCGATGCGGCGCGAGTAGAAGAACGTGGGGCGGGGCGTGTCGAAGCTCCAGTAGGTGCTCGCCCCCTGCTGGCCGGCATCGAAGATCGGACTGCCCTCGACGAAGAACGGCCGCCGCTCGGGGAAGAACGTCTCCACATCGCTCAGGTTCACGACCGCCGGGTCCACCTCCACCTGGCCGAAGTCGGGGTTGACCGTGGCATTGAGGGTGAGCCGGCCGCCCAGCGGCATGCGCAGGTCACCGCCCAGATTGGGCGTCAGCCGCGAGCCATCGTCGAAGGGATCCAGCGGATCGTGCTGCAGGTACTCGGCCTTCGAGGTGGCGTAGGGCACGACCTCGATGGCGCGGCCGGGACTCACGTTCTCCAGGCCCACGAGCGTCGGGAAGCGCGAGACGAACCCGCTCTCGTTGGTGGGCGTGTAGGCGAGCATGTTCTCTTCGAACCCGCGAGAGAGCGAGCGGTGGAAGTTGATGCCCCACCGCTGCACCTCCGCCCGCGCGAAGCGCAACTGTGCGAACGGGATCCGGAACTCGGCCGTCCAGCCCTCGCGGTCCACCTTCGTGCAGCCATCCCACACACCGTCCCACGAGGCGCTGCGGCTGTCGTCGTTGGACAGGGTCCCATCGAAGAGCGTGCCGGCGGCGTTGACCCCGAAGTAGTAGCCGCTCCGGCGGTCGTGATACGGGTCGATGTACAGCATGAACGCATCCGAGCGCATGCCGTTGTCCCGCCGCGAGAGCATCCGGACGATCGAGTCGGCGTGGCTGTCGTGCATGCGCGCGGCCACGTAGAGGGCCTGCTCGTCGTAGAGCACGCGGACTTCCGTGCGCTGGCTGCCATCGGCGCCCTCGTTGGGCCGGCTCTGCTTGAGGTCGGCGATGATCGGCGCCGACTGCCAGGCGCTCTCGGAGATGACGCCATCGATCGCGATGGGCGAAGTCGCGCGGACCGCGCGCACCTCGAGGACGCTCTGGCCCGGACCCGCAGCAATCGCGACCGTGGCCAGCGCGAGGGACAGCAAGGCGGCGATTGTCGTTTTCATGACGTTCCTTCCAGGGTGCGAAGGCTGTGCCCGGAGTCCGGACACACTGCCCGACCGCTGGCCCGCGCCGCCATCACGAGGCGACGAGTGGTGCTCGCGATGGGACGAATGGGGCCACGCTGGCGACGAGCGGGGTGCCGCCGGGAAGCGGGTGCCTGGAACGCCGCCGCGCCTTGCGCCCCTGCAGTTCAATCTGGGACCATTGAGCCCTGATGGCAAAGGACTCTCCCGACCATTGCGCCGTCTGCAAGTCGCGCTCCACCGGGCTCGGCTGCGGTCTCAGCGCCCGGGCCCGCAACCGTCTCGAGCAGGACCGGGCCACGCACCTCTTCCGGCGCGGACAGACGATCTTCTATGCCGGAGCGCCGGCCCACGCCCTCTACGTCGTCCACTCCGGCCGGGTCAAGGTCTTCCGCACCTGGCACGACGGAGAGGAACAGGTGCTGCGCATGCTCGGCCCCGGCGAGCTCCTCGGGTACCGTCCGCTGCTGGCGAACGAGCCCTACCACGCCAGCGCCCTGGCGGTCGAGGACTCCAAGGTCTGCATCATCCCCGCCGCGACCCTGCGCGAGCTGCTGCGCGACGAGCCCGAGCTGGCGCTCGGGTTGCTGGCGAAGCTGGCCCGCGAGCTGCGCACGGCCGAGGATCTGATGATGGATCTGCTTCACCGCCCGGTCCGCCAGCGCGCGGCGCGCCTGCTGCTCTTCCTGCTCGAGGACAACCGGGATGCGGCCGAGCCAGCGCTCCTCCAGTCGCACCATCTCCGCCGCCAGGACATGGCGCGGATGATCGGCACCACGCCCGAGACGTTCTCGCGTGTGCTGCGCGGCTTCGCGCAGCGCGGGATCGTCACGCTCGCGCGCGACCACATCCGCATCCGCGACCGTGCCCTGTTGCACAAGGTTGCCGGCGAGCTCAGCCGCGAGTGACTTGACGCCGGTCAAGCCCCGACTTGACCGGCAGCATGGCGGGAACGCACGTCAAGCCCCACAATCCCCTCCTGGTTTCAGACACGTGCACGCCTCGGTCGCAAGGCGGGCCCGGGCCGACTGTCTCCTCGGTCCACGCAGCGGTTCCCTTGTGAAGGAGGTACGAACATGAAGAAGCTGGCTACTCTGGCGATCCTGGCGGCACTGGCACTGTCGGCGACGATGTCCCTGGCCGCGGCGCCGCTGCCCGGCGATTACCTGAGCACGGACATCGGCGGCACCATCCCTGCCGGGCGCTACACCGAGGGCTGGGATGCGAGCGGAGGCGCGCTCCTGGCCTCGACCACGCAGAACTGCGGCTCCTGGGACGGCGCGACGCTGAGCAGCGTGTGGAAGTACACCTGCGGCACCGCGACGGCTCCGGCCACGTTGCTCTACAGCACCGTCAATGCCCAGGGCTACGGCACGCGCACGTACATGATGCCCTTCTCCGGCGGGATCTTCTGGCTGAGCGGCACCGGCCCGTGGGCGAACGGCGACCCGGACTATCCGGGCGTGTTCGACAGCTACGTCGAGTACGAGACCGTCACCTACTCCAACTGGATCCCCGTCTCGGCGATCACGAACGTCCAGGCGGCGGCGCACTTCGACAACTACCCGACCCTCTGCATGGCCTTCTCGATCGGCAACGGCAGCCGCGTGGGCACCACGGACCTCGGCGATGTCATGCCGGCCGGCTATCCGGCCATGCTCGACCCCGCCTGCGACCCGACACGGACGCTGGGCGCCTGGTGGAACTTCAACTCCATCACCATCTCGCTCGTCCCGGACTGCGCCACCCCGGCCAAGTCCGGCACCTGGGGTTCACTCAAGGCCATCTACCGTTAGCTCCCAGCGACCGACAGGCCCCGGTCACCGGCGACCACTCCCCTCGGGGGGTGGTCGCCGCGTCTTGGGCACCAGCCCATCGACGCTGGGCCGGCCTCGCATGCCACGCCCGCCAGCGACGATCCGACCGAGGACCTGGCCACGGCACGGCTCGACTTCGGCTTCTGACGCCCGGCCACCGCGAGACAGTCACCCACGCCCCGCGGGCCTTCCAGCCCGCGGGGCGTGGGCTTTTCAGGCCCCTCCTCCGCCCCCTCAAGCTCCTACCCCGGCCTGCCGATGATTACGGTGGGCTGGGGGATTGGCCATACCCCGCGCGACGGTCCCGCGGGACCGGGTGCGGACCCGCCCCTTCGGAGGCAACGTCATGGGCGAAACGAACAAGGTCGTCGTGCGGTACTCGGACGGCCGGGTGCTGAAGGGCACGACCGAGGACTTCTTCCCCAACCGGCCCAGCTTTCATCTCCGACAGGTCGGCGCCACCGAGTTGCAGGACATCCTCTGCAAGGAGCTGAAGGCGGTGTTCTTCGTCAAGGACTTCGCCGGCGACCCGAAGCGAAACGAAGAGCGCGGCTTCGGCCGGGCGACGATCGACATCAGCCGCGGCAAGAAGATCGCGATCCGTTTCAAGGACGGCGAGCTGGTCTTCGGCTATACGCTGACGTACATGCCGGACCGCAGCGGCTTCTTCATCACGCCCTCAGACCCCTCGAGCAACAACATGCGGATCTACGTGCTGACGCACGCCACGCGCGAGGTCAAGCTGGGCCCGGCGGCGGACGCGCTCGCGAACGCCGCAGCCCCGAAGGCGGCCTGAGCTTCCTGCCGGCTCGTGACGACGCCCGCACGGAGCCCCGTGCGGGCGTCTCGTTTCGCGGCCGGCTGACGCGCCGCCGCCCTAGTGCAACCGGAAGTTGAACGGCACCGCCACCCACACGGCGACGGGCTGGTTGTTCGCGAGCGCGGGCGTGAACACCCACTGTCGCGCCGCGCGGACGGCCGCCTCGTTCAGCATCACGATGCTGTGGCCCTCGTCGATCCGCACGTCGAGCACACGTCCGTCCCGCCCCACGAGCAGGTGCGCCACCACGAGCCCGCTCACGCCCGCCTCCTTCGCGATCGTCGGGTACTCGGGGCTCACCCGACGCACGGGAGCCGGCATCTCCTCGACGTAGACGTACTGCTTGAATCCCGGCAGTGTCTCGACGGGCGCGGGCTGTTCGATGACGATCGGCATGTCGCCGGCCCCGGTGCCGGGCGATGCGGTGCGCAGCTCGTCGACGCCGGCGATGGTCCTCTCCACCGGCACCTGATCATCGGGCACCGGCAGGGCGATGCCGGCGGTCGCGCGCCTGGGCGCGGCCGGGGCCACGGGTTGCGGCGGGGCGACCGCACCGATGGGCGCGGGCGCCGGCGGAGCCCCGATGATGACCACGACCGGCGGACGGGCGACGGACGCCTCGGGCAGAAGTATCTGCACCAGGCCGGCCGCAGCGAACGCCAGCGTGCCGAGGGCGGTGCTGACGAGCAGCGCCCGCGCCATGTGCGGCCGGGCGACGCCCTGCAACTCGGGCGCCCCGTAGGGCATGAACTGGGACAGCGCGACGGTGCGGGTCATGAGCCACCTCCTGTCCCCGGTTTCCCGGTTCCTTGGATGACGGCTTCTCGTTCCCGGTCCCGTGTCCCTCCATCAGACAGGACGACCGGGCGGAGCGGGGCTCCGCGCCGGTCGTTCGTCCCGCCTCGACTGCCCCGCCGTCCAGCGCGGGTGTCTGCCGGCAAGTGGATCGCGCGCCCGGGGCGCTTCTCCCGTCCCGGAATGGATACGCCGCCCGGGGGCGGTTCTTCCCCAAGCGGCGCGGGCGCGGCTCAGTCTGCCCGGCCGTTCTCCGCGTCGCCGCCGCCCGCTTTCCGGCGCTTCCTCGCAAAGAACTCGCGCAGCAGCTCGCCGCACTCCGCGGCGAGCACGCCGGGTGTCACCTCGACGCGGTGATTGAGTCGCGGCTCGTGGATGACGTCGAGCACCGAGCCGCAGGCGCCGGCCTTGGGGTCGAACGCGCCGTAGACCAGCCGTGGCACGCGGGCCAGGATGATCGCGCCCGCGCACATCGCGCACGGTTCGAGCGTGACGTACATCGTGCAGTCGAGCAGCCGCCACGAGCCCAGCGCGGTCGAGGCCGCCCCGATGGCGACGACCTCGGCGTGCGCGGTGGCATCCTGCAGGGTCACGGTCTGGTTGTGGCCGCGCCCGATGACCAGCCCGTCGTGCACCACGACGCAGCCCACCGGCACCTCGTCGGCCTCGGCCGCGGTCCGCGCGTCGCGCAGGGCGGCGCGCATGCCGTCGTCGTCGCTGTGGATGAACACCGGGTGGCCGACGCGCGCGGTCCGGGCGCTACTTCGCGGGCTCGCCCGCCCCGGCGGGGCGCGGGAACTGCGGCGCCCAGCGCAGGAGCAGCTGGTTGAGCACCTGGTCGTACGCGGGCGGGCCACCCAGGCCGGTGACCGGCGTGTTATCCAGGCTGGACGAACTCCGCACGTTGATGGGGTTCGTGTTCGGGTCGTGGTAGGGCCCCTCGCTCGTCTCGCTGCCCGAGGCGCTCCAGAGCAGCGCCCCCGACGAGTCCACGAGCGCCGCCTTGAGCCGCACCGTGGTCGTGGGCCGGCCCGACTGGTTCCACAGGATCGGCTGCTGCTCCCACTGGTCCACGCGCACGCAGAGCGCCGCGCTGGTGCGCAGCCTGGCGCAGAGCAGGGGCGCGTGCAGGGAGTCCACGCGCACGTTCTCGAGGATCTGCTCGCGCACCAGCCTTCACCGTCGAGTCGCCGAGCGCGCTCCGGAGCATCTCACGCGCGGTCGTGGCCGAGATCCAGCGGTAGCTGGTGCCCCTGAAGTTCCGGCCCCACAGGTCCGCCACCGTGCGTTCGGCCGGCAGGCTCCCGTCGAACGTGACGATGGGCAGCAGGGCGATGCTCTTCACGCCGTAGGACGCGAAGTCCGGCACGGTCGTGATGACGTCCAGCGTGCGGCCCTTCTGCTTCGCGGCGAGGGCGGGCGATGCGAGCGGGGCGAGGACAGCGAGGGCGACCAACGCGGTGAGGCTGGCGCAACGGATCATGGCGACTCCTTCAGGCCCACAGGTGGGATGGCGCGCCCTGGAGGATTTGAACCCCCAACCTTCTGATCCGTAGTCAGATGCTCTATCCAATTGAGCTAAGGGCGCGCGTGCTTCTGGACCCGGTGCTGGCGGAGAGGAGAGGATTCGAACCTCCGGACCGGTTTTACCCAGTCAACCGCTTAGCAGGCGGCTGCCTTCAGCCACTCGGCCACCTCTCCAAACGTACTGGCGGAGGGAGTAGGATTCGAACCCACGGAGCTTTCGCTCAGCGGTTTTCAAGACCGCCGCCTTCAACCACTCGGCCATCCCTCCGCAAGGAAGGCCGAATCGCCCGCGGACGCGGGACTATAGCGGCTTACGCGGGGGGGTTCAAACGGGCCTCCGGCCCCGGTTTGCCGACGGGCCTCGGCCACGTCTGCGCCGCTCCGGGCCTCCACGCCCCTGACCGCCCCCGCCTCAGAACAGCGTCGTCTGGTCCAGCCGCCCCAACTGCCGCGCGCGGCGCTCGAGCGCGAGGTACGCCAGGTGCGCGGCGACGCTGAAGACCAGCGTGGTGGCGAACAGCCAGAGCATCAGCGCGCCGTCGGACCACGCGTTCAGCAGCGCGCTCGAGCCGTGGCCGAGCAGGAAGCGGCGCAGCGCCTCGTACCACCAGGTGAAAGGCAGGGCGAGTGCGATCCACTGCAGTACGCGCGGCAGCAGGTCCACGGGGAAGATCACGCCGCACAGCAGGTAGAGCGCCACCGCGATACCGTCGTTCAGCGTGAACGCCGCGCGCGGCATGAGCATGGCGAAGCCGGCGACGAAGAAGCCGAGCGAGACGGTGGCGAACACCCCGAGCCCGAGTGCTGCGACGAGCGGCAGCCAGTGGACCGCCGCCCAGTCCCAGCGCAGCCCCACCAGGAACCAGCCCACCGCGAGCGTCAGCGACGGTGCTGAGGGTCGCGAGCGCCAGCTTCACCAGCGAGCGGCCGGCCAGGTAGTTGAACATGCCGATGGGCGAGGTGTAGACGTACTTGAGGGTCTCGAACTCCTCGCGCTCCTCGACGATCATCCAGCCCATGCCGACCAGCACCATGACGACGTAGTTGTGGAACGCGCTGCCCAGGTAGAGGCCGCGGAAGGTGTCGGCGCCCTGGGCCGAGCCGCCCACCGCCCAGTACATGCCGGCCAGGATCAGCGCGGTGGCGAGCGGGTGGGTGATGGCGTAGGCCGTGAACAGGAACGGGTCGGTCCAGTTGGACTCGATCTGCAACCCGAGCCAGGCCGAGGCGCGCAGGCGCGCGACCAGCACTCTCACTGCCACCTCTGCGTCAGGCGGCCCTCGCGCTTGGCGAGCGACTCGAGGTAGGCGAGCGCGACGCGCGCGAGCCACAGGAAGACCGCGCCGAGCGCGGCCAGCAGGGCGATCTCGAAGCGCAGCGGCATGAGCCCGTGGGCACCCGCGCCGAGCAGCACCTGCCGCAGCGCGTCCACGCCGAGCCCGAGCGGCACCAGTCCGGCGGCGACGATGCCCAGGGGCCCGAGCGTCTTGAGCGGGAAGTAGAGCCCCGAGAGGAACTGGACGGGCTGGTAGAGCGCGTTGCTCAGGTGGTAGGCCTCGCGCCCCCAGAGCAGGAACAGCGAGGCCATCACCATGCCCAGCGCGTAGAGCGCCACCATGGTGAGCGCGAACACGCCGAGCAGCGCGGGCAGGCTGAAGGGCTCGACCCGCACGCCCATCACGACGAAGCCGAGGAACAGCCCGAACGCCAGGCGCGCCGTGGTCAGCAGGAAGCCGCCGAGCGCCATGCCCGAGAGGATGGCCATGCGCGAGCAGGGGGCGACGAAGTAGAGCTGCAACTGGCCGCTCTGCTTCTCCCAGTAGAACTGCGCCCCCATCCCCCACAGCACGTTGATCCAGTAGGTGGCGAGCAGCCCGCCCACCACGGCCAGGGCCTCGAACGAGCGCGGCGCGCCCAGCGCCCGGTAGAGCATGACGAAGGCGAGCATGCCGAGGTTCGGGAGGATGGCGTCGGTGAGGAGCCAGGTCGGCTCGCGGAAGGCGCCGACCAGGCGCCCGTAGGCCCGCCCCCAGGTCGCGCGCAGGTTGAGGGCGAGGGTACTCACGGCGCCCCGGCGGGCGCGGCCCCGTCGTCCTCGCGCTCGTCCGACTCCTCGAGGCCGCGGCCCACGAGCGCGACGAAGACGTCCTCGAGCGAGGTCTCGCGCGTGGCGATGGCCTCGATGCGGACCGCCCGCGCCTCCAGCTCGCGCAGCACGTCGGCCAGCGCGCGTTCCGGCGGCAGCCGGAACTTGAGCGCGCGCGTGCCGCGCTCGGGGTGCGCCGCGCCCCAGACGGCCTGCACGCCGGCGAGCGACGGCAGCGCGGGCGTGCCACCGTCGGCGGCGCGCAGCTCCAGCTCGACGTGCTGCCCGCCCTCCACCAGGCGCCTGAGTCCCGCGAACGAGTCGCAGGCCCGCACGCGGCCGTGGTCGATGATGGCGATGCGGTCGCAGAGTTCTTCGGCCTCGCGCATGTAGTGGGTGGTGAGCAGCACGGTGCGGCCCGGCCGCTCGCGCACCCAGCGCGCCACGTACTCGCGCATCGCGCGGGCAGCGTTCACGTCCATGCCGAGCGTGGGCTCGTCGAGGAACACGACCTCGGGGTCGCTGACGAAGCCGCGGGCGAAGTTCATGCGCTGGCGCTGCCCGGTCGAGAGCCGGTTGATGCGGGTGCGGGCCTGCCCGGCGAGCCCCGCGGTCTCGATCAGCGCGTCGATGCGCGGCCCGGCCACCTTCCCGGGCACGCCGTAGAACTGCGAGAACATCCACAGGCACTCGCGCACGGTCAGGATGCCGTAGCCGCTCGACTCGCCGCCCGACACCAGGCCGATCCGCTTGCGCACCTCCTGGGCGTCCCGGATCACGTCGAAGCCCGCCACGCGCGCCTCGCCCGCCGTCGGGTAGAGCAGCGTGGTGAGGATCTTGATGAGCGTGGTCTTGCCGGCGCCGTTGGGGCCGAGGAGCCCGAAGACCTCGCCGCGCTCGATGCGCACATCCACGCCACCGAGGGCGCAGACCTCGCCACCACCCCGCGCGGCGCCGAAGACGCGGGTGAGCCCGCGCACATCCACCGCGGGCGCGGTCGAGGGATCGTCGGGAGTCATGAGCCCGCCGAGGCTAGGGAGCGCTCCCAGGGGTGTCAAACGCGACGGGCGGGACGGCCACGCAGCCGCCCCGCCCGCGTCGCGGATGCTGGTCGCTCAGTTCCCGCGCAGGAAGATCACCTTGCGGGCGAACCGCTCGGCGCCCAGGCGCGCCTGCAGGAAGTAGATGCCGTTCGCGGCGCTCGAGCCGTCACTGCGCGTGCCGCGCCAGGCGAACTCGTGCGGCCCCGCCCCGAGCGCACCGCGGAACAGCGTGGCGACACGCCGTCCGCTCAGATCGTGCACGGACAGGTCCACGTCCGTGGCGCGGTCGAGGTTCAGCGCGAAGCTCGTCTCGTGCGTGAACGGGTTGGGCCGCGCCGCCGAGAGCATCAGCGACCCCGGCAGGGGCAGCGACACCGGGCCCGGCGAGGTCGTGATCGCAAGCGTGACCCCGTCGGGGCCGGAGGCCTGCAGATCGGCAAGGCCGATCTCCCCGCCCGCATCCTGCCCGGGCTTGAGCGCCAGGTGCAGCGTCAGTTCGAGCGCCTGCGGCTCCTCGGACGTGACCGCGGGACCGAGGCCGATGAGCCCCAGCACCAGCCGCCCGTCCACGATCTCGTGCAGGGCGAGCCAGTCGGGATTCCCGGCGGCCAGCTCCACGCCGGTGACCCCGTAGCGGTCGAGCGGCAGCGTCAGCGCCAGGCGCGCCGCGCCCAGGCGGTCGGCGCCCAGCACGCGAACCGGCACCCGGAGCCCGCCGGCCTCCCACGCCGCTTCGCCGAAGTGCACGGCCACGGCCGGCTCGGGCCGGCCGAGCGTGGTGTCGCGCTCGCCGTCGCGCAGGATGACGCGCGCGCAGCACAGCACGTCGTCCACGCCGAGGCGTCCGTCCCGGTTGCAGTCGAGCCTCGCGAGCGAGGTGTCGGGGCAGGGCCCGGTGCCCAGCACGCAGCGAACCATGGACACCAGGTCGCGGATGTCCAGCCAGCCGTCCAGGTTGAAGTCGCACGAAGCCCCGGCGCAGATCCGCGCCTCGACCACCACCAGCGTCATGATCTGGCAGGCCGGGCACGGCGTTGCCGAGGGAGTCGGAGCCCAGCAGCGAGTGCGCCACCAGGTGCGTGACCGGCGGCAGCACCGCGCCTTCGCATCCGGCTCCAGGCACGACGGCCAGCACCGGCGCCGGGATGCAGCGCACGCCGAGTCGCAGCGCAGGCCGCCGATGGGCGCGCCCTGCTCGGCGAACATGACGAAGTTCGGCGCCGTCGGTGCGCGGCACCCAGGCGATGTGCATGCCCTCGGCCTGCCCCACCGGCTCGAGTTGCGCGATGCGCAGTCCGGCCGGGTCGACGCGACAGCTTGCCCTGCAGGCCCGCGAGCGGTACCCGGGTCGCGATGGTCATGCCCACCTTCGCCGGCCGCCCGGGGCCCGCGATCGCATCGCACGCCCCGATGGTCCCCGTGTGATCCCAGTCCGCGCATGAGGCAGGGTCGGCGGCGGAGACCGTCGCAGGAGTCCTGCACCGTGAAGGAGCGAGTGACCGCGGTAGCGCCACGCGACGCTGTCCGAGGCGCAATGCCCGTCACGTCGAGCTGCTACGAGCAGGCCGTAGGTCCCGGGCGGCAGTCCTGCGAGCACCGTCTCGGCCGACCACGCGGGGCGCCCCTCGAGCATGCAGCCCATGCAGTCGTTCTCCAGCCACCACGACGCGCACGACGGGCGGCGCGGGCGCGGACCCGAGCGGCGAAGGGCAGCAACTCGAGCTCGCCGGAGACGGAAGCAGTCGTCGGCGAATCCCCTCGGACGCTGAGGCGAATCGGCGTCGCGGGGCAGATGCGGGGCGGGCAGGTCCGTCGCAGGCGGCGGCGGGCCGATCCGGATGAGGGTGACGAACGGCAATGGCCCGGCGGGCACGGGCGCCGGCGCAGCCGACCGCGAAACCGGGGCTCGCGGACCGCGTCACCGTGCAGAGACCGTGGATCGCCGTAGACCACGCCGCCCGGATCTCGTAATCGATCTGGTGGACGCCGAGCCCGAGCCGCCCGAGCGGCACCTCGAGCCGTGTCGGGCGTGCAGACCAGCGTCAGCGGGCAGACGTCGGGCACGCGCAGTCGAGCCGCGCCGCACCGGAGTCCACCATTCGAAGCCCAGCAGGTCCACGCAGTCCCGGCACGACGTGAAGACGAGGGTGACGTGTCGCCGTCGCACGGCTGTGCGGGCCGCAGGTGCCACCCGTACGGGATCTCGCGGTTCGGGTCACAGGGATCCGGCACCTGGGCCGGGGTGGCCCTGGGCGTGAGCGCCAGGGCGATGAGGATCAGGGCCAGCGTGAGGAGGAAGATGCGCAGCGCGTGTCTCATGGCTCACCTGTCGGTTCGGCGCCGCTGGACGGTGGGTGGACCGCGGCGGCGTCCGCGAGGGACGACCCGGTCACTGGTCGGATGCATCAATCCTTGGGCCGCCGGGGGAGGCTGTCAACCGGAATCTCGCCCGCGTCCGGGCAGGCCGCGGACCGCGACGGCCGTGGCCCGGCGGGCCCCAGGTCACGCCTGCTTCCGGCCCACCATCACGATGCGGTCGCCGGCGACGTTGAGCAGCCGGGTGAGCGGCAGGTTGAGGGCGTCCACCGCGCCCATCGCCAGCCGCTGGAGCGCCGACTTCTCGCCGTGCGCCCGGCCGGGCGGGATCTTGCTCTGCCGCGCCGTGATCACCTCGAGTCCCGCCGAGGCGAAGAGGTGCTCCAGCGGCCCCGGCGTGAACTCCCAGAGGTGATAGGGCGGCTCGCGCAGCACGATCGCGCGGCCCGCAGCGCCGTAGAGCGCCAGCGCCAGGCGGCGCGCGAGCGAGTGGGTGGTGATGGGCCCGCGCAGGTAGAGATGGCCACCGGTCTTGAGCAGGCGCGCCGCCTCGACCAGCACCGCGCGGCAGTCGGGCACGTGCTCGAGCACATCGCCCATGTAGATCAGGTCGAACGTGTCTGCCGGCAGCGGGGCCGTGAGCAGGTCGCCCTGGAACACCTCGAGGCCGAGCGCGCGCGCCTGCGCCACCGCTGCGGCGGAGAGCTCGACGCCCTGCGCCTGCCAGCCGCGCTCGCGCGCGTGCTTGAGCAGCCAGCCGCCGGCGCTGCCCAGCTCGAGCAGCCGGCCGCGCGGCCCGAGCCGCTCGAACGCTTCGAGCAGGCTCGCGTTCTCGGCGCGGAACGGCTCCTCGGAGGAGTAGGCCACCGCGCTGCGCCCGCAGCGGAAGTCGCTCGTGAAGTAGTCGGCCGAGTAGAGCGCCGCGAGCCCCTCTCCCGCGGGCTGCACGCGCAGGAAGCGCAGCCCGCAGTCCCCGCACTCGACCAGCGGGAACCGGCCGTGGAACTCGTAGACCAGCGGCAGCGGATGGAGCGTGGCGCTGCCGCAGGCGACGCAGGAGTCCAGCGAGCGGACGGGAAGCGGCGCGGCGGCGTTCATCGGGCGGCCGGGGCTTCCGCGGGGACGCGACCGGGCGCGACCGGAGCCGTCGCCCTGCCACGCGCGCTCGATCGCCGCGCCGCCCAGCACGCGGTCGCCGTCGTAGAACACGGCCAGCTGCCCGGGCGTCACGGCGGCCTGGGGCTGGTCGAATCGTGCCTCGCACGCTCCGTCCGCGCGCGGATGGAGCGTCGCCGCCGCGCCCCGGTGCTGGTAGCGGATCTGGACCACCGCGCGCGTGCCGTCCGCGGGCGGCGCGCTCGTGAGCCAGTTGACGGCCCCGGTGACGAGCCCCGGCGCCTCCAGCGCGGCGCGCGGGCCCACCACCACGGCGTTGCGCCCGGCGTCCACCGCGAGCACGTAGAGCGGTTCGGCCGCCGCGAGTTCCAGCCCGCGGCGCTGGCCCACGGTGTAGTGGATGATGCCGCGGTGCGTGCCGAGCCTGCGGCCCTCGGGGTCCTCGAACGGCCCGGGCGCGGTGCCGCAGGTCTCGCCCAGGGTCCGCGTGATGAACCCGGCGTAGTCACCGTCGGGCACGAAGCACAGGTCCTGGCTCTCGGGCCGGTCCCAGAGCGCGAGCCCGAGCTGCCGGCCGTGCTCGCGCACCTCGCTCTTGGTGAGCGAGCCCAGCGGGAAGAGCAGCCGCGGCAATGCGGCGCGGGGGGTGAGCGCCAGCGCATAGGACTGGTCCTTCGCCGGATCGGCCGCCCTCCGCAACGCGTGCGTGCCGTCGGCGAGCCGCTCGAGTCGCGCGTAGTGGCCGGTCGCCAGCCGGTCGGCACCGAGCGACTCCAGGCGCGCGAGCAGGTCGCCGAACTTCAGGTGCCGGTTGCACAGCGCGCACGGGTAGGGCGTTCGCCCCGCGGCATAGTCGTCGAGGAACGGCTGCACCACGCGCGCGCGGAACACCTCCCCGGCCTCGACCACGAAGTGAGGGAACCCCAGCCGTCGCGCGACCCCGCGCGCCTGCTCGATGGCCTCGAGCGTGCAGCAGGCCCGCGGCGCCGCCGGCGCCTGGCCGTGGCACCAGAGCTTGAGCGTCACGCCGGTCACGTCGTGCCCCTGCCCGCCGAGGAGCGCGGCGGCCACGCCCGAATCCACGCCGCCGCTCATCGCGACCAGCACGCGGAGCCGCTCGCTCACGCGCCACCCCCACCCGGCACCGCCCGCACCGCGCGCACGGCCTCCCCCACCGCGGCGACGACCTCCTCCACCTCCGCTTCCGTGGTGGTGCGCCCCATCGAGAAACGCAGGGCGCAGACGGCCAGCTCGCGGGGCACGCCCATGGCCGCGAGCACCGGCGAGGGCTCCACCGCGCCGCTGGCGCACGCCGCGCCGGCCGAGACCTCGATGCCGCGCGCGTCCAGCGCCATCAGCAGGTGGTCACTGCGCGCCCCCGGGAACGACGCGTTCACGGTGTTGGGCAACCGGGGGGCGCGCGCGCCGTGCACCACGGCGTCGGGCACGGCCGCGAGCAGGCCCCGCTCGAAGCGCTCGCGCAGTGCGAGCAGGCGCACGGCCCCGGTCCGCTGCTCGCGCGCCGCCAGCTCGGCGGCCAGTCCCAGTCCGACGATGCCGGGCACGTTCTCGGTGCCGCCGCGCCGGCCGCGCTCGTGGCCGGTGCCGCGGAAGAGCGGCTCGAAGGGCGCCCCCGGCCGCAGGATCAGGGCGCCTGCGCCCTTGGGTCCGCCGAGCTTGTGCCCCGAGACGATCAGGTAGTCCACGCCCAGGACCTCGAAGTCCACCGGGATCTTGCCCGCGGCCTGCACCGCGTCGCACAGGACGCGCAGGCCGCGTCCGCGGGCGCGTCGCGCGATCTCCGCCACGGGCTGGAGCACGCCCGTCTCGTTGTTGGCGAGCATCACGGCGACGACCGTGGTGCCCGCGGGCAGCGCGTCCACCGCCGCCGGCGGCACCCAGCCGTCCGCGAGCACCGGCAGGTGCGTCACCTCGAAGCCCGACCTCGCGAGCACCGCGGCCGCGCCGTGCACGGCGTGGTGCTCGATCACCGGGAAGGCGATGCGCCTGCCCTGCGGCTCGAGGGCCCAGGCGGCGCCGATCAGACCGGCGTGATCGCCCTCGGTGCCGCCACTCGTGAAGACCACGTCGTCGGGGCGGGCATGGAGCAGCGCGGCCACCTGCTCGCGGGCGCGCTCGACCGCGGCACGGGCGCGCTGGCCCTCGCGGTGCAGGCTCGACGGGTTGGCGGACACGTCGGCGAGCGCCGCGCACATGGCCTCGACCACCTCGGGACGCACGGGGGTGGAGGCGTTGTGGTCGAAGTAGATCATGGCGTCAGAGTGCCCCCGGAAGAGCGGCCAGGCAAGGCGGGCGGCCGGCGCCGCACGGGCTCAAATGCCGAGGGGCCCGCCCGCGGGCAGGCCCCCGGCGCGACCCGGGCCAGGACCTACTGGCCGACGAATTTCTCCAGCACGTCGATGCTCTCGCGGGCGCTGATGGCCTCGGGCGAGCTGGGCGCGATCTCCACGACCTTGCGCCACATCCGGACGGCATCCTTGTAGATGCCCGCGTCCGCGAAGGCCACGCCGAGCGTGAAGTAGGCGCAGTAGGCTCGCGGGGACTTCTTGATGATCTCCTGCAGCAGCGTCGTGGCCTCGGCGTACCTGGACTGGGAGTAGAGCGAGCTGGCCAGCCGGCACGAGGCCACCGAGTCGTCCGGGAACTGCGCGAGCGCCTCGCGGTAGTAGGCCTGCGCCGGGACCGCCCTGCCGCTGGCGTCGAGGGCCACGCCCAGGTTGACGCTGACGCGGTGGTCATCCGGCCGCAGCAGGTGCGCCCGGGTGAGCACCTGGATGGCCTCGCCGACCTTGTCCCGGTCCAGGTACATGACGCCCAGCGTGTAGAGGTCCTCGAACCGGGTCGAGTCCCTTGCGACCGCCTTCTCGAGCAGTGCCAGGGAATCCACCGGGACGGCCGCGTCCGGGTTCTTCGCGACCACGCGGACGCTGGCGTCGCCCTGGGCGCGCACCGGTGAGACCGCGACCGCCGCAAGGCTCGCGCACAACAGGATCGTCATCATCGTCGCTTCACGGGATCCACTCCTTCTCGGGTCGGTGGAAACTGCGACAGGAGCCGAAATGGTAGCACGGGCCGCACGGGGCCTCCAACCGCGGGGGCATCGGTGCCGGCCGCGGGGTCCTTGGACATCTCCCGGACACTCGCGCCCCGCAGCGGCTCGCGTGCAGGGTGGCGCCGGGATGGGCTACAGTGCCGGTGCCGTGCCCCACGCCATGACCGCTCCTCCCGTCGCCCCCGCCCCGGTCCGCCGCGTGCTGCTCGTGCGGCCGCGGTTCCTCGGGGACATCTGTCTCACGCTGCCCGCGCTCGACGCGGTGCGCGCGGCCTGTCCGGCGGCGCGCGTGGCCTACGTGGTCGAGCGTGCCGCCGCGCCACTGCTCGAGGGCGACCCGCGGGTGGACGAGTTGATCGCCGTGCCCCCGAAGCCCGGCGCCGCCGCGACCGCCGCGTTGATCGCGCGCCTGCGCCGCTTCGCGCCCGAGGTGGCGCTCGACTTCTTCTGCAACCCGCGCACCGCGCTCTGGACCTTCCTCTGCGGCGCGCGCGTGCGCGTGGGCTACCCCGGCAAGGGCTGGCGCTCCGCGCTCTACACGCACCACGTCCAGCCCCGCACGCTCTCGGCCGTGGGCTTCCACCTGGCCTCGCTCGCTGCGCTGGGCTGGCCGGCGCCCGAGACGACGCCACGGCTGCACCTGCGCGACGAGGCACGCGCGGCGGCACGCGCGGCGCTGATGGCGCTGGGCGTGCCGGGCGGCGCCCGGCTGGTGGGCTTCCACCCCGGCGCCCGCTGGCCGACGCGCCGGTGGGCCCCCGAGCGCTTCACCGCGCTGGCCGAGCGCTTTCTCGAGGCCTGGCCCGACGGCGTGGCGCTCGTGACGGCCGGGCCGGGCGAGGACTCGCTGGCGGCCCGCGTGGCCGCGCCGCTGGGCGGGCGCGCGCGGGTCGTCGCCGGCTGGCCGCTCGCGCGCCTCGTGGCCCTGCAATCGCTGTGCGCCGCCTTCGTGTGCGGCGACACCGGCCCCGTGCACACGTCGGTCGCGGTCGGCACGCGCACGCTCGGCCTGTATTCGAAGCAGCGGCCGGTGGCGCTCTTCCCCTATCCGGCCGAGGCCGGTCACCGCGCCCACTACGCGCGCGCCGAGTGCAGCCCGTGCGCCCGCGACCACTGCGACGACCTGCGCTGTCTCGAGCGCCTGACGGTGGATGGAGCCTGGGAGCGGCTGTCGGCTATGCTGGTCGCATCACACCCCCCGGGAGGTCGCTGACCATGGCACGCCCCATCATCACCTTCACCTCGGACTTCGGCCGCAAGGACTGGTTCGTGGGCGTGGTGCACGGCGTCCTCTACCAGGTCTGCCCCGAGGCCCACGTCGTGGACCTCACCCACGACGTGCCTCCGCGGGACGTCGCCCGCGCCGCCTTCCTGCTCGAGGCCGCTGCGTTCGACTTCCCGCCGGGCACCGTTCACCTCGCGGTCGTGGACCCCGGCGTCGGCACGGCGCGGCGCGCGCTGGCCGTGGCGGCGCGCGGGCAGATGTTCGTCGGGCCCGACAACGGGATCCTCGAGTGGGCGGTGCGCGACCCGGCGGCACGCGCCTGGGCGCTGACCGGGGCGCGCTGGTTCCGCCACCCGGTCTCGCGCACCTTCCACGCCCGCGACATCTTCGCGCCGGTCGCGGCACACCTCGCCGGCGGGGTGGCGCCGGACCGCCTGGGCCCCGAGGTGCGCGACCCCGTGCGGCTGCCGCACGCCGTGCCGCAGACCCGCAACGACACCATCGAGGGCTGCGTCATGTTCGTGGACCACTTCGGCAATGCACTCACGAACATCGACGCCGAGGACCTGGCGCGCGCCTTCCCCGACGTGCCCGAGCCGAAGCTCGAGGTGCGCGTGCTGGATCACACCATCCGCGGTCTCGCGCGCGCCTACGGCGAGCACCCGCTGGGCGCGGTGGTGGCGGTGGTGGGCTCGAGCGGACGGCTCGAGTTCGCGCAGGTCGGCGGCGATTGCGCCACGCGCCTGGGCATCGGCGAGGGCGACCGCGTCCAGGTGCGGCGGCTGCGGGGCTCGGTGCCCGCGGGCGAACTGGAGCCCCCCCGGCACTGATGCCGTCGCCGCGGGCGCTCCCGCGGCCGGCACGAAGCCCCGGTCTCCGCGGAGGCCGGGGCTTCGCTCGCTAGCGCTTCACACCCGTCCGCGCCGGCTTGACGGCCTTCACCGGCTCGCCCAGGGAGAGGCTCATGAGCTTCGCCGCCTGCGGGAACAGGTCGAGCGCGGCGTTCAGCTGCGTGTCCTCCTCGACCAGGATCCGGTAGCGCGCCGCCTGCCCGAGGTTCGCCGAGGTGGAGAGATCCGCGCGCAGCTGGCGCAGGATGAAGGGCCGGTCGGCCTGCCAGACCGAGTCCGTGACGACCACCTTGCCCCTGGCCATCGATTCGCGCAGGTCCGCCCACTCGGCGTCGCTCAGCGTGAAGCCCGGGCCGAACGAGCCCTCCGTCCAGTTGCTGTCCTTGTGCGCGACGGTCACGTAGTGCGCCGCGAACGGGAAGAACGCCCGCTTCTGGATCATGTCGATCTGCGGGCGGGTCAGGTACGGGCCGTCCTTGAGGATCACGTCGGGATAGATGCCGCCGCCGCCGTAGATCTTCCGGCCGGCCACGGTCTTGAACTGCGGCCGCTTGGCCAGCACCGAGTCCGGCGGCACGTCGCCCTCGAAGGCCTCCTCGCGGTACTCCTGCTGGTCCTTGCCCGCGTAGTCGCGCTGGATGAGCCGCCCGCTCGGCGTGTAGTACTTGGAGATGGTGAGCAGCAGCTTGCCCTGGCTCCCGCCCGGACCCAGGGAGATCTGGTTCTGGACCAACCCCTTGCCGAACGAGTTGGTGCCCGCCACCAGGCCACGGTCCAGGTCCTGCACCGCACCCGCCACGATCTCGGAGGCCGAGGCGCTGCCGTGGTCGATGAGCACGATGAGCGGCTCGTCGGTGGCGATGCGGGGCCGGTCGGCGCTGCGGTAGTCGGCGTTCGCGGTGGGGATGCGGCCGCGCGTGTAGACCAGCAGCTTGCCTCTGGGCACGATCTGATCGAGGACCTCCACCGCCTGGTTGAGCAGCCCGCCCGAGTTCGAGCGCAGGTCGATCACGAGCGACTTCATGCCCCCGGCGTGCAGGGTCGCGAGCGCCTTCTCGAGCTCCTCGCCGGTCGTGGCCGAGAAGCGGATGATGCGCACGTAGCCCACGCCCGGCCGGATCATGTAGGCGTAGGGGATGCTCTCGATCGGGATCTTGGCCCGCTCGATCGAGAAGCGCATCGGCTCGGGTTCGCCCTCGCGCACGATGGTGACCTCGACCATGCTGCCCGCGGGCCCGCGCAGCAGCTTGAAGACGTCCTCGTTCGTGATGCCGTGGGCGAGCGGCTTGCCGTTCACCTCGGTGATGCGGTCGCCCGCGCGCAGCCCGAGCCGGAACGCGGGCGTGCCCTCGAGCGGCGAGATCACGACGATGGCGTTGTCGCGCAGCTCGAACTGGATGCCGATGCCCGAGTACTCGCCGCGGAACTCCTCGTCCATGCGCTCCGCGCGCTGCGCCGGCACGTAGACCGAGTGCGGGTCGAGGGTCTTCAGCATGCCGTCGATGGCACCGCGGATGAGCTTCTCGCTGTCGGGCTCCTCGACGTAGTTCTGCTGGACCGCGTTCAGCACCTGGCCGAACAGGTGCAACTGGGTCATCAGGTCGTCGGTCGCCTGCAGGCCCCGCGCGAGGCCGAAGCCCAGCAGGAGCGCCAGCGCCATGGCCGCCACGAGGGGGCCGGTCCGTCTGCCACGCATCAATGCCATCGAGGATGCCTTTCAAGAGTCGTCTTCGGGCGGTGGAACCATCCGTACACCTGGGATCAGTCTAGCCCGGACCCTTCATGAAACACCAGCCGAGAGCGCGAGATGGGGCACGGCGACAAGACGCGCGAGCGGGCTGCACCGCAGGCGTGTCATGAGACACGCCGAGGAGCACCCCGGTCGCGCAACGCAGTAGCCGTGCTCCAGATCGTGCTCGCAGGCGGCGGTTCATGAAGCGTCCGGGCTGAGGCCGGGGACACCACTTCCTGAAACGGCCCGGGCCGGTCGCGGTCAAGGAGTCGTGAATCCCGTGCGGCGCCGAGCAGGGCACCCGGCGGACGCAGGCAGGCAACGTGGAGCACGACGGGGCGATGGGCCATGTCGAGCGCGATCGTACCCGCGCGGGCCGTGTCCGGGAACCAGCGACCGCACGGACGCGGCAAGGCCCCGGGCGGACGCCCGGACACGGACGCCCGGACCGATTGACAGCGGTGCGCCGCTCCCCCACCTTCCGCGCCATGGACGCTCGTCAGACGATCGCGCGCCGCATGATGATCGGGCTCCCGGAGAGCGGCCTCACGCCCGGCTGGGAGCGGGACTTCGCCACGTCCCCGCCCGTCGGGGTCATCCTCTTCCGGCGCGATTTCCCCGATCTCGAGGGCCTTCGGCGGCTGACCGCGCGCCTGCGCGGGCTGGCGCGGCCGCAGCGCCTCTTCATCGCCATGGACGAGGAGGGCGGCTTCGTCTCGCAACTGCGCGGCCACCTGGTGGTGCCGCCCAACGCAGCGCTGCTCGCGCGCGGGGCGGGGCCCGGTGACCTCGAGTGGGCCGCGCGCTGGACGGGACAGCGCCTGCGCGCGCTGGGCGTGGACTGGGTCTTCGCGCCGGTGGCCGACGTGAACGCGCTTCCGGCGAACCCGGTCATCGGTCCGCGCGCCTACGGCATCGGCGACGACGCGGCCCGCGGCGTCGCCGAAGCGGTGCGCGGCTTCCAGGCCGCCAGCGTGGCCTGCTGCCTCAAGCACTTCCCCGGGCACGGCTCGACGGCGCTCGACTCGCACCTGGCGCTGCCGGTGTGCGACGCGGACCGCGCGACGATCGAGCGCCGCGACCTCGAGCCTTTCCGCGCCGGGCTCGGCGCCCCGGCGGTGATGACCGCGCACGTGCTCTACCCGGCGCTGGACGCGGAGCGGCCCGCGACCTTCTCGCGCGCGATCGTGAGCGGCCTGCTGCGCGACACGCTCGGCTTCCAGGGTATCTGCATCACGGACGCGCTCGAGATGAAGGGCGCGGCCGACGGGCGCACGCCCCTCGGGGCGGCCACGCTCGCGCTCGAGGCGGGCTGCGACCTGCTGCTCTTCGCGCGCGACGACGGTTCCATCCCGGCCCTGCGGGCCGGGCTTGCCGAGGCGCTCGAGAGCGGCCGGCTCGACCCCGTCGACTTCGAGGCCTCCGCGCAGCGGCTCGAGGTCTTCGCGCGCGCCTGCCCCGAGCCCACGGTGGAGGAACTGGCGAAGCCGCTCGAGGCCCTCACGCCGGCGGACTGGGAGGAGCGGCTGGAGCGCATCGCCACGCGCGGACTCGTGATCCGCGGCGCGCTGCCGCGCGAGGCGGCCACGCGACCGTGGCGCATCGAGGCACCCGGCGGCCTCGAGGGACCGGGCTTCCGCGGCTGCCTCGCGAACGCGGGGCTGCCCATGCGACTGCTGCTCGGCGAGCCGGCGGCGGGCGGCACGCCGGGCGTCGAGTTCGTCGCGATCGCGAGCCGCGTGCCGCTGGCGGACTCGGAGTTCGAGCGCCTGCGCGCGCTCTGCCGCGCACGCCCGACGGTGCTCGTGGGCCTGCAGAACGACGCCTTCCTCGACGCGCTGCCCGAGGCCGCGGTCCGCGTCTCGGCGGCGGATGCCACGCCGCTCACGCGCCGCGTCGTCGCGCGCACCGTCGCGCAGTTGTGGCGCGCGGCGGGCGGAGTCTGACGGACCGCTCTGCTACCTGCGGCGGCGGATGCGGGCCGGCGCACGCCCGGCCGGGCTTCCCGCGCGGCGCGCAGGCGTCCCGAATCCCCCGCCCCCCGGCGAGACGACCGTGACGACCGCGCCCGCCGGCAGGTCCACCTGGACCTTGGCCGGCAGCGCCCGCGAGGAGCGCGCGCCCGCGCCCACGCGCACGCGGTTCTCCCCCGGCCCCCCGGGCTCGCCACCCGCCAGGCCGTAGGGCCCGCGCGCGCGACGCTCGGTGATGAGCGTGACGCGCGCAGCCGCGAGCAGCTCGAGGCTGCGCACGATCCCGTCCCCCCCGCGGAAGCGCCCGTTCCCGCCGCGACCCGCGCCCGAACCGCCCCGACCCGTGCTGCGCGCCGGGCCCCCGCGCCGCACGCGGGTCTCGAGCACGCGCAGCGGGTAGGCATGCTCGAGGGATTCGATGGGCGTGTTACGGGTGTTGGTCATGTGGACCTGCATCGCGCTCGCGCCGTCCCAGCCGGGCCCCGCGCCATGTCCACCACCCAGCGTCTCGTAGTAGGCGAAAGGCTCGCCCGTGCGCGGGTCACGTCCACCCACCAGCAGGTTGTTCATGGTGCCCGCACTCGCGGCGGGGATCCGTCCGGGGAGCGCCCGGGCGAAGGCGCCGAGCACCACGTCCACGATGCGCTGCGAGGTCTCGACGTTCCCGGCCGAGACCGCGGCGGGCGGGCGGGCGTTCACGATCGTGCCCTCGGGGGCGACGACCTCGAGCGGGCGGAACGCGCCCGCGTTCACCGGCCAATCCCCACCCAGCACGCAGCGCAGGGCGTAGGCGCAGGCCGCGCGCGTCACGGGTTCGACCGCGTTGACCGGCCCCGGCACCTGCGGGCTCGACCCGCCGAAGTCGAGCCGGACCTTCCCGCCGCCGAGCGAAAGCGTCACGGCGATGCGCACCGGCCCCGAACCCAGCCCGTCGTCGTCGAGCGCGTCCTCGAAGCGCCAGCGCCCGCGCGGCAGCCCCGCCAGCTCGGCGCGTACCACGCGCTCGGCGTGGCCCATGAGCGCGCGCGCCGCACGCACCAGCTCCGCGGCCTCCGACCCAGGCCCGGGGTCACCGCGCGCAGCCCGGGCCGGCGCGCCGCGCCGCGCGTACTCCGCCAGCCGGCGCGCGCCCGTGGCCTGGGCGCCCAGCTGGGCCGCGAGGTCGGCGCGGCGTTCCCCGGGCGTGCGCACGTTGGCGAGCAGCAGGTCGAGCACGCCCTGCTCGATGCGCCCGCCCCGCTGCAGGAACACCGGCGGGATGCGCAGGCCCTCTTCGTAGATCTCGCGCGCGAGCGGCATCGAGCCGGGCGCCCCGCCGCCGATGTCGGCGTGGTGCGCCCGGCTCGCGACGAAGAACTCGGGAGCGGGACCGTGCACGCCGGCGGGGCGGCCCGCGAGGAAGACGGGGCTCACCAGCGTCACGTCGGGCAGGTGCGTGCCTCCGGCATAGGGGTCGTTCAGGATCACGGTGTCGCCGGGCCGGAAGGGCCCGAGCGCAAGCGCGGCCTCGACCGCGCGCGGCAGGCTGCCGAGGTGCACGGGGATGTGCGCGGCCTGCGCGACCAGCGCGCCGCGCGCGTCGAACACCGCGCAGGAGTAGTCGAGCCGTTCCTTGATGTTGGGCGAGTGCGCGGTGCGCATGAGCGTGATGCCCATCTCCTCGGCGCAGGCCGCGAAGAGCCCCTGGTAGAGCGCCAGGCTCACGCCGTCGAAACCCCGCCGCGGGCGCGCCGCGCGCCGCGCGCTCATCGCGCGCCCCCGCGCGTGAGCACCACCGTGCCGCCCGCGTGCGCGCGGGCGCTCCAGCCCGGCGCCACCCACAGCGTCGCGCCCGCGTCGGCGACGACGGCGGGGCCGCGCACGATCGCGTCGCGGGGAAGCGCCGGCCGCGGCCAGACCCGCGCCTCGAGCCAGCGCCCGTTCGTGCGCACCCGCGCCGACTCGGGCCGCGGCGCCGCCACCTGCGCCGCGCCGGCGCGCAGCCGCGCGACGAGACCCCAGGCGTCGGGCGTCGCCCCGCGCACCTCCAGCGTCACCACCTCGACCGCGCGCGCCGGATCGCTGAAGCCGTAGCGCCGCTCGTGCTCGCGGTGGAAGCGCTCGACCAGATCCGGCCCGCCGGCCAGCGGCACCTCGTGCGACTGGCCCTGGTAGCGCACCTCGGCCCAGCGCTCGAGCGCCAGCCCGCGCCGCTCGGCGGACGCGAAGTCGGAGCGCACCCCGCGCTCGAGCGCGCGCCAGGCACGCTCCAGCGCCGGCGCCTCGCGGGCGTCCGCCAGCACCGAGCGGCTGCGTTCCCGGCGCGAGCCGCCGGCCAGGGCACCGAGCGCCGAGAGCACGCCCGCGTGCACCGGGAAGAGCACGGCAGCCGCGCCCAGCGCCTCGGCCAGCGCACAGGCGTGAAGCCCACCTGCGCCACCGAAGGCGACCAGCGCCGCGCCCCGCGGGTCGTGCGCCTGTTCCACCGAGACCCGGCGCAGCGCCGCCTCCATGCGCGCGTCCGCCACGGCCAGCACGCCCTCGGCCGCCTCGACCGCGTCGCGCCGGCCCAGCGCGCGCGCGAGCCCCGCGAGCGAGCGAGCCGCCGCGGCCCGGTCGAGGGCCAGGCCGCTGCCCGCGAGCCGCTCGCCCGGGATGCGCCCGAGCACGACCAGCGCATCGGTGACGGTGGCGGGCCCGCCGTGCCCGTAGCAGGCCGGGCCCGGGTCGGCGCCGGCGCTCTCGGGCCCGACGTGGAGCAGCCCGCCCGCGTCCACCCGCGCGATGGAGCCGCCGCCCGCGCCCACGGTGTGCACGTCGAGCACGGGCAACGACAAGGGGAAGCCGGCCAGCTCGCGGGCACGCCGGCGCGGCAGGACGCCCGCGACGTAGGCGCAGTCGGTCGAGGTGCCGCCCACGTCCAGCGTGAGCGCCCGCTCGAAGCCGCAGGCACGCGCCACCTGCCAGGCGGCGGCCAGCCCGGCGGCCGGGCCCGAGAGCAGCTGGCGCACGGGCTCGCGCGCGGCGATGGCGGGCGGCGCGGTGCCGCCGTGCGAGAGCACGATCTCGAGACGGGCCGGCGTGCCGCGCGCCAGGCCGCCGAGGTAGGCCGCGATGCGCGGCATGAGGTAGGCGTTCGTGACCGCGGTGGCGAGCCGCTCGTACTCCCGCACCTCGGGGCAGAGCGACGAGGAGAGCGTCACCGGGAGCCCGAGCGGCGCCAGCGCGCGCTCGAGCCGGCGCTCGTGGCGCGGGTCGGCGTAGGCGTGCAGGAAGCCCACGGCCACCGCCTCGGGCCGCGCGCGCGCGAGCGCGCGGGCGGCGCGCTTCGCCTCGGCCGGCGCCAGCGGGCGCAGCACCGCGCCGCCGGGCCCGAGCCGCTCGCGCACGCCGACCCGCCGCGCGGCGGGCACCAGCGGCTCGACCCGCCGGGGACGCAGCGCGTAGAGGTCGGGACGGTCCTGGCGGCCGATCTCGAGCAGGTCCTCGAAGCCCGCCGTGGTGGCGAGCGCGACCCGCGCGCCCTTGCGCTCGAGCAGCGTGTTGGTCGCCACGGTCGAGCCGTGGCGCACCCGGGTGGTGGCGACCGTGCCCAGGCACGCGAGCCCCTCGAGCACGGCCCGCTCCGGGGCGCGCGGGGTCGAGGGCAGCTTGAGCGCGACCAGCCGCCCGCCGCTCAGGGCGACGAAGTCGGTGAACGTGCCGCCGGTATCCACGCCGACCGCCGCGGCGACCGCGCCCGCGGCGACGGGACGGCGCGGCGACCGGGCCGGGCGGCGGACGCGCTTCACGGGTTCCCGCGCACGCGCCGGCGCAGGTGATCCAGGGCCACGAAGAACGCGATCACCGCGACGGCCGCGATCAGCATCCAGGTGGGGATCTTCACCAGGCGCCCCAGGAGCGCGATGGCGAAGTAGTACGGCAGCGCGCCCAGCAGGACCGCCAGGAAGTACAACGGCACCGGGTAGCCCACCGCGGCCGCCACCAGCTTGATGGGCGCGTCGGGCAGCGGCGTGGCGCGGGCCAGGGCGATGGTCGCGAAGGAAGCCGACGGGAAGCGCCGGAGCGCGCCCTCGAGCCGCTCGCGGCTGGGAGCGAAGCGCTTCATCCACGGTTGACGCGCGCCGAGCGCCCAGCGCAGGAGCAGGAACTGGACGGCGCTCCCGAGCCCGCTCGACACGCCCCCGGCCAGCGCCACCAGCCAGGGCTCGTGGTACTTCGCGTACTGCAGCAGCAGCGGCGTCGTGGCGAAGGAGAAGGTGGCCCCGTCCACGAAGAGCAGCAGGCAGAGAACCCAGAGCGACGCGGGACTCAGAGCGCAGCCTCCTCATGACGGCGCGTCACCCGGGAGGAGCTGGCCCCCCGGGTGACGCGCGCGTGCTGGACCTGGCTCAGGCGCCCGGCGTGGGCTCGGACGGCGGCGGTTCCGGGCCGGGAGGCATGTAGGTCCCGGGGGAAGCAGGAGCCACGGGCGGCGGCATGGGCGGAGCCGCAGCCGCAGGAGGACCGTACGGCGATGCCGGCGGCGGACCGTAGGGAGCGGGCGGAACGCGCGCGGCGTTGCGGCCCTCCCAGCGCCCCCGCCACCGTCCGAACACGCCTTCGGTGAATTCCCACTTGAGCCATGCGCCTCCACCCATCACGCCCAGGACGACGCTCGCGATCGCGGCGAGAGCGACGACCAGCCTGCCGAGGCCACCGAAGCCGGGCACGCCCATGACCGCGAGGACATTGCCCACGAAGCCCGCACCCACCACCACGAGCACGCCGAGCATGGCCGACTGCCACAACGGCATCGCGGCGACGCCCCGTTTGGCGGCGATCCGTTCGCCGACGACCGCGGCCCCGACCACGAGACCGAAGACCCAGAAGACCACGAAGAACAGAAGGTAGCCAACCAGCGCCGCGAGCGCGAGCGGAATCCCCACGATGGTGATGCACAGCAGGGCCATGACCAGGGCCAGCGCGACGATCGAGGGGATGAACAGCGCGTGGACCAGCGCTCCGACACCCAGCGACAGGGCCGGCTGGCGCTTCAGGGTCTCCGCCCCGACCGCGATGCGGCCCTGGAACAGCCAGGCGACGAGCACGGTGAGGCCGATGGCGATCAGCAACCGCAGGAGCTCACCGAAGAGCTTCAGGCCGCCCCAGCCCCAGTTGCGCCCGTGGCCCGGCTGGCTGATGCGCAGGCGCCGCGCGATGCGCTCGCCGCTCCCCCCACCAAGAGCGGTCACGCGTTCCCCGCTCACGTAGGCCCCGGATTCCTCGCGCAACTCGCCACCGATGCAAACGACGTCGCCGTCCACGCGGGCGGTGGAGTTCAGGTAGACGTCGCCGCCGAAGGACACGACCCCGCCATGCACCGTGCCGTCCACCGTGATGTCGCCTCTGATGGCGGTGACGTCGCCGCGCACGACCTCGTCGCGCTCGATGTGGATGTCGTTGCCCACGCGCGTCATGTCGCCGATGCGCGTCACGCGCTCAGGCGCTGCCGGTGGCTCCGGGACCTCGGGCGCCACGATGGGCTCCGCGACCTCCACGCTCACGCGGGTCCGCCGCCGCGACGAGCGCTCGCGGTCGAGCGCCGAGACGCTCTCGGGCGGCAGGGACTTGAAGGGCAGGGTCGTCACCTGGGCCACCGCCCGACGGGGGCCCGTCGCTTCGAGCAGGGCCACCGCGGCCTTCGCCATCGTGACCGGCCCGCCGCGCAGGAGGACGATCAGGCCGAGCACGGGAACGGCCAGGACCAGAGCCAGGATCAACACTCCGAGTCTTCGCATGGTCATCTCCCTCTGCCGGTCACGGCGATGTCGCCCGACAGGCTGTGCAGGACCACGGGGGGACCGCCGCCAGACACCACACCCGACATCTCATGGCGAGAGACGGTGCGGATCTGCATGGGCACGGAGCTATCGAGCGTGCCGTTCGTGCTCTTGAGCGTGAGATTGCAGCCGAGCCCGTCGGCCAGCCGCGCCGTGATGCTGCCCGAGGTCGTGCTCACGTCGGCCCGGCGCAGGTTACGGTCGAGCCCCAGGCGCACGTCGCCCGAGGTGGAGTGCAGGCGCACGAGGCCGCCGGCCATGCCGCCCACGACGATGCCACCGCTGGTGGTGCCGGCGTCCAGGCCGCGCGGTGCCCGGTCCACCTGGATGTCCCCGCTCACGCTGGACAGGACCAGGCTGTCGGTGACGCCGCTCAAGTTGATGTCCCCGCTGGTCGTGCGGATCTCGAGCGGGCCACGCGCGGCGTCCAGCGTGACATCGCCGCTCACGCTGCGCACCCGCGCCCGCCCCAGCCCGGAGGCCATGACGTTCCCGCTCGTGGTCGTGACCGAGAGGAACGCCGTGGCGGCGCGTACCTCGATGTCGCCGCTGGTGGTCTGGAGCGACTGCGGCCCGGCGAGGCCGGTGGTCTGGAGATCGCCGCTGGCGGTCTCGAGCTCGACGGACAGGTGCGGCGGCACCTCGAGGGACAGCCGCACCTCGACGCGGGGCAGGTCGAACTCGCCCCGGAAGATCTGCGAGAGGCTGGCGTTGAGCATCTGCCGCTGCGGGTAGCGAACGCGTACCACGTAGCGGCCCGACTCGGTCGAGGTCTCGACCCGGGTCCCGCGGGCGAATTCCCGGGCCCGCGAGGACATCCGGCTGGCCGTGAGCTTGAGCGCGGTCAGGTGGATGCGCCCGTCCCGGCTGGGGATGATCTGGACCAGGCCACGGGGGTTCTCGACCCGGAGGCCGGTGAGGCCCCGCGCCTCGACCACCTGCTGGCTCTGCTCGCGCAGGGTGGGGGCCTCGGCCAACAGGGAGCCTGGCAGGAGCGCCAGGGCAGCGACGGCGAGCAGCAGGCGATGGGCTTTCACGGACGGACCCTCCTAGTCTGCTCACGTCTACGCAGCGGGCCGCGGCCGGGTTGCGGCGCGGATGCCAGGCCGGGGGGCTCGCGAACCAGCTGGCGGACACCGGGGACCAGGCGTCCAGCCGGGATGCGGACCGGGTGAGGAAAAGGGCCCAGGATGCGGATTCCCCCCGGAGACTACTAAGGAGGGGAGGATACTGCTATCCCCCCCTCCTACTGGACAACCAAGATGACGATTACAGTTACTGCTGGACCATCGTGTCGGGCGCCATCGTCGTGTCCTGCATCATGCTGGTAGTGTCAGCCACCGGAGCCGGGGTCATTTCCTCGGCCTTCTGCTGAGCACAACCGACCGCGGCGAGCGCGAGGGTCAGCGCCAAGAGGGCGACCATCGCCAGAGCGAGATTCTTCCGCATCCTTTCCAATTCACCTCCTCTCGGTCTCGCCGCGCCGGAACATGAGAAGTCCGGCAGCGGCCCATCATTTCCTCAAGAACGCTTTCTTCAAGAACTGCCACGTCGAAAGAACGGGACGAAATCCGCGGCGTCCCTGCGCGTAAGTCGCGTGTCATCAGTCCGGAAGGCGCGAAACACTTCCATGTCGGGGCATGAGCGCCTGACAGAATTCTCCGAGAACCTAGGGCGGGGCTACGGGCTTGTCAACCATCTTCCCCGGCAGACCCAGCTCCACGGATTCAACTCATTGATACTGAATGCCTTGGAGCATCCACTCGAGGGCAGGTCAACGACTCCAGGCACCTCCGGCACTCACCCACAGGCGGATGAGCCCGTCCGCGGGACGGTGTCGAGCCTCTTGCCCCGGAGTCCCGAAGCAAGGCCATCAGGGCACGGCGGCGAACCTGCGTTCTGCGTTCCGGGGGCTTCCGGCCCATGCGGCGGGGCCGAAAGCGTCGCGGAGCGGGCCCGCAGGGCCCGCTCCGCGACGTTCATCCGATCCGGCGCTACTTGCCTGTCGGCCACAGGTTCCTCATGGGCGAGCCGGGCAGCGGTTGCTTCGTCCCCGTGCCCTTGTGGTTGATGTGGGGCTGGTACAGGGCGTAGTCGAACCCGGGGCTCATCTCCTTCGTGTGGCAGACACGACAGGCCCGCTCGGTGACCCCGCGCGGCTTGGTGTTGAAGGCCTCGTGCATGGAGCCCATGCCGTGGCAGCTCTCGCACTGCACGCCCGCCAGGTTGCGGCTGCTCGCCTGGTCCTTGAACCCGCCGGGCTGCTGGAAGCCCACCACGTGGCAGCCGATGCAGCGGGCGACGGTATCCTGCTTCGCCGCCACCAGCGTCTCCCAGGCTTGCGCGTGTTTCGTGGTCTTCCACTGCGCCGTCTCGGCTGCGTGACAGCGCGCGCAGATCTCGCCTCCCAGGTAGTGCTCGGGCACGCCCTGCGCCGCCCTCTCGGCGTCCTTCGCGGCCCTCTCCTTCTGCAGCTTCTGCAGCTTCTCGTTGAAGCTGTCGTTGAAGCCCTTCACCAGCGCAGCCATCTCCTTCTTGTCCGCGATATCGGGCCCCAGAATGAAGGTCTCGTTCTCCCCGCTCGTCACCTTCCGCTGGGGATCGAGCGTCAGCAGCGTGCGCCCGATGTACTGGCCCTGCTCCCCGCCGTAGCAGGCCACCGTGGTCTTGATCAGGCGCCCCTTCTGCAACAGCGGCACGCTGTGGCCCAGGATCACCGCGTCGATGCCGTCCACCGCCGTCACCAGATCCTCGCCTTCGACCTTGCCCAGTTGCGAGAGCAGCACCACCACCGTCGCGCCCTTCTTGCGCAGCTCCGCGACCGTGCGCTTGGCCGCGGCCGAGGGCTCCTCGACCCGCAGCGAGTCCCGCGCCGGGCCCAGGTCCACGACGTTGCTCATGACCCCGAAGATGCCCACCTTGACCGTGCCCACCTGCTTCAGCACATAGGGCGCCAGCAGCAGCTTCGAGGTCTTCTTCTCGTAGAGGTTGGCGCACACCATCGGCAGCTGCGTGCGCTTCTGCTGCGCCTTCAGGTAGCTCAGCCCGAAGCGCAGTTCCTTCTCGCTCATCCCCACCGCGTCGAGGCCCATCACCTGCATGGCGTCCATCAGGAACCAGGAGACGTCCTTGTGCAGGTCGTCCTCGGGGAAGAAACCGCCCGCGTCCACCCACACGACCTGGCCATAGCCCGCCTTGATGCTGTCCGCAAAGCCCGCCCGCCGGGCGAGCCCCCCTTGGGGGTGTGTCAGCCACAGGGATCGGTCTTGCCCTTCACGTCGTTCGTGGACAGGATGACGAGCTTGTCCGGTTCGAGGGGATTCCCCCGGGGCGCGCTGGCGCCGGCCAGCAGCATCCAGGTGATGGCCGCGAGCAGCGCGGTGGCGAGAATCCGGGGCAGCAGGGTCTTCATGCGACGGGGTCTCCTGGCGCGGGCAAAGTGGGATTCATTGCAGCGGCGTAGCGGAAGACATCACTCATGTTGAGTCTACGGTCCGCCGCGCGCAGGCGTCAAGGATGTGGCCCGCGTCGTGCTGCCGCCATGCGCCACCGCGGCGAGCCCGATTGACATCCTGTTGACGTGCGGGCACGCGAGCGGCGAGCCGGACGGCCGGGCGCGGGCGCGGCGCGGCCCGCACGAATGGTGCGCCAGCGCCGGCGCCGGCCACCCGGCCACCCAGGGGACCGCCGATCGACGCGGGTAGCGTATACGGCCCGGGCGCGCTAGATTGCGCGCACGGAGGCCCCTTGCGATGAGCTACGCCACGCTGTCCGAGACCGAATGGGAGCAGGTCAACCAGGCCTGGGATCTGCTCGACCAGGGCGAGGTCGAGCAGGCCCGCGCAGCCGTGGACGCGCTCCTGCGCGCGCGCCCCGGCCATCCCGACGTGCGCATCGTGGAGGCCGCCGTCTGTCTCGACGAGGGCGAGCCCGAACAAGCGCTCGCGACTCTGGAGGGCGCCGAGCGTTCGGCCGACCCCGCGTTGTTCTTCTACCTGCGCGCCGTCGCCCGCTTCGAACTGGTGCGCTTCGAGCAGGCGCGCGACGACGCCCTGAGCGCCGTGACCGTGACCCCCGACCTGGCCGAGGCACACGAGCTGCTGGCCCGCATCTACGAGTACCTCGGCCAGCCGCAGCACGCGCTGAAGCATGCGGCCGAGGCCCGGGCCATCGACCCGGTGGCCTTCACCCCGCCGCTCGAGATCCCCGACCAGGAGTTTCACGCGCTGGTGGCGGAAGGTCTGAAGGAGCTGCCCGAGGCCTTCCGCCGGAAGCTCGACGAGGTGCCGGTCCTGGTGGACGAGCTGCCGCGGCGCGAGATCCTCACGGCCGAGGACCCGCCCCTGCCGCCCGATCTGCTCGGACTCTTCGTCGGACGCAGCCTGCTCGAGCGCAGCCATCTCGACCTGCCTGCCGTGCCCGAGGCGATCTACCTCTTCCGCCGCAATCTGTTGCGGTTCTGCACGAATCGCGAGGAGCTGGCACGCGAGGTGCGCACCACCGTGCTGCACGAGGTGGGGCACCTGCTCGGCCTCGACGAGGGCGACCTCGAGGAGCTGGGACTGGACTGAGAGCCAGGCCGGGCCCCCGTGCGGATGAGTCAGCGTCCTCAGGGCAGCGGAGGCGTGGCCGGGCTCTCCTCGTCGTCCACCCTGGGCGTCTCGGGGCGCAGTATGCGCGCCGCGTCCTCGGGCAGCACCGGGTTCGCGTAGAGACCACTGCCCACCTCGAAGCCCGCCATCTGCACCAGCCGCGGCATCACCGCGATGTGCCAGTGGAAGTCCTGAGCCAGCGTGGTCCAGTACGCCTTGCGCGCGTCGCGGTTCGGGCTGCTGTAGAGGAACAGGTTGTAGGCCGGCTCGGGCAGGATGTCCTCGAGCCGCGCCAGCGATGTCAGCAGCACCCCCGCCAGGTCGTCGAGCAGAGCGGGCTCGGTGGTCTCGTAATCCGCGGAGTGCTCCCGCGGCAGGATCCAGTACTCGTAGGGGTAGCGTGAGGCGTAGGGCGCCAGCGCCACGAAGTGCTCGGTGACCTGCACCAGGCGCTGGCCGTGTTCCAGCTCCTCGCGCAGGATGTCGCAGAAGACGCAGCGCTCCTTGTCGCGGTAGTGCGCGCGCGCGACGTCGAGGATCTCCTTGAGCGCCTTCGGCGTCACGGGCAGACCCATGACCTGCGAGTGCGCGTGGTCGGGCAGCCACGCCCCGGCCCGCGCCCCCTGGTTCTTGAAGACGAAGATGGAGCGGAAGCGCGGATCCTTCTTGAGATCGCGGATGCGCTCCGCCCAGGCCTTCAGCACCAGCGCGACCTGCGCCTTCGGCAGCGCGACAAGGCTGCGATGGTGCTCCGGCGTCTCGATCACGATCTCGTGCGCGCCGGTGCCGGAGGTCGTGTCGTAGATCAGGTCGGCGTGGCGCTCGAGCGCGCTCTCGATGTGCAGGAGCGGGCGCGCGTTGGGCACCACGCGAACCTGCCAGCCCGGCACGTCGGGGCGGCCGTCGGGCCGGCCCCAGGCGACGATCTCGGGCGGCGTCATGGACTCGTGTCCCGCGCAGAAGGGGCAGAAATCTCCCGGCGTGCGGACCGGGGGGGGCGGATCTCCGAAGATCACCCAGCGATTCGTGGTGGGGTCGCGGCGCAGAACGCTCATGAAGTCCTTCCTTGGAGGCGTCCGTCTCGGGCCAGCGCACGCTGGCGGCCAGGCAACTTGCCGCGACGATACTCCCGGCGCGGCGCGGGAGCCAGCGGACTCGACCTCGGAACCCGCCGGATGCGCGGGCCTGCATCACCTGCCGGGCCGCGTGCCTCGGGCCCGGCCTCCGGCCTCCCCGAATCCCCCGAATCCTACCGGACATCCCGGCATCGGAAAGCACGGGGGAAGGCATAGGTTTGGGAGAGAGTGTCTGAGGACCCTTGGGTGCGGCCCCCGAGACCTTGGATGCCTCTCCCGAAAATCCACCCCGCTCACCGTGAGGCGAGCGGGGTGGCTCGTTTTCCGGCCGGCTCGCCCGGCCGGGGTGGCAGACCGGGTCACCGCACCACGATCTTCCCGTGGTACATGTCCATCGGGCAGGCATAGGTCAGCTCGCCGGGCCGCTCGGGCGTGAAGCGGATGGCCACCGTCTTCCCCAGTGGCAGCTTCTGGTCGATGCCGTGCGTCTTGAGCACGAGCCCGGTCGCGCAGGTGTGATCGGTCCGGCGCGTGACGAGCAGCGTGACGGGCCGGCCCGACTGCACCGTCACGGAGGCCGGCTCGAAGCCCTTCTCGGTCACCGCGATCTTCACACGCTGTTCGCGGGCCGCACCCGCGCTCGAGCAACCCACCGCCAGCATCAGCAACGCGGCCGTCGCCAAGGTCCTCGTGTTCATCTTCATGATTTCCCTCCTCGGATCATGGGGTGAGCCCCTTCAGTTCCGTCCTCAGCTTCCAGAGCTTGTAGATCGCCGGGTAGACCAGCAGCTCGAGCAGGAACGACGTGACCAGGCCGCCGATCATGGGCGCGGCGATCCGCTTCATCACGTCCGCCCCGGCCGACGTCGACCACATGATGGGGAGCAGGCCCATGAAGGCGGCGAAGACGGTCATCATCTTGGGTCGCGCCCGCTTGACCGCCCCGTGCAGGATGGCCTCGTCCAGATCGGCCAGGGTCCGCAGCAGCCCTTTCCTGCGGTACTCGTCGTAGGAGAGGTCCAGGAAGAGCAGCATGAACACGCCCGTCTCCGCATCCAGGCCCAGGAGCGCGATCATCCCCACCCACGCCGCGATGGACACGTTGTAGCCCAGGAAGTGGAAGAGCCAGATGGCGCCCACGGCGGAGAACGGCACGGCCAGCATCACGACCAGCGTCTTGAACGCCGAGCGGGTGTTGGCGAACAGCAGTACGAAGATCAGCACCAGCGTGATGGGCACGACGACCTTGAGCCGTCGGCTCACGCGGATCATGTTCTCGTACTGGCCGCTCCACTGCAGCGCATAGCCGGGGGGCAGAGTCAGCTTCTCCCGGACGAGCTTCCTGGCCTCCTTCACGTAGCCGCCGATGTCCCGGCCGGTCATGTCCACGTAGACGTAGCCCGCCATGAAGCCGTTCTCGTCCCGGATCATCGCCGGCCCGCTGACCAGCTCGATGTCGGCGAGCTGGGCCAGCGGCACCTGCGGTCCCGCGGGGGTCTTCACCAGGACCCTTCGCAGACGGTCCACGTTGTCCCGGAGCTCCCGGGGGTAGCGCACGTTGACCGGGTAGCGTTCACGGCCCTCGATGGTGGTGGTCACGTTCTCGCCGCCCACGGCCGACATGAGCACCCTCTGGACATCCGCGATGGTGAGCCCGTAGCGGGCGAGCCGGTCCCGCCGGGGCTCGAAGTCGAGGAAGTAGCCGCCGGTCACCCGCTCGGCGTAGACGCTGCGGGTGCCGGGCACCTGCCGCATCAGGCCCTCGAGCTGGCCACCCAGCTTCTCGATCTCCCCGAGATCCGAGCCGAAGATCTTGATCCCGATCGGGGTGCGGACCCCGGTCGTCAGCATGTCGGTGCGGGCCTTGATCGGCATGGTCCAGGCGTTGGTCACGCCCGGGATCTGCAGCTTCCGGTCCATCTCCTCGACCAGCTCATCCCACGAGATCCGGTCGGGCCAGATGGGGCGGAGGAATCCCCTGAGCCAGCCGGGCGCCCAGGAGGAATACCAGCGTTCCTTGCCACGCCACTCCTGCGGCGGCTTCAGGATCACCGTCGTCTCCATCATCGAGAAGGGCGCGGGGTCGGTGGAGGTCTCGGCGCGGCCCGCCTTGCCGAAGACCCGTTCCACCTCGGGGAACGACTTGAGGACCCGGTCCTGGGTCTGCAGGAGCGCCTGGGCCTCGGCCACCGCGATCCCGGGCAGGGTCGTCGGCATGTAGAGGATCGTGCCTTCGTTGAGCGGGGGCATGAACTCCGAGCCGAGCCTGAAATAGGCGGGGATGCTCACGGCGACGATCGCGACGGCGATCAGGATGGTCGTCCGGGGGCGCCGCAGGACCCAGCGGCAGGCGGGGTCGTACACCCTGGAGATGGCGCGACTGATGGGGTGCTTCTCCTCGGAATGGTAGGTGCCCACGAAGGCGTGGCTGGCGAGCCGGGCCAGGAATCGGGGCTTGAAGACGAACGGGTCCATGCGGGTGAACATCATCCGCATGGCCGGATCGAGGGTGATGGCCAGGAACGCCGCCAGCGCCATGGTCAGGTTCTTCGAGTAGGCCAGCGGCTTGAACAGCCGCCCTTCCTGGTCCACCAGGGCGAAGATGGGAAGGAACGACACCGCGACGACCAGCAGCGAGAAGAAGACCGCCGGCCCCACCTCCTTGAGCGCCTCGAGCCGGACGGCGTGGAAGTCGCCCTTCCGGCCGCCGGCGTTCCAGAGATGGAGCTTGTTGTAGGCGTTCTCCACCTCGACGATGGCCCCGTCCACCAGCACGCCGATCGAGATCGCGATGCCGGCCAGGGACATGATGTTGACGGAGACGCCGAAGTAGAAGAGCGGGATGAAGGACAGGAGCACCGCGATGGGGATGGTCAGGATGGGCACGATGGCCGACGGGATGTGCCAGAGAAAGAGCAGGATGACCAGCGAGACGATGATCATCTCGATCGACAGCTCGTGCTTCAGCGTCCCGATGGCCCGGGTGACGAGGTCCGCCCGGTCGTAGGTGGTGACGATCTCCACCCCTGCGGGAAGCGACGGCCCGAGATCGTGGAGCCTCTCCTTGACCCGCTTGATCACGTTCAGGGCGTTCTCACCGTGGCGCATGACCACGATGCCGCCGACGTGATCGCCCATCCCATCCAGGTCGGACACGCCGCGGCGGATCTCGGGACCCAGGCCGACCCGCGCCACGTCCCTCAGGAGCACCGGCACGCCACCCTCGCCGGTCTTCACGACGATGCTTCCGAAGTCCTCGACGCTCTTCGAGTAGCCGCGGCCCCGCACCATGTACTCCGTGCCGCTCCACTCGATGAGCCGGCCGCCGACCTCGCTGTTGGAGTTCCGGATGGCCTCGACCACGGTGGAGAGTGGCAGGCCGAACGCGGCGAGCCGGTCGGGGTCCACGGTGATCTGATACTGCTTGACGTAGCCGCCGATGGAGGCCACCTCGGCGACACCGGGCACCATCTGGAGCGCGTAGCGGAGCGTCCAGTCCTGGTACGAGCGGAGCTGGTCGAGCGAGTGCTTGCCGGAACGGTCGACCAGGGCGTACTGGAAGACCCAGCCCACCCCCGTCGCGTCCGGCCCGAGTTCGGTGTGCACGCCCTCCGGGAGCCGCGCCTGGATCTTGGACAGGTACTCCAGAACCCGGGAGCGCGCCCAGTAGAGATCGGTGCCATCCTGGAAGATCACGTAGACGAAGGAGTAGCCGAAGTCCGAGAAGCCGCGAACCGCCTTGACGCGAGGCGCCCCCAGCAGCGCCGTGACGACGGGATAGGTGACCTGATCCTCGATGATGTCGGGGGACCTGTCCCAGCGCGAGTAGACGATGACCTGGGTGTCGGAGAGATCGGGCAGCGCGTCGAGCCGGATCTGCTTCAGGGTGTAGAACGCGAAGACGCAGAGCGCCGCCACGCCCAGCAGCACGAGCAGGCGGTTCCGGGCCGAGAACTCGATGATCTTCTGGATCATCGCGCGCCACTTCCGGCGGTGTCGGCGACGGCCGAGCGCCCGATGGCGGCCCGGAGGCGGGACTCCGAATCGAGCAGGAAGTTGGCCCGGTCCACGACCACCTCGCCCGCCTTCACCCCCGAGAGGACCTGCGCCGTGCCGCCGCTCCGGAGCCCGATGGTCACCTCGCGCGGCTCGTAGCGCCCCTCGCCCGTCATCACGTAGACGATCTGCCGGGGGCCGGTGTCCAGGATGGACGCCTCGGGGACCAGGACGCCCTGGACCACCTGCGCGTCGAGCTCGACGTCGACGTACATGCCGGGCTTCAGGGCCAGGCCGGGGTTGTCGAACTCGAAGCGGACCCGAAGCGTGCGGGTGTCCGTGTTCAGGTACGGGTAGATGTAACGGATCCGTCCCGTGTATGCCCTCGACGGGTCGTAGGCGAGCGTGACCCGGGCCTTCTGTCCGAGCCGGACGAGCGGGGCCTCGTATTCGTAGACCTCACCCTCGACCCAGACCTTCGACAGGTCGGTGATCGTGAACAGCGTGACACCGGGTTCGATCCGGGCGCCCGCGAAGACGTCCTTCGCGGTGACGAAGCCCGAGGCGGGGGCCTCGAGCGTGACCGCGCGTTGCGGCTGTCCCGTCCTCTCCAGCGTGTCGATGAAGCTCTGCGGCACGTCGAACAGCAGGAGCCGCCGTCGCGCCGCCTCCAGCAGATCCGCGCCGCCACGCCGCACCTCGGGCATGTCGTTCTGCGCGAACCGCGCCGCCGATTCGCGCGCGCGCAGGAACTCCTCCTGGGTCGCCAGCAGTTCGGGGGAGTAGATGCTCAGCAGCGGCTGGCCCTTGCGGACGGCCTGGCCGGTGAAGCTGACGAACAGCCGCTCGGCCCACCCCGAGATCTTGGAGTGCACCTTGCTGACCCGCGTCTCGTCGGCCTTGACCTCACCGACCGTGCGGATGGCGCGAGCCAGCGTTCCCCTTCGGGCCACGGTGGTCCGAAGGCCGGCGAGTCCCGACTCCTCGGGACTCACTTCCACCGGGGCATGGCCTTCCACGCCGGCGCCCGCGGGCACCTCGTCCGAGTAGACCGGCACGTAGTCCATCCCCATCGGGTCCTTCATCGGCACCGGCGACGTGACCGACGGGTCCATCGGGTTCCGGTAGTGGAGGATCCGGCGCGCCCCGGCGGCCGCGGTCGCAGCGCCCGCCGGGGCGGACGGCCCGGCAGGGACCTTCGGCTCCTTCGGTCCGATCGGCACGAGCTTCATCCCGCAGATGGGGCAGTCTCCCG
This sequence comes from Candidatus Eiseniibacteriota bacterium, assembly GCA_963717935.1. Taxonomy (GTDB): domain Bacteria; phylum Eisenbacteria; class RBG-16-71-46; order RBG-16-71-46; family RBG-16-71-46; genus JANXPZ01. Next base: position 1,189,399 of record CAVQXP010000004.1, on the reverse strand, counting down.
GCCGGTCGGTCACGTAGGTCGGATGCATGGGGCAGTGGTACTGCTGCTGCTGCTGGCTGCCGGTCTTGCCGCTGCCGCTGTTCCTGCCGCAGCCGGCCGCCAGCGTCCCGATCGCCAGGAGCCCGATCGCCAGGAGCCCGACCGCGAGAGGGACGAGCGACAACCTCCGTCGCCGGGTCCTTCGTTCGAGATGGATCATCGTCCCCTCCTGCCGTCGTCTCCGGGACCGCTCGAGCCGATGATGGCCTGCAGCTCGGCCCACGTCGTGAAGCGCTCGGCTTCGCGCCGGGCCAGCCCGGTCCGGGCCTCGAGCCACAGGTTGAAGTCCTCGATGACCGCGGAGAAGTCACCCCGGCCCACGAGGTAGCTGGAGCGCGCCGCATCGAGCGCCAGGCTGCTCCGGGGCACGATGGCCTGCGCGTAGCGCGTCACCTGTCTGGCCGCTCTCCGCCAGTCCGCCTCCAGACGCGCCGTCTCGGCCCGCGCCCGGGCTTCGGCGTCGCGCAGCACCTGACGTGACGCCTCGAGGTCCTGTCCAGCCGCGCGGAACATGGGCATCTGCCGCTGCGCGCTCCAGAGGGGCAGGTCCATGCCCAGCCGGAGCGTGACGGCCGGGTCCTTGCCGCCCCGGAAGCCAAGACCCGCGCCGACGAGGAGGTCGGGCCTGAGCTCCAGCCGGGCCACCCGGAGTCTGCGCTCCGCAGCCTGCACTTCGGCCCGGCGCAGGACGATCTCGGGGGAGTTCTCCATGACGACGGCCTCCCAGGGCGTGGGCGGCGCGCCTGGCTCGGGCAATGTCGTCACGCGTCCGAGCGGTGCGTCGCCCGGCTGGTCCAGGTACCGGTTCACGGAGGCCACCAGGGCCCTGCGTTCCGCGACCAGGTCGTCCAGCCGCTCGTCCAGCCGCGATACCGCGAGTTGCGCCTTGATCGCGGCTTCCTGCTCCGCCACGCCGGCGCTGTAACGTTCCCGCACCGTGGCCGCCAGCATCTCGAGCAGCTCGTGTCCGGAGGAAAGCGCCTGCTGTTCCTGGTCGAGCGCATAGAGCCGGGCGCAGAGCCTCCGGATGTCGAGGGCCACCTCCCTCCGGAGCAGCTCGAGCTCGCTCGCCTTCACGGTGACGTCTGCCTGCGCGGCCCGCCGGCGGGCGCCGCGCTTGCCCGGGAAGGGGATGCCCTGGGTGACCTGCGGGCCGATCATCGACATGCCCTCTTCGCCGACGGTCCACCTGGGGAAGCCGATGTCCTGGATCATGAGCTCGACCATCGGGTTGGGAAGCGCCCCGGCCGGCCGCACCATCTCCCGCGCCTCCTGGACGCGCGCCGCGAGCGCCGCCAGGGAGGGAGCGCGCTGGAGCGCCAGCGCGGCGAGCTCGTCCGGAGACGGCGCGATCCGCCCGTCCTCGCGCAGCGCGCTCTCGAGCTCGAGCGCCAGCGCCGGCCGGACGCCGGCCAGGACGAGCAGCACGGCGAGCAGCGCCGTACGTGGGCTCATGACGTCACTCCTCTCGCCGGGCCCCGCGGTGCGCTGCGCTCTGCAGGGCACGCGAAGGCCGCAGGGACCCCGAGCGCAGGATGCGCGCGGGCCGGGCCCGATGAAGGTCGAGACCCGGGGGACGGCTGGAGACTAGGCGAGCGGAGGAGCGCGGGGAGAGAGGGGGGCCGGGACGTCGCCCGGAGGAGCGCGGCCGTCGTCGGGCGCAACACGGACCGCTGACGCCGTGACGACGCCGGGGGCCACGACCGCCGAAACCACCGCGGGATGCGCGATCGGCAGCGGCGCGGCGAGCATCGGCTGCCCGGCCACGGCCGCGGCCTGCGGGCGCAAGTCGCAACAGGTCGGACCGTGCGAACGCGCGGTCTCGCGCGCCGGGGCTGCCGGAGCGCAGTGCGAACATTTCGGCGCAGGCGCCACCCGGCAGGCGGGCGCGCCGGGCTCCATCGAGCACGCCAGCTCCGCGCGTCCCGTGAGCGCGCCGACGGTGCAGAGGTCGGCGCTCGCGACGAGCGGGCTGACCGCCAGGATCGCGGTCAGGGCGCGACGAAGGAGGAAGGCGGGCGGGCGCATGGCTGCTTGGATGCTGGCGCGGGGGGAGGAGGTTCTTGTCCCGGCCCGGTCAAGCCTGGTCGGCGGGCCCCGCCCCGGTCTCCCCGGCACGCTCCGGCTGCATCACCGGCTTCCGGCGTCCGTCCCGCGGCCGGGCGAAGAAGTACAGGTTCACGGCCACGATCAGGCCCAGGCCGAGCACGGTCACGATCAGGCGGCCGAGACCCGTCATTTGAACCCCCGCAGCCGCAGCGAGGAGGTCACGACCGACACGCTCGAGAACGCCATCGCGAGCGACGCGAGCATGGGATGCAGCGTGCCCTGCCAGCCGAAGAGCGGCCCCACCGGACCGCCCTCGCGCAGCAGCAGGTAGAGCGCGCCGGCCGCCACCGGGATGCCGAGCGTGTTGTAGGCGAACGCCCAGAAGAGGTTCTGGTGGATGACCTGCATGGTGCGACGCGCGAGCCTGAGCGCCACGGGCACGCCGGCCAGATCGCCGCGCACCAGCGTGATGCCGCTCGCCTCCATGGCGAGGTCGGTGCCGCCGCCCATGGCGATGCCGAGGTCGGCCCGTGCCAGCGCGGGCGCGTCGTTGATGCCGTCGCCCACCATCGCGACGCGCGTGCCCGCGGCCTGGAGCGCCGCGATCTTCGCGCTCTTCTCCCCCGGCAGCACCTGCGCCAGCACGCGCTGAAGCGCGATCCCCGCCTGCGTGGCGATGGCCTGCGCCGTGCGGGCGTTGTCGCCCGTGATCATCCACACCTCGAGACCCTCGCGCTCGAGCGACTCGACCGCCGCGCGCGCACCGGGCTTGAGCGTGTCGGCCACGGCGAGCAACCCCAGCGGCACGCCGTCCTCGGCGACCGCGAAGACCGTGCGCCCGGCGTCCTCGAGGCGCGCGTGCTCCGGCCCGAGCGCCGCGAGGTCCACGCCCTGCCCGGAGAGCAGCGCGGCCGAGCCCACCACGACCGACCGCCCGGAGAGCCGCGCCACGACGCCATGGCCGGCGACGGCGGAGAACTCCTCCGGCTCGGTCAGCGCGACGCCCCGCTCCCGCGCCCCGCGCACCACCGCTTCGGCCAGCGGGTGCTCGCTGCGCTGCTCGACCGAGGCGGCGACGGCGAGCAGCCGGCCTTCCTCCACGCCGCTCGCCGGCAGCACGTCCGTGAGCACCGGCCGGCCGCTCGTGAGCGTGCCGGTCTTGTCGAAGACCACCGCGCGGATGCCGCCGGCGGACTCGAGCGCATCGGCCCCGCGGATCAGCACGCCCAACTCGGCGCCGCGCCCCGTGCCGACGATGAGCGCCGTCGGAGTGGCGAGCCCGAGCGCGCAGGGGCAGGCGATGATGAGCACGGCCACCAGCTTGAGCAGCGCCCCGGAGACGCGCGGCTCGGGACCGAAGTCGAACCACAACACGAAGGCCGCGACCGCGATGGAGATCACGACCGGCACGAACACCGCCGCCACGCGGTCGGCCAGCCGCGCCACGTCCGCCTTGCTGGCCTGCGCCTGCTGCACCAGCCGCACGATCTGCATGAGCATCGAGTCGGCGCCGACCCGCTCGGCGCGCATGCGGAACGACCCCGACTGGTTGAGCGTGGCGCCGGTGACGCGCTCGCCGGGCCCGACGTCCACCGGCAGAGACTCGCCGGTCAACATCGAGGCGTCCACGCTCGAGCGCCCGTCCAGCACCACGCCATCCACCGGCACCTTCTCCCCCGGCCGCACCAGCAGCACGTCCCCGGGCTCGACCTGGTCGAGCGGGATCTCCTCCACCCCGGCGGATCCGCCCGCGGGAGCGGATGCCCGGACGCGCCGCGCGGTGCGCGGCCGCAGGTCGAGCAGCCGGCGCAGCGCCAGCGAGGTGCTCGTCCGGGCGCGCGACTCGAGCATGCGCCCGAGCAGGACGAGGGTGATGATCACCGCCGCGGTGTCGAAGTAGACGTGCGCCTCCTGCCCCGCGCCGCGCACGGCTGCGGGCACGACCGTGGCGACCAGCGAATAGAGGTAGGCCGTGAGCGTGCCCACGCCGACCAGCAGGTTCATGTCGGCGGTGCGGCGTCGCAGCGCGATCCACGAGCCGCGCACGAAGGGCCAGCCGGCCCAGAGCTGGACCGGCGTGGCGAGGAGGAGCTGGATCCAGTTCTGCGTCGCCACCGGGATGGCGCGCAACCCGGGCAGCATGCCGAGGTGGCCGAGCACGACCACCGGCACGGAGAGCGCAGCCGCCACGGCGAAGCGGCGAGTGAGCGAGCGCCGTTCGGCCTCGCGCTCGCGCCCGGCCGTGGCGTCGGCGCCCGGGCCGCTCACCGCGCGCGCGCCGTAACCGGCCTGGCGCACGGCTTCGGCCAGCCGCTCGGGCGCGAGCGGGCCGGCGAGCGCGACCGACGCCCGTTCGGTGGCGAGGTTCACGCGCGCCTCGCGCACGCCCGGCACGGCGGCGAGCGCCTGTTCGACGCGCGCCACGCACGAGGCGCAGTGCATGCCCGTGATCTGCAGGTCCACGGTCCCGGCCGCAGGCCCGGCAGGCGGCATCGCGGGCGGGCCGGGTGGCCCCGGCGAAGGCTTGACGGTCTCGAGCTTGATGAAGGTCATGGTTCCCACAGGTGAGGGCGCGGCCGTTGATGGTTGGATGCGCCGCTCGGCTGCGGGATCGCGCGCGGAAGTCCTACTGGATCCCGCCGAGGCTGCCCACGCGGGTGCCGCGCTCCAGGTAGATCTCCTTCTGGTCCTTCACGCCGATGCGGAAGTAGTACTCGGCCTCGCCGCCCGCCACGAACAGCCGGGTGAAGACCGCCTGCCAGCAATGCAGGTCGCGCGACAGCACGAAACGCTGGGTCTGCACGCTGTGGCGCGTGAGATCGAAGGAGGCGGCGTACTCGAACGCCCAGGCCGGGCTCAACTGGTAGCGGCTCACCAGGTTCGCGGTCTTCGTGCTGGACCACTCCGTGTCCCACGCATAGCCGCCCGAGTAGGAGTAGGCGAAGCCCAGCGACCAGTTCTCGCCAGAGCCCGCCGCCGGCTGCTGCTCGACCGGCAGGTCGGGCGAGGTGCGCCTGAGCCCGCCGCTGTCCAGGTTCAGGCCCAGGTTGTAGCCGAGCGAGCGCACCGGGTGCGGATTGTAGACGTCGGTCACCCAGCTCAGGTTCGCGTTCATGTAACCCGGCGGCTGCAGGAGCACGCCCGAGGAGAGGTTCGAGAGCGGGTGCTCGAGCCCGTGATCCCGGTAGAGGAAGTCGTACGAGCCCCCCATGCTCCAAGACAGCAGGTTGTCCAGGCGCGTGATGTTTCCGCCGCGCTTGAGCTTGGCCTGCAGGCGCTGGTCGAGGCTGAAATTGAGGCGCGACTGCCGGAACCCGGAGATGCCCACGCCGGAGAAGCTCTTGAATCGGTTCCGGCGGAAGCCGGCGGAGTCCACGTAGGTGAGCCCCGGGAACTCCGGGCTGTAGGACAGCGAGGCGTTCGGAGAGACGACGTGGCGCAACCCTTCCAGCCCGAGGATGCGTGGCCGGAACGCGCCGTAGAAGGTCGTGCTCATCGTGACGCCGCTCGACCAGACGCTGGCCGGCACCACCGTGTGGCCCTGCTCGTCGAAGTCGAACACCACCACGTTGGCCCGCAGTTGCGGCTGGAAATTGAGCCAGCCGAAGAGCTGGCGCGAGTCCGAGAGGCCGATGCTGTTCGACAGGCCCCGCCGCGTCGTGCGTTGCTGTCCGAGCGTGGTGATCGAGTCCCGCATCACGTCCGCCGCGAACGGCGTGTGGCCCGCGACGAAGGCCCGCTGCTCCGTGTAGGAGATGAACTGGCTGTTGAGCCCGAAATAGAGGGTGCGCAGCGGCTTCGCCAGCGGTGTGCGCTTGAGCAGCCCGAGACTGCCGATGGCGCGGGTCGGGAAGGCGATCGAGAGCGTGGGCTTCGACTCGGTGAGGTTGGCGAGCGTGGCGGCGGTGCCGATGGGCTGGATCGCGTTGCGGTTCGCCTCGATCACGCTCTCGTCCGCGTCGAGGTCCTGGCGCCGGTCGATGACCGCGTTGATGCTGGCCCAGTCGGCGTTGTGCGAGATCGCCAGGCTGGAGGTGAGGAACCGGTTCAGGCGCTGCGAGAGGGAGCGTCCGTAGAGGTTGCTCGAGTTGTAGTCCTTGCTCGAGACGAACGAGGCGCGCGCCACCAGCCGGGTGCGCGGCGTGATCTCCTGCGAGTGGTCGGCGCTGAAGTCCCAGTTCTCGGTGCGGTTCAGCGGGCTCTCGTTGCGCGCGAAGGTGCCGCGGAAGCTCCCGCCCAGGCGGTAGAGCAGGCGGTATTCGCCGTCCCCCCGCAGCACCCAGGACGGCTCGGCCTGGTAGTAGTCACCGGCCGCGGTGAAGTCCATGTAGTCGTTGGGCGCCCAGTAGTAGCCGGCGTTGCGGATGAACTGCCCGGCGCTGTTGCTGAGGCCGAACTCGAACTGCGGGAAGAGGAACCCCGAGTGGCGCCCCGACTTCACCGGGAACACCCAGAAGGGCAGCGCCAGCAGGGGCACGTTCCCCAGGTAGAACACGACCGGCTTCGCCACCAGCTTGTCCTTCAGGAAGATCTTCATCCAGTGCGACGAGAAGCGGTAGTGCGGCTTGGACCCGTTGCAGGTCGTGTAGGTGCCGTTCATCACGTCCAGCTCGTTCTCGCCCACCTTGCGGATGCGCTGGCCCAGGTAGAGGCCCTTCTCGTAGTTGGTCTGCGCATCGTAGATGGTGCCCACGCGGGACGGGAGGTCGTAGGTCATGAGTCCGCCCTTGACCTGCTCGCCGCGGTCGCCGAGCACCGGCGAGCCTTCGGCCTCGAGCGTCTGCCGCTCGATGTCGTACTTCACCTGGCGCGCGCGCAACTCGAGATCCTGGTAGGTGAGATGGGCGTCCGTGTCCAGTACGATGGTGCTCTCCGCCACCCGGAACTCGATGCGCCTGGCGTCGTACTCCACGACCTCCTTCTTCGCCGCCGTGGTGTCGCCCACGTCCACCGCGATGCGATAGGTGCCGCGCGCACCGCCCTGGATCTGGGCGCGGTCGATCTTGCGCTCGCGGAAGAACACCGTGATGGTGTCGCCCGCCGCCTCGTTCTGCTCGGAGGTCTTCCCCGCGCGCGGCACGCCGGTGTACTCGTTGCGCGCCTTGCCCACCGCCACCAGGCTGTCGATGTCGCCGCCGGTGAAGTACACGGTCGCCGTGTCGCCGGTGAGCCGGCTGGCCTCGCCCAGCGTGTTGGGCCGGCTCCCGACGTAGTCCATGACCGCGTTGGACCGCACCACGACCGCCTTGACCGCGCGTTTCTCGGTCTGGAACTCGAGCGTGTCGCCGCTCACCCTGGTCTGATCGTCCCAGGCCCGCGGGTTCCCGGTGACCCAGCCGCGCTGGGCGACGTCGTCGAACAGGGCGTGGTCACCACGTGCCTGCAGCGTGTCGCGCGAGATGCGCACCGAGTCGATCGCCTCGGCCACGCGCCGCTCCGTGTCCACCACCAGCCGGAGCGCGCGCAACTCGGTGACCCGGCTGTCGTCGTCGCGCGTGCGCAGCACGGGATCGCCGGTCCCCACGGCCACCTTCCGCACGCGGTCGTAGTCCACGGATCGCGCCTCGAGTTCGGTCTTGTTCTCCTGGTCGACGCCGCGCACGTGGCCGCGCGCCAGCACCACCGCGGAGTCCCGCAGGTAGACCGCGCGGTCCGCGTACAGGACCATCTTCCGGTCGCGCCCCTCGACCGGGCCGGCCAGGTCGGCGCGCCCGCTGCGGCGGTCGTAGGTGCCGGAGGGCGCCCGGATCTCCGAGTCCTTGTCCACCAGCCTCACGTTACCCTGGACGAACAGCTGGTCCTGGGCCTCGGAGTACGAGGCGTGGTCGCAGGTCATGGTGGTCACGCTGTCCACCATCTGCACGTGCCCGTCCAGGTAGAGCATGCCCTGCACCTTGTAGTAGCGCCCGGCGTCGGCGGTGAGCACGGTGCGGCCGCGCGTCATGCGCACGGCGCCGTTGAGCATGACGAAATCGCCCTCGGGACCGTGGCTGCCGGTCAGGTTGTCGGCCGTGAGGTTGAGCGGGGGCTCGTCCGGAGGGTCGGCTGCCCACGCGCGGGGAGCGGCGAACGCCAGCCCGGCCAGCGCGAGCAGGACCAGCAGGCGCCTCACAGCCACTCTCCCGGCGCGCCGCCGAAGGCCTCCATCGCCTCGGCCACGGCGACGAGCGAGCCGCACAACAGCACGCGCCCGCCGGGCGCCCCCGCGAGCGCCGTCCCGACCGCCTCCGCCACACCCGGCGCCTCCCGCGCGTCGAGGCCCTCCGCGCCCAGGCGCGCGCGCAACTCGCCGGCGGGCAGCGCGCGCGGATTGCGCGACTGCGTGGCGATGACACGCGCCGGCGCGACCCACGGGCCGAGCCGCCGCGCGATGGCCTCCACGTCCTTGTCCTGCGCGAGCGCCAGCACGACCGCCCCCGGCGGCTCGAACCCGAGATCCTCGCGCCAGGCGCCGGCGAGCGCGGCGAAGCCATCGGGATTGTGGGCCCCGTCCCACCACAGCCGCGGCTCGTCAGGACAGGCCTCGAGCCGTCCCGGCCAGCGCGCCCGGGCGAAGCCCTCCACCACCGCCTCGGACTCGATCTCCACGCCGCTCTCGGTCAGCATCGAGAGCGCCGCCAGCGCGGTGCGCGCATTCTCGAGCTGGTGGCGGCCGTGGAGCGGGCAGGCCAGTTCGAGCCGCCCCCAGGGCGCGACCTCGGCGGTGCAGCGCAGGCCGTCCGGCCCGTCGCCGAGCCAGGCCGTCTTGACCCGCTCGGCCGCCAGCACGAGCGGCGCGTCCCGCTGGTCCGCCGTCCGCGCGATCACCTCCGCGGCCTCGCCGGGAGCGACCCCGCTCACCACCGGGACCTCGGGCTTGATGATCCCGGCCTTCTCGGCGGCGATCTGCCGGGGGGTGCGGCCCAGCAGATCCGCGTGGTCCACCCCGATCGAGGTGATGACCGAGAGCGTGGACTCGACCACGTTGGTCGAGTCGAGCCGCCCGCCCAGGCCCACCTCGACCACCGCCCATTCGACCTCGCGGGCGGCGAAGTCGTCGAAGGCCAGCGCCGTGCAGACCTCGAAGAAGGTGCGGCCCTTGCCCTCGGGCAGGCGCGAGACCAGCGCGAGGCGCCGCGCCAGCCGCTTCTCGTCGGCCCACTGGCCGGCCACGCGGATGCGCTCGCGGAAGTCCACCAGGTGTGGCGAGGTGAAGAGCCCGGTGCAGATCCCGGCCTCGCGCAGCACGCGCTCCACCAGCGCGCACACCGAGCCCTTGCCGTTCGTGCCCGCCACGTGCACCGAGGCCCACTCGGCGTGGGGATCGCCCAGGGCGCCGAGCAGCGCACGCGTGCCCTCGAGGCCGAGCTTGTCGCGCCGGCGCTCCAGTCCGTACAGCGCTTCGAGCGACTGCTGGAGGCTCACTTCGGGCGTGGCGGTTCCTCCGTCCGGGCCGGAAGACCGGTGGGCCGGGGTGCGCCGGGGTGCGGCGAGGGCCTGCCCTCCGCCGCGAAGCCCGCCGTCGAGCGCCAGAAGAACTCGAGCAGCGTCGAGACCTCGTCGCGCATCTGCTTGCGATGGACGACCCGGTCCACGAAGCCCTTCTCGCGCACGAACTCGGCCCGCTGGAAGCCTTCGGGGAGCTCCTCGCCGATGGTCTGGCGGATGACCCGGGCGCCGGCGAAGCCCACCAGCGCCTTGCGCTCGGCGAGGATCACGTCCCCCAGCGAGGCGTAAGAGGCGAGCACGCCCGCGGTGGACGGGTCGGTCAGGATCGAGAGGAACGGCAGGTGCTCGTCCTGCAGCCGCGCCAGCAGGGCCGAGGTCTTGGCCATCTGCATCAGCGAGAGGATGCCCTCCTGCATGCGCGCCCCGCCGGTGGACGACACCAGGATCAGCGCCCGGCGCTCGGCCAGCGCCAGCTCGATCGAACGCGCCACCTTCTCGCCCACGACCGAGCCCATGCTGCCGCCCATGAAGAAGAAGTCCATGAGCGTCAGGCTCACGGGCTTGCCGCCCACGGTCGCCACACCGGTGAGCGCCGCGTCCTTCAGACCCGTCTCCTTCTGGGCGTGCTTGATGCGATCGGGGTAGCACAGCTTGGCGTCGCGGAACTCGAGCGGGTCGCCGGCCACCAGGTTCGCGAAGCGCTCTTCGAAGGAGCCCGGGTCCGCGAGGAAGCCGAGGTAGACCTTCGCCGGCACCCGGAAGTGGTGGTCGCAGTGCGGGCAGGTCCAGAGGTTCTCCTCCAGCACGCTCTGGAAGAGCGCCTCGCCGCACTCCTCGCACTTGGTCCACAGGCCTTCGGGGACCTCGCTGCGTTCCTCTTTCTTCCGCGTCATGACGCGGGTGCGTTCCTTCTTGAGCCAGGACATGGTCACCCGGGGGTTGAGGTGATGGGTCTGCCGGCCGGCGCGCCCGCGTCCCGCGCGGGTCCACCGCGGCCGGACGCCGCGGACGCCACACCGGCATCCGCAGCCGTCCACGCCATGATGAGCGCATCTTCGCCCGTGTCACGATAATACCCGCGGCGCAGACCCGCCAGCCGGAATCCGAAGGCCCGGTAGAGCGCCTGGGCCGCGAAGTTCGAGACCCGCACTTCGAGCGTGAGGCTCACGGCACCGGCCGCGCCGGCGCGCTCCAGCAGGTCCTCGAGCAGCGCGCGTGCCACGCCGCGCCGGCGCGCCTCCGGGACCACCGCCAGGTTGCCGACGTGACCGGCGCCGGCCCCCACCCAGGCCAGCAGGTAGCCGGCGAGCGCACCGTCGGCCTCGGCGACGCGCGCCCAGGCCATGGCCTGCGAGAGTTCCTCGCGGAAGAACGACTCCGGCCAGGCATCGCTGAAGACACGCCGCTCGACCGCGGCCACGGCCGGCAGGTCCGGCTCCGTGAAGTCGCGGATGCGGATGGGCCGGCCGGCGAGCGCCGCATGGCGGACGCGCTCCTCGGCCTGCGCCGAGCGCACGTAGAGCGGTCGCGGCTCCTCCCCCGGCGCGGGCAGCCCGGCTGCGGGCCCGAAGCCCGAGCGCACGGCCGCCGCCAGATCCGTGGCCGAGAGCCCCGCCAGGTCCCCGGCCGGCCCGGTGCTCCCGGGGGCGAAGCGCTCCAGCGCCTCGCGCTCGCGCGCGGCCCCGGGGCCCGTGAAGCGCAGGTCCGAGCCGCGCGGCAGCAGGGCACGCGCCTCGGTCACCATCTCGAGCAGCGCGGGCAGGGCCGCCACGCGCGGCGCGGCCAGCAACGTGACGCGGCCACGCAGGTCGGCGCGGAAGAAGCCGGCGTAGAGGTCGTGCCGCCCGCCGGGAACCAGCGGCACGACCAGTGCGCGGCCGGCCCCGGACGACAGCGCCAGCGCGGCCAGCGAGGAGGCGCCCAGCAACGGCGCATCCGCGGCCAGCGCGAAGGCCTCGGCGGTCGCGAGCCCCACGCGCACCCCGGTGAAGGAGCCTGGTCCCAGGTCGGCGGCGATCCAGCCCAGCGTGCGGGGCTCGACCTGCGCCCGGGCGAGCGCCCGCGTCACGAGCGGTGTGAGCCGCCGCGTGTGGCCGTGGCCCACGTCCTCGGCCTCGTGCGCCAGCGCCGCACCGTCGGGCGCGCACACCAGCACCTCGACGTGAGCGGTCGCCGACTCGATGACGAGCCCGGGCTTCGCGGAGACGTGTCCCGCCGGGGCCGCGCTCACCGCGCCTCCCCGGCCGGCATCAGCTCCCAGACCGCGAGCAATTCGCCGCCGCGCTCGCCCGCCGCGCTCGCGGTGACTGCCCGCTCGTGCTCGGAAAGCACCTCGAAGACCAGCGTCAGGGCCTCTTCGCGCAGCCAGGCCGGCAGCTTCTCGCCCCACTCCACCACGAGAGCACCCTCGTCCACCAGCTCCTCGAGCCCCAACCCATCCACGTCCGGCCCTTCGAGCCGGTAGAGGTCCAGATGGTGGAGCATGAACGCGCCACGGTACTCGTTCAGCAGCGTGAAGGACGGACTGCGCACGCGCGACCTGGCGCCGAGGCCACGGGCCAGGCCGGCCACGAAGCGCGTCTTGCCCGAGCCGAGCGGCCCGGTGAGCACCAGCACGTCACCCGCCACGAGCCCCGCGGCGAGCGTCTCGCCGAGCCGCTCGGTCTCCTCGACCGCGGCCGTGACCCGCCGGCGCCCGGCGGGGAACCCGGCCGGCTCCGCGCCGGGCGCCGGCCGATCGCGCCCGAGCGATCCCGTCACGGCGTGCGGGGGGTCAGCGTCAGCAGCGGCAGGATCATCTCCTCGACCGAGATGCCGCCGTGCTGGAACGACCCGCGGTACTGGCGCTCGAACTCGTGGAAGCGCGTCGGGTACACGAAGTAGAAGTCCTCGCGCGCCAGCACGTAGTTCTTGTTCACGCCCTCGTCGGGGAGCATGTAGTCCATCGGCCGGCGGATGATGACCGCCTGCTTCGCGTCGCAGTTCAGGTTGATCCCGAACTTGTAACGCAGGTTGGTCGAGGTGTCGCGGTTGCCATAGACCAGCGCCGCCCGCCGCCCGAGCACCGCGCCGTGGTCGGTGGTCAACACCACGGTGACGTCCTGGGTGGAGAGAGCGCGGAAGATGTCGTAGAGCGGGCTGTGCACGAACCACGCCTTCGTGACCGCGCGGAAGGCGGCCTCATCGGGCGCCAACTCCTGCAGGATGTCGCTCTCCGAGCGGCCATGCGCCAGGATGTCGAGGAAGTTGAACACCATGCTCACCAGCGGCAGCCCGCTGAACGAGTTGATCTGCCGGCGCGTGGCCAGGGCCTCGTTCTGGTCGTAGATCTTGATGTACTTGACCGGCTTCTCCTGGCCCGGTGTCAGGCGCGCCAGTTGCGCCTCGAGCAACTGGCGCTCGAAGCGGTTCTTGGTGCGCTCGTCGTCGGTGCCCTCCTGCCACAGGTCGGGGTGCTGTTGCTTGAGCTGCGCCGGCAGCAGGCCCGAGAAGATGGCGTTGCGCGAGTAGGGCGTGGCGGTCGGCAGGATCGAGCAGTAGTAGTCGCGCTGGACCGTGAACAGCTCCTCGAGCAGCGGCTCGAGCGAGAACCACTGGTCCAGACGCATGCAGTCGATGATGACGAAGAACACGCGCCGCCCGGCCTGCAGGTGCGGCACGAGCGCGCGCGCCACCACGTCGGTCGAGAGCGGCGGGCGGTCCGCGGCGTCGCGCACCCAGTGCGGGTAGTTCTCCTCGACGTAGCGCCCGAAGTCGATGTTGAGGCTGCGCCGGAAGTCGGCGTGCGCCTGCCGCAGCCCGGCGTCGGCCACGCCGTCGAAGCGCACGTCCCAGCGCGCCACGTCCTGCGCCAGGTCCACCCAGCCCGGCCAGTCGAGGCGGCGCAGGTCGAGCCCCTGCCAGCGCTGCATCTCGCCCACGTAGTCGCGCGCGCGCTGGGTGTCCTGCAGGCTCTGCGCGTCGAAGACCCGCTTGCACGCCAGGAAGACCTGCGAGGCGTTGACCGGCTTGATGAGGTAGTCGGTGATGTGCTGCCCCAGCGCCTCGTTCATGAGCGACTCCTCCTCGCTCTTGGTGACGAGCACGACCGGCACGTCGAGGCTGCGCGCCTTGATCTGCCCGAGGGTGTCCAGCCCCCCGAGCCCGGGCATCATCTCGTCGAGCAGCACCAGGTCGTAGTGGGCGCGCTCGAGCTCGGCGAGCGCGTCCTCACCGTTGGGCACCGCCGTCACCGCGAAGCCCTTCTGCTCGAGGAACTTGACGTGGGGCCGCAGCAGGTCGATCTCGTCGTCGGCCCAGAGGATGCGTTTGCGGGGCTCTTCCATGCGGTCGTCCATCTCGGGCCTGGGGGGGGCGGGGCACCCCATGCTGCATACACCGCAGGGCGCGTGTCGGGTGCGGGGAACAGCGGCATCATAGCGCCGGGGCGCCGGAGCGCCAACGCGGGCCGACGCGGCCGTTGACCCCGGCGCTGACAACGTCCTAACGTGGCGCGGGCCACCGTCCACGCCAGGTCCGGCACCAGGAGGAAGAGTGATGAGACCCAGCCGATCCACCCGCACCGGCCTGCTGATCCTTGCGCTGCTCCCCGCCGGCGCTTCCGCCAGCGCCCAGACCCGCGACCCCGCCCCCGTCGTCCTGCTGGCCCCCGCGCCCCTGCCCACGCTCGCCGGCGGCACCGGTGGCGGAGCGCTCGTGGTCACGCACGGCGGGGCCGGCTCGGGGCCCGAGTACGCGGACGGCGTGCGCGCCGCGGCCGACACGGCGCTCGCCGTGCTGGTCGCGCGCGGCTCCGCGCTCGACGCTGCGGTCGCGGGCACCGTGTGGCTCGAGGACGATCCGCGCTTCAATGCCGGCACCGGTGCCAACATCCGGCTGGACGGGCACACCCTCCAGATGGACGCCGCGGTCATGACCGACGAGGGCCGCTTCGCCGCGGTCGGAGCGATCGAGCGCGTGAAGAACCCGGTGCGGGTGGCGCGCGCGGTCATGGACTCCACTCCCCACCTGTTCCTCGTGGGCGAGGGCGCGACCCGCTTCGCCCACCGGATCGGCTTCGCCGACATCGTGCCCGTGAGCCCGCAGGCCGAGGCCAAGTACCGCGCCCGCATGAGGCGCCAGGCCGAGTTGTTCACCCGCCGCGACACCACGGTCTTCGACTGGCGGCGCTACTGGAACTTCCCCGGCGCGATGCCCGCCGACGTGCTCGAGTGGGGCAGGCACGGCGACACCGTGGGCTCGGTCACGCGCGACGCGGACGGGCACTTCGCCGCCGCGCTCTCCACCGGCGGCACCTCGGTGACGCTCTGCGGCCGCGTGGGCGACGTGCCGGTCTACGGCGCCGGGCTCTGCGCCGGCCCGGCCGGCGCGGTGGCCTGCACCGGCGAGGGCGAGCAGATCATCCGGCGTTTCCTGGCGCGCTCGGTCTACGAGCGGCTGGCTGCGGGCGTGCCCGCGAAGCAGGCGGTCCAGGAAGCCGTGGCCATGTTCCCGGAGCGCTGGGACGTGGGGCTCATCGCGGTGGATCGCACCGGCTGGGGCGTGGCCGCCAACCGACCGATGGCGTACGGGGTGGCGGGGCGGTAGCCCCGGTTCCTGCAACCCACCCCCGTCTCCCTCCGTAGTAGGGATCGTCACCCTGGAGGGAATGCCCATGCCTCGCCTTGCCGCCGCCGTCCTCGTCCTCGCCCTGGCCACCGCCTGGAGCCCCGCCCTTGCGGGACCCGCAGCCGTCACGCGGTGGGAGAAGACCTACCCGACCACCGGGCGCCCCGCACTCGTCCTGCGGGCCGATGACGCCAGCGTCCACGTCGCGACCTGGGACCGCCCGGCCGTGGGCATCCGCGTCACCACGCGGGGCTGGTCCATCGGCTCGCGAGGCGTCTCGGTCGACGCCTCGCAGAGCGGCGACCGCGTCCTGTGCGAGGTCCGCGAGCCGCGCCGCATCGTCCACTTCGGATTCGGGGCCCGCACGACCCGCGTGGACGTCAGCCTGCCACGCGACGCCGACCTCGACGTCTCGACCGGCGACGGGGCCATCACGATCGCACCGCTCTCGGGAGAGATCCGCGCCCACTCCGGCGACGGGGCCATCCAGGCCGACGGCCTGTGCGGCCGGCTCTCGCTCAGCACCGGCGACGGACACATCCGGGCCACCGGTCTCGACGGGGCGCTCGAGGCCCACAGCGGGGACGGCGGCCTCCGGCTCGAGGGACGCTTCGACCAACTCGAGGTGAGCACCAGCGACGGACGCGTGGAGGCGACCGCGCTCGACGGCTCGCGCCTCGCCTCCGCCTGGAGCCTGCGCAGCGGCGACGGCAACATGTCGCTCCGCGTGCCCTCCACGCTGCGCGCGGACCTCGATCTGCATGCCGGAGACGGCGGCCTGTGGGTGGGCCTGCCCGTCGAGACCTCGGGGCGATTCGGGCGGCACACGCTGCGGGGGCGCATGAACGGCGGCGGCCCGCTGCTCGAGATGCGCTGCGGCGACGGCTCGATCCGGCTGGAGGGACTCTAGCCCGAAGCTACGTCGGGAAGCTCATCACCATCGTGGTGCCCTGGCCCGGGGCGCTGTGACGGATGAAGAGCTTCCCGCCGTGGTATTCCTGCACCACGCGGCGCGCGAGCGCGAGCCCCAGGCCCCAACCCCGGTGCTTGGTGCTGTAGCCCGGCTCGAAGGCCCGGCCCTGCTCGGCCGGCGTCATGCCGCGCCCGTCGTCCTGCACCACGATCTCGACCGCCTCGTTCTCCTTGCGGCGTTCGATCTTGACCTCGATCACGCCATGCGTCTTGTCCAGCGCAGAGATCGCGTTCAGCAGCAGGTTCTCGAGCGCCCACTCGATCAGCTCGCGGTTGAGGTTGATGGGCGGCACGTCCTCGTAGCGCTCGCGCAGCACCACCCGATCCTCGTCGTGGGGCAGGCGCCGGCGCACGTACTGCACCGCCTCGCGCACCACCGGCGCGACCTCCTGCAGCTGCAGGTGCGGCGCCGAACCCACGTGGCTGAAGCGCTGCGCCACCTTGTTGAGCCGGTCGACGTCGCGCTCCATCTCGGTGAGCGTCTCCTCCAGCTCGGCCCGCGCCACGGGCACCACCGCGCCCGGCGGCGCGGCCTCGGCGTGCGCGCGCAGGAGCTCCACCCAGCCCATCAGCGAGGAGAGCGGCGTGCCCAGCTGGTGGGCCGTCTCGCGCGCCATGCCCACCCAGATCGTGCGCTTCTCGGCCATGCGCAGACCGGCGAGCGCCCAGAGCCCGAGCGAGAGCAGCAGCAGCACGCCGCCCACGGTGACGTAGGGCATCCAGCGCAGCAGGTCCAGCACGACGGGCTCGCCGTAGTGCACCGCACCCAGCGTCACGCCCGTGCCGGGCTGCTTCATCGGCAACGGCGGGTTCTGGCGGTCGAGCCGCGCCACCTCGGCCTGCAGGCGCTCGATGCGCGCGCGGATCACCGGCGAGACCGGCTGGCCCACGCTCAGGCTGTCGACGCTGGTGGCGGGCACCAGCCCCGGCGGCACCGCCGTCTTGCGCCAGGCGCGCGGGAAGCCCTGTGGGTCCGTGATGATGATGGGGAAATCGAGGCTGCTCACGACCTCGCGCGTGATGCGCTGCAGCTCCGGGTCATGCGTGGCCGGGAACGTCGCGAGCGCGAGGAAGCGGGCCAGCACCCGCGAGGTGGTCGTGACCTCCGCGGACAGGCGCCGGATGGTCTGGTGGGTGAAGAGGAAGACCGAGACCACGAGCAGCACGCTCCCCAGGAGCACCGCCGTGCGCAGGATCTGCGCACCGGTGCGGCGGAACCGCGGCCGCGGCGGGGGCGGGCTCGGTTTCACCCCTCTGGCACGATCTCCTCGAGGCCGTCGAGGTACGGGCGCAGGGCGGACGGGATGCGCACCGTCCCCGTCGCGGTCTGGTGGTTCTCGAGCAGTGCCGCGAAGGTGCGCGGCAGCGCCACGCCCGAGGCGTTCAACGTGTGCGGGTGCTCGGCCTTCGCCCCCGCCTCGCGGCGGAAGCGCAGATTCATGCGGCGCGCCTGGAAGTCCTCGAAGTTCGAGCACGAGGAGCACTCGAGCCAGGCCTTGATGCCCGGCGCCCAGACCTCGAAGTCGTAGCACTTGGCCGCGGCGAACGACGTGTCGCCGCTGCACAGCAGCACCTGCCGGTAAGGCAGCTCCAGCGCCTCGAAGATCTCGGCCACGTCGCGCGCCAGCCTCTCGTGTTCATCGTAGCTGGTCTGCGGCGGCACGATCTTGACCAGCTCCACCTTGTCGAACTGGTGCACGCGCACCATGCCACGCGTGTCCGCGC
Organism: Candidatus Eiseniibacteriota bacterium; assembly: GCA_963717935.1. GTDB lineage: Bacteria > Eisenbacteria > RBG-16-71-46 > RBG-16-71-46 > RBG-16-71-46 > JANXPZ01. The sequence goes on along the minus strand of CAVQXP010000004.1, from coordinate 1,171,579 downwards.
CGTAGGTGCCGGCCTCGCGCCGGTAGGAGGCGCAGTGGGCCGTGAGGTACATGGGCACCATGCCGGGTTCGAGGATCTCGTCGCGGTAGATGTTGGTGACCGGCACCTCGGCCGTCGGGTTCAGGAATAGATCGTCCTCACCGATGTGGTACATGTCGCCTTCCAGCTTGGGCAGCTGGCCGGTGCCGAACAGCGCCGCCCGCCGCACCACGTGCGGCACCGAGACCTCGGTGTAGCCGTGGTGCACGGTGTGGAAGTCCAGCATGAAGTTGATGAGCGCCCGCTCCAGACGCGCGCCGCGCCCGGTGAAGAGCAGGAAGCCCGAGCCCGAGATCTTGGGCGCCCGCGCGAAGTCGAGCAGCCCGAGCCGCGTGGCCAGGTCCCAGTGCGGCTGCGCCTCGAAGCCGAACGCCGCCAGCTCGCCCCAGGTGCGCTTGACCTGGTTCTGCGCCGTGTCCTTGCCCGGCGGGGTGCTCTCGTGCGGCAGGTTGGGGATCCACGCCGCCAGCTCGGCGCTCTCTTCCTCGAGCGTCTTGAGTTCCGCGTCGAGCCGCTTGATGCGCTCGCCCAGCTCGCGGCTCTGCGCGATCAGCTCGTCGGCCGATTGCCCGGACTGCCGGCGCGCGCCGACCTCCTGGGTGACCGCGTTGCGCCGGGCCTTGAGCTGCTCGCTCTCGTGCAGCAACGCGAGGCGGCGTTCCTCGATCTCGTAGAAGCGCCCCAGGTTCACGGTCATGCCCTTGAGGGCCACGCCTGCCTCGACGCGCTCACGGTGGTTGCGCAGGAACTTGAGATCGTGCATGGGCTCCCGTCCGAAAGTGGCGCCAGGGTGAAGCCTCGGATCGCGGCCCAGACTACAACGAGGGCACGGGCGAGGGAAAGCGGCGCGGGCGCACGCACGCGATCGGGAACGTGGCCGCGCATCCCGGAAGGACGCGGCGGCCCGGGTCCGCCCCGAGGTCGCCCGGCGCCGGGGAGGTCGGGCGATTCAGTCGACGATGAACAGCTTCGCGCCGATCCCGGTGGAGGAGCGATGCGGTTCGGCCCCGTCCGCGACCTGGTAGCTCATGCCCGGTCTCAGGACGACCGTCCGGCCATCCTCGAGCTCCGTGCGCAGCTCGCCCTCGAGGCACAGGAGGACATGCCCCTTCGCGCACCAGTGGTCCGCCAGGTAGCCCGGGGTGTACTCGACCAGGCGGACCCGGATGCCGCCGAACTCGCGCGTGCGCCAATACGCGACGCCCGATTCGCCCTTGTGTTCGGTTCGCTCAACGGACGACCAGTCGGTGACTCCAAAGGGGATGCCGGTCATCTGCATGTCAGCCTCCGTGTGCCTGACGCCGGGTCCCCGTGGCCCTGCGGGGCCGAGGCGAACCGGCGCTCTCATCAGGGCGCGGCCATGAAGTAGTAGTTCCTGCCGCTCGCAAACTGTTCGCGGAAGGCCTCCCTGTCCAGAGACGCGCTGCCGCCGCTTCCAAGCCACTCGGCCATGAGGAACAGCCTCAAGCCACACCGTCCCACCAGCAGCTCGTAGATGTCCCCGGGGCCGGTTCCGTAACAGCCCGCGGCACCACGCCCGTGTTCGAAGACGATCGTCGGCCGACTCCTCCTGATCGTCTCCAGGGCGCCCCTGAACACCTGGAGTTCGGCGCCCTCCACATCGACCTTGATGAACTGGATCGAGATGTCCCCGGTCACGAGGTTGTCGAGCAGGTCCGTCCTGACCATGATCTGCCGAACCTGCTCGTGGGGCCTGTCGTACCTTCGCCGGCGGAAACCGCTGTAGCCGGGATTGCTCACGACGTGCTGAAAGGACGTCGTCCCTGCGACATCGCTCAAGGCGCAGTCGTGGAGATGGAGGTTCGCGAGACCCCCGAAGGATTCCCTCAACCCCTGGTACATCCCGGGGAGCGGCTCGAAGGCAAAGTGAGTCCCTGCGGGCGCGAACCGCAGCATCTCCCTCAGGATGCTGCCCTGGTGGCAGCCGACATCGACGCAGTTCGAGTCCTTCCGCAGGACTCGCCGCATCACCTCGAGAGTCTGGATGTCGTACTGGCGGTTCCTGTCCTCCACGTCAGACGAGCCTGCACGCAGGAAGGCCGCATGCAGCCTTCTGGCCAGCGGCTCCCAGGGCGTCCCGACGATCATCTTCTTCAGCTGGCGTTTCATGTCGCCTCTCCGGAGGGCCCCGGCCAGGGGACCGGCTGGCACCTGACTCGAAGCCTACGGTCCCACGCATCCGGCTGCGTCGTGACCGGCGGACGGACCGGGCGCCCGACCCCATCCGCCTTCAGCGCGCCGGATCGACTCGCCCGTCCCACCTTCAGCGCGCGGTGTCCCGGCTCGCGCTCCGCGCCTGCTGCGCGAGTTCGCGCGCTCGCGCGTAGGCCTGGCGCGCCTCTTCGTCGCGTCCGAGCTTCGTGAGCGCCATGCCCAGACCGAAGTAGGCGACCGGGTCGTCGGGTTTCACGACCATGGCGGCGCGGTAGCGCTTGGCCGCGGTGGCGTGGTCGCCGGCGCGGTAGCAGGTGTTCCCCGCGTCGATCAGCGCCTGCGAGCGCGCCTGCAGCGCAGCCACGTCCGGCACGGGCTCGCGCCGGGCGCAGCCGGCCACCGACAGCCCGGCCAGCAGGAACAGCAACGCCAGCGCATGACTCGGCGACGTTCTCATGGGAGGCTCCGCGGCTCGCACCCCGCGCCCCGGCGGGCTCCGCGTGGGGCGCGGAGCCCGTGCCCCGGGCGCGGGGCCGTGCTGTGCTGCGGCCCTACTTCGCGGCCGCCTTCCGCTTGGCGCCCTTCTTCGGCACCACCTTGCCGGCCTTCTTCGCCGACGCCTTCGCCGCCTTCACCTTGGTCTTGCGCGCCGAGACCGTGCGCCGCTTGAGACGCTTGCGCGGCTTGGCCGCGGCGCCCGCGGGCACTGCCTTCTTCGTGGGCTTCGACGCCTTGCCGAGCATCATCCCGGTCGAGCGCAGCAGCGACGCCACCTGCTGGCTGGGCCGGGCGCCCTTGTCCAGCCACTCCTGCACCTTGTCCTTCTGCACGACCAACTCGAAGGGCTGGGTGATGGGGTTGTAGTGCCCCAGGATCTCCAGGAACCGCCCGTCGCGCTGCCGCCGCGAGTCCGCCGCCACCAGCCGATAGAAGGGCCGCTTCTTCGCGCCGGCCCGCATGAGACGGATCACCACCGCCATCTTGAATCCTCCTCTGCCTCGTGATGTGCGCCGCGTGCTAGCCGCGGCCGCGTCTGAGCCCCGCCAGACCGCGCGGCCCATGCTTCAGGCGCTTCATCAGCGTGCGCGCCTGCTCGAAATCCCGCAACAACTGATTCACGTCGCTCACCGCCGTGCCGCTGCCCGCGGCGATGCGCCGCCGCCGGCTGCCGTCGATCACCCGCGGCGATCTCCGCTCCTGCTTCGTCATGCTGAGCAGGATGGCCTCGTAGCGCTTGAGCCGGCCATTGTCGGGCCTGGCCTGCTCCAGCGCCGCCCTGGGCATCCCGGGCAGCATCTTCATCAGGTCCTCGAGCGGCCCCATCTTCTTCACCTGCACGAGCTGCTCGAGGAAGTCGTCCAGCGTGAAATCGGTGCGCCGCAGCTTCTCGGCCAACTGCGCCGCTTCCTGCTCGTTCACCGCCAGGCGCGCCTTCTCCACCAGCCCGACGATGTCGCCCATGCCGAGGATGCGCCCGGCGAGCCGCGCCGGGTCGAAGGTCTCGAGCCCGTCGAGCTTCTCGCCCACGCCCAGGAACAGGATGGGCCTGCCCGTCACCTGCCGCAGCGACAGCGCGGCGCCACCGCGCGCGTCGCCGTCCATCTTGCTGAGCACCAGGCCGTCCACGCCCACGCGCTGGGCGAAGGTCTGCCCGATCCTGACCGCCTCCTGCCCCGTCATCCCGTCCACCACCAGCAGCACCTGGTGTGCGCGGACGGCCTGCTTGAGCGCCTCCAGCTCGGCCATCATCGGCTCGTCGATCTGGAGCCGCCCCGCCGTGTCGAACACCAGGAAGTCGAAGCCGCGCGCGCGCGCCTGTTCCAGCGCTCCGCGCGCGATCTCGACCGGCAGCGTGCCCTCCGGCGCGCGCCAGAATCCCGCCCCCGCCTGCTCCGCCACCCGCTCGAGCTGGTCCACCGCCGCGGGGCGGTAGACGTCCGCGCTCGCCAGCAGCACGCGCTTCGTGCGCGCCTTGAGCCATACGGCCAGCTTGCCCGCGAACGTGGTCTTGCCCGAGCCCTGCAGGCCCGCGAGCAGCACCACGGTCGGGACGTGCGGCGAGCCGGCCAGCGTCACCGGCGTGCGCCCCAGCAGGCTCTCGAGCTCGTCCTTGACGATCCCCACGACCTGCTGCCCCGCCGAGAGGCTCTTCAGCACCTCCTCGCCCACCGCCCGCGCCTCGACCCGGGCGACGAAGTCGCGCGCCACCCCGACCTGCACGTCGGCCTCGAGCAGTGCGCGGCGGACCTCCCGCAGGCTCTCCCGGATGTTCTCGGGCGTGATGCGAGCCTGCCCGGTCAGGTTCCGGACGATGCCCTGCAGTCGGTCGGTCAGTGCTTCGAACACGGGTCCTTTCCGTTCGGCAAAGAGGCGAAGGAAATTACCACATGGGTCCACCGCAGGGAACCGGCAGGCGCAGACGACCGGGTGTCGCGCTCTGGTGCGTCCCCGGGGCGACCTGCCCGCCTCCGCCGCCCCCCGCGGCCAATCCCCGGGCTGGACATCCCGGACGCCACGCCTGCAGGATGCTGATGATCGGTGCGCTCCGGTCCGAAAGCCGGCACGAAAGAGGCCACGCCGGAACATGACCACGAAGACGCTCCCGCGATGAAGCGTTCACGCCCGTCGAGGCTGTCCCACCAGGCGCTCGAGGGTCCCGCCGCGACGGTGGCGCCACCGGCCGGCGCCACCGTCGGCGGAGCTGCTGACCGACACGCCGGCCTGCTGCTGGCCGCGCTCGCCCTGGGTCTGTTCCTCGCCACCCAGTATGCCCGTTTCCTCACCCTGGCGTTCGTCAACGACGACTTCTGCTTCCTGGATCTCACTCGCACCGCCTCCTTCGCTTCGCTCTGGAAGCGGCACGACCTCATCTTCGGCTGGTACCGGCCGTGGTCGCGGGAGCTGCACTACTGGTGGCTCCAGCACCTCTTCGGCACGCGGGAGCTCCCGTTCCACGTGGCCAGCTTCGCGCTCTGGCTGGGCCTCATGAGCCTCTACTTCACCTGGGTGCGCCGCCTCGCCGGCTCGGCGGCGGCTTCGGTCGCGACCGCCGGACTGGCCAGCCTGGCGCTCTGGGGCACCCCGCTGTCCTGGGTCGCGGGAGTCCAGGATCTGTGGGTCCTGTTCTTCACGCTGGTCTTCCTGCATCTGCTGGCTCGCGGGCGACGGATCGCCTCGGCGATGGCGCTGGCCCTGGCCCTGCTGAGCAAGGAGTCCGGAGCGATCCTGCCCGGGCTGGCCGTCGCCTACCTGGTCCTCGTCGAGAGACGAAGCGCGCGGGAGACCGCCGTGCGCACCGCGCCCTTCTGGCTCATCGCCCTGGCCTGGGCCGTCATCCACCCGCTGCTCGGGGCGAGGTTCTTCGGGCCCCTCCGCACGTCGCTGGAGACCACGCAGCGACTGTCCACGACCGGGACGATGGTCAGGACCGTGCTGGCGCAGGTCAACCTCGACTCGTGGCCGAATCCGGGCGACTACGCCAGCCAGGCGCTGGCACAGGGTGCTCTGGGCGCGGCCATCCTGGCCGGTTTCGTGTGGCTGACGGCCGTGCGTTCCGCCAGCGGTCAGGTGCGCCCGCGGCCGACGGGTGTCATGGTGTTGGGATTCGTCTGGGCGCTGGCGGGCTGGAGCATCCTGCTCATGCCCTCGATCGGCTGGCACGCCTATTACGGCGTGATGGGCTCCCTCGGCGCGTGGCTGCTTCTCGGGACCTGGCTGTCCGCACGGCCGCGCGCAGCCGTGCTGGTGGTGGCGCTCCTGGCCCTGCTGCGCTCCACACAGGCGCACACGCTGTCGTGGGACTGGGGCAGCGAGTGGTACCAGCGCCGCGCCGGGAGCATCCTCGGGGCGATCCGCACGGAACTGCTGCGCCAGCACCCGTCCTTCCCACCGTCCTCCCGCGTCTTCTTCGTGCACATTCCCAACAACATCGGCCTCCTGGCGGGGGACGGCCCGAGTCTGCGCGTGTGGTACCGCGACACGACCCTGAGAGGGCTCTACTACTCGCAGTACACGCCCCGCACCGACGGCCACGAAAACCGCGACTTCTTCTTCAGATTCGACAGCGCGGCTGGCATGATCGAGGTCTTCAGGGGACCCGAGGACGTGGAGAGCGCGCGGCGCCTGAACCCCTCGTGGGAGGACAATCACGAGGACCTTGCGGGTCTGTTCCTGCGCGCCTGGGACCTGCCTGCGGCCGCGACGGAGTACGGCAAGCTGGGCTCACTGCCGTGGGGCACGCACGGGCTGATCTACGCGGGGGCCTGCCATCAACTGATGGGTGACACGGCGCGCGCCGAGTCGTGCTACGCGCTCGTCGCCGGAAGGATGGGCTACCCGGTGAGCGCCGTGCGCGACTCCACCGGCTGGCTGGCCGCGCAGATCATGCGCCAGGTGCGATCGCCAGCAGCACTTGCGCAGCCGCCTGCCCGTTGACGGTCCTCACCCCTCCCCGGTCTTCCCGCCCACGCGGTCCGCGGCCAGGTTCACCGCCTTGCGGAAGCCGATCGGGTCCTTCACGCCGCGGAAGGTCTCGGCGGTCCCGCCGGTGCCCACGACCTTCAGGTCGCCGTAGCGGAACAGGCGGCCGAGCGCGCCCTGCTCGATCACCAGCGACTCCACCTTGGTCACGTTCAGGTCCACGGTGCGGGTGCTGACCCAGCCCATGCGCGCGATCACGCGCCGGTCGGTCACCCCGAACTCGTGCGTGGCGACCAGGAAACGGACGACGACCAGGGGCATGACCACCACGAGCGCCAGCCCGAGCGCGAGGATCGAGGCCGTCAGGGGCGCGCGCGCGAACTGGTCGGCCACCGGACCGCGCGCGAAGACCAGCAGCGCGGCGATCACCACCGCGCCGAGCAGCGAGACGGCGAGCGCGGACGGCGCGCACGGCAGCCAGTGCAGCCGGGTGCGGAACAGGAGCCTCTCGTCGGGGTTCAGGACGCCGTCCAGTTGCCCCATCGCTTCCCTCCCTGCGCGTTCACGGGCAGCGCCGCAGGCGACCCGCGAAGCGGCCGTCCTAGCGGATCGCGGCGCGCAGCGCCTCGAGCGCCTGTTTCGGATCGCTCTGTCCGTAGATGGCGTTGCCCGCCACGAACACATCCGCCCCGGCCGCGCGGCACTGCGGCGCCGTCGCGGACGAGATGCCGCCGTCCACCTCGATCAGGTAGCGCGCCCCGTGCCGCTCGCGCCAGTCGCGCGCCGCGCGCACCTTCTCCAGCATGCCGGGCATGAACGCCTGCCCGCCGAAGCCCGGCTCGACCGTCATGACCAGGAACAGGTCGAGGTCCTGGAGCCAGGGCTCGGCCCGGGCGAACGGCGTGCCCGGCCTGAGCGTGAGCCCCGCGCGCGCACCGGTCGCCCGGACGGCGGTCAGCGTCGCGGCGGGGTCGGCGCAGGCCTCGACGTGCACGGTGATGAGGTCGGCCCCGGCCTCGCGGAAGCGCGCGATCAGGGTCTCGGGCCGCTCGACCATGAGGTGAACGTCGAGGAACGCTGCCGAGAGCCGCCGCGACGCGGCCACGATGAGCGGACCGAAGGTGAGGTTCGGCACGAAGTGGTTGTCCATCACGTCGCAGTGCACCCAGTCGCGCGCCGGATCCACGAGTGCCAGCGCCTCGCCCAGGCGCGCGAGATCCGCCGACAGGATGGACGGGGCGGCGATGGGACCGGCGAGCGGATGCGGCGAGGGGCTCATGAAGATGACCTCCCGTTGCCCTGCAGGGTGACGACGGTGCCGCGGTCCATGCGCGCGCCGGGCGCCGGCTGCTGCACGATGATCATGCCGCGCGAGCCCGGGCCCTCGGGGCTCACCACGCGGAAACCGAAGGACTCCAGCTGGCGGCGCACGGCGAGCAGGTCGCGGCCGAACAACTCGGGCATCACGTGGCTCTCGGCCGCGCTGCCGGTCGAGACCAGCAGGCCCACCGGGGTCTCGCGCGGCAGCACGCTCTCGGCCGGCGGGTCCGTGCCCACGACGAGCCCCTCGCCCACGTCCTCCGAGGGCGCACGCGTGACGCCGCCCACGGAGAGCCCGGTGCGCTCGATCAGGACGCGCGCGCCCCGCAGCGAGGTGCCGAACAATTGCGGCACCGAGCTGAACTCCTCGCCCAGACTCACGACCACGAGCACGCGGCGGCCCGCGCGCACGGCGCTCCGCGGCGGCGGATCCTGCTGCAGGATGAGCCCGCGCGGCACGGCCAGGTCGAAGCGCTCCCCCGAACGCGAGAGCTTGAGCCCGAGCTGCCGCAGGGACTGCTCGGCCTGCTCCACTCTCAGGCTCGCAAGATCCGGCACGCGCACCTCGCCACGGCGATGGATGAGCCGGGGCATCACCAGCCCGTTGAAGAGCGCCATGCCGGTGGCGAACGCCCCGCCGGCCAGCACCAGCAGGAGCAGCGCGGTGCGCAGGGCGCGGCCGGGCCGGCGGCGCTCCACGCCCGGCCAGGACTCCGGGGCCGGCGCGGGCGCGGCGTCAGGCTCCGCGGGCGCGACGCTGCGGGGCTCGTCGCTCATGAGATCCTGCGGAAGCGCGCGGCGAAGGCGCCGTCGCAACCGTGCACGTGAGGCAGCACGCGCATGAAGCCGTCCACGTCCACCAGTTCGTCGGGCACCAGGCCCTGCACGCTCTCCAGCACGAAGGCCGGATCCTGGCGCAGGAAGCGCTCGACCACCTCGGTGGTCTCCTCGGGCTCGAACGAGCAGACGCTGTAGACCAGCACGCCGCCCGGGCGCGCGCGGCGGCCGCCCGCGGAGAGCAACTCGAGCTGCGCGGGTGGCAGCTCGCGCAGCGACTCCGGGCCCTTGCGCCAGCGCGCATCCGCGCGGCGGCCGAGCACGCCGAGCCCCGTGCAGGGCGCGTCCACCAGCACGCGGTCGAAGGGCATCGGGAACGGGTAGATGCGCCCGTCGCCGAGCACCACGTGCACGGCATGCGTGCCGAGCCGCGCGACCGTGGCCTCGAGTGACGCCACGCGCGCCTCGGCGCGCTCCATCGCCCAGACCTCGCCCTCGTCGCCCATCAACTCCGCCAGGTGCGTGCTCTTGCCGCCGGGTGCGGCGCACAGGTCGAGCAGCCGCTCGTGCGGCTCGGGCGCGACCAGGCGGCAGACCAGCGCCTCGCTCTCGTCCTGCACCGTGCACAGGCCGCGCTTGAACGCCTCGAGCGCGCCCGGGGCGTGCGTGCCCTCGATCCACACCAGGTCGCTCGCCAGCCGCGCGGGCGTGGCCACCACGCCCGCGTCGGCGAGCTTCGCGATCAGCTCGTCGCGCGTCAGGCGCAGGCGATTCACGCGCAGCCCCACCGGCACCGCGCGATTGTCGGCCAGCAGCAGTGCGCGCGTGGCCTCGGGCCCGAAGCGCGCGAGCCAGCGCTCGACGATCCAGCGCGGGTGCGAGCCCCACACCGCCAGCGACTCGGCGTCGTCGCCCGCCGGCGGCACGATCCGGTCCTTCTCCTCGACGAGGCGGCGCAGCACGCTGTTCACCAGCCCGGCCGTGCCGGGGTGCCCGTACTTGTGCGCGAGCTTCACCGATTCGTCCACCGCGGCGTGCGGCGGCACGCGGTCGAGGAACAGGATCTGGTAGGCGCCGAGCCGCAGGATGTTCTTGATCCAGGGCTGGACCTGCGAGAAGCCGATGTGGATCAGCGGGTCGAGCGACCAGTCGAGCCGGCCACGCCAGCGCAGCGTGCCCTTGACCAGCTCGTGCATGAGCGCCTGGTCGCGCGGATCGGGCCCGCCGTGCGCGTGCGCGCCGTCGAGCATCCGGTCGCTGAAGGCGCTGCGCGTGTCGGCCGCGTGCAGGATGCGCAGCGCGGCCTCGCGGGGGTTCGAGGGCAGCGGCGGCGGGCCCTTCTCCTCGAAGGGCAGGCCGCGACCGCCGTTGGGCCCGCGGCCGGCGTCACCGCCGCGGCCCGTGCCGGGCAGTCCGGCGCCCGGGCGCTCGAAGCGCCGCGCGGGCCCGCCGGGCCGCCGTCCGCGCCTCGGCGCGGGCTCGTAGATCGGGCGCGAGCGGTTCACCGCCCCCGCCTGGCCCGAGGGCTTGGGGCCCGGGAATCGGGCCTTGCGGCGCGGGCCCTGGCCGCGGCCTTCGCCCCCACGCGATCCACCGCCACCCGGCGGGCTCACGCGGGCACCTCCTTCGGCAGCACCAGGCGCGCACCGGTCGCGAGCCGCGCCCCGCGCGCCCACTCGACCGCGCCCATCTCGGAGCGGCCCTCGGGCTTCACGCGCGTCACCAGCAGCACGCCGGGAGCGCACGCCACCATCACGCCCTCGCGGGTCACCGCCAGCACCGTCCCCGGCGGCTCGGGCACGGCCAGCCGGTGGTGCGGCCACGCGCCCGTGACGAGCAGGCGCCTGCCCTCGGAGGCCGTCGTCGCTCCGGGCCACGGCGTCACCGCGCGCTGCCGGTTCCAGACCGTCACCGCGTCCAGTCGCCCAGTCCACCACGCCGTCCTCCTTGCGCAGCTTCCGGGCGTACGAGCCGCTCGTCCCGCGCCTGCGGGCGGCGCGGCGCCTTGCCGGCCGCCGCGAGCAGCAGGCTCTCGGCCAGCAGCGGAGCCCCGAACTCGGCGAGCTTCGCCGCCAGCGTGCCGGCGTGGTCGTCGGGCTCGATGGCGAGCCAGCGCTGCAGGATCATGTCGCCCGTGTCCACGCCCTCGTCCATGAAGAGCGTGGTCACGCCGGTGAAGGCGCGTCCGTCCCACAGCGCGCGCTGCACCGGCGAGGCGCCGCGGTACTCGGGCAGGAGCGAGCCGTGCAGGTTGACCGCGCCGAGCCGCGGCAGCGCCAGCAGCGCGGGGCTCAGGATCGCGCCGAAGGCCACCACGGCGAACAGGTCGGGCGAGAGCGAGGCGATCCGCTCACGCACCGCCTCGGACTTCATCTCCGCCGGCTTCTCGACCGGCAGCCCCAGCCGCGCCGCTTCGAGCGCGACCTCCGACTCGGCCAGCGCGCGCCCGCGGCCCTTCGGCCGGTCGGGCTGCGTCACCACCAGCGCGACGTCGCAGGTGCGGGCCACCGCGCGCAGGGCGGGCACCGCGAAGTCCGGCGTGCCCATGAACACGACCCGGGGCCCGCTCAGAACGAGCCTCCGTGTCCCCCGCGGTCCACCGGCGGGTGGTAGTCCTCGGGCAGCTCCCCGCGCGCCAGCTCGTCGAGCGAACGCCGCAGGAACTGCCGCTTGAGCGGCGAGAGCCGGTCCACGAACAGCACGCCCTCGAGGTGGTCGATCTCGTGCTGGATGGCGCGCGCGAGGTAGCCCTCGACGTCCAGCTCGAGCCTGCGGCCCTCCTCGTCGAGCGCCTCCACCACCACGCGCTCGGAACGCGTCACGTCGTCCCAGATGCCGGGGACCGAGAGACAGCCCTCCTCGCCGCTGATGGTGCCGACGCGCCGCTTCACCACCGGGTTGATGAGCGCGTGGACCCCGCGCTCGCCCTCGTCCAGCGGCACGTCCACGACCAGCACGCGCTGCGCCACGCCGACCTGGTTGGCGGCGAGGCCCACGCCACCGTAGGCCTTCATGGTCTCGCGCATGTCGGCGATCAGCTGCCGCAGGGTGTCGTCCACGCCGGGCACCTCGACCGCCCGGTCGCGCAGCACGGGGTCGCCGTAGATGCGCACGGGCCGGAGACTCACTTCTGCTGGCCCTCCGTCACGACGCTCACGATGGCGCTCTTGAGGAACTCCATCTTGACGTCGTCCGCGACGCGCAGCACCGCCTTGTGCTCGTCGAGCCCGACGATCGTGCCCATCAGCCCGCCCGAGGTCACGACCTTGTCGCCTCTCTTGAGCGCGGCCAGCATGAGCTTGAGCTTCTTCGCCTGCTGCTGCTGCGGGCGGATGAGCAACAGGTAGAAGATGGCGATGATCGGCAGGAACTGCGCGATCTGCAGGATGAAGGTCATGTTCGGGTTCGGCGAGCCGGACGCGGCCGAGCCGCCGCCGCCGAACAACCCCTGAGCGAATGCGTCGCTGACCATGAGCATGTGTGGATCCTCGGTTGGAAGACCGGCCGTCACGGCCGGTGATCGGGGTGTCCGCCGGTCACGCCGGCGGGCGCTCTACTCGTGTGCCTCGCGGGCCGGTTCCGCCACGTCTTCTGCGTGGCCGGGCCCCGGCTCGCGCACCAGGGTCTCACCGCTGTGATACCGCTCCAGGAACTCCGCGCGGAACGCCGCGTAGCGCCCCGCGAACACCGCCTCGCGCGCCCGGCGCACGAGCGCGACCATCTGATGCACCGCGTGGATCGAGGCGAGCCGCATGCCGAGCAGCTCGTTCGCCGCGAACAGGTGCCGCAGATACGCGCGCGAGAACCGCGCGCACGTGTAGCAGCCGCACGTCGGGTCGAGCGGCCGCTCGTCCCGCGCGTACGCCGCGTTCTTCACCACCAGCCGCCCGGTCGAGATGAAGACCGTCCCGCGCCGGGCGTTCCGCGTGGGCAGCACGCAGTCCATCATGTCCACGCCCCGCGCGACCGCCTCCACCACGTCCACCGGGTGCCCCACGCCCATCAGGTAGCGCGGCTTCCCGGCCGGGAAGGCCGCGCAATCGTGCTCCACCATCTCGAGGCCCAGCCTGCGGCCCTCGCCCACCCACAGCCCGCCCAGGGCGAAGCCGTCGAAGGCCATCTCCCCCAGCCGCGCGAAGCAGCGCGCGCGCTCGGCCGCCTCCGTGCCGCCCTGGTTGATGCCGAAGAGCGCCATCGCCCCGCGGCCGTCCTGCCGCAGCCTCTCACGCTCCGCCAGTCCGCGCTCCGCCCAGGCCAGGGTGCGGTCCACCGCCGAGCGCACCACCTCGGGCGCGGCCGGCAGCTCGACCAGTTCGTCCAGCGACATCGCGATGTCGCTCCCGAGCCCGTCCTGGATGCGGATCGCCTCCTCGGGCGAGAGCAGCCGCTTCGACCCGTCCAGGTGCGAGCGGAACTCCACCCCCGTGTCCGTCACCCTGCGCAGCGGCGAGAGGCTCATCACCTGGAAACCGCCGCTGTCGGTCAGGATCGCGCCCGTCCAGCCCATCAGCCGGTGCAGGCCGCCCATCGCGGCCACCGTCTCGACCCCGGGCCGCAACGAGAGGTGATAGGTGTTCGAAAGCAGGATGTCGCAGCCGGCCGCGTGCAACTCGTCCGGCGTGAGCGTCTTGACCGACCCCGCGGTGCCCACCGGCATGAAGGCCGGGGTCAGCACCTCGCCGTGGGCGGTCTGGATGCGTCCGGCGCGTGCCGCGCTCCCGGGATCGGTCGCTTCGAGTGCGAAAGAGAAGGGCATCGAGCCCCTGGGCTTACCGCTGGCGCCGGGTGGCCGGAGGACGCGCGAATCCCGAGCCGCGGCCGACCGCCTCGCATCCGGACTCCCGCGCCCCGCAGGGCCCCAGAGCCGGTAACGTTCGCGAAGGACTGTACGGGGGAGGTCCGGAGGCGTCAAGGCGACGTGGGGGGCGGGAGCGGCGGTGGGCGGGCGCATGGTGCCTCTGCTCGCCCACCGCCGCTCCCGCCCCCCACGTCGGAACAAGCACCACGCTTGCCACCCCGGGTCGCGCTCCCTAGATTGGCGCCCTCACCCAGCACCGGAGGCCCCATGCCCGTCCGCGGGATCGGAGTGGATGTCGTGAAGGTCGAGCGCATCGTCGAGGCCCTCGGGCGCTTCGGCGAGCGGATGGAGCGCCGCCTGTTCACCGAGGGCGAGCTGGCCTACTGCCGCTCCTTCCGGCGACCCCCTGCCCCATCTCGCCGCGCGCTTCGCGGCGAAGGAGGCGGCCTCGAAGGCGCTCGGCACGGGCATGAGCCAGGGCGTGGGCTGGAAGGACTTCGAGGTCATCCAGCCGGGCGGCCGCCAGCCGCGGCTCGAGTTCCACGGCAGGGGCCGCGAGCTCTTCGCCTCACTCGGCTGCACCGCCGCGCACCTCTCGCTCACGCACGACGGCGGGCTGGCGATCGCGACGGTGGTGTTCGAGGGCTGAAGGAGCCGGCGCCGGGCCTACGGCAGGTCCCGGCGCCGGAACCGCCACCACGCCACGAGCAGCCCGCCAGCGCCACCGCGAGCAGCATCGCGACGGGGCGGGCCACGCCAGCGCTCTCGACCAGGACGTCCTTCGGCACGTAGTACGCGTGGAGCGTGTACGGCAGCAGCGGCTTCCACCCGTCCCACATCGTGCCGATGACGTGGACGAGGTACGAGACCAGCGCGCAGAGGAAGCCGAACAGCGCCACGCGACCGCCCTCGCGGCCGAAGGCCGAGAACATCAGCGTCAGCCCGAACAGCGCCGCCTGCAGGGCGAGATAGTCGAGCCCGAGTCGCGCCAGCGCCGCCAGGCGGAACGGCTCGAGACCGTAGAAGCGGCCCCCGGCGATCGTCCGACCGAGCCCCAGCAGCGTGACGAAGACGAGCACCGTGAGCGCGAAGACGACGTGCGCTGCCAGGTAGGTGTGCCGCGCGATCGGCTGGCCCAGAGTCAGCTCGATGGTGCCGGACTCGGACTCGCCGGCCACCGCCTGCGTCGCCAGCACGACCGCCAGCGCCGCGCCCACCGCCTGCGCGATCGGGTGCGCCCAACCGAAGGCCAGCAGGCTCCCCTTCGAGAACCCGCCGAAGAACTGCTCCGAGACCATGGACTGGACCATCGGCGGCAGCGACTGGACCAGCGTGCCGAGTGCGCCGGTCACGTCCGTCGAGGCGACCACGGCGCAGATCAGCCACTGGAAGCCGCCGAGCAGCAGGCCGCTCACCACCACGTAGACGGCGTGCCGCGCCAGCAGGAGCCGCAGGAGGTTGCGCATCAGCCCACCCCTCCCCGGTCGCGGTAGAGATCGAGGAAGACGTCTTCGAGCTGGGGCTCGGGGAAGACCAGGTGCTCGACCTCACACTCCGCGAGCCGCCGCAGCAGCGGGTTCACGTCGCCCTGGAGCCAGAGCGTGGCGGCACTGCCCGCGACCTCGGCACGCGTCACACCCGGCAGCGCGGCGAGGCTGCCGGGGGCGGGCCCGCGGAAGCGGGCCTCGAGGCGGCGCACGAGGCGCGCGCGCAGCGCCTCGATCTCCTCCACCGCCAGCAGCTCGCCCGCGCGCAGCACCGCCACGCGCCCGCACACGGCCTCGACCTCGGAGAGCACGTGCGAGGAGAAGCAGGATCGTCCGCCCGCGCGCTGCCAGCTCGCGCACCAGGTCACGGAAGCCTTGCTGCACCAGCGGGTCGAGCCCGTTGGTGGGCTCGTCGAGCAACACCACGTCCGGATCGTGCTGCATGGCGATCACCAGCCCGATCTTCTGCCGGGTGCCGTGGGAGAGCCATTTCACCCGCCGCGCGAGGTCGGATTCCTCGAGGTCGAGCGCGCCGAGCAACCGCTCGCGCAGCACCGGCGGCCGCGACGGACGGAAGCGCGCGAAGTGGTCGAGCAGCGCACGACCCGTCATGCCGCCGTGGAGCCGCAACTCGCCCGGCAGGTAGCCGATGCGCTCGCGGGCGCTCGCGCGCCCCGCGGGCTCGCCCAGCAGGCGCACGGAGCCGCGGTCGGCGTGGACGAGGCCGAGGATGACGCGCAGGGTGGTGGTCTTGCCCGCGCCGTTGGGCCCCAGGTAGCCGAAGACCTCGCCCGGCTCGAGCGCGAAGCTCACGCCCCGCAGGGCGTGCACGCGGCCGTAGCGCCTGGCGAGATCCGAGACTTCGAGGGCGGGCATGGCGGGGAACTTAGCACTCGCGGGCGCGCCTGCCAGCCCCCTTCGCGCCCGACCCGGGAACACGGGGCGGCGGCGCACACGCGCCACCGCCCAGCACCACCGCCTGCTAGACCTTCCCCAGCGCCCGGCCGTCGCCGTAGGCGCGGAACAGGTCGCCCCAGCCGGTCTTCATGATCTCGCGCACGCGCGGCTTGCCCTTGATCGGGAACCAGTAGCCGTCGTGGTAGGCCCGCGAGGCGACGTAGCTCCAGGGCACGATGGGCGAGCGCAGCAGCAGGTTCTCGAGCGGCTTCAGCGGGCCCCAGTAGATGAGCTTCTGGCCCCACGAGGCGAAGGTGTTCTCGTTCAGCGAGCCGCGGAAGCCGAAGTTCACGCCCTTGATGTCGTCGCCCACGATCTCGATCTCCTCGGGGCGGCCGACGCCCAGGCCGTTCTCGTGCGCCAGGCGGATGAACTTGAGGTCGGTCATGGGGTCGAAGCCCATCATCTTCGCCGCGACCGCGTCGATGGCCACGCAGTCGTCCGAGGCGAGGATGTAGTTCTTGACGTGCGGCCGCATGGCGCGCGGGCCGGGGCCATCCCCCACGATGGTGCCGTCCATCACCGCGAGGATCCCGGGGTGGATCTCCTTCTGGATGCGCAGCAGGTCCACGAGCGTCTCGTGGATGACCGAGTGCGTCCAGTGACGGTTCAGGTTCAGCAGCCCGCCGAAGGCGTTCTTCATCGAGCCGGTCGTACCGGTGAAGATGTGGGTCTTGACCGTGGGCATGTGGATGACGCTCTTCCCCATCAGCAGCTTCGGGATCTGGATGCCCTGCTTCTCGAACACCCGGTCGAGCACCAGCATCTTCGACTTGGGCTGGTAGGTGATCCACTCCGTGGGCGGCTCGCTCAGGTACTGGATGGGGACCCGGAAGTGGTCGAGCACGGGCTGCAGGTGGTTGTTCACCGCGCCCTCGCGGCACGAGACCACGACCGTGTCGTTCTGCGCCGCGATGAGGTCGCGCGAGACATCGTAGCCGTCGCTCTTCAGCTTCTCGATGATCCCGTGCATCTGCCAGGGCGTGGTCGAGCAGGCCGGCATGTAGACGTGCCAGGAGATGTTGATGCGCAGGCAGGTCTGCTTGTCGAAGGGCAGGACCTGGCGGTAGCCCGCGAGGTCCATCAGGCGACCATAGTCCTGGACGACGGTCTCGGGCGACGTGCGCAGGACGGCGACTTTCGACATGGCTGCTCCTCGATGCTCGGGTCTGGGCGTCCGCGGGGAAGCGGAGCCTCCCCACCCGGCTGGCCGGATAGTCTAGCAGAGACGTCCCGGGTCGCTCAGTCCGCGTGGCGTCCGCGGGGGGCCGCGGGGGCCGGCCGGTCAGCGAGCCTAGAAGACCGTATCGCTGGCTGCCCGGGAGAGACGTACGGCGAGCCAGGCGACGAAGAGCGAGCCCGCCAGCGCGGCCGCGGACAGCAGGCGCCCGCCACTGAGCCAGGCGGGGATGGTCCAGACGACGGCCGTCTCGGAGGCGGGCGCGGAGATGAAGGCCACGACGAGCAGCGCGAGTCCCGCCACCAGCCCGGCGGCGGAGAGCACCAGTCCGGGCAGGGCGCGGCGCCACGGGAAGGCGAGCGGCTCCAGGGTCTCCGCCTCGCGCCGCACCGCACCCATCACCGAGGCCGTGAAGCCCGGCGACGGCTCGATCATCTCCTCCAGGGCCAGCAGGCGGCCGATGTCGTCCTGGCGCATCACTCCTCCCCCGCGAGCGGACCCAGAAGCAGGAGCCTCCCGCGCAGCATGGCGCGGGCGCGGTGGAGCCGCGCCTTGAGGGTCCCCTCGGGCACCTGGAGGCTGCTCGCCGCCTCCTCCAGGCTCGCGCCCCGAAGGTAGAACAGGACCACGGCATCGCGATAGCGCTCGGGGAGGTCGGCCACCGCCCGGCGCACGATCCCGGCGCGCTGCGCCTCGTCGACCTGGCGCTCTCCGTCCGGGGGCACGGCGACATCGGGGACATCGTCGATGTCCACCATCGGCGGCCGGAAGCGGCGCAGCCGGCTGCGGCAGTGATTGAGCGTCAGGGCGAAGAGCCAGGTCGAGAAGCAGCCCTCGCCCCGCCAGCGAGCCAGCCCCCGGTAGGCCTTCACGAAGGCCTCCTGGGTCAGGTCCTCGGCCAGGCCCCGATCACGGCACAGACGGAAGGCGAGGTTCACGAGCGGTCTCTGCCAGCGGCGGACGATGCCCTCGAAGGCTTCGACGTCACCCTGCAGCACCCGGCGCACGTCGAGCAGATCGGGATCGTCGGCCACCAGACTCCTCCTTGCGCCGGGTGGGACGCCCGGCGGGGCGATCAGGTTGCATCTTCCCGCCGGGCCCCCCCGATGGGAAGCCGCCGGGGGCCGGCCCCGGCGAGGCACGCGGGGCCGGACCATGCAACCCGGCGCGGGCCGCCGGCGTCCAACCCCACGTTCGAGGGAAGTGACCCGAGACCCGCGGAGGCCGACATGCTCGTCCTGGATTCGCTGCTGAGCCCCATTGCACTGAAGACCATCGGTATCGTGATCGGCGTCATCGCCCTGTTCACGTTCCTGTCCATCGCCACCTATCTGAGCCAGCGGCGCAAGGAACGGGACACCTACTACCGCTTCGAGCTGAGGAAGAAGGCGCTCGAGCAGGGCGCGCCGGCGGAGGCCCTGATCGAGCTGCAGCGCCAGGAGGACCTCCTCCACCAGCGGCGGCGCCGCGAGGGCCAGCGGCTCGGCGGGCTCATCACGGCGGGCTCGGGCATCGGGCTGCTGGGCATCGTGCTCGTCAAGCAGGACGCGGAAGCGCTGGGCGTGGCGTTCCTCCCGCTCTTCATCGGCCTCGCCCTGTTCGTCTACGCCCAGTGGATGGCCCCCAGGGGGATCGACCTGGACCGGCGCGACGACGCGGGCAGGGGGAGCGGCGCTCCCGGGGCCTGAGGCCGCACCCCGAACGCCGCAGCGTGCCCCGGCGAGGGACGGCGAGACCTGGTGACGAAGCGAGCGAGGGGTGGCCTCTTCGGCCACCCCTCGCGACCGCGCAGGCCCCCCGCCGCTCACGTCCCCTTCGGCGTCTCCGGGTACTCGTAGAAACCGCGGCCGCTCTTGCGCCCGAGGTGGCCGGCCTTCACCAGCTTCCCGAGCAGCGGGCAGGGACGGTACTTCGAGTCGTCCAGCCCGTGGTGCAGCACCTCCATGATGTCGAGGCAGACGTCGAGCCCGATCAGGTCGGCGAGCGCGAGCGGACCGAGCGGGTGGTTCATGCCCACCTTCATCACCGTGTCGATGGCCTCCCGGGTGGCCACGCCCTCCTCGAGCGTGAAGCAGGCCTCGTTGATCATGGGCATCAGGATGCGGTTCGAGACGAAGCCCGGCGAGTCGTTCACCACGACCGGCGTCTTGCCGAGGCGCACGGCCAGGTCCGCGATCAGCGCGCAGGTGGCGTCGCTGGTGGCGGGCCCGCGGACGATCTCGACCAGGGCCATGACGGGCGCCGGATTCATGAAATGCATGCCGACGACCCGGTCCGGGCGTTTCGTGGCCGAGGCGATCTCGGTGATCGAGATGCTCGAGGTGTTGCTGGCGAGGATGGCCCCGGGCGCTGCCACCGCGTCGAACCGCTGGAAGATGACGCGCTTGAGCGCGGCGTCCTCGTTCACCGCCTCGATCACGACCTGGCAGTCGTGCGCGACGTCGAGACTCGTGCCGCCGTGGACGCGCGCGAGCACGGCCGGCACGCGATCCGCCGGCCACTCCTGCTTCTTCGCCATTCGCGCGAGGCTCGCCGCGATCGCCCCCAGCGCGCGCTCCACGAACTCGGGCTTCACGTCCACCAGCTCGACGTCGAAGCCGGCGGCGGCGAACGTCTGGGCGATGCCGTTCCCCATGGTGCCACCGCCCACGACGGCGACCTTCTTCACCCCGGCGGCCGGGCCGCCACCGGGAGTCGTGCTCGTGGTGGTCATCGTGTCCTCCTCAGGTGCGCGCGGCGCCCACGATCAAGACCTCAGGATGAACGCTCATGGAGATGCCTCTCACTGGCCCGGGGGAGCGTGCTGGAAGTGCGCTGCCGAGGACGGTTGGATGCGCCCCGGAACCGGCCGGATCGACCTTAGTGCGTCCCGCCACTCCCGGCCACCGTCCCCGGCCGGATGATGGCGATGCTCGCGGTGTGCCCGTGCAGGAAATTCCGCTCACCGACCGGGCCGACCTCGCCCGCGCAGAACATCCCGGCCACCGGCACCCCGCCGCCGAGCGCGGCCTGGAGCCGGCCGATGTCGCCGTCCGCGGTGCCGAAGAGCCCGTGCCCGCGGCTGTTGCAGGCGAACAGCAGCGCGGCGCGCGCGGGCGTGTCGAAGGCCTGCGGCGAGAGCAGCATCTCCAGGTCCTCGCGTGCGGTCCCGGCGTCACGCACATGGAGCCGCATCTGCTGGCCCACCACCACGCGGTCGCCCACCGCGATCAGCCCGCGCGCATGGTCACCGCCGAGCAGCGCGCGGATCAGGTAGTCACCGCACCCCGCGGCGTCGGGGCGCACCGGAAGCCCGACGTAGAGCCCGCCCTGGAGCCGTTCGTGCTCGCCCTCGGGCAGTTCCTGGAGCACCTCCTCGACCCGCTCGATCGCGGGCCGGCCGTCGAGCTCGGCGATCACGTTGCCCTCACCCCGGGTCACGGTGAGCGGCGGACCGATGGCCCTGCATCCCTGCGAGACCACCACGTCGGCACGCAGGGCCCCCGAGAGCGCCACCGCCACTCCACCTCCGCTGGCGACCCAGTCGTTGAGGAGCAGCGCGTTCGAACCGGGCCGCGGCGCCGCGCTGGCGAGCCCGCCCACCAGCCGCACGCCGGTGGCCTGCCGCTGGCACGCGGCGAACAGGCCCGCCAGCTCGAGGCTGAACGGATCGCCCAGCACCAGCACGAGCTCCGCCCCCACCACGCCGGGAGCCATCCGTGCGAAGGCGGCCGCATCGCCGAGGGCCTCGTCCCAACCCTCGCTCACCAGCACGAACGGCGCGACCGTGACCCCCGGCAGGCGCGCGGCGATCAGCGAGAGAGCGTGCGCGCCTTCGATCTCGTGCTCGCTCGTCACCACCCCGTGGCCGCTCGCTCCCGCGAGGCAGCCCGGGCGCAGGCGTTCTCGCAGGGCCTGCGCGAGCGGCTCGGCCGAGGCGACGTGGTGCACGCTGAAGAAGGCCAGCACGAGGTCCACCGGGCCTTCGCCGAGCGCGACGGCGAGCGTGTCGGCGGCTTCGACCGCGGCGGCCGCCGAATCGGCGAGACGCGAGGATGCGGCGGCCCAGCGCATGCCCTCCCCCGGGGCGCCGGCGCTCATCGGGCCGCGGCCGGCGTGATGCGGCGCGTGTCCTCGAGCCGCAGGCGCTGGTCGTCGTTCAGCTCGCCCTTCGCGCGCAGCACCGCCTCGAGCGTCAGGAAGCCCACCTGCCAGCCGGCGTGCTGGTAGTAGGCCGCGTCCACGGGGTGCCCGGCCGGGAAGCGCAGCCACTCGGTGCGCGGCAGCGCCGGCGGCATGATGCGCGTCCCCTCGGGCCAGCCGGCCGTGACGGTCACGCGCGCGCCCCGCCCGGGCCAGTCGCGCGCGAGCGAGTCGGCGGCGCTGTCCTGCGGCGCGAACCACTCGAGCCGCACGCGCACGCTCCACGCCCCCTTCTCGTCCACCCCCTCCGCGAGCCGGAGCCCGTTGCGCAGCGGGGCGCCCGGCCTCACCGCGCCGGTCTTCTTCGCGACGCGCTCGGTCGGGATCTCACGCTCCTGGAACGCCCCGCGGAACCCCCTGAGAAACGCGTCGAGTTCCCGGGGCGCCACGGGCGCGCCCTCGAGCGCCTCCACCAGGACCGGGACCCGGGCACCCGTCGTGGGCCTGAGCGAGTCCACTTCGGCCTCGTCCATGTTGTGCGGGCGCTCGACCGGGTTGCGCGGGTTGCCGGTGATGTCGGGCGAGACCTGCAGGAGCACGATCCCGAGCAGCAGGAGGAGCCGCGTCATGCCCACCTCAGCGCCGCTCCGCCCAGACCAGCGTCGTCGCACCCATGCGCCGCAGGAGCGGCAGCGACTCGAGCGCGCGCTCGGCCAGGCGCCCCGCACCCAGCAGCGGCCCGGGCAGCGTCTTCGGCACCCAGAGGAAGCGGGTCGTGCCCAGCACCTTGAAGCCGGATGCGGCGAGCCCGCTCACGAGTTCCGACGGCAGGAGCGGGTGATGGTAGCGGTACGGATGGTAGGACGTGAGGTCGTCGGCCGCCTCGGGGAAGCACGAAGAGGGCAGCGCCCGGCGGAACGCGGGCCAGCGGACCGCCAGCCGCTTGGCCGCCTCGATGGGCGAGGAAGGGTTGGGGGTGGAGAGCGCGAGCCGTCCGCCCCGCTTGAGCACGCGCGCCAGCTCGGCGTAGACCGCGGGCCGGTCCGGCCGGAAGACGTGCTCCATGGTCTCCACCGAGAAGACGCGGTCGAAGGCGGCGCCGCGGAACGGGAGCGTCCTGGCGTTGGCCTGCGTGAGCCCCAGGCGCGCGCCGTCCGCGAGCCCGCGCCGCGCCCAGGCGAGCTGGTCGTGCGCGAGATCGATGCCGCAGACCTCGCAGCCCAGCGCGTTCGCCCAGTGGCTCCCGTAGGCCCAGCCGCAGCCGACGTCGAGCACGCGCAGTCCCGGCTCGAGCGCGGCGTGCTCCAGCACCTCGCGGAAGCGCCGCACCATCATGTAGCGCCGGGTGCGCGAACCCAGGTACCAGTGCTCGACCAGGAACGGGAGGTC
Organism: Candidatus Eiseniibacteriota bacterium; assembly: GCA_963717935.1. GTDB lineage: Bacteria > Eisenbacteria > RBG-16-71-46 > RBG-16-71-46 > RBG-16-71-46 > JANXPZ01. Next base: position 1,148,916 of record CAVQXP010000004.1, on the reverse strand, counting down.
CTCGCGCCGCTCGATCGCGACCTCGTGCCCGGGCAGGTGGGTGGCGGGCGTCACCTCGGCTCCTCGGGCTCTTCCACCTCGGGCATCATCGCCAGCTCCTGCTCGGTCTGCTCGTGTACCCGCCGTGCCTCCTCGAACTCCGCGGCCCCCGCGGCGAGGGGCTCGCCATCGGCATCCATCGGCACCCGCACGACGATGCGCCCGAGCAGGTCGAGCGCCGCGTGCGCGGCGTCCTCGGTCTCGAAGCCCCACGACAGGTACTCGCGGTCGCGGCCCAGGGCCTCGAGCCGCCACGGGTCCACGCTGGGCGCGCCGCGCACGATGCGCGCCGCGACGAGATCGCCGCACGAGAGCATGCCGGCCACCCGGCCGCGCGAGACCGCCTGGGTCGCGAGCTCCTCGGTCAGATCCTCGGGGCTCGCCGGGGTCAGCAGCTGCACGCCCTTCTCGAAGGGGATGAACATCCAGCCGTCCGAGGTGATGGCGGCGATCTCGCCGGACTCGTCGGCCTCGTCGTCCTCGAACTCGTCCTCGGGCGCGGAGGCGGGCGGCACCGCGTGCCCCGGCTCGCCCGTCCGCCCCGAGAGCGTCTCGCGGTCGATGCCCGCGTCACCCGAGAAGCGGCGCAGGAGCCAGGCGGCCAGCGCGACGCCAGCCACCACCAGCAATCCGGTCGTGAACGGGTTCATGAAGGGTCTCCCTTGGGGCTGGCCTGGACTACTCGTGGACCGCGTCGCGCGGCGCCGGGCGTGGGGATCCAGCCCGTCCATCGGCGGTCTTCGCAGGGGGGTGCGGGCTCACCGCATCGCCGTGGCGCAGCAGGCGCAGCACCTCGTCCTGGTCGGAGACGACCTCGAACGAGGAGCGCAGCTCCTCGGGGATGGGGCGCGCCCGGCCGGTATCGAGTTCCACGAAGCACCCACAGGGTCTCGGCCCGGGCCAGGATCTGCCGGTCGCTCGTCCTCCAGAGCAGGTACTTGCGCAGCGAGCTGCGCGGGCGCAGGTCGGCCACCCAGGTGAGCAGCGAGAGCGCGTCCCCCGCGAAGGCCGGACGCAGGTACTCGATCGAGTGCGACCGCACGACCCAGGCGGTGCGGGTCGCCCGGTAGCGCTCCAGCGGCCAGCCCCGGGCGGCCGAGTGCTCGACGGCGATGTCCTGCATCCAGCGCAGGTACTCGAGGTTGTTGACGTGGCCGTTCACGTCGATCGCGGCCTCCGGGACCGTGAAGTCGCGGACGAAGATCCTGGACACGCTGGGCTCGTCTCCCGGGAGTGGATGGCGATGACGACGGACTCGAGAACCCGGACCGAACCTACGTTCCGGCCGCGGGCCGGTCAAGAGTGCCGGCGGCCGGCGCGGCCGCGCGCAGCGCCCCGATGTCGCCGAGCACCCGGCGGGCGATGGCCTCGGCCGCGTCGGGCCGGGCGATGCGGGACTGCGCCTCGCGCACCCGCTCGCGCGCCGCGGGGTTCGCGAGCCAGTGCGCCACCGTGGCCGTCACGTCCTCGACCGATTCGGCGAGCACGGCCGCGCCGGCCGAGGCGAGGAAGCGGGCGTTGAGCACCTCCTGCCCCGGCGTCGGCTTGAAGACCACGAGCGGCGCGCGCTTGATGAGCGCCTCCGAGCAGGTCAGCCCGCCGGCCTTCCCCACCACCACGTCGCAGGCCTCGAGCAGCACGTCCACCTCCTGGCTGAAGCCCAGGGTGCGGATGCGCCCGGTGCGGCCGGCGGGCAGGTGCGTCGATCTCGTCGCGCAATCTCGCGTTGGTGCCGCACACCACCAGCACCTGCGTGCCCGAGCGCGAGCCCGGTGAGGCGTTCGGCCAGCTCGCGCCAGAGGCCCCACGCCACTGCCCCCGCCCATCACCAGCACCAGCGGCCGGTCCGGGTCGAGCCCGAAGTGCGCCCGCGCCGCCTCGCGGCCGATCCGGCGCGCGAAGCGCGGGTCCACCGGGATGCCGGTCACCTCGATCCGGCGGCGCGGCACCCCGCGGCCCGCCAGCTCGTCCGCCACGGCATCCGCCGCGACGAAATAGCGGTCCACGTGCGGGAACACCCAGAAGGGGTGCGCCGCGAAATCGGTGATCACGCAGTAGAGCGGCGCGCCCAGGCCGCGCGCCGCGCTGCGGCGAGAGCGCCTCGACCGGCAGGAAGTGCGTGCACACGACCGCGGCCGGCTGCTCGCGCTCGACCACGCGCACCAGGCGGCGCAGGTTGAGCCGGTCGAGCGTGAGCCGCACCGGCGCGGTGCTCCGGTTCACCGGGGCCATCGTCCAGGAGTGGTAGAGCACGCCCCAGAGCCGCGGCGCGTGCTGGGCCATGGTGTTGTACGAGGCCGCGTAGGTGCCCCGGTAGAGGCGCGAGGCGAAGACCAGCGTGTCCACCTCGCGCACGGTGGCCTCCGGCTCGAGCACGGAGACCGCCGCGGCCAGCGCCTCGGCGGCGCGCTTGTGGCCGCTGCCCGCGGTGGCGTGGAGCACGGCGATGCGCGGTCCCGTCGTGGCGCTCTCGCCGCCGGGCTCGGCGCTCGAGCCCGCCAGGGTCTCCACCGCGACCATGCCATGGCCGACCGGCGGGAACAGCACCTCGCCGCGCGCGGTGTCGCGCCAGCGGGCACGCCACCAGCGCCGCTGGGCCCGGAGCCGCGCGCGCAGGCGGCGCGTGAGCGGGAGGCGCGGGACCTTCATCGGCTCAGCCCCCCTGGACCGCGTCGCGGACGTGCCGCAACGTCAGCCCCTCGGCCGTGAGGTCCATCGCCACGACGTCCACCCGCACCGGGCCTCCCTCCTCGGCCAGCAACGCCAGCGCCGCGCGCCGCAGCCGCACGCGTTTGCGCTCGTCCACGGCCCCGACCGCGCCGCCGTAGTCCGAGCGGTTGCGCAGTTTCACTTCGACCACCACCCGCGCGCGACCCTCGCGCGCCACCAGGTCCACCTCGACGCCCGCGAGCCGCACGTTGCGCCGCGTCACCTCGAGCCCCGCGAGTTCGAGGTAGGCGGCGGCCAGGGCCTCGCCCGCGCGGCCGCGCTCCTGCGCCAATCCCATGATGTCGCTCCGCGGGGGCGGTGCGGGAGCCTGGCCCAGTCTAGGTGAAATGTACCAGGCGTTGCACGCGCACCGGCGCGAACGAGAAGCGGTGGAGCGGGCAGGGCCCGAACCGGCCCAGGGCGGCGATGTGCTCCGGCGTGCCGTAGCCCTTGTGGCGGGCAAAGCCATAGTCGGGCCAGACGCGGTCCAAACGCTCCATGATGCGGTCGCGGACCACCTTGGCAACGACCGAGGCCGCGGCCACCGAGAGCAGGTGCGCATCGCCCGAGATGACCGACTGCTGGCGGTACGCGAGCCCGGGCACGCGGTCGTTGCCGTCCACCAGCACCAGGTCGGGCGCGAGCGGCAGACGCACGACCGCCCGGCGCATGGCCTCGAGGCTCGCCTGGCGGATGTTGAGCACGTCGATGGTGCGCGGCCCCACCACCGCCCACGCGAAAGCCCGGGCCTCCTGCAGGACCCGGGCGTAGACCGCCTCCCGTGCGGCGGGCGAGAGCTTCTTGCTGTCGTTCACGCCGTCCCAGCCGCGCCGCGCATCCAGCACGACCGCGGCGGCCACGACCGGCCCGGCCAGGGGACCGCGGCCGACCTCGTCCACGCCGGCCACGGTGACGGCTTCACCGGCGAGCCGCGCTTCCGCGCGGGCGAGCCGGCGCCAGGGCTCCATGCCCTACGCCTCCGGCGCGCGCTCCCTCGCCACGGTCTTCTTCTCCGTGAGGCGGGCGGCCTTGCCGGTCTTGTGCCGCAGGTAGAACAGCTTCGCGCGGCGGACCTTCGAGTGCTTGAGCACCTTGATCTCGCCGACGGCGGGGCTGTGCAGCGGGAAGGTGCGCTCCACCCCGATGCCGTCCGAGATCTTGCGTACCGTGAAGGTCTTGCGGACTCCCGCGCCGCGCACGTTGATGATCTCTCCGCGGAACTTCTGCTGCCGCTCCTTGTCGCCTTCGATCACGCGCACCGCGACCTCCACGGTGTCGCCAGGGCGAAGCTCCGGTCGATCCGACTTGAGCTGAGCGGCCTCGATCTTCTCAATCAGGCCCATGATGGTCTCCTTTTCCTCACGCCCAAGTCATCGGTAACCGGGCGAACATGGCGGTCGCGCATTATACGAGAGGTGGGCCGGGGCGCCAAGTCCGCCCCGGAGGGCCGGATACCGGGGACGGACGGGGTGCCCGGCGCGGGTCCGTGTCCGCCCGGCCAGTGCCGGGGCGCCCCGCGAGCCTAGTAGTAAAGGGCGAGGATCTGTCCCCAGGTCACGTTGTCCGCAGGCTGGGGCGCCGCCGGGAGCGCCCGGAGCATCGCCCCGGCCCCCTGGAGGGTCTCGTCCTGCCAGCGCTGGATGAACCAGCGGGTGGAGTCGGGGACGAGACCCAGTTCCTGGGGGATCAGGGCGGAGTCCCCGCGCACCACGAAGAAGCGGGCGTTGCCCACGACACGGTACTCCGCACCGGCCGCAGTCTTGATGGCGAGGTCCACGCTCGTGACGATCTCCTTGTGCCACGCCGGGTCCATGCCCGCCCGGCTGTCGGGGAGCACGAGGAGTTCCGGGTCCAGGACCAGGCGGATGCTGGTGGCCGGCGGCTCCGGGCCGCCGCCCGTGAAGAGATTCCTCAGGCAGCCGAGCATCTGCTCCCGGCCGAACGGCTCGTCGCGGAACAGGTTGCCCGCCGAATCGCTCAGCGCGAAGACGAAGCGGAAGTCGGCCGTCAGGAGGTTCTTGAACGCGTCGAGGTCGCGGTTGTTCCACCCCCACTCGAAGAGGCGGATCGCGTTCGCCGGCGAGCCCGGCGCGGGAGACCGCACGGAGGTCTGCCAGGGGAGCGGCCCCGTGACGTGGCGCTCGACCGAGCAGCCGGGGATGGCAAGGGCGACGGCAACGGCCAGGAAGACGGGGAAGGTCGCGGATCTCATCGGGGCCTCCTGACGGTACTACGTCCTGATGGTACTACCCCTCCAGCCGCCCACCGGGTTCCCGCTCCGGTCGCCGACCGGGAGCTTCAGCCCCGCGGCTCGCGGCCCTTCCAGCCCCGGCGCCTGAGGAAGCGGACCTCGTCGTCCGTCAACTCGGCCGCCTCGAGCAGGTCCGGGCGCCGCTCGAGCGTGCGCCGCAGCGACTCCTCGCGGCGGGCCTTGGCGATCTGGGCGTGATGGCCCGAGAGCAGCACCTCGGGCACGGGCCAGCCGCGGTACTCAGCCGGGCGCGTGTAGTAGGGCGTGTCGAGCAGCCCGGAGTGGAACGAGTCGCCCTCCACCGAGTCGAAGGTGCCGACCACGCCCGGCAGCAGGCGGGCCACCGCGTCCACGACGCAGAGCGCGGCCGGCTCGCCGCCCGAGAGCACGAAGTCGCCGAGCGAGAGCTCCTCGTCCACCAGGTGCTCGCTCACCCGCTCGTCCACGCCCTTGTAGCGCCCGCTCACCAGCACCAGGTGCTCGAGCGTGGCGTACTCGAGGGCCCGCGCCTGCGTGAAGGGCCGCCCCTGCGGAGAGAGGAGCACCACGCGCGTACCGGCCGGACGCGCGCCCGTCTCCCCCACGGCGAGCGACTGGAGTGCCCGGTCGATGGGCTCGACCTTCATGATCATCCCCACGCCCCCGCCGAACGGGTAGTCGTCGGTCGAGCGGTGGGAATCGTCGGTGAAGTCGCGCAGGTGGACCACGCCGACCTCGAGCCGGCCCTTCTCGCGCGCGAGCCGGATCATGCCCTCGTCGAGCGCGGGCCCGAAGAAGTCCGGGAAGATCGTCAGCAGCGAGATCCTCACGTCCGCCTCACAGCTCCTCGAGCCCGGCCGGCAGGGCCACGACCATGAGGCCGGCCTCGAGGTCCACGCGCTTCACCACGCCGGGCGCTCCGGGCACCAGCAGCTCGCGCGCGCCCCGCACGGCGTAGACCGGGTGCGCCCCGGTCGAGATCACCTCGGCGATGACACCCAGCGCCCGGCCCTCCTCGGTCTCCACGCGCAGGCCCACGAGCTGGAACGTGTAGGCCGTCCCGGGCCCCGGATCGGGGAGCGCCTCCCGCGCCGGCCCAGAGTTCGCCGTTCGTCAGCTCCGCCGCCTGCTCGCGCACGGTGACACCCTCGAAACGCACCAGCATGCGCGCGAGCGCGGGACGCGCGGTCAGGAGCGTGAGCGCGCGCTCCGCCACGCCCGCGCGACGCCAGACGAAGCGCCTGATCGCGTGCAGCTCGAGCGGGGTGAGCGAGGCCCCGTCCAGGTTGATCTCGCCCTGCACCCCGTGGGTCCGGCCCAGGCGGCCGATCCGCACCAGCGACGCTGCAGGACGCTCGCTAATCGGCGATCTCGAGGTTCGCGTTGCGGCCCACCCGCGACGCGGCGGCGCCGAGCGCGAGCCGCATCGAGCGCGCCGTGCGTCCCTGCTTGCCGATGACGTGCCCCAGGTCGTCGGGGTGCACGCGCAACTCGAACACGGCGTCCTCGCCGGGCTCCAGGACGTCGACCGCCACGTCGTCGGGACGGTCCACCAGGCCACGGGCCATCATCACGATCAGGTCGCGCAGCCGCTGGTCCTCCTCGCCCGCCACGCGCGCCGCGCGGGGCGCGGGCGCCGGCCGCGGGCTCAGCGGGGCGACGTCGGCTGGACGGGGATGGACGACAGTCTCAACCCGCTCCACGACAGCAGGGCCATCCACAGGCCCGACAACAGCAGGGCTGGGGCTGGCCGGTTGAGCCACAGGACCGCGAGCCCGCTTGCGCAGAGGGCGGCCGAACTGCACCACATCAGGAGGACGGTTCTCGTCGGACATCGGATCACACTCGCCAGTCGGTGGTTGCTGTGGTCCTTGCCGCCCTCGTAGACCTTGCGGCCCTCGCGCAGACGGTTGACCACGACGAAGATCATGTCGAATGCCGGGTAGGCCAGCAGCAGCAGCGGACCCAACCGGCCCCACCCCGGCGGGGCCGCCGCGCAGGCCAGCACCGCCGAAGCGCCGAGACTATACCCCAACAGGAGGCTGCCCGCGTCCCCCAGGAAGATGCGGGCCCGGGGGAAGTTATAGGGCAGGAACCCCGCACAGGCCCCGGCGAAGGCGAACTGGGCGGTCGCGAGGCCCATCGCCCCACGCGCGGCCGAGGTGCAGCCGAAGGCGGCCAGCGTGATCGCGGCGATCCCCCCGACCATGCCGTTCATGTTGTCGAGGAAGTTCACGGCGTTCATCAGCGCCACCAGGGCGATCAGCGTGAGCACCACCTCGAGCGGCACCGGCAGACCCAGTCCCGGCAGCCGCCCCGAGGCCAGCAGGGCCGCCGCCGCCGCGGTCTGTCCGGCGAGCTTCAGCAACGGGCCCATGCCGAAGCGGTCGTCCCAGAGACCGAGCAGGAACACGATGAACGCCCCGGCGAGCAGGAACAGCGCCTCGTGGGCCGAGTCGCCGCGCCTCACCAGGTGGAGCACCCCCCACGCCGCCAGCCCGCTCACGAAGACCGCCGCGCCACCCAGCAGCGCGGTGGCCGACGTGTGGAGCTTGCGGGCCTCGGGGTGGTCGAGGTAACCGGTCGTCCAGGCCAGGCGGATGCCGGCCGGGGTCAGGGCGAGGCCAAGCAGCAGCGCGAGGCCGAACGCGGCGGCCAGGAGCATCGGGGGCGTCCGGGGCCTGGCTCGCGGGCTAGACCGTAGCCAGGCCCGTCGGCACCGACAGCCCGAATCTGCTCGCAGGTGTCCCGGATGGTGACCTCCAGGAGCTGGTCGAGCGTGACCTGCGGCTCGTAGCCCACGGCGCGCCGGATCTTCGCGAGGTTCGGCACGCGGCGGCGCATGTCCTCGAACGAGGCTGCCGTAGATGTCCTCGTACGCCACGAACTCGATGACCGAGTCGCTCTGGCACAACGCCTTGATCCGCTGCGCCAGCTCGAGGACCGTGACCTCCTCGTCGGTGCCGATGTTGTAGACCTCGCCCTCGGTGCCCCTGCAGTCGGCCAGCATCATCACGCCGCGCACCACGTCGCTCACCGCCGAGAAGCAGCGGCTCTGGCTGGCCGTCGCCGAAGACCAGGATGGGCTCGTGCCGCAGCGCACGCTGGATCATGTTCGGGATCACCATGCCGTAGGCGCTCGACTGGCGCGGCCCGCAGGTGTTGAAGCAGCGCACCACCGTCACGGGGAGCTGCTGCTGCTGCCAGTAGGCCTGGGCCAGGCACTCGTCCACCGTCTTGCCCGCGGCATAGGACCAGCGCAGCTTGCTGCGTCGGGCCCAGGAGCCGGTCGTCGTCCTCGGAGAAGGGCACGGTCACGCCCTTGCCGTAGACCTCGCTGCTGGAGAACAGCACCACCCGGCGCTCGTGCTCGGCGCAGGCCTGCAGCACCACCTCGGTGCCGCGGATGTTGGTGATGAGCGAGCGCAGCGGGTTCTCGAGCACGTACTTGACGCCGACCGCGGCGGCCAGGTGGTAGACCCGGTCGCTCTGGGCCACCAGCCCGTTCACCAGCGACTGGTCCATGACGTTGCCTTCGAGGAAGCGGAAGCGGGGATGACGCTCGAACGTTCGCAGGTTCTCGAGGCGCCCGGTGGAGAGGTCGTCCAGGGCCCAGACTTCATGCCCGCGCCCAAGGAGCCCTTCGGAGAGATGAGAACCGATGAAGCCGGCGCCTCCGGTGACGAGGATTCTCACAAGCGTTCCCTCCATGGACCCGCTTCACGGCCGATGCTGGGTTCGCGCTGGCCGAGGTCCCTGACACGTCGGCGAACCCAGACACACAAAGACGAGCCACCACGGACGCAACGCGATACAGGCGCCGTCCGATGCGACCCTCGATTCGACCGTCTGCATGGCCGACGGTCTCGAGGTCATCGCATGATACCCCAAGGAACCGGCCAGACGTCAAGGACTCTGCGCCCGGCTCCGAAACCCCTGTCGCGGCCGCCAAAGGGCACTCGACTCCCACCGTCACACCCCCGGCGGCCCGGCCCGCGACCTCGCCCTTCTGGACAGCCTCTGCGCCCTCCGATAGCGTGCGGCGTCCGCGAGTTCCGGCAGCGGCGGGAAGGCCCGACGTGCCAGATCGCGTCAAGGCACCCGCACTCCATGCCAAAGGACCACCCCGTTCGCGAAACACCCGCCCCGCGTTCCGGCGTCGAGCCTGCGCTCGACCGGGTGGCCGGCTGGAGCTTCCTGCTCCTCGTCGCCGCGCTGCCCTGGTCCATCGCGCCCATGTCCATCGCGGCGGGGATCTGCGCCGCGCTCACCCTGGCCGTCTGGGCGCGCACGCCACCCGCTGGCCCGCGACGCCGGTCGCCTGGCCCACGCTCGCGTGGGCTCATCGCGCTCGCGCTCTCCGCGTGGTTCGCCCTCGACCGGGCCGCGAGCCTCCCGCGGCTCTCGAAGGCGTTCTTCCCCCTGCTCGTGCCGCTGGCCGCGACCCACGCGCGCCTGCCCCACCGCGGCCGGCGGGCGCTGGCCGTCCTGCTCGTCTCCGCCACGCTGGCCGCGCTCTTCGGGCTCGCCCTCTACGTGGCGAAGGGAGCCGCCTGGCCGGCCCGCGCGCACGGCGCGGTCGGCCACTACATGACCTTCGGGGGCCAGCTCCTGCTCTTCGTGAGTCTGGCCGCGGGCGTGCTCGCCCTCGAGCGCGCCCCGCGCTGGCGCGCTGGGCGCGCTCGCGCGCGGCGCTCGCCGGTGGCGTCGCGCTCGCCGCCACCTACACGCGCAGCGCCTGGATCGGGCTGGCCGTCTCGCTGGCGACCCTGCTCGGCCTGGCGCGCCCGCGCTGGCTCCCGGCGCTGGCCGCCGCGATGGTGATCGCGCTCGCGCTCGCCCCCGCGTCCTACCGCGCGCGCGCATGGAGCGCCTTCGACCCGCACGACCCCACGAACCTCGAGCGCACCTACATGTGGCAGGGCGGGCTCGGCCATGTTCCGCGACCACCCGCTCACCGGCGTGGGCCCGCAGGACATGAAGCCGGTCTACGACCGCTACAAGCCGCCGCAGGCGACCGAGCGCGCCGGCCACCTGCACAGCGTGCCGGTCCAGATCGCCGCCAGCATGGGGCTCGTGGGGCTCGCCGCCTTCGTGCTGCTCTACGGCTCGCTGTTCGTCGCCGCCGGGCGCGGGCTGCGGCGGATGATCGCGGCGGGCGGGCTCGCGGCGGGGCTGCGCGCCAGCGTCGTCGCGATGCTGGCCGGCTTCCTGGTCGCCGGGCTCTTCGAGTGGAACTTCGGCGACGAGGAGCTGCTCTACCCGCTCTTCACGCTGGTGGGCATGGCCTGGGCCGCGCGGGACTGGGACGCCAGGGCCCCGGCAGCGGAGGCGGCCTCCGGCGGGGCCGCCGCGCCTGAGGCCGCATCGTGACGAGGATCGCGCTGGTCCACGACTGGCTCACCGGCATGCGCGGCGGCGAGCGCGTGCTCGAGCGCATCGCCGCCCTGCACCCGGGGGCACCCATCCACACGCTGGTCTGGAAGCGCGGCTCGGTCTCGCCGGCGCTCGAGTCGCATCCCATCGTCACCTCGTTCCTGCAGCGCCTGCCCGGCGCCGGAGCGGCGCTACCGCTGGTTCCTGCCGCTCTTCCCCCGCGCCATCGAGTCGTTCGACCTCTCGGGCTTCGACGTCGTGATCTCGACCAGCCACGCCGTGGCGAAGAGCGCCGTCACGGCGCCCGGCACGTTCCACCTGAGCTACGTCTCACGCCCATGCGCTACGTCTGGGATCTCGAGCGGGCCTACTTCCCGCCCGGTCGCTTCCCCTGGCCGCTCTCCTGGTACGTGCGCCGCACCTGCGAGCGGCTGCGCGACTGGGACCGTAGGACCAGCCGGCGCCCGGACGCGCTGCTCGCCGACTCCGCGCACGTGGCCGAGCGCATCCGCCGCCACTGGGGCCGCGAAGCGGAGGTGGTCTATCCGCCGGTGGACGTCGAGCGCTTCCGTCGCGCAGCGCGCCCGCGGCACCGGGCGCGCGGGAGCACTACCTGCTCGCCGGCGCCTTCGCCCCCTACAAGCGCGCGGACCTGGCGCTGCTGGCCTGCGCCCGGCTCGGCCACCGCGTCCTGGTCGCGGGCGCCGGACCGGAGGAGCCGCGGCTGCGGCGGCTCGCCCCGCCGGCGACCGAGTTCCGCGGCTGGGTGGGCGACGACGAGATCGGCGAGGTCTACGCCGAGCGCGCGGGCGCTGCTCTTCCCCGGCGAGGAGGACTTCGGCATCATCCCGCTCGAAGCCCTGGCGAGCGGCACGCCGGTGATCGCCTTCGGCCGCGGCGGCGCGCTCGAGACCGTGGGCCGCGGCGCGAGCCCCGAGGCGCTGGCGCGCGGTGGCGGCGGGCGGCGTGGCGCGCGTGCCCGGGCGGCGTGCTCTTCGGCACCCAGACGGTCGACGGGCTGGCCGCCGCCATCGAACTCTTCGAGCGCGAGCGCTTCGACCCGGCCGAGTTGCGCGCGCTCGCGCTGCCCTTCGCCGCGGAGGAGTTCGACCGGAATTTCCGCGCGGCGTTCGAGCGGGCCCACGCCGCCTGGAAGGCGTCATGCTGAAGGGCGGCTGGCGCCCGTCCGAATGGCTCGCCCTCCTCGCGGGCGGGAGCCCCGAGGCGCTCGCGTTCCGCGTCAACGTCGGCTGGCAGCTCGGCGACCGCGTCTTCCGCCTGGTCGTGGGCCTCGTCATCAACGTCTGGATCATCCGCTACCTCGGGGCCAGCGGGCTGGGCCTGCTGGGGTTCGCGCAGAGCCTCGTGGGGCTGGCCGCCATAGCCGGCGAACTGGGCCTCGAGTCCATCGTGGTGCGTGACCTGGTGCGCCGTCCGGGTGAAGCCCCGGCGATCCTGGGCACCGCGGCGGGGCTGCGGCTCGCCGGGTCCGGGCTCGCCCTGCTGCTCTCGCTCGCGGCGGCCACGTTCGCGCGCCCGGGGGACGCGAGCGTGCGTGCCCTCACGTTGCTCTTCGCCAGCGTGACCTTCTTCCAGGCCATGGACGTCATCGCCTGGTGGTTCCAGAGCCGCTCCAGCTTCCCGCCCTTCATCGCCGCCCGCGGTGCCGCCTTCGTCACCGCGTCGGCCATCAAGGTCGCCTGCCTGCTGATGCATGCCCCGCTCGTGCTGCTGGCGGCCGCCATCGCCCTCGAGGGCTGGCTCGCGGCGCTCGGTCTGATGATCGCCTTCCGCATGCAGGGCGCCCCTCCCGCGCGCTGGCGCTTCCGCGGCGACCTCGCCCGGCGGCTGCTCGGCGACGCCTGGCCGCTCGTCCTGAACAGCGTGGCCATCATCTTCGCCGCGCGCACCGACCAGGTGATGCTGACCCTGATGCGCGGGGAGGCGGAGAACGGGATCTACGCCGCGGCGCAGCGGCTCTCGGAGATCCTCTACTTCGTCCCGGTCGCGCTCTCGGCCGCGGCCAATCCGGGCCTGCTGCAGCTACACGCGGAGGACCGGGCCCGCTACATGCGGCGGCTCGGCCGGCTGTTCCGCCTGCTCCTGTGGACGGCCGTCGGGCTCGCGCTGCCGCTCTCGCTGTTCGCCGGTCCGGTGACGCGCCTGCTCTTCGGCGAGGCGTTCCGCGCGTCGGCGCCCGTGCTGGCGCTCCATCTGTGGGCCGCGCCGGCGCTCTTCCTGGGCGTCGCCCAGAGCAACTGGTTCATCGCCGAGGGCCGGCAGCGCGAACTCATGGCGCGCAGCCTCGTCGCGGCGGCCGTCAACATCGCCCTGAACGCCGTCCTGATCCCGCCGCTCGGAGCCCGCGGGTCCGCGCTGGCGACCCTGCTGGCCTTCCTCGTAGCCTACGTGCTGATGAACGCCGTCACGCCCCACACGCGGCCGCTGTTCCGGCTGCAGTGCCGCGCCCTGCTGCCCACGGAGCCGCGGTGAACGCTCTGCTCTGGAAGCTGCGCCGCCGGCTCTTCGGCGCCGGGATCGCTCGCGGGGTGGCGGGTTCCGGCGCGCCGCGGCACGCGCTGCTGATGTACGGCGTCGGGGCGTTCCGGGTCCCCTCCGCGCCCGCCACGCACCAGAACATCGCCCAGCAGCGCGAGCTCGCCCGCGCCATCGCGGAGCTGGGCTACGACGTGGACGTCGTGGATTTCGACGAGCGCCGCGCGGGGCTCCTGCGGCACGGCTACGACCTCGTCGTGGACCTGCACCCGGTCGAGCATCCGCTCTACGAGGAACGCCTGCGGCCCGGCGCGAAGCGCATCTGCTACATCACCGGGAGCGATCCGGAGTTCAGCAACGCGGCCGAGACGGCCCGGCTGGCCGACCTGGAGCGGCGGCGCGGCGTGAGGCTGCGGCCGCGGCGCCGGTGCGCGCCCTTCCCGCGGCACGTGCTCGAATCGTTCGATGCCTTCTTCTACTTCGGCAGCGACGCCTCGCTCGCCACCTACGCGGGCTACCGCCTGCCGCCCTGTCACCGGCTCCCGAATCACGCCTACGACGACGTGACGCCCACCGAGGCGGCCCGGCGCGATCCGCGCCGCTTCCTCTTCCTGGGCGGCAACGGGCAGGTGCACAAGGGTCTCGACCTGCTGCTCGAGCTGTTCGCCGGGGAACCGGACCTCGAGCTGGTGGTGTGCAGCCCGTTCGGCGCGGAGCGCGATTTCGCCCGCGCCTACCGGCGGGAGCTGTCCGGCACGGCCAGCATCCGCGCCGTGGGGGCGGTGGCGGTGAAGTCGGCCGGATTCCGCGAGCTCCAGGCCGGCTGCGGCGCGATGATCCTGCCCTCGTGCTCCGAGGGGCAGGCGGGGAGCGTGAGCACCGCGCTCTCCTACGGCATGCCCTGCGTCGTGAGCGCCGAGTGCGGCTTCGACGAGCCCGAGGTCCTGGTGCTGCCCGACTGCCGTCCCGGGACCCTGCGGCGGGTGGTCCGCGAGCTGGCCGAACAGCCGCCCGAACGGCTGGCGGAGCGGGCTGCGGGCAGCCTCGCTCTCATGCGCCGCGCCTACCTTCCCGCGCACTACGCGGCGGCCGTGCGCGCCGCGCTGGCACGGACGCTGGGCGTGACGGGGGGGGCCCGATGACGGCGCCGCTGGTCTGCCGGCTCTGCGGAGGCGCGACCACGCTGTGCTTCGAGAAGACCGTGCTGGGCCGCCACCGCACCGGCTACCATCACTGCGAGGCCTGCGGTCTCACCCAGACCGGCGAACCGCACTGGCTGGCGGAGGCCTACCGCGACGCCATCCACCCCGCCGACACCGGGCTCCTCGCGCGCAACGCCCACCTGCGCGCGGTGACGGCCGTTTTCCTCGATCTGTCGGGCGTGCACGACGAGCCGTGCCTCGACTACGCCGGCGGCCGGGGCGTGTTCACGCGCCTCATGCGCGACGCGGGATTCCGGTTCCACTGGCTCGACCCCCACGCGCAGAACCTCTTCGCGCAGGGCTTCGAATGGCGGGAGGACCTCGGGCGCCCGGCCGTCTGCACCGCCTTCGAGGTGCTCGAGCACCTCGTCCGGCCGCTCGAGGAATTCCAGCGGCTCGCGGCCTTCGGCGCCGACTACCTCGTCACCAGCACGGAGGTCCCGCCGACCTCGCCGCCCTCGCCGGACTGGTGGTACCTCGCCCCCGAGACCGGCCAGCACGTCGCGTTCTACGAGCGCCGCACGCTCGAGCGGCTCGGTCGCGACTGCGGCTATCCTCACGCGATCGTCGGCCCCTTCCACCAGGTCTTCGCGAAGCGCCCGTTCCCCGCCTGGCGCTGGCACGCCGCCGAGCGCCTCGGCCGGCTGCTCTTCCCGCTCGTGCGCCACCGCCGGCCTTCGCTCACCCTGCCCGACTCCGAGCGCCTGCGCCGCACGGGGGGCGCCTGATGCGCGCCGTGCTCTATACGGGCGACATCTTCCGCCTGCAGGACCGCGGCGGCATCACGCGCTACTTCACCGAGGTGATCCGGCGCCTGAAGCGCCCGGCCGAGGTCGTGGCGGGCCTCCATCAGTCCGCGGAGCTGGCCGCCCTGGGCGCGCGCGCGCGACACGCCCTGCGCCTGCCGGCCTTCCCCGGCGGCGCGCGTCTCGCCGCGCCCTGGAACGCGCTGCTCGACCGCGCCGCCCTGGGCGGCCGCCGGGGCGTCATCCTGCACCCGACCTACTACCGCGACCCGCGCGGCCTGCCGCGCTCGGCGCCGCTGGTGCTGACCGTGTACGACATGACCCACGAGCGCTTCCCCGCGATCGCGCGGCGGCGCTGGTGGGGCCGCCGCGACCCGGCCGTCCACAAGGCCGCGCTGTGCGCGCGCGCCGACCGCATCGTGTGCATCTCGCAGGCGACGCGCCGCGACGTCGTGGAGCTGCTCGGGGTCCCGCAGGAGAAGACCCGCGTGGTCCTGCTCGCCGGGCGGGACTGGGCCCCCGTCCCCTCCGTCGCGCTGAAGGGCCTCGATCGTCCGTTCCTGCTCTGGATCGGCGAGCGGCACAGCTACAAGAACTTCCTGCGCACCCTCGAAGCCTGGGCGGCGTGCGGCGAGGCCGCCGGGACGTCGCTGCTCTGCATCGGCGGCGGTCCGTTCCGTGCGGACGAGGTCGCGCGGCTGGCGGCGCTCGGCGTGACCGCGCGCGTGCGCCAGACCGGTTGCCCGGACTCCCAGTTGCGCTGGGCCTACGAGCACGCCGCCGGGCTCCTCTACACGTCGCTCTGGGAGGGCTTCGGCCTGCCGGTGCTCGAGGCCTTCGGGCTCGGCTGTCCGGTCGTGGCCTCGAACCTCTCCGCCCTGCCCGAGGTGGGCGGCAAGGATGCGTTCTACGTCGAGCCGCAGAACACCGAGAGCATCCGTGAAGGCATCCGCCGCTGCCTCGCCGAGGGGCGCACGGCCCCTCGCGTGGCGGCGCGCCGGGCGCAGGCCGCGCGCTTCTCCTGGGACGCCTGCGCGGCCGGGCTCGAAGCCGTCTACGGAGAGCTGGATTGAGCGCCCCGCCCCGCATCACGGTGATCACCGTCTGCCGGAACCGGCTCCCGGCCCTGCGGCGCACGGTCGCCAGCGTGCTGTCCCAGGCCTATCCGGCGCTGGAGTACTGGATCGTGGATGGCGCCTCGAGCGACGGGACGCCCGAGTACCTGGAGGAGCTCAGGCCCCTGGGCGTGCGCACGCTCTCGGAGCCCGACCGGGGCATCGCCGACGCCATGAACAAGGGCGTACGGCTGGCGGGCGGCGAGTGGGTCGCCCACCTGCACGCCGACGACGAGTACCTGCCCGGGGCGTTGGCCAGCGTGGCGCGGCACGCCGCGGCCGGCGACGCCGACGTGCTGTGCGGCTGGCTCGTCAAGCGCGAGCGCACCGGCGAGGTCGTCTATCACTGCGACCCCGCGCGGCTGCCGGCCGAGATGACCGTCAACCATCCGGCCACCTTCGTGCGGCGCGAGTCGTTCGAGCGGCACGGAGGGTTCGACGTGGCGTTCCCGAACGCCATGGACTACGAGTTCTTCCTGCGCCTCCACGCCGCGGGCGCGCGCTTCCGCGTGATCCCGCAGCCGCTCGCCCGCATGGCCTACGGCGGGCAGTCCGAGCGCTCGGCCTGGCGGACGCAGCGAGAGAGCCGCGACATCCGGCGGCGCCACTCTTCTTCGGCCTGGCACCGCTCGCAGGCGTTCTTCCTGCTCCTCGTGGCGCGCCTCGAGACGCGCGAGTGGCTGCAGCGCGCGGGGCTCGGCCGCTTCGTGGCCTGGTACCGCCGGCACTTCGCGACGCTGAAGAAGAGCTGAGCCCCGGGGGGGGCGCCGCGCGCCTGCGTTCCTTGACTTCCCTCGACGCTCCCCGGAGACTAACGCCGCTCTTCACCGACGGAGGTCTCCATGCCCTCACCGCGCATCGTCGTCACCGGCGGCACCGGCTTCCTGGGCCGCCACCTCATGGCCGCGCTGCGTGCGCGCGGCTACGACGACGCCGTCGCCATCGGCGCCGAGGACTACGACCTCACGCTCGAGGACCAGGTCGCCGGCATGCTCACCGACCTGCGTCCCGAGCGGATCATCCACCTCGCCGCGGTCGTGGGAGGCATCGGCGCCAACCGGCGCTCCCCCGGGACCTTCTTCTACCGCAATCTCATGATGGGCGTGCTGCTCATGGAGCAGGCACGGCGCACCGGAGTCGAGCGGTTCCTGAGCGTCGGCACCATCTGCTCCTACCCCAAGTTCACGCCCGTGCCGTTCCGCGAGGACGATCTGTGGAACGGCTATCCCGAAGAGACGAACGCCCCCTACGGGCTCGCCAAGAAGATGCTGCTCGTGCAGTCGGACGCGTACCGCCGCGAGTTCGGCTTCGACGCGGTGAACGTGATGCTCGTGAACCTCTACGGGCCGGGCGACAACTTCGATCCCGAGACCTCGCACGTCATCCCGGCGCTGGTCCGCAAGTGCGTGGAGGCGGTGGAGCGCAAGGCCCCGGAGGTCGAGATCTGGGGCAGCGGCCAGGCGACCCGGGAGTTCCTCTACGTCGAGGACGCGGCCGAGGCCATCGTGCTCGCGCTCGAGAAGCTCCCGGACAGCCAGCCCGTGAACCTCGGCGCCGGGCGGGAGATCTCGATCCGGGAGCTCGCGGAGAAGATCGCCGCGCTGACCGGCTTCCACGGGCGGCTGGCGTGGGACGCCAGCAAGCCCGATGGCCAGCCCCGGCGCTGCCTCGACACCTCGCGGGCGAAGCAGGTGCTGGGCTGGACCGCGAGCACGCCGTTCGACGAGGGGCTGCGCCGCACGATCGCGTGGTACCGCGAGCAGCGCGCCGCGGCGGCGCGCCCCTGACCGCGCCCGCGCGCGAGCGGATGAGACGATGATCGTCGGGCTCGACGCGCGCAAGCTCCGGGACGGCGGCATCGGCACCTATATCCGCGGACTGCTCGGCGCGCTGGCGCGGACTCCCCGCGGCCACGAGTTCGTCGCGCTCGTGGACCCCGCCGACCGGGGCAGCATGGCCCGCGCGGGCGGGCGCGTGCGCGAGGTCCCCGTGCGGGCCGCCAGGTACGGGCTCGGCGAGCACCTGGCCGTGCCGCGCGCGGCGCGGCGCGCGGGCGTCGAGCTGCTGCACGAGCCTCACTACACCCTGCCGCTCGGCTGGCGCGGGCCCGCGGTGGTCACGATCCACGACCTCATCCACGTGCGCTTCCCGCAGTTCTTCCCGCCGGGCGCCGCGCTCTACGCGCGCGCCATGGCCGGGATGGCCGCAAGACGCGCGCGGCTCGTGCTGGTGGACTCGTCCCACGCCCGGCGCGAGGTGGTGGATCTGCTGCGCGTGCCCGAGGCGAAGGTGCGCGTGGTCCCGCTCGGGGTCCCGCCCGGATTCGCCCCGGTCCCCGCGGCCGAGGTCGAAGCGTTCCGCGCCGCCCGTGCGCTTCCGGCCGGCTACCTGCTCTACGTCGGCGCGCGCAAGCCCCACAAGAACCTCCCGGTCCTGCTCGAGGCCCTGGCCCGCATCCCGATCGCCTCGCGCCCGCCGCTCGTGCTCTCGGGGCCCGCCTGGAGCCCGGACGAGCCCCTCGCCCGCCTCGCCGGCCGGCTGGACCTGGCCGCCACCGTGCACTTCGCGGGCCCGCTCCGCGACGAGGGGGACCTCGCCCGCCTCTACTCCGGGGCCGCGCTCTACGTGCAGCCCTCGCTGGCCGAAGGCTTCGGTCTGCCGCCCCTCGAGGCCATGGCCTGCGGCACGCCCGTGCTCGCCTCGGACGCCGGCGCCCTGCCCGAGACCCTGGGCGCGGCCGCCGCCTCGCTCCCGCCCGGCGATCCGCAGGCGTGGAGCGTCGCGATCACGGCGTTGCTCGCGGATACCGCGAGGCGGCAGGAACTGGTGCGCGACGGCTTCGCCCGGGCGCGCGAGTTCACCTTCGAGCGCACCGCGAGCGGCACGCTCGACGCCTACGAGGAAGCGCTGCGGGGCTGAAGGCCGCGCCGCCAGGGACTCGTCCGAGCCATCACCCGGCAGGCTCCTAGTGCGCGCTGGCGTCGCGGAAGACCCGCCACAGCGTCAGGAACAGGATCCGCAGGTCGAGGCCCAGCGACCAGTTCCGGACGTAGTAGAGGTCGTACTCGATGCGGCGGTCGAGCGGCGTGTCACCCCGCAGGCCGTGGACCTGCGCCCAGCCGGTGATGCCGGCCTTCACGTGGTGGCGCAGCATGTAGCGCGGCACCGAGGCGCGGAACTGCTCCACGTACATCGGCCGCTCGGGGCGCGGCCCCACCAGGCTCATCTCGCCGCGGAACACATTCCAGAGCTGCGGCAGCTCGTCGAGCGAGAGCGGCCGCAGGAGGCGCCCCGCGCGCGTGCGCCGCGGATCGCCCGGCTTCGTCCAGCCGGGCTCGCCCCCGGCCTCGGCATCCACGCGCATGGTGCGGAACTTGAGCATGCGGAAGCGCTTCCCGCTCAGGCCCACGCGCTCCTGCGCGTAGAGCGCCGGACCCGGCGAGTCGAGCCGGACCCAGAGCGCGAGCGCCGCCAGCACCGGCGAGAGGACCACCAGTCCCGGCGCCGAGAGGACCAGGTCGAAGGCGCGCTTGAGGACCGCGTTCCAGCCCTGCCCCGGGCTCTCGGTCACCAGCACCACGGGCATGCCGTCGAAGTCCTCGACGCTGGCGTTCAGCGTGAACGCGCGCGCCAGGTCCGGCACCAGCCGCACCGCCGCGGTCGAGTCGGCGAGACGCTCGAGCGCCTCGTGCTCGGCCTCGTATTCGGAACGCGCCAGCGCCAGATAGACGAGTTCGGCTCCGCTGCGCTCGGCCAGGCCCGGCAGGTCGCCCACCGCGCCCAGCACCGGCAGACCCGCGATCTGCGTGCCGACGAGCGCCGCGTCAGCCGCGACGAACCCCCGCACGGAGAGACCGAAGTCGCGGTGCTCGCGGATCTTCCCGAGCAGCGCGACCGCCAGCTCGCCGGTGCCCACGACCAGCGTGCCGCGCAGGTTGCGCCCGTGCCGGCGCATGGAGCGCAGCGCCGCGCGGATGGCCAGCCGGCTGCCGAGGAGCAGCGTCGTCGCGAGCACCACGAAGAGGACCAGCGTGGCGCGCGACAACTCGCCCCGGGTGAAGAACGAGGCCACTGCCGCGAAGGCGGTGACGATGACCATGCCCTGGACCAGCGCCGACAGTTCCCGGGAGAGCCGCGCGGTGCGCGCCGAGCGGTAGATCCGGAAGGTGCGCAGCACCAGCAGCGCGAAGGGCGTGAGCACCGCGCCGAACCACAGGTAGAAGGAGAGCGGCGGCACCCCGAGCGGCGCCGGGATCCCCAGCGCGTGGAAGCGCAGCCAGTAGGAGCCGAGCCACGAGGCGGCGATGATCGCGCCGTCGAGCACGAAGACCGCGCTGGCGAGGACCTGACGGTGGGGGGCACGCACGGGGGGAAACTACCCCAGAGCCGCGGGCGCCGGAAGCACGCCCCGGTGGCGATTCGACGGCAGACGAACCCCCGTCAGGCGGCCCAGGGCGGCCGCACGCCGGCGTCGCGCCTCGCCTCCAGCGCGCCCACCGCCGCGTCGATGTCCGGCAGCCCGCTCTCCTGCCAGGCGCCCACGTACCACGGCCGCCGCAGGAGCCGGCCCACGAACCAGCGCGCGCGCAGCGCCCAGGTGCGCGCCACACCGGAACCCAGTGCAGCGGCCCCCCGCACGCGGCCCGTGCCGGTGGCCCGTAGAGCGCGCCCGTAGTTGTCCAGGGTCGGCCCCCAGTACCCCTGGTTCAGCACCCCGCACATCGCGTGGAGGAGTCCCATGTCGAAGTGGGCGATCTCCTCGGGCCGTCCCGTGCGTCGCAGGGCGCTGAGCGCCGATTGCGCCCAGACGGTCTGGATGGCGAACACCGCCGGGACTTCGATGGGCCAGGTGCTCACGCAGTCGCGGGGCAGGTGCGGCTGGTCCTCGAGCCGCCCGACATGACGCTTCGCGGCCTGCGCCCCCGCATTGCTCCTCGCGGAGCTCCCCGGCACGAACAGCGGGTAGTCGAGGGACATGAAGCGCTTCACGTACTTGCTCACGCCGACGGCGACTGCCATGTCGGGGCTCACGCCGGGGAAGTACGTACCGGTCTCCGCGTGCAGCGCCGCGAGACAGGCCGAGCGCACCAGTCCATAGTAGAGCTTCGGAAGCTCGACCGAATGCACGAGGTCCTGGAAGGCGTTGTGGGCCGACCGGCGCACTCCGGCACGCGCATCGCGCTCGACGCAACCGCCGGTGTAAGGACGCACCGTCAACCGCCCTGCGGAGCCACTGCCGTGGTGCTTGAAACGGACGTCCGGCCACATATACCAAGCCAGGCACCCGGGCGTCAGCGCATCCAGACCCTGTCCGGCGGCCCAGCGCGCCCCCTCCAGCAGTCCAGGGGCGACCCCGTCGTCATCGCCCAGCAACGTGACGTACTCCCCGCGGGCCCGGTCGACGCCGCGGTCGCAGTTCTCCACCACCGAGAGCGGCGCGGCGATGTACTCGTAGCGCACGCGCGCGTCTGCGTCCGCGACGCTCAGCGCGCGCCCCAGCGCGTCGTCGGCACTGTTGTCCTGCACGACGATCTCCAGGTCGGCGGACGGCAGCCGCGCGAGCGTCGCCAGGCACCGGGTCGCGTACGCGGCCCGGTTCTTCGTCGGGATGACCACGGATAACAGGGTCACCGTCAGGGCTCCTTCGTCGCCAGGGCGCCGGATCTCAGGTAGCGCAGCACGTCCGGGGACGCGAGCGCGGCACCCGCCATGGCGGCGCACACCGTCGCGCCCAACAGCGCGCCTCCCAGCCAGCGCGGGGGCGCGGCCGGGTACAGCAGGCGCGCGACGGCCACGCAGGCCGCCGCGGCCGCGAGCGGACGCGCCACGTCGGCCAGGATCCAGCGGCGCGTCGCCCCCGGCAGCAGGCGGCGGTGCAGCAGGAAGATGAAGGGCACGGTGGAGACGACGTTGATCAGCAGCCACACCATGGCCCCTCCCGTCAGGCCGTAACGGCCCACCAGCAGGATCAGCACCGGCAGGGCGACCACCATGGACGCCAGCGCGAGACCGATGTTGAGCTTCACCCAGCCGTGCGCCAGGGCGAGGTTGTACGGCACGATCTGAACGGCCAGCGCCATGGAGCCCACCGTCAGGAGCGTGCCCGCCGCCCAGGCATTCGCCGCCACGGCCGGCGAGCCCGTCCACACCAGCAGGACTTCGCGGGCGAACACGGCGAGCGTCAGCCCGACCGGCAGCGCCAGCACCGCGACGAGCTGGCACGCCAGATGGTACGTGCGTCGCAGCAGGTCGTCGCGGCGCACCGTCGCCAGCGCCGTGAGCCGCGGGAACATGGCGTTGGCCACCGGGGAGGCCAGCACCACCGCGCCCTGGGAGAGCGACCAGGCGATGGCGTAGTAGCCGAATGCCTCGAGCGGCAACAGCCGGCTCACCACGAGCTTGTCCATCTGGATGAGAACGGTCGAGAGCAGGGCCATGAGCGCCATCCCGCCCGCGTAGCGCCACACGCCGTGCAGGATCCCCACCCGCCAGCGGGCCGAGCCCGGCGCATCGGGCAGCGAGCGCCACAGTGCGACGCGCACGGCGAAGAAGTAGACGGCGTTCGCCGCCAGGTTCCACCAGAAGAAGGCCACAAGGGTCGGCGACACCAACCACAGCACCAGGACCGACCCCGCGCTGCGCAGGAGCCCCCAGCCGACCTGCAGCACGTTCGCCAGGACCTGGCGCTCGAGGCCGAGGAGCCCGCCCTGGTAGAGGCCGGTCGGAAGCTGGAACGTCAGCGCCAGGCCCATCAGCCGCACGGCGGTCTCGAGTTCCGACGCGTGGAGTTGGTGGGCGCCCAGCCAGCGGTGGGCGATCAGCGGCGCCGCCAGCACGACCGCCACGCCCAGCACGAGGCTGGCCGCGCCGTAAAGCGTCTCGATGGTGCGGACCGTGTCGCGGAGGTCATGTGGATCCGCGTCCGCCGCCACCAGGCGGGCCATCTCGCGGTTGAGGGTCGCCGTGAGCCCGAGGTCGGCGATGATCATGACACCCTGCAACACGGCGTAGAAGCCGACTACGCCGTACGCTTCGATGCCGAGGAATCGCAGATACAACGGGAGGAAGAGATAGACCGAGAGGACGCCCCAGGCGCGTCCCGCCAGGTTCGCCGCGACGTTGCGCCGCCGGCTCCCTGCGTCAACTCGCGGCATGGCCGCCGGATCCCGCTACCGCACGCTGCGGATGGCAATGACGACGGTGGCAACCTGGGCCAGGGTGGTCAGGAACTCCCGGCTCTGCTGCCACACCGTGACATCGGACTTCTCGGGCACCCAGACGAAGTCCCCCGGGTCGAGCGTGCGCACGTTGCGTGCGAGCAGGGTCTGGCCGGTCACGGCGCGGGTGACGCGCACCTTGCCCCGCCAGGCACGGTCGCTGTAGCCGCCCGCCTGCAAGACGTAGTCCTCCACGCTCTTCCCCCGCATGAAATTGAGGATCCCCGGCCGGCACACCTCTCCGTCCACGCGGATGGAGGAGACCAGCCGCTCCACGCGCACGCTGTCCCCGTCGCGCAACAGCAGGTCGAGATCCCTGCTGCCCTCCAGGCGCGCCCAGTCCACGCGGTAGTCCTCACGCTGGCTGGCAAGCTTCGTGCGCATCATCTCGTATTCGGTGGCCGTGAGATCGTTGCGCGACAGCCGGAGAAGGCGGTCCAGTTCCTGGTCCTTCTCGGCCACGAGCGCGCTCCGGCGGTGGATGCGGATGGCCGAGAGGTCGGCCGAGACCTGGAAACCGTTCGCGGCGGAGACCAGATCGCTCAGGCGCGTACGCCCCTCGACGATGGGATACGTACCGGGGCGCTGGACCTCGCCGAGGATCACGGCCTCGAGTTGCTGATGGTACTGCGGGATGAAGTAGACGTACATCCGCTCGCCGTCCTCGAGCGGAGGGTTCTGCCGGCGCGAGTACACATCCTCGAGGCTCACCCACAGCGATTCGGGCGTGAAGGCGTCCTTGAATCGCACGATGAGCACCCGGTTCGCCACGGCCGAGGGCAGTGGGTCACCCGAGAGTCGCAGCAGCGTCCGCAGGCTGTCCCGGACACCCAGCTCGTAGCGCCCCGGCCGCGCGACCGCGCCCTGCGCGTAGACGAACTCGGTCGCGCTCGGGACCTGGATGACGTCGCCGTCGCGCAACCAGGGGTTCATCCCCGCGTCACCGGTCTGGAGGAAGAGCTCCAGGTCGCAGAAGACCCGGGTGCCGTCGGCGCGCAACACCTCGATGCGGCGATGGGACGCCCCGTTGAGCAGCAGCGCTCCGGTCAGGACGTCGCCGACACGCAGCATGCCGTTGGCCTCCACGGAACCCGGGCGTTGCACCTGCCCGGTGAGGTAGATGCGGAACGTGCGCGGCCGGGCGAGGCGCAGGTCCATGCTCACCCCCCGATACTGCAGGCTCATCCGCTGGAGGATGTCGGCGCGCGCCTCGCTGAGGGTGCGCCCCGAGACGCACATCGGGGCCGACCCGGGGATGAGCACGCTGCCCTCCGGTCCCACCTCGATGGGCACACTGCGCGAGACCCGCCCCCAGATGTTGAGCAGTAGCACGTCTCCCGGCCCGAGGAGGTAGACATCGGGGTTCACGGGCCCCGACAGGCTCACGGGCAACCCCGCCCGCAGCAAGAAGAGCCCGCCTGCCGCGGTCTCGTCGGCGCCCGTGGCGGACGAGCCGCTCGGCATGGTGAGAGCCTCGGACGAGCTGGTCCGGCGCGGCAGCGTCAGCACGCCGCGTTCGTCGGCCGGCACCGCGGCCGATGGCACCTGCGCCCGCGCGGGCGCAACCGACAGAATCCACGCGCCGACCAGCAGCGCCGCGGCGAACCCGGCGAGCTTCTTCACGTCCGCACCCCCTTCAGCACCCGCCTCTGCCCGTACATGCGCTCGTAGTAGGCGCGGAACTCGCCCTCCTTGATGGGGCGCCACCAGGCTTCGTTCGCGCGGTACCATTCCACCGTCTGCCGGATGCCGTCCTCGAAGGCGATGGCCGGCTTCCAGCCCGTGAGCCGCGCGAGCCGGGAGGAGTCGAGCGCGTAGCGGCGGTCGTGCCCCGGCCGGTCCTCGACGTGGCGCACCAGCGACTCCGGCTTGTCGAGCAGGCGCAGGATGGTGCCCGTGATGGTGAGCACGTCCAGCTCGTTCCCGGCGCCAATATTGAAGGTCTCGCCCTCGATGCCGGGCTGCGCCAGCAGCGTGACGAGCGCCGAGCAGTGGTCCTCGACGTGGATCCAGTCGCGCCGGTTCAGGCCCGTGCCGTAGACCGGCAGCGGCTGGCCCTCGATCGCGTTCGTGACGAACAACGGCACGAGCTTCTCCGGGTACTGGCGCGGCCCGTAGTTGTTGGTACAGCGCGTCACCACGACCGGCAGCCCGTAGGTCGCCCAGTAGGCGAAGGCCAGCCGGTCGCCGCCCGCCTTGCTCGCGGCGTAGGGACTGCGCGGCATCAGCGGCCAGGCCTCGGTCGCGGAACCCTCCAGGACCTCGCCGTAGACCTCGTCGGTCGAGACCTGGAGGAAGCGCACGAGCCCCTGGCGGCGGGCCTCTTCGCAGAGCACGAACACGCCGTAGACGTCGGTCTGGATGAAGTCGCCGGGCGCCTCGATCGAGCGGTCCACGTGGGACTCGGCGGCGAAGTTGAGGACGTAGTCACAGCCCTCCATCGCCAGCGCCACGGCGGAGGGATCGCGGATGTCGCCGTGCATGAAGGTCAGGCACTTCGTCGGGATGCCGTCGAGGTTCTCGCGGCGGCCAGCGTAGGTCAGCGAGTCGAGCACCACCACGTGCGCGTCCGGGAAGCGGCGCAGGAAGTGGTGCACGAAGTTCGCGCCGATGAAGCCGGCCCCGCCCGTCACCAGCACGCGGCTGCCATCGAGGCGCGCCGGCTCAGCCATCCTTGCGGTCCCAGTCGTAGGGCACCTCGCCGCTGTGCGGCGCCACGCGGTGCTCGTCGGGCTCGCCGTAGACGTAGTGCTCGGTCGGAGTGTTGACGAGGTAGGCGGGCTCGGTGCCGGCGCCCTTCATGCCGTGCAGCACCAGGGGCGGGATGACGAGCAGGATGGGGTTCTGCTCGCCCATGAAGAACTCGTCGACCTCGCCCCTGGTCTTGCTCGTCTCGCGCCCGTCGTAGAGCACGACCTTGGCCATGCCCTTCACGATCACGAAGTGGTCGGTCTGCTTCTTGTGATAGTGCCAGCCCTTCACCACCCCGGGGTAGATGACCGAGAGGTAGACCTGGCCGAAGCGCTGGAAGAACTCGTCGTCGTCGCGCAGCATCTCCATCAGGAAGCCGCGCTCGTCGGGGATGACCTTGAGCTTCTTGACCTTGACGCCTTCGATCATGCCTTCCTCCGGCGCGGCCGCACCGCGGCCGACGTGGATGCGCGCCCGCGGCCGACGCCGATGTGCCGGAATCCCGCGGACTCGACTTCGGCGGGCACGTAGATGTTGCGCAGGTCGCACAGCACGGGCCGTCGCAGCAGGCGCTTGAGACGGGCGAGGTTCAGGTTCCGGAACTCGTTCCACTCCGTGACGATGGCCACCGCATCGGCCCCGCGCGCGCAGTCGTAGGCGTCCTTCGTCAGGGTCACGCCCTTCATCTGCGGCAGCGTCGTGGCGCCCGGCATCGCCACCGGGTCGTAGGCCCGCACCTTGACGCCGCGCCGCTTGAGCCCGGCGACGATCTCGAGCGCCGGAGCCTCACGCAGGTCGTCGGTGTTGGGCTTGAACGAGAGCCCGAGCACCGCCACCACGCTGCCGCGCGCCGGACGGCCGAGGCCCCGCACGATCTTCTCGACCATGTGCCGCATCTGGTGGTCGTTCGCCGCGATGGTCGCGTCCACCAGCCCGCTCGGGATCCCCGCCTCGCGCGCCATGGCCGAGAGCGCAAGCGTGTCCTTGGGGAAGCACGCGCCGCCGTAGCCGGGGCCCGCGTGCAGGAACTTCGAGCCGATGCGGCGGTCCATGCCGAGCCCCTTCGACACCGCCTGCACGTCGGCGCCAAGCACTTCGCAGAGGTTGGCGATCTCGTTGATGAAGGAGATCTTCGCCGCGAGGAAGCAGTTCGAGGCGTACTTGATGAGTTCGGCGCTCTCCAGGGTCGTGACGACCATGGGAGTCTCGAGCAGGAAGAGCGGAGCGTGGATCTTCCGGAGGATGTCGGCCGCGCGCTTCGACTCGGCGCCGATCACCACCCGGTCGGGCCGCATGAAGGTCTCGATGGCCGAGCCCTCGCGCAGGAACTCCGGGTTCGAGGCGACGTCGAAGCTGGCACCGCGCTTCGCGTGTCTGGCGATGAAGGCGTAGAGAGCGCGGGCCGTGCCCACCGGGGCCGTGCTCTTCTGCACCACGAGCTTGTAGCCGTCGAGGTGCCGCGCCACCGTCTTCGCCACGTCGTAGATGGCGCGCGTGTCCGCGCTGCCATCGGGCCGGGGCGGCGTGCCCACGGTGATGAAGACGACCTGGGAGCCCTTGAGGGCCGCGACCAGGTCGCTCTCGAACCGGAGCCGGCCCTCTTGCACGTTACGTGCGACCAACTCGGGCAGGCCGGGCTCGAAGAAGGGCATCTCGAGGGCGCGCAAACGCCCGATCTTGGCGGCGTCGGCGTCCACGCAGGTGACGCGATTGCCGAAGTCCGCCAGGCACGCACCGGACACGAGCCCGACGTAGCCTGTGCCTACCACGGTGATGGAGTACAAGACGGGGTCCTTTCGGTGTCGTGCAGACGCAGGCCTCGTGCGCGGATCCGGTGGACGGCACTCTGCAACTGATTCAAGCGGCACAGGGTAGGCGTTCCGCCCCGGGTCGGTCAATTCACGGACACCGACGGGATGCGGGGCGGCGGACCCCATGCTAAGGTGCCCCGGCAGCAACGCTCGCGGCCTGTCTCGCCCAGCCCACCAACAGCGAGGACCAGCCCCCGAGCCGCAGCCCACCCCCTGAATCCCGGTCCGGGGGACTCCCGGAACGTGCGGTGGGGTCACGGAGGCATCGCCCGCATGACGCCGGATCCCGCAGGTCGCCCACCGACGTCCCCCAGCATCCTCCAGGTGACTCTGCGCGACCTCGTCGGCCAGCGGTTCAACGGCTACCAACTGCACCAGTCGCTCCACGCGCGCGGCCGGGACTCCCGCATGCTCGTGGTCTACAAGCGATCGGACGACGCGCGGGTCCACGGACACTCCCGGGTCGGCGGATGGTTCGGCGGGGGCCTGTACGCGGCCGAGCGCGTCTCGAGCCTGCAGGGGCTCCTGTCCCCGATGGCGTTGACGGTCCCCTTGCGCCGATGCTTCCGCGACGCCGACGTCGTGCACTGGCACCTCATCTATCCTCACTACGTGAGCCTGCCGCTGATGCCGTTCCTGGCACGCCGCCGCCCGACCGTGTGGACGCTGCACGATCCCTGGGCCCTGACGGGCCACTGCGTCCATCCGCTCGACTGCACGCGCTGGCAGATTGGGTGCGGCGAATGCCCCGACCTCCGGCGGGACTTCACCGTCTGGTCCGATGCGACCGCACTGGTCTGGAAGGTGAAGCGCCAGATGTACCACCGCTCGCCCTTCACGCTGGTCGTCGCCTCGCGCTGGATGAAGAGCCGGGTGGAGGCGAGCCCGCTGCTCTCCAGCCACCCCTGCCACGTCATCCCCTTCGGGCTCGACCTCGAAGTGTGGCGGCGGCGGGACCGCGACGCCTGCCGCAGCCGCCTCGGCATCCCGCCGGAGGCGAAGGTCATCGCGTTTCGCATGCCCTGCGGCGCGAAGCACCGCCGGGCGAAGGGCATTCCCTGGCTCGTGGAGGCTCTGCACCGCCTGAGGCCCGGGGCCGCGACGCACCTCCTGGTCTTCGATGACAGGGGACAACTGACGGAACTCCAGGACCGCTACCGGATCGTCGAGTTGGGCTGGCTCGAGGACGAGCACCGCATGGCTGAGGCGCTGTCGGCCGCCGATGTCTTCGTCATGCCATCGCTCGCCGAGTCGTTCGGGCTCATGGCCCTGGAGGCCATGGCCTGCGGCACCGCGGTGATCGCTTCGGAGGGGACCGCCATGACGGAGCTGATCCGGCCGCCGCAGGCCGGCCTGTGCGTCCCGCCGCGGGACGCTGCCGCCCTGACGCAGGCGCTCGACGATCTGCTGGGCGACGACGCTCGGCGCGAAGCCCTGGGGACCGCCGGCCGCAGAATCGTAGAATCGGAGTATTCGTCCGCCGCCTACCTCGACCGTCACATCCGCCTCTACGAGTCGCTCGCAGAACGGCGTTCTCCGGCGGATACGGGATCGGCCTGACCGTGGAGAGCGCCTTCTACTACCTGGGCGGCAACGCGCTCCACACCGGCATCTACGTAGACCTGATCCGCCGGCTCGAGGACGAAGGGCTCGTGGTCGGGCTCGTCGGCCGCCTGCGCTTCTCCCCCAACCCGCTGGCGACCTGGAGAGCATGGCGGAATCGCGGGGCCTTCGGACCGAACCGGCTCGAGGCCGTGCGCGACAGCATCCGGGGGGACGTCCACCAGGTGCCTGTCTGGAACCTGTTCCCCGGGCTCTCCGCTCCCGCGCTGGCACGGACCCTGGACCTTCCCGTTCGAGGCGACCGGCGTGTCGTCGTGCACACGCGCCAGATCGTCATGGCCGTCCTCGCGCTCGCGCTCAAGCGGAGATGGCCGGCGCTGCGCGTGATCTCGGAACTCGAGGGCGATGACCTGGCGGAGGTGCAGTACAAGCGGTCGAAGACGGAACGT
The DNA here is from genome assembly GCA_963717935.1 of Candidatus Eiseniibacteriota bacterium. Taxonomy (GTDB): domain Bacteria; phylum Eisenbacteria; class RBG-16-71-46; order RBG-16-71-46; family RBG-16-71-46; genus JANXPZ01. Next base: position 1,119,272 of record CAVQXP010000004.1, on the reverse strand, counting down.
CCGACGCCCTGGCTCCGCTTGCTCTGGACCCTGGAGCACCGCTACTACAAGCGGGAGGAGCGGCGGATCCTGCTCGAGAGCGACGCCGTGATCTGCGTCTCCCAGAAACTCCGTGAGGTGATGCTGCGCAGGCACTCTCTCACGCCACACCAGGCGGAGAAGGTCCACGTCATCCCGACGCTGGCCAGCCGCAAGGAGTTCCACTTCGATCCCGACCGGCGCGAGCGGGCCCGACGCGCCCTCGGCCTGCAGGACCGCTTCGTGGTCGTCTACAGCGGGAACCTGCGGGGCCGCTGGCAGGTCCCCGAGAAGCTCGCGGAGGCGTTCATCGCCATCCGGCAGGTCCGGCCGACAGCCTTCTTCCTCGTCCTCACCCAGGAGGCGGACCGCGGCCACATCGAGCCTCTCCTGAGCCGCGCGGCCCTCTCACCCGGCGACTACCGCGTGCTCTCCAGCCCGCACGGGGAAGTCGTGGACCACCTCTGCGCAGCCGACGTCGGCCTGCTGCTGCGCGAGCGGCACCCCATGAACGAGGTCGCCGCACCGGGGAAGTTCGCGGAGTACGTGCTGTCCGGACTGCCGATCGTGATGACGGAGGGCATCGGGGACTTCTCGGCTCCGATGCGCGAGTCCGAGTTCGCCTGTGTCCTGCCGGACCTCGCCGACACGCAGGACTGCAGGGACCGGATCCAGCGCTTCTGTGCACGGGACTGCGAGCCCGCGCGGCGCGCCGCGTTCAGCGAATGGGCGGCGGAGCGCTTCGCCGTCGAATCGAGCGTCTCGCGGTTGGCGGCGCTCTACCGGACCGTGTAGCACCATCCTCAAAGCGCAAGAGGAGCGCGCGGGTCGAGATTGCCGGCGGGGATGCATCCGTGGCCCGGCGCGGCACCGCGCACCCCGCCCGCCGTCCGACTCCGCTTACGCGGGCTGCTGCGCTCCCCGGTACTCGCGAATCGCGCCCGCCGGGTCGAGTGGCACGTCGCTCTTGCGGCCGTAGAAGTACAGGCACGACGCGCCATCCACCGCGTGGGGCTCGGGGATCAGGCGGTCGAGCAGGTGTACCCACGACAGCGCGATGCGCGCGGCCTTCCCCACGGCGACGGAACGGGTGAGCCCGCGCACCAGTTGCTCGGTGGACCACACCCACGCGGTGGCCGGCCCCGCCACCACTCCCGAGTCGAGCCGCTCGAAGTTGCGGAACAGCCAGCGGTGCCCGCTCTCGGTGAAGCGAGTGAAATCCCACGGCCCCTCGTGCACGTGCTGGAGGAACGGCGTGACCGCGTAGACCAGCCCGTCCGGGGCGAGCACGCGCTCGATCTCGCTCACGGCGCGCCACGGGTCGAGCACGTGCTCCAGCACCGCCTGCACCGAGACCGCCTGAACGCTGCCGTCGGCGAGCGGCAGGCCGTGGACGTCGCCGATGAACTGGGTCTCGGGCGAGGCGTAGATGTCGAATGCGATCAGGTCGAGTCCCGGGTCCTCGTAGAGCGGCTCGGAGCCGGGATTGCGCCTGCCACCGCCGACCACCAGCACGCGAGGCCGCCCGCCGCCGGCGCGCAGGCGCGCCACGAGGTCGTGCATGTGCCGCTCGGCCACACGGCTCGGTGGCGCCGACAGCCGCCGCAGTGCCCCGACGACGCCGCGATCGGAGCGGCGCGGCACGAGGCTCGCACCGGCGCGCGCGCGCAACTCCGCCTCGGCGACCACGCTGCGCTCGAAGTCCACTGGCGCGTGCTGGCCGGCCACCTGCGGGAAGACCCGGCCGACGAGGCCACAGGTCAGCGAACCGCAGGCGAGCCCTTCGGCGCGGCGCGTAAGCGGGCCGTGGCACCGCGGGCAGCGCAGGAGTGGCAGCAGCTCGTCCGGAGCGAGGAGTGGCATCGCGTCAGCCCCCGGTCACGTCGGCACCGGAGAAGCGCGCCGGCGCGCCGGTCGTCCCCGGAGCGATGCACCCCGCGGGGCACAACGGCCGCGGTGCCGGCCTCATGCCGGGATCCCAGCCCCGCGGGCCAGCCCCAGGTAGAGCAACTCGAGCTGGAGTGCCATCCGAGCCGCCGAGAACTCGTCCACCCTCGCGCGGCCGGCCTCGCCCATGCGGCGGGCCAGGTCGGGATCACCCGCAAGCTGGATCAACCGCTTGGCGAAGGCGTCCAGGTCCCCCGGTGCAACCAGCCAGCCGTTCTCCCCGTCAGCGACCGCCTCGGGAGCGCCGGCCACGCGGGTCGCCACGATCGGCAAGCCCGCCGCCATGGCCTGCGGCAGGACGCGCGGGAGACCCTCCCAGCGCGACGCGAGCGCGAGCACGTCGAAGGCGCGCAGCACCTGGGGCACGTCGCGTCGCATGCCGAGGATGTGGACACGCTCCTCCAGACCCACGCGCCGGGCCGCCGCTTCCAGCGCCGGGCGCAGAGGGCCATCCCCGAGGAAGACGAGCCGCGCCTCGGCTCGCGCTCGCGCCAGCGGCTCGAACGCCCCCAGCAGGTCCAGCGGCGCCTTCTGCCGCGTGAGCCTCCCGACCTGACCCACGACGAAGGCATCGGCGGGCACGCCCACCCGGGAGCGCGCTTCCGCGCGGGTCAGCGTCACGTCGCGGAACTCCTCGACCTCGATCCCCGAGCGGATCAGCGCGTACTGGCCCGGGCGCCCGACGCCGGCCTCGAGCCCCTCGCGCCGGTCGAAGTCGGCCACCACCACCAGGGCCTGGCTCCAGGCCGCCAGCCAGCGCTCGAGCTCCAGGTAGAGTCGCGAGAGCCGGCCGTGCTCGGCGGCCTGGAACTCCCAGCCGTGCACCGTGTGCACCACGACCGGCACACCCGCCATGCGCGCCGCGATGCGACCCAGCACGCCGGCCTTGGCGGTGTGCGTGTGGACGATGTCGTAGCCACCGCGGCGGATGAAGCGCGCCACGCGCATCAGCGCCAGTGGGTCCTGGAGCGCGTGCAACTCCCGCAGCATCGCAGGCTCCACGTGGAGCGGGATGCCGCGTGCCCGCGTCTCGCCGTGCAGCTCGCTCTCGGAGCCGGTCTGGGGCCCGGTCAGGATCTCGCAGCTGAAGCGCTCGCGGTCCACGAGCGCGCAGGCGAGCAGGACGGTCTCCTGGGCGCCGCCCACGATCATCCGGGTGATGACGTTGAGGATGCGCAGCGGTCGGACGGCGCTCATGGCCCCGCCGCGTTCGGTCGCGCGCGCGCGGCACCGGCCTGGTGAGAAAGCGCGGAGGTCACGCCCCGGGGCACCCTGCCGGGAGCGCCCGTTCCTGCGCGAGGTGCCCTGCCCGGACCAGCAGCGCGCACCAGAGCGCGAACTGTCCCACCCCCACCATGCCGACGAAGGTGGCCCCCGTGAGGTTGGCCACGAACAGCGCGACCAGCAAAGGAGCCTGGAGACGCGCCAGTTCGTGCCCGAGAGTCCTCGGAGCTGTAACCTGCTGCACCACCCGGCCCAGTGCGTGCAGACGCGCGAACGCGAAGCCTACGACGGCCAGTCCCGAGACTCCCATGCCCACCAGGGTCTCCAACAGGAAATTCTCGACCTGGCCGATGGAGAGGTGAAGATCGTTGTAGCTCGCGCTCACGAAGCGAAAACCGAGATACCCCACGCCAATCACCGGGTTGTCGAGGAAGACGTGCCAGGCCACGCGATAGCCGTAGATCCGGGCCAGGAACGTGAAGACCTCGAACGAGCCCTGCTTGAACATCAGGGACCTTTCGAGACGGCCCCAGTACTCCGCCGGCACGAGCGGGAGCGCCACGAGGAGCGCCACCCCACCCCCCAGGAGCCAGCGCCAGCGCACGCGCCGCACGGTGAGGAGCAGGAACGTGGCGAAGGCGAGCAGTCCGCTGCGCGACTGGGTGAGCGGTAGCATCACGAGCACGAGACCCATGAGCAGGACGAGCCACCGGCTTGGCTGGACGGCCCAACGCGCCTGAACCAGGGCCCACAGCACCAGCAGGGCGGCCGCCGCCTCGTTGGGGCTGCCGACGGCCTCGCGCACATCGGTCACCCACCAGACGATTCCGGCCCGGGGGACTCCGAGAGCGAACATCCAGACACAGTTCACCAGCGCGAAGACGACGGCCGCCACAAACACGGTGCGCAGCGTCGCCCCAATCCGTCGCTCGTCTCGCAGCCACCATAACGCGAGCGGAAAGACCAGCGCGCCCTGCACCACCCGCACGAGCGAGAGCCCCGAGGTGAACGCCGGACCGGGCCCGAGGCGGATCACCATCGGCAACAGGGAGAGCGCGGCCAGGCCGAAGTAGAGCATGGCGCTGTTCCCAAAGCGGCGGGTGGCTTTCCGCACGGCCTCGTGGGTCGGCCCGGCCAGGGAAACGTCCCCGGTCGCGGCGTCCCGCCGGGCACCGCCGAGCAGGGACGCCGCGACCAACGGGATCAGGACGAGGTCGAAGACGTTGACACCACGGTGCGTCCCGGCCACGGGCACAACCATGAGGAAGAATGACGAGAACACCAGCGCGAGGAAGCCCCAGAATGGCCGGACCACGACGACACCCACGACCATCAGTCCGAGGACGGCACCCACCGGCAGCAGCATCCCCGAGCCCGGGTCGCCCGTCGCCAGACCCACGGTAATGGCAAACGCTCCGGCGGCCGCTGCCAGGAGCAGGGAGCCGATCGGGACGGGACGAGTGAGCGGAGCCGCCATCTGATTCATCACGCGGGTCCGGTCCAGCGGGATCCGGGAATCACGGAAGCCCGGTCCCCTGTGATGGCCAAGGAGTCCCGCGCGGAAGAGGCGCGGGCCGGAGTCATGCGGGCGCAGCCTTGCGAAGCGACAACCCCACCCAACCCACCGAGAGCAGCAACGCGACCAGGGTCGAGATAAGGACAATCACCGCGCGCTTCGGCCGCACCTTCAACTCGGGAGGGCGTGCCCGGTCGAGGACCGTGATCGTCGGCGTGTCCCGCATCTCCTGAACCCGGGCATCCTCGTACTGGCCGGTCAGCACGGTGAAAACCCGGCGCTGGATCTCCGCGTCGAGCGCCAGCCGTGCGCCTTCGCTCTTGAGTCCCGGCAGGCGGGCCAACTCGCGATCATAGGCGGCAATCTCGGTGTCGATGGAGCGGACCGCGGCACTCCCGGAGGAGGTGTAGCTGGAGACGTACTCGCGTTTCACCTGCAGGTTGAGCTTCTGGGCGATGATGGCGGCCATGCCACCCACGGCGGACGCGTCGGCGGTGACACCGTGTTTCTGCTCATACGCCGTGAGCGCCGTTTCCGCCGCTCGCAGGCGCGTCTGGACGTCAGCGACCCGCGACTCGAGGAACTCCCGCGTGCGCTTGGCCCGCGTGTTGAGTGCCTCCCGGTTGAATCGGTCGAGTTCGTCCACCAGCCGGTTCGCCATGTCCGCCGCGCGCCGCGGGTCCCGGTCCTCCACCTGCACGATGAGCAGGCCCGAGTTGCCGATCGCCACATTCACGTGGCGGGCCAACTCCTTCAGGGTGAGGTCCATCCCTTTCCGCTTGTAGAGCTGGTCGAGGTGGAACACTTGGACCAGATCCTCCTGGAGGGTCCGGCTCCTGAGAATCTCCGTGTAGATCTCCGAGGCCGTCGAGGTCGTCATCATCCCGATCTTGCTGAGCGCAGCGCCCTGGATCAGCCCTGCCATGATGCCGAAGGAATCGTTCCCTTCGGTGGGCGGCAGCACCGTGGACTGTGCCTGGAACCAGGGCGGCAGCAGCAGCGCCACCGCCACGGAGAGCGCCATGACCGCCAGAACGAACGCCGCAATCGGCCGCCGCCGCTCCAAGGAGGCAGCGACAAAGCGGCGCGCGGGCGGGGGCAGGGAATCGAGCGGGCTGGGTTTCATCGTGGGCATCATCGGAATGAGTTGCACAAGGTAGGCCCGCCCGTGGGCCGGGTCAAGCCTGCGGGGCCATCCGGCCGCGGTCCCTCCCGCGCCACTCCTCCAGCACGTCGCGGAGTGTCCGCTCGAGGGGGAGCTTGACGCGCCACCCGGTGTCCCGCGCGATGCGCGACGGGTCGCCCACCAGCCAGGGGATGTCCGCCGGCCGCAGGCGCGCGGGGTCCACCTCGACCCGGATCGCCACGCGCGCCAGCCCCACGAGGCGGCTCACGACCTCGGTGAGCTTCACGCCCTCGCCCCGGCAGACGTTGTAGGCAGCGCCACGCGTGCCGTGCTCCAGCAGCGCGACGTAGGCCCGCACCACGTCGCGCACGTCGGAGAAGTCGCGCATCACCTCGAGGTTCCCGACGCGCAGCACGGGCTCCGTCCGCCCCGCCTCGATGGCGGCGATCTGCTGGGCGAAGCCGGGCACGACGAACGCCGGGCTCTGGCCGGGGCCGGTGTGGCTGAACGCGCGCACGCGGACGACGTCGAGACCGTACTCGCCCTGCGCGGCGACCTCGGCCAGCCGGTCGGCCTCGACCTTCGAGGCGGCGTACGGACTCACGGGCGCGAAGGGCGTCTCCTCCCCCGCGCGCGAGCCCTCGGGCTGCGGGCCGTAGACGTCGCCGCTCCCGACGATCAGCAGGCGTGCCACCGGCGCGCCGCCGCGCGCCGCCTCGAGCAGGTTGCGCGCGCCGCTCACATTCGCCTCGAACGTGCCGGCGGGGTCCTCGAAGGAACGTGCCGGGCTGCTCTGCCCCGCGAGGTGCACCACGGCGTCGGGCCGCGCCGCGGCGACCGCGCGACCGACCGCCACCGGCTCGCGCAGGTCGGCGACATGCCAGCCCTCGAGCGGGATCCCGGCGGGCGGCTCCGGCTCGATGCCGAGCCCCACGACGCGCGCTCCCGAGGCGACCAGAGCGCGCGCCAGGTGGGGACCGACGAAGCCACTCACGCCCGTGACGAGGACGGTCCGGCCCGGCATGAGACAGCCCGCTACCGCGCGCGCCAGAAGTCGAGCATGTCCTGCAGCGTCTGCTCGAACGGGATCACCGGCTCCCAGCCGGTGGCCTTCGTGAACTTCGAGCGGTCGCCCAGCAGCACGGGCACGTCGCTCGGACGCAGCCGCAGGCGGTCCTGGCGCACCTCGATCTTCACCTTCGTCATGCCGAGCAGCAGGTCCAGTACCTGCTGGATGCTGTACGCCTTGCCACTGCAGAGGTTGTAGACCTCGCCGGGCTCGCACTTCTCGAGCGCCAGCCAGTAGCCACGCACCATGTCGCGCACGTCGGTGAAGTCGCGCTTGGCCTCGAGGTTCCCGACGTGGAGCACCGGTGGCTTGAGGCCCTTCTCGATGTCGGCGATCTGCTTGGCGAAGTCCGAGGCCACGAACACCGGCCCCCGCCGCGGACCCTCGTGGTTGAAACCGCGGGTGCGCACCGAGTCCACCTTCCACGACATCCAGTACTGGTAGGCGAGCAGGTCCTGCGCCACCTTGCTGACCGCGTAGGGCGAGAGCGGCCGCAGCGGGTTCGTCTCCTTGATCGGCAACTCGTCCGCGTAGACCATGCCGTACTCCTCGCTGGAGCAGGCGATCTGGATGCGGCATTCCAGGCCGATGCGCCTCACCGCCTCGAAGATGTTGAGCTGGCCGAGCACATTGGTGGTGAGTGACTCGGTCGGCGCGCTCCACGAAGTGGGCACGAAGGACTGCGCGGCCAGGTGGAAGATCCAGTCCGGACGCATCCGCTCGAGGGTGTCGCGCGTCGAGGAGGCATCCCGCAGGTCGCACTCGACCAGCGTGATCTTCTCCTTGAAGTGCTCGATGTTCTCGAGCGGGCTCCGCCAGCGCTGGATGCCGAAGATCTCGCAGTCGTTCCGGGTGAGCATATAGTCCACGAGGTGGCTGCCGGCAAAGCCGGTCACCCCCGTGACGAGCACACGGCGCATGGTGGAAGCCCTCAGAGTCGATGACGGAAGGCAGCGAACCCTGCAGAACCTAGGGGTTCGCGCGGGAGAGGTCAACGAACCCGCGTCGTCCCGGCGGCATCGGCCCGGTGGAGGCGCGCGACCCCGTCACGGGACTCCCAGCACCTCTCTCAGCGGGGCGAAGCGGAAATCGCGCAGGAGCCGGACGAAGCGTCGCTCGGTGGCCTTCAGGTTCGCGTAGTGCGTAAGCGCGATCCGGCGCGGCAGGCGGATGCGGGGATGGTCCGGGTCGAGTTCCCACGGATGGAGGTAGAACAGGGCCGGGTGCCCCGCCCGGTTGATGCTGCGCAGGGCGGCACGCGTCAGCGCGTAGGGATAGAGCCGGAAGTAGGCACCCCCGGCGACCGGGATGTTGCGTCCCAGTGCCCTCCAGGTGGTGACGGGGAACTCGGTCAGGGTCCAGGAATCGCCCCGGACCTCGTACGGCCAGCGCGGCGCGTCCTCGATCCCGTAGCGGTAGTTCAGCACCGGGAAGATGCTCGAATCGTACCGGATGCCCTCCCCGCCGAGCACGTCGAGCGCCCAGAGCGACGCGCGCGTGATCGAGAAGAACGGTGCGCGGTGGCCGAGGACCTTCCGGCCCGAGAGCTCCTCGAGGAGCTGCACCGAGCGCCGCAACTCCGTGCGGAAAGCCTCGGGACTCAGCTGGTAGACGAGCGTGTGGGACCAGCCGTGGGTCGCGACCTCGTGGCCCTGCGCCGCGATCTCCCGCACCAGCTCGGGGTGCCGTTCCGCGACCGCCCCGAGGACGAAGAAGGTGCCGCGCACCTGCGCCGCGGCAAGGCGATCGAGCAGCAGCCGTCCGGAGAAGACCAGGCGGTCCTCGAAGCGGTCCCACTCCGAGATCGGGATCTCGAGCCCCTGATACCAGTCCTCGAAGTCGATGGTCAGTGCGTTGATCACGATCCGGATCCCCGGGATGGGTTACACGACGTCAAAGTCGAGGAACTCGAAACGGCGCGACGCGAGGAAGGCGCCGAGCCCGTTACGATCGATCTCGGACGCGAGGGGGCGGAAGATGTACTCGAGCGGACTCGGACGCAAGCCCTCCGGCACCGGCATCCCCCCGGGGGACGACGGGCCGAAGCCCGCGTAGAGGCGCGGTGCCGAGCGGAGGAGGGAGCGGGGGCCGTTGGGCAACGCTAGCCGGGCCAGCGTTTCCGCGGGCAGACCGACCGTGAGGACGACGTCGAGCGGCAACCCACGGTGGTGGATGCGACGGAGCACCGCGCCCCGCGACGGCTGCGCGAACACCTCGGCCTGCGGGCGCGTCACGCGCCAGCGGAGCACGGCCTCGTCCCACCGGAGGGCGCGGGGCGGCTCGTCCCGCGGGAGCACAAAGGGCGGGAAGAAGCGCAGTCGGAGGCGCCCCAGCGGCAGGAAGCCGAGCAGGCGGCTGAAACCGACGAAGGAATTCTCATTCGCCACGCCGAGGACGAGCGCGGGATGGAGTGATTCCAGATGCCGGAACAGAGCCCGCGCCGTGGCCACCATGAGACCCGGCACGGTGGCGCCGGGATGCACGGCGGTGTTCAGCGAGAGGAACACGCGCAGGGAGTCAAAACGTGGATCGTCCAGCGCCGGAACGGGGATGACCGCGAAGTGGGCCATCAGCTCGCCCTGGTCCGAGCGCGCGTTCACGTACCAGGCGGCGCCCGCCGGGTTCCGCAGGTAGTGCCATTCAACGTCGGGGGCCCACGGGCGCCCGCGCGGGATCGCGCGCTCGAGCAGACGCGCGATCTCAGGGAGCGCCTTCGCCGTGGCCTGGAGCGGGGAATCGAGTCGGATCGTCATGGCGGGGTCGCGGTCCGCGGGCTCAGGAGGACTTTGCCCGCACACGGCGCGTGAAGTCGTCGAGCAGGTCATAGCCATCCCACACGACATCGAACGCGAGGGCCTCGCCCACCGGCACGACGCGGTCCAGACCGCGTGCCCCGGCGCGGGTGGCGAGGTCCCGCAGTTCGTCTGCGTTGAAGCCGAAGTGGGTCACGGTCTGGTCGCCCTCCTCCGCGAAGCCGGCCAGATCCTGGAGCCGGTCGAGCCGGTAGTGACGCAGAAGTCCACCGCCGCAGGTCTCCCGGGTGAGGCCGCTCGCCTCCAGGACGCGGATGCCCACGAAGCTGGGATGCCCGAGACCGACTCGCACGTCCGCGTCGGCGGCAAGCTCGAAGGCGAAGGCCCGGCGCTGCACCGCGCTCGCGGCCGAGGGCACGAAGCCACGCCGGTCCGCCTCGCCCTGCAGGTCCGCCTCGAACGCCCCGATGGCAGGATCCGTCTCGGCTTCGCTCCCCACCCAGAAGAGCACATGGGGTGACGAGCACGCCATCTGGTCGAACCAGAAGAGGTCGTTGAAGAACCCGCCCGCGACCCGCGCGCGCTCATCCGCGCTGGCCGCGAGGTACCGGGCCGCCGAGAAGACCGCATACGAGAACTTGTTCCCGAACACGCGCTCGCTGGCGTGCGGATTGAGCGCCAGCGGGCGTAGGGCGGCAACCGTCTCGTCACCTCCCAGATCACCCGGTGGCTGCACCAGGCCGAGATCGCCTCGGTGGCCGCCGCGTCGTGCTCGTAGGTGACGAAGCGGTCGCCCGAGCCCAGCACAGCGTGCTCGCGAGCCACCACCCGGATCGCGTCCAGCATCGCCTCAACCACAGGCGTGCGGTCCTGCGACAATCGTACGACGCTGGCGTTGCCGCACAGGAAGGCGAGCACCCAGGAGTAGATGAACAGCGTATCCACGTTGGCGGGCGCCAGGTGGAACACGCGCCCCACCGGTACGCGCACCACGGCAGGCTCCGCCTGCACCCGGCGCTCGAATTCGGACGCGAGCCGCTCGACCTGGGCGCGCCGCATCCAGTAGGCCGCCGCGACGCTCGCCGCATCCCGACGCAGGACGGGGTCGGCAAGAAAGGCAGCCGAGAGCGAGTGGATGACCTCGCGACGCTCCGCGGTGAACGACTCGCCGCCTGCGGCCAGGGTCGCGTCGAGGAAGCCGGCGAGGTCCTGGCCGGGCGAGTCGGGCGCGAGCACCGTCACCGCAGCACCGAGGTCGACCCAGCGGCGCGGTCGGGTCCGTTCGGATCCGCTCACGCGGCCCTCGGTTCGAACGTGTCGCTGCACCCGCGCAAGTCGGCACGCGGGACACGCCCGAGCACCTCGAAACTGCGGCCCTTCAACTCCGTGCCCGGCAGGTCCGCGCCGCGGATCACGCCCAGGTCCTCGGTAAGAAGCGAGTGCCCGGGGTAACTCGTGGGCAGGCAACTCACGACTTGCAGGAGACCCGGCCGGCCATCGGGCAGCGGCTCGAGCGTCACCGGGTCGCGCACGATCACGTCGGAGTAGATGGGGGCCTGCAAGAGGTGAAGCTCGTTTTCGAAATACACGCTCCCCACCTGCTCGACCATGCCGTAGAAATCGATCACCCGGGGGAGCCCGGTCAGCACCCGCAGGCGCTCGCGAAACTCCGCAGGGGTCACGGCGACGTCGTGCAGCTTCTTCCACCCACCCGAGTGAACGAGGACGCCGCGCGACAGGTCAGGGCGCAGCCCGAGACTCTCGAGCGCTCCGGCGAAATGCTGCCACACCATCCAGGTGAAACCGAACAACAGGATCCGCCGATCCCTCATCGAGCCCAGGTACGCGACGAGCCCCTCCGCGTCGAGGCTCATGTCCTCCCGCAGAGCGTAGAACGGCCGGTAGCCGAACTGGGCCATACCCAAGATGCCCGCCGCACGGGCCGAGTACGAGCGGCGGTCCTTCACGACCCCGGCATGGTCGAGGATCACCATCGGCAGGCGCTCCCGACCGAGGAAGTGCTGCGCCACCTTGACCAGGACGGCCGACTGGACCTGGCTCGTCTCGGCGTCCACCACCACGCGGCTCGCCTGCTGGCCCGTCGTGCCGCTCGAGGTGAGCACCTTGATGACGTCGGCGTCGGAGACGCTCTTCAACTCGTGCGTCTTGAACAGCGACACCGGCAGGAACGGCAGGTCCTCGAGCCGACCGAAGTCCACGGTGTCGAGTCCGCCGAACACGTGGTCCACGACGTTGCGGTACGCCGCGCACGCCTCGTAGTGGTGGCGCGTGAGCGCCTCAAGACGCGGCCGCAGCATCGCGCGCTTCTCGTCCTGCGGCAACGAGTAGGGCGGCAACTCCAGCAGGTCCCGGGCGGGGCTCCTCATCCGCGCACCTCGAGCGCGCGATAGTCCTTCTTGCCCGAGGAAGTCCGCGGCAGGGTCTTCACGACGGTCACGGTCACGGCCACGGGCGGTACCCCAAGCTGCTTCGCGACGTGACTGCCGATGTCCTCCGGGCCGACTGCGCCCTCCAGTTCCGCGTGGATCACGATGCGGTCGCCGCCGTCGGTCGCCGCCACGCGCACCGGGAATGCCGCCTCGATCTCGCGTTCGATGTCCTCCAGGCTGACGCGCCGGCCGAACAGCTTGGCGAAGCGCTTGAGCCGGCCGGCGACGGAGAAGAAGCCATCCTCGTCCACGCGGCCGAGGTCCCCGGTCCGCAGCACGCCGGCCTGGACGTCCCCCAGCGCGAGATCGGCAGGCGACTCCGCGTACCCCAGCATGACGTTGGGACCTTCATAGACCAGTTCCATCAGGTCGGCGGAATCCTCGACCACGGCCAGGCTCAGTTGGCCGTCCGGGATCGCGATGCCGATGGAACCGATCTTTCCGGACAGCGCCTCGGGCGGAACATAGGAGATGCGCGCTGTGGCCTCGGTCTGCCCATACATGACGAAGAAGCGCGCCCCGGCCCCCGCGGCCAGCGCGTGGAAATGGGCAACGAGGTCCTTGCGCAGCCCACCGCCCGCCTGGGTAAGCGTGCGCAGCGCAGGGTGCCGGGCCAGGTCGAAGCGCAGACGGTGCAGCGTCTCGTACATATACGGCACGCCGGCGAACGACGTGCAGCGCTCCTCGTCCACCACCGTCCAGAACTCCGGGCGCAGGAACGAGTGCGGGGTGAGAACGACCGAGCCGCCGGCCACGAGATGCGAGTTAAGCACCGAGAGCCCGTAGGAATAGTGCATCGCCAGGCTCTCGATCGCGCGCTCCCCGGGATCGATGCCGAGGTACTTCACGATCGAGCGCGCGTTCGCTTCGAGGTTGCGCTGCGTGAGCCGGACGAGCTTGGGATTGCCGGTCGAGCCCGAGGTGGTGAGCAGCAGCGCTAGGTCCGGATGGAGTGCGCGCGACCCGTGACGTTCGGCGACCCAGACGCGGTAACGAGCGACCGGAGACGGATGTTCACGGTAGGCGGGCGGCGGCGCGAGCGACAACGGCAGCAGCAGGAGGTCCGGCTCGTAGACCTGCGCGAGCCGCGCGAGGGGCTCCGGCTGGGTCTCGGCGAGACAGAACGGGATGCGCGCGCCCAAACAACCGAGGTACAGCACGACGGCATCCACGTCGGGGCCCATGGCGAGGAAAGCGAGGCCGCGCCTGCCCAGCGCGGCGACGAGCGCCTCGGCCGCGGCATCCACGCGCTCCAGCAATTCGCCGTAGCGGACCCGTCCCCCGTTCACCGGCTCGATCAGCGCGACCTGCCGGCGAGGATGTTGCCGGAGGAGATCGATCAACCCTGCATTCCCCCGTCCACACCGAGCACCTGCCCGGTTACGTAACTCGACAGACCGGACGCCAGGAACACCGCCGCCCCGGCGACGTCCTCCGGGGTGCCAACGCGGCCCATGCGGATGCTCTCCACGCGCCGCTCGAGCCAGTCCGGGGCCAGCCCCCGGATCATCTCGGTATCGATGAACCCGGGCGCGATGGCGTTCATGCGAATGCCCCGGGGCGCCAGCTCCTTCGCACCCGCCAGCGTGAACGCCACGACCGCGCCCTTGGAGGCGGAATAGGCCGATACGCCCTCCATGCCCCGGGTGCCCGCGATCGAGGCTAGGTTGATGATGCTGGGCTGGCGCGCCCCGTCCATGATGCGCACGGCGTACTGCGTGAGCGCGATGAGCGCGATGACGTTCACCTCGAACAGTTCCCGGATCGCCGTCGCCGGGAGCATCCCAAGCAACCCCTGGCGCAGCACGCCGGCGTTGTTGACCAGCACATCGAGGCTCCCGTGCTGCCTGCGGCACGCCTGGACCAACTCCTTCAGGAACGCCTCGTCGCGCAAGTCACCCCGCAGCGCCGTGACCCGTCCCCCCCGCGCACAGAGCTCCGCGGCGACCGGTTCGACCTGTTCGCTCAGGTCGGAGATCACGACCCGGGCACCTTCGGCGGCCAGCGCCGCGGCGATGGCGGCGCCGATCCCCCGGCCCGCACCCGTGACCAGCGCGGACCTGCCTTCAAGCAGCATCGAAGACCACCCCGTATTTCGCCAGGATCTCGCGGGCCCTGGCCACGCTGCTCAGGCCCAGGATGTCGTCGGTGTCGAGCATGATGTCGAAGGCGCCTTCAAGCGCGGCGACCAGCGCCATGTGTCCGACCGAATCCCACTCCTTGATCGCGTTGTAGGCGAGATCATCCGTGACCCGGCCGACCGGGATCCCGAGCGACTGGCTGAAGCAATCCTTGAGTTTGGCGTCGTTCATCGGCGGACTCCGGCCTTCGATGGCGGGCGAACGGTGGGACCGCCGGGCATGGTAGGGGAAGACCGGTGCCCGGGGCCAGCGACCCCCTCTTTCGCCACGCCTGCCGGTCCTGTGCTAGTGTTTTTGGCCCGGTGCCTGACAAACTGTCATCCTCGCTGGCCGCGCCAGTCGTCCTTCTTCCCGAGGAGTCCATGGCGCAACCACATCCCGCGTCCGTCCCGGCCCCCTTCCCCGGCCGGATGGACATCGAGCAGGTCCGGCACATCCTGCCCCAGCTCATCGACGCACTGAGCGACGCGGTGGTCGTGGTGGACCGCACCCAGAAGGTCGTGGCCGCGAACCGCCGCTACCTGGACGCCTTCGGGCCCCAGCGCGCCGCCGTGATCGGCACGCACTGCATGGACGTGCTGCACTGTCCCGACGCCGAGGCCAACGCCGGCTCCAGCCGTTGCTCGGCCTGCGAGGTGATGGAGCTGAAGCGCCCGGTCCGCCGGGTGCGCAACATGACCGATCCGAGCGGCGCCCAGCGACGCTGGGAGGCCACCTACAACCCGGTGCTCGGCCCCGACGGCGAGGTGAGTCACGTGGTCGAGGTCTGGCGCGACATCAGCGAGCGCAGCGACCTCGAGGCGCAGCTCGCCCACAGCGAGCGGCTCGCCTCGCTGGGCACGCTCGCGGCCGGCGTGGCGCACGAGTTGAACAACCCGATGGCCGCCATCCTCGCCGGGGTCGAGCGGCTGCGCCGCTGGCTCATGCGCGAGCAGCAGCTCCCGGCGCGCAACCGGGAGGACATGGACGGCGTCCTGCAGGGCATCGAGCGCGAGACCCAGCGCTGCACCGAGACCACGGAGAAGCTGCTGCTGCTGGCGCAGCCCTACCGCGCGGCGACCGCCTGGGTGGACCTGAACCGCGCGGCGCGCGACACGCTCTCGCTGCTCAACTACCAGATGGCCAAGCAGGGCATCGCCATGGTGCAGGACATGGACCCGAAGGTGCCGCACATCTGGGCGCGCGAGTCGGGCATCCGCGGCATGTGCATGAACCTGTGCATGAACGCGGTGCAGGCCATGAAGGAGGGCGGGATGCTCACGGTGCGTACCCGTCACGCGGGCTCCACCGTGACGCTCGAGATCGAGGACACCGGCCCCGGCATCCAGCCACAGCACCTCGACCGCATCTGGGATCCCTTCTTCACCACCAAGCCGATCGGCCAGGGCACGGGCCTCGGTCTCTCGATCACGCAGCGGACGGTGACCGGCTACGGCGGCGCCATCCGGGTCGAGAGCCGCCCGGGCGCAGGCGCCCGGTTCATCATCGAGCTGCCCGTGCAGGGCCCGGGAGGCAGCGATGGCTGACCTCCGCCTGCTGCTGGTGGACGACGAGGACTTCTTCCGCGAGAGCGTCGGCAAGGAACTCGCGCTCACCGGCTACGCCGTGGAGTCGGCGGGCTCGCTGGAGGAGGCCAGGCGCCTGCTGAAGCAGGAGACCTTCCACGTCGTCGTGCTCGACATGCGCCTGCCCGACGGCGATGGCCTGGACCTGCTCCTGGAGATCAAGGAGGCCTCGCCCATCACGGAGGTCATCCTGCTCACCGCCTACGGCACGGTCGAGGAGGCCACGCGGGCGATGAAGCAGGGCGCCCACGACTTCCTCATGAAGCCCTGCAAGCTCGGCGAGCTCGAGGCCGTGCTCGAGAAGGCGGTCGAGAAGCAGAGCCTCGAGCGCAGCAACATCGCCCTCGAGCGCCAGGTCGAGCGCCTGCAGCCCAGCCAGCGCTTCGTCGGGCAGTCGCCCCAGGTGAGGGACATGCTGCGGCTGATCGAGCGCGTCGCGCCCACCGACTCCACGGTGCTGATCCGCGGCAAGAGCGGCGTCGGCAAGGAGATGGTCTCGAACGCCATCCACAAGCAGAGTCCGCGCGCACGCCAGCCCTTCGTGGTGGTGGACTGCGCCACGCTGCACGAGAACCTGCTCCAGAGCGAGCTGTTCGGCCACGAGAAGGGCGCCTACACCGGGGCGGTGAGCCTCAAGCACGGGCTCTTCGAGGTCGCCGACCGCGGCACCATCTTCCTCGACGAGATCGGCGAGATCACGCCGCCGCTGCAGGTGAAGTTGCTGCGCGTGCTCGAGACCGGCACCTTCCGGCGCCTGGGCGGCACGGCGGACATCCGCGTGGACGTGCGCGTCATCGCGGCCACGAACCGTTCGCTCGAGGCGATGATGAAGGAGGGCCAGTTCCGCGAGGACCTCTACTACCGGCTCAACGTCTTCTCGATCACCATCCCGCCGCTGCGGGAGCGCCGCAGCGACATCCCGCTGCTGGTCGAGCACTTCATCCACCACTCCTCGATCGTCTCGAAGCGCGAGGCACACGTCTCGGCCGAGGCCCTCGAGGCGCTGACGCGCTACCCCTGGCCGGGCAACGTGCGCGAGTTGAAGAACGTGCTCGAGCACGCGCTGATCCTCTGCGACGGCGACGCGATCGAGCGCGAGCACCTGCCCATGGCCATCCGCATGGGCCCCTCCTTCGGCGCCGAGGACGAGGCCACGGGACTGCTGACGCTGGAGGAGGCGGAGAAGAGCTATATCCGCCGGGTCCTGAACGAGTGCAAGGGCCACCGCCAGAAGGCCGCGCACATCCTCGGCATCAGCGAGCGGACGCTGTACCGGAAGCTCCAGGAGATCGGCGAGATCCAGGCGGCGCCCTAGCCCGGGACCGGGAGCGCGGACCTTCGGGGTCGCAGGCCGGCCAGCCTTCGACCCCGCGGTCGTCCGCCCCGGTCTGTCAGTTGGCGGCGGCGACCTGACAGCGTGGCAGCCGGGCGGTCCCCGGGCGCCCCGGAGCCGCGCGCCGGGCCCGCGCCAAACCCTCGCCAGAGCACGGTTTTCCGGAACTTTGCGGACCGGCGGGCGGCCGCGCCCGACCGGGCGGCGCTCAGGCACCCGGATTGCTAGAAGTCCGGTGACATGGTGCCCAGCGTGATCGTCTTCGAGGCCGGGACGAACGGCGAACCGCCGCTCGCCGACGTGCTCGCGAGCGGTGGCTGCGCGGTCTGCGCGGCCTCCACGACCGAGTCGCTGGTGGATGCCGTCGCCTCCGGGCGGCACCAGGTCGTGCTGTTCGCCCTCTGCCCCGAGCGCGACGACGACCTGGCCACCCTGCGGCTGCTGCGCCGCCTCGCGCCCGACTTCCCGCTCATCGTCGTGGCGAGCCACGCCTCGCTCGAGGTGCGGCGCCTGATCCAGCCGCTGCGCCCGATCTACTTCGCCCCGCGCCCGGTGGACCCCGAGGAATTGTGCGAAGCCGTGCGCGACGCGTGCGTGCGGCCGGCGCGCGAGGTCTCCGCCGGCTAGCGGTGCCGGCCCCAGGCGCCACTTCTTCAAGCTCGCCAGCCAGGCTCGCGCGGCCCGGTCGGCCTTGCTCCCGCTTCCGCCGTGCTGCTAGCCTGACCGTGCCGTTCGCCCGCACGGGACGGCGGCCACGAGACTTCGGGCCCGCGGAGGCGGTGCCGGAGGCAAGGGAGACGGAACCGGGGTGCGGTTCGAGCGGATCGGGCGTGCCCGCCGAGAGGGACACACCATGAGCGACGCGGCTCGACTCAAGCGGGACCTGATCGCGCAGTGGGCCTTCGACACCCGCCCCATCCTGGGCCGGCTGCACCTGTGGCTCGAGGACGTGACGGTGGAGTGGATCCGGGGCCAGCCGGTCGCCGAGTTCACCCACCAGATCTCCTTCCTGGACGGCCGCATGGAGCGGCTGATGGCCATGACGGTGGCGGTCACCGCGCTCGGCACCCAGCTCTTCGGCCGCTTCGGCGAGGGGCAGGGGAAGGACAAAGCCGAGCTCAACCAGGTGAAGAAGGACGCCGACGCCATCTCCGCCTACGCCATGAGCGAGGGGCTGTGGTTCGCCTCGCGGCACCTGCCGGAGAACCACGCCATCATGGTGTGCCTGGGCGAGGGGCTCATGCCCAAGGCGGGCGAGACGCCCGGAGATGGGCTCGAACCCGCAGCTCGGCTACGGACGCATCTACGCCCGGCCCCAGGTGGCGCGCTGGCTCGAGCAGCGCGTGACGCGGATGCTGAACGACGCCGAGTACGGCTGGGCGCCTTCTACCAGGAGGTGAAGGCGGCGGGCATCACGGTCTGGGGCGCCGCCATCGACACCCTGGAGAACACCTCCCGCTTCGCCAATGGGGAACCCACCGGGCCGATGACGGTGCTGCACCTGTTCGACCAGCCGCTGCGGATGAAGCGCCCCTACGAGGGCTACGTGGGGAACCTGTTCCTCCCCCGCGCCGTGGTGGACAAGGCCGCCGAGTACTCGCTGCTGATCGACTACCGCACGCCGCGCGGGACGGGTGATGGAGGCGATCGAGGCCGCCTATCCCGGCCTGCGCCGCGAGCACGTCCACGTCTGGACCCTGGGCGGGAAGACCCGCGCGGTGCGCATCGGCAAGCTCTGGGACGAATGGCGCGCGGCCGGCGCGCACCTGGTCGAGGACGGCTGGACGCTGCCGTCGGGGATGAAGGCCTTCACCGAGTCCGGCACCTACGCCCCGACCTACCGGATCGGTCCCTGGACCGACGACGAGGGGCGCACGCACCTGTTCCTGTGCGACGGCTACGCCGCCTCCGCCGAGGCGATGCAGGCGGCGAGCCTGGCCCCGATGCTGGACCTGGACGCCTCGCTGGCGGTGTTCACCTCGAAGTTCGACCTGCCGCACGACTGCGAGCTGCACATCATGCACCTCGACCCCGACGCCCCCGACTTCGCCGACCGGCTCGCCGACCGGCTGGGGCACCCGGTGGACGACGCCGGGCAGACCGCCTACCGCGAGCTGATCCTCGAGGCCCGCGACGCCGGCGTCCCGCTCGAGCGGCCGGTCATCGCCGCCGACGACTTCTTCCCCGAGAAGCGCTGGGAGGTGGCGGCCTTCTCCGGGTACATGCGGGACGATCCCTACACGGGCGCCGCCGGCGTCGAGGAGCTCGGGCCCGGCGTCTACCGTGTCG
Organism: Candidatus Eiseniibacteriota bacterium; assembly: GCA_963717935.1. Taxonomy (GTDB): domain Bacteria; phylum Eisenbacteria; class RBG-16-71-46; order RBG-16-71-46; family RBG-16-71-46; genus JANXPZ01. Next base: position 1,099,841 of record CAVQXP010000004.1, on the reverse strand, counting down.
GCGTGCGGCTGGCCACCGCGCGCGGCGACAAGCACGTGACCTTCACCCTGCGGCTGATGGAGAAGCTCCAGGAGTCGCGGCTGGTGTTCAATCCCGCTGCTCACCCGCTTCATCTACGGCGAGGACTTCCGCACCCGGCCGGTGAAGATCTCCGACTCGGGCCGCATCCGCAACGAATTGCAGACCCTGTGCTCCGAGGCCATCGAGTACGTGGGCCGGCAGCAGATGCGCATCCACTTCGACCGCATCCCGCCCGAGGTGATCCCGCCCGACCAGCAGCAGGTCGTGCTGGAGGTGCTGCGCTGGTACAAGCAGCACCACCCGCTGTGGTTCTCGTGGCTGAAGGTGGTCGGCCCGGGCGAGACGGCCTGACGGCGGCGCTTCACCCCCGCCGCGCGGCCCGCTAGCCCGGGCTAGCGCTCGAACGCCCGCATCCAGGCCTGCGCCGAGTCCCGCTCGGCGCCCTGAGGCGCGTGCGCGAGGAAGGCCTTCAGCGCCTGTGCGGCCCGCACGGCGCGCTTCTCACTCGCGTCCCGCTGCCACGCCATGAAGCAGGCCCGCGCGACCTGGAAGCGCGTCTCGCTCTCGAGCGGCCCACCCTGCACGCCCTCGATCACGCGCTCCCACCCGACGGCGGCCGAGTCCCACGCAGACCGCAGACCGGTCGTCTCCGCGATCGTCGTCAGCCGTCGAGCGTCCCTGGCCAGGGCGCGCGGTTCGGCCGGGAGCCCATCGAATGCCTCGGGGGTCCCGCGCACCTGGAACGTGGGGCCCCGGTCCGCCCGGTCCATGAGACCGAGAGCGGCGCCGGGCGCGACCCGTCCCTTCCGGGCCGTGACGGCCTGCCCGGCGCCCGGCGCCGCCACCGGCTTCGACTCCTGCTCGAGCGCGGCCTTCTCCTCCGCCACGGAAGCGCCCTGGTCGGCCGACGGCGCCGGGGCCCCCGCCCCGGTGGGCAGCGGCTGTGCCCCGGCCCGCAGGGCGTCCGCCCGCTTCTCGGACGTGAGCGGCACGGCGTACTGCGGCTTCTGCGCGTACACGGGCTCGCCGGGCACGGCAGGCCGGGGCGCAGGAGCGGCCCGGAGCGGCCGGTAGACGAATCCATCGGGCTGGCGCACGGGCACGTCCTCGCCGGCCTCGTTGCGGCGCACTTCGTAGGCGCGATTCTCCGGGACGCGCCGGTCCCGCGCGGAAGCAGCCGTCCGCCCGCGGGACACGAGGTCCGTCTTCGCCCGGGAGTCATCCCGGGGACGGGCGGCCCCCTTCGCGAGTCCCTCCGCGGGCGGTGGAGCCATGGGTTCCGCCGCGAGCGACGGCGCGCCGCGAGTCCCGGGCTGACCCTCGGGCTGGATCCCGGGCGGCGAGGGCGCTGGGGGCGCCTCCTGCGCCACGCGGCTCTCGATCTCCCGTTCGCGCAGCGCCGGCACGCGCACCTCGCGCGTGGCGAGCATGACGATCCCCGCGCCCGCGACCACGGTCGCGACCGCGCCGACCAGCGCGAGCTTGCGCGGCGCGCGGAACCAGTCCGCCAGGTTGCGGCCCTCGGGCCCGCGCGCCTGCGCGCCCGCCAGACCCGCCGCGCGGATGCGATCGCCCACCCGGCCGGCGAAGGACTCGTAGTACTCCTCGCCCGGGTCGTGCTCGAGCGTCGAAGCGAGCGCCCGGTCCCGCGCCACGAGTCCGGCCAGCGCCTCGCGGCAGTCCGCGCAGGCCTCGAGGTGGCGCTCGGCCGCGGCGCGCGCACCGCCTTCGAGCGCGGCGTCCGCCAGGGCGCTCAACTGCTCGTTCGTCAGATGGCTCATGGTCATTCCCCGGTCCGCGCCTTGAGTCGCGTGCGGAGTTCCGCGCGCGCGCGCGACAGCCGCGACATCACGGTCCCCGCCGGCACACCCAGGGCCTGGGCGATGTCGTCGTACGACAGGTCCTCGACCACGCGCAGCGTGAGCACGGCCTGGTGCTCGTGCGACAGCTCGGCAAAGGCCCCGGCCAGCCGTTCGTGCTGCTCGGACTCGGCCGCGCGCTCGGCAGGATCGTCGTCCGCCGCCCATTGCCGGCCGGATTCCACCAGCGGCTCGATCGAGGTCTCGGGCCGGCGCTTGCGCCGCCGGAAGAGCGAATAGGCCAGGTTCACGGTGATGCGCGAGAGCCACGGGTAGAGCGGCTCGCCCGCACGGAACCGCCCGATCGCCTGGTATGCCCGCACGAAGGTCTCCTGCGCGAGGTCATCGGCGTCGCTCGCGTTGCGCGTCAGCGCGTAGGCCACACGGTAGACCGGGCGCTGGAAATGGCGCACGATCTCGGTGAAGGCGGCCTGATCGCCGCCCTGCGCCGCCCGTACCAGGCCCGCCTCGCGACCTGGCTCCAATTGCGAACTACGCCGGGGAGCCGTTTTCATTCCCTTGAGCGCTACGCCACGGAGCCGGGTAAGTCAAGGGATTGCGGCGGGCGGGGTTAGAAGACGGACGGACGGCGGGAGTGGCCGGGGACGGGCGGCGGGCGGCCGATTCCCCCCGGCGCGCGTCATCCCCGCAGCACCCGTAGCGCCGCGTCCCGCTCGGCCCGCGCTGCCTCGAGTGCCGCGCGCGGGTCGGCGGCGGCGGTGACGGCCCGGCCGAGCACGAGCAGGCCGGCTCCCAGCCGTACGGCCTCACCGATGGTGGCCACGCGCTTCTGGTCCTGCGTCCCGCCCCCGGCCGGGCGGATGCCGGGCGTGACGGCATAGAACGGCCGGCCGCCTCGGAGCCGGCGCAGGCCCTCGAGGTCGGCGGCCGAACAGACGATGCCCGCCGCGCCCGCGCGCTCGGCCGTCTCCAGCAGCGCGGCCACGGCGGCGTCGAGGTCGAAGGGGCGCGCGAAGCCGGGCGGCATCGCTTGCGGGTCGAGGCTCGTGAGCAGGGTGACGGCGACGACGCGGGTGCCCTTCCCGGCCTCGGCCGCGCCCTCGACCGCGGCACGCAGCATGGCTTCGCCACCGGTGGCGTGCACGGTGAGCAGGTCCACGCCCAGCGCGCCGGCCGCGGCCGCCGCGCCGCGCACGGTGTTGGGGATGTCGTGCAGCTTGAGGTCGAGGAACACGCGCCGGCCCCGCGCCGCCAGCGCGCGCACGGCGTCGGGCCCGGCCGAGGTGAAGAGCTGCAGGCCGACCTTGGCGAGTTCGGGGCCCGCGCCGAGGCGGCGGTCGAGCGCGAGCGCCTGATCGAGCGTCTCGACGTCGAAGGCGATGGCCAGCTCGCTCATGTCGTCTTCCTCCGTGAGGGCGCCTTCGCGGCCGGCTCCTCGCCCAGCGGCTCGCCGCAGAGCACACCGCTCCACTCGCGCACGCTGCCGATGCCGCGCTCCGCCAGCGCCTCGCGCAATCCGGCGACGATGCGCGGTGCGGCGTCGGGCCGCAGGAACGTCGCCGTGCCCACCTGCACCGCGCTCGCCCCCACCGCGAGGTACTCGAGCGCGTCGCGCGCATCCATGATGCCGCCCGAACCGAGGACCGGGATGCGCACGGCGCGGGCCACCTCGTGGCAACGCGCCAGCGCCAGCGGCTTGATGGCCGGACCCGAGAGCCCGCCGGTCGCCCGCCCCAGGCGCGAGCGCAGGCGGCCCAGGTCCACCGCCATGCCGACGAAGGTGTTGCAGGCGGTCACCGCGTCGGCCCCGCCCTGCTCGCAGGCGCGCGCCAGGTCGCCGATCGAGGTCACGTCGGGCGAGAGCTTGGCGAGGAGCGCCTTCCTCGTGAGCGGCCGCAGGCGGGCGAGCGTGCGCTCGAGCCGGCGCGGCACCGCCCAGTATCGGGCACCGCCCTTCGCCACGTTGGGGCAGGAGAAGTTGATCTCGAATCCGGCGATCGCCCGATCGCCACCGAGGGTCTCCAGCAGTCGCTCCAGCTCGGCCGCCGTCTCGCCGCCGAGCGAGACCACGAGGGTGGCGCCCAGCGCGCGCAGGCGCGGTAGCTTCTCGCGCCGGAAGCGCTCGAGGCCCACGTTCTCGAGGCCGATCGAGTTGAGCATGCCGCCCGCGGTCTCGACGATGCGCCCGGGCGGGTTGCCGCTGCGCGGCTCCAGCGTGACGGTCTTCGTCACCACGCCGCCCAGCGCCTTCACGTCCACGACGTGGGCGTACTCGTCGCCGTAGCCGAAGGTGCCCGAGGCGGTGAGCACCGGGTTGCGCAGCCACAGCGGGCCGATGCGCACGGTGAGGTCCACGGCGCGAGCCGGCACGGGGCGGCGGGTCCGCCCGTTCACGAGATCCGCTCCCAGTCGAGGTCCTCGGCGGCGAAGACCGGGCCCTCGGTGCAGCACATCGCCCATTCGCGGTTGCCGTGCAGCGACGGCGCCGTGGCCGGATCGTAGGCCGCGCGGGCGCGGGCGCTGCGCGGCAGCGGGCAGCCGCGGCACACCCCGGTGCCGCAGGCCATCATGGATTCCATCGCGAGGAACGCGGGCACGCCACGAGCGAGCGCCCAGAGCGCGACCGCCTTGAGCATGGCGTGCGGCCCGCAGGCGTGCAGGACGAGCGGACCGGCGAGCCCCGGCGTGACGCGCTCGAGCAGGTGGACCACGTTGCCCCTGGGCCCCAGGCTGCCGTCGTCGGTGCAGACGTGCAGACGGCCGCCGAGGACGGCGAGACGGCGGTGGGCATCCGCCAGCCCCACCAGTTGCGCACGCCCGCGCGCGCCGAACAGGAGCACCGCGGACCGCCGCCGTCGCGCCAGCACATCGGCCGCGAACAGCAGCGGCCCCACGCCGCGGCCGCCCGCGAGCAGCACGGGCGTGCCCGGATGCCCGAGCGGGAAGCCCCGCCCCAGCGGTCCCAGCATCTCGACCTCGCTGCCCGCACCCAGGGCCGCCAGCGCCAGCGTGCCGACGCCCACGGGCGCGTAGAGGAAACCCACGCGCAGCGCACCCCGCGAGCGCGCCACGCTGGCGACGCTCATGGGCCGCGGCAGCAGTACCGGATTCGCGGCCGGCGGCAGCCGGAGCTGCACGAACTGCCCGGGGCTCGGCGGCGCGAAGGGGGACTTCACCTCGAGTTCGAGCCAGCGATGGCCGGCGCCGTGGTCGTCCTGCCGCACGACCCGGGCGCGGCTCTGCCGCCAGACGGGGCGCGTGGCGCTCACCGGTCGATGCGGTTGTGGAGGCTGTCGCGCGGCGCGACGGGCAACGTGTCGGGCGCTGCGCCGGGCGCGTTCGCGGAATCCGCCCCGGCAGCCGCCTCGTCCGTGCCGCCCGTGAACGGGCTGTCGCCGGCCAGACACGGAGCGCCGCTCGACGTCCCGGCATAACGCGGGTCCCAGGACGGTCCCGGAGCGGCGCCCGTGCGCATGAATCCGCGACGCGGCGTGGTCCGCCCGAGGACGCCCCCGCTTCGCGCTCCCGCCTTCGCGCTGTCGGCGCCCGCCAGGAGGCCGAGCGACGCGGGCCCCGTGGGCGGAGGCGTGAGGCGCGTGGTGTCGGCCGGCGGGGGCGCGGGCGGCGGCGGCAACTTGATGAGCGAGTCGGGCACCGCGATGCCGTCCTGCTCGAGGTAGTCGCGCGCGGCGAGTTGGGACTCGGTGGCCGGGTACTGCAGCACCACCTCCCAGAGCAGCGAATCAGCCGCGGCCCGGCGCCCGAGCTTGCGGCTCAGCACCCAGGCCTTGGCGGTCAGCGCCTTGGCAGCCCACGGCGTGCCCGCGAACTCCCTGGCCACCTTCCCGTACTCCTCGACCGCGCGCGCGGGTTTGCCCAGCTGGAACAGGTACAACTCGGCAAGCAGGAAGCCCGCCTCGGCCTCCTTCTGGAGCGTGTCACCGCCGGCCGAGCGGAACTGACTCACGCGCTCGAGGTTCGTCAGCCGGCTCTGGGCCTGGGTGGAGAAGGCCGAGTTCGGGGACTCGTCCTTGACTCGCGCGTACTCGCTGCGCGCCCGCTCGAAGTCGTCGCCCGCGGTCTCGAAGACGTAGCCGATGCGGTACTGCGCCTCGGCGCTGAGCAGCGACTTCGGGTACAGGTGCACGACCTCCTGGTAGGCATCGAGCGCGTCCTTCTGCCGCTCCGCCATCAGGTGCACCGTGCCGATGCGGATCAGGATGCGCCCGTAGCGATCGCCCCCGGGTGTCGGCTGATAGGGGACCGGGCCCGTGGGCCCCTCGGTCACCACGGGCAACCGCTCGTGCGCCAGCGCCTCCTTGAGTTGGCCCAGGACCGCCTCGTAGTCGCGCGCGGCCTCGAGACAGTCGGACTCCCGGAACAGGAACGTGAGGCGGTCGTCGTCGTTCAACGCGGTCAGTCCGATGGTCCGGTAGTCGGCGCGGGCCCGGGCGTAGTCACCCGCATCGAGCAGCGCCTGGGCACGCGTGGCCAGCGCCTGCGGCCCCAGCCTGCTCTTGGGGAAGCGCTCGATCACCTGGCCAGCGCAATACGCCGCGGCTGAATCGCGGTCGTTCGCGGCGAGCGCGCGAGCGCGCTCGAGCCAGGCGTAGGGGACGAGGTCGCTCCTGGGAGCCTGAACGAGGAACCGGGCCAGCGTCGCTTCGGCCTCGCCGTTGCGGTGCGACTGCCGGTAGCCCACGCCCAGGTAGAACAGTGCCTCGGCCTTGAGCTTGCTGTCGGGGAAGCGGACGGGGAAATCCTCGAGCATGTCCACCGTCTTGCGCGGGTCATCCCGTCCCAGCAGCGAGCGCGCCCACAGCAGGTAGGCGTCGTCCACCCACTTCGACTTGGCGTAGTTCGCCAGCACCTTCTTCGAGAGGTCGATCGCCTTGGTGAAGCTCTGCCCCGCGCTCGCGTCGCGCTTGTCCACGGGGTAGGGCAGGCCACCGGTGCCCTTGAAGTAGTACTTCCGCGCCAGGTAGAAGGTGTTGTAGTAGGCGCAGGAGGTGGCGAGCACCGCCAGCGCCAGCAGCGGGACCAGGCGGCGGAGCCTCACGCCGGTCGCCCTCTCATCGCGGTCGGGACCATGAGCGCAGGGTAGCATGGGCTTCTCGGCGCTGACGAGGCGGGCCCGGGGCGCTTCGAGCCGTGCCCCGTCCCACCGCTCAACCGGCGGCCGGGGCCACGGCCGCACCGCGGCGGGCGCGCGCCACGCGCACCGCCGGGTCCACGTGCGTCAACCGTCCCCCGCACACGGTGGCGAGCGCGCGGCCGGTGAGCCGCCAGCCCGCGAAGGGCGTGTTGCGCCCCTTCGACTGGAAGCGTTCGGGATCGACGGTCCACTCCGCCCCCGGGTCGATCAGCACCAGGTCCGCCGGGTCGCCGGGCTCGAGCCGCACCGGTCGCAGGTCGAAGACCCGGCGCGGCTCGTCGGTCCACAGCTCGAGCGCGCGCTGCAGCGTGAGGTGCCCCGGCTTCACCAGGCAGGTCAGCGTCAGCGCGAGCGCGGTCTCGAGGCCCACGATGCCGTCGGGCGCCTGGTCGAAGGGCGCGCGCTTCTCGTCGGCCGTGTGCGGCGCGTGGTCGGTGGCGAGACAGTCGAGCGTGCCGTCCGCGAGCGCGGCGATGACCGCGTCGCGGTCCGCGGCCGAGCGCAGCGGCGGATTCATCCTGGCGTTGGTGTCGTACTCCCCCACCGCCGCGTCGGTGAGCGTCCAGTAGTGCGGGCAGGTCTCGCCCGTCACCGCGAGGCCCCGCCGCTTCGCGTCGCGCAGCGCGTCGAGCGACTCGGCGCACGAGAGGTGCGCCAGGTGGATGCGTCCGCCGGTGAGCGCGGCCAGCTCCACGTCGCGCCGCACCATCACGCTCTCGGCCGCGTTGGGGATGCCGCGCAGACCCAGCCGCGTCGCCATGAGACCCTCGTTCATGACCCCCTCGCCCTTCAGCGTCGGGTCCTCCTCGTGGCAGACGATGGGCAGCCCCGCGTGGCGCGCGTACTCGAGCGCGCGGCGCACGATCGAGGCCTTCACCACCGGGCGGCCATCGTCGCTGAGCGCCACCGCGCCGGCGTTCCGCAGCGCCATGGCCGGGGCGAGCTGCTCGCCGTTCTGGCCCATGGTGACCGCTCCGATCGGATGCACGCGGCAGTACCCCACGGCCGCGGCGCGCTCGCGCACCCACTCCACCTGCACCGCCGCGTCCAGCACCGGCTGCGTGTTGGGCATGCAGCACACGCTGGTGAACCCGCCCGCGGCCGCGGCGCGCGTGCCGGTGGCGATGGTCTCCTTCACCGATTGGCCGGGCTCGCGCAGGTGCACGTGCAGGTCCACCAGGCCCGGCGCCACCAGCAGGCCGTCGGCCTCGATGACGCTGCCGGCTTCGCGCGTGCCCGGGTCCTCGACGATCAGACCCTCGCGGAAGCCCAGGTCCACGCGCTCGCCGGTCCGCCAGTGGCGTGCGCCGCGGATGAGCGTGATGGGTCTCATGCGACCTCCCCGCGCGGCTGGCCCGCGGCCCGGCCGAATCCGCGCACCGACCGCGCCGCGGCGCAGCGCGCGAGCACCGCGCAGCGCAGCGCCACGCCGTTCTGGACCTGGTCGAGGATGACCGAGCGCTCGCTGTCGGCCACCTCGGCGGTGACCTCGACGCCGCGGTTCATCGGGCCCGGGTGCAGCACGACGGCGTCGCGGTTCATGAGGCGTACGCGCTCGGGCGTGAGCCCCCAGACCCGCGAGAACTCGCCCAGCGAGGGCAGCAGCCCGCCGTCCATGCGCTCACGCTGGAGCCGGAGCGCCATCACCGCGTCGGCGCCCTCCATGGCCTCCTCCACCGTGGCGGCCAGCGTGCAGCCCAGCCCTTCGACCCCGGCCGGGAGCAGGGTGCGCGGGCCCACGACCGTCACGCTCGCGCCGAGCGCCCGCAGGCCGAAGATGGCGCTGCGCGCCACGCGCGAGTGCGCGATGTCACCGACCAGCGCCAGGCGCCGGCCCTCGAAGCGGCCCTGCCAGGCATCGCGCAGGGTCATCAGGTCGAGCAACCCCTGCGTCGGGTGCTCGTGACGGCCGTCGCCGGCGTTGATGACACCGACGTCGAGGTGGCGGGCCAGGAAGTAGGGCGCACCCGAAGCCACGTGCCGCACCACCACCAGGTCCACGCCCATCGCCCGGACGTTCTGCACCGTGTCGTAGAGGGACTCGCCCTTGCTGATGGCCGAGCCCGCGGTGGTGAGCGTGGTGACCGTGGCACCGAGGTGCCGGGCCGCCAGCTCGAAGGAGACGCGCGTGCGGGTCGAGTCCTCGAAGAAGCCCAGCAGGACCGTCACGCCGCGCAGGTCGTCGAAGGGCATGCCGCCGGCGCGCAGACGCGCCCGGCAGGTCTCGGCCGCGTCCAGCAGGGCGAGGATCTCCGCGCGGTCCAGGCCCTCGAGGCCGAGCAGATGCCGCGGGTCACGATGGAGCGGCAGGCCGCGGTCCGGGGCCGCAACCTCCAGCCCCCGGAACAAAACGAGCCCCGCGCCACAGGGCGCCGGGCGGGCAGGTGCGACCTTCATGCGACTCCTCCTTTGCCACCTCGCGGAGCGGCGTTAAAGGCACGACGGGACAGCGATCTCTCGGCATTCTAGGGGAGCGATCGGGCGCGAGGCAAGCACGCGGTTCGGCCCCGCGGGGCACGTCCCCGGCGTCTGCGTCGGCGTCTACCGGCTCCGGCTCAGGCGGCGGCGAGCCCCGCTCAGCCAGGCCAGGCGGGCCTCGAGGCTCGTGACCGCTCCCCTGGAGACGAACTGGTCGTACAGGTCGCCGCCGGCGCACGTGCAGGCCATCTCCTTCCTGGCGTTCTCCAGGTGGGTCCGCGCATGTCGTTCCGCCTCCGCCAGGAAGAGCGCCCGCCGGCGCGCCGGGAGCACCGCCAGGAAACCCATCCGCGTACGCAGGGGATCCATGGGGATGCCGAGGATCCAGGCCGGCAGGGGGGGCCCCAGCCAGCGCTCCAGCATGCGTCGCCCGCGGGGCGTGATGACGAAGCGCCGGCTCGCGCGCCGCCCCGCGCGGTGGGCCTGCGCGCGCACGAACCCCCGATCCTCGAGCCGGGCCAGCAGCGGGTAGACCGCGCCGGCACTACCGCTCCAGTACGGGCTGGGCGAGTCCACGAAGACCTTGCGCGCGAGGTAGGCGGTGCAGGGCCCCCGGCTCCACACGATGCCCAGCACGCAGCCCTCCAGTTCCGTCAGGACCGGACGCCGGAGCGCGACCCGCCCGGGCTTCCCTTCGCGACTCGAGGCCATCGACGGACTCCACACCATGCGGCCGGCGCCGGTTTGACGCTGCCGTGACACCAGCCTATCACGAGGGTCGTATGGTACGAATCGTATCATAACCCCCACGGCCCTTACACGAGGAGACCACGGACATGAAGCCGCGGATCGCGATCACTTCGGCATTCCTCTGCGTCTGGACGGCGTTCACCGCCGTGAGCGTCGCGGCGCCGGTACCGCAGCACCTGGCCATGCCGGCGCCGACGTTCCGGCTCGAGGGTGACAGCCTCGTGGTGCCGATGGAGTCCTGGCAGGGGCGCAGCGTCGTGCAGGTCATGCTCGACGGCCGCGGACCGTTCCCGTTCGTGCTGGACACCGGGGCCCATGGCACGGTCATCACCAAGGCGCTCGCGGACTCGCTGCGGCTGAAGGTCACCGGCGAAGCGCAGGTCGGCAGCCCGCTCGGCGGCACGCCGGTGCCGGCGAAGATCGTGAGCATCGGGCGACTCACGCTCGGGGGGACGCTCCAGGCCCCGGTCTCCTGTCTGGCGCTCGACATGCCGATGCCCGGCCCCGCGAAGCACTGGGGCGTGCTCTCGCCCAACCAGTTCCCCGGGCTGCTCATCACCTGGGACTTCGCGCGGCAGCGCATCGTGCTCCGGCGCGGCTCGCTTCCGGCACCCGACGACGTACAGGTCTTCTCCTACGAGGGTGAGATGCTGCCCACGGTGCCGGTCGAGGTCGCCGGGCGGCGCGTTCGCGTGCACGTGGACACCGGATCGTCGGGTGGCCTGATGCTACCGGTGACGCTGAAGGACAGCCTCCCGCTCGCCGGTCCGCCGGTGGAGGGACGCACCGCCCGGACCGTGGACCGGGAGGTCAAGCTGCTCGACGCGAAGCTGGCCGGAAAGGTCGTCCTGGGGGGGCGCGAGTTCACCGACCTCGAGTTGGAGTTGAACCCCGCCGCGCGCGTGGGAAACATCGGGAGCCGGGTGCTCCAGGACTTCGAGGTCACGCTGGACGCACGGCAGAGACGCATCCGGCTGCGGCCGATCGGCGCACCGGGAGAGCCGGTCCGGGGGAACGCGCCCGGGCCGGCCCCCTCACCGGCCTCCGCCGACACGAGGCAGGTGCCCGTACCCGGCCTCGCCTTCGGGATGATCGCCCTGCCCGGCGTGGCCACCGCAGGACTACCGCGCGAGGAGGACTTCGCGGCCTTCGCACGCGCGGGGTACCGCACGGTCGTCGACCTGTGCATGCCCGGCGAACCGCGCGGCTACGACGAAGCGCAGGTGGTCAGGGCCGCAGGACTCGAGTACGTGACCATCCCCTTCACGAAGACCAGCCTGGGCGCCACGCAGATCGAGGAGTTCCGTCGCCTCATGCGTGATCCGGCGCGCCGGCCGGTCCTCGTCCATTGCATGGCGGCGAACCGCGTGGGCGGGATCATGCTGCCCTATCTCATGCTCGACGAGGGGATGGGAGAGGAGGAGGCCGTTGCGCTGGCCCGGAAGATCGGCCTGCGCAGCCCGGAGATGGAGACCGTGGGGCTCGAGTACGCGAACTCGCAGCGCGGGCGGACGAAGTAGCGGGGTCCGCGCCCCGCGGCCTTCAGCGCCGCAGGGTGCGGGCGCCGGTGAGGATCACCACGGCGGTCACGATGACCAGGCAGGCCAGGACCGTGCGCGGCGTGAGCGCCTCGCCCCCCAGCCCCCAGCCCAACAGCACGGCCACGATCGGATTCACATAGGTGTAGCTCGCGACCTTGGCCGGGGGGCTGACCCGCAGCAGCCAGACGTAGGCCGTCAACGCCACGATCGAGCCGCAGACCACCAGGTAGCCCATGGCCAGCCACGAGCGGAGCGTCACGGCCTGGAGGTGGAAGCGCGCGCCCTCCCCGGCCACGAGCCCCGCGACCAGCAGGATGGCGCCACCGGCGAGCATCTGGAGCGCCGTCGCCAGCAGGGGCGAGGACGGCAGTGAGGCGTGCCGCGAGTGGATCGAGCCCGCCGCCCAGCTCAGCGTCGCCCCCACCAGGACCAGCGCGCCAAGCGGGTCGATGCGGCCCGCCCCCACCATCTGCTCGGGTCCGACCAGCAGCGCCAGACCGGCGAGCCCGAGCCCGATGCCGGCGAATTCCCGGGGCCCCGGGTGCTGGCCGCCCGGACGCAGCGCCTCGATCAGCACCATGAACAGCGGCACGAGTGCGATGACCAGCGAGGCGGTGCCCGATGGAACGCGCTGCTCGGCCCAGCACACGCCGCCGTTGCCGCCGAACAGCATCAGCCCGCCCACCACGGCCGCGCCGCCCCAGTGGCGGGCGGTCGGGCGCTCGCCCGCGCGCGCCCACGACCAGACGAGAACCAGCGCCCCGGCGAGGAGGTAGCGCAGGCTCGCCATCAGCAGCGGCGGGATGGACTCGATCGCGAACTTGATGCCGAGGTAGGTGCCGCCCCAGAACAGGCACACGGCGGCGTAGGCCGACAGCCAGCGGGCCCGCGAGACCCGCCCGGTGGTGTCCATCACACGACCTCTCCATGCCCGGGACGAGCGCAGACGTGGCGCTGGAGGGGCATCGGGCGTCCCGTGGGGGTCGGCCGGAGGAGGCGTCCCGGCTATTCCTCGATCTCCTTGATGACGACGCTGTCCACGCCGTCGATCTCCGCGAGCTTGACGCCGATGACCTCCTTGCTCGAGGTCGGGACGTTCTTGCCCACGAAGTCGGCGCGGATCGGCAGCTCGCGATGCCCGCGGTCGATCACCACGGCGAGCTGGATGGAGCGCGGGCGGCCGAAGTCGATGAGCGCGTCCATCGCGGCGCGCACGGTACGGCCGGTGTAGAGCACATCGTCCACCAGCACGATCACCTTGTTGGCGATGTCCACCGGGATCTCGCTGGAGCCCACGACGGGCTGATGCGAGACGGTCGAGAGGTCGTCGCGGTAGAGGGTGATGTCGAGGCTGCCCTCGAACGGGGCCTTGCCCTCGAACTCCTTGATCTTCTCGGCCATGCGGGTGGCGAGCGGCACGCCCCGCCGGCGGATGCCCACCAGGACCAGGTCCTCGACACCCTTGTTGCGCTCGACGATCTCGTGGGCGATGCGGGTCACGATCCGCCGGAGACCGTCGGCGTCCACGATCTCGGCTTTCTCCCTCAGCGCCATGGTCCCTCCCGGAGACGGATGGAGTGCCCGGCGCGCGGCGCCCATCGGTCGCAAGACCGGTGGCGCGGGCGGGAGGACCCCGCCGGTGCGCGTCGCGAGAAGCGACGGGACCATAGCCGCAGGGGCAGCCGCGGGGCAAGCGGGGGTCCGCGCGGCGGCCCCCGACCCTACTGCGCCCCCTCGCCCTCGACCACGATCCTCGACAGGTCCCAGCCGCGCACGAACAGCGCCCGCACCTCGCTCAGCAACCGCAGGCGGTTCAGGCGCGTGGGCAGGTCGTCGGCATTCACCAGCACCGCGTCGAAGAAGCCGTGGATGACCTCCTCCATCTCGAGCAGCGCGGGCAGGATGGCCTCGTAGTCGCGCGTCCGCCACAGCGGCTCGGTGCGCGTACGGGCCTGCTCGAGCGCCGCGGCCAGCTCCCGCTCGAGCGGCTCGGCGAGCCGCGCCCGGTCCAGCCGGTCCGGCAACGTCTCGGTCGCCTTGGCCAGGATGTTGGCCACGCGCTTGAACAGGATCACCAGCGGCCCGAAGCGCTCGTCCCCGCGGAACTCGTCCATCACGCGCCCGCGCACGAGGCAGTCGTGCGGATCGCTCCAGCCCGGGCGGTCACCGCCGTCCGTCGCGAGCCGCGCTTCGAGCGCGGCCTCGCAGGCGTCGTAGCGCACACCGCGCTCCTCGAGCGCACCGCGGACCCGCTCGCGCCAGAACGTCGCGAGCTGCGCGAGGAGATCCTCCCGCACCAGGGCCGGATTCGCGGCGAGGAAGGGCGCCAGCGCCTGCTCCGCGGCCTCGCCCAGGTCGAGGTGCAGGCCCGACTCGGCCAGGATGCGCACCACGCCGTTGGCGGCGCGGCGCACGCCGTAGGGGTCCTCGCTCCCGCTCGGCACCTTGCCCGCCACGAACGCCCCGGCCACGTGGTCGAGCTTGTCCGCGATCGCGAGCACGGCCCCGGCGTCGGTCACCGGCAGCGAGTCCGCCGGTCCGCGCGGCCGGTAGTGCTCGGCGATGGCCGCAGCCACGTCCTCGGGCTCGCCCGCGCGGCGCGCGTAGTGCCCGCCCATCACGCCCTCGAGGCTCGCGTACTCCTTGCCACTCCCGATCATCTCCGAGAGCAGGTCGGTCTTGCACAGCAGCGCCGCGCGCGTCGCCGCAACGGCCGCGGCCGGCGCGACGCGCTGCGCCACGAACCCGGCCAGGGTCTCGAGCCGGGCCGCCTTCTCGCGCAGCGAGCCCAGGCCTTCCATCCACACCACGCTCGCCAGCGCCTCGACGCGCCCGGCGGGCGGGTGCTTGAGGTCGGCCTCCCAGTAGAACTTCGCGTCCTCGAGCCGCGCGATGAGCACGCCCTCGTTGCCCCTGCGCACCTGCGCGAGTCCACGCTCGTCGCCATTGCGAACCGCGACGAAGAACGGCAGCAGGCGCCCGCCTGCCTCCTCGACCGCGAAGAAGCGCTGGTGCTCGCGCAGCGCGGTCACGATCACCTCGCGCGGCAGGTCGAGATAATGCTCGTCGAACGACCCGGCGAAGGCCGTGGGCCACTCCACGAGGTAGCCGCAGATCTCCAGCAGCTCCTCGTCGGCCACCGGGCGGCCGCCGTGCTCCGCGGCGACGCCGGCGATCTGCTTGGCGATGCGCGCGCGCAGCGCCAGCGGCGCGGCCAGCACGGACACCTGTTCGAGCGCCGCGAGGTAGTCCTGCGCGCGGGCCAGCGTCACGGGCCCCGGCGCGAGGAAGCGGTGGCCGCGCGACTCGCGCCCGGCCTCGAGACCGAAGACGCGGACCGGGAGCACCTCGTCGCCGAGCAGCGCCACGAGCCAGCGCACCGGCCGGGCGAAGCGCGTGTCGTCGTCGAGCCAGCGCATCATCTTGGGGAAGGTGAGGCCGCGGGCGAGGCCGGCGAGCAGCGCCGGCAGCACCCCGGCCGCGGGCCGGCCCACCTGGTGCACGGTCACGGCCACGTACTCGCCCTTCGGGGTCTCGACCCGCCGCACGTCCGCGAGGTCGGCGCCCTTGCCCTGGCAGAAACCCAGCAGCGCCTTCGTGGGCTTCCCGTCGGCGTCCCAGGCCACGCGCGCGGCCGGGCCCATCACTTCCTCGTCGCGGTCGGGCTGGCGCTCCTCGAGCGACTCGACGTAGAGCGCGAGCCGCCGCGGCGTGGCGCGCGTGCGCACCGCGCCGTGCGCGAGGCGAGCCTCCGCGAGCCCGGCGGTGATGCCGCGCTCGAGCTGCTCCAGGGCCGGCGGGATGTAGCCGGCCGGCAGCTCCTCGACGCCGATCTCGAACAGCAGGTCGCGGCTCATGACCGGGTCTCCTTCCGGCTCTTCTTCGCCGGCTTCGGCACGTCCCCGGTGCCGGCCTCCGCCTCCGCCGGCTTCACCCACTTCGCGCGCTCCACTTCGTCCTTGATGAGCGGGTAGCCCAGCTCCTCGCGCAGCTTCGTGTAGGCCACCGCGGCCCTGCGCGCCAGCTTGCGCACCCGCCCGATGTAGCCGACACGCTCGCTCACCGAGATCGCGCCACGCGCGTCCAGCAGGTTGAAGGCGTGCGAGCACTTGATGACCGCATCGTAGCCGGGGTTCACCAGCCTGAGGTCGAGCAGCCGGACGGCCTCGCCCTCCCAGATCTTGAACATCTCGAACCAGGCGTCCACCGGCGCCTGCTCGAAGTTGTAGTGCGACCACTCCCACTCGTTGCGCAGCCACAGATCGCCCCAGCTGACCGCGTCCGCCAGGACGCGCCCGCCGTCGTCGCGGCGTCCCGGTGACCACACCAGATCCTGCGCGCGGTCGGTGCCCTGCAGCATCATGCCGATGCGGTCGAGGCCGTAGGTCAGCTCGGCCGAGACCACGGGCAGCTCGATGCCGCCGCACTGCTGGAAGTAGGTGAACTGCGAGATCTCCTGGCCGTCCATCCACACCTGCCAGCCCACGCCCGCCGCGCCCAGCGTCGGCGACTCCCAGTCGTCCTCGACCAGCCGGAGGTCGTGCTCCACGGGGTCGATGCCGAGCGCGCGCAGCGAGTCGAAGTACTGCTCGACCACGTCGATCGGCGAGGGCTTCAGCAGCACCTGGTACTGGAAGAACTGCTGGAAGCGATTCGGGTTCTCGCCGTAGCGCCCGTCCTTGGGACGGCGCGAGGGCTCGACGTAGGCGACACGCCAGGGCTCGGGACCGAGCGAGCGCAGGAAGGTCGCCGGGTTGAAGGTTCCGGCGCCGACCTCGGACGGATAGGGCTGCTGGATGGTGCAGCCCCGCTCGGCCCAGTACGTCTCGAGCGCGAGCATCATCTCCTGCAGCGAGCGGGCGGGCTCAAGGGCCATCAGGCAGCCTCCGAAGAGCCGGGGCCCTGCAGCGCGCGCAGCAACTCGAGCGAGCGCAGGCCCTGGAAGCGGTGGAAGTGGTGACGCAGGAAGGCTTCGATGACGCACAGGATCTCGCCCGCACGCTTCACCTCGACGTAGTCGCCCGCCTCGCCCACCGGGCGCGAGAGCAGCAGCGAGAGCCCGGCCAGCGCATCGGCCGAGAGCTTCACCACGCCGCCCCCGGCGGCGCAGCAGTCGCAGAGCATGCCGCCGCGCGCGGGCGAGAACAGGAGCTCGTGCGAGAGCGGGCTGGCGCACTGGGCGCAGGCGTCGAGCCGCGGGCGGTAGCCGAGCAGGCTCGCCACCTGCAGCTCGAAGGCGATGGTGATGGCGGACAGAGCCGCCTCGGGCGCCACGACCACGGCCTCGAGCACCCGCACGAGCAGGTCGTAGAGCTCCGCGTGCGGCTCCTCGCCCCACACCAGCCGGTCGATGAGCTCGAGCGCCGCCTCGGCGTGCGCGAGCCGCGTGAGGTCCGTGAGCCGGCTGCCGGTCGCCGCAAGCGTGTCCGCCTGCGACAGCAGGTGCAGGTCGCGGTCGGGCTTGTAGTAGTAGACGTAGCGCCCGCGCGAGAGCGGCTCGAGCGCGTAGCCGAACCGGCTCGGCGTCTTCCGCGCGCCCTTCGCCACCAGGCGCACCATGCCGTGCTCGCGCGTGTAGACCACGACGATGCGGCTCGTGTCGCCGAGCGCGTGCGTCTTGAGGACGACCCCCTCGGCGCTAGCGAGCGCCACCGGGGCTCTCCTGGGGCGGGGCGGGCGCGGCGTCGCGGGCGACCGCCGCGGCGAACTCGCCCGGCTGCAGCACGCCGCCCGAGACGATGACCTTGAGCCCGTCCTCCACCGCCCAGTCGAGGTAGATGAGTTGGGCGCGCGGCACGTAGTGGACGAAGCCGGAGGCCGGGTTCGGCGTGTGCGGCATGAACACGACCTCGACGTCGTCCCCGAGGTGCCGGCGCACGGCCGGGCCCGGGCGCGCCGCGATGAAGCCGATGCGGTAGATCCCGGGCGAGGGCCAGGGCACCAGCACCACCTGCTTGAACGTGCTCTCCCGGCCCATGAAGAACGCCTCGCCGAAGGACTTGGTCGAGCCGTAGAGGAGGCCCACGCCGGGGATGCGGCTCAGGAGATGGTCCCACATGCTGAGCATCGGCCGGCCGCCCAGCCAGCGGCCGATGACGGTGACCAGCCAGCCCACGATGAGCAGCAGGACGAACGTGGCCACCAGGCCCAGCCCGGGGATGCGATGGTCGCCGAGCACATGGAAGCGCAGGTAGCGCCCGAGCAGGTTGTCCGTCCAGTTGAGGAGCACGACGAGCACCCACAGCGTGATGGCCGTGGGCGCGAGCGCGAGCAGGCCCGCGATGAGGTAGTTGCGCAGCCGCCCGGCGGCCGTGAAACGGCGCGGAGGCTCGA
Organism: Candidatus Eiseniibacteriota bacterium; assembly: GCA_963717935.1. Taxonomy (GTDB): domain Bacteria; phylum Eisenbacteria; class RBG-16-71-46; order RBG-16-71-46; family RBG-16-71-46; genus JANXPZ01. Next base: position 1,081,803 of record CAVQXP010000004.1, on the reverse strand, counting down.
TCTGCGGCGTATCCATGCTCGGGAGAGTCTACGATGGACCCGTCGCGGTCAACCCGGCGGGGGCGCCGCTGCCGGACGGTCGGCGGTAGTGGTGGCGGCGGGGCCTGGCTCCGCTTCAGCCCCTCGCGGCCGCCTGCCGCTTCAGCGCCGCATCCAGATCCGCGATCGCCTCGCGGGCGGCGCGCAGGACCCGGTCCTCGCGGGCGCGCATGCGCCGGCGCTCGGCACCGCCCTGGTGGTCGAGCCCCGCCAGGTGGAACGCCCCGTGGAGCACCACGCGGGCCAGCTCCCGGCCCGGGCTCACGCGGAACCGCTTCGCCTGCTCGCGCACGCGCTCGAGCGAGACCACGATGTCGCCGTCCACGACGTCCCCCGCGCCGTCGTCGTAGCCGAACGAGAGCACGTCGGTCGCGCGGTCGAGGCCGCGCCACTGCCGATTCAGGTCGCGCAGCTTCGCGTCGTCGGCGAGCACCACCGCGACCTCGCCGGGCCTGCGACCCTCGAGCGCCAGCGCCGCCAGCACGGCGGCGCGCAGCGGCACGGCCACGCCCGTGAGCCCGCGCGGGCTAACGACGGAGACGGGCATCGGCGGGGCGCGGGAGGTCCGGGTACTTGACCCGCACGTGGAAGGTGGCGGTCAGCACCGGGATGAAGGCCTCGCGGATCTTCGCCAGCTCCTGCAGCGTCAGCCCGCACTCGTCGAGTTGCCCCTGCTGCACGCGTTCGTCGATGTTGCGCGTCACGAGGCCGCGGATGCGGCTCGGGGTCGGTTCCGAGAGAGCGCGCGAGGCGCCCTCGATGCCGTCGGCGAGCATCAGGATGGCGGTCTCGCGCGAGCGCGGCTTGGGGCCAGGGTAAGAGAAGTCCTCGCGCCGCGCCCCCGGGTCCAGCTCGAGCGCCTTGGCGTAGAAATAGGCCATCGTCATGGTGCCGTGGTGCTCGGGGACGGCGGCGCGCACAGCGCGCGGCAGATGCTCGCGGCGGGCCAGCTCGAGGCCCTCGTTCAGATGCGAGCGCACCACCAGGATGCTCATGTTGGGCGAGAGCTTCTCGTGAGGGTTGCGCACGTGGGGCGGGATGTTCTCGTTGAAGTACTCGGGCTTCGACAGCTTGCCGATGTCGTGGTAGTAGGCCGAGACGCGCGCCAGCAGCGAGTTGGCGCCGATGGCCTCGGCCGCACGCTCCGCCAGACTGCCGACCACCATGCTGTGGTGGTAGGTGCCGGGCGCCTCGAGCTGCAACCGCTTCAGCAGCGGCCGGTTCAGATCCGACAACTCGAGCAGCGTGATGTCCGAGGTGAGCCCGAACAGATGCTCGGCCACCGGCAGCATCAGGAACGCGAGCGCCACCGAGAACAGGGCGTTGACCACGCCCCAGAGAGCGTCCTGCGCCAGCAGTTCGGGCTTGGGCTGCCGCCCCAGGTCCCAGGTCAGGATGGCGAACAGGTTCGCGAAGGCGATGGCGAACGAGGCCACCGCGAAGTGCCAGCGGTGACGCAACCGCACCACCGAATAGACCGCGGTCACGCCGCCCATCACCGCCATCGCCACGAACGGCGCCTTGAGCTCGCTCACCGCGGTCACCACCACCGCCAGCATGAGCGTGAACACCACGGCCGGGCGCTTCTCGAGCACCGAGGCGGTCACGAGCGGCGCCGCCGCCAGCGGCACGGCCAGCACCGGGAGACCAAACACGCCGACCATCGATTCGGCAGCGGCCACCACCACCACGGTGAGCAGCGCGAACAACGCGAGCATGGCATTGTCGCGGTAGACCGCCGGCAGCTCCATGCGCAGGTAGGTCACGAAGGCGGCCATGAAGAGCAGCATCAGCAGCGCGCGCGCCAGCGGCGGGTAGAGCAGCTCGCGCGGCTCCCGCCGCGCGGCCTCGAGGTTCTCGAGCGAGCGCAGCCGGCTGAGCACCTCGCGCGTGAACATCTGGTTGGCGTCCACGATGAGCTCGTCCTTCTTGACGAAGCCCAGCAGCGCGGGCACCGCCCCCTGCGCCTGCACGCGGCGCCACTCGGTCTCCGCCCGGTCGGGGACGATGTTGGCCTGCAGGAACGGCCCGGCCAGCTCGGTCACGAGCCGCACGCCGCGCGGGTCGTCCGGGAAGGCGCTCCGGGCGCGGTGATCGATGAGCGCCAGCCCCTCGCGCCGGTCGTAGAGCAGGCTCACCGAGTGCGGCGCCTCCGACTCGCCGTCGCGCAGCTGGATCGAGAGGCCGTCCTGCACCGTCCCGTTGCGCTTCTCGGCCACCACGCCGGCGCGGTAGAGGTCGTTGAGCCAGCCCCCCAGCTCGCGCAGGGCCCGGCGCGCGCGCCCGGGCGAGGAGAGCGCGACGGCGCTCTCCTCGCTCAGCGGCACGCCCAGCGAGCGCACGCGGCTCGCGCGGTCGGCGGGCTTGATGCCGGGCGAGAGCACCACGCCGAGCACCTTCTCCTGAAACGCCGCCAGACGTGCCAGCATCTCGGTCGAGACCCGCGTGTCCACCACGAACACGGGCGGCACGGCCGCGGCGGCCTGCGCCTGTTCGCGGCGCAGCGTGGCTTCGTCCTTCTCGACGCGGAAATCGTACGGGGCCACGACGCGCTCGCGCGCGATGTCGCCCTCGCGATAGTGGAAGCGGTCGCCGCCGTGCCGCACGCCGGGCAGGAGCGCGGCGAGCGCGAGCAGCGTCACGACCAGCAGCAGGCGCACGCCGAAGTAACCCCAGCGGAAGCGGCGGACCCGGTCGGGCAGTGCGGGCAGGGCGGGCTGTTCCTGGATGGTCATGGCGGCGGCTGATTGGGACTCAGCGCGAAGGACCGCGCCCGGGCGCGGCGGGGTCGTCGGTCGCGGGAACCGGTGACGGGCCGTCCGCCGGTCCGGGGTTCTCCGATCCAGGCTCGAGGGTCTCGCCCACGCCGTCCTCCTCCTTGCCGTTCACCCGGGCATGGTACAGGTCGAAGGCCTGCAGGATATCGCGCACCAGCCGGTGGCGCACCACGTCCTCGGGATGGAAGTAGACGAACTTCATCCCCGGCACGCCACCGAGGATGGACTGGATGCGCACCAGGCCTGAGGCCTCCGGGCTCTTCAGGTCGATCTGCGTGACGTCGCCCGTCACCACCGCCTTCGAGTTCACGCCCAGACGCGTCAGGAACATCTTCATCTGCCGCACGGTCGTGTTCTGCGCCTCGTCGAGGATGACGAACGAGTTGTGCAGCGTGCGGCCGCGCATGAACGCCAGCGGCGCGATCTCGATCACGCCGAGCTCGATGTAGCGGCGCATCTTGTCGTACGACATCATGTCCGAGAGCGCGTCGTACATCGGGCGCAGGTAGGGGTCCACCTTCTCCTGCATGTCGCCGGGGAGGAAGCCGAGGTTCTCCCCCGCCTCGACCGCCGGCCGTACCAGCACGATGCGGTCCACGTTCTTCCGGCGCAGCGCGTTCACGGCCGCCGCCACCGCCAGGTAGGTCTTGCCCGTGCCCGCGGGGCCGATGCCGAAGACGACGTCGAACTCCTCGAGCGCCTTCATGTACTCGGCCTGCGTGGGCGAGCGCGGACGCACGGCGCGGCGGTCGAACGAGTAGCCCGGCGCGCCTTCGTAGGCCTCGGCGAGCCGGGCGCCGCCGCTGTTCCTGCCGGTGGGACCCAGCGCCGTGGCGACGTCGGCCTCCTCGACCACCTTGCCGCGCTCGGCCAGCCCGACCAGCTGCTGCAGCGTGTTCGCGGCCGCGGTCACGGCCGCGTCCTCGCCCGAGACGGTGATCGTGCCGTCGCGCAGCGTGATGCGCACCGGCAGGACGCGCTCGATATGCCTGACGTTGGCGTCGTTCTGCCCCAGCAGGGTGATGGCGTCGAGGTGCTCGATGGGGAACTTGCGGACGATCACGGTAGGAGCCTCCCCGTAGGGGGTGCCACGGCCACCGGATGCGCGGCCGGGAGAGACACAAAACTCCTGACCAAGAAGGCCCGGGGACGGGTCGGGTCAAGAGCGTGATGAACCGCGTGGCGACTAAGGTCGGTCTTGGTCAACCTTTTGTGGTCCAGTGGGTTGGCTCGCTCCGAGTCTGGAGCGGCGGCCTCGCGGCCCGCCGGCCTGCTCGCAGCGGCAAATCGACCGTAGCATGGGGGTCGGGGAGCGTCAATCTCGATGCTTCAGCGCCCTTCCCGGCGCCCCAGGGGTTTATCGGCCGGCCGGCGGCCGGGGATGAGGGCCAGGTCCGCCCCACCGCGGTCCCGGACTTGCGGCACGCCCGCAGCCGCTTCGCCAGGCACGCCGGGGCGCTGGCGGCGCGCTTCACGGCCCGGATCCCGGCGGCGCCCCGCGGGCGGCGGGCCCCCGGTGCCGGAGGCAGAAGTCGTAGGCCATCCCCGCCACGGGGTCGTCCGGGAGCAGCAGGAGCGTGGCCTCCGCAAGGGGCCGGGCCTCATCGAACCGGCCGATGTCCACGAGGTTCACCACCATGTCCTCGACGAACGGGCGCAACCGCTCGTCGTAGACGCCGGCAAGGCTGCGCACCCAGGGGGCGGGCTGTCCAGGGGCGGACCGTGGCGCGCCGCCGTCCCACGGGGCCCCAAGCACCCCGGTCGCGCGCCGGCGGTACTCGGCCGGCACGCCGGCCACCCACCAGAGCGGGTCGAGCGGGCCCGAGGCCGCGAGCGCCGCGTGCGCCCGGGGCCCGAGGCGGTAGACGACGATCTCGGGCCCGCTGAGCTGATCGTCTGGTCCGATGCGCGTCAGCACGGTCGCCGTCGAGTCGAGCACGCGGTAGAAACCGCAGGTAGTCGCGTAGCGGGCCGGGTCGGCCGCGAAGCGCCCGCGCACGGCACTGCTCGTCACGACGACGTCCACGCCCCCGAAGAGACGCCCGTCGTAGACGACCTCGTTGAGATCCACCGCGGCGGGGAACACCTCCAGGTCCACCGCGTCCCCACCCGGAGGCTGCAGGCGGCTCGACACGCGCCCGGCGACGAAGAGCGGCAGCGGCACAGCGTGGAACCAGGGCCGCTCCAGATAGCGGCGCCGCGCCTCGGGGCCCGCCGCGCGGAAGATCGGGCTCGTCTCCACCACCACCCGCGCGCTGACTGCGGGGAGTCCCGGTCCCCAGGCCTCCTCCACCACCAGGTCGCGAGGCGAGAGGTTGGCCTCCAGCCAGCGCCGCGCCTCGACCTGGGTGAGGCGCCCCCCCCGCGCAGCCATTCGCGTTCCCGTGACGAGCGCCGGGACGAGCAGGCCACCCAGCAGCACGACCGCGGCCGCGGCACGCCAGCGCGGAGCAAGCCTCGCGACCAACTCGAGCGCGGCGGCCGCAGCCAGCGCCGCCGCCGCCGGGACCACGGGCACCAGGTAGCGCTCGGCCCCGAAGCGCGCGCTCGCAATCGGCCCGAGGAAGACCAGCAGGTAGAGCCACACGGCGACAGCGACCGCTCGCGTGGTCCTCGGAACCATCAGGGCGGCCGACGCCCCGAGGAGCGCCAACCCCACGGGACCCAGGTCGCGCAGCAGGTTGCGGACATGGAACGGAAGCCCGATGCCCGTGGCCTGGCCGAGGTGCCCGCTCGCCACGTGCAGGCTCTCGAAACCGAAGTCGCGCCGGAAGGCCGTGAAGTCCAGGAGCGCGTAGGGCGTCGTGAGCAGGAAGACGCCGAGCGCCCCCGCCACGCACCACGGCCAGAGCGCGAGACCGCGGCCCCGGTCGCGCGACCACAGGACCCATGCGAGCGGGACGAGGACCAGCGCGGCCGGGTACTTGGCGCCCGTCGCGAGGCCGATGAGCACGACCGCCGTGACGAGCCGCCGGGCGCCTCCGCGTTCGCGCCATGCCAGCATGCGCTCGAGTGCCCCCAGGGCGAGCGCTCCCATCACCGTGTCGGTGCTGATCGAGCGCGCGGTGGTGAGAAGGGTGACCGAGAGCGCCGCCAGGAGCGCTGCCGGGACGCCCGCTCCCCGGCGCAGGCGCTCGGCCACGAGCCCGGTGAGCCCCACCGCCAGCGCGTCGAAGGCCACGTGCGCGATCCGGGCCGGGATCACCATGCCGGACGGGTCCGCGAGGTAGTTCAGGAACCAGTCGGCCGGCGTGCGGGCGAGACCGGCCGCATGGGCCACGATCCAGCCCGACTTCTGGAGGAGGAAATGCAGGTAGAGGGTGAGCGACGGGTAGTTGAAGAAGTGCGGGTTCCAGTCGGTCGGGCCTCCCGTCCACGACCACAGGTCGAGGGCGAACCGGAAGGGGATGGCCTCTTCGAGGAAATCAGGCAGGTCGGCGGCAACGTGCCAGAGACGCAGGGCCACGGCAGCGAGCACGACCAGCACGAGACCGAACCGGAGGCTTCGCGGATTCATCCCTCACCCCTCCTCTCGCCCGTCCGGCGACCACCGAAGCGTTCCTGGCATCCCTCCGGACCGGCCCTGCGGAGGACGAGCCTACGACGCAGGAGCCGACAAGGGCCAGCGCGAGGGCGACCGCACGCTCTGCGGCGGGGCGCGAGCCCGGCCGAAGGGCGGCGTCTCATCCCCACGCTCGCCCCTCGGCCAGGCCCGCGCCCGGACACCACCGGCCGAGTCTCTCCCTCAGGAATGGTAGCATGGGGTCCCTCGGCCGGGAGTCGCCGGCCTGTGAATGCCCGGAGGTCCCGCATGCGCCACATCTTCCTCGCCGCCGCATGTTCGATGGCGCTGACCGCGTCCGTGGCGCGGCCGGCCGAGCCCGTCGCGGTGGAGTTCCCCGGCCTCGAGACCATCCGCGCGGCCGACCTCGTGAAGACCGTCGAGTACCTGGCCTCCCCGCGCCTCGCAGGCCGGCTGGCCGGGAGCCCGGGCTACATGGCGGCGGCCCGCGAGATGGCCGGGCGTTTCCGCCGGCTGGGCTTGAGACCCGCGGGCGACGACGGCTATTTCCAGCCGCTCGAGGTCGAATACGAGGAGATCGGGCGCTGCCGGCTCGCGCTGGCGCGGCCCGACGGATCGATGCGGGACCTGAGGCTGGGCCCGGACTTCGTCGCCCGCGGCCTGACGGGCTCGGGCGACTTCACCGCACCGGTCGCGTTCGCGGGCTACGGCATCTCGGCGCCCGAGCGGGGCTATGACGACTACGCCGGGATCGACGCGCGCGGCAAAGTCGTGCTCGCGTTCAAGGTGCCACCGCCCTTCCAGATCGACTCGCTCGGCTGGGGCGACAGCATCATGCCGCGGCCCAGGGGACGGGTCGCGGCGGAGCACGGCGCGCGGGGGTTGCTCCTCGTGGCGTCGGCCGACCCGGAGGGGCTGACGATGCCCATCGGCAGCGTGCTCGAGGGTCCGGGGCCCCAGGATGAGAGCTTCCCGCGGCTGATGGTGGACGTCCCCGTCGCGCAGGAGATGCTGGCCGCCGCGGGACTGCGGCTCGCGGACCTGAAGGCCGTGATCGACTCGACCCGGCAGCCGCAGTCGCGCGAGTTCGGCATCCAGGTCCGCGTGGACGTGAAGGCCCGCTACCGCGCGAGACAGCCCTCGGTGAACGTGGCCGGCATCCTCGAAGGCTCCGACCCCGCGCTTCGCGACGAGTGCCTCGTGATCGGCGCGCACCTCGACCACGTCGGCAACCAGGGCGACATCTATTTCCCCGGGGCCAACGACAACGCCTCGGGCGTGGCGGCCGTGATGGCGGTCGCGCAGGCGTTCGCGCGCGCCGGAGCGCGGCCCGGACGCTCCATCGTCTTCGTGCTCCTCTCGTCCGAGGAGTCCGGGCTGCAGGGCGCGAGGCGCTTCGTCGAGCGTCCGCCCGTGCCGCTCGGGAGGATCGTCGCCTACCTGAACCTCGACTGCATCGCCGTCGGCGACTCGATCCAGCTGGGGAGCGGCGAGACCTCGCCGAAGCTCTGGCGGCTCGCGCGCGACCTCGACGCACGCGGGGCGCGACTCTCCGTCGAGGAGACCTGGGGTGGCGGCGGCGCAGACGCGACGCCCTTCGCCGAGAAGGGGGTCCCCACCCTCTACTTCGCCTCGCGCTTCTCCTACACCCATCTCCACCAGCCGGGCGACACGCCGGGGACGCTCAACCCGCGGCTCCACGAGGCGCTCACGCGGCTCGTCTACCGGACCGCGTGGAAGATCGCGGAGGGCGGCTACCGGGGCGAGTGAGCGGCGGCGCGAACGGGATCGCGACTAGATGCCGCGCGCCTTCCGGAGGTGGATGCTGCCGTTCACCGTGGAGAGGTCGAGCGGCGGTCCACCCCGCCCGATCGTGCCGCGCAACTCGTGGCCCATGAAGCCAGCCCGCCTGATCGTGATCGGGAAATCGGTCTCGATCCCGCCATTCACGTTCTTGGCCGTGACGTCGGCGCTGGCGTCATCCGGCAACTCCAGCGTGATGCTGCCGTTCACGGTCTTGAAGGCCAGCGACTCCTTCACGCCCATCGAGCTCAGCCGGGCGCGGACCGAGCCGTTCACCGTCGTCGCCTCGGCACGGCCCCGCGTCTCGAGCGTCACCGAGCCATTCACGGTGTGCGCCTCGGCGTCGGCATCGAGACCGCGGATCTCCACCTCGCCGTTCACCGTGCGCGCGGCAAGGCGCACGCCCCGCGGGACCTGCACGTCGAAGTCCACGATCACGTCGTTGTTGCGCGTGTTCATGTGACTGCGGCCGTGCGGCGCGCAGGTGTTGGCCCGGCTGCCCCGCGCGTCGGGATAGCGCACGCACAGCGTGACGCCATCGGCGTGCTCGATCACCTCGATCGCGACCCGGTCGGGGTCGCTGCGCCGGGCGCGCTTCACGGCGTGCACCACGACGTCCTTCCCTGCGGCTCCGGTCGCGCGGATCGCCCCGTTCACGCCCTCGATCTCGAGGGTCTGGCCCGGCGCCAGTCGCCAGGACCAGTCGTAGTCCAGGCTCCCGCGCCCGGAGTGGCCCGCGATCGTGGCCGCCACCATCTGCGGTGCGGCCAGCGCGTCGCCCACGGCGAACCCCACCGTCATTGCGGCCACGACCGCGAGCGCTCCGGAGGACCTGCGAAGAGAGGGGATCACGAGGCTGCAGCACCGGGTCTTCATGATGGGTCTCCTGTCGTCCTCACTTGGCCTTCGGGGTCCCGGTCACGCGGACGCGCCCGTCCGCAGCGCCCGCACGCGTCAGGCGGATCATGCCGGAGAAGGACTCCATGCTCAGCTCGGCACGGCCGTCCCCCAGGGTGAAATCGAACTGCTTGCCGCGCTTCAAGCCGCTCACCTGCACCGGGAAGCTCGATGCGAACTCCCCGCTGTAGGTGTCCACCGAGACCGTCACGTCCGGGCGCTCCGGCAGGGCCACGGTCACGTCGCCGCTGTGGCTCTCGAAGCGGTAGGAGCCGCCCGCACGGAGGGCGCCCTCGTAGTGCACGTCTCCGCTCACGGTGCTGGCCTCGACCGCTTCGGAGACGATTCCGAGCAACTCCACGTCTCCGTTGACGGATTCGGCCCGCACGCGGCCTTCCACGTTCCGCAGGGTGACGCCTCCGCTCACCGACGAGGCCTCGACCGACCCGCGCGCGCCGATGGCATCCACCCCACCATTCATGGAACTCACCCGGATGCTCCCGCGTCCGCCCCGGACCACCACCGACCCGTTGATGACCTCGGCGGTCACATCACCCTCCACCCCCTCGACGGAGATCGACGAGTTGACCCCGGAGAGCCCGAGACTCATCCAGCGCGGCACCGTCAGCCGGTAGTCCACTTCGGCGGGGATCTCGAGTTCCTTGAGCTCCTCGACCCGCACGTGGCGGGGACCGCCGAGGTCGGGCAAGCGCAGGCGCGTGACCGAACGCACGACGACCGTGGCCGGACGAACGTCCACCTTGATCCGGGTGCGGGGCTTGTGCTCGGCCTGGATGCGCATCGTGTTCCGGTCCCAGCCGGAGACCACGATGTCACCGCTGAAATTCTCCAGCGTGAGACGGGACCGCACGGGCACGGACAGCGTGGTGTCGGTGCTCCCCGGTTCGTCCTCCTCCCCCGCTTCATGGACGTGGAGCCGGACCGGAGGCACCGGACGGACGGACGGGGCCCGCGACGCCCTGGGAACGCTGGGAACGTCTCCCTCGCCGGCATGGGCCCCGGCGCTCGAGACGAGCAATGCGATCAGTGCGAATCGAAGGATCATCGTTTCCTCTCCTAGCCGTGGACGGCGGCGATGGCTGTCGCCTGCCGCAGCAGGGTCATCTTGCGCATGAGCTGCGCGGCGAGGTGCCCGTTCAGGTACGGGTTCGCCGGGTCGGTGGCCAGGGCCTCGCGCGCCTGTGCGGTCGCCTGGTCGATGATGAGCAGGTTCTGCTCGATGACGCGGACCGTCGCCGGGTCCAGCTCGCTGCGGTGCTCGCGCAGCACGCGCTCGAGGTCGGCGATGGCCGCGTCATAGCGGGCGGCCTCGAACCCCGCCGGTTGGACGATGGTGGCGGCCGGAGTCGCGGCCGACGGGCCGGGCAGAGGCGGGCCGGCGGCGGGCCGGCGCGAGAGCACGGTCCACATGGTCACGCTCGAGAGCATGACGAGCAGCACGGCCGCGGCGGCCAACTGGGGGAGCGTGAAGCTCCAGCGGCGCGGTTGCCACGCGCCGGGCCCCGGCACGCGGGGCGTCCCCCACGCGCGCCAGCCCCCCAGGTCGAGCACGCGCGCCTTCCGCGGGGCGGCGATCCGCGCCTCGATGCCGGGCCACAGGTCCGTCTCGGGCGCGCTCGCCTCGAGGGCTCCCGCGCGCTGGACGACCGCACGCAGCTCCTCGACCGTGCCGGCGCACCCCTCGCAGAGTTGCAGGTGCACATCGAGCGCCGCGCGCTCGGCGGGGTCCAGCTCGCCGTCCACGTACTCCGACAGGCGGTCGGTCCAGGCGTCCCGGTTCGGGTTCATCGCTCCGCCCCCAGGTGTCCGCGCAGCAGCATGCGCGCGCGGTGGAGCTGGGCCTTGGTCGTGCCCGAGGTGACGCCGAGCAACCCGGCGATCTCCTCGTGGCGGTAGCCCTCGACGTCATGCAGGACGAAGATGTGCCGCGCCCCCTCGGGCAGGCGGGCCACGGCGCTCTCGAAATCGAGGCTGAAGTCGCGCGACCCCGGGCGGGCGGGCAGGTTCTCCAGTACCTGCTCCTCGGCGATGAAGCGGCTGCGGCGCGTGCCGAGTTGAGCCCGGCGCGTGAGGACCACGTTCACCGCCACCCGATGGAGCCAGGTCCCGAAGGCAGCCTCGCCCCGGAAGCTCCCGATCTTCTGCCAGGCTCTCACGAACACGTCCTGTGTGACCTCCGTCGCTTCATCCGGACCCAGCATCCGCCGGACGAGGCCGTGGATGCGCGCCACGTGGGCGCGGTAGAGCCGCTCGAACGCACGGGTGTCCCCGGCCGCGGCCAGTGCGGCGTCTTGGAAATCGGCGGCCACCGGGGCCACCTCTGGCGTTCCGCTGGCACTGGTCACCCGGGGCGACGCTCCATGCAACCTCTTCGACGGCCCGGTCGGGCAGAAGGTTGGAAGGCGGGACGGCCAAGCGAAGGAGACCGAAGGACAGGGCTGAGCCCGGCCCGGCCCGGCACCCTACCCCCACTCTACGGCCGCCGCTGGCCGCAGGTTGCCCGGCTGCCGCAACGCCCGGCTCCCAACCATTCCTCCCCCGGCGGTGTCAGAGGCGGAGGAAGCCCCGAAACCATCCGCACCCCCACTGCGTATCCACCAGTAGCCGGGCCGACATTCGTGCCCCGCCCGACCCAGAAGGAGCCGCCCATGAGACCCTCCGCCTTGACCCTGCCCCTGCGCCAGCGTGACGCAGGCCGCAGCGCCCTGACCCTCGTGTTCGCCATCGCGAGCACGTTGACGATCGCCCTCCTCGCCCTCCTCGCCAACGCCTCGTTCCTCGCGATGACGGCCTGCGCCCAGCCGGCCGCCGAGCGCTTCGAGCTGCCCGGCCAGCGTATCGAGATCTGCGACCTCGTGGGCGCGGTGCGCATCGTCCAGGGCAATGGCACGCGCGCCGAGGTCCTCGTGACCCGCGGCGGCCGCGATGCCGACCGCCTGCGCGTCGAGCAGGACGAGCACGGCGGCACGTCGAGGCTGCGCGTCATCTTCCCGGGCCGCCAGGTGGTCTATCCGCGGCTGCGCGGCTTCGGGCGCAGCACCATCACGGTGACCGAGAACGGCTGCTTCCCGCAGGGCCACGGGTTCGTCCTCGGCAATCGCCGCGTCACGATCACGGGCACCGGGACCGGGATCCAGGCCTGGGCCGATCTCGAGGTGAGACTGCCGCGCGGGCACCAGACCACGCTGCACCTGGGCGTCGGCGAGGTCTCGGCGCTGGGCGTGGATGGAGACCTGACCCTCGACGTGGCGGCAGCCTCGGTCGAGGCCGAGCGCACGACCGGCTCGCTCATCGTGGACACCGGTTCGGGGAGCGTGGTGCTGCGCGGGAACCGGGGGGAGATCTCCGTGGACACGGGCTCGGGCGGCGTCGAGCTCTCGGACCTGCGCGGCAGCCGGCTGAAGGTGGACACCGGTTCGGGCGGAGTCACGGGCCGCGACGTCGAGGCCGAGGATCTGCTCGTGGATACGGGCTCGGGCAGCGTGCGGCTCGAAGGCGTGCGCTCCGGCAGGATCAGCATCGACACCGGCAGCGGTGGCGTCCGCGTGGGGCTCCTGAGCGCGCCGCGCTCACTGATCGTCGACACCGGATCGGGCGGCGTGACCATCCTGGGGCCCGCCGACCTCGGCGCCCAGGTCGAGCTCGAGACCGGCAGCGGTCACATCGAGACCGATTACGCCATGACCATCGCGAGGAAGGACCACGGCTACGTCCGCGGCACGATCGGCGACGGTCAGGGCCGCATCCGGGTGGATACCGGCTCCGGCGGCGTGAGTCTCCACCGGCGGTAGGGATCCGAGCGCAGGGCGCAGGGGGGGCGCGGTTCGGCGCCCCCCTGCTTCAGGATGACGCCCCCGCTGACCTCCGCGGTCATGCAGACGATCCCCGGCCCGTCTTCCGAGAGCACGCCGGACTCGCCGCGCCCCGGCAAATCCCCTATCCTTGACTTGGATCGGTGGACAGTCCCGGCCGGAGACCACTCGCGTGGGGGTTGAGTGAAGACGCTGGAAGGACTCGACCTTTGAGGTTGAGCGGGTTCCTGGGACACCCGGAACGGGTGATTCTCCTCTGTTTCCTGGCCGCCGCGCCGTTCCTCCTCACCTTCTGGGTCAATGGCGACGGCATCGGGTACGCCGTCTATCTCCGCTCGGCAGTGGTCGACAGGGATCTGGAACTGTCGAATGAATTCGAGTACCTGTCGAGCCACATCGAGGCCGACGCCTCGGGGCTGCCCGGCGAGTTCCTGCGGCGGAGCTCACATCGGGTCGGCATCGACTCCGTCTGGCATTCGCCCCGTCCCGACCCGCTCACCGGGCGGGTCCCGTCCTACTTCAGCATCGGCCCGGCGATCGCCTGGGCTCCGGCGTACGCGGCCGTACACGCCCTGACGCTCCTGGCGGCGGCCGGAGGCCTCGCCGTGAGGCCGGACGGCTATGGCGGCCTGTACTATTTCGCGATCATCCTGAGTTCCTTCGCCTTCGGGATCGCCGGACTCCTCCTGGCGTTCCGCATCGCCTCCATCGCGGCCCCGCCGCGCGAGGCCCTGTGGTCGGTGCTGACCATCGGCTGGGCCACGCCGGTGGTCTACTACCTGTACCTGTCCGCCAGCTATGGCCACCCGCTCACGATGTTCACCTCGGCGGCGTTCCTCCTGTACTGGTGGCGGACCCGCCACGCCGACCGGCCGGGGACATGGTTCCGCTGGGGCCTGCTGGCCGGGGTCCTGTTCCTGGTCCGCTGGAACGATGTGGTGCTGGCGGCGCCGGCGTTCGGCGTCGAGGTGGTCCGGCTGTTCGCGCGGCGCGGAGCCCGACCCGGTCCATCCGGCGTGCGGCATCTGCTCGCCTGCACGGGAGCCGCGCTCGCCGGATTCCTCCTGGTGGCGGCCCCACAGCTGGCGGTCTGGCAGTACTTCCATGGCCGCCCCTGGGTCCGGCATCCCACGGACCTCGTGCACCTCGATTTCGGGGCGCCGTGGAAGATGCTGGTCTCCGCGAGGCACGGGCTCTTCGTGTGGACGCCGGTGGCCGTGCCGGCGGTGGCCGGGCTGTTCTGCCTGCTCCGCAGGAATCGCGAGCTCGCCGGCGTATCGCTCGCAGCCCTGATCCTGCTGGTCGTCTCGAACAGCATCGTCGAGGACTGGTGGGGCGGCTCATCCTTCGGACTCCGCCGGCTCGTGAGCGGGACGCCCTTCCTCGCGCTGGGGCTCGCGGTGTTCTTCGCCGACGCCCGTCGGGTCCTCGAGCGCTGGGGCGCGCGCAGCGGCCCGGGCTCCCCGGGACACGCGCGGGTCATGATGGGACGGCTCGCGGCTCCGCTGGTCTCGATCGCCTTTGCGGGCTGGAATCTCCTCCTCATGGCTCAGTATGCTCTGGGGATGATCAGCCACTCGGGGCCGGTCTCCCTCGCCATCATCGCCGCGAATCAACCGCGGGTCGTGGCCCGGTTGATCCGACTCGCGGGGGAGGTTCTCAAGTGAATGCCGCGGCCCCCGCCCCGGACGGCGATCCCCCGCGTTCCTGGAAACCGGGCCGCCGGGACTTCGCCGTTCTGTGCATCCTCGCGGTCGGCATCGCGGTCCGCTTCCTCGCGCTGGGGCAACAGAGCTTCTGGCATGACGAGATCCACTCCGTCACGACCGCCCGGGGAGAAGCCGGCACCAGTCTCGCGGATGCCGTCTTCAATGCACACGGCCCGCTCTATCTCGTGCTCCTCCGTGGCTGGATGCACGTCGTCGGGCACACCGAGACCCAGATTCGGATCCTCTCGGCGCTTCTCGGCTCGATCGGGCTCCTGCTCTTCTACCGGATGACGCTGCGGCTGGCCGGACGGACCGTGGGGATCATCGGCCTCGTCATCCTGGCGTGTTCGCCCTTCTACCTGTGGTACAGCCAGGAAGCGAGGAACTACGTACTGCTCTTCGTCACGGGCCTCCTCGCCGTCCCGGCGTTCCTGAACGAGATCGAACGGCACACGCGCGGGAGCTTCCTCGTGGCACTCCTGACGCTCGTGGCGACCTGCCTCGCGAATCTCTCGGGGTTCTTCCTGCTCGTCCTGGACGGCATCTACGTGTTGACCGTGGGCCGGCGTCTGCGATATCCCGCGCGGCGGTTCCTTCTCCTGGCCTTGCTCTCTGCGGTCATCCTGTCGCCATGGATCATCCGGGGCGCGGCCACGACGGCGCCGCTCCACCTGGGCGTCCCGGAGGCCGGCAGTAACGTGGCGGCAGCCAAGGGCGAGTCCCCCCCGGGCGTCCTCAGCATCCCGTTCACGCTCTATGAATTCTCCCTGGGACTGACCCTCGGGCCCTCCGTCGACGAGCTCAAGCTCCACAGGCTCAGAGCCGTGATTCCCCACCTGTGGTATCTCGTTCCCGCGGCGGCGCTCTTTGCGCTCACCGCCCTTTACGGATTCCGCAGGGCCGGGGCGCCCGTCCGTTCGCTGCTGTTGCCCTGGCTCGCCCTGCCAATCCTCCTGATGGCGGGGCTCTCGGTACTGAACCTGAAGGCCCCCAACTCACGCTACGCCTTTCTCTCGCTCGCCCCGTACCTGACCCTACTCGCGATCGGGGTGGGCTCGATCAAGACGAGGACGCCGCGGATGCTGGTGCTGGCCGCCATCGTGCTCTTCTCGGGCTATTCGGATTACCGGTACTTCACGAACCGCGAGTACTGGCGGCCAGACGCCCGGGAGGCGGGAGGACTGCTCACGCGCGAGGCCAGCCCCGGTGACGCCGTGGTGGTGTACGCCCTGGACTACCCCTTGAGATACTACGTTCCGGACTCGATGGAATTCATGGCGCCCGGCCAGAGCGCCTTCACCGACGAGCGGGCCGCAGGCGCCTGGCTCCGGGCGAACACCGGCGGCAAGCAGCGCGTCTGGATCGTTCAGTGCCAGAGTTGGTGGATCGACCGGGATGACCGGTTCTTGCGGGTCTGCCGCGACAGCATGACCCTGGAGCGAGAGTGGCGGTTCACCAAGCTGCCGGTCCATCTCTTCGTGAAGAAGACCGGCGACCCCGTGGCGGGGATGCGCCCGTGATGTGATCGTCCGGGAGCGCGCACCGGGGGACCACCCGCTCGCCCCGCGGTCGCCCGGGCCCGCGTCCGGCCTCAGTGCCCGGTCCGTCGAAGCCACATGGGGCAGGATGGAGTCCGATGGAAGAGGACATCGACATCTCGATAGAGGGCGCACGGCGGTCGTCGTCACCGCCATCGGGGCGCGACAGGTCCGGCCACGACCGCGAGCTCGTGCTCGTGGCGCTGATCTGCCTGCTGGCGTTCCTCATTCGCCTCGCCTACGTCCTCACCCTGCAGCCGAGGAGCTTCTGGTTCGATGGCGAGCACTACTCCCGCCTGGCCGCGGGGCTCGTCCAGCACGGCGCCTACCTGACGGATCGGGGCCATCCGACGGCCTACTGGCCTCCGGGCTACCCGCTCTTCCTGGCCGCGATCTACCGGTTCTTCGGCGTGGACATCGTCGCCGTGCGCGTGGTCCAGTGCCTGATCGGCGCCGGCACGGTCGCCCTGGTCCACCGCATCGCCAGTCGGGTGCTGGACCGCAGCGGAGCCCGCCTGGCCGCGCTGGCGACCGCGCTGTATCCGCTGTTCATCTACTCCGCGGGCGCCGACATGCCGGTCACGCTGCAGATCGCCCTGATCGCCGGCGGCGTCCTGCTGGTGCTCGTGGCGGTGGAGCGGAACTCGGCGCGGGCGGCGCTCGGCGCCGGCCTCCTGGGGACCTGGGCCACCCTGGTCGCCGCTTCCGCCCTGCCGGCGTTCCTGCTGTTCGCCCTGTGGATGGCCTGGAACCGGGATGGCACGGTCCGTCGAAGCCGTTCGCGAAGCGTGCGGCTCGCGCTCGCCTGCCTGCTTCCGGTCGTCGTCATCCTCGGCGCCTGGACGGTCCGCAACCAGCGGGCGTTCGGGCACCCCGTGCTGGTCTCCACCAATGGCGGATACAACCTCTGGCTCGGCAACCACCCGGGCGTGAAGGCCTCGATGGGAAACCGGGCCGAGGTGCCGGGAATGGAGGAAGTGCCGGGGATGAGGGAAGAGGCCGCGCGCTTCTGGTCCCTCCCGGGCAACGAGGCGACGCGGGACTCCGCGTTCACCCGCCAGGCTCTCGAGTACATCGCGGCCGATGTCCCGCGCTTCCTGCGTCTCTCGCTGGACAAGTTCCTGGGCCTCTGGGCCCTCTACCCAAGACCGATGACCGAGGATCGGCCGCAGCTGAGCCTCGAAAGGCTCGCCAGCCTCCTCTCCTACGGGCTGCTCCTGCCCTTCGCCCTGGTGTGGCTCTTCGTGTCCCTGCCCAGAAGCCGTGTTGCGCTCCTCGTCCTGCTCCTCTTCCTCACCTATTCGGCGGTGCACGCCGTCATCCTGTCCAAGGTGCGGTTCCGTCTGCCGCTGGACTCCTTCGTCATCATCTACGGCTCGGGCGGGATCGTGGCCTCGGTCCGCGCTCTGAATCGGCGCTGGCTGGCGAGGCCGCGCGCGGAGCCTTGACCCGGGCGATCCATGAGCCCCCGCCGCCGGCGAACGCGGGATGCCCATGGGCGTCCCACGTTCCCGGCTGGCGGTTCACGAATCGTCCGGGTTAGTCTCGGGCGGTCCGCCCAGGGAGGGAGCGCATGGCCGTGACGGATGAGAACGCGCCTCAGGATGCCCCGGCGCCGAGCCGGTTGACCGGGATCCCCACTCACCGGCCCGACGGCAGCGCCCGCTCCGCCGACGAGATCGAGCGCGAGTGGTACGAGACGGTCTACCGGGGCACGGGCGACCGGCTGCCTCAGCTCACGGTGCGCGCGGTCACGATGGGCGCGCTGCTGGGCGGCGTCATGGCGCTCACCAATCTCTACGTCGCGCTCAAGATCGGCTGGACCTCGGGCGTGGCCATCACCGCCTGCATCCTCTCGTATTCCATCTGGCGCGGCCTGCGCGTGCTGATGCCCGGCGTGGTGCGCAGCGACTTCAGCATCCTCGAGAACAACTGCATGCAGTCCACCGCCAACGCGGCCGGCTTCTCGGTGGGCGGCACCATGGCCTCGGCCATCGCGGCCATGCTGATGATCACCGGCCAGCAGATGGGTTTCTGGACGCTGTTCGGCTGGAACGTGTTCCTGGCCGTCATCGGCGTCGCCATGGCCGTGCCCATGAAGCGCCAGATGATCAACATCGAACAGCTCAAGTTCCCCAGCGGCACGGCGGCCGCCGAGACGCTGCGCAGCCTGCACTCGCGCGGCGGCGCGGCGGTGCTCAAGGCGCGCGCGCTGGGGCTCGCCGGCCTGCTGGGCGCGGCCGTGGCCTGGTTGCGCGACGCCACGTTCGCGTTCATGCCCTGGAACCTGCCGGCCGCGTTCCCCTTCGGCAACTTGAACGTCTCCGGCATCCCGCTCGCGGGGCTCAGCCTGCGCTGGGACATGGGGCTCATCACGCTCGGGGCCGGCGCGCTGATCGGCTTCCGCGTGGGCTGGAGCCTGCTCCTGGGCGCGCTCGCGAACTACCTCGTACTCGCCCCGATGATGGCGCGCACGGGCATCATCACCGCCGCGGACCCCGCGCGCGGGATCGGCTTCGGCGACATCACGCGCTGGAGCCTGTGGACCGGCGTGCCCATCATGGTGGTCTCGAGCCTCGTCACGCTGGCCTTCGCCTGGCGAACCATCGGCCGCGCGTTCTCCGGGCTCGCGCCGCGCCACCGGACCGCACACCAGGACCTGCTCGCCGCCATCGAGGTGCCGACCTCCTGGTTCCTCGGCCTGTTCCTGTTCGGCCTGGTGGGCGTGGTGGCGATGCAGCGCCTGATCTGGCACATCCCGGTCGCGCTCGGCGTGGTCGCGGTGCTGCTCACCTTCGTGCTGAGCGCGGTGGCCTGCCGCGCCACGGGCGAGACCGACACCACGCCGACCGGCGCGCTCGGCAAGGTGACCCAGCTGACCTACGGCGTGCTCGCGCCCCAAAACATGACCGCCAACCTGATGACCGCCTCGGTCACCGCGAACGCCTCGGGCTGCGCGGCCGACCTGCTGACCGACCTGAAGAGCGGCTACCTGCTGGGCGCGAACGCGCGCCAGCAGTTCCTCGCGCAGCTCGCGGGCATCGTCCCCGGGGCGCTGGTCGTGGGGCTGGCCTGGGCGCTGCTCGTGCCGAACGCGTCCGTGCTCGGAGGCGAACACTTCCCGGCCTCCATGGCGGTGGTCTGGAAGGGCGTGGCCGAGCTGCTCTCGCAGGGCCTGGCGTCGCTCCACCCGACCGCGCGCATGGGCGCACTCGCCGGTGCTGCGCTGGGGCTCGCGCTGCCGCTCCTCGAGCGGGCCCTCCCGCGGGCGAAGGCCTGGATCCCCTCGCCCATGGGCCTGGGCCTCGCGTTCGTCATGCCCGGCTTCATCTCGATCTCGATGTTCGCGGGCGCGCTGCTCGCGTTCGTGCTCGAGAAGGTCCGGCGCCGGGCGGCCGAGGACTACGTGGTGCCCGTCGCCTCGGGCCTGATCGCGGGCGAGAGCCTGATGGCCGTGCTCATCAGCGCCCTGATGGCGCTCGGCCTGGCGCAGAAGTAGGCGCGGCGGGAACGCCCGGCGCCCGGTTCAGCGCGGCTTCCGCGTGTCGATGCGGAACGGGACGTAGAGCGGACAGACACCGACGAACCCGGTGATGAGCGGGAGAAGCCCGATCCACCCCCACGGCGTGCGGGGGCCCACGAAGACCAGGCTCAGCAGGACCAGTCCCACCACGATGCGCGCGGTCTTGTCCAGACTGCCGACGTTCGGCTTCATCATCTCCTCCTGTCTCCGCGATGGCGCAGGCCGCTGGCTCCGCGCCCCGCCGCTATTCCTCCGGCCTGAGGTGCAGCTCCTTCCAGATCTCGGGATCCACCTCGCTCGGGCAGCCGTCCATCAGGCTCGCGGCGGTGGTGGTCTTGGGGAAGGCGATGGTGTCGCGGATGTTGTCGCGACCGGCCATGAGCATGACGATGCGGTCGAAGCCCAGCCCGATGCCACCGTGCGGCGGTGCGGCGTAGCGGTAGGCCTCGAGCAGGAAGCCGAACTTGGCGTGCGCCTGCTCGCGGGAGAGCCCCACCACCTTCATGACGCGCTCCTGGATGTCGGGCCGGTGGATGCGCATCGAGCCCGAGCCCAGCTCGGTCCCGTTCAGGACCAGGTCGTAGAGCAGGGCGTAGACGTTGCCCGGGTCGCTCTCGAGGAACGCCAGGTGCTCGGGCCTGGGCATGGTGAACATGTGGTGGCGCGGCGCCCAGCGGTCCGCCTGCGCGTCCCACTCGAAGAGCGGAAAGTCGCGGACCCAGAGGAAGCGCCACTCGCGCTCCTTCCCCTTGACGAGCGGCTGGCCGAGCTGGGTGCGCAGCACGCCCAGCGCCTTGAGCGTGGGCTCCCACGGGCCCGAGGTGTAGAGGACCGCGTCGCCCTCCTTCGCCCCCGCGGCCGCGAACAACTCGTCGAGCAACGTGCCCGGGAAGACCGCCTCGGCCTTCGCGCGCTCGGCGGGCAGGACCTTCAGGAACCCCAGGCCCGCCGCACCTGCCGCCTTCACGGTCTCCTCGTACTTGCGCAGCTGGCTGCCCGAGATCCCGGCGCCGCCCGGGATCGTCAGCGCCACGCCGGTGCCGCCCTCGGCCTTCGCCGGGCCGGCGACCACGTTGCGCGGCGAGCGCGCCAGGATCGCGGTCACGTCGTGGAACTCGAGGCCGAAGCGCAGGTCGGGCTTGTCGCTCCCGTAGCGGCCCATGGCCTCGCGGAAGGTCAGCCGCAGGAACGGCCGCGGGACCTCGATGCCGAGCACGTCCTTCCACAGCGCGACGAACAGTCCTTCGACCGCCTCGAACACCTGTTCCTCGTCCACGAAGGACATCTCGAGGTCGATCTGGGTGTGCTCGGGCTGGCGGTCCGCCCGCAGGTCCTCGTCGCGCAGGCAGCGCGCGAGCTGGAAGTAGCGGTCCAACCCCGCGATCATCAGCGTCTGCTTGTAGAGCTGCGGCGACTGCGGCAGGGCGTAGAACTTGCCGGGGTGCACGCGGCTGGGCACCACGTAGTCGCGCGCGCCCTCGGGCGTCTGCTTGACCAGCAGCGGGGTCTCGACCTCGAGGAAGCCCTCGCCCGAGAGGTGCGCCCGCGCGGCCTGCGCCGCCCGGTGGCGCAGGGCCAGCACGCACGACAACTCGGGCCGGCGCAGGTCGAGGTAGCGGTACTTGAGGCGCAGGTCCTCGTTCGCCAGGCAGACGTCGCTGCTCGGCAGCACCGGCAGCGGGTCGGCCGCGGCCAGCATCTTCAGCTCGCGCACGTCCAGCTCGACGTCCCCGGTCGGCATCTCGGCGTTGCGCGCCTCGGCCGGGCGCTCGGCGACGAGGCCCCGCACCGCGATCACGTACTCGAGCCCCAGGCGCGTGGCGCGCTCGAGCAGCGCCGCGCCACCCCGCTCGGGCCGGAAGACGACCTGGGTGAGCCCGTGCCGGTCGCGCAGGTCCACGAACAGCACGCCGCCGTGGTCGCGCACGCGGTGCACCCAGCCCATGAGCGTGGCGGAAGCGCCCGCATGCGAGCGGCGCAGCTCGCCGCAGGTGTGCGAACGGCGCCACCCGCCGAGGTCCTCGAGCACGATGTCCTGCGGCTCCGTCATGGCTTCTCCATCCCTCTCGCGCCGCCGGGTCCGCCCGGAGGCGCCTGCGCCAGCCGCACGCCGAGCGCCTCCGCGAGGCCCGCGCGCCCGAGCGTCTCCTGCGCACCGCTCGCGAGGTCCTTCACGGCCACCTCGCCGCGTCCCCACTCCTCCTCGCCGACGATGACCAGCAGCCGCGCGCCACTCTTGCCGGCCGCCTTCATCTGGGCGCCGAAGCCACGCGCCTCCACGTCCAGGTCCACGACGAACCGGCGCCTCAGCTCACGCGCCAGCGCGAGAGCCGCGCCGTGCGTGGCCTCCATCGCCACGATGTAGATGCCCGCAGGCGGGGGCGGCGCAGCAGCACCCCGCTCCTCCAGCACCAGCAGGGCGCGGTCGAGCCCGATGGCGAAACCCACGCCCGGCGTGGGCCGGCCACCCAGTTCCTCGATGAGCCCGTCGTAGCGCCCCCCGCCACCCAGCGCGCTCTGGGCGCCCAGCGAGCGGTCGTGCACCTCGAAGGCCGTGCGGGTGTAGTAGTCGAGCCCGCGGACCAGGCCGTGGTCCACCTCGTAGGCGATGCCGGCCGACTCGAGCCCGGCGAGCACGGCCTCCCAGTGGGCGCGGTCGGCCTCGTCGATGGCGTCCAGCATGCGCGGCATGGCGCCGAGCTCGCGGAACAGCGCCAGCTCGCCCTCGTCCTTCGTATCGAGCACCCGCAGCGGGTTCGTGACGAGGCGCTGCTTCGAGTCGACGCCCAGCCGCTCGTGCACCGGCGCGAGCCACGCGCGCAACCGGTCGCCGTAGGCGCGGCGCGAAGCCGGCTGTCCGACGCTGTTCAGGACCACGGTCAGGTCCCGGAAGCCCCAGGCCTCGTAGAGGTCCACGAAGAGAGTGATCATCTCCACGTCCGCGCCGGGCGCGGGCGAACCCACCAGCTCGCAGTTGACCTGCGAGAACTGACGGTAGCGGCCCTTCTGCGGCCGCCCGTAGCGGAACACCGGGCCCATGCTCCACAGCCGGTGGATGCGCGTGCGCCCGCCGAGACCGCGCTCGAGGAAGGCGCGCATCACGCCCGCGGTGAACTCGGGCCGGAGCGCCAGGTCACGGTCCCCGAGGTCCTTGAAGCGGTACATCTCCTTCTGCACGACGTCGCTCGACTCGCCCGAGCTGCGGGCGAAGAGCTCGAAGTCCTCGAACAGCGGCGTGCGGATCTCGCCGTAGCCGTAGCGCTCGAGCACGCCGCGCGCCTGCGCCTCCGCCCACTGCCAGCGGCCGAGTTCCTCGGGCAGCAAGTCGCGGGTGCCACGCGGAGCCTGGAATCTGGGCACCATGGGTCAACTCCTCACGAACGTCACGTAGACGAACTGGGCGATCGCCCCGCCCAGCACATCGGCCAGCAGGTCGAGGACGTCGCTCTGCCGCCCCGGGATGAAGGACTGGAGGAACTCGTCCGCCGCGCCCACCGTCACCACGATGCCGATCGCGATCATGGCCGCGAAGAGTGGCCGGCGCACCCGCAGGGACGCGCGCATGGCCCGCACCAGCAGGAGCCCGAGCACCAGATACTCGCCCGCGTGCAGGACCTTGTCCACGTTCAGGAAGTTGACCGGCGGCTGCAGGTTCTGCTGCGTGCTGAGCGCGAAGATGATGGTGACGTAGGCCAGCACGGGCAGCCAGAAGCCCATGAAGAGCACGAAGAACCTGCGTTCTGGCGGACGGGACACCATGCCCGGCTCCTCTCGCGGCGGCCGCATGCGGGTCACAAGGGCCCGGCAGGATAGCATGCGGCTCCCGCTCCGTCATGCCGCGAGCGCGGACGGGACGGCTCAGCCGGCGAGCCGCGCCCCCGGGCGGCGCGCGAGGAGCCGGGCCAGCGGATCCGCCGCCAGGATCAGCAGCAGCGGGCGCACCGGCTCGAAGTAGCGCGAGTTCGTGTACAGCACCGTGCTGGCCGCCGCGCTCAGCAGCACGACGATGAGCAGCACCCCCGCGAGCGGCCAGCCCCGCCCACGCTTGCGCGTCCCCGCGATCCCGGCCGGCAGGGCCAGCGCGTAGAGCACGACGAGCGCGGCGAGGAAGCCCCACCGCAGCCAGACCCGATCGGAGTGCTCGAACGTGACGAAGCAGAGCCGCCAGAAGCGCTTCAGGCTGATGGTCAGGCTGCGGACGGGCGCGCGCCGCCAGTTCTCGAGGCCCGCGCGGAGCAGCGCCCGGTCGGTCTCCAGCACGCCAGGCGGGCGGCCCAGCCGCTGCTCCTCCCGCTCCAGCACCGCGGCACGCAGTTGCCCCAGGCGGCCGGGTATCCACAGGCCATCCGTCTCGGGGACGCTGCCCGTGTAGAACTGCTCCCCCGCGCCGGTCGAGAGCGGGACGAAGGCGTGGAAGACGACGGCGTTGCGGAGGGTCCAGGGCGCGAGCACGAGGACGAGGCCCAGCGCCGCCGCCAGGAGCTTGCGGGCGTGTGGCCGGGCGCTCGAGCGGTCGAGGAGCAGCCAGCTCGCCGTCAGGGCGAACGCGGGCACGAGCCCGGTCGGGCGCACCAGCGAGGCGAGCCCGGCGCAGACCCCCATGAGGAACGCCGCGCGGGACGTCGGGCGCTGCACGAAGCGCACGAAGGCGGCCAGCATGACCGTCAGCGTGAGCATGTGGAGCGGCTCGGTCTGTTCGAAGCGGCTCTCGCGGAAGAACGGAGGCCAGAAGGCCACGAGCAGGAAGGCCGTCACCGCGACCGCCCGGCTGCGGAAGATGCGCCACGCCACCCAGGCCGCGAGCACGATCGTGCCCGTGTCGAAGAGCCCCTGGAAGAGGGTGACGATCCGGCGCCCCTCGCCGAACACGGCGTAGATGCCCGCCAGCGTGACCGGCCAGCCCGGGGGCTTGAAGAGCCACGGCTGGCCACAGTAGGTATAGCCGAGGCCACCGAGGAGGTTGTGGGCCACGGCGTCGTAGATCGGCTCGTCGCCCGTCAGCGGCACGCGGTCCGATACCGAGCCCACCAGCGCCGCCAGGCGCAGGAGCAGGAGCGCCACGCCGGCCGCGATCAGCAGGAGTCTGCCGTCGGGAGAGCGCGGCCGTTCGCGCGGCGCGGCGCCCGGGTCGCCGGCGACGGGGGTCATGGCCGGGGGCCCTCCCCGCCCGGCGGGGGCCCGGGGACGCGCTGGTAGATCATGGCCCCGGGGCAGATCCACATCGGCTGCGTCAACTCGGCGAGCGCCGGACGGCGGAAGTAGGCGACGCGCCGGTAGCGGCCCGCCGGAGGGGCTTCGTGCACGGCGTCCCACCACAGGGCCCGGACCTGCGGGAAGCGCCGCAGCAGCATCGTGTCGATGGTGCCGATGACGACGAAGTCGCCGATCGGCCCCCGCGGCGCAGCCAGCAGCGTCCTCGCGGTGACCCGCTCCAGGCGATAGCGGTGCGGCACGCGAAGGTTGATGTGCCCGTTGCCCGCGACCTCGACCGTGGCTCCGGGCGGGACGTTCTGCTCGAGCCAGCGTTCGGCTGGCAGGCGCGGGTCGGCGAGCATCAGGCCGGTGAGCAGCGGCGCGCCCGTGATGCTGGCGACCGCGACCCCCGCAGCCAGCCCCCGTGCCAGGCCACGCCGCCCGCGGAGCGCCCGCAGTGCCGCCATGACACCGCGGGCCGCCAGCGGGACCGCCAGCACCAGGACCGGGAGCAGGAAGCGCGGGAAGACGTAACCGACCCGTCCGATGAAGGCCACCAGGAAGACCGCCGAGCACAACGTCCGCAGGCCGAGTCCGCGCCAGCTCGTTCGCAGGACCAGCGCCAGCGCCAGTCCCACGAGCACCGGCCAGCCGAAGGCCAGCGGCAGGTACAGGACGCACTGCCAGGCCAGCGCGGCGAAACCGGCGGGCGTGGCCGGGAAGCCGCGCGCCCCCAGCGCCGACTCGAACAGGAACCGGTGGTGCGCCTGCCAGCCACCGAGGTTCCAGGGGAGCTGCCAGACCAGCGCGTAGGCCAGGCCGGCGGCCAGCACCACGCCGAGCGCCCGGACCGCGCGCCCCGCCAGCGGTCCCGACGGTCCGCGCAGGGCCTTCCACGCGGCCGCCGCCACCAGCACCGCGCTCATCGGCCCTGCCTGCTCCTTGCAGCACACCGCCAGCGCCGCGGCCGCCGCCCCGAAGGCCAGTTGCCGCGATGAGGCGGCGCGCTCGACCAGCTCGACCGCGAGCCAGAGCCAGAACAGGGCATGCACGTCCACGTTGGAGGCGCGCGTGTAGAACGCGAACTGGATCGAGCCCAGGAAGAACACCGGCACCAGCCAGGCGGCCGCGGATCCCTCCTCCTGCACCACGCGGCGCGCCGCGAGCCAGACGGTACCGAGCCCGAACAGGAGCGTGACGAGCCGGGCCAGGATGACCAGGGCCGCGATCGCGGCATCCGGATGCGCGAAGCCGAACGGATAGACGCTGCTCGGCCGTCCCAACTCGCCGGTGAGCTTGAGCACCGCCAGGAGCGGAGCGTACGCGGCGGCCGTCAGGTAGTACGGCAGGGGCCCGTAGGTCGAGTACCAGCCCGGGCCGAAATGCACCGCCATCCCCCTGAGCACCGAGCCCGGCGCGATGTTGTCGCTCTCCCACGGGAAGGTCGCGGCCGTGCCCCACCAGATGGGGACGATCAGGAGCAGGCCCAGCACCAGCCAGGCGAGACCGCCGGCACGTCCCACGCCAGCGCGGTCCCGGGCGGGTCCGCCGGGCCCGTCGCCCTCCCCCGCCATCATCATGGTCGTGCGCTCCGCAGGGCCCGGCGTTCGCACGGGCAGCCCGGATCCCGGGCCAGCATGGACCCTTCGTGACCTGCGTCGCGAGGATGCGGGAGGACCACGGTCAGATCGCGTCCGCAGCAGCGCGTCATGAACGGTCCAGGCTAGGGCTCAAAGGTGATGGGTGCCGGCGGGACGGTGTCGGTCGCCTTCGTGGTCGCCGCGAGCACGTTGCTCAGTTCGGACCAGTTGCCGCTCTCGTCCACGACCCGCAGGGCGAAGTAGTAGTCGGTCGACAGGGTCAGGTCGGTCAGCACGTAGCTCTGCGGGGTGCCCGCGACGGCGGGGACCGGCTGGATCCCGACCGGCGTCGCCGCGTCGAAGTTCAACGCCGTGATGGGCTGGTTCGACCAGCGCAGGTCGTACGTGCTCGCCTGCCCCGTCGTCCAGTCGTCGCCGGTCGCCGTCCAGCGCAGCACGATGGTGTGGTCCGAGATCAGGGCCAACGCGAGATCCCCGATCGCGGTGGGCGGGGTGAGGTCCCCGATGGAAGCGCCGGGGCGGATCGCACCCACGTAGCCGTCGGGCCAGAGGTCTGCCGAGAGGGCGATCGAGCCGGTGCGCGGCGTGACGTCGGGACTGGCCCAGGAGACGCTCGTGAACTGCGGATCGCCCCACTGGGAGCGGCAGTCCTTGCCATAGAGGTCGCACCACGAGCAGCCGGGACCGACCCTGCAACTGACCGAATTCGTCCGATTGTAGACCGCCCGGTTGGGATCGGCACCGGGAGCGTAGACCAGATTGCTGTCGCTGCGTTCCGATGACGTGCTCGCCAGCTGCATCACCCCGTACGAGCTCGGGCCGGTCGCATAGAAGATGTTGGACCTGATGGTGGAGTTGGTGTTCCTGGCATCGAACTCGGCGGCCCGCCAGTCATTCGTGGTGAGGAAGGTGTTATGCCGCATCGTGAGGCTGTCGGCCCAGAAATCCGTCGTATTCTTCGTGATCAAGGTGTTGCCGAAGAACTTGCAGCCGTGGATCTTGGCCGTGGCGTGGATGTTCTCGTCCACCTTGAAATAGCAGTCGTGCCACTCGTTGTAGGCGCAGCTCCCGAGCCCGTCTCCAGCCGTGCGCCAGTCGTTGAAGGCTCCGGCGGCGGCGACCTGCACTGCAATCCCCCTCGTGCTGGACGGGTGCAGGACGACCGTATCCCTCACGAAGACGTTGTACCTGCTCGAGTCGCGGAGGTACATCCCGTAGAGCGTTCCCGAACCGAGGTTCAGGCAGGTGAACCGGTTGTCCATGAAGCTGCAGTTCTTGACGCGGTAGTTCATGAAGAAGTGGGTGTCCGCATTGCCGACGGGAGCCCTGAGTTCGAAGGTGTTGCGGCTGAAGATGCACTCCCGCATGTGGGCGAGCGAGATCATCGCGCCACCGGTGATGCCCCCGAGGTTGAAGGCGTTGTCCACGACCGAGCAGCCCTTGGTGATGGCGGCATTCGGAGTGGTCTCGGGAGTACCGCCCTGGAGGTCGATGCGGAACTTGTCGGTCGGGTCCCCCGTTCCGATGGTGGAGCGGCCGATGTGGCAGTACCACGCCCCGCACATGCTCAGGGAACCCGAGACCGAGACGTACAGCAGGCTGTCGCGTTGCGCCGCGACTTCCCCGATGGTGGCGTTGAGGGTCGCGTTCCCGGCCGAGGTGACGCCCTTGACCGAGATGTAGGACCTCCCGGTGAGGTCGATCAGGGCGACCACGACCACGCCGGGCGAGGCCAGCGAACCGACATAGGAGATGCGGCTGGTCGCGCCGCCGTCGCGCGCCGGCACGATGCCGTCGCTGTAGGTGCCGGGCTGGATGAGGACGACGTCGCCGGGCAGGAGCGAACTGTTGGCCTTGGCCAGCGTCCGCCAGGCCGTGGCCAGGGAGGTGCCCAGGCTGGAGTCATTGCCGCCCGGGGCCACGTAGTACGTGGCGGCCCACGCGGGCGTGCCGGCGACGAGCAGGGCCACACCGGCCGATCCCAGGACCGTGGCTACCCGGCGCTGGAACTTCCTCCACGGGATGAAGAGCGTGATGCGCATGGATTCTCCTATCACCTCGCGGCCGGTGGCGGTGGGACGGAAGGAAAGGACCACAGGACTATGCACTCTCCATGCCGGAGCGGGGTCCCCGGGCGCTTCGCGCAACGCGGCTCCCAGCAGGCCGTCCCGGACACCGCGCCAGCCCAGTCGCAGGTTCTCCTCCCCGCGTCCGGGCTTGTTGCAAGGCGAACTGCATCATATGCGATGGCCGGCGGCATTCCAAGCCTGCCGCACCGTCCCGGATCGCGGGGTCCGGGCTAGTCCCGCCTGGCCCCTCTCACGAGCTGCGCGAACCTCTCGAGGTCGTCGTAGCGCCCCTGCCAGGTCGTGTACATCACACCGATGACCCCCGGCACGCCGCGCGCGGCGGCCAGCGCGTCCCGGATCCCGGCGGGATCGCCGTCGTAGTAGCCGGCGATAATCTGGCGGTGGCCCCGCCGCGAGAAGAGACGCAGCGACTCGGCACGGTACTCGGAGTTCCAGTTGAGGATGATGACGTCGCGGCCGAGCCCTTCCCAGGAGCGTGCCAGATCGCCGTGCACCAGGTAGTAGCCGGCGTGGGCGTTGTGGAACGGATCGAACATGTCGCTCCAGGCGTAGACCTGGGTCCCGGTGACCAGCGAGCGGCAGCGCCGCAGGTGCGCCGCGAGCACTCCGCCGGCGGTCCTCCCCTGCGCCGCGCACGAGGCGTCCCAGCCGAGGCAGCGGATCTCGTTGTGCATGAACAGGTGACCGGAGGCGCCCCAGAGCTCCCGCAGCCGTGCGGCCTCTTCGCGCAGCAGGGCGAAGGTCCCCGGGTCCGAAGGACAGCAGGTCGTCTTCCCCCCGAAGAAGAAGACCGGGTGGTACCACGACACCCGCAACTCCGTGCCGTCGGGGAGCCCCGTGCGGATCCGCGGCGGCTCGTGCCATTCGGAGTAGGCGCCGGTGCCGCGCGCCCGCTCGAGTCCCGGGTCGTGGATGGGCTCGTAGTCGCGGCCCTCCACGCGGCCCTCGACCACGCACGGCGCGCCGGCACGGCGCAGCACGTTGAGCAGACCGACCTCCTCGATCCGCCAGTCGGTCCACTCGAGCCGGCCTCGCGCCGCCTGCCACAGGCCCATGTAGATCTCGAGCCCGCGATGGTCGAGGGAGTTGAAGACGACGTCGTAGCTCCGCCAGTCCTGCGTGGGCAGGATGTCGAGCGACCGCATGAAATTCAGCGCCCGCCGGCCGCCCAGCACGTTGATCCGCGCCGCGCCCGAGAAGCCGCGGCTGCGCACCTTCACCGAGACGTGATAGCAGCGGAACGGTGCGACGCGCACCCGCAGGCGGAAGCGGGCGCGTCCGGCGTTGTCGCTGGTGACGGCCACCGCGCCGGCCAGCTGCACGGCGGGGTCCGCCCATTCCGGCCGGCCACCCAGCGATACCGGCGGGTCGGCGACCAGCCGCGCTTCACCACCGCGCACCACGAAGCGGGCGCGCCGGACCGGCACGCCCTCGGCGAGGTTCGGATCGCACCCCAGCATGACGTTCGAGCGGCCCACCTGGAACACGCCGGGCACGATCGCCAGGCCGAGCCGGGCCGCCAGACTCCGCACGCGCGCGGCGTTCGCCCGGTAATGTCCGTCCATGGCGCTCGGGCGGGCGAAGTGGACGTCGGCCAGCATCACCCTGGTGTAGCCGGCGGCCGCCGCGCGCTGCCAGACCCGCTCGAGCTCGCGGACCTCGCCATCCTTCCGCAGATCCAGGCAGTAGTAGAGGGAGAGCTCCAGCGGCGCGGCCGGGTTCGGCGCGGCCGCCAGCGCCGAACCCGGCCGGAGCAGCGCCAGGAGGAGCAGGACGGGCAGGGACCATCTCAACGAGGAGCTCCTTCCGGGCGTCCGATGAATGTCCCGTCGGCTGGAGGGGAATCCCGCCACACTCGGCGCGAGTCGTGGCCGTTCGGGCCACCGCCGGCCGCGGGCGCGCACGGTCCTGATTCTATCAGCCCGCCGCGGACACGCCACCACCGGCTCGCGCCGCGCGGGGATCGTCTCGGCGCCCCTCCGGGACCGCCCGGCCGGGCGGTCCGAGGCACGGACCGCGCTGGCAGGCTTGCGGGGTGGGCGGTTTCCGGGTAAGTTTCCCGTCCACGTGTCCGATGCGTGGCGGGGTGAGCAGGCTTGCCGTCCCGATGTCGAGTCGGCAGTACCTGCACGGATGGTGGTGCGCCAGGCCACACCTGCCGGATGTCCCTCGATCGCAGCCTCGCAGCCCAGTGTCGCGCCGCTAGCTCAATTGGTAGAGCAACTGACTCTTAATCAGTAGGTTCTAGGTTCAAGTCCTAGGCGGCGCACCAACTTACGAATCGCGGCGGGGCGTTGGTCCCGTTTTCGGTCCAGTTTTCACGCTGTCGTCCCCCGCACGCGGTACTCTGCGAGCCGCCGCGCCTCGCGTTGCACGAGATCATCGCCGATCTTCCCGTAGCGCTCCGTCACCGCGATGCTGCCATGATCGCGCACTGCCTGGAGCGCGGAGAGTGAGCCTCCGGACACGCTGGTTGAACGTGCACGCGTCCCGAAACGGAGAGAGTCGTCCGACCCGCCCCCGGCACTCGGCGGGCACCTCGGGCGGTAGCGGAACCCGGCGCACGCGCCCAGACTTGCTGCGGAGGACGTGAGAGCTGGCGCTTGTTCGAGGATCGCAAGGTCGCTCAAGGTTCGACAGGCGTGCTCGCGACCGCCGACTCAAGCGAGGCGCGCAGCGCGGCGAGCTGCGTTACCTCGCGGGGGTCCGTTGCGTTCCGTTCGGCGGTCGCGAGCACCCGAATGGCCGCATCACGCCCCTGCTCGCGCCACATCAGGATCGAGAGCCAGGTGGCGGCCAACACGTAGTTGGCCGGGTCGTCGCGGCCGTCCTCCAGCGCGCGGAGATAGCACTGCTTGGCCTGCTCGCGGTGCCCGAAGACCTCGTAGTTGAGCGCGAGCTGCGTGTAGTACGCGCCCTCGGCCCCCGTGAGCGCCCCAGCCACCGCGACCGGCTCGGCTGGACCGAGGTCGCGTCGGGCGGCGAACGGCGGCAGCGCGCGCGGATTCCCGTAGATCACCAGCTCGGGGCCAGGACCACGCCCGGGGCGTAACACCTGAAGCTTGCGCCAGCCGGCTTCGAGGCTGTCGTAGAACGCAAGCTGGGGGCCGAAGCGCGCCGGCGCCAAACGGTAACGGTCGCGCACCGAACTGCTCACGATCACGATGTCCGCGAGCGAGTGGGCGCGCACGGAGTAGAAGCGGGCCGAGCGCTCAGGCGTGACCTGGAAGACAGGCAGGTCGAGTACCGCATAGATCGGCCGCTCGTAGTGGAGGCGCTTCAGCATGTCACGCACCGTGCGCGGGCTCCGCTTCAGCCGGCGGTACCGCATCGCGGTGAACAGGTCGGGACCGTAGGCCTCGGTCAGGATGAGCGAGCCTGCGGGCACGTTCGCTTCGATCCATTCGCGCGCGCGCGTGCGTGTGTCGGGCTCGCGGCTCGCGTATACCGCGGGCAGCCGGAGCGCCAGCGGTCCGCCCAACGCCAGAGCCGCGAGCGCGATCCCTACCACGGCGGCGGGACGCGCCTGCCCGGGGGCGGGCGCCCCGGGGCCCTCGGTCGCGGCCCGCCGGCGCACCAGCCGGGCCTCGGCAGCTTCAATGACGGCAACGGCCAGCGCCGCCGCGGCCACGACGCTGAGCGGCACGAGCGGGACGAGGTAGCGCTCGGCCTGCGTGTTCCAGGAACCCACGATGGCCACGTATGGCAACAGGAAGCCGGCCAGCACCAGCGCCCATGGGCGTCGGCGCGCTACGAACCACATGAGCCCGGCGAGCGATGCGATCCCGAGCGGCCATCCCATGAGCGTCGCGAACCACTCACGCGCGTAGCCGAAGAGCGCGGGGCCTCCGGTGACGCCGAAGTGACCCAGGGCCATGTGCTGCCGCTCGTCGAGCAGGTCACGCATGAACGCTGCGCGGTCGATCAGCACATAGGGTGAGGAGGCGAGGAACGCCACGAGCAGCGCGGCGCCACAGAGGAGCGCCCACGCCGGGCGCGATGCCGTCCAGCGCGCCGGCCCGCGCGCGACGCCCGATCGCGCGTGCGCCGGGGCCGGACGGCGTCCGGACGCGCCCACCCCGGCCCGAGCGGGCGCAGGGCCCGTGGGCTCGACTCGGCGCGCAATCGCAATCGCCACCAGCGCGGGCGCGAGCAGCATCGCGCCCGTGTACTTGCACGAGGTCGCGAGCCCCGCGACCAGCCCCATCCCCAGCGCGCGACGCGCCGACGGTTGCTCCGTGAAGCGTACCGCAAGCAGCAGGCCCCAGGTGGTGAAGAACGTGAGCGGGAGGTCCACTTCCACGAGCTGTGAGCGGGCGAGCAGGACCGGGTGGAGCGCCAGCAGCAGCATCGCCAGCACCGCGGCCCGCGGCCCGGCGGCGCGCCGTGCAAGCGCCCAGGCCGGCCACAGCGTCAGCACGCCGAAGGCGGCCGTGATCGAGCGCGCGATCACCAGCGAGGGCCCTGGCGCGGCCTGAAAGACCGCGTAGAACTCCTGGACCGAGTGGACCGATCCCGTGAGCCGGAGTGCGGCGTAGTGCAGCACCTGCGCCGCGAGCTGGAGGTAGATCACCAGGCTGGGGTAGCGGAAGAAGCCGGGGTCGAGGCCGAGACGCCAGTCGGAATGCCAGCCCCACATATCCCAGGCGACCCAGAAGGGAATGGCCTCCTCGAGGACGTCGGGCAATCCCCAACTCAGCAGGGGCAGGCGCGCCGCAAGCGCGAGCAGCAGCACGGACGCGAGCGCCAGGGCTTCGGTCCGGTGAACCGTCTGATCCACGGGCTCCCCGAGCGACGGGACGGAGGTGGACGGCGGACGTTGAGTCTCCGGCCGCGTGCTGGGGGACATCGTCGATCATCCTCCCGGTGCACATTCGTTGAGAACAAGAGACGGTAGTCTACGCTGGTCGCCGGGCTGGCGGCAGGTCAGGGTCTCCTGATCAGCAGGTTCCAGGTTCAAGTCCCAGGCGGCGCACCAACTTCCCCGCGGGGCCCCGATCGCGTCCCCGTCCGCTCGTTTCGGCGGCGGATCGCGCTCCACTACCGCTACCGCAGTACCAGCCCCGCTGCTCCCAGCACGGCCAGCCCCGCGCCACTCACCCAGAGCGCGGCGCGCATCGGCATGGGCACGTTGCGCTCGGGCCGCACCGCCGTGGGCGCGCCGAAACCCTCGCGCAGCTCGCGCATCACGGTGGCGAAGGCCGCGAGCCAGCCGAGAGCGAGCGCGATGAGGAGCCCGTTCCTGCCACTCGCCGCGAGCCCGCGCGCGATCTCGAGCCAGAGGCCCGCCCCCGGGGTCCCCGGCGCGCCGGCCAGCGAAAGGAGCGCATAGAGGCCGGCGAACGCGCTCAGCGGATGGCGCCGGAACAGGTGGCCTCCGGGCGCGCCCGCCACCGGGTCTGCGGGGGTGAGCCGCGCGAGCAACGTCGCACCGGAGAGCGCCAGCGCCAGGTGCGCGGCCCAGGGCACGAGCCAGGCGGAGACCATCGCGTCGCGCTGGCCGCGCCCCACGGCGACGGCGAGCGCGGCCAGCGCGAGCCCGCCCTGCAGGCTCGCGAGGGTGCCCACGCGCCGCTCGGGCCGGCGCTGCGACAGGAGCGTCCCCGCGCCGGCGAGGAACGCGGCGATCGCGGCGGTGCGCAGCAGAGTGCCCGCCAGCACGGCACCGCCCCCGAACACCTCGACGCCCTCGAGACGCCGGACCAGCCACATCGCGCCCAGGCCCTGCAGGACCGCGACCGCCAGCGGCGCGAGCGCGGAGGGCGCGCCCTGGAGCAGGTCGGCCACCCAGAAGTGGAACGGCGCCCCCCCCAGCAGCACCACGCCCGCGAGCAGTGTGAGCGGCAGCGCCACCGCCCACACCATGCGCTGCGAGAGGCCCAGCTGCAGGACACTCCACTGTTCGAGCGGCGCGGTCACGCCGGTGGCGAGCGTCAGCAGCGCGAGCCCCACGGCGGTGAGGGCGAAGGCACCACCCAGCACCCAGACCAGCTTGAGCGCGCACTCGCCGGGAAGCGGGTCCGGGCGCTCGCGGGCGAGCGCGGCGGCGACGAGCGCGGCCACCAGCGGTGCCAGGGCCCAGCCGACCGCTTCGAGCCGCGCGAGCACCAGCGCGCAGGGCACGAGCGCGAGCAGCAGGCCCAGCGAGCCGAAGAGCGGGCGCCGCCGACGCTCGGACGCGACCAGGAGCAGGGCCGCGACCAACGCAAGCGCCACGGGCAGGGCGGGATCTCCGAGCAGGGCGCGCGCGCTCATCGCAGCAGGGGCAACAGGATGGCGAGCACGGCCACCCCGACGAGGAAGAGTACGTACTCCTGCGCGTCACCGGTGTGCAGGTCGCGCAGCGGGGTGGCGAGCACCCGCGCCAGGCGCACCGCTCCCGAGACCAGCGCGCGCTCGAGACCGACCACGAGGCGGAACAGGCGGCGCGCGACATGCTGGGCGATCTGACCCGCGCGCGCCCCGCGGCCGGCCTCGGCGGGACGCACGGCGAGCAGGCCGAGCGATCCGCCCACGAACGCGGGCACCAGCGCGAGCAGGGCGAAGAGCCAGCTCGGCGCGAAGCCCACCCACCACGCGCTCGCCAGCGCCAGGGGCACGCCCGAGAGCAGTACGGCCGGGGCCATGCGGCTCGGGGTGAGCCACAAGATCGGCCGGGCGAGCGCGCGGCGCTCGGGGGCCTCGACCAGGCGAGCCACGTTCACCCACGAAGCGAGCGCGATCGGGATGCCGCCGCAGACCAGCGTGAGGACGGCGCGGCGCGGGCTCAGGTTGCCCGCGGCGGCGAGCAGCGGCCAGCCCAGTGCCGCGGTCGAGATCCACGATGTCGTGCGCCACAGCATCGCCATCACCGGGCCGCGGCGCGGGGTCGCCCCCCCGAGCTCCGCGGCCAGCAGGTAGGCGTGCGTGCCGAAAGCGCCGCTCCAGAGCACCACCACGATCCAGGGCGGGACCGCACCGCTCGACAGGAGCACGCCCGCCAGCGCGCTGTCGAAGACCACCAGCCAGCGCAACCCGGCGGTCCAGCGCCGCCGCCCGTAGGCCCGCAGCGCGGCCAACGCCGCCGTGAGCAGCAGCAGGACCGCGGCTGCTTCGCGCACGTCGTCCACGTCCAGCCAGCGCGGCGCCAGGCGCCAGAGCAGCACGAATCCCGCCGCGGGCAGCAGCGCCGGCAGCCATGCGCCGTGCGCGATGAGCGGGCCCGGCAGGTCCGAGAACGGTCGCGCCAGCGGCAGCGCCGCCAGCAGTTCGAGCGCCGCCCAGACGATCGCGATGGCTTCGACCCGCGACCAGAACGCGAGCGTGGCGGGCGGCACCGGGAGGCCGGCGGCGGGCCCGGGCAGTGCCACCTCGATGGCCGCCGCCAGCCACAGCGCGGTCGCGGGGCGGCGCAGCCAGCTCCAGCGGGGCACCTGGAACGCGGGCTCGTCGCTGGCGCGGGCCCACCACCAGAACCCGGCCGCGAGCAGCTCGACCCCGAGCGCCGGGGCGAAACGCGCGGGCAGGACGACGAGCGCGAGACCGGCCGCGCACAGCAGTCCGCCGACGGGGCGGGGTCCGGGGACCAGGTGGCTCAGGAAGCGCATGGCTCAGTCATGCAGGTCGTGGGCATCGCTCACCCACGCCGAGCCGGCCGTGGTGACGCGCGCCGCGCCGATGCGCACCGCCACCACCACGGCCAGCGCGGTGGCGAGGAGCGGCAGTCCATCGAGGGCTTCGCCGCCGGTCGTCACGACCGTGCGCACGGCGGCCTGCAGCAGCTGCAGGCCGAGCCCCATCGCCGCAAAGGCGGTGGCGGCGCGCACGGCATGGCGCCGCAGCATGAGGTGCAGGAAACCAAGGCTGACGAGCAGCACGCCAAGGGAACACTGCCGCGTCGGGGCGGCGTCGAGGTCGAGCCGCGCCACCCCCGCGATGAGCAGCGCCAGCAACGCCGACCCGAGCAGCAGCCCCACCGCGCCCGACTCGATCTCCCCCCACCGCGCGCCGGAGCGCGCCGTGCGCTTCGAGGGCAGTCCCGCCTGCCAGGCGATCGCGAGCCAGAGCAGCACCCAGCCCGCGGTGACCCAGGCGGAGGCGCCCGATTCACGCAGGAACGGGAGCGAGACCGCCAGGCCCAGCGTGGCGAGCCGTGCCGTCACGCGGCCGGGCACCAGCACCGCGATCAGCAGCAGTGCGGCGGGAGCGGCGAGGCGCAAGAGGTCGAGGGGCGGCAACGCCACCCAGGCATCGAGGAAGTGCACCGTGTCCCCCGTCCCGACCGGTGGCCCTGGCCGGGCGTCAGCCCTGTGGGATGAAGGCGCTCTCGCCGCCCTGCACCATCGCCAGGAACGCCTCCGGGCTGCGCGCCGCGAGCAGGCCCTCGCGCACGGAGTCGTTCTTCAACAGGCGCGAGATGTTCGCGAGCAGCCGCACGTGCGGCGTGGTGGCGTTCTCGGGCGAGACCAGCAGCACGAACAGGTGGGTCGGCTGACCGTCCTCCGACTCGAAATCCACGCCCTCGGGCGAGAGACCGCAGGCGGCCGCCATGCGGTCCACCGAGCGGGCCTTGCCGTGCGGGATGGCCGCGCCGGGAAAGAGCCCCGTGGACATCATGGCCTCGCGCCGCAGCACGCGGTCGAGGATCTCACCCTGGCTCGCGAAACCATGGCTGGACTCGAGCAGGTCGACGAGCTCGACCAGCACCTCGCGCTTGGTGCGGCCCTTCAGGCGCAGGCTGATCGCGTTCGGGTTGAGGAGCTCGGAGAGCCTCATGGCGGGGAGTACTCCGTGGCGGCCGTACAGCCGATCTTGGGACTCGCACCGTATCGGCCACCGTCGCGGGGTGTCAAGCGGGTTCCGGATCGCGGGGCACGTCGCGATCCGCCGCGCGTCCGGCGCGTTTCTGCTTGCCGCCCGCGGGGTCGCGGCCTACCCTGCGCTCGGTCCGCCTGCGCCAGGCTGCATGGGCCTGCGCCCACCCCAGGCCCCACCCCGAGGTGCACGTGTACTGGCTCAGCAAGAGCATCCACAAGCTCTCGCGTTTCCGGCGTCAGGTGGCGATCTTCGCCGCCGTGCTGGGCCCGGGCATCATCACCATGGTGGCCGACAACGACGCCGGTGGCATCTCCACCTACGCCGTGACCGGGTCGAAGTACGGCTTCAGCCTGCTCTGGATCTTCGTCCTGCTGGTCCCGATCGCCTACTACATCCAGGAGATGACCGTGCGCCTGGGGGCGGTCACCAAGCGCGGGCACGCCGAAGCCGTCTTCGAGGGGTTCGGGCCGTTCTGGGGCTGGTTCTCGATCATCGACCTGGCGGTCGTCAACTGGCTCACGCTCATCACCGAGTACATCGGCATGACGGCCGCGGCGAGCATCTTCGGCGTGCCGCCCTGGATCACGTTCCTGGGCGTGACGGCCATCCTCTTCGCGGTGGTGCTGACCGGGCGTTACTGGACCTTCGAGAAGCTGACGCTCTTCTTCTGCGTCTTCAACCTGGTCTACATCCCGGCGGCGCTGTGGGCCATGAACGCGCCCGGCGCACCCGGCTGGAACAAGGTGGCCAGCGGCTTCGTGTGGCCCGAGATCCCGGGCGGCTTCACCGCGGGGCTCCTGTTCATGATCCTCGCGATCGTGGGCACGACCATCACGCCCTGGCAGTTGTTCTTCCAGCAGTCCTCGGTCGTGGACAAGGGGCTCGACATCCACGACGTGCGCTTCGGCAAGTGGGACACGCTGGCCGGAGCGATCATCACCTGCGTGGTGGCCGTGTTCATCATCATCACGACGGGTGCCGCCTTCCACTACCACACACCCCCCCTCGCGATCGAGGACGCCCGGCAGACCGCCGACGCGCTGGTGCCCCTGCTGCCGCACGGGCAGGGCCGCCTGGCCCAGCAACTCTTCGCCATCGGCCTGTTCGACGCGGGTTTCCTCGGAGCCCTGTGCATCTCGCTGTCCTCGTCCTGGGCGCTGGGCGAGGTCATGGGCTGGGCCCACTCGCTGAACCGGAGCGTGCGGGACGCGCCGTGGTTCTACCTCGCCTACCTCGGCATGCTGCTCACCAGCGGCGCCGTGGTGCTCATCCCCGGCGCTCCGCTCGTGACCATCACGATGTACGTCCAGGTGGTGGCGGTGACCCTGCTGCCGGTCTGCCTCGTCTTCCTCATCCTGCTCCTCAACGACCGGGGCTTCATGGGCAAGTACGTGAATTCGCGCTGGCAGAACCTTGTGAATTGGAGCATCGTCATCGTCATCATCATCGCCTCGACGATGTTCGCGCTCAGCACCCTCTTCCCGGGGCTCTTCCCACACTCCTAGCGAGAGACGTCCATGGCAGCGACGAACCAGAAGAGCCTGAAGAACCTCGAGCTGCCGGGCGAGTTCCGGTTCCTCTATTTCTCGCAGCTGATCCACCGCCCGGTCTGCAAGGGCAAGATCCACGACCGCATCGGCAAGGTGGACGACCTGGTCTTCTCGCTCAACGAGCCCTATCCCGAGGCGGTCGGGATCTACCTCGAGCACGGCTGGGGCAAGCCCAACGAGTTCGTGCCCTGGAAGCGAGTGCTGCGCATCGAGGACGACGCCATCTTCGTGCAGCCGCCCGAGGAGGGCGAGGCCTATCCCCCGTTCGTGGACCAGCCGGGCTGGATGCTGCTCGAGAACCACCTGGTCGGGCGCACCATCCTCGACATCGACGGCCGGCGCGTCGAGGCCGTCAACGACGTGCAGCTGCTGGAGAGCCGCGGCCGCCTGGCCGTCGTCCACGTGGACACCTCCTTCAACGGCTTCCTGCGGCGCTGGCACCTCGGGTGGCTCCAGCTCTTCAAGGAGAACCTGATCACCTGGAAGTACGTCCAGCCGCTCAACGTCGAGGACGCGGTCACCACCGACAAGGTGCTGCTCTCGGTGACGCGCAAGCAGCTCGTGGACCTGCCGCCCGAGGATCTGGCCGACGCGCTCGAGGAGCTCTCCGGCAAGGAGCAGGAGGCGCTGTTCTCGGCGCTCGACTCGGAGACCGCGGCCGAGGCGCTGCTCGAGGCCGAGCCGCGCGCGCAGCGCCAGATCATCGCCGACATGCGCGAGGAGCGGGCGCGAGCCGTGCTCTCGGAGATGAACGTGGCCCAGCTCGCCGACCTCTTCACCGTGTTGCCCCATGCCCACGTGACCGAGCTCACGAAGATGCTGCCCGCCGAGACCGCGCGACGGCTGCATGCCATCCTCTCGGAGCGCGAGGTCACGGCCCACTCGCTGATGACGCCGGACGTCCTCGCGGTCGGCAGGGAGAGCCGCGTGGGCGAGGTGCTGGGTGACATCCGCCGCTCCGGCCGCGAGGCCGGCAGCATCTCGTACGTCTACGTGGTCGAGGGCGAGGAGCGCGTGCTGGAGGGCGTGGTGGACCTGCGCGACCTGGTGCTGGCGCAGGACGACGCGCTCGTGGGCGACATCATGATCTCCCCGGTCGTGAGCGCAGAGGCCGAGGATCTGCGGGACGACCTGCAGGAGTTGTTCGCGAAATACCACTACCGGCTGCTGCCGGTCGTGGACCACCGCGACCGCCTGCTCGGCGTCGTGCGCTACAACGAGGTCATGAAGGGCGTCGTGACCAAGGTGAGGACGTGAGGCGGCCATGCCCCCGGTGAAGATGACCAGGACCAAGCGCTTCGCCCTGTACTTCGTCCAGTTCTACCTGGTCCTGCTCTTCCTGCTGGTGGTCCTGCGCTTCACCCTCTTCCGCTAGCCCCGCCGTAGCGGGCCCCGCGTGGGCCAGATGCCCCAGTCGCGGCCCGGCGAACGGCCCCGCGGGCGCCCCGGGACGCCCCGCGCCGGTCATCGGCTCCGGCCCCGGGCCGCGGGGCTGTGCTAACATTAGTGTCGCTCCGCATCGGGATCTGCGGGCCCAGCACCTCGTGGGATTGCTTCTCGTCAATGGGTCCGGAGGACCGCGCCCGATGGCATCGGAACCGAGGCAAGGACGCCCCATGCGACAGAAGGCGATCGACTTCCGGGAACTGATCGAACGGTTGCTCCCGCTGGACGAATTGCCTCCCACCGACCGCCGGCTCGTCCAGCGCGCGCTGCAGACCGGCGTTTCCGCCAAGCTGGAAGAGGCCGCCCTCTATGCGCTCGCGCGCCTGGAGGGGACCGGCGCGGTGCGGCGCGTGCCCGTGGCCGAGAACGGCAAGCGCACCCTGCGCTGGCAGACCCGCGACGCCCTCGGAGTCATCACGCTCGAACTGCCGGGCCCGCTAGAGCGCTCGGGGTTGCTGGTGGTGCCGCGCTCGAGCCTGCCGAGCCAGGCCCAGGCCGGGCTCGATCAGGTGCGCCGGCTGCTGCGGCTCGACGAGGCCATGCTCGCCTCCGACCCGCGCTCCGGCGAGGCGCGCGGCGGGCTGATCGAGCAGCTCGACCACGCGGGTCGCGAGCTGCTGGGCGCCAGCGAGGTCCGCTTCATCCCGCCCGGCGACGAGGCCACGGGCCCCGAGCCGCTCTCCTCCGCGCTCGCCGCCGAGGCGCGCGAGCGGCCCGACGTGCTGCTCTACTGCCCCGACACGGAGCACTGTCCCGCGCTCGCGGTCGAGGGCCGACGGCGCCGGATCCGCTCGGTCGTGATCGCCGCTGCCGCCTCGAGCGAGGGCCGGCCGATGGGGCTGATCGAGGTGTTGTCGCGCGAGCCCGAGCGCTTCCCCCCCGACGCGCTGGCCCTGGTGGCCCTGCTCGCCGACTCCTGCGCAGGCGTGCTGGAGCGCGCCACCCGGATCGAGAAGCTGATCTTCATCGACCCCCTCACCACGGTCTACAACCGCTCGTACTTCGATCTGCAGCTGCGCAACGAGATGGCGCGCGCCCAGCGCGAGCGCAACTCGATGGCGTTGTGCATCGCGGACATCGACGACTTCAAGTCGTTCAACACCGCCTTCGGCTACGGGGCGGGCGACCACGTGCTGGTGCAGGTGGCGCAGTCATTGAGCCGCGGCGTGCGTCCGTTCGACACGGTGGCGCGCTGGGGCGGCGAGGAGTTCGCCATCCTGCTCACCTCGCCGGTGCACGCCCACGACGTGGTGACGGTCTCGGAGCGCCTGCGCTCGGTCGTGGAGCGCCTCGGCGTCGAGGTCGAGGGACTCGACCGCAGGCGGCACACGGTGGGCGTGACGATGAGCGTGGGCGTGGCGCTGTTCCCGGACCACGCGACGAGCGGCGAGGACCTGTGGCGCGCCGCCAACCAGGCACTGCTGCGGGCCAAGCGCCCGCCCAAGAACAAGGTGGTCTTCTACACGCCGCAGCGCAGCGCCGTGTGAGGGGAGTGCCCGTCCGGGCCCGTGGGACCTGGCGGAGAGACTCAGGGAGGAGGCCCCGATGAACGCTGGTCTGGCCCGCCGGCTCTACCTTGGCGCCCAGCAGTGGCGCGGCGAGCCGGTCGTGGCGGTGCTGCGGGAGCTGGAGGCGAGCCAGGGCTGGCCGCTCGAGCGGTTGCTGGCGCTCCAGTGGGAGCGCCAGCGCGCGCTGGCGCGGCACGCCTTCGAGACCGTCTCCTTCTACCGGGAGCGCTGGTCGAAGCTCGGCTTCTCACCGGACGATCTGCGCGACCCCGCGGACTGGGCCCGGATCCCGCCGCTCGAGAAACGCGACGTGCAGGAGCACCCGGGGGCCCTGCTCTCGACGCACGCTCCCCGTGGCAGCGTGAAGGCCACCACTTCGGGCTCGTCCGGCACGCCGGTCGCGGTCCTTCGCGGTCACCTCTCGTGGGCGCACGCCCACGCCAACGTCTTCCGCGGCTGGCGCTGGCACGGGCTCGATGTCGGTGACCCCTACGCCTACTTCTGGGGGCTCGCGCTCGACCGGGCGGGCCGCCGGCAGGCGGGCCTGCGCGACGGCTTCTTCAACCGCCGGCGCTTCTCGGCCTTCGAGACCGACCCGGCGCGGGCGCGGGCCTTCTACGACGACCTCCGGCGCCACCCGGCGCGCTTCGGCTTCGGCTACCCCTCGGCGGTCATGCAGTTCACGGAGCTGGCCCGCGCGCAGGGCCTGGACGGGCGCGCGCTCGGCTGGCGCGCGGTCATCACCACCGCCGAGATGCTGCGACCGCACCAGCGCGAGCGGTTGGGCGAGACCTACGGCTGCCGCGTGGTGGACTCCTACGGCTGCGCCGAGGCGGGCGTGGCGGGCTTCGAGTGCGAGGCCGGCGGCATGCACGTGCCGGTCGAGTCCGTGGTGGTGGACCTGGAGCCGGTGGGCGTGGGCCTGTTCGAGATCCTGCTCACCGACCTGCACAACCGGGTCCAGCCACTGATCCGCTACCGGATCGGCGATCTCGTGGGGCCCGCGCCCGACCCGTGTCCGTGCGGGCGCGCGCTGCCACGGCTGGGCGTGCTCCAGGGCCGGGCGGGCGCGGCCATCACGCTGCCCGATGGCCGCGTCGTGAGCGGGCTACTCCCCTACTACATCTTCCGCCACCACGCCAAGTCGGGGAAGGTGCGCGAGTACCAGTTCGTCGAGTTCCCCGGCGGGCGTCTCGAGCTGCGCGTGACCGCGGGCGAGGGTTGGAGCGACGCGGTGGCACGGGAGATCCGCTACGAGGTCTCGCGCGGGCTGGGCTTGCAGGTCGAGGTGCGTGTGGTGCCCCGCTTCGAGCGGCGCGGCCGCGGCAAGCACCGCGACTGGGTGAAGGCCGCGGACCTCGGGGAGTGACCGGCGGATGACCGAACCCGCGGGGCGCCGGGTCACCGGACCGTTGACACGCGCATGCAGGTCGGGTTTCCTCTCCGCCATCACTCGAGTCACCGGTGGACGCCGCGCCCGGCCGAGAGGGTCCCGCCCGGGGCGACCGCAGCGCGCGTGGCGCAGTCCTCCGGTGGCGCGGACC
The DNA here is from genome assembly GCA_963717935.1 of Candidatus Eiseniibacteriota bacterium. Classification (GTDB taxonomy): domain Bacteria; phylum Eisenbacteria; class RBG-16-71-46; order RBG-16-71-46; family RBG-16-71-46; genus JANXPZ01. The sequence continues at coordinate 1,038,433 of CAVQXP010000004.1, read as the reverse complement.
CGGCCCCACCACGGACGCGATCGCGAGACCACGGCATGACCTCCCCGAATGGACCGAAGCCGACCCCGTGGCGATGCCGCGGCGGACCCGCCCGCCGATCGCGCGAGCGATCCGGTCTCCGGGCGGCCCGCCCCGCAGGGGCACGATGAGTTCGACAGCCCCGTCCCGTGACCTCGCATCGCACGCGTCCCGCAACGCCGTCATGGCGGTGGCGGCGCGCGTGTCCACGCTGGTCGTCGGGCTCATCCTGACACCGTTCATCCTCTCGAACCTCAAGGCGCAGCTCTACGGCCTGGTCGTCGTGGTCGGCTCGCTGTACGACTATCTCTCGTTGCTGCGCGGCGGGGTCGGCGCCGCGATGCAACGCTACGTCACGCTGAACCATCACGCCGGCGAGCACGAGCGGGCACGCCAGTACTACGCGTCGGGCTTCTGGCTCACCGCGATCCTCCGGTCCGTCGTGCTCCTGGTCGGACTGGCGCTGGCCTGGCCGATCACGGCGTTCCTCCATCTCGACCAGGCGGTGCGGCCGGAGGCTGCCTTCGGCGTGGGGCTCCAGATCGTCGCCGCCGTCATCACGGACCTCGCCATCGTGCTCGCCGTCCCCATCTACGTCACCGGCCGCCTGGCCACGGTCTCGCGTGTCCAGCTCGTCCAGGGCTGGGTGCGCCTGGTGATCGTGCTCGCGGCCTTCACGCTCTTCGGTCCGCACCTGCCGGTCTACGGCGGGGCCATGGTCGTGATCGAGCTGGTGGGGATGCTGACGGTGGCCGTGCTCGCCCAGCGCAGGGGAACGGTGGGGCCCGTCCTCCCGGCCTTCCAGCTTGGCGGGCCCGGGATCCGCCGGGACCTCTTTCGCTATGGAGGCTTCGCGCTGATCTCGCAGATCGCGATCCTGCTCTACGTCGCGGCGGACAACCTCTTCATCGGGCGGCTCTACGGGCCGGCGGCCATCACGCACTATTCGCTGGGGGCACGCTGGACGCCGATCGTGCTGGGGTTGATCTTCGCCCTGACCTCGGGGCTCACCCCCCTCTTCACGATGCTCGAGGCCCAGGGGCAGGCCGTGCGCAGCCGGAGCGCGCTGCTGCGCACGATCGCGGTGATGACCGCCATCTCCGTGCCCGCCTGCTTCACGCCCTGCATCTGCGGCGACCTGTTCCTGCTGCGATGGGTCGGACCCGACTATCCGGACTCGCCGATGTACCTCATCGCCATGCTCGCGCCCGCGGTCGTGGAGGGCGCGCTGAGCCCGGTGTTCATGGCCTTGACGGCCCGCGGCCGGATCGGATGGGTGGCGACCGCGGACATCAGCGTGGCGGTCTGCAACGTCGCCGTGAGTCTGATCCTCGCACTGGGATTCGGGCTCGGCATCCTCGGGTTCGCCCTCGGCAACAGCTTCGCCCTGGTCAGCAAGAATCTGGTCATGGTCATCCTCGCGCGGCGGCTGGATCCGGCCTTCCCCTCGCCCGGGGAGGTCTATCGGACGATGCCGAGGGCCGTGCTCGGGGCGGCGCCCGGGCTGGCGCTGCTCTGGCTGCTGCGGCCCGTCTACCAGGGCAGCCTCGCCAGCGTCCTGATCGCCGGCATGCTGGGCGGGATGCTCGCGCTCGCGGGCTCGGTGTACCTCTCGCTGGGCGCCGCGGAGATCCGTCGCCTGTGGGCCGTGCTTCCGCTCGTCGGAGCGGGGCGGGATCGCACGAGGCTGCCATGAACGACCACGCACCGGGGCACGCCTCCGGTCCGCCCGCGCGAGGCTCGATCACCGTGTGCCTCCCGGCCTACAACTGCGCGGACGCGCTCGAGCGCGCGGTCCGCTCCGTCGAGGCCCAGACCCTCCCGGCGCTGGAGGTGATCGCCGTGGACGACGGCTCCACGGACGGGACACCGCAGGCGCTCGAGCGGCTCCTGGCCGAGGGGAGGCTCTCCGCCGCCATCCGGCAGCGCAACGCAGGCGTCTCCGGTGCGCGGAACACCGCGATCCGACACGCTCGCGGGGAGTGGATCGTCCCCCTCGACGCGGATGACGCGCTCGATCCGCTCGCGCTGGAGTGCTCGTTGGCCGCTATCGAGCGCACGCCCGGGGCAGAGTGGTGCATCACCGACATCGTGCGGGTGGGCGCCGACGGTGGTCAGGTCTTCGCGAGCACTCCCCCGAAGGGCCCGGCTTCCGACTGGCTCCCCGCCATGCTCGAGCGCAACTTCGTCGAGCGGACGATGCTGCTGAAGCGCGAGATGCTGCTCCGGATCGGCGGCTACGATCCCGCGTTCCGTTGTTACGAGGACTGGGAACTCGGCATCCGGATGCTCCGTGCCGGTGTGATCGCCGCCTATGCTCCGGGCCCCCTGTACCGGTACATCAAGACCGGGGGAAGCATCACGTCCGACCTCGCCCGGCTGTTGAACGCGTACGAGCAGTTGTTCGAGCACCATCATCGACCGCTGGCCGACACGGGGAACCCCCTCTACCGCCGGATCTACGCCCGTCGCATGTGGGCCCTGGGCCGGGACCATCTCGACCGTCACCACGATCGGCGCGCGGCACTTCGTTGCCTGTTCACCAGCCTCCGCTACGACTTCGCCCCGGCGAGGATCCTGCGGGCGGCCGGCAAGCGCCTCTTCGGGTCCGTGAGGGGGCGCGGGGGGCCGCCGCCGCCGAAGCCGGACGGCGAAGCGCCGCCGTCCCGGGACTGAGGGGGCCGGAAGGACACTGGCGGTCCTCGCGGGACCAGCCGGGCGCGGCAGCCTCGCGGGCCGGCTTCGCTCAGGCCCGGGGCGCTGGTCTGAGGACGGCCTCCCGGTAGATCGCCTCGAGGCGCTCCACCTGGGTGGCGATGGTGTAGGCGTCGCGGACACGCTCCAGGCCCGCGGTGCCGAATCTCCGGCCGAGCGCGGGGTCCGCGAGCAGCGCAGCGACCGCCTCCGCCAGCGCGGTGGCATCGCGCGGCGTGTAGAGGAGTCCCTCCACGCCCTGGCGGACGACCTCCGTGTGCCCGCCGGCGCGTGCCGCGACGATCGGCACGCCAAAGGCCATCGCCTCGAGGATGAAGAGACTGAACGGTTCCGGCTCGATCGCGGTGTGCACCGCCAGGTCGGCGACCTCGAGCAGCGCCGGCACGTCGTCCCGCTGTGAATCGACGACGACGTGGTCCTGGAGGCCAAGGGATTCGGCCCTGGCCCGGACGGCCTCGAAGTACGCCGGGTCCGTCGGGTGCCCGCAGAACCTCCAGAGGAACGAGTGGCCTCCGGCGACCAGCCGGGCCGCCGCGTCGAGTGCCGGGAGTTGCCCCTTCCAGGGCTGGTAGTGCGCCGCCGTGACGAGGAGTGGGCGGCCCCGCAGCTCCGCCTTCAGCGCCGCGACTCTCTCCGGCTGGCGCCCGGCCGCCATGGCCTCCAGGTCGATGCCGTTGGGAACCACCGCCGTCCGGACCGAGTCCCCGCAGAACTCGCGCACCAGAGCCGCGCGCTCCCCGGTCAGGCAGACGAGACACGCGGCCTGGCGAGCCACGAGACGATACGCGAGCGTCGGCTCCCGCCACACCTCGTGATCATGGATCACCAGCGCGGCGCCGAGAGACCGCGCCACGTGCGCCCATTCATAGCCGTCCACCATGCGGGAGTTGTAATGCACCAGGGAAATGCCACGGGGGAGCGCGGCACACAGTCCCCGCGCCACGAGGCGGTCCCGCCACGCATAGTGGAAGGCCGTTCGCCCGTTCCACAGGAGGCGGCGCAGGGCGCTCCGGCGCACCGTCCCCTCGGAGGTGGTGTCGAGCCCGAGCCGGTGGATCCCGGCGGGGCGCGGGCGTGATGCGGAGCGTGGCGCCGTCGGGCCATAGACGAGGGTGGGAACACCCGCCGCCTCGAGGTCGGCCCGGTACGGCCCGTCCGTGCGGAAGGCGGCGTGCGGGCGCCAGACGGAACGATCGAGACGGGTGACGACGTCCACCAGGACGCGCTTCGATCCGCCATACGACGCGGCCGGGCTGTCATCGACGAAGAGGATGGTCTTCATGAAGGTCCGCGCACCGCTCGATGTGGAGACCCGGGAAACCGTGGGCGCAGGGTGGCGGGTCGTCCGGAGGCCTGCCGCTCGAACCGGGTGGTGTCGGAGCCCGTCAACCCGTGCCGGGAGGAGTCTTGGATGAACCTGTCCAGTGGAGCATGAAGCCGTCCTCGCGGTCAAAGGGATTCCGAGTCAGGGTCATCTCGAGGTGGGAATGACCCCCGAAACTCCGCGTCTCCCCTGCTGCCCGCAAGCGCCATGAGCAGGTGCTCGACGCTGACGTAGTCGTCCTTGAGCCGGTCTGCCGTCTGCTCGGCGGCCTCGAGCACGAGGCGCAGGCTCTCGCCCACGTACTTCGTTCCGCCCTGCACCCGGGGAGGCGATCGAGCGCCTCGACGGTCTGGTCGAGCAGTCGCTGGCGCTGTACGCCGAGCTTCTCGAGCACCGCGGCGACCGTGCCCCCGGGCTCCTGCAGGAGGGCGGCGAGCAGGTGCCCGGGGTGCAGTTCCTGGTGGTTGCGGTCGCGAGCGAGCCGTTGGGCAAGCTCCGGCGCTTCCTGCGACTTGATGGTATGGCGATCGGGTTTCATCTCGTGCGGGGCCCCTGAGGAGCCGCAGGATAGCACAGGGTGCGCGCGTGACGAGGCCCGTTCCCGGGCGAGGGCCGGCCTAGGCTGCCGTCGCGATGAACTCGAGCAGCAGGGGCAGGACGCGCCGCGCGAGCGCCGGCGTGGCGCCGGCGTGCCCCAGCACTTCGCCCACCAGTTCCCAGGGTGGCGCCTCCGACTGCGCCGCCCGCGCCAGCGCGAGCAGCGCCGCCCGCGCCGAACCGGCGCGCGTCGGGGAGAGCCCCAGCGTCTCCAATTCGTCCGCGAGCCGCGTCAGTTCCGCCGCCGGGGAGCCCGGCTCGGGAGCCGCATCCGCGGGCGCAGGCCGCGGGATGGAGGTCGAGGCGCGGAAGACGGGCGAGCGGCTCAGCAGCCGGTCCATGGCACGTCCGATGTCGTCTCCGAACCCGTCGTCCTTCGGCTGCAGGGCGGCGGGCTCACCCGCGTCCGCCAGCGCTGTCGCCACCCTCGGCCACGGCGCATCCTGACCGTGCAGTGTCGGCATCGAGCCCATCGCCGCCTCGGTCTCCGAGCCCGCGTACGTCCCGGCCGCCCGGACCTGCGGCAGACCGAGCACGTTGATCTCGGCGAGGAACTCGCGCAGCAGCACGCCGGCCTCGCCCCAGCCGCGCTCGTAGCCGTCGCGCGCCTGGGCGGCCGTGGCGTGCGGGGTCGGCGGAGTGAACGGGATCCGGCGGAAGCGGTCCACCCGGCGTGCCTCGCCAGGCCAGACGCGCTGGATCACCGTAAGGGTCTGCTGCCGCCACGTCTTGAAGTTCGGGTCGCGCCGCGTTGCGTTGCGTAGCTGACCCAACTCGGCCAACTGCCGTTCGAGCCACTCGCGCGCACGCTGCGCCGCATCGGGGTCGGTCATAGCTGCGTCCTCCCGGAGTCGTGATTGCGGCTCTGGCGTTATCGGCCAGATGCCCGTCGAAGTTGACGGGTCCGTGAGGACGGGCCCGTTTGCGCCGGTCATGGACCAGACTGAATCGACTCCCGCGAGCCCTGCGGCCCCACGTGGATGGGGCGCTCCCGTCGGCAGACAACGGCCATGATCCGCCGCCGGCAACGGCGGGAGGACTACGCCCAAGGTATACGTGTTATTACGTAGACACCCCGGTGGCTTTTCAGTATCCTGACTTCCGTCTGGCCGCGTTCCTGGTGCCCTGGAAGGCATTCCGAGACTCATGCCTCTTCCATCCTTCACGCACGATCGCGGCCCTGCCGGGTCATCCGCTGCCGCGCACCCGGCGGCGGCGACGCACCGCTCCCGGCGCCGCGACGGGGAGGCCTTCGTCCTCACCCCTCTTCCGGAGGGAGTCGCGTTGCCCGTCTCCGACAGGATCCCCTCCCGCTGCGTGTTCCCGTCTCTGCTCGCGTGCTCACTGCTGGGCGCGCTGTGCTTCGCACCCGGGGGCGAGTCGCTCGCGCGGGACAACCCCCGCGTGAGCAAGGTGTGCCTCGACTGTCACACCGGCCAGGACACGACTCTCGCCACGACCGGGCACCGGCTGCCCGGCGACGGGCTCGATGGCCCCGGTGCACGCATCGCCTGCACGGATTGCCACGCCGGTGACCGCCGTCACTGGGAGGAGGACCCGGGCGCGTACGCCATGACCCGTCCGGCCGGGGCCAGCGCCGCCGCCGAGGCGCGCCTGTGCTCGGCGTGCCACCAGAGCGCGCACCAGCAGAACATGCTCGAGAAGAACGTCCATGCGACGAATGACGTCAACTGCAGCGCGTGCCACCGCGTCCACGCGTCGAAGCATCCGGCGCTCCTTCGGCAAGCCGAGAGTGGTCTGTGTCTCGGGTGCCACAGGGACGTCGAGGGCCAGTTCGCCAGGTCGTACCACCACCCGGTGAAGGACGGCATCGTCAAGTGCAGCGAGTGCCACCTGACCCTCGACGCCACGCGACGCCCGCTGGCGTCGAACGGCACGAACGTCTGCATGAAGTGCCACGGCGAATTCGAGGGACCGTTCCCGTTCGAGCACCCGGCGACCGTCGACTACTCGACGGAGGAGGGCGGGTGCATGACATGTCACGAACCACACGGCTCGCACCTGCCGAGGATGCTCAAGCAGCCCTACGAAGCGCCCCGTTTCCAGCTGTGCACGCAGTGCCATTCGGTCCCCCGCCACGACTCGAACCCGATGCACGGGACGAGATGGGCGGGCGTGCCGTGCAACGGCTGCCACACGGACATCCACGGCTCGTACACCAGCCGCCTGTTCCTGAGCGAGTCGCTTCGGGGCCAGGGCTGCTTCAACGTCGGCTGCCACAAGTTCTAGGACGGTGCCCGAATGCGAACGACGACGATCACGGCCGCCTGCGTCACGCTCGTCGTCACGCTCGCCGCGTCCGCACCCTCGGCGGGGACGCTCGACGGCACGGTGAAGCTGGGCGGCATCATCATGAACGAGGCAGGAGACCGCACCGCCGTCCAGGAGACCTACGACGTCCACGACGGGTTCTCCCTCGCCCAGATCCGCCTGAACGGCACCTTCGATCCCCGCCACTACTTCGCGCTCGACCTGCGGGACATCAACCAGGACGCGCGCCAGGGCGATCTCGTCTACCGCGTGCCGGGCACGTTCAAGCTCACGGCGGGCCTCGACCAGCACCGGCAGATCTTCTCCCCCGAAGGCGGCGTCAACGCCCGGCGCGTGGACTGGAAGGCGGGAGCCCGCTTCACTCCGGTCCGCTGGCTGGGACTCTCCGGGGCCTTCAACTCCCTGACGCGCGACGGGAACCGCCTGCCGTTCCCCTCCGGCACGGGGAGCGTGCTCGGGACGCGCTACGACAACGCCCTCAAGAGCGGCGAGGTGACGGCGGACGTCCACAAGGATCGGAGGGGCGGGGCGATCAGCTATCGCGCCTCCGGCTACACCGACGAGCTCGATCCGGCGGCGAACCGCACGGGGCAGGTCGTGTCGGCCAGGCTCTACACGCCCTGCGCGTTCTACGACAAGTGGACCCACCTGCTGCGCGCGGCCTACGGCAGTCGCAGGCTGTCCGGCACGGACCTCGAATACACGCTGGCGAACTTCCAGTACGCCGGGACCCTCCAGCCGGTCGACGCCTTCCAGCTCCGCTACCGCTTCGACGCGAACCGCGTCGACGACAGGTCGACGCGGCTCAAGACCGACCGGTTCCAGAACGACCTCGACGCGACCTGGTTCTACAGGTACGGCCAGGTCAGCGGCAGCTACGGCTACGAGACCAACGACGACGACCGGACACTCACCCGCTACGAAGACTGGCGCGTCGGGACGGCGTTTCGCTACGGGAGATCCGTGAACGCCAGGGTCGACTACGCGAGCCGCGTCAAGCAGGACCAGGAGGAGTTGACCCTCCTCAAGGACGTCGAGGCCTCCCAGATCCGCGCGAGGCTCCAGGTGCGGCCCCGCGACGGCGTCGTCCTGGGTGGCGGCTACTCGAGGCGCGAGCGCGAGTTTCCCGACATCGCCGTCTCGGTCGACGGAGAGGTCGCGACCGCCTTCGGCCGGTACGACCGCGAGGGCTGGGGAGCCGTTTCGGGGGATTACAGCTTCTCGACCGACGACTACGTGGACCGCGCGGGCGGCTTCCACACCGAGAGCCAGTTCGTGACGGGCCGGATCGAGTTCGACCGGATCACGAATCTGCATCTCGCGGGCGGCGCGACCTACGTGGATGTCCGCGGGGACCTGGACATCGAGAAGTCGATCGTGTTCCTGGAGGGCACCTATACCCTGTCGAACGACTACCACATCGAGATCCGGTACAACGCCTACAACTACGACGACTACATCCTGCTGGATCGCTACTACACCGCGAACGTGCTGCGGATCGACGTCGGATACGACCTGCACCTGAAGTAGCCTGCGAAGTACGTCGAATGCCCTACCGAGGAGGATACGCTGATGGTGGTGTTCAAGAGGATCCTGGCGCTCGTGGTCAGCGCCGCAGTGGGCCTCGCGCTCGCGGCCTGCTCGCGCAATATCACGCGCGTCGAACAGGTGGTGGCGGGGCCGCAGAGCTGTTTCGAGTGTCACGGTGACGCCAACACCTTCCTGGTGGCCGCGACCCAGCAGTGGGAGCACTCGAAGCACGCGACGGGCGAGACCCTCAACGAGAACGACGGCGAGTGCAAGGGCTGCCACACGAGCGAAGGCTTCGTGGCAAGGGCGACCGGGACGACGGCTCCCAGCGAGATCGAGAATCCGACGTCGATCCACTGCTTCACCTGCCACGCGCCGCACACCAACGGTGACTTCGCGCTTCGCTGGACGGCCGTGGCGACGCTCCAGAATGGCGCGACGTACGACCTGAAGGCCGCCAATCTCTGCGTGGCCTGTCACCAGTCGCGGCGCAACGTCAGCACGTACGTCACCGCACAGACGACGCTGACCAGCCGCTTCGGCCCGCACCACGGTCCGCAGGGCGACATGCTGATCGGTTCGAACGGCTACGAGTACGCCGGCTACACCTACGAGCGGTCGAACCACCGTTCGGCGACGGTCGACGGGTGCCTCGACTGTCACATGAGGACGACGAGCCAGAACGTCGTCGGTGGGCATTCGTTCAACATGGCGTGGGGCGAGGGGGAGGCCGAGATCCTCAACACCGCGGCCTGCGCGAAGTGCCACGGCGAGATCTCCGACTTCAGCCAGGTCGGAGACGACTTCTCCCAGGACAGCGTGGACGTCCTGATCACGGATCTCGAGGCGCGCCTCGTGGCCGCGAACCTCATGGCGGACGGCGCGCCGCAGTCGGTGAAGACCTCGGCCGACTCGGCGGGCGCGGTGTGGAACCTGCTGCTGGCCAAGGAGGACCGCAGCCACGGCGTCCACAACCCGAAGTACATCGTGGGACTGTTGCGGTCCGCGATCGAGTACATCCAGGGCCCGACCCAGCCGGGCCTGACGGCCGCCCACGTGCAGCGGGCCATGAGCGGTGCGGGGCTCAGGCGGTAGGAGAACGTCGCGCCGGCGGTCGGACGCGGCCGGCACATCGATCGATCGCGAGCGGGACGCCCCGGGTGAGGCGCCCCGCTCGTCCTGCGACGACCTAGAAGTCGCTGCTCAGCGAGACGTAGTACGTCGCGCCCGGCTCAACCACCGAGCCCAGCGGCTGCCGGTAGCGGCGGTCGGTGAAGTTCCGCACGCCCAGCACGAGGCTCTGGCCGGTCTCCAGCCGGGTCCCGGCGGACAGGTCGCCGACGATCCATTCCTTCTTGAAGGCGGTGAGCTGCTCCGCCCCGGGCGTGACCGGCGGCAGCCGGTTCGTCCGCCACGAGTAGCGCGCACCCGCCTCGGCCCAGAGGCGGCGGGCGGGCCCGGTCCAGCGCAGCGAGGCCGAGCCCCGGAACGGCGGCACCAGCTCCAGCGGGACCCGGTCGGCGCTGATGCCGTAGACCTCGAGGATCGCCGCCCGGTTCGTGATGTCCCCCACCGTGCCCGCCATCCCGGCGCGCGCCGTCCACCGCGGGTGGAAGCGCCACTCCGCCTCGGCCTCACCGCCCCACATCGTGGCCGTCGCGATGTTCACGTAGCGGTAGGCGCTGTCGCCCATCGCCTCGGCCGGCGCCGGATGGCAGGGCAACGCATTGATGAGGTCCTTGAACGTCGAGTAGAACAGGTTGCCCGAGATGGCCAGCGTGCCCGGCCCCCAGCGCAGCCCGACGTCGTAGGACACGCTGCGCTCGGGCTTGAGGTCCGGGTTTCCCAGCACGAAGCCCACCGAGCCCGGTCCGCTGAAGAAGAGATCCTGCGCGTTGGGCTCGCGGTAGCCGTTCGCCACGTTCGCCGTGAGGTGCAGGTCCGCGATCGGGTTGTAGACCAGGCCCAGCGAGCCCGAGAGCGCATCGTCATCGCGGCTGCGTGGCTGGAAGTAGAAGTCCGGCTGCATGAGCGTGTAGTCGGTGCGGTAGCGATAGTGCGTGTATCGCCCGCCGGCGTTGACGGTCCATCGCGGCGCGAGGAAGAACTCGCCCTGCAGGAAACCGGCATAGTTGTCGAAGCGCCCGGTCGGCACCGAAGCGGACGTGATCAGCGATTCGGAGTCCCCGAAGGGAGTCTCCAGCCTCTGCAGCTCGAGGTTGGTCCCGCCCGTCATGTCCCGCGAGGCATCGACGCCGGTGCTGAACCGGAAGAGCGCGGTCTTCCAGGACGTCATCTGTACCTGCAGGCCGTACGTGTCGAGGTCCAGGATGCGGTCCTTCAGGAGGGTCAGCTGTCCGTTCACCCCCGGCCCCATCGGGATCGTGACGCCGATGTCCGAGTAGAAGTTGCGGTGCTCCCGCTGCCAGTAGGTCTTGATGCGCGTGCTCGCCAGCCAGGAGGACTCGGTGTACTGATGATCGAGCGTCAGGTGGGCGAAGTCACGGTCGTAGTGCTTGAACTGGAAGGTCTGTGAGTATCCCGGCACGGCGACGTCCAGTCCCGGGATGCCGACCTTGCTGGCGCGGTAGAGCTGGTAGCCGCCCTTCAGCGCGAGGCGCTCGGTCAGGTCGTAGCGCAGGTTGGCGAATGCGTTCCAGTCGCTGAAGCTCGAGTGCGGGACCGTGCCGTCCGCGTTCCGGAAATCGTCGGACTTGCGCCCGCTGCCCGAGAAGAACCCGGAGAGCTTCCGCACGCGGGTCGAGAACTCCAGCGAGCCGTTCCGCTCGGGCAGACCGCTGACGCTGCCCCCGAGGCTGGCGGAGCCGTGCAGGACCTCACTGGCCCCGAGGAAGCGGGGCTCACGGGTGATGATGTTGATCACGCCGCCGAGGGCGTCGGAGCCGTACGCCACCGATGACGGGCCCCGCACGACCTCGATGCGCTCCACCTGCGTGGGGTCGAGGAGCGACGGATGCGGGCCGTTGCCGCGCACGCTGTTCATCGGGCTGCCGTCCACCAGCACGAGCACGCGCTGGCCGGTGAGCCCGCGGACCGACGGACGCTGCTCCCAGGGGCTGTCCTTGTTGCTGTCCACGCCCGGGAGCGCGGCCAGCACGTCACCGAGCACGAGGGGCGTCTGCTCGCGCAGCATCTGCCGGCTGACGAACGAGAGCGACTGCGGCGACTCGAAGTAGACGCGCGGGTAGCGCGCGCCCGTGACCACGGTCTCCTGGAGGAACAGCACCGGTTTCGTCGTGTCGGCGAACGCCGAGCGCGGCTTCGCCTCGGCGGCCAGCACCGGGGCCACGGCCGCGAGTGCCAGGCCCGCCGCCAGCCACGCGGCCGGGGCCGCACGGCGGGACCGCGGGGTTCCGATGAAATCGTAGCGACGCATGGGACGCAGCCTCCTGGTGCGACACGACCCGCGACCGCCGCGCGTCAGAGCGCGGCCGGCGCCACGGGAGTTGCGGCGGAACCGCCCACCCCCCGGACCCGGATGCCCCTGCTCGAGCAGCAGCGCGGCAGCCAGCGCGCTGTCGAGGCCTCCGGAAGGCAGGCCCAGCGCGCGGATGCGTTTCGACCGGGGTGCGTCGCGGGGAATCATCCGGAAGGGTCGCTCCGTTCGCGGATGGCGCACACTAGGCAGCGGTCGGATGCGCGTCAAGGAAAGAAGTGCATTTGGCGCGGTCCAAAGCGAGAAGAGTCACATCGGAAGAGTGGAGTCCGTACCGATGAGGAGAGCAGCGTCCGCAGTCCTACGGAGGAGGTGCGCGTGGGAACCCTCAGGCAGGCGCGTGCGGGTCCGTCGCCGCCCCGGGACCGGCCCGTTCCGAGCGCGTTCCGCGCGGGCTCGTGGCCCACCTTGACCCTGCTCTCCGCAGGTGGAAGCATCAGCCTCGTTCCGACTCGCACTCGACGGTTGCGGCACCCTCGAGGCTCGTCATGAGGTTCATCGGTCTGCAGACCATCTTCCACTTCCTCGCCTCGCATCCCCTGATCATCGGGCTCGCGTCCGCGCGCCATCCCTCCCCCGGCGAGAGCGGGGGCGGACCGCCCCCGGCGGACCCCGGGCTCACGCCCTTCTTCGAGGCCACCGCGGACCCGATGATCCTCTTCGGGCCCGACTTCACCGTCCTGATGGCCAATGCCGCCGCGGACCGCCTGCTGCACGTGCCCGACGGGCGGCTGCAGGGCCGCTCGGTGCTCGAGTCGACGCTGCTGGCCCGCGTGCTTGGCGGCGCGAGCGTGCCCCAGCGACTGCACGGCACCACCAACGTGGTGCGCGACGAGGTCACGGTGACGGACATCGAGGGCCAGCCCCTCCAGTGCCACGTCGAGGCGCTGCGCCTGTCGCATGGACGCGTGCTCCTGCACCTGCAGGACACCACCGCCACGCTGCGCGCGCGCGCCGCCCTGCGCGCGGTCGAGGACCTGCATCGCGCGGCGGCCGAGGTGCTGCCGGGCGTGGCCTGGACCCTGGCGCTGCCCGAGGAGCGCCTGCTCGAGGTGAGCCCGGCGGTCGAGCAGCTCTTCGGGCACCAGCCCGCGGGGTTGCTGCAGCAGCACGGAGCGTGGGACGAACTGGTGCATCCGGGCGACCAGGAGCGCGTGCGCGCCGAGTTCCGCGCCGGCGTCGCCACCGGCAGGCCCTTCGACATCCATTTCACCGGCGTGCACCGCGACCGGAGTGACCTGCCCCACCTGGTGAACCACGTGGTCCCGGTGCGCGGCGAGCAGACCTGGGCCGACCGCGCGCACGGGTTCATCGAGGACCTGAGAGCGAGCGACGCGCTCCAGCAGGAACTGGCCGAGTCGCGCGCCCACCTGAAGCACATCCTCGACGCGAGCCCCACGGGCGTGCTGGTGGCGCGCCTGCGGCGCGGACGGGCGGAGGTCGCGCTGTGCAACCGTCGCCTGGCCGAGATGCTCCGGCTCGACGAGCCCATCCGGCCCGGCACGCCGCTGGCGAGGACCACGCCCGACCTGCGGCGGATCCTGCAGGGCGGCGTGGCCGGCGAGTCCGTCCCCCGCCTCACCAGCGAGCAGGCCGAGGAGTACGTCGCCGAGCTGCGCGAGCCCCTGCGCGTGCTGCGCACCTACGCCGGCCCGCTGCGGGACGCGCACGGCGCCGTGGTGGGCCGCGTCCTCACGGCGGAGGACATCACCGCGAGCTGGGTGATGCAGCGCCGCCTCACGCAGGCGCAGAAGATGGAGAGCATGGGCCGGCTCGCCGGCGGGGTCGCGCACGATTTCAACAACCTGCTCGGCACCATCCTCGGCTTCGGCGCCCTGTTGCTCGAGCAGACCCCCGAGCCCGATCCGCGGCACGAGCCGGCGGTCCAGATCGTGGGGGCCGCGGAGCGGGCCTCGCGCCTCACCCAGGCACTGCTGGACTTCAGCCGCAACGCCCGCTTCGAGCGACTGCCCCTGCACCTGAACCGCGTGGTCGAGGACGCCTACCAGGTGCTGCGCAGCGCGCTCGACCCGTCCACGTCCCTGGCGCTGCGCCTGGAGCCCGACCTGCCGCTGCTGCTCGGCGATTCGCTGCTCCTGCAGCAGGTGCTCGTCAATCTCGTCCAGGAGGCGCGCGAGCGGATCGGCGCCGGCGGCACGCTCACGCTCGTGACACGCCTGGTCGAGCAGCCGCGCCCGCCCGAGGAGACGCGCGGCGCGGGCGAGCCGCGCCATGCCGTCGCCCTGGAGCTGCGCACCACGCCGGGCAGCCCGGCCCGACGCGCGGTGGAGCCGTCGCCCGACCGGGCCGGGCTCACGCTCACCATCGTGGAGGACATCGTCCGGGCGCACGGGGGCTGGCTCGTCACCGCGACCGGGCCCGGCGAAGCCGCCTTCCGCGCGGTCTTCCCGGTGGACACGGCCGAGGAGGCGCCGCTGCTGGTGCCCGCCGCGGCGACCGCCCACGGCCACGAGACCGTGCTGGTCGTGGATGACGAACCGGGTCTGCGGGCCCTGGCGCGCACCGGCCTGCAACTTCACGGCTTCGACGTGCTGGCGGTGGAGACCGGGGAACAGGCGCTCGAGATCCTCCGCCAGGGAGAGCCACACGTGGACGTGATGCTCCTTGACCTGACCCTGCCGGGCATCTCGGGCGAGAGTGTCCTGCGCGAGGTGCGGAAGCTGATGCCGGGCCTGCCGGTCGTCATCGCGAGCGGCTACGCCACGGTGGAGAGCCAGTCCTCGTGGGTGGCGGCGGGCGCGATGAGCTTCGTGGCCAAGCCCTATCGCATCCAGCAGGTCGCGCAGAAGCTGCGCGAGGCCCTCGACCGGCACCAGCCGCAGACGTCGTAGGCCCGCGGGGGCGGCGGGGGCACCGCCCGGCAGCCCCGGACAGCCTGCAGGGGGGCGGCCGGGCGGTTCCTGCGCTATCCTGCGGGCTCCGGCTCCGGAACGTGCGCCGGGACCGCCCCCGCCGCATCCGAACGTCGAAGGACACGGCCGCGCAGACCCGGAAGAGAACGAGGCCCCATGGGCATCACCGACGACGAGGCGCTGAGCGAGCACGACGAACTCGAGCCCGGCGAGGGCTACCGGCTCGGCCAGCTGGACGGCTTCAAGCGGCAGCTGCCCGACCCCGACCCGGTCGAGACGCGCGAGTGGACCGCGGCGCTGGACGGCGTCGTCCTGACGCACGGGCACGAGCGGGCCGACTTCCTGCTGCGCAAGCTGCTCAAGCGGGCGCGCATGCTGCACATCGGGCTGCCGGGGCTGGTGCAGTCGCGCTACATCAACACCATCTCCCCCGAGCAGGAGCCGCCCTTCCAGGGCGACGAGGAGATGGAGCACCGCATCCGCCGCATCATCCGCTGGAACGCCGTGGTCATGGTGCTGCGCGCCAACCACGCTGTTCCCCGGCCTCGGCGGGCACCTGGCCACCTACGCCTCGAGCGCCTCGCTCTACGAGATGGGCTTCAACCACTTCTTCCGCGGCAAGGACGACGCGCCCGGCGACCAGGTCTTCTTCCAGGGCCACGCCGCGCCCGGCATCTACGCCCGCGGCTTCCTGCAGGGCCGCATCAGCGAGCAGCAGCTCGACCACTTCCGCCAGGAGGTCGGCGGGCTCGGGCTCTCCTCCTACCCGCACCCGCGACTCATGCCCGACTGCTGGGAGTTCCCCACGGTCTCGATGGGACTGGGCCCGCTCAACGCGGTCTACCAGGCGCGCTTCAACCGCTACCTGCACGCCCGCGGCTTCGCCGACACCTCGAAGCAGCGCGTCTGGGCCTTCCTCGGCGACGGCGAGACGGACGAGCCGGAGTCGCTCCGGCGGGCTCGCGCTCGCGGGCCGCGAGGGGCTCGACAACCTGACCTTCGTCGTGAACTGCAACCTGCAGCGGCTCGACGGCCCGGTGCGCGGCAACGGCAAGATCATCCAGGAGCTCGAGGCGCTCTACACCGGGGCCGGCTGGAACGTCATCAAGGTCATCTGGGGCCGCGAGTGGGATCCACTGCTCGCGCAGGACTACGACGGCGTGCTGGTCGAGGCCATGAACGACACCGTGGACGGCGAGTGGCAGCGCTACTCGATCGAGAACGGCGCCTACATCCGCCAGCACTTCTTCGGACGCGACCCGCGGCTGCTCAAGCTGGTGGAGTCACCTGAGCGACGACGAGCTGAAGAAGCTGCGCCGCGGCGGGCACGACTACCGCAAGCTCTACGCGGCCTACACGGCGGCGGTGAACTTCAAGGGCAAGCCCACGGTCATCCTCGCCAAGACCGTCAAGGGCTGGACGCTGGGCGGGACCACCGAGGCGCGCAACGTCGCGCACCAGCAGAAGAAGATGAACGAGGAGGAGCTGCGCAAGTTCCGCGACCGGCTCCAGCTGCCCATCCCCGACGACCGGCTCAAGGACGCGCCCTACTACCACCCGGGACCGGAGAGCCCCGAGGTGAAGCTACCTGATCGAGCGCCGGCGCCGGCTCGGCGGCTGCCTGCCCCGGCGCATCGTGCGCGCGCAGCCGCTGGCGAAGCCGCAGGACGCGGTGTTCGCCGAGTTCTTCGAGGGCACGCGCGCGGACCAGGCCGTCTCGACCACCATGGCCTTCGCCAAGCTGCTGCGGAACCTGATCCGCGATCCCGCCTGGGGCCGGCGCGTCGTGCCCATCATCCCCGACGAGGCGCGCACCTTCGGCCTCGAGGTGCTGTTCAAGGAGGTCGGCATCTACGCCGCGGGCGGGCAGCGCTACGAGCCCGTGGACTCGAACGTCTACCTCTCCTACCTCGAGAAGGCCGACGGGCAGGTGCTCGAGGAAGGCATCACCGAGGCCGGCTCGATGGCCTCGTTCACCGCGGCGGGCACGTCGTACGCCACGCACGGCGAGCCCATGATCCCCTTCTACGTCTTCTACTCGATGTTCGGCTTCCAGCGGACCGGCGATTTCGCCTGGGCCTTCGCCGACGCGCGCGGGCGCGGCTTCCTGCTCGGCGCCACCGCGGGCCGCACCACGCTCAACGGCGAGGGGCTGCAGCACGAGGACGGCCACAGCCACGTGCTCGCCTCGGTCATCCCGAACCTGCTCGCCTACGACCCGGCCTGGGCGTTCGAGACGGCGGTCATCGTGCGCGAGGGCCTCGAGCGCATGTACCGCAGGGGCGAGGACGTCTTCTACTACCTGACGCTCTACAACGAGGACTACCCCATGGCCGCCGATGCCCGACGGCGTGGAGGAGGGCATCCTCCGGGGCCTGTACCTCTTCCGCGAGGGGCGGCGAGCGGCGCGAGACGCGCGCAGCTCTTCGGCAGCGGCGTCATCCTGCGCGAGGCCCTGCGGGCGCAGGAGATCTGGCGGAGCGCTACGACGTCGCGGCCGACGTGTGGAGCGTGACGTCCTACCAGCAGCTCCGGAACGAGGCGCTCACCGTCGAGCGCTGGAACCGCCTTCACCCGCTCGAGGCGCCGCGCATCCCCTACGTGACGGCCACGCTCGGCGACGCGCCGGGCCCGGTCATCGCAGCCTCGGACTTCCTGAAGGCCCTGCCCGACATGGTGTCCCGCTGGGTGCCGCGCTCGTTCACCCCGCTCGGCACCGACGGCTTCGGCCGCAGCGACACGCGTGAGGCCCTGCGCCGGCACTTCGAGGTGGACGCCGAGCACATCGTGGTGGCCACGCTCGCGGCGCTCGCGCGCGAGGGCCAGGTCGAGCCGGCGGCCGTGGCGCGGGCGATCGCGGACCTCGGGCTCGACCCCGAGGCGCCGGAGCCCCGCGAGACGTAGACCCGCCTGCGAGCGCCGCGGCCCACCCCGCACCCGGGACGGGCCGCAGTGCGTCGGGTGGCAGGGCGCGTGCTCCGGGGCCCCTTCGCGCGACTCCTGCGCCCGCAGCGGAGTGAAGATCGTCATATCCGACGCGCCCCTGATGATATATGATTCTTGACAGGGTCATGACCTTCGACCGGGCGGGAAAGCGAGGTTCATCGAGGGCGCTGCCTGCCTTCTTGCCATGTCCACGACCGGGACATGTCGAACACGATCGAAGGAGAATCCGATGCTCCATCCCATGCGTCCAGCCGCGCTCTGTGCCCTGATCGCGGTGACCGTGGTCGCCCCTGGCTGCGGCAAGCGACTCCAGAGCACCATCGGGCCGCCGAATCAGCCTCCCGCAGTCCGGATCGAGCGCCCCTCCGTCTCCGGCGGGGACGGCGAGAGCGTCACCGCCCGGCTTCACTGGACCGCCACCGACCCGGACGGCCGCGTGGACCACTACCTCGTGACCCGGGAACTCGCCGCCCTGGACCGGGAGAGCGGCTGGACCGCGGTCACCGAGCGCGAGCAGACGCTCGGCTTCCGCCGCGCTGCGCGCAGCGCCGCCGCGGCCTCGCGGCCCCTCCGTGACGACTTCGAGTTCTTCGCCGTGCGCGCGGTGGACGACCGCGGCGCGGTATCGGAGCCCGCCGCGGTCGCGCTGTTCGACGAGAACGTCGCGCCGACGGTGGAGATCACCTCGCCTCACCCGAGCCGGCTCCTGGCAGCCACGGTGCCTCCCGACTTCCCGATCCACTGGACCGGCTCGGACCCCGACGGCCGCCGGGGACTGCCCGCGGAGTACAAGTACAAGCTGTGGAAGCGCGGCCCCGAGGTCCCCTGGCAGGCATGGCTCATCGACCCCGATTCGCTGCGCCGGCAGTTCGCTCCCGCGTTCGCCGGATGGGACTCGTGCGACGGCGGCTCGACGAGCCTCCGGCTGACGGGCCTCACGCCCAACACGGAGTATCTGTTCGCCATCACGGCGCTCGACAGGGACGGGGCCTACGACCCGGTCTTCAGCCTCGACAAGAACGTGCTGCTGATGAGCGTGGGGTGGGCCCCGGGCCCCCGGCTCACGTTGTTCAACGAGACCTTCTACTACCAGTACGCGTGGGGCTTGCCCCCCGACGCCGTGGATTCGAGCCAGGTGGTCCGCATCCAGGCATCCGCACTCCGGCCGTTGACCGTGAACTGGTACGGCAACGCGGCCAGCGGCTATCGCTGGGCGCTCGACATCGCCGACGTCTACGACGAGACCCCGCGGCGCGGCCGGTTCGACCTGGCGCACTGGAGCGCGTGGGATCTCGCCACCACCTCCGCCACGCTGGACCAGACCGGCGTGCACCGCCTGACCGGCACGCACCGGCTCTACGTCGAGGCCCGGGACCGACTCGAGCGGGTGAGCCTCGGCGTCGTGGAGTTCACGCTGGTGAACCCCGTCTTCGACCGCGACCTGCTGATCGTGGACGACACGCGCTTCAACCCGGACCAGATCGTCTCCGTCTCGAGGCCCGACACGCTCCGGGCCCCGTACGGTCCCTGGCCGACCGCGGCCGAGTTGGACACGTTCCTGTTCGCCGTCGGCGGGAAGCCCTGGCGCATGACGCCGCCGGGCTGCCTGAGCCCACAGGGGATCTTCCACGGCTACCGGTTCGATACGCTGGGCACGCGGCGGGACCTGGCCGACCCGACCCTCCCGCTCGAAGTCCTGGGGCGCTACCGGCACATCGTCTGGATCGTGGATGGCACGGGCTCCGCAGCGGCCCTGCGCTACATGTCCGCGATGAACCGGCAGAGCGCGCTCGCGACCTGGGTCGAGAGCGGCGGGAAGCTCTGGGCGGTGGGCGGGGGCTTCGGCAACGCGACGAGCGCTGCCTGGAACAGCATGCTCAACGACTCCAACCAGACGCGGACCTACTCGTCGTTCGGCACGCTGCCCGACCTGGGCCCTGGCCGCTTCATGTACGACCTGGCCCACTGGCAGAGCGAATTCAAGTGCTTCGGTCCGTCGTTCTTCAGGGTCAACCGGGCCCCGTTCCTGCAGAGCGGCTCCCTGGTCGGGCTCCTGCCGGTGACCTTGTACCCGAAACAACCGGCGAGCGATCCGATCTGGCCCTTCCGCACGCCCGGCGACTTCTACGTCGGCAACCCGCTGTACAGCGTGCGCGGGCTCTATCTCGAGTACCTGAGCAAGCCCAACCGCATCCTCGACGACTGGAACCCGGCACCGTGGTGCGCCCGGGACGTGTCCGTGCTCGACACGCTCATGGTCGCCACCGGCGACTACCTGCCTCCGCCGGGCGCGCACCCGGAGAAGGACCGCATCGTCAACCCCGTCATGACCCTCTACCGTGGCCGCGACTGCGGCTCGGTGGTGTTCAGCGGGTTCGACTGCTGGAACTGGTCGCGTCAGCACTGCGTCGGGCTGGTGGACGCGGTGCTGCAGGGCGCCTGGCAGCTCCAGCGCGATCCGGGCGCTGGCAGCGCGGCGGCCGCCAGGCCCGCACCCGCCACGAACCTCCCGGTCTCGCGTCCGACGGGCGATTGACGGACCGGAAGCGGCGGCGGCCCGCCCGAAGCACCGGGCGGGCCGCGCGACGTCAGCCGCCCTGCGGGCCCGCCTCCAGCGTGGGTCCACGGGCCCGCAGGAGCCCCTCGAGCCGCGCCTTCACCGCCGGCCACTCGTCGTCCACGACGCTGTAGTAGACGGTGTCGCGCACCTCGCCCCGCTCGGTGACCAGGTGCTTGCGGTAGGTGCCTTCCTCCACGCACCCGAGCCGCAGCATGGACCGCCGCGAGCGCTCGTTGCGGGAGTCGGTCTTGAGTTCGACCCGCTGGCAGCCCCAGGCCTCGAAGGCGTGGCGGAGCATCAGGTACTTGGCCTCGGTGTTGACCGTGGTGCGCTGCCAGGGCTTCGCGATCCAGGTCGAGCCGATCTCGACGCGCCGGTGGGGGACTGCAATCGCCATGAAGCGCGTGCTCCCCACGATGCGGCCACTGGCCCGCTCGACGGTGGCGAACGGCAGCGCGCGCCCCTCGTCCTGGTCCTGGAGGGCCCTCTCGAGGTAGCGGCGCAGGTCCGCGGCCGTCTCGACCTTCACGATGGTCCAGCGCCACAACTCCGGGTCGAGGCCGATCTCGAGCAGCCCATCGGCGTGCCGCTCGAGCGAGAGCGGTTCGAGCCGGACGTGCGCGCCTTCGAGCGTCACCGGTTCGATGCGCATGGCGCAAAGGCTAGCACGGAATCGCCCACGCGTGGCAATCCCCGGATCATCCCGCCGGGTCAGAGGTCATCGGGCCGCAACCCCGTGTGCTTCGCGATCCTCGAGAGCATGCGCGGACCGATCTCCTCGCGATGGTGGAAGGCGAAGACGAAGTCCGCCCATCCGGGCCGGGCGAGGACGAAGTGGGACCCGGACGATCTCTTGATGATCCACCCCGTCCTCAGCAGGGCCGAGAGGACCTGGCGTGCGGGGGCGCTCCCCCATCGCATCAGGCGGCGGTGAAGGAGATGCTCAGCAGGTCCGGGCCGGCCTCGCCGTGTTCCAGCCGGTCGGCCACGACGCGAAGCGCCAGCGCCTGGGCCCTTGCTCCGGCTTCCGCTGCGGAAGGCCCGTAGGCCAGCACGCCCGGCAGCTCAAGGATCTCGGCAAGCCAGCGGCCGTCGGTCTCCCGTTCGACCTCGACGCGGAACGTCATGTGGTTCTTCTCCTCGTGCGGGGGCGACATCGGGTCCTGGGGCACGGACGGAGGCATCGGGGAATCACTCCGGGTGGGGCGATGCCAGGGGAGTCTACCCTACTCCCGCACCATGTAGTACATGGCCTCGGAGTGGTGGACGATGATCGCCGAGGTGCTCGCTTCGGGCACGAGCTGCCAGGCGCTGGTCAGCGTCACGCCGATCGCGCTCTCGGGCGCCAGCAGGCGGAAGAGCTTCTGCTGGTCGGCGAGGTCCGGGCAGGCGCTGTAGCCGAACGAGTAGCGCTTGCCACGCTCCTCACCGAGCGCCAGCTCCGCGCGCACCTTGCGGTGGTGCCACTCGGCGAGCCCCTCGGCGGCGGAGACGCCGAGGCCGTGCGTGAAGAGCGCCTCGGCGTACTCGCCCGCCGCGTTCAGGCGCTCGCCCAGCTCGTCCACGCCGCTTCCCACGGTCACCACCTGGAAGGCGACCACGTCGAAGCGGCTGCTCTCGACCGGCAGGAAATAGTCCGAGAGGCAGAGCCCCTCGCGGCCGGCCTGGCGCGGGAAGGTGAAGCGCACCCGTTCCTCGATCTTGCCCCGCGGGCCGGGCGCGCCGGGGGCGAATGCGGCCGGATCGTAGACGACCAGGTCCTGCCCCTCGCTCTGGCAGGGGAAGTAGCCGTAGACGGCGCGCGGCTCGAGCCAGCCCCGCGTCTCGGCCTCGCGCTCGAGCCGCAGGCGCCGCGGCTCGAAGTCCTCGCGGATGAGCCGCTCGTACTCCGCGCCGCTGCCACGCGCGCCCCAGTGCAGGCGGTAGAGGGTCTTCAGGTCCATCCCGGCGAACATCCCGGCGAACGGGACCCCGCTCGTGGGCGTGACGCGCGCGCCCCAGAAGGGCGGCACGGGGATGGCGGCCTCCCGCGACACCTTCACCCGGAAGTCGCCCTGCTTCGCCGCCGCCGCCGCCTCTCGCGCCGCGAGCCCGGGCGCCTTCGCGCGGAACTCGAGCGCTTCACTCCGCACACGCCCCACCAGCGCCGCCCGCTGCGCCGGGTCCATGAGCGCGTTCATGGTGTCCAGGCCTTCGAAGGCGTCCTTGCAGTAGTACACGCCCGGCTCGTAGACGTGCTCGTCGCCCACCAGCGCGGCACGCCGGCCGAAGTTGCGGTTGATGGCGGCGCCGCCGATGAGCACGGGGTACGGGAGCCCGGCGCGGTGCAGCTCCGCCACGCACGCGGGCATCTGCCTGCTGGTCGAGACCAGCAGGGCCGACAGGCCGATGGCGTCGGCGCCCACCTCCTGCGCCTTCGCGAGGATGGTCTGCACCGGCACCTGCTTGCCCAGGTCGATCACCGTGTAGCCGTTGTTCGAGAGGATGGTCTTCACCAGGTTCTTGCCGATGTCGTGCACGTCGCCGTGGACCGTGGCCAGCACCACGCGGCCCTTCGTGACGTCGGCGTTCCGCTCGAGGTAGGTCTCGAGCCGGGCGACGGCCTTCTTCATGACCTCGGCGCTCTGCAGCACGAAGGGCAGGATCAGTTCGCCCGAGCCGAACTTGTCCCCCACCTCCTTCATGGCGGGGAGCAGCACGCTGTTCAGCACCGTCACGGCGTCCTGCCGCGTCACCGCCTCGTCCACCAGCGCCTCGATCCCCGCGGGCCGGCGGTGGAGGATCTGCTGGTGGATGCGCTGCTCGACGGGCAGCAGGGCCTCCCCGGCCTCGTCCTGGCGCACGCGCAGGGCCGGCGAGCGGCCGTCCAGGTGAGCGATGAGCTTCGAGAGCGCCTGCGGATCGCGGTCGAGGATCAGGTCCTCGGCCAGCCGCCGGTCGTCTTCCGCGAGATCCGCATAGGGCGTGATGTCGGCCGGGTTCACGATGGCCATGTCGAGCCCCGCCCGCACCGCGTGGTAGAGGAACACGGAGTTGAGCACCGCACGCGTCTCCTTCGAGAGCCCGAAGGAGACGTTCGAGACACCGAGGCTGGTGAGCACGCCGGGCAGCGCGGCCTTGATGGCGCGGATGCCCTCGAGCGTGTCGAGGGCCGAGCGCTGGAACTCGGCGTCGCCGGTCGCCAGCGTGAAGGTGAGCGGGTCGAACACCAGCCGCTCCGCGGGGAGCCCGTACTCGCGGGTCACGAGGTCGTGGAGGCGGCGCGCCACCTCGAGCTTGCGCCCGGCGCTCTTCGCCATGCCCTGCTCGTCGATGGTCAGCGCGATGACCGCGGCGCCGTACTTCACGACCAGCGGCATCACGGCGTCCACGCGCTCGCGGCCGTTCTCCAGGTTGATGGAGTTGACCAGCGCCGCGCCCGGGCAGGCCTTGAGCGCCTCTTCGAGCGCGCGCGGCTCGGTCGAGTCGAAGCACAGCGGGGCCTCGACCGAGAGCGAGAGCTTGCGGGTGAGCCGGCGCAGCATGGCGGCCTCGTCCGTGCGCTCGGTCAACGCCATGCACACGTCCAGCACGTGCGCCCCGCCCTCGACCTGGCTGCGCGCGATCGGGACCATGTCCTCGATCCGGTCCTCGAGCGCCAGGGCCTTGACCTTGCGCGAGCCCTGGGTGTTGAGCCGCTCGCCGATCAGCAGCGGGCGCGGCTCCTGCCTCAGCGCGGTCGCGGTCATGCCGCTCGAGAGCGACCAGCCGGAGCGGCCGGGGCGCTTCCCCGGCGCGCGCCGGCCGATGGCGGCGACCATCGCGCGCGTGTGCTCGGGCGTGGTGCCGCAGCAGCCGCCCACGAGGTTGATGCCGAACTCCTCGACGAACTCGCGCAGCACCCCGGCCATCGGGCCCGGCTGCATCGGGAACACGGTGCGCCCGCCGTCGTTGATGGGCAGCCCCGCGTTCGGGATGACGTGCAGGAACGTGCCGGCGTTCTGCGCCAGGTGGCGCACCGCGTCGCGCATCAGGTCGGGGCCGGTCGAGCAGTTGAGACCGACGATCTCGGCCCCCATGGCCTCGAGCGTCGCCAGCGCCGCTCCGATGTCGGTGCCGAGCAGCATGCGTCCGGCCGGATCGAGCGTGACCGAGCACTGCAGCGGCAGGCGCCGGCCGGTGGCGGCGAAGGCCTCGCGCGCGGCCAGGATCTGCGCCTTCAGCTCGAGCATGTCCTGGCTGGTCTCGAGGATGAGCAGGTCGGCGCCACCCTCGACCAGGCCCTGCGCCTGGGGCAGGAAGGCGGCCACCAGGTCCTCGAGCCCGAGCCGGCCCAGTTCCGGGTCCTCCGACGAGGGCAGGTAGCCCGAGGGCCCCATCGAGCCCGCGGCGAAGCGCGGGCGGCCGTCGGCGCGCTCGAAGCGGTCCGCCACGCGGCGCGCGATGGCCGCCGCCGCACGGTTCAGCTCGAGCGTCTTCTCACCGAGGCCCCATTCCTCGAGGCGCACGCGCGAGGCCTGGAAGGAGTTGGTCTCGACCACGTCGGCGCCGGCCTCGAAGTAGGCGGCGTGCACGTCCTCGACCACGTCCGGCCGGGTCAGCGAGAGGTGGTCGAAGCAGCCCTCCCAGCGCGCACCGCCGAAATCGCCGGCCTTCAGCTCGCGCGCCTGCAGCTGGGTGCCCATGGCACCGTCGAAGAACAGTACGCGCTCGCGCAGCAGGTCGAGGAATCGGCTGGTCATGGGGAAGGCGCGCTCCCGGAGTCAGGCGGCCACGGACAAGGCTCACGCGTGAACCTATCGGACGCCACCCGGGGCCGCAACCGGTGGGGGGCCCTCCGGACGGCGTGGCGCGGGATCCGAGCGCCGGGCCCAACGCCCGACCTTGACAACCTGCTTCGCCCCCGCGACGCTCGGGCCGTGGCCATCGTCCTCGACCTCCTCAGGCACGGCCAGGCGCTCCCCGCGGGGGCGGCCGGCGACCGCCAGCGCGCCCTCTCGCCCGCGGGCGTGCGCGGGCTCGCGTCGCTCGCCACGCACCTCGCCGACGAGGCCTGGCGCCCCGACCGGGCCTTCTCGAGCCCCTACGCGCGTGCGCAGCAGAGCGCCGGGATCGTGGCGCGGGCGGCCGCTCCGCCGGTCGCGGTCGAGATCCTCGGCGCCCTCGAGCCCGAGCGCGAGCCCCCGGAGGTGCTGGACGCGCTCACCGGGCAGGGCGTGACGGCGGGCCACATCCTCGTCGTCGGGCACCAGCCGCTTCTCGGCCAACTGGCCGGCTACCTGACCGGCGTCGAGCAGGGCCTCTCCCCGGGGATGCTCGTGAGGATCCATTGCCCGCGGGGGATGGGCCCGGGGAGCGGGCGGATCCTGCTGACCCTGGCGCCCGAGGACCTCGAGCCGGCCTGAACCGCCGGACCGGGCCCGACGCGCTACGCCGGCCGGCTCGACTCCCCCGCGCGCACCGTTCCCGCCAGTTCGTCCGCGTGGAACGAGGAGCGCACCAGCGGGCCGCTCGCCGTGTTCTCGAAGCCCAGCGTGGCCGCGCGCGATCTCCAGAAGGCGAACTTGTCCGGGTGCACGTACTCGACCACCGGCAGGCGGTCCGGCGCCGGCCGCAGGTACTGGCCGATCGTGAGCAGGTCGCAGCCGTGCGCGCGCAGGTCCACGAGCGTCTGCTCGACCTCCTCGTCGGTCTCGCCCAGGCCGAGCATGATCCCCGACTTGGTCTTGATCCCCGCACCGCTCTCCCGCACCCGCCGCAGGACCTCGAGCGAGCGGTGGTAGCGCGCGCTCGGGCGCACCGTCGGGTGCAGGCGCTCGACCGTCTCGACGTTGTGGTTGATGACGTCGGGCCGGGCCTCGATCACCCGCTGCAGGTCTTCGGCGTGCCCGAGGAAATCGGGGATGAGCACCTCGATCGCGGCCTGCGAGCGCTGGCGGATCTCGCGGACCACCATCGCGAAGATCGTGCTCCCGCCGTCCTTCAGGTCGTCGCGGGTCACCGACGTGATGACCGTGTGCCGCAGGCCCATCGCGGCCACGGCCTCTCCCACGCGGCGCGGTTCATCCCAGTCCACGAAGCCATCGGGCTTGCCCGGGCCCACGGCGCAGAAACCGCAGCGCCGCGTGCACGACTCGCCCAGGATCATGATGGTCGCCGTGCCGCGCTCCCAGCAGTGGCCCAGGTTGGGGCAGCGGGCGTCCTCGCACACCGTGGCCAGGCGCTGCGCGCGCAGCAGGGCGCGGGTCTCCGCGTACTCGCCCCGGCCCGGCAGCGCGGTCTTGAGCCAGGGCGGGAGCCGGCGGAAGCCGGGCCCCGCGACCCCGGCGCCGGCCGGCGCCTCCGGCTTCACCGGTTCGTCGGGCACGTCTAGTCCCTTGCCATCGGGCCGGACGCGCCGGGGCCCTTGAGGCTCAGCATCCGGTCGAGCGCCACCCGGGCGTAGTGCTTCACGGTCTCCGGCACCTGCACCACGTTGACGAGGTGCCCCTCGACCAGGTTCTCGAGCGTCCACAGCAGGTGCGCGGGGTCGATGCGGTTCATGGTGGCGCAGGGGCAGACGTTCTTCTGGAGCGACTGGATCCGCTGCTCCGGGTACTCGAGCGCGAGCCGGCGCACCAGGTTGATCTCGGTGCCGATGACCCAGTGCGTGCCGGCCGGCGCCTGCCGCACCTGCTCGATGATGAACTCCGTCGAGCCGGCCAGGTCCGCGGCGCGCACCACGTCGAACGGGCACTCGGGATGGACCAGCACCTTCACGCCGGGGTCCGCCGCGCGCGCCTCGTCCACCTCCTGCTTCGTGAACTTCGTGTGCACGGAACAGAAACCCCGCCACAGGATGAGACGCCGGTCCGCCTCGTAGCAGGGGGCGTTGACGTGGTCCAGGTCCTCGAACCGCCAGTCCCATTCGGTCATGTGCTCGAGCGGCACGCCCATGGCGAAGGCGGTGTTGCGGCCGAGGTGCTGGTCGGGGAAGAAGAACACGCGCGGCCTGCGCTCCCAGGCCCATTCGAGCACGGCGCGGGCGTTGGACGAGGTGCAGACCACGCCCCCGCGCGCCCCGCAGAAGGCCTTCAGCTCGGCCGTCGAGTTCATGTAGGTGACGGGCAGCAGCGTGTCGCCGTGCGCCGCGACGAGCCGCTCCCAGGCCTCCTCCACGTCCTCGCCGCCGGCCATGTCGGCCATCGAGCAACCGGCCTTGAGGTCGGGCAGGAGCACGGACTGCCCCCGGCGGCGCAGGATGTCGGCGGACTCGGCCATGAAGTGAACACCGCAGAAGACGATGAACTCCGCCTTCTGCTGGCCCGCGGCCAGCTGCGAGAGCTTGAGGGAATCGCCGCGGAAGTCGGCGAACTCGACCACGCTCTCACGCTGGTAGTGGTGTCCCAGGATGACGAGGCGCGGCCCGAGCTTGCGCTTCGCGGCCTGGATGCGCTCGCGGATCTCCCCCGCCGGGAGCGCGGCGAACCCGGCGAAGGGCAGCGCGCGCGATCCGGGATCCGGGGAGGTGGTCAACGCCGTCTCCTCAACCGCAGGAACAGCCGGACCCGCAGCCGCCCTCGGGATTCTCGACGGCGTTCGGGTTCTTGATGGTGAAGCCCGAGCCCTCGGGCGTCTCGACGTAGTCGATGGACACGCCCTTGAGGAACGGAGCGCTCTCGGGGTCCACCAGCACCTTCACGCCGCCGAACTCGGCCTCCCAGTCGCCCTGTTCGGCCTGCTTCGCGAGCGACATGCCGTACTGGGCGCCCGAGCAGCAGCCGGGGGCGGCGCTCAGGCGGAGACCGTAGACCTCGCCGCCGTGCTCGCCCTGCTGGCGGATGACCTCGGTGAGCTTGCGGCTGGCGGCGTCGGTGATCGTGAGCATGCGTTCTCCTTTTCGGGGGTCCTTTGCCCCGGTGGTCGGGAAGCCGCCTCAGGCGGCGTGGTGTGCCGTGGTGTGTGCGGGCGTGCTGGTTTCGATGCCGGCTGCCAGGTTCCGGACCTCTTCGGCCGGCACCCAGCGGATCTCCTCGTGGCCCAGGCGGCGGGCCAGGAGCCCGGCCACCTCGCGGCGGGCCTCGCCCGGCGGCGGGGTCGCGGCCCCGAGCCTCGCGGCGACCGACGTCATCTGGATGCCGCGCAGCCCGCAGGGATGGATGAGTTCGAAGAACCCCAGGTCCGGCGCCACGTTGAGGGCGAACCCATGGTAGCCGACCCAGTGGCGCACCGCGATCCCGAGCGAGGCGATCTTCTCCTCCCCCGCCCAGACCCCGGTGCGGCCGGGCACGCGCCGGGCGGCGACGCCCCAGCGCTCGAGCGCCAGGATCAGGACCTCCTCGAGGTCCCGCAGGTAGCGGTGCAGGTCACGCCCGCGGGCCTCGAGGTCCACGATGGGGTAGCCCACGAGCTGCCCCGGACCATGCCAGGTCATGTCGCCGCCGCGGGTGACCTCGAACAGCTCGACGCCGCGCGCGGCGAGGGACTCCCGGCTCACGCGCAGGCTCTGCTCGCTCCCGCCCCGCCCCACGGTGAGCACCGGCGGATGATCGGGGAAGAGCAGCCAGTCCGTCGCCTCCGCTCCGCCGTCTCGCGCCGCCGCGCGCCGCCGCACCAGCGCTTCCTGGAGCGCGAGCCCCTCGCGATAGGGCGTGGGCCCGAGATGGCAGACGGAGAGGATCCCGCTCACGCGTAGAACCAGAGCAATTCCGGCCTCTCCAGCAGCTCGCAGACGCGGCGCAGGAACTTCACCGCCAGCTCGCCGTCCACCACGCGGTGGTCGAAGCCGAGCGCCACGTTCATCATGGGGCGGATCACGACCTGCCCGCCGCGCGCCACGGGACGCTCCGCGATCTTGTGCACGCCCAGGATCGCCACCTCGGGCACGTTGATCACGGGCGCGGAGTTCAGGGCCCCGTACACGCCGGCGTTCGTGATGCTGAAGGTGCCCCCCGCGATCTCGTCGGGCCTGAGCCGCTCGGAGCGGGCGCGCCCCGCGAGGTCGTTCACCTCGCCGGCGAGCTGCACCAGGTTCTTCCTGTCGCAGTCCTTGAGGTTGGGGACGATGAGCCCCTTCTCCTCGCGCCCCACCGCGACGCCGATGTTGTAGTAGTGCTTGACCACCATCGTCTCGCCCCGCACCTCGCCATTCACCCAGGGGAACTCCTTCAGGGCCAGCACCGCGGCCTTGATGAAGAATGGCATGTAGGTGAGGTGCACGCCCTGCGCATCGAGCTTCGGCGCCCACTCCCGGCGCAGGGCCGCGATGGCGCTCAGGTCCGCCTCGTCGAAGCAGTGCGTGTGCGCGGCGGTGTGCTTGGCGCGGATCATGTTCTCGGCGATGAGCTTGCGCACCTTGCTGAAGGGGATGAGTTCCTCGCGGGGGCCGGCCGCCCCGCCCGGCGCGGCCGGGGCGAGCCCGGGCAGGGCCGCGGCGGGCGGCGTGGCGGCCGGGCGCGGCGGCCCGGCGGGCGTGGCCGCGGGCGGCGTGGTGCGGCCCTTCAGGTACTCGAGCAGGTCGTCGCGCGACACCCGGCCGGCGAGGCCGGTGCCGCGGATGGCGGCGATCTCGGACATCGCGACGTTGTGCTCGCGCATGAGTCTGCGCACCGCGGGCGAGAGGTTCCCCGCGCGCGCCGAATCCCCCGCGGGTTCCGAGGCGGCGGGCGCGCTCGCCGGTGCCGCCCCGGCGCCACTCGCCGCTGCGGCCGGAGCGGGCGCGGGAGCCGCGGCGACGGACGCCGCGCTCGCCGGGGCGGACGCGCCGTCTGCGGCCGTGCTCCCCAGCACGCCGATCACGGTGCCCACCAGCACGGTCGTGCCCTCGGGCACCGTGATCGCCTCGAGCACCCCCTCGGCCGGCGAGGGCAGCTCGACGTTGATCTTGTCGGTCTGGATCTCGACCAGCGGCTCTTCCTTGCGCACCCGCTCGCCGACCTGCTTCAACCACTTCGAGACGGTCCCCTCCGCGACGCTCTCGCCGAGTTGGGGCACCACGATCGAGATGGGCATCGGACCTCCGGGAGCGCGGGCGCCTGGGCCAGGGGGGTCAGGGTCTTCCTGCAGCGGAGAGCGGCGAACGGACGGGCGCCGGCGGACCGCAGCCCGCCGACCCCGACACGAGCGACGGATTATAGGAGCGCCCCGAAGCCAGGCGCAATCAGGCGGCCGGGGACTCCGCCCGGCCGCGACGCGTGCCCCCGCCGGCGCGGCGCCGCCCGCCCGGAAGACCGACGGCCGGGCCTCCGAAGAGGCCCGGCCGCAGGGATGAAGCCTGTGCGCTACTTCAGGCTGACGGTGCGGATGTTGTAGGTCTCCGAATCGACCCGGAGGCGGACGAAGTAGACGCCCGCACCGGCGCCGCCGCCGTCCCAGTCACGCGTGTACTGTCCCGCGGGCATGGAACCGCTGGCAAGCGAGGCGACCTTGCGGCCCGACAGGTCGTACACCGAGAGGTCCACGACGGACTGCTTCGGAAGCGCGAAGCTCACCTTGGTGACGCGGGCCGGGTTCGGGTAGGCCGAGAAGGAGACCTTCGAGAGCGTCCCCGGCGGCACGTCGAGCGCCCCGTGATCCACGAAGTCGGAGTCGAAGCGCGGTGCCACCTGCATCGTGGCGAAGCTGTAGGTCAGGATGCCGGTGACGTCCAGGAGCATGTCCGGGACGGCCGCGTAGGTCCAGCCCGCGCTGGACTGCACGTTGCGGATGTGGATCGAGTCCGTGTAGGCGGAATACGGAGGATCGGCCACGTCGAAGCCGTAGCCGGGCACGGTGGTGTCGGCGAGCGACATCACCCAGTTCATCCGGACCAGCATGCCCTCGTAGTCCTCTCCGTTGGTGATGGACTGGGAGGCATCGCAGGTCGCGTCACGCAGCACGGCGGCGGTCTGGACGACCGGGGTCGGCGGGGTCGCCACGCCCTCGTCGCGCACGTACACGTTGTACAGCGACTCGGTCTCCTCGTAGTACTCCTGGATGTTGGCGACCAGCAGGTACTGGCGCCCCACGACCAGCGGGATGATCGGCGCGTAGGTGGCCAGGCCGGCGCGCGTCGGGCTCGAGGCGTCCTGCACGTAGTAGAGGCCTCCGGGGAAGGCGGCCGTGCAGACTCCGCGGTACGTGACCTTCTCGGCGCCGGCTGCAGAGCCCAGGCCCGCGAAGAGCGAGCGATCCAGGCAGGGGTCCGCCAGCAGGCTCGCGGGGTCCGGCGCCTGGATGTCCGCGATGGGCGTGAGGCCATTCCAGAAGGTCCTCGACATGATGCCCACCATGGCCTTGCCGTTGACCACGGCCACCACGCCGCTGACGTTCACCGTCTCCTTGACGCCGTGGCCGAGACCGTTCGTGATGTTGAGCATCACGCACGAGCCGTTGGGCTCGAGGGTGGCCGAGTTCACGGTCGCCCCGAACGTCGCCAGCGAGTAGTTGCTCGCGTCCTCGGCGCTCGCCTGGGTCACCTGCTTGTCGAAGACGACGCGGACGCTGTCGTCCTTGATCGCGTAGGCGTCCGCGACCACCGGCGGATTCACCGAGGGATACCAGTCGTTGTCGTCCCGCATCTTGATCGCGTAGCCGGCGGCACTCTGGCTCACGATGCCCTGGACGTACGAGAGCGTGGTGTTGAGCGGCGGCACGCCGAGGCTGGGGTTCGGGAGCGTGGTGATGTTCACGTACACGGAGTCGCAGATACCGCTCGTGCACGCGCTGTCCACCACCGAGAACGCGGCGTAGTAGACCCGGGCCACGCGCAGCGGCCCGCCGCGCGGAAGGACCTTGCCGAGGCCGCATTCGTACGGCTCGAGGGCGGTATTGGTCGCCAGGGTGTTGAAGTCGGTCGTGGTCCCCTCGTAGAACGGCGGGAGGGCGGTCGGACCGAGGACCTTGTAGACCTTGAGGTTGGCGCCGAAGGAGCCGTCGAGCGCGGCGATCTCCGTCTCGCCGCCGTACTCCGTCACCTTGGAGGGCCGGACGATGACGCTGTCGCCCACTGCGACGGGCCAGATCGTGTTCGCGGTGAACACGTTGATGCCGGTGTAGGGGCCCCCGCCCGAGAGCTGCATGTAGAAGCCCACGCCCGAGGTCTTGGTGTCGAGCGCCGTGACGACGCCACCGATGCCGACCCAGACGGTGTCCGTGTCGACCGGATGACAGGGCGCCGCGGGGTTCTGGATGTTCCAGATGCTGATCGAGTCCGCGCAGGTCGGCGGATACTGCCCCGCCAGAGCCGGCATCGCCACGAGGGCGGTGAGAAGCAGTGCGCTGAGAATCCAGGTTGCAGCCTTAGTCATGATGTCACACCCCTTGTTGAGCAGGACGTCCGAACGGAGCAGGTCGGGGGACAGGATATAACTCGGGCGTTAACCTCCCTGCGGCCAAGCCGGAGTCTTAAGCGGTCCGAGGAACCGCGAAAGCGGGGAACGAGACGAACCTAGACCGCGGTAACTGTAGCAGGACTGGGGCTAAGTCCCAAGCGGATAAACGAGTAACGCCCGAGCCCGCTTCGAGCGGGCCCGGGCGTCCGGGGGTGCTAGACCGCAGGACTCAACCACTTACGGGGCGAGGCCAAACTCCTGGAAGACCTTGGCCATGAACCGGTGGACGGTATAGTACTGCGGCATCGTCAGGGGCGGCGTGGAGGCGGCCCGCAGCGGGAACGTGACCAGGACGAACCGCCCCCCCGAGGGCTGGGGCACGGACACCGCGACCGGGACCTCCGGAGGGAGGATGCCGGAGGGCAGGAGCGACCCCAGCGGCGCCAGAGCGGCCCTGATCAGGGTGAACTGGTTGTCCCTCACCCCGAAGGCCCGGAACCCGCCCAGGCTGTACCCGGTCGCCACGGCCAGCTGCTGCACCCGGAGGGAGTCCCCCCAGCGGCTCACGAAGAACGAGGGATTGGCGTTCGACCACCCCGCGGTCGAGTCCTGCACCAGCGGGCTGTAGTACTGGAACAGGAAGTCGCTGCCCAGGTACTGGGAGACGAAGTCCCCGCTCAGGGGACCGCGGGCGTGCAGGCCGTTGATCAGGTCCTGTCCGTCCAGGTAGACGTTGCCGCCCGCCTCCAGGTAGGCCGCGAGCCCGGCCTGGTAGTTCGCCAGCGTGGTCTCGTAGGTGCGGAAATCGGCCGTCCCGCCGATGTACCAGACCACCGCGTCGAAGAGCTTGAAGGTCTGCTCGAGGTCCTTCGCCGAGCGGAACGGCTGCGTGAAGTCCATCTGGAGGATGCTGTACTCCCCGGGGAGCAGGTTCCGCGCGGCGCTGTTGTAGTAGATCGTGTCCGTGGTGAAGTTCGCGGAGAAGAGCCGGGGCACGTCGTCGATGATGAGCAGCCTGCCGAAATGCGGGTAGTGGCCCCCCGTCGCCGGGGCGCGCACGTACCAGCGAACGCTGTCGACCGGGCTGAGCATGCCGCCGTCATCCACTGCCTGGATGAACGCCTGGCGGTAGCCCGAGAGCAACTGCCCGCCCTGCAGGAACTGGGCGGTCGGCACGGTGAAGCTCGAGCCCGCGGCCAGGCTGGCATTCGCCTCGTCCCCGTCGAGCCAGATGCGGAAGCGGAGCTTCGTCCCGTCCCCGTCCGGGTCGCTCGCCGTCCATCGCAGGGTGGCGGACGCGAAGGTCGTGTCCGTGAGACCGAAACGGTCCTGGAGCGTGACCGCGGGCGGCAGGTTGCTGAACTTGAAGTCCTGGCGCGCGATGGCCGACTTGAGGCCCCCGTCGTCGATGGCCCGCACCTCGAAGGCCGGCATGGCGAATCCGGCCGGCGTGTAGATCGAGAAGAGCGAGTCGGTCTTGGTCGTGAACGACCACTGCGTGTCGGCGGGCGCGCTCGGGTTGAGGAAACGGATGTCGAAGCCCGTCACGTAGCCGTCGGGGTCGGTGCCGAACCAGTAGAGGTGGACGTTGTGGTTGACCGTGTCCACCGGCCCCTGGATGAAGATGCTGGCCACCGGCGGCACGTTGGGCTTCAGCGTGCCCTTCGGCCCGCAGCCCGCGAGCAGCGCCGCCAGGGCGCCCAGCAGAGCGATGGCAACGACGAGGCGCCGCATCATTCCTCCCGGTCCGATTTCACGATCAGGAACTTGCCCACGGTCCGCTGCCGCTTCCCGGTCTTGTCCTCGATCGAGTAGAGGTACAGCCCGGTGGCCGCGGCCTGGCCCTCGCGGGTGATCAGGTTCCACGCGTAGCTCGTGCCGGAGAGCGTGGGGGCCTCCACGTCCAGTTCGCGGCGCGGGTCGTAGACGCCACGCGCGCCCTGCCCCGCGTACGAGCCGCCGTCGAAGTCGGTCTCGAAGACCAGGTCCCCGGAGAGCGTGTAGATCCGCAGCGCGCAGCGCTCGGGAAGATTCGAGAACCACAGGTAGTGGTCGCGGACCCTCTGCCCCACGTCCCAGCGGGCCTCGACCCGGTAGGGGTTCGGGAAGACGATGACCTTGTCCGTGACGCCGCTCACGGTCTCCCCCGGCGCCAGTCCGGGGATGACCAGGGTCTTGTTCTGCGAGATGCCGCTCTCGAGCGGCTCGATGTCCGGGGTGCCCAGGTCGTAGGCGGTGACCCCGGCGAAGTAGCGGAAGCCGTCGCGCAGCCCGCGCACCGTGTAGCGGTACTGGTAGGGCACGCCGTCGATGGTCACCGGGTCCGCCAGCCGGCAGGCGCCGAGGCCGGTGTTGAAGCCGGTGCTGTCGTGAGGTGCCGTCGCCAGGTCGAACTGGGCGATGCGCCTGAGATCCAGCCGGTCCTCGCCGAGGTAGAGCCTGTACCCCTCGAAGTCGAGCGGGTCGGGACTGGTCGGGTCCGGGACGTTCTCGGGCGAATCATCCCAGTAGAGATCCACCGCCTGCTCGCGCGCCACCAGCTTCAGGCGCGGCGAGGGCGGCGGCACGGGCACGACGTAGTTGAGGTCGTAGGCGCGCCGGGCCAGCCTGGCGCGCTTCTGGATGTCTTCGATCTCGGCGCCGCCGACGAAGGCGAAGTCCACCGAGATGCTGTCTCCCGGGTCGATCTGCTCGAACGGCCCGACCGCGAGCAACTCGACGGGATCCCCCGTGAAGGGCTGGAAATCGGGGGACTCCGCCAGGTCCTGGATCAGCCCCGAACTCATGATGTCATAGCGCTCGGTATCCTGGTCGCGCAGCGCGCTGCCCGGGTCGTAGGACCACGCCGCCAGGGTCACCTGCTTCTCCGGGAGCACCGAGACCGTGCCGGCGCCCTGCTTGGCGCCCAGCACGCTGTAGCCCACCCACTCCGGCACGTGGCTCAGGTTGCAGCCGTCCGGCACGGGCAGGTTGAAGCAGTAGTGCTCGCGGAAGAGGTGCAGCGAGTCGTCGTACTGGACCCACTTCTTCCTGAACCAGCTGCCCGTGGTGCTCGAGCTCGAGCTCGGCGGCCAGACGCTGTAGTCGGCCCGCGTCCCGCTCGCCAGCTCGCCGTAGATCCCCACCCAGACGTTCCGCAGCGGCAGCCCCGTGTTCGTGATGACCAGGTGGAAGATGTTGAAGTGCGCGTAGTCCGAGAACGACCAGTCGTAGTTCTCCTGGCGCAGCAGGAGGTTGAGCGGGCGGTGGTTCTCGGGGCTGAACTGGCGCGCCGGCTCGTCGGAGAAGAAACCGATGACGTCCTCCTCGCTGACGGCGGTCGGGTCGTAGGCCGGGCTGTTGGCGAGGGCGGAACGCTCCCGGAGCTCGAGGCCCGCCGGCGTGTACTCGGTGGCCGCCTGCGCGGAGCTGCCCTGGGAGCCGTCCACCGCTCCGGTGGACACGCCCGTGAACGCCCCCTGGTCGTCGATCGCCTGGGCCCCGATCCACCACCCGCCCCGCACCAGGTGCTCGTTGTTCGAGCCCAGCGGGTATTCGAACGAGGGCGAGCGGGAGACGAAGTTGTTCCCGATGAAGCCGTAGTTCGTGAGCGTGATGCCCACCAGGTTGTTGTTGGTGATCCTGGTGGAGTAGCGGATCGAGTCGACCATGACCTCGGCGACCGCCGCCGGCTGGGCCGGGCCACGGTGGTCCACGGCGTCCTGGGCCCGCGCGGGCCCTGCCGGGGCCAGGGCACAGAGCAGCAGCAGCGCCGCCGAAGCCAGGCCGGACCGGAGGGACGGCTTCACGGCCGCCTCTTGTAGCGGATCACCTCGGCCAGGCCGGCGTCGCCCACGAACACGAGCGAGTCATCCGCCGCGACCGTGACGGGGCTCAGCAGGGAGCGGCCGAAGGCGTCCAGCTCCACGTTCACGCTCTGGACGAACCCACCCGTGCCGTCGAAGCGCAGGACACGCTGGTTGCCGGTGTCCGTGAGGTAGATGAAGCCCTGCGGGTCGGCCGTGACGTCCAGCGGCTCGACCAGCGCCGAACCGGCCTGGTCGATGGCGAAGAAGCCCGTGCTCGGGAAGAGGTCGCTCAGCTTCTGGACCCAGTTCTTGCCGAAATCCGCGGCGTAGACCGCCCCGCCGCCGTAGGGCCCCCAGAAGATGCCACGCGGGTCCCGAACCGTGCCGACGCCGCTGCCGCCGTTCACCACCCAGGTCGTGTCGAGGTGCCAGCTGGAACCGGGCATGAAGTAGTCGTAGACCCCCGGGTAGCGCGGCCCGCGCAGGTAGCGGTTGACGCGCCACAGGAGCGTGCGCTCCCTGAAGACCGGATTCAGGACGTCGCGCACGAAGACGATCGAGGCGCCGGAGACGTACACGCGCCCCTGGGCGTCGG
This sequence comes from Candidatus Eiseniibacteriota bacterium, assembly GCA_963717935.1. Lineage (GTDB taxonomy): Bacteria > Eisenbacteria > RBG-16-71-46 > RBG-16-71-46 > RBG-16-71-46 > JANXPZ01. The sequence continues at coordinate 1,001,469 of CAVQXP010000004.1, read as the reverse complement.
CCGCGATGCCGTTCACGATGGCCATCGTCGTGTCGATGAAGGTGCTGATCGTGTCCCCGCCGAGCAGGCCGTACTCGCGCACGCGGCAGTAGAGGCCGAAGTCGGAGACGTCGTTCAGCAACCACTTCCCCATCTCGGGGGTGCCGATCCCGGTCGGGTCGCCGTAGATGTGCGTCAGGGGGTTGACCCGCGCCAGGGTGGTGTCGCCCTGGTCCAGGATGAAGATGCGGTTGGCCGACCGGCCCGCGCCGTCGCCGCCCGCGCACACCGCGACCGGGTTGAAGAGCCCCTGGAACCCGATGTCCGGGAGCGGTGTCTGCGGTCCGGTGGGCTTGAGGCGCGCATAGGCCAGCACCTCGCCGCGCGAGGCCGTGCCCGTGCCGCCGTGGTTGAAGAGCACGAAGAGCTGCGTGCCCGTCCCCTGCGTCAGCAGGATGTCGCGGACGCCGTTCATCTCGGTCCAGGTGGCCACCATCTGGTAGCTCTTGTCGCTGGGGATGACCTTGTCGCGGCTCTCCGTGGGCAGCGCGAAGTTCCCGCCGCAGCCGGCGAACCCGCCGGCCGCGACGAACAGGGCCAGGACCGCGAGCGCGCGCCGCATCAGAACCTCATCCCCAGGGCGATCCGGTTGATGCCACCCAGGAATCCGCCGTCGGTGTAGCTGTAGTCCACCGTGGCCTTGGTCTGGCCGATCGAAGCGAACAGGCCCGCGCCGGCCGAGAGCTTGAGCTCGTCGGCGCTGAAGTTGTAGCCCGAGCGCAGGGCGAGCCGGCGCTCCCAGGTCCACTCGAGGCCGAGCTTCACCAGCTGCTGGTTGTCGGACGGCTGGTTCACCTCGAGCGAGGTGGTGAGCCTCTGGCGCTGGCTCTCGATCGGCTCGAAGGCGATGCCGTAGCGGAACACCGTGGGCGGGTCGAAGCCGTCGTAGGAGCGTTCCTCGCCGGTCACGGGCGAGATGAAATTGCCGCTCGGCTTGAGCTGGGCGCCGAAGTTGCAGAGCGAGGTGGCGATGCGCACGCTGCCGTAGCCCAGGTAGTAGATCGAACCGACGTCGACGAGGAGCGCGCTGGTCACGGGGCCGCCCACGTCGCTGCCCAGGTCCTCGCGCACGTACTTCAGCCCGGCGCCGATGAGCAGCTTGTCGGTCCAGCGCCGCGCGTAGGCCGCTCCCGCCACGATGTCCGAGTAGTAGAACGAGCGCCCGGTCCCGAACGGCTGCAGTTCGGTGGTCTCGTCGATCTGCGTCGACAGCGCGCCCATCTGGAAGGCGAGCGAGCCGCCCAGCCGGCGCACCGGCATCACGTAGGCGACGTGCTCGTAGTTGATGTCACCGGGCCACGACAGGTGGTTGAAGGAGATCTCCTGCCGCTGCATCGAGGCCAGCCCCGCCGGGTTCCAGAAGATCGCGGTCGGATCGTTGGCGACCGCCACGAACGACTCGCCCATCCCCACGGCGCGCGCCCCGATGCCGATCTTCAGGAACGTGCCCGAGGACGTGCCCGCGCGCTGCTGGCCGAGCGAGAACTGCGCCGACGCCGGCGCGGCGAGGAGCACCGCGAGGACGAGGGCCGGCACGAGGCCGCGCATCAGACGCTCCCTAGAAGTCATAGTCGAGGCTCAGGCGGTACTGCGCGCCGGGTCCGTAGTTCGAGGGGTCGAGGAGCTGGGAGACGTAGGTGTACTCGTCGACGCGCGGGAACAGCGCCGGATCGTACTCGCCCTTGCCCCAGACGCGCCCCTGCCCCGTCACCCGGTCCACGCGGTAGATGAGGTGGTTGTTGAAGACGTTCAGGCCGGTCAGGCTCAGGTCGAGCCGGTGCCCGCTGAACCGGAAGTAGTGGTTCAGGCGCACGTCGGTCGTGATCTGGAAGGGCGCGTTCCTCGAGTAGGGCGTGGCCGCCTGCGTGGAATAGAGGTTGATGGGCGTGAAGGCGCGGCCCGTCTGGCCCTGCACGTAGACGTTGAGGCCCGAGTGCTTGAACCACCCGAAGCGCTCGGGCGCGCGGTCGTCGAAGCGCAGGTCGAAGCCCAGCGTCAGCTTCTGCGGCCGGTTCCACGAGACGAAGGTCTCCGAGAGCCGGGTCTCGGCCGCATCGCCGCCGTTCTCCTGCACCACGCGCTGCTCGTTGGGGTCGCTGCTCTTCCCCTTGGTCTGCTGGAAGGTGTAGATCAGCTTGCCGGACCAGTAGTTGCTGCGCCGCTTCTCGATCTCGATCTCGAAGCCCTTCGAGCGCGCGAAATGCCCGTTCAGGTAGACGAAGATGTCCACCAGGCTGGCGCCCTGCGAGCGCTTGAAGGTCGTCGCCGAGGGATAATCGTAGATGTCCTTCTGGAAGAACGTGACGTTGACCGCCGTGGTGGACAGGAACTGGTGCTTCGCCCCGACCTCGTAGTTCACGGAGACCTGCGGGTTCAGGTCGGGGTTCCCCAGCAGCGGGAACGACTCGCTCGAGATCGAGGCGAGCTTCGAATAGACGTAGCGGTACGACGGATTCTGGGTGAACTCGCCGTAATTGAAGAAGAAGCTGCTGTTGGCCGTGATCGGATGGGCCACGATCACGCGCGGCGAGATGCGCAGCTTGTAGCGCCGGCCGAAGAGCGAGTGCGTGTCGTTGTAGAAGTCCTCGCGCACGCCGGTGCTGATGTTCGTGTTGGCGGTGTCCGCGATGGCCCGTTCGGCCTCGCGCCCCACGAACCAGTAGTCGGCGCGCAGGCCGATGTTGGCGGTGAAGCCCTCGTACTCCAGCCGGTCCCGCAGGTAGAAATCGCCCACCCAGGGATGCACCCGCCACAGGTCGTGCGCCTCGCCCAGCCCGTTCGGGTCGTAGACCCAGGGGTTCGTGATGGTGACGTACTGCACCGTCTGGAACTGGTGCTCGAGCCCGACCTCCAGCTCATGGCGATTGACGCGCTGGGTCAGGCCCCACTGCAGGCCATAGCTCGTGCTGCGGCGGTCCGACCAGGTGTTGTCGTCGCCCGTGTCGATGAAGAAGTCCGTCCGGCGCGGGTCCGGCTGCCCGTCCGGCAGGAACGCGGGCAGGGAGTAGTCGTCGGGCTGCTCGTACTCCCACCACATCTTGCCCATCACGTCCTCGCGCCGCGCGTAGAAGTAACGCGAGAGCTGCAGGACGGTGAAGCCGGTGGTCGAGAGCGTGCGGCGCCACTCCACCGAGGACTGCACGTTGTCCTCGAACGTGGTGCCGGCGTGATCGATGCGGTGATCCCAGATCCACGGGTAGGACGGGTCGCCCTGGTCGCCGGTGGCGGTGATGAAGGTCCGGCTGAAGCCCTGGTCGATGGCGATGCGCTTGCTGAAATCGAACGTCACCTTGTCGCGCTGCCCGGGCTTCCACAGGAGCGCGTAGCGCCCCGCCCAGCGGTTGTCGCGCGAAGGTGAGAACGCGTCGCCGTAGCGGAAGCTCGTGCCCAGGAAGCTGTCCTCGTAGCTCGTCCGCAGCCGCTGGTGGTCCTCGGGGATGAAGACGTTCTGGAAGACGTTCCAGGAGTTCCCCCCGGCGACAGGAAGCGCGTCTGGTACAGGCTGCCCGAGACGTCGAGCAACCCGGTGACCGGGCCCGGGAGGCGGAGCGCGCGGAACAGCGGTCCGAACAGCGGATCGGGCCCGCCGACCACGGCCTGGACGTTGCGGCCGCCGTAGGAGCCGCTGGTCAGCGTCACGCCGGCGGTGGCCTTGTCGCCGCCCTCCTTCAGCTTGATCTCCACCACGCCCGACAGGGCGTTGCCGTAGCGCACGTCGTACGCGCCGGTGGCGACGTTGACCTCGGCCACCGAACGGGCGTTCAACTGACCGGCCGTGGACTGGCCGGTCACCAGGTCGCGGTTGGCGACGCCGTTCACCACGAAGATGGTCTCGTCGGCGCGGCCGCCGCGCACGTGGATCTGGTCGTTCTCGGTGGTGATGCCGGCCTGCTGCTGGAGCACCTCGCCGATGGTCTGCACCGGCAGGTTGCGCATCTCGGTCGCGTTCACGCTGCGGACCGTGGCGCCCTGGCGCGTCTCGACCAGGCGGCGCTCGGCCGAGACCTCGACCGTCCTGGTGGTCGCGACCACCTGCTCCTCGAGCGTGAAGTTGGCGCTGGCCGTCCTGCCGCCCACGACCACGACGCCGGCGCGCGATTCGGGCTTGTAGCCGAGGAACTGGACCCGGACCTCGTAGGTGCCCGGCGGCACGCCCGAGAGGAGGAACTGCCCCTCGGAGTCGGTCAGCACGCCGCGCTTGGCCTCGACCACCGTCACGTTGGCGAACGCGAGCGCGTGGCCGCTGCGCTTGTCGGAGACCTTCCCGGCGATGCTCCCGCGATCCTGGGCAGCGACGGGCGCCGCGCTCAGCGCGAGGACGACGAGGAGGAGTGCGAGGTTCGGTAGACGCATAGGGTGGCTGGGCCCGTGATTGTAGGGTGCGTGACGTTACCCGTCGGCCCCGCGCGGGTCAAGTCAAGTCACGCGAAGACGCGCGGGCAGCGAGGGTATCCTTCGGTATCCTTCTGCCGCGGCCGACCGTCCCGTAGGATGCCGCCGTCGAGTCACGAAGGGTCCGGAAGCGGTCTCGGCCGCGGAGCGGCGCCGCGCTCCGCGGCCCGCGGCGCCCCCGGGCCCGGCCGCACACCGGTCGGAGGTTCTATGCCCCGCAGGATCCTGCTAGGAGACGAATGCGTCGCGCTCGGCGCGGTGCACGCCGGGGTGACCTCGGCGTACGCCTACCCGGGCACGCCCGCCACCGAGATCCTCGAGTACCTGCTCGAGTACCGCCGCAAGCACGGCCGCCCCTTCGCGGCCTGGTGCGCCAACGAGAAGACCGCGATGGAGGAGGCGCTCGGCGCCTGCTTCGCCGGACGGCGGGCGCTGGTCTCGATGAAGCACGTCGGGCTCAACGTCGCGGCCGACCCGTTCGTGAACGCGGCGCTGGTGGGCATGCACGGCGGGCTGGTGGTCGCGGTCGCCGACGACCCGGGCATGCACTCCTCGCAGAACGAGCAGGACAGCCGTTTCTATGCCGATTTCGCGCGGGTCCCGTGCCTGGAGCCCGCGACGCAGCAGGAGGCCTACGACATGACGCTCGAGGCCTACGACCTCTCCGAACGCTTCGGCGTGCCGGTGATGATGCGACTGGTGACCCGGCTGGCGCACAGCCGCACCGCGATCGAGGTGGCCGCCGAGCCGCGGCCCGAGAACCCGGTGCGCAAGGCCCCGCAGCCACGGTCGTGGATCCTGCTGCCGAGCAACGCCCGGCGCCAGTGGCACGACCTGCTCGGCCGCCAGCAGGAGATGGTCGCCTGGAGCGAGGACTGCCGCTGGAACCGGCTCACGCTGAACCCGGACGACCGCGAGCTGGGCGTGATCACCACCGGGCTGGCGCGGAACTACTTCGAGGAGAACGTGAGCGGGCTCGAGAGCCGCCCCTCCCACCTGCACATCGGCGCCTACCCGCTCCCGCTCGCCCTGATCCGCCGGCTGGCGGGGCACGTGAAGCGGCTGCTCGTGTTCGAGGAGGGCTACCCGCTGGTCGAGCGCCTGCTGCGCGGACTGCTCGGCACGCCGCTGCCCATCCTCGGGAAGCTGACGGGCGAGGTGCCCCCCGAGGGCGAGCTGACGCCCGACAACGTGCGCCCGGCGCTGGGACTGCCGACCCGGCCCCTCACGGACCTGGGCGACCTGGCGCTCCCCACGCGACCTCCGCAGCTCTGCCAGGGCTGTCCCCACGGCCACATGTACAACGCGCTCAAGCAGGCGCTCGAGGGCCAGGCCGAGAGCATCGTGACCGCCGACATCGGTTGTTACACCCTGGGCGCCCTGCCACCCTACGACGCCATCGAGTCGTGCGTCTGCATGGGCGCCTCGGTCAGCATGGCCAAGGGCGCCTCGGAGGCCGGCTTCCGCCCCACCGTGGCGGTCATCGGCGACAGCACGTTCCTGCATTCCGGACTCACGCCGCTGCTCGACGCCGTGCACGAGGACACCGACATGACGCTGATCATCCTCGACAACGAGACCACCGCCATGACCGGCGGGCAGGAGTCCATCGCGCCGTCCTCACGCCTGAAGGACATCGTGCTCGGGCTGGGCGTGAAACCCGGGCACCTGCACGTGGTCGAGGTCATGCCGCGCAAGGTGCCGCAGATCGCCGAGCTGCTGCGCGGCGAGATCGCGCACCGGGGCCTGTCGGTCGTCATCGCCGTGCGCGAGTGTCTCGAGACGGCGCGCCGCAAGCGCAGGCAGGTGGAGGTGAAGAAGTCATGAAATACGACATCATGCTGGCGGGTGTGGGCGGGCAGGGCGTGCTGTCCCTGGCCGCGCTGATCGGCCGGGCCGCCGTGGCCGAGGGACTCCAGGTGAAGCAGTCCGAGGTGCACGGGATGGCGCAGCGCGGCGGAGCGGTGCTCTCCCACCTGCGGCTCTCCGACCAGGTCATCGCGAGCGACCTCATCCCGCTCGGCACGGCCGACCTGATCCTCTCCATGGAGCCGCTCGAGAGCCTGCGCTACGTGGCGTACCTCTCGCCCACGGCCGCCGTGGTCACGGCGGCGGATCCGTTCGTCAACATCCCGGACTACCCGCCGAAGGAGGAGATCGTGGCCCAGGTGCGGCGCCTGCCGCGTGCCGTGCTGGTCGAGGCCGAGCGGCTCGCCCGCGAGGCCGGCGACGCGCTGTGCAAGAACACCGTCATGGTCGGCGCCGCGGCGCACCTGCTGCCGCTCCGGCGCGAGTCGTTCGACGGCGCCATCCGCCAGACCTTCGGGGCCAAGGGCGACCGCGCGCTGGAGGTGAACCTCGCCGCCTTCGAGGCGGGCTGGAGGGCCTCCGCGTGAGCCTCGACCGGGCGCGTGTCTCGAACCTGCTCGCGGCGGCCCGCCATCGCGCCGCGGGCGTGCTGACCGAACCCGAGGGCATGGACCTGCTCGAGGCCGCCGGCCTTCCCGTCCCGCGGCGGATCCTGCTCGCGGGGTCGGCGGATGCGGCGCGCCTGAGCCCGCCGCCCTTCCCGGGGACGCGCGCGGTGCTCAAGGTGGTCTCGCCGAAGATCCTCCACAAGACCGAGGCCCGCGGCGTCGCCATCCTCGACAACACGCCCGCAGCCCTGGGCGCCGGCCTCGCGGAGATGGAGCGGCGCTTCGCCGGGCAGGGCGTGGACGGCTTCCTGCTGATGGAGTTCATCCCCCACCGGGCGGAGCCCGGCCACGAGCTGCTGCTCGGCATGCGCTGGACCGCCGATTTCGGCCCGGTCGTCACGCTGGGCGCGGGCGGCATCCACACCGAGTTCCTGGCGCAGAGCATCCGCGACGACCGCTCGCTCGCGCTGCTCTCGCCCGGTCTCGCCGGCGCCGCGGAGATCGAGCGCGCGCTGGCGCAGGTCGCGGTCGTGCGACTCGTGACCGAGCCGCGGCGCGGCCACCCGGCGCTCGTGCCGCTGGCCCGGCTCGTGGAGCTCGTGAGCCGCTTCCTCGAGCTGGCGGCGGCGTTCGTGCCCGACCCCATCGCCGAGTTCGAGATCAACCCGCTCGTGCTCGCGGACGGGCGCTTCGTCGCGCTCGACGCCCTGCTCAAGCTCGGCCCCCCCGCACCCGCGCTCCCGGCGCCGCGTCCGGTGGCGAAGATCGGGCGGCTGCTGCAGCCGCGCACCGCCGCGGTGATGGGCGTGTCGGAGAAGGGCATGAACCCCGGGCGGCAGATCCTGCGCAACCTGCTCGGCGACGGCTTCCCCCCCGCGGACATCACCATCGTCAAGCCGGGGACCGAGCAGATCGACGGGGTGAAGTGCGTGCCCGCGCTCGAGGCCCTGCCCGCACGGCAGGACCTGCTCATCCTCAGCATCTCGGCCGCGCAGGCCCCCGAGGCCATCGCCGCGATCGCCGAGGGCCAGCACGCCGAGAGCGTCATCCTCATCCCCGGCGGGCTCGAGGAGAAGCCCGGGAGCGAACCGCTCGTCGCCCGCATGCGCCGGGCCATCGCCGGCTCGCGCGCCACCGCCTGGGGCGGCCCGGTCATCAACGGCGGAAACTGCCTGGGCGTGCGCTCCGTGCCCGGGCGCTACAACACGCTCTTCATCCCCGACCACAAGATGCCGATGGCGCGCGGCGCCGAGCACCCGGTGGCGTTCGTCGCCGGCAGCGGCGCCTTCGCGGTCTCGAAGGCGAACAAGCTCGCGACCTTGAACCCGCGCTACATCCTGACCATCGGCAACCAGATGGACCTGACCGCCGCCGACTACCTGGATTTCCTCCAGGACGACCCGGCCGTCGAGATCTTCGCCGTGTACCTCGAGGGGTTCCGCCCGCTCGACGGGCTGCGCTTCCTCGAGACCGCGCGCCGGATCGTCGCCGGCGGGCGCACGGTCATCCTCTACCGCGCGGGCCGCACCAGCGCGGGCGCGGCCGCGGCCGCGAGCCACACCGCCTCGGTCGCCGGCGACTACGCGGTGACCCGGCGGCTGGCCGAGACCGCGGGCATCGTGCTGGCCGACACGCTCGAGGACTTCGAGGACCTGGTGCGCCTGTTCGTCGCGCTGCGGGGCCGTCGACCCGCGGGCCGGCGGTTCGGCGCGCTCTCCAACGCCGGTTTCGAGTGCGTGGCCATCGCCGACAACCTGGGCGCGTTCACGCTCGCCGACTTCTCCCCCGCCACGGTCGCCGCGCTCGGCGAGGTGCTGAAGCGCGCGCGCATCGCCGAGATCGTCAGCGTGCACGACCCGATGGACCTCACGCCTATCGTCGGCGACGCCGACTACGAGGAGATCGCGCGGCTGGTGCTGGCCGACCCGGGCGTGGACGCGGGGCTGGTCGGCTGCGTGCCCATGACCATGGCGCTCAACACGCTGGTGAAGGGCGAGGTTCACGGCGAGGACCTGACCCGCGAGGACTCGATCGCGAACCGCCTGGTGCGCCTGTATCACGCGACCACGAAGCCCTGGGTCGCGGTGGTGGACGCGGGGAGCCTCTACGACCCGATGGCCGCGCTGCTCGAATCGGGCGGCGTGCCCACCTTCCGCACCGCGGACCGGGCGCTGCGGCTGTTCAACCGCTGGGCCGCGGCCGTCGCGCGGCGGCCGTCCGCCACCCCGTCGCCGTAGCCGGGGAGCCGGCGCTCAGTCCTCGCGGTCCGACTTCACGATCAGGAACTTGCCCCGCGACACCTTGCCCGAGTCGAGGTCCTCGACCGAGAAGACGTAGAGCCCCGTCGCCACCGCCTGCCCCTCGCTCGTGATCATGTTCCAGGCGTAGGAGGCGCCCGAGAGGAACGGTGCCGTCACGTCGCGGTCGGTGCGCGGATCGTAGAGCCCGCGCGCGCCCTCGCCCCGGTAGGACGAGCCCTCGAAGCGCGTCTCGAAGACCCGGTCGCCGGCGAGCGTGTAGATCCGCAGCGTGCAGCGCCTCGGCAGGTTCGCGAACCACAGGTAGTGGTCGCGCACGCGCTGCCCCACGTCCCAGCGCGCCTCGACGCGGTAGGGGTTCGGGAACACCGTGACCCCGCCGGCCCGCTCACCCGGCGCGGGCGCGGGCACGGCCTGGAACTTGTTCTGCTGGATGCCGCTCTCCAGGCTCGGGATCTTGCTGTCGCCGAGGTCGTACGAGGTGACCGCGCCGAAGTAGTTGAAACCGTCCTTGAGCCCGGATATCGAGTACTTGTAGCGATAGGTCACGCCGTCCAGCGTGACCGGCGTGGCCAGGCGGATGGCGTCGAACCCGGTGTTGAAGCCGATCGTGTCGTGCGGCGCGTCGTACCGGTCGAACTGCGCCAGCAGCCCGGGATTCTGGCGGTCGAGGCCGAGGTAGACGCGGTAGCCCTCGAAGTCGATGCCGTCCGGCGCGGGGCTCGTCGGGTCGGAGACGCCCTCGGGCGAGTCGTCCCAGTAGAGGTCCACGCGCCCGCCGCCGCTCCCGACGTGGAGCCGCGGCGAGGGCGGCGGAGCTGGCAGCCGGTAGTCGATGTCCGAGGTGAACTGCGCGAAATCGGCGTTCGCGAGCAGGGCCTGCTCGTCGTTGCCGCCGACGAAGGCGAAATCCACGCGGATGCTGTCGCCGGGGTCCAGCTGCGCCCAGGGCCCCACCGAGAGCACCATGATGGGCGAACAACTCTGGGTCCCGGGCACGCAGCTCGAGAAATCCGACTCCACCACGCCGTCGCTCATCAGGGCATAGCGCTTGCGATCGGTGTCGCGCGCGGTGTCGCCCGGGCTGTAGCTCCACCAGTGGAAGCTCAGCGTCTTGCCGGCGATGGTGTCGGGCTTCACGGTCAGCAGCTTCACCGCGGCCCAGGGCGGGCAGTAGGCGATGTTGCAGCTCGCCGGATAGGGCTCGGCCGCGCAGTAGCGCTCCTTGTAGAGCCGGCGCGGGGCGTCGAACTCGGAGTGGGTCTTGTAGTACCAGGAGCCCGCCGGGCTCGAGGCCGAGGGTGGCCAGGTGGCGTAGGCGTTCTTGTCGCCGCTCACGAGCTGCACGTAGAGCCCGACGTAGACGTCCCGCAGCGGCGGCCCCTGGTTCACGATGGTGAACTGCGGGATCACGAACGAGCTGGCCGCCGACAGCGAGAAGCCCAGCGTGCGCTGCCGGACCAGGATCTGCAGCGGCCGATGGGCCTCACCCTGGTACCCGCGCGGCGGGCGGCCCGGCTGGTCCGAGTACAGGCAGTTGAGATCCTGGTCGGAGACCGCTTCGGGAGAGAAGACCGGGCTGTTCGCGATGCGCGACCACTCCACGAATCCCGTGCTCGCCGGCGTGAACTCGGTCTCGGACAGGGCGTCCGTGCCCTGCGCGTTGTCCACGATGGCGCTCGAGACCCCGAGGAAGGCACCCGTGTCGGAGAGGGCCAGCGCGCCGACCCACAGGCCCCCGCGCGCCATGTGCTCGTAGCCCGTGCCGAGCGGGTACTCGAAGGAGGGCGAGCGCGAGGTGAAGTTGGTGCCGAAGAATCCGTAGTTCGTGACGGTGAGCCCGACCTGGTTGACGTCGGCGAGCGTCGTCGCATACCGGATGGAGTCCACGGCCACCGCGGAAGGCGCCGCCGCCGCGGACGCGGCCAGGCCCGTGGCGGGCACCAGGACCGTCAACAGGAGAACGAGCGCCCGGAGGGCGGGACGGGAAACCATCAGAAGCTCGTCAGGCGCCGGTCGTACTCGTCCGGGAACTCCTCCATGAAGATCCGGTCCGTCTCGATGTTCACCTCGCGCAGGCGGCGCGCCTTGGCGGCATAGGGCAGGAAGGAGCTCTTGAAGCCGTTGATGATGAGCCGCTTGACCTCGTAGGGGCTGAGGCGGAACGCGCTCGCGGCGAGCTTGATCTCGTCCGTCACGGTGGTGTCCGACATGAGCCGGTTGTCGGTGTTCACGGTGACGCGCAGGCCCTGGCGGAAGTACAGACCGAGCGGATGCTCCTTGATGTTCTGCACCGCCCCGGTCTGCAGGTTCGAGGTCAGGCACATCTCGAGCGGGATGCGATGGTCGTTGACGTACTGCATCAGGTCCCGGTCCTCGAGCAACAGCGTGCCGTGCCCGATGCGGTGCGCCCCGCAGTAATGGAGCGCCTGCGAGATCGAGGCCGGGCCGAACGCCTCGCCCGCGTGCACGGTCGAGTTGATGTTGTTCTTGAGGATCAGCTCGAACGCCGCACGGTGCGCCTTGGCCGGGTAGTCCTTTTCCTGCCCCGCCAGGTCGAAGGCCAGCACGCCCTTGCCCTTGTAGGCCACGGCCAGCTCGGCCAGCGCCAGCGAGAACTTCGGGTCCATCGAGCGGATGCCGCAGATGATCACGCCCGTGGTCATGCCGAACTTGCTGCCCGCGTCGTGCAGGCCGGCGATGACCGTGTCCACGATGTCCTCGAAGTCGAGTTTCCGCTTGCGGTGCAGGATCGGCGAGTAGCGCACCTCGAGGTGGCAGACGTTCTCCGCGGCGGCGTCCTCGGCCAGCTCGTAGGCGACCCGGTAGAGCGCCTCCTTCTCCTGCATCACGGCCAGCGTGAGGTCGAAGATCTTGAGGTACTCGCCGAGATTGCGCGTGCGCTTGCCCGCCTTCAGCACCTTCGTCAGCTGCGCCAGGCTGCGGGCCGGGAGCTTCACGCCCTGCGCCCGGGCCAGCTCGAGGACGGTGCCCGGACGCAGGCAGCCGTCGAGGTGGCAGTGCAGGTCGGTCTTGGGCAGCCGCCGGATGACTCGCTCGGTGATTCGCATGGGCCTCGTGGGGTCGGGGTGTCGTGTCCGGGGCGTCGCTACCGGCCGGAGCCGCGCTCGAGCGCCATGATCTTCTGCACCCGGCGCTCGTGACGGCCGCCGGCGAAGGGGGTCGTGAGGAACAGGCGCACGAGGCGCTGCGCGAGTCCCCGGTTCACGACGCGCGCGCCAAGCGAGAGCATGTTGGCGTCGTTGTGCTCGCGGCCGTTGAGCACGGTGCGGTCGTCGTGGCCCACGGCGCAGCGCACGCCGGCGATCTTGTTCGCCGCCATCGCGGATCCGATGCCCGCCGCGTCCACCACGATGCCAAGGGCACAGCGGCCGGCCGCGACCTCGCGCGCCACCGCGGCGGCATAGTCCGGGTAGTCGACCGCGTCGGTGGAGTGCGTGCCGCAGTCGTGGACCTCCCAGCCCAGCTCGTCCGCGACATACTGGCGGAGGATCTCCTTGAGCTCGAACCCGCCGTGATCGGAGCCGAGGGCGACGCGGCGGGAGGCGGGGCTCGCGGGTCGCGGATCGGCGGCGGACTCCGGGCCGAGCGCGCGGTCCACGGCCTCGCGCACCAGACGGCGGACCTCGGATTCATCGTGCTCGTGCATGGGAGCGCGAGTCTAGGGAGCGCGACCGGGGGGGTCAAGCGCACGGCGCGGCACGGCGCAAGTGCCGCACGGCGCACGTGTCGCACAGTGCACGTATCGCACGGGGGGGGCGGGCAGGGATGGCCGAAGGACGGCTAATTACCCACACGCTCGCCCTTCGGCCATCCCTGCCCACCCTTCGGCCGTCCCTGCCTGTCTTCGGCCGTCCCTGCCCGTCCCTCGGCCATCCCTGCCCGCCTTCGGCCATCCCTGCCCACCTTCGGCCGTCCCTGCTCGCCCTCCGGCCATCCCTGCCTGCCCCCTGGCGCTCGCGCCAGCGCGGAGGCTGGCGGAGATGCGCGATGCGCCCGGAGCCTCTAGAATGGAAGCCCGTCCACGATCATCCCGGCGGCCCGGGCCGCCGCAGCCGAGGAGTTCACGTGAGCCGATACGCAATCCGCACCCTGCTGATCCTGTGCGTGCTGTTCGCGGCGCGGGCCACCCAGGCCGAGCCCAGCAAACTCGAAGACGGCACGACCGTGGACCGCTGGACGCTGCCCAACGGCCTCGAGGTCGTGGCGCGCGACGTGCCCGGCACGCGCGCGATCTCCATCTCCTGGGGTTACCGCATCGGGCTGGACCACGATCCCGCCGACCGGCCGCTGCTGGCCTCGCTATTGGCCGAGGTGGCCTTCACCGCCTCGGCGGGCGACACGCCGGAGCGCACGCGCGGCGAGATGGAGAGCCTTCGGCCGCAGGGCTGGAGCCTGCGCGTGACCCAGCGCCAGACCCTGTTCAACGAGACCGGCACGACCTCGCAATTCCCCGGGATGCTTCACCAGGTGGCCATGCGGATGCGCGGCGTGACGGTGACCGACGAAGACCTGCGCAGCTCGCTCGCCACGGTGCACCGGATGGTGCGGGAGAAGTACTCCGGCACCGCGGACCAGATGCTCTACTGGCAGGTGCGCGAGTACGCCCGCGGCCTGGACAAGGACGCCATCGCCGCGCTGACCGCGGCGAAGGGCCTGGACCGCGAGACGCCCGCCAGCGTGCAGCAGGCCATCGCCCGGGCCTACGTCCCCGCGAACGGCGTGCTCGCACTGGCCGGTGACCTCTCGGGCCTCGACCTGCACTCCATCGTCGCCACCGAGTTCGGCGACCTGCCCGCGGGCGACCGCCCCCCCGCCATCCAGGCTCCGCGTCTCGACTCGGTCACGGTCGTCCTGAAGCAGCCCGGGGTGGATGCGCCAGTGGCCGTCCTGGGCCTCATGGCGCCGGCGCTTTCGGACACGCTCCACCCGTCGTTCTTCATGGCCACGCTCTTGCTGGGCGGGCAGGCCAAGCTGGACTGGGGCCCGCCGACCCGTCCGCTCGTCACGCGCTTCCAGTACTCACTGCTGGATGATCCGGGTTTCGCGCGCCTCTACCCACCACCCGACCCGCAGCAGGCCGCCGACCCGCGGGGCCTCGCAGCGATCCTGAGACAGACCATCACCGACCTGCTCGACGGGGCCATCCCGCGCGAGATCTACGACAACATTCGCCACAACCTGCTCTGGATGATGGGTGGGCCGATGCCCCAGGCGCTCGTCGACGGCGTACGGCAGGACCCGGCGGCGCTCATCGTGCTCTGCACCTCGCTCGCCTCCCAGACGCTCTGGGGCAACGACGTGTTCTGGGCCGAGTACCGCCGCCGCTTCGACACCAGCGTGTCGCCGGCGTTCGACTTCTGGGCGGACTGGCTGAGGGATCCGGCGCACCACGCGATCCTGCTCCTCGTGCCGAAGCGCTGACGCGCGGGACCGGCCGCGGCCGGCGGGCGCCTCGTTGACCCTTGCGCGAGCCGGATGCTAACTTGCGGTCCCGATGGTGCGACGAATCCTCATCGGGATCGCCGGAGGGTCGGGTTCCGGCAAGACGCTGGTCGCGCGGAACATCGTGCGCGACCTGGGGTCGGGCCGGGTCGTCATCATCGACCAGGACTCCTACTACAAGAACCTCGAGAACATCCCCTTCCGCGACCGCGAGTCCCGCAACTTCGACCATCCCGACGCCTTCGACAACGGACTGCTCACGCGCCACATCCGCGAGCTGCTGTCGGGAGAGCCGGTCGAACAGCCCATCTACGACTACACCGAGCACCGCCGCCTGGACGAGACCCGCCACATCGGCGAGCACCTCATCATCGTGCTCGAGGGCATCCTCATCTTCACCGACGCCGAGCTGCGCGAGTTGATGGACATCAAGCTGTTCATCGACGCGGATGCCGACGTGCGCTTCATCCGGCGCCTGCGGCGCGACCTGGTGGAGCGCGGGCGCTCGGTCGACAGCATCATCCGCCAGTACGAGGAGAGCGTGCGGCCCATGCACATGCAATTCGTGGAGCCGTCGAAGCGCTGGGCCGACGTCATCATCCCCGAGGGCGGCCACAACAAGGTGGCCATCGACCTGGTGAAGACCAAGATCCGCGAGTTGCTGCGCGAGCGCGGCGGCGAGGTGACCGTCACGCGCTGAGCGAGGACGAAGCACGGCGGGCCGGTCCCTGCGGACCGGCCCGCCGTGCTTCGTCCTCGCGCCGTCTCCCGCCGCGGTCTTGCCCTCCGGTCAGCGCTCGCCGCGTTCGAGGCGTCCCAGCAGGCGCAGCAGCCCGTCCAGCAGCGTGAGCGGATGCGGCGGGCAGCCCGGCACGCACAGGTCCACCGGCAGGTCCGCCGGCACGCCTGTCCCGCCCTGCGGGCCCGTCGCGAACGGCCCGCCCGAGAGCGCGCAGGCGCCCACCGCGATGACCAGCCGCGGCCCGGGCACGGCCTGCCAGGTCTTCTCGAGCGCCAGGCGCATGTTCGGGTTGACCGCACCCGTGACCACGATGCCGTCCGCGTGACGTGGCGAGGCCACGAACTGGATGCCGAAGCGCGCGAGGTCGAAGACCACGGTGCTCAGCACCGCGATGTCCGGCTCGCAGCCTCCGCAACTGCCCGCCACCACCGAGCGCAGCCGGAGCGAGCGGCCGAAGAGCCGGCGCGCCGAGGCCTCCAGCGCGTGCGCCAGCTCGACCTCGCCCGTGGCCGTGACGAGCGCAGCGCGCGTGGACGCGGCCATGCGGTGCTCGCCGCTGAAGCGGATCGCGCCGGCCGGGCACGCGGCGGCCTCCTCCGGACTGAAGAGGCAGGCGCCCAGGTCCAGCGCGGGCCCCCCGTCGCCGCCCAGCCGCAGGAACCCGGAGGGCGCAGCGGCCGCACACGCCCGGCATCCGTCCGGGCAGAGAGCGCGATCGAGCACGGGCCGGCCCCGGTAGCGCTCCGGCAACGCCGGGACCGTGTGCGGGTAGGGCAGCGTGTGGCTGCCGCGCCGGAACCGACCGAGCAGGTACCTCAGCATGCCTGCCCCCCTTGCGCGCACCGGGCCCGCGCGCCGCGAGCGTCCGTCGGGCGGCGCGCGCTACAGGTCATGGCCCGCATACGACAGGTTGAAGCTCTTGTTGCAGAGCGGGAAATCGGAGATGGGCGTGCCGGCCATCGCCACGGCCAGCGCGCTCCAGTCACGGAAGGACGGGTCCGTGACCTTCCAGCGCCGCACGCGTCCCCCGGCGTCGGTCACGGCGACGTGCGCGATCTCGCCGCGCCAGCCCTCCGCCAGGGCCACCACCAACTCGCCGGGCGCCAGCGCACCGGGCGTGGCGCACAGCGCCTCGCCCCGCGGCAGCGCCGCCAACTGCTCCTGCAGGAACTCGAACGAGCGCCGTGCTTCGATCGCCCGCACCATGGCGCGCGCCCCGGCGTCGCCACCCGTCGCCGTGGCGGTCGGGATGTGGGCGAAGCGGTAGATCCCCCAGGGATGGTCGTGGCGCACGTCGCGCTCCAGTGCCGAGGCGCGGGCGGTGGGACCGACGAAGCCCAGCTCCCGGCAACTCGCGGCCGGCACCACGCCCGTGCCCTCGAGCCGCGCCTGCACCGACTCGCTGCCGAAGAACAGCCCCGCTGCCTGCTCGAACTCCGCGGCGATCGCGCTGAGGCGCGCGCGCATCGCCTCGGCCAGCGCCACCGGCAGGTCGAAGCCCACGCCGCCCGGGCGCACCAGGCCGCGCCCGAAGCGGTTGCCCGAGAGCGCCAGGAGCAGGTTGAGGACGTCGCCGCGCACGCGCCCGCAGATCGCGGCTGTGGGGGCGAAGGCCACGTCGCCGGCGAGCGCGCCCAGGTCGCCGATGTGGTTCGCCAACCGCTCGAGCTCCAGCGCGCAGCCGCGCACGGCCTGCGCCCGCGGTGTCTTGTGGCAGCGCGAGAGCGCCTCGAACGCGCCGCAGAACGCCTCGGCGTGCCCGACCACCGTGTCGCCGGCAATGGACTCCGCGACCTGCATGGCGCGCACGGGCGGCAGCGTCTCGAGCAGGCGCTCGACCCCGCGGTGCTGGTAGCCCAGCACGATCTCGAGGAACAGCACGTCCTCGCCGTGGGCCTGGAAGCGGAAGTGCCCGGGCTCGATGATGCCCGCGTGTACCGGCCCCACCGCCACCTCGTGCACCTCCTCCCCCGCCACCTGGAAGAACGGGTAGGCCTCGCGGTCGGTCTCGACTGCGGCGCGTCCGGCCGGCAGGTGATCGGGCGGGTGGCGTCGCACCGGCTTGAGCCACGGATGCCCCTCGGGCATGACGCCGCACTGCTCGGCGATCTCGCGCTCGAACAGGTGGGCCTGCGGGCACTCCGGCGTCAGGGCGGGATAGCTCGTACCGACCACCGCGCTGCTCACCCCGAGCACCGCCCGCTCGTCGTCGCCGAGCACCGCGACCAGGCGGGTGCGCGTATCGTCTTCGGGCAGGCCGAAGAGCGAGATGAGCCGCGCGCCGGCGGCGACCGCACCCGCGACCTCACCGCGGAACTCCGCCACCTCGCGGCACGGCACTTCCGCCCACGGGATGCTGCGGCGGTTGCGGAAACCCTCGGGCCCGGGGAGTCTCATGGCGCCGTGCCCCCGATGCCTGCGGCGGCCGCGGCCAGCGTCTGCCGCAAGCCCTCCGGGAGCCAGACGCCGAGCAGCAGCACCAGCCCCAGCAGGGCCGCGGGCGGCGCGACCAGCCAGAGGCTCTCGCGCGGCGCGGGCACGGCCCCCGCAGGCGAGCGCCCCAGCACCATGCCGAGTATGGCCGAGCCCATCGAGATGAAGATCAGCGCCTGCAGCGTCAGCAGCGCCACGACCGTCCCCGTGGCGCCCGAGCGCACCGCGCCGGTGAGCAGCGTGAACTCGCTCAGGAACGGACCGAAGGGCGGCGAGCCGCTGATGGCCAGGAACCCCGCGACCAGCAGCGCGGCGCTCACCGGCAGCCGGCGCGCCAGGCCCGTGACTTCGCGCGTGCGCTTCGTGCCCGTGCCCTGCCACACGTTGCCCGCGACCAGGAAGAGCAGCGCCTTGGCGAGCGAGGCGCTCAACACGTGCAGCAGCGCGCCATAGGCCGCGACCCCCGCCAACCCAGCGCCCACCGCGAGGATCCCCATGTGCTCCACGCTCGAGTAGGCCAGCATGCGCTTGTAGTTGCCCTGCCCGAACAGGAACGCGGCCGCCACCGCGACCGAGAAGAGTCCGAAGCCCACCAGCAGCGGCCCCGCGAAATCGCCCTGCTCCGCCGCCCGCAGCACCGCCAGCTCGCGCAGGATCGCGAGGAACGCCAGGTTCAGCAGCGCCCCCGAGAGTAGGGCCGAGATCGGCGAGGGCGCCTCGCCGTGCGCGTCGGGCAGCCAGGTGTGCATCGGCGCCAGGCCCATCTTGGTGCCGAAGCCGATCAGCACGAAGACGAACGAGCCCCGCAGCCAGGCCGGGTGCAGGAGCGGGCCCGCGGCGAGCAGGTCCTCCAGCATCAGCGGGCGCCCGGTGCCCGCGCCGCCCGCCACCTGCGCGGTGGCGAGGAAGAACACGCCCAGCAGCGCGACCGCGATGCCCACCGAGCAGACCACCAGGTACTTCCAGACCGCCTCGAGCGAGCGGCGGTCCGCCGGGTCGTAGATGAGCGGTGCGGTCGCGAGCGTGGTGGCCTCCATCGCCACCCAGAGAAGCCCGAAGTGGCGGGTCAGCGTGATGACCGACGCGGCGGCCAGGAAGGCCAGCAGGCAGCTCGCGTACGCCCTCCCCCCACGCAGCGGCTCGTGGCGCTGGTAGCCCACCGAGTAGAGCGCGACCGCCAGGAACACGACACTGGTGAGCGTGAGCACCAGCCCGCCGAGCGGATCGAACGCCAGCCAGCCGGGTCCCGCGGGCGCGGGCCGCACGCACCAGGCCAGAGCCACCAGGCCGAGGTGGGCCACGGCCACGGCGACGATCCAGAGCGAGCGCCGTACCGCGGAGCGGTCGAGGTAGGCCGCAAGCGCTCCGAGCAGCGGGACCAGGACCAGCGCGGGCAGGAGCATCAGTCCGTGAGCTGCGACAGTTCGCGTGAATCGAGGGTCTCCAGCTCGCGCTGGATCTGGAAGACCACGAGACCCATGATCAGCGCCCCCACGAACACGTCCAGCAGCACGCCCATCTCGACCAGCAGCGGCAGGCGGTCCGCCAGCGTGAGCCCGAAGAGGTAGATCCCGTTCTCGAGCACCAGGTAACCCAGCACCTGCGAGAGCGCCTTGCGCCGGCTGGTGAGCAGCAGGAAACCGATCATCAGCGTGGACAGCGCGACCGGGATCAGCAGCGGCAGCGAGTGGCCCGGGAGCGCCGGCAGGCGGCCAGCGACGCCGAAGGCGATGCCGGTCACCGCCAGCCCCAGCAGCAGCGAGGGCAGATGCCCGATCGAGGGCTGGCGCTCGTGCCGCACCTCCGCCTCGCGGATGGCCCACAGCAGGATGCGGGGCAGCAGCACCGCCTTGATCGCGATCGTGCCGATCACGATGGCGGCGAGGTGGAGCGAGAACACGTGCGCCAGCGTGAGCGGCGCCAGCCCGAGCAGCACACCCTGGAGCGCGACCAGCCGGATGGAAGCGCTCAGCCGGTCGGTGACCAGCAGCGAGAGGTCCGTGAGCAGCACCAGCAACAGGAGCGCGTCGCCGAGCCGTTCCACGGTCAGGCGTCCTTCGCCGGTTCGAGCGCGCGCACGCGGGCCAGGATGGCGGCGGCCGGGGCGCGGCCCCGCAGCAGCCCGCGCAGCTCCGGGTCGTGCAGCGCGAAGCCCAGCCGCGCCAGGATCTTCAGGTGCGCCGGCACCGTCGAGCTCACCACGGTGAAGAGCGCGTAGACCGGCAGCCCGTCCACCGCGTCGAACTCGATCGGATGGCACAGCAGGCAGAGCATCACCCGCGACTCACCCGCGCCCAGCAGCAGCGGGTTGCGCACGTGCGGGATGGCGATGCCGTCGCCGATGCCGGTCGAGCCCATCGCCTCGCGGGCCTCGAGCACCGCCTCGACGAACGCGCGGTCCGTCCCGGGCGGCAGCGGCAGCCGCGCCACCACCTCGCGCAGCACCCCGGAGCGATCCTCGCCGCCGACGTCGTGGTGGATGCCCCCCGCCTCGAGCATGTCGCCGAGCGACGGGACGGACTCGGGTGAGCCGCGCTCCTGCTCGAGCAGGTCGCGCGAGACCGCGATGCCGTTCTCGGTCGCCCACTCCCACAACTCGATCGCGTTGAGCATGAGCCGCTCGTTCATGCGGTGCGCCGGCAGCCCGCGGCCCTTTATCCAGCGCCGCACCTGCTCCTCGTTGACCCCGAGGTAGACGGTCGCTTCGCGGATGGTCAGTTGCATGGGCGGCTCACGCTGACTCTCGTCTCCGTTTCAGGAACCGACGACCGACGACGGTCCGACGAATGACACTCTCATGAACGGCCGCCACCGGCCCGCCGACGCCCGGCCACTCGACGGAAGGAATACCACGCATCTCACCCCACCGCGGCCCACGTCGGCGGCACGATCGTCTCGAACATGGGATCCCTCCGCGCGCGCCAGGCGCCCCCCTCACCCCCGCATCACCAGCACCAGCGCCAGCACCGCGAGCGCCATCGCTCCCACGAGCAGTTGCGGCACACGCACGAGCTTGAGCCGCGCCATCACCGTCTCGACCACGCCGACCAGCACGGCCAGCACGAGCATCCCCGCCAGCGCGACCGCCAGCCCCGCCCAGGTCGCAAGGCCCTGTACGGGCAGCGCGACGCCGACGAGCAGCGCCCCCAGCACCCACAGCTTGAGCGCCGCGGCGTAGTGGATGAGCCCCAGATCGGGCCCGCCGTGGTCGAGCACCATGACCTCGTGGATCATGGTCAGCTCGAGGTGCGTGCCCGGGTCGTCCACCGGCACGCGGGCGTTCTCGGTCAGGTAGACGACGAACAGCGTGCCCAGCACCAGGACCAGGGCCGCGCCCTCGTGCGCCCATGTGGCGGGCGTCAGCGCCGCGAACGCGCCACTGAGCGACAGGCTCCCGGTGCTGCGCACGACCACCGCCAGGGCCAGCACCAGTGCGGGCTCGGCGAGCGCCGCGAACTGCACCTCGCGGCTGGCGCCCATGCCCTCGAAGGCCGAGCCGGTGTCGAGGGCGGCGAGCACGGTGACGAAGCGCATCAGGGCCAGCAGGCCGCAGAGCAGGACGAGGTCGCCGGGGAACGCCAGCGGCGCGGCCGCGGTGCCGAAGGGCACCAGCGCCGCGGCCGTCGCCACCGCCGCGAGACCCACCAGCGAACCGGCGCGGAACACGCCGGTCGTCGTGCGACTGTAGACGGCGCCCTTCGCCAGCAGCTTGCCGAGGTCAGCGTAGGTCTGCAGCAGCGGCGGGCCCCCGCGGCCGGTGAGCCAGCAGCGCGTGCGGGTGATGATCCCGGGCAACAGGGGCGCCAGCAGCAGCGCGCAGAGCGGCGGCAGCACGGAGAGCGCGCTCATCGCAGCTTCCACACCAGCAGCACGACAAGCGTGAGCAGGATGTAGAGCACGTAGAGCTGCACGCGCCCGTGCTGCAGCCAGCGCAGCTTCTTCAGCGCGCCGGCGGCCAGGACGAATGCGGGACGGAAGAGCGCGTCGCGGAAGACGTCCGGCGTCTCGGTGGCGAGTGCGGCCTGCCGCGGGAAGGGACCGGCGGGCGCGACGCGCGTGGTGCGCGTGCGCAGGAACCCGCCGAAGAGCAGCGTGAGCGGCCGCGCGAAGGACGAGGCGGTGTACTGCATGCGCGGCGTCGGCCGGGCGTAACCGCAGTCCCAGGTGAGCGCCTCGCCCGCCGGCCGGCGGGCGAGCTGCGCGCGCCGCCACAGCACGAGCGCGCCGCCCAGCACGAGCAGCACGCCCGCCGCGACCGAGACCTGCGTGAGCGGCACGACGGCGAAGGCGAGCGACGGCTCGATCGTGGCCGCCGGCAGCCGCGTGAGCGGCTCGAGCGCGCCCGCCATGCGCCCCACGAGCAGGGCGGGCACGAGGCCCACCAGCACACAGCCCGCGGCCAGCACGACCATGGGCAGCAGCATCGCCCTGCCCGGGTCGTGCGCGTGCGCGACGTGCCCGCTGCGGGCCTCGCCCAGGAACACCACGCCGAAGACCTTGGCGAAGCACGCGGCCGCGAGGCCGCCGATGAGCGCGAGCCCGGCCAGCACCACCAGCGCCGCTCCGACCACGCCCGCCGCCGGGTGGAGCACGCCCTGGTAGGCCCCGAGGAAGACGAGGAACTCGCTGGCGAAGCCGTTGAGCGGCGGCAGGCCGCAGATCGCCGCGGCCCCGACCAGGAACAGCGAGCCGGTCCAGGGCATGCGCTTGAGCAGCCCGCCGAGGTGGTCCATCTCGCGCGTGCCGGTGGCGTGCACGACCGCGCCCGCGCCGAGGAAGAGCAGCCCCTTGAACAGGGCGTGGTTCACGACGTGCAGCAGCGCGCCGGCGAAGCCCAGCACCGCCAGCGGCGCCGACCCGTAGTGCACGCCGAGCAGCCCGACGCCGAACCCGAGCGCGATGATCCCGATGTTCTCGACGCTGTGGTAGGCCAGCAATCGCTTGAGGTCGTGCTGGGCGAGGGCGAAGAGCACGCCGAGCACGCCCGAGGTCAGGCCCACGGCCACGAGGGTCCAACCCCACCAGGCCGGCGGCGCGCCCAGGAACGTGAGCGTGCGCAGCAGGCCGTAGATGCCGAGTCTTGATCATCACGCCCGACATCACGGCCGAGACGTGGCTGGGTGCGGCCGGATGCGCCTCGGGCAGCCAGACGTGCAGGGGCATGAAACCGGCCTTGGTGCCGAAGCCAATCATCGCGAGCACGAAGACCAGGCCGGCCAGCGGCGCGGCCAGCAACAGGGTGGCGCCGAAGCGCTCGAAGTCGAGCGAGCCCGCCTCATGCCCCAGCACCACGAACATCACGATCAGGAACGCCGTGCCCAGGTGGGTGGCGACGAGATACGTCCAACCCGCGGAGCGCACCGCCGGCTCCTCGTCCTCGAGCACCACCAGGAAGTAGGCCGCCAGCGACATGATCTCCCATGCCACCAGGAACAGCACGCCGTTGCGCGCCAACACCACCAGCGCCATGCCCGCGACGAGGAGCGCGAAGAAGGGCCAGGCGCGCGCGGGGACGGCGCGCCCGCGGAAGGCGCCAAGGTACTCGCTCCCATAGAGCGCGGCGAGCGCGGAGAGCATGAGGATCGGCAGCAGGAAGAAGGCGGAGAGCCCGTCCAGGCCGAGCGCGAAGGTGCCGAAGGGGACGTTCCAGGGCAGCCGCAGGCTCAGGGGCGCGCCGCCGAGCAGGACCCGCACAACCGGGACCAGGGCGCAGATGCACCCGGCAATCGTGCCGCCGACACCCAGCCAGGTCGCCAGGCGCGGCGCGCGAGCGACCGACAGCGCGGCGACGGCGCCCAGCACAAGCAGCCCCAGCCCGGCGAGGATCAGTGGCATTCCACGACCCGCGGGCTCACGGCGGCGGAATCACCGGCAAGGGACGGCACGTTCGCGAGCACTATCACGCGTCCGGACATCCCACAACCCCGCCGGCGGTCTTCGATCCCGCCCCGCGCTCCTCGTGCGTCGCGCCCTGCCCGGGCGCCAGCAGACCGGCCACGATCTCCCGCCAGCGCGAAAGGAAGAACAGGTGCCCCTCGCCCGGCAGGACCTGGAGCGTGGCCCCCGGGATGGCCCGCGCCAGCGCCCGCGCCATGCCGACCGGCGTGAGGTGGTCGTCCGCGCCGTGCCAGATCGCGGTGGGCACCCGCACGTCCTCCAGCCGGAATCCCCAGGGTCGCGCGACGAGCTGCAGCTCCCAGGCGAACGCCTCGAGCCCCTGGCGCGTCGCCTCGGCGTAGCTCGCCAGGAACATCGCCCGCACCTCGGGACGCGCGAGCAGGGCCTGGTCGGCCGCGGGGTTGTGCCGCGTGTAGCGGGTGAAGAACCGCTCGGGGTCGCGCCGCGGGTCGCCACGTCGCCGCAGCACCGCGCGCAGCAGGGCGGGCGCGTGACGGGCGAGCCAGTAACCGGCACGACGCTCGAACGTGATCCCCGTGAGCGCTCCGGGCGCGTCGACCGGCCCGGAGCCGCCGAGGATCGCGGCGCGCGTGACGCGCGGCCCGAGCCGGCTGGCGCAGGCCGCCACGAAGGGCGCTCCCCCCGAGGGCCCGACGACAGCGAATCGCGGCAGCCCGAGCGCGTCCGCGAGGTCGGCGACGTCGTCGGCCCAGTCCAGCAGCGCGCGCCCGGGCCGCGGGTCCGAGCGGCCGAAGCCCGGCCGGTCGGCGACCAGCACCCGCACCCCGAGCGCGCGGGAGACCTCCGCGTCCGGGTGCATCAACCGGCAGCTCGGCAGGCCGTGGAAGAACAGGATCGGGATCCCGCTCGGGTCGCCGTACTGCGCGAAGGCGAGCACCCGCCCATCGCGCAGGCGCACGACCCCGTGATCGTCCACGATGCAGCCTCCTTCCCTGGCCCGCCTCCCGGGCCTCGCGGGCGGGAGCACGGCGGGCCGGTCCCGGAAGGGACCGGCCCGCCGTGTTTCGCCTTCGCGCCGCGACCCTACCGCGCGCGCGCCGTCGTCCGGGGACGCGCCGCGGTCCGGGCACGCGACTTGGTGCGCGCCGCCGGGGTCCGGGCGGCCTTCCCCGGCGTGGGGCGGGCCGTCACGAGCATGTGCCAGGCACGCAGCGTCTCCCCCACCGACCAGGCCTGCGCGATGCAGCCGCGCGGGGTGAACGGCGCTTCGCCGTCGGCGGCCTCGGGCAACGAGCCCACGCCGCAGGCGCCCATCAACTCTCCCAGCGGCTCGAGGAACGCGAGGGCCTCTTCCCGCCGCCCGTGCACGCGGGCATGCGCCAGCGCGTAGTGCGGCAGCAGCCAGGTCCACACCGTGCCCTGGTGATAAGCGCCGTCCCGCTCGCGCCGGTCCCCGGTGTAGACGCCGTGGTAGCGCGAATCGCCGGGCGCCAGGCTGCGCAGCCCGTGCGAGGTCAGGAGCGCGCGCCCGCAGGTCTCGAGCACCGCGCGCTGCTGCTCGTGGGTGAGCGGGCTCGCCGGCAGCGAGACCGCGAGCAACTGGTTGGGGCGGATCGCCGGGTCGTTCCCCTCGGGACCGTCGAGCACGTCGAAGAGGCAACCGGTCTCGGGGTTCCAGAAGCGCTGGAACGACATCTCGATCTCGCGCATGCGCCGCTCGTGCGCCTCGGCCGGCCGCTTGAGCCGGTTCGCGAACGTCACCATGGCGGCCATCGCGTTGTACCAGAGCGCATTCACCTCCACCGGCTTGCCACGGCGGGGCGTGACGACCCAGTCGTCCACCTTGGCGTCCATCCAGGTGAGCTGCACCCCGTCGTCGCCCGCGGCGACGAGGCTGTCCGCCGGGTCCATGTGGATGCCGTAGCGTGTGCCGCGCTCGTACCAGGCACCGATGTCCTCGAGCGCGGGGTACACCTCGGCCAGGAACTTGAGGTCCTGCGTGGCCTCGACGTACGAGCGCACCGCCTGGAAGAACCAGAGCGCCGCATCCACGGTGTTGTAGGTCGGCGGCTCGCCCTGGTCGGGGAAGTAGTTGGGCAGCATCCCCTGGTCCACGAAGCGCGCGAAGGTCGAGAGGATGGTGCGCGCCAGCTCCGGCCGCCCGGTCGCCAGCGCCAGGCCGGGCAGCGCGATCATGGTGTCGCGCCCCCAGTCGCTGAACCACGGGTAGCCGGCGATGACGCTGCGGCCCTGCGGCTCGCCCGGGATGGCGCGCTCGACCACGAACTGGTCGGCCGCCAGCACCAGCCGCCGCACCCACTCGGGCGCCGTGCGCGAGGCCTTCGGCTGCGCCTTGCGCCAGGCGTCGAGCAGGCTCTTCTCGTGCGCGCGCCGGCGCTGCAGCGAGAAGGCCCGCGCCAGCGGCGTGCCGGCGTCGCGGCCAGCATGGCGCCGCGTGCTGGCCGTGACCACGATGGCCTCGCCCGGCTGGAGCGTGGCGAGGATCTCGGCCGCGCAGAGGTGATCTTCCACGCAATCCAGCCCGCGCTCGGCCTCGAGCGCGAGGTGGAAGCCGCGGTACCACTCGTTCACCGGGCGCACGTCGGCCCCGGGGGCGAACAGCCACAGCGGGGTGGCGCCGTCCCAGGCCTCGATGCAGACCCCGCCCGAGGCGGGCTCGACGCACGCGGTCCAGGCGCCGATCGAGGTGATCTCGTGGGCGTCGCGGTGGTTGGCCAGCGCCCGCAGGTGGAGTTGGGCCGGGACACTGGATGAGGCCAGCCGGTACTCGATGAAGGTCGTGTTCTCGCCGTGCTCCATCCACACGCGCTTCTCCAGGCGCGCGTCACCGATGGCCCAGGTCCAGACCGGCACGGTCTCGTCGAGCCGGAAGGACTCGAGGTGCAGGTGCCCGGCCGGGGAGACGCTGCCGCCGGCCCAGCGGTTCGTGTCGAGGTCCACCCAGGCCCCGTTCACTTCGAGGCGCTCGGCCAGCTTGGCGAGCAGCAGGGTGCGGCCGACCGGAGGCTTGAGCGAGGCGACGAGGAGCCCGTGGTAGCGGCGGGTCAGCGCCCCGCTGGCCGTGCCGGAGGCGAAGCCTCCGATGCCGTTGGTGACCAGCCACTCCAGGCGAGTGGACGCCGCCACATCGCCGAGCCGGTCCCGTCCATAGGAAAGGTCACTCATCGGATTCCTCCCTGTGATCGCAGCTTCGTCTTCCGTGTGCGCACCGGGGCCGGAGGGGCAACGGTGGCGTTGGTCGCAGTCCGTGCGCGCCCCGACGAGGCTTCCGTTCCGGCGCGTGGCAGTTCGGCGGTATCCTACCTGCAGAGCGGCTGTGATGCTACCAGAGTCGGCGGCCGACCGACCTGCAGGCGGGCCCCTCAGGAATCGCGCAGGCGGTAGCCAACCCCAGGCTCGGTCAGCAGGTAGCGGGGCCGAGCGGGGTCCGGTTCGAGCTTGTGCCTGAGCTGCGCCATGTAGACGCGCAGGTAGTGGCGCTGCTGCGTGCAGCCTGGTCCCCAGACCCGGCGCAACAGGTGCTCGTGGGTCAGCACCCGGCCGGGGTACTGGGCGAGCGCCGAGAGCAGTCGGTATTCGATCGGCGTCAGGCGGACCTCGTCCTCGTCCACGAAGACCTGCCGGCGCAGCCGGTCCACCCGCAGCCCGCCCACCGTCACCTCGGTGTCGCCGGATTCCTGCGCGGTCTGGGCCGAGTGCCGCAGCGCGACCCGCATGCGCGCCAGCAACTCGCCGACTGCGAACGGCTTGGTGACGTAGTCGTCCGCGCCCGCGTCGAGGGCCTTGATCTTGTCGCCCTCCTGGCCGCGCGCCGAGACCACGATGATGGGTACGGCGGACCACTCGCGCAGCCGGCGCGTGACCTCGAGGCCGTCCAGGTCGGGCAGGCCGAGGTCGAGGACGACCACGTCCGGGGAGCGCGTGGCCGCCTGGCGCAGGGCCTCCTGGCCGCTCGAGGCCTCGACCACGCGAAAGCCCTGGCTGCCGAGCGCCGCCTTGAGCAGGCGCACCATGGACACCTCGTCCTCGACGACCAGTACGAGGGGGGCCAGCCCCTCCTGCGGCCCGGTCCCGGTCACGACGGCTCCGCGCCCGGGTCGCCGCCCGCACCCGGGTCCTCGTCCAGGGCCACCGCGGGCGGGCTCTCCGGCTGCGGCAGCGTCACCCGGAACACGGCCCCGCCCCCGTCACGGTTCGCGGCCGAGATCGCGCCCCCGTGGGCCTCGATGATCCCGCGGCAGATGCTCAGGCCCAGGCCCACGCCGCTCGGGTCCCCCTCGCGCCGGCCCCGGTAGAACTTCTCGAACACGCTCTCCTCCTGTCCCGGCGGCAACCCCGGGCCGCGGTCCGCGACCTCGATGCGCAACGCGCCGTCGACCAGCGTCGCGCCGATCCCGATCGGGCTGCCGGGCGGAGTGTACTTGAGCGCGTTCTCGACCAGGTTGAAGAGCACCTGCTCGATCAGCACGTCGTCGAGTTGGACGAGTGGCAGGCCCGGCGCCAGCCGCACGACCACCTCCCGGCCCTGCAGGCGCGACTCGAGCCGCCCCAGCGCCGAGCCCACGACCTCCTCGAGCGAGTGCCATTCCCACCGCACCGCCAGCGCGCCCGACTCGAGCCGCGTCATGTCGAGCAGGTTGCCGACCAGCCGGTTCAGGCGCTGCGCCTCCTCGGCGATGGTCTCCACCAGCTCCCGGCGCACCGGCCCGGGCAGCGCCGCCTCGTCCGCCAGCAGGCTGCTGGTCGCCCCGGTGATGACCGACAGCGGCGTGCGCAGGTCGTGGGAGACGCTGCTCAGCAGCAGGCTGCGGGTGCGCTCGGACTCGACCAGCACGTGCGCGCGTTCGGCCTGCTCGGCGAGTTGCGCCCGCTCGAGGCTGAGCGCCACCTGCGAGGCGAAGGTCTCGACCAGGCGGAAGCGGTCGCGGGTCAGCACGCGTCCCGGTTCGTCCGGCACGATGCCGAGCACGCCCACGGCCTCGCTCGCCCCGAGCAGGGGCAGGAACAGGGCGCCCGCCGCCGGCAGGGTCGGCGTGCCGGCCCCCGCGGGTTGCGCATGGTCGAAGGTCCACTGGGCCACGCCCTGGTCGTGCCCCGCCTCGCCCAGCAGGGACACCTCCCCGGCCACGACCGACAGCCGGCCCGCGGCGTCGGGCAGCAGGATCACGCCGCGGCCCCCGAACACGTCCGTCACCCGCCGCAGCGCCGCGCGCAGCAGCTCCTGCGTCTCCCGCAGGCTCGACAGCTCGCGGCTGAGCATGTAGAGCGCCGCGGTCCGGTGCTCGCGCTCACGGGCGGCGTCGGCCTGCCGGCGCAGGCGCGAGGCCATGGTGCTGATGACCAGCGCCACCACCAGCATCCCCGCGAACGTCAGCAGGTACTGCGTGTCGTGGACGTGGAACGCCAGCTTCGGCGGCACGAAGAAGAAGTCGAAGGCGGCCACGCTCACGATCGAAGCCATGACCGCCGGGCCGCGGCCCAGGCGCATCGCCACCGCCATGATGCCCAGCAGGTAGATCATCGGCAGGTTGGCCGGGGGCAGGCGCAGGTCCACCACCCACGCGATCCCGGTGCACAGGGCGACGGCCAGCAGGCTCTGCGCGTAGCTCGAGGCCCGCAGCGAGAGCGGCCGGGCGGGCGCCGGGCCGGGCGGGCGCTCGTCCTCCTCGCTCTCGCCGCTCATGACGAAGACGTCGATCTCGCCGCTGCCGGCCAGCAGCGCGTCCACCAGGGAACCGCGCAGCAGCCGGAGCCAGCGCGGGCGCGTGGGCTTGCCGACGATGATGCGAGAGACGTTGCGCTCCCGGGCGTAGGCGAGCATCTGCTCGGCGACCCGCGTGCCGGTGAGCATCGCGGTCTCGGCGCCCAGCTCCTCGGCGTAGCCCATCAGGTCCACGAGGGGGTCGCGCGCCGTCTCCGTCGGCGTGAACTCACCCGGGGTCTCGACGTGCACCACCAGCCACTCAGCCTGCAGCCGCGCCGCCATGCGGCTCGCCGCCCGGATCAGCCGCAGCCCCGCCACGGGCTCGCCCAGGCCGACCAGGATGCGCCCGCCCACCGCCCAGGTGTCGCGGATGGCGTGCTCGCGGCGGTAGGACTCCATCTGCTGGTCCACGCGGTCGGCGGTGACGCGCAGGGCCAGCTCGCGCAGCGCGATCAGGTTCCCCTTCTTGAAGAAGTGCTCCGCCGCGCGCGCGGCCTGCTCGGGGATGTAGACCTTGCCCTCGCGCAGGCGCTGCAGCAGGTCGTCGGGTGGCAGGTCCACCAACTCGATCTCGTCGGCGCGTTCGAGGATCGAGTCGGGCACGATCTCGCGCACCGCCACGCCCGTGATCTGCGCGACCACGTCGTACAGGCTCTCGACGTGCTGGACGTTGAGCGTGGTGTAGACGTCGATACCCGCGGCGAGCAACTCCTCGACGTCCAGCCAGCGCTTCGCGTGCCGCGAGCCCGGGGCGTTGGTGTGGGCCAGCTCGTCCAGCAGCAGCAGGCCCGGACGGCGGGCCAGCGCCGCGTCGAGGTCGAACTCCCGCAGCACGGCGCCGCGGTACTCGACCGGGCGCGGAGGCAGGGACTCCAGCCCCTCGAGCAGCGCGGCGGTCTCGGGGCGGCCGTGGGTCTCGACCACGCCGACCACGGCGTCCACGTCCGCGCGGCGGCGCTCGTGGGCCTCCACCAGCATCGCGTAGGTCTTGCCGACACCCGCCGAAGCACCGAAGAAGATCTTGAGCTTCGCGCGGTGCTCGCGCTCCTCCTGCTCGCGGATGCGGCGCAGGAGTTCGTCGGGATCGGGACGGTGCTCGTTCATGCGGGGCCTTCCGCGCGGGACGAGCGGAGGCCCCGCCCCCGTCGCACGCCGCGTGGCACGACAGTAGCACAGGGCTCCACGGGCCCGGCGGGCCGGCGCTCAGCGCGTCGCGTCCGGGCGACCAAGGGCGTCCAGCGCCAGGTTCAGCTCGAGCACGTTCACGCGCGGCTCGCCCAGCAGGCCGAAGGTGCGGCCCTCGGTGTGGCGCCGGAGGATCGAGCGCACCTCTCCGGGGGCCAGCCCGCGCGCCCGCGCCACCCGGCCCACCTGGTATTCGGCCGCGGCGGGGCTGACGTGCGGATCGAGGCCGCTGCCCGAGGCCGTGACCAGGTCCACGGGCACGGGCCCGATGGCGCCGGGGTCCGCCGCGCGCAGCGCCGCGAGGCGCGCCCGCGCCGCCTCGATCAGGGCCGGGTTCAGGGGCCCCAGGTTCGAGCCGGCCGAGGCGGCCGCGTCGTAGGGCAGCGGTGCGGTGGCCGAGAGCCGCCCCCAGAAGTAGCGCGGATCGGAGAACGGCTGCCCGACCAGGCGCGAGCCGACCCCGTGGCCGTCGCGCACGATCAGGCTGCCCTGGGCCTGGCGCGGGAAGATGAGCTTCGCCACGCCGGTCAGGGCGAGCGGGTAGACCAGGCCGGTGAGCACGGTGAACACGAGCAGCAGGACGAGCGCGGGACGGACCTCGGAGCGCATGGGGGGTTCCTAGGTGAGGTGGAACGCGACCAGGACCAGGTCGATGGCCTTGATCCCCAGGAACGGGGCGACCAGGCCACCGAGCCCGTAGATCAGCAGGTGGTTGCGGAGCACCGTCGCGGCGCCCAACGGGCGGTAGTGCACCCCGCGCAGGGCCAGCGGCACGAGCGCGATGATGACCAGGGCGTTGAAGATGACCGCCGAGAGGATCGCGCTGTTGGGTGTCGCGAGCCGCATCACGTTCAGGGCCGCGAGCGCCGGGTAGGTGCCGACGAAGGCCGCCGGGACGATGGCGAAGTACTTCGCGACGTCGTTCGCGATGCTGAAGGTGGTCAGCGCGCCACGCGTCATCAGCAACTGCTTGCCGGTCTCGACGATCTCGATCAGCTTGGTCGGGTTCGAGTCGAGGTCCACCATGTTCCCCGCCTCCTTGGCGGCCTGGGTACCGGAGTTCATGGCCACGGCCACGTCCGCCTGGGCCAGCGCGGGCGCGTCGTTGGTCCCGTCGCCGGTCATGGCCACCAGCCGTCCGCCCGCCTGCTGCTGACGGATCAGCGCGAGCTTCGCCTCGGGCGTGGCCTCGGCCAGGAAGTCGTCCACCCCCGCCTCCGCGGCGATCGCCGCGGCCGTGAGCGGGTTGTCGCCGGTGATCATCACGGTCTTGATCCCCATCCGGCGCAGCTCGGCGAAGCGCTCGCGGATGCCGCCCTTGACGACGTCCTTGAGCTGGATCGCGCCCAGCACGACACCGTCCTCGGCCACCACCAGCGGCGTCGAGCCCGCCCGCGCGATGGCGTCCACGGCGCTCCGCACGGCGGCCGGCAGCTCGCCGCCGTGCTCCTTCACGAAACGCTCGATCGCCTCGCTGGCGCCCTTGCGCACCGCGCGGCCGTCCAGGTCGACGCCGCTCATGCGGGTGCGGGCGCTGAACGGCACGAACGCGGCACCCAGCGAGTGCAGGTCGCGCTCGCGCAGCCCGTAGCGTTCCTTGGCCAGCACGACGATGCTGCGTCCCTCGGGCGTCTCGTCCGAGAGCGAGGCGAGCTGCGCGGCGTCGGCCAGTCGCTCGAGCGTCACGCCGGGGGCCGGCACCAGCTCGGTGGCCTGGCGATTGCCGAGCGTGATGGTCCCGGTCTTGTCGAGCAGCAGCACGTCCACGTCCCCGGCCGCCTCGACCGCGCGTCCCGAGAGCGCCAGGACGTTGTCGCGGATGAGCCGGTCCATGCCGGCGATGCCGATGGCCGACAGCAGGCCACCGATCGTGGTCGGGATCAGGCAGACCAGCAACGCGCTCAACGCCGTCACCGTGATCGGCGTGCCCGCTCCAGCGACGCGCACGCCGTACAGCGAGAACGGCAGCAACGTGGCGGTCGTCACCAGGAAGATCAGGGTCAGGGCGGCCAGCAGGATGGCGAGCGCAATCTCGTTCGGCGTCTTCTGCCGCTTCGCGCCCTCGATCAGGCCGATCATGCGGTCGAGGAAGGTCTCCCCGGGGTCGGCGCTGACGCGCAGCACCAGCCAGTCCGAGAGGATGCGCGTGCCCCCGGTGACCGCACTGCGGTCGCCGCCGCTCTCGCGGATGACCGGCGCGCTCTCGCCGGTGATGACGCTCTCGTCCACCGACGCCACGCCCTCGATCACCTCGGCGTCGCAGGGAATGACGTCCCCCGCCGCGACCACCACGAAGTCGCCCTTGCGCAGGGTGGACGCGGGCACGGCCCAGAACACCAGGCGCTCGGCGGGGTCCTCGAGCTTCTTGGCGAAGACGTCGCCCCGCGCCTGGCGCAGGGCCTCGGCCTGGGCCTTGCCGCGGCCCTCCGCCATGGCCTCGGCGAAGTTGGCGGACAGCACCGTGAACCACAGCCACATCGACACGCCGAGGATGAAGCCCGCCGGGGCCTCGCCCTGCCCGCACAGCGCCTCGATGCCCAGCACGGTGGTCAGGAGCGCGGTCACCAGCACGACGAACATGACCGGGTTGCGGAGTTGGACCCGCGGGTCGAGCTTGCGGAACGCCTCGCCCGCCGCGCGGCGGACGATCCGCGGCTCGAACGGGGGCGGCACCTTCGGTTTCGACATCGGTGCGGTCCTTTCGCGCGTCAATGCGTGCCGACGACCATCAGGTGCTCGACGATCGGTCCGAGCGCCAGGGCCGGGAACATGGCCAGCGCTCCGACCACCAGGACGGTGGCCACGACGAGCATCACGAACAGCGGGGTGTGGGTGGGCAGCGTGCCCGGGCCGGCCGGGAGCCGCTTCTTCGCCGCCAGCGAACCGGCGAGGGCCAGTGCCGGGACGGCGAGCCAGTAGCGGCCGGCCAGCATGGCCAGCCCCAGCGCCAGGTCGTAGAACGGGACGTTCGTGGCCAGTCCCGCGAACGCACTGCCGTTGTTGTTGGCCGCCGAGGAGAACGCATAGAGGATCTCGCTGAACCCGTGCGGCCCGGGGTTCAGCACCGCGGCCCGGCCGGCGGCGGAACCGACCGCCAGGGCGGTCCCGACCTGGACCGTCAGCGGCGGGATCAGGATGACGAGCGAGGCCATCTTCATCTCGAAGGCCTCGATCTTCTTGCCCAGGTACTCGGGCGTGCGTCCGACCATGAGACCCGAGATGAAGACCGCGGCGATCACGAACATCAGCATGCCGTAGAGCCCCGAGCCGACCCCGCCGAAGACCACCTCACCGAGCTGGATCAGCAGCATCGGCACCAGGCCGCCGAGCGGCGTGAAGGAGTCGTGCATGGCGTTGACCGAGCCGTTCGAGGCCGCGGTGGTCGCCGTGGCCCAGAGGGCCGAGCCGACGACGCCGAAGCGGGCCTCCTTGCCCTCCAGGTTCCCGCCCGGCTGCAGCGCGCCGGAACGGATGTCCACGCCCAGGGCGGCCAGGCGCGGGTTGCCAGCCTGCTCGGCGACCAGGCAGGAGACGACGAACAGCAGGAAGAGCAACCCCATGGCCGCGAACACCGCCCAGCCCTGGCGCCGGTCGGCGACCATCTCGCCGAAGGTGAAGCACAGCGCCACCGGGATGAGCAGGATGGCCAGCAACTCGAGGAAGTTCGAAAGCGGTGTCGGGTTCTCGAGCGGGTGGGCCGAGTTGGTGTTGAAGAAGCCGCCGCCGTTCGTGCCGAGCTGCTTGATGGCGACCTGCGAGGCCGCCGGACCGACCGCAATGTGCTGCACCGTGACGGTCCCGCCATCCCCGGCGGCCACCGGCTGCAGCAACGCGACCGTGCGCGTGGGCACCAGCGTCTGCACCACGCCCTGGGAGACCAGCGCCAGCGCGAGCACGATGGCGAGCGGCAGCAGCACGTAGAGCGTCGAGCGCGTGAGGTCCACCCAGAAGTTGCCGATCGTGACGGCCGAGCGCCGCGCCAGCCCGCGGACGAGCGCGGCCAGGACGGCCATGCCGGTGGCGGCCGAGACGAAGTTCTGCACGGTGAGCCCGGCCATCTGGACCAGGTAGCCCAGCGTGGCCTCGCCCGGGTAGCTCTGCCAGTTCGTGTTGGTGGCAAAGCTCACCGCGATGTCGAAGGCGAGGTGCGGCGGGACCGCCGGCAGGTGCTGCGGGTTCAGCGGCAGCACGGCCTGGAGCCGCTGCAACGCGTAGACCAGCAGCAGCCCGGCGGCGTTGAAGAGCAGCATGCCCAGGGCGTAGCGCAGCCAGTCGGTCTCGACCTCCGGCCTCACGCCGGCGAGCCGGTAGAGCAGGCGCTCGAACGGCCCGAGCACCCGCCCCGGCCAGGTCGGACGACCCTCGAGGATTCGCGCGATGTAACGGCCCAGCGGCGGCCCGAGCGCCAGCAGTGCGGCCAGCCAGACCGCCAGCTCGATCACGGCATGGGCGGTCATCAGAAGCGCTCCGGCTGCAGCATCGCGAAGACCAGGTAGACGAACAACAGGATCGTGATGACCGCGCCCACCGCGTAGAGGACGTTCATCGCCGCCTCAGCGCAGCCGCGCGCACAGCCGGGCGAAGGCCAGCGAGAGCGCGAAGAACACGATCACGAGTGCGACCAGACCCAGGTCCTGCATGCGGTCCTCCCTTTCGACCTGCCTGATTAGACCCCGGCCGCGCGTCAGGGGTGGCTCAAGAGTCGGGCCGCGCGCATCAAGGACGCATCAAGGTGCAGCCGCGGGCGCCCGGTCGTGACCGAACGCCCCGTTGACACGGCCCGCCGCGGTGGTTAGCGTCCGTCCGCCATGACCGAACCCACCCTGCCGTTCGTCAACTCCGGCTGGATCGAGGTGATCGTCGGGAGCATGTACAGCGGAAAGACGGAGGAGCTCATCCGCCGCCTGCGCCGCGCCCAGATCGCCCGCCAGCGGGTCGCGATCTTCAAGCCCGCCATCGACGACCGCTTCGGCCGCGACCAGATCGTGTCGCACTCGGAGCTGCGCATCCCCTCGCGGGCGGTCAAGACCGCGAAGGACGTGCTGCGCCACGCCCACGAGGCCCAGGTCATCGGCATCGACGAGGGCCAGTTCCTGGGCCCCGACCTGGTGAAGGTCTGCGAGCGCCTGGCCCGGCGCGGCAAGCGCGTCATCGTCGCGGGGCTGGACCAGGACTACCTCGGCAAGCCGTTCGAGCCCATGCCGCAACTGCTCGCCATCGCCGAGTACATCACCAAGACGCTCGCCATCTGCGTGGTGTGCGGCAACCCCGCCAATCGCAGCTACCGCAAGAAGCGCCGCACGGCCCGCGTGGTGGTGGGGGGCGCTGATCTCTACGAGGCGCGCTGCCGCCGCTGCTTCGAGCTGGGCCGCCGCGCCGTCGCACCCGAAGAGCCGCCCCCACCCGGAGGTTCCGATGAGGTCGTCCCCGTTCCCGCGCGTGCTCGCCCTGCTCGCCGTCGCCGTCCTCGCCGCAGGGTGCGCAAGGCAGGCTGACAGGCCCGCGCCGCCGGCCGCCGCGGCGGGCGCACTCAAGGTCGGCCTGGTGTTCGACATCGGCGGGCGCGGGGACAAGTCCTTCAACGACGCGGCCTACGCCGGCCTCGAGCGCGCGCAGCGGGAGCTGGGCATCACCTTCAGCACGCTCGAGACGGGCGAGGGCGCGGACCGCGAAGCCCAGATGCGCCAGCTCGCCGCGGGCGGCTCGCAACTGGTCTTCGGCGTGGGCTTCCTCTTCTCCGACGACATCTACGGGCTCGCGCAGGAGTTCCCGGACGTGAAGTTCGCCTGCGTGGACTACACCGTGAAGGAAGGCCAGGCGCTCCCGCCCAACCTCGTGGCGCTCGAGTTCAAGGAGCACGAGGGCTCGTTCCTGGTGGGCGCGCTCGCGGGCCTCCTGACGAAGACCGGCAAGGTGGGCTTCGTCGGCGGCATGGAGATCCCGCTCATCAAGAAGTTCGAGGCTGGTTACCGCGCCGGCGCGAAGGCGGCGGACCCGAAGGTCGAGGTCCTGGTGAAGTACGCGGGCACGACGGGCACCGCCTTCAAGGATCCGACCAAGGGCAAGGAACTGGGCCTGGCGGAGTACAACCAGGGAGCCGACATCATCTTCCACGCCTCGGGCTCGACGGGCCTGGGCGTGTTCGAGGCGGCGCGCGAGAAGGACCGGCTCGCCATCGGCGTGGACTCGGACCAGTACGCCGAGGCGCCGGGCTTCATCCTCACCTCGATGGTGAAGCACGTGGAGACGTCGGTCTTCGACACGGTCAGCGAGCTCGAAGAAGGGCGCTGGCAGGGCGGCATCCGCGAGTTCGGCCTCAGGGAGGACGGCGTGGGCTGGGTCTACGACGACCGGAACAGGGCGCTGGTCCCGGACCGTGTGAAGGCGCGCGTGGACTCGTTCAAGGCCGAGATCGTCGCGGGGCGGATCGTCGTCCCGACGGAGTAGGCCCCGCGCCGGCGCATGACCCCCTGGACCGACCTCGGCGGCGGCGTGCACGTGCGGCAGAGCCGCGTGTTCTGGATGAACAGCGCGCTGCTGCTCGAGCGCGAGCACGCGGTGCTCGTGGACCCGGGGGTACTTCCCTCCGAGCTGGACGATCTGGCCGCGGCGGTGAGCCGCGGCGGTGCGCCCGCGGTCACGCTCGTCTTCACGCACTCGCACTGGGACCACGTGCTCGGGCGGCCCTGGTGGCCGGAGGCGGGCACCGTCGGGCACGCGGGCCTCGCGGCCGAGCTGCGGCGCGAGGCGGGCGCGATCCTCGGCGAGGCATCCGGGCACGCGGCCCGGGCCGGCGAGTCGTGGAGCCGCGGCTTCCAGCCCTTCGAGCCCGATCTCGCCGTCGAGGAAGAGCGATCGCTCGCGCTGGGACCGTGGCAGCTCGTGCTGCGCGGGGCGCCCGGCCACTGCGACAGCCAGATCACCGCGCACCTGCCGGCGCGCCGCCTGCTCCTCGCGGGCGACCTGCTCTCGGACCTCGAGATCCCGTGGCTCGACCGGGAGCCCGCGGCCTATCGCAGGACGCTGGAGCGGATCGAGGCCCTCGCGAGCGCCGGGGAGATCGAGACGCTGGTTCCGGGCCACGGCGCGATCGCCCGTGGGAGAGCCGTCGTGCTCGAGCGGCTGCACCGCGACCTGGGTTATCTCGATTCGCTCGAGGCGGAGGTGCGGGCCGCGCGCCGCGCCGGGCTCGCGGTCGAGGAAGCGCAGGCGCGGCTCGCGTCCATGGACTACGTCGGCAAGGGCGCCGCGTATCCCATGGACGACGTCCACCGGGAGAACGTGCGCATCGCGTGGGAGCGGATGGAGCCCGGCCCGCCCTGACGTTCGGGGGGAAGGCCGCGTGGGGCAGCCCGCAGCGGTCGGCGGGAAGCCCTCCGCGAGGACGCTGCGGGCTGCCCACTCCACCCCTCCGGGCCGTGGTAGGCTCCGCGCACCATGAGCGCCTCCGCCCCGGCCATCTCGCTGCGCCACATCACCCGCCACTTCGGGCCGGTCGTGGCGAACGACGATGTCTCGCTCGACCTGCGGCCCGGCGAGATCCACGGCCTGGTCGGCGAGAACGGGGCCGGCAAGAGCACGCTCATGCGCGTCCTCTACGGCCTGATCCAGCCCGACTCGGGCACCATCGAGATCGCCGGCCGCGTGGCGCGCATCCACAGCCCGGCGGCCGCGATGCGGCTCGGGCTCGGCATGGTCCACCAGCACTTCATGCTGGTGGGCTCGCTCACCGTGGCGGAGAACGTCACGCTCGGTCGCGAGCCGCGCGGCGCCCTCGGGAGCTACAGCCCGGCGGCGGCCGAGCGCGAGGTGGCCGCGCTGGCCGGGCGCCACGGCCTGCCCGTGGAACCCGGCGCGCGCATCGAGACGCTCTCGGTCGGAGCCCAGCAGCGGGTGGAGATCCTCAAGGCGCTCTACCACGGCGCCCGGGTGCTCATCCTGGACGAGCCCACGGCGGTGCTCACGCCGCAGGAGGTGGACGACCTCTTCCACGTGCTGCGCGAGCTGCAGGCGCAGGGCACGACGATCGTGCTCATCACCCACAAGCTGGCCGAGGTGACCGCGCTGGCGCAGCGCGTCACGGTGATGCGCGCCGGGCGCGTGGTGGGCGGCGGGCCCATCGCGGAGCACCCGGTCGAGCGCATGGCCGAGCTCATGGTGGGGCACGCCATCCCGGCGCTGCACGCCCGCGCGCAGCACGAGGAGCGCGTCCCGCTGCTGCGCGTGCGCCTGCTCGACGTGCTCGACGACCGGGGACTGCAGGCGGTGAAGCGCGTCTCCTTCGAGGTCCACGCGGGCGAGATCGTCGGCCTGGCGGGCGTCGAGGGGAATGGCCAGCACGAGCTGGTCGAGTGCCTGGCGGGGCTCAGGCGCTCGCAGCACGGCGACCTGTCCATCGCCGAGCGCGACTGCACGGCGCTCGGGGCCCGGGGGCGGGCGGCCGCGGGCCTCGCCCACATCCCCAGCGACCGGTTGCGCCGCGGGCTGGTCCCCGAGATGACGCTGGCCGAGAACCTGGTGCTGGGCCGCCAGCGCGAGCCGGACTCGGGCCGCGGGCCGCTGCTGCCGCGCCGCGCGCTCGAGGCACGGGCCGCGGGCGTGCTGGCCGAGTACGACGTGCGGCCGCCCGAGCCCGGGCGGCCGGCGCGTCAGCTCTCGGGCGGCAACCAGCAGAAGCTCATCGCCGCGCGCGAGCTGAGCCGCGGCGCGGCCGTGGTGCTGGCCGCGCACCCCACGCGCGGCGTGGACCTCGGCGCGGTCGCGTTCCTTCACCAGCGACTGCTGCGCGAGCGCGATGCCGGGCGCGCGGTGCTCC
This sequence comes from Candidatus Eiseniibacteriota bacterium, assembly GCA_963717935.1. Taxonomy (GTDB): domain Bacteria; phylum Eisenbacteria; class RBG-16-71-46; order RBG-16-71-46; family RBG-16-71-46; genus JANXPZ01. The sequence goes on along the minus strand of CAVQXP010000004.1, from coordinate 962,138 downwards.
TGGTCTCCTCGGAACTGTCCGAGATCCTGGCGCTCTCGGATCGCATCTTCGTGATGTACGAGGGGCGCCTGGTGCACGAGACGAGGCCGGCCGAGACCGACGAGCGCACCCTCGGCCTCCACATGACCGGCCGGCTGGGAGCGACCGCGCCATGAACGTGGACCTGCGGCGCCGGCTCCTGCTCGGCGCGGCCCCGGTGCTCGCCGTGGGGCTCTCGCTCGCCGTCGGCGCGATCTTCATCCTCGCGATCGGCGAGGACCCGCTCGCCATCTACGCGCTCATGCTGCGCCAGAGCCTGGGCACCGGCTACGGGCTCGGGCAGACGCTCTTCAAGGCCACGCCGCTCATCTTCACCGGGCTCGCCGTGGCCCTGGGATTCCGCGCGGGGCTCTTCAACATCGGGGTGGAGGGCCAGCTCTACCTGGGCGGCCTCGCGGCCGCCCTCACCGGCGCCGCGCTCGCGGGGCTGCCGGCGCCGGTCCTCCTGCCGCTGGCGCTGCTCGCCGCCGCCGCCGCGGGCTCGGCCTGGGGCGCCATCCCCGGCGTGCTCAAGGCCCGCTTCGGCGCCCACGAGGTCATCAACACCATCATGCTCAACTTCATCGCCTTCGCGCTGGCCTCGTTCATCGGACGCTTCGTCTTCGAGCCGGCGACCGTGCGCACCGCGACCGTCGGAGCGGGCGCGGAGATCGCCCGGCTCGACGTGCTCCTGCCCGCGCTGCGCGGTTCGCCCGTGAACTTCTCGCTCCTCCTCGCCCTGCTGGTGGCCGCGGGGACGAACCTGCTCCTGTTCGGCACGCGGCTCGGCTACGAGCTGCGCGCCGTGGGGCTCAACGCCCCGGCCGCCGAGTACGGCGGCGTGTCCATCGGACGCACGCAGGTCGTGGCCATGGCGCTCTCGGGGGCGCTCGCGGGGCTGGGGGGCGCGAACTTCGTGCTGGGCTACAAGCACTACTTCGAGCTCGGGTTCTCGGCGGGCGCGGGATTCCTGGGCATCGCCGTGGCCCTGCTCGGCCGCAACCACCCGGCGGGCGTGGTGGTGGCGGCGCTCTTCTTCGGCGCCCTCTCCTACGGCGGGCTGGTCATCAACCAGCAGGTCCCGAAGGAACTGGTCGAGGTGCTGCAGGCGCTGGTCATCCTGCTCGCCATCTCGGCCCAGGTGCTGATGGAGCGCCTCGCGCGCCGGATGCGATAGCCCGGGCTCGGCCCGCTCCTCCTCCGCGGGGCCTGTCAGCCCCGTCATGCCCTGCCGCCCGGCTTGGCCACGGGCGTCAGGACCGGACCCGGGCCGGCGTCCCGCGCGGACGGGAGGCCGGGCGGCACTCGTTAGGAGACCGGGACTTGCGGGTTCCCGCGCGCCCGGCGGTGCGGTCCTCGGGCGGGCGCATGAACGGCACAAGTTGTGCCTTTCATATGAGTTTCGCCGCTTCGCGCCGCGGGACGGAGGACCCGCGCGCAGGGGTGGTGCCATCGGCCCCGCATGAGCCCCGAGGAACCCATGCAACAAAGCCCGGCAGCGGCAACACGGCGATCCACCATCGAGCGGACGGATCTCGACCGGCTTTTCGAGGTCCTGCGCGCCCGCGGCTACACGGTCATGGGACCCGTGGCCCGCGACGGCGCCATCGTCTGGGATGAGGTCTCGGACGCAGGCGAACTGCCCGCGGGCTGGACCGACGAGCAGGGGGCAGGGCGTTACCGGCTCACACGCTCCGACGGACCGGCGCTCTTCGACTGGACCGTGGGACCGGCCTCGCCCAAGGCATCGCTGCACCCGGCGGCGATCACGCTGCTGAACGCGCGCCGCGAGGGCACCGGGTTGCAGCTGCTGGACGGCGACCCGCGGACCGCGAAGCTGGCCTTCTTCGGCCTGCGCGCCTGCGAGCTGGCCGCCATCGCGGTGCAGGACCGCGTCCTGCTCGGCGGCGAACCGGCCGACCCGGTCTACCGGGCGCGGCGCGCAGGCGCCCTGCTGATCGCGGTGCAGTGCGGGCGCGCGGGCAGCACCTGCTTCTGCGCCTCCATGGGCACGGGCCCCCGGGTCCGCTCGGGGCACGACCTGCTCCTGACCGAGCTGCTCGAGGGCGGACGCCACGTGTTCGTGGCCGAGGCCGGCAGCGAGCGCGGCGGCGAGATCCTCGCCGAGCTGCGCGCCACCCCCACCACGGCGGCCGAGACCGACGCGGTGGAGGCGGCGGTGGCGCGCGCCACCGCGGGGATGGGCCGCACGCTCGAGACCGAGGGGCTGCCCGCCCTGCTCGCGCAGAGCCAGGAGCACCCGCATTGGGACGTGGTCGCCGCGCGCTGCCTGGCCTGCGGCAACTGCACCTCGGTCTGTCCCACCTGCTTCTGCGTCACGACCGAGGACTCGACGGACCTCGCGGCGGGCCTGAGCCGCCGGGTGCGCCGCTGGGACTCCTGCTTCTCGGTCGACTTCACCTACATCCACGGCGGGAACGTGCGGTCGTCCATCCGCTCTCGCTACCGCCAGTGGCTCACCCACAAGCTCGGCTCCTGGCACGAGCAGTTCGGTTCGTCGGGCTGCGTCGGATGCGGCCGGTGCATCACCTGGTGCCCGGCCGGAATCGACATCACGGAGGAGGCCGGCGCGCTGCGGCAGCACGAGCGCGGGAAGGAGAGATCACGTGGAAACGCTTGAACCCATCGTGTCGGGGCTTCCGTTCTTCAAGGGGCTGAAGCCGGAGCACATCCAGCTCATCACCGGCTGCGCGGCGAACGCGCGCTTCGAGGCCGGTGAGTTCATGGGCCGCTCCGGCGGGCCGGCCGACCGGTTCTGGCTCATCCGCCAGGGCCGCGTCGCGCTGGAGATCCACGCCCCCGGCCGCGGGCCGCTCACCGTCCAGACGCTCGGGGACGACGAGGTCGTCGGCTGGTCGTGGCTCGTGCCGCCCTACCAGCTGCGCTTCGACGTCCACGCGGTCACCTCGACGCGCGTGCTGATGTTCGACGGCAAGTGTCTGCGCGGCAAGTTCGCGAGCGACCCCGAGCTCGGCTTCGAGCTGCTGCGGCGCTTCTCGCAGGTCATCCTGCGGCGCCTCGACGCGATGAGCATCCAGCTGCTGGATCTCTACGGCGACCATCAGGGCGAACATGAGTGAGCCGGCCGCGGCCGCAACCCCCGCCCGGGTCGTGAAGGGAGCGGACCCGATGCGGCCGGCGCCCTGGCGCGTCGTCCGCACCCAGCCCGAGACCCACGACACCTTCACGATGACGCTCGCCCCCGTCGAGGCGGGCCCGCCGTTCACGTTCGAGCCGGGGCAGTTCAACATGCTCTTCGCGCCGGGCGTGGGCGAGGCGGCCATCTCGATGAGCGGCTGCGCGGGCGCGGTGGACAAGGTCGTGCACACCATCCGCGCGGCGGGCCGCGTGACGAAGACCCTGCGGAGCCTCAGGCGCGGCGACGTGCTCGGGCTGCGCGGTCCGTTCGGCAGGCCCTGGCCCGCGCGCCTGGCCGAGGGCCGCGACGTGCTGCTCGTGGCGGGCGGCATCGGCCTCGCGCCGCTGCGCCCGGCGCTCTGCCACATGCTCGAGAACCGCGAGCGCTTCGGCCGGGTGAACCTGCTGTTCGGCGCCCGCAGCCCGCGGGACATCCTGTTCGCGAAGGAGATCGAGACCTGGCGCGGCCGCTTCGACGTGAACGTCGAGGTGACCGTGGACCGCGCCGAATCCCAATGGCACGGCCGCGTGGGCGTGGTCCCCACGCTCATCCCGCGGGCCCAGTTCGACCCGGCGAACACGGTGGCCTTCGTCTGCGGCCCCGAGATCATGATGCACTTCACCCAGCGCGAACTCGAGCGGCACGGCGTGCACGGCGAGAGCATCTGGGTCTCGATGGAGCGGAACATGAAGTGCGGCGTCGGCTTCTGCGGCCACTGCCAGTTCGGCCCGCTGTTCATCTGCAAGGACGGGCCGGTGTTCCGCTACGACCGGGTGGCGTCCCTGCTCGGCATCCGGGAGGTGTGACGTGGCCGCTTCGCGCAAGCCCCGCCTCGCGGTCATCAAGTTCGCCTCGTGCGACGGTTGCCAGCTGAGCATCCTCGACTGCGAGGACGAACTGCTCGCCGTCGCCGGCGCCGTGGACATCGCCAACTTCCCGGAGGCGTCGCGGGCGGTGCTGAAGGGCCCCTACGACCTCACCCTGGTCGAGGGCTCGATCACCACACCGCACGACGCCGAGCGGATCCACGCCGTGCGCCGCGTCTCGAAGGTGCTCGTCAGCATCGGCGCCTGCGCCACCGCGGGTGGCATCCAGGCGCTGCGCAACTTCGCCGAGGTCGGCGGCTGGGTGCCCCTGGTCTACGCCACGCCGGACTGGATCCACACGCTCAAGACCTCCACGCCCATCTCGCATCACGTCAAGGTGGACTACGAGCTGCAGGGCTGCCCCGTGAACAAGCACCAGCTGCTCGAGATGGTGCTGGCGTTCCTCGGCGGGCGACGCCCGTTCCTGCCCAGCCACGCGGTCTGCATGGACTGCAAGCGGCGCGGCGTGGTGTGCGTGACGGTGGCCCGCGGCGAGGCCTGCCTCGGTCCGGTGACGCGCACCGGCTGCGGGGCCCTGTGCCCGTCCTACGGGCGCGGCTGCTACGGGTGCTTCGGCCCCCTGCGCGGCAGCGCCAACACCGGCTCCCTGGGCGCGGTGCTCCAGGGCCACGGCTATTCCCACGAGGAGCTGATGCGGCTCTTCCGCACCTTCACCTCCGGAGCCGAGGCCTTCCGCAAGGCGAGCGAACTGCATGAGCACGATGCGAGCGAATCCCATGAGTGACCGCAAGAGCCGGAACATCAAGGTGGCGATGCTGGCCCGCGTCGAGGGCGAGGGCGGGCTGGAGGTGCGCGTGCGCAATGGCCGGGTGGCCGACGTGAAGTTCCGCATCTTCGAGCCGCCGCGCCTGTTCGAGGCGTTCCTGCGCGGGCGCCAGTTCACCGAGGCGCCCGACATCACCGCCCGCATCTGCGGCATCTGCCCGGTGGCCTACCAGATGAGCTCTGTCCACGCGATGGAGGCCGCCTGCGGCGTGACCGTGGACGGCCCGCTGCGCGAACTGCGGCGCCTGCTCTACTGCGGCGAGTGGATCGAGAGCCACGCGCTGCACGTCGTGATGCTCCACGCCCCCGACTTCCTGGGCTACGAGAGCGCCATCCACATGGCGAAGGACCACGCCGGGCAGGTGACGAACGGGCTCGCGCTCAAGAAGACCGGCAACGCCGTCGTGACGCTGCTGGGCGGGCGGGAGATCCACCCCATCAACGTGCGCGTGGGCGGCTTCTACCGCGCGCCCTCCGGGCGCGAGTTGCGCACCCTGGTCGAGCCGCTCGAGCGCGCCCGCGAGCAGGCACTCGCCATGCTGGGCTGGGTGAAGGGCTTCGAGTTCCCCGACTTCGAGCGTGACTACGAATTCGTGGCGCTGCGCCACCCGCACGAGTACCCCTTCAACGAGGGCCAGATCGTCTCGAGCCTGGGGCTCGACATCCCGGCGTCCGAGTACGAGCGGCACTTCGTCGAGCAGCACGCCCGGCACTCGAACGCACTGCAGGGCGCGAAGCGGGCGCCGGTGGAGGGCGATCCCGGCGCGGTGAAGTCCTACCTGGTCGGTCCGCTCGCCCGCTACAGCCTCAACTTCGACCGCCTCACGCCGGCGGCCCAGCAGGCCGCGCGCGATGCGGGCCTGGGCCCGGTGTGCCGCAACCCGTTCCACAGCATCCTGGTGCGCTCGGTCGAGACCCTGTGGGCGGTGGAGGAGGCGCTGCGCATCGTCGCCGCCTACGAGCCACCGGCCGCACCGGCGGTCCGGATCGAGCCGCGCGCCGGCACGGGCGCGGCCGCGACCGAGGCCCCGCGCGGGCTGCTCTTCCACCGCTACCGCATCGAGGCGGACGGCAGCATCGCGGACGCGAAGATCGTCCCGCCGACCTCGCAGAACCAGAAGTCCATCGAGGAGGATCTCTGGAACTTCATCGAGCCCCGGCTCGAGCTGGATGATGCGACGCTCACCTGGCAGTGCGAACAGGCGGTGCGCAACTACGACCCCTGCATCTCGTGCGCGACCCACTTTCTGAAGCTGCGCCGGGTGGAAGGCTAGCGATCGCACCGCTGCTGATCGGCGTCGGCCACGAGGGCCGGCGCGACGACGCCGCGGGCGTGCGCGCCGCGCGGCTGGTGCGGGCGCTGCTGTGGCCGCGGGCCCGCATGGTCGAGTGCGCGGGGGGCGCTGCCGCGCTGCTCGAGGCCTGGCGGGGCGAGCCCGCGGTCCTGGTGGTGGACGCCATGTCCTCGGGCGCGCCCGCCGGGACGGTGCAGCGGCTGGACGCCGCGCGGGGGCCGCTGCCCGCCGAGCTGTTCCGCGGCTCCACGCACGGCCTGGGCCTGGCCGAGGCGGTCGAGCTGGCACGCTCGCTGGGTCAGTTGCCACCCTCACTCGTGATCTACGGCATCGAGGGGGCGGACTTCGGCCTCGGCACGCGGCTCTCCTACGCCGTCGAGTGCGCCGTGCGCGAGGCGGCGCTGCTGATCAGCGAGGAGATGCTCGCGACCAACGGCTGAGCACGACGGCCGAGCGGCACGGCGGTCAAGCGACCGGCCGGGAAGCCCGGAGCCCGAAGAGGGGACGGCCAAGCAGCGCGGCGGGGAGCCCTCCGCGAGGACGCTGCGCGCGGCCATCCTGGCCGTGCTCGCTCCCGGGCAATCCCCCGGCCGCCGCATCCTGCGTCGGCCGGGGCCCGGACCCTCGCTGCGGGCTCCCCGCCGCGCTGCTTGGCCGTCGTGCCCGGTCACAGCCCCACCGCCCTGTCGCTTGACCACCCCTGCGTGCCGTGCTGGACTGCCGGCGTGATCCTGCTCCTCTTCCTCGCCGCCACGCTGCGCATCAGCGTGCCCTACACGCTCGCCGCGCTGGGCGCCTCCATCAACGAACGGGGGGGCGTCGTCAACATCGCGCTCGAGGGCATGATGCTGAACGGGGCGCTGGCCTACGTGCTCGGGGCCCACTTCACGGGGAACGCCTGGGCCGGCGTGGCCGCGGCCCTCGCCGCCGGCGTCGCGACCGGGGCGCTGCACGCACTGGTCACGGTGGTGGCCCGCGCGGACCAGATCACGAGCGGCCTCGGGATCAACCTGCTCGCCGCCGGGCTGACCAAGTTCGTGCTCACGCAGGTCTTCCACTCCTCGTCGAACTCCTCGCGCGTGGTGGGCCTGCCCGCCTGGGACCTGGCCGGCCTCGTGCACGTGCCGGGCATCGGCCAGGTCCTCGCCACGCCGCTGGTGCTGGTCACGGTGGCCCTGGTGCTGGGTGGACAGTGGCTGCTCTTCCGCTCCGTCTTCGGGCTCCGCCTGCGCAGCATCGGCGAGCGGCCCGAGGCGGCGGCCACGCTGGGGCTCTCGGTGAACGCCTACCGCACGGCGGGCGTGCTCGTCTCGGGCGCTCTGGCAGGACTCGCCGGGGCGTGGCTGGCGAGCGAGCAGCACTCGTTCACCGACGGCATGACGGGCGGGCGGGGCTACATCGCGCTGGCCGCGATGATCGTGGGCAAGTGGTCCCCGTTCGGCGCCGCCGCGGCATGCCTGCTGTTCGGCGCCGCCGAGGCGCTGCAGATCACCTTGCAGGGCTCGCGCTTCCCCAACGAGCTGCTCCAGATGATGCCCTACCTGGTCACGATGCTGGCGCTGGCGGGCTTCATCGGCCGCGCCGTGGCCCCGCGCGCCGTCGGCGTGCCGTACGACCCCGAGGAGCAGTAGCCGGGCGAGCCCGGAGGCGCACCCCCGGATTGCCGAGGAGGCCCCCCGCATGGATAATCCCCCGCCTATGAGCGATGCCCTGCTGCCCTCCCACGACCTCGACGCCCGCGTGGCGGAGGCCGTGCACGCCATCCGCGCGCGCACCGACCTCGTGCCACGCGTGGGGCTCACGCTCGGGTCGGGCCTGGGGGGCGTGGTGGACGTGCTCGACGACGCGGTCGTCCTCCCCACCACCGAGCTGCCTCACTGGCCGCGCTCGACCGTGCACGGCCACGCCGGGCGGCTGGCGCTCGGGCACTGGCAGGGCGTGCCCGTCGCCGCGCTCTCGGGCCGCAGCCATCGCTACGAGGGCTACACGCTCGACCGCGTCACCTTCGCCGTGCGCGTGATGCATGCGCTGGGGGCCCGCACGTTGCTGTTCACGAACGCCGTGGGCGCGATGAACCCCGAGTACCGGCCCGGGGACCTGATGCTCGCGGTGGACCACATCAACTCGATCGGCAAGCGCGGGCTCTTCACCCGCGAGGAGCTGGCGGCACGCCGGGCCGGCCGGCCGGTGGGCGGCTACTACAGCCCGCGCCTGCGCGAGTCGTTGCTCGCGGCCGCGCAGCGCGCGGGCGTCTGCCTGCACCGCGGCGTGCTGATGGGCGGGCTCGGGCCTGCGTACGAGACGGCCGCCGAGGTGCGCATGGCCTCCTACCTGGGCGCGGACGTGGCCTGCATGAGCACCGTGCACGAGGTCATGCTGGCCGCGCAGCTGGGTGCGGAGGCAGCGAGCATCTCCTGCATCACCAACCGTGCGACCGGGCTCTCGGCGGGCCCGCTGGCCCACGACGAGGTGACCGAGGTGGCCGACCGGGTCGCCGGGTCGCTGCGGCGCATCCTCGAGGAGTTCCTGAGCGCCGGGACCTTCCCGCCGGCGGCGGACGGGGCCGCGAACCGCTAGCGCCGCCCGCCGGGCGCCGGCAAACCCCTGGCGCACAAGTGGCCGGCCGTCCGATTGCGACGACCGGCCACTTCTGAGCCCCAGCTCAGAAGCGTGCTTTGAATCCCACCCGGAAGTTGCGCGGCGAGCCGCGCACCAGGAAGCGCGCGCGGTCGAAGATCCGCACCTGGCCGCGCTCGATCTGGTCCACCCTGCGGCCCGCCCAGAACCCGAGGGCCGCGCCCGCGGCGGCGTCGCCCAGCCCGGAGCCGTCCTCGTGCGCCTGCACCAGGCCCACGGCCGCCGCGACCGGGTAGACGACCCACGATACCCAGCGCGCCTGGGACTCCTCGTCGATGGCCGCGGCCGCGGCGAAGGCGACGGTGGTCTGCCCCGAGGGGAACGGCGCGTCGAGCCCGCCGAAAGGCCGGAACTCGTGGGGGTCGCCGGGTGCGACGTCCGGCCGGGCACGCCCCACCGCAAGTCTGAGCCCCTCGCACAGCACGACCGCACTGAACGTGGCACCTGCGACGCGGGCGCTGGCCGCCGAGAAGTTGGGCAGCCCGGTGATGCGCCCCGTGACGTAACCGGCCAGCAGGGCCTGGCCCACGACTCGCGCGTCGCCCAGGCGCTGGGTGAAACGCGCCAGGCCCCGGGTCTCCGGATTGCGCAGCCCCTGGGATCCACGCCAGGTCCAGCCACCCCCCAGGGCGGAAACGTCCACGTTGGTCGCGGTGGCGGCGGAACCACCGTCGTCGGGGGTGAGCAGGGCGCCCGGTTCCACGGCGGAGACCGCGGAGGCGGGAGCCGTGACGCCCTCACAGAAGGCAGGCAGCGCGGACGTCAGGAGGAACAGGACGACCAGCGGGATAAGGCTCGAAGGCAGCAGTTTAGAGACTCCTTGCCGGTTGCGCCCGGTCGTCACGGCGCCAAGCGGAGTAACACGGTCCTGATTATACCCCCGGGAACGGCCCTCCGCAGCAAGAAAATGGCCCGCGGGGCGGTCAGAAGGCGCCTGCCACGAGCCCGGGGCTGCCCCGGACCGGGACGGGCTGCCAACGCCAGCGCCGGCCCGGGGTTGGGGGGGGCCGGGGCCGGGCGGGCCGGGAGCCGGCCCCGGCGCCAGGCCGGGGCCGGCCGAGGACACCCGCGCCCTACCTCAGGATCTCCACGCCCGACACGCGGTCGCCCTGCACGATGCGCTCCACCACGTCCTGCCCGCGCACGACGCGCGCGAAGATGGTGTAGCGCCCGTTCAGGTGGGGCTGCGGCGCGTGGGTGATGAACCACTGGCTGCCGCCCGTGTCCTTGCCCGAGAGCGCCATGCCCACCGTGCCGGCCTCGTAGCGCAGGCGGTTGTACTCGCAGCGGAGGGTCCAGCCGGGGCCGCCGGAGCCGGTGCCCGTGGGGTCGCCGTCCTGGACCACGAAGTTGGGCACCACGCGGTGGACGTGGAGTCCATCGAAGTAGCCGCGCTCGGCCAGCCGCACGAAGTTCTTCACGGTCTGCGGGGCCTCGGCGCCGTAGAAGGCCCACTCGATGTCGCCCTTCGGGGTGTGGAGCACCGCCCCGCGCGCAGCCGGCGGCGCGAAGAAGGCCGAGTCGTAGACGGCGCGCCCCACGGCGGCCGGGTGCGCGCGCTCGAGGCTGTCGGCGGCGCCCCCGGCCGCCAGTGACCGCAGCGCGTCGAGCAGCGCGGCGCGGGCGTCCGCCTCGGCGTCGAGCGCGTGCGCGGCGTAGGCGCGCACGAGCCCGGGGACGGCGGCCGAGTCACCCAGCTCGGCCAGCGCGCCGGCCGCCGTGGCCACGACCAGCAGCGAGGTGTCGGCGAGCGCGGCCCGCAGGCCGGGCGCCGCGGCGACCACCTTGAGCGTCGCCAGCGCCTCGGCCGCGGTGGCGCGTTCGAACACCGGCGTGCCGGGCGCGAGGCGGGCCATCAGCGCAGGCGCCGCCGCCGCCGCGGGCAGCAGCGCCAGCGCCTGCAGAACCGCCACGCGGGCGTAGACCGAGCTGTCGGCGAGGACGTCCTGGACGATCGGCAGCGCGGCCTCGCCGCGGCGGGCGAGAAGCGCCCGGGCGCAGGCCCCGCGAGTCGCCGCGTCCGGATCGCCCAGGCCTGCGGCCAGCGAGTCGAGCGCGGCCCGGCCCGCGGCGGAGTCGCCCGGGACCCACGCGAAGCGGTCCGCCAGCGCCGTGGCGGCGGTCACGCGCACGTAGGGGTGCCCAGCGTCGAGCGCACGCGTGAGGGCGGGCAGGCAGGCGCCGCAGGTCGTGTCGGCGATGAGCGAGAGAGCGCGGATCGCGTTCACGACCACGCCCGTCCCGGGGTCGTCGAGCTTCTGCAGCACGTAGGCCGTGCCCTGCGGCGACTTCTGCCGGCCGAGCGTGCGCACCGCCTGGGCGCGCACGAGCGCATCGTCGTCGTCCACGTGCATCGCGGCCAGCAGCACGACCTGGTCCGGGCTCACGAGCTTCTCGAGCGCGTAGAGCGCGCGCCAGCGCACGCCCGCCTCGGGGTCGTCGAGGCAGAGGAGCAGGGGCTCGAGCGCGGTCGAGTCGGCCAGCCGCCACAGGGCGACCGCGGCACTGCCGCGCAGGAGCGGCGACGAGCCCTCGCGCAGGAAGGCCGCGACGCGCGAGGTCGCGGCCCGGTCCCCCAGCTTGCCGAGCGCCTCGAGCGCGAGGTCGGCGGTCTCGGCGTCGTCGTCGCCGGCCAGCCGCTCGAGCTCGGCCCGCGCGGACGCGGGCCGGCCGGAGCCTGCGGGGTGGGCGAGCCCGATCTGCCCCAGCGCGAACACGGCTTCGCGCCTGACCTCGGCGTCCGCGTCCTGCAGCAGGGGCAGCAGGAGCGCGGTGCCCGCCGTGTCCTGCAGGCGCCCCACGGCGAGCGCGGCACGGCGGCGCAGCGCGGCGTCCGGGTCCGCGAGGTAGCGCGCCAGCGCGCCCCCGGCCAGCGTGCGCTGGTCCTCGGCCTTCTCGATCCGCTGGAGCGGGGTGAGTCGCGCGTCGGCCAGGGTGTCCGCGGACGCGGAGGCGATGGCCCGCGCGGGCACGCTCACGGCCGGCGGCGTGGCCGGCCTTCCCGACGCGGCGCCGGCGCCCGGCGGCGCCGCCAGCGCGACGAGCGCGAAGAGCGCGAAGACGCCGCTACGGGGTCGTGCCGCTCGCCGGGTCGGTGGAGCGTCGCGGCCGGCGGAGCTTGACCAGGCGGCCATCGTACGCCGAGGTGCCGGAGGAGCCGTGGGCCACCAGCTTGTAGAAGTAGATGCCGTTCGCAAGCTTCTGTCCCTCCTCATCGAGACCGTCCCAGGGGATCTCGTGATGGCCGGGCGAGAGACCGTCGAGCCGGGTCTCGTACACGCGCCGCCCGCTCACCGTGTACACGCGCACCAGCAGATCGGCCGGGGTCTCCCCGGTCAGGGTGAAGACGAAGCGTGTGCCCAGCTCGTCGTCGAACGGGTTCGGGAAGGCCAGCGCGTCGCGCAACGCGAAGCGGGTCTCGACCCGGAAGTGGTGGACCAGGCGCTGGTCCACGGGAGCCTCGAGCAGCACGGCGTGACGGCCTTCGCCATAGGGCGCGTGCAGCCAGCGCAGCCAGTACTGCCGGCCGGTGGTGTCACCGCGCGCGAACTCCCAGGTGAAGGGCTGCGGCGCGTCGTCCACCGAGAGGCTCAGGCTGTCGGGATCGAGCTGCCCGGGCGAGAGCACGAGCAACGCGAGCGGGGCGTCCGGGGCGACCGGGTCGTCCTCCTGGACGGGCACGCCGTCACTGAACAACCCGGTCTCGAACTCGAACACGACGTCGAACGACTGGGTCACGCCGTAGCGGTCGGTGATCCGCAGCGTGTAGCGCAGCGAGCTGCTGGCGAGCGTCGTGACATACGAGAGGTGGTAGCGTCGCCCGCCCTGGCCCGTCGCCGTGGTGTCGGGGAAGGGCGGGGTGAGCTGGTAGAGCTCGGGCGGCACCGCCATCGTCCCGTCGCGGCCCGACTGCAGCAGCTCGACGGACCGGATCTCGACGTTGGATACCAGCTCCGCCTCGAGTCGCAGCGTGTCGCCGCCGCTCGCGAGCCGCACCGGCTGGCCGCTCGTCACGGGCTGGCCGTTCGCCGTCACCGTGATCTGCGCGGGCCCCACCCACAACCGGGTCGCGGGATCGCCGAGCAGGTTGTAGGTGAGCCCGACCCCGCGCTCGGACGACGACTGCCGCACCGTGGGCAGGTAGTTGAGCATGGTCAGCGCGATGACCTCGCCCAGCGGCACGCGCGCGCCGCGGTCGGCGAGCCCGCGCCCCAGCTCGTCGTCGTGCGGCGGATCGCTGAAGAGCGAGCGGGCGAACTCGACGTTCAGGTGGTAGGAACCGCTCGAGGGCACGATCTCGAAGCCGCTCGAGGCCCACGAGGCGATGGCTCCGCGCAACGGCAACGTGAGCATGTTCTCGCCCAGCGAGGGACCGAGCGAGGGATTGCCCTCGGACACGTCCGAGAACGCATTCGCATGGCAGGAGAAGGCCGAGAACAGGAACAGCTTCCCGTCGTTCATGAAGTTGTCGCGGTCCTGGAACGACCCCTGGTTCCGATAGAAGACCTCGTGGGAGAGCACGTAGGGATTCGCATGGCCCTGGTAGTTCCACCAGAGCGCGCCCTCGTTGAGCTTCTGGAAGAGCACCGGGTTGAAGACCGCGCGCAGGGTGCCCTCGGCCACCTCCGTCCCCACCCGGCAGGTGTCCCCGGGCCCATTGACCACGTAGAGCGCGGGGTCCGTCAGGTACGAGCGCAGATCGAGCAGTTCGGGCCGCGCCAGGCTCATCCCCGACGAGTCGGCGATCACCGCCGACACCGCCTGGTTGAGCAGGCGGAAGACGATCTCGTAACTGCGGTAGCAGTAGCCGGTGCCACCGCCCCCGCCGAAGGTGCTCACGCCCGAGTAGCAGTCGTCGGCGAGCAGCACCATGCGGCGCCGCCAGGTCTCGTCGGGGTCGAAGGCCGCGTAGGCCACCAGCTTCGCCACCACGTCGCGCGCCTGCTGGAGCGAGTTCACGGGCAGACGGCCCACGTAGAGGTCCGGCTCGATCAGGGCCGCGGTCAGGCAGGCCGGGTCCTCGTCCAGGCACCAGCCGTACCAGGGGTCGGCCGGGATCATCTCGAGCCCGGACGTGCCCGAGGAGACCGGTCCGGGGATGAGCGCGACCGGCACCCAATCGGTGCCTGCGGTGCCGAGCAGGTTCCGCCCGTCGGTGCTGCCGTCGCCCACGAGCACGACGAAGCGCGCGTTCCAGCTCTCCATGGCGTAGCGCAGGAAGCGCTTGATGGCCCAGCGGGACTTGCGTCCGCCGTTGAACTCGTCGTTCACCGACTCGAGCGGGGCCACGACCGTGCCGAGCCCCTGGGACTGGCGCAGCGCGACCAGCGGGTCCACCGCGGTCGTCCAGGCCTCGGGCACGATGACCACGTAGTCGCGCTCTCCGGTCGCCGCGGTGAGCTGCCGCCGCGTGACCGGCGTGTAGCGCCCGGCGGGGAGCAGCTTCGGACGGTCGAAGACGACGTACCGGCGCGGGCTCGCGCCGGTGGAGTCCTGGAAGTCGAGCGTGTACTCGCTGCCGGCCGGGGCGATGTGGCTCGCGTCCACCGCCAGCCGCACCGGGCTCACGATGTCCGTCACGTCGTAGACGCGGATCGCCGGCGAGCCGAAGCCGGTGGCGTGCACCTGGTAGAGGCCCGCGGCGTCACCGCTGTTGGCCGCGAGGTAGCCATTGAGTGCGCGGTAGGATCGCCAGCAGGTGGTCTCGAACCAGTCGAGCCCGACGCCCACCAGCGCGTTGGTCACGGGGTCGGGAGGCAGGGTCGAGCCCTTGCCCCAGAGCGCGAGGCTGTTCGTCGCCCCTTCCGTCAGCGCGCCAGGAGGAAGCGTGACGCTCACCGTCCGCGCCTCCTTGCCATACCACAGCAACGAGTCCACCACCATGTTGAGCTGGCCCAGGCCGTTCCGGATCTGCCCGAACAGGACGTGCGCGTTGTTGTCCTTGCCCAGCAGCCGCGTGCGGAACGTGACCGGGCGCGTCGCATCGAGATCGTTGGTCTCGAAGCGGAACGAGTCAGGCCGGCTGTAGTAGAGGAAGTAGGACGTCCACAGGAAGCGGTCCACGGTCGCCGTGTCGATCGGTGAGGGGTAGGCGAAGTAGCTGAACGAGCGCTCCCAGCGCCGGGTCCACGGATACGAGGCGGGCAGCGCGGGGCTCGTGGCGTCCCGCCAGCCGGCGCGCGTGGGGAGACGCAGGCCCGCGCCGCCCACGAGCCGCGTGGCGAAGACCACCTCGGCGTCGCCCCAGTCGCGTTGCATCACCGAGGTCACGCCCGAGCGCTCGACCCAGTTGGCGACGAAGGCGACGATGGCGTCGCCCGAGTCGAAGACGCCGTTGGCGTTGGCGTCGTCCACCTCGACGGGCAGCTCGATCGTCACGTAGGGCGGGTCGGCCGGGCCCACGTACTCGTGCCGGTGCAGGCTCACCTCGCCCACGGGCACCGCGGTGGGGTAGCCCTGTGCGACGAGGTCGGCGTACGGGAAGGCATAGACCCCGGTCGAGTCCACCTTGATGCGCACCTCGGGCTCGCTCTCATCGAAGCCGGCGACGGCGCGCACGGCCGCGGGCAGGGCCGCGCGGTCCCCGAAGAGCCCGGCCGCGGCCCGCTGCGGCCCGCGCCAGCGGCGGCCCTGCTCGTAGTTGGCGAGCGCGTTGCGGAAGACGGGCTCCCAGTGGCGGTCGGTCACGGCCACGCCCGTGGCCGCACCCGGCGCGACCCCGGTGAAGTCCACGCGCACGGTGAGCGAGCGGCGCACCCAGAGCCGGCCGGTGGCTTCGTCGTAGCGGAATGGCCGGACCTGCACGGCCACCATGCGCTGGCGGCGCACGACGGCCGGCTCGCCCAGCTCGACCGGCGAGGCGGGCCACGGCCCATCGAGGATGGGCGGCACCGGCTCGAGCCCGGGCGACGGGCCGAACCCCCCTGCCCCGTCCCGCATCACCGGCTTCGCGCCCAGCGCGAGCCGCAGGCTGTCGCGCGCCTCCTCCTCGCCCAGGTCCACGACCCGGGCCAGCGCCCCGGCGCCCGGCGGCAGCGCCACCAGCGTCTGCGCATAGGGCAGGTGAGGCCGCCCCGGCAGGCTCGTGACGGCGTAGCCGGGCACGCTCAGCTCGACGCGCCCGTCGGCAAGCGGCGCCGAGAGCCGATAGCCGGGGAGGCTCAGCTGCAGGGTGACGCCGCGCTCGTCGACGGCGACCACGCGCAGGGACTGGGCGCGCACCGCTCCGCCCGGCAGGAGGAGCAGCGCGAAGGCCGTGACGGCCTTCAGGAGCAGCGGGAGTGGTCGCATGAAGGGGGCAGTGTAGGGATGCCTCTCGAACAGGGTCAAGCGGATGAAGGTGAGGATCCGCACCCCGGGACACGGGTTCCGACGCGCGCCGGGTGGCGGCCCGACGAGCGTGCGGACTAGACTGCGGGCTCGCCGACGACACCCGTCCCAGGAGGCACCATGCCGCGCGCCGCAAGACCGAGTCCCTCCCTCCCCGCGTTCCGGGCGCTCCTGTGGCTGGTCCTCCTGATGCCGGCCGTGCCGCTCCCGGTGCGGACGGCCGCCCACGCGGAGGCGGTCTCGTCCGGCGCGCCCGCCGGCCTCCCCGACAGTGTCCTGGCGGTCATCGGGAGCGGCCTGCCCGGCGAGCCCGGCCGCGAGATCGGCCGCGCGCGCTTCGCCCGCGCCTGGTCCCGGCTCGCGCCGCCCGCACGGCCTGATTCCCTTACCCCGGCCGGGGCGCGGCGGTTTCTCGATCTGCTGCTCGACAGGGAGGCCCTGGGCCTGATGGCTGCCCGCGAGCGCTGGACGTGGACGGCCCGGGACAGCGCGGCGTTCGAGACCCTGCGCGACCGGCTCGTGGTCGAGGCCATGCTGGACTCGGCTCTCACCGCGACGCGCCTCGTTCTGGGACCGGCGGGTGACTCGCTCGATCGCGCGGCGCTGGGCCTGGCGGCGCGGGAGCTGGCGATGGAGAGGCTCAGCCCGGTCTACGACGACTCGCTGCTGGCCCGGCTCGCGCTCGGCTTCGCCGCCCTCAAGCGCCCCACCTCGGACTCCTCTCTCTCCGCCCAGCTGCGCATGCTGGACGCCAGCCCCGAGGTGGACCCCGCCGACACCGGCCGGGTCGTGGCGCGCTCGTCCGCCGGCGACTTCCGGGCCTGCGACCTGCTCGCCTCGTGGCGGCGGCTGAACCCGATCTACCGTCCCCGTGTCACCTCGGCGGCCGAGGTGCGCGAACTCGTGATGAACGGGTTGTTCGAGCGGCTCCTGCGCCGTGAGGGCGGGGAGCGCGGCCTCGAGCGCCGGCCGGACCTCGCGGAGCGGCTCGCGGACCAGCGCGAGCTCAACGACGTCTCGTGCCTGGTCGAGCGCGAGGTCTACGCGCGCATCGCCGAGGACTCGCTCACCCTGTCGCGCTTCTACCGCGACACCGAGCGGGACTGGATGCTGCCGACGCGCATGCGTCTCGTGCGCGTGGTGCTCCAGAGCCGCCGGGAGGCGGCCTCGATGGCGCTGCGCCTGGCGAGCGCGACCGAGGCCGAGGACCTGGCCGCGGGTGCGCGGCGTGCCGGGGTGGAGTGGACGGTCGACGTGAGCGCCGCGGTGGACAGCGCGCTCTTCGCGCGCGCCCTGCACGCGGGCATCGGCGCGGTGCTCGGACCGGACGAGGTCGCGGAGGGTTGGGCGGTGGCGCGGGTGATCACGGTGCTGCCGGGCCGCGGGCGATCGTTCGCGGAGGTCCGGGACCTGGTGGCGGACCGCTGGTACGGCGAGGAGGGCGGGCGGCTGATGCGCGCGCTGGCCGATCGCGCACGCGCGGCGTGCGGAGCGACGGTCATCCACGAGGCGGCGCTCGAGGCGCTGGTGAAGGACCCGCCGGAAGGGCTTCGGGCAGCGGGAGCGCCCCTGACGAAACCCTGACAGGTCGAGCGGCGGCGGGGCGTGGGGATGTCCGGAGGACGGGCTGATCGTCCGCACGCTCGTCCTTCGGTTCGAACGGCGGCGGGTGCGAGAGTGAATCGAGCGGCGGCGGGGCGTGGGGATGTTCGGAGGACGGCTGATTACCCACACGCTCGCCCTCCGAACATCCCCACGCCCCACCGCTTGCTTGCCTGCCCCGGCGCCCGTCTTGTCCGCCCCGGCGCTTGTCTGTGTCCGGCCCCGCGGCTGCCCGTGCCCGCTGCGCTCGTTGTATAATCGCGGAATTCCAAGTTCCCAGCCGCACGTCACTCCACCCACGGGCCTGCGCGCCGCGCGGGACGACCGGGACCGAACCCCATGCGATTCGAAGCGCTCGACCGGCCTTCGCCATCCCCCCGCGGGATGGCGTCCACCCATCGTCCTGCACGGGCACTGCTCGCAACCTGCGTCGCGGGTCTGCTGCTCGCCGTCCTTCCGGGCTGCGGGGCGAGACAGGCACAGCGCCAGCCACGCGTCGCCGTCACGGTCGCGCGCGTCGAGCGGCGCGCCATGCCGGTGCAGGTCGTCACCACGGGCACGGTCGAGCCGGTCGAGACCGCGGACGTGGGCTCGCAGGTCGGCGGTGTCGTCACCCGCATCGCCTTCCGCGAGGGACAGGAGGTCCGGGCGGGCCAGACGCTGATCGAGCTGGACCCGCGCCCCTTCCGCGCGGCGCTCGAGCAGGCGAGCGGCGTGCTCGCCCGCGACCTGGCGCAGTGGCGCAGCGCGCGGCTCGACGCCGAGCGCGCCGACCGGCTGCTCGCCGACCAGCTCATCTCCACGGCGGACCACGACCGTGCGACGGCCGCGGCCGAGGCCCTGCAGGCGGCGGTGCGGACCGACTCGGGCACGGTCGCGAAGGCCAGGCTCGACCTCGAGTTCGCGGGCATCCGCGCGCCCATCTCCGGGCGCACCGGCAGCCTCAACGTGCACGTCGGCGACCTGGTCAAGTCCGCCACCAGCGAGCCGCTCGTGACCATCAACCAGGTGCAGCCCATCCGCGTGCGCTTCACGGTGTCCCAGGACCAGATCCCGCTGGTGCAGCGCCACCGCGCCAGCGCCCCGAAGGTGTACGTGCGCCAGTCGCCCGGCGACTCGCTCGAGCTCGTGGGCCGGCTGGCGTTCGTGGACAACGCGGTGGACCCGGCCAGCGGCACGCTGCTGCTCAAGGGCGAGCTGCCGAACCGGGACGGGGCGCTGTGGCCTGGCGAGTTCGTCGAGGTGCGGCTGGTGTTCGCGGTCGAGCCCGGCGCCATCGTCGTGCCCACCCCCGCCGTCACGACCGGCCAGCAGGGCACGTACGTCTACGTGCTCAACGCCGACTCGACCGCCTCGCCGCGGCCGGTCACGGTGAAGCGCGCCGACGAAGTGACCACCGTGGTGTCGAGCGGGCTCGAGCCCGGCGAGACGGTGGTGACCGACGGGCAGTTCCGGCTCGCGCCGGGCGTGAAGGTGCTGGTGAGGAAGCCCGGGCAGGAATCCCGCCCGTGAACTTCTCCGCGCTCTTCATCCAGCGGCCGGTCGCGACCACGCTGGTCATGATCGGCATCCTGTTCTTCGGCGCGATCGGCTACACCCTGCTGCCGGTGAGCGACGTCCCCAACGTGGACTACCCGATCATCTCGGTGAACGCGAGCCTGCCCGGCGCCTCGCCCGAGACCATGGCCTCGGCCGTCGCCACCCCGCTCGAGAAGCAGTTCTCGACCATCCCCGGCGTCGAGGTGATGACCTCCTCCTCGGGCCAGGGCTCGACCAGCATCACGCTGCAGTTCGTGCTCGACCGCGACATCGACGCCGCCGCGCAGGACGTGAACGCGGCCATCGCCCAGGTGCTGCGCCGGCTCCCGACGGGCATCATCCCGCCCTCCTACCAGAAGGTGAACCCGGCGAACTCCCCGATCCTCTTCGTGCCGCTGACCTCGAAGCTCATGCCGCTGTCGAGCCTGAACGAGTACGCCGAGGGCTTCCTCGCCCAGCGGCTCTCGATGGTGAGCGGCGTGGCCCAGGTGCAGGTCTACGGCTCCCAGAAGTACGCGGTGCGCGTGCAGCTCGACCCGCACGCGCTGCGCTCGCTCGGGATCGGCATCGACGACCTGCCCGGCGTGATCTCGGCCGGCAACGTGAACCTGCCGACCGGCATCCTGTGGGGACCGAACCGCACCGTCACCGTGCAGGCCTCCGGCGAGCTGCGGGACGCGCGGGGCTTCGGCGACCTGATCGTGGCCTGGCGCAACGGCCGGGCGGTGCGCCTGCGCGACCTCGGGCGCGTGATCGACGACGTGCAGAACAACCGCCAGGCGGCCTGGATCGGCGGCCAGCGCGCGGTCATGCTCGCGATCCAGCGCCAGCCCGGCACGAACACGGTGCAGGTGGCGAAGGACGTGCGGGCCCAGATCGAGCGGCTCCGCGCGCAGCTGCCCGCCTCGGTCGAGGCCCACATCCTCTACGACCGCTCGCAGTCCATCCGCAACTCGGTCAAGGACGTGCAGTTCACGCTGCTGCTCACGCTGGTGCTGGTGGTCCTGGTCATCTTCCTGTTCCTGCGGAACCTGCCCGCCACCATCATCCCGAGCCTGGCGCTGCCGCTCTCGGTGGTCGGCACGTTCGCGGTGATGCACCAGCTCGAGCTACAGCCTCGACAACCTCTCGCTGATGGCGCTCACGCTCTCGGTGGGCTTCGTGGTGGACGACGCCATCGTGATGCTCGAGAACATCCACCGCCACATGGAGATGGGGAAGCGCCCGCTGCAGGCGGCGCTCGACGGCTCGCGCGAGATCGGCTTCACCATCCTCTCGATGACGCTGTCGCTGGTGGCGGTGTTCATCCCGGTGCTGCTGATGGGCGGCATCCTGGGGCGCCTGTTCCACGAGTTCGCGGTCACCATCAGCGTCGCCATCCTGGTCTCGGGCTTCGTCTCGCTCACGCTCACGCCCATGCTCTGCAGCCGCTTCCTCAAGCCCGAGCACGCGCAGCGGCACGGCCGCGCCTACGCGGCGATCGAGAACGGCTACCTGGCCACGCTCGGGCTCTACGAGCGGACGCTGGCCTGGGTGATGGACCACCGCCGCGCGGCGATGATCGCCTCCCTGGCGATCCTGCTCGGCACCGTGGTGCTCTTCCGGATCGTGCCCAAGGGCTTCATCCCGAGCGAGGACACCGGGATGATCAACTGCACGACCGAGACGGCCGAGGGCACCTCCTTCGAATCCATGGTGCGGCACCAGCAGGCGGTGGCCGGCGATCATCGCGCAGGACCCGAACGTCGAGGAGTTCATATCCTCGGCGGGCGGCGGCAGCGGCACCTCGAACCAGGGACGCATGTTCCTCCGCCTGAAGCCGCGCTCCCAGCGCAAGCTCTCGGCCGACGAGGTCATCCGCGAGCTGCAGCCGAAGCTGTCGCGCATCCCCGGCATCCGCGCCTACCTCAACAACCCGCCGGTCATCAGCGTCGGCGGACGCGTCTCGAAGAGCCAGTACCAGTTCACCCTGCAGAGCACGGACATCCAGGCGCTCTACGCGGGCGCCACGGACCTGCTCGCCCGGCTGGCCAGCGTGCCCGAACTGCAGGACGTGACCAGCGACCTGCAGATCAGGAACCCGCAGGTGCGCGTGGCGATCGACCGCGACCGGGCCGCGGCGCTGGGTGTGACGGCCTACCAGATCGAGGAGGCGCTGCTGAACGCCTACGGCTCGCGCCAGGTCTCGACCATCCTCACCTCCAACGACCAGTACTGGGTCATCCTGGAGCTGATGCCGCAGTACCAGCGCGACGCCTCGGCGCTCGCCCTGCTCACGGTGCGCTCGGCGCGCGGCGTGCAGGTGCCGCTCGGCGCGGTGGCGAAGCTCTCGCCCGGCGTGGGCCCGCTCACGGTGAACCACCAGGGCCAGATCCCCGCGGTGACGCTCTCGTTCAACCTGCGGCCGGGCGTCGCGCTCGGCACCGGCACCGCCGCGGTGGAGCGGGCGGCGCGCGAGGTGCTGCCCTCGACCATCACGACCGGCTTCTTCGGCACCGCGCAGGTGTTCCAGGCGAGCCAGCAGGGCCTGCTGGCGCTGCTGGTCCTCGCGATCCTGGTCATCTACCTGGTGCTGGGCATCCTCTACGAGAGCTTCATCCACCCGCTCACGATCCTCTCGGGGCTCCCGTTCGCGGCCTTCGGCGCGCTGCTCACGCTGCTGATCTTCCGCACCGAGCTGACGATCTACGCCTACGTCGGCATCATCATGCTCGTCGGGCTGGTGAAGAAGAACGCCATCATGATGATCGACTTCGCGCTCGAGGCCGAGCGCAACGAGGGCAAGCCGGCGCGCGAGGCCATCTTGCAGGCGTGCAGCGTCCGCTTCCGCCCGATCATGATGACCACCTTCGCCGCGCTGATGGGCACGCTGCCGATCGCCATCGGCTTCGGCGCCGGCGCGGAGTCGCGCCGCCCGCTGGGCCTGGCGGTGGTGGGCGGGCTGGCGTTCTCGCAGATCGATCACGCTCTACATCACGCCGGTGATCTACACCTACCTCGACGCGTTCCAGCACCGCCTGCGCGGCCGCCGGCACGTCAAGGGCCGGTCAGGCGCCGGCCTGGACGATCGCGGCCCCGGTCCTCGCGGTTGACCGTCGTTGGAGCGCCCCCTAGACTTGTCCCTGCTTTCGACTCCCCCGACCCAGTCCGAATCGGACCGACGACCCAACCGGAGACCCGCATGAGAATCCGCTCGCTTGCCGGCCTCGGCCTGCTGCTGGTGTACTCCGTCACGTGGGCCCAGACCCCCGCGCCCAAGTCCTGGCGGCCGAAGGTCGAGCCCTCCCAGCCCACCACGTCCACGACCCCGCGGACGGCCCCGCGCGGCAAGGACGGGAAACCGCTGCACTACTACAACGGCATCCCGGACACGGGCCAGTTCCTGCCCGACAGCACCGTCATCGGACGCATCGACGACCGGGCCTTCCGGGTCGCTCGAGTTCCGCGAGCGCTGGTACGCGTCGTACATGCTGGACCGGCCCAGGACCGACAGCGCGGGGCGCTTCGAGTTCCTGAACAGCATGGTCAACAAGGAGGTGCTCGCCACGCTCGCCCGCGAGGTGAACCGGCCGTTCACCTTCGAGGATCGCGTCAGGCTGCGGGAGACACGGCAGCGCATGCTCTCCAACGTCGTCTTCGCGCGCCTCGTGTCGGACTCCGCCCGGGTCACGGAGGAGGAGGTCCGGCACGTCTACGACCAGGCGCGCCTGCGCCTGCGCGTGCGGCACATCATCACGGACGACCCCGCCACGGTGGAACGCGCGCGGGCCGACGTGCTGGCCGGGCGGCTGAGCTGGCCGCTGGCGGTGAAGACGCTACTCGACCTGCCGCGGCGACAAGGGTCCCGACGGCGACCTCGGCTGGCTGGAGCGGACGTACTTCGACCCGATCCCCGCGCTGGAGATCTTCGATCTGGCCGACGGCCAGTTCTCCGGCGTCTTCCCGAGCCCGGATGGCTGGCAGTTCGTGCAGGTCCTGGAACGGCGCGTCGAGCCGCAGGCCGTCTTCGACGTGCTCGCGCGGGGGTTCGCGCTCGAAGTCCGCCAGGTGAAGCTCGCCCTGCGCACCGAACAGGTGCGCGACCAGATCCGCCGGCGCATCGGCATGGCCTACGACACCACGAACATCTCCTGGGCCTCGAGCCTGTTCGCCGACACCGAGCGCCAGAAGCCGAGCACCTCCTCGCGACCGGACCTCGACCTGAGCGGCGTGCTGCCCGAGTTCCAGCCCGCCGACACGGCACGGGTGCTGGCCCGCTGGAAGGACGGCGGCCGCTATGCGCTGGGCGACTTCCTCGAGGCGTACAACGCCATCCCGGTGATGCAGCGGAACAAGGTCGGCACGTTCGGCACCTTCCGCTCGACGCTCGACCTGTTCGTCTTCGAGCCCTTCATGGCCGAATTCGCCGTGGAGCGCGGGCTGGATCAGGATCCGCTGGTCACCTCCCAGGTCGCCAAGCGGGAGGAGCAGATCAGGGTCGAGCACCTGTTCGCCGACTCGGTGGAGTCCCGGCTGTGGGTCACGCCCGAGGAGCGGCGTCAGTATTTCCAGGACCATCAGCACGAGTTCGCCTCGTGGCAGAAGGTGCATTTCGCGGCCCTGGTGCGCGGAACCCGGGCGGGCGCCGATTCCGTCGTGGCCCGTCTCAAGGCCGGCGAGCCGGCGGCCTCCATCCTGAGGGCGGACTCGCTGGCCGGGTTCGTCTCGGGCTCGGTCCGCTCCCTGCGCGAGGACGATCGCGCGGCGTCCTACTACAAGATCCTCTTCGAGGAGATGCGTCCCGGCAACATCGAGGTCATGGGGCCCGATCCGCAGGGGAGTTATCTCGTGCTGCAGAAGCTGGCTCACGAGCCGAACCGGCCGATGCGCTACGAGGAGGTCCAGGACAACGTCGACCAGTCGGTGCAGAACCTCAAGGCCGAGCAGGCCCTCAAGCAGTTCCTGGCCCGCCACCGGAACCGGCACCGGATCGAGCTGCACCCCGAGCTGCTCATGCGCATCCTGCTCACCGATCCGACGAACGACTGACGGTTCGCGCGGGCGGCAGACGAACGGAACGGGGCGGCTTCCTCGCGGAGGCCGCCCCGTCCTGCCTGTCCCGGTTCCCCCCGGCCGCGAGCGCGGCTCAGCGCCGGGTCGTGTCCGGCGGCGCCGCGCGGACCGGAGCCGCCGCGCCCGGGCCCGGACGGCCGGGGGTCCAGGCGGCCGGCCTGGCGAAGCGGCGGTAGGGCCCGCACACGCTCCCGTCAGGTGAGTTCACCGTCACGTAGCGCGCCAGGCCGCGCTCGATCGGCAGGTCGCGGCCCCCGCCCGAATAGAAGGCCTCCGCCCATTCGATGCACACGGGCTGGCGCGAACCGGGCAGAGCGCAGCGGTTTCGCTTGAGCAGGATGCGCGCGAAGCAATACCGCGTGCGGCCCGAGACCGGCGCCTCCTGCCCCCGGATCATCGCGTAGACGAAATCGAGCTGGGCTGCCCAGGGGTGGAACTCGAACATGGGGATGCCGACCCCGGGTCGCACCCAGGGCTGGGAACACGGGAACGTGCCGTCGGGGTCGAGCTGGATCTGCAGGGCCCCCGGGTTCGCGCCGTCGCTCCCGAAGGACCAGAAGACGCCGAGCGAGTCGCCCTCGGCCGGGTGGAAGCGGAGCCTGGCGGACACGCCAAAGAACCCGGGCAGGTCCCTGCCCGTCTCGAACGAGAGGTAGAGGGTGTCCACCCTGCTCGTATCACCGCAGGCCAGGTCCAGGTTGGTCCGCGCCCCGGGCATGCCGTGGGGCGCCTTCCACGCCATGTAGAGGCGCGGCTCGGCGAAGGAATCTCCCAGCGTGCTGTCGAACGCCGCGCTGCCGTGGGCCGGGAACGCCATCGTCCGCCCGGTATCGCGCGACGCGACGCGGGGGGCCGCGGACCCCGGGGCCGCCTGCGCCGGCGCGACCCCGGACGCGGCGGGGGCGAGACCAGCGGCCAGGCCCAGCACGAACCATCCGGCCAGCGCGAGCACGGCCAGGCTGCTTCTCGGGAGAGGCATCATCGGTAGAGCTCCTTCAGCCGGCCCCAGGTCACGGGCCTTACCGGCACGGCGGCGCAGTTGGCGCCCATCCCACCCTGCCAGGTCGCCCAGTTGGCGTCATCCGGGCCCGGGACGCTCAGGAACACGTCGCCGCCCTCGGCCCCGGGTTGCCGCCTCACGAGGACCGAGTTGAGCACGAGGCAGGCGGGGTCGAGACAGCCGCCGCAGGGTGTCACGCCGACGGTAAGGGCGTTGGAGATGTTCAGGCGAACCCCCAGGTACATGCTGCTCGAGTCGAGTTGCACGTAGCCCGCGCTCGGCAGCAGCGAGGCGGCCACGCGGATGCTGGCCTGGTTGGATTCGCCGTTCGGCTCGGTGAGGTAGTAGCCCTGCAGGTCGCTGAACGCCTCGTCCTGGAAGAAGTCCACGCACGGCGAGGCCGCCGGAAAGTCGGTCCCCGCTCGCAGCTCCCCCGCGCGGCACCCGACGTTGTCGAACCTCCACCAGTCCGGCAGGGTCGCGTTCGCATGCTGCACGTCCACCACGATCTCTACGCCGAGCACGCTGTCGGTGGGAAACGGCATCCGGAAGGCACAGAAGAGATCCTGCGAACCCAGGTTGCTCAGGCACGACGAGGAGAGGTCGTGGGGCGAGCCGGGAGCCAGCGCGCAGTCGACCCAGGTCAGGAAGAGGCCCTCCGTCGCCCGCGCCGGAACCGCGGACGAGCAGCCACAGACGACCAGCACGATGAGGAAGACCCGCCTGCGTGCGGACATGATGCAAGGCTATCACAGGGAAGACCGCGGTGGCGAAGGGCGGCGGCCCGGAAGCGCGGCGGCGCCAAGCCCGCGGGCGGCCGTCCTGGGACGACCGCCCGCGGGAATCTGCAGACCGTCTGCCGGGACTACCGGTAGAGGCTCTTGATCTGCCCCCAGGTCGTGCCGCGCACCGGGACAGTGGAACAATCCGTGGTCGTATTGTTCCAGCTCAGGCACTGGTTGCCACCGGGAAGCGCCTCGAAGAAATCGTCCCGGCGACCGTCAAGGGCGGCGACCGTGAGGGTGTGCAGCCCGAAGATCATGCCGATCGAGCAGCCCGCGCAGCTGGGTGTGCCGACCGTCTTGCTGTTGAGGATGTTCACGCCACCGCCGAAGTACTCCTGGCCCGGCACCGCGAGGTACTGGCCATCGGCGGCGACCGCGTAACCCAGGGCGAGGTGGGTCTTGTTCGTGTCCCAGGTGTAGTCGCCCACGTTGTAGGCCGCGCCCATGGACCAATCCAGGCAAGCCCCCTCGTACAGGGTGCGGTCCGAGAAGAACGTGGCCTTGCCCGAACGGCAGTCCGTGACGGCGTCACCGAGCTGCCACCATTCCGGGAGGACGTCAGCGTCGGACTGGCCCTCGATCAGCCACTCGATCGCGACCAGGTCCGCCATCGAAGCGTCGAGCATCCAGGAGACGGTCATGACGCGATTGCCGATGGAAGTGTTCACGTCGCAGGCGAAGACCGTCGCGGCCACGGGATCGTCCGTGTAGCAGTAATTGCCCCAGTTGAGGTTCACGCCACCCGCCAGCGCGGCCGAGACCGTCAGCGCCAGCAGCATGCTCGTAAGGAGAATCATCTTCTTCATCAACAACCTCCGTGTCGGGGGTGGACGGAAAACTACGCGCCACCGATGGTGAGCGACCAGCTCCTTCTGGACCCTTGCATCACCGCCTTTCTTCCCTTGCTTCCTCGAGGGCTCTTGCGAACCGGGCCGAGACGCCCCGCTCCCGGTGGCGACGTCATCGTCCTCGCCTCGGACCCTCACGCAGGCGCGATCCGGCGGGACGCCTCCGCACGAAGCATCGCGGCAGACGCATCCAGGCGTCGCGTCGCGGCCGGGTGACCAAGCCCGGGCCCGAGACCTGCACGCCGGCAGGTTAGCGGCAGCCGCCCCCCCCGTCCAGCAGGAATTCAGCGTCCGCAGGCGGGTGCCTCGCGAGGCCGGAGGGTGCGACGGGGGATGCGCCCGGGACCGGAGCACCGGGGAGGGGCGCCCGGCAGGACGGGCAGCCGCCGTGCGGCGGGCACCGCGGGGGCGGCCAGCCCGGCGCGTCCCCGGGGACAGCCGTTGCCCGCCCAAGCCGACGGGCGGTCGTCTTGCGACGACCGCCCGTGGAGGCAACGACTTCCAGAAACTACCGGTACAGGCTCTTGACCTGGCCCCACGTCGTGTTGCGCGCGGGCACCGGCTCCAGACACTCCTGAACCGAGCTGTTCCAGATCAGGCACTGGTTGCCACCGGGAAGCGCCTCGAAGAAATCGTCCCGGCGACCGTCAAGGCCGGCAGCCGTGAGGGTGTGCAGCCCGAAGATCATGCCGATCGAGCAGCCCGCGCAGCTGGGCGTACCGACCGTCTTGCTGTTGAGGATGTTCACGCCACCGCCGTAGTACTCCTGGCCCGGCACCGCGAGGTACTGGCCATCAGCAGCGACTGCGTAACCCAGGGCGATGTGGGCACGGTTCGTGTCCCAGGTGTAGTCGCCCACGTTGTAGGCCGCGCCCATGGACCAATCCAGGCAGGACCCTTCCCACAGGGTGCGGTCCGAGAAGAACGTGGCCTTGCCCGAACGGCAGTCCGTCAGGGCGGAACCGAGCTGCCACCATTCCGGGAGGACGTCAGCGTCGGACTGACCCTCGATCAGCCACTCCATCGCGACCAGATCCGCCATCGGCTCGTCGAGCATCCAGGAGACGGTCATGACGCGATTGCCGACGGAAGTGTTCACGGTGCAGGCGAAGTACGTGGTGGGCGTGGGCATGTCGGTGTAGCAGTAATTGCCCCAGTTGAGGTTCACGCCACCGGCCAGCGCAACCGAAACCGTCAGCGCCAGCAACAGACCCGTAAAGAGAAGCGTCTTCTTCATTTGCAGCCTCCGAAACCGCTGTAGGGGGGTCAGGCGAACTACTTGCTGGAGATGTCAGGCACCCGAACCTCTCTTCTCGCGCATCACCGCCTTTCTTTCCGCGAGCACGTACTGCCTGTGTACGACTACGGGCAGAGCGAGCCGCAGGTGTACCTCGACAACTGAGTCTTGTAGACCGTGGCCCAGAAGGACAGGTCCACGATGTCCACGAGACCGCTCATGTTGAAATCGGAGCGATACTTGACCGGCGGGGTGGCGCGCAGCTTGTAATCCGAGCTCCAGGCGCTCAGGTCCGTGATGTCGACGCCCTTGGTGGTGACTCCACCGTTCTCGTCGTACACGTTCACGTTGGCCTGGCCGAGGACGAGCGTGTTGCCGCAGTTCCAGCCATAGAACGTCGCCGCCAGGCCGCCCGTGTAGGCCGCCCCGCCGATCGTGTTCTTGCCGCCGCCCGCGACGTGGAAGACCGCCACGCCGTTGATGTCCGTGATGGCCTCGACGCACTGGCAGGAGACGAACCCGGCGAACTCGCCGTCGTAGATCCTGACGTCGCTGTTGAACTGGCACGCGACCGGCTGATTGACGACGGGGTAGTTGCTGATGTCGCGGATCGTCACGCTGAAGGAGATGGTCGGATCGATCGTGTCGAGGGCGTCGCAGCCGCCGATCTGGATGGACGTGGGAAGCGTACAGTTGGCCGGAGAGGGGACACCGGCCATGGCGACGGACATCGTCGCTGCGAGACCAAGTACTGCAAGGAAGGTGGCCTTGCGAACAACACCAGTCATTGTTGCACCTCCAGTAGATGGGTCACCCTGTTGCTGAGATCGAGCAAGGCTCAGTTGCGAGCAAGCAGGTCTACCTTGATGCCACCTCCTTTCGAACTCATCGAGAGTGCGAGTTCGAGTCTCCAGGCGATGTTATCTGCCGCGTTAGCAAGGCGTTTGATGCCGCTGGTAAGTTTATCGGCCTTGCCATCGCACTGTCAAGACTCTTTTGGCCCTCGAACTGCCGGTCTCTGCGGTTTTCCTGCCGTCTCCGGGGTTTCTGGCCCCTCGGGGCCAGCCCGGCCGGTGCTTCCCGTGACCTCAGCACCCCACTGGTGGGCGAAACAGGGCTCGAACCTGTGACCTCTTGCTTGTAAGGCAAGTGCTCTGCCAACTGAGCTATTCGCCCGAACCTGCCTTTCGCCCACGAAACAGGAGGGATACGGGGATGAGGACGCAGTAGCCCAGCACCAGCAGGACCGGGGCCAGGGTGATGGAACCCCGTGAAAGGGTCACATAACCCACGGCCAGAACCCCCACCCCCAGAGCCAGCAGGACGCTGTTCGCCAGCCCCCAGCTGAACCCCAGATCGGCTTCCAGGGCCCGCCGTTGTGCTCTCTGGCGGCCTGGCTTCACTGCGCTCATCCCCTACCTCCTCCTGCGGGCGGAAAACACGAATGCCGACGCTTCGGACCGGGCGGCCGGACCGAGATCATCGGCGTTTGAAGGCCAGAGGGAGGCCCAGGGCACCGACGGTCCCAGCGAAGACCGCATTTTCGTGCCGCCGCCTCTGTGGGGCGCATCGGGTAGTACCCAGCCACAGGGGGCGACGGTTCCGGATATTCTCAACCTTTTGACGGGGGACGCAAACGGTCCGGGAGCCCCTGCTCCCGGGGCACGCTCCGGGAGCCCTCAGCCGGGGACGTCCGACCCCAGGACCTGGTTCAGGCTGCCCGAGCGGAAGCCCTCGAGGTCCAGCGCGATGTAGCGATACCCCAACGCCTTGAGCCCCTCGACCACCCGCTCGCGCACGCCCGGCTCGCCGAAACGCGCCAGGTCGGTGAGTGGCACCTCGATGCGGGCCGTGTCGCCGTGGTGCCTCACGCGCAGCTCGCCGAAGCCCAGCGAGCGCAGCAGCGCCTCCGCCTGCTCGACCATGGCCAGGCTCTCCCGGGTGATCTCGGTCCCGTACGGGATCCGCGAAGCCAGGCAGGGCGAGGCCGGCTTGCCCGCGCTCGCCAGGCCGTAGTGGGCCGCCGCCGCGCGCACGTCGGCCTTGCCGAAGCCCAGCTCGGCGAGCGGCGAGCGCACGCCGCGCTCCTGCGCCGCGCGCCGGCCCGGCCGCCAGTCCGCCAGGTCGTCCGCGATGGTGCCGTCCACGACCACCGCGCCCATTCGGCGCGCCACCCCGTCCAGTTGCCGATAAAGCTCGCTCTTGCAGTGATAACAGCGCTCGGCCGGATTCGAGCGGAAGACCGGGTCGGCCAGCTCGCCGGTCGTCACCACCTCGAGCCGCGCCCCGAAGGAGGCCGCCTGGGCGCGGGCCAGCTCCAGCTCGCGGGCCGCGTAGGAGTCGGAGCGCCCGATCACGCCCAGCGCGCGCCCCGGGAGCGCCTCGTGCGCCACGCGCAGCAGCAGGCTCGAGTCCACGCCGCCCGAATAGGCCACGACCACGCTGCCGAGGCCGCGCAGCAGATCACGCAGGCGCTCGAGCCGCTCGGACCAGGAGAGACCGTCGAGCGGGCGGGCGGGCGGGACCGGCGCGGGACCGGCGGGCGGGATCACAGGGGAAGTCGCCATGGGATGGGACGTTAGCACACGTCCCCGTGGCGGCTAAGGAGAGGAGCCCGGACCCCGGCTCCGTCTGAACGGGCCGGGGGGCCGGGGACCGCCCGGGGACCGGCAGGCAGGCGCCCATCGGGCGGGCGGACGGCTCGGTTTCCCACGGCGCACCGTGCAAAATGCAGCCCGGGCGGGACCACGCCGGGCCCCTTACTCGCGCCGGGCCCCCTGCTCGCGCCGGGCCGGGCTCCCGCCGGGCGCCGCCGGCTGCGCCTCCAGCGAGTCCAGCGCGCGCAGCGACTCGGCGGTCGCGGCCGCGCTCGCCTGCAGGAAGCGGGCGCGGCGGATGTTCCCGAGGTGCTCCTCGTAGCTGCGCGCGAACAGGTGGCTGCCGTCCCCGCGCGCCACGAAGTAGAGCGAGGGCTCGGGCGGCACGGGGTTCAGCGCCGCCTCGATGGACGCCGCGCCCGGACTGCAGATGGGCCCGGGAGGCAGCCCCGCGTAAAGGTAAGTGTTGTAGGGCGAGTTGCTGCGCAGGTACTTGAGGAACAGCCGCGAGCGCGGGCCCATGCCCAGGCCGTAGGCCACGGTCGGGTCGGCCTGCAGCCTCATGCCGCAGGCCAGCCGGTTGAGGTAGACACGCGCGATGCGCGCGCGCTCGGCGGGCCGCTGCGCCTCGGATTCGACGATCGAGGCGAGGATGAGCAGTTGCTGGAGCGACAGACCGAGCGGCAGCGAGTCGCGCCCGGCCGCGGCACGGCGCAGCACCTCCTTCTGCCGCGCGATCATGGCGCGCAGCGCCACCTCGGGCGGCGTGCCCGGCAGGAACGAGTAGGTGTCGGGCCCCAGGTAGCCTTCGAGCGAGGGTGCCTTCACCCCCGCCGAATCGCAGAACGCGCGGTCGTGCCCCAGCGAATCGAACACCGCGATGGGCACGCCCAGATGATGCGAGAGCAGCACGCCGGTCTCGAGCAGCGTGAGGCCCTCGGGGACGGTCAGGAGGTTCAGCGCGCTCATGCCCGACGCCAGCGCGCGCAGCAGCCCGGGCACCGATGTGCCAAGCGCGAACTCGTACTGCCCGGCCCGGATGTGGCGATCGAGCCGCATGAACCGCGCCAGCACCTGGAAGCCGAGCCGTGCCGCGCAGCAGCCCCACGCGCTTGAGCTCCCCGGCGACCTGGCCCAGCGTCTGGCCGCGCTCGACCAGGATGGCGCGGCGTCCGGGCGGCGGGAACAGGCCCGCCGGGAAGAACAGGTCGGCGGCCACCGCCAGCGCTCCGGCCAGCACCAGCAGCAGGGCCCAGCGCCGCGGCCGGAAGATCCGCGGCCGCGGGCGCGGCAGGCGGGACCGCCCCCGGCCGTTCACGGCTCCTCCCCCCGCGCGCGCCGTGCGCCCAGGTGCATCAGGTACGACTCCAGCAACGCCACCGCCGCGCCCTGGTCCACGCGCTCCTTGGCGTGGCCGGTGCGCACGCCGGCCTCGTGCAGCCGGCGCTCGCTGAGGGCCGAGGTGAGGCGCTCGTCGTAGGTCTCGACCGGCAGCCCGCCCTGCTCGCGCACCAGGTCGGCGAACCGCTGAGCCGCCTCGGCGGCCGTCCCGCGCCTGCCGTCCATGAGCAGCGGCAGCCCCACCACCACGCGCTCGGCCTCGACCTCGCGCGCGACCCGGATCACATCCTCCACCCCGTGGGCCGCGCTCCGCACGACCAGGGTCTTCAGTCCGCTGGCGATCACCTCCTGCGGGTCGCTCACGGCGAGGCCGATCCGGCGCTCACCCCAGTCCACCGCCAGCACGCGCATGGTGCGGCGTCAACCCCCGGAGGGGTGGCGCTTCACGAGGCGGCAGGTGGTGCCGGACCCGTCGAACGCGAAATCCACCGAGTCCATGCAGGCGCGCATGATGAAGATGCCCCGCCCGCGCGCGTCGAGCAGGCGTTCCGGCTGGGTGATGTCGCCGCTCACCTCGTCGAGGTCGAAGCCGGGGCCCTGGTCGCGCACGCTCACCTCGATGCGGTCGGGGTGGACGGAGAAGACCACGTCCACGGGCTTGGCGGGGTCGCGCCCGGAGCCGTGCTGGATGGCGTTGGTGCCCGCCTCGATCACCGACAGCGTGACCTGCGTGCAGGCATCCTCGCCGAAACCCGCGCGCTCGCAGAGCAGCGTGCTCACGCGATCGAGCAGACTCAGCAGTTCGAGCCGGCTCGGGATGCGCAGGCTGACGACTTCGGGGATGGGGGTGTCGTCGGACATGTCGGGACTCAGTGCGTCCGGGCCGCGGCGGACGGGCGCAGGCGTCTCCAACGCGCGTTCGAAGTCTTCCGGCGGGGACGATGTGAAGCGCATGAGCTCTCCCGTGACGGGGTGCGCGAACTCGAGTTCCGTCGCGTGGAGGGCCTGGCGCGGCAGTGCTTCGAGCACGGCGGAACGGAGACTACGCTCCCCCGCGGTTCCGCTCAACTGGACCTTCCCGCGACCGCCGTAGAGCGGGTCGCCCGCCACCGGGTGGCCGCGGTGCGCGAGATGCACGCGGATCTGGTGGGTGCGCCCGGTGTCGAGCGCGACCTCGAGCAGCGCGGCCCCGGCCAGCCGCTCGCGCACGCGCCAGCGCGTGCGCGCCGGCTTGCCCCCGCGCGCGACCACGGCCATGCGCTTGCGCTGCCGCGGGTCGCGGCCGATCGCGCCCTCGATCGTGCCGGTCGCCGTGCGCGGCACGCCCCAGACGATCGCCAGGTAGCGCCGCCGCACGGTGTGCGCGCGCAGCATCTCGACCAGGGCCCGGTAGGCCGCGGCGCTCTTCGCCACCACCATCAGTCCCGAGGTCTGCTTGTCGAGCCGGTGGACGATGCCCGGACGGCCCGCGCCGCCCACGTCGGCGATCGCGGGCGCGTGGTGGAGCAGGGCGTGGACCAGCGTGCCGCTCGCCACCCCGGCGCCGGGGTGGACGACGAGTCCCGCCGGCTTGTCCACGACCAGCAGATGCTCGTCCTCGTGCACGATGGCGAGCGAGATCGCCTCGGGCAGGAGCGCGACCCGGCGCGGCTCCGGCAACTCGACGAGCACGCGCTCGCCCGCGCGCAGACGCTGCGAGGCGCGCGCCGCGCGGCCCTCGACCATCACGCGACTCGCGCGGATCAGCGCCTGCAGGCGGCTACGGGAGAGGTCCTTCTGCGCCGCCGCCAGGAAGCGATCCAGGCGCTCCCCGGCGCACGAACCCGGGACCTTCAGGTCGAGCCGGCTCATCGCCGCCCACCGCACCCGAGGCCCCCGCACCCTCCGCGTCCGGCGCAGCCGCCAGCTCGCGCCCCCGCGTCCAGGCGAGCGCGAAGAGCAGCACGCCCACCGTCACCGCGGAGTCCGCCACGTTGAAGACCGGCCAGTGCCACTGCGGGATCCCCACCTCGATGAAGTCCACCACCTCGCCGCTCGTCACGCGGTCCACGAGGTTGCCGACCGCGCCGCCCAGGATGAGCGCGAGCGCGACCCGGCGCACCGGATCGCGCCCCTCCCGGCCGCGCAGGAACATCCACACGATCGCGACGATGGCGACCAGCGAGAAGACGTAGTACGGGAAGCCGGTGCCCTGTCCGATGCCGAATGCCACGCCCGAGTTGCGGGTGTAGGTGAGGCGCAGGTAATCGCCCACCACCTGGACCGGCTGGCCGAAGGTCAGCGTCGTGCTGGCCCAGTGCTTGGTCCACCGGTCCAGCGCGACGACGACGACGGCCAGCGCCGCCAGCAGGGGCAGGGAGCGTCTCACTGCTGCGGGCGGTTCTCCCGCTCCTCCTTCTCCTTGCAGTCACGGCACAGCCGCGCCGTGGGCATCGCCTCGAGCCGCGCCTTCGCGATCGCGCTGCCGCACGACTCGCAGGTGCCGTACTCGCCGCGGTAGAGCCGGCGCAGCGCCTCGTCGAGGTCCAGCAGCAGCCGCCCCTCGGTCGAGGCGAACTGGAAGCGCCTTCTCGCGCTCGTACGCATCCGTGCCCGCGTCCGCCATGTGGAACGAGTAGCCGGAGAGGTCGCCGGCGCTCTCGCGCGGGTTCACCTTGAGCACCGTGCTCTCCAGGTGCCCCATCTCCTTCATCAGCGCGCACCCGCTCCGCGAGCAGCATCGCCTCGAGCTCCTTGAGGTCCTTCTCCGTCACGCGCTGCAGCGCCCGGGGCCTTCGGTCCCGGCTTCGCCGGCCGCCCCGGGCGCGGCCGCCGGCCGCGGCAGGACCGCGGCGACCGTGCGCCTGGCGCTCGGCGCTGCGCGCGCGCGCCTCCGGAGGCAGCACGCCGAGCGGGCGCACCGTGGGGCCGGGCGTGGGTGGACGCGGCACCGCCTTCAGGCGGCGCGCGGCGCCGTCTTCTTCACCGCCGGCGCGGCGGCCCGGGCGGCGGTCTTCTTCGACCGGGGGCACGCTTCTTCGCCACGGGAGCGGCCTTCTTCGGCGTCCGGGCGGCCTTCTTCGACGCCGGGGCGGCCTTCTTCTTCTGCTTCACGGTCACCGCCTTCTTCTTCGGCACGGGTGTCCTCCGGGTGGGCTTCGCGGGCCGGGCGTGACGGGTCGCAGCCGCGCCAGCCGACCGCGGCCGCGCTTTCGCCGCGGACTTCCCGCGGCGCGCCGTCTTCTGCTTCACGGTCTTCGCGGCTCGGGTCGGGCTCGCGGACTTGCGCTGACTGGCCATCGTCACACCTCCGTATCGTTGATCGGACGGGAGCTCGATCTCACTGCTCGTCGCCCAGACGGCGGATGACCTCGGTCACCAGCCGGATGAGCGCGGGCGCCGCGCGTCCCGCGCACGCCAGGATCTCGGGGATGCTGGCAGGCATCAGGGCGTCCGGCAGGCAGGCGTCGGTCACCACGTTGAGACGCCAGCACCCGCTGCCCGCCGTGCACGGCGGCGAGGTTCTCGGGCACCAGCGACATGCCCACGATGTCGGCGCCGACCGCGCGCAGGAAGCGGTACTCCGCCGCGGTCTCCAGGTTCGGGCCCGGCACCGCGACCAGCACGCCACGCTGCAGCGCGATCGCCGAGGTCGAGCGCCACGCGCTCCGCGAGCGCGACCAGCGCGCGCGCGTAGGGCTCGCTCATGTCGGGGAAGCGCGGGCCCAGCTCGTCGTCGTTGGGGCCGACGAGCGGGTTGTCGCCCATCAGGTTGATGTGGTCGGTCGTGACCACGATGGTCCCCGGCGGCATGTCCGGGTTCATCCCGCCCACCGCGTTCGTGACGACGAGCGTGCCGCAGCCGAGGGCCCGGAGCACGCGCACCGGGAAGGCGACCTCGCGCATGGCGTAGCCTTCGTAGTAGTGGACGCGCCCCTTCATCACCGCCACCGGGCGGCCCGCCAGCCGGCCCAGGTGCAGTTCGCCCGCGTGGCTCTCCACGGTCGAGACCGGGAAGTGCGGGATCTCCGCGAAGGGCACCACCGTCTCGAGCTCGAGCGCGTCGGCGAAGTCGCCCAGCCCGGTGCCGAGGATCACGCCCGCGCGTCGGGCCGCACGCGCGTGCGCGCGCGCACCGCCGCCGCCGCCTCTTCGATCCGCTTCAGGTACTCACTTGCCATCGTGGCGCCTCTCGGCCATGCCTTTCGCCGCGCTCCAGCGAGCGCCCCGACGATCCGGCGCTCGACCTCCGCCGCGTCCAGGCCCTCGATCTCGACCTGCTTCAGGCGTGCGGCCGCGCCGCCCACCACCTTCACCTGTGCGCGCCGAAGCGACAGCACCCCGGCCACCGCACCTCCACCGCCCGGTTCGCCCGGCCACCCTCGGGGGCCTCGGCCACCGCCACCTTGAGCGACCCGTCCGCCAGCCGTCCGACGAGGCCTGGCCGCTGCGCGCCGGGGTGCACCCGCACCTGCAGGCGGACCGGCATCCCTAGCCCATCCGCATGGCCACGCCGCGCAACGAGCCGACCACGAACTGCTGGATGAAGTAGATCGCCAGCATGGCGATGAAGGGCGCGAAGTCGATGCCGCCGAACACCGTCGGGAACAGCCGGCGCAACGGGGCGCAGACGAAGTCCGAGACGCGGTCCAGGAACATCACGATCGGGTTCGAGGGGTCCGGCCGCACCCACGAGAGCACGGCGTTGACGAGGATCACGATCAGCAGGGCCTGCAGGATGACGTCCAGCAAGCCCGCCACCGCCCCCAGGAAATTGCCGACCACGAACATGCCGCGAGCCTCCCCGAACCTGTCGCTACGCGGACCGCGCTCCGAAGATCGCCGAGCCCACGCGCACCATCGTGCTGCCTTCCTCGACCGCCACCTCGAAATCGCCGCTCATGCCCATCGAGAGCTCGGGCAGCACGCCGCCCGAGCTGCCGCTCCGCGCGGTCGCGCAGCGCGCGCAACCGCGCGAAGCCCGCGCGCGCAGCCTCCGCGCGCTCGACCAGCGCCCCCACGGTCATGAGGCCATCGAGCCTCAGGCCCGGCAGGACCGCGATGCGCTCGAGCAGGGGCTCGAGCCCTTCAGGGGCGACGCCGAACTTGGTGGCCTCGCCACTCACGTTCACTTCCACCAGCACCGGGAGCGATCGCCCGGACGAGACGGCGTGCCGGGAGAGCGCCCCGGCCAGTTCCGCGTCGTCCACGCCGTGGACGCGGTCGAACAACTCCACCGCCCGGCCGGCCTTGTTGCGTTGCAGGTGGCCGATGAGGTGCCAGCGCGCCCGGTCCCGGCCCACGGTCTGGATCTTGGCCTGCGCCTCCTGCACCCGGCTCTCACCCAGGTCGGCCAGGCCGAGGGCGACCGCCGCCTGCACCACTTCCGCCGCCACCGTCTTGGTGACCCCGACGAGCGTCACCCCCTCCGCGGGGCGCCCCGAACGGCCCGCCGCCGCGGCGATGCGGCCGCGGACCTCGTCCAGACGCTGCAGGAGGGTGCCTTCGTCAGGATCCACAAGCGCGCGAGACTAAGCGCCCGAACCTGTCCGCCGCAAGAGGATTCGGAGGGCCTCGCCATCGCCCGGAGGGGTCTCCCGGGGCCCGCGGGGACCGGACGGGCCGCAAGGAGGGCTCCGGCGCGCGGCTGCGGCCGCGGGACTAACTCCCGGAGGGGCCCGGAGCCGGGGTCGGGGCCGCAGCCGGGGCAGGACCCGGGGCGTCCAGGAGCTGCCGGACCACGTCGGCGAGGACGACGGGGGTGAAGGGCTTCTGCAGGAAGGCCTCCCTCCCCACGCGGCCTTTCCGCGGCTCGACCCTCTGGTCGCTGTAGCCCGACACGAAGAGCACCCTGCAGACCCGGGCGCACGTGCACCAGGAAGCGCGCCAGTTCCCGGCCATTCATCCCCGGCATGACCAGATCCGTGACCAGCAGGTGGACCACGCCGGAGTGCCGGTCCGAGGCCTCGATCGCCTCGTCGCCATCGGCGACTTCGATCACGCGATAGCCCCGGCGGCGCAGCACCCTGGCCATGAGCGCGCGCACCGCGCTCTCGTCCTCGACCAGGAGCACGGTCTCCACGCCGTCCGACCCGGACTCCGCGGGCGCGGCCTCCACCGGGTCCGCCTCCTGCTCCGTACAGGGCAGGAACACGCGGAAGGTCGTGCCCTTCCCGAGGGCGCTGCTCACCTCGATGTGGCCGCCCGTCTGGGTCACGATGCCGTGGACCGTGGCGAGGCCGAGACCGGTCCCCTGTCCCACTTCCTTCGTGGTGAAGAACGGCTCGAAGATCTGCGCCTGGACCTCGGGGCTCATGCCCGTGCCGGTGTCGCTCACGGCGAGCTCCAGCCAGGACGCGCGCTGCTCGCCGGTGGAGGGCTCGACCCTGCGCGTCGCGATGCCGAGGCGCCCGCCGGCCGGCATCGCGTCGCGCGCGTTGAGCACCAGGTTCAGGATGACCTGCTCGAGCTGCCCGCGGTCCGCCTCGACCAGGCACGGTCTGGCGTCCGGCGAGATGACGATCTCGATCTCCCCGCCGATGAGCCGCTCGAGGATGTCCCGCATCTCCGCCAGCACCACGTTCAGGTCGAACACCTGCGTCCGGAGCACCTGCCGGCGGCCGAAGGCGAGCAGTTGCTGGGTGAGCCTGGCCGCGCGCCGCCCGGCCGCGCGGATCTGCTCGGCGCTCGCGCGTCGCGTGTCCCCCGCGGGCAGACCTTCCAGCAGGGTCTCGGTGAAGCCGAGGATGACCGTGAGCAGGTTGTTGAAGTCGTGCGCCACGCCGCCTGCGAGCCGGCCGATGGCTTCGAGCTTCTGCGCCTCGCGCAACTGCAGCTCGAGGAAGCGACGCTCGGTGATGTCCTGGGCCGAGCCGATGATCCGCGCGGGCCGGCCCGAAGCGTCCCATACGGACTCGGAGGTGGCCTCCACGATGCGCACGGTGCCGTCCGGACGCACGAGGCGGTGCTCGAACTTCTGCTCGCCGGGCCGCGTGATCGCTTGCCGGATGGTCTGCTCCACTGCCGGACGATCGTCCGGGTGGATGGCTGCGATGAACTCGGAATAGGTGACGGCAGGACCGCCAGGCGGCCTGCCGAAGATGCGCAGCATCTCGTCCGAAAAGGTGGCGGTCATCGTCGCGAGGTCGGCGTCCCAGGTGCCGACGTGCGCCAGCACCTGGGCCCGTTCGAGATAGCGCTCGCTCTCCGCCAGGCGCTGCTCGGTGCGTCGGAGCCCGGTGAGGTCCAGCACGAACCCGCCCCCGAGGCCACGCGCGGATCCGATGAACGTGGTGCCGCACAGCGCCGGCACGCGGGTGCCGTCCTTGCGGATGAACTCGGTCTCGAAGGGCTTGCTGGTACCGGCCACACGGGCCTGCCGCACCGCCTCCTCGGTGAGGTGCGCGAACTCGGGCGGCACGATCGCGTCCCAGCGCAACCGGCCCGCGAGCAGGTCGTCACGGGTGTAGCCCACGAGGCGCAGGAAGTAGTCGTTGGCCTTCGCCACCGGGCCCCCGCGCAGGCCGAAGACCATGCCCATCATCTCCGACTCGAACACGCGCCGGAACCGCTCCTCGCTCTCGCGCAGCGCTTCCTCCGCGCGCTTCTGCTCGGTGATGTCGCGGAGGATCACGAGGATGCGGCCATCCACGAGGCGCTTCGAGCTGCACTCCGCCACGAAGATCGTGCCGTCCCTGCGGCGCAGCCGGCGGCAGGTAAGCAACGCCGCCCCCCCCATCAGGGGTTCGATCGTGAGCGGGCGTGCGGCCAGATCCTCGGACGCGAAGAAATCGCACGCGCTGCCCTGCAGCAATGCGTCGCGGGGATAGCCCATCATCGTGCAGAAGGCCGGATTCACCTCGAGGATGCGGAAGTCCCCGTCGGCGACGACGATGCCGTCCGCAGCCTGCTCGACCAGCGCGCGGCAGCGTTCCTCGCTCGCGCGCAGCCCCGCTTCGTCCCGCCGCTGCCCGGCCGCGGCGGGGCGCGCCTTCGGCCGCGCCGGCGCTGCCGACCTGGGGGGTGCAGCCGCGGCCGGGCGCGAGGGAGAGCGCGTCGGCTTCTTCTTCGTGGAGCGCCCGGCTCGGGGGCGTCTTCCAGATGGGCTCATGTGGTCAAACGTTCCACTGGATGCGTGGGTGGCGGGTGACGGTCATCGTGTGCCGGGGGCCGCCCCTTTCGGGAACGGCCCGGGAGTTGGTGGAGGCGGCGGGAATCGAACCCGCGTCCGAAAGTCGGTCCCCAGGAAGTCCTACAGGCTTGTCCGGCCGATTGGATCTCGCGTACCCCCGCTCCGACCGGCGGGATCAGCGGCACGCCAGCCCTCTATTGATCTCGTCCTCCGCCCTCGGGCCTGACCTCGGACCAGCCTGCGTTTGTCTGACGCCCGCTCCAGCCCCCACAGGCGGGGTCCGGGCGGCCGTCGCTGCTAGTGTTTAGCTAGGCAGCGAAAGCCAACTGCTCATTGGCAGTTGTATGGTCCCGCTTTTTTGACGAGGTCACGGGTCCCCGGCCTGCACTTCCTGCTTCTCGGCCCCCGTCGAGACCGTTCGCCCCCTAGAACGGGATGTCGTCGTCCGGCCCGCCGCCGAAACCGTTCGTCACGGCCTCGTCGGGTGGCATCATCGCGCTCGGGTCCTCGCGCGGAGCACCGTCCGGGCGATTGCCCAGCAGCTGGATGACCTGCGCCACGACTTCGGTGCTGTAGCGCTTCTGCCCCTGCTGATCCTGCCATTGCCGGGTCTGGATACGGCCCTCGACGTAGATCTGCCGGCCCTTGACGAGGTACTGGCCGCAGAACTCGGCCTGCTTGCCCCAGACCACCACCCGATGCCACTCGGTCTGTTCCTGCTTCTGGCCGTTCTTGTCGGTCCAGCGCTCGGTGGTCGCGAGCCGCAGGTTGGCGACCTTCTGGCCACCCTGGGTGGATCGCATCTCGGGGTTCGCCCCCAGGTTCCCGACCAGGATCACCTTGTTCACACCCATGCTCTCCCCCTCGTTCAATGCCAGCCGGGGGCCGTCCGTGTCGCCGGGGGCCATCCGCTGTCCGCGGGAGCATACGGTCCGCGGTGCGCGGGCGCAACGCGCGCGAGGGCCGGGGCACAGGGCCGTGCAGCCTCGCCCGCCGCGACCGTCCCGCAGCGGGGCTGGCCCCGCACGGGCACGGAGCCGCGGCAACCCCGCGTTTGACGCCCCCTGAGCCCGCCCTTATCCTCCGCAGTCGAATGCCTGCGGGCAGTCCGGGGCGTGGCGCAGCCCGGTAGCGCACCTGCTTTGGGAGCAGGGAGTCGGAGGTTCAAATCCTCTCGCCCCGACTTACTTGCCGCCTGGGCGGGCGCCCGGCGGGTGGGGCACCCGTCCGGGCGGGTTCGGGGATTCGTGTCCCGGATTCCAGGCCGTGGGCCCGGATGGAATCGTCCTGCGCCTGTAGCTCAGAAGGATAGAGCAACGGATTTCTAATCCGTCGGTCGGGGGTTCGATTCCCTCCAGGCGCGCCAGTCTTTCGCGCCCTTCATGCATCGAGTTCGAATGGCGGTGGGTGTAGCTCAGCTGGCAGAGCACCTGACTGTGGCTCAGGGGGTCGTGGGTTCAAACCCCATCATCCACCCCAATCTCTCGACCGCGGCCACCCCCCCGTGGCCGCGGTCATTCCTTTGCGCCGGAGGTCCAGCGGCATGTCGAGCGCACAGACCGCGGGCGTGACGCCGCGGGTCAAGATCATCTGCTCGCTGGGCCCCGCGACGGACACGCTCGAGGCGGTGCACGCCCTGGTGGCGGCGGGCATGGACGCGGCCCGCCTCAACTTCTCGCACGGCACCCACGACCAGCATCGCGCCCACTACGGGCGGGTGCGCACCGCCAGCGATGCGGCCGGGCGCGCGGTCGGGATCATGGCCGACCTCTCCGGGCCCAAGATCCGCCTGGGCGTCTTCCCCGCCGGCCCGGTGGTGCTCGAGGCGGGGGCCTCGTTCGTCATCACCACCGAGCCCGTCCCGGGCGACGCGCACCAGGCCTCGAGCACCTACGACGGCCTCGCGCGCGACGTCAGGCCGGGCGACGTGCTGCTGGTGAACGACGGCCTGGTGCGGCTCGAGGCACTCGCCAGCGACGGCGTGCGGGTGAGCTGCCGCGTCGTCGAGGGCGGCGAGGTCTCCGACCACAAGGGCATCAACCTGCCGGGCGTGAAGGTGAGCGCCCCCGCGCTGACCCTCAAGGACATCGACGACCTGCGCTTCGCGCTCGAGCTGGGCGTGGACATGGTGGCGCTCTCGTTCGTGCGCAGCGCGGACGCCGCCGTCGAGGTGCGCCGCGTCATGGACGCGGCGGGCCGGCGCGTGCCGGTCTTCGCCAAGCTCGAGAAGCCCGAGGCGGTGCTCCAGATGGAGGCCATCGTGAAGGCCTTCGACGGCGTGCTCGTGGCGCGCGGCGACCTGGG
This sequence comes from Candidatus Eiseniibacteriota bacterium, assembly GCA_963717935.1. Taxonomy (GTDB): domain Bacteria; phylum Eisenbacteria; class RBG-16-71-46; order RBG-16-71-46; family RBG-16-71-46; genus JANXPZ01. The sequence continues at coordinate 919,632 of CAVQXP010000004.1, read as the reverse complement.
CGTGGAGATGCCGCTCGAGGACGTGCCGCTGGTCCAGAAGCACGCGGTGCAGATGGCCCGCGAGCACGCGCGGCCGGTCATCGTGGCGACCCAGATGCTCGATTCGATGGTGTGCCATTCGCGGCCCACGCGCGCCGAGGTCTCGGACGTGGCCAACGCCGTGCTCGACGGGGCCGATGCGCTCCTGCTCACGGCCGAGACCACCATCGGGCGCTACCCCGTCGAGGTCGTGGCCACGATGCGACGGATCATCCTCGCGGCCGAGGTCGAGAGTCTCCGTTCCCTGCCCCCGCTGAAGGACCGGACCTCGGTGCAGGCGGCCATCGCGTGCGCCGCGGCCCGGACCGCGCGCGACCTCGGTGCCCAGGCGCTCGTCGCCTTCACGCGGTCCGGTTCGACCGCGTGCCTGCTCGCCTCGCACCGCGAGCCCGTGCCGCTCTACGCCTTCACGAGCGAGCCCGCCGTGCGCAGTCAGCTCTCCGTGGTCTGGGGGGTGGAGACCTTCGTGGTGCCCGACGTGCGCACCACCGACGAGATGGTGCACCAGGTGACGCACGCCATGCTCGAGCTGGGCCGCGGCGAGCCCGGCGACCTGGTCGTGATGGTGGCGGGCACGCCCCCGGGAGTGGCCGGCACGACCAACTCGCTGCGGGTGCACCGGCTGGGGACGGCCTAGGGCGATGGCGGCACGCCGGCACGGCGCGAGACCCGCGGCCCGGCCCGGGGGCGGCGACCGGCTCATCTGGCTGTTGCTCGGCGCCACGCTCGCGGCCTGGCTGTTCGAGACCGGCGGCGCGCTCTGGCGCACGTCGCACTGGAGCCACTACGTCTACCTGGCCGACGCGTTCGCGCACGGCCAACTCCACCTCTTCCACCATCCCGCCGAAGCCGGGGACATGGCCATCGTGGCCGGCAGGGCCTTCATCGTCTTCGGCCCGCTCCCGGCCCTGCTGTTGATGCCGCTCGTGCCCTTCTTCGGGCCGGCGACCCCGGACGTGCTGGTCCTGGTGCTCACCGCGCTCTTCGCGATCTTCGCCTTCGACCGCTTCCTCGCGGCGCTGCCCGACCCGCCGGACCGCTTCCGCCGCGCGCTGGCCACGCTCACCTTCGCCCTCGGCACCGCCATGCACTACGGCGCGCCCATGGGGAACGTCTGGTTGCACGCGCAGATCAGCGCGACCGCGCTGCAGTGCTGGGCGCTGTGGATGGCGGCGCGCGGACGCGGGTGGTGGAGCGGCGTGGCCCTGGGGCTCTCCGTGCTCACGCGCCCCACCGTGGCGCTGGCGGCGCCGCTCGCTCTCTGGCTCCTGCTGCGGCGCGGGGGGGGCGAGGACCCGCCGCCGCGCGCGCGGCTGGGGCGCGCGGCGCTCGCACTGGGCGTGCCCGTCGTGCTCGCCGTGGCGCTTCACGGGCTCTACAACTTCGCGCGCTTCGGCAGCTTCACCGACGCCGGCTACCACTACATCCTGATGGGCGACGAGTTCAAGGCCCTCATCGAACGCTACGGGCGCTTCAATCTGCACTTCCTGCCGCACAACCTGGGCGGCTGGCTGTTCGCCCTCCCGCGCCTCGAATACGGCGCTCTGGTGCCGGACGGCCACGGCCTGAGCCTGCTGCTCACCACGCCGTTCCTGCTGCTCCTGTTCGCGCCGCGGCGGGTCACGACGCACGAGTGGGTGATGCTCGGCACCGCGCTGCTCATCGCGCTGCCCTCGCTGCTGTACTACAACGACGGCTGGGTGCAGTTCGGGCAGCGCTTCGCGCTCGATTGGATCGCGCTCGCGCTCGCCGCGTGCGCGCTCGCCGCGAGGCGCGTCCCGGGCTGGCTGGCCGCGGTCCTCACGGCCCTCGGCGTGGCCGTCAACGCCTGGGGGACGCTCTGGTTCCAGATGGTCCAGTTGCATTGAGCGGGCGGCGCGCTGCCCGCCACCGCCCGCGGGACTACCGCCCGCTCCTCGCCCTGCGCAGCGGGAAGAGGTAGATGCAGTCGGCGGGACGCGCCACGGGTCGCACGGCCCAGAGCGGGCGGAAGTCGATCCGCAGGGGCTGCGTGCGGCCGCGCGGCGTCATCATGCGCTGGCCGAGCCCCACGAAGTAGTAGCTGCTCACCGCGACCCAGTCGCTCTCCTTCCCCGGCGTGCCACCCAGGTAGGGCACGTAGTCGATCCCGTAGACGGCGGGGTCGGCCGTGCCGTGGTAGGCGAGGTGGATGCGCCCGATGCCGCGCTGCCTCATCTCGTCGCGCAGCGCGATCAATCCCTGCCCCCAGTCCACGTTCGAGTCGTTGACCAGCCGGTAGCCGCCGCCAGGCCCGCCCGAGGGCCAGTTGAAGAACGAGAGGTACCAGGGCGCGGCGAGTCCCGCCTCGACCGCCTGCAGCACGGCGAGCGCGAGTCCCACGCGCAGCCAGAGGCGGCCCCGCCCCTTCAGGTGCGCGAGCAGGCGCACCGAGCCGAGGCCACCGAGCCACACGCACAGGAACGGCACGAGCGGGAACAGGTAGCGGATCCCGATGTCGAGGTTGCCCGCGAACATCCCGACCCCGAGGAGTACCGCGACGGGCACCGCGAGGAAGTCGCCGCGTCGGCGCCGGCGTGCAAGGGCGAGCCGGGTGCGCGCCAGCAGCGCTCCCAGGAATCCCAGCGGCCACTTGAAGAGGAAGGCGAGCGGGAAGTAGTACCAGACGGCGCGCGGGATCACGCGGCCGAGCAGGTACGCGGGTGTGACACCCGCCTGCGATTCCACCAGCTGCCGGTCCAGCCCTCCGAGCCACGTATCGGGAAGCGGCAGCCGCAGCCAGGGCGCTGCGCGCGAAAGCGACTCGAGGCGGTGCGACTCGAATCCGGCGTGCCCGATGGGCGCGAACGACACCCGGCCGAGATAGCCGGCACCGAGGACCACGAGCACCAGCGGCACGAGCAGAGCGAGTCCGGCCCACAGCCTGCCGGGCCGGCGCGCCTGGCGCCGCACCACCGTGAGCAGCGCGATCGCGAGCAGCACGGGTCCGAGCAGCAGCGCCGTGAACCGCACCAGGAACGCGAACGAGACCGCAGCCACCGCCATCCCCCACCAGCCCCAGCGCCCCGAGCGCGCGAACATCCAGAAGGCGTACACGCTCGCCAGCCACGAGAGCCCGGTCGCGAGGTCCAGGGTGACGAGGCCCGCATGCGCGAGGACCTCGGGCATGAAGGCGTAGAAGCCCAGCGCGAGCACGCCGCCCCGCGGCCCGTAAAGGCGTCTCGCGACCCGCCACACCAGCAGGCCCAGCAGCACCGAGAGCAGCACGATCACCAGCCTCGCCGCCACGAACACGCGCTGGTAGCGGTCGGCGTTCGCGCGCATGAACGACTCGCCCACCAGACCCTGCTCGCCATCGCGGAGCGCTTCGTCGGCCGGCAGCCGCGCGCCTGCGGCGAGTGCGGCGGCTCCGCACAGCGCCTTCACCAGCGGGGGATTGACCGCCGAGACGCGCAGCTCGCCGCGCGCGGCGATCATCACGCCCGAGGGCAGGTGGAAGTTCTCGTCGAAGGTGACCGAGTTGCGCAGCACGCCCCAGACCGCGAGCGCCACGTGGACCACCAGGAGCGCGACGACCCACCAGCGCTCCCGGCGGAGACCGCGGGCCCGGCCGGGAAGTCGCGTCTCCTTGGAGGGCTTGCGGCGGGCGGGGCGCATGAGCCGGACCCTACGACCTGCCACGGCCGGGACTCAAGCGCACGGCGACCACGCTCCCCTGCCGGCCGGAGACCGCGCTACCTCCCGAGTCTCGCCGTCACCGACTCCAGCGAGTCCCGGGCCTCCTGGTTGTCGGGGGCTCGTTCGACCTCCCGCCGGTACAGGCTGCGGGCCCGCCGCAGGTCGCCCAGCGCCTGTGCGACCTGCCCGCGGCGCAGATCGATCACGCCCCGGTAGCCCAGAACGCGCCGCTCCTGCTCGAACCAGCGCAGCGCCTCGCGCGGGTGGCCCTGCTGCAGGGCGACGATGCCGAGCTTCTCCCGCGCGGACAGGGTCAGGGGCTCGATGCGGAGCGCCTCTTCGAGCTGGCGCCGCGCGTCGTCCCAGCGGCCCTCGGTGAAGGCGATGTTCGCGAGCAGCCCCAGCGCCTCGGCGTGGTGGGGCGAGCCAGCCACCTCGCGCCACAGCTCGCGCTCGGCCCGGCGCCGCAGGAGCGAGTCGCCCGTGGTGGCCTGGCCGAAGGCGGGGAACTGCGCCGGGTCGGTCGGGATCACCGTGTACCCCGAGTCGGCGGCCAGACGCGCGTACGGGCCATCGCGGCGCACGAAGACGCAGGCCCCGTCATCGCCGAAGACGCGCGTCCAGGCCGTATCGCGCCCCACGAACGCCAGGAGACTGTCGTCGGGCGCGAGCTTGCGCATCAGCACGATGTAGTCGAAGCGGAAGTGCTCCTCGAGCAGCCGCCAGGCGTCCTGCCGGTACGAGGCGAGCATGTAGAGGTGCCGCAGCTCCTTCGACCCCTCCTGGTGGATGCCCATGAACGGGAGCTGGTCGCGGCGCGGCCAGAAGCGGAAACACAGGTAGCCGCCGTAGCCGAACTGGTTGAAGAGACGCCCGTGGATGTCGTGGCGGTGGATGAAGTCGCTGGCGCCGATGGGAGCGTGCTTCCCCGGCAGGTGGAGGCGGAGGGGGTACCCGGGCCCGGAGAGGGCCGGCAGGCTGACGAGCGCGCAAGCCGCCGCCGCAAGACCGCCGCGCGCCCACGGGCGCGCCCCCCACGCGGGCACGCGCGCGCCGCGGATCCATTCGTCGAGGTCGCGCGCGAGGTAGACCGCGGCGACGAGGGCGTAGACGCCGGTGAAGCGCTGACCCACCAGGAGCATCGCCGTGAAGACGATGCACATCATGACTTCGACCCGGTCGAGGCCGCCGCGGCGCAGGCGCAGGAGCGCGAGGACCGGCCACAGGACGAGGACCAGCGGCAGGCCGTCCCTCATGTGGATCGACCACTGCACCGGGCCCATCTCGCCGATGACCTGGTAGATGAGCTCGTGCCGCCACACCAGCCAGAATTCGAACGGCTGCCAGAGCGTCCGCCACCCCGAGGGATTGACGAAGGAGATGGCCGCCGCGGCGAGCCCCGTGAGCCACAACCCGCGCACCGGCGGGGCCCCCGCCCGCCGCGGCGGCAGGTGCGCGGCGAGCACGTGGATGCCGAGCACCACGAAGAACAGGTAGTAGGAGATGTGCGCGTTGGCCCAGACCCAGGCGATGAGCACGAGCCACGCGGGATTCACGCGCCCGCCGTGCCGGCGCCACTCGAGCAGCCAGATCTCGGCCGCGAGCAGGACCGCCGCCAGGGTCTCGGGGCGCACCTGGGTGCGCCCGCGGTAGATCACCGCGCACAGCGCGATCACCACGAGCGGCACGAGCCCCTTCGCCCCCATGCGGCGCGCGGCAGCCCAGACCAGGCCGAAGACCGCCAGCGTGGTGAACCAGCGCCAGACATACAGGCCGGATACGCCACCCAGTTTCCAGAACGGCCAGGCCAGCGCCTCGAAGCCCCAGGCGTAGTCCACCTCCTTCGTGCCGTAGGTGGGCCAGGTCCAGAGTTGGACCGTGGGGAAGCGATGCTGCTCCCAGATGAAGCGGCCCACGGTCAGGTGCTGCCACTGGTCCGGATCGTAGACGTCGTACGTGACGGACAGGACCACGATGGCGGCACACACCAGCGCGGCGAAGAGCATGGCCGGATGAGTGAGATGCAGCGGGGGTGCGGCCGGGACGGCCGCGCGCGCGGGCCGGGCGGGACCCGCGGATGCCGCCTTCGGCGACGGACGCGCCCTGCCGCGGTTCATCGGCCCGCCTCTCCGGCGTCGCCGCCCGGGCGCAGGGCAGGCACCGCCTGCGCGAGCTGCACCGCCAGCGCGCGCACGGCGTGGGCGCGGTGCGAGAGCGCGTTCTTCTCGTCGTCGGACAACTCGGCCATGGTGCGACCGAGCTGCGAGACCTCGAACACCGGGTCGTAGCCGAAGCCGTTCGCGCCGCGCGGCGCCAGCGTGATGCGGCCCTCGAGCACGCCCTCGGCCACCAGCTCGCGCCCGTCCGGCAGGCAGGCGACGCAGGCGCAGCGGAAGCGCGCCGCCCGCCGCGCGGGCTCGACCCCTTCCAGCTCCGCCAGGAGCTTCGCGCGGTTGCCGGCGTAGGTGGCCCCGGGCCCGGCGTAGCGCGCGGCGTGGAGGCCGGGCCGCCCGCCGAGCGCGTCCACCTCGAGCCCGGTGTCGTCGGCGATCGCCGGCCTGCCCGTGAGCGCGAGCGCCGCGCGCGCCTTCAACAGCGCGTTCTCGCGCAGGGTGGCACCGGTCTCCTCGGGCGCGACCGCGCCGGGCACGTCGCAGAGCGCGCGAAGCGCGACCCCCGGCAACCCCAGCAACGCCGAGAGCTCCCGCTGCTTGTCACGGTTGAAGGTGGCGAGGATGAAGTCCATGGGGTCCCTCGGGGCGTGGAACGGCGCTCCCACCCGCGGCGCGCCCGCTCAGCGCGGCAGCAGTCCGGAGTCGCCGAGCAGGCGGCGCTGGTAGGCGGTGACCCGGCGGATGCCGAGACGCGCGAGCGAGAGCAGGGCGCGCAGCTCGGCCGCGTCGAAGGTGGTGCTCTCTCCCGTGCCCTGGACCTCGACGAAGCGGCCCGCGCCGGTCATCACCACGTTCATGTCCACCTCGGCCTTCGAGTCCTCGGCGTAGCAGAGGTCGAGGCAGGGCACGCCCGCGACCAGGCCGACCGAGATCGCCGAGACCGTGTCCCTGAACGGCGACTGCTTCAGGTGGCCCGCGTTCGAGAGCTTCAGGAACGCGTCGTGCAGGGCGACGAAGGCGCCGTTGATCGCCGCGGTGCGCGTGCCGGCGTCGGCTTCGAGCACGTCGCAGTCGAGGATGATGGTGCGCTCGCCGAAGGCCTTCAGGTCGGTGACCGCGCGCAGCGAGCGCCCGATCAGGCGCTGGATCTCGTGCGTGCGGCCGCCGGCCTGCGCCGTGCGCGGCGTGCGGTCGGTGGTCGCGCGCGGCAGCATGCCGTACTCGGCGGTCACCCAGCCGCCACCCTTCCCGCGCAGCCAGCCGGGCAGGCGGTCCTCGACCGTGGCGCTGCACAGGACGCGCGTGCGCCCCATCGTCACCAGGGCCGAGCCCTCGGCGGCGGACAGGGCGCCACGCTCGATCTTGAGCGGGCGCATCACCCGCGGCCCACGGCCGTCGGGACGGACCGGAACGGGCGTGGCGCCCGCGGCGGCGGGCCTGGGGCTTTCGGTCACGAAGGACTCCTCTCGAGCGGGGGCACCCGCCGGACACGGGCCGGACGGGCCCCACCGCGGTTCAACGCGGGATCGAGCGCTCGAACCACGGCAGGTCGGTCTGGTCCACGATCGCGGTGGGCGGCAACTCGCGTCCCAGGAAGGCCCGGGCGACGCGTTCGAAGTCGAGGCGCTCGTCGCTCAGGTAGAAACGGTGCTGCGGCGCGGGGTCCGCTTCGGCGAGCAGGCCGCGCCGGCGCAGCAGGCCGGCCGTGGCGAGCGCGGCCTCGGCGCCCGAGTCGATGAGCCGCACCTGCGGACCGATGATGTCCTGCAGCAGGGGCGCGATCAGCGGATAGTGCGTGCAGCCCAGGATCAGGCCATCGAGCCGCTCGTCGCGCAGCTCGCCCAGGTACTCCTCGGCCACGCTGCGCATGACCGGGTGGCTGAGCCAGCCTTCCTCGATGAGCGGCACGAACAGCGGGCAGGCCCGCGAGACCACGTGGGTGCCGGGGGCGAGTTGCGCCAGGGCGCGGGCGTAGGCGCCGCTGGCGACCGTGGCCTGCGTGCCGATGACGCCGATGCGCGGCGGCGGAGAACCGCCGGCGACGGGCACGCCCCGGCCGCCACCGGTGACCGCCACGCCCGCGGCGGGGTCGATCACGCCCACCACGGGGATCTCGAACTGGCGCTTGAGCGTGTCGAGCGCGTACGACGAGGCGGTGTTGCACGCCACCAGCAGGCACTTGATGTCCTGGCGCATCAGGAAACGCGCGATCTCGAGGCTGAAGCGCGTCACCGTCTCGCGCGACTTGCTGCCGTAGGGCACGCGGGCCGTGTCGCCGAAGTAGACCACGCTCTCGCCGGGCAGCACGCGGAACAGCTCCCGCACGGCGGTCAGGCCGCCGAGGCCCGAGTCGAACACGCCGATCGGCCGTGGATCCCGGGTCTCGCTCACGCCGCTCCTCTCCGTTCGGTTCCAGCGCTCATGGCCAGTCCGCGAGCTCGAGCGGACGGTCGAGCGGCAGGTGCCCGCCCAGGCTCGCGAGCGGTGCGCCCTCGCACACGATCATCACCCATCTCACCTCGGGCAGGTTGTCGCCCAGCGTGCGCACCAACGCGCCCACCGCCAACTCCTCGGCGCCCGCCCCGCCGCGGAAACCGGAACGGAACGCGCCCGACAGGTCCAGCGTGAGCAACCCACGGTCGTCCAGGTAGACATGCCGCAGCGAGGTCCCCGCGGGCAGCAGCGTCAGACCCGCGCCCGTCGGCCCGCGCACGAGCTCGTCCAGCAGCGCGGCCACGCGCTCGTGCAGGCCGGTCTGCTCGATGACCTCGCGCGGCTCGCTCACCAGCGCGTCACCGGTACGCGCCACGAACCAGAGCCGCGCCGACCGGAAGCCGGCGCCCGCGGTGTCCGCGGCCGCGGGATCCACCACCGTCACCTCGCCGGAGCGCAGGCTCCAGCGCCACGCGGCCCACGCTAGCACAGCGAGAATGAGCCCGCCAAGGACGAGCCCGAGCACGCGCGCGCCGCGCCGCGGGCGCCCGGGACGCTCGCTCGAGGGTGCGCGCCTCATCCGCCTCTCGCCCAGCGCGCCACGCCCTCGGCGATCGCGGCGGCCAGCTCCTGCAATCCGCGCGGGTCCTCCACGCGGATCCGGTCGGGGATCGCGCCGAGCGTCGCGCAATCGAGCATCAGGGCCGCCGCGTCCACGCCGAGCAGGGGGACCATGAGCCGCTCGCGCAGCCGTACCGGTCCCGCGCCGGACGCGTCCAACGCGCCCAGGATCGCCTCGGCCGCCGCGCGGCTCAGCACCGCCCGGCGGAGCGCGACCTCGCGCCACGGCAGCAGCACGAGCGGCACGCGCGGCAGGAGCGGGCCCTCACGCGCTCCCACCCTCGCGGGCGGGCACCAGGCCGTCGCGCCCGAGCGCTGCGTGCCCGGCACCGCGTCGAAGTGGAGCGACACCACCAGGTCGGCGCGCGCGCGGTTCGCGATCTCGGCGCGCTGCTCCGGCGCGAGCGGGCGGTCGTCATCGCGCGTCAGGACGACCTGGGCCCCGAGCCGGCGCCCGAGTTCGGTGCGCACCAGCCGCGCGAGCGCGAGCGCGAGATCCTTCTCGACGTCGGTCCCCGCGGTCACGCCCGCGTCGGGCCCGCCGTGGCCCGGGTCGAGCACGATCACCCTCACGCGCGACGGCCGGGCCTCGAGCGCGAACGCCTCGAGCCCCGCGCGCCACAGGCGCGGGAATTCGAGCGCCACCGTCCCCGCCGCCGCGTCCGCCGCGCCCCCGCCCCGCACCAGCCGGTAGCCCGCCGCGCCGGATGCCACCTCCAGCTCGAAGACGCTGCCCCTGGCCGTCGCGACCGGCGCGATCCCGCGCACCAGGCTCGCGGGTGGCAGCGACTCGGGCGCCGCACCCACGAACGTCCCGGCAAGGCGCACGCGGAAGTGGCCGCGCGCCCGGCCCGCCACGGTGACGTCGGCCACGCGCTCGACCGGGAAGACGACGCGCGTCAACGTGTCGTCGGCGGTCACCTCGGGGCTCCTCACCAGGCCACCGCGCGGCACCCTGACCACGGCGCCACGGCGCGGCTCGAAGAGCAGGCGCGCGAGCGTGCTGTCGCGGGGCAGCGAGTCGAGCAGCGAGACCGGCACCTGCAACTCGCCCCGCCGCGAGACCACCGGGGCGCGCAGCCACACGGTGCGGTCGTCCACGACCGCGAACGGGTTGTCCGTCGTGAGCGTCACCCGGTGCGGGCCTGCGCGCAGCACGAGCTTGCGCACGTCGGCACGCCAGAACTTGGTCGCCTTGAGCAGCCGCGCGAGGTCGTTCGCCCCGACGCACGCCACGCCCCCGACCTGCAGCACCGGCGCCGACTCGAAGGCCGGGAGCGTAGCCGGGAGCGCGATTGGGGACGCCGGGTGCGGCCCCGGTGCGGCCAGGCCGGAAGACGGCGCCCGGAACCCGGAGCCCGCGGCCAGCGCGAGCAGCGCCACGCCTGCCCCGCGCGCGATCCAGCGCCTCGGACTCACCCGCGCGCTTCCCGGGAAACGCGCCGCGCGCGGTCCATCTCGCGCTTCGCATCGCGCTCGGCGATCGCGTGGCGCTTGTCGACGTTCTTCTTGCCCTTGCCCACGCCGAGCAGCAGCTTGGCGTGGCCGCGAGCGAAGTAGAGCTTGAGCGGCACCAGCGTCTGGCCCTTGCGTGCCACCGCCTCCTTGAGCTTCACGATCTCGGCGCGGTGCAGCAGGAGCTTGCGCCGGCGCAGCGGGTCGGGGTTCGCACGGTTGCCCTGCTCGTAGGGCGGGATGTGCAACTGCAGCACCCAGGCCTCGCTGCCCTCCACCGTGGCGTAGGCTTCGGCCAGGCTGGCCTTGCCCGCGCGCAGGCTCTTCACCTCGGTGCCGCGCAGTGCGAGGCCCGCTTCGTAGGTCTCGAGGATGAAGTAGTCGTGGTGGGCGCGGCGGTTCTGGGCGACGAGGCGATCCTCGGGCGAGGGCCCGCGGGTCCGCTCGGAGGTCGGTCTGGAGTCTTCACGAGCCATGGCAGGAACCGTCCGCGGGGCCGGCGGTGGGACGGGCACGACCGCCTTGACTCGCCCGGATGGCGGGAAGGCGCCCATCCAACGGATGGGAGCGTGGTGCGGAAGGGGGGATTTGAACCCCCACACCCTTGCGGGCGCTAGACCCTGAATCTAGTGCGTCTGCCAGTTCCGCCACTTCCGCACGTGAACGGCGGGCCGCACTATAGGACGCGGGGGCACCGAGCGTCAACGCGGCCCGGGGCCGCGTTGGCGCTCGTCCGGTGGCCGCGAGGGGCGGCTTCGTCCGTCTTCGGGCGGCCCACTCCGCCCGGGCCCCCTCGCATCTCAGCGGGCCACGATGAGGCGCGTCCTCGCGCTCCCGCCCTCGTGGACCAGCCTGGCGAAGTAGGTCCCCGCCGCGACGATCTCGCCCCCTGCGTTCGTCCCGTCCCAGGCGACGCTCGCCGCCCCGGGCGCCACGGCCAGGACGCGCACCATCCGACCCGTCGCATCGAAGAGCGTCACCGTCCCGCCCGCCCGCAACACCGTGCCGAAGTGGAATCGCGCCGGACCGCGCGTAAGGTTCGGCCGCGCGCGGAACTCGATCCCCCCGGAGCCGCCCTCTCCGACCCCCGAGGAGGTGCATTCGTCGGGGATCAGGTCGCCGTCGGCGTCGAGGCTCACGCACCCGTCGCCGTCGGGATCGCCCGGGTCGATGTCACAACCGTCCAGCACCTGGTTCCCGTTGCAGTCCAGGCAGCGCGGATCGCTCGCGCAGGCAGCGAGGTCCTGGTAGTCGGGGATCCCGTTCCCGTCGCAGTCCCCGAACACGATGTTGTTGACACGGTCGTAGTAGATGTCGCCGAGAGAATCGGCGCGCGCCTGTGCCCACCCGACGTACGCCCAGGTCGAGTCCACGACCAGGGCGAGGTACTCGCCCAGCCAGCCGGTGGTGGCGAAGGGATTCCGCGGCGCGCGGGTCCACACGTCGCTGATCGGCGCGGGGCTGGTCCAGGTGGTGCCGCCATCCCGGCTCTGGCTCATGAGCACGCCCCAGTCGAGAGGATAGGGGCCATCGACGAGATTGCCGCTGTACCACGCGACATCGATCACGCCGTTCGGCTTGACGCCGATCCAGGGCGCGTACTGGGGGCCGGAGTTGTACGGGGGCTGGGTGACGGGGATGGGCAGGCTCCAGGTGGTCCCCCCGTCCAGCGACCTCACGAAGAAGATGTCGCCCTCGTCACCCGTGAACACCGGATCCGGATCGGCGTTGTAGACGACGTAGACCTCGTTCGGCTGGAGCGGATTCGTGGCGATGACGGGCGCCGTGTCCCCCTGCGTGTCGGGCCCGAGGAAGGAGCTGAAGACCCGGGGCACCGTGGCGATCCCCGAGAGGACCTGGACGTCCTGCCCGAAGTTGGCGCCACCGTCGTAGGAGCGGTCGAGCCAGAAGGTGGCCGGGCTCTGGGAGACCGTGATGTCGTAGTCGGCCCACACCACGTAGATGGTCCCGTCCGAGGCGCTCGCGACGTGGGGGGCGTGGCTGCGCGACGTGCCGGAAGGGAGGTCGCTGATCTGCAGCCGCGGGCTGAACGAGGTCCCGCCCGGAGGCGAGGTGCTGAACCACGTGTCACCGAACGGACCGGTCGAGCCCACGTCCTTCATCCAGGTCAGGTGGACGTGATTCGCGTACGGGCTCGCGGCGTGCGTGTCCACCACGAGGTGCCCGCGGTCGTTGAGGGTCGCGGGCTGGGGCAGCGGCTGGGGCCCGTCGGACGACACGACGGCCGGCGCCGACCACGTCGCCCCGCCGTCCGTCGAGGAGTAGACGTAGAGGCCGCTGTTGCCGTTCACGACGTTGTCGTTGGCGCAGCCACCGGCGTAGAACCGTCCCGTGAGATCGGCGGCCGCCATCGGGTCGTGGTACTGGACCATGCCGGGCGGAAGGGCGAGATGCCCGTCGGTCCAGGTCATCCCGTTGTCGAAGCTGTAGCTGTAGCCCAGCCCCGGTCCGCCGGGCCAGGGGTTGTCGTTGTAGGCCATGAGCAGGTTGCCCGGCAGACTCCAGTTGAGGGCCAGCGCCGTCTCGTTCTGATTGAGCACGGGAGGATCCTGGTTGACCTGGACGTCGACTCCCCCGGTCCACGTCGCTCCGAGGGCGGGCAGGGCGACGCTCACCATGGCGAGGAGGATCAGCGCTGCACGGAGGGACGGGGAAGATGGCGGGGGAACGGATCGCATGGCGGCCTCCCAGGCTGGCCCCCTCCGGACGTCGCATCCTGGTCGCGGCGGCCTCCGGACGGAGGGCGTTGGTCTGTCGGGGAGAATCGTAGCGCCCGGTGCGGAGGGGCGTCACCAGGATTCGGTCGGCGCCAGGCGGCCCGGTGCTCCTGCCCGCGTGGAGCACCGCCCGGGGGCGAGCGCCACCGAATCGGGCTGCACGCGGAACAGCTTGTCCCGTTTGGAGTTGGCGCCGTGACGGTCCGGGGATCGAGCAGGCGCGGGAACCCGCGGAGACACCCGGGATCCCGCGCCCCCCACGCGCGGCAGCGGCGCTCCTCGCCCGGCTCAGCCCCGCTTGCGGGCCAGCACGCGCTCCGCCGCGGCGACGATGTCCGCCGACTTGATCCCGAAGGCCTCCATCAGCTCGTCGGGCCTGCCCGACTGGCCGAAACGGTCCATCACCGCCACGAACTCCATCGGTACCGGGTGCGTGCGGACCACGGCCTCGGCCACGGCACCGCCCAGGCCGCCGTTCACCTGGTGCTCCTCGGCCGTGACGATGGCCCCCGTCTCCCGCGCGCAGCGCTCGAGCAGCGCGACATCGAGCGGCTTGAGCGTGTGCAGGTCCACGACCCGGGCGGCGATCCCGCGCTCGAGCAGGGCCTCGCGCGCGCGCAGCGCCTCGTAGACCATGACACCGCAGGCGACGATGGTGAGGTCACCGCCCGCGGCGAAGACCTCCGCCTGGCCGAACGTGAACGGCGTGTCCTCGGCGGTCACCACCGGCACGTCCTCGCGTCCGAGGCGGATGTAGACCGGGCCGGCGTGCACGGCGGCCGCGATGGTGGCCTTGTACGCCTCCCAGTAGTCGCACGGCACGATCAGCGTCAGGTTGGGGATCGAGCGGATGATACTGATCTCCTCGAGCGCCTGGTGCGTGGCGCCGTCGAGGCCCACCGAGAGGCCGCCATGCGCCCCGACGATCTTCACGTTGAGCTCCGAGTACGCCACCGTCACGCGCAGCTGGTCCGCGGCGCGGTACGAGGCGAAGGCGCCGTAGGTGGCGAGGAACGGGACCTTGCCCGCGGCCGCCAGGCCGGCGGCGATGCCGGTCATGTTCTGCTCGGCGATCCCGACCTGGATGAAGCGCTCGGGGAAGCGCTCGGCGAAAAAGCTCACCATGGTGGACTCGGAGAGATCGCCCACCAGCACCACGATGCGCGGGTCCCGCTCCCCCAGCGCGACCAGCGCGCGGCCGAAGCCCTCGCGGGTCTTCCTCTTCTCGACCTGCGCGGGCAGCGTGATGTCCGTCATCGTGCGTCCCCCCGGCCCGCGAGCAGCCGCGCCGACCACTCGGCGAACGTGCTGCCCAGCTCCGCGAGCGCCTGCTCGCCCTCGGCGGGCCCGGGCGGCTTGCCGTGCCAGCGGTGATCGTCCTCCATGAACGACACGCCCTTGCCCATCACGGTGTGCGCGAGGATCACGGTGGGCTGGCCCCTGCACGTGCGCGCGGCGGCAAAGGCGCCGAGGATCCGTTCGAGATCGTGCCCCTCCACCTCGATCACGTTCCAGCGGAAGGCGCGCCACTTGTCGGCCAGCGGCAGGATCCCGCAGATGTCCTCGACGTCGCCGTCGATCTGCTTGCGGTTGTAGTCCACGACGGCGCAGAGGTTGTCGAGCCGGCGGTGCCCCGCGAACATCGCCGCCTCCCAGACCTGTCCCTCCTGCTGCTCGCCGTCGCCCATGACGCAGTAGACGCGCCGCGGGTGCCGGTCGATGCGCGCGGCCATCGCCACGCCCGCGCACACCGAGAGCCCCTGGCCGAGCGAGCCCGAGGAGACCTCGATGCCGATCGTGTCGTGGCGCGACGGGTGGCCCTGCAGGTGCCCGGCGAAGGTGCGGAACTGCATCAGGTCCGCGAGCGGGAAATAGCCGCGCTCCGCCATGAGCGAGTAGATCAGCGGGGTCACGTGCCCGATCGAGAAGTGCCAGAAGTCGCGGTCCGGCCAGGCCGGGTCGCGCGGGTCCAGGGTCAGCTCGTGGAAGAAGAGGGCCGTGCCGAAATCGGCGGCCGAGAGCGACCCGCCGGTGTGCCCGCTCCGGGCCTGGACGAGCAGGGTGATGAGGTCGCGGCGGATCTCGAGCGCCTTCTCGCGCAGGCGCCCCGCAGGCCAGAGCAGCCGGCCGGCGCGGTGGGACTCCAGCAGGTCACGGGCCTGAGCCGGGTCGGGGTTCAGCGTTCGCCTCCACGGGAACCAGGTGAATCGGGCACCGCACCAGTGTGCCCTCGACCCGCAGGCGCGGACAAGGCCGAATGGGCGGTCGGGGCAGGGCGCGAGAGAGTCCCGGCGGGTCTCCTGCGCTGGCGCACGCGGCCCGCCGGGACTGCTTCAGATGCGCCGGAGGAGGCGGACGACTCGGCGAAATCGAGGAGGGCGGGGCACTCCGTCTCACCGGTACAGGGTCTTGAGCCTCCCCCAGGTCGGGACCTGCGCCGGCGTGTTCTCGCAGACGTTGGCCAGTCCGGGCGTGGGCGCGCAGCCCGTGCCCAGCGGCGGCGTGGTGCCGACATAGGGGTTGAGCCCGTCGAAGAGCATCCAGGTTCCACCGTCCGGCTTGCGCGCCACGGCGCGGTCGGCCGCGGCCTCGTGGCTCAGGTAGGTGTACGAGTCCACCAGCACGGTCTCGGCCCCCGCGACCTGCCAGAGCATCACGGTGTCACCGGTGTTCGAGAGCGAGAGCCCGTAGGCCGGGAAACCGTTGGCCTTCTCCCAGTCGTAGGACTCCTTGCCGAAGACCAGGCGCCGCTCGCCCGGCCCGAGCGTGCCGCTGAAGGCGTAGCGCGGCAGGTGGTCACCGTCGGTGATGAGGAAGGGCGAGAGATCGAGCGCCGCGAGGCCCGTGTTGCAGACCTCGACCCATTCGTCGTCGCGGGTCGAGAGGGTGCCGCTGCCGTCCCAGTCGCGCGCCGGTCCGGCGAGGAACTCGTTGAGCAGCAGGCCGGGGCCGACCTGCGCGACCGACACGGGCCCGGCCGGCGGACGGAGGAAGGCGAGGACGAGGGCGAGGTACGCGGCTGCCAGGTGCATGGTGATGTCCCGCAGGGGCGGGTGGCGGGGGCCGTGACCAGGGCGGGGTTGCACGCCATGTGCCACGGACGCAGCGCGCCCGGGCGCGGACCGGCGCCTCGAAGTCCGATCCAGGCCCCGGGCGGCTCCTGCCCGCGGCCGGCTTCAAAGCCTGGTCTGGATTCATCCCGGTCGCGGAGCTGCCCTTCCTGGACCGCCCCCGCTACCGGCTTCGCGCACGTCGTGTCCAGTCCAGCGTCCAGCGTGGTCGGTTCGCCTCGCTGCTCCGCGCGCCCGCCACGCCCGGGAGCTCGAGCGCGGCGTTGATGTGGCCACCGGCGCCCGGCGCGCGAACCTCCACGCGGGTGCGCCGCCCCATGCCGGAGACCGCCCGCAGGATGACGCGGTCGCTTGCGGTCTCGATCAGGTAGAGGCTCTCGCCGGACCGCACGCGATAGGCGCAGTGCGTGATCCGCAGTCCGCTCCCGGCCGGCCCGTCGAGCTCGAGTCGCGCGGCCGTCACCGCGCGGACCGCGGTGCGGCCGAGCCGTTCCGCGCCCAGCACCTCGTGGCGGAGCGCGAGGGCCAGTCCGGCCGCCTCGCCGCGCCACTCGCCCCAGGCTCCCTGACGGAAGCCCGGGACGCGGCCGCTCTCGCGATGCGTGCCATGCCGCTCCTCGAAGCCCACGGCCAGCGATCCCCGCCGATCGAGACGCCGCCTCACTTCAAGGGCCGCGCGCGCGCCACCGCGGCCCGGGGCGAAACGCCAGAGCGCGGTCTGCGCGCGCACGTGGCCCCAGGGGGCGTCGTCCCGGAGCTCCATGGCGAGCGTGCGCGCCGGACCGCTCCGAAGCGGCTCCGCCAGCGAGCGCAGGCCCGCCGATCCGCCACGCGCGCGGGCGGCCAATGCCAGCGGGCCCGCGCGCCGCTCGAGCGCCGTCTCGACGCGCCAGCGGCCGGCACGGTCGAGCGCCAGCTCGTGCTCGGCCCGGCCCCGGCAGAGGCTCAGGCTGGCCTGCGCGTGGCCGGCGCGGTCGGCGAGGGCGCCGAGACCGAACGGGCCGGCCCGCGCGCGGCCTCCCGCCAGGTCACGATTCGCGAAGCGCCCGTAGAGGGCCTCGAGCGCCCCGCGCTCGCCCAGCCGGTACCAGGCGCCGCGCCCCGCGCGACCACGGAAGGGCGCGGCCGCGCCGCGATCGGCCGCGGCCGCGTTCCACGGTTCCGCCGCCGCGCCCAGCAGCAGGCCACGCCCCCAGCGCGCGGCGAGCCGGCCCACGCCCACGCGTCCGGCCAGAGCGCCGGCTTCGATCGAGCCGCCCGCGAGCGGGTCGCCTTCGCCCTCGCGCACCGAGCCGCCCAGGGCGCGGTCGTTGAAGCGCACACGCCGCGTCTGCCGCGGCCTGGCACCCACGCGGCCCGAAGCCCCCATGCCCAGCTCGATCGCGCCCTCGGCCAGCGTGTCGGCAGACTCGACCTCGTAGTCGGCGCCCTCGGGCTCCTCGGGCGGGGGCTCGGCGTACCCGATGGAGTCCGGCGCCGGCTGCGCGGGGGCGGCGACCGTGAGGAAGAGCGCGGCGAACACCGCCGCCGCGAACGCGCGGGCGAGGAGCGCGACGCGACGCGGGACACGGAGGACCGCGGCCCGCGCGGTGGAAGGCGCCGCGGCCGTCACCGCGCCCCACCGGCGAGCCCGAGCGAGAGCCGCACCGTCTCGCCCAGCTCGGGATGGCTCTCGACCTCGGCCGCGACGAAGAGCCGGCTCACCGATGCCGCCAGCCCGAGACCGCCCCGCAGCGGCCGGTCGCGTGCCGACGCCCAGGTGACCAGCGATCCCGAGCGCAGTGCCACGCCCGCGCCATGGTCGGCCTCCGTGCCGCCGGACGGCGCCGCGCGCGTCAGCCAGAGTGTGAGTCCGTCGCGTTCGAACTCTCCGCCGCACTCGAGCGGCCGGTCGAGCGGCGGCGCCACGCCGTCGCTCCACGACTGCGGCACCGCGGCCCAGAGCCTCAGCCCTCGCGCCGCCTGGAGCCATGCGCCCCAGCCCACCTCGGCGCCCGTGCGGGCCTCGGACCGCGCGGCCGCGACGCTGCCCGGCTCGACCGCGCGGTCCCGGCGCGCGACCGCCCGCAGGCCCGCACCGCCGTCGGGGCGCGCCACGCCGCAGGCGAACCCGATGGCGCTCCAGCCGAGATCGGGCTCGCCCGTCTGCGAGCACCCCGCCGCCACGCGCACCAGCCGCCAGCCCGCTCCGCACGCCGTCGCGCGCGTCTCGAGTTCGGGCAGGCCGAACCAGCGCGTGTACGACGCGTCGAGCGCGGGCCCCGCGCAGAGCGGCGGCAGGCCGCTCTCGATGAACGCGCCCGCCGAAGTCGCAGGGCCCGGGAGCGCGGCGCAGGTGAAGTCCTGGGAGACGGCGCGCGCCCCGGGTCCCGCGAGCGCGAGGAGCGCGAGCGCGGCGAGCCGCATGATCCGCGCCGCCCTCATCGCGCGCTCCCCCCGATGCGCAACGCGCTGCGCTCGACGATCCAGTCCCCGCTCCCGTCCGGCCGCGCCCGGGCCAGCGTCACGTAGAGCCCGGGAGCGGTGGCGCCGACCGACCACGCCCGTTCCCCACGGGCCGGGGCCAGGAACTCCTCGAGCGGCCGCGCCACGCGGCGCCCGGCGAGGTCGTAGAGCTCGAGCGAGACGTGCGCCCGCGACCAGGGCAGGTCCCACGCCAGCGTGGCCGCCCCGCCCTCGCGCAATCGTCGCGGCGCGCACTCGAAACGGCGCGCGAGCGGCGAGCGGGAGCGAGGGGGACGCAGCGGCGTGCCCGCCGGATCGGAGTCCGGCCACCAGCCACCGTCGCGCCACTCGAGCGGCACGCCCGCGGGGATCCCGGCGGCCGAGTAGGCCACGCGCTGGCAGGGCGTGCCGTCCGCTTCGCGCAGGACCACGGCGTCGGCCACGCCCGTCGAATCGTCCGAGTTGTTGAGGGTCGGCCACGGGCCCGCGCGCCACACCCGGTTCGTGTCCAGCCCGGGGAAGGCGCGCACCAGGGCCGCGCGGTCCTGCGCGAGCACGGCGAGGCTCTCGGGCTCGAGCGCGCCCCAGCCGCCCGCGGGCGTGCCCCGCGTGGCGCCGCGGTCCGAGAGCGTGAAGGCGGCCAGGTCGAGCGGCGCATCCGAGCGGTTCCGCACTTCGACCCACTCGCCCTCCCCCGCCGCGGGGTGGAACTGGATCTCGGTCAGCTCGAGCGGGCCCGGGCCGGCGCGCACCCGCACGGAGTCGGCATCGTTCGCGGGCGCCTCGTCCTGCGGCAGCGAGACCGCGACCCGCAGCCACCACGAGCCCGCCTCGAGCGACACGGACTCGTCGAAGGCGGCGGGGTCGCCGGGCGCCAGCGCCGTGCCGACGGCGCGCGCGAAGAGCGGCACGCTCCCCGCCGCCGAGACCGCGGTCGCGACGAGCATCGCCTCTCCGGCCACGACGGTCGTGGCACCGCGGTTCTCGATCCACCCCGCGAGCCGCGCCGCGGCGCCAGGGTCCGGTTGCCCGGGCGTGAGCGCGAGCGAGCCGGCCGGCACCGCCAGGTCACGCTGCGGCTGGTTCGCGCGCCCCGGCGAGGGCGCGGCCGCGCGGAAGTCGGCCGCGTTGCTCCCCAGGTCGGCGCCGTCCGGGATGCGGGCGAGCGACTGCCCCGGGGCGACGTCCGCCGCCGGCGCGCCGCAGGCGTACTCGGCGAACTCGAGCGCGCCGTAGCCCACCACCTCGACCGCGCCGTCCGGCCACGCCAATGCGCAGCGCGTCGGGTCCGTTCTGCAGCTCGAGGGTCACCACCGCATGGGGCGCCGGCTGGACCTTCGCTCCGCCCACGACGAAGCGACCACGGGCGGCGACGCTGTCCACGGCGTTGCCGGTCCAGCGCAGCGTCCAGCGGCCGGGGCCCGAGCCGTCACCCGCCTCGAGCCGCGCGCCCTCGAGCGGCAGAGCGTGGTCGAACGGGTTGTAGAACTCGACGAACTCCCAGCCCGTGTCGTCGCCGGCGGCGTCGTAGAGCAGCTCGGCGATGAGCGGATGCTGCGCCGGCGCGCAGGCCGCGGTGGCGGTCGCCGGCACGGCCGGCCCGGCATCACTCGCGCCCAGCACGACCGCCACGGCCAGGGACGACAGACCCCCGTGGAGCATGGACCCTCCTGGCGGGGGCGGGACCCGGCGTGGCTATCGCAACGCGCGTGCCGGGCGGACCGGGAGGGTCCCTACGGCAGGCCTCGCCGCCGGCGCCAGAACCACTCGACGCTCAGCAGTCCGACGACCAGCGCGGACACCCAGGGGGATTCCCAGAGCCGGTGCGACTCGACGCGGCCGCGGGCCAGCGCACGCGTAGGGAGAGTGCGTGACCAGCGCTCCACCCGGGCGGCGTCCGTGACGCGGCCGCCCGTGGCCCGCGCGACCGCGGCGAGCGCGGCGCTGTCGGGGAGGCTGCGCGCCAGCTCGAGGCTCCAGCGGTCCACGGCGAACTCGGTGGTGGCGCGTCCCAGCTCGCGGCCGCCGCGCACGGCGCGCGCGCTCAACCTGTAACGTCCCGGTGGCAGGTCCTCGAGCATGGCTTCGTACGAGCCGCGCGCGCGAGTCTCGAAGCGCACCGGGCGCGACCGACCGGCGTCGTCCTGCACCTCGGCCTGCACCTCGCCACCCGCGACCGGGCGGAACGCGGAGTCCTGCAGCGTGGCGAACAGCCGCACGGGCTCCCCGCCCGCCGCGAGCCAGCGCTCGGGCCGCACCCGCAGGGGCTCGGCCTGCGCGGGCTCGGCGAGCCAGTGGACCAGCCGTCGCCAGAGCACTCGGCCGCGCTCGGCGGTGAGTTCGTCCACGCCCGAGAGCGACCAGCGCCACAGGCCCGTGCCGTTCACGAGCAGCGCCTGCCCCCGTCCGACGTGACGCCCGATCAGCAGCGGCGGCCCGCCGCCCGCCGAGCCGATCAGCGACGCGGTCGCCCGCGCCCGGCTGCACGGGGGCCAGTTCCGCCAACGGCGCCACCACGCTCCATGCGCGCGCACCCCGTGCCGGGTCGGGGTCCCAGTCCAGCAGCTCACGCGCTTCGAGCGTGGGCTGCGGCGTGCCACCGCGGGCGGTGAGCGTGCCATCGAGCGTCACCGTCAGCTCGGCGCCGAGTGTGCCCGCACGATAGCGCGAGAGACCCGGAGGCGGGCCCCCGAGCACCAGCAGCCCACCGCCCGCGCGCACGAAGGCGGCCAGCGCCCGGTCGAAGTCCGGACCGACCTCGGCGGGCGCGACCGCGTCGAGCACCACGACCGCCTGCCCGCGCAGGCTGGCGGAGGAAGGCGCGCCTCCCGCGCCCGCGCGCGGCTCGAGGGCGCGCCAGCCACCGCGCTCGCGGGCGAAGGTGGTCACGGCCAGACTCGAGTCGCCGAGCAGGGCGCGGCGCAGGAAGGCGAGGTCCCAGTTGAGGCCGCCGCTCACCAGCAGCACGCCGAGCCGGCCGGGTGAGACTTCGACCGCCACTTGCCGGGCATCGTTGGCGCGGGTCAGATCGCCCGGCAGCGAATCCACGCGCGCGGTCCAGACCGCGAGCCCGGGCCGCGTGGGCACGATCTGGAACTCGGCCGTGGCCTCGGCGCCGCCGCCCGGCGCGATCACCGTCGCGCGCGCCAGCTCGCTGCCGCCTTCGAGCAGGCGCACCGTCATGGGCGCGCCGCGCTCCTCCGTGCTCGTCACCCGCGCACGCACCACGGTCGGCCGGCCCACGCGCGCCACGTCCTGCGACTCGACCTCGGTGACGACCCGGTCGGGCACGCCGGCGCGGCCCACGACCACCGCGTGCACGGGAAGGCCGAGGGCGCTCGCGACCGCCACCGGGTCCTCGCCCGCGTTCACCGCCCCGTCGCTCACGACGACGACCGCGCCCGCGTCCCGCCCAGCCGGCCCGGCGGCGAGCGCGGCGAGCGCGTCCCCGAGGGCCGTCGCGCCCGCGGAGCCCGGCGTGCCCGTGCGCGCCGAATCCGACTCGAGGCGTGACGCGAAGGACAGGACCGTCACGTTCGCCCGCCCGCGCCACGCCTGCTCGAGCGTCCTCACCGTCCGCGCGGCAGCGGCGGCACGCGTGCCGCCACCCGGCCCCACCGGCAGGTCCATGCTCGCCGAGCGGTCGAGCAGCACGACCACGTGCGCCCGGCCCCCCGCCGCGCGCTCGAGCACGGGCTGGCCGAGCAGCCAGGCGAGGAGCAGCAGCGCCGCGACGCGCAGCGCGGGCAGCAGGCGGCGGGCCCGGCGCGGCAGCGGTGGCACCGCGATGCGATAGGCCCAGACACCGAGCGCCACGAAGGCGAGGCTCAGCGACGGCCAGCAGCAGCCAGGGCGCGTTCGGGGCGAGGTGCAGCGAAAGGCCGGTCACGCGGTCCTGCGGTCCATGGATCGTCCGGGCTACCGCCCCGCCCTCGCCTGGTCGGCCAGCCGCAGGCCCTCGAGGATGAGCCGGTCGAGGTCGAGGTCGAGCGGCAGGTCGTTCGTCCTGTGCATGCTCGCCGGCGAAGAAGCGGAAGCGCCCCTCACGCCAGAGCAGCATCGCCGTAGAGGATGCGGCGCACGCACTCGTGCACCGCCTGCGACCACCTGCTCGGGCGCGACCGCGCTGCGGTCCGCCAGCACCTCGCCGATGCGCTTCCCGGCCCCGCGGCGCTGTGCCTCGAGCGCGCCGATGACCGCCTCGTGCGTGGCGTGGCCGCGGTGGACGAGGATCTCGCCGGTCCGCACCGACTGCCCGCTGGTGCGCGCGAACACCGGCCGGCCCTCGACGAAGAACACGTCCACCGTCTCCGCGCCACGGCCTGAGCCGGGTCCGCCCGGGACGCCGAGGGCAGGCCGCGAGAGCTCGAGCCGCCCGGTGGCCTGCGCGAGCTGGAGGAGCTGGGCGACCTCGGCCGGCTGGAAGCGGCCCAGGTCACCCTCGAGCACGGCCTGGCTCAACGCTTGCCCCAGCGCACGTCGCCCACCACGCGGCCCTGGGCCTCGGCCTGGCCCTTCAGGAGCCGCAGGTTGTACCAGCCGAGCGCCACGACCTGTCCCACCGCCACCAGCAGCAACGCGCCGAGCGCGAGGGTGGTGAGCGGCGCGAGGCGGTCCATCCAGTGCGCGCGCAGCGCGTGGAGCAGCAGCAGGAAGGCAGTGAGCCCCACCATCACCACGCCGCTCAGCCGCCCGAACAGCGTGGGCCGGATGGTCACCGGCCCCACGAACAGGTACAGGCACGCTCCGCCGAAGAGGAAGATCCGCGTAGCGCAGCAGCGCCACGCCCAGCACCCAGGTCGGGATGACGCGGCCCAGGAAGAGCCCGCCGAAGACCACCACGTTGAAGAGGATGTCCACGAGCGGATCGAGCACCGTGCCGAGGCGGGTGATCTGCTTCAGGCGACGCGCGAGCCAGCCGTCGGCGACGTCGGACAGCTCCGCGGCCAGGTAGATGCCCAGGGCCAGCGCGTAGTGGTGCTCGGCGAGGAACAGCGCGATGCCCGGGGCGAGGCAGAAGCGCAGCAGCGTGAGGGCGGTGGGGAGGTTCACGGCCGAGAGCCGGTAGCCCTCGCGGTCGCGCAGCAGATCGAGGTGCAGCGTGACGGCCGCGAAGACGGGCAGCATCGCCAGCGTGGTGAAGAGGAAGAAGTCGAGCGCGAGGCGCCGCCCGTCCCACAGGGCGATGGCCGTCGAGCCCACGAAGCACAGGGAGAAGAAGACGAGCCCCAGGCTCCAGATCGAGCGGGCCGCCCCCGGGTTGGCGATCATGCCCTCGCGCGCCCGCGCGAAGGCGCGCCGCACGTAGCGCACGATGGCGCGCGGCGCGAAGCCGTCGCGGCGCAGGTCCTGCAGGTACTCCTCGATGTACACGGGGCCTCCGGCAGGGTCACCCCCCGGCCACGGGCCGGCGGGCCAGGCTGGCGGAAAGGATAAGGGCCGGGCACGGGGGCGGCAAACGGGCCGCCTTCCCGACTCGTCAGCGCCGGGACCAGCGTGTATCGTGGATCGCGTGATCACCTGCGGGCGCGGCTGCGCCCGACCCGCGTTCCGGGGAATCACCCATGAGCCTCCGATTGCGCCTGCGACTCCACCTCTCCACGATCCTGCCGGTCACCCTGGCGACCGCCCTGCTGCTCGGCGGCTGCGCCCCGTCCGGCCCCGGCCCGCGGGCGCAGCGCTTCGACCCCGATTCGATCCCCGAGGCCTACGCGCGCTCGACCGCGGCGCTGATGTGGCCGGGCGCCACGCGGGCCTGGCAGATCACGCCGGCCGGGGACCTCTACAACGGCGAGTGGCAGGTGCGGCTCATCCCTTCGGCCGGCGCCGACTCCGCCGCTGCGCCGCACGTCGTCGCCTTCGAGGAGCGCTGGTGCCCGGTGGCGCACTGGACGCGCCGCTCGGGCGACGTGCGCTGGGACTTCGAGGCCGTCGCGCTTCCCGAGCCCGCTCCGCGCGACTCAGGCCTGGTCGCCTCGGTCCTGGTCCGGGCGACCAACACCGGCGGCGCCGCCTGCAGCGTCCGCCTCGAGGTCCGTCTCGAGCCTCCATGGCAGCCGGCCTTCGTGGCCTTCGACGCCGCGGAAGAGCGGCCCCGCGTGCTGCGCTGGGGCGAGGGCGAGACGCCCGACACGGTGCAGGGCTGGTGCGCTGAACGCGGGGGGGCGATGCCGTCGCCGGGACGCGCGCAGACCCACGAGTGGACGCTCGCCCCCGGGGCCACGCGCAGCCTGCGCCTGGTCCTGCCCACCTACCCCGGCACGGCGCGCGCTCTGGCCCGCTGGGCGCGCGTCCCGCACGCGCGTCGGGCCACCGAAGCGCGCACGTACTGGGAGCGGGAGGTGGCGCGGGGCGCGCGCTTCGACCTCGGCGACCCGGAAGTGGAGTGCGCGCTGCGCGCTGCGCGGGTGACGCTCCTGTCGCTGCGCGAGCGCCGCGGCCCGGTCTGGGTGCCGATCGCGAATCCCTTCCAGTACCGCGACGTCTGGCTGCGCGATGGGGCCCGCTCGATCCGCGCGCTCGCCGTGCTGGGCTACACCCGCGAGGCGCGCGATCTGTGCGCCGGCTTCGAGGGCCTGCAATGGCCGCAGGGCGCCTTCCTGAGCCAGCGCGGACAACTCGACGGTACCGGGCAGGCCCTGTGGGCGTTCGAGCAGGCCCTTCTCAGACCTGCGGCCGACGATTCCGTCGGCCGCTTCGCGTCCGCGGCCGAGCGCGCCTGGCGCTGGGTCGAGTGGCAGCGTGAGCTGGGCCGCCAGTCGGGGTGGGAGTTCGGCACCGCTCCTTCCTTATGCGGATCCGCGCGACGGCGAGCTGGTGCGGGCCCAACTCCTGGGCAACGACGCCTGGGCCCTGGCGGGATACCGCTCCGCGGCGCGCCTGCTGGCGGCCGCGGGCCGCACGGCACAGGCGGACGAGGTCGAACGTTCGCGCGCGGTGTACCTGGCTGACTTCATGAAGGCGCTCGAGCGCGTGAAACACCGCGACGTACCCCCCTCCTGGCAGGGCATCGGCCGGGACTGGGGCAACGTCGCCGTCACCCATCCCTGCGGCGTGCTGCCCGCCGGTGACCCGCGGGTCAGGGCCATGGCACGGCGCATCTGGGTGGCCGCAGGCGGCCCGGGGCTCACGACGTATGGCTCGCCCGACACGCTGCAGCACTACGTGGGGGCCGACCTCGCGACGTGGGCGTTGCTCGCGGGCGAGCCGGCGGCGGCGGACAGCGTGCTCGAGGCCATGCTGCACTGGCGCACCGCGAGCGGCGGCGGGGCCGAGTTGTTCTCGCGCTCCACCCGCGACTTCGGCGTGAACCTTCCGCCGCACGGCACGAGCGCGGCCGCCCTGGCGAATCTCCTGCGCGACGCGCTCGTCTTCGACGACGAGGACACGCTGAGGCTCACGCTCGGCGCCCGCGCCCGCTGGTGGAACGGCGCCCGCGTGCAGCGCGCCCCCACGCGCTGGGGCCTGATGGATCTCGAGTTCCACCGCCAGGGCGACGGCGCCCGCTGGACTTGGAGCGCTGTGCCGGTGTGGACCTCGCTCACGCTCCCGCCCGGGACACGTCTCGCGGACGTACCGGCGGCACCGCTGGTGCGCGGTGGCTCGGACCGCGTTGTGCTGGCGCCGCCCGGCACGCGGCAGGCAGCCGTGCGGCTGACCGGGAGCGCGCGATGAGCCGGCGGCGCGGGCGGCGGGCCGCGGCCGCAGGCACGGGGCCGCTCCGCGGAGACCAGGGCACCGGGTGGCCGCCTGGTCCGCGCGCGCGCCGAATCGCGTGGATCGCGATCGCGATCGTCGTGGTCGCTGCGGGCTCCTGGTTCCTCGGCCGCCGGCTGACGCGCGGGCCGCTCGCGACCTCCGGACCGGCGCCAGTGAACGGCGCCATCGCCGCGCTGGACCCGGAGACCGTCTTCAGGACCGCGGACTCCCTGAGCCTGGCCAACCGCCACGTCGCGAGCCTGCCCTACTACCGGCAGTCGCTCCGGAACGTGCGCGCGGACTTCTGGCAGCTCCACTTCAACTACGGCACGGCGCTCTACAACGCGACCCTCGAGATCGAGGCGCGCAACGGTCTGCCCGTGTATGCCGTGCGCTCGAGCTGGGAGCGGATCGCGTGCATGCGCGAGGCCGTGCAGGAGATCCTCGCTGCCGAGCGGCTGGCACGCACGCCGCGCGATCTCGCGCTGGCGAGAACCACCCGCGCCCGGATGCTCTGGCTCTGGGGACTGCCCTGGGAGACCTTCGCGGCCTACCGCGAGGCCCAGTTCGCCGACCCCGCAGACCGCGCACTGGCCCTGCAGGCGGACCGGTACATGGACCTGCTGCGCTCGCCGGCCCTGGTCGGCCCGAGCGGTGGCACGACGCCCGCGCGTGCGACGCCCGAGGCGAAGTGAGCGCCCGCCGCCGCGCGCGGGCCGGACGCGCGCCCCGCTCGGACGCGCCGGCACGACGGGCCCGGCCCGCCCTGCCGGCGCGCGGGCTCGTGGCGTTGGCGCTGGCGCTCGCCGTCGTCGTGGCCGGCGTCCTCGTCCTGCGGTCGTGGGGCCGGCGTGGACCCCGCGCGCACGGCAGCGCGGCGGCTGTCCCCGATTCGATCGCCCGGCTCGGGCCCGACGAGGCCCGGCAGCGCGGGATACAGCTCTTCGGCGCGGGCCGCGCGGACCTGAGCCTGGCCTACTTCCTCCACGCGTCGAGCTTCCCTGGAGCCTCCGCGGCGGCCCACGTTGAGTACTCCACCGCCCTGCACAACGCGGCCATCCAGAGCCGGCCCCGCCTTGATCTCATGGGACTCGCCACGCGCTCGAGCTTCGAGCGCGTCGCCCTGATGCGCGAGTCCCTCGAACAGTTGGATGTCGCGAGACGGATGACGACGACGCCCGCCTGGCGGGCGCGGGTCCACGCGACGTGGGCGCACCGCTACGTCACGTGGGGCATGCCCTGGGACGCCCTCGCCGAGTTCCACGCCGCACAGACCGCCGACCCGTCGGGCGATTGGGGGCCGGTCGTGGCCGAGCTGGCCGCACGGCTCCACCACCCCGAGCGCTCCGACCCTGGAACCGGCCCGACAGCGGCGAGTCCCTAGCGCGACCTGGCGCACGACGCGAAGGGCCGGGGCTTGCGCCCCGGCCCTCCCACTTCCCGATCCCGCTTCGGCCTACCGCTGGTCGCTGCCGGCGGCCTTGCCGCGCACCACCGCCTGCGCCGCGGCGAGCCGCGCGATCGGCACGCGGAACGGCGAGCACGAGACGTAGTTCAGGTTCGCGTGGTGACAGAACTCCACGCTCGCCGGGTCTCCGCCGTGCTCCCCGCAGATGCCCACCTTGAGGTCCTTGCGCGTCTTGCGGCCGCGCTCCACCGACCACTTCACCAGCGCGCCCACGCCGTCCTGGTCGATGGACACGAACGGGTCGATGGGGAGGATCTTCCGGCTGACGTACTCGGGCAGGAACTTGCCCGCGTCGTCGCGCGAGTAGCCGAACGTGAGCTGCGTGAGGTCGTTGGTGCCGAACGAGAAGAACTGCGCCTCCTCGGCCACCTGGTCGGAGGTGACCGCGGCGCGCGGCACCTCGATCATGGTGCCCACCAGGTACTCGACCCTGCACGTTGCGTCTCGTCATGACCTCTTCGGCGACCCGGCGGACGATGGCCGCCTGGTCCTTGAGCTCGGCGACGTGGCCGACGAGCGGGATCATGATCTCGGGCACCACCTTCTTGCCCTTCTCGGCCACGTCGCAGGCGGCCTCGAAGATGGCGCGGGCCTGCATCTCGGTGACCTCGGGATAGGTGATCCCGAGGCGGCAGCCGCGGTGCCCCAGCATGGGGTTGAACTCGTGCAGGTCCTCGACGCGGTGCAGCAGCTCGGGCATGCCCTTGCTGAGCCCGGCCACCGTGAGGCGGTAGCGCTTCGCCATCTCCTTCTTCTGGGCGGCCGTCGCGCGGGGCAGCCGCACGATGTCCACCATGAGCTCCTCGCGCTTCGGGAGGAACTCGTGGAGTGGCGGGTCGAGCGTGCGGATGGTGACCGGGAAGCCGTCCATCACCTCGAACAGCCCCTTGAAGTCCGCGCGCTGCTTGGGGAACAGCTTCGCCAGCGCCTGCCGGTAGAGCTTCTCCGGCTTCGCCA
Source organism: Candidatus Eiseniibacteriota bacterium (assembly GCA_963717935.1). GTDB lineage: Bacteria > Eisenbacteria > RBG-16-71-46 > RBG-16-71-46 > RBG-16-71-46 > JANXPZ01. The sequence goes on along the minus strand of CAVQXP010000004.1, from coordinate 890,936 downwards.
GCTTCCTCCGCAGCTCCGCCACCTCGGCCTTGAGCTCGCGGGACTTGACCTGCTCGGTGGCCGCCAGCTCGGACTCCTTCGCCGCGAGCCGCTCGCGCAGGGTCTTGGCGTCCGGTGCGTTCATGATCATCTGCACGACCCACGGCAGGCGGTCCTCGGCGAAGAACATGTGCTCGGTGCGGCACAGGCCGATGCCCTCGGCGCCGAACTCGCGCGCCTTCTTCGCGTCCCGCGGGATGTCGGCGTTGGAGCGCACCTTGAGGCGGCGGAACTCGTCCGCCCAGCCCATGAAGGTGCTGAAGTCGCCGCTCACCTCGGCGTCGATGGTCCGTGCCGCGCCCACGTAGACCTTCCCGGTCGAGCCGTCGAGCGAGATCCACTCGCCTTCCTTGACGACCTTGCCGTCCACCTTCATGGAGCGCGTCTTCTCGTCCACGCGCACCGCGCCGGCCCCCGAGACGCAGGGCTTGCCCATCCCGCGCGCCACCACCGCGGCGTGCGAGGTCATGCCGCCGGTCGCCGTCAGGATGCCCTGCGCCGCGTCCATGCCGTGGATGTCGTCGGGCGTGGTCTCCTTGCGCACCAGGACGACCTTCTTCTTCTCGTGGCCCCATTCGGCCGCGGTGTCGGCGTCGAACACCGCCATGCCCACCGCCGCGCCCGGCGAGGCCGCGAGGCCCTGCGCGAGCGGCGCGAGCCTGTGCTTCGGATCGAGGCGCGGATGCAGCAGCTGGTCGAGCGAGGCGGGCTCGACCCGCAGGAGCCCCTCCTCCTTGCTGAGCACGCCCTCCCGCACCATGTCCACGGCGATGCGGACGGCGGCCTGCGCCGTGCGCTTGCCGGTGCGCGTCTGCAGCAGGTAGAGCTTCTTGTCCTGGATCGTGAACTCGAAGTCCTGGATGTCGCGGAAGTGCTTCTCGAGCCGCTTGGTGATCTCGTGCAGCTGGTGGAACGCCTCGGGCAGCACGCCCTCGAGGTCCGCGATCGGCCGTGGCGTGCGCACCCCGGCCACCACGTCCTCGCCCTGCGCGTTGGTCAGGAACTCCCCGTAGAAGTGGTTCTCGCCGGTGGCCGGGTTGCGGGTGAAACCCACGCCGGTGGCCGAGCTCTCGCCCATGTTGCCGAAGACCATGGCCTGGACGTTCACGGCGGTGCCGATGTCGTCGGGGATGCGGTTCTGGCGCCGGTAGTAGATGGCGCGGTCGTTCATCCACGAGCGGAACACGGCGTCTCGCGACATGGCGAGCTGCACGTGCGGCTCCTGCGGGAAGTCGTGGCTGGTGCGCTTCCTCACCAGCGCCTTGTACTCCCTCACCAGCGCCTGCAGGTCCTCGGCGGTCAGGTCCTGGTCGGTCTTCGCCTTCTTCTTCTTCTTGAAGGCCTCGAGATGCTCCTCGAAGTCGCCCTTCTCGAGCCCGAGCACGACCGAGCCGAACATCTGCAGGAAGCGCCGGTAGCAGTCCCAGGCGAAGCGCGGGTTGCCGCTCCTCTTCACCAGGCCCAGCACGGAACGGTCGTTGAGGCCGAGATTGAGAATCGTGTCCATCATGCCCGGCATGGAGAACTTCGCGCCCGAGCGGACCGAGACGAGGAGCGGGTCCTCGGGGTCGCCGAGCCGCTTGCCCATCGAACTCTCGAGACGCCCCAGGGCCGCGCGCTGCTCGTCCTCGAAGCCGGGGGGCAGCTGCCGCTCGTGAGCGTAGTACCAGCGGCAGACCTCGGTCGTGATCGTGAAGCCCGGGGGCACGGGCACGCCGGCGTTCGTCATCTCCGCCAGGCCGGCGCCCTTGCCACCCAGCGTGTCCTTCATCTGACCGTTGCCTTCGGCCTGACCGTCACCGAAGAAATAGGCGTACTTGGCCGCCCCGGAGGGCGCCTGGGGCTCGGAAGAGCCTATGGGTGTTGCAGGAGTGGTAGTCATAGGGAGTGCAGGATAGCGGGGATGTACGCAGGGCACAAAGAGGCCCGGCCGATCTCCGGCCGGGCCCCTGAGACCCGATTTCGAGGCGCTCCTGTCGCGACCGGGCCCGCGGCTCCAGGCTAGCGCAGCGGCTGGTCCTTCACCGGCTGCGCGGGCGGCTCGAACATCAGGTCGCTCACCCCGGTGTTGATGGTCACGCTCCGCAGACTGAGGGTCACCGTCTTCGTGCCACCGCGCAGGCGCTCCTCGTAGAACGGCCAGGGCACGCCAGCCACCGTGCGGTAGTCGCGGTAGACGCGGCGCACCGCTCCGCGGCTCGCCCGCATCCCGGCATCCCCCAGATCCTCGGCGATCAGCCGGTGGTCCGTGGCGTCGAGATAGAGGAGGCGCTGCTCCGGGGGCCCTCCCCCGGGGGGCGCGGCGGCGGTCACCTCGAGCACGTCGGCCGCGCGGCCGTCGGCCCGGCCCGGCCCGAGCCAGGCGACCTCGGTGGCTGGCTCGGCCGCGGCCAGCAGCGAATGCACCACGTCCGAGCGGAAGACCGCGCGCAGGGCCTCGATGCCCGCGCTGTCCACCTCCATCACCTGCATCGAGTCGTCGATGCTCGAGTACATCCAGCCCCGCGTGCCGTTGAGAACCTGGCCGTTCTCCAGGCTCGAAGCACGCGTGCTGTATCTCATGCGGAACGGTTCCTTGCGGATCTGCCGCGTCTGGACCGTGAGGATATTGCCGTCCAGCTGCAAGAGCATGTCGCCCTCGAGGGTCGTGTCCTCCACGCGGCGCAGTCGTTCGAGGCCGCCGTGCGCGGTGAGGGCCCGGGCCAGCAGCTCGCGTCCGCGCTTCTTCTGTTCGAGGCTGGCCGGAGGCGGTGCGGCTGGAGTCGCGGCGGCGGCTTCGGCTCCGGCCCCGGCACCGGCGGCCTCCACCGGACCCAGGGCCTCGAGTTGCTCCCTCAGCTCGGCGGCGGGGCCGACCACGACCACCACGCAGCGCGCGGGATCCAGCCAGCGGGACGCGGCGTCGGCCACCTGCGCGGCCGTCACCGCGCCGACGCTCTCGACGTAGTGGTCGAGCCAGGCGGAGGTGAGACCGTAGAAGTCCGCGCCCATCCACTGCGCGATGAGCGCCCCCGGCGTCTGGAACTGGAGCGGGTAGTTGTTCACGAAGCAGCGCCGCGCGGCCGCCACCTCCGCCTCGTCCGGGGGCCGCGTGCGCAGCCGCGCGAGTTCGTCGCGCATGCCGGCCACGAGGATGCCGACGGAGTCATTGCGGGCCACGGCCCCGAGACTGACCAGGCCGGCATCGCGCAGGATGGTGTAGCTGCTGCGTACGTCGTGGGGCCCGCCACCGGTCACCTGCGGCGACTGGGTGAACCGCGATGAGAACCCGCCGCCGAGGACGTAGTTCGCCACCTGCAGCGGCAGGGCGTCCGGGTCGGCGCGCGACGGACAGACGAGGCCGATGCGCACCTCGCTCCGGGTCAGGCCCGGGCGGTCCACGAGCTGGATCCGCATCGCGGCCGGTGGAGCGGGCAGGGGCGGGCGGGGTGGCGTGGCGGCCCGGCCCGCCCAGCTGCCGAAGCGGTCGCTCGCGACGGCGAAGGCGCGTTCGAGGTCCACGTCCCCCGCGATCGCGAGGACAGCCAGGTCGGGACGGTAGAAATCACGGTGGAACACCCTCACCGCTTCACGGTCCAGTCGTCCCAGCGACTCGAGCGTGCCCAGCGAATTCCGCTCGTACGGATGCCCCTGGAACGCGAGGGCCCAGAGCTGGTCCTCCGCCTGCGCGGCGGGGTTCTGGAGCGCAGGAAGCAGCAGGCCCGCGGACTGCGCGCGGAAGCGCTCCACCTCCTCGGGCGGGAAGACGGGATTCACGACGGCGTCCGCGAGCAACTCGAGTCCCGCTTCGAAATCGGACGAGAGGAACGTCCCGCTCACGGCGGAGTAGTCGCGGGTGGCGGCGCCGCTGATGCTGCCGCCGAGGTAGTCCACGTCGGCCGCGAAGGCCCCGGCAGTGCGCGAGCTGGTGCCGGCGCGCAGGAGCTGGACCGTGGCGCTGGCCGCTCCCGGCGTCTCCGCCCTCTCCTGCGCGACACCGGCGGGCAGCAGCAACTGCATCTGGACCAGGGGAAGCCGCCGGTCCTCGAAGACGGCGACCCGAAGCCCGTTCGGCAGCGTGCGGACCACCGGGACCGGCGCGCGGAAGGCGGGCAGTTCCGCCGCGAAGACCCCGGCGGAACCAACGGACAGCGTGGCCACGAGGGCCGGAGCGAAGGTGCGGGCGAGCGTTCTGGTGAGCGTGGCCATGATCAGCGTCCTCCCTCGGCGGGCGGGCCACCGGGCCCGGGCCCTCCACCACCAGTCCCTGCCGGAACACCGGCGGGCAGCTTCTCGGGCGCGACCCAGAGCACGTTGCTCCCCGCGCTGACGAGCACCCGCGCCGCGGCGCGCTGCAGGTCGGCCGGCGTGAGCTGGCGCATCCGCTCGAGGCGGCGCGCGGCCGCGCGCCAGTCACCCTCGACGAGCTGGGCCGAACCCAGCGCCTCGGCGCGACCGCGAGCCGTCTGCCACGCGAGCAGCGTGCCGATCTCCTCCTGCCGCCGGACGCGCTCCAGCTCCTCCTCACCCACCGGCTCCCGTGCGAGCTTCTCGACCTCCTCGACGAGCACGCGCTCGACGCCCGCGCTGTCCGCGCCGGGCCTCAGCACGGCCATGGCGTAGAGCAGGCCGCTCTCGCGCCGGCCATCCAGAGCGCCCTGGACATGGACACACCGCAGCGGCTCCGCCGTGAGGGCGCGTTGCAGGCGCGAGGCCGGCCCCCCGGTGAGGATCCGGGAGAGCAGGCCGAGCGCGGGGCTGTCCGGGTCCGCGCGGCCGGGGGTCTTCCAGCCCGCGAGCAGCGCGCCGAACGGTACGTCCCTGCGCTCGAAGGCGCGCCGCCCGGTCTTCTGCGCGGGCTCGGCAAGCGCCGCGTCGTTCGCGACACGACGGCGCTTGAGCGGTTCGAGCCAGCGCTTCGCAGCCCGCAGCGCCTGGTCCGGGTCGAAGCGGCCGACGATGGTCACGGTGGCGTTGTTGGGCGCGTAGTGACCCAGATAATAGGCCTGGCAGTCGGCCAGGCTGATGCGGGCGAGGTCCTCGTCGAGCCCGAGGATGGGCCAGCCGTAGGGATGAGAAGGCCACGCCAGGCGGCCGAGCCCATCGAGCGCGTTCCCGATCGGCGGCGCCCCGGCACGCCAGCGCTGCTCCTCGCGAACCACGCGCTTTTCGGCCTCGAGCGCCGCGGCCGTCAGCTTGAGCGAGGCGATGCGGTCCGCCTCGAGCTTCAGGACCAGCTCGAGCGCCCCGGACGGGATGGTCTGGTAGTAGCAGGCGTAGTCGGGCGTGGTGTAGGCGTTCGCCAGGCCACCCTCGGCCTGCACCAGGCGGTTGTGCTCCTGCGGGCCGAAATGCTCGGAGCCGGCGAACATGAGGCGCTCGAAGAGATGGGAGATGCCGCTGAGACCCGCGCGCTCGTGCGCCGTGCCGGCCCGGTACCAGACAGCCACGTCCAGGGCTCCGGCCGCCGAGTCGGGCGCGAGCAGGAGCCGCATGCCGTTCTTGAGCGTCACGAGCCGCACGTCGGCGGCCGGAGCGACGGCGGGAACCACGGGCGCGGGCGCCGTGGCCAGCGCCCGGGATGCAGGCGCGAGCGCCGCGGCGGACACGAGGAGCACGAGCAATCCTGACGGTTTCATGCGCAGAGGTCCTTTCGTCTGGAGTCGGAGCATCGTGGGCGGAAGTCGGACCGGGTCAACGCAGGGAGATCACGCGAACCGCGGAGCGCCGGCCACCAGCTTCGAGCGTGATGAAGTAGAGCCCGGCCCGCAGCAGCCGGCCATCGCCGTCGCGGCCATCCCAGGTCGCGGTCCGGGACAGCCCGTCCCCGGCGATCGTGGACTTGCCGCTGCTCGCGAGGTCGCGCACGACGAGACGGCCCTGGGCGTCGAAGACGCGCAGCCGCGGTTCGCCCGCGCCGGGGCCCACGCCGAAGTCCACGCGGGTCCAGGGTGCGGAGGACGTGAGGGGGTTCGGTCCGGTGAGGCGCAATCCCAGGGCGAACGGCGGAAGCCCCGGGACCGAGGCGGTATCCGGGATCCAGCGCAGCACGGCAGCCCCGTCCGGGATGCCGTAGCCCACGCGGTCATCGGGCGCGGTGGCCTGCGAGGCCGTGAGCCGCAAGCCGCGGATGAGGAGCGTCGGTGGCCAGGTGGGCCGCGCCTGCATCAGGCTCGCGGCGAGCCCGGCGACGAGCGGGCACGAGAAGGAGGTGCCGTTCAACTGCGCGTAGCCCGTGTCGGCGGCCAGCGCGACCCAGGCGTTGACGCCGCGAGCGGCGAGGTCGGGCTTCACGCGCCCATCGGCGCTGGGACCGTACGAGCTGAAGCTCGCGGGCAGACCGGTCGAGTCCACGGCACCCACGGCGATCAGGCTGTCGCCGTCCACGTCGGCCGGCGCGATGATGTAGTGCCAGACCGTGTTGCCCTCGTTGCCCGCCGAGTTGACGACCAGGATGCCCTTGCTGGCGGCGATCTGGGCCGCGCGGCTGACGAGGGTGGTGTGACCATCCATGTCGGCATACACGTAGTCCTGGCCGACGCTGTCCGGGAACGTGCTGTAGCCCAGCGACGAGCTGATGATGTCGGCGCCCGCGCTGTCGGCCCACTCGGCGCCCATGCCCCAGTAGACCATCTCCACCGGCGTCTCGGTGGCGTCGTACTCGGTGCGTCCCAGCAGGAACGTGGCACCGGGTGCCGCGCCGATGTAGCGGCCGGGCTGGTTGCCGGCGATGCAGCTGAAGGTCTCGGTCCCGTGCTGGAAGTCGCCGATCGGAGCGTTCAGGTCGGTCGGGTCCTCCACGCCCCGCACGAAGTCACGCGTGGCCAGGATGTCGGCGTCCGCCAGGGCGGGGTGCGTGGCGTAGTAGTTGAAGCCATCGTCGAGCATGCAGATGCGCACACCCACGCCGGTGTAGCCCAGGTCGTGCAGGGCGGGCACGCCGATCTGCGTGAGTTGCGAGGCGGTCAGACCGTAGTCGAGGGTCGTGGTCGCCCGGACCGAGGCCAGCCCCGCCTCGCGCGCTCCTGCGGCGGAGCCGGCGGGCTCGTCCCGCATGGGCAGCGCGCGCTCCACCGGCGCCAGGCGCGCGACGCAGGGCAGTCCGGCCAGCGCCACCAGATGCTCGCCGGTGGCGCGCACCGCCACGCGGTTGAACCAGCGCGAAGTCCCGTAGGGCGCAAGCCCCAGCGCCCGGACGGATTCGATGTAGGGCGGGTGCACGGGCAGGTCGAGGTAATCCACCAGGGGCGTGACTCCGGCCCGTTCGCGGCGCGCCCGCGCATGAGGGTCGAGCGCGGCCTCGGCCTCGGCAAGACGCCGGACGAGGTCACCGGGGCCGGTCTCGCCCTTGTCGCCGAAGGTCACCCACGCGCTCACGGGCGCCACCCCGTCCGTGGTCAGCGCAGCCAGGAGGCGCGGGTCGAGTTTCGCGGCCACCGCGCCCCGGGGCAAAGCGCCTGAAGCCGGCGCGGCCAGACAGGAGACCAGCAACAGCACGGCGAGGCCCCGCGCTCCACGCCACGCCGCCGGCATTCTCGGAACCATCGTGCGCTCCCCCTCCGCTCGCTCGTACGGCCCCGGACCGACCTCGTGCCACGCTGCCGACCGGAGGTCCCATTATACCGTGACGGGCCCTCATCCGTGGAACCCCCACCCCCGGCCCCGTGCGCCGGCGCGGGGGCCGCGAAGCGGGCGCCGGGCGGAAAGAGGATCGCGGCCGCGGGGAGCTTCCGTCGCCCCGCGGCCGCGCCAGGTGCTTCCGGGGCCCCTCACGGGGCCCTCCTGAAGGCTATCGGATGATGATGAAGCGGTTCTGGGCGGCGAAGGAGCCCGCCTCGATCCGGAACATGTAGATGCCGGAGGCGACATCCTGTCCGTTCGCGTTCTTGAGGTCCCAGCGCTCGAAGTCGCGCACCGGGTCGTCGTGGCTCAACTCCCTGATGAGGTCACCAGCGACCGTGAAGATCCGGATCCTCGCCTTGGACGGCAGGTTGATGAAATGCACCTCGTTGCCGTCCGGCCGGTCCCACGACTCCCGACCCCGGAACGGGTTGGGCACGACCGCCACGGTCTGCAGGTTCGCGGCCGGCCCCGGGGTCGCCTCGACGGGCTCCGCGATCAGGTTCGCGGCCTTGTTGTTCAGGTTCGGGCAGGTTTCCGGGTGCCCGGGCTCGCCGCACGCGGCATAGTCGTTCGTCGTGTCCGGGACGAAGAGCTCCTCGTAGTTGTTGTCGATGGTGTTGCGGGCCTCGTAGATGACCGTGTACCACGTGCGGAAGCCATCGTGCGGACCCGGAGGAGCCACCAACGCCCAGACCGAGTCGCCTACCGAGAGGCAGCGGCCCAGGTAGTCCACGCGGCGGCACACCTTGGTGAGGGCCCCGCAGGAATCCGGATCCACGAACGTCATGACGCTGTCGTGGGCCACGACGTCTCCGCACTTGAACTCGAGGCTCGAGGTGTCCACGCGCGAGAAATGCCACAGCGGGCTGTCGCCGATGTTCACCGAATAGCGCCGAAGGAGCATCATGGTCGTGGTGTCGGCCGAGTTCGTGCCCCGGTAGACGCGGTACCCACCGAAGTCGCGACGCGCCTCGACACGCCGGTTGCGCAGGAAGCGCACCGTCGTCGTGCGCGGCCTCGGACTGAGGCTGTCAGGTCTGGACTCCAGGAGCCCGATGCAGCGTTTGGGGAAGAGCGCCGTGTAGTCCTGCCACGCTCCCGGCTGGACCCAGACCGGGATGTGCCAGAACTGCTGCGGCGTCTCGGCGGTCTGGGCGCGGGCGGCAGACAGGCTCCCGGCGCCGGCCACGAGGGCCAGCGCCAGGAGAACAACGACAGGGATGAAGCGATTGCGGCCAGCCTTTCGAGTCATTCGACGGCTCCCGTCAGCGTCAGCGCTGGAATGTTGAGGTGCCGACCGGCCGCCGGACCGACCCGGACGGTCGCTGGGGGGTGCCGACCGGCCGCCGGACCGACCCGGATGGTCGCTGGATGGTCTGCGGCGCGGGCACGGCAACTTTCCGCGTGAGGCTGGGCGCCACGGCGCGCGGCGCGTAGGAAGTGCTCCTGTACACGCCCCACAGATGGCCCAGAACGAAGTCCACCAGTGCCACGCAGTCCTGCCGCCGGAACGTCCCAGATGTCCGTCCCCGAGAACACCAGCGGCGCGTTCTCCGGCCCGTGGTAGTAGGTCATCACCGTGTTCACGCCCTGCCCGGCGGTCGACTGCAGCATCTGCGTGGGGTAGGCGCTCCCGTAGACCAGGTACAGGCTGTCGAGCGTCGAGCGCTCGACGGTCGAGTCCGGGCTCGTGGGCGAAGGCACCGGGAGCTCCTCGATGATGAAGTTCTGGAGGCTGAGGAACTCGATGTTGATGCCGTTTCCGCTGTAGATCTGGTTGCCGACGTAGAAGTCGCCGTACGTGCGGAACGGCCAGGATCGGGTCCGTCGACGGATCGCGGGGCTCCAGCGTCGTCGGCAGCACCGTGTAGTCCACGTCCGGGTTCGTGAAGTGCCCGCCCTTCCAGTAGGTCGTCGGATACGGGTAATAGACCCCCGGGTCCGGCTGGTCATAGCGCGCGAAACGCACGAAGACCGGTCCGAAGACCCGGAACTCCGAGCGCCAGTGCGCGAGGTCGAACATGAACCGCCCCGGCGTCAGGTCGGGTCGCGTGCCGTCGAACCGGTAGGCCCGGACCGAGTTGACGTCGTTGCCCAGGTTGTTCCAGGGCGAGTTCGTGGCGTTGCCGAACCCGGAGCCGAGCGCCCACAACTGGCCGCCCTGGCTCACCCAGGTCGCCAGCGTGTTCTGCCGGTTGGGCCTGGACATGTAGAGCAGCGTCGTCGTGGGCAGCGTCGAAGACGTAGACGGGAGCTCCAGCAGCGAGCCCCGCAGGTCCGTCATCCAGATGATGTGGCGGTACTGGCCGAGGAACCCGAGCGGGATCGTGGGGTTCTCCTGGCCGTAGCGCGTCCCCAGCGTGTCGTAGCTGTAGCCCTTGAAGATCCCCTGCGGACTCGGCCGGACCGCGAAGAGTGGGGACGACGGTGTCATCTTCCAGCGCACCCCCCCACCGCGAACAGGAACGTGTCCAGCTCGGCGCGCGTGGGCCAGACGCCGCTCGGGGCCCGCAGCGTGTCCGTCCGGTTCACCACGTACTGGTCCACGTTGAACCGCGTGTCATTCACGATCAGCAGTTCCTTGTCGAACGTCGGCCGGTACACCCGGAACTGGACCCACCCCAGGCTCACGAGCCCGTTGATGTCCTCGGCCTCGAGGTAGAAGTTGTGCACCTCGCCGGTGTCGGCCCCCGCGAAGGGACCGACGATCGCCGCGGTCGTCTGGCTCCAGGGGCTCCAGTGGTACCAGTCGTCCTGACTGGTGCGCGGCGTCTCGTCGTCCAGGCTCTCGAGGTCCAGCACCCAGCGATAGCGCTTCATGATCGAGCCCGCCGGGGGCTCGGCGGTCCAGTTGAACGTGAGAGGCTGCCCGGCGGGGATCTGGAGCTGGATCGCCCACGAGGGATCCAGCGGCGACGGGAAACCGCCGCTCGGGTAGGTGAACTGGAAGAACGAGTTGAAAAGCGTGATCCGCGGCCCGAGCTGGCCCGCGAGCCCCACGGCCATCCGCAGCATGTTCGAGTTGAGGTCGAAGATCGGCGAATACGCGCCCGAGCGCCCGATGGCCACGACCACGAACAGGTACTCGCTGTTCGGCGTGAGGTTCGTGTACTGCACCTCCGCGCTGTCGGGCCCGGTCGAGTCCCAGCCCGCGAACTCCGGCGCGACTTGCCTGCGCAGGGAATCGGGATCCTGGAGCCAGGCGTTCCACGGGATGCCGGGGCCCCGCTTGTAGAGCGCGTACTTGTACCGGACCGGCTTCTCGAACACGAACCCGTTCGGATCGACGAAGTCCTTGCCCGTCCAGCGGATGCGCACCGCGGGCGTTACCGCGGGCGAGATCAGGTTCGAGGGCCGGGGCTCCTCGATCTGTACGACGGGCGCGACGCCGAAGGAGTAGAACGCGCGCTTGACCGGCTCGGAGACCGCGCCCAGGTTGTCCACGGCACGGATGGCGAACACGTGGAAGCCCTGGCTGCGGGGGGTGCGAGGATGGCCCGGGGTGGGCAGCGATTCGGGCTTGGTGGCGGTGAACGTGATGGTCTGCTCGTTGTTCGTCGTGCTCACCCAGGGAATCACGGCGTCCACCGCGGTCGGCGGATCCACGACGTACTCGAAGCGGACCACGCGCCCGTCCGGATCATAGCCCACCCAGTTCATCCGGTAGACGTAGAAGAACTCGCTCGTGGTGTCGATCGGCGCGTAGGTGAGACGCACGGTCGGCAACTGGTTCGGGATGACCGTGTTCTTCAGCTGTTTGCTGCAGCCGGCGCTCCCGAGCCCGAGCAGGGCCGCCAGCGCCAGCACCGGGGCGATTGCGTGAGTCTTCATCTCAGTCTCTCCCGCCCGACAAATCAGGCCCCGGTCGGCCCACTGTCGATGAAGTGGTCTCGAGATCCGGCTCAAATGCGGGTCTCGTGTAGTTGACGGTGATGACGTTCAGCGCGGTGAAACCGGGCCGGTCGGGGACTTGCCCGGTCAGGGGGTCGATGCCGTCGACGCAGCGTCCCTGCCCCGGCATGAACTCGCAGTCGATGCAGTCACAGATCTGGATGCTGACCCTGATCGGCCCCGAGGCGAACGGGTTCGTGAGCATGGACCCGCCGGGGACGAAGCTCACCGCGACGTCCGTGCCCCGGAGGATGTAGGGCAGGCCGGTCGACTCGAGATAGGTCCAGGAGGTGTCGCGACCCGCGAGGTTCTTGCCGTAGAGCTTGACCTTGAATCGGATGACCGTCCTCGCCGTGGGACCGCCGGCCGGAGGGCTCACCAGGGTGGGGTCGAGCGGATCGAGGTCCATGCCGCGCAGGTAGAAGTCCCACTGGGCGGTGGTGATGGACTGACCCTCGTAGGGCAGGAAGGATCCGCTCCTGATCAACGCAGGCGCCTTGTCCACGTAGAAGACCAGCACCTTGCGGCGCAAGTCACGCTCCGCCTGGGTGCCTCCGTTGTTGTCCACGGCGTCGGCCAGCGCCACCGGGTCCACCACGGACTTGTCCAGGCCGCCGTCGGCGTCCTCGCCACGGGCCATCGCATACGCCTTCCCCGCCTGGAACATGCGCCAGTAGCCGCCCATGAACAGGGAACGGTAGACCGACGCGGGCTCGTAGACCGGGTACATCGAGGTCTGCGCCGGGAGGCTCTTGAGGCCCGACGGCGTCAGGCGATTGACGATGAGCGAGCGGAAGCCGATCGGGGAACCGATCCGGCCCGCGGCCTGGACCACCGGCCCGGTGATGAGACGGCCGTCGGAAGTGCGCAGGGCGGGGTCCATGCTGTCGGCCCGGGGGATGTAACGCGAGTCCTTGTCGTAGCCACCGTTCCAGAGGACGACGAACGAATTCAGGTGGACCGTGTCACCCTCGGTGCGCGCGTAGAGCCGGTTCTTGTAGATCTCGTAGAAGGTCCCCGGCCGCGTGAAGTCCCGGTTCGGCGGGAACCGCCGGGAGGGCCGGTACGCGAAGGAGTCCGGACCGAACGTGGATCCCGGCGGGAGCGGGGGGCTCGTGACGAAGACCGGGTTGCTCGGGCTCGGCCAGGTGAGGACGTCCAGACTGTGCGAGTCGTACTCCCCGTCCGAGGGCCCCGTGAAGAGCGCGGGGTCGGGCCCGGCCCACCAGGTGTCGGGGGCGAAGTTCATGATGAAGCGCCGCGTCGTTTCGCCCGCACCACCGGCCTGATCGAGCGCGCGCAGCGTGAAGACCTTCTGCCCCGGGGCGACAGGCACCGAGCCCGGCAGGTCCGTGCCATACGAGACCGAGTGCACGGACGAGTCGGCGGTCTGGAACTGGGACTCGTCGAGCTTGTAGCGGTAGCTCGTCACGAACGTCCCCGGCTGGGTGATCTCGCCGCGCCAGGTGAAATCCAGGCGGCTGTAGGCGGGCACCGTGTCCGTGGGGAGCGTCTTGAGGTTCAGCGTGTCGGTGACGAAGTACTCCCGGAACTCGGAGACCGGCTCACCGGCGGGCGTCAGACTGACGATCTCCCCGGTGGCCTTCGCATCCAGTGGGCCAATGACCGGTCGCGGGGGGAACTTGTCGATGGCGGTGAAGATGAAGCGGGCGGGCGTGGGGTCCGGCTTGCCCTGGTTGTCCACCGCGTAGATGAAGAAGGCGTGCGCCCGGTCGGTGAACAACTCCGAAACCGTGAATACGAACGTCGTGTCGGTCTTCGACGTGAAGCGATACTGCCCTGGCTTGGGACCCGGCAGCGGCGGGAAGAAGCCATCGACCGGGACCGCCGTGGTCTCCACCACCGCATAATAGAAGCCCGCGACGGCGCCATCCTTGTCGGAGCCCGCCCAGTACAGGTGGAAGCGGACCGGGATGGTGGTGATCGCGGGATCACCGATCGGCCGGCCGTAATTGTCCCGGATCGTCAGCGTGTCCAGCGGCGCTGCCGTGATCCACGTCTCCGGGGCTTCGTTCCTGTCGATGTTGGGGGTCAGGGGCTTACGGCACCCCGAACCAGCGGCCAAGGACAACGTCAGCAAACACAGAACGACCCGAGCACTCAAGCGCATCCGCGCCCCCTGGAACGCCCAGTCATGTGAGAGGGAAGTGAAAGTAGGTTAGCAACAGGTTCGGTAACCGTCAAGCCGGAAGACCGCGTAGGTTACGCTGTCGAGGCGCCGGACGCAACCCCGAAATGATGCCGGTGTCCGCGTAAGCGCCGGTGGCCATGGTCCTTCACGAGTCCGAAGGCCGGCCGGGGGCCAGGGGCTCGCCGGGAGACCCCGGGTTCTCCGGCCCGGTGCCCGCCGGTCCGGGGACGGCCGACGGACGGCCAGGCACCCACACGCTCCTCTTCCAGCCAATCCCCCGAGCCGCCGCCGAACCCGCACTGTGACACGACGAACGGGGCGGTCTGCACAAACGCCGGCGGGCGGGGATTGGAACCCCCGCCCGCCGACTTGTCTCCCCGGCGCTCGTCCCGCCCGAAGGCGGGACGATCACCGGACTGCTGCTGTCTACTTCAGGACCGTCACCTTCTTGGCGTCCAGGAAGCGGCTGTTGATGAACTTCACCTGGGTGAAGTACACGCCGCGCGGGACCACCTGGCCCTGGTCGTTCGAGCCGTCCCAGACCAGCGAGTGCTCGCCAGCCTGGAAGGTACGATCCGCCAGCGACTTAACGAGACGGCCTGTCACGTCATACACCTTCACCTCGACCCGGTCCTGCTTCGCCAGGCCGAAGTGCACCGTCGCCTTCCCGCCGGCCACCATCGGGTTGCCCCAGACGTTGCCGAGGAAGTCGATGTTCCTGACCGTGTTGGTCGGCACATCGATGGTCGGCGCCGCGGTAAACGAGCAAACCGAGCCGAACGTGTTGACCAGGACGTCCATGAGGTACTGCAGACGGCCCACGGTGTTGCCACCGTGACGGCTGAACGTGCTGAAGATGCCCCAGCCGTCGATGAGCGAGATGTACGGATGGTTCGTCGTGCTCGGAGCGTAGACGCCCGCGATGTACGGACCGTTCCTACCAAGGTTCTGGTAGTACGAGGCGACCGTCGCGCCGCTCACCGCCACGTTCACGTCCAGAACGTCGTTCGTGTACAGGCAGGACTGCTCGACGCAGTAGATGGCCCCCGCCGTGTTGATGACACTCGTGGGGATCAGATCCGGGAACCCAACCGGCGTGTTCCCCAGGGCCGAGGCATAGTACGAAGTGAACCGCAGGGAGGCTGCCAGATTGTTCGCCAGGAAGGCGTCGTGGGCAGCGTCGATCCCCACGTTGCCTTCCATGAAGCCATTGCCCATGGCCCAGATGCCACGCGGGTTGCCCGCGTCGGCGTTGTAGGTCAGGAAGTCCTGCACCAGGGCGATGTCATCCTGTCCACGATTCACATCCGCACCGAAGAAGCTGGTGTTCAAATCGCCAGACAAGATGAACAGCATGTTGTAGTAAGCGCGCAGCATCTCGGGCGTCGGGCCCTGCATGCTCTGCTTGCCCGCCAAGAGACCCATGTCTGCGCGGCTGGCGAGACGGCTGCCGATCTGGCTCGTGCCAGTGGTCGACGACTCACCCGCCTTCACGTTGTAGAGATCCCACGTCGTGCCCGGCTGACCGCCGTGCGACCACACCGCGATGGCCGGGTTGGTGCCGCAGTCGGTCTCGTTGGTGTAGTCGTGGGTACCATCGCTCGCGACGTATGCAGCCGTGCAGTGCCAGCCGTTGTGCGCGCCGTACTTGGCGGCCTGAGTAGCACCGATGCTGTCTGCCGCACCCACCCAGACTGGCTCGTCACCACGCCGATCGCCGTAGTCAACGACCAGCATGCAGGCTGAGCCCAGCCCGCCGTAACCGGCATCCTTCCACCGGTCGGGCAGGATCGAGAAGTTCTCCCAGCGGAAGCCGTCGTAGTTCCAGGCGGAACCGATCGGCTGCGGGTAGATCTTGTTCGTGTCCGGGGCCATGACGAAGACCGTCGGAGTGGACGTGTGCGCCAGACGGAAGAAGTACTCGACGTGCGAACCCGCCGTCAGGAGCCCGTCGGGGAAGATCTTCGTGTACTCCACGGTCGTCTGCACGCCGTCGTAGCCCGTGCGGTCCTGCGGCACGGTCGTCAACCACACCGGCACCGTGGAGCAGGTGGTGTTCGTGTGATCGATTGATCCGAGGGTGTCGATCAGGAAGCAGCGGTTCTTGAGGATGCCCAGCGCCGCGAAGTGCGGGTCGTCCTCGTGAAGGGTGGTCTGGAAGAAGTCCGCCTGGATGGCGGGGATGTTGGGCGTGCGTCCATCCACCGGGAAGTAGTTGAGTTCGACGGTGTCGCAGCGGACGCTGTTCCAGATATCCACGCTCCAGACCCCACCGGCGTGTCCGGCCGGCGAGCCGTACTCACCGTTGTTCGCCATGTACTGGCCCCAGAACGAGCCGTCGCCCGAAACCGCGGGCGTGGCGACTCGCCGGGACCTGGCGCAGGGCCGTCGCCTTGTTGCCGACGGTCATGTAGTTGCCGGGACCGGGGTAGATGCGGAACACGCAGTCCATCCGCATGGGCGTCCCGGTGGCATTCTGACCCTTGATGTACATGGAGTCACCGGGGACGTCGAAGCGCAGGAGATCGCCGGTATTCGGCGCGTTGTTGCGGCCGTTCTGAATGTACGCACCGCAGGTGTCAAACCCCAGGGTGCCCGGCAGCCCAGCCGTCTCGTTGACCGGGAAGGCGTCGGTGTACCAGTCCCAGATGTCGATGCTGATCTGGTCGGCCGCTCCGGTTGTCGGCGGCGGCAGGGCCAGAGCGACGTTGTCCGTGTAGTGGCCGTCCGTGGGCGAGCAACCGCTGGTCACGGTCCAGGTGATGCAGCGCTGCTCGCGGAAGATCCACAGCTTGCACGAATCCGGGATGCCGCTCGGGTTCGACGTGAACATGTACGCCCGCAGCACGTCCGTATTCGTGAAGCACTGCTTGTCGGGGTTGTACCAGACGCCCGTGAGGTAGCCGACGTCGCCCCACACGGTGGCCCCGTTCGCCTGCACCGTCGGCCAACTCATCATCGAACTGGCCCAGACGTTGCCCTGCTTGGTGATGTCGAAGATGCCCGTGTAGATGTCGAAGTAGATCCACCACTCCGTGTTCGTCTCGGCGTGGAGCCGGTCGATGCCGCAGTTGTTCAAGCCCGGCATTTCCGGCGTGACCAGGTTGATCGTCGGCGACAGGAACCCGTTCCGGTTCTCCTGGAACGGCGTGCCGATCGCGCCGCCCGCGGCCTCGCCGAGGTCGTGGTCGGTCGACGACATGATCACGTTGTAGATGTTGCACCAGCGGACCGGCGCATCCGGCGCTCCGCACATGTCGGCATAGGCCAGCGGCGAGTAGTAGTTGTTCTCGCCGATGTAACCGCCGTACAGCGGGTGCGTGTGCGCCATGTGCTTCGGCGGCTTGCCCGTCGAGTGCCAGGCAGCAAGCGCGTAGCCCTGGCCGACGGCCGGGCCGGGCGTTGCCGAGTTGGCAGGCTCGACCGTGTTGTTGATCTCGCTCTCCGCCTCGAAGCCACTCGTGGTGAACGCCGGCGTGCAGCCCGAGATCGCCACGTCGTCGATGCGGACGGCGCCCTTGTTGGTCGAGATGAACGAACCACCCGTGTTCGTCTCATCGGAGAAGTTCGCGTTGGTCTTGGAGCGGAAAACGATGCGGATCACGCCACCGCCGTCCGCCGCGCCCTGCGCGGTGAGCATCGGCTGGATGACCGCGTTGGTCAGGACGTACGTGAAGGCCGAAGTCGCGTACCTGGAGTCCGAGCCGAACGTGCTCAGGATCTCCTTGTACGGCTTGGTGATCGAGATGACTTCGGAGAACCAGCGGCGCTTCAGGTCGAAGATCGGCCGCGGGGCGTTGCCGTCGGCGTACTGGCAGGCCGTCGGGTTCGTGGGAACGCCCACGTAGACCATGAACGAGTCCACCGGTCCAGCCGCGAACTCGGTGCCCAGATAGTCCGTGGCGCTGATGAAGTTGCTGGCGCCGGCCCCGCTCCCGCCCTGCTGCATGCTCAGCGGGTCACGGTCGAACCAGCCCTTGCACGAGCTCGCGAGCGAGTTCGTCCGAGGGTCCATCTCGGTCTCGTACAGGAAGCTGATGGTCAGCGAGCCGCCGGTGGCGACACGCACGTCCCGGTACAGCATCTGGTCCCACTGGTTGGCGTAGCCCGGGAAGTTGTGCTGCGTGAAGTTGATGCCGTCGCCGATGACACCGTAGAGCGTCTCGCCATGGATGGCGTTGCCGGTGCCGCCGAGCGTCTTGCTCTCGATGACGGATGCATCATCGCCCGCGCGCAGGCCGCACCACGCCGACGCGTCGCCGGCAAGCGGGGCCCACGTGGGCGAAGCGCCGGCGAAGCCGGTGCTCGGCAGGTACACACCGCCGTCCACGTGCCAGACGCCGATGATGCCAGCCGTGCGGCCCTGGACGGGCGCCACGTTCAGCCGGTTGCCCCAGTCCAGACAGTTCCACGGACGGAGGTAATCGGCGATCGTGCCGGAGGTACGCGTATTGGGCGTGACGGTCTGGACCCAACCCTGCATCGAGTCGATCGCGCCACCGTCGTAGTCGTCAAAGTCCCATGCACCGTCGAAGTTGCCATCGACGCCGGGGCGGTAGGGACCGCGGCCGACGTGGAACGGCTCGCTGAAGGGCGCGATGGTCGTGTGACCGACGAACACCGTGTCCGAGAATGCCGACGTGCCGAGCCGGGCGGCGCGCGTCAGCTGCATCTGCGCGGTGCGGGCGTTCATCAACTTCATGCCCTCATCACGCGAGTCCCGCGCAACTGCCAGGGTCGTCCAGATCGTCGCCGCCCCCACGAGAAGGGCAAGCGCGACAAACGACTTTCTCATGTGACTACCTCCATCGTCGCAATGCTTGGGCAATGCGAAGTGTTCCGGAATGGATTGCGAGCGAGGTGTCGCCGGAAACGAATCGGCCGACGGAACGCCCGCGGACACTACGTGTCCGGGCTCCGACGGCTGATTACTGCGCCAGTCGAGTGCCTATCCCCCCCTTCCCGCTGCCGGCATCGCCCTTAGGCAGTTCAGGCGAGTGCACGGCACATTCTTATGCGCGATCTCGTCGTGAGCCATGAAGCCACGCGGGAACCGCTGCCAGCTCCTGCGTCACCCATGACCGCGGAACTTGAGGTGCTCCTGGGGGTTTCAATAAGGACGCACCATCTACCCCAGCAGTAGGAAAGGCTAGACTCACGACAGGGTCTTGTCAATCCGTTTTTTTGCTGGGACTTGCATCCGGGGGGAGGGGCGGCCCACCCAGCCGGTGGCGGCGGGCGGCCAGCCCGGCCAGCCACGCCCCGTCCTGGCTGGCGAGCAGGACCGGAGCGCTCCGGGACAACTCCTCCACGATCCCCGCAAGGGCCAGGCGCCGGCCGGAATCGAGCCCGGCGGTGGGCTCGTCCAGCACGTACAGCGAGGCCGGGGCGATGAGGGCGGCAGCCAGGGAAAGCAGCCGTTTTTCGCCGCCCGAGAACCCCCAGGTATGGCGCTCGAGCACCCCATCCGCCCCAAGCCCCAGGCGCTCGAGGAGCAGGGCCGCCCGCCCGAGGGCCATCGCGCGCGGGACGCCCCGGCTGATCGCGGCGTAGGCCACCTCGTCCCCGGCCTTTTCCTCGAAGATCTCCAGTTCCGGGTACTGCGAGGAAAGGATGGGCGGTGAGGCCGGGTCGGCCCCGCCAACCACCTGCACCTGCTCCAGGCGCAGGACCCCGGCTGCCACCGCGAGCAGCACGCTCTTGCCGGCCGCATTGGGGCCCTCGATCGCCGTAACCCCCGTCTTTGCAACGGGG
The DNA here is from genome assembly GCA_963717935.1 of Candidatus Eiseniibacteriota bacterium. Classification (GTDB taxonomy): domain Bacteria; phylum Eisenbacteria; class RBG-16-71-46; order RBG-16-71-46; family RBG-16-71-46; genus JANXPZ01. The sequence continues at coordinate 871,498 of CAVQXP010000004.1, read as the reverse complement.
ATCTCGAGCGCGACGGACGTCTTCACGGCGGGGCCGCCACCGCCGTCCCACGGTGAGACGCACAGCGTGAGGAGCGGGCCGGATGGCGCGCCCGCGGCCCCCGCGGCCCGAGCGGGCCCGGCCACCTCGCAGCCGCCAAGGTTCAGGCTGCGGTCGGCGCTCGCCATCTCACCGGCGTCCTGGGTCACCCAGACCACGGAGAGCCCGCGGTCCACCTCCCCGCGCACCAGCTCGAGCACCAGCCGCCGGGTCGCGCAGTCGAGGTGCGCAGCGGGCTCATCCGCCAGCAACAACGTCGGTTGCGAGGTGAGCGCCGCAGCCAGAAGGACCACTTGCTGCCGCCCTGCCGAGAGCTGCTGGGGGTCGCGCTCGAGGTCGCCTGCCAGCCCCAGCCGGTCGCTCCAGCGTGCGACCTCGCCGGCCACCTCGTCCGGCGCGATGTCCCAGGTTCAGGGCCGAGAAGGCCAGCTCCTCGCGCACCGTCGGCTGCAGGAGCTGGCTCGACGGGTCCTGCAGGACCACGGCCAGGCGCGCGCGCCGCTCCCCCGGTGCGTCGGGGCCGAGCGGCCGATCCTCGAAGAGCAGGCTTCCCGAGCGCACCGGCCAGAGACCCGCCAGCGCGAGGAGCAAACTCGTCTTGCCACAGCCGTTTGCCCCGGAGACCGCCAGCCACTCGCCAGCTCCCAGCTCGAGGGAGAACCCGCGGACGACCGCCTCCGGGGCGCCCTGACGCTGCGGTCCCTCGGCGGGCGGGGCCACCCACAGGTCCCGGGCCGAGAGCAGGCTCACCGGCCGGCTCCGCCCCGTCCACGCCAGGCGGCCAGCGCCGCCTCGGCCACCTCGCGCAGCGGCCGGCCGGCGCGCTCGGCAGCCTCGCGCACCGACTCGAACTCGGGCACGGCCCGCTCACCCCCGCCGGGCAGGGACGCCACCTTGAGCAGGACGCGCCCGAACGGGGTCTCGACCGGCTCCGCCCTGCGCTCCAACTCCACGCGCTCGTCGTGGCGCACGCGCACGCCCAGGCTGGTGGTCTCGGCCAGGAGCAATCGCGCCAGCGCGTCCGCATGGTCCGGTTCGGCGATGACGACCAGCCACATCCCGGGCCGGCCCTTCTTCATCACGCTCGGCACCACCATCGCGTCCAGCGCGCCCGCGGCGAGCAGGCGCGGCAGCAGCGCCCCCACGTACTGCGGGTTCTCATCGTCGAGCGCGGTCTCGAGCACGGCCACCCGGCGGTGCCGCAGCGACCCCGCGCCGGCCCCCTCCCCGGCCTCGCCGACGAGCACGCGCAGCACGTTGGGCTGCCCGGCCAGCTCGCGCGACCCCGCGCCCGTGCCCACGCGCTCGAGCCGGAACGCGGGCGGCGGCCCCCAGTCCTCGACCAGTGTCGCGAGCAGCGCGGCGCCCGTGGGCGTCGTGAGTTCGCTCTCCACCTCGCCGATCTCCACGGGTGCGCCCCGCAGGAGCAGCGCGGTCGCAGGGGCCGGGACCGGGATCAGGCCGTGCTCGGACCGCACGCTGCCCCGCCCGAGCCGGGGCGGCGAGGCGTGGACCCGCGTCGATCCCCAGGTGCTCGAGCCCGAGCATCGCCCCGGCCACGTCCACCAGGGCATCGGCGGCACCCACCTCGTGGAAGTGCACCTGCTCCACGCTGGTGCCGTGCACCTCGGCCTCCGCCCCGGCCAGACGGCGAAAGACCGCGAGCGAGCGCTCGCGCACCGCGTCCGGCAGGTCCGCGCGGCCGAGCACTTCCTCGACGTGACGCAGGTGGCGGTGCGGCTGCCGCGCCGCCTCGATCACGACCTCCACCTGGAGCGCTGCCAGGGGACCGCGGCGCACGTCCTTCACCCCGACCCGCACCCCCTCGAGGCCGAGCCGTCCCGGCAGCGACTGCAGATCCCCGGCCGGCCAGCCCGCCGAGACCAGCGCCCCCAGCGTCATGTCCCCGCTGATGCCCGAGAAGCAGTCGAACCAGGCGATGCGCATGCTCATGCCTCCCCACGGCCGGGACCCTTCAGGGCCCGCGTCATGAATCGTCCAGGCTAGCGGCGCCGGGCCGCGATGTTCACCAGGTGGGCCGCGTAGCCCGCCCCGAAGCCGTTGTCCACGTTCACCACGGTGATCCCCGCCGCGCAGGAGTTGAGCATGGCCAGCAGCGGCGCGAGACCGCGGAAGTGAGCGCCGTAGCCCACGCTCGTGGGGACGGCGATGACCGGGCGGTCCACGAGCCCGCCCACCACGCTCGCAAGCGCGCCCTCGAGGCCCGCCACCACGACGATCACGCGCGCGCCCCGCAGGCGCTGCCGGTGTGCCAGCAGGCGATGGAGCCCCGCCACGCCCACGTCGGCGATGAGCTCGGCCCGGCTGCCCATGACCCGGGCCGTGACCAGCGCCTCCTCGGCCACCGGCAGGTCGGCGGTGCCGGCGCACACCACCAGCACCGAGCCCGTGCCGCCGGGGACCCGGCGGACGCCCCGGGCACGCCTGCGCGGCAGCACGACGCAGCGCGCCAGCTCGTGCAGCACGGCCTGCGGGAAGGCCCGCGCGAGCGCGGCGCGCCCGGCCTCGTCGACGCGTGTCGCCAGCACCGGGCCACCCTTCTCGAACAGGCGACCCGCGATCGCCACCAGTTGTCCCGGCGTCTTGCCCAGACCGAGGATCACCTCGGGGAAACCGGTGCGCAGCGCGCGCTGGTGGTCGAGCGTGGCGAAGGCGAGCTGTTCGAGCGGCGCCTCGTCGATCAGCCGCGCGGCCTCGGCGGGGCTCACGCGCCCGCGCCGCACGCGCTCGAGCAGGCGCTTCAGCTCAGCCGGCCGCATGCGGGACCTCCGGACGGGCGGGACCGTCCGCGGGTGCGGCGGGCGCCGCGCGTTCCGCGCACGTCTCGGGGCCGCAACCCTCGAGTTCCTCGAGGTAGCCGCGCAGCAGCGTGGTCAGCTCGTCCGCCGCACGCGTGTGGTTCGCCTGCTCGCGCACGCGCGCGCTGTGCGGCAGCCCCTTGACGTACCAGGCCACGTGCTTGCGCATCTCGCGCGTGGCCGCATCGGGCCCCGCCCACTCGACCAGCAGACGCAGGTGCCGCATGCCCGCTTCGAGCCGCTCGGCCGCGGTCGGCAGCGGCAGCCGCTCACCGCGCTCCCAGAAGGCGCGCACCCGCCGGAAGATCCAGGGGTCGCCGAACGCCGCGCGCCCGAGCATGACGCCGTCGCAGCCCGTGGTCTCGAGCATGCGCACCGCGTCCTCGGGCACCCGCACGTCGCCGTTGCCGATGACCGGGATGCCGACCGACCGCTTCACCTCGCCGATCAGCTCCCACTGCGGCTCGCCCCCGAACTTCTGGGCGCGGGTGCGGGCGTGGATCGCCACGGCCTGCGCCCCCGCCTCCTCGAGCGCGCGCGCCACCTCGACCACGTTGGACGAGGTCCCGTCCCAGCCCAGCCGGATCTTGGCGGTGATGGGCAGGGTGCTCGCCTCGGCCATGCGGCGCACGATCTCCGAGAGCAACGGCAGGTCCGTGAGCAGGGCCGCGCCAGCCCTGCGGTTCACCACCTTGCGCACCGGGCAGCCCATGTTGACGTCGATCCAGTCCGGACGCTCGGCGGTCGGCAGCGCGCACAGCGCGCGCGCCGCGGCCGCCATCACGCCGGGGTCGGCGCCGAAGAGCTGCACGCCGATCGGGCGCTCCTCCGGCTCGAAGCGGCAGGTACTCGAGCGTGGCCTTCTGACCGCGGACCAACCCGTCGGCCGAGACCATCTCGGTCACGACCCCGGAGGCGCCCTGCTCGCGTGCCAGCCGGCGGAAGGGCGAGTCGCTCACGCCGGCGAGCGGCGCCAGCAGGAACGGGGAGTCGAAGAGGATGTCGCCGATGCGCATGGCCGTCAGTGTAGCGCTTGCCATCAGGCCGCGCCGCCGTGCGCCCGGGCCGGAGGCGGCGTGCTCCGGGGAGTCGGAGGGCGACGCAGGGGACACGGGGCTCGCAGCGGGGGTCCCGGCCCTGGCCGACACAGGATGTGTCGGCCAGGGGTTTGCCGGGGAGCGAGCACCGCCAGGGAAAGCCCGCGCGCAGCGCGGGCGCTGGCGGCGCGCAGCGTCCCCGCGGAGGGCCCTGTGTCCCCTGCGTCGCCCGGGGCAGCATCAGACGCCCGCCCAATCGCGGGCGTTGGCGGAGCGCAGCATCCCCGCTGCGAGCCCCGTGGCCCCTGCCTCGCCAACGCCAGCGTCACGCTCCCGCCCATTCGCGGGCGATGGCGGCCACGTCGGCGAAGTCGTCGAACCGGCGGGCGGCGATGCCCTCCCGGGCGCACCACTCGAGCAGGTCGCCGCGCGCGACGACCCGGTCGGCCTCGCGGGCCCCACAGCGGTCCGAGAGCCCGTCCCCCACGAGCACCGTCTCGAAGCCGCGCCCGCGCCAGTGACGCACGTGCTGCCCCTTGCAGTTGCCGCACCGTCCACAGCCGTCGGCGCTCCAGGGGAACTCCGGCACCACGCGGCCCGGCTCGAAGCGCAGGCGGTTCGCGGCGAAGGGCACGTCCTGCAGCCCCGCGCGCGCGAGCTGGTCGGCGACGTAGAAGTCGAAACCCTCGCTCACCACCATCACCGGGTCACCGCGGGCCTCCGCCTCGCGCACGAAAGGCGCGAAGTGCGGATCCAATTCGAAACCACGCGCGAAGGCCAGCGCCTCCCCGGCCGTCGCCGAGATCAGCCGGCACTGCATCTCGGTCAGCTCCCGGTGCCCCAGCTCGCCGCTCGCCCAGGGCCCGAGCAGGCCTTCGTGCTCGGCCGCGCCCCCCGGCGAGAAGGCGCGCGCGAAGGCCGCGCCGATGTCGGTCGGCGAGATGGTGCCGTCGAAGTCGCAAAGGAAGGCGCGCGCCATCTCAGCGCGCCACGGCCCCGCGCACGAGGGGCTTCACCGGCGCCTTGCGCGCCGGCACCGCCCCCGGCATCACCGCGGCGAACACGTCGCGCGGCGCGCGCGCGCGCGCCAGCACCGCGCGGGCGCGCGCCCACGCCGGGTCGCCTTCGAGCGCCACGCGCGCCGCGGCCCCGTCGCCCAGCATCCGGCGCGCCATCTCGCGGCGCACCGCACGCTCGAGCACGGGCGCGTCCGGACGCAGCCTCAGCGGCCGTGAACTCGACCTTCTCCTCGCGCAGCCAGGCCAGGAACTCCGTCCACGGCACCGCCACCGTCATGTCGGGCTGCGGCTGCGGGTGCGTGTTGAGCCAGCGGTTGGCGAAGCGGAAGGCGAGGTTGCGCGACTCGACGCGGCGCGGCAGACCGGCGAGCGTGTCCGGCACGACGATCATGTCCGGCGTGATGCCGCCACCGCCGTACACGGTCCGGCCGGCCCGCGTGCGAAAGAGCGGCCGGGGCGCGGAGTCGGGCGCGGACGGCAGGGCCGGATCCTCCGCCGCGTCCTCCTCGTCCAGGAGCGAATCGTGCGTGGCGCGATCGATCGAGCGGCCGCTCGGCGTGTAGTAGAGGGCGGTCGTGAGCTTGAGCGCGGCCTTCTGGTCGCGCAGCGAGAAGACGCGCTGCACCGAGCCCTTGCCGAAGGTCGTGCTGCCCACGAGCAGCGCCCGGTCCAGATCCTGCAGCGCCCCGGCCACGACCTCGGAGGCCGAGGCACTGCCGCCGTCCACCAGCACGACGACGGGCCACTGCAGGTTCGGCCTGGGCTCGTCCGCGTAGTAGCGACTGTCCTCGCTGCGGACGCGACCGTGCGTGTAGACCACCATCGTCCCGCGCGCCACGAACGCCTCGGCGACCCCCACGGCCTGGTCGAGCAGCCCGCCGGGATTCATGCGCAGGTCGAGCACCAGGCTGCGCGCCCCCTGCCTGCCCAGAAGCTCGAGCATGGTGCGCGTCTCCTCGGCGGTGCGCTCCGAGAAGGCAGAGAGCCTCAGGTAGCCGATGCTGTCCTCCGCCACGAAGGCGTACGGGACCGCCTTGCGCTCGATGACGCGGCGGACGAGCGTCACCTCGTGGTCCTCGTCCTCGCCCTCGCGGCTCACCATGACGCGGACCCGGGTGCCGTCGGGGCCGCGCAGCCGGTCGGCGGCGTCCGTGACGGTCAGGCCGTAGGTGGACTTGCCGTCGATCTGCACGATGACGTCGCCGGAGCGCAGGCCGGCCTCCCAGGCGGGCGTGCCCTCGATCGGGGCGATCACGGTGGGGTAGCCGTCGCGCACGTTCACCTCGACGCCGATGCCGCCGAAGGTGCCCTCGGTCATGCTCCTGAGGTTGGCGTAGGCCTTCTCATCGAGGTACTGCGAGTGGGGATCGAGTTGCCGCAGCATCCCCTTGATGGCGCCCTCCATGAGGGACGACGGCTCGACCGGGTCCACGTAGTTCGCCTCGACCTTGTGCAGCACCTCGACGAACAGGTCGAGGTCCGCGTACAGGTCGCGCGAGGCGACGCGCCCGGCCCACCAGCCGAGGGCGAAGAGGACGACCAGGAGAGTGGCGAGGACCATGCGACGTCGGATCACGGCACGTCCTTCGAGGGCACCGGCTCGCGGCTCGAATGAGCCCGGATGGCCCGGGGAAAGTTCAGGAACGGCCTGCGAATGGCCGAATATAGCATAGGAGGATCGTCCGGCCCCTTCCCCGGGGCACGCTCAGCGGCCGGCCGCGGCGAGCCGCTCCTCGAGCGCGGCCCAGCCGAGCCGCTCCAGCTCGTCCGGCGTGGCCGTGGCGTCCAGCACCACCCAGCGCTCCGGCTCGGCAGCAGCCAGGTCGAGGAAACACCGGCGCACGCGCAGGTGGAAATCGGCGGGCTCGCGGTCCAGCCGGTTCGTCTCGCCCGCGGCGCGCTCGCGACGCGCGAGGCCCACCACGGGCGGCACGTCGTAGAGCAGCGTGAGACCGGGCTCGAGCCCGCCCGTGGCCGCCTCGTTCAGGATCGCCAGCAGGCCGGGATCGAGGCCGCGGCCCGCACCCTGGTAGGCGAGCGTCGAGTCGTCGTAGCGGTCGCACAGGACGACCCGCCCGGCCTCCAGCGCCGGGCGCACGAGATTCGCGACCAGGTCGGCGCGCGCGGCCTCCATGAGCAGGGCCTCGGAGATCGCGCCCGGGCCGCGCGCCGGGTCGAGCAGCAACTCGCGGATGCCCTCCGCGAGCGCCGTGCCACCGGGCTCGCGCGTGACGAGCGGCTCGATGCCGCGGGTGCGCAGCCGCGCGGCCAGGCGGGCGAGTTGCGTGGACTTGCCGGAGCCCTCGCCCCCCTCGAACGTCACGAACAGGCCGCTCATCGGACCTCCGCTACGCGCTTCTTCTTCCTCGCCCGGCCCGCGACCCGCCCGCGGCGGGCCTTCGGCTTCTCCGCGGCCTTCCGGGCCACCGGCTTCGCGCGCTTCACGGCCGGCCTGGCGGCCTCGACCATCTTCGAGGTCCTCGCCGCCTTCCTGCCGGCCCCGGACACGTACCTCGCGGGCTCCACGCCGGCCTTCCGCAGCCGCTCCTTGAGCACCGCGTCGGACTTCGGGTCGCGGATGAACTCCTCGGTGTAGCCGTGCGCGAGCTCGTCGGGGAACTGCCAGGGCGGCGACTTCTTGAAGTAGGACGACGGGCCCACCAGCGCGCCCTTGAGGCCGTGGTCGAGGCCCAGCTTGGCGCAGCGCACCGAGTCGATCACCACGCCGGCGGAGTTGGGCGAGTCCCACACCTCGAGCTTCATCTCCAGGTTGAGCGGCACGTCGCCGAAGGTCGTGCCCTCCATGCGGATGTGGCACCACTTGCGGTCCTTGAGCCACGGGATGTAGTCGCTCGGGCCGACGTGGATGTCGTCCTCGGAGATCGGGTACGGGATGATGCTGGTCACCGCCGAGGTCTTCGAGATCTTCTTCGACTCCAGCCGCTCGCGCTCGAGCATGTTGAGGAAGTCGGTGTTGCCGCCGAAGTTGAGCTGGTACGTGCGGTCGATGCGCACGCCGCGCTCGACGAAGAGCCGCGACAGCACGCGGTGCGTGATGGTGGCGCCGACCTGCGACTTGATGTCGTCGCCGATCACCGGCAGCCCGCGCTTCTCGAAGCGCTCCTGCCAGTAGCGCTCGCGGGCGATGAACACGGGGATGCAGTTGACGAACGCGCAGCCGGCCTCGAGCACCTGCTCGACGTACCACTTGGTGGCCTCTTCGGAGCCCACCGGCAGGTAGTTCACCACCACGTCGGCGCGCGTGTCCTTGAGCAGTTTCACGATGTCCACCGTGGAGCCCGGCGCCTTCTGGATGATCTTCGAGAGGTACTTGCCGAGCCCGTCGTGGGTCATGCCGCGCTGCACGACGACGCCGGTCTTCGGCACCTTGGCGAAGACGAAGGTGTTGTTCGGCCAGGTGACGATGGCCTCGGAGACGTCCTTGCCCACCTTGTTCTTGTCGATGTCGATGGCCGCGACGATCTCGACGTCCCGGATGTGGTAGCCGCCGAGGTTGACGTGCATGATCCCCGGAACGCGTTCGCTCTCCTTCGCGTTCCTGTAGTAGTGCAGCCCCTGCACGAAGGATGAAGCGCAGTTGCCCACGCCGATGATCGCCACCCGAACCTTGCCCATGAGCCTAGCCTCCTAGCTGATCCATGCCCGCGCGGCGGGTATTCCTGTGCACATGCGCCACGCGTTGCGCCGCGGTGGCGAACGAGAGGACGGCGAGCAGCAACAGGGCCGCCGACATCGCCCAGAAGACCCTGAGCAGCCCCGCCACGATGAGCAGCACCAGGCGCTCGGGACGCTCGAACCATCCGACCTTGCAGTCGAGCCCGAGCCCTTCGGCCCGTGCCCGCGTGTACGACACCATGAACGAACCGACCAGCGCCAGCGCGGCCGTGAAGGCCACCACCGCCCAGGTGAGCGGATCGAGCCCGGTGCTGATCTGCAGCAGCGCCCGCTCCGGATGCAGCACGAGCGCGAGCAGGTTGCGCAGATAGAAGCCGAGGATGCCGAGCAGCACGAGGGCCTCGGACAGCCGGTCGAGGGTCGAATCCAGGAAGGCCCCGAAGCGGGACGCCAGGCCGGCGCGGCGGGCCAGCTCGCCGTCGAGGATGTCGCACAGACCCGCGAGCATCAGCAGGAGCGCGCCGGTGCGCGTGTGGCCCTCGAAGAACGCGAGCCCGGAGAGAGCGCTCAACACGAGCCCGGCGACCGTGAGGTGGTCGGCGCACACGCCCAGCCGGGAGAGCAGCGTCACGAGCGGCTCCACCGCCGTGCGCGCGCCCTCCTGCAACTGGCGCTTGATCCGCGCCACGCGCCCCGGGGTCGCTCCCGGCGCGGCCGTGTCCGGCGTCTCGTTCACGCCTCCGGCCCGCCTTCCCCGCGCACGCGCCCACCCAGCACCAGCACCATCTCGCCCCGTCTCCTCTCCGGCGTGAGCGCCGCGCGCACCTCGTGCGCCGTGCCCCGCAGCACCTCTTCGAACGTCTTGGTCAGCTCCCGGGCCAGCGCGACGGGGCGCTCGCCCCAGATCGCCTCGAGGTCCGCGAGGCTGGCGTCGATGCGGTGGGGCGACTCGAACGCCACCACGGTCTCGCGCCGCTCGTGCAGCTCCTCCAGCCGGCGGCGCCGCGCCCCCGGCTTGACCGGCAGAAAACCCACGAACGTGAAGGCGTCGGTCGGCAGCCCGCTCACCTGCAGCGCCGCGATCGCCGCGCTCGGCCCCGGGATGCTCTCCACCCGCAGGCCCTCCGCCACCGCCGCCCGCACCAGCGGGAACCCCGGGTCGGCCACCCCGGGCGAGCCGGCGTCGGTCACCAGGGCGACCGAGAGGCCCTCCTTCAGCTTCCGGACGAGCCCCGGGACACGCGTGCGCTCGTTGTGCTCGAACAGGCTCGACACCGGGACGGAGATGCCAAAGTGCTCGAGCAACCGCCGCGTGTGGCGCGTGTCTTCGGCCGCCACGAGATCCACCTCGGAGAGGATGCGCAGGGCACGGTGCGTGATGTCCTCGAGGTTGCCGATCGGCGTGGCCACGAGGTACAGCGTCCCCATCGGGGCGGTGGCTTCGGTCACTCGTTCTTTCCCGGGCGCGGGCCCACCTGCTGAAACCGCCGCAAACTAGCACGGGGCCGGGGGGGCGTCCACCGGCAGCCGGCCGCGCGAACGGGGCCGGCGCCTCCGCGCGGCGCTCGCCGCGGCAACGCGGCGTCGAGGGGCCATGCTAGACTGCCCCGCCGAGCCGCCGGACCGCGTTCCGGGTCCGCTCTGACCCGTGGCCAAGGCCGCCTCCGCCCGGCGCCTGGAGGGCTTGGTTCGATCATGAATCCCGTGAACCGCCGGTGGGAGCGCGCGGTCCTCGCGGGCGCCGTCGTCCTGGCGCTCGCGGTGCGGATCCCGCTGCTGTCCTGGGGCCTGCCCGGCGTGTTCGAGGAGGCCATACCCTTCTGGAGGGCATGGGACCTGTGGGGCTGGGGTCCCTTCCGCCACTTCGATCCGAACCCCCACTTCTTCAAGTACCCGAGCCTGGTCATCTACTTGCAGTTCCTGGGCCAGGCGCTCCTGTTCGGACTCCTGCGCGTGACGGGCGCCGTCGGCTCCGCGGCGGGGCTCTACGCCCTCCACCTGATGGACCCGAGTCCGTTCCTCGTGACGGCGCGCGCGATCACGACGGCCTTCGGGGTGCTCACCCTGCTGCCGGCCTGGGCCCTCGCCCGACGGATCGCGGGACCGCGCTGGGCGGCATTCACGGTGCTGATCCTGGCCCTCCACCCGACCCTGATCGCCAAGTCGCAGGTCGTCGAGGTGGACGTCCCGCTCACGTTCTTCATCACCTGGGGGCTCCTGCTCTCGGACGGACTGCGGCGGCATCCGACCGCGCGCTCGGCGGTGGTCGCGGGGTTGGTCGCGGGACTCGCGACGTCGTGCAAGTACACGGGGCTCGTGCTGGTGGCGCCTGCCCTGCTCGCGATCTGGGCCTCGCGTCCATCCCGGGCCGAAGGGTCGCGCCCGACCCGGATCCCCCCGGGCTCGAAGCGGCCGCGCCGCACGGGAAAGGCCGCGGCGCATCCCGGGCCGGCAGTCGGGTTCCCGGCGCCGCGCGTGCGCCGCCTGGCGCTGACGTCCGCCTTCGGTTGCGCTCTCGTCGCCGCGCTCCTCGTCACGTCGCCGTTCCTGGTGCTCGACTTCCACGCCGCCCTGAAGGACCTCCAGATCGAGGGCCAGCACATGGCGCTCGGGCACTTCGGACTGGCCGGAGGCCCTTCGTGGCTCGCCTATGCGCGCGACTGGTTCGGGAGCGTGATGGGCTGGCCCCTCGGCATCGCCGGCCTGGCGGGCCTCGCGCTGGGCCTGGTCCGCCGTCAACACTGGGCCCAGAACCTGGCCGCTTTCGCGCTTCCCTATCTGGCCATCGTGGGGTCGTGGCAGATGATGGCCGACCGCTACGTGGTGCCGCTCATCCCGCTCGGGCTGGTCGCGGCCGCAGTCCTGCTGAAGACCGTCGTGGCGGCCGTCCCCGCGTCCCGGGGACGCTGGCCGGCCGCCATGGCCGCGGTCGCGATCGTGGCCTGGCCACTCCTGGGCGCGCTGCCGGCCCGCTTCGCCACGCTGCGACCGGACACGCGCACGCAGGCAAAGCGCTGGATCGAGGGGAACCTGCCCGCCGGTTCCATGCTCGTGTGCGAGGAGTACGGGCCCGACCTGTTCGAACCGCTCAGGCTGGTGCAGGTGGAGCGCGAGGTGGCGGCGGAGCTCAAGCGCCGCGACTACCGCCCGCGGCTCTACGCCGTGCAGAAGCTGCCGCTCTTCCAGGTGGTGCCCGAGCGTTCGGCCCGCTTCTACTCCACGGAGCGCTTCGCCATCGCCGACGCCATCGTGGTGACCAGCTCGGTGCGGGACCGCTACCGCGCGGCTCCCGAGCGCTTCGCCCCGCAGCTTGCGTTCTACGACGACCTCGAGGCGAGCTGGCCCCGGCTCGCGGAGTTCCGGCCGCGGGGCGGCCCGGGCCCCGAGATCATCGTCTACCGCAATCCACGGGCGCTCGAGCCCTTCGCCGCGCGCAAGGACCCCGGGCCACCGGACTCCACGCTGGCGGTGGACGGCGAGGCCACCGGCGCGGAGGGCGCCCACTATCTTCACCTCGCGCTGGACTACGAGTTCTTCGGCTTCATCCGGCAGGCCCAGGCGTGCTACCTGCTGGCACTGCGCTTCGGACGCACCGAGCCGGAGACCTACGTCCATGCGGGCACCTGGCTCGCCCGCTGCCTGTGGAGACAGGGTCGCACGCAGGAAGCCGTCCGCGCGCTCCGCGAGATCGAGGCCGCAGCACCGGGCGCACGCGAGGCCGCCCAGCTCGCGGGGGTCCTCCGGGCCCTGATCGAGGGCGGCGCCGCGTCGGCTCCCGGGTCTCCCGCGAGATCGCGACCGCAGCCCTGAGCCTCTAGCCCACGGCTGCCCGGAACGCCGCCACGGCCCGCTCGACGCCGGCATCGTCCACGTCGAGGTGCGTGATCGCGCGCAACCGCCGCGTGCCGAAGGACACCATGCGCACGCCGCGCGCCTCGAGCGCGCGCAGCACCGCGGCCGGCTCGAGCGCCGGACGCTCCAGCGTGACGATGACGATGTTCGTCTCCGGCTCGATGACCCGCACCCCCGGCACCTGCGCGAACCCGGCCGCCAGCGCCTTCGCGCGGCGGTGGTCCTCGGCCAGCCGCTCGAGGTGGTGATCGAGCGCGTGCAGGCACGCCGCGGCCAGGATGCCGACCTGCCGCATGCCGCCGCCCCAGCGCTTGCGCACCCGGCGCGCGCGGCGGATGAAGTCGCCGGGGCCGGTGAGGATGGAGCCCACGGGCGCGCCCAGGCCCTTCGAGAAGCACATCATCACGCTGTCGGCCGTGGCGGCCCAGTCGCGCACCGGGACACCGCTCGCCACGCTGGCGTTCCAGAGCCGTGCCCCGTCGAGGTGCACGGCGACACCGTGCGAGCGCGCCACCGCGGCCACGGCCTGCAACCGCTCGAGCGGCACGATCACGCCGCCCTGGCGGTTGTGGGTGTTCTCCAGGCACACCAGGCGCACGCGCGCCACGTGGTCGTCCACCGGGTCGCGCACCGCGGCCGCCACCCGCTCGGGCGCGATCGCGCCGCGCTCCCCCGGGACGAGGTGCGCCAGGCAGCCCGAGTTCGCCCCCAGCCCGCCCTGCTCGTAGAGGAAGATGTGCGACTCCGGTTCGAGCAGCACCTCGTCGCCCGGCTCGGTGTGGCACTTGAGGGCCACCTGGTTGCCCATCGTGCCGCTGGGCACGTAGAGCGCCGCTTCCTTCCCCGCCAGCTCCGCGACGCGGCGTTCGAGCGCCTGCACGGTGGGGTCGTCGCCGAACACGTCGTCGCCGACCTCGGCGTCCATCATCGCCCGGCGCATGGCCGGGGTCGGGCGGGTCACGGTGTCGCTGCGCAGATCGACGGTGGGCTCGGCTGGACTCATGGCGGGCCTTCGCTCGGGTTCCACGGGCTGGACGACGGCTTCCGGAGCGGCAGTGTAGGGGAAGCCCCGAGCGGCGGGAAACCCGCCGGCTGGCGCGCCTGGTGCCGCCCGCAGCGGGGGCTCGCGGCCGGTCTTGCAGCGGCTTGACAACCCGCCCGCCCCGATGCCATCTCATCGGTGTGAACGGTCCCCGGGCCGAGCCTCGCCGCCCGCCGATTCCGGCGGGACCGCGGCGCCACTCAAGAGGCCGACTCGACCCCCGGCGCGACCGGCGAAGGAGTGATCGAGACGATGTTCTTCATGGGCTTCGACCCGACCTTCATCCTGCTCATCCCGGCGATGATCTTCGCCTTCTGGGCGCAGTGGAAGGTGCAGAGCACCTACAAGAAGATGTCCCAGGTGCGCGCGGCGAACGGCATGACCGGCCGCGAGATGGCGCGCTCGATCATGACGCGCAACGGCCTCGCCGACGTGGGCATCGAGCAGGTGGACGGAGTCCTGACCGACCACTACGACCCGCGCGTGAGGAAGGTGCGGCTGTCCGTCAACAACTACGGTGGCGACTCGCTGGCCGCGATCGCGGTGGCCGCGCACGAGGTGGGCCACGCGCTCCAGCACGCGACCGGCTACGCGCCGCTCGGGATCCGCTCGGCCATCGCGCCGGTGGCGGGCTTCGCCAGCACCCTGGCGTTCCCGCTGTTCCTGATCGGCCTGTTCTTCCGCTCGAGCATGTCGCTGTTCTTCATGGACCTGGGCATCCTGTTCTTCTCGGGCGCGGTGCTCTTCCAGCTCGTCACGCTGCCGGTGGAATTCAACGCCTCCAAGCGCGCGCTCGCGCAGTTGACCGAGACCGGGGCCATCGCCCCGCAGGAGGTGGCGGGCGCGAAGAAGGTGCTGGACGCCGCGGCCCTCACCTACGTGGCGGCCGCCGCCATGGCCGCGCTCCAACTGCTGAGGCTGGTGCTGCTCCGCAACAGCCGGCGCTAGCGTCCCATCCGGGCGCAAGGACGGCGGGCGGGAGCCCCGGCTCCCGCCCGCCGTCTTTGCGCCAGTGCCGCAGCGACCGTGTCGCGGTGCTACCCGGACGCGGGCTGGCTAGCCCTGTGCCACCATGTCCTTGAGTTCCTTCGACACCTTGAACACCGGGACCTTGCGCGGAGGGACCGGAACGGCCTCACCGGTGCGCGGATTACGGGCGATCCGCTGTTTGCGGTCCTTCACCCGGAACGTACCGAATCCGCGGATCTCGATGTGGTGACCCGTGGAAAGCGCTCGCGCCACCGCGTTCAGGAAATGGTCCACGGTCTCAGCCACGTCCTTCTTGGTGAGGCCCGTGCGCTCCGCGATCTGATCGACGATATCCGCCTTGGTCATCTCGTCCTCCTCACGCCACCCGGACCAGCACCATCGGGGTCGGCAGCAGCATCCGAGATGCAGGCTAGCAACCCGGGGCAAAGCCTGTCAATCGGTTTTTGCGCAAGGCGTTGCGCGATTCGCCCGATCTCAGGGGCGCTCCTCGCCCGCCGCGAGCACCCGCCGCCTGGCCTCCTCGAGCGGATGTCCCGCCGCCTGCTCGACCCGCTCCCGCAGCCAGACCTTCCCCTTCGCCACCTCCCCGGCCCATTCGCGCGCGAACGTGCCGTCACGGATCTCCTCGAGCAGGGCCCGCATCTCGACGCGCGTGGCTTCGCTCACCACCCGGTGGCCCCGGGTGAGGTCGCCGTAGAGCGCCGTGGCGCTGATGGAGCGCCGGGCGCCCGCCAGGCCCCGCTCGTGCAGCAACTCGGCCAGGTACTTGAGCTGGTGGATGCACTCGAGGTAGGCCATCTCCGGCGCGTAGCCCTTCTCGACCAGGACCTCGAAGGCCGTGGTCAGCAGGCCGTGGAGTCCACCGCACAGCACCGCCTGCTCGCCGAAGAGGTCCACCTCGGTCTCCTCGCGCACGGTCGTCCGCCACACCGGGGCACACCCCAGCCGCTCGGCGTACTCCGCGGCGAGGTCCCAGGCCGCACCGCTGCGGTCGAGGTGGACCGCGAGGTAGCCGGGCAGGTCCTCGCCCCGCTCCCGCATCGCCCGCAACACGCGCCCCGGGGCGGTCGGCGAGACCAGCACCACGTCGCCACGCTCGGGGAAGGCGAGCGTCGAGTAGACCAGGTTGTAGCCGTGGGCGAAGACCAGCGCCGTGCCCGGCGCGAGCGCGGGCGCCACGGCGGGCCAGACCGCGGGCAGGACCTCGTCGGGCAGCAGCAACACCACGACCGCCGCGCGGCTCGCCGCCCCGGGCAGATCGAGCGTGGGGAAGCCGAGCGCTCGAGAGCGGGCCTCGGCTCCACCTCCCGCCCGGGCGCCGACCACGACCTCGAGTCCGGCATCCCGCAGGTTCAGCGCGTGCGCCTCGCCCTGGTTGCCGAACCCCAGCACGGCGATCGTCCGCTCGGCCAGCCGGATCGTCATCGCCTCATGCCTCCCGTCGAAACCACGGCCGGTCCCGGGGGATCGACCCGCCGGACCGGCCGTGGTTTCAGTTCATGGACCTGCTGGGTTCCGTGGGCACTCCCCGGTGGGAGAGCCTTGCCTACTTCCGCTTTCCCGCGGCCTTGGTCGGAACGGCCGGCGCCGGCTTCGAGAGCTTCGGCGGGGGCGCGCCCCAGTCGGACTTGGCGACCTGCTGTCCGGCCCGCATCGTGTAGGCCACGTTCTTGCCCCAGTAGATCCAGGTCTCGTACTTCTGGCCGTCGGCCTCCCAGTAGCGCAGCTCGTCGGGAGCGCCCAGCGAGGCCAGGGTCTTCGCCGCGTCACTGTTGGCGGGCGCCTTCTTCGCCGCATCGGCCGCGTTCTCGGCCGGCGTGCCGCGCTCGAGCGAGATGTAGACCACCATCTCCTCGTAGGACTTGGGCTGGTTGTCGGCCCGCGCGTAGACACCGCCCAACTGCCGGTGGAGATTCTTCTCGCGGGGCTTCAGGTTCACCGCCTTGTGCAGCACGGCCGCGGCCTCGTCGAACTTCTTCAACTCGGCCAGCGTGGAGCCGAGGGCCGACATGGCGTCGGTGTCATCGGGCTTGATCTTGAGGAAGTCCCGCCAATCGGTCTCGGCCGACGCGAAGTCGCCCCCGTTCTGGTAGGCGAGGGCCGCGTTGAAGAGCAGATCGGCCTCTCCCTCCTTGATCCGCGCCGCCTTGTCGTACTGGTCGCCCGCGCTCCTGTAGTCCGCCCTGCGGGCCTCGCCCTCGCGCGCGAAGGCCCGCTTGAAATAGGCGTCCCCCAGACCGGTACGCAGGTCCGCGTCGTCCGGGCTGCCCTTCAGCAGCTCATCGTAGAAGCCGATGGCCTCGTCGTAGCGCTTCTCGTCCAGCAGCTTGCCCGCGTACTGGCGGCGCACCAGCGTCAGGGAACTGGCGAGATCGCTGTCGCCGGGCGCAGCCACCAGCCCCTCGCGGAAGATGGCCTCGGCCCTCACCAGGTCGCCCATCAGCGCGTGGACCGTGCCGAGATTGCGTGCAGTGCGCGCATCGCCGGGCCTCAGGCACGCGGCGCGATCGAGGGCGGCGATGGCCGCGGCGTACTTGTTGGCAGCCTCCGCCTTGAGGGCCGCCTCCCCGTCGTCCTCGGGCTCCTTGGTGAAATCGGCGCAGGCGGCCTGGCCCGCCTGGATGCTGGCGACGCCCTCGTTGAAGTTCTTGGCCCAATAGGACTCGCGATTGCTGATCGCCCAGTCGACCTTCTTGTCGCCCTTCGCCTTCAGGCCCGCGATGGCCTTCTGGAAGGCCAGTCCAGCCGGGCAGGCGCTGTCGATCTCGGCGTAGGCCCAGCCCAGGTAAGCCAGGGCCTCGAGGTCCTCGGGGTCCTCGCTCGAACACAGGGTGAGCCGGTCCACCGCCTTGAGCATCTCGCGCCGGTAGTCCTCGAGGTTGCCCTTTTCCTTGTCGCGCATCGCCTGCACGACATACTGGATACCACCCGCGCAGTTGGGGTTGCGCGCCTCGGCCGTTCCAGCCAGCACCAGCGCCAGCATTGCCAGGCCGGCGCCGGTCGTGATTGCACGATGCCTCACTGGTCCCTCCTCCATTCGCCGCCGGCGCGCCGCGGATGCGGGGCTCGACGGGCCGGATCCCCGGCGCATTCTCACGTCAATCGATTCCCGTTCACCGTCAGTCCGAAGGACATCCCCAGGAAGATGGCGGCCTTCCGGCAGGCGAGCATCCGGGTCAGGAAGATCTCGAAGTACTCCATGACCTGCGAGATCTTGGTGTCGATGGTGAGCTCCAGGGTGATCTCCTTCCTGGCCTCGTCCACGTTCAGGAAACTCTTCTCCACTGCGTAGTTCACGCGATCGTGCACGTCGAACTTGATCATGTCCGGATTGCGCACCCGCGTGCGGTGCACGTCGCTCTTGTCGCCCAGGATGACCGCGGCCGCAACCGGGCTGATGGCCGACCCGTCGGTCTCGTGGTGGTTGCCGATCGCACCCATGACCTTCACGATCTCGTCGTCCGGCATGCCCATGTCGGTGAGGATGCGCATGGCCATGACCGCCCCGGTCTGGGCGTGGACCTCGCGGTTCACCGCATTGCCGATGTCGTGCAGGTAGCCCGCGATGGCCGCCAGCTCAGCCTCCCGGTCGGAATGGCCCAGGCGCTTGAGCGTGTTGAAGGCGATGTGTGCCACCAGGCCGACATGCCGCTCGCCGTGCTCGGTGTAGCCGATCACTTCGAGGGCGCTGTCGGCGCTCCGGATGAAGGACTTGACCCGGGGGTTGTCGCGGACCGATTCGAAGGTGACGAGGTTGCCCCCGGGCGCGGTGGCCCCGGGAGCCTGGTCGGGCGTGGTCCCCGGGGTGGCCGCCCGGGTATTGGCATTGCGATGGTTCATGAAAGGCCCTGGTATGCGGGTAGTGTGCCAGCCCTGACGGGCTAGAGCGGGCAGTCGAGCGCGTGGACTCTAGGGGCGCAAACGCAACTGAGTCAAGGCGGAAGCCCCCGCGGGCCGGCCCGCCGGCCAAGCCGGCGGAGGCCCTCCTGCGGGCGCCCCCCGGCCTCCAGTCGCATGCGCGACACTGGGGTGTGGCATTCCTGGGACAGGTCGCCCGGGACGGGGAAGGCCCGGGCGGCTGCGCCGTGGCGGGCGGCGCTGTCCGGCCCCGCCCGGGTGGGGCGCCGGACGGACGGCGCGCTGCGTCCTCACGCGCTCACAGCACCTCCACCGGGTCCACGTCCGCCATGACCTTCACGCCCTTGAGCCGCGCCGCGTCCGCCTGCTCCAGCGCGCGCGCCACCGACTCCCGCAAGCGCGCGGCGTTCGTGGCCTTGAGCAGCAGGTGCCAGCGGTGGCGCCCCCGGAGTCGTGCCAGCGCCTGGGGCGCCGGTCCCAGCACCTCGACGCCCGCCGCCTCGGCCGGCGCCTCGATGCTCTCGCGGATGCGCGCCGCCGCGGCTTCGACCTCGCCCTCGTCCTTCCCCGAGAACAGGACCGTCGCGAGCCGGCGGAACGGCGGGTAGCCCGCCTCGCGACGCTGCGCGAGCTCGCGATCGAGGAACAGGCGCTCGTCGTTCAGCGCCGCGGACACCACCGCGTGGTGATCGGGGGTGCAGGTCTGCACGAACACCTCGCCGGCGACCGGGCCACGCCCGGCGCGCCCCGAGACCTGCACCAGCAGCTGGAAGGTGCGCTCGGCCGCGCGGAAATCCGGCAGGTGGAGCGCCACGTCGGCGTCCAGCACGCCCACCAGCGTCACCCGCGGGAAGTCGAGCCCCTTGGCGATCATCTGGGTGCCGAGCAGCACGTCGGCCTCGCCGCGCGCGAAGGCCGCGAGCACCTGGTGGGTACGGCCCGGCACGCACGCCACGTCGGTGTCGAGGCGCAGCAGGCGCGCGCCCGGGAAGGCCGCGGCGATCTCGCGCTCGGCGCGCTGCGTGCCCGCGCCGGCGAAGCGCAGCATCGGGGCCTGGCAGGACGGACAGCGCACCGAGGCTGGCTGGCGGTGGTCGCAGTAGTGGCAGCGCCACTCACTGGGCGCCAGGTGCAGCGTGAGCGTGATGTCGCAGTTCGGGCACTCGGGCGTGAAGCCGCAGGCGCGGCACTGGGTGTGGTGCGAGTGCCCGCGGCGGTTCAGGAACAGCACGGTCTGCTCGCGGCGTTCGAGCCGCTCGGCGATGGCCTGGCGCAGCGGGCGAGAGAGCAGCTCGTGGCCCGCGCTGTCCCGTCTCAGGTCCACGACCCGCACCACCGGCATGGGGCGCGAGTCCACGCGCCCGGGGAGCCGCAGCAGGCGATACTTGCCGCGCGCGGCGTTGGCCAGCGACTCCAGGCTCGGCGTGGCCGAACCCAGCACCACCGGGATGCCCAGCAACTGCGCGCGCCGCACGGCGACGTCACGCCCGTGGTAGCGCAGCATCTCGCTCTGCTTGTAGGCGGGCTCGTGCTCCTCGTCCACGACGATCAAGCGGAGGTCCGGCAACGGCGCGAAGACCGCCGAGCGCGCACCCACCACCACGTCGAGCGCGCCGCGGCTCGCCAGCTCCCAGTTGCGGCGGCGCTCGCCCACCGTGAGGTAGGAGTGCAGCACTCCGACCCGCGCCGAGAAGCGCTTGCGGAAGGCCGCCACCACCTGCGAGCCCAGCGCCACCTCGGGGACCAGCACCAGGGTCTGCCCGCCGGCCTCGCGGGCGGCGTGCGCGGCGCGCAGGTAGACCTCGGTCTTGCCGCTCGCGGTCACGCCGTGGAGCAGCAACGGGACGAAGCCCCCGCGGGCGACCGCACCCACCACCTCGCGCACGGCCGCGGTCTGCCCGCCCGTGAGCCGCATGCGCTCGGGCAGCGGAAGCGTCATCACGGGCTCCTCCTCGGCCCCCCGGCGCGCGCGGCTCCTCGCGAAGCCCTCGAGCCCGCCTGGCAGGACCGCTGCAAGCACCTCGCCCAGCGGGGCGAGGTAGTACTCGGCGATCCAGCGGGCCAGTTCGAGCAGGTGCGCCGAGAGCGGCGGCACCGGCAGCACGCCCCCCAGGTCACTCACCTTCTCGAGGTCGCAGGCTGCGCAGAGGGCGACGACGAAGCCGCGCCTCGCGCGCCCGCGGAACGGCACCGTGACCTGGGCGCCGGGCACGGCGCGCGGCACGAGCGCTTCGGGGATGCGGTAGAGGAAGGTCTGCCGCACGGGCAGCGGCAAGGCGACGTGGGCGAAGGGCATGTCCGGGTCGGGTTGGGAGGCGCGTGGCGCTCGTGGACGTCAGGACCAGCATGACGTGCGAACGGCCGCGCGGCAAGCACGCGGCGCGCCAGGGGCAGCCCAAGCCCGCGGCCCGCCCCCGGTCGACGGAGAGGTGAAGACTCCGGACCGGGGGTCAGGCCTGCATGCGGTGGGGGCTGGCCTGGCCGAGCAGCGCGTTGATGCGCTCGACCAGCTTGCGCGGACTGAACGGCTTGGTGATGTAGTCGTCGGCTCCGACTTCGAAACCGACCTTCTGATCCACGTTGCGGCCCTTGGCCGACAGCAGGATCACCGGGATGTCCTTCGTCGACGGATCGGCCTTGAGCCTCTTGCAGGTCTCGTAGCCGTCCAGCTTGGGCATCATGATGTCCAGCACGATGAGGTCCGGGTGCTCGGCGCGCGCCCTCTCCAGCGCCTGCTCGCCGTCCAGCGCGGTCAGCACTTCGTAGCCTTCCATGCCCAGACTGAAATCCAGGATGTGCACGATGTAGATCTCATCGTCCACGACCAGAATCTTGCCCTTCGCCATGTCACTCACCTCCTTGCGATGGCGTTCGCGTCGTCCGTTGCGTTCGATTCCCCGGGCGCGGGCTGCGGACTTGCGGCGTCCAGCACGCGCTCGAAGGCTTCGACGACACGGGGTTCGAACTGCCGCCCCGCGAGACGCCCCAGCTCGAGCCGGGCGTCGTCTTCCCTGCGCGCGGGCCGGTGGGGCCTGCCCACCGTCATGCTCTCCCACGCGTCCACCACGGCCAGGATGCGGGCCCCGATGGGAATCTCCTCCGCGCGCAGCGCGCACGGGTAGCCGGTGCCGTCCCACCATTCGTGGCGTGACAGCACGATCTCGCGCAACGCGCCGACCATCTCCAGCGGCTCCAGCGGGTCCGCCCCGGTCTCGACGTGTCGCTCCGCCTGCTTGCGCTCGTCCGAAGAGAAGGACGAAGCGCTCTCGCACGGGCTGCCCGGCAGCCGGGTCGTGCGGATGTCGTGCACGCAGGCCGCGAAGGTGATGTTCGCCACCTCGGCCTCGCTGAGCCCCAGCTCCCGTGCCAGCGCGCGGGCGAGCCGCGCGCCATCGGCAGCCTCGATGCGGCCGCCCCCGAGGTGACACGGCTTCCGGCTCGGCGCGAGCGCGGTGCCCTCGATGCCGGAGCAGGCATCGTCCGTGCGCTGCGGCGCGGCCCACGCGGTGCCCACGCGCTCGGCCAGGCGGAGCAACAGTTCGCAGTCCTGTGCCTCGAAGGCCTCCCCCGAGACGGGATCGGTCACGTTGAGCACGCCGAGCAAGCCCTCGTCGCCCTCGACCGGCACCGAGAGGAAGGTGCGCGTCCGGTGGCGCTCGTGGTCCGCGCCGGCGATCCCGCTCGGCTCCTCGGCGTTCGAGGCGCACCGCGGGCGCCGGTTCTCGGCCACCCAGCCAACGACCCCGGTGCCCGGGCGGATGCGCGTCTCGCGCATCACGCGCGCGTCGAGACCGATGGCCGCGCACACGGCGAGATCCCCGTCCGGCCCGGGGGCCAGCAGGGAGACCACGCGCGCGTCCATGACCTCCGCCACCATTTCGATCGCCAGCCTCAAGAGGCCCTCCGACGCCTGCGGCGCCGACGAATCCGACTGCAAAGCCACCCGCGGACCACTCCGCCGTGGCAGCACCACGGTGAAGCACGAGCCGCGGCCGGGAGCGCTCTCGGCGGTGATGCGCCCCCCATGCCACTCGACGATGGACTTGCAGACCGCCAGTCCCAATCCCGTTCCGCCGAAGCGGCGGACCAGCGACGCGTCCCCCTGATAGAAACGCTCGAACACGTTCTCGAGCGCCGCCTCCGGGATGCCGATGCCGGTGTCCTCCACCCGCAGAGCGATCTCGTCGGCCGAACCCGAGAGCGACACGGTCACCGCTCCCCCCGGCGGGGTGAACTTGACCGCGTTGCTCCCCAGGTGCAGCGCCAGTTGCCGCATCTGGTCCGGGTCCGCTTCCATCCGGGTATCGGCGCAATCGTTCACCAGCTTGAGGTTTACCTGCCCGGCTTCGGCGACCGGAGCCAGCAGGCGCACCGTGTCCGTGACGATCCCCACGACGTCCACGGACTCGCGCTCCGACCGCAAGTCCCCGGGATCGAAGGGGTTGAGGTCGAGCACCGAATCGATGAGCCGCGCCAGGCGCCGGGTCTCCTCGTTCATGAGGCTCAGGAAGTGGCGCAGGCGGTCTGGCGCGAGCTCGCCTTCGGGCGTCGAGAGCAAGGCGTCCAGGAGCGCCTGGACTGCGGTGAGCGGCGCGCGCACTTCGCGGGAGACGGTCGAGACCAGGCCGCTCCTGAGCGCGTGCAGCTCCTGGGCGCGCTGTCCGGACCCCCGGAGCTGGCGGGCCTGTTCGTCCCGCTCCCGGTAGAGCCGGGCGTTCTCGATCGCGACCGCGGCGTGGTAGCCGAAGATCTCCAGCAGTTCGATGACCTCGGTCGAGGGCACCAGCCGGTTCTCCGGGTCGTCCACCGAGAAGTAGCCCACCAGCTCTCCGTCGCGGCTCCGCAACGGGACCAGGAGCACGTCGTCCGCGTGCCACTCCCACTCCTCGCGGGGCCCGAGATCCGTCCTGTAGCCCTCCGGGAGCTGCCGGTTGAACTCGTGCCGATGGCTGATGAAGTACGAGCGGCCGACGCGGAACTCGTCCTTGAGCCAGCCGGTGAACTCCTCGACCGCGACGTCGGTGAGCTCGAGCCGGGCCCGGCCGGCATCGTCGATGCCGACGAAAGCACGCGCCCGGAGCCGGCCGGAACCGGGCTCGAGGATGCGGATCAGGACGACGCGGAATCCGAGGCTCGTGGCGACGACCCCGGCGATGCGCGGCAGCAGGGCGGCGAGGTCCAGTTCGGAGCTGATCTGCGCCAGGCTCCCGAGGATCTGGTGCAGGCGCTTCCCGCGCTGCCGGTTCTCCTCGATCTGGCTGAAGTAGAGGCGGCTCAGGCGCTGGCGCGTGGCGGTGAGCTCCGCCACGAGGCGGCGCAGCTTCTCGATCTCCCGGGGCGAACCGGACGCGTGGTCGTGCAGCCCGGCCCCGGCGCCCGGGGCGGACACGGCAGATGCGGACTCGGCCGCGGCGGACACGGCAGATGCGGACTCGGCCGCGGCGGACGCGGCGGATGCGGACTCGGCCGCGGCGGCCGTGGCGGATGCGGACTCGGCCGCGGCGGCCGTGGCGGATGCGACCATGCCCTTCTTGAGCTTGGTCAGCTCCCGGCGCGTCCGGTCGAGCTCCCCCCTCATGTGCAGCTCGCTCTGGGACGGCCCCTGATTGGCGCTGTGCCGGCTCATGTCGCCTGCCTAAGCCGCGTGCCGTTCCGTGTCGGGCCCGCGGGCCTCGATGTGGCGGCGCTCCCCGACCAGCACGCTCCCGGGGATACCCTTGCCGTGGGCCTTCAGCTCCTGCGCGATGTCCGTGAGTTGCGCCAGGTGCGAGACCTGGGCCCGGTCCGTGCTGACCAGAGCGATGGTCACGGTCATGAGCGGGAAGTGTTCGAGCTCGTCCCGACGGTTCTTGACCTCGACGTAGCCGCGCTCGCGGTCCTCGGCGTCGTAGAGCGACGGAGCCGCACCGCTGAAGGCGTCGATGATCTCCTGGCCGAGGGCCTTGGCGTGCTCGGGCGTGGAGAGCAGCACGAAGTCGTCGCCGCCGATGTGCCCGACGAAGTTCCCCTCGCCGTGGTGGCTCGCGGCGTCGACCAGGATGCGCGACAGGGTCTGGATGGCCTCGTCGCCGCGCGGATAGCCATAGTGGTCGTTGTAGGCCTTGAAGAAATCGATGTCCACCTGGAGCAGCGCGAAGGGCTCGCCCGAGCCGAGGCGGCGCTCGGTCTCGCGGTTGATGGAGAGGTTCCCGGGCAGGCCGGTGAGCGGGTTGGCCTCGCGCTGCTGGCGGCTCCAGCTCAGCTGGTTGTTGATCCGCAGCATCAGCTCGCTGCGGTCGTAGGGCTTGGTGAGGTAGTCGTTGGCCCCGCCCTGGACGCCGTTCAGGACGTCTTCCTTCGTGTCCTTGGCCGTGAGCATGATGATCGGGATGAAGCGGGTCGCATACGAGGCGCGCAGCGACTTCAGGGCCTCGTAGCCATCCTTGCGAGGCATCATGACGTCGAGCAGGATCACGTCCGGGCGCACGTGCTGGGCCAACTCGAGGACCTCTTCGCCGTCGCATGCCTCGATCACCTCGAAGCCCGCCAGCTCGAGTTGGATGTGCAGCACCTCTCGCAGGTGCGGCTCGTCTTCCGCGATCAGGATTCTGGACTTGGCCACCGCAAGGGACTCCTACCGAGGGTTCGCCAGACTCGTCACGGGTCGCTTCATGCAGGTCTTCGTGCTGGCCACGTGCCATGCGGGCACGGACCTACGGGTCCCTTCACGGCCGCCCCGGCGTCCGCCGGCATGCCCCGGCACGACGGGCGGCAGCACCTTGGGTATCGGCAGGGCCCGGGCGGGACTGCAGCGTTTTGGAGAGGGGGCCACGGGCCAGTCCGGCAAGGAGAACCGGCCGGAGCGGCACCCGGCACGGGCCGGGCAGAGACCCCGCCGGTGCCGGACCCGGGCGCTCCTGCCGCGGGACCTGGGTCAGTCCCCGCCCATCGGCAAGCCGGACTCCTCGAGCGAGGCCACCACGTCGAGATCCGCGTCCTCCGCGTCGCCCCGCTGCAGCATCCACGAGCCCACCAGAGCGATCATCGCCGCGTTGTCCGCGCAGAGCCGCGACGACGGCAGCCTCAGCGGGATGCCCCGCTCCCGCAGCCCGCCGCGAGACGGGCCCGCAGCTCGCGGTTCGCCGCCACGCCCCCGCCCACGCCGAGCGCGCGGGCTCCCACCTGGTCCACCGCCCGCAGCGTCTTGCCGACCAGCGTGTCCATCACCGCGGCCTGGAACGAGGCGGCGAGATCCGCCAGCAGCGTCTCGGCGTGGGGCGGCGGGCCCAGCCGGCCGACCGCGAGCGCGACCGCCGTCTTGAGCCCCGAGAAGGAGAAGTCGAGGTCCGCGCGGTCGAGCATCGGGCGCGGGAACGCGAAGGCCGCGCGGTTGCCCTGCGCGGCCAGCCGGTCGAGCACCGGCCCCCCGGGAAAACCCAGACCGAGGAGCTTCGCCACCTTGTCGTAGGCCTCGCCCGCCGCGTCATCGCGCGTGCTCCCGAGCCAGCGGTAGAGGCCGAAGCCCCGCACCTCGACCAGTTCCGTGTGGCCGCCCGAGACCACGAGCGCCACCGCGGGCAGCGGGCTCGGGCCGTGCTCCAGTGTCGCCGCGTGCAGGTGCGCCTCGATGTGGTTCACCCCCACCACCGGGATGCCGAGGGCCGCGCCGTAGGCCCGCGCGAAGGCCACGCCCACCACGAGCGAGCCCACCAGCCCCGGCGCGCGCGTGACCGCGATGCCCGTGAGATCGCCCGCGGCCACCTGCGCCTCGGACAGACAGCGAGCGACCAGCCGCGGCAGCAACTCGAGGTGTGCGCGCGAGGCCAGCTCGGGGACCACGCCGCCGTAGAGCCGGTGCACGTCCTGCGCGGCGATCAGGTGGGCGCGCAGCGTGTGCCCGTCTTCCAGCACGGCGACCGAGGTGTCGTCGCAGGAGGTCTCGATGCCGAGGACCAGCCGGGCCGCGCTCACGCACCCTCCGGCGGCGTGGCGAGCGCCTCCTCGAGCCACGCGAGGTACTTCGGGGCGCCCGCGGCGATCCGCACGGCGACGCACTCGGGGACCTCGTACGGGTGGAGCTCGTGCAGCCGCGCGAGCAGCGCCGGCCAGCCCTGCTCGCGTGTCTTCATGATCGCCACCACCTCGCGCTCGTCCGCCACCGCGCCCTTCCAGCGGTAGAGCGAGCGGGCGCCGGGCAGCAGGTTGCCGCAGGCGATCAGGCGCTCCTCGACCAGTGCGCGCACCACGCGCGCGGCGTCCTCCTCGCTGGCGAAGGTGCTGAAGACGAGCAACATCTCGGTCACGCCATCCTCCCCGATCGGTCCGTGGGGGCGGAGTGTAGCATCGGCCCGGCGACGCGGACGCCGCCCGCTCCCGCCTCAGCGCACGCGCTCGTACCAGGCACCGCGATTCGTGGTGAAGGCCACGCGATAGTCGGCGGCGAGATATCCGGCGAGACTCGCCGCCCGCGGCGCGTCGCCCGTGAGGAGCGGGACGTAGCGCCACTCGACCAGGATGAAGGCGGGCGGGGCGCAGGCCAGCCGTTCCGTGAGCGCCGCCCATTCGGCCGCGCCCATCGCCGCCGGGAAGAGCACGCCCCGGAACGCCGGCGCGGGGGCGCGCCCGGCGAGGCGGTAGACGATCGGGTTCTCGATGGTGAAGATCGTCCCCGGCCGCCGCCCCGGCGCGGCAAGGAGCGCCGCGTCCCCGGAGATGTCCTGATAGAGCCCGCTCACCCGCTTCTGGTAGGCGGTGCGGTCGGCCGTCGTGAGCGCGAACCCGCCGCGCGCGAGCTGCACGCCCTTCATCGCGGCGAACCCGATGAGCCCGGTGAAGAGGGCGGCCAGTCCCGCCGCGGCCAGACGGCGTGCCCCGCGACCCTCCGCGCCCGGGCGATCCAGGAACGGCGCCAGCGCCCCGACCCCCGCCGCGGCCAGCACGCCCAGCGGCGCGAGGAGGAGCAGTTCGTGGTACGGCCACCCCGACCAGCGCTGGACGAGGATGACCGGGACCCCCACGATCAGCCAGACCGCGAGCCCGATCCCGAGCGGGTCGCGGCGTCCTCCGGTCGCGCCGGCCCCCACCGTGGCCAGTCCCACGAGGGGCGCGAAGCGCAGCAGGAACCGCTGCAGCCCGTCCACGAGGCGCGCCGCCTGGCCGCCGTGGATCTGCGCCAGGAGGAAGGCGGGATACGTGAAGTACGTCCAGATCAGCGTGCCCAGGAGATCGAGCCGCGCGAAGAGCGCCAGGACGGCTGCGACGGGCAGGAGCAGGCCGAGCGCCACGGGAAGCGCCACCACGGCCAGCGCGCGGGCCACGCCGCGCCTGCGCGCCGCATCCACGAGCGCCAGCAGCCAGAACGCCGCCACGAGCGGCAGGAAGACCAGCTTGAAGAGGAGCACGACCGCACCACACAACCCCGAGATGAACCCCCGCCAGGCCCGGGGCTCCTCGTCCGCCCCGCGGGTCGAGAACCAGAGCGTCAGGTAGAGCGGGAGGCCGACGAGGCCCTCGACCTGCGTGAGATAGTAGTCGGTCGCCCCGGCGTAGTAGGCGCCGACGACGAACAGCGGCGCCAGCGTCGCGGCCGGTCCCTGGCCCCAGCGGCGGCGGAGCGTCACTAGCAGCGTGATGGCGAAGGTCATCATCCACAGCAGCTCGAGCAGATGCACACCCGGCTCGCTGAAGCCGAACAGCCGCCCGGCCGACGTGTAGAACCAGTAGATGCCCGGCTGCTTCACATCCCAGAAATCGCGGTAGAGCACGCCCCCTGCCGCGAGCCGCTCGGCGCCCAGCGTGAACAGCGACTGGTCCCAGCCGAAGGGATGCGGCAGGTGGAGCAGCCCCAGCGCGAGCACCGCGAGGAGGACCAGCAGAGCGCCGCGCCCGGGCGGGCGGAGGGCGGGCGGGCGGAGGGCGGACTCAGGCTCGTCTCGCGTCATGGCCGGGCAGTGTAACGCGCTCCGGGCACGAGGCGTAGGCGGCGGGGCGCCGGCGCGGCCCGCCTCGGCCGTCTCCCGGCAGGACCGCCGCCTCGGGCCTCGACACGGTCGAGAGCGTCATCCGCCGCGCACCCGTCCCGCATCGGCGATGACCCGATGATTGTCACCGCGCGACTGGCTCGACTATAGTTCGAGCGCTTCCTGGACGTCCGCTCACGCGGGCTCCGACACGATCACCGAGACCCACATTCCAACCTCACGCGAGTCCCTCCATGTCCAGCCTGATCGACGTCCTGTTGCTCACGGCCCTGCCCGCCTCGGGCAAGTCGGAAGTCCGCCGCTACCTCGCGGGTCTCACCCCCGAGCAGTGCCGCGACGAGATGCACGTCGGACCCACCGTGCAGCTCGACGACTACCCGTACGTGCACCTGATGCGCCGCATCAGCCAGGAGCTGCGCAAGCGCGGCCAGGATGGGCTGTTCTTCGACTCCGACGAGCTGCCGATGAAGGAGCCGCGGGACTGGGGCACGCTGATCGAGCTGCTGAACGAGGATTTCGAGGACCTCGTGAAGCGCCACCGTCCGGCGCCGGGATCGGCCGCCGAGTGGCTCCTGGACCGTTTCGACGCCGCGCGCCGCAAGGTCGCCGCGCGCCCCGCGCTCGGCCAGCTCGAGCCCGCCGTGCGCCGCGAGATCGTCCAGGCGCTCGAAGCCGAGTGCGCCGAGCTGCTCCGCGACAAGAACGCGGGCATCCCCGACTCGCTGAACGGCCGGACCGTGGTGATCGAGTTCGCGCGCGGCGGCCCGGACAAGTCCGCACTGCCCCTGCCGGCGCCGCTGGGCTACCGCTACTCGTTCGCCACGCTCTCCGAGGAGATCCTCGCGCGCGCCTCGGTCCTCTACGTCTGGGTCACGCCCGAGGAGTCGCGGCGCAAGAACATCGAGCGCACCGACCCCAACGACCCGGGCTCCATCCTTCACCACGGCGTGCCGATGGCGGTGATGCTCGGCGACTACGGCTGCGACGACATGGCGTGGCTGCTCCAGCAGTCCGACCGCCCCGACACGGTGAGGATCGAGGCCCACGGGCGCACCTGGCACCTGCCGGTGGCGCGCTTCGACAACCGCGTGGACAAGACCACGTTCGTGCGCGCCGACCGGGCGCAGTGGAAGGAGACCGACGTGGCGGCCCTGCACGGTGGCCTGGCCGAGGCCTGCGGGCGACTGGTCAAGGCGGTGGACCAGGCGTACTGAGCCCGGGAGACCGCGCGTTCGACGAGCCCGCACGGACCACCGTGCGGGCTCGCGCGTTCGCGGGCCGCGGAGACCGCGGGGCGATGCGACGCTCGCGGCTACCTCGGCCGGAGCGACCCCACGGCGGCGAGAGCGAGCATGCCGAGGTTCTCCGCCAGCTTGACCCCGCCGATCCGTGTCGCGTCCGCGGTGCCGAAGCAGCCGCACTGGAAGTCGAGCCCGCGCGCCATGGACACGCCCACCGCGATCGTGAAGACGGCCAGGGACGCCGTCGCGAGCCACGCGCCGGCGCGCGGCCGGACGCCGAGCGCGAGCGAGAGCCCGGCGAGGAGCTCGATCCACGGCAGGATCATCGCGAGCAGGTTCTCGGACCCGACCGGCACGAGCCGGTAGTTGTGCACCTGCGAGGCGAGGGCGCCGGCGTCGCCGATCTTGGCGAGCGCGGAGACCAGGAAGATGAGCCCGACGAAGAGCTGGCACAGGCGCCGCAGGGCCGGATGCGTCAGCACGCTCATCAGGAGCCTCCCTTCGCCGGTCCGCGCTCGACCGGGTAGCCGGCGGCCTGCCACTCCTCGAGGCCGCCGGTGTAGACGAGCACCTTCCGGATGCCCTGGTCGAGCATGTTCCAGGCGAGGCTCTTCGAGACCTCGCAGTCCCCGCCGCCACAGTAGACGATGACCGGCCGGCCCGCGTCCTTCAACGCCCCGAGCAGCGCCGGCCTCGCCACCACGTCGTCGAGGGGCAGGTTGAGCGCTCCCGGGATGCGCCCCTCGGCGTACTCGGGAGCCTCGCGCGCGTCCACGAAGAGCGCGGCCTTCGCGTCGAAGAACCTCTTCGCCGTCGAGAGCTGCACCTCGATGGGCTCGTTGCGGTCGGGCACCTCGGGCAGCCCGGCTGCGGCTGGCGGCGGCGCGGTGACGGACGGCGTGGCGGCCTCGTGCGCGCCGGGCAGGGCGTCCGGCGGCGGCGCGGGGGCCGGCCGAGCTCCCGGATCGCTCGCCGCGGCTCCGTCGCTCCGGGAGCCCGCCGCGGGAGTCGCGGGAGTCGCGGCCACCGGCGCGGGAGAGACCGCGAGCCGGCCCCCCCCGGGCACGGGCGCGTTCGTCACGGCGCCCGTGCTGTCGCCCTGCAGTTCCTCGAGGCTCGGCAACTTCGCCACCAGCTTGACCCACGGGAGCCCGCGCGGCGGCTTGCTCGCCAGGCCCAGCGCGTTGAACGCCAGGCCCAGCGCGACGCCCGCGACCACGATCACCACGGCGCCGCGCAGCGTCTCCCCCGTTCCTTCCTTCCGCTTCTCCCCGGTCATCGTTCGTTCACCCGTTCCCGGACTCAGGCGCCCATCAGGTGCAGCATCAGCGCCTTCTGCGCGTGCAGCCGGTTCTCGGCCTGGTCGAAGATGGCCGAGTTGGGCGTGCGCGAGGTGGCGTAGTCGATCTCCTCGCCGTAGTGCGCGGGGAGGCAATGCAGGATGGTCGCGTCCGGCTTCGCCACCGCCATGAGCGCGGCGTCGATCTGCCAGCCGCTGAAGTCGTGCTTCCGCTTCGCGGCCTCCGCCTCCTGCCCCATGCTGGCCCAGACGTCCGTGTAGAGCACGTCGGCGCCGCGGCAGGCAGCCATCAGGTCGTTCGAGACCGCGATCGCGGCCCCGGTCCGCTTCCCCAGGGCCGTCGCGTCCGCCACGACTTCCGGGAGGGGCTCGTAGCCCCGCGGGCAGGCCACGGTCACGCTCATCCCGAGCAGGGCGCCACCGTACAGGAACGACTGGGCCACGTTGTTGCCATCCCCCACGAACACGGCCTTGAGCCCCTCGAAGCGGCCCTTGCGCTCCTGGATGGTCTGCAGGTCGGCCAGGATCTGGCAGGGATGCTCGCGATCCGAGAGCGCGTTGATGACCGGCACCGTGGCGTGCTGCGCCAGCCCCGCCACGCTGTCGTGTCCGAACACACGGGCCATGATGACATCGCACATGCGCGAGATCGTCAGGGCGATGTCTTCCACCGTCTCGCGCTCACCGAGCTTGATGTCCGAGGGCCCCAGGTAGATCGCGTGGCCCCCGAGCTGCGTCATGCCCACCTCGAACGAGACCCGTGTGCGCAGCGAGGGCTTCTGGAAGATCATCGCGAGGGTCTTGCCCGCGAGCCGGGGGTGCGGTGTGCCCGCCTTGATCTCGCGCTTGAGACGGCCGGCGAGCTGCAGGACCTCCAGCGTCCGGGACGCCGAGAGGTCCTTGACCGAGAGGTAGCTCGGGCTAGGCATGGGGCGCCGCGCCCTTCTGTGCCGCCACGGCCTTCGCGATGGCCCGCGGCAGCACGGTCCGGTCGTGCTCCTCGAGCTCGTACATCACGCGCGTCGAGGGTTTGTCGATGGTGAGGACGTGCCGCAGGTCGATGGGCGTGGCGATCAGCACCAGGTCGCACGGCACCGCGTTGATGGTGGCCGACAGCTCGGCGACCTGCCGCTCGCCATAGCCCATGGCCGGCAGGATCTGGGTGAGGTGCGAGTACTTCTCGAACACCTTCTTGATGGAGCCCTGCGCGTACGGCCGCGGATCCACGATCTCGCCCGCCTGCAGCTTGTGCGCGGCGACGAGGCCCGCGCCGTAGCGCATCTCGCCGTGCGTGAGCGTCGGGCCGTCCTCGATCACCAGCACGCGCTTGCCCTTCACCGCCTCGGGCTGCTCCACCGTGACCGGGGAGTTGGCACGCAGGAGGACGGCGGTCGGGTTCAGCGCGCGCACGTTGGCTTCGACCGTCTGGATGGCCTCGGAATCCGCGGTGTCCACCTTGTTGATCACCACGATGTCGGCCATGCGCACGTTGGTCTCGCCCGGGTAATAGCGCAGCTCATGACCGGCGCGGTGCGGATCGGCCACCACGATGTTGAGGTCGGGGCGGTAGAACGGCGTGTCGTTGTTGCCACCGTCCCACAGCACCACGTCGGCCTCCTGCTCGGCGCGGCGCAGGATGGCTTCGTAGTCGACGCCCGCGAAGACCAGGTTGCCCATCGCGGTGTGCGGCTCGTACTCCTCGCGCTCCTCGATGGTGCACTGGGCCGCGTCCATGTCCGCGACGTTGGCGAAGCGCTGCACCGCCTGCCGGGCGAGATCGCCGTACGGCATCGGGTGCCGCACCACCGCCACCTTCTTGCCCATGTCCTTGAGGATCTCGGCGACGCGACGCGAGGTCTGGCTCTTGCCCGAACCGGTGCGCACCGCGCCCACGGCGATGACCGGCTTCGTGCTCTCGATCATGGTCTGGGCAGCGCCCAGCAGCGCGAACTCCGCCCCTGCGGCGTTCACGCGGCAGGCCTGGTGCATGACGTGCTCGTGCGAGACATCGGAGTAGGAGAAGGCCACCAGGTCGATGCGGTGCTCGCGGATCAGGCCGTCGAGCTGGTCCTCGGCGTGGATCGGGATGCCCTTCGGGTACTGCGGGCCGGCCAGCACCGGCGGGTACACGCGCCCCGCGATGTCCGGGATCTGGGCGGCGGTGAAGCAGACGACCTCCACGTCCGTGCGCTGCTTCCAGTAGACGTTGAAGTTGTGGAAATCCCTCCCGGCGGCTCCCATGATGATGACGCGGGTCTTCCTGGAATCACCCATGACGCAACCTCTCGGTTAGGCGCGCCTTCCGACCGCAGGTCCGTCCACGGCGTCAGCCGTGAAACGCCCGGGGAATGCTCATGCACGCGAGTGTAGAAGTAAGCCCTGATGCAGTTGTCCTGAGGGGGCAAAGCGGCAAGGAGCATACCATCCCGCGCGGGGGATGTTCACGCGGGCGGACCCGTTGCCGCACCGGGCGCGCGGCGGCCCGCGGCCGCCCCCGCGGGGCCGCCTGCTGACAGGGTTGGCGGGCGACCTGCCACGGGTGACACGCGGACGGACGGCCCGGGCGGGGCGGCGCGCGGCCCGGCGCGTGGACCTGACCCCGGCCGGCGGACCCGGCGGGGCTCGTCGCGCCGGGGGCTTGACCCGGCCGCGGCACGGTTTTATTGTGAACGCGCATTCACAACCGGAGGCGGCGTGTCACGCGAGAAGCTCCACACCGAGGTCCGCCGGGACCAGTTGACCGACGCCACGCTGGCGGTGGTGGCCGATCACGGCCTGCGGGGCCTGAGCCTCGCCGCCGTGGCCCGCCGCGTGGGGCTCACGCCCTCGGCCATCTACCGGCACTTCCCCAGCAAGGACGCCATGCTCGACGCGGTGCTGGACCGCATGCGCGAGCGGCTGCACGGCGCCGTCGCCGCCGCCCGCGCCGAGACCGATGATCCGATCGAGGCGCTGCACGGGTTGCTCAAGCGCCACATCCGGCTCTTCCGCCTCAACCGCGCGCTGCCCCGCATCGTGCTGTCCGACGACTACCACATCGGCCACCCCGAGCGCCGTCAGAGGCTGCTCGGCGTGGTCTCGGGCTACCTCGACGGGGTGGCCGACATCATCCGGCAGGGACAGCGCCTCGACCGGATCCGCTCCGATGTGAACGCCCGTTCACTCGCCATCCTGTTCCTCGGCCTGGTCCAGCCCGCCGGCTTGCTGTGGACCCTGAGCGGCGGCCATTTCGACGTCATGGGCCAGGCCCGTGCCACCTGGCCCGTCTTCGAGCAGGCCATCCGTGCACCCGCCCTGCCCCGCGCGCGCGCCGCGCGCCCGCCCCGACTCCGGAGATCCCCGTCATGAGACCGAATCCCCGCGTCATCGTCCCGCTGCTCGCCGTCGTGGTCGCCGTGCTGGTCGCTCTCCCGCTCCTGCGCCGCGCCGCCGAGCGCGGCCGGCTCACGGCCTCGGGAACGGTCGAGGCGACCGAGGCGCAGTTGGGCTTCCAGGTCCCCGGGCGGATCGACTCGATCCGCGTGCGCGAGGGCGACCCGGTGCGCGCCGGCGAGCCCCTGGCCTCGCTCGACCGCATCGAGGCCCTGGCCCGCCGCGAACAGAGCAGCGCGCAGCTGGCGGGCACGCGCGCGCTGCTCGAGGAGATGGAGCGCGGCGCGCGCAGCGAGGAGCTGGCTCAGGCGCGCGCCGGCCGCGACGCGGCGCAGCAGCGCCTCGAGGACGCGCAGCGTGACTTCGACCGCGCGCAGGAGCTGATCCGCACGCAGGTCGTGAGCCAGCAGGTGTTCGACAAGGCCAAGACCGCGCTGGACGTGGCCCGGAGCCAGTACCAGCAGGCCGATGAGCAGTACCGGCTGGTGGCGACGGGCCCGCGCCGGGAGCGCATCGCCGCGCAGCGCGCGGCGGTCGCGCAGACCGAGGCCGCCCTGCGCGCCGCCGACGCGGGCCTGGCGAACATGGTGATCCGCGCGCCCTTCGACGGGGTGGTCACCGTGCGGCACCGCGAGCCCGGTGAGATCGTGCCCGCGGGCTCGGCCGTGGTCTCGCTGATGGACCGGGCCGATCGCTGGGTGCGCATCTACGTGAGCGAGGCGCGCATCGGCGCCGTGCGGACCGGACAGCCGGCGAGCATCACCTCGGACACCTTCAAGGGCCGGGCCTACCCGGGCGAGGTGGTCTACATCAGCAGCGAGGCCGAGTTCACCCCCAAGAACGTCCAGACCAGCGAGGAGCGCGTGAAGCTGGTCTACGCCGTCAAGGTGCGCATCACCGGCGACACGGCCTTCGAGCTCAAGCCCGGCATGCCCGCCGACGTTCGCCTGACGCTCGCGAAGTGATGGACGCGGGCTCCGCAGCGCCACGGGTGAACCGCCCGGCGGGCGGCGGCCAGGCGGCCGCGGCGCCCGGCGCGGGCCCGCAGCGCGCGGCCGCCATCGAGCTGGACGGCCTCACGCGCCGCTTCGGCGCGCTCACCGCGGTGGACGGGCTCTCCTTCGCC
This sequence comes from Candidatus Eiseniibacteriota bacterium, assembly GCA_963717935.1. Classification (GTDB taxonomy): domain Bacteria; phylum Eisenbacteria; class RBG-16-71-46; order RBG-16-71-46; family RBG-16-71-46; genus JANXPZ01. The sequence goes on along the minus strand of CAVQXP010000004.1, from coordinate 836,208 downwards.
GTGGAGCGCGGCGAGTTGTTCGGCCTCGTCGGCCCCGACGGCGCGGGCAAGACCACGACGCTGCGCATGCTCGCCGGCGTGCTGCAGCCCAGCGCCGGCGACGCGCGGCTCGACGGCGTCAGCGTGGCGCGCGACCCCGAGCGGGTGAAGCACTCGATCGCCTACATGGCGCAGCGCTTCGGCCTCTACGGCGACCTCACCGTGGCCGAGAACCTCGACTTCTACGCCGACCTCTACCGCGTGCCGCGCGCCGAGCGGCCGGCGCGCCTCGAGCGTCTCTACCGCTTCTCCGCGCTCGGTCCCTTCCAGTCGCGGCTCGCCGCCCAGCTCTCGGGCGGCATGAAGCAGAAACTCGCCCTCTCCTGCTGTCTCATCCACGAGCCCGCGATCCTGCTGCTCGACGAGCCCACCTTCGGCGTGGACCCGATCTCGCGGCGCGACCTCTGGCTCATCGTGCACGAGATGGTCGCCCACGGCACCACCGTGGTGGTGAGCACCGCCTACATGGACGAGGCCGAGCGCTTCGACCGGCTGGCCATGCTCCACCGCGGACGGCTCGTGGCGCTCGACACCGCCGCGGCGCTGCAACGCGGCCTGGGCATCGAGATGCTCGCCGTGCCGGTGGACCGCGTGCACGAGGCGCGCGCCGCCGCCCAGGCTCTTCCCGGGGTGCGCAGCGCGGCGGTCTTCGGCGACCGGCTGCACGTCGCCGTGGCCGACGCCGCGCAGGACGGCCCGCGCGTCGCGGCCGGCCTGCGTGCCGCGGGCTTCACGGTCGGCGAGGCGCACACCGTCACACCCTCGCTCGAGGACGTGTTCATCGAGCGCATCGCGCGGGCGGGGGCGGCGTGAGCGGCGTGGCCGTCACGGTCGAGCGCCTGACGCGCCGCTTCGGCGCGTTCACCGCCGTGGACCAGGTCTCCTTCGAGGTGGCGCGCGGCGAGGTGTTCGGCTTCCTCGGGCCCAACGGCGCCGGCAAGACCACCACCATCAAGATGCTCACCGGGCTGCTCCAGCCCACGTCGGGCCGCGGCACCGTGGCGGGCTTCGACCTCGCGCTCGAGACCGAGTCGGTGAAGCGCAGCATCGGCTACATGTCGCAGTCGTTCTCGCTCTACGGCGACCTGACCGTGGAGGAGAACATCGCCTTCTTCGCCGGCCTCAACGGCGTCCCCCGCGCTCGTCGCGCGGAGCGCCGCGACTGGGTGCTCGAGATGGCGGGCCTGAAGGACCATCGCGGCCGCCTGACCCAGGATCTCTCGCTGGGCTGGAAGCAGCGCCTCGCGCTCGGCACCGCCGTGCTCCACGAGCCGCCCGTGCTGTTCCTCGACGAGCCCACCTCCGGCGTGGACCCCATCTCGCGCCGCGATTTCTGGGACCTCATCCACACGCTGGCCGGACGCGGCACGACGGTGTTCGTGAGCACGCACTACATGGAAGAGGCCGAGTACTGCCACCGCCTCGCGCTCATGAACCGCGGCCGCATCATCGCGCTCGACCGTCCGGCCGTCCTGCGCGCGGCGATGCCGGCTCCGCTGCTCGAGATCGCGACCGACGACAGCCCGAAGGCGGTCGAGGCGCTGGCGGGCGCGGACGGCGTGATCGAGGTCGGGCTCTTCGGCCGCGCCGTGCACGTCACGGTGCTCGATGCCGACGCGGCGCGCGCCGGGTTGCCGCGCCTGCTCGCCGCCCACGGCATCACCGTCCACGGGCTCCAGCGGGTCGAGCCCTCGCTCGAGGACGTGTTCGTCGCGCTGGTGCACGCCTCGGGCGGCGCGCTCTCGGACTGATGGCCCCCATGGACCGGATGCGGCTCTTCGCCATCGCCCGCAAGGAGATCCTGCAGCTTCGGCGCGACCCGCGCAGCCTGATCCTCGCCTTCCTGCTGCCGGTGGCACTGCTCATCCTGTTCGGCTACGCCATCACCTGGGACGTGAAGGACATCCGCATGGCCGTGGTGGACCAGGACCGCACCCGGGCCTCGCGCGAGCTGGTGGACGCCTTCCGCGCCTCGGGCCGCTTCACGCTGGTCGCCACCCCGGAACGCACCGCCGACATCGGCCCGCTGCTCGACCGTGGCCGGGTCCGGCTCGTGCTGGTCATCCCGCCGCGCTTCGCGGCCGACCTGGGCGCCGCACGCACGTCGGTGGTGCAGGCCATCGTGGACGGCAGCGATGCCAACAGCGCCACCATCTCGCTCGGCTACACCCAGGCCATCGCCCAGCAGTACTCGGCGCAGGTCATGCTGCAGACCCGGCGCGTGCGCCTGCCGGTCAGCGCGGAGACCCGCATCTGGTACAACGAGGAGCTGTCGAGCCGGAACATGATCGTGCCCGGCCTGGTGGCCGTCATCATGATGATCATCGCGGGCCTGCTCACCTCGCTGACGATCGCCCGCGAGTGGGAGCGCGGCACCATGGAGCAGCTCGCCTCCACGCCCGTCACGCGCCTCGAGGTCGTGATCGGGAAGCTCCTGCCCTACCTCGGCATCGGGCTCGTGGACGTGGCGCTCTGCTCGGTCGTGGGCGTGCTGCTCTTCCACGTGCCCTTCCGCGGCAATCCGTTGTTCCTCTTCGGCACGTCGCTCGCGTTCCTGACCGGGACCCTGGGCCTGGGCCTGTTCATCTCGGCCGTGGCCCGCACGCAGCTGTTGGCCACGCAGATCGGCATGATCGTCACGTTCCTGCCCGGCTTCCTGCTCTCGGGGTTCATGTTCGCCATCGACAACATGCCGCTGCCGCTGCAGCTGCTCACCTACCTGGTGCCGGCCCGCTACTTCCTGGTGGTGACGCGTGGCATCTTCCTGAAGGGCGTGGGGCCCGACGTGCTGTGGGTCCAGGGCGCGCTCATGTTCCTGTACGCCGTGGCCGGCCTCGCCCTCGCGGTGCGCGCCTTCCGCAAGGAGCTCGCGTGAGGATCCCCGAGCGCCTCGACCGCCTGGGCGAGATGGTCCGCAAGGAGCTGCTGCAGGTCTTTCGCGACCCCCGGCTCACCCGGATGGTCATCCTCGCCCCGATGCTGCAGCTCGTGGCCTTCGGCTACGTCGTCTCCACCGACGTGCGCCAGGTCCCGACCTTCCTCGTGGACCAGGACCACACGCAGGCCTCGCGCGACCTGGCCCGCACGCTCTTCGCCTCGGGCTATTTCCGGCCGGCGGGCGCTTCGGACCGGCCACGGGATCTGGTCGAGGCCCTCGACCACGGCCGCGCCCTGGTCGGGGTCCACATCCCGCGCGGGTTCGCACGCGACCTCGCGCAGGCCCGGGCCCGCGTGCAGCTGCTCTTCGACGGCACCAACTCGAATACCGCGACCGTGGCCAGCGGCTACGCCGGGAGGATCGTGCAGGCCTACGCGCTGGCGCAGGGGGATCTCGCGCGCACACCGCCGCTCGAACTGCGCGAGCGGGCCTGGTTCAACCCCGCGCTCAAGAGCCGCGACTACAACGTCCCCGCGGTGATGGGCGCGATCATGCTCATCCTGAGTCTGCTCCTGACCGCGCTCGCGGTGGTGCGCGAGCGCGAGCTGGGCACGCTCGAGCAGCTCATGGTGAGCCCGCTCTCGCCGGCGGAGCTCATCATCGGCAAGACCGTGCCCTTCGCGATCATCGGCCTGGCGGACCTGGTGCTCATCGCGACGGTGGCGCTGCTCTGGTTCCGCGTGCCGTTCGAGGGGAACTTCCTGCTGCTCCTGCTGGCGGGCGTGCTCTATCTGTTCTCGACGCTCGGGCTGGGATTGCTCATCTCGACCATCTCGAACACCCAGCAGGAGGCCGTGATGACCTCCTTCCTCTTCATCATGCCGCTCATCCTGCTCTCCGGCTTCATGTTCCCGGTGTCCAGCATGCCGGTCCCGTTCCAGTGGCTCACGCTCCTGAACCCACTGCGCCACTTCCTCGAGATCGTGCGCGCCATCTTCCTCAAGGGCGCCGGCCTCGACGCGCTGTGGCCGCAGTTCCTGGCGCTGCTGGTGATGGGCGCCGGACTGCTGAGCTTCGCCACGACCCGTTTCCACAAGACCGTGCGCTAGCCCGCGGGCCCGGCACGGGGGGGGGCGGGGCGGGCCAGACGGGCGCGGGGCGGGGGCGTCCCGGCCGCCCCCGCGGCCCGGGAATGCGCAACCGCCCGACGGATCCCTCGCCGGGCGGCGCCTGGCTCCCACGGGAGGTAATCGCCGCAAGAGCGCGTAGATTCTACCCCATACCGCACGCGGAGGGGAAACCGGACCCTCCGCTCTCCCCGCGCGCGGACGGGAAACGGCCGGCCCCGGGCGCGGGCGGCCGCCTGGAACCTCCCCAGCGGACTCAGCGATACAGCGTCTTCAGGCGTCCCCAGCTCGAAGCGCGGGCCGCCAGGGTCTCGCCGGCCACCGTGAAGAACTGCTCACCCGCGTGGCTGTCGAAGTCGATCCCCGATGGCGCCCCGAGCGCGCAGGTCCCGGGAGGAAGCGGACCCAGGACCTGGGGGAGGAACGAGTAGGCCGCGCTGGTGGCCACGACCGCGCACACCCTGACGGATCCGCCCGGATCGCCGATCGCGGCGAGCGGGATCGCCCACTCGACGCCGGTCGCGACCCCCGCACCGGAGGAGGCTCCACAGCCGGAGGTGACGCCGGCGGTGTTGCGGTTGTCGACCGTGACCTGGATGCCGTCCGGGTTGGTGCCGCCCGACAGCGTGCCGGGACCGCCCGCCCCGGTCGTGCCCAGCAGGTAGCCGCTGCCGGCGCCGTCCGTGAGCAGATCGGCCTGCCAGGCGTACAGCGTGTACAGGCTCGCCGGGTCGTAGTAATCGGCCAGGTAGCCGCGACAGCCCAGCCAGTAGTCGGGCTCGAAGCCCGCATCGAAGGTCAGGCCGGCCATCCGGTTGAGCGCGCCGTAGTCCAGGTCGGCGTTGTCGGCGCGCAGGCGGTTCTGCCCCCCGGGCCCGGAGTCGATGAAGAGGTACAGGTTGTAGGTGAAGATGCCGTAGTCGACCGGGTTGCCCTGGCAGAGCAGGTTGCCCGCCAGGAAGAGGTGGAGCGTCCCGTCGGAAACGAAGCCGTAGGCCTGATCCAGCTCATAGCCGTTCGAGCCACCGACGAGGCCGAGGCTGGCGTCGGGCCACCCCACGGTGGCGTTCGTCTGCGTGCTCAGCGCCACGCCGTAGTCCGGGTCCAGCACGCCGTCGATCGGGACCGCGGCGGGCCGAGCGGCGCCCGGGAGCAACAGGCCCAGGACGAGCGACACGGCGGCAAGGTGATGGATCGACACGGGTGGCCTCCATGAGGTGCGGCTCCAGGGGTGCGGTCGCCACGATTCTAGCCCTCGGCGGCGGCGGCCGGAAGCCCCGGGTGCCGGCCGGGCCGCCCCACGGCCCCGCGCCCCGGTCAGGCGGTCGCTTTCCTCCCGAACCCGCGATCGAGTGGGATCCAGAGCACCACCAGGAAGCTCGGCACCGTGGCCAGGATCACCCAGACGAAGAAGTGCCGGTAGCCGATGAGTTCCTGCAGCCAGCCGCTCCACATCCCGGGGAGCATCATGCCCAGCGCCATGAAACCGGTGCAGATGGCGTAGTGCGCCGTCTGGTGCTCGCCGCGCGCGATGTGGATCATGTAGAGCAGGTAGGCCGCAAAGCCGAAGCCGTAGCCGAACTGCTCGACGGCCACGCAGAGCTGGATGACGGCGAGGCTCGCCGGCTGGGCGTAGGCGAGGTAGATGAACATCGCATCCGGCAGGTGGATCGCCAGCAGCATCGGCCACAGCCACGACCTCAATCCGTGCCGCGACACCGCCCAGCCCCCGAGGATCCCGCCCAGGGTCAGCGCGATGATGCCGACCGTGCCGTAGACGAAGCCGACCTGGGTCGTGGTCAGCCCCAGCCCCCCCTGCGCCCGCGGATCGAGCAGGAACGGCGAGACCATCTTCACGAGCTGCGCCTCGCCGAAGCGGTAGAGCAGCAGGAACAGCATCAGGACCACGATGCGCGGCTTGCGGAAGAACGAGCCGAAGGTGGCCAGGAACTCCTTGAGGAAGTGCGGGATCCGGCGCGCCTCCCCGGGCCGGTCCACCGCCGGCCGCGGCAGGATGAGCCGGTGCCAGAGCCCGAACCCCAGGAACAGGACGGCCAGCCCGCCCATGGCCACGGACCACGCCAGCCGCAGGTTCCCGGTGCGGCTCTCGATCGTGCCGGCCAGCATCACCAGCATTCCCTGGCCCGCGATCGTGGCGATCCGGTAGAACATGCTGCGGATCCCGACGAAGAAGGCCTGTTCCTTCTCGGTCGTCGCCAGCATGTAGAAACCGTCCGCCGCGATGTCGTGCGTGGCGGAATCGAACGCCAGCAGCCAGAAGAACGCCAGCGTCCAGCGGAAGAAGTGCGGCACGGGGACGACCAGGGCCACGCCAGCCAGGGCCGCGCCGATCAGCAACTGCATCGCCCAGATCCAGCGGCGGCGCGTCCCGAGCAGGTCCACGACCGGCGACCACAGCGGCTTGATCACCCACGGCAGGTAGAGCCAGCTCGTGTAGAGCGCGATGTCGGTGTTCGAGATCCCGAAACGCTTGTACATGATGACGGAGACCGTCATCGCGACCACGTACGGGAGCCCCTCGGCCACGTAGAGCGAGGGGATCCAGGCCCAGGGACTGCGGGTGCTCGGTCGGGCGTCGGGCATGCGGTCGGCCACCGGGGTGAGGGCTGCTTCGTGCGCGCCCACCGTGTAGCACTTCAACGCGATGGCGGGCAAGCGACGGGCAGGGGGCCGCGAGCCGCACCCGGGCCGGGCCGCCGCTCCAGCCGGACCTCCCCGGGGGGGCCGCACCGGGCCGGAGGGCGGCTGATTGCCCTCACGCTCGCCCTCCGGCCCGGTGCGACCCCTCGCTCGGGACGAGCAGGCACCGTCGCGCCGGCACGATCCGCCCGTCTACGTCACCTTGCCACGCCCTGCTATGCTGCGGACCTCATGAGCGACGGACCGACGTTCGAGTTCCACGTGTCACGCGCCGCGCGCGACCGCTACGGCTTCGACGACCCGCTCTTCAGCATCACGGGCAACGTCGTCTTCGCGGACCTGCAGGCGAGCCGCGCCTTCGCCCACCGCATGAACACGGTGCGCGAGGCGGAGCAGCACCCCGAGCGCGCGGTGGCCCCGGGCTCGCTCAACGCCATGGGGCTCATCGACGAGGTGCTGCACCTGGTGGTGGCCACCTACCGCGAGCACCGGGACCCGCGCGCCATGACCGACGCGCTCGCCTGGTTCGAAGCCCGGCTGGGGCGCGCTGCGCTGGACCGCGCCCTGCTCGAATTCGCCGACCGCTTCCCCACCGTGTCGGTCTACCGCGGCGATCTCACGGCGGCCTCGTGGCTGAACGGCGTGAGCGGGAACGTGCCGCACCGCGCGGTGGCGCTGGAAGAGCTGATGATGCTCTGGCTGGCGAACCTGAACCGGGCCTTCAAGCCCTTCCGCGAGCTGTTCGACGACGCGGCCCTCGCCGCGGCGACCGCCTACCCGGGCATCACCAGCGCGCTGCGCGACTACTTCGAGACCCGTCCGCGCTTCGGCCCCGACGAGCAGAACCTGGTGGACATGCTGCGCGCGCCCGCGCTGGCCTCGCCCGACTCCCTCGAAGGCCAGCTGGCCTTCATCCGCGAGCGCTGGGGCGCGCTGCTGGGCGACGCGCTCGCACGGCTCCTCACCGGGCTCGACGTGCTCAAGGAGGAGGAGTTGGCGGTCTGGCTGCGCTTCCACCCGCCGGTGCCCGCCGGAGCGTGGCCGCCGCCGCTGGGCGACTCGGGCGCCGGCGCCATCCCGAGCTTCCGCGGGCTCGAGCACGAGTACGAGCGCTTCAGCCGCGACCTCGACTGGATGCCGCGCGTGGTGCTGCTGGCCAAGACCGTCTACGTGTGGCTCGACCAGCTCTCGCGCCGCTACGGCCGGGCCATCACCCGGCTCGACCAGATCCCGGACGAGGAGCTGGACACGCTCACGCGCCGCGGCTTCACGGGGCTGTGGCTCATCGGCGTGTGGGAGCGGAGCAAGGCCTCCCAGCGCATCAAGCAGGCCTGCGGCAACCCCGAGGCGGTGGCCTCGGCCTACTCGCTGCTCGACTACGTCATCTCCGCCGACCTCGGCGGAGAGGCCGCGTTCGAGGCTCTGAGCGAGCGTGCCCGCGCGCGCGGCCTGCGGCTGGCGAGCGACATGGTGCCGAACCACATGGGCATCGACTCGCGCTGGGTGATCGAGCACCCGGACTGGTTCGTGCAGCTCGGCCACAGCCCCTACCCGGCCTACCGCTTCGACGGCCCCGACCTGTCGAACGACGGCCGGGTCGGCATCTTCGTCGAGGACCACTACTACGACCGCAGCGACGCGGCGGTGGTCTTCAAGCGCCTCGACCGCTGGAGCGGCGAAGCACGCTACGTCTACCACGGCAACGACGGCACCTCGATGCCGTGGAACGACACCGCCCAGCTCGACTACCGCAGGCCCGAGGTGCGCGAGGCCGTCATCCAGACCATCCTGGCCGTGGCGCGCCGCTTCCCCATCATCCGCTTCGACGCGGCCATGACGCTGGCCAAGCGCCACTACCAGCGGCTCTGGTTCCCCGAGCCGGGCACCGGCGGGGCCATCCCCTCGCGCGCCGGGCAGGGGCTCACCAAGGCCGACTTCGACGACGCCATCCCGCAGGAGTTCTGGCGCGAGGTGGTGGACCGTGTGGCCGCCGAGGCGCCCGACACGCTGCTCCTGGCCGAGGCCTTCTGGCTCATGGAGGGCTACTTCGTCCGCACCCTGGGCATGCACCGGGTCTACAACAGCGCCTTCATGAACATGCTGCGCGACGAGGAGAACGCGAACTACCGCAGCGTGATCAAGAACACGCTCGAGTTCGACGCCGACGTGCTGAAGCGCTACGTCAACTTCATGAACAACCCGGACGAGCGCACTGCGGTCGAGCAGTTCGGCAAGGGCGACAAGTACTTCGGCATCTGCACGCTGATGGCCACGCTGCCCGGGCTGCCCATGTTCGGGCACGGGCAGGTCGAGGGCTTCGCCGAGAAGTACGGCATGGAATATCGCCGCGCCTACCACGACGAGCAGCCCGACCCGTGGCTGGTGGCGCGCCACGAGCGCGAGATCAGCCCGTTGCTGCACCGGCGGGCGCTGTTCGCCGGGGTCCGCGACTTCCTGCTCTACGACTTCTTCACCGACGAAGGCTGGGTCAACGAGGACGTCTTCGCCTACTCGAACCAGCGCGGCGGCGAGCGGGCACTGGTGCTCTACTGCAACCGTCACGCGGGCACCCGCGGCTGGATCCGACTGTCCTGCGGTTACGCGGTGAAGGAGGGCGACACCCGCACGCTCCACCGCCGCTCGCTCGGGGACGCCTTCGGCTTCCGCGCCGACCCTGCGCTCTTCGTCCGCTATCGCGAGGCCTCGACCGGACTCGAGTACCTGCGCGGCCAGAAGGAGCTGGCGGAGAAGGGCTTCTACGCCGAACTGGGCGCCTATCGCTGTCACGTCTTCCTCGACTGGCAGGAGGTGCGCGACGACGGCGCGCGGCCCTGGGCGCGGCTCTGCGCCGAGCTGGCCGGGCGCGGCGTGCCCAGCCTCGACGAGGCCCTGCACGAGATGGAGCTGCGGCCGGTGCACGAGGCGCTGCGCGCCCTGCTCGACCCGGTCGCTGCCGCCGCGCTCGCCGAGGCCGCTCCGGCCACCGAGACACCCGCGCGCGCCACGCGCTGCAGCGCCCTGCTGGACGAGGCCGAGCGCCGTGCCGCCCTTCTCCTCGAGGCCGCGCGGCGGCATGCGCCCGTGCCGGCCGTGCCCGGCCCGGCGGCGGCGCACGCATGGACCGGCGACGCGCGCGCGGCCGCGGGCGTGCTGCGGCGGCGGCTCGAGGCCGCGCTCCGGCTGCCCGCGCTCGAGGCGCGCTTCAGCACGCCCTGGCCCGACGAGGCGTGCGCCGTGCTTCCCACCGCGGGGGGCGCTCGCGAGCACGCGACCGGCATCTGGGGCACGCTGCTCGCCTGGTGCGCGCTCGAGGCCCTGGGCCGCGCCTGCGATCCGGCCGACCCCGACCGCGCGGCGGTCCGGCTCTTCGAGTCCCTGCGCCTGCGCGAGCCGATGGCCGACGCGTTCGCCGTGCTGGGGCTCGAGGGCGAGCCGCGCTGGCGCGCCGCCGCGCGCGTGCGCGCCGCGTTCGCGCACGCCGCCTGGGCGCCGGGCGCGGCCCAGCTCGCCGCGCGCCCGGCGGCAGCCTACGTCTGGCTCGACGACCCCGACGTCGCCTGGCTCATCGGCAAGCACGAGCACCAGGGCGCCCACTACTTCCGCAAGGAGCCCTTCGAGCGGATGGTGTGGTGGATGGCGCTGCGCGCGCTGCTCGCGATCGCCGCCACGCCGCGGCCCGACCTGGAGGCCGCGCGCACGCTCGAGCGCTCGCTCACCGAGCGCCTGCGGGCCGCGGAGGCCGCGGGCTGGCGGGTCGAGGCATTCCTCGAGTCCCCGGAACCGCCCGGACGGACGCGGAACTGAGGGCGCGGCCTCAGCCCTCCCGCGACTCCGTCTCCGTGTGACTGCCGTCGCAGAACGGCCGGTTCCGCGAGACGCCGCAGCGGCACAACTCCGCCTCGCCCAGCTCGCGGCGGGCCTCGCCCCCCGCACTGCTCAGCACGAAACGGCCCTGCAGGAAGAGCGGCCCGCCGGCGCCGAACGCGACCCGGAGCGGCCCCGGACCGGCCTCGCCCCCGGCGGTCGCGCCGCCCTCGCCCAGGCGGCCTGCGTCGTCGAAGCCGGCATCCCAGTGGCTGCCGTCGCAGAACGGCCGGTTCTTCGTGGCACCGCAGCGGCACAGCGCGATGCGCGTGTCGCGGGCGACCGTGCGGCCGTCTTCCGCCACCACCTCGACATCCCCCTTCAGGTAGAGCGGTCCGTCGGGCTCGGGCAGCACCGCGTTCACCACGGGCACGGGCTCCGCCGCGCCGCCGTCGTGCCGCTCGTAGTGGAGGGCCCCCGTCGGGCAGCGGCACACGACGTCGGCGACACGGGCCGCGGCCGCCTGCGCCGGCTCGACCCACGGGACGCTCCCGGGCTTGAAGACGGCCGGCAGGCCGCGCACGCACTCGGCGACATGGATGCAGCGCCGCCGGATCCAGGTCACGGTGATCGCCGGGCTCTCGAAGACGTGAGGCTTCTCGCTCATCGCACCCTCCCGGCCCCGGTCCCACGAGGGCCATCCGATCGGCATGACCCTAGCGCTTCGCGACCCCGGCCGCGAGCCCCCGCCGGCCGTCGTCCCTTGCCTCGCGACCCGCTTCGTTGGACTCTGCGCGGCATGGAGCGAGCCTGAGCGTGCACCCCGACCGTTGCGACGTCGCCGTGATCGGCGGCGGCATCGTCGGCCTGGCCACGGCCATGGTCCTCGCCGAACGCACGCGCGCCTCGGTCGTCGTGCTCGAGGCCGAGGACCACCTCGCCGCGCACCAGACCGGCCACAACAGCGGCGTCATCCACTCGGGCCTCTACTACAGGCCCGGCTCGCTCAAGGCGCAGAACTGCGTCGCGGGCCGCGAAGCGCTCTACCGCTTCTGCGCCGAGCACGGCATCGCCCACGAGCGCTGCGGCAAGGTCGTGCTCGCCGTGCACCCGCGCGAGTTGCCCCGGCTCGAGGAGTTGGAGCGTCGCGGCCGGGCGAACGGCCTGCAGGGCCTGCGCCGTCTCGGCCCGGAGGAGATCCGCGAGCGCGAACCGCACGCGCGCGGAGTCGCCGGGCTCTTCGTGCCCGACACCGGCATCGTGGACTACGCCGCCGTCACCGAGGCCTACGCCGGCTGCGTGCGCCGCGCGGGGGGCGAGGTCGTGACGGACGCGCGCGTCACCGCCTGCCGGCGCGACCCGTCGCCCGGCGGGGCGGCGGCGGACCTCGTACTGGAGACCGCGCGGGGCGCCCTGCGCTGCGGCTCGCTGGTCAACTGCGCCGGGCTCCACTCCGACCGCGTGGCGCGTCTCTGCGGCGTCGAGCCCGGCGTGCGCATCGTCCCCTTCCGCGGCGAGTACTACGACCTCGTGCCGCAGAGACATGGCCTGGTGCGCAACCTCATCTACCCCGTGCCCGACCCCGCCTTCCCCTTCCTGGGCGTCCACTTCACGCGCAGGGTGCGCGGCGGGGTCGAGGCCGGACCCAACGCCGTGCTCGCGCTCAAGCGCGAGGGCTACGGCCGGGCGGACTTCTCGCTGCGCGACACGGCCGAACTGCTCGCGTACGCCGGCTTCTGGCGCATGGGGCTCAGCCACTGGCGCATGGGGCTCCACGAATCGTGGCGCTCGAGCCGCAGCGGCGCCTTCGTCGCGGCGCTCCGGCGCCTCGTCCCCGAGCTCCGGCGCGCGGACGTCGTGCGCGCGGGCGCGGGAGTGCGGGCGCAGGCGCTCGAACCCGACGGCAGGCTCGCGGACGACTTCCTGATCGTCGAGGCCGGGCACATGATCCACGTCCTCAACGCCCCCTCGCCCGCGGCGACCGCCTCGATCACCATCGGGCGCGCGATCGCCACGAAGGCGGTTGCGCGCTTCGGGCTGGCGGCGCGCTGATCCCGCCGCGCGCTTCCGCCTCGCCCCCCCCAGAGGGGGCTTCCGTTCCGGAGGCCGTCGCCGCGCGGCAGGCTTCACGGCCTCCTGACATCGAGGCCCCCGCGGCACTCGCCCTCCAAGCCGCGGGGATGGTAGGGTTCCCGCGCTCCTGCGACCGGACCCGGGCAGCGCCCGCCGGGGCACCCGCTGCACCCTGCCGCGGGTCCGGCGCGACGCAAGCCGAGTCCACAGGAACCCATGGAGGAGAACCGACGATGAAGCGCCTGTTGCTGTCCGTCACCATTCTGGCGGTTTGCGCGAGTCTGGCGACCGCCGCCGACACGCCCAAGAAGACCGTCGCCAAGACGCCCGCCAAGACCGTGGCCGCTCCGGCCCAGATCAAGGACTCCGCGATGCAGCAGCTCGACCAGTTCATCGCCACCGCGAAGATCGACAAGACCAAGCCGGGCTGGAAGACCTCGCTGCCCAAGCCCCCGGTCGCGTCCTTCGACAAGGCACACACCTACTTCGCGCGCATGGTCACGAACAAGGGCGACATCCTCATCAAGTTCCTGCCCGGCGTCGCGCCCATGCACGTGACGAACTTCCTCTACCTGACGAAGCTGGGCTTCTACGACGGCATCCCGTTCCACCGCGTCATCACCAACTTCATGGCCCAGGGCGGCTGCCCGCTCGGCACCGGCACGGGCAACCCGGGCTATGGCTTCAACGGCGAATTCAGCCCGAGCGTGAAGCACAACAAGGGCGGCCTGCTCTCGATGGCCAACGCGGGTCCCGGGACCGACGGCAGCCAGTTCTTCCTCACCTTCGTCCCCACGCCCTGGCTCGACGGCAAGCACACCATCTTCGGCGAGGTGGTCGAGGGGCTGGACGTGGTGAAGAAGCTCGAGGCGGCGGGCTCGCAGAGCGGTCGTACGTCCGAGCCGCTGAGCATGACCAAGGTCACCGTCGAGGTGAAGTAACCCGCATCCGGGTCGATGAACGGCGCGGGCGGCCGCTCAAGGCGGCCGCCCGCGTCGTTCCAGGCCGTTCGCGCCGCCGGGCCTGCGGGCCGGACCGGCGGGCCTGGCGCGGCTCGCGCACCGGGCGCTGCGCTTTGCGGAGACGGCGGCGTACAATCCGGCCCGGAGGTCGCCGTTGTCGAACCCGGATCCCGACCCTGGAATCGCCGTCCCGCACGCGGCGCGCTGGTGGGAGACCGCGCCGGACGGGCGCGTCCACTGCCTTCTCTGCCCGCGCCACTGCCGCCTGCGCGACGGACAGGCCGGCTTCTGCTCCCTGCGCGTGAACCAGGGCGGGCGGCTCGTCAGCCTGGGATACGGCGCGCCCGCCGCCGTGCAGGTGGACCCCATCGAGAAGAAGCCGCTCTTCCATTTCCTGCCTGGCACGAGCGTGCTCTCGCTGGGGACCACGGGTTGCGACCTGGCTTGCTGCTTCTGCCAGAACTGGGACCTCTCCCACGCGCGCCACGAACCGGCCACTCCGCGGCGGCTCACACCCGCGGACGTGGTCGCGCTCGCCCGCGAACGGGACTGCCCCTCGATCGCCTTCACCTACAACGAGCCCACGATCTGGGCCGAGTACGTGCTCGATGTCTGCGCGGCCGCGCGGGAGCACGGCATCGCGACCGTGATGATCACGAACGGCTACGTCACGCCCGAGGCGTTCCACGACATCTACGATCACGTCGCGGCCGTCAACGTGGACCTCAAGGCGCTGAGCGACGAGTTCTACCGCCGCCACACGCTGGCCCGGCTCGCGCCCGTGCTGGACACGCTGCGCCGGCTCCGGGACGAGACCGGTGCGTGGGTGGAGATCACGAACCTCGTCATCCCGACGCTGAACGACCGCCCGGGCGACGTGCGGCGGCTGGCCGACTGGGTGCTCGAGCACCTCGGACCCGACGTGCCCGTACACTTCACCGCCTTCCACCCTGACTTCCGGCTGCGCGATCTGCCGCCCACGCCGCCGGCCTCGTTGCGCGCCGCGCGCCGCATCGCGCGCGAGACCGGGCTGCGCTACGTCTACGAGGGCAACGTGCTCGGCGAGGGCGCCCATACGTCCTGCCCGGCCTGCGGGCGGCTGCTCCTCCGGCGCTCGTGGCACGAGGTGCTGGAGGACCGGCTCGTGGACGGCCGCTGTCCCGATTGCGGCGGGGCCGTGCCCGGCCGCTGGAAGACCCCGGTCCCGAAGGAGACCCCACGATGAGGATGACCCTGCTCGTCGCCGCCCTCGGCCTCGTTGTGGCCGGCTCGGGTGGCGCGCCGGCCACCGCTCCGAAGACCGCACCCGGGAGGAAGGAGCCCGCCATGTCTCTCCGCCTCACCTCGCCCGCCTTCGGGCACCTGGGCGAGATCCCGAAGCGCCACACCTGCGCTGGCGAGGACGTCTCCCCGCCGCTCGCGTGGACCGGCGCGCCCGCGGGCACGAAGAGCTTCGTGCTCGTCGTGGACGATCCCGATGCGCCCGACCCGGCCGCTCCGAAGGTGGTCTGGGTCCACTGGGTCCTCTATGACCTCCCCGCCTCCGCCACCTCGCTGGCCGGGGGCCTCACGGCGGCGCACCTGCCGCCGGGCGCGCGCGAGGGACTCAACGACTGGAAGCGGCCCGGCTGGCGCGGCCCCTGCCCGCCCGCCGGGCGGCACCGCTATTTCCACAAGCTCTACGCACTCGATATCGTGCTGCCAGACCTGCATCGCCCCACGAAGGCCGCGCTCGAGAAGGCTTTCGCGGGCCACGTGCTCGCTCGGGCCGAACTCATCGGCACCTACCAGCGCCCGCGCTGATCCCAACGGAGGCCGTACATGAAGCGCCACATCGTCTCCCTGCTCGTCACCGCCCTGCTCGCCGGGGCGGTCTCCTTCGCCGCGGAGCCGCGGACCGTGGCACTGCCGAAGCCCGACACGACCGGCAAGGTCACGCTCGAACAGGCCATCGCCCAGCGCCGCTCGGTGCGCGAGTACGCGCCCGGCGCGCTCACGCTCGCCGAGGTCTCCCAGCTCCTGTGGGTGGCGCAGGGCATCACCGGTCCCGACGGCAAGCGCGCCACGCCCTCGGCGCGCGCGGTCTACCCGCTCCAGGTCTGGCTGGTGGCCAACGACGTCACCGGGCTGTCGGCCGGCATCTACCGCTACGAACCGACGGAGCACGCGCTCGCGCTGGTCACCGCCGGTGACCCACGCGGCCCGCTGGCCGCGGCCGCGCGCGGGCAGGCGAGCATCGAGCACGCCGCCGCGGTCGTCGCCGTGGCCGGCGACAGCGCGCTCGCCGCGGAGAGATTCCGCTCCAGCGCGGCCCGCTGGCTCGGCATGGAGGCGGGCTTCGTCGTGCAGGACGTGTACCTCGAGGCCACCGTGCTGGGCCTGGGCACGGTGATGGTCGGCGGCTTCGAACAGACGGCCGTGCGCCGCGCACTCGGCCTGCCTCCCGGCTGGGAGGCGCTCGCGCTCATGCCGGTCGGCCGGAGGAAGTGACGGCCCGTCGCTTGCGCTCGCGCGAAAGCCGGGTAATCTAGCGCTTCATGTAGCCAGAGGGGCACGACGCGCCCCTGCCCGGCAGCGCCCGCACACCGTCCCCCTCGGAGTGCTTCGATGAGCGCACGACTCGACGAACTGAAGGCCCGGTTGCTCGAAGTGAACGACCTTGGCTCGGCGGCCGCGGTGCTGCGCTGGGACCAGGCGACCTACATGCCACCCGGCGGGGCCAGGGCGCGCGGGCGGCAGACGGCCACGCTGGGCCGCCTCGCCCACGAGAAGTTCACCGACGCCGCGCTCGGGCGGCTGCTCGACGAGCTCGAGCGCGAGACCCGGGACCTGCCCCACGATTCGGACGAGGCCTCCCTGGTGCGCGTGACGCGCCGCGAGTACGACCGCGCGACCAAGGTGCCGGCCGCCTTCGTCTCGGAGCTGAGCGAGCACGACACGCACTCCTACCAGGCGTGGACCGAGGCCCGCCCGGCGAACGACTTCGCCCGCATGCGCCCCCTGCTCGAGAAGACCCTCGACCTCTCGCGCCGGCTGGCCGATTTCTTCCCCGGCTACGAATCCATCGCCGATCCGCTCATCGACCACTCGGACCACGGCATGAAGGCGGCGTCCGTGCGCGCCCTGTTCACCGAGCTGCGTGCGCGTCTGGTGCCGCTGGTACGCGCCATCACCGCGCGGCCGCCCGCCGACGACTCGTGCCTCCATCAGCACGCGCCCGAGGCCAATCAGCTGGCATTCGGCGCCTCGGTGATCCAGCGCTACGGCTACGACTTCGAACGCGGCCGCCAGGACAA
The DNA here is from genome assembly GCA_963717935.1 of Candidatus Eiseniibacteriota bacterium. Taxonomy (GTDB): domain Bacteria; phylum Eisenbacteria; class RBG-16-71-46; order RBG-16-71-46; family RBG-16-71-46; genus JANXPZ01. The sequence continues at coordinate 819,368 of CAVQXP010000004.1, read as the reverse complement.
GACCCACCACCCGTTCATGACCAAGCTCTCGCTCGGCGACGTGCGCATCACCACGCGGGTGCGCGAGGACGACCTCACTGACGCGCTCTTCAGCACACTGCACGAGTGCGGGCACGCGCTCTACGAGCAGGGCATCCGCCGCGAGTACGAAGGCCTGCCGCTGGCCGAAGGCGCCTCCGCCGGCGTGCACGAGAGCCAGTCGCGCCTGTGGGAGAACCTGGTCGGGCGCAGCCGCGGCTTCTGGGAGCACTTCTACCCGCGGCTGCAGGCCGCCTTCCCGGCACAGCTCGAATCGGCTCCGCTCGATGCCTTCTACCGCGCCATCAACAAGGTCTCGTGCTCACTCATCCGTACCGATGCCGACGAGGTCACGTACAACCTGCACGTCATGCTGCGCTTCGACCTCGAACTGGACCTGCTCGAGGGCCGGCTGGCCGTGAAGGACCTCCCGGACACCTGGCGCGCGCGCATGAAGGCGGACCTCGGCATCGAGCCGGCCGACGACCGGGACGGCGCGCTGCAGGACGTGCACTGGTACGCGGACCTGATCGGCGGACAGTTCCAGGGCTACACCATCGGGAACATCCTGAGCGCTCAGTTCTTCGAGGCCGCGATCCGCGCGCACCCCGCGATCCCCGGCGAGATCGCGCGTGGTGAGTTCGGCACGCTCCACGCCTGGCTCCGGGAGAACGTCTACCAGCACGGCGCCAAGTTCACCGCCGACGAGCTGGTCGAACGCGCCACGGGCCGGACGATGAGCATCGAGCCCTACCTCGAGTACCTGTGGCGCAAGTACCAGCCACTCTACGGACTCAACGGGGACGGGCCCCGGCGGGGCTGAGCGGCCCCGCCGGCCCGCTCAGCGCTCCCGGCCGGGCAGGAAGCTGCTCTGTTCCGGCGGACCTTCCGCCGCCGCAGGCTTGCGGCGCCGCGAGGCCGCCGCGGGCGCGACCGGCGGCGGCTCGGCGGACACCGGCGCGGGAACGGACAGCGGCGCGGGAACGGACAGCGGCGCGGGAACGGACACCGGCGCGGGAACGGACAGCGGCGCGGGAACAAGCAGGGGCGCCGCCGTCAGGCCCGTGGTGCCATTCTCGATCCGCGTCGCCGGGTCTTCCTCTTCGAGATACGTGTACCCCGAGAGCCCCTCGTCGTAGCGGCGCATGAGCAGCGCCGATTCCTCGAACGTGAGCAGTCCCCGGCGCAGCGCCTCCTCGTTGGCCTGCCGCATCCGCTGCACCAGCTGCTGCTTCTGGTACTGCACGTAGCCCAGCACCTCGGTGACCGAGTCGCCCTCCACCACGTGGTCGATGCGGTAGCCGTTCTCGCCCAGCGCGATGTGCACGGCGTTGGTGTCGCCGAAGAGGTTGTGCAGGTCGCCCAGGATCTCCTGGTAGGCGCCGACCAGAAAGACGCCGATGTGGTACGGCCGGCCGTCGAACGCGTGCAGTTCGAGCGAGCTCTTGACGTCGCGCAGCTCGATGAACTGGTCCATCTTGCCGTCCGAGTCGCAGGTCAGGTCGGCGATCACCGCGCGGCGCGTGGGGCGCTCGTTCAGCCGGTGCAGCGGCATGATCGGGAACAGCTGCTTCACCGCCCAGTGGTCGGGCACCGATTGGAACACCGAGAAGTTCCCGTAGTAGGTGTCGGCCAGGCCCTTCTCCAGGCCCTCGAGGTCGTCCGGCACGTATTCCAGCTCCCGGATGATCTTCAGGATGGCCTCGCAGCAGCCCCAGAACAGCTGCTCGACGCGGGCTCGGCCGCGCAGGTCCAGCAGGCCGACGTTGAAGAGGTTGGTGCCCTCCTCCTTCAGTTGCAGGGCGTCGTGGTAGGCCTCCTGGAAGTTCTTGCGCGACACCGAGCGCCAGGTCTCCACCAGTTGCTGGATGACCGCGTGCTCTTCCTTGTCCACCGGCGGCGGGGCCTGGCCCGGCAGCACCTCGTTCACGTCCAGGATGTTGAACACCAGCACCGAGTGATGCGCCACCAGCGCCCGGCCCGACTCGGTGATGATGTCGGGGTGGGGCACCTTCGCCGGCTCGCAGGCGTACTGGATGGCGGCCACCACGTCGTTGGCGTACTCCTGCATCGTGTAGTTCGTGGACGAGGGCCAGTTGGTGGACGAGCCGTCGTAGTCGACGCCCAGGCCGCCGCCCACGTCCAGGAACTTGAGCCCCGCTCCCGCCTTCGCCAGCTCGACGTAGATCCGGCAGGCCTCCTGCATCGCGTCCTTGATGGCCCGCACGGCGGAGATCTGCGAGCCGATGTGGAAGTGCAGCAGCTCGAGGCAGTCCAGCATCTGCTCGTCGCGCAGCTTGTCGACCAGCAGCACCAGCTCCGAGGCCGTGAGCCCGAACTTGGAGCGGTCGCCGGTGGACTCCATCCACTTGCCAGCGCCCTTCGTCGTCAGCTTGCCGCGCACGCCGATGTGCGGCCGGATGCCCAGGCGGCGCGCGACCTGCAACAGCAGGTCCAGCTCGCGGTAGCGGTCGATGACCACGATCGGGTAGCGCCCCAGCTTCTGCGAGAGGAGCGCCGTCTCCATGTACTCGACGTCCTTGTAGCCGTTGAGCACGAGCAGCGCGTCCGGGCTGTCGAGCAGGGCGAGCCCCGCCAGCAGCTCGGGCTTGGACCCCGCCTCGAGCCCCAGGCCGAACGGGGCGCCGAAGCGCACCAGTTCCTCGACCACCTGGTGCTGCTGGTTCACCTTGATCGGGTAGACACCGCGGTAGCGGCCCCGGTAACCGTACTCGCGGATGGCGCCGTCGAAGCAGCCGAACAGCGTCCGCACGCGGCTGTGGAGGATGTCCGAGAAACGCATCAGCAGCGGCATGCCGAGCCCGCGGCGCTGCAGGTCTAGCGTGAGGTCGAAGAGGTCCACGCTCAGGCCCTCCGGCCCCGAAGGCGTCACTTCCACGTGCCCCGCATCGTTGATGCGGAAATAGCCGTTCGACCAGCCCGCGACGTTGTACAGCGCGGCCGAGTCCTTCGTCGTCCAGGTGCGGATCTCTCTCAACTCCACCCTCCGGGCTGCCTGTTCCGATGTGCCATGACCGGCGACCGTGCGCCACGAACCAGGCCGGAGAGTACCGCTGCGCGACTCGCAGTGCGAGCCTTCTGTGCGCTAGACTCCCGGCGCTTCGGTCCGCTTCGTCCGGGTGCCGCGCCCGCTCCGGCGGGGACGCGCGTCGCGGGCCGGTCCCCAGGAGGTCTCGATGTCCAGCACATCACCGTTGTCCAGGCGCGCGCAGCAGATGCCGGCATCGCCCATCCGCCGGCTCGCGCCCTTCGCCATCGCGGCCCGCAAGGCGGGCAAGACGGTCCATCCGCTCAACATCGGGCAGCCCGACATCCCCACGCCCAAGGCCATCCTCGACCGCCTGCGCTCCTACGGCGACACCTATGTCCCCTACGGCCCCTCGCAGGGGCTGCCGGAGTTCGTCGAGGCGCTGCGCTCCTACTACGGCGGGCTGGGCGTGAGGCTCTCCGCCGAGGAGATCTTCGTCACCACCGCCGGCAGCGAAGCGATCCTCTTCACCCTCGGCGCGCTCTGCGACGCGGGCGAACAGGTGATCGTCTTCGAGCCCTTCTACACCAACTACAACGGCTTCGCCGCCATGCTGGGCGTGGAGCCCGTGCCCGTGACGACCCGCGCCGAGGACGGCTACCACCTGCCCCCACGCGCCACCATCGAGGCGAAGATCGGGCCCCGCACGCGCGCCGTGCTCATCTGCTCGCCCAACAACCCGACCGGCACCGTCTACAGCGATGCCGAGATCGACCTGCTCGCCGCGATCTGCCGCGAGCGCGGGTTGATGCTCATCGCCGACGAGGTCTACCGCGAGTTCGTCTACGAGGGCCGCAGGCACCGCTCGGTGCTCACCCTCGCGGGGATGGAGCAGCAGGTCGTGGTGGTGGACTCGGTCTCCAAGCGCTACTCGCTGTGCGGCGCGCGCATCGGGAACATCGTCAGCCGGAACCGGGAGTTCATGGCGGCGATCATGCGCTTCGGCCAGGCGCGCCTGTGCCCGCCCACGGTCGAGCAGTACGCCTGTACCGCGCTCACCGAGGTGCCCGCGTCCTACATCGCGGGCGTGGTCGCCGAGTACCAGAAGCGCCGCGACGTGGTGTTCGAATCGCTCGCCGCCATCCCCGGCGTGCTGGTGCGCAAGCCCGAGGGCGCGTTCTACATCTGCGCGCGGCTGCCCGTGGACGATGCCAACGCGTTCGCCGAGTGGCTGCTCGCGGACTTCGCGCTGGACGGCGAGACCGTGATGGTCGCGCCCGCCGACGGCTTCTACGCCACGCCCGGCCTGGGCAGGGACGAGGTGCGCATCGCCTACGTGCTGGAGGAGGCGAAGCTCAGGCGCGCGATGAAGTGCCTGGGCGCCGCGCTGGCCGCGTACCCCGGGAGGGTGACCGCGGGGGCCGCGAAGGGCTGAGCGTCCACACGCGCGAGGCGGACCGCCCGGCGGGGTGACCTGCCGGGCGGTCGCGATCTTGCGGGCGCTACTTCGGCAGCCTCAGCGCCGCACCCAGGTAGTAGGGCCAGACCGCCAGGGCGAACAGCGCCTTCAGCAGCGTCAGCTTCAGAAAGCCGAGCGTGAACAGCCAGCCCGCGAACCAGAGCGGGCCGGCGAGCGCGCCCGCGTCCACCGAACGGGATTCGTGTCTGGACCTCTCACCCATGGGCCCCTCCTGCGGAATGGCCATTCCAGCCCGTGTCTCTGCAGCCACGACGGGACGCCGGATCGACGCCCCCCTCACGTCCCGCGCACGAAGTGCGGCATCTCGGACGGGATCTCCAGCGACAACTCCACGAACCCGGCGTACTTGCCACCGTGGTACCAGGGCGCCTGGTAGATGAGCTTCTTCACGCCGTTCTTCTGGATGGTGTAGGCGTTCGCCTTCCCCGAGGCGAGCAGCCCGTCCAGCCTCCTGCGCGCCGGCTCGGGGTGGCAGTCGAGCACGTTCGTGCCGATCAGCGCCGCGCCGCCCTCGTCGGCGAAGCTCTTCACCGAGCGCTCGTTCATCTCCAGGATGATGCCCTTCGAATCGCACACCGTGACAGCGCCGGGGAACTCCCGGACCCATTCGTGGTCCACCATGCCACTCTCCTCTGGAAGTCGCCAGCGGCGCCCGCGCCGCGCTCTCGACCCGGCCGGGACGACGCCCACGGCCTCTCTCAGACCGGCGGCCGCATCGTGCTCCACTCCGTCGCCCGCTCGTAGGCGCGCGCCGCGCGCAGCAGCAGCGCCTCGTCGAACGGGCGCCCGATGAGCTGCAGGCCCACGGGCATCCCCAGGCCGTCGAAGCCGCACGGCACCGAGAGCGCGGGGAAGCCCGTGACGTTCACCGGCGTCAGCAGGCGGTTCCACGCCACCGCTGGCTCGCGCGACATGGGCTCGCCCACGCCCGGCGGCGGCTGCGGCAGGCAGGGCGTGACCAGCACGTCGGCTTCCGAGAACGCGGCGTGGAACGTCGCCCGCACGGCCGACTGTACCCGCCGCGCGTTGACGTAGTCCACCGCCGGGATGAGCTGCCCCAGCTCGAGCCCGCGCCGCACGTCGCTGCCGTAGTCGTCCGGCCGCTCGCGCAGCCAGGGGCCGTGGAACGCGGCCGCCTCGGCCGCCAGGATGGCGTGGTGCGCCGTGTGCGCGTCGGCCATCCCCGGGAGCGAGACCTCCACGCGGCGGGCGCCTTCGCGCTCCAGCACGGTGATGGCCGCGCGCACCGCCGCCTCGATGTCGGGTTCGACGCCATCGAAGAACCACTCGCCCGGCACGCCGAGCGCGAGCCCGCGCACTCCGGTTTCGAGACCGCGCGCGAAGTCCTCCGCCGGCCGCGCGACGCACCACTCGTCCTCCGCGTCCGGCCCGGCGATCGCGTTCATCAGCAGCGCCACGTCCCCGACCGCGCGCGCCATCGGCCCCACGGTGTCGAACGACCACGCCAGCGGCGTCACCCCGCGGCGGCTCAGGCGGCCCAGGGTGGGCTTGAGCCCGGCCACGCCGCAGGCGCCCGCCGGGATGCGGATCGAGCCGCCGGTGTCCGTGCCGAGCGAGGCGGCGCACAGGCCGGCCGCGAGTGCCGCGCCGCTGCCGCCGCTCGAGCCCCCCGGGCTGCGCTCCCGGTCCCAGGGATTGCGGCAGGGGCCGTAGTGAGGGTTGTCGCTCGTCGTGCCATAGGCGAACTCGTGCAGGTTCGTCTTCCCGAGCAGCACGAGCCCGGCCGCGCGCAGGCGCTCGACCGCGGCGGCGTCGCGTGCGGGCACGTTCTCCGCCAGGATCCTCGAGCCCGCGGTCGTCCGCACGCCGGCGGTGTCGAAGAGGTCCTTGAGCGCCAGGGGCACGCCGTGCAGCGGCCCGCGGCCCTGCCCCGCGGCGATCTCGCGCTCGGCCGCCGCCGCCGCCTCCAGCGCCCGTTCGGCCGTGACCGTCAGGAACGCGCCGAGCGTGGCGTCCAGGCGCCCGATGCGCGCCAGGTGGGCGCGCGTGACCTCGACGGGCGAGACCTCGCGCCGCGCGATGCGGCGGCCCAGCTCGGAGGCGCTCAGGAAGCAGAGGGCTTCGTCGCTCACGGTTCGCGGCCCTCGAGGGTCCCCGGCGGTGGCGGCGCAGCATCGCGCGTCAGCGTCGTGGCGAAGCGAGCGAGACGGCCGAGCAGGCTCTCGGCCAGCGGCCGCAACGCCGCCGCGCGCCCGGCGTCGAGCGAGAGGCCCCGCTGGCGGGCCAGGGCGATCAGCAGATCCTCCGGGAATTCCGACGTCACCGGCATCCCCCCCTCGAGCGCCCGACCGTCTCCCGTCGGACGCTCGACCCGTCCCGGGAGCGCACCCGCCTCAGCCCTGCTCCTCCACCTCGTCCCCACTCACCTCGTCGGCGAGCACCGTGGCACGGTCGTCGGCGACCTCGAAGAAGCCGCCGCTCACCTGCCACTGCCGCTCGTCTCCGCCCGGCTCGCGCACGGTGAGCGTCCCCGAGGCCAGCTCGGTCACCAGCGCCGCGTGGCCGGCGAGCACGCCCAGGTAGCCCTCGCTGCCGGGCACCTGCACGTACTCCACCCGGCCCTCGAATACCGCGCGCTCGGGGGTCAGGATCGAGAGATCGAACTGGGCCGCCGCCATGGTCAGCTCCGTGCTCCCGGCGTGCTCACGCGTGCTCCGACGCCATGCGCTCGGCGTCCGCGATCACTTCCTCGATGCCGCCCTTCATGCGGAACGCCTGCTCGGGCAGGTGGTCGAGCTCGCCGCTCACGATCATCTTGAAGCCCTTGATCGTGTCCTCGGTCTTCACGTACCTGCCGGGCGTGCCGGTGAACGCCTCGGCCACGAAGAACGGCTGCGAGAGGAACTGCTCGATGCGGCGCGCCCGGCCCACGACGAGCCTGTCCTCTTCCGACAGCTCGTCCATGCCGAGGATGGCGATGATGTCCTGCAGGTCGCGGTAGCGCTGAACGATCTTCTGCACCGCGCGCGCGACCGCGTAGTGCTCCTCGCCCACGATCTTGGGATCGAGGATGCGCGAGGTCGAGCCCAGCGGATCCACGGCCGGGTAGATGCCCCGGTCCACGATCGCGCGGTCCAGCACCGTGGTGGCGTCGAGGTGCGAGAAGGCCGTGGCCGGCGCCGGGTCGGTGATGTCGTCGGCCGGCACGTAGATCGCCTGCACCGAGGTGATCGAGCCGCGCTTGGTCGAGGTGATGCGCTCCTGGAGCGCCCCCATCTCGGTGCCCAGCGTGGGCTGGTAGCCGACCGCGCTCGGCATGCGCCCGAGCAGCGCCGACACCTCGCTGCCCGCCTGCACGAAGCGGAAGATGTTGTCGATGAAGAGCAGCACGTCCTGGCCCATCTCGTCGCGGAAGTACTCGGCCATGGTCACGCCGGTGAGCCCCACGCGCAGGCGCGCGCCGGGCGGCTCGTTCATCTGGCCGAACACCATCACGGTCTTGGCGATGACGCCCGACTGGTTCATCTCGAGATAGAGGTCGTTGCCCTCGCGCGTGCGCTCGCCCACCCCGGCGAACACCGAGTAGCCGCCGTGCTCGGTGGCGATGTTGCGGATGAGCTCCTGGATCAGCACCGTCTTGCCCACGCCGGCGCCGCCGAACAACCCGATCTTGCCGCCCTTGATGTAGGGCGCCAGCAGGTCCACGACCTTGATGCCGGTCTCGAACTGCTCGGGCGTGGTCTCCTGCTCCTCGAACGACGGCGGCGGGCGGTGAATCGGGTAGCTCTTCCCGGTCTCGACCGGCGGCTTGCCGTCGATGGCCTGGCCGAGCAGGTTGAAAAGGCGGCCGAGGCACTGCTCGCCCACCGGCACCGTGATGGGCCCGCCGGTGTCCACCGCCTTCATGCCGCGCACCAGGCCCTCGGTCGAGCTCATGGCGATGCAGCGGACCTGGTTGTCGCCGACGTGCAGGGCGGCCTCCACGGTCACGTCGATGCCCTTCTCGGCGTCCTCGATCTTGATAGCGTTGAGGATCCGCGGCAGCTTGTCCGGATCGAACGCCACGTCCACGGTGGGCCCGATGACCTGCACGACTCGACCGACGTTCATCGTCTCTCCTTCGACGGCGGCGCGGCCCGCGCCGTCGCTCGTGTGCTATTTCAGCGCTTCGGCGCCACCGACGATGTCCAGGATCTCCCGCGTGATCATGCTCTGGCGCAGGCGGTTCCGCTGCAGGACCAGCAGGTCGAGCAACTCGCCCGCGTTCTTGTTGGCCGCCCCCATCGCCGTCATCCGCGCGCCCTCCTCGCTGGCGCGCGAATCGGCCAGCGCGGCGAGCATCCGGGCGCTGGCGAAGCGCGGCAGCAGCGCCGCGAAAATGGATTCGAGGCCGGGCTCGAAGATGATGTCGCGCGCGCCCGCCGGTTCGCCGGCCGCCGGCCCGGCGCCGATCGGCAGGAACGTCTCGAACGTCACCTCGCGGCGCAGCGCCGAGTGGAAGCGCGTGTAGAGGATCTCGACCCTGTCCACGGCGCCGGTCTCGAAGCGCTCGAGCAGGTCGGCGGTCACGCGCCGCGCGGACTCGACGCCCACGTCGTCCCCGAGGTCCGCGAAGGTCGCGAGCACCGGCCAGGTGCGCCGCCGGAAGAAGTCGCGCCCCTTGCGGCCCACGACCACGAGCGCGAGGCTGCCAGGCTCGGCGGCCCGCAGGCGCTCCTCGGCCGCGCGGAACAGGTTCGTGTTGAACCCCCCGCACAGCCCGCGGTTCGAGCTGATCAGCACCAGCGCCGTCCGCTTCACCTCGCGCGTGGCGAACAGCGGCAACTCCTGCTCGCGCGCCACGGCGGCCAGGCTCTCGAGCATCCCGGTCAGCTGGATGGCGTAGGGCCGCGTGGCCAGCGCCCGCGCCTGCGCGCGGCGCAGCTTCGCCGCGGCCACCATCTCCATGGCCTTGGTGATCTGCCGGGTGCTGGTGACCGAGCGGATGCGCCGCCGGAGGACCTTGAGCGAGGCCATGGCTCAGTGGGTGAACAGGGTCTTGAATTTCTTCGCGGCTTCGTGGAGCCGCGCCTGGTCGGAGTCCGAGAGGTCCCTGGTGGTGCGGATGTCGTGCGGGACCTCGGGGTATTCCTTGTCGACGAACGCGAGGAACTCCTGCTCGAAACGGCGCACGGCCTCCACCGGCAGATCGTCGAGGTAGCCGTTCACGCCGGCGAAGATCGAGATGACCTGCCGCTCGACCGGCATGGGCACGTACTGTTCCTGCTTGAGCAGCTCCACCATGCGCTCGCCGCGAGTGAGCTGCGCGCGCGTGGCCTTGTCGAGGTCCGAGCCGAACTGGGCGAAGGCCGCGAGCGCGCGGTAGGACGCCAGGTCCAGGCGCAGGCGGCCGGCGACGCGGCGCATGGCCTTGATCTGGGCGTTGCCACCCACGCGGGACACCGAGATGCCCACGTTCACCGCGGGGCGCACGCCGGCGTAGAAGAGGTCGGGCTCGAGGTAGATCTGCCCGTCGGTGATCGAGATGACGTTCGTCGGGATGTAGGCCGCCACGTCGCCGAGCTGCGTCTCGATGAACGGCAGCGCGGTGAGCGAGCCCCCGCCCTTCTCGTCCGACAGCTTCGCCGCGCGCTCGAGCAGGCGCGAGTGCAGGTAGAAGACGTCGCCCGGGTAGGCCTCGCGGCCAGGCGGGCGCCGCAGCAGCAGCGACAGCTGCCGGTAGGCCTGCGCGTGCTTCGAGAGATCGTCGTAGACGCAGAGCGCGTGCTTGCCGTTGTAGAGCAGGTCCTCGCCCATCGCCACGCCCGCGTAGGGCGCGAGGTACTGGAGCGGGGCGGGTTCGGAGGCCGAGGCCGTCACGACGGTCGTGTACGCCATCGCCCCGTACTTCTCGAGCGTGGCCACCACGGCTGCCACCGTGGACTCCTTCTGACCGATGGCGACGTAGACGCAGATCACGCCCGTGTCCTTCTGGTTCAGGATGGTGTCCAGGATGATGGCGGTCTTGCCGGTCTGGCGGTCACCGATCACCAGCTCGCGCTGCCCGCGCCCGATCGGGATCATCGAGTCGATGGCCTTGATGCCGGTCTGGAGCGGCTCCTTCACCGGCTGGCGCTCGATGACGCTGGGCGCGATCCACTCGAGGTTGCGGAAGCGATCGGTGCCGATCGGGCCCTTGCCGTCCACCGGCTGGCCCAGCGCGTTCACCACGCGGCCGATCATCGCCGGGCCCACGGGCACCGAAGCGATCCGGCCGGTGCGCTCGACGCGGTCGCCTTCCTTGATGTTCTCGTCGGAGCCCAGCAGCACGGCACCGACATTGTCCTCTTCGAGATTCAGCACCAGGCCCATGACGTCGTCCGGGAACCGGAGCAACTCTCCGGCCATGGCGTCCTCGAGGCCCCACAGGCGCGCGATGCCGTCGCCCACGGAGAGCACGGTGCCGACGCTCCTCGTCTCGAGGGTCGCCTCGTAGCGTTCGAGTTCCTGCGCCAGCACGGCGCTCACTTCTTCGGGTCGAAAGGACATGGGTGCCAACCCCGATGGATGGTGTGAGGGACGTCTTCTCTACGGTGTCTGGAGACTGACCTCGAAGAACCGGTCCTGCAGCGACTGGAGCAGGCCCTTCACCGAGCGGTCCATGACGCGGTCGCCGATGCGCACGTACAGGCCGCCGACCAGGGCCGGGTCCACGCGGGTCTTGAGCTCGATCGTGAGCCCGGTCGCGCGCTCGAGCCGGGCGTGCAGGCGCTTCCGCTCGTCGTTCGTGAGCGGCACGGCGCTCACCGCCTCGGCCGCCTGCAGGCCCTGCCAGGTCCTCACCTGCTTCTCGTACTCGTCCACCGCGGCGGGGAACAGCCCCAACCGCTTCTTGCGCAGCAGCAGGTCCATGAAGCTCGCCACCGACGCGAGCACGCGCGACGTCAGCGCCGACTTGAGCAGCGCGCGCTTGCGCGCGAGCGGCACCAGCGGCGAAGCCAGGTAGGCGTCCAGGCGCGGGTCCTCGCGGACCAGCGCGAGCAGGTGCTTGAGGTCCTCGAGCGCCTCGAAGATCTCGCCGCGGCGCCTGGCGACCATGAACAGGGCGCGGGCGTAGCGCTCGGCGGCGAGGTCGGCCTGTCTCATGACCGCGTGTCCACCTCGTCGATGAAGCGTTCGACCAGCCGCCGCTGGGCGGGGCTGTCGAGCTTCTCGCGCAGGATCTTCTCCGCCGTGCGGATCGAGAGCGCGGCGACCTGCTGTTTGAGCACCTCGCGGGCCTTCTCGCGCTCGTGGACGATCTCCTCGTCCGCCCGGGCGAGCCGCGCCGCGGCATCGGCGTGCGCCTGCGTCTTGATCTCGGCCGCCACCCGCTGGCCTTCGGTGACCGCCTCCAGGATGCGCTGGCGGGCCTGGGCCTCGATCCCCTTCAGGTCCAGCTCGTAGCGGGCCTTGAGGGCGTCGGCGTCCGCCTTGCGGCGCTCCGCCTCCTCGAACTCGCCGGCGATCCTGCGGCGGCGCTCTTCGAGCAGGCCGATGAGCGGCCCCCAGGCGAAGGCGCGCAGCACCCACAGCAGGATCAGGAAGCCGAGGACCTGGGTGAGGACCAGCGGCAGATCGATCAGGGGCTTCGCCTCACCCGACGCGGCCCGGGCAGCGGCCGGCAGGGTGGCGAGCAGCGTGATCGTCAGCGTCGTCCAGAACGTTCTCATGCGGGCTCCTTCGGCAGCGCGCGGTGGTCTCTCAGCCGATCTTGCCCGACAGCACGAACATGGTCACGAACGCGTAGATCGTGAGCGCCTCGGCCAGGCCGGCGATGATGATCATGGCGAGCTGGATCTTCGCCGCGGCCTCCGGCTGCCGGCCGATCGCCTGCATCGCGCCCTGGCCGATCATGCCGAGACCGATGCCCGAGCCGATGGCGGCGATGGCGATGCCGAGCGGAAGAGCGAAGCTGAGTGCGGAACGGAAATCCATGGTCGGTTCCTCCGGACTTAGTGGGCGGGCTGGGACGCCTCCTCGCGCCCGTGTTCTTCGTGCGGGAGCATGAGGAGAAGGTAGATCGTGCTGAGCACGGTGAAGACCAGTGCCTGGATGGTGCTGGTGAGCAGCGCCAGGACCAGGAACGGGAACTGCCACGGGATGCCGACGGGCGAGTGCACGAACGACAGCGTCGCCACGCCGAGCGAGGTGAAGGCGACCAGCAGCATGTCCTCGCCGAACACGTTGCCGAAGAGACGGCACGACAGCGAAACCGGCTTCGCCAGCTCGCCGATCACGTGCACCGGCAGCATGATGGGCACCATGCACCAGGAGATCGCCGAGCGCGGGTTGCCCGCCATGTGGTCGACGTAGCCCAGCGCCCCCAGCTCCCGGATGCCGGTGTACTGCACGTAGAGGAAGGTGCAGAGCGCGAGCCCCACGGTGACGTTGAGGCTCGAGGTGGGCGAATCCATGAACGGGATGAGCCCGAACAGGTTCATCGCCAGGATGTAGACGAAGAGCGTGCCGAGGTAGGGCACGTAGCGGGGCCCGTACTTCGGTCCCAGGATGCCGACCACGAAGTCGTAGAGCATCTCCACGGCGTACTCGACGCCGTTCTGGAGCGGCCCCGGGACCCACTGCCTGTTCCGAGTGGCCAGGAAGGCGATCAGGGAGAGCACGAGGGCGACGAACAGCGCGAAGAGGACCGGCTCGAAGCGGTGGAGCCAGTGCGCCCAGCCCGCCCCGGGATTGGCCTTGACCAGCACGCTGATGACGTTCGCGAACTTCTCGGGGCCCGAGCCCCCGGACTCCGCGGCGGGCCCCGTGACGTGGCCGGCCCCGGGTGCGGCCGCCTGCGGCTCGTGCGCCGGGCTGGCGCCGCCGAGCGAGGGCAGCGAGGCCGTCACGGCCCAGGCCAGCACCGCGACCCCGAGCACCAGCGCGAGCGAGCGCCACGGCGAGCGAGTCAGGCGCGCCCACGACGACGAGCCGAGCAGCAGCGCCGCGGCCGCCTTGAACATCATGACCGCGTACGGCACGAGGAAGCCCGCGACCAGCGCCGCCGGCGGCAGGCCCATCAGCAGGAGCGCGCCGGCGCCGAAGAGCGCGAGCATCCCCGCCAGCCACCAACCGGCGCGGCGCGCGGCGGTCCGGGTGCGGTGCCCGGGGCCGGTGACGGACACGATCAGGCGCTCGAGCGACCAGAGGTTCGCCAGCGACCAGGCCGCCCCGGCCGCCAGTCCCAGGCCCGTGTGCCAGCCCGCATAGTTCGCCACCATCAGGGCGGCGAGCGCGGTCCACCACAGTGCGCCGTTGCGGACGCGTGCAAGGAATTCGAGGCCCATGGCGGAGCGCCCGGTCAGGAGCGCTTCACTTCTCCTTCCTCTTCTGCCGCTCCTCGGCCTCGAGCGTGCGGCGGTAGATCAGCCAGGTCTCGCGACCGGCGGCCACGAAACCCAGCGTCAGGCCCACGATCGAGAGCCAGGGATGAGTGTGAAGCCATCGATCCAGCCAGACACCGAGGAAGAACCCGGCAAGAGGTGAGACGATCAGCAGGGTGGGGATGGCCAGCAGGAGGCCGGTGGAACGAAGCGCTGAATAGGTATCCTCTCCCAGCGGCTTCGCCATCGGACCCACCCCGGTGAGACCCTTCTCATGATCGCGGCGACGGCGCGTCGCATCGACGCGCGCCAGACCGGACGAAGCAATCTAGACAATGCCTCAGGCTCCGGTCAAACGAATCGGCCCGCGCAGAACGCCTTGCGCGAGTTTCGGGGCCCCGGCGGCGCCGGGGCGACACGCGGGCCCCACCGCGGCCCCGGATCGTGGGGCCGAGCCCGCGGAACACGGCGGTTGGCCACCGGGCGAGCGACGGCCTATGCTGCGCGATCGTGTCCGACTCGCGCAGCGCCTTCAGCGAGGTCTACGTCTTCCGGCGCCGGGGCCGCCGGGTGGAGTTCCTCTGCCTGCGCCGGGGCCGTGTCCGCTTCCTGCCCGGGGTCTGGCAGCCCGTGACCGGCCGGCGCCGGCCGCGCGAGAGCGGTCTGGCCGCGGCCGTTCGCGAGGTCCGCGAGGAGACCGGGCTCGTGCCGCTCCGCTGGTGGGCGCTGGAGGCTCCGACGATCTTCTACGACACGGCCCGCGACCGGGTGCGGACCTATCCCCGGTTCGCCGCCGAGGTCCAACCGCACGACACCGTGCGGCTGTCCCGCGAGCACACGGCCTCGGCCTTCCTGCCGGCGGCCGAGGCCGGCGGGCGCTATCTCTGGGAATCGCAGCGCCGCGGGCTCGAAGACGTGAAGCGCCAGGTCCTGCGCGGCGGCCCGCTGGCGGCGGCCCTCGAGGTGACGAAGCTGCTGGGGCGGCCGGCGGGCCGGGTCCGGGCGAGCGGAGGGTCGCTGCAGCGGCCCGCGGGCGGAAGCGCCCGGCGGACGCACTCCCGGGGGACGAAGCCCTCATGAACCTCTTCATCATCCCATCCTGGTACCCGCACCGCTGCTTCCCCTGGGAGGGCAGTTTCCTGGTCGAGCAGGCCGCGGCCATCGCCTCGACCCGGCCGGACTGGAAGGTGGGCCTGAGCCTGTGGGGCCAGGGCGAGGGGTTCGTCTCGACCGCGCACCTGCTCAAGTCGCCACGCTGCGTCTTCGACGCGCTGGCGCTGCGGCCCGGGGAGCGCGAACTCGCACCCAACCTGGCCGAGTTCATGACCCCCGCGCTGTGGTGGCCCGAGCGCGCCTTCGGCGGCAACCGGGGGGCCCTGCTGGACGCCAACCGCCGCAACCTCGAGCGCGCCGCCCGGCGCTTCGGCCCGTTGGACGTTCTGCACGCGCACGTCTCCTACCCCGCCGGCTGGCTCGCGATGAAGCTGAGCGCGGAGACCGGCGTCCCCTACGTCCTGACCGAGCACATGGGGCCCTTCCCGCTCCCGGTCTACGCGCGGCGCGACGGCCGGCTCAAGAGCATCCTGCGGGAACCGCTCGAGCGCGCCGCCGCGCGCATCGCCGTGGGCCCGATGCTCGCCAGGACCATCGCGGGCTTCGGCCTGCCCGAGCCCGAGTTCATCCCCAATCTCGTGGATGAGCGGCTCTATCGGAGCGAGGCACCCCCCGACCCCGGGCACTTCACCTTCTTCACGCTCTGCGCCATGGACCCGCTGAAGGGCGTGAGCGATCTGCTCAAGGGCGCCGCGCGGTTCATCGGAGATCTGCCCGAACGCGACCGCCCGCGGGTCCGCTTCCGCATCGCCGGTGACGGCCCGCTGCTCGCGCGCCACCGGCGCGAGGCCCGGGAGTTGCGGGTGGACTCGTACATCACCTGGCTCGGGCAGTTGCCGCGCGAGCGGACCCGCGAGGAGTTCGCGCGCTGCGACTGCTTCGTGCTCACGAGCCGGCACGAGTCGTTCGGCATCGTGTTCGTCGAGGCCGGCGCCTCGGGCAAGCCCGTCGTCGCCACGCGCTGCGGCGGACCCGAGACCATCGTCACGGCGGAGAGCGGCGTGCTCCTGGGCGTGGGCGACCTCGAGGGGATCGCCGGAGCGCTGCGCTTCATGTTCGAGAACGGGCGCAACTACGACGCGGAGCAGATCCGCCGCCGGACCCTCGAGCGTTACGGCCGCGAGGCGGTGGTGTCGCGGCTCGAAGCGGTCTACCGGCGGGTGGCGGACGGCGACAGCGGTCCCGCCGGGGGCTAGCCCGTCTCCCGCTCGCCTGCCGCCGCGTTGACCTCCGCTCCCAGCAGGACGAAGAACGCGGTCAGGTACATCCAGGTGAGCAGGATGATGACGGCACCGATGCTGCCGTAGGTGGCGTTGTACGAGCCGAAGTGGCGGACGTAGGCGGAGAAGCCGAGCGAGGCCGCGACCCAGCCGAGCACCGCGACGACGGCCCCCGGCGTGACCCAGCGCCAGCGCTGTCGCACGGCCGGGCCGATGAAGTAGAGCTGGTCGATCGCCCCGATGAGGAACAGCAGCACGAGCGGCCAGCGCGCCACGTCCCAGACCTGCACCGGCAGCGGCCCCAGCCCGCCGCGGCCGGCCCACCAGTGGCTCACCTGCGAGCCGAACCAGAGCGCGATCAACCCCAGCACGGTGAAGAGCGAGACGCCCACCGCCAGCAGGATGGCGATGCCGCGCGTCTTCCAGAACGGCCGGTGCTCGCGCAGCCCGTAGACGCGGTTGAGCGCCTGCATGAAGGATTCGACCGCGTTCGCCGCGGCCCAGACCGAGACCACGATCCCGGCCGAGAGCAGCCCGCTGCGCTGGCGGGTCACCAGGCGCTCGACGCTGTTCCGCATCAGGTCCACCGCGGCCGGCGGGACGACCTCGCCCAGCAGGCGCAGGAGCCACTCCATGAGGCCCGGGATGGGCAGGAACGCGAGCAGACTCGCGAGCGTGAGCAGGAACGGGAACGTGGCGAAGAGCAGGAAGTAGGCGATCTGCGCGGCCGAACCCGTGGACTGGTGCTCGAACACGCCCGCCGCGACGCCGTGCGCGAGCCGCCAGGGCCGGAGCCAGCGTGGGATGACGCTCTCCGCCGGGCGCGCGGGGATGGACGCGTTCGTCCCGCTCATCTCGGCTCCAGGCTGCGCTTCACGGTCTCCGCCACCAGCCCGGGCAACCGCCCGAACGTCCAGTCGCAGCGCACACGTTCGAACCGGCCATGCGGATCGCGCCCCCAGGGGCCGAGGTTCACGACATCCAGGTCGAGCGCGCGCATGGCCTCGAGCGGCAGGGTGTATTCGCGCCCGTAGGACGGCATGTAGCGCTCGAGCACCTCGGGCGGCTCGGCGCGCCACGCGAGGTACGACGCGTCGGTGACGAGCGGGTGGAACGGCCGCACTTCGAGGCCCTCGCGCGCCATCACGTCGCGGGTCGCGCGCACCAGCGGCCCGCCGCCGGGCGCGGCGTAGGGATAGTAGGGCGGCAGCAGGTGGATGACGACGGCCGGGCCGGGCAGCCGCGACTCGCGCACGACGTGGCGCAGGCGTGCCAGCGTGGCGATGCGCGCGTCCGGCGCCTCGCTGATCTCGAACAACTCTCCCGGCTCACCCGCACGCTGGAGCAACTCGGGCCAGAGCAGCACCCGTCCGTTCGGGTCCGCGGGGGCGGATCGCGTGGGCCGGCCCGGCTGCGCCCACGACGCCAGCTCCTGCATGGAGCGCAGCAGGTCCGCGAGCGCGGCGAGCGCGACGCGGCGCAACTCGTCGAGGGTCTCGGAGAGCGGCCGGGTGATGGTGATGAAGTTGAGTTCGACCTCGGCCTCCGCGACGGTCTGCAGATTGTAGCCCGACTTGAGGTCGCGCATCCGCAGGGCCACCGGGGGCGCGGCGGCGTACCCGCCCGCGCAGTCCACCAGCTCCCGGCTCGAGGTGGCGCGCGCCACGATGGTGGCGGCCAACTGCGCGGCGTCCACGCCCTCGAACGGCGCGGCGGCGTGCGTGGGCCGGCCCAGCACGTAGAGACCGACGAGCGCCTTGCCCACGACGCCGGCGTAGGCCACGGGCTCGGGCGCGATGTCGAGGTTGAGCCCCCCGACCAGGTCGAGCCCCTCCTCGCGCTTCAGCCGCGCCAGCTCGGGCACGGCGGCCAGCATCCCGGCCGAGGCGTGCTCCTCGTCGGGGCAGGAGATGAAGAACACGTCCCCGGCGAGCGCTTCGTCCTGCGCCAGGGCTTCGAGCGCCACGATCCCCGCGGCGATGCCGCTCTTGGTGTCGAGCGCGCCGCGCCCGAACATCCAGCTCCCGGGATGCGCCCGCTCCTCCGCCAGGTCCTCGAGCAGCGCATGCGACCCGGCCGACAGCGCGTCCGTCGCGTAGTTCAGAAACAGCTCGCGCAGGGCTCCCGGGTCGAAGGCGATGCGGTCGCCGAGCCGCCCGCCGAGCGTTGCGAACTCGTCCACGCCCACGGTGTCGTAGTGCGAGAGCAGGAGCACCATCCGCCGCGACCCCGGTCCCGCGCCCCGGCCGCGCAGCCGCGCCCAGACCACCGGCCGGCCGTCGGGCGCGTACCATTCGCCCTGCTCGAGCCCCGCGGGCAGCAGCGCGCGCAGGGCCGCGGCGCAGGTGGTCTCGGCCACCACGTCGGGACTGACGCTCGGAAAGCTCACGAGTCGCTCAGTGAGCGCGCGCACGCGCTCGGCGGAAGGAACGGCGGCCATGCGCCGAGGCTAACCCGGAGTCCGCCCGCGCTCAATCAGGCCCGGGCGGCCCGCGTCCTCCGGCGCGGGCAGGCGGGTCCCCTATCGGCCGACGAGCACCACGCGGAACTGCCGCGCGCGCCGGGCCATGCAGTCGAACACGTCCAGCGCGGGCGACGCCATGGTGAAGCGGCGGGCCGTGAGGGGCCGCACGTCGAGGCGGTGGCGCCCGCAGGGCACCCGCCCCAGGTCGAACGGGCGCGGCGGACCCATGAAGAGCGCCACCGTGTCGCGGACCGCGGGCATCCCCGCGAGCGAAACGACCACCCGGAGAGCGCCGGAGAGCGGCTTGTCCGAGCGCACCTCGACCGTGCCCCTCACCCTGCACTCGCAGGCTCCCGAGTCGGGCGTCGGAGATCCCGTGCGGGGCAACTCGCGGCCCAGCGCGACCCGCAGCACGCTCCCGCCGCCGGGGCCCGCGGACGCGGGCGCAGGGGCAGTCGTGTCGGACCTCACCGAGACACGGATGCCGTGGAGCACGGTGGTGTCCGCCGCACCGGCGCCCGGCGCGCCCCGCGCCGGCGCGGGCCCGGGTGGCTCCAGCGCCGCGCGGATCCGGGCGGTGTCCCGGGGTTGACGCTCCGGCGGCGGCGCAGGAGCGGGCCTGGGCGTCGTGCCCGGCTCCGGCGCGCTCGGGAAGAGCCGCATGCTCTCGGGCCGCTCGGACCGGGGCCGCGTGGCGGGCACCGTGGCGGAGTCCGCGCGCGCCCCGACCGGCGCCACCGTCACGGCCCCGGTGGCCGGCGCGGGCGGCGCCACCCGCACGATCTCGAGCGCGCCCAGCACCGGCTCCGACCGATCCTCGGCGCCCAGCCGCCGCATGAATTCGCCGCTCAGCGCCACCGTCACGTCGCCGGGCACGCCGAGCGACGCGGCCACCCTTCCCGCCACCCCGGCGTCGTTCGACCGCACTTCCAGCCGCGCGCTCCCGTCCGCCGGGCGGACGAGCCGCAACTCGACCGCGAGCGAGCTCTCCCCCGTCGGCAGGGCGAGGTTCCAGCCCCTGTGGCTCGCGCGCAGGACGAGCCGCAGGGGCGCCGCCGCGAGCGCATCCACGTCCGGCACCACGTAGGAGAAGGAGAAGCGGCCCTCGGCGTCGGTCGCCGCCGCGGGCTCGATCAGGCCCTGGAGCAGGACGTTCGCACCCCGGACGGGCTTGCCGCCCGGCTCTGCGACACCACCCCGGAAGACGAATGTCGCGACACGCGGCGCAGCCGCCGGTGCGGCGCACGGCACCGCCAGGACCAGCAGGAGCGACAGGGCAGGGGACAGGGTTCGCAGTCGGAGGGGCATGGGTCTCACCGTCTCGGCCGGGTGACTCACGACATCATGATAGCAGCGGCGGGTCGCGGGCGCCCGCGACCCGCCGCGCCTCAGAGCGGACCGGAGTCCATCGGCGGACGCAGCCGTTCGAAGACGCGATCCACCTCGGCGTGCGTGCCGGTCACGACCAGCGTGTCGCCGACGCGCAGGCGGAAATCATGCTCGACGGTGGTCAGGGGCCGGCCGCCGCGCACGATCGCCACGAGCCGCGCCTCGCCCTCGACGCCCAGGCCCGCCTCGGCCACGCTCCGGCCCACCGCGGGCGACTCCTGCAGCAGCAGGAAGGTGTCGGTGGTGCGCTCGAGCAGGATGGTCGGCAGCTGATCGAGGATGGCGCCCTGCAACCGCCGGCCGCGCAGCAGGCTGTAGCGCTCCTGCCGCAGCAGGGTGATCTGCGCCTGGACGACGTTCGTGGGCACGTGCAGCTCGCGCATCACCGCGGTGAAGATCTCGATCGAGGTCTCGAACTCCTCGGGGATGACCTGGTTCGCGCCGGCGGCGTAGAGCTGATCGATCTCGTCCACGTAACGCGTGCGCACGATGATGAACACCTCGCTCGAGAGCGAGCGCGCCATGTGGCAGGCGTGGCGCGTGGCGGTCGGGTCGCTCAGCGCGAGCACCATCACCCGGGCGTGCGGCACGCCGGCCTGGCGCTGGATGAGCGCGTTGCCGATGTCGCCGACCAGCACGGGGCTGCCCTGCCCGTGTCCCAGCGCCACGGCGTCCGGGTTCAGGTCCACGACCAGGTGCGGCAGGCGCACCGAGCGCAGCACGCGCGCGACGTTCTGCCCGTTCAGACCGAACCCCGCGATGACGACGTGGTTCGCCTGCGGGCGCCGGGGCACGCCGGGCATCGGGCCCGCGAGGGTCTCCGGCAGAGCCTCGCCCCCCGTCTCCTCCTCCGCCGGCCCGGCCCGGCGCCGGCCCGGCAGCACGCGGTCCAGCGCGAGCGCCCAGGCGGGCGCCAGCGGCACCACGAACGGCGTGAGGAGCAGCGAGAACACCGCGCCCGCGAAGAAGGCCTGCGAGCCGCTCTCGCCCAGCAGCCCGAGCGGCCGGCCCGCCTGGGCGAGCACGAAGGAGAACTCGCCGATCTGCGCCAGCGCGAGGGCCGCGGCGAACGAGACCCGCGCGGGGGCGCCGCTCGCGCGCAGCGCGAGGAAAGTCACCACCAGCTTGACGAACACGAGCCCCGCGGTGCTCAGCGCGACCAGGCCGGGACGCGCGAGCACGATCGCCGGGTCGAAGGACATGCCCACCGCGATGAAGAAGACGCTGGCCAGGGTGTCGCGCAGCGGCAGCAGGTCGGCGGCGATCAGATCGCGCAGCTCGGAGCCCGCGAGCATGAGGCCCGCGAGGAAGGCGCCGACCGCGAGCGATCCGCCCGCGCGCGAGGCGAGCGAGGCGCTCCCCAGCACCACGAGCAGGATGCCGAACAGGAACGCCTCGCGCGAGCCCGAGCGCGAGGCGCGCCCGAGCAGCCAGGGGATGGCGCGGCGCGCGAACAGGAACACGAACGCCGCCACCGCCAGGACCACCAGCACGCCGGGCAGCGCCGCGGTCAGCTCGGCCGCGGTGAAGCGCTCGCCGCGCGCCCAGCGCCCGAGCGGCACCAACAGGAGCAGGAACGGCACCGCGGCGAGGTCCTGGAAGAGCAGCACGCCGGTCGTCGTGCGGCCGTGCGGCGACTGCAGCTCGATGCGGTCGGTGAGCAGCTTGAGCACCAGGGCCGTGCTCGAGAGCGAGACCAGCATGCCGAGGAACAGGGCGCGGGCCGGGTGCCGTCCGTCGAACACGAGTGCGGCCGCCACCAGCAGGACGGTGAGCAGGACCTGCAGCGCGCCCCCCACCAGCGCGCGCCGGCCCAGGCGCCTGAGGTCGGCGAAGGAGAACTCGAGCCCCACCGTGAAGAGCAGGACGACGACGCCGAACTCGGCCAGCGTGCGCACCAGCTCCGGGTCGTGGACCAGCGCGAAGCCGCCCGGACCGATGAGGATGCCGGTCACGATGAAGCCCACCGTGGCCGGCAGCCGCAGCCGGCGGAACAGCAGCACCACCGCGAGCGACGCGCCGGCGAGCAGGAGCAACTCGCGCAGAACCGGGATCTCGGGGGTCATCGCCCCTTTCAGGCGCCCTTCGCCAGCTCCTCGTAGAGGTAGGCACAGCTCTTCGTGCCGCCGTGGAACGACGTGAGGTTGTACTTCTCGTTCGGGGCGTGGAGATTGTCGTCGGCGAGCCCGAAGCCCATGAGGATGCTGGGCAGGCCGTGCGTCTCCTTGAAGATCGCCATCACCGGGATCGAGCCACCCTCGCGGATCATCGCCGGCGGCCTGGGCCACGAGCGCGCCAGCGCCCGCACCGCGGCCTGCAGCATGGGGTGGTCGAAGTCCGTCATGAAGGGCGGCGCCGCGTGCAGATCGTGGACCTTGAGCGTCACCCCCGGAGGCGCGAGCTTCCTCACGTGGGCCTCGAAGCGCACGAACAGGTCCTTCGGGTCCTGGTCGGGCACGAGCCGCATGCTCACCTTGGCCGACGCGAGCGAGGGCAGCACGGTCTTCGCCCCCTCGCCGATGTAGCCGCTCACCAGGCCGTTCACGTCGCAGGTCGGGCGCACCCAGACCCGTTCGAGCGTCGTGTAGCCCTTCTCGCCGAACGCCACCGGCGAGCCGGCCTCGCGGATGAAGCCCGCCTCGTCGAACGGCACCCGCCCGAGGACGTCGCGCTCGGCCCGCGTCAGCGGCTTCACCCGGTCGTAGAAGCCCGGCACGGTGATGTGCCCGTCGCCGTCCTTGAGCGCGGCGATGATCGAGCACAGGGCGTTGGCCGGGTTCTGCACCGCGCCGCCGAACTCGCCCGAGTGCAGGTCGCGCGTCGGGCCGGTGACGTCGATCTGCGTGTAGAGCAGGCCGCGCAGGCCGTAACACAGCGCCGGCTGGTCGGGACCGAGCATGCCCGTGTCGCTCACCACGATGACGTCGGCGTCGAGCTGCTTGCGCCAGTCGCGCAGGAACTTCTCGAGGTTGCCGCTGCCCGCCTCCTCCTCGCCCTCGATGACGCACTTGAGGTTGATGGGCAGCTTCCCGTTCACCTTCAGGTGCGCCTGGATGGCGGCGACGTGCATGTAGACCTGGCCCTTGTCGTCGCAGGCGCCGCGCGCGTAGAGCTTTCCATCGCGCAGCGTGGGCTCGAAGGGCGGCGTCTGCCACAGCTCGAGCGGGTCCACCGGCTGCACGTCGTAGTGCCCGTAGAGCAGGGCCGTGGGCTTGCCCGGAGCGCCCAGCCACTCCGCGTAGACCACCGGGTGGCCCGCGGTCGGCACGATCTCGACGCGCGTCATACCGGCCTTCCGCAGGTCGTCGGCCACGTGCCGCGCGCAGCGCAGCACGTCCTCCTTGTACCGGGGCTCCGTGCTCACGCTCGGGATGCGCAGCACGGCCTTGAGGTCCTCGAGAAACCGCTCCTGGTGGCTCTCCAGATACTGCGTCAGGGCGTCCATGGCGAACTCCGGTGGCAGGGATGGGGCGTGGGCCCGGGCTCGCCGCGACTCTAGCACACGGGTCCGCGCGGCGGTCCGCGTCATGCGACCGGCGCGACCGGCACGGCTCCGTCGGCGACAGGCGGAGGCGGGAACGCGGGCGGCTGGCGCACGCCATCCTTTACGCCCGCGCCGGATGTGGCTAGAGTCGCGCTCGCGAGCACGGGGCTCCCGAGGCCCTGCGCCCGACAGGAGGTGCCAGGCTCCCCATGCAGGTCCGCATCCGTCACGGCGCATGCTGTGGCAACGCCGAGTGCGTGGAGATCGCGCCCGCGGTCTTCGCGCTCGACAGCAAGAACAAGGTCGTCGTGATCGACGACGAGGCTGCGAGTCTCGAGCTTCTGATCGAGGCTGCCGAGGCCTGCCCGTGCAGCGCCATCGTCGTCGAGGACGACGACGGGAACGAGGTCGTAGGCTAGCTCATGGGTTCGAACATCCGAAGACAGTCGTTCTCGGCCGCGCCCGCGGGACCGCGCACCTCCGACGGCTCCGGCGACGTCCGCGTCCCCCCGCCGGACCCGGCATTCGCCGAAGCCTGGCGTGATCGCCTGTCGCGCACGCCGCACGCCAACTTCACCCTGTCGCTGGACTACCTCGCCCACCATGCCGCGCATGGGGAAGCAAGCCACGCGGTGCTGATCGACGAAGGCTCGCGCCGCGGCGCCATGGTGCTGCGCGAGGTCGGACCGGAGCTGGTGAGCGGGGCCCCCTGGCGCCGGCACGGAGTGCGCCCCGGGCAGTACGGTGGCCCGGAGGCGGCGCGCGGGTGGGGGCTGCCGTGGCACTGGCTGCTGGTCGGCGTCAAGGACGGGGCCGTGGTCGCGGGACTAGGCCTGGGGCGGTATCCGGGCGGCATGGTCGACGGCAGGGCCAGCGGCTCCAGCGAGCAAGCCATGAAGGCGGGCACGAACTCGCAGGTGTGGTGGGAGTTGGTGCGACGGGCCCGGCTGGACAGGCACAACTGGATGAACCTGGGCGGCTCGACCCGTCTACAAGCGCCAGTTCGGCGGGGTGCTGGTGCCAATCTACTGCCAGCCGGAAGGGGGCCCACTCTGGTGGACACCCAACCTGCTCGAGAAGTTACGGCGCGAAGGGGTCGCGCTCGCGGTGAAGACCCGCCACCGATTCCCGTCCAGCCGCTGACCGGGCGCGGAGCGCCCCGGGGCAACGAGATCGTCGGGCAGGCAGCCGTCCAACGAACCTGACTCCAGTGGACGGGTGGACCGGTGGACGTGCTGAGCGTGGGATGACCGCGGAGCCCATGAGGGCCGCCGCGGTTCGCCACACTGCCGCCTGGCGAGCGGCAGAACCGGAGGGGAGCGGCCGGCCCGGTCTGCCAGGCTCTCAGCCGCCGGCACCGGCGCCCCCCGCTTCTTCTCACTCTTTTGCGATCTCCTTCTTGTACGCCTCCTTGCCCTCGCGGACCGCCTGGCCGATCCGCTGCGCCTGCTCCGCGGCGAACTCCTTTGCGGACTGCATGCCCTCGCCTGCGCGATCCGCCGCCGTCTGTCCGAGATCCGAGATCCGGCGGCGCGTCTCCGCCCCCGTCGCCGGCGCCATGAGCAAAGCCGCCGCCACTCCCACCACGAGACCGGCCCCGAAGGCCAGCACCGTCTCCACGCTCCGATCGTCACTCATCGTGTGCTCCTTTCCGTCCCTTTGTCTGCGCTTCTTCTTCCATCTGTGACACCCCGCAGTCCCCACGAGCCCCACGAGCCCAGGAGCGAGCCGAGCCCCGTTCGGGTCCCCGCCAGCAGAGCGGAGACCAGCCGCAAGGGCGGCTCGACCTGGTCGAGCAGCACGCCCGCGGTGTTCGACACCCGTTTCTCGAGGCGCCGGGCGTCACGGACCAGGCCCTCCAGATCCGCGGCGATGCCATTCAGCCGCTGCAGGGTCGTGGCCGCATCCGCCGCCAGGAACCCGAGCCGCTTCAGCAGCGGCAGGGTGTGAACGAGCGCGATCCATACGGCCAGCGCGAATGCTCCCGCTGATACGGCGATGACGACCAGGCACGCATCGATCATGCTCATGTCACCCCCCCCTCACATCGCTGCGGGCGGTTCATCTTAGAAGTGGTAGCGCACTCCAAGGTTGAAGAGCCCGCTCTTGTAGCCGTTCTCCACGGAGAACACCCGTACGTCACCGCCGCCCGAGGAACCGAAGGTCTTCAGGCCACCGATGCGGGCCCCCACCGAGACCGGGGACTCAAAGCGGTAGTCCAGCCCTAACGCGAAGTGAATGCCGACCGGGGTCGCGTCCCGCTGCCCGTCCTTGAGGAAATACTGCTCAGCCCCCAGGATCAGGCAGGGCACCAGCCGTTCCGGCTCTTCCCGTCGCATGAGCAGACGGGCCTCGGCCCGGAGCGCCGTGAGCCCACCAAGCTTCCCGATGCCCATACCCAGCCGCCACGGACCATCCAGGCGGTACGACGCATCCACACCCAGGACGAGCGGCAGTCCCGCCTCCACCCCGACGGCCACGCGCCCCGAGGACGCCCCGGCCGAAGCCGGTCCGGCCGCGCACACGCCCCAGGCGAAGACCACGCCGAGCGAGAGAGCGACCCACCTGTTCCCGATCATACGGAGCCTCCTCCTCATCGGATCCTCACGAATTCAACACGGCGGTTGAGACGGCGGCCTGCCTCCACGCGGTTGGAGGCGACCGGCGCCTCCTCTCCACGCCCTTCCACCGTCAACCGATCGCGGTCCACGCCCTCTTCGATCAGCGTGTTCGCCACCGCCTGCGCGCGCGCGCGCGACAGCGCCAGGTTCCGGGCCGCGTCGCCGACGTTGTCCGTGTACCCGACGACACGCAGGCGCGCCTCCGGGACCTCGCGGAGCGCGTCCGCGATACTGACGATCACACCGGCCGCGTCAGGCACGACCTGCGCGCTGCCCGAGCGGAACTCGATCTCGGGAAAGACCCGCGCGACGCCGGTTGGCAGCAGGACGTCCAGGGCCTGCGCCGTCTTGGTCGGCGGCGGGGCCACCGCCGCGGCCGTCGTCCGCAACTCGGTCAGGCGTGCTTCGATGTCCACGAGTCTTGCCGCCGCCGCGCGACCCGCAGAGTCGGTCGTGGCGGTCCGAGCCTCGCGCAGTCCAGAAGACCCGCGAAGGTCACTCAGTTCCTTCTCCAGCGCCGCCAGACGCGCCGCCACGTCCGCATTCGCGCCCGCCGCAGGCGTCGTGACGAGCGTCGGCCCGGCCGGGACGTTCACGGGCGCGATGTGCGGGGTCTGCCCCTGGAGGACCCGGTCCTGGCGCAACTCGAGGTCACGGACCCGCGCCCGCAGTTCGGCGTTCTGTCGCACCGCCTCGTCGAGCCCCGTGCGCAACTCGTTGCGGCTCGCCGAGGACTTGACCACGGGCGCCGGACCGATGCTCTCGGGGACCGCCTCCAGCCGCGGCATCGCCACCGCCCGCGTCGCGAGATCGCGGCGCTCCGCCTCACTCTGGGCCAGGCGCTCCTGCAGCGACCTCCTCTGCGCGCGCTCGAACTGCAGCGCCAGACGAAGCGAGTCTGCAGGCGACCAGGCTGCCGGCGCGACCGCCACCGGCACAACTGCCGACGGCGCGACGGCCGACGGCACAACTGCCGACGGCGCGACCGCCACCGGCGCGACGGCCGACGGCACAACGGCCGACGGCACAACTGCCGACGGCACAACTGCCGACGGCGCGACCGCCACCGGCGCAACTGCCACCGGCGCGACCGCCACCGGCGCAACTGCCGACGGTGCAACTGCTGTCGGCGCGACCGCCGACGGTGCAACTGCTGTCGGCGCGACCGCCACCGGCACAACTGCCGACGGCGCGACCGCCACCGGCGCAACTGCTGTCGGCGCGACCGCCACCGGCGCAACTGCTGTCGGCGCGACCGCCACCGGCGCGACCGCCACCGGCGCGACCGCCACCGGCGCGACAACCCGCGGAGGGACGGCCTGCGCCGGCGACGTGTCGGGCCTGGCTGCAGCCGGCGTCACAGCGATCTTGACCGGAGCAGGCGCCACGACCGGAGCCGCCGACGGCAGCGTTGCCACCGGCCGCCGCACGACGACCGACGTGTCTGCCGGGATTCGAGCCGACACCGCCGTATCCGGCGGAGCCATCGGGCCCGGGGCCATCAAGCGGCCGGGCGGTGGTGGTCCGATCCAGCGGATGGGCGTCTCATCCGGACAGCCATCGAGGTCATAGAACCCGTTGAAGGTCTCGGGATCGTTCGGACACTGGTCCCGGATGTCCATGATGCCGTCCTGGTCGTTGTCCAGGTCGGGACAGCCATCGAGGTCCTGGAACCCGTCGAAGTCCTCCGCGAGCAGCGGACACTGGTCCTGGCTGTCGGGAATCCCGTCGTGGTCGGAGTCGAGCAGTCGCACACCCTGTCCGCCCGGCGACCGCGGCGTGGATGGCACCTCGAGGGCCGGCGCCTCGACACCCGCAGCCAGCTTCGGCGTGCGCGGTTCGTCCTGGACATCGCGTCGCTCCACGATCTCCCGCTCCCTGCGGAGCTTCGCCAGAGTCGCGCTGTCGGGGGTTGCGGGCCCCACCGGGGCCGTCAGCGCGGGCGCGACTGCGACGACGGATTCCAGCACCGGGGCGGGAGCCGCTACCACGGCGCGCGCACGGGCGCCCCGATAGACGGTCCCGAATGACAGCGCCACCCGCCATTCGTCGTCCGCGAAGGCGCGACCCGGATCGAAGGCCGTCGCCTGGTCGTCTTCGGAGAGGTTCATGCTGTAGGCGCCCATCAGCGTGACGCCACCGGGGAACCACAGTCGCAGCCCGGGGGTCACGGCGATGCGGTTCTCCTTCCCCTTGAGGAGCGTGCGCTCGTTGACGAACTGGTCGGTGACGACCTCACCGAAGAGCGTGAGCCGCGGCAAGTCCACTTCGATGGCCGCGCCCAACGAGAGGAAATCGTTGTCGCGGGTCCGGGCAGGCGCCCCCAACTCCAGTGGCAGTGGCGCGCGCGGGATCAGAAAGCGCCCCTCGTCCTGCTGCATCGTGTAGGCCGCATTGGCGTGCAGCCGCAAGGGCACCCCGGAACCCGCGCGCAGTCCATCCCAAGTGAGCATGCTGCGGGCCGAGTACGAGTTCTTGCCGGTCGTGTAGGGCTTCACGGTGCCGCGGCCCGGATAGGTCTCCTCGTTGCCGCTGCCAGTGGCGAACAGCGCCTCGCCCTCGAAGCCCCAGCGCAGACCAGGTGCGGCGAGCGGGCCGGTCCAGCGCAGGCGGCCGGAGACGTCGCCGAGCTTCACGTCGAGCTCTTCGTCGAGGGGCGAGGCCGTCACGCTCAGACTCGTGTAGTGGAACAGAGCCGGCACGGTCCCCGAGATCTCGAATCCGCCGGGCAGGCCGAAGGCGGTGTTCAGCGCAGCCCGCAGGACGTTGAGCCTGGTGTTCGCCGAGTCCCCCAGGCGGAGTTGCTGGTATGAGCCCGAGGTGCCGAGCTCCAGGCGAGCCGGGCGCTTGCTCTCGGCGCTCTGCAACTCGAGGATCCCCGTGCCTCCCAGTTCGGACAGAGCGGCACGGGCCGTGTCCGTGACACCCCCCGCCAGGCAGGTGAGACACGCCAGCAGTGCTGGAAACGCGGCACGACACATGTACATGACGACTCCCTTTCCGTCGGACGCCCGACCTCACTGCAGGCGAGGCTGGTTCCTTCGCTTTCACCATATAGACGCACCACAGCCGCGTTCTGCAACAGGCAAATCCGAGTGGGCCGCCGGCCATGCGCCCAATGGACTGCAGGACAGGACAGTCGCCAGCCATGGTGGAAGCCGACGGGAGGGCGCCGGGACGCTTCACGACGACGCCCGGGGGGCCGCCGGCCTCTCGACCGCGCGGCGGGGCCGAGGACTGAGCCGGGGTGCCGGCTCAGTCCTCGGAGGAGCGCTCGACGATTTCGACGACCGAACTCAGGAGGCGCTCGTAGGGCACGAGCCAGCTCTTCCCGCCGTCACTGAGCGTGACGGACACGTCGCCCGCCGCGGTCACCTCTCCCTGCACGTCGCCCACTCGGATGCGATCGCCGGTGCGGACCTGGCGCCGGGCGTAGATGCCGTCGATCGTGTTCCGGGCGACATCACGGGATCCGAGGCCGACGCTGAGGGCCAGCCCGAAGCCCACCGACGCCAGGATGACGATCACCACCCCGTTCACGATCGCGAAGTCGATTCCGAGCCCGCCCAGGGCGATGACGATGCTGAGCGCCGCCACGAGGTAATAGGCGGCCGCCCCCAGCGGACGCGCCGAGAGAAGCCGCGACCGGTCGGCCAGTTCCTCGACCAGGTGGCGCGCCCTGCGCGCGAAGGCGAAACCCACCAGGATGAGCAGGGCGGCCAGGGCGAGGGCCGGCAGTCGGACGATCAGTCCGGCGATCAGCGACGAAACGCCCGCCAGGCCGAAAGCGTCGGCGCTCGAGAGGAGGAAGACCGCGAAGACCGCCCAGAACACCGCGAAGGCCGCCAGGTGGGAGGCCGGGTTCTCGTAGCCCAACCCTTGCAGGAACTGCCCCACCCCGGTCTGCTCGGCCAGCCGGTCCAGGCCGGCGCGCCGCAGGAGCCCCCTCACCAGGGCCTGGACCGCGAAGGCCAGGACGATGCCCAGCAGCACGAGCAGGACGGCGACCAGCAAACGCGGCAGGAGGGTCGCCGATTGCGCCAGCAGGCTCTCGAAGCCGTGCCGGAGGAACTCGGTCCAGTCGCTCATGGTTCATCTCCTTCCCGGCGCCGGCGGGACGATGGAGCGTCCCGCTCTGCGCCGATCTGTGCCAGAACGTCGAAGAACACGCGCGCCGCGCCCGACAAACCCGCCATCATGAGGACGATCATGTCGTCTGTCGCCACCTGGCGCTCGATCTCCTCCACAGCCTGCCTGATCCGCGGCGCACCGGGCTTCCCCAGCATTCCGCGCAGCGTCTCCACCTCACGTGGCTCGAGCCCCCTGCCGGCCCCTCCCGGTCCCTCCTCCCTCCTGGTCACGGGGCCACCTCGCGATCCAGGATCCGACGCAACCGCGCCCGTGCCCGCGACACCCTCATGCGCGCCGCGGCCGGGGCGATCTCGATCGCGTCCGCCACCTCTTCGTACTCCATGCCCTCGACGTCGTGGAGCACCAGAATCAGGCGGTCGGCTGGCGCCAGACGCGTCAGCGCGCGGCGCAGCGGGGCATCGGCGCTCGCCGGGACCGGCGAGCGCCAGGGACTCCAGAGCAGGCGCAGGCCCGGATCCTGCGCGACCGTGGCCCGCGCTGTGGCTTCACGGCGGCGGGCGGCCAGGGTGTCCAGGGCAGAGGTGCGGGCGATGCGCGCCAGCCAGGTGCCGAAGGAGCACTCGAAGCGGAAGCTGCGAAGATGGCGATGAGCCTTGAGGAAGGCTTCCTGCGTCGCGTCGTCCGCGTCGTCGCCGTTCAGGAGCACCGCCTGGCAGATGGCCCAGGTCCGTGGCCAGTGACGTGTCACCAGCCTGGCGAACCATCGGGTCCCGTGCGGGTACTCGCGCAGCACGGAGGGCAGCAGGTCGCGGTCGTGATCCGTCTCGAGCGGCTGCGCGTCGGGGACGAAAGGACCGCCGCCCGCGCGGGCGCTGGGCAGGTGCCAGGCCTGCTCTTCGAGCGTGGCGAAGAGGAACCGCAGGGGGTCGAGCCGCACCTCCGCCCGCCAGGCGAGCATGCCCGGATGGATCCCCGGGGTCTGGCACGGAATCGCTACGGCCATGGGCATCCCGCCTGCCTGCAGTCCGCCGCCGAGTCCCTCGCGACCGTGCGGCCAGACCGGGCTGTGTCTGAGTATTCGATCATGGGCGTCCGCCTTCGGCGGATGCCCGGCTTGGCCGCTCCACGCTGCGACGCATCCTGCGCATGCGAGCCACCCGCTGCGGGGCACCGGCGCCCCTGCGCCGATCGCGTTTCCTCACCCTCAGCTTCTCAGGAGCAGTCTAGAACCTATTCCAGAACCTGTCGAAGCGCGGGCATCGCGCAGGCCGGAGTGAGGACGCGAGCTGTACGTGGAGCGCTAGAGCCGCGTCGGACCTTCGCAAAGCGGCCCCGTGCTCTTGCGCATCAGGATCTCGGAGTGCCCCGGCACGATGTAGTCCCGCAACTCCCCGACGACCTCGTAGCCGAGGCGCTCGTAGAGCCGCTGCGCCTCCGGGTTGAACGAGGCGACGTTGAGGAACACGTTGGGCGTCTCGCGGAAGATGCGCTCCTCGGCGAAGGCCATGAGCCGGCGGCCGAGGCCCTGGCCCCGACGCCCGGGCGCGACGCAGATCGACTGGACGTACCCGACGAACGCGCCGTGCATGACCAGGATGATGAAGCCCACGAGCTCGCCCTCGAGGAGCGCGACGTAGGACTCGCGTCCCGGGTCGGTGAGGATGGCGAGTGCCGCGTCAACGTCGCGCCGCAACGTGATCCACGGCTCGCTCGCCGCCATCATCCGCGCGCAGGCCTCCGCTTCGCTGCAGCCACCGAGCCGGCGGATCGTGAGTCCCGCGCCGTCCGCCGTGGTCATGGCTCCCGCCCCCGGTCCGGCCTCAACGGTAGAGGTCCTTCATCGTCACGCGCCGGGGCTTGCGCACGAAGGCGTACGCCGAGTTCGCGGCCACGGCGCCCTCGCTCGATGCGGTGATGAGCAGCCTGTACTTGCCCGCGTAGGTCACGATGTCGCCGCAGGCGAAGATCCCGGGCACCGAGGTCTGCATGCTGCCGTCCACCTTGATGTGGGTGTCCTCGACCTCCACGCCCCAGCCCTGCACGGCCTCGAGGTTCACGGCGGCGCCGACGTTCACGACCAGGTAGTCGCAGTCGAGCCGCCGGGGTTTGGGCTCGCCGCGGGTCTCGACGATCAGGGCCCGGAGCGCTCCGTCCTCGACCATCAATTCCTTCACCTCCGTGTCGAGCAGGCGCGGGATGCGCATCTGGTTGACGGCGTCGAGGTTGACTTCCATGCCCTTGAAGCCGGCATGCGTGTGGATGATCGTCACGCTCGCCCCGGCGCGGTGAGCGGCCTGGGCGCTCTCGAGCCCGGAATCGCCTCCGCCCACGACCACGACCGTGCGCCCGGCCACCTTCGCGGGCTCGGGCATCCGGTAGGTGATGGAGTCCTCCGACAGCGCCTCCTCGCCCGGGACCTGGAGGCGGCGCGGCTCGAAGGCACCCCCGCCGATCGCGACGATCACCGAAGCCGCGGGACGGACGCGCTCCTCGTGGGTCAGCGCGTCGCGGATGACCACCTCGAAGCGGTCCTCGAGGCGGCGGACGTCCACGACCTTCTCGTTCTCCGCGAACTGGACATCCAGCTCGCGCGCATGCGCGACCAGCTGGCCGGCCAGATCGTCGGCGACGACCTCCGCGTGCCCCGGCCAGTCGTGCACCGGCTTGTCCGCGTAGACCGAGACGAGTTGTCCGCCCACGCGGCCGGCGTCCACCACCAGCACGGAGAGCTTGCGCATCCGGCAGTACATGCCCGCGGTGAGCCCGGCCGGGCCACCGCCGATGATCAGGACCTCGTGCAACCCGCCTCCCGAAGGCCGTGCGCGGAACCTGGAACGGCGCACGCAGTTGCGCGCGTCCTCCATGGCGCTGACCGTAGGCGCTGTCAAGAGCGGGGGTCAAGCGGCACCCGCACGTGAACGCGGGGTCCGGAGGTGGCGGTGGGCGAGCAGAGGCACCATGCGCTCGCCCACCGCCACCTCCGGACCCCGCGCCGGTGGACGACGTCCGTGCGCCGCGCGGCGCTTGACCCCCCTCCCTGCGGGGGCTAGCGTCACCGTCATGCACGCTCCAGGCGATTCCTTCTTCGAGCCCCCGGCCGAGATCGTGGAACTCGCGCGCAAGTGGCTTGCCCCGGTGCGGGCCGCGGTCGGACCGGAGTTCGTCGCGGGCTACCTCACGGGCAGCGTGCTCACGCAGGGCTTCGACCCGAAACACTCGCACGTCAACGTGCTGATCGTGGTGCGCTCGCTCGACGGTCCGCGGCTGGACGCGGTGGCGAAGTCCCTGCCGGCCCAGCGCAAACCGCCGCTCATCGAGCCCCTCTTCCTCAGCCGCAGCCAGATCGAAGGTTCGCTCGACTCCTTCCCTATCGAGTGGCTCGAGATCCAGGAGCGCCACCTGCGACTCGAGGGCGACGACGTCCTGACCGGGTTGCAGGTGCCCCGTACCTACCTGCGCCTGCAGTGCGAGCACGAGCTGCGCGGCAAGCACATCCAGCTGCGCCAGACCTACCTGCTCCACCGCTCCGACGGGGCGGTGCTGGCGCGCATGCTGCGGGCGAGCGCGAGCGGCTTCGCCACGCTCTTCCGCACGCTGCTGCGGCTGCGCGGCGAGCCGCTGCCCGTCGAACCCGCCCGCATCATCCAGCGCGTGGCCGATCTCTACCAGCTCGACGCGCAGAGCCTGCTCTCGGCCCACCTGTTCCGCTACTCGACGCGGCGTTACAAGGCGGACGAGGTGCTCGTGCTCTACCACCGGTTCCTGACGGAGGTGGAGCGCCTGATCGGCGCGCTCGACGAGATGAGCCTCTGAGCACCATCGGCTCCGGCGCCCGCGTCCTGCTCCTGGCCGCGGCGCTCCTTCTGGCGCCGGCAGGTGTCGGGGCCGCGGGCGTCCCGGCACGCCCCGACAGCGCCCCGGTCTCGCACGCGCGGCCGGCACCCGCCGCCGAAGCACCGCCTGCGGCCCCCGCCGACACGGGCTACCCCGCACCCGCCGGTTTCGTCAACGACCGGGCGGGGGTGATGCCCGAGCCCGCTCGCGCGCGGCTCGAGGCCTTCCTCGACCAGGTGAAGCGGAAGACGGGCGTGCAGTTCGCGGTGCTCACGCTCCGGACCACCGCCCCCCTCGATCCGATCCAGTACAAGACCGAGGCCTACCGGCGCTGGTTCCAGGGCAACCCCACGAGCCTGCTGTTGCTGGTGGCGATCGAGGAGCGCAGGGTCGCCTTCGAGACCGGCTACGAACTCGAGGGGATCCTGCCCGACGCGCTCGAGGCGCGCATCATCCGCACCGAGATGACGCCGCGCTTCCGGACCGGCGACTTCGCGGGCGGCATCACCGCCGCCACGCTCCGGGTCTCGGGCATCCTCGCGAAGGATCGCGGCGTGACGCTCGAGTGGGACGGGCGCGAGCTGCGCTACTCGCGCGAACGCCGGGGCGGCGGGGAGTTCCCGCTGGCGCTCGTGGTCTTCGTCGTGGCGATGATCCTGTTCGGGCTGCTCCCGCAGGTGCTCGGCGGCGGACGGCGCGGACGGCGCGGCGGCGCCTGGTGGGTGGGCCCCGGTTCGTTCGGTGGCTGGGGTGGAAGCGGCGGCTGGGGCGGAGGCGGCTCGGGCGGAGGCGGAGGCGGTGGTGGCGGCTTCGGCGGTTTCACTGGCGGCGGGGGATTCGGGAGCGGCGGAGGCGGTGGCAGCGGCGGATGGTAGTCTGCGATCGTCCGGCCCGACGCCGGACGTGACCGAGACGAAAGGAGCGTCTGCATGAAGCGCGGTGGCCTGGTCGTCCTTGCGGTCGTGGCGCTCGTGATCCTCATGATCGCGGGCCGCCTGTTCGGGAGCTACAACAACCTCGTGACGGCGCGCGAGGGGGTGAAGAATGGCTGGGCCGAGGTGAGCAATCAGCTCCAGGCCCGCAGTTCGAAGCTCGGCAACCTGGCCGAGGCCGTGAAGGGGACCGCGCTGCAGGAACAGCAGGTCTTCGGCGACATCGCGAAGGCACGGGCCGCGCTGGGCGGCGCCCGCACCCCCCAGGAGGGGATCGCCGCCGACCAGGCGACGACCTCGGCGCTCGCGCGGCTGCTGGTCGTGGTGGAGAACTACCCGCAGCTCAGGAGCAACGAGGCGTTCCTGAGCCTGATGGACGAGATCAGCGGCATCGAGAACCGGCTCGCGGTCGCGCGCATGCGATACAACGAGGTGGTGAGAGGCTTCAACATCATGGTGAAGCGCTTCCCGACCAACCTCTACGCGGGCGCGCTGGGATTCAAGGAGGAGCCGTACTACCCGGTGCCGGACGAGGCGAAGGAGACCCCGAAGCTGGACTTCAGCGGGATCAGGCAGGTGCCCGCGACCCCGCCGGCACAGCCGAGGTGAGCGCGTGGGCGCGCTGAGCCGCTGCCCGCGGGTGGGGCGCTCGGAGCCGCCGGGGTGAAGAGGCCGAGTCGCTCGCCCGGACGCGGCCGCAGGGGTGTGAGCCCTAGGGGACGCGGACCGGCACGCCTGCGGGCGCGGTGGGTGGGCCCGGCACTCTTCCTGGCCGCCGTGTTCCTGGCTGCCGCCGGCCTCTACCATGTCCGGGCCTTCTGCCACGACGACGCGTTCATCACCCTGCGCTACGTCCACCGGCTGGGCTCCGGACTCGGCCTGACCTGGAGCGACGGCGAGCACGTCGAGGGCTTCACGCATCCGCTGTGGCTGGGCCAGCTCGCGCTACTCCACGGCCTCGGTGCGGACCCGGTGTCCGCCGCGCGGGCGCTCGGCCTGACCTACGTGGCGGTGCTCTTCGTGCTCTGGTGGCGGGCAAGAGCGCGGCCCACGGCCCTCCTGCTCGTGGCGACCCAGCCGGGATTCGTGCTCTGGGCGAGGGGCGGACTCGAGATGGCGAGCATCTGCTTCTGGATGACGGCCGCGGCCTGGCTGACCCTCCTGGCGCGGGAGCGCGCCCAGACGGCGGACACCCGGGCGACGCGCACGGCGGCGCTCGCCGGCGCGGCGCTCGCGGCCGCCGCGCTCACGCGGCCGGAGTGCGCCGCCACCGGCCTCATCGCGCTTCTCTGGATCTCGCGGGCGAAGCGTCCACGGGCGGCGCTGGCGGCGGCCGCGTTCTTCCTCGTGCCGCTGGTGGCGTACGAGGCGTTCCGCCTGGCCTACTTCGGCGACTTCCTGTCGAATTCGGCCCGCATGAAGATCGGCGGATTGCCTCTCGGCTGGCAACTGCGATCCGCTGTCTACTACCTGTCCCAGCAGTGGACGAGCTGGCTCCCGGGCTTCGCCGCTGCCGCGCTCGCCCTCGCCATCACGGCATCGGCCCGCTCGCTGTGGGTCTTCGCGCTGGCGCTCCCGGTCTGGATCTCGCTCTTCCTCGGCGGTGGCGATCACATGCTCGCCGCGCGCCTGGTCGTCCCGGCGATCGTGCTCACGGCCTTCGCCGTGGCGATTCACGACCGGCCGGCCGGCCTCCGCTCCCTGGCCGCGACGCTGCTCGTCTGTGCGGGAGTGGCGTGGCAGGTGGCCGCGACTTTCGCGACGACGCCGGTGCGCGATCCCGCCCTGGCCGTCGGCGCGCCCGTGGGGCGCTACCTGGAGGCGCACCTCCCGGCCGGCGCCCTGGTCGCGACCGCGACCGCCGGCTCGACGCCCTACTTCGCACCCTCCCTGTGCTTCCTCGACCTGCTCGGCCTGAACGATCGCGAGATCGCCAGCCGCAGGATCGACCGGATCCAGACGGGCTCGCAGGCAGTGCCGGGTCATATGAAGGGGGACGGGGCCTACGTGCTGCGGCGCGCGCCCGACGTGATCATCCTCGGGCCGGCCGAGGGCTTCCTGGGCGGTGACCCACGAGCGTGGTTCCTGACCGACTTCGAGCTCCTGCTCTCCCCCGAGTTCCACGCCCGATACCAGCCTTACGGGTTCCCGGTGAGCGTGACGAGCGAGGAGTCCGCGCACCCGAGCGTGGCCGCCCTGCTCGGTGCGTCCGGCCGGGCCTTCCCGCTCATCGCGTTCCTGCGCGTCGGGTCCACGGCGGCAGGACGGCTCGCGATCTCGGGCACGCCGCTCATCCCGCCCTGGAGCGCACCTGCCAGGTGACGCGACGTGCACACTCGACTCTGGCGCCTCCCGCTCGCCCGGGGTCGAGGACCTCACGACCAGGCCGCGTGCTCACCGGCGGCTGGGGCCCGGCCAACCTCCGCGGCGAGGTGATCGACCCGGCTTCCCGCCCGAAGACCGGGGCCCTGCGGCCTGCGTCCGTGCTCGGCGGGTGCCGACGGCTTTCGCGCCGGGCGGGCAGCGGCGTTGGGGGGCGGCAGACGCGCGCTACGCCGCCTCGATCACCAGCGCCAGCTCGTGCGTGGCGGCTTCGAGCGCCTGGCACGTGACCGGGTCGAGCCGCCCGCCCGCCGCCGCGAGCGCCCGCGACAGCGCGGATCGCGTGTCCGCGCCGCGCTCGCGTTCCTCGGCGTGCGACAGCGCCACCGCGAGCAGCACGGCCACTCGCCCGTCCCCGGTCGCGGGATCACCGTCTCCATCTCCGGCCACCGCGTCCACCCGCGCGAAGAGCGCCACGAGGTCGCGCGCGAGCCCGGTCGGGTCGTCCGCGGCCAGCCGCGCGAGCGCCTCCGCCCCGCCGCCCGTCGCCGCATCCCGTCCGAGCCGGATGGCGTGCGCCAGCAGCCGTCGCTGACGCGGCGGCACCAGCGCCGCCTGAGCCGCGTGCTCCACCAGGAAACCCGCCTCGCTACGCGCACGGCGGCCGTCATCATCCGAAGCCTCGCGCCGCGCGAGCTCCATGAGTGCCCGCTCCGCGAGCGAGCGCACGCGCCGCACCTCGTGCAGCGCCACGCCCGCGAAACGCGCGAGGCTCGCCAGGGCCTCGAGTTCGGACGGCGGGAACGGGAGTCCGTCGCGGCGCTCGTCCAGCACCAGCAGCCCTTCGAGTCCGCCGGGGCCGCGCAGCGGCACGAGCAGCGCCACGCCCTCGGCCACGAACGGCGCCACCTCCGTGGCCAGATCGGGAAAGCGCTCCAGGTCGCGCCGCAGGACGGGCCGCTCGAGCCCCGCGAGCAACACGGCCAGCGCGCCCGTCTGCGGCAGCGCCAGCCTCGCGAGACGCTCCGGTCCATCGCCGCGCACCGCCGCGGGCATCAGCGCCCCACCGTCGCTCTCGGGCAGCAGCAGCCCCACCATGGCCGAGCCCAGCCGGGAGCGAAGCAGGGGCAGCAACCGGCGGGCCAGCTCGTCCTCGTCGCCCGCGCCCAGCAGGTCGAGACCCGGGCCGAGCTCGAAGTCGCGCAGGCGCTGCTCGCGCTGGGTCGCGGCGTGGGAGCGCTCGGCCACCTTGCGCGCGTGCACCAGCTCGCGCTCGAGCTCGTGCCGGCGCGCGCAGGCCTCGCGCGCCTCGACCGAGCGCGCCAGCAGGCGCTTGACCCGCGCGATCAGCTCCTTCGGGGAGAACGGCTTGGTCAGGTAGTCGTCGGCGCCGCGCGTGAACGCCTGCAGCCGGGTCTCCATGTCCACGACGGCGGAGACCATGACGACCGGCACGCCCGGGTCGTCGGGATCCCGGCGCAGCCACTCGCAGACCTCGAGCCCGCTCTTCTTGGGCAGGCGCACATCGAGCACGACAAGGTCGGGATGCTCGGTCAGCGCGCACTTCATGGCGGCGTCGCCATCCGGTGCGGTGAGCACCCGAAAGCCGTGGGCGGTGAAGGCGATCTCCAGCAACTCGAGGATGCGACGGTCGTCGTCCACCAGCAGGATGCAGGGCGCCGTCCCCGATCCGGATGTGGTCGTCTGGCCGGTGCTCATCACGGCCTCCGGGGGACGAGGCCGAGGCGGCCCAGGACCTGCTCGACTTCCTGGTGATCGAAGGGCTTGCGCAGCATGCGCTCGATGCCGGCGCGTCGCGCGGCCACGCGGTCCTCCGCGTCGCGCACCAGCGCGACGAAGGGCGTGCGGGCGCCATGGCGGGCGGCGAGTCCCGCCAGGAAGGCCGTGCCGGCCTCGTCGGGCAACTCGATGTCCACGCAGACGAGCGACCATGGGCGGCGCTCCAGCTCGGCGCGCAGCGCAGCCGCGGTGTCCACCGTGCTGACGTCGAAGCCCAGCCGCGTCAGCAGTCGCGCGAGAAAGATGCGCGCGGTGATGGAGTCCTCCGCCACGAGGGCGCTGCGCATCGGCCGCCGGTCCGGCGGCGCCGAGTCGGGGACGTGCGCCGGGACGGGAGGACCGCTGGACGAAGCGATCGGTTCGACGTCCTCGGCCTCGATGCGCTCGACGTCTTCGGGCGTCAACAGCCACAGATGGACCGCGGGTCGTGCAGGAGCCGGCGGTGCCGGTGCCACCGGGAGGGACGCGGGGATCTCCTCGCGCGGCGCGGGCGGCTCCGCTTCGGACGCGGACTCCGGCGCGGGCTGCGACTCGGGCTGCGGCGCGGGCGCGGGCTTCACGAGTGACGGGGCCTCCACCGAGCGCAGGAGCCACCCGGGCTCGGCGAGCCAGTAGTGCTCGCCTTCCTCGGTCTCGACCATCGTGACGAGTCCGTCGGCGGGCGAGCGTTCCGTGGGCGCGACGGGATCCGCGTGCAACCGCCAGACCAGCCGGTCGGCCACGAGCCAGCCGCGCTTGCGCCCGTGCGCGACCAGCGCGAGCGGCACGTCGCCGGTCGATTGCGAGCCGCCCCCGAGCGGTCCCTTCAGCACGGGCCAGCCGCCGAGGTTCTCGCGCTCGGCGGTCTCGGCCGCACGGCTCATGTGCAGACGCAGCACCGCATGCCAGGGGATCGCGACCGGCACGCCGCCGTGCACGAGCATCAGGTAGACCCCGCGCCCGGTGTGAAGCGGCACGCGGACCGTCCAGGTGCCGGCCAGGCCCGGGCCGGGCCCGAGGTT
Organism: Candidatus Eiseniibacteriota bacterium; assembly: GCA_963717935.1. Lineage (GTDB taxonomy): Bacteria > Eisenbacteria > RBG-16-71-46 > RBG-16-71-46 > RBG-16-71-46 > JANXPZ01. The sequence goes on along the minus strand of CAVQXP010000004.1, from coordinate 779,304 downwards.
CGCACCCACCGCGGCAAGCACCTCGGTCGCCGGGGTGAGTGCGCCGAAGTCGACGTGCTCGCACGACGCCTCGAGCACCGAGTCCTCCGCGCGCAGCACGAGGGGACGGCCCGAATCGCTCGCGAGCCAGTCGAGCGCCGCCCGCAGGGCCGCGGCCACGGGCGGCAGGAGCCGCGAGCGGCGCGCAAGCTCGCGCGAGGAGTCATCGGCGAGCGGCAGCTCGTCCAGCGTGTCGGCGACGCTCAGCGTGGCGACCGGCTGCGCGTCGTCCGAACCCGCGCGCCACGAAGGGCTCCACTGCAACGCCGAGACCTCGTCCGCCAGGCCCGCCAGTTCGCGGTCCGCCTCGCGGAAGATCCCGAGCGCGCCCGTCTCGGCGGCGCTCGCGGCGAGGCGCCGCAGGCGCTCGAGCGCGGGCATCAACTCGGCGGGCCAGGCGTGCCCCGCGTGCGGGGCGCAGGCCGCGAGCAGGCGCTCGAGACCGTCGAGGCCGAGGAATTGCGCGGCCTCGCACGCGACACCGACGGCGTCCCCCTCGGCCACGTCGCAGAGGACGGGCGCGAGCGCGCCGACCAGGTCGCGAGCGAGGTCACGGGTGCCTCCGCGATCATCGGCCGGATTCATCGCCGCTCCTCCGCATCCTCGTCACCCGGCTCGGGGTCCTCCGCCCGGGGCTTCACGTGGTCCGGTCCGAGCAGCCGCAGGTCGCCTGGACGCACCTCGCCCGCGGATGACGCGGGGCGCGCGTCCGGCTCCGCCGCGCCTTTGCGCAATTCCTCTGCGGTCGCGCCGAGGCGCGTCGCCAGCCCTTCGAGCGTGCCCGCCTCCTCCTCGAGCCGGCGCACGAGACGCTCGGCCGCGCGCGAGGCCCGTTCCCCCGCCGCCGAGAGCCGCTCGCCCTTGGCTGCCGCATCCTGCACCATCTCGCGCACGCGCTCGAGCAACCGCAGCGCCACCTCGCCGGGCTGCGCGGCACCCGGGGCGGAGGCGCCGGCCTCGGGCATCGGCGGCACCTCGTCCAGCCTCGCGGCGACGCGCTCCCGCAGTCCCTTCATGCGCTCCACCGCCGCCTCGACCTCACGATCGATGGCGGCGAACCGCTCCGCCGTCAGGTCGGTCACGGCGCGCACCTCGCCCGCCAGGCTCCGCAGGTCGCGCGACAACCCCTCGGACCGCGGGCCCGAACCGCCCGGCTCCGAGAGCGTGACATGGAGGGCGATGAGCGTCGCCCGGTTGGCGAGCACCTGCACCGGTCCGCCGATCTCCTGCACCCGGAGGAGCCCGGCAGCCAGGCGTTCGACGCTCTCGTTGGATGCCGACACGATCTCCTCGATCGCGGCCACGGCCGCCTCACGGTAGCGGTGCTGCGACTCCGCGAGCGGGGGCGCCGGCGCGGCTGGCGCCTCGGGCGCCGTCGACAGTTCCTGCCTGAGCTCGCCGCCCAGGCGCTGCAGCTCGCGCACGGTCGTGAGCAGCGCGGTCGCCTCGACGAAGCCGCGCTCGGCCAGTTCGGCCGAGTCCCGTGCGTCCACGAGTGCCAGCGTCAGCTCGTGGCGCAGCCCGAGGGCGTCCGCGCGGCCCTCGCCCTCGACCCGCTCCTTCTGGGCCCAGTGGCGGTTGAGACTCTCGATCAGCGGCCCGAGCGGCCCTTCGAGCGCCCGCAGGGGCTCCGCCCGCTGCCCCGCCGGTCGCATCTCCACCGCCACGCGCAGGCCGCGGATGCGGTGACGCAACTCCTCCAACTCGGCCACGGCGCGGCCCATCTCGTGCTGGCGCGCGAGTTGGCTCTGGAGCTGCGAGGTCAGAAGCGAGAGCTCGCCCCAGCCCCTGGCCGCCGGCAGCGCGCCCAGCCCGGTCGGATCCCCGCCCGCGATCGCGCGGTTCAGGCCCCGCAGGTGCGAGGCGATGCCATGGTCGAGCCAGAGACCCAGGCCCACCGCGAGGGCAAGGCAGAGGAAGGCGGCGCTCCAGGGCCAGAGGCCGAGGGCCAGGGGATCGAAGAGCGGATCGGGAGGCGAGAGCCACGCGAACAGCCCGACCACCGCGCCCCCACCAACGACACCGCCCAGCAGACAGCCGAGCCACAGCCGCAGGCGGAGTCCAGCGCCGGGATGGACCACGCCGGTGGCAGCGCTGTTGCCGGGGGCGGGAGGAACTCGATGGCCGCGCATGGAAGTCCAAGCAGGATGCTGGGTCACATCCCGGGGACTCGCAAGTGACATGCCCCGGCGCGGGCCCTTCCGGACGGGTTCCCGCGCCCCACCGCGGCGCCGGCGCCGCGCCGACCGCGTTGCACTATGCAAGGCCGCCGCCGCCGGGCGGGCTGCGGCCCATCTCCCTGCGGTTGCGCGGCGTCCGGGCCGCGGACTGGCAATTTCCTTTCAAGTGAAGTCGCAAAGATTGCATCGCCGGGGCGTGCCCGCGACAGGGCGAACGCCCGTGCGACCACCCCTCCCGGGTCCCGGGCGATTCGCGCCAGAACCCCCATCCCGGGCGCCCTTCTGAGCCAAATCACTCTGGGAACGGAGGCTTCGGACCACCCTCCGGACGACCGCGGCGACGCAGCTTCAAGCCGGTGCACCCCAGGGGCGGCGGACCCCGCCGTGGCATGGCGGATGCAGGAGTCACGTCTTGGAAGACATGGTCGGAAGCGGGTCGATGCCCGCGTTGAAGCAGACGCGGCAACCGGGAGGAGCGCAGCATGGATCCTCGGCACGACGTGCAGCTCAAGGAGACCCGCCGCGATCTCCAGCCGACCTACCACTTCGCCATCAACTGCCTGCTCTACAGCCGGATCGAGACCGGCCTGGTCTCGAACCCGGACTGCTACGACGAGGACGTGGACGTCTACCTCGCCCACCTGCTGCACGCGTTCATCAACCCCGAGTACGCCGAGCAGTCGAAGAAGTTCCTGTCGCGCTACGACGTGGACGTGTTCCGGCGCTTCGCCAACTCGTCCGACGCGCGCATCCGCTACGTCATCCACAAGACCAACGCCGACTTCCTGCTGGTCTCGACCGGCATCTTCGACAACCCGGCTCCTCCCGTGAGCCCAGGGCGCACGCTCAGCCCAGCGAGGAAGCCTACGTCGGGCGGGGCAAGACCTACTATCACTTCGCCTACACCTACAGCCAGCAGATGCACCGCAAGAGCGCGGGCGTGGCCGAGGTGCTCGAGAAGCTGTCGGTGGGCTTCGACCGCTACCTCAAGATCCTCTCGCACATGCGCGGCGAGCCGCTGGACCTGGCCAGGCGGCTGGCCCAGGGCGAGGTCTACCACCTCGAGCGCACGGCGAACGAGGCCGCGATGCAGCAGTTGCTGCGCACCAAGCAGGACGAACTGCTCGAGCTGTACTCGGCCTGGAAGACGCGGCCGGACGCCGAGACCGTGGAAGGCCTCGAGCGCCTGGTGGGCGAGATCCGGCAGCTGAACCCCGACTTCCACTTCGAGCTGCCGAAGAAGCCGTAGCCGGGGTCATCGGGAGACCAGACGCCGCCTCCGTCCAGTCGCGGCGAACGATGGAAGCCCCGCGGGCCGAGGACCCGCGGGGCTTCCGTGCGGAGCAGGGAGGAACGGGGCCCCGCGATCGCTCCTACCGCCTGCCCGGCTCACCGTAGTTGGGCGCTTCCCGGGTGATCGTGATGTCGTGCGGGTGGCTCTCGCGCAGCCCCGCCGGCGAGATGCGCACGAAGCGCGTCTTCGTGCGCAGTTCCTCGATGCTGCCCACGCCGCAATAGCCCATCCCGGAGCGCAGACCGCCCACCAGCTGGAACACGAGCTGTTCGAGCGGCCCCTTGAAGGGCACCCGGCCCTCGATGCCCTCGGGCACGAGCTTCACGAGCTCGTCGGTGTCCTCCTGGAAGTAGCGCTCGCGGCTCCCCTTCGCCGCGGCCATGGCCGACAGCGAGCCCATGCCGCGGTAGACCTTGTACGAGCGTCCTTCCAGCAGCACGGTCTCGCCCGGGCTCTCCGTCGTCCCCGCGAACAGGCTGCCGATCATGACCGAGTGCCCGCCGGCGGCGAGGGCCTTGACGAGATCGCCGGAGTACTTGATGCCGCCGTCGGCGATGATGGGCAGGTCGCGGCCCTCGAGTGCGCGCGCCGCCTCGAGCACGGCGGTGATCTGCGCCATCCCGGCGCCGCTCACGACCCGCGTGGTGCAGATCGCGCCGGGCCCCATGCCGACCTTGACGGCGTCCGCGCCCAGGTCGGCGATGGCCCTCGCGCCCTCGAACGTGCCGACGTTGCCGACCACGAGGTCCACGTCGGGGAAGCGCTCGCGCACCGCCCCGGCGACCTTCATGACACCGCTCGAATGGGCGTGTGCGCTGTCCACGACGAGCGCGTCCACGCCCGAGCGCACCAGCTCGGCGGCGCGCTCCAGGGCGTCGCCGCCCGCGCCGACCGCCGCGGCCACGCGCAGCCGGCCGAGCCCGTCCTTGCAGGCCAGCGGATGGCGGATGCGCTTCTCGATGTCCTTCACGGTGATGAGGCCCTGGAGACGGCCCTTGCCGTCCACCACCGGCAGCTTCTCGATGCGGCGCTTCTGCAGGATCGCGCGCGCCTGCTCGAGCGTGGTCCCGATCGGAGCCGTGACCAGGTTCTCGCGCGTCATCACCTCGGTGACGCGCTTCGTGTTCGAGTCCTCGAAGCGCAGGTCGCGGTTCGTGAGGATGCCGACCAGGCGCCCCTCCTCGGTGATGGGCACGCCCGAGATGTGGAAGCGCGCCATGACGGCGCGCGCCTCGCCCAGCGTCGCGGAGGGCGGCAGGGTCACCGGATCGGCGATCATGCCGCTCTCCGAGCGCTTCACGCGGTCCACCTGCGCACACTGCTCGGCGATGGCGAGGTTCTTGTGGATCACCCCGAGGCCGCCCTCGCGGGCCAGCGCGATGGCCAGCTCGGACTCGGTGACCGTGTCCATGGCCGAGCTGACGACGGGGACGATTGAGGTCGATGCGGCGGGAGAAACGCGTGCGCACGTCCACGTCGCGCGGGTGGACGGCGGAGTAGGCGGGCACCAGCAGGACGTCGTCGAAGGTGAGCGCGTCGCGGCCCACCTTCTCCTCCCAGCGGACCCGGTCACTCATGACGGTGGACCTCGGGACGCGGCGCCGTCCGGCGAACCCGGGAGCCGTGGCGCGAATCGCGCGCCGCGACTCCCGGCAGGCTCACTTGACCTCGGGGATCTCGATGCCCTGCTTCTTCTGCCTCAGCGGGTCGAAGTAGTAGTTGACCCCCACCCGCAATTCCGTCGCCATCAGGTTGCTGTTGTAGCCGCTCGGGAACTGTTCGTCGCGCTGCGCGAAGACCAGGTGGCTCGCCCAGGTCAGCTCGACGCTGGTCGTGGTGATCGACTTGAGGAAGCGCTCGGCGCCCAACTCGAAGATCCCGCCCGGGTACAGGCCGCGGTGCAGACCGGAATGTCTCGGGGTCCCTGTAGACCTTGCGGCGGTTCTCGACCCACACCCGGTAGGCACCCGGCCCCGCACCCGCGTGATAGAACCACTGACCCCGCTTCACGACGTACTGGATCTGCGCCGTGGCCGGCAGCATCAGGACGAGCATTCTGTCCTTCACCTCGTCGTCCGGGTAGTTCAGGTCCGTGAACGGGATGGCCGTGGCGGTCTTGTAGGCGGTCCAGGTGAAGCCGGGGCTGAACTGCCAGCGCCAGTGCTTGCTCTGGACGTAACGGAACTGGCCGGCGAAGGAGACCCGCGGCATGGCGCCGCTCGAGTAGTCGCCGAGCCACTCGTCGCCGAACATGCGATCGATGCCGAAGTAGGAGCCGCCGAACTGACCGCCGACCCCACCCTTGCCGGGCTTGTAGGACGGTTCACCCTCCGCCGCAGGGCATGCCGAGGCGATTGTGAGCAGCGCCAGCACGGCGAAGCTCACCCAGCGAATGCGTGGAATCATGCGATGGAGGCTCCTTTTCCCGGGCAAAGGGATGGTGTGAGAGAGGCCCGGTGTGACGAGCGGCACACTATAGGAACGGCCTTCGGGGGTGTCAAGAAACCGTGCCGGAGACTGCCGCCACCGCGGCGGAGAGGCCACGACCTTCGGCGCATCACACGCCGCGCATGTACCCGTCAGCGTCACGGCGTGGTCGACGATGACGGCCCGTGGACACGCGGGCGGGCCGGCCCCGGCCGCAAGGCGCGGCCAGACCGCCCACCACGGAGTGGAACGCCTCTTGCGTTGGGTCGCGGTGCCTCCGGACCGGGAACCCACCTCACCATCCCGCCATCCAGTCCTCACCCCGACCCTTCCGGAAACAATGCGACTCACCCAGGGGCCGGCCGCCAACCGGCCCCGTCCCGGGTCCCTCGACGGCGTCCGCCCTCCTGCTGCACGCCTGTGCCGGGTCACCCGCGAATCTCCCGGGACGACGCGCGGCAGGAGCCGGGTCGCGGATTCGTTGACACTCCCAACCCTGCCCCGTAGACTCGCACGCTCCTAACGTCTTGCGCCTGCCGGCGGCGCCGCGGGGGGCACCCGCACCAAGCGTGGGGCTGCCCCGGCGCGCCGGCCGTTGTCTGCCCTGAGGGATCCGATGAATCGCACCGACCAGTGGAAGCTGGCGAGCGTACTCCTGGTGACGGTGATCGCCGTCTGGTACCTGTTCCCGTCCTACCAGTTCTACGCCAACTACTACAATCGCACGACCCAGCAACTCGCCAGCGTCTCCTCCGAGAAGCTGGCCAACCTCCGCAAGAAGGCCATCCACCTGGGCCTGGACCTGCAGGGCGGCATGCACCTCGTGCTCGAGGTCGATCGCTCCAAGATGAACGCCGCCGAGGGCAGGGACGCGGTGGACCGCGCCATGGAGGTCCTCCGGCAGCGCATCGACCAGTTCGGCGTGGCCGAGCCCCTCATCCAGAAGGAGGGCGAGGACCGCATCGTCATCCAGCTGCCGGGCCTCACGGACCGCAAGCGCGCCCTCGACCTCATCGGCAAGACCGCGCTGCTCGAGTTCAAGCTGGTGCGCACGACCGAAGAGACGAAGCGCATCTTCGACAAGCTCGACGGCTACCTCGCCACCCACGCCGCGACCACCGACACGGCCCTGCGCCGCGCCGCGCTCAGCGCGCACGTCCTGTCCATCGACTTCGCCGCCTTCGTGCCGGTCCGAGGATCAGCCGACCGTGCGGCAACTGCTCGCCACGCCAGGCCTCGACTCCATCATCCCGGGCGACTCGCAGTTGCTGTGGGGCAGCCCGGACGAGGCCTCCCAGGGGGTCACCGGCCGCTACCTGTACGTGGTGAAGCGCGAGCCCGAGATGAGGGGCGGCTCGATCGCCACGGCCAACGCCCAGATCGGCCTCGAGTCGCACGAACCCCGGCGCCTGGGGCGTCAGCATGAAGATGACGCCGAGCGGCCGCATCGACTTCGCGCGCATCACCGGCGCCAACATCGGCCGCAACCTGGCCATCGTGCTCGACGGCATCATCTCCTCGGCGCCCGTCATCCGTGACCGCATCCCCACGGGGGACGCCTCGATCACGGGCGGCAGCTTCAACGTCGAGACCGCGCGCGACCTCGCCATCGTGCTGCGCGCCGGCGCCCTGCCCGCCCCGGTGCACGTCGTCGAGGAGCGCTCGGTCGGGCCGTCGCTGGGCAACGACTCCATCCAGGAAGGCCTCGATGGCGGGCGATGCATCGGCACGCTCCTGGTGATCGTGTTCATGCTCGTCTACTACCAGCTCTCGGGCCTCATCGCGATCGTGGCCATGATGCTCAACATCTTCTACCTGCTGGCCTGCCTGGCCGGCCTGGGCGCGACGCTGACGCTGCCCGGCATCGCGGGCATCGTGCTCACGGTCGGCATGTCGGTGGACGCCAACGTGCTCATCTTCGAGCGCATCCGCGAGGAACTGCGCAATCAGAAGAGCGTGCGCCAGGCGGTCCAGCTGGGCTACGACCGCGCCTTCCGCACCATCCTCGATGCGAACGTGACCACGATCATCAGTTCGGTGTTCCTGTTCCAGTTCGGCACGGGACCGATCAAGGGATTCGCCATCACCATGATCATCGGGCTCATCGCCAACCTGTTCACGGCGGTGTTCCTGACCCGGATGGTCTTCGACTTCATGCTGAGCCGCGGCAAGGCCGAGACCCTCAGCATCTAGCGGGCACGAGGAGAACGAGACGATGCTTCAGGTGCTGATCGGAACCAACATCCCCTTCATGCAGTACCGGCGCTTCGCCTACCTGCTCTCCTCCGTGCTGGTCGTGGCGACGGTCGTCTGGCTCGTCGTGCACGGTGGGCCCATCCTGCAGCGTCGACTTCACGGGCGGCACCGTGCTCCAGATCCGCACCAGCCGGGTGCTGGCGGCCGACGAGGTGCGCCGGGCCCTCGACGCCGTGGGCTTCCGCGGAGTGGAGCTGCAACAGATGACCGGGCAGAACCGGAACGAGTTCCTGCTGCGCTTCAGGAGTGACAGCCAGGAACCGTTCCCCGTCATCCAGCAGGCCCTCTCGACCCGTTTCCCCGGGGTCACCTCCGAGCTGCGCCGCCAGGAGACGGTCGGGCCGAAGGTCGGTAACGAGTTGCGCCACAAGGCGATCTGGGCGGTGCTCTGGAGCCTGGGCGGGATTCTGCTTTACGTGGGCTTCCGTTATGAGTTCAAATTCGCCTTCGGCGCCGTGGTAGCCCTCTTCCACGACGTGCTCGTCGTTCTGGGATTCCTCTGCTTCACCGGGCGTGAGATATCCCTGACGGTGGTGGCCGCCCTGCTCACCATCGCCGGCTACTCCATCAACGACACCATCGTCGTGTTCGACCGCATCCGCGAACGGTCCAAGGCCCTCCGCAAGGAGAAGCACTCCCGGGCCATGGACATCGCGGTCAACGAGACCCTGTCGCGCACCGTGATCACCGCGCTCACCGTCTTCCTGGCGGCGCTCGGTCTGTTCATCTGGGGCGGCGAGGTCCTTCGCGACTTCTCGTTCGCGATGCTGGTCGGCGTCGGTCTTCGGAACGTACTCCTCGGTCTACGTGGCCAGTGCCCTGGCGCTCGACATCTGGATCCTGCTCGATCGCCGCAAGGGAATTTCGGCCGAGTAAGCGAAAGGCTCAAAGGGCTCATGATGAACGATCTCCGCAGTCCGCTGCGCCGCGTCGCCCCGCTCGCCACCGTCATCCTGGTGGCGCTGGCGATGGCCGGCTGCGCCAAGAAGGTCACCAACGTCGACGCCAGCTACACGGCGCCCGAAGGCCAGTACAGCGCGGACGCCCGTCTGATCGTCTATCCCGACGTGCCCATCACCGTGGAGACCTTCGACGGACTTCCTGCCTGACGGACCCGGCCCGGAGGACACCCTCGCCGAGCACGGAACAGGTCTACGTCGCCCCGGGCACGCTGCACGGCATGATCCTGGACGGCACGCCGGCGACCGGCTACCAGGTGCTGCGCCGCGAGAGCCAACGGCGGCTACGCGCAGCTCAAGGACTACGTGCTGAGCCCCGTGGTCCGCTTCCTCGATTCGCACTGGGAGATCTACGCCTTCGGCGACGCGCAGCCGTCCGGCTTCAACCCGCCCTCGTACGTGGGCCGCGGCGTCGTCGTCCGGAGTGGTGACACCGACCTCCCCGCTCACCAACGTGGGCGAACTCGATGAGCTCGGACATCGCGACGCTGCACCTACACCGGCGCGACGATGCCGCCCGACTCGAACATCACCATGACCTGGCAGGAGGTGCCCGGGGCGGCGGGCTACTGGATCCAGATCTACCAGTTCATGGGCGGCGACCTCGAGGCCAAGCTGCTGGCGCGTGCAGCCGGCGCCGTTCGTCCTCAGCAATGTGCGCAACTTCTTCGTCGGCTACGTGGCCGCGCCGGCCACCGACTACAAGCTCGGCGAGCCGGGGGCGCAGGTGCTCATGCAGCGCGGACCCTGCTGAACCTGGTCGAGTACCGGGTGCGCGTCTCGGCGGTGAACGCGCGGGGCGAGTTGCTGGCCTTCACCTACGGCGACTGGGAGTACGTCCGCGAGCCCGGGCTCGTACCGCCGCTTCCGGGTCGGCGCCACCAAGGTGTTCCCCACGCCCTAGGGACCGGCTGAGCGCTCGCGCCCGGCCACGGGCGCCCCACCGGCGATGACGAAGGCCCGGACCCTCGAGGTCCGGGCCTTCGTGCCATCTTCGGCAGGCTCCGCCCGGCGCGTGTATCATCAAGAAGGGCGGAACCGCCACGATGCCCATGGAGACCCGCGACCCGTGAAGCGCTTCGCCACCCTGCTCGTCCTGGCCGCGCTGTGCCGGATCCGCCACCGTCGCCCGCGGCGCCGGGCGACGTGCCCGTCCCGCCGGGCGCACGCGCCTTCGGCATCGCCCGCCTCAAGTACGGCGGTGGCGGCGACTGGTACGAGAACCGCACCTCGCTCGCGAACCTGATGCGAGCCGCGCGGGAGCGCCTCTCGGTCCCCACGGCTGGCACGAAGGAGGCGGTGGTCGAGCCCGGCTCGGCCGCGCTCTTCCAGTACCCGTTCGTCTTTGCCTGCGGCCACGGCAACCTCAAGCTCACGCCCACGGAGGCAGCCAACCTGCGTCGCTACCTCACGACCGGCGGCTTCCTGTGGGTGGACGACGACTTCGGAATCGATCCGTCCTTCCGGCGGGCGATGAAGCAGGTGCTCCCCGACGCGCCGCTGCGTCGAGTTGCCATTTTCGCACCCGCTCTTCCACGGGCTCTACGAGTTCCCGGCGGGCCCACCGAAGATCCACGAGCACGACGGCGGCCCCGCGCGGGCCTACGGTGTCTTCCACGACGGGAGGCTGGTCGTCTTCTATTCGTTCGACACCGACCTGGGGGACGGCCTCGAGGACCCCGAGATCCACGGCGATCCACCCGAGAAGCGCGAGGCTGCGCTGCGCATGTCCCTGAACCTCGTCCACTACGTCCTGACGCATTGAACCGGCCCGGGTCACCCCGACGACGATGACCACTCGCGTGCCTGACAACGCCCTCGAGCGACTCGTCTCCCGCCACCACGCCGCGCTGCTGCAGGCGCTGGCGCTGCGCCACGGGTTGCGCGCCGCGGGAGGCGTCGCCGTGGTCATTGCGCTAGCGGTGGCACTCGGCGTGGCGTGGCCCACCGGAGAGCCCCTGGCCTGGGCGCGCCTGCTCGCCGCGACGGGCGCCGGCATCGCGGCCCTGGTCCTCGCGGTCGCGGGCCTCCTGCGCGCCCGGCCCTCCTTCGAGGCCTACCTCGAGCGCATCGAGGATCGCTTCCCGGCGGTCCGCTCCTGGCTGCGCAACGCGCTCGACTTCGAGCGCCGTCCGCCGGCTCACACCTCGCCCGAGCTGGCCCGGGCCCTGGGCGACGAGACCTCGCGCCGGCTGGCGGAGGTGCCGCTCGTCGCCATGCGGCCCGCGCTCGAGGCGCGTCGTCCCCTCGCCGCGATGGCGATCGCGCTCGCGTTCGTGGCCGCGCTCGGGCTCGTGCTCCCCGCGCGCACGGAGCGTTCGTGGCACACGCTGCTCGACCCGCGCACCGCCGCACCGCCCGTGCGTCTCGAGGTCGAGCCCGGCTCGGTGACGGTCACGCCGGGCGCCGCGCTGGCGGTGCGGGCGCGGGTCTGGGGCACGACCGCGCGACCGCGACTGCTGCGGGACGGATCCCCCGCCGACGCGGGTACTCACGAGGGCGACGGCGACGGCGGCGAGCGGCTGTGGCGGTTCGACCTCACCCAGCTCACGCGCTCCCTCGACTACCGGGTGCGCGTGGCCGGGATCGAGAGCCCGCGCTACCACGTGACGCTCGCCGGAACGCCCCAGCCGGTGAGCTTCGAGATCGAGATCCACCCGCCGGCCTACGCGCGGTTGCCGGTGCAGCGCGGTGCGGCCACGCGTGGCGACCTGACGGCGCTGCGCGGCTCGCGGGCGCTGATCGAGGTGCTCTTCGACCGCGACCTGGAGGCGCTCGAGGCCGCCGCCCCGGGTGCGCCCGCGCGACCGTGGAGAGCGCTCAATCCGCGTCGCTGGCGCGGCGAGATCGCGATCCGGCAGGCGGGCGACTACGAACTGCGCGCGCTCGCGCGCACCGCGCAGGACGAGCTCGGAGGCGAGGGGCGGTTCCGCTACCCCATCCAGCCGCTCGCCGACGCCCCGCCGATCCTCACCGTGCGCGTGCCCGAGGGCGACATGGACCTGCCGGCCGGCCAGCAGGTGCCCTACGAGGTGCTCGGCCAGGACGACCTCGGGCTGACCGAACTCCGGCTCCAGGTGCGCAAGGACGCGGACGCCACGTGGACGGACCTGACGCTGGCGCGTTTCGCCGGCGGGCCCCGCGAGGCCCGCGCCAGCGCGCGCTGGGACGCGGCCCCGCTCGGTCTGCTGCCCGGGCAGAGCGCGAGCTTCCGTTTCCAGCTCTTCGACGACGCGGAGGGCGGGCGCGGGGTGGCGACGAGCGCCACCTACGAGCTGCGCTTCCCGTCGCTCGCCGAGCTGTACCAGGACCTGGAGCGTGGCCAGGACTCGGTGCAGGGCGCGCTCGAGAAGGTGGCGGACCGCGCGCAGGAACTGCAGAAGTCGCTCGACAGGTTGGCCCGCCAGGCGCCCATGCCGACCGCCGGCAGCCCGCGCTCCTTCGAGCGGCAGGAGGAGGTGAAGAGCGCGCTCGACCGCCAGCAGGATCTCTCCCACCAGATCGACGAAGCCTCACGGCAGCTGCGCGAGGGCCTCCAGCAGGCCACCGAGCGCCGCGCGTTCGACGAGCAGCTCACCCGCAAGCTCCGCGAACTGGCCCAGGTCATGGACCAGATCCAGTCGCAGGAGTTCAGGGAAGCGATGCGCCGCCTGCAGGAGGCGCTCGAGAACACGCAGCGCCGCCCGCCGGAACCGGGCCTGCAGGACTGGCGCCTCCAGAACGAACAGCTGCTGAAGAACCTCGAGCGCACGCTCGAGCTGCTGAAGCGGCTGCGGCAGGAGGAGCGCCTCCAGGCGCTGGCCCGGCGCGCCGAGGAGTTGAAGGCGCAGCAGGACGGGCACAACCAGGCGATCGAGCAGAAGGCGGCCGAACAGGCACAGCGCGGGCTCGCCGAGGAGCAGAGGCAGGCTGCCGCCGAGAGCGAGCAGCTCGCCCGTGACGCGCAGCAGCTCGGGCAGGAGATGAACGAGCCCCAGGCGCAGCCCGGGCTCCGGGAAGCCGCGCAGGAGCTCGACCAGGAAGCGGCTCCCGCCCAGCGCGAAGCCGCGCAGGCGCTGGCGCAGAACCGGCAGGCGCAGGCCCGGCAGGCGGGCCGGCGCGCGAGCCAGAGCCTGCAGCGCGCCTCGGAGCAGCTCAGCAACGTCTCGAACCAGATGCAGCAGCAGCGGGAGCAGGTGGACCTCGCGGCGGTGCGCCGCGCCGCGCAGGACCTGGTCTCGCTGCAGCGCGCAGCCGAGCGGAGCCTCGACTCGAACTCCCCCGCGAAGCAGCGCGCCGACCTCCAGACGGACCTCTCCGAGGGTACCGCCCGCGTCGCGGACTCGCTCTGGACGCTCGGGAAGAAGACGCCCTTCATCAACCCCGATCTCGCGGCGGCGCTGGGCCGCGCCATCAAGGGCCTGCAGCAGTCGGGCAAGCAATTCGCGCAGGGCGACCGCGCCGGCGGCGAGGCAGCGGGACGTTCCGGAGCGGGCGCCCTGGTCGAATCCGTGCTGAAGCTGCGCCAGGCCGAGAGCTCGATGTGCCAGAACCCGGGCCAGGGCCAGCCCGGCGGCACGGTGCCCATGCGCATGGACCAGCTCGGCAACCGCCAGGCGCAGCTGAACGATCGCACGCGCACGCTGGGCCAGCGCCTGACCGAGCAGGCGCGGCTCACCGCCGGCGATCAGGACGAGCTGCGGCGCCTGGCCCGGGAGCAGGCGCGGATCCACGACGAGCTCGGACAAATCGAGCAGGAGGAGCGGCAGCGGCGCCAGCTCCTCGGGCGGCTCGACCAGACCGCCGAGGAGATGAAGCAGGTCGAGGAAGCGCTGCGCCAGGGCCAGCTCGGAGACGAGGTGGAGCAGAAGCAGCAGCACATCCTGTCGCGGCTGCTCGACGCCCAGCGCTCCGTGAATCGCCAGGATTTCGAGCCGCGCCGCGAGTCACGTCCGGGCGAAGACGCCGCGCGCGCCGCGCCACCGGCACTGCCGGCCGAGATGCTGCGAGAGAGCGACCGCTTGCGGCTCGACCTGCTCAAGGCCCAGGCCGACCGCTATCCGTCGCAGTACCGCGCCTTCATCGAGGCTTACCTGCGCGCGCTGAACCGCGGGAGCTCCCGGTGAGGGCCCGCGCGTCGCGGTGGCTTCGGATGATGGCGCGTGCCGCGGGCATGGTCGCGGTGGCGGTGGCAGCCACGCCCGCCGCTGCGCAGACGTTCGACTCGACCGCCACCTACCGGCACATCCGTGACCTCGATCCGCGGGAGTCCGGCGTCCGGCAGATCGCTCCCGGGCTCCTGGTCGTGGGCGCGGCCGATGACGCCGAGTTGGCCCCGGTGAGCCAGCACCGCATGCCACGCCTCTCCCCCACCCAGGTCGCCCGCCTGCGCCAGGCGCGGGCGCTGCGCGCGAGCGGCCGTCTCGAGCAGGCCCGGACCGCCCTGGCGCCGCTCCTTGCCGAGGTCGCGCACCACCCGGCCGTGGTGACCGAGCAGGCGCGCCTGCTCCTCGCGCGGCAGGACTTCGCCGGCGCGGAGCGGCTGGGCCGCATCGAGCGCGCAGCACAGCGGGACTCGCTGATGGTGGCGCGCGAGCTCGCGCTCGCGCTCGAGCGGCTGGGCCGCCCGCGTGACGCGGCGGGCGTGGCGCTCGAGTCCTGGCTCGCCTCACCGCTCGACGCCGACTGGGCCCAGGAGACCGTCATCCGCCTCGCGCCAGCGGACGCCCGCGGCGTGCGGGAGCTGATGCGCCGGGCGGCCCAGGCGCGGCCCGACCGCGCGGATCTCGTGCGTGCGTGCGCCATGCTCGACTGGCGCGGCGGCGACCTCGCGTCGGCGCTCGCGACCCTCGAGCACGCCGAGCGGCACGGCACGGCACGGGCCCCGCTCCTCTGGGACTTCGCCCAGCAGTTGACCTCCACCGGCGCCTCCCGTGACTCGGGCGCCGCGGCTGCGGCGTTGACCGCGCTCGCGGGCGATGGCCGCTTCGACGCGACCTGGCGGCTCACCGGGGCGCAGTACGCCTGGACGCTGCAGTGCGGGCGCGGCGCCGGGGACGAGGCCGCGCCCGCGCTGGCCCGGGCGCTCGATGGCGTCCCCACGGCACGCTGGCCCGTTGACTTCCTCGTGGCGATCGCCCGCGGGCTGCGCGAGGCCGGCCGCACCGACGAGGCACGCGCGTTGCTGCGCGCGGGCGCCGTGCCGCCCGCGGCGGTGCCCCAGCTCGACCTCGAAGAAGCCCTCGCCGACCTGCGCGACGGCCCGCCCGAGCGCGCGCTGCCGCGGCTCGCCGCGCTGGCCGGAGCCACGCGCGAGGGCGCGTGGCGCTACGCCGAGGCGCTCTTCTTCACGGGGCGGAGCGACTCCGCGCTGAACCTCTACGAGCGCATCGCCGCGGACCCGCAGGGGCCCTTCCGCGGCGCCGCCCTCGAGCGCGCCTACCTGATCGAGGACGCGGAGCCGCGAGCCGCGCTCGCGGTGTTCGGACGCATCGCCTACGAGGAGTGGCGCAACGACCGCCGACGCGCCCTGGCGCTGACCGACTCGCTCACGCAGGTGCTGCCGCGCGGGGCACTCTGGGCGCAGGCCGCGCTGCTGCTCGCGTCCCAGCGTGAAGCCGCGGGCGACGCGCGCGCGGCGCTCGGTCTCCTGCTGGCGGTGGCGGACTCGCTGCCCGACGACCGGCTCGCGCCGCTCGCCCGCCAGCGCGCCGGCGACCTCTACCTCTCCCGGCTCAAGGACGAGCGCGCCGCTCTGGTCCAGTACGAGGAGTGCCTCGCCCGCTACCCGCGCGCCTGGAACGCGCCCGAGGTACGGCGCGTGGCCGAGAGACTCCGGCGCGACCGCCGGGTCTTCTGAGGAGGATGAGATGAAGCGCGGGATCGCGGGCAGAGAGCGGCGGACGGCGGGATCGCGTGCGCCGGGCGGGCGCGGGATCGCCGCGGCGTTCCTCGCCGTCGTGCTCGCAGCCGCGCCCGCGCAGGCGAAGTGGCTCGTCCCCATGGACGACCGGCAGACCGACCACCTCAAGGCCTACGGGCTCACCTACTGGGTGCTCCAGCAGGGGCAGAAGGCCGAGTGGCTGCTCAACTATCGTGCCGGCTCCTTCCTGCTGCCCGACGATCCGGGCATCGAGCGCGAAGCCAACGTGCGCGGCGTCGCGCTCGAGCCCATGGACGGCGGCGCCGAGGCGGCCATGCGCGCCGAGATCGCCGACAACAACATGGAGGCGGTCGCGCTGGAGAAACCGCCGAAGATCGCCGTGTACATCCCGCCCAACACACCGCCCTGGGACGACGCCGTGACCCTGGCGCTCGACTACGCCGAGATCCCCTACACCCGCGTCTGGGACGAAGAGGTGCTGCGCGGCGAGCTGGCGAAGTACGACTGGCTCCACCTGCACCACGAGGACTTCACCGGGCAGCACGGCAAGTTCTACTCCGCCTACCACGGCTTCCCCTGGTACCAGGAGGAGGAGCGCGTCCAGAAGGCGATGGCGTCCAGGATGGGCTTCGCGAAGGTGACCCAGCTCAAGGGTGCCGTGGCCCGAACCGTCAGAGACTTCATCGGGCGCGGCGGGTTCATGTTCGGCATGTGCTCGGCCACCGACACCTACGACATGGCGCTCGCCGCCGACCGGCGTGGACATCGCCGACACGGTCTACGACGGCGATCCGGCCGCCCCCAGGCCCAGCGCGAGCTCGATTTCACGCTCACGCTCGCCTTCAAGGACTTCCACCTGGAAATGAACCCGTACCTCTACCGGTTCTCGGACATCGACGTGACCCAGGAGGCCGACGCCCGCGGGCCCAACTCCTTCTTCACGCTGTTCGACTTCTCCGCCAAGAACGATCCCGTGCCCACCATGCTGGTGCAGGACCACGCGAACGCCGTGCTCGACTTCCTCGGGCAGACCACCGGCTTCCGCCGGCAGTTCATCAAGAGCGGCGTGCTGGTGCTGGGCGAGGTCGAGGGCGCCGACGAGGTGAAGTACCTGCACGGGCAGTACGGGCGCGGCACGTTCACCTTCCTCGGGGGCCACGACCCCGAGGACTTCCAGCACCGCGTGGGCGACCCGGCGACCGACCTGTCGAAGGTCAGGCACTCGCCCGGCTACCGGCTGATCCTCAACAACGTGCTCTTCCCCGCGGCAGAGAAGAAGAAGCAGAAGACGTAGCCTGGATCCTTCGTGGCCCGCTGCGGCGAGTCCCGTCCCCGGCCGGGTCCGTCCCCGGTCAGCGCATCGGGCCGCCGGGGCGGAGGAACTTGAGCGTCACCGCGAAGCCGACGTCCGACCCGCCGCTCCCCCAGCCCTTGATGAACTCGTTCTGCAGGAACAGGTGCGGGCCCAGGGCGGCGCCGAGGAACAGGCTGGTCGCGCCCGCGCCCCGGACCAGCCGATGGCTGAAGTGGTCGCTGCTCTGGGCGCTCTCGTATTCGCTCCCGACCCCGACGATCCCCAGCCCACCCACCGAGTAGAAGACGCCACCATGCCCGCGCAGGCCGAACTCATCGCCCGAGGCAAGCGACATCACCGGGTGGACGACGAGCGTCACGTCCTTCCGGTACCAGATGTTCGGGGCCGACACCTCCCAGGTGCTCGAGCCGCCCGAGGTGGCCGTGCGCATCTCGAGAACCAGGTCGAGGCTGTAGCCGCCGTCGTACGGTCGGACCAGGCCGTAGACCCCGCGCAGGCCCCATTCGTCGAAGCCGAACTCGCTGCGCGCCTTCTCCGACGAGGCCAGCGCTCCCTGCACCGAGAAGCGGTCGACCAGGCCATAGTAGAGGTTCAGGCCGCCGGAGAAGGCGTCCTCGCCTGCGGAAGTCAGGTCCTGCGCCATGTACTCACCGGAGGTCTCCACGGCCAGCAGCCCCTTCGGATACGCCAGGCTCTGCTTCTGCAGGAACACGTAGGTGTCGAAGCACGCGTACGACGGAGGCGCGGCCGCCAGGGCGGCGAGTGCGACGGCGAGCGGGAGCAGCAGGTGCCTCTTCATGCGGTCCTCCGTGGCGGGTCCGGCAGCAGGCGAAGAAGCTCCCGGCGCGGTGTCCCGCGGCCGTCGCGCCGGGATCCGGCGCCTGGAGCTCCACGTCTCAGTGTTACGTATCAAATAATAGATAACACTGAGGAACGATGTCGTCAAAGCGCCGGCGCGACCCCGCGCCCACCGCAGCGCCGGCTCGCTCCCGCCCGACGGCCCCCGGGACACCGACCTGATTGCCTGCGCGCTCGGCCCCCTCTAGACTGACGCCCGTGAGCGCCTCCTTCGAGCCTTCGAGCATCGGCACGAAGTTCCCCGGGACCCCCTCCGACCAGAGGCTGAGCGATCTGGGGTACGACCTGGTGGGCGAGCATCGCCACGCCATCGAGCTCGCCGGATTCGGCGCCGCCGATCGCGTGCTCGACGTGGCGACCGGCTCGGGGCGCATGGCATTCGCCCTCGCGGCTGCCGGCTGCCAGGTCATCTCCGGGGACATCGACGGCGAGGTGGTGCGCGAGACCCGCGAACGGATCGGCGCCCTCACGCGGGCCGCCGTCACGTTTCGCGTCTTCGATGCGACGCGTCTCGATCAACCGGACGCCAGTTTCGCGCACGTGGCCGCGGCCGACGCCCTGCACCACATGGAGGAGCCCGAACGCGTGCTGGAGGAGATGACGCGCGTGCTCCGGGATGACGGCAGGCTCCTGATCGTCGAATTCAATCCGCACGGCTTCCGGGTCATGGACCAGGTGCATCGGGCGATCCACCACCGGCCGCACGAACGAGGCAAGCTCTCCTCGCCGGCGATCTGCGAGTTCCTCCGGACGCGCTTCGAGAGCGTCGAGCACCACGTGCTTCCCCTCAACGATGTCTGGATCGCCAGCGGGAAGAGGCGCGAGCCGGCCGAGGCCGGTCGGATCCATCACCGGCAGTGCTTCGCCTGCGGACCGGCCAACCCCGATGGGTTGGGGCTGCGCTTCGAAGCCGCCGGCACGGAGGGCGTCATCGCCCGCTGCACCCTCGATGAGAAGTTTCAGGGCTACGACGGTGTCGTCCAGGGCGGGATCGTCTCCCTCCTGCTCGACTCGGCGATGACCAACTGTCTGTTTCGGCTGGGGATCCGGGCCATGACGGCCCGGTTGAATGTCCGCTTTCGGTCGCCGGTGCAGACGCGCATCCCGCTCGCGGTGACGGCCAGCCTGCTCCAGCGGGAGCAGCCGGCACGGCGGCGAAAGACGATCTACGCCCTGAACGCGGCGATCGAGCAGGATGGAAAGGAGTGTGCGACCGCGACCGGCACGTTCGTGGGCATCGGATAGGCACGATCCCGTCGCGTGCGGCTCCACGGACGGGGGTCAGAACCGCCCGTCGCTGACGACCGCCGCGGCGTTCGGAGAGCCGCCGGGTCCCCGACAGGGGGCGGGCCCGGGGCCAGATGTTTCCGTCACCTTCCCCTCACGATCCGGAGACCACCATGAACGAGAGCACGACGCGTCTGCCGCTCATCGGGGACAAGGCTCCGTCCTTCAAGGCGGAGACCACCCAGGGCCCCATCAACTTCCCCGAGGACTACAAGGGCCGGTGGGTGATCCTTTTCTCCCACCCCGCGGACTTCACACCCGTCTGCACCACCGAGTTCATGACCTTCGCTTCCATGGAGCCGGCGTTGAAGGCCCTGAACTGCGCCCTGGTGGGACTCTCCATCGACAGCATCTTCGCCCACATCGCCTGGCTGCGCACCATCAAGGAGAAGATCGAGTACAGAGGGCATGAAGGGCGTGGAGGTGAACTTCCCGTTGATCGCGGACATCACGATGGAAGTCGCGAAGCTCTACGGGATGCTCCAGCCCGGGGCCAGTTCCACCCAGGCGGTGCGCGCGGTCTTCATCGTGGACCCCAACGGCACCATCCGCGCGCTGCTGTACTACCCGCTCACCAACGGCCGGAACATGGAGGAGATCAAGCGGCTCCTCGTCGCCCTGCAGACCAGCGACAAGCATGCGGTGGCCACCCCCGCCAACTGGCAGCCCGGCGAGGACGTCATCATCCCGACCCCGGGCTCGTGCGGAGCGGCCCGGGAGCGCGTGGAGAAGTCGGGCCCCGAGGTGAAGATCCACGACTGGTTCCTGAGCACCAAGCCCTGCCCGAAGTGATCGGGCGCGGCAACTTGCGAAGGAGGGGGCGGCTCCGGCCGCCCCCTCTCTCGCTGCCTTCGTCACCACTGGGCGCGGCCGTCCACGCTCCGCCGGCCCCCTGAAGCGCCGCGGTGGCGCTCAGGGATCGTACGGATTCACCGCGACGGGTCTTTGGGGCCGCAGCCGAGGCCGTGCCGACCGCCGGCTCCGTGACCCTGCGGACCATGGCCATGGTGTCCGCAGGCGTCCGCGGGCGTCACTTCCCGCAGGGAGCCGGCCTTGAAGGCCGTCACGGTCGCCTCGACCGTCGGCGACTCCGAGAGGTAGACATGGATGTTCGCGGCCTGGAACTTGTCGAGGGCGCCCCTCCCGATCCCCCCGACGACCACGCCGTCGATCGCTTCGCCTCTGAGCGACAGCAGCGGCTGGCACATCCCGTGACCGTGATGGAGATTGCGGTTCGCGATCGCCCGGCAGGCTCCGTCCCCGGTGTCGACGAGCAGGAAGAGCGGAGCCGAACCGAAGTGCGCACTGACGTTGCTCTCGAGCCCCTTGTCCTCGGTGACGGGAACACAGATGATCATCGTGGTTTCTCCTTGGGGAAGCGCACGAGCCTCCCGGATTTGGGGTTCCCCCGGCTCATGCGCCGGCGCTGGCCTCCCGGACGGCGGCTGTCCGTCTCCGTGTCCACCGATTCCGGGCGCTCGTCCAGCGTGTGACATCGCGGGCACTCCCCGGCCTCCTGCGCCAGGCCCGTCCACTGGAGCGCGCATCTGCGGCATCGGAAGCGATTCCGCAGCTCCGTGTAGACCGGTCCGCCCTCGATCCTGAGCGCCTTGCCCTCGATCAACACCTCGGCGACCTTGCGGTGCGCCGAGTCGACGATCCGGCCGAAGGTCGAGCGCGACACGCCCATCCGCTCCGCGGCCTGCTCCTGGTACTGCCCTTCGAGATCGGCGAGTCGAAGCGCCTCGAATTCATCGAGGGTCATCACGATCTCGTCGAGCTCCCGCGCGGGAACGCCCGCAGGCTTGAACATCGACGCGGCCGGCTTTCCCGAGATCCTGCGACAGCAGTGGGGCCTCGACATGCTCCAGTACCTCCGCCATCATTATGGGCATATCCCCATAATAGTCAAGGAGGCCCTTCCCTTGCGACGCGCGGGGGAGCGATTCAGGCGTCGCGACAGCGCGAGATCCGGCCGCGGCCGCGCGGCGGCCGCCCACGACGAAGCGGGGACGCCCACCGGGCGTCCCCGCTTCGATCGTTTCGAGCTTCAGCTCCCCGCCACTAGGGAGTCACGGTGCTATCGGCCGGCGTGGCCTCGCCTTCCTTCAGCAGTCGCCGGCGCTCGATCTCCTTCTTCAGCATTTCCTTGTTGAGCACGGTGAACTCGACCCGGCGGTTCATCGCCCGGCTCTCGTCGCTGGTGTTCGGCACCACGGGCCGGTCCTTGCCGTAGCCCCTGACCGTGAACCGCGTGCCGTCGATCGCCGGGTACCTCTCGCTGAGGTACGACAGCACCGAGGCGGCACGTGCCTGCGACAGCCGCCGGTTCATCGCCGCGCCACCCACGTCGTCCGTGTGACCCGCGATCTCGATCCTCAATTGCGGCCACTGCGAGAGCACCGTGCCCACCGCATCCAACGAGGGGAAGGACTCGGGCTTCAACTCGGCCTTGCCGGTCTCGAAGTTCACGTTCTGGAGCCGGATCTTCCCGGTGTCCATCAGTTCGGTCTCGCGCTCGACCACCTCGATCGGGCAGCCCTTCTCGTCCACCTGGAGCCCGGCCGGGGTGTTCGCGCACTGGTCCACGCCGTCGCACACGCCGTCGGCGTCCGCGTCCACCGGGCAGCCGTCCTGGTCCACGACACAGCCCTCCGGCGTGTCCGCGCACTTGTCGAGACCCTCCAGGACACCGTCGCCATCGGGATCGCTCGGGCAACCCCTCGCGTCCACCGTGGCGCCCCTGGGCGTGTCGGGACACTGGTCGAGGCCGTCGCACACGCCGTCGCCGTCGGCGTCCGTCTGGCAGCCGGTCTTGTCCACCTTGCAGCCCTTCGGCGTGTCCGGGCACTTGTCGAGGCCGTCGAAGACCCCGTCGCCGTCACCATCCAGCGGGCAGCCGGACTTGTCCACCCTGGCGCCGATCGGCGTGTTCACGCACTTGTCGAGCCAGTTGCGCACGCCGTCGAGGTCCTGGTCGCGTTCCTTGCCGCCGCCACACGTACGTGAGGCCCAGGGTCGCCGCGACGTGGTTCGAGAACTCCAGGGACTCACGCTCGCGGAAGAAGTAGTCGCGCACCTGCAGCCGCAGGAACGTCCGCTGCGAGGCGCCCAGCGTCCACAGCACGCCCAGGCCCACGTTGCCCGCGCCACGGTCGAGTTTCTCCGGCAGCGCGCTCGTGGTGTGGCTCAGGCCATAGCCGCACCCCGTCAGGAGGAAGGGCACGATGCGCCCGTCCGCCGGGCGCAGGTCCCAGCGGGCGTCGAGGCCCGCGTAGGAGAAGTTGTGCTTGAGGTCGTAGGAGACCGAGTCCGCCGTCGTCGGCCCGAAGGTCGCCTGCCCCTCCAGAGACAGCCACGGCATGGCCCGCCAGCCGAGCGAGCCCGTGTAGGCCGGGCCGTCCGTCATCCGGGCGCGCGCGTCGTAGTGGAAGTAGCCCGCTCCGCCCGAGAACTCGAACGGGTGCCCGACGATCTGGGCGGTGGCCGGGGCGGCGCACAGGGCCGCGAAGACGATGACAAGGAGCGCGCGCTTGGACCCACTCATGAGGTACGACCTCCTCGAAGGGACGGACAGCATCAGCCCGGGTCGAAAACGCCCGGACAGAGTCCGGTAAGTGCTACCATCCGGCCCCCCGCAGGTCAACGCGGGCCGGGGCCACGGGCCGGCCCCCGGCAACACCGCCCGACGAGGAGGAAAGGATGTCCCCAGAAGGGCCCAGGCTGATCTGGCGCTGCCGGGACCGGGTCTTCGACCTGTCCGCGCACACGCTCGTCATGGGCGTGGTCAACGTGACGCCCGACTCGTTCTCGGACGGCGGGCGCTTCTTCGCCCCCGGGGCGGCCGTCGCCCACGCCCGCCAGTTGCTGGCCGAGGGCGCAGACCTGCTCGATCTGGGGGCCGAGAGCACCCGCCCCGGGGCCGCGCCCGTGACCACGGCCGAGCAGATCCGGCGGCTGGCACCCGTGCTCGAGGCCCTCGCCGCCGACCCCCGCGCCTGCCTCGCGGTGGACACCGCGAACGCCGAGGTCGCCGACCGCGCACTGGAACTGGGGGCACGGGTCGTGAACGACGTGACCGCGCTCGCCGACCCCGGCATGGCCGCGGTCGTGACCCGCAGCGGCGCCGGCCTGGTCCTGATGCACATGGCCGGCACGCCGGCCACGATGCAGCGGGATCCGCGCTACGAGGACGTGGCGCGCGAGGTGCGCGAGCGCCTGGCCGCCCGGCTCGAGGCCGCGCGGGCGGCGGGAGTGCCCGCCGAGCGCGTCGTGCTCGATCCCGGCATCGGCTTCGGCAAGACCGCGCGGCACAACTTCGAGCTGCTCGCCCGGCTCGAGGAGTTGGAAGCCCTCGGCCGCCCCCTGATGATCGGGGTCTCGCGCAAGAGCTTCCTCGGGAAGACCCTCGATCTGCCCGTGGACCAGCGGCTCGAGGGCGGGCTCGCCGCCAGCGCCGTCGCCGTGTTCCTCGGCGCGCGCATCGTGCGCACGCACGACGTGGCAGCCACGGTGCGGGCGGTGCGCATCGCCGACGCGCTGCGCGAGGCACGGAGACCGTAGGCGCGCCCGTGCGCTTCTGCTACTCTCGCTCCCGGAACGTGACTCGAGAGACCCGACCATGACGCCCGTTCACCAGATCTGGCTGCTCGACCTGCTCGACATCTTCCTCGTCGCGCTGCTCTTCTACCGGCTCCTCGTGCTGGTGAAGGGCACGCGCTCCGGACAGATGTACGTCGGGCTGCTGCTCATCGTGCTCGTGGGGCTGTTCGCCCGCGCCTTCGACCTGATCGCGGTCAAGTGGATCGTGGACAGCGTCAAGACCATCTGGCTGATCGCCTTCGTCATCCTCTTCCAGCCCGAGCTGCGGCACGTGCTCGCCCAGTTCGGGCGCACGCGCTACTTCCGCTCGTTCCTGCGCGGCGACTCCTACGGCGTCCTGGGCGAGGTGGTGCGAGCGGCCGAGACCCTGGGCGAGAAGCGCCAGGGGGCGCTCATGGTGATCGAACGCAACACCGGCCTGAGGAACTTCGTCGAGACCGGCACGCGGCTGGACGCCAAGGTCACGGCCGAGCTGCTGGTGACGCTGTTCTCGCCCGGCTCGCCGCTCCACGACGGCGCGGTCATCCTGCGCGAGGACGCGGTGGTCGCGGCCTCCTGCATCCTGCCGCTCTCGTCCGACCTCAAGCTGGCGTTCGCCCTCGGCACGCGGCATCGCGCGGCCCTGGGCCTCTCCGAGGAGTCCGATGCCGCCATCGTCGTGGTGAGCGAGGAGAGCGGCGGCATCTCGGTCGCCTACCGCGGGACGCTCAAGCAGCACCTCGACAGTGGTGCGCTGCGCAGCGAACTGTCTCGCATCTTCCACCTGCGTCCCGAGGAGGAGGTGTCACCGTCCGCGCCCCTGGCGGACGGCGAGGCGGCCGCGGGGACGGCCGAGTAGGGCGAGGCAGATCGGACCGGGCGCGGCAGTCCGGCTGATGGGACGGATGAGGCGAAGCCCGTGTCCCGCCGGTCCTACTTCGGCTGCGTCGGCCCTGGCTCCGCGTCCCTCGCGCAGCGGAAACCGACGTTGAAGTCCACCCAGTTCGAGTGCAGCGCGTAGCGGATGTCCACGTCCATGCACATCGGCCCGGTGAACCAGCCACCGCCGCGGATCACGCGGAGCCGGCCCTTCTCCGGTCCCTGCGGATCTTCGGCCGGACTGGTCTTGTAGTACTCGGCGCCGTACCGGTCGGCGACCCATTCCTGGACGTTGCCCGCCATGTCGTAGAGCCCATAGCCGTTGGACTCGTAGGAGCCGACCGCAACCGGGCCGTTCCGTTGCGAGCGTGTGAAGTTCACCTTCGACGAATCCAGCGTGTTGCCGTTCACGTATCTCATCCCCGCAAGCCCCCCGCGCGCGGCGTACTCCCATTCGGCCTCGGTGGGGAGCCTCTTCCCGCGCCATTCCGCGTACTCCCGCGCATCGCCCGAGTTCACGCCGATCACCGGGTGGTCCGGGTATTTCGGTCCCGAGCGGAAGCGGTCGAGGCCCCAGAAGAACGGGAGCGATCTGCCGGTGGCCTGGCAGAACGCCGCGTACTCCGCATTCGTCACCTCGCAACGGTCGAGGCTGAAGGCTCGGATGCGCACCGCGTGCGCCGGGCTGTTGTCCCCGGTCCCCTCGCGGCCCATCACGAACTCACCGGCAGGGATGAGCACCATCGCGGTGTCGCGCGCCGCGTGGACCGGTCGCTTCGCCGCCACCGCTCCGGACGGGATCGGCGCCAGGAGCAGCAGGGCGAGCATCAGCCCGATGAGAAGCCGGGGCATCTTCATCGTCACCTCCGCCGCGGATGTGAATCGGCGCAGCAGTACCGAACCTCGCCTTACCGGCCCTCCTGCCGAGGCAGTCCCTCAACCACCAGCGGCAGGTTCCCGGCACGGACCCGGGGGTCCGCCGGGCCGGAGACGAGGCCACGATCAGGGACAGCGTGGACTCGTGCGAGGGATCTTGCCCCTCCTGGCGGCCGGATCCGGCAAGGTCGCGGACGGACGCGGGAGGATGGGCCACGAACGGGATCCACCCGGGTCCCCGGCGGCGCAGGGACCGCAGCGCGGGCCTGGGGCGTCGCGCCTTCGAGCGCGAGCCGTGGGGTTGACGAGCCGGCCCCACCGGGTAATCGTGCACCTTCATGATGAGCGCCACGCCCGATCCCACCACGCCTTTGCTCGAACCACCAGGGACCCCCGAACCACCCCCCGGCGGCCGCGTCCCGGCCGGCACGTTCCCCCCGCTCGACGCGCGCGAGCGGCATCCGTGGCTCGCGCGGCCCGGACCGGATCGGGTCTGGATCTCGCCACCGCAGTTGCCCCCCTGGCCGGTCGTGTGGCTCGCCCTCGACGGGGGCCACGAGGGCGGGCAGGCGGACCGCGCGATCCACCTCTGGGGGCTTGCCGTGGACGACGGCAGGCACGCGCCCAGGCCCGAAGCCATCACCGCCGATTTCGAGGACCGTGGCGGCAGGCGGGCGTGGGGGCGCTTCGTCGCGCGCGCTGGCCAGATCCTCGAGGGGTTCCCCGACGCGCGCTGGGTGCACGGCTCGTCCCGCGAGAAGGCCTGGCTGCGGGCATACGCCGCCGCCTGCGACACGCCAGCCGGCTTCCTCGAGCGTCTGGAGGAGGCGCTCTTCGAGCTGCTCTCCCGGGGCGTGCGGCGCGCCGTGCGGCTGTCGCCCGACTCCTGCTCGATCCGGCGGATGGCCGGCCATGCGGGCTTCCGCCGGCAGAACCCGGATTCGGGCCCGGCCTGGTCCATCGTCCAGTACCGGAGGGCGCGGGCGAGCAACGACCCCGCCGAACGCGAGCGCATCCTGCGGGAAGTCGCGGGCTCCAACGCCGACGACCTGCTGACGATGCGGACCGTGTGGCGCTGGATGCTCGAGCAGGGCCCGAAGGAGTACTGCGGGTAGGGGAACCGGAGCACCGAACCGGCAGCGCCCGCACGGCTTGCGGCGCGGCGACTGCCTTGACTTCCCGCCGCACGGACCCTAACGTCTCTCCGCTCGTCTTCCGCCCGGAAGACCCCGTCTTAATGGCGGCGTAGCTCAGCTGGTAGAGCAGGAGAATCATAATCTCTGTGTCCGGGGTTCGAGTCCCTGCGCCGCCACCACACCCTTCACGCCCCACTGTGCGCCTGCGCCGGGTCGAGCCCGTCCTGCGCCGCGCCCTGCGTGCGCTCCCGGCGCGCCGGCCCGGAGCGCCGGGGCACCCATGCTCGTCGCGGTGAGCGGTGGCGCGGACTCGACCGCCCTCCTCATCGGCATGGCCCGCCTGTCCTGCGTCCTGGGCCTGCGGTTGCACGCCGCGCACCTGCACCATGGCCTGCGCGGGGCCGAGGCCGACGCGGACCTCGAATTCGTGCACGGGCTCTGCAGCACGCCTGGGAGTGCCGCTCATCGCGGCGCGCTGGGACACCCGTGCGCGCCTGCGCCGCCGTGGGCTCTCCGGCCAGGCCGGCCTGCGCGCGCTGCGGCGGGAGTTCCTGCTTGCCGCCGCGCGGCGCGCGGGGGCATGCGCCATCGTCACGGCCCACACGGCCGACGACCAACTCGAGACGCTGCTCATGCGTCTCGCCCGCGGCACCGGGCTCAGCGGGCTGCCGGGCATGAGGCCGGCGCTTGCCACGGGAGACGGACCGGGCGAACGCATGCTCTGGCTCAAGCCGCTCCTCGGCGCCACGCGGGCCGAGATCGAGGCCGACCTGGTCCGGGCCGGCCAGACCTGGCGCGAGGATCGCTCGAACCGCGACCCGCGCTACACCCGCAGCCGCGTGCGCCACGAGGCGGTCCCCGCGCTGACGCGGGCGCTGCTGCCGGGCCTCGACCCGACCCGCGGGCGGGCGCTCCTGGCGAGGCGGGCCGCCCGGGCTGCGGCCGGGACCCTCGTCGCGGCCCGGGCGCTGGAGGCCCTCGCCGGGCGCGTCCTCGGCCGGGCGGGCCGCATCCAACCCGGGATGGCCACCCTCGAAGCCCGCCGCCTGGCGACCCTTCCCACCGGGTTGAGACTGACCGTCCTCGGCCGGATTGTGGCAGCGGACAGGGCCGCACGCGACCGGCCTGACGCGCCGGCATCTGGCCGCGCTCGACGGGCTGATTGACAGGGCGCGCGGGGGAGCCATTATCCACCTTCCCGGGGGCTGGTCGGCAGAGCGCGACCGGGACGTCATCCGCCTCCGCAGCGGGGCTCCGAAGCGGCGCCTCGCGCAGGCGCGTCTCCGGCTTCCGGGCCGGCTCGAGTGGGAGGGGGCGCGCCTCGCGGCGCGCTGGACCACCGGAGCGGTGGCGCGGCGGCGCATGGCAACGGGCTCCGGCACGGGCGAGTTCTTCGCCGCCGATGACCTCGCTGGGCCGCTGGTGGTGCGGCGGGCACGGGCCGACGAACGGTTCGTACCATTCGGACGGACCCGCGCGGCGCACCTCGGACGGTTTTTGAGCAAGCAGAGAGTCTCGAACGACATTCGCAAGTACCCCACGGTCCTAGCCGACGCCGGGGGGATCCTCTGGGTGGTGGGCGTGCGCCGCGCGGCGCGCGCGCCGGTGACCGCCGGCACCCGGAGGGCCCTCTGGGTCCACGCGGAGCGCCATGACTGAGAGCCAGCCAGCCGACCACGCCGAAGCCATCGTCCCGGGTACGGGTCCCGTCATGCGGGTCATGTTCACGCGCCGAGCAGATCGCCCGGCGCCTGCGCGAGCTCGGACTGGAGCTGGCGCGCGACTACGAGGACAAACGTCCGCTGTTCGTCGGGGTGCTGAAGGGCGCCTGCATGTTCCAGTGCGACCTGGCGCGCGCCACGCCCATCGACCTGGACCTCGACTTCGTCTCGGTCTCGTCCTACGGCGCCGGAAAGACGTCGAGCGGCAACGTGCGCCTGCTGATGGACCTGCGCGAGGACGTCGCGGACCGCCACGTGGTGCTCTGCGAGGGCGTGGTGGACTCCGGCCTGAGCGTATCGTTCCTGCTCGACGTGCTGAAGCGGCGGCGCCCCGCGAGCCTGCGGGTCGCGACCTTGCTCGACAAGGTGCCTTGCCGCAGGATCCAGGTACCCGTGGACTACTCGGGCTGGAAGATCGGCAAGGAGTTCGTGGTCGGCTATGGGATGGACGACGTCGAGCGGTACCGGAACCTGCCCTACGTCGGCGTGCTCGAGGAGGCTGGATCGTGAGTGAGTTCCGCCGGAACCTGGGCCCCGGTCAGGGCGACAGCCGCGACCGCGAGGGACGCAAGCCCCCGCAGCGCGGGGGCCCGCAGCGCCGTCCGCAGGTCCCGTTGCCCGCGGGTCGCCCGTTCCGCACGCTCGCGTTCTGGATGCTGGTGGTGCTGCTGTCGCTGGTGGCCTACCGCATGTACCAGGGCAGCTTCATGGCGCCCCAGCGCGTGGAGGTCTCCTACACGCGCTTCATCCGCGATGTGGACGCGGGCAACATCGCGAACCTGCAGATCACCGAGAGCACGGTCACCGGGGAGCTGAAGAAGGAGTCCACCGTCAAGGTCAACAACCACGACGTCTCGTACAAGGCGTTCAAGACCAACATCGTGGGAGACGGCTCCACCCTGCCCGACCGCGTCTGGAAGGCGAACCCCGGCGCCGAGATCGACGTGCGCACCGCGGGCCTCAACTGGCTCTCGGTGCTGTTCACCTGGCTGCCGATCGTGCTCATCTTCGGTTTCTGGCTCTTCATGCTCCGCCAGATGCAATCGGGCGGCAGCGCCGCGCTCAAGTTCGGCAAGACCAAGGCGCGCGTGCTGATCGAGACCCAGCCCAAGGTCACGTTCAAGGACGTCGCGGGCTGCGAGGAGGCCAAGCAGGAGCTGCAGGAGATCATCGAATTCCTGAAGGAACCGCAGAAGTTCCAGCGGCTGGGCGGCCGGATCCCCAAGGGCGCGCTGTTGCTCGGCCCACCGGGCTCGGGCAAGACGCTGCTCGCAAAGGCCGTCGCCGGCGAGGCCGTCGTGCCGTTCTTCTCGATGTCGGGCTCTGACTTCGTGGAGATGTTCGTAGGTGTCGGAGCGAGCAGGGTTCGTGATCTCTTCGAGCAGGCGAAGCGAAACGCACCGTGCATCGTCTTCGTGGACGAGATCGACGCGGTCGGCCGCCATCGCGGCGCGGGGCTCGGCGGCGGGCACGACGAGCGCGAGCAGACCCTGAACCAGCTGCTCGTCGAGATGGACGGCTTCGACTCGAACGAGGGCGTCATCATGATCGCCGCCACGAACCGGCCCGACGTGCTCGACCCGGCGCTGCTGCGGCCCGGGCGCTTCGACCGGCAGATCGTGGTGGACTGGCCCGACGTGCGCGGGCGCGAGGGCATCCTCAAGGTGCACACACGCAAGATCCCGCTCGCCAGTGACGTGGACCTCAACGCCATCGCCCGGTCCACCGCCGGCATGGCGGGCGCGGACATCGCCAACCTGGTCAACGAGGCGGCACTGCTCGCCGCGCGGCGCAACCGCAAGAAGGTCGAGGGCCAGGACTTCACGGACGCACGCGACAAGGTCACGCTCGGCATGGAGCGCAAGAGCCTGGTCATGTCCGAGGAGGAACGCCGTTCGACCGCCTACCACGAGTCCGGTCACGCGCTCTTGTCCTGGCTGCAGCCGGGCTCGGACCCGGTGGACAAGATCAGCATCGTGCCGCGCGGACGGGCGCTCGGCATCACCAGCTACATGCCCAAGGAGGAGCGCTACTCGCGCTCGAGGGAGGACCTGCTGCGCACGCTCGCCATGATGATGGGCGGGCGCGCCGCCGAGTCCCTGGTCTTCAAGCACTTCACGACGGGCGCGGCGAACGACATCGAGCGCGCCACGGCGCTGGCGCGCAAGATGGTCTGCGAGCTGGGCATGAGCGAGGGCCTCGGGCCGCTCACCTTCGGCAAGAAGGAGGAGATGGTCTTCCTCGGCCGCGAGATCGCCAGCCACAAGGATTACTCCGAGCATACCGCCGAGCGCATCGACGCCGAGGTGCGCGCGCTGGCCGAGGGCGCCTACCAGCAGGCCTACTCCATGCTCGAGCAGAACCTGGACAAGCTCCACCATCTGGCTGGCACGCTGCTCGAGCGCGAGGTGCTCGACGGCGACGAGATGAACCGGTTGCTGCACGGCGAGAAGCTCGAGCCGATGAAGCCGGTGCCGGCCGAACCGGAACCGCCGGCCGGAAGTTCGGCCGAGAAGAGCGAGGACGCGGCCGATCCGGACCCCACCGGCGTGCGGCAGCCGCGCCCGGCCGAGGGCTAGCCCGGACTTTTCATGACCCGCTGCCTCTTCGTCGCCGACCTGCACGGCGCGGCCGGGCGTTACGCGGCGCTGTTCACGGTGATCCGCGCCGAACGTCCGGCCGCCGTGTTCCTGGGCGGAGACCTCCTACCCTCCGGCCTCGCCGCGGCGGTCGGCGCCGCGGACGGCGACTTCGTGCGGGAGGTCCTCGCACCCGGCTTCACGCGCGTGCGCGAGGACCTCGGCGCCGCGGCACCGCGGGTCTTCCTCATCCTCGGCAACGACGACGGGCGCGCCGAGGAGGAGAGCGTGATCGAGGCCGCCGCGACGGGCGTCTGGGAATACGCGCACGGGCGGCGCATCCCGTTCGGCGACTGGACGGTCTTCGGCTACGCCTGCGTGCCCCCCACGCCCTTCGCGCTCAAGGACTGGGAGCGCTACGACGTCTCGCGCCACGTGGACCCCGGCTGCACCTCACCCGAGGAGGGCTGGCGCACGGTCCCGCTGCACGAGGGCGAGGCACGCAACGCCACGATCCGCGAAGACCTCGAGCGGCTCGCCGGCGCCGGGGACCTCGCCCGGGGGGTCTTCCTCTTCCACGCGCCGCCCTACGACACGCGGCTCGACCGCGCGGCGCTCGACGGCCAGACCGTGGACCACGTCCCGCTCGACCCGCACGTGGGGAGCATCGCCGTCCGACGCTTCCTCGAGGCGCGCCAGCCGCTGCTCTCGCTCCACGGCCACGTGCACGAGTCAGCGCGGCTCACCGGCGATTGGCGCGACCGCCTCGGGCGCACGCACTGTCTCTCGGCCGCCCACGACGGCCCCGAGCTGGCGCTGGTGCGCTTCGATCTCGAGTCGCCCGGGCAGGCGACCCGCGCGCTCATCCCGCCGCCGGGCCTCCCAGCATGAGCGGACGCGCGGCGTCCGTGATGGCCCCGATCTTGGCCGCGTAGCTGGTCTGCCGCACGAGGTCTTCGTCGGTGACGAGGTGCACGTCCAGCAGGCCCTCGCTGTGGTAGCCGGTGCGCAGGAAGTTCATCTCCGCAAGGCACAGGCTCCAGCCCTCGAGCCAGAGTTCCAGCTCCCGGCGCTGCTCCGGCGTGCCCCTGAAGTGGATGATGACGTCGATGTCGCTGCCGGGCCCGGCCGAGGCGTTCTTCGTGCTGCCGAAGACGTAGAAAGCGTGGACGCCGAAGCGCGCGGGATCGAGGTCCGCGGCGACCTTCTGCGCCATGCGCAACCGCCAGCGCCAGTGGTCCTCCGCCGGCCGCGCCGTGGGGCTCGGCAGCGCTGCCGACGTGACCACGGCCACGCCCGGCGGGGCCAGCACGCCCACGGCCTCCTCGAGGTCGGCGTTCATGAGCACGCGCAGCACCTGGCCACCCGCGGCCTCCGGCACGTCGATCACCCGCACGGTGTCCGCGAGGTACGCGAGGTCCGGCAGCAGCCGGGCCAGGACGTTCTCGGACTTGCGGAAGAACGGCTCGTTGAAGGCCACGCCCGGATCGTCGGGGTAGAGCGGCAGGTAGCGGATCCCTGACTCGATGAGGTCCTGGAAGAAGTGCGTGCCGAACGAGAGATCCGGGACGTAGTTGCCCTTCTTGCGCGCGACCTCGATCAGCATCGCGGTGTTGTTGATGTCGGAATACGTCACGCTCACGCCCAGCTTGACATCGCCGCGGCTGCCCCAGCGCCCCGGTCCCATGAGGACGAACTGGCGCTTGGGCAGGATCTTGTTGAGACTGCTGACGGCGCGGCTCACGTCGCGCAACTCGTTCAGGTCGCCCAGCCGGCTGTAGCCATCGGGGTCCACGTAGACGATGTGCGTGATGTCGGGCACGGCGCCGTTCGAGACATAGCGGTTGGCGGAGAACAGCACGCGCTCCTGCGGCAGGTCGCGCGGGATGGGTGCCGGCGCGGTGTCCGGCGCGTGACTCTGGGGCCGGCACTGCAGCAGGTAGAGTTCGTCTCCGTTCGAGGCGAACTCGATGTCCACCGGTACGCCCTGCGCCTCGCGCAGGACCTTGAGGACGGCCTGCATGCGCGGCACGAAGTCGGTGTTCGTCAACAGGCCCTCGAAGGTGAAGATCAGGTTGTCCTCGTTGAAGCGCAGGTCGAGGCCGCCGGGGCGCCGCAGCATGTCGTGCTCGTAGAGCGAGACGATCTGGGCGAGCCTGGGGAGGTGTCCGCCGACTTCTTTCAGCAGGGTGTGGCGGTCCACGGTCTCGAAGGAGTTGGTCTCCAGATTGATGACGTCGACCTTGCGCGGCGAGTAGCGGCAGACCTCCTCCGGGGTGACGTTGACGCGCAGCCCTGGCTGCCCCGGCGCGACCAGGATCGGGTAGTCATCGGCCAGACGGTCCACCGCGCGCGTGCCGAGACCCGGCACCAGGCGCAGCAACCCGTCGTCGCGCCGGATGCGGGGCGACCAGCGCAGCTCGTTGTTGCTGAAGCCGACGCCCGCGAACGAAGGCAGGAAGTAGCGGCCCACGCGCATGCCCACCACCTCCTGGATCATGATGCCCATCTCTTCGTGATGCTCGAGCAACCCGCGCTCCGCGCGGTACTGGAGAGGATCCGGGCCGAAGACCGAGCCGTAGACCTCGGCGATGGCGTCCAGCAGGGCCGCCAGCCGGTCGGCCTTGCGGCCCTGGTTCGCGAGGAACAGGCTCTTGTACTTCCCCGAGAAGGCCGCGCCCGCGCGGTCCTCGAGCAGGCTCGAGCTGCGCACGATGAGCGGCCGGTCGCCGAGGTCGTCGAGCGCGGTCGAGAGCCCCTGCACGAACTCGGCCGGGAAACGCGAGCTCTTGAAGACCTGGAGCATGTGCGGGTATTCCTGCCGGATCTCGTCCAAGTCGCGGTACTTCCAGTTGTAGACGTCGTCAAGGTTGTTGTAGGCGAGGAACTGGAGGAGACCGTCCGAGGGCACGTACCAGGTCCGGGGCACCTTGACCCCGTCCAGCAGCTCGCGGTGCTCGGGAGAGCGCCGCAGGACGTGCCGCGCCAGCAGGAGCCCGCTGGCCTTGCCGCCCACCCGGCCGTGGCTATGTGGCAGCAGGATGGTGTGGCTGACGAGGTCCACGAAGTCATCGATCTCCACCCACGGCCGGCAGGTGTTGATGAACTCGAGGTTGTCGGTGAGCAGGCGCCGGATGAGCGAGACCTTGAGACCCAGGTGCATGGCGGGCGACAGCTCGCGCACGTCCAGGCCCGTGTGGTGGTAGCGCTCCAGCGCGTTGGCGATCTCGGGCAGCGAGGTGTTGCTGCTCTCGAGCGCAAGCACCAGGAAGTTGAGCCGGTCCTCCTTGATCCAGGTCTGGATGCTGCTGAGCAGCTCCTGCTCGCTCAGGTGGGCAGCCGCGATCTCAAAGGTCTCGGCGCTGATGACCTCGAAGTCCTTGGGCGCGTTGCGCCGCGTCGGGCGATTCTCGTCACCGGGCTCCCACGCCTCCTCCGGGCCGGCGATGCTGAGGAGCAGCTCCTTGGCTTCCTCGATGCCGCTCCAGGACAGGTGGTTCAGCATCTTGCGCGCGACCTGGTTGTACAGGTTCTGGTCGGTGCGGCGCAGCAGGTCGAGGATGATGCTCCAGTCCTGGCGGAGCACGGCGTCCACCGCGGAGTGGCCGATCTGCGTGCGCCCGAACACCTCGGTCAGCTCGCGGTGCTGGACGGCCCGGGCGACACGGTCGGCGGCCGCATCGATGAGCCTGCGCTCCTCCTTGAGGAACGGCCCCTCGTCGGCCCTGGGCATCTGCTGCGTGTAGTAGATGCACAGCTCGCCGACCCGCCGGTTCGAGATGACGATGGGCGCCGAGAGCTTCCACGGGGTCTCGACGAAGTCCGCGCCGCGCACGTCGAGATCGCGCAGCACGCAGCGCGCCACGCAGTGCGCCGGGTACTGCACGCCCTGCGGCAGCGCCTCGGCCACCGCGCGCAGCAAATCCTCGACCGGCCGCTCCACGTCGTGCACGATCTCGTCGATGCGGTAGAGGCAGTTGAGCTCCTTGGCCCGTTCCTGCAACGCCTTCAGGATCTCGTCCATCGGCCCCTGTTCGGTCATGCGTCCCCCCCCATGCCGCGCAGCACCACACCCCGGCCCCGGCGGCCGTCCACCCTCACGAGCAGGGGCGCCGGCGTCTCCACGTGCCGTACGAAATCGGTCTCCCGCCGGGCCGGGAGCCCGCGCAGCCACTCCCAGTCGATCCCCGACGCGTCGAGGCCCGGCACGGAGAAGTAGACCACGCGGAAGCTCAGCAGGTTGTGAAAGAAATGCGCGCCCTGGCTCATGTCCACGTTCATGGCCGGCAGGCTCGCCTCGACGATGACGCGTGCGCTCGCGATCTGGGCCCACTCGACCGGGATGCCCAGCCAGGGATCGGCGCTGCCCCAGCGGCCGAAGCCGACCAGCACGCAGGACCGGCCCTCCTCGACCAGCGCCTGGTTCAGGCGGTCCACCTCCGCGGCGATCGCCGGCGTATGGCGCGCCTCGAAGACCTCGGGCTTCACGTACACGACATCGCGGAGGCCCTCGATGACCCCGTTCCCCATGACGTGCTCGGAGCGCACCACGGCCCGCGGACCGGCAAGTTCATCCTCCCCGATCTCGACCGTCTGGCTGCTGACCAGCATCGGCCGCACCTGCAGGAAGCCCAGGCGGGCGGGGAGGCCCTCCGGGGCGCCGGGGGAAGGCCGGGCACCCTTCGCAGACGGGTCGGGGAAGGTGAGCGCGAACTCGATCTCCACGGGGGCGCCCAGGCGGGCGGCGAAGAGCGCGAGCAGGCCGCGCACCGCCTCGATCACCGGCCACCGCGCCAGCCGCAGCATCGGCGCGAAATCCACGATGCGCGGGCCGCTGGATCCCACCCCCATGACGACGCGGTCCGAGTCGGGGTCGTAGGTCGAGGCGACGTGGACCAGCGTCCCGTCCGCCTCGGCGTCGGCGAGGCCCGCCTGCACCAGGTATTCCGTCTCGATCGTGGGGTCGTACGCCGGAGGCGGGCCCATGTTCACCGCCCAGAACTCGCTCTGGCTCTGCTCGATCATGTGGCCCACCGAGTTGAACGGCGGCACCGAGCGCGGGTGGGCGGGCGAGCAGGTCCACGCGCGCCCGCCGTCCACGATGGTCCGGCCCAGACCGAGCGCCAGGTCCAGCACACCGTCGGCCGGCTGCGCGTGTCCCGTCGGGTAGAAGTTCCACGAGCGGGCCACCCCCGCGACCTCGGGGTAGAAGCGCGGGCCGTGCCGGTGCCCCACCACCTCCTGCACGATCACCGCCATCTTCTCCTCCTCCGGCTTCCGGCCGGCCACGCGCACGTAGGTGCGCGCCGCGCGGAAGAAGGTCGAGGCGTAGACGAACTTGACCGCCTCGACCAGCTTGCGAAAGCGGGTCTCGGGGTCGTGCGGGTTGTTGGGGATCATCTTGGTCGCGTACACGCCGGCGAACGGGTGCGCCAGCGCGTCCTCGAGCAGGCTCGAAGAGCGCACCGCCAGCGGCGTGTGGACCCGCCGGACGAGCGCCCACAGGTCGCCCACGATCTCCGTGGGAAGCTCCGCTCGCTGCAGCGCGGCCGCGATCTGGCGGTCGTCGGAGCCCGAGTAGACCAGCTCGTGGAGGCGGTTACGCTCGAGGAACAGGTCGAACGCGTTGGTGGTGATCACGGTGAGCGTCGGGACCGAGATCTCCAGGTCCTCATGGCGCAGGGCCGCCGGCCGGTCCGCCAGCGCTTCACGCGCGGCGAGCAATCCCGAGGCCTTGCCCCCGAGAGCGCCCGAGCCGATGGTGGTGAAGGTCTCCCGCCCCTCGAAGAAGCGGCGGTCGAACCGCGGCAACCCCTGGCCGCCCGTAGCGTCGCTGTTCATGGTCGGGACCGCG
Organism: Candidatus Eiseniibacteriota bacterium; assembly: GCA_963717935.1. Lineage (GTDB taxonomy): Bacteria > Eisenbacteria > RBG-16-71-46 > RBG-16-71-46 > RBG-16-71-46 > JANXPZ01. The sequence continues at coordinate 742,201 of CAVQXP010000004.1, read as the reverse complement.
TCGCCGGGGCGGCGTCGCGCGCCGCCCCGGCTCCCGCCGTCACACCCAGCCGCGGTCCTTGCAGGCCTGGGCGACGCGGTTGATGGCGATGACATAGGCGGCGTCACGCATGTACAGCTTGCGCTCGCGCGCCAGCTCGCTCACCGCGAGGAAGGCCGAGGTCATCTTGCTGTCGAGCTTGCCCAGCACCTCGTCCTTGTCCCAGTAGTAGTTCATGTTGCACTGCACCTGCTCGAAGTAGCTGCAGGTCACGCCGCCCGCGTTGGCCAGGAAGTCCGGGATCAGGTAGATCCCCCGGTCCTTGAGCACCGCGTCGGCCTCGGTGGTGGTGGGACCATTGGCGCCCTCGGCCACGAACTTCACGGCCGCGTGGATCTTCTTCACGGTCACGGGCGTGATCTGGTTCTCGAGCGCGCAGGGCATCAGGATCTCGACCGGCTGCTCGATCCACGCGTCGCCCGGCAGCACCTCGTAGCCGAGCTTCTTCGCCTTCTCCTTGTCGATGCCGCCGAAGACGTCGGTGATGCCCACCAGCTGGTCCATGTCCACGCCGGAGACCCGCTTGAAGGAATACGAGGCCTGGTCCTTCTGGTCCCACGAGGACACGCAGATGACCTTGCCGCCGAGCTGCTCGTAGAGCCGGATGGCGTACTGGGACACGTTGCCGAAGCCCTGCACGCTGGCGCGCGTGGATTCGACCGCGACGCCGTGCTCGCGCAGCGCCTCGCGCAGCGTGAAGACCACGCCGTAGCCGGTCGCTTCGGTGCGCCCCAGCGAGCCACCCAGGCCGACGGGCTTGCCGGTGATGAACCCGGGGTAGCGGCCGCCGCGCACCGCCTCGAACTCGTCGAGCATCCACAGCATGTGCTGCGCGTTGGTCATGACGTCGGGCGCCGGGACGTCCTGGACCGGACCCACGTTGCGCACCAGCTGCCGCACCCAGCCACGGCAGATCTGCTCCTGCTCGCGGGCACTCAGGTTGTGCGGGTCGCAGATCACGCCGCCCTTGCCGCCGCCCAGCGGGATGTCCACCACCGCGCACTTCCAGGTCATCCACATGGAGAGGGCGCGCACCGTGTCCACGGTCTCCTGCGGGTGGAAGCGGATGCCACCCTTCGAGGGTCCGCGGGCGTCGTTGTGCTGCACGCGGAAGCCGCGGAAGACCTTCACGTGCCCGTCGTCCATGCGCACCGGGATGCTGAAGGCGTACTCCCGCATCGGCCAGCGCAGGAACTCGCGCGTCCCGGCGTCCAGATCGAGCAGTGCGGCGACCTGGTCGAACTGGGCCTGGGCGATCTCGAACGAATTGAACCCCTTCGTGCTCATGAGTCTCTCCTGGAAGCCCGGCCGGGGGCGACCGCGACGACGTGCGTGTCGGAGTGCCCAACGGCGGTAGGAACGGCGAAGTCGGTCCGGCCCGCATGGCGCGGAGCCAGCCGGATCAGGTACCGCGCCGGCGCGAACGCCGCCGCGGAGAATCGGGCGAAAGACACGGCCGGGCCGTGGCCACCCGCGCACCAATGAAAAGAACCCGTCTCCCGGTCAGGCGACGAGCCCCTCGAGCGCGACAGCAGATCCATGGCCGTGTACCGGTGCTCCCGTCAGCACCCCCGCGCTCGGGTCGCGCGGCCGGACGGCCGCGGTAAGCGGGGGAACAGCCGTCGGACCCGTGTGCCCCCCCATGGGGGTGGGCCCGAAAACCCGAATCAACTATGCCCGAGGTCAGCAGGAAGTCAAGCAAGGCCCGCGAAAACCCCAATGAACGCGGCTTTCGTCGCCCGCACCACCGCGCTGGTCCCCTTCGCCGCGTTCTTTGCGCGCGCGTTGCAACTTATCGGCCGTTCGGAGCGTCAATAGTAGCGTCACGTACGCGAGAACGTGGCGAGCGAGCTAGCCAGTCGTGCGAGTGTTCCAGAGTTGCGAGCAGGGTCCCGGAGTGGGCAAGCTCCGGCCTCCCACGGCAGACGCCCGGCCCACCAGCCGGGCGTTTCCGCATTCCGGTCGGAGCGTGCGCCGCCGGGCGGCCACCGCCGGCGGTGCGGGCCTACCCGCTCGCCGGCTCCGTGAACGTTCCGCCCCGGGCCGCGAGTTCCTCGATGAGCGGCGCGGGCTTGAAGCGCTCGCCCTTCTCGGCGCGCAGCGCCGTCAGCCGGGCTTCCACCCTGGCGAGTCCCAGCGCGTCGGCGTGGCGCAGCGGACCGCCGCGGTAGGGCGGGAAACCGGCGCCGCAGAGCAGCGCCAGGTCCAGCGTCCCGGCGTCCGCCACCACGCCATCGGCGAGGCAGTGCGCGGCCTCGTTCACCATGGCGAGCGTCATCCGCTCGGCGAGGACCTCGAGGCTCGCGGGTCGGCGCTCGCGCGCGGGACGCAGTAGCCGCGCGGCCAGCGGATCCAGCGTGCGCCGTCCACTCCAGTAACGGTAGAACCCCGCGCCGCTCTTCCGTCCCAGGAGCCCCGCCTTCAGCAGAGCGTCGAGTTGCGGCACGGGTGCGACGCGCCCGGGGAACGCCCGGCCCAGGACCGCGGCCACGTTCGCGGTGACGCCGAGGCCCACATCGTCCATCACCTCGAAGGGCCCCCTGGGCATGCCGAAGGCCCGCATGGCCGCGTCCACGTCGGCCACGCGGTAGCCATCCTCGACCAGGTGAAACGCCTCCCGCAGATAGGGCGTCAGCACCCGGTTCACGACGAACCCGGGTCCGTCGTTCACCACGATCGGGGTCCTGCCCAGCCGCCGCGCCAGCGTGACGGCCGTGGCCAGCGCCACTGCCGACGTCTTCGCGCCGCGCACCACCTCGACCAGCGGCATGCGGTGGACCGGATTGAAGAAATGCATCCCGACGAAGCGCTGCGGGCGCTCGAGCCCCGCGGCCAGCTCGTCCACGGAGAGCGAGGAGGTGTTGGTCGCCAGCACCGCGTCGGGTCGCATGCGGACCTCGAGTTCGCCGAACACCCGGCGCTTGACGTCCAGATCCTCCACCACCGCCTCGATCGCGAGATCCGCGCGCTTCAGGCCGGCCAGATCCGGACTGGGGAAGATGCGCGCGAGCTGCCCCTCGGTCTCGTGCCGCGCGGCCCCAGGCCGGCCCGAGCGTTCGGCGACGCGCGCGCGCACCGCGCGCATCGCGCGCGCCAGCGCGGCCGGATCGGTGTCGCGCAGCCGCACCTCGATCCCGTGCCGGCTGGCGAGTTCGGCGACACCGGTGCCCATCGCCCCCGCACCTACGACCTGGAGCCGCTCGACGGGGGCTGCCTCCTCCATCCCGGGCAGCGACTCCCTGCGCGCTCGCTCGGCGAGCCGGAAGCCGCGCACCAGGTTCTTGCACACCGGCCCGACGATCAGGTCGCTCACCCACTCGGCCTCGAGCCGCAGCGAAGCCTCGATGGGCTGGGCGAAGCCGTGGTGCAGGACGCTGAGCGCGGCGTCCGCCGCCGGGTAGTGCCCGCCGGTGCGCGCCTTCGTCATCGCCCGCGCGCGAGCGAACGTCAGGCCCCGCCCGAACGGCGTTCCATCCATGAACCACGAGCGCAGTCCCCGCGGCCGCCAGCGGACGCCGGCGCGCCCGTGGCTCCGCCCGCGCGCCGCCAGTTCGGCCAGGCGCCGGTGCGCGTGCTCGATGAGCCACACGCCGGGCACCGCGCGCTCGACCAGCCCCGCGCGTTCGGCGCCCCGCGCGTCCAGCGTGCGACCCGTGAGGATGAGGTCCAGCGCGGTCGAGAGCCCCACGAGTCCCGGCAGGCGCGTGGTTCCGCCGGAGCCCGGGATGATGCCGAGCGGGACCTCGGGCAACCCGATCCGCGTGTGCGGTTCCTGAGCGGCGACGCGCGAGCGGCAGGCCAGCGCCAGCTCGGTGCCCCCGCCCAGGCAGGGCCCGTCGATGGCCGCGACCGTCGGGAAGGGCAGCGCGGCCAGGCGCGCGAAGGCCGCCTGCGCGCGCCGGACCAGGGCCAGCGCCAGCGCGCGGTCCGTGAGTGCGGCGATCGCGTCCACGTCGGCGCCGGCGACGAAGGTGCCGGGCTTGCCGCTCCGCACGACCAGCCCGCCGAGGTCCGGCCGGCCTTCGAGCAGCTCGAGCGCGGACTCGAGGTCCCCGAGCGCCTGCTCGTCGATGACGTTCACCCGCCGTGTGGGGTCGTCCATCACGAGGTGGGCGATCCCCTCCGGACCCGGCACACCCGACGGCAGGAACTCGACGTGGAACACGCTCATCCGTCACGCTCCAGCACGAAGGCAGCGCCCTGTCCGCCACCCACGCACAGCGCCGCGAGCCCGCGCTTCGCCCCGCGGCGGCGCATCTCGAGCAGCAGCGTGAGCAGCAGCCGCGCCCCGCTCGCCCCCACCGGGTGCCCCAGCGCGATGGCCCCGCCGTTCACGTTGAGCCGCTCGAGCGGGATCTCGCCCAGCGCCCGGTCGCGGCCCAGTTCGGCGCGCGCGAACGGCACGGACCTGGCCGCCTCGAGACAGGCCAGCACCTGAACGGCGAAGGCTTCGTTGATCTCGAACAGTTCGAAATCCTCGAGCGAAAACCCGGTCTCGTCGAGCACGCGCGCGATGGCGTGGACCGGCCCGAGCCCCATGCGCCGCGGTTCGAGCCCCGCGACCGCCCAGGCCCGCACCCGCCCCAGCGGCGGCACGGGCCAGTCACGCGCGGCCTCCTCGCCACCGACCAGGAGGGCCACCGCCCCATCGGTGACCGGGCAGGCGTTGCCCACGGTGACCGTGCCGTTGCGCCGGTCGAAGCAAGGCCGAAGTCGCGCCAGTTGCTCGAGCGTCTGGTCCTCGCGCGGCCCCGCGTCGTCGCGCATCAGCTCGCAGGTGGGCGGCGGGAAGACCGGCACGATCTCCTCGCGCAGCCTTTCGCGCGCCGCCACCGCACGCTGGTGGCTCAGGAGCGCGAACTCGTCCTGGCGCTCGCGCCGCAGGTCGAACTCGCGTGCCAGGAGCTCCGCGGTCTCCCCCATGCCGAGCCCGCACACCGGGTCGTGCAGCGCCTCGAGCAACGCGGGCCGCGGCCGCAGCAGCGCGGGCCGGAAGCGCAGTGCCGCGCCCAGGCGCGCGAGCGGGTGTTTCGCCCGGGTCACGCCTTCGAGCCAGACGCCGAATTCGGGCGGGAACAGCAGCGGGACCTGGCTCATGGATTCCATGCCGCCGGCCAGGACGAGCTGCGCGCGCCCGAGCTGGATACGCTCCGCGGCCAGCCCCACGGCTTCCATGCCGGAGGCACAGTTGCGGTGCACGGTCAGTCCGGGCACGCGCTCGGGGATGCCGGCGCGCAGGGCGGTCACGCGCGCGACGTTGGCGGCCTCGGCCGGCTGGGCGCAGTTGCCCAGGATGACCTCGTCGAGTCGCGCCGGATCCAACTCGTGGCGCGCCAGCAGCTCGCCCACGGCCAGACGCCCGAGCTCGACGACGCTCATGAGGCGGAGCGCCGTCCCCGCCCTGGCGAAAGGCGTGCGGATTCCGCCCAGGATCCAGACCGCAGGGGCGGTCATGAGGAGCCGGGCGTCAGTTCTTCTTGAGCCGGGCCAGCAACTCCTGCGCCTCGGCCTTGTATTTCGGGTCGAGCGGGCCGCCCGCGGGTGGCAGGGCGACCGCGCGTTCCAGCTCGCGACGCGCTTCGTCGCGGCGCTTCAGCTGCATGAACGTCCGCCCCAGCTCGAGCCGGTGGTTCACGTAGGCAGGCTCCAATTCGATGGCCTTCTGCAGGTCCGCCACCGCGTTCTCCATCGAAGCCCCCTTCGGCACCCCCCCCAGGACGGTCTTGGCGACGGTGCGCTCGATGAGATTGAGGCTCGCGAGCTTGCGGTTCCACAGCGCCAGGACGTGCCAGGCCCGGCCCAGGGCCGGGTCCAGGGCCAGGGTCCGTTCCACCTCGGACTTGATCTCCCGGGAGAGCGAGAGCTGGGTCTTGGGCCCTTCCTTGAGGGCCTGCCGCCCCAGCGCCACCGCCAACTCCAGGTGGCCGGCCGCGCTGTCCGGGGCGGTCTTGACCGCCTCGCGGGCGTGCTCGACAGCCGCCGCCACGAGCCGGCGGGCGTCCTCTCCCGAGGCGTCCTCGGCCAGCATGGACTCGACGCGGGCCAGGCGGTGAAGCACCGTGAAACGCCCGGGCGCGGCGCTCAATGCCTCCAGGTAGCTGGCCCGGGCGCCCTTGAGGTCCGCGTGGGCGTAGCGCTCGGCGGCCTGCCCGAGCAGTTCGTCCGAGCGGCCGTGCCCGGGCTGGGAAAGGGTGGGCTGAGCCAGCAGCAGAATCAAGACCGGGAACGCGGCACACCACGCGACCGGGGACGAGGGGATGCGCATGAAGGCCTCCATGGCACTGCGAGGGTGCCGCTGGGCGCCCGCACACCCCGGGACACCCCCGGGGCACCCGGCAGACGCGGGTGCGGTCACCCCGGCGGACCCGGTTGCGGCGGGAACTCCGGACTCGAGGAGCGACTCTCCCGCAGGGCCCCGAACATGTCAACGGACGAGGGGCCAGCCTGGACCAGCGCGGGGCTCCTCACTTTGTGCTTGTGGGAACGTCATGAGTAGGCTAACCGTTCCCGAACGCCCGGCTCGGTGCCGGGCTTCGCTTGCGACAGGGCTCCGGGTGCCGGGGCCGGACTCCGGACACTGGAAGGCCTGAGGTTCACGGCATGGCCCGCACCTTGATCCGCCTGTTCATCGACACGGTGGAGACCTGGCACAAGCCCGTGCAGTTCCTGCGCCGGGGCGAGCAGGGCTGGGAGGCCATCTCCGGCGACCGCGCCCTGGCCGACGTCGAGAGCCTCGGCCTGGGGCTGCGCCACCTGGGCATCCGCCGGGGCGACCGCGTGGCCCTGATCTCCGAGAACCGCTACGAGTGGGTGGTCGCGGATCTGGCCATCCTGGGCCTCGGCGCCGTCACCGTGCCCATCTACGCGACGCTCACCCCCGAGCAGTGCCGCACCATCCTCGCGGACTCCGAGACCCGCGCGATCTTCGTCTCGAACGCCGTCCAACTCGCCAAGATCCGCGCCGTCAGGCGGGATCTGCCACAGCTCGAATTCATCATCCCGATGGAGCCGGCACTGGCGGAGGGCCCCACCGAGAAGAGCTGGGATCTCGTCACCGGCTACGGGGCGCTGGCGCGCGCGGCCGACCCGCTGCTCTTCCGCGGGGAGGCCGACCTCACCAGGCCTGACGACCTCGCCACCCTCATCTACACCTCGGGCACGACCGGTGAGCCCAAGGGCACGATGCTCTCCCACGCCAACATCTCGGCCAACACGGAGGCGTGCCTGAAGGTCATCACCCTGAGCCCGTCCGACGTGAGCCTCTGCTTCCTGCCGCTCTCCCACATCTTCGAGCGCATGGCGGGGCTCTACACGATGGTCGCCGCCGGAGTGACCACCGCCTTCGCCCGCAGCATCGAGACCGTGGCCGAGGATGCCTCCGAGGTCCGGCCGACGGTCATGGCGGCCGTGCCCCGCTTCTACGAGAAGGTCCGCATGCGCGTGCTCGAGAACGCGCGCTCCCAGCCGTTCCTGCGCCGGGGGATCTTCTACTGGGCGCTGGGCGAGGGGCTGCGCAAGGCACGCGCCCACCTCGCCTGGCGCCGTCCCTTCGCGCCGCTGGCGCCGCTGGCCGACCGGCTCGTGGGCGCCAAGGTGCGCGCCCGCATGGGCGGCCGGCTGCGGATGGGCTTCTCGGGCGGAGCCGCCCTGCACCCCATGGTGATCGAGTTCTTCATCGCCATGGGCATCCCGATCATCGAGGGCTACGGGCTCACCGAGACCTCGCCGGTCATCACCCTCACGCCGCTGGGCCGCGAGCGGGCCGGCTCCGTGGGTCCGCCCGTCCCGGGCGCCGAGGTCAGGATCGGCCCCGCGGGCGAGATCCTGACGCGCAGCCCCTATGTCATGCTGGGTTACTGGCACAACGAGGAGGCCACCAGGGAGGCCTTGCGCGACGGCTGGTTCCACACCGGGGACGTGGGCTTCCTCGACTCCGATGGCTACCTGCACATCACCGACCGGCTCAAGGACCTGCTGGTGACGGCCGGGGGCAAGAACGTCGCCCCGCAACCCATCGAGGCCCGCCTCAAGGCCAGCAAGTGGGTCACCGAGGCCGTGCTCATCGGCGATCACCGGCCCTACATCGTGGCGCTGCTGGTGCCCAACTTCGAGCGGCTCGAGGGGCTGGCGCGCCGCAATGGCTGGCCCTTCGCCAGCCGCGGGGAGCTGCTCGCGCGCCCCGAGATCCTCGGCATCGTCCAGCGGCGCATGGACCGCCTCAACGAGACGCTCGCGCCCTTCGAGCAGATCAAGCGCTTCGCCCTGCTCGACCAGGAGATGACCCAGGAGGGCGGTGAGCTCACCCCCACGCTGAAGGTCCGGCGGCGCGTCGTCCGCGAGCGCCACGCCGGACTCATCGAGAGTCTGTACGCGTCCCCCCCGACGCCGGCGAACGGCGGCGGAGCGACCACCCGCACACCCGAACCCGAGGAGATCTGACCCGATGAAACGATCCGGACCCTGCTGGCCGCCGCGATGCTCGTGGCCGTCCTGCTCCCCACGCTGGCCCACGCGGCCGGATACAGCATCTACGAGCAGGGCGCCGCCGCCCTCGGGATGGCCGGCGCCGCCACCGCTTCGGTGAACGACGCCTCGGCGGTGTTCTTCAACCCCGCCGCGATGACCCGACTCGAGGGGACCTGGATCTACGTGGGCGGCACCGCGCTGCAGCCCGTCACGGAGTTCACGGGCCAGGCCCCCTACCCCGGCGCCGACGGCTCGGCGGACATGGTCCGGCAGACCTTCTACCCGCCCACGGTCTACGCCTCGCGCAGCTGGGCGAAGCGCTGGGCCGTCGGCATCGGGATCAACTCGCCTTTCGGCCTGGGCGTCGAGTGGGACCCGGAGACCTTCGCGGGCAGCTATCTCGTCACCAAGGCGGACCTGCAGGGGCTCAACGCCAGCCTCTGCCTGGCCTATGCGCCCAACGAGAAGTGGAGCTTCGCGGCCGGTGGCGACGTGATGTGGGCCAAGGTGGGGCTCAAGAACCAGGCCTACCGGGACCTGAGCGCTTACGGCCTCGGCACGGAACACGTGGCGGACGTGGACCTCACGTCGGACTTCACTCCCGCCCCGGGATGGAACGCGGCCGTGCTGTTCACGCCGACGTCCGAGTGGAAGCTGGGCGCCTACTACCGCAGCAAGGTCGTGGTGCACATAGACGACGGCACGGCCGACTTCACCAGCATCGCGACGGGCATCTCGCTGCTGGACGCAGCAGTTGGCCGCGGTATTGAAGGACCAGGGCGTCAGCACGGTGCTGCGCTTCCCCGCCATGTGGTCGGTCGGAGCGGCGTGGAACCCGAAGCCCGCGTGGACGGTCGAGGCGGACTTCAACGTGCACGAGTGGAAGGTCTTCAACGACCTGCCGATCGACTTCGAGAGCGCTCTGACGCCGGACAAGCGCAAGATCGAGGACTACGGCAACGCGTGGCAGGCCCGCACCGGGGCCGAGTACCGGCGCGGCTGCCTGGCCTACCGTGCCGGCTACTACTTCGACAAGTCGCCCGCGCCGGTCAACGCGGTCACGCCCCTGCTGCCGGACGCCGACCGCCACGGCCTGACGCTGGGCCTGGGCTGCGCGTCTCGGGACCGACAAGCGCTGGACGGTGGACGTCTACGAACTCGCCATCTTCGCGCGGCCCCGCGTCGGCGTGGCGCTCGAGCCGGACTTGCCGTCCCCGCTCGACACGTTCACGGGTGAGTACAAGACCTTCGTCAACGCGGTGGGCATCGGCGTCGGGTACCACTGGTAGCAGCCCCGGGTGTCCGAAGGGGCGGAGCCTGACGGCTCCGCCCCTTCGTCATGCCCCCCCGATCGAACCTGCGGCGGGGCGCAGACGCGGGGCCCTTCGCGGGGACGCTCCGCTCCGCCAGCGCCCGCGCGCTGCGCGGGCTTTCCCTGGCGGTGCTCGCTCCCCGGCAATTCCCCGGCCGCCGCATCCTGCGTCGGCCGGGGCCGGGACCCCCGCTGCGAGCCCCGTGTCTGCGCCCCGCCGCCCGCGGACGAGTTCCGAAGGCGTGTGAGGGCGGGGTGGCGCAGCCGGACGCCTCGACGGTTGTGCGTCAGCCCACCCCCAGCCGCTCCCACAGTTCCTCCCCGATCAGCGCGAGCGGCAGCGTGCCCCCCGCGAGCAGGGCCGCATGGAAGTCGAGTCGATCGTAGCGTGCGCCCAGGCGCCGTTTCGCCTCTTCGCGCAGCTCGAGGATCTGCAGCCGGCCCACGAGCCCGCCCAGGGCCTGCGCGGGCGCGAGGGTCAGTCGCTTCGCCTCGGCGAGCGCCTCGGCGCGCCCGAGCAGCGCCTCGTCGGCGAGGTAGCCGGCCGCGGCGACGAGGCTCATGCGCCCGCCGTGCAGGCCCGCGTCCGCGACCGCGCAGCCGGCGCCCGCGAGCAGGTCGAGGATGAGCCCGAGCCGGTCGGCGGGCGAGGTGCAGAAGTCCTCCTCCGCCATCAACTCCTCGGCGTAGAGCGCCCAGCCTTCGGCGAACACGCGGTTGGCCGCGAGCCGGCGCAGACGCGAGCCGCAGTGGATCGCGAGCGACGCTTGCAGATGGAGCCCCGGCCAGCCCTGGCGCACCGCGGCCAGCGCGGGCCCTGTGCGCGCGGGCGGTTCCGCCCGCGTCGGGGACCATCGCGCGCCTTCCCCCGCGGGCACGAACAACATGCCCGCCGGATCGAGGTCGAATGGCGCGGGCGGCAGGTAGGCCACCCCCGCGTGGAGCGGGCGCTGCCAGGTCCTCCCCTCCGCGACCGCCAGCGGGACCTCGGGCAGGGGCGCGAGCCGCCGCTCCACGACGAAACGATGCGCTCGCTCGAGCTCGGCCCCGAGCGCCGCGCACTGCGCGCGGGGCCCCTCCGGCCAGCGGATCTCCGCGATCTGCTCGCGCCAGGGACGGTGCGGGTCGAGCCGCCGCGCCTCGTTCTCCAGCAGTCGCCGCAGACGCGCCACGTGCTCGCGCCCGAGCTCCTCGAGCGCCTCGTTCTTCAGCGGCAGCAGGTGCTCGCGCTCGAGCCGGAAGTCCAGCCAGCGCCCGCCCAGGGCGAAGTCCCCGCCCGCACGCGGGCCGAGGTCGCGCTCGAGCGTCTCCCGGAAGGCGGCGAAGCCCGCACTGGCGCGCACGCTCGCGTGCTCGATGCGCTCGGCATCGGTCGGAAAGGCACGCAGCAGGGCGTGCGCGACTTCGTTGACGAACGGCGGGCCCCCGTCGGCGACCTCCAGGGCCAGCTCCACCCAGACCCCGGGCACCTGCCCGAGGCTCGCACCCGCCGCGGCCAGGTACTCCGGGATCGCCATCAGGCGCCCGATGATCGCCTCCCTGCGTTCTTCGAACGGAGCGAAGGGACGCGTCACCAGCAGCGTCACCCCGTCGAGCGCCGTGCGCAGGCAGGCAACGGGATCGCGGGCGTGGGCGCGGATCTCCTCGAATTCGGCGCGCAGCACGCTGATGCGCGAGCGCAGCAGGGCGTAGTCCACGCGCTGTTCGGTGGGCAACTCCTCCCAGGTCACCGAGGCCGCGAGCCGTTGCTCGAGGTCGCGCAGCCACGCGCCGCGCGCGTGGAAGCCTTCCGCCGTGTCGTCGGGCAGCCTGTGGTCGTAGTCGTGGATGCCGGCCGCCGTGGCCTCGACCGGCCACAGGCGCAGGCTCTCCTCCACGAACTCCTCGCTCAGCGCGGTGAAGGTCTTGACGGTCTCGAGCATGCGGTCGCGTCCCACCTCTTGACGGAAGGCCTCCGCGCCCCGGGCGCAGAGGCCTTCCCCTTCGGCCCTGCCGGGCCTATTCGATGCGCACGACGTTGGCGGCCTGTTTCCCCTTCGGACCCATCACCACGTCGAATTCGACCTTCTCGCCCTCCCGGAGACTTCGGAAACCCTCGCCCAGGATAGCCGAGAAGTGCACGAACACCTCTTCGCCGGATTCATCGAGGATGAAGCCGAACCCCTTGGCCTCGTGGAACGACTTCACCTGGCCACGGGCGTGCACCCCACCTTCCACCGGGATCGGCGCGGACGAACGGCCCGCACGGGCTCCGTGCGGCGCGCCCGCCGGCGGCCCGGCGTGCGGGCCGCGCGCCGGGCGCGCGCCCGCAGCACGCCCGGGCCGGTGCGACTCGTAGCAGTTCTTGCAGTAGACCGGCCGGCTCGCGACCGGCAGGAAGGGCACCTGCGTCTCGGCACCGCAGTCCGCGCAGACCACGGTGTGCATCTCGCGCGGCCCGCCCCCCGCGGGCCCGCCCCTGCCACGTGGCGCGTGCGGCGTTTCCGCACGCTGCTGTTTGCGCGCCTCGCGGCACGCCTTGCAGCGCGTGGGAGCGTTCGTCAGTCCCTTGGCGGCGTAGAACGCCTGCTCGCCAGCCGTGAAGAGGAATTGCTCGCCACAATCCACACACTTGATCGACTGATCTTCGCCGTTCGTCATGGCGCGGAGCGGAGCCTCCGAGGGAGCGGGACGGTACAGAGACACGGATGCCCCGGCAGGCAAGCGCCCGCCAGGGCGATGGACTGGGCGAGGCGAACCACCCGGAACGAGGACTGGGCACTCACCTGGGACAGAAGATTCACGGACGAACCACGCTCGACTGGTCGGCCCACTCAGGAACTGCAGCACGAGTATAGGAGGGCAAAAAGATGGGTGTCAACGGCCTGGGGACCGGCACGAAGCAGGCGGGGCGGACCCGGTGGATCCTTGCCGAGCGAGGCGGACGGACGGGCGCAGGGGGCGGGCGGGCGGCTAAGGGCGGGCACGCCCGCCCTTCGGCCCGCAGGACCCGGACCCGGGCGCAGTCGCCACACGCGCCGGGCGACACAGGGCGCGCAGGATGTCGCTCATGGTGATGACGTCGAGCAGGTTGTGGTGGAACACCGGCACGAGCCGGTACGGGTCGCCGTGCTTCACGTAGTCGTGGTAGAGACCCGGGATCTCCTCGCCGGGCACGTCTCCCACCCGATGGCGCCGGCAGACCCGGCTCTCGAGGGTCTTCAGGCGGCAGTCGGCGAACTCGCCCCGCCAGCGCCGACGCGCGGCGTGGAGCAGGTCGAGGTGGTGCGGCGGAAGCGCGAGCCGCACGCCGTGCACCACGGCGCGCTCCCGCAGGAAGGGCACGTCGAAGGTCCTGCCGTTGAAGGTCACCAGGTGCTCGAAGCCGGCCATGGACTCGTTGAGCGCCCGCAGGAGCGGCCCCTCCTCGCCGTAGTGGCGCGCGAAGTACTGCCGCAGCACGAAGTCCTCGCCGTTCCAGTGCATGGTGCCGGCCAGGAAGACCGTGCTCGAAGCGAGCCCGCAGGTCTCGAGGTCGAGGAACAGCGCGTGCTCGAGCCCGCGCGCCGCCAGCGCGACCAGCGCCGGCTCGTGCGGCGGCGGCGCTTCGATGCGGCCCCAGTGGGGCTTCCGCTTCTCGATCCCGGAGCGCAGCCGCTCGTGCACGTAGACGGCGCCCTGCCGGCCGGTGAAGTCGGGGCTGTCGCGCCACTCGCCGCCGGGCAGGAACTCCTCGACGCCCACGGCCGGCGCGGAGAAGCCCGGTGGCACTCCGCGGGACCCGGACACGGACGGGGCACCCGCCAGATCATCTCCGCGGCGGGGCGCAGACACGGATCGGAAGGCGAGCGTGTCCGCACCTGGCCGCCTTCCGGTCCGTGCAAGCCCCGCCGCCCCTGCAGGATCTCCGGTCTGCGGCGCTGGATCGACGCCCATGCGTGCCTTCCGCGCGCGCGCCAGCTCGCCGAGCCGCGCACGCAGCGGGCCCGGGATCAGCCATCGCGATCGCCCGCGCTCGGCCAGCAGGATCAGCCGGCGGCTCTCGGTCGTGTACTCGCTGCGGTCGGCCCCGCCCCAGACCTCGCGCACCACGAGCCCGTGGCGCGTGCAGAGCGATTCCAGCTCGGCGCAGGTGTAGGCGCGCAGCGTGAACTCCTTGGTGATCTGCGCTCCGCTCTGCGGCGCGACGTGGATCTGGCGATTCATCACCAGCGAGCGCCGCAGTTCCAGCGAGGTCTCCTCCATCAGCAGCGAGCCGTCCTCGAGCGGGTTCCAGACCCGCTGCTGCGGGTGGGTGAGGATCCAGTCGCGATTCAGCACATCGAGCAGGAACCGCCCGCCGGGCCGAGCGCGCGCGCCACCCCGCCAGCACTCGTTCGTTCTCCTCGTCCGAGAAGTAGCCGAACGAGGTGAAGTACGAGTAGGCGCCGTCGAAGGCGCGCTCGAAAGGCAGCGCACGCATGTCGGCCGCCACCCAGCGCACCGTGGCCCCGACGGCGGTCGCGTCGTCCTGCCGCCGCCGCGAGGTAGTGCGGGTTGAAGTCCACGCCCGTCACCCGGTAGCCGCGCCGTGCCAGCCCGATGGCGTGCCGCCCGTAGCCGCAGGCCACGTCCAGCACCTCGCCGCCTGCGGGCAGAGCCATCGCCGCCTCGAGGAAGTCCACTTCGCTCGCGGTCATCTCGGGCGAGATCATGGCGCGGTAGATGCGCAGGTAGTCGTCGTCGAAGAACGCGACCGGCCATTCGTGGGAGTTCATCGGTCCTCTTCTCCTCGCCAGTGACGGAGCAGCGTGCGCGCCGCCTCCTTGCCCGGGATCTCGCGGCCCTTCTGCAGATCCGGATCCTGCTGCTGCGCGGGCCATAGGGTCGGCAGCCCGACGCAGGCCGGGCAGCCGCCCTCGCACTCGCAGGCCTCGAGGTGCTCGAGCGCGGCCTGCGCCAGTTCGTCGAGACGCGCCCAGCCCTGCTCGCAGAAACCCAGCCTGCCGGGGTAGCGGTCGAACATGAACAGCGCCGGGCGCCCGAGGTTCGACGAATCGATCTTGCCCCCCAGGTCGGCCGGATCGCACATGCTGAGCATCGCGAGCAGCGTGATGAACAGGTTGCGCACGCCCATCAGCCCCTCGACCGGGTTGAGGCCCCGGCGCGCGACCGCGTTCCAGGCGGCCTCGCCGGGCGCCAGCCAGAAGCCCGTGGTCTCGAGGGTGAGCCGCGGCAGGTCGAGCGGATGGTAGCCGATGGCGTCGAGCGAGTGGAACTTGACCTTCTTCATCGCCACCGTCTGCCACGAGTAGGTCAGCTCGCCCAGCACGGCGCGCTCCCCGCGCCAGGTCTTCGCCTGCAGCTCGCCGCGCACGCGGATGCTCGTGTCGAGCACCGGCTGCGTGTAGTAGTCCACCACGCGCGGCTCGACCAGCGCCGTCTTCTGCTCGAGGTCCAGCCGCTTCACGAACCAGGTCTCGCCCTCGTGCAGGTAGACCGCCTCGGGGTAGACCAGCTCCAGCGCGCTGATCGCGTCCACCGTGCCGATCACCGCGTTCCCGCGGGTCACGTCCATGATGGTGTAGGTGTTGTCCGAGATGGTGCGCAGGCTGACGGTCGCGGCCGGGAAGTCCGTCTTCGCCCAGTAGGTGTGGCCATCGATCGTGCGCGTCTCCCCCGCCTCCTCGAGCGCCGCGAGGATCGCCCGCGGTCTGCGGCCCGAACACCGCCTCGTCCCCGCGGCGTCAGTGGCAGTTCGTAGCGCCGCGCAGGCGAGTTGCTGCGCCAGGATGTACGGGTTGTGCGGGTCCACCACCGCGGCCTCGGGCGAACGGCCGAAGAAGTACTCCGGGTGCCGCATCAGGTACTGGTCCACGGTCTCGTTGTAGGCCACCAGCACCGCCAGCGCCGGCGCGCCCTCCCCGGACCCGGACCCGGACCCACCTTCGGCGGGTCCCGGCGACCCCGGTGGGTGCTTCGGCAGCAGCCCGGCCCGCGCGGCGCCCCGCGCGCCCCGCCTGCTGCCAGAGGCTCGCCAGCGTCGGTGGCGCGCCGATCATCACCACCGCGTCGAGCCCGCCGATGTCCACGCCCAACTCGAGCGCGTTCGTGCTGACGACGCCGCGCAACTCGCCCGCGAACAGCGCCTGCTCGATCCTGCGCCGCTCCTCCGGCAGGTAGCCGCCGCGGTAGGGCCGGATGGCCTCGCCCAGTCCCGGCTTGATCCGCTCGAGCCGCTCGCGGGCGTAGCGGTAGACCAACTCCGCCGAGACGCGCGACTTGGTGAAGACCAGCGCCTGCGCGCCGCGCTCGAGCAGGCTCGTGCAGCAATTCCGCACCCTCGACGTTCGAGGAGCGCCGCTCGACGTGCGTCAGGTCGGTGTAGGGCGGGTCCCAGAAGACGAAATGCTTCTCGCCCCGCGGCGCGCCGTCGTCGTCCACCACCGTCATGGCGCGGCCGGTCAGCGCCTCGGCCAGCTCCGCGGGTTGCGGATGGTCGCGCTGCACATCACCACGCGGAACTCGCCACCCGCGTGCCGCACCACGCGCTCGAGCCGCCGCAGGACGTTCGCCACGTGCGAACCGAAGATGCCGCGGTAGGCGTGGATCTCGTCCACCACCACGTAGCGCAGGCTCCGCAGGAAGCGTGCCCACTTCGGGTGGTAGGGCAGGATGCCCTGGTGCAGCATGTCGGGGTTCGAGAGGATGAGGTTGGCCGTGTCGCGCAGCCGGCGGCGCGTCGCCGGCTGCGTGTCGCCGTCGTAGACCCCGGCGGTGACGGACTTGCAGCACGTCCGGGTGGCCCGAGGCGAACCGCACCACGCTCTTGAACTGGTCCTGCGCGAGCGCCTTGGTCGGGAACAGGTAGAGCGCGGTCGCGCCCCGCTCCGCGAGCAGGCGCTCCATCACCGGCACGTGGTAGCACAGGCTCTTGCCGCTCGCCGTGCCGGTCACCACCACCGTGTCGAGCCCGCCGCGCAGCGCCTCGATGGCCTGCACCTGGTGCGTGTAGAGCCGTTCGATGCCGCGCGCGGAGAGCGCCTCGGCCAGCGGCGGGGGCAGCGGCCGCGACAGCGCGCCGAAGCGCGCGGGACGCGCCGGCAGGATCTCGAGGTGCGCCAGCGCCCCGCGGTTCTCGGGGACTCGGGTCAGCTCCTCGACCCACGCGGCCCAATCGCCGGTGGCGCCTGAGGGCGGCCCCTCGAGGAAACGGGCAGGACGCGGTTGCATGAGACGGACCTCGCGGGCCGCGCGCAGTGCGGTCCGGGCGCTGACGGTGGGCGTGCTCGGGGACGCCGCGGCGATCCGCACGGACGGCTCCACGCCCGGGCGCGGGCGTGCATCCTGCGGGTCGGGCGCAGTATAGCCGCTGGACGCGATCCGCGTCTACGAGCGCGCGGCGGACCGCGGGGCGCGATGGCGGGTCATTCGATGACGCGCGTCGTGGCCTCGAATGCGTCCACGCGCCAGCCGCCGCCGTAACGCTCGAAGTGCACCTTCCAGGCCTCGGTCGCGCCGCGGTAGAAGACCAATTCGTCGCCGCGCTCCTCGCTCCCGGGCGCGGCGCGCCAGGAGCCCGTCACGGTGGCCCAGTCCGCACGGCGGGCGGACTCCACCAATGCCGGGCGCGTCACGAGCTCCAGGGCGGTGTCGCGGTCACCCGTGGTGAGCGCCTGGATCGAGCTGGACGAAGGTCACGTAGGGCGTCGGGACGACGGCGTCCTCGACGCGCTCGAAGCCTTCGAGCCCCCAGCGGAAGCGACGTTCGCGGTAGACGTGCGGACAGGTCGCACACTCGTCGAAGCGCGGCGTGGGCCGCCAGGTCCGGGTCCGGAGCACGGCCGCGGTGTCGCCCGGCGTCTCGAACGCGCCCGTCCCGACGCCACCCAGCGAGTCGGGCCCCAGTGTCTGCGCCAGATCGAGCCGCGTCTTCGCGACGCGCCACGTCAGGAGCAGCGGCTGCTGCCCGCCGCCGGCACGGCGCGCGAACAGCGCCGCGATCCCGGGTGGGTCGCCCCTGTCGGCCACCTCGCCGGAAAGGCCCCGTGCGGCGAGGCCGACCAGGCCCATCCCCACGCCCTCGACCGCCTGCGCCCGCACCGCGGTCCCGTCGCACCAGAAGATCCACGGCCACGAGCCGGCGATGGGATTGCTGCGCGAGAAGAAGTTGACGCCCAGCGCGCAGCGCGCGCTCACGAACTCGGCGCCCACGTCCAGCGAGTCGAGCAGCACGCGGGCGCGCTCCTCCCAGGAGATCCGTGGCTTGGCCGTCAGGCGCGCGCTCAGGTCCTGGAGCAGCACCTGAGCGGTCAGGCGCGACGCCTCTTCGCCACCGCCCGCGGCGCTCCAGCGCTTGTTCAGGATGCGCACCTGCTCGGCCAGCGAATCACCCGCCACGGCCAGCGACGAGTCCGCCGGGGCCGGCACGAAGCGCGGCTGACGGCTGCAGCCGGAAAGCGTCGCTCCGAGTGCCGCGACGAACACCAGGGCAAGGAGTGCCGGCGCGCGGCGCCGGGCGGACGCACCGGTCGCGGGCGACGGAACGGGCACGAACGGGCGCAGCCCGGGCATGGTCACCTCGTCTTCGGGGGGGAGGCGGGCGGCTTCGCCGGCGTGGCGGGCGGCATGGTCGCGGATGGGTAGCGCCGGTTGATCTCCCGGGGCTCGAACCAGTTGTCGATGATCCAGTGGCCCTCGCGCATCGCGAAGATCACGCCGTAACGCTTCACGCCGTTCGGGCCCTCGAAGCGCAGCGCCAGCCGGCGCGGCCAGGTCTCGCCGCTCTCGCCGCGCTCCACGAACCAGGGCTTGCGGAC
This sequence comes from Candidatus Eiseniibacteriota bacterium, assembly GCA_963717935.1. Classification (GTDB taxonomy): domain Bacteria; phylum Eisenbacteria; class RBG-16-71-46; order RBG-16-71-46; family RBG-16-71-46; genus JANXPZ01. The sequence goes on along the minus strand of CAVQXP010000004.1, from coordinate 723,607 downwards.
CGTGGCGCTGGTTCCAGCCCAGCGCCACGGCCTCTCGCACCTTGGCCGGGTCGCGGACCAACTTCTCGGCCTCCGCAAGCCTGCCGTCGATCAGCAGCCGCACGAAGTAGACCAGCGTGGCGTAGGGCGTGGGGAGCAGGCGCTCGTCCTGCAACTCGAAGCCCTGCCCGCCCTCGACGAACGTGCGTTCGGTGAGCAGCTTCGGACAGCCCGGGCATTCGGTGAAGAGCGAGTCGGTCGCGGCGCGCGTCCAGCTCACGAGCTCGGGAGAACCGTCCTGATTGAGGTCCAGCCAGGCCCCCTCACCCGGCTCGCCCAGCAGGGGAAAGCGCTCCTCGTCCTGCTGGATGCCCCAGACCGTGCCACCCGGGCTCAGCCTCAGCATGGTGAGGCCCAGCATCCCGGCGTGCGTCTCGTCGAGGATGCCCCATTCGAAGGGGTACTCGGGTTTGCCCGTCCGCCACACGCGGATGCGCGGGTGGTAGCCGCCCTTGAAGAGCGCGCCCTGGATGCGCAGGTCGTCACCCTTGTACCAGTAGAGGAACCCCACTGCCTCGGCGGTGTGGCGGGCGGGGTTGCGCACCATGAGCAGCGCGAAGTTGGGTGAGGCCGGGTCGGTGGCCACCTCGGTGACGAACCCCAGCGAGTCGAGCACCGGCTTGATGGCATGCGCCTGCAGCAGGCTCCCGCGCCCGAGCGAGCGCAGCAGGCGCCGGCCGATGAGGCCGACCTTCTCGTACGGCCGGTAGTTCTCGCCGCCCGCGCTGTCACCCGGGTTGGACCGGAAGCCCGCCTTCGCCTGGGACGCCCAGGTGGAGACGGAGTCCGCATCGGGAGGGCTCGCGACGGGGGACGCCTCGCGGGCGGCCGGGACGTGGACTACCGTCTGGGCCCGGACCGTCGGAGCGAGGGTGAACGAGAAGAACAGGGCGAGCGCCGCGAGACGCCGCACGAAGCGGAGGCTGCCGGGTCGCGTATCCATGGGTCCGGGATGGTACATGAGAAGAAGTAGAACGGCATCTGCCCTCGCGCCGTCAAGTCCGAAACGACCGGCGCCTGTCCACGGCTGGCAAAGAATGGCGCGCGGGACCGGCGGCCCGGCCACTTTGCCGGAACCCGGCCGGCTCACTGGATCGGCCTCGCGCATCGCAGAGTCCCACGCCGACTCTCAGGAGGGACCCTGAGACTCCGGGACCACGTGGCGGCCGGCAATGCCACGATCTGGCCGCTCGCGACCGGGATCCATTCGCAGGGCTGGGTGGGCGCCCAAAATCGTTTGACACGGCTCGCTCGCCGTCGCCTACAATGGCCGCCTGGCATGTTCGTGCGGGTGGGGTCTTTCGCAGGGAGGAGGCCGGGATGGAGCTGAACTTCCCCGAGTGCCGCAAGTGCAACGACGGCGTGCTGCTGCCACTCTCCGACTACGGCCGCGACGGGGCGCCGATCACCTACAAGGCCTGGGTCTGCAGCAACCCGGCGTGCGGCTTCAACGTCCGCATCGACAACGGCGAGATCAGCCTCGGCCGCATGATCGGTCCCTCGAGCAAGTGAGCGCCGAGACCCCTTGATCCACGCCATCATCTTCGACCTCGACAACACGCTCACCGACTTCATGAAGATGAAGGCGGACGCGGTGAGCGCGGGCATCGACGGCATGATCGATGCCGGGCTGAAGCGGCCGCGCACCGAGCTGCAGGTCCGGATCGACGCCATCTACAAGGAGAAGGGGCTCGAGTACCAGCGCGTCTTCGACGAGCTGCTGGTCCTGGAGCTGGGTCACATCGACCCCAAGATCCACGCCTCGGGCATCGTGGCCTACCGCAAGGCGCGCTCGGCCATGGTGCTCTACCCCAAGGTCCAGCTCACGCTCCTCGAACTGGCCAAGCGGGGCATCAAGCTCGGCGTGGTCTCCGACGCGCCGCGCGCCCAGGTCTGGCAGAGGCTCTGCTCGCTCGCGCTCCAGCATGTCTTCGACGCGGTGGTGACCTACGACGACACGAAGGTGCGCAAGCCCGATCCGGCGCCGTTCCGCGAGATCCTGGGCCGGCTCGCGGTCGAGCCCGGTGAATCGCTGATGGTGGGCGACTGGCCCGAGCGCGACGTGGTGGGCGGCCGCAGCCTGGGGATGAAGACCGTGTTCGCGCGCTACGGCGACACCTTCGGCACGGTGGAGTCGGGCGCGGATTACGACATCGACGACGTGTACGAGCTGGTCGCCATCGTGGACCGGCTCAATGCCGCTGGCGGCGCGGGACGTCGGGGCCAGGGCCCGACCCCCTCGACCGGGATCCGCGGGGGCGGACCCGGCGGCACGGATGCCCCCGACCGGAGGACGCATGTCTGAAGGCAAGGTGAAGACCTCGAAGGTCAAGCTGCACGAGCCTCCCGCGGGTACGGCGGGTCCCGACGGTCAGTTCCACGTGTACATCTTCAACCCGGTGGCCCCGGACTTCCTGCCCGGCCGCACCTTCGAGACGGCGGAGCGCGCGGTCTCGTACATGCGCCACGAACAGGAGCGCATCTACGCCGAACAGGAGGCCGAGCCCGCGTTGTTCGATCTCCCCTTCCTCTCTTCCGACCCGGAGTTGATCGACCGCGCAGGGCGCGACCCGGAATACCGGAAGCAACTGGTCCGCGACCTGACCTCCGAAGCGCGCAGCCGCGCCCGCCGGCGCTGACAGGTTCGCCGTGCTCGCCCTGGCCCTGCTCGGGCTGCTCGCGGTGGCTTCACCCGCGGACACCGCGGTGCGCGTCCCGGGCACGACGCTGCGCTTCGGGCTCGCCGACACCGTGATGTCCGCGCGCGGTTTCACGGCCGCCGGGCCGGGCCAGCGCAGGGGGCGCTGCCGCTTCTTCGGCCTGACGAGCGACGCCACGCTGACCTTCGAGAGCGGGCAGCTCGCCCGGGCCGAGTTCGCGGTGAGCAGCGCCTCGACCTATGAGGTCGCCTACGTCCATGACCAGCTGACCGCCATGGGCTACCGGCGGAGCTGCGAGAACTCCACGCCCAGGATGGAGGTCTGTGACTGGACCGGACGGACGCGCATCCATCTCGCGGTGAACGACGCGGGCCTCACCGCCTCGGTCGTGTCCGCGCGCGCGGCCACCGCGGCACCCGTCACGGCGCGCGCCCCGGCCCTGACCTTCCCGCCCGCCGCGGGCGCGGTGCCCGTGCTGCCCGAGACCCTCGCCGTGCGGGTTCCCGGCAGGGAGAGCCCCTACGCCCCGGCCACGCTGCTGGGCGAGCCGCGCTGCGACTACCCCGAGGCCGCCCGGGCGGCCGGCATCCAGGGCCGCGTCTGGGTCCTCGCGTTCGTGGACACCGACGGTCGCGTGATCCGCGCACAGCTCAAGTCCGGCATCCCGGTGCTCAACGCCGCGGCGCTCGAATGCGCGAGGAGCTGGAGCTTCAAACCGGTCGCCTGGCAGGACGCGCCCTGCCGCTTCTGGGTCCTGGCCCCCGTCACCTTCACGGTCCACTGACATGAGGCTGCTGACCGCGGACGAGATGCGCCGGCTGGACCGGGCCACCATCGAGGGCGGCTTCGTCCCCGGCGCCGAGTTGATGGAACGGGCGGGCGCGGGCGTGGTCGCGGCGATGGAGCGGCGTTACGGCCCGCCCCTGGGCCTGCGCGTGCTGGTGCTCTCGGGCCCGGGCAACAATGGTGGCGACGGCTTCGTCGCCGCGCGCCAGTTGCGCGCGCACGGCGCTGCGGTCTCGGTGGGCGTGATGGGGCCGCTCGAACGGGTGCGCGGCGACGCGCGCGTCCACCTCGAGCGCATGCAGGCGGCGGGGCTCGAGGCGGTGGCGCTCGAAGGCGAGGCGGACCTTGCGCACCTGCTCGCCGCGCGCGATCAGTGGGACTTCGCGCTGGACGCCGTGCTGGGCACCGGCGCGCGGGGCGAACCCGAGGGGCTCGCCGCCGCCGCCGTGCAGGCGCTGCGCGAGCTGGACGAGCGCGGCACCGCGCATCGTGGCCGTGGACCTGCCCACCGGGGTGAACGCCGACACCGGCGCCATCGCGCGCCGCGCGGTGCGCGCCGACCTCACCGTGACCTTTGGCGCCCCCAAGCGCGGGCACTTCCTCTACCCGGGCCGTGCCTTCGCCGGCGCACTCGAGATCGTGGACATCGGACTGGTCGCCGACGACGGCGACCCCGCCGGCTTCCCCTTCACGCTCGCCACCGACGAGGAGATCGCGTTGCTGCTGCCGCAGCGCGATCCGCGCGCGCACAAGGGCTCGGTCGGCCGGGTGCTCATCGCGGGCGGCTCGCCCGGGCTCACCGGCGCGGTGGCGCTCGCCGCGCGCGCCGCGACCCGCTCGGGCGCGGGCTACGTGCAGTGCGCGGTGCCCGAGGGGCTCAACGACATCCTCGAGGTGAAGCTCACCGAGGAGATGACGCTCCCCCTGCCGCAGGGCGCGGGCCGCACGCTCTCCCCGGCCGCGGCCGGGGCCATCCTCGCGCGCGCCGCCGACGGTGGACGCGCTGGTGGTGGGTTCGGGGCTCTCGCGCGACGCCGGAGCGGCGGAACTCGCGCGCCGGCTCGTGGCCGAGAGCCCCTGCCCGGTGCTGCTCGACGCGGACGGCCTGAACGCCCTCGAGTAGCACGCCGGGTTGCTCTCCGTCGCGCGTGCCCCGTACTCGCCGACCGCGCCGCAGGGAAGGGCGCGCGTGGCACGCGTGCTCACGCCGCACCTCGGCGAGATGTCGCGGCTCACGGGCGTCGCGCCGGCCGAGCTCGAGACGCGCCGCATGGACGCGTGCCGCGAGTGGGCGATGAAGTGGGGCTGCGTGCTCGTGCTCAAGGGCGCGCCCACCGTCATCGCGGGCCCCGACGGTCGCGCGACCGTGAACCCCACCGGCAACCCCGGCATGGCCACCGCCGGCATGGGCGACGTACTCACCGGCATCGTGGCCGCGCTGCTGGCGCAGGGACTCGCGCCCTACGACGCGGCCCGCGCCGCGGTCTACGCGCACGGACTGGGCGCCGACCACTGCGCCCGCGCCATCGGGCCCGGTGGGTTTCGGCGCCAGCGACGTCATCGAGGCGCTGCCGGGCGTGCTTCGCGGCACTGTTCCGCCTGCGTGACGGGACGCTCGAGCGCCGCGGCGTGGAGCGCACAGGACGGCCCGCACCATGAGGCGCGGGCCGTCCTGCGGCGCGTCCGGACCGACTAGAGGTGACTGCTGGATCTTGGAGACGATCGCCGGCTTCGGATAGGCGCCGACGAGCCGCTCGACCGGCTGGCCGCCCTTGAAGAGCATCAGCGTCGGGATGCTCTGGACCCCGAACTGGCCGGCCACGTCCCCGGACTCGTCCACGTCCAGCTTCACCACCTTGAGCTTGCCCGCGTACTCGCTGGCGAGCGCCTCCACCGTGGGCGCGACGGCCCGGCAGGGCCCGCACCATGCGGCCCAGAAGTCCACCAGCACCGGCAACGGCGACTGGAGGACCTCGGTAGCGAAGTTCGCACTGGTGACGGCGAGTGCGCTGCCCATGGACGAATCCTCCTCGGGAGTCGAAAGAATCAGATGAACGCCCGTTGGATGCCGGAACGGGCGCCAAGGATACGCTCAGGATGCGTGACTCGGACAGGATAGGAAGAGGTCCGGGAGACGTCAACCGGCAGTTGCCGTCGGAACTCCCTCCGTGGGCCGGACGGACAGGAGACGAGGCCCGCTTGATCCCGCTGCGCGACGAGAACCCTTCCGCGACCGTGCCGCTGGTCACGCGCGCGCTCATCGTGCTGAACCTGGCCATCTTCGTCTACGAGGTGCTGCTCGGTCCCGAGTTGCGCCCGTTCCTCTTCGACTGGGGCTTCGTCCCGGTGCGGCTCACGCTGGCGGTGCGCTACGGCGACCTGCCGCTCCTGCCCGCCGTGCTCCCCGTGCTCACCTCCATGTTCCTGCACGGCGGCTGGTCCCACCTGATCGGGAACCTGTGGTACCTCTGGATCTTCGGTGACAACGTCGAGGACGTGCTGGGCCATGCCGGCTTCCTCGTCTTCTACCTCGTCTGCGGCGTGGTGGCCACGCTGCTGCACTACCTCACGGGCCCGGTCGCCGAGGTGCCGACGGTGGGGGCCAGCGGCGCGATCGCGGCGGTGCTCGGCGCCTACATCGTGCGCCTTCCCCCGGGCGCGCGTGTTCACGCTGCTGCCGCTCTTCCCCTTCTTCCGGGTCGTCCCGCTGCCCGCCTTCTTCGTGCTCGGCCTCTGGTTCCTGTTCCAGTTCGTGCTGGGCCTCGGCGCGCTCGGCGCCTCGGGCAGCGGCGGGATCGCCTTCTGGGCGCACGTCGGCGGCTTCTTCGCCGGCCTGCTCGTGATGCGGGTCTTCGTCGTCACGCGCCGCTCGCGGGCCCGGGTGGCATAGCCGCGCCCGCCTTCGCAATCCCACACCCGATGCACTAGCATCGCCCGGTCACCGACCCTTGGGGCCCCGGGAGGACACATGCGCAGGGATCTCGACCGACTCATGCGGGAGCGCGGACTGGCCGGCATGGTGGTCTTCGCCTACGACCGCTACAGCCCGGCCATGCACTACGTCACCGGACAGAAGCTCCACTACGGAATCTACCTGCGCGCCCCCGGCGCCGCCGAGGGCGACCCGGCACGCGCACACCTCATCCACGACCCGATGGAGCGCGACCAGGCGGCGGCGGTGGGCTGTGACCACTCCGGCTTCCCGCAGCACGCCCTCCCGCGCATCCTCACCGAGGAGGGCGGGCACCCGGCGCGCGCCTTCGGCCGGCTCATCGGCGAGAGTTGCGCCACGCTGGCGATCGCAGGGCCGCATCGGCCTGTTCGGCGATCTGCCGGCCGGCTTCGCCCACGCGCTCGTGCTGCGCATGCTCGAGGCGAACCCGGCGCTCTCCGTGGACTCGGGCCATCCCGACCTGATGCTGCAGGCGCGCGCCACCAAGGACCCCGACGAGGTCGAGGCCATCCGCCGCGCCGCGCGCGGCACCGTGGCCGCCATGGGCCGGCTGCGCGACTTCCTCTCGTCGCTCCAGCGCGACGGCGAGCACTTCCGCGCCGACGGGGCCGGTCCGGTGAAGCTCGGCGACCTGCGCCGCGTGCTGCACCGCGAGTTCCTCGAGCACGGGCTCGCCGAGGACCAGGGCGACAGCATCGTCTCGCAGGGCCGCGACGCCGGCGTGCCGCACAACCGCGGCGACGACGACGAGCCGCTCACCGCCGGCCGGTCGCTCATCGTGGACATCTTCCCGGGCGAGGCCGGCGGCGGCTACCACTCCGACATGACGCGCACCTTCTGCATGGGGCCCGCGCCCGCGCCGCTGAAGGAGATCTACGCTCACACGCGCGAGGCCTTCATCGCCGCGAAGGCCGCGCTCACCGCCGGCAAGCCCTGCCGCTCGTTCCAGGACCTCGCCTGCGACATCTACGAGAAGCACGGGCACGTCACGCGGCGCGTCAACGAGGCCACGCAGGAGGGCTACGTGCACAACCTCGGCCACGGCGTCGGCCTGTCGGTGCACGACCCGCCGCTGCTGGGCGGCCCCGCCACCAACACCGTGATCCTCGAGCCCGGCATGGTGGTCACGGTCGAGCCGGGGCTCTACTACCCCGAGCGCGACATGGGCTGCCGGATCGAGGACCTGGTCTACATCCGCCCCGACGGCACGGTCGAGGACCTGACGCCCTTCCCCTGCGACCTCGAGATCGAGCCCCGCGGGTGAAGCCGCGCACGCACGAAGTCGCGAACCCGCCGAAGGCCGAGCGCGCCGTGCTGGTGGGGCACGCCGGCCGTGACGGCCGTGACCTGCCGCGTTCGCTCGAGGAACTGCGCCGGCTCGCCGACACCGCCGGCGCGCGCGTGCTGGGCGAGCTGGTGCAGCGACGCGGCGGCGTGCACCCACCCACCTTCCTGGGCAAGGGCAAGCTGGCGGACCTCAAGGCCCTGGTCGCAGAGCTCGAGGCCGACCTGGTCCTGTTCAACGACGACCTCTCGCCCTCGCAGGTGCGCAACCTCGAGAAGGAGCTGGAGGCGAAGGTCGTGGACCGCTCCGAGCTGATCCTCGACATCTTCGCGCGCCGCGCCCGCTCGCGGGAGTCGCGCCTGCAGGTGGAGCTCGCGCAGCTGCAGTACACGCTGCCGCGGCTGACCGGCATGTGGAAGCACCTCGAGCGCCAGGCCGGCGGCATCGGCGTGCGCGGCCCGGGCGAGACCCAGCTCGAGACCGACCGCCGCATCGTGCGCGAGAAGATCGCGCGCCTGAAGCTCGCGCTCGAGAGCGTCGAGCGCGAACGGGAGACCCAGCGGCGCCGGCGGCGCGACCACTTCCGCGCCGCGCTCGTGGGCTACACCAACGCCGGCAAGAGCACGCTCTTCAACGCGCTCACGCGCTCCGAGGTGTTCGTCGAGGACCGGCTCTTCGCCACGCTCGACGCCACCACGCGGCAGATGGTGAGCCCCGAGCGGCACCTGGCGCTGCTCACCGACACGGTGGGCTTCATCCGCAAGCTGCCGCACCACCTGGTGGCCTCGTTCCACAGCACGCTGGTCGAGGCGGTCGAGGCCGACCTGCTGATCCACGTGGTGGACGCCGCCGACCCGGACATCCTGCGGCAGATGGAGGCGGTCGAGGCCGTGCTCGAGGAACTGCTCGGGGAGCCGCGGCCCACCGTGCTGGTCTTCAACAAGCTCGACCTGGTGGCGGACGAGGACGCGGTCGCGGGGCTCGAAGCCCAGTACCCCGACGCGCTCCTGGTCTCGGCCAAGACCGGCGCCGGGCTCGACTCGCTGCGCGCCCTCATCTGGGAGCAGGCCGCCGGGCTCGCCGCGGGCCACCGGCCGGCCGCCGCCGCCCGCGGCGCCGGGAGGTCGTCCTGAGCGCCGCACCGCGCACCCTGCGCTTCGGGCACAGCCCGGACGCCGACGACGCCTACATGTTCTACGGCTTCCACGCCGGGCTCGCCGCGGTCGAGGGCTGCCGGGTCGAGCACGTGCTCGAGGACATCCAGAGCCTCAACCGCCGGGCGCTCGAGCGCGGCGACCTCGAGATCACCGCCGTCTCGGCGCACGCCTACACCTTCCTCGCCGAGCGCTACGCCGTGCTCGCCTGCGGCGCCTCGATGGGTCGCGGCGTCGGACCCGTGGTCGTGGCGCGGGAGCCGCGCACGCTCGAGTCGCTGCGCGGCCGGCGCGTCGCCATCCCCGGGCCGCTCACCACGGCGGCGCTGCTGCTGCGCTGCGAGTGCCCGGATTGCGTGCCCGTGGACGTCCTGTTCGACCGCATCCCCGCCGCGGTCGTCGCGGGCGAGGTCGAGGCCGGCGTGATCATCCACGAGAGCCAGTTGACCTACCGCGACGAGGGGCTCGTGAAGGTCCTCGACTTCGGCGAGCTGTGGCAGGAGCGCGACGGGCTGCCCGTGCCGCTCGGGCTCGACGTGGTGCGCCGCGACCTGGGGCCCGGGCTCATGCGCGCGGTGAGCGTCGGCTTCCGCGCCTCCATCCAGGCCGCGCTCGACCACGAGGACGAGGCCCTCGAGTACGCCCTGCGGTTCGGGCGCGGCCTCGACGCCGGGCAGGGCAGGAAGTTCGTCCACATGTACGTGAACGACCTGACGCTCGACATGGGCGAACTGGGCCGGCGGGCGCTGGCGCGGCTCTACGAGCGGGCGCGGGCGGCCGGGGCCATCGAGCGGGCGCCGGCGCTCGAAGTGGTCTGAGGGTCCGGGCCGCCCCCGGCCGTCCGCGACGACGCGACCGCTCGAGCATCTGCTCCCGGATGGCCTGCTCGATCTCGGCCGCTGCAGTTGCCCCCGCAGAACCGGAGCCTCACGCGGAGGCTCGCCGTCCTGGGATGATCGCCGCATCCCGTCTGCGGCGCGCTCGCACGGGAGGCCCCGCGGAGCGCGCCGTGACGCTCAGGGCAGCTCGCGCCAGGAGAGCCGCTGGAAGCTTCCGTCCGAGCTCGAGGCGGCCTGGGAGATCATGTCGGAGCTGTAGAACACGGAGGCGGTGCCGTTCGCCAGCTTGATCTCCGTGACGCCGTTGACGATCAGCCCACCGAGGATCCACGCCTGGCCGTTGAGGTGCAGGTTGCCCTCGACATAGATCAGGCCGCGGTAGGTGAAGTGGCCGTTCATCGTCATGTCGCCGGTGACGTAGAGCACGCCCGTGCCATCCCCGTCGTTGTACGCGGCATCCCCGTTGATGTAGACCAGTCCGACGGGGGGATTCGGCTGGGCGACCGGCGACCCGATCCACGTGAAGAACTGCGCCTGGGTCATCCCGAACACGTCCCAGGGCCCGGCGTAGAACCCGTTCGGGCCCGTGTACGGCAGGGTCTGGTTCTGGATGATGTCCGGGTCGCCAAGACTGGATGCCTCGTGACTGATGACGGTCACGGGGCCCGTGCTCCAGGTGCCCGCGAGGTCGCCGACGCCGGTGTGGTACATCGTGTCGTCGTCGGCGGCGGTCGGCATGCTCGCGGTGTGGTTGTAGCCGCAGATGTTGACCGTGCCCTGGAGCCTCACCGAGATGTTCGCGACCATGGCACCAAAGGTGTTGACGATGACGGGTTTCGGGTAGATCTCGGCACGCACGGTCCGCACGTCCGCCTCGGCCGTGCCCGTGGAAGTGACCACGTAGATCGGTGAGCCGGAGGCGGTCTGGACCGCCGGGTTCAGGCTCGGGTTGTAGCGGTAGATGACCGATCGCGCGGCGTCGGTCTTGTACTGGACCGTCAGCGCGCGGGGACCACGGGTGGCCGTGCTGTAGGCCAGCCAGGCGCCCGCCGGCTGTGCGGTCGCGAGCCCCGTGGAATCGGTCCCGAGCACGGGAACACTGCCGGGGAGGGTGTTGAAGATCTGCGCCACGGCGCGCGGGTTGCCGGCCAGATCGATGTCCCCCTCGGCGATGCGCGCCTGCACCTCGCCGATCCCGGCCTCGGCAGTGTTGAGCGCCTCGGCCACGCGCAGGCCGTGGCCCGTGATCTTGGTGTCCACGTTGACGGAGATCATCAGCACCGTGGCGAGCATGGAGATGACCAGCAGGGCGAGCAGCGCGACCACCAGGGCGATGCCGCGTTCACCACCGGGGTGCGGGCTGGAAGAACGTGCCATAGAGACCTCCTATCGGACGAAGACCACCACGGCGCCCGTCGTGGCCGAGACCTTGACGCCGACTGCGAGATCCTTGAGGAAGGGCGCGACGGCGACCGGGTTCGTGCCGTAGTTGAAGTTGTTCGAGTTGACGGCGGGCACCCAGTTCACGAGCGTCCCGGCCGACGGATCCACGCCGTTCGGCGGGATGGTGCCGGCGTCCAGGTAGTAGATCTTCACGCCTCCCACGTAATCCGTGATGCCCTGGCGCCAGCCGATGGCCAGATCGCCGCGCGTGGAGCCGCCGAAATCGGCGGCGACCATCGAGGTGACGACGCCGGGAGCCGCCACGGCCTTCGCGAGGTCGAAGGTCCAGCCGCCGGTCCGGTTCCTCAGGAAGAGCAGCCGGCCGCCGGCCGCGATGGTCTGCGTGCCCGCGACTACGTCGATCAGGCCGTCGCCGTCCACGTCCAGCGCGGCCAGCGCGGTCACGGCCTCCCCGATCAGCGTGGTGGTCGCCTGCAACAGGAAGTGCGGGCTGGCGGTCTTGCCCATGTTCCGCAGGAAGCAGACCTGCCCGCCGATGGCCGTGCGCGTGCCCACCGCGAGGTCCTGCAAGCCGTCGCCATTGAAGTCGCCGAGGACCATGGAAGTCACCTCGCCGAGCGAGCCGGCCGTGAACCCGCCGGAGGTCGGATAGGTCTCGGTGCGCGAGAAGGTCGGGCTCGTGGCGTTGCTGTTCGTCCAGAGCTCCACGCTGCCCTGGTAGGCGGTGGGCGACTTGGTACCCACGACGATGTCCGGCTTGTCGGCGCCCGCGCCACCGGCGCAGTCCAGGCTCACCTGGGCCTGCACGTCGCCGTTGTCGGTCGTCCGGTAGGCCAGACTGTAGGCCGTCCGGAAGTAGCCCTCGTTGCCGCTCGTGTTCTGGCACCACCAGACGAAGAAGTTCCCCGCCGTGGCGGTCTTGCATCCGGTCACCAGGTCGGGGCGGTTCAACGGAGAATCGGTGTTGAAGAAATCGAGGGACATGGAGACGACCGCGCCCGGCGCGCTCCGGGTGTAGTCGGGCTCCTCATCGAAGAGCGGGGTGCTGCTGTACTGGTTGAACCAGACCGAGATCTGGTCGCTCCCGCCGGTGTCCGAGCCGAGGATGAGGTCCGCGTCCCCGTGGGCGTTCTCGGTGTGGTTCCCGTTCCAGTCCTTCTCGGCCAGGTCGCCGCTCTTCAGGCACAGCACGCGGTTGGCCTCGAGATTGATGACCGTGAAGGAGGCCACGCCGAAGTTCTGGCTGCTGAGGGTCTGTCCAACCTGCAGGTAGATCCCGTTGATCGACGTGCTGCTCGTCGGGAAGAAGCCGGCCGGCGGGATGATCATGGTGCTGTAGGGCGTCGTGCGCGGCGGGTCGTTGGCCGGCACGGTGATCGAGTAGAGGCCGTTCACGTCGGTCCACGCAAACCCCTGCACCGTGTAACCGCCGTCGGTCGTGATCCCCACCCAGACGTTCTGGATGCCCAGCTCGCCGGTATCGAGCACGCCGTCCCGGTCGGTGTCGCGGAAGACCGTGCCCGTGACGGTCCCGCTCGCCGGCTTGTAGATCCCGAACGTCTGGGAGAGGTTGTCGTGATCGGCGATGGTCAGCACGATGGGATTCGTCGTGGTCACGATGAAGGAATCGGGCGGCGTCACGCTCAGCGAGCAGGTCCCCACGGGCGCGAACAGCGAGGAGGCGAGGTTGCCCGAGGCGTCCGTGTAGGCCGAGACGCCGGTGGGCTGCACCGTGACCCGGACATACTGCACGCCCAGCTCGCCGGTATCGAAGACGCCGTTGTTGTTGAGATCCTCGTAGACGAAGACGGCGATGCGCCCACCCGGGAGCGCGGCATCCGGGAACGAGCGGGAGGCCGCCGGGGGGACCGTGACCGCGAGACTCTCGGGGACGCTGGTGTTGACGTAGCCGGCCGGGGGGGTGATCTGCTTGAGCTGGTACGTCCCCGCCGGGACATTGAAGCTGAAGTACCCGGTGGCCGTTGAAATGGTGGTGAGCAGGCCGAGCTGGAGGGTGGCCCCAGCGAGACCGACCTCGCCGGGATCGCGGATCCGGTTGACGACGATGCTGTCGTTGAAGACGTACCCGTCCACGCGGTACTCGTCGGCGCTGGCCTGCGGCGTGTTCCGCATCGAGTTCACTTCGGTGCTGAAATGGCTCTCCGCATACTGGCCGCGCCAGTCCCGCTTGCCGCTCGGGGCGGTGATCTGGATGGCGACGCGCTCGATGTCGCCGAGTTGCGTGGCGGGGACGGGTCCGCTCGACCAGTCCCAGGGCGTGGTGCTGCCCTTCATGTAGACGGAGAACAGGGGCGGCACGCCGCTGCCCGGCCGGCGCACGAGAGCGACACGCTGCGTCACGGGCCCGTTGTTGCCGGCGGTGTTGCTGGTGCTGTCTCCGTAGACCTGGCGGACGAGCTCGAAATCGTCGGGATTGGGCGTGCGCTGGGCGTCCAGGGCGTTCACGTCGCCCTGGTCCGCGGCGTTCACCTGCCCGTCGTTGTCGAGGTCGAGCGTCCAGCGGACGATCTCCGCCCCGGTCCGGTAGCGGATGGGCGGGGTCCACTCGGTCGCGACGAGGGGCCGGGGTTGCCCGCTCCCGCTCGGGTCGTAGGCCAGCGGCGAGACGTGGCCGCCACCGGTCGTGTCGGGATAGGGCTGCAGGTTCTCGTTGATGAGCACCTGCATCGAGTCGATGTAGGCGATCGGAGTCTGCGGCCTGGCCGCGTAATCGAGGTCGGCCCCGTAGCCCGCCGAACGCAGGTCACGGGCGAGCATGTCGAGCGCCACGCGGCCGGCCTGGGAGGCTTCGATGTTGTTCGCGCTCAGGGTCTTGCTGCGCGAGGCGGAGTACATCACCGTGGTCAGGGTGATGATGACCACGGCCAGCAGCATCACCGTAATCATCAACTCAATGAGCGTGAAGCCGCGCGACCTGCGCTGCGCCGAAAGCAGGGATCGGGACGTCATGTTCAGCGCCTCACATAGGTGGTGGACGTCACCGAGCGGTTCCCGAGATAGGCCCACTCCACGGTGACCGTGACCTTCTTGAGGTTGTCCAGCGGCGAGGCCATGGTGCTGACCTCGTAGAAGCGATGCCACTGGCCCGCGCTGCCCAGAGTTTCGAAATCGCTGGCCGGGTGGCGACCGTCGGAGAGGCTCGCGTCCGTCCACGAGACGCCGGCGAGCTGCTCGAACTTCTCCTGTACGTAGTAGTTCGCCGCCGTGGTCATGCGCGCCTGGAGCTGGCTGCGCGAACCCGCGGGGAACAGTTGGCCGACGGCAAGGATGCCGATGGTGAGCATCACGAGCGCGATCATCAACTCGATGAGCGTGGACCCGCGTTCGTCTCGGATGGCGATTGGACCGGGGTTGCGCATGGTCTGCCTACCTGATGAGGATGAGGCCGGAAAGTTGCACGCTCACGGTGTCGCGATTCCCGCGCTGGTTCTGCAGGATGATCAGGCCCGACCGGTCGCTGCGACCGTCGGTCTGGAGGGTGTAGGTGCTGTCGGTGCCGGCCCCCCACGCGTAGGTGATCCCGCGCGGCAGCCGCCAGGAGCCACCGACGCCGCTCGCGGGCGTCGTGCGGTAGTCCGACTGGCCGAGGTAGTTGTACTTGAAGCTGACCGGCTGGGCGATGCCCGTGCCGATGGCCTTCTCGCGGGCCAGCCGCAGCTGGCCGGCGATGTTCTCGGTCGCTCCGCGCAGCTGGTGGGTGGAGGAGAGACTCTGGAAGTTCGGGATGCTGAAGCCGAGAAGAAGGCCCAGCACCACCAACACGATGGCCAGTTCGACCAGGCTGAAACCGCGCTCGGCAGGACTCCGCATGGCGTCCGAGGTTCCCTCGAGAGAGACGTGGCAATGCTGCACCCGATGCGCCCGGGAGACAGGCTCATCCGATAAGGGTTATCGACCGTCTCGAGGGAGAGCTTGAGGGTTTCGGAGCGCCGTCCAAGTCATTTAACGGCAACGGCTTGAGGAGCTGGCAGGCAGAGGACGCGAAGAGTCGGTGGCGCGGGCCCCGGGGATTCCCCGGAACCTGCGCCGCCCTCACAGCGGCGGGTCGTGCACCTTCAGGCCGCTTGCGAGGTGGCGGCGGCGCAGCCATTCGCGCGCCGCGGCGATCTCGCGCGAATCGAGTTCGTGGCCCGCGTTGTCCCAGTGCAGGGTGACGTCCGCGCCGCCGCGACGCAGCTGGTAGGTGAGCCCCTCGAGCCGCTCGGGCGACATGCTGCCGTCCGCGCGCCCCGCGGCGACGAAGACCGCCACGCCGTGCAGGTGCGGCTTGCGCTCCGGCTCGAGCGGCAGCGACGGGCGGAACAGCACCGCGCCCGCGAGCAGCCTGGGCTCGAGCAGCAGCAGGCTCGCCGCCATGTCGGCGCCGCTCGCGTGGCCCACCGCCACGACGCGCCTGGCATCGAAACCGTGGGCCACCGCGGCCACCCGCACCCAGTCGGCCAGTTCGTAGGTGCGCGCGTGCAGGTCGTCGAGGTCGAGCGCTCCTGCGGCGAGGATCTGCAGGAAGTTCGGACCCGGCCCCGCAAGGCTCCCCGCGCGCGGGGCGAGCAGACCCGCGCCCTCGTCCAGCGCGGGGCCCAGGTGGAGCAGGTCGTGCTCGTCGCCCCCCGTCCCGTGGAGCAGCAAGAAGGTCAGGGCGTCCCCGCCATGCGGGGCAGGCAGGTACTGGTGGACGAACTTGTCGAGCGAAACGGCCATCGCGAGGAACCCTCCGGTGTGCGGAACCGGACGGGAACGTACTCCCGCATGCCCCACCGGACCAACGGCGCCCCGGCCGGCGGTTGTCGGGCCCGAGCGCAGCGGCTATCCTGCGCGCCGTGAGCGGGACACGGACGTCACTCGCCGCCTTATTCCTGGCCTTTGCCCTGCCGCTGGCTGGGTGCCTGCTCTGGATGCTGCACGCCGACGCCTGGGGCCTGGGCGGGCGCTCGCCGGTGCTCAACTACGACTCGGCGCAGTACGCCCTCGCCGCGCGCGAGCTCGCCGTGCACGGCCGGCTCGCCACCACCTTCGCCCTGCCGCTCGAGCTTACCCGCCACGCCACGCCCCCGTGGCCGCTGGCCGTCGTCCAGCCCGGGCTCGTGCTGGCCGAGGCCGCGCTCTTTCACGTGACCCCGACGGCGATCGGGCTGGGCGGCACGACCTTCTTCTACCTCTCGCGGCCCGACCAGCGCGAATGGCTCGCGCTCGTCCTGCCCTTCTGCTGCTACATCCTGATCGGGCTCCTGCTGGCGGTGGTCGTCTCGCGCCTGCTGTACCGGTACGCGCCGCGACTGCCCGAGGGACGGCGTCTCGCGGCCGCGTTCACGGTGGGGCTCGCGTTCTACCTCGACCCCGAGGCCCAGCACTTCGCGGCCGGGGGCTTCACCGAACTGCCCTTCACGCTCGGCCTCCTGCTCGCGCTGGCGGCCCTGGCGCTCGGCCAGGCGCCCCGCCGGCCGCTGCTCTTCGGGTTCCTCCTGGCCGTGACCGGCGCGCTGCGCGCGAACATGCTGTGGCTGGCACCCGTGCTGGCACTGGGCACGATGCTGCTCGCTCCGCGCGGACGCCGCCTGCGCGCACTCGGGCTCGTGCTGCTCGGCTACGCCGCGCCTCTCACCCCGTGGTGGCTCTACAAGTGGCGCGAGTTCGGCTCGCCTGCCTGGGATCTGACGCGGTTCGTGGTGTGGGACGGCGTGCAGGGCCGCACCTGGTTCTCGCTCTACCACCTGCCGGAGATGCCGGTGCTGCCGGCGGGCCTCGAGGCCGCACGGCTCCTCGCGACCAAGATCGCGGCGAACCTTCCGCGGCTGCTGCTCGACGTCTTCACCGGACCGCGGGCCCTGTGGCTGGGCGCGATCGCGCTCTGGCTCGTGAGCGCGCGACCGTGGTCGGCTCCGGAGGGCTCGAGCCCCCCGGAGTCCCTCCACGCGCCCGATCTCCGTCCGCCGGCGGTGGCGGCGCTCTCCGTGCTCGCCGCCCTCGCGCTCGGCGTGCTCACGGCGGCGGTGAGCATCCCGTGGCTCCGGTTCGTCTTCCCCGCGCGCGTCCTGCTCGAAGCGGCCGGCCTCCTGGCGCTGTGGGCCGTCATCGCGCAGGCTGCGGACCTCGCGCCGCGTCCACGGCTGCGGCGGGTGCTCTACACCTCGGCCGGCCTGCTGGCGCTCGGCTGGGGTGCGTTCCAGACCGCGCGCGGCAACGCCGAGGCGCGCGTCGCCTCGGCCGAGCGTGGCGTGCCGAGCGTGCTCAGCCTGCTCCAGGTCACGGTGCTGATGAACCGCGAGATCCCGGCGGGCGAGGTGGTGATGAGCAACCTCGGTCCCATGCTGGCCTGGCACGCGCGCCGGCCGGTGCTGCACCTGGCGCTCTCGCCCGCGGACCTCGAGGGATGCCGGCGGCGGCTCGAGTTCCGCCACGTGCTGCTCGTCTTCCGCGACCCCGCGAGCGCCTGGCCCGAGTGGCGCGAGGCCGTGGCCGCCCCGGCCGAGGCCCCGGACCGGCCCGAGTGGAACGTCCGGCGCGCGCGCGTGTGGCGCACGTCGGACGGGTTCAGCGTGATCTGGCTCGAGCTGAAGCCGCCCCTGGCGCGGCTGGCGGTGGCGCGCTAGCGCCCGCGTTTCCTCCGGGCGAGCAGTCGGACCGTGGGTCCGCCGCGCCACGCACGAACACTCTCAGCGTCAGTGGGCGGCCCGCGCGTTCGGCGATCGCCGCGGTGACCTCGGTGGCCGAGGACTCGAGCCACGCGACCGTCATCGAGTCCGGCCAGCCACCGTAGAGCTCCTGTTGCGGATCCACGACGAAGACCTTGAGCGCGGTGTCGGCCTGCACCTCGCGGCGCCGCGCGTCCGTCCACGGCGTGTACGGGGTCCCCCAGTAGGAGCCGGTGCGGAAGAGATAGAAGGAGAGTGCCGGCGCCTCGGCCCCGACGAAGCAGGCACGGGCGGGCGGCACGTCCGCGAGCAGGGGCGCCACCGTCTCCGCCATGGCGCGGTAACCCGGCACGTGGTAGCGGAACGGGAGCCGCTGCGCCACGCGCGCGAGACCCAGCGCGCTGGCCGCCACGGCGAGCGCGATCGCCACGCCGGCCGACCACCTCGGCGACCACCCCGCGAGCGTGTGGGCGCCGAGCGCCGCCAATCCCGCCCACGCGGGAACCACGACGTAGGCGTAGTTGTAGGACTTCACCGCGAAGAGCGAGAGCACGATGGTGCCGGCGGCCCACAGCAGGAGCGCCCGGGGCACGGGCTCGCGGAAGCGGTGCAGCGCCGCCCCGACCCCCACGGCGATGAGCGGCAGCAGCAGGATGAACGCATGCGCCAGCAGCGCCGCGTAGTACGCCGGCGGCTTGAGCCAGTAGGCCGCGTAGCCGGCGCCGCCTGCGCGCTCGGCCAGCGAGCGGTTCAGGTAGATCGCCCACCAGTGCCCGAGCGACTGCGGATCGAAGAGCGTCACCGCGACCAACTGCAGCGAGGCGACGGCGGCCGCCGTCACGATCAGCACGGCGAGGGCCGCCGCGCGCTCACGCCGCAGGGGCCAGAAGAGGCTCAGCACCGGCAGGCCGATGAGGGCGACCAGCCACAGCTTGCACAGGAACGCCGCACCCAGCAGGGCGCCGGCGACGAAGCCGCGCCACTTCGAGGACACGCCGCCGCTCGCGCAGAGCAGCCCCGCGCTCCCCAGCGCGGTCAGCGGGAGCTCCGCCGCGACCACGCGCGAGCCGCTGGCGAAATAGGGCAGGCAGACGAGGAACGCCGCGGCCGCGGCGGCCGCCCACGGACCCGTGGCACGACGGACCAGCCCCGCCACGCAGAGCGCGATGCACGCCGCCGCGAGGATCGAGAGCCAGCGCAGCGCGCTCTCGGTGGGCCCGAACGCCCGCACCGAGAGCGCGAGCAGCGCGGGGTAGAGCGGCGGCTTGTCGCCCGGCGGCCCGAGCGGACTGAGCGAGGGGCTGACGAGCTGGCGCGGTGAGGCGACGATGTTCCGCGCCATCGTCCCGTAGTAGCCCTCGTCGCCGCCGACCAGGTCGTTCGCCCCGAGCGGCGACCACACCAGCCAGCAGGCGATCGTGGCGAGGACGCCGAGGACGATCGCGGCCGAGATCCAGCGCGGAGCCGTCATGCGCCGCTCGCCGGGGGGCCTTGCCGGACGTCACGGCCGGCGAGGCCCCCCCCGCGGGCGGCCTTGAGCTCGAGGCGCCCTTCGCCATCGTCCGCGACGGTGACCGCCACGCGCCAGGCCCGCTGCGCGGGCACGCACATCGCCCGGTCGCCTTCGGTGCAGTAGGCGAACGAGAGGTCCACGTGCCAGGCGCCCGGCTCCACCGCCGCGGGCGGCAGCGCGAATTCCACCGGGAACTCCACCACCCTGCGCGTGGCCTGGAAGAGCGTGCGCGCGGACACGCGCACCCGCAGCGTGAGCGGCGCTTCGGGGTTGGGATGAGCGTCCGCGGGCAGGCCGCCATCCACGGCGAGGGTCACGCCGCCGTCGCGGCGCAACGTCGCGAGCGGCGCCTCCTCGCCCGCCGCAGGCTCCAGACCCTTGCGGGCCGGCGGATCGAGCCCCTCGATGGCGATCTCGCGCCAGGCCCCGCTCGCGAGGTCGGCCCACACGACGCGGTGGTTGTTCGTGTCGGCGACGAACAACTCGTCGCCCGCGACCGCAAGGCCACCCGGCTCGAAGAAGCGCGGGCCCCCCTGCCCGTCGTCCGCGCCGGGCTTCCCGTCGCCGAGCCGCGTCGCGACCGTGCGCGAGCCCGGCTCCACGACCTTGATCCTGTGGTTGTACGAGTCGGCGACCAGTAGCTTGCCGCCCCAGGTCGCCACCCCGAGCGGATGCTGCAGCCGGGCGCCGGGCCAGGCGCCGTCCACGTCGCCGAAATCGAAGAGCCCCTCCCCGATCACGGTGAAGACCCTTTCGTCCACGAGGTCGAGCCCGCGCACGGCGCTCACCTCGCTGTCCGCGATCCAGAGCGTGTCGCCGGCGACCGCGAGCCCCGAGGGCTGCGCGAGCGCGGCGCGCTCGGCCGGGCCGTCCTCGAGGTCTTCGCGCCCCGTGCCCGCGTAGGCGCGTCCGAGCGCGTTGCCCAGCTCGAAGCGCCAGACCTGGTGCGTGCCCGCCATCGCCACCAGCAGGCGGCTGCCGTGAACCGCAAGGTCCCACGGCGAGTTGATGCCCTGGCGCGTGCCGCGTCCGCCGCCGGACCGGTCATCGGTCATCTCGCCCGTGCCCGCCCAGGTCGTGACCTCCCAGGTCGCGAGGTCCACCGCGCGGATCAGGTGGTTCTCGGTGTCGGCGACGAAGAGCTTCCCGCGCGCCAGCGCCAGGCCCTGCGGCGCGCGGAACGTGGCGGTCTCCGCCGGGCCGTCGTCGCGTCCCGGCGAGCCGGTGCCGATCACGCGCAGGAGCGTGGCCTGCTGCGTGGCGTCGGGCCACGATGCCACCACGATGCGGTGGTGCGCCGTGTCGGCGATGAAGATCCGCCGGCCCGCCCCGCCCGCGCCCCGGTCGGCCAGCACCTTGCCCGGGAACGACAGGCCGGAGGGCGAGCGCACCGCCGCACCGGGAGTGAGCCTGAGCGGCGCGGCGAGCGTGCCCTGCTGCGCGTGCCGCTCGAGCAGCGACTCGATCGCCCGTTCGAGCTCCGCCCGGTGTCCCTCGCCCGCGATCGTCGTCACGATGGCGCCTGCCGGATCCACCAGCACGCGCGTCGGCCAGGAACGCGCCCCGTAGCTGCGCCACAACCGCATGTCGTCGTCCACCACCACCGGGTGCCGGATGCCATGGCGCTGCACCGCCGCGCGGATGCTCCCGCGGTCGGCCTCGTTGTCGAACTTGGCCGAGTGCACGCCGATCACGACGAACGGTCGGCCCGCGAAGCGCTCCTCGAGATGTTCGAGGTCGGGCAGGATGTGCATGCAGTTGATGCAGCAGTACGTCCAGAAGTCGAGCAGCACGACCTGGCCCTTGAGCTCGTGCGCGAAGCGCAGCGGCCGGTCCGTGTTGAGCCAGGCGAGGCCCTTGTCCAGCTCGGGGGCGTGGATGGTGGCGCTCAAGACAGTCCTCCATGTGAGGACGGAGAGACTACGATGAGGGGAAGCGGTGTGCCAGCGGGGGCTCGAAGCGTGCGCTCGGAGAGGGTCAGCCCCCGCCCGCGCGCTCCTCGCCTTCCAGCTCGGCGGGATACTCGGCCGGCAGCTCGCGCAGGTTCTCGACGAAGAGCGGCACGTCTTCGCCCGGGAGCTCGAGCGCCGCCGGGCCCTCGCTCACGCTCAGGATCTCGTAGAGCGTGGTGCGCCGCGCCGGCGTGAAGCCGGCCTCGCGGATGAGCGTCTCGATCTCGGGCTGCGTCACCCTGTTGAGGTGTCCGGTGGCGAGATGGACGTACTCCTCGAAAAGCGTGCCGCCGAAGTCGTCGGCGCCGAAATGCAGCGCGATCTGCCCGGTCTTCTTGCCCTCGCCGAACCACGACGCCTGGATGTGGTCGAAGTTGTCGAGGTAGAGCCGCGCGGACGCGAGGATCCGCAGGTAGCGCGAAGCGCCCGCCACCCTCGGGACCCTCGCCTCCATCGGGGTGTTGCCACGCTTGTAGGACCAGGGCACGAAGGCCGTGAAGCCCTTCGTCTCGTCCTGCAGGCCGCGGAGGTGGTCGAAGTGTTCGACCACCTCGGCGTCGGTCTCGACGTGCCCGTACATCATCGTGGCGGTGGAGCGCATGCCCACCCGGTGCGCCTCGCGGTGCACGTCGAGCCAGGTCTCGGGCCCGCCCTTCCTGACCGAGACACGCTGCCGCACGCGCTCCGCCAGGATCTCGGCGCCACCGCCCGGAAGCGTCCGCTGCCCCGCCGCGTGGAGCGCTTCGAGCACGCCGCGCACCGTGAGACCCGAGACCGCGGCCATCTGGTGGATCTCGGGCGCCGAGAAGAAGTGCGGCGTGATGTGCGGCCAGCGCCGCAGCGACTCGCGCACGATGGTCGGATAGAACTCCCAGGGGATCGCCGGGTTGAGCCCGCCCTGCAGCAGCACCGTCGTGGCGCCGATCCTGTCGGCCGCCTCCATCATCCGCATCACGCCTTCGACATCGTGAGCGTAGGCGTCCGGCGCGTTCGCGCCGGGTCTGCGGTGGAAGGCGCAGAAGTGGCAATCCACCGTGCAGACGTTCGTGTAGTTGGGGTTCGTGTCGAGGACGTAGGTGACGAGGCGCGGGTCGTTCCTGCGCGAGCGCACCTCGTGAGCGAGCGCGCCCAACTCGAGCAGCGGCGCCTCGGTGAGCAGGTAGACACCCTCGGCGCTCGTCAGCCGCTCGGCGCGCCGGACCTTGTCTTCGATGATGGACCACACGTCGGGGACCCTCGGTTCTCGGGGATTCATGGCTCCGAGCAGCCGGAAGCGCACGGAGTCTACACGGGGCTGCGGGGAGCGTCGAGCGCCCCGCGGGCCCGTTCCCGGGGACGGCTGCCGCTCCGTCACCCCTCAGGGCAGGAAGGTCCGGCAGGCCTCGAAGACCGCGGCGGCGGAGATCGCGGCCAGTCCGCGCCCGGGCTCGGCCGTGTCCTCGGCGCGCAGGATGCGCGTGCGCTCGGGCGGCACGAACGGTCCGCATTCCGCAGGCGACCAGCCCGAGAACAACGCCACGACCGGCGTGCCGACGGCCGCCGCGACGTGCATCGGCCCAGTATTGGGCGTGACCAGCAGCGCGAGCCGCGAGAGCACCGCCTTGTAGCGCTCGAAATCGGGCGGGCCCGAGAGCACCGTGACGGCATCACCCGCACGCTCGAGGAATCCGGCGAGCAGGCCGCGCTCGTGCGGCAGGATGTCCACCACCGGGCGGATCGGGCGCCCCTGCGAACGCCCGTGCTCGGCGAGCCTCCGCGCCAGATCGGCGCCGGCGGAGGGTGACCACCGGCGGTTCTTGAGACCGCGCCGCCCCGCGAACAGGCCGCGCGCGGACTCGCTGAACGTCAGGTGAAGGCCGACCAGCCGGTCGCCGTCCGCGAGTCCGTGGACCGCAAGGTAGCGCGCGGCCGCGGCGCGGGCGGCTTCGGTCAGCGGAAGCGAGATCCATCCGCGTGGCGGCGAGCCCGGGAGCGTGGGCTCGACGACGTCCAGACAGCGGTCGGCGTAGTGCCTCCCCGGCGAGGCGATCCCGAGCGAGTGGATCTCGGGTGCGGCGCCTTCGACGAGCGAGCGGTAGTGCGGATGCGACTCGAACAGATAGATCCGCTCGTAGCCCTCCCGCCGCAGCGCCCGGCGCAGGCGGGGACGCAGGAAGAGCGAGCCGGGAAAGCGCCGGTGGTAGAGGTGAAAACACGCCAGGCGCGGATCGAAGCCCCGCAGGATGCGCCGCCCGTCGGCGCTCGTCAGCAGGTCCAGCTCCGCGCCGGGGAGGCCATCGAGCAACATGCGCAGCGCGGGCGTGATCATGACCAGATCACCCCCGCGGCCCACGCGGACGGCCAGGACGCGCCTCGGCCCGGCTGGAGTCATCTAGGCTGCACCCCCTCGCCCTCCTCGCTCCATCCATCGTGGGCATTCGAACCGCGCCGCAGCGCCAACCCGAGCGTAGCACCCATGGCCGCAGTCGTCGCCATGCGCTACTCGGGGCCTAGGAGACTGTGTCCCGGGCGGGGATCCGGTCCTTCGAACGCAGGGGGACGCCGGCGGGTCGCGGCCCCGTCCGGCGGCGGCCCCGACGAGGCCGCCGGGCAGCCGCGCCTCCATCTTTCTCTGGCATCGCGCCGGGGAGCCGACTATATTCCGCGCAGGCTCAGGAACCGCGTGCGCGGACATGCGCACGCCCCGTCACGAACCTCAGAAGAGGTGCCCCCGATGCGACGGTTCCATGTCCGCTGGCCAGGCCGTGCCCTCCGTTCCCTGCGGCTCTTCGTCCCCGCCGCCCTCGTCCTCCTCCTCGTCCCCGCCCTTGCGCTGGCTGCCGGCAATGGCAAGCTCCAGATCCATCACATCGACGTCGGCCAGGGCGACGGCATCCTGCTGATCTCGCCGCTGGGCGAGACCGCGCTGTTCGACGACGGCACCTACACCGATTGCAGCGGCATCAAGTCCTACCTGCAGGGTCTCGGCATCACGAACCTGAAGTACCACTTCACCACGCACTACCACTCGGACCACATCGGCTGCATCGACGACCTCGCGGCCATCGGCATCACCGTGACCACCGCGGGCTACGACCGGGGCGGCTCCTACACGACCGCCACGTATACGACCTACGTCAACACCCTGGGCGCGCTGCGCACGACCATCGCGAAGGATCAGGTCATCACACTCGACGCGGGGGCGGCGGACCCCGTCCTGGTCAGGTGCGTGGACCTGAACGGCGCGGGCGTCTATTTCGGCACGGACGAGAATGCGCTGAGCACGGTCTACAAGGTCACCTATGGCGCCTTCGACGAGGTCCTGGGCGGCGATCTCTCCGGCGACGACTGGGACTCCGACGTCGAGACCACGGTCGGCCCCGAGGTCGGGGACGTCGAGGTCTACAAGGTCCACCACCACGGCTCGGCCACCTCGTCGATCGACAGCTGGCTGAGCGCGGTGACCGCAGAGGTCGGTGTCATCTCCGTCGGCGACGGGAACTCCTACGGGCACCCCACCGCAGAGGCGCTCGAGCGGCTCCACAACCACAACGTGAAGACCTACTGGACCGAGACCGGAGAAGGCGTGGCGCCCCTTGACGGCTGGGACAAGGTGGGTGGCACCATCGTCGTGCAGGCCGATCCTGGCGCGGGCGCCGCCTACACGGTCTCGGGCACCGGTTTCACGGACACCTACTACAACGATAGCGGGGTCGCGCCGGTCATCGTCACCGAGACCGTCGCGCCCTCGAGCGTGACGACGTTGTACGGCACGATCGCCGGCGGCTCGGCGGCCTCGCTCGCCGCGAACGACGCCAGCTACATCACCATCAACGCGGCCCGGTCGGGGGGCAGGTACACGACCGACTGGTACGGCTCCGCCACGCTCGCGCACCCGCCCGTCAAGCTCACCCTCACCTACGACGGGTCCTACTCGGTCAGCCGCACGCAGACGCTCTACCTGTACGACTTCTTCACCAGCGCGTGGACGCAGGTCAACTCGGCCACGGTCGGCACCACGGACGTGACCACGACCTGGACCACCACGATGCCGGCAGCCTACGTCTCGAACACGGGCGAGGTGCGCGCGCGCGTGCTGGGCGCGTTGAACAACAAGGCGTACTCCTGCCGCGGCGACTACATGGCCTTCACGTACGACTACGGCCAGGGCGCGTCCGCCACGCAGGTGGTCACGGAGTTCGCACCGACGCCCGTCGTGCCGGAGGCGGGCGCTGGCTTGTTCGCGGACGAGGTCGCGCTCGCCGCGGCACCCAACCCGCTGTTCCGCTCGACGCGCCTCAGCTTCACGCTGAGCCGCGAGGCCGATGTGAGGCTCGAGATCTTCGACCTCGGCGGCCGTTGCGTGGCGGTGCCGTTCTCGGGCCGCGCGCTGCCGGGCACGACCACCACCGAGTGGTCGCTCGCGGGCGCGGGCGGCTCGCCGGTGCCTGCCGGGATCTACTTCGCGCGGCTCGAGGGCCTGGACCGGACCGCCATCACCCGCCTCGTGGTGCTCGGCAGGTAGTCCCGGCACTCTCGCGGCCTCCGACGACGAGGGCCCGCCATCCGGCGGGCCTTCGCGTTTCTGCGCTATGCTCATCCCCGACCCCGGAGGCACGGCCATGGTCCGACTCCTCTCGCTCACCTGCCTGATCGCGGCCTGGCTCGTCCCGGCTGCGGCCGCCCCGGCGCGTGCCGGGGCCCCCGTGGATCCGCGCGACGCCTCGGCGCGCATCGAGGTCTCGGTGGACCCGCGCATCGAACTGCTCGCCGTCGTGCAGTGCCTGGCCGGCTACGAACAACTCGGGGGCGCCGGACTCTCGTACCGGCGGGAGGCGCTTGAGCGCTTCGCCCCGTGGCGGGCGCATCCCGCGGTCACGCTCTTCGCGCGGATGGCGCGCGAGGGCTTCACGCACGACGCCCCGCCGGCCGTGATGCTGCGCCTCGCGGAGCCCCCCGCGCTCGAACTGCGCGCGCCCTTCTCGGTGTACCTCGAGACCCGCGCCGGCGGGCGCAGGCAGCTTTTTGCCTTCCTCGACTCGCTACGTGACTTCGCCACCGAGAGCCGCTTCATGGAATTCCACGCCGCGCACGCAGGCCTGTTCCGCAGGCTCGTCGAGGAGACGCGGCGGGTGCTGCCGCGCACGAGGGTCGTGGGGTCGCTCGAGGACTACTTCGGGGTGCGCGAGCACGGCTACCACCTGATCCTCGCTCCGCTCCTGCACGCCGGCGGCTACGCGGCAGAGGTCGAGCGCCCGCCGGGGATCGTGGATTGCTACGCCATCCTCGGCCCCTCGCGGACGAGCCACGGGCGGCCGCGCTTCTGGGGCCCGGACGCGCTCGAGGCCCTGCTGTGGCACGAGTTCTCCCACGTCTTCGTCGGCAACCTGCCCGAGGCCTGCCGCCTGCGGATCGCCGCCGACTCGGCCCTCTTCGAGCCGCTGCGCGCGCGGATGCTCCCGCAGGGCTACGCGCGGTGGGAGGTCTGCGCCGACGAGCACCTGGTGCGCGCGGTGGGCGTGCGGCTCGTTGCGCTCCTGGAAGGCGACCGCGCCGCGGAGAAGGCGCTCGCCCTGCAACTGCGCCTCGGCTTCACCTATCTGCCGAGGCTGCTGGCGGCACTCGAGCGCTACGAGCGGGAGCGCGCGCGCTTCCCCGCGCTCGGCGGCTTCTGCCCCGACCTGGCGGATGCGCTCCACCACCCCAGCGCGCCGCGCGTCGAGAGACCCTAGCCCGGACTGGCGCGAGCACGGGCGCCCGCTTGCGCCCGCGCCCGCCGGGGGCGAGACTGCGCGCGGTCGAGACGCACGGACCCCGAGCACGAGACGCGGAGGAGCGATGACGGTGAACCCGAACGACCCGGCGGCGAAGGAGAAGGTCCCGTTCTCGCTCGAGCGGATGGTCTGGCACCCCACCCCGCTCATGAACCAGGTCACCCTTGTCACCACGCTCAACGAGGACGGCGCCTCGAACGTGGCGCCCAAGAGCTGCCTCTCGCTGATGATCTTCCGGCCGCTGCTGCTGGCGATGGGCTGCAACCTCGCCCACTGGACCGCGAAGAACCTGCGCCGCGGCCTCGAGTGCGTGGTGAACGTCCCCGGAGCCGAGCTGGCGGCGGAGACCTGGGCCACGTCGGAACTCCCGCATCCGCGCACCCTCGAGTCCGCGGGCCTCACCCCCGTCGCCAGCCGGCTGGTGAAACCGCCCGGCATCGCCGAGTGCCGCGCACACCTCGAGTGCGCCTACGAGCGCGAGATCGTCTACGGCGAGGAGATCATCATCCTGCTGCGCGTGGTCGGCGCCACCATCGACAAGGACGTGCTCGAGGCGCCCGATCCGTACGCGCTGATGCGGCCCTTCGCCTTCCTCGAGGAGAAGCTCTACGGAGTGATGGAGAAGAGCGCGAAGCTGTAGCGGACGTCCGGCGGGGATCGTGAGGGGGGCGCCCGCGGGCGCCCCCCTCGTGTCAGGCTCCGGCTCTCCCTGACATCAGTTCCCGCGGTCGCCGCTCAACAGATCCCCCAGCCCGCCCAGGATCGAGCCCTCCCCACGGCCGCCCCGGCCGGTCTGCGGCGCGGCGGCGTAGATGCGGCTGGCCAGGCGGCTGAAGGGCAGCGACTGCAGCCAGACCTTGCCCGGGCCGCGCAGGACCGCGAAGAACAGGCCCTCGCCGCCGAAGAGCGCGGTCTTGATGCCGCCCACCAGCTGGATGTCGTATCCGACGCTCGGCTGCATCGCCACGATGCAGCCGGTGTCCACGCGCAGCGTCTCGCCCGCGGCGAGCGTGCGCTCCTCGTGCGCGCCGCCGGCGTGCACGAAGCACCAGCCGTCGCCCTTGAGCCGTTCGAGGATGAAGCCCTCGCCGCCGAAGAGCCCGGCGCCGAAGCGCTTGGTGAAGGCGATGTCGAGCGACACGCCCCGGGCCGCGCACAGGAACGAGTCCTTCTGCGCGATCAACTCGCCCCCGACGTCCGAGAGCTTGATGGCCTGGATGCGCCCCGGGTAGGGCGCGGCGAAGGCGGCCTTGCGCTTGCCCTGCCCCTGGTTGAGGAACACGGTCATGAAGAGCGACTCGCCCACGATGACGCGCTTGCCAGCGCTGAGCAGCGCACCCATGAAACCGCCCTGCTGCTGCTGCTGCGAGCCGTCACCGAAGATGGTCTGCATCTCGATGCCGTCCTCGAGGTACATCATCGAGCCCGCCTCGGAGAGCACGGCCTCGCCCGGGTCCAGCTCGATCTTCACGAACTGCATGTCGTCACCGACGATCTCGTAGTCCACTTCGTGCATGGCCGGCATGGTGAGGCTCCTGGTGCGGGTGGGCGCGGGGAATCGTCTCCGGCGTGTCTCGCAGATGCCTACGGACGGGGCCCGGTCACGGTTGCCTCAGTCCAACTCGACCAGGCCGTGGGCGTGCAGCAGCGCCTCGAACCGCTCGAGCCCGTTCAGGTCCTCGGGGCCGAGCCGGTAGTGGAAGCGCCGCAGGTAGGCCTCGACCTCCTCGGGCCGCCAGCCCGGCTCGGTCTGCTGGCGCGCGACTTCGGGCAGCGAGGCGAGCCCCGCCGCGAGCGAGGTCTCGAGGAAGCGCCCGATCGCCGCCTTGACGCCGGGCTCGAGCGCCTTGCGCACCGCCCAGACGGCATACACGAACGAGAGCCCGGTCCACTCCAGCCAGTCGGTGCCGAGGTCGAGCGTGTGGGTGAAGCCCTCGGGCCGCTGGTTGCGCATGCGCATCGCGTCGTCGCCGATCATGAGCAGCCCGTCGGCCTGCGCGGGCTCGAGGCCGCGGATGTAGCGCACGTTGCGCAGCCCGCGGCGCACGTCGAGCAGCAGGTGCAGCAGCCGCACGGAGGTCGAGGTCGCGGGCGTGACCGAGACGAGCGTGCCAGCGAGCGCCTCGGCCGGCCGGCGCGAGAAGAGCAGCACCGACTGCACCTCGCCGCGCGCCGCCGCCCCCATCGGGGGCTGGATCAGCTCGAAGTGGTCCTTGAGCCGCAGGTAGTCGCCCGCGGCCATGCTGCCGAAGTCCACGCGCCCCGCCTCGGCCTCGCGACCCAGGTCGCGCGGCACCAGGTTGCGCACCGCGAAGGGCGCCTCGTGCCACAACGCATAGAACGGCGCGACGTTCGCGTAGGGGATGCGCGCGGCGACGATCGCGCTGGTCAACTCCGGGAGGTCTTCCATGGCGGAGCCGGACTGTACAACGCGCGGCCCGGCGAGGTCGAGAAGCCGGCGCGGGAGCTGCCGCGGCGCCGACGCGGGGCCGGTGCGAGTGAGGGCCGCGGCCCGGGCGATCGGGGCTCCTTCGGTGCGGCTCACCAGCTTCCGCTGATGCTCATGCGGACCGACCTCGGCGGTTCGTAGAGCCGGGGGTCGCGCACCGCGACCCAGTAGCCGGTCCCGCCGCCGGTGTCCATCCAGTAGCCCCCCCCGCCCCGGCCGGTCGCGGTGCGATGGGCGCCGTACTCGTCCCAGCGCGTGTTGATCAGCGGGTTGGGGTAGCCGTCGAGCGTCGCCGCGTTCTCGCCGCGCGTGTCGAACAGGTTGCGCACCTCGCAGGCGACGACCAGCGACCGCGTCATCAGCGGCTTCCAGCGCAGGCTCGCGTTCGTGCATTCGCTCCAGGTGAGCCGCGCGCTGTTGATGAGGGACGGGTCGGGGATCGTGTCGGTCAGCCCGTGCGGCGTCCACGGCAGGGGCGAGCCCACCTGCGTGGACCACGAGACCTCCCAGGACCTGCGCCACGGCAGGGTCGCGCTCACGACGATCGAGTGCCTCCGGTCCCAGGAGAGCGGGGCGTCCCCGGTGACCGGAGCACGCACCGAGCGGATCGCCCCGAACGGCTCCCCCTCCGGCCGGGACTCGTAGCCCCGCGCGTCCATCCAGGTGTAGTGCGCCTCGGCGCGGGCCCGGTCCTCCGACCACGCCAGGCTCCACTCGAAGCCGATGACGTTCCCGTTCCCGGCGTTGTCGTAGCGCAGCTCCATCGGCAGTCCGTCCCCGGCGTAGTCGCGCGCGCCGATCTGGTCGTACAACTCGCGGTAGAACACCGAGGCCTGCATCGCCCACTCGACCCCGAACACGTGCTGGAACGCGCTCTCGTACGAGACCACCGTCTCGGGCCTCAGGGCCGGGTTGCCGAGCGGCTGACGGTTGCTGATCGCCTGGCGCTGGTCGTAGAGGAAGTCGCGCGCCGGGGCCTGCGAGATGTGCGCATAGGAGAACGAGAGCACGTCCATCGGCGAGACCGGGCAGGCGACCCCGATGCGCGGCGAGATCAGGAGCGCCCCACGGCCGTCCCACGGCAGGGTCTGCGAGTGGCCCGCGGGCCCGGGCGTCCAGTACTCGCACCGCAGCCCGCCGTTCACGACCAGCCCGCTCGAGGTCAGACGCCCCTGCGCGTAACCGTAGCCGCCGGGAGCATGGGCATCGTAGGAGCGCAGGCGATCGAGGATCGGGTCGCCGAAGACCGTCGGCACGGTCCAGTCCATCTCCCGCAGCCTCACGTCCTCGTACGTCAGCCCCGCCCCCACCACGACGCGCGAGGCGCCGTTCGGGGCGCCCCGCTCGACGTCGCCGCGTAGCGCGAGCGCGTCGCTGTCGCTCTCGCGGTAGAGCGGGTAGTCCCCCGCCGTGACCTGGAACGGGTCGCTCCCGTAGCCCACGTAGTACGGACGCGAGAGATCCTCGCGCACCCCGCTCACCGAACTCACGCTGCGCGTGCGCATCCAACCGAGGGTGGCGCTCGCGCGCCGGTTGCGGTCGTCGGCCGCTGCCGACAGCAGCGCCGCGACCTGCCGGTCCTCGGTGATCGGCAGGTGGTCCGCGGCCCGGTAGAGCGGCTGACCGGTCGTGGCCGACCATCGTTCGGTCGTCCAGGCGGGATCGTACGGCTGGTGGATGCGCCGACTCGTGAGGACCTGCGCCGCGAACCGGCGCGGCGACCGCACCGGCGCCAGTTTCAACCAGGCCTGCAGCAGGTCTTCGGTCCGTCGCGCCACCGACAGCCCCGCCAGGTCGAAGGTCGTCTGCGAGCGCAGCGTCGGGTACCACGTCCCGTCCAACGTCGCGTCCCCCGCCGCCACCACCCCGAGCCCCCCGAGCGGCACGTTCACCCGCGCGTTCGCCCGGTCGTAGTGGTCCGAGAGGCTGAAGTCGGTCGTCCAGCGCGCATCCGCCGACCACCGCGGCCCCGGGTCCACCGAGTGCAGTTGCAGCGCCCCCGCCAGACCGCAGCCGTACTGCGCCTCCGGCGCGCCGGTCACCAGCTCCACCTCGCGCAGTGCGAGGAGCGGCAACTCCAGCAAGCGCCGCCGCACCGGTTCGCTCACGCAGAAGCCGTCCAGGTACTCCGTCGTTTCGCCCCCGCGTCCGCCGCGCACGTGCAGCTCGCCCGCCTGGGTGACCACGCCCGGCTGCAACCCGACCGCCTCCACCAGGCCGTCCACGGGCAAATTCTGCAACGGGTCCCGGAGATCGAGCGCACCGTCTGGCTCGACCGGGGGTCCCGCAGCGGAGCGCGCACCTCGATGGGCGGGAAGCTTCGCACGACGCGGTGGGCAGCACCCACCGAATCGGTGCCGACGGTATCGCCGGGCGCCGGCGCGGCGCGGGCGCCGGGCGCGGCGGTGAGCGCGAGGAGCAGGGCGAGGACGGAGCCTGTAACGGCCATGATCCCTCCGACGCGGTTCGCCGTGCGCCCCTGCCCCGGAACATGAATCGACCGGGCTGAGGGCGCCCGGCCGACCGTCCCAGCTTGCCGCTCGCGGGCCGGGGTTTCAACCGGAATCGCACGGGCACGGCCCGGAGCGACGGCAGCCGGCGGCAGCGGCATCCCGCTCGTCACCCCTCCCGCAGCACCTCGAGGAACGCCTCACCGTAGCGCTCGAGCTTGACCGGCCCCACTCCGGAGATGCCGAGCAACCCCGCGCGCGTCCGGGGCTCGTGCTTCGCCATCTCCCGCAGCACGGCGTCGCTGAAGACGATGTAGGCGGGCACGCCCTCGGTGTCGGCGAGCCGCTTGCGCAGGGCGCGCAGTCGCTCGAACGTCTCGGGGTTCACGATCTCCCCCGCGGCACGGCTGCGCGACCTCGCGGAGGAAGGCCGCTCGAAGAGGTCGTCGCCGCCGCGCGCCGCCGCACCGCGTCCGGGCGCCCGGGCCACGACCGCGTCGATCCCGGACCCGCGGCACACGTCGCACGAGCCGCCGCAGGGCTCGATGGCCTCGTCGAAGTAGCGCACCAGCGCCTGGTGGCGGCAGCCGCCGCGGTCCGCGAGGCGGAACATCTCCACCGTCTTGGCGCGCGTCTCGGTCCTCAGCACCGGATCCTCGATCCCGTCGAGGAACCTCTCGTAGCCCATCACGTCGGCCCACGAGTAGAGCAGCACGCAGTCGCTCGCGAGCCCGTCGCGGCCGGCGCGGCCGATCTCCTGGTACCAGGCCTCCACGCTCCTCGGCATGTCGCGGTGGACGACGAAGCGCACGTTGCTCTTGTCGATGCCCATGCCGAAGGCGACGGTGGCGACGATGACGTCGCACTCGTCGCGCGCGAAGGCATCCTGGTTGCCGTGGCGCACCTCGTCGGGCAGCCCGGCGTGGTAGGCCAGCGCGCGCACGCCGCGCTCGCCGAGCCAGGCGGAGAGCGAGTCCACCGAGCGCCGCGAGAGGCAGTAGATGATGCCGCTCTCGCCGGCGTGGCGGCGCACGATGCCGAGGATGTCGCTCCGCGAGTTGCGCTTCGCGCCCGCCTGCAGCAGGCCATCGCTCGCGCTGCGCGGTTGCCCTCCGTCGCCTTTCCGCTGCGCGGTGATGATCAGGTTCGGGCGGAAGAACGAGCCCTTGTAGCCCTCGGGCTGGCGCATCCCCAGCTGCTGGATGATGTCGTCCGTCACGCGCCGCGTCGCCGTCGCGGTGAGCGCCAGCACCGGCACGTCGCCCATCAGCTCCTTGAGCCCCGCGAGCTGCCGGTAGGCGGGCCGGAAATCGTGCCCCCAGTGGCTGATGCAGTGCGCCTCGTCCACCACCACGAGGCTGATGCGGCAGCCGGCGATCAGGTCGCGCAGCGACCCTTCGAGCCCCTCGGGCGCGACGTAGACCAGCTCCAGCTCGCCGCGCCGCAGCGCCGCCAGCCGGCGCCTGCGCTCGTCGAACTCGACCGTCGAGTTGAGGACCGTGGCGCGGAAGCCGACCCGGGTGAGCGCGTCCACCTGGTCCTTCATCAGCGAGATGAGCGGCGAGATGACCAGCACCGGACCGGGCAGGATCCGCGCCGGGACCTGGAAGGTGAGCGACTTGCCCGCGCCGGTCGGCATCACCGCGATGCAGTCGCGTCCGGCGAGCACCGCGTCGATGACCCGCCGCTGCCCCGGGCGGAACTCGCGGAAGCCGAAGACGCCTTCGAGCACGTGCTGCGGGTCGGTGGCCTTCGCGGAGGGCGCGGGAGCGAAGAGGTCGGACAAGGTCCCTCCGTGGACGGGAGCGGTGACGGGAGCGCCCGCGGAGCGGGTCCGGGACGAGCGCATGCACTCTACGCGCCCGCGCGCGGCCCGGCAACGACGCTTGGCCGGTCGCGCCGGTGCGCGCCCCATCGGGCCCGGGGGCTGCACGCCGGCCGCGGCTGCGTTAGAGTCACACGACCATCATGTCCTCGAGCCCCCGGTCACCCCGTTCGCGATCCGCACGCGCCCTCGCCCTGGCGCTCCCGCTCGCCGCCGCGCTGTCCGGCTGCTCCGGCCCTCGCGCGGTCCCCGGCGCCGGCATCGCGGTCCTGCCCGAGCACTACACGCACTCGCTCGCGGCGCTCGGCTGGCCCGGCGCGCGGCGCGCCTTCCAGGCCGGGCACGGCAGCGTGGTCTCCACCGGGGAGTGCGCCCTCGAGTGGCGCCTGCTTCCGGCCGGCGACTCGAGCACCGTCTCGCCCGTCTGGTTCGAGCGCGACGGCGTCCCGGTCGCCCACTGGACCCTGACCGACGCGCGGCAGCGCGTCACGTTCGAGGCGGCGGCCGCGCCCGAGCGCGCCCTCGGCGACACGAGCCTGTTGCTCTCGGTGCGGGCGACGGCCGAGTGGCTGGGCGCCGCGCCGGGCGAGGCGAGCTTCGAGGTCCGGGTGCGCGCGCGGCCCGCCGGACCAGGCGCGGCGCCCTGGGACGCGCCCGGAGACACCGCGTTCACCGAGGCCTGGAGCGGCCGCGCCGCGCTGCGCAACGGCCGCGTCGTCGCCGTCGTGGACCGCGCCGTCGCGCTGCCACCCGACGCGCCCACGGTGCAGCGCCCGGCACGCACGTCCGGCCCGGGGCCCGGGGCCCTGGTCGCGCGCTGCGCCGCGCGCCTCGCTCCGGGCGAGCGGCGCCACTGGGACTTCCTCGTGCCGGCCTACCCCGTCGCGCCGCGTGGGCGGGCTCTCGAGCAGGCCTCGCACGAGCGCATCGTGTCCGCGTCGCGACGCTTCTGGCGCGACTGGCTGGCGCGGGCCACGACGCTCGAGACCCCCGACACGCTCACCGACCTCGCCTGGCGGGCGGCCCTCGTCACCCTCGTCGTCTGCCAGGAGCGCGACGCGGGCCACTGGGTCCCGATCGGGAATCCGTTCCAGTACCGCGACGTGTGGCTGCGCGACGGCGCGCGCGTCGTGCGGGCCCTGGCCGTCGCGGGGCTCACGGACCTCGCGCGCGACGACGCCCGCACGCTCGGGCGCTTCCAGCTCCCCACCGGCGTGTTCCTCTCCCAGCGCGGGCAACTCGACGGCACCGGCCAGGCCCTGTGGGCCTTCGAGCAGGTGGCGTCGCTGCCGCCTTCGCCCGCGGTCGCGAGGGAGTTCCTCACGGCGGCCCGCGATGGCCTGCGTTGGATCCGCCGGCAGCGCGGCAACACCATCAGCCTGCGTCTACCCTGGGCGGGCCTGCTCCCCTACGGCGATCCGCGCGACGCCGAGCTGGTGCGCGCGCCACTGGTCGGGAACGACGCCTGGGCCATCGCCGGCTGCCGCGCCGTGGCGGCGCTCGCGCGCGCCGCCGGTGACGATTCGCTGGCCCGCGAGGCACTCGCCACCGCGGCCGACTACCGCGGGACTTTCGTCGCCGCGCTCGCGGCCACGCGCCACCCCGACATCCCGCCCTCGTGGCCGGGCCCGGGCCGCGACTGGGGCAACGCGAACGTGGGTTACCCCACGCTCGTGCTCGCCGCCGACGACCCGCGACTCGCGGCCCTCGCGCGTCGCATGCGCGCCCACGGCGAGCCGACCGGGCTCGTCTGCTACGGCGACGACGATTCGCTCCACACCTACCTCGGCGCCGACCTCGCGCAGTGGTCGTTGCTCGCGGGCCGGCCGGCCGAGGCGCGCGCCTGGCTCGCGGGGTTGCTCGCGCACAGCAGCAGCACGCTCGGGCAGGCCGAGATGTTCCAGCGCGCCGGCGGGTTCGGCGCCAACCTGCCACCGCACTCGACCGCGGCCGCGACGCTCGTGGACCTGATCCGGAACATGATCGTCTGCGACACGCGCGACACGCTCGAGGTGGCGCTGGGCGCGCCGCTCGCCTGGTGGGACGGCACGAGCCTCGAGCGGGCGCCCACCCGCTTCGGCGTCACGAGTGTGCGGCTCGAGCGCCCCGCGGCCGGGGTGCTGCGCGCGCGGCTCGATTCGCTCCCGGTCCCGGTGCGCGTGCGGGTGCCCGATGGGGCGCGCGCGATCGCCGCGCTGAGCGCGGGCGCGCACGTGACGGGCAGCTCGTGGGTGGATGCTCCGGCCGGGGCGCGCGAGGTCTCCTTCCGTTTCGACGAGGGCCCCAAGCGATGAACCGGGGCGGCGGCGGAAGGCGACGCGTTCAGGGCGGAGCGGAGGCGTCCGGGCGGCGCACGACGCGGCCCGGCAGGCGCGGACCCTCACCCGCGCGCATCGCGCTCGTCGCGCTCGCGCTGCTCCTCCTCGCCGCCGCGGCGTGGAACCTCGCGCACCGGAGGTCCACGCCGGCGGGCCCGGCGAAGGAGACCCTGCCGATCGCCGTGCTGATGGACAGCGTGCGCGCCGCGGAGCAGGCCCAGGACTGGGCCCGCTCGGTCCGCTGGTTCCGGCGCGTGGCGGCGACCGAGCCCACGAACCCGACATACCTCCTCGGCCTGGCGCTCTCGCAGCACAACCTCATGTGGGTGGGCAGCGCGGACAACCCCGGGCGCTCGGCGGCGCGCACGAGCCTCGACCGGATCCGGATGCAACTGCACGTGCTGGCGTTGCTCGACTCGGCGGTCGCGAACGTGCGCGACGACGACGAGTGGGCGCAGGTCCGGCGCTGGTCGGGACAGGCGTACGAGAACCTCGGCCTGCCGCTGGACGCGATGCAGGTCTACACCGAGATCCGGCTGCAGAACCCCGGCTTCCAGCCCACGCTCATGCGCGCGCAGGGACAACTGAAGATCCTGCGCGACCCGCAGGCACTGCCCGCAACGGGCATGTCGCAACTGCCGGCGGTGCCGGACGAGGTGCTGCGATAGGGAGGCTCCGGGCCTCCGGCGGCCTACGCCCCGTCCGTCTCGACCGGGAGACCCGCCGCCTGCCAGCCGCGGAAACCGCCCGCGAGCGAGACCACGTTCGTGTAGCCCATCTTCTGCAGGCTGTCGCAGACCAGGATGGTGCGGTAGCCGCCACCGCAGTAGCAGACGATCGGCGTGCTGCGGCTGGCGAAGCATGACTCGATGTCGCGCTCGATGATGCCCCTGCCCAGGTGCATCGCCCCCGGCAGGTGTCCGCGCGCCCACTCGTGGTCCTCGCGCACGTCGATCAGCACGTGCTGCTCGCGTCGCATGAGGCGCTCCCCGTACTCGGCGATGCCGATCTCCTTCACGCGCGGCCGCGCCTCCTCGATCAGCGCGAGGAACCCGGTCTGATGACCGGGAGTCACGCCGTCGCCCCACCGGCCGCGCCACGCTCGTGGACGCGTCCGGCGACGGCCCCCGCGCCGGTGCCCGGCCCGTACACGCGCACCACGCGGTAGAGCGCGTCACGCTGCACGGGGAGCTTCCCGGCCTCGCGGATGGTCTGCACCATGGATTCCTCGGCCAGGCCGACCGGGCTGCGCGCCTGCGCGGCGTGCGCGATCTTCTCCGCGCCGATGGTGCCATCCAGGTCGCTCGCGCCGAAATTGAGCGCCACGCTCGCGGTGTCGTGCCCCAGCATGACCCAGTAGGACTTGACGTGCGGCACGTTGTCGAACACCAGCCGCGAGACCGCGATGGTCTTGAGGTCCTCGATGGCCGAGGCCTGCCGGCGCACCAGGCCGGTCACGCCGGGCTGGAAGGCCAGCGGGACGAAGGCGAGGAAGCCGGGCGCGCGGTCCTCCAGCTCGCGCAGCAGGATCAGGTGCTGCACGCGCTCGGCCGGCGTCTCGATGTGGCCGTAGAGCAGCGTCGCGTTCGAGGGGATGCCCAGCCGGTGCGCGGTCTCGTGGATCTCGAGCCAGCGCTGTCCGCCGATCTTCCGGCGGAACAGCTCGCGGCGCACGCGCTCGCTGAACACCTCGGCGCCGCCGCCGGGCAGGGCGTCGAGCCCCACCTCGCGCAGCCGCTCGAGCACCCACCCGACCGGCTGCTTCGTCAGGCGGCAGAAGAAGTCGATCTCGACCGCGGTATAGGCCTTCACCTGCAGGTCGGGCCGCGCCTCCTTCACCCAGCGGATGACGTCCAGGTAGTCCTCGAATCGCCACCTGTCGTGCAGGCCACCCGTGATGTGCAGCTCGGTGATCCCGGGATCGAGATGCGCGAGGATCTGCTCCTTCGTCAGGGTGTAGGCGCCGGGGGCGCCGGGCTTCTTCGCGTAGTCGCAGAACCGGCAGGAGAGCACGCAGACGTTGGTCGGGTTGAGCTGCCGGTTGACCGTGAAGTAGACGCGCTCGCCGTGCAGGTCGCACGCGTAGGCGTCGGCCAGGCGTCCCAGCTCGAGCACGGGCGCGGCGAAGAGACGCAGGCCATCCTCCTGGCTGAGCCGCCCGCCCTCGAGCAGGGTGCGCCGGGCGGCGGCCACGGCCGGGTCGCGGGGCCGGACCGCGGCCAGGCGATCGTGCTCTCGGCACTGCATGGGACCTCCGTGGATGAGGCGGGCGCGGAGTATACCCACGCCCGCCGCGGGAGGTCGAGGCCGCTACAGGTTCAGGTAGTAGGTCGCCTTCACCAGGAAGATGTCGTTCGCCTGCGCGTCGAGCAGGCGCCGCGTGGAGGGGCCGAACCGCAGGTCTCCCAGCGCCTCCTCATCCGTGCGCTCCTGCGTCCAGACCAGGTACAGCACCGAACCCGGCCGGTACTCCCAGCGCAGCACCGCGTTCCCGCGCAGGGACTTGAAGTTGAACGACGGATCTCCCAGCGCGAACGGCGTGCCTCCGTCGGCCGGCGTCACCGTGCCGTCCACGTACGACGTGCCCGGGACCTGCCCGTAGTGGATGAAGTCGTACGAGCCCGCGCGCGCCAGCTCCTTGAAGTCCGAGAAGCGTCCCGCCGAGATGAACGGCTGGATGTAGGTCTGCAGCGAGAGGTCCGGCGTGAACGTCACGTTGAGCCGGATGCTGGCGGCGACCGTGGTCTGGTCCAGGCGGGCGAAGACGTAGCGCCGGTCGCCGAAGTCCGCCGGCACCTCGCCGGGCGCCGCGACCGAGGTGACGAACTGCGCGTCGGCGACGTTGCGCTCCAGCGAGGGACCGAAACTCAGGTAGACCCTCGGCGAGGGCTTCCAGGCCAGCGCCGGGGCCACGAACCAGTCGTACGAATCCGTGCCCGGCGTGCCTTCGATCCCGAAGTTGGTGCAGCTGGACAGGCGGCGGTTCTCGTCGGTGTCGTAGTGCAGGCTCGCCGCGCCGCCGGCTTGGCGCAGCATGCGCGGGCCGCCGCGGGTCTGGCGGTTCGCCGTCGCCTCGGGAAACCAGTCCACCTCGGCATCGAACCTGTGGTTGTTGATGAACGTGATGTGGCCCGCCCCTCCGACCTCGGACCAGACCCGCTCGCCGCCGAAGTCCCAGTTGCTGGCGACGTAGCCCGCGAGCCGGCTCTCGCTCTGCCAGCGGTTGGCCTTCGTCCACTTGTAGCCCGTCATCACATGGGCGTTGACCAGGTCGGCGTAGGACTGATAGCCCATGTCGCTCACGTCGAACTTCGGGTCCAGCACCCCGACGGCCGAATTGAAGCGGACGTTGCCCTCCTGCTTGTTGAGCGCGAGGCGACCGGCGAAGCCGGTGAGCGAGGTCCGGTCCTTCACGCCCAGGTAGTCGGCATCGGGCCGCTGGAAGTAGTGGCGCGAGCTGCGCTGCAGCTCGCTCATGCGCGCCTCGGTCCCCGCCACCCTCGACATGGCGCTCCAGCCCGACAGCACCCAGACCTTCTTCGGGTCGAGGAAGTGCCAGCCGTCCAGGCCGGTCATCAGGGACTGGCGGTTGAGCGCGTCCGCGAGGAGCCCGCCGTCGCCGAAGCGCCGCTGTGCCAGCGTGGAAAGGAACCCGAGTCCGTTGCGGCCCTCCTTGAACTCCCGCTGTCCGCGCACCATCCCGTACCAGGTCAGGGGCTCGACCTCGGTCCTCGATTCGAGCCCGTCCACCCAGACCTTCGCCCGCTCGCGCGAGGTCAGCGCCTGCAGCGTGCCGAAGTTCCAGCCCGGGGCGGGCCGGCCGGTCAGCTTCGCCGCACCGAGGATGTGAGACGCCATCGGGACGTCCGCGAACATCGCGTCACCCGGCACGCCGCCCTGCGGCGCGCGCCCGATGCGGCGGCTGTAGAAGAACGTCGGCTCCGGCCAGTTCATGCCCCAGGAATCGTTGGGACCGTCCTGGCCGAAGGAGAAGACCCGCGAGTTCTCGGTGAAGAACGGGCGCTTCTCCTGGTAGAAGGACTCGACGTCCGAGAGGTTCACGATCGCCGGGTCCACCTCGACCTGGCCGAAATCGGGGTTCACCGTGGCGTTCAGCGTCAGGTTGCTGCCCAGGCTGGCGCGCAGGTCACCGCCCACGGCCGGCGTGTAGCGCGAACCGTCGTTGAAGGGATCGCCCAGGGGCCGGGCCAGGTACTCCGCCTTCCCCGTCACGTAGGGCGACAACTCGACGGTCCGTCCGCTCTTCACGTGCTCGATGCCCACGAGGTGCGGGAAACGAGGCCAGAAGTCGCTCTCCGCCTTCGGCTTGATCACGGCGAAGGACTTCTCGGCACGGCGCGCCACGTTGCGGCCGAAGTTCACGCCCCACACCTGGCGCTCGCCCGGGGTGAAGCGCAACTGCGAGAACGGGATCCGCATCTCGCAGGTCCACCCCTGCGGGTCGCGCCGGGCGCGTCCCTCCCACACGCCGTCCCAGGACGCGTCCTCCTCGCCGTCGTTCGCCGTGGTGGCGTCCATGACCGCACCGGAGGGGGTGATGACGAACTCGTAGCCCGTGCGGTGATCGTGGAACGGGTCGAGGATCACGCCCGCGAAGTCGCAGGGGAGGAAGTCGTCGCGGCGGAAGAGCGGGGCGATGATCGAATCGGGGTGCGCGTCCCACATGCGCGCCGCCACGTACAGGGCCTGGTCGTCGAAGGCGAACCACACCCAGGTGCTGTCGTTCGCGACCGCGCCCTCGTAGGGCTGCAGCTGCACCATCCGCGTGATGGCGGGCGGGCCCTGCCAGGCGGCGTCGGTCAGCGCGCCGTCCACCGAGACCGGCGAGGCCAGCCTCGCGGCGCGCACGGGGGGAAGCGCGTCACCGGGGTCGGGCGGGGCCTGGGCGGCTCGGGCGGGACCGGCGGCGAGGGCGGCCCCGGCGGCCAGCACCCACAGGAACGTCGGGATCAGAGCGCTTCGCATCGGGGGCTCCTCGGTCGGTGAAGGCGGATTCGGCTCGCGGACAGGCAGGAGAGCGGGGTGCGGGCCTGCGGTGGTCTCACACCCCTGTGACGGATGCGTCCGGCGCCGGGTTTCGTCGCGGGCCCGCTCCCGCGCGGGCGGCGGACCAGCGACGACGCCGGAGCGACGAACGCGGGTGCCCCGGCGACGGAACCCGGCGCCGCAGACCCGCCGGGCTCGCCACCTGCGCCCCGTCTCGCACCCGGAACACGCGGGCCCCCACCGCTGGCCTGCGGGCCGGCCGGGCTACAGGTTCAGGTGGTACGTCGCCTTCACCAGGAAGATGTCGTTGGCCTGCGCGTCGAGCAGCCGTCGCGTCGAGGGACCGAAGCGCAGGTCCCCGAAGGGCTCGAAGTCCGCCCGCTCCTGGGTCCAGACGAAGTACAGCACCGACCCGGGCCGGTACTCCCAGCGCAGCACGGCGTTCCCGCGCAGCGACTTGAAGTTGAAGGAGGGGTCGGACAGCGCGAACGGCGTGCCGCCTCCGCCCGGGTCCACGATCCCGGCCACGGGATCGTAGGTCGAGCCGTCGTCGAGCCCGTAGTGGATGAAGTCGTACGAACCGGAGCGGGCGAGCTCCTTGAAGTCCGAGAAGCGCCCCGCCGAGATCAGCGGCTGGATGTAGGTCTGGAGCGTGAGGTTCCGCGTGAACGACACGTCGAGCCGGATGTTGGCCGAGACGGTCGTCTGGTCCATGCGCGCGAAGACGTAGCGCCGGTCCCCGAAGTCCGCCGGGACCTCCCCGGGCGCCGCGACCTTCGTCACGTACTGCGCGTCCTCGAGGGTGCGGTCCAGTCCCGGGCCGACGCTCAACGTGAAGTTGGCGGCCGGCTTCCACTCCACCGACGGGTAGAGCGACCAGTAGCTCGTGTTCACCGACGGGGCGCTGCTCCCGGACGTGACGAGGTGCCAGGTCGTCGTCCGCTTGGGGTCGGAATCGAAGGTGAGCTGCCACCACGTGCTGGCCGGCTCGAGCATGAGCGGCCCGCCGCGTGTGCGCCGGTCGTTCTTCGAGGACAGGAACGGGAAGTATTCTGGGCTGAGGCTCCAGTCGTTGGCGAGGGTGATGGCGGGACTCAGGTACAACCCTCTCGAGGTCACGTCGCCGTCGCGGTTGCCGGTCGCCACGACGACGCCGAGCATGGTGAGGTCCTTGCGCCACGCGTTCGGCTCCGTCCACTTGTACCCGGCCCCGATGTGGCCGTTCGTGGCGTCCGCCTGGGACATGTAACCCACGTCGTTCACGTCGAACTTCGGGGACAGCATCCCGATCGCCGAGTTGAACAGGACGTTACCTTCCTGCTTGTTGAGCCACAGCCGTGCTCCGTAACCGGCCAGCGACGTCGCCGTGCTGTCCACGCCCAGATGCTCCGCGTCCGGCCGCTGCAGGTAGTGCAGCGAACTGCGCTGCAGGTCGATCATCCGCTGCTCCGTCCCCGCCACCCGTGACATCCCGGCCCAGCCCGACAGCACCCAGAGCTTCTTGCGGTCCAGGAAGTGCCATCCGTCCAGGCCGGCCATCAGCGACTGGCGGTTCATCGCGTCCGCCAGTCCGTCGTCTCCGAAACGGCGCTGCACCAGCGTCGTCAGCACCCCGAGACCGTTGTATCCGCCCTTCATCTCCTTCAGTCCGCGCACCACGCCGTAGTACGTGAGCGGCTCGACCACCGCCTCCGACTCGAGCCCGTCCACCTGGTACCGCGCGTCTTCGCGGGACGTCACCGCCTGGAGCATCCCGAGGCCGAACCCCTCGGAGGGCTTGCCCGTGAGCTTCGCCGCGCCGAGGATGTGCGTCGCCATCGGCACGTCGCTGAACTCCGCTCCGACGGGAACGCCCCCCTGCGGCGCCCGCCCGATGCGCCGGCTGTAGAAGAAGCGCGGAGCGGGCCAGCCCAGGCTCCAGTACGAAGCCGCGCCCTCGTTGCCGAAGGCGAAGATGCGCGAGTTCTCGGTGAAGAACGGGCGCTTCTCCTCGAAGTACGACTCCACGTCGGAGAGGTTCACCACCGCCGGGTCCACCTCGACCTGCCCGAAGTCCGGATTCACCGTGGCGTTGAGCGTCAGGTTGTTCCCGACGCCGGCCCGCAGGTCGGCGCCGAGGCCGGGCGTATAGCGCGAGCCGTCGTTGAACGGGTCGTCCGGGTCGTGCACGAGATACTCGGCCTTGCCCGTCGCGTAGGGCAGCAGCTCGACGTTGCGCCCCCGCCGTCCGGGCTTGAACCCGACCAGG
Source organism: Candidatus Eiseniibacteriota bacterium (assembly GCA_963717935.1). Lineage (GTDB taxonomy): Bacteria > Eisenbacteria > RBG-16-71-46 > RBG-16-71-46 > RBG-16-71-46 > JANXPZ01. Next base: position 680,322 of record CAVQXP010000004.1, on the reverse strand, counting down.
TCGGGGAAGCGCGACACGAAGCCGCTGGCCTTCTTGGGCAGGGGAACGAGGTAGTCCACCTCGTTGAGGCGCGTGATGCAGCGCTTGAAGTTGATGCCCCAGACCTGCTCGGCGCCCACGCGCGAGCGCATCTGGGAGATCGGGATGCGCATCTCGCAGGTCCAGCCGGACGCCGCCACTCCCGGCGCCCCCTCGCGGCGCACCCGCGCGTCCCACACCCCGTCCCACGAGGCGTCACTCTGGATGTCGTTGAACAGCGTGCCATCGAGCAGGACGCCCGCCGCGTTGACGCCGAAGTAGTACCCGCTGCGCCCGTCGTGGTACGTGTCCAGGTAGAGGAAGAAGCGGTCGGACGCCGTGTTCACGTCGCGCCGCACGAGTTGCGCGACGATGGAGTCCGGCCGCGAGTCCCACAGGCGCGCCGCGACGTAGAGCGCCCGGTCGTCGTACGCGACCCACACCCAGGTGCTCTCGCGCGGGACGGCGCCCTCTACCGGATCGCGCTGTGTGAACCTCGTCACGGCCGGCGCGCTCTGCCAGACGGCCTCGTCGAGCCGCCCGTCGATCACGACGGGCGCGGTCAGGCGCACGGCCTGCACGGGGCCGACGCCTTCCGGCGGTTGCGCCGCCGCCGGCCCGGCCAGGGCGAGGAGCAACACTGCGGGGAGGATGCGCATGACCTGGGTTCTCGCGGGTGAAGGGGGGTCGCGTGATCGCCCGGGACTCTCGCCGGGGCGGCCACCGGCACGCGCCGGCGCGGACGAGCATCCACGATCCCGGCCCCCACATCCGCGGCGCTCGGCCGAGTGTGCGCCCGGTGCCGACCAGCGCGGCATTCGCGCGAACGAACGTGACGATCCGACGGCGAGGCCCGGCGCCGACCGAGCGCCGGGCTCGCCGCCCACGCCGTCCCTGCGCCCTCGGGCCGCGCGCGCGCCGCACACCGCCTCCGGTCGGGCCAGCTACAGGTTGAGGTAGTACGTCGCCTTCACCAGGAAGATGTCGTCCGCCTGCGCGTCCACCAGCCGCCGCGCCGAACGGCCGAACTGCAGCTCGCCGAGGGCCTCGCTGTCGGTGCGCTGCTGCGTCCAGACCAGGTACAGCACCGAGCCCGGCCGGTATTCCCAGCGCAGCACCGCGTTCCCGCGGAGCGACTTGAAGTTGAAGTCCGGGTCGGAGATCGAGAACGGCGTGCCGCCGGCGGGCGTCACGATGCCGGTCGCGGGATCGTAGCTCGCGCCGTAGTGGATGAATTCGTACGAGCCGGCCCGGGCCAGCTCCTTGAAATCGGTGTAGTGGCCGGCCGAGATCAGCGGCTGGATGTAGGTCTGCAGCGTGAGGTTCGTGGAGAAGGACACGTTCAACCGGATGTCCGCCGATACCGTCGTCTGGTCCATGCGGGCGAAGACGTAGCGCAGGTCTCCGAAGTCCGCCGGCACCTCGCCGGGGGCCGAGACCCGTCTCACGTACTGGGCGTTCTCGATGGCGCGCTGGAGGTTTGGTCCGACCTGGATGGAGAAGTTCGAGACCGGCTTCCACTCCACCGCCGGGAAGACGTTGTAGTAATCCGTGCCGCCGGCGGCCGGGGTGTACGTGCGGTCCGCGTACAGGCTGTAGACGAGCTTGTTCCGGCCCGCGGTGTTGAAGGTCACCGACGCGTACGTGCCGGGCGGCTCTTCCATGAGCGGCCCGCCGCGGGTCCGGCGGTTGTTCATGGTCAGCGGGACGTACATCAGCTCGGTGCTGAGGCCGTAGTCGTTCGCGAAGGTGACGGTGTTCCCCTGCCAGAGCCCCGCCCCCGTCCGGTTGCCGTCGAAGTCGCGGCTCTCGAACACCACCCCGGCGACCCAGGCCTCGCGGCTCCAGCGGTTCGGCTTCGTGGAGTGATATTGCAGGCCCGTGTGCGCGGTGATCACGTCCGCCCGCGACTGGAATCCCATGTCGTTCACGTCGAACTTCGGGTCCATGAACCCGATCGCCGAGTTGCTGATGAGATTGCCTTGCTGCTTGTTGAGCCACACGCGCGCGCCGAAGCCGGTGAGCGACGTGGCGCTGCTGTCCACGCCGAGGTGCTCTGCGTCCGGCCGCTGCAGGTAGTGTCGCGAGCTGCGCTGCAGCGAGATCATCCGCTGCTCCGTCCCCGCCACTCGAGACATCCCCGCCCAGCCCGACAGCACCCACAGCTTCTTCCGGTCGAGAAAATGCCAGCCGTCGAGCCCGGTCATCAGCGATTGCTCGTTCAGCAGGTCCTTCAGCCCGCCCCCCTCGAACCGGCGCTGCACCAGCGTCGTCATGAGCCCGAGGCCGTTGTAGCCCCCCTTGAGCTCCCCCAGGCCGCGCGCCACGCCGTAGTACGTGAGCGGCTCGACCTCGGCCGTCGAGTGGAGCCCGTCGAGCGCGTACCGCGCGTCCTCGCGCGAGGTCACGGCGTGCATCGTGCCGAAGTTGAGGCCCGGCGAGAGCTTCCCGGTGAGCTTCGCTGCCCCGAGGATGTGGGTCGCGACCGGCAGGTCGCTGAACTCGGCGTCGTCCGGCGCGCCCCCCTGGGGCGTACGTCCGATGCGGCGGCTGTAGAAGAAGCGCGGCTCCGGCCAGTTGAAGCCCCAGTACCGGTTCGCGCCCTCGTTGCCGAAGGAGAAGATGCGCGAGTTCTCGGTGAAGAACGGGCGCTTCTCCTGGAAGTACGATTCCACGTCCGAGAGGTTCACCACCGCCGGGTCCACCTCGACCTGCCCGAAGTCGGGGTTCGCCGTGGTGTTCAGCGTCAGGTTGTTGCCCACGCTCATGCGCAAGTCGCCGCCCATTCCGGGCGTGTAGCGCGAGCCGTCGTTGAACGGATCGCCGGCCTCGTGCGCGAGGTACTCCGCCTTGCCCGTCGTGTAGGGCATGACCTCGATCGAGCGCGAGCGCCGCCCGTCCTCGATGCCGACGAGGTGCGGGAAGCGCGAGGTGAAGCCGCTGCCCTTCCTGGGCGTGTAGACCAACTCGTCGAGCTCGGTCGTCCGCTCGATGCGCCGGCGCAGGTTGATGCCCCAGACCTGCTCGCGGCCGGGCCGGAAGCGCAGCTGCGAGAGCGGGATCCTCATCTCGCAGGTCCAGCCCCCCGGACCCCCGCCCACCGCGACGGCGCCGCGCTCGCCGCCCTCGCGCCGCACCCGGGCCTCCCATACGCCGTCCCACGAGTCGTCGAGCATGCCGTCGTTGAACATCGTGCCGTCCCACAGCACCCCGGCCGCGCTGACGGAGAAGAAGTAGCCGCTGCGGTGGTCGTGGTACGGGTCGAGATACACCACGAGCCGGTCGGACGGGACCCACAGATCACGCCGCACGAGGCTCGCGATGATCGAGTCCGGGTGCGCGTCCCACATGCGGGCCGCCACGTAGAGCGCACCGTCGTCGTAGGCCAGCCACATCGCCGTGCTCTCGCTGGGCGCGGCACCCTCGTTCGGGTTGCTCTGCGTGAACCACCGGATGGGCTCCGCGCTCTGCCAGACGGGCTCCTCGAGCGCGCCGTCGATCGTGACCGGCGACGTGAGGCGCACGGCCCGAACCGGGGGGAGCGAATCGCCGGCGGCCGGCACGGCAGCCCCCGTCGCGGCGAACGGACCCGCGGTCGAGAAGAGCGCGAGCAGTACGATCATCGGCAGAGGGCGCATGTCGGAGGGTCCTCGGGGTCGGAAGGAACGGTCCCGGTCGCCGGGCGTCGCACGACCATCAGGTTCGCCGACCGACCGGCCCGTCGTGTCAAGGAGTCCGGCCATCGCGGCGGCCCGCTGACGAACCCGGTTCCCGGAGGCACGAGCGCGGCGAGGGGCCAGCCCGACGCCGCGCCCCGGCGAGCCCACGGCCTGGGCCGCGGCGTCAGCCCTTCGAACGCCCGTTCTCGTCCTGACGGCCGTCGTCGTAGAGGCCGACCACCTTGACGATCCGGCCGGCCGGGTCACGATCGAACCGCAGTCTGAAGTACTCCAGGTCCCCCACCCGGAACAGATCCGCGCCCATGGGCTCCAGCTTGAGACGGGGACGGTCCTCGCGCTGGTAGTAGAGGTCGCCGCCGTCGAGCGTGATGCGCCGGGGACCGAACACCCCGACGTACTGCCTCAGCTGCCGCAGAGAGAGTCGAGTGGGGTTGAGCCGGCTGTCGAGGCCCAGCAGCGGCCACTCGAGGGCGAGCCGGGCGTCCGGGTCCTTCTCCGCAGCGACCCGGGCCTGCAGCGCGGCCCGGTGGGCGGCCTGCAGGGCCTGCGCGCTCGGCACGGCGAGGTCCGGGATGACCCCGACCCCTTCCCAGCCCTTGCCGGTCTTCGGGTCGTAGGCGCGCCCGTAGGGCACCCGGAGCCCGATGCGGAAGGTCTTGAAGTCGAAGGCCTGGGCGCTGACCGTGTGTCCGCCACCGCCGGTGGTGTCCCCCACGATCGTGGCCCGCTTCAGGTTCTTCAGATCGAAGGTGAACTCCTCCGCGGCGGAGAACGTGTTGCGGCTGGTGAGCACGTAGACCGGCACCTCGGCCAGGCGGCGGCCGGGGACGTAGTCCAGGGTCCGGGACTGGACGGTCTCGTCGTGGACGCGCTCGTACCAGTTGATCAGATGGACCTGGTCCTTGAACAGGTACGTGGCCAGCAGGCGGATCATCGAGGCGTTGCCGCCACCGTTCTCGCGCAGGTCGATGATCAGCGCCCCGGCGTCGGCCAGGAAGTTCATGGCCGCGATGGCGGTCCCGGCCGCCACGTCCGTGTCGGCGAACTGGTTCAGCTTCAGGTAGCCGATGTTGCCGGACAGCAGCTCGACCTTTTGGAATCCGAAGTTGCGCTCGCGCAGGGAACGCTGCGCGCGCTCGTCGTCGCGGGGGTCCGCGACCCGCTCGGCGCGCCCGGGAGGCAGGGGCTGCATCGCCCGGATGGCGAAGTGGCCATCGTGGTGGGTCGCCTGGGCGTCGGCCTCGAGCCGCGTGGCGAACTCGGCCGGGTCGGTCAGGTTCCGGTAGGCGCCCTCGGCCAGCTGCCGCCGCAGGAAGGCGACGATCCTCTGTGCGCCCTCACCGATGACGTAGACCGAGTCGATCGTGGCGGTGACGCTGTCGACGATGGCGGCCTGGACCATGGCGTCGATGGCCGGGAGCTGGCCGGGCCGGGCGACTCCGGGCTGGGCCGAAGCCGCGGGAACCAGGACTGCACCGGCGGCCAGCACGGCGAGGAGCATGTTGATGAGGATCTTCCCCTGCATCGACTTCATGTTCGCACCTCCTGGCGTGAGCGGAGTCGCGGGGCCACCGCGGGTCCCGGCCGGAACCCTGGTCGGCGGCACGAGCCCCCCCCCACCTACGACCCGGGGGGGCAAGATGTTGCCCGCATGGACGGCGCCGGGTCTTCCGCGCGGCGGGCACGTCCGACTACAGGTTCAGGTAGTACGTCGCCTTCACCAGGAAGATGTCGTTCGCCTGCGCGTCGAACAGCCGCCGCGTGGACGGACCGAAGTTCAGCTCTCCGTAGTCCTGGCTGTCGGTGCGCTCCTGCGTCCAGACGAAGTACAGCACCGAACCGGGCCGGTACTCCCAGCGCAGCACCGCGTTCCCGCGGAGCGACTTGTAGTTGAACGAGGGGTCGATCAGCGCGAACGGCGTGCCACCCGCGGGCGTCACCACGCCCGTCGCGGGGTCGTAGGCCGCGCCATAGTGGACGAAGGAATACGAGTTCGCCCGGGCCAGCTCCTTGAAGTCGTCGTAACTTCCGGCCGAGATGAGCGGCTGCAGATAGGTCTGCAGCGAGAGGTTCGGCGTGAACGAGAGGTCGAGGCGGATGTTCGCCGAGACGGTCTGCTGGTCGAGCCGCGCGAAGACGTAGCGCCGTTCGCCGAAGTCGATGGGCACTTCGCCCGGCGCCAGGACCTGCTTCACGTACTGGGCGTCCTCGATGTAGTGGTCGTAGCCCGGCCCGACGGAGAGGGAGAAGTTCGAAGCCGGCTTCCACACCACGCACGGGTTGAGCGACACGCCGTGCGAATTGCCATCGGTGGACCCGCTGTAGGAGGCACCGAACTCGTAGTAGAACCGATTCTTGCTGTCGGTCACGAGAGTGAGGCTCGACTCGCCCTGGTTCAGGGTGCGCATGCGCGGCCCGCCGCGCGTCCACCGGTCGTTCACCATGGGCGGGTTCCACGCGCCGCTCACGCTGGCGTACCAGCTGTTCGCGAAGGTGACCTCGGCCGTGCCCCAGAGGCCTTCCCAGACGGGGACCCCGCCGAAGTCGCGGGTCTGGAAGACGGCGCCGATCACGTCCGCGTAGCGGCGCCAGCGGTTGGGCTTCGTCCACTTGTAGCCCAGGCCCGAGTGCAGGTTGATGACGTCCGTGCGGGAGAGATACCCGACATCGCTCACGTCGAACTTCGGGCTCAGCACGCCGATCGCCGAGTTCGAGAGCACGTTCCCCTTCTGCTTGTTGAGCGTCAGTCGTCCGCCCCAGCCCGTGAGCGAGGTGGCGCTGCTGTCCACGCCGAGGTAGTCCACGTCCGGGCGTTGCAGGTAGTGCCGCGAGTCGCGCTGCAGATCGATCATCCGCTGCCGGGTCCCCGCCACGCGGGACAGCCCCGCCCAGCCGGAGACCACCCACACCCGCTCCTTGTCGAGGAAGTGCCAGCCGTCGAGGCCGGCCATCAGCGACTGGCGGTTGAGTGCGTCCTCGAGGCCGCCGCCGTCGAAGCGCCGCTGAACCAGCGTGGCCATCGCCCCCAGGCCGTTGGCGCCACCCTTGAACTCTTTGAGCCCCCGGGTCACGCCGTAGTACGTGAGCGGCTCCACCGGGGCTTCCGACTCGAGCCCGCCCAGCGCGTACTTCGCGTCCTCGCGGGAGGTCAGCGCGTTCAGCATGCCGAAACTGAGACTCGGCGCGAGCTTCCCCGTGAGCTTCGCCGCGCCGAGGATGTGCGTCGCCATCGGCACGTCGCTGAACTCGGCCCCGCCGGGCACCGCGCCCTGCGGGCTGCGTCCGATCCGGCGGGTGTAGAAGAACCTGGGTCCCGACCAGTTGAAGCCCCAGTAGTTCGAGCTGCCCTCCTGGCCGAAGTTGTTGAAGACGTTGGAGTTCTCGGTGAAGAACGGACGCTTCTCGCCGAAGTAGGACTCGACGTCGGACAGGTTCACGACCGCCGGGTCCACCTCGACCTGGCCGAAATCGGGGTTCACCGTGGCGTTGAGGGTCAGGTTGTTGCCCACGCCCGTGCGCAGGTCGACGCCCATCGCCGGCGTGTAGCGCCCGCCGTCGCGGAAGGGGTCGCCGGCGTCGTGCGCCAGGTACTCGGCCTTGCCCGTCGAGTAGGGCACGAGCTCGATCGAGCGCGAATGGTGCCCGTTCTGCAGGCCCACGAGGTGCGGGAAGCGCGAGACGTAGCCGCTCCCGTCCTTCGGCATGTAGACGGAGTAGTGCTCCTCGCTGTGGCGCTCGAGCCGGCGGCGCAGGTTGACGCCCCAGATCTGCTCCACGCCGGCGCGGTAGCGCATCTGCGAGAACGGGATCCTCATCTCGCAGGTCCAGCCCTTGTCGTCCCGCCGCGCCCGGCCCTCCCAGACGCCGTCCCAGTACTCGTCGCTCCACACGTCGTTCAGGAGCGTCCCGTCACGCAGCACGCCGGCGGCGTTGACGCTGAAGTAGTAGCCGCTGCGGTGGTCGTGGTACGGGTCGAGCAGCAGCAGGAACCGGTCCGAGGCGACGAAGCCGTCCCGGCGCACCAGGTTGGCGATGATGGAATCCGGGTGGGCGTCCCACATGCGCGCGCCGACGTAGAGCGCGTTCTCGTCGAAGGCCAGCCACACCCAGGTGCTCTCGCTCGGAGCGACGCCCTCGACCGGGTCGCCCTGCACGAGCTGCGTCGAGGAGGGCGCGCCCTGCCAGGCCGCCTCCGTGAGCGCACCGTCGATCGTGACCGGCGACGCGAGCCGCGCGGCCCGGATGGGCGGCAGGGAGTCGCCGGAGTTGGGTTGGATCCGGGCGGACGCCGTCCCGAACGCGGTCAGGAGGCAGAGGAACATCAAGGTGGGGACGCGGCACATGACTTGGCCCTCGGGGAACGCGGGATGGATGCGGCTCACGCGTGATACGACGGCGCCCGGGCCCGTGGGGTTGTCATGCCCCCCCCGTCGGCGTGCCCGATTCGCACGAACGCGGTCGAACGGGTGCGCGAGCGCGGCCGCCCCGGACTAGCGCGAGGCCGGTCCCGGGATCGCGAGCGCGATCAGCGCGGCCAGCGCGTTCACGAGCAGCGCGAACAGCATCGCCGCGTAGCCGACCACCTGCCAGCGTGCGAGCCAGGCCACGCCGGCCCCGAGCACGTCGCCCAGCCAGAGCGTCGCGAGGTTCGCGAGCAGCGCGAGGAGCACGAGCGTGGCGAAACCGGCAAGCGCTCCCTTGAGGTCGGCCCCGCTCAGGGAGATCGAGCTGCCGACCGCGAAGGTCAGGTAGAGGAAGAGCCACGCCCTCCACTCGAGCAGGCGGTGCGGGTGGAGAAGCGAGGCGAGCGCCGCGCCCGCGCCGGCGGCGACGTGGCCCGCCAGTGCCAGCCCGTCGCCGGCCGAGCGCACGAGTCCGCCACCCGGCAGCGGCTCCGTCATCCGCCCGAGCGCCTCCGCGCCCAGCAACCCGCGCGCGGCCACGACGATCACCAGGGTCCCGAAGAGGATCGGTCCGATGCCGATGAAGAAATTGCCGGCCTGCTGCCACGGGTTCGCGGGATCGAAGGTGTGGCTCACGTGGCCGCGGGTGCCGTCACGCGGGGCGAAGTCGAACAGCTTGATGCCCGTGATGCGGTGGCCGAACAGCAGGCAGAAGAGCGCATGGCCGGTCTCGTGCACCGCGGTCCCCAGCCAGCCGAAGAGCAGGTACGCGGCGCCACCCAGGGTGCGGGTCGTCCGCCGGGCCACGAAGCCCGAGAGCGCGTGCAGGAGCGCGGCGAGCACGAGCCCCGGGCCCAGCAGCAACGCGAGCTGGGCCGCGGTCGCGGCCGCCGCCGAGCCCGTGTAACGAAGCGCCGCGGACAGCGCGGGGGACATCTCCACGTCAGCGGATGCTTCCGCTGGCCAGCGTGTCCGCCAGCCAGGCCGCGACCGCGCGGTGCCCGCTCAAGGTCCAGTGCATGTTGTGGCGCTGGTAGGGGCGCCCCCCCTGCGCCCGCGCGAGCGCCGGGCGCAGGTCGAGGCAGGCGAGGCCCAGGGAATCGGCGATCGCGCGCGTCGCGCGGCCCGGGCCTTCGGGGTCGAATCGGGTGGTGTCGCTCAGATCCACGCCGCGCGGGTGGTAGGCCAGCTCCCGCGGGCCCGAGACCTGGACCGGAGCCGGGACCAGCACGATCAGCACGCGGGCCCCGAGGCTGTCCGCCACCGTCCGGATCGCGGCCAGGCGCCCCGCCACCAGCTGCCGCGCGTGGTCGCGGTCGGGACGGCCGCGCTCGAGCGCCGGGAAGCCGCCAAGGAAGTAGCCCGCGGGCCGCGGCCGGTGGCGCAGCCACTCGAGGAGCGGCTCCCTCACCCCGACCCGGAGCAGGGCCCCGAGGTTCTCGAGGCGCAGGACCGAGCCCCGGCTGTCGGGCGAGGGCCGGCCGAAGCCGATCGAGGCACGGAACGTGGAGTCGCTCTCCAGCACGTCCTGGTAGTCGTTGACGAACATCTCGACCAGGATGAGGTCGGGCCCGTAGACCGGCGCGTAGGCCCTCACGACCGCGGCGTACTGGTTGGGCCCGTAGCCCGTGATGGCGAAATCGAGCACCTCGACCTTGCGGCCGGGACCGCGCGGCGCGCCGGCGCCCCATCGCGCCGTCAGCTCCCGTTCGAGCAGGCGGGGCCAGGCGTCGGCCGTGTTCACGCCTTCCGCGCTCGTGAAGGCATCGCCCGTGACGAGGATCCGGTACGTCCCGGGTGCCTTCGTGACCGGGTAGAGCGGCCCCGGGAAGCCGAGCGCGTTGGCGCTCACCCGGTAGTCGTAGCTCGCCCAGCGCAGCCGCGTCTCGCTCGAGGGCTTGAGCTTCCAGCCCACCACCGGATCGGGTACCAGCGACGGGCGCTCGCCCCAGCCGCCGAGCTCCTGGGGCGCCACGCGGCGCGACACGACCTCGGCGAGCACGAGGAGCGCGAGCAGGATCGTCGCGGCCGCGGTCACGCGCAGCGCCAGGGCGCGTCCGCGCACGCGGCCCGCCAGCGCCTCGACCCGGCCCACCGCCCATTCGAACAGCACGCTCAGCAGCGCCGTGGCGGCCAGCGCTGCCAGCACGCCGATGACCGCGCGCTGCCAGCCGTGCGCGAGCCCCGCGGGGACCAGGCGCCGCACGAGCGGACCGTGCAGGAGGTAGATCGCGTACGAGTGGCGGCCGAGCCAGGCCAGTGGCTCCCCCGCGCGTCCGCTCCAGGCACGGCCGGCGGTGAAGAGCGCGTGGAGCAGCACCAGCACGGACGCCCCGAGCAGGAAAGGCGCGACCGCCATCCCGGCCAGCGTGAGCGAGAGAGCGGTGCCAGCCGCGTAGACCGCGACCGCCACGAGGAGCGTGCGCGGCCGGCGCAGGCCCGCGGTCACGGTCTCGGGCGAGCGCGACATCCACGCCGCGAGCGCGATGCCCAGCACGAACTCCGGGAGCCGGGTGATGAAGACCGCGCCGCGCTGCCAGGCGTCGAGGTAGCCGTGGAAGAGGAGCAGACCCGCGAGCCGCGCCGCGAAGCCCGCCGCGCACGCGACCGCCAGCAGCCAGCCCGGCCCGCGCCGGCGCAGCCCCATCCAGAGCAGCGGGTAGACTGCGTAGAGCTGGAGGATGAGCCCCACGTACCACCACGCCGGCGAGAAGGCGTACATCAGCCGCGGCGTGAAGCGGATGCCCAGCAGGCTCAGCCAGAAGGAAGGCGAGGTCGCGGAGAAGCCCCAGCCGACGAGGAGCGCGCTCGCGGCGAAGAGCAGGTGCGCGCCCCACCACTGCGGGTAGATGCGCAGCAGGCGACGCCCGTAGAACTCCCCGAGCGGGAGCCGGTCCCGGCCGTGCCGGCGCAGCAGCCCCCAGGTCAGTCCGAAGCCGCTGGCGATGAGGAACAGCGTGACCCCCTGGTCGCCCGACCAGCCGACATAGCGCAGCAGGTTGAGCGGCAGGTCCCAGAACCCGTGGCCCGCGAGCGGCCGCAACTGCGCGATCCGCTCGTGGAGCGGCGGCCAGTCGGGCGCGGGGTTCGCGATGAGGGGGAAGCCCAGGACCCGTTCCACCGCGTGGTTGGTGAAGATCCAGGCGATGGCAAGGCCGCGGACCAGGTCGAGCCACCGCAGCGGGGCGCCCGGGCGGGCAGGTTCGCCCACGCGCTCGCCGCCGCCGGAGCCGGGGTTCCCGTTCACGCCGTCCTCAAGCCTCCCGCGCCAGCGCCAGCGCCAGCTCCGCGGCCACGCGCGCGTTGTTCCGCAGCAGCGCGAGGTTGGCCTTCACCGTGTCGCCGCCCGTCAACTCGCGCAGGCGGTCGAGCAGGAACGGCGTGACCTCGCGGCCGCGCAGGCCGCGCTCCGCGGCCTCGGCCAGCGCGCTCTCCAGCGCCTGCTCGTAGGCGGCGCGCGGCAGCTCATCCGCCTCGGGGATGGGATTCACGACCAGCACGCCGGTCCGGAAGCCCAGCGCCCAGTGCGCGCGCGCCACGAGCGCCAGCTCGTCCACCGCATCACAACGCCGGTCCACGCGCTGGCCGCTCGCGCGCCGGTAGAAGGCCGGGAACTCGTCCGTGCCGAAGCCGAGCACCGGCACGCCCAGCGTCTCCAGCATCTCGACCGTCCGGGGCAGGTCGAGGATCGCCTTGGCGCCCGCGCACACCACCGCCACCGGGAAACGTCCGAGCGCGACGAGGTCGGCCGAGACGTCGCCGCTCTCCGCCACGTCGCGGTGCACGCCGCCGATCCCGCCGGTGGCGAAGACGCGGATCCCGGCTTCCGCCGCGACGAACATCGTCGCCGCCACGGTGGTCGAGCCCGGAGCGCCCGAGGCGACCACGGCCGCGAGGTTGCCGGGGTTCACCTTGGCGACATCGCGCGCGGTCGCCAGGCGCTCCAGCTCCGCGCGCGCGAGCCCCACGCGCACCCCGCCGTCGAGGATGCCGACCGTGGCCGGCGTGGCGCCGGCCGCGCGCACGACCGCCTCCAGCTCCAGCGCGGCCTCGAGCCCCTGCGGGTGCGGCAGGCCGTGCGTGACCAGCGTGGTCTCGAGCGCCACCACCGGCTTGCGGCGGCGCAGCGCGAGAGCGACCTCCTCGGACAGCACCAGCCGTTCGTTCATGTGTCCATCCTCGTGCCGAACCATTCCGCGCGGCGCGACCGCGCATCCGCCGGCGTGGCCGCGAGCAGGCCTGCCGCACCCCACGCCTCGAGCGCGAACGACGCCGATACCACGCCCCGCTCGAGCGCACCCGGGGCGTCCTCGCCCGCGAGCAGGCCCGCGAGGAACCCGCCCGCGAACGCGTCGCCGGCGCCTGTCGGGTCCACCACCTGCGCCGCGCGCGCCGCCCAGGTGCGCGTCTCCCCTGTGCGGGCATCGTAGAGCAACCCGCCGGCCGCACCGCGTTTCAGCAGCGCGTAGCGCAGCCGCCCGCCCGCGAGCCGCACGAGCGCCCCCCGCGGATCGTCCGCCACCCCGGCCAGCTGCAGCTCCTCCTCGCTCACGAAGAAGACGTCCAGGAGCGCCAGCGCCTCGCGCCAGCGCTCGAGGTTGTCCTCGCGCACCGGGTCGTGCGGGTCGAGCGAGAGCAGTACGTCCGCGCGCGCCGAGAGGACTTCGAGCAGCGGCCGCTGGCAGACCAGCGGCGTGGGTGAAAGGTGGAAGGCGAGCACGTCGGTGAAGCGGCCCGCGACGTCGTCCGGGGTGGGCGAAGCTTCCACGTGGTTCGCCGCGCCCAGCCGGTGCACGATGCGGCGCGCCGCCGGCTCGTAGAGCAGCCAGGTGCGCAGCCCCGGACGCCCCAGCGGGCGCAGGCCCTCGAGGTCCACGCCGCGGTGCTCGAGCGCGTGGAGCGCGCGGGCCGGGTAGTCGTCGCCGAGCGGCGCCACCACGGCCACGCCCGTCTCCCAGAGCGCGGCGCCCAGCGCCGCGTAGAGCATCGCGCCGCCCGGCTCGCCCATGCGCGTCGTGCCGTCGAGGAACACCACGTCGTCCACGACGAGGTTGCCGAGGCAGACGAGATCGGCGTTCACGCGGACTCGTGGAACGCGGCCGCCACCGCCTGCACGCGCTCGCCGTCGATCGGGTTCGACCAGAGCCCGCCCCGCTTCACGAAGGAGCCCACGATGAAGCCGTCCGCCCCCGGGTAGGCGGCGAGGTTCGCGGGCGTCAGACCCGAGCCCACGAAGGTCGGGATGCCCACGGCCGCGGCCACCGCCTCGACCTCGGCCGTATCGGCCGCCCGCGCGGTGACCGGGCCCGTCACGACCACGCCGTCCGCGAGGAAGAACTCCGCCGCGCGCGCCGTCTCGACGATGCCCACGTCCGCGGTGAGCGCGTGTGCGGAGTGCTTCTTCTTGACGTCCGCGAACACGCGCACCTGCTCCGCGCCGACCGCGCGCCGGTAGCGCATCAACTCGCCCGCGCCGGACTCGATCAGGCCTTCGTCCGCGACGTGCGCGAAGACGAAGCCCTCGGCCCGCACGAAGGTGGCGCCGCAGGCCAGCGCCACCGCGATCGCCTCGCGGTTCGCCCCCGCCAGCACCTGCACGCCCAACGGCAGCGCGACCTCGCGGCGGACCTCGCGGCCCACCGCCGTCATCGCCGCCACGATCTCGGGACCGACCACGCCCTTCAGATACGGCCGGTCGTGCATGTTCTCGATCATCAGCGCGGTGTAGCCGGAGTCGAGGTAGGCGCGGGCCTCGGCGAGGGCCGTCTCGACCACGCGCTCGAGCGGCGCGCCCGCCGCCGGCGTGCCCGGCAGGGCGCCCACGTGGATCATGCCGATCAGCGCGCGGCGCACGCCGAAGAGCTGGGTCATCGTGGCATGGCTGTCCATCTCGCTGATCCCTCCCCGGGCCCGGCCCGGACGGTTCACGATCCCGCAGCCGCGGCCGTCAGACGCGCACGAACTCCGGGTGGTACTTCACCAGTCTCGTACGGCCCCGCAGGGCGCCCGGCGCCAGCTCGGTCACCGGGAAGACATCGTCCGGCACAGGATACTCGCACGAGAGGCCCTTCGTCGCGGCCGGCACGAACCCGAAGCGCGGGTAGGCGTGCGGAGGGCCGAGCACCATGACGACGCTCTCGCGTACCGCGGCGAAGTCCGCGGGGGCCTCGGGGCGGATCTCGATCACGCCACCGCCTTCCTCCTGCGGTTCATGACCAGCCCGCCACCGCCCAGGGCCAGGAAGATGATGGACTGCACCGCCGTGCGGTACTGCGGCGGCTGCGAGCTGAAGGCGAACGCCAGGAACATCACGCCCAGCAGCAGGATGCCCGCGTAGACGACGGTCATCACCCGGGTCGCGCCGCGCCGCGTCTCGGGCGTGTCCTTGCCGAAGGCCCGGTTGAACAGGATGAGGCCGAGGACCGCGACCACGTCGAGGGCCGCGAAGATCAGCCAGAACAGGCGCGCGCGCGCGCCGGCTTCCGGCATGCCGATGACCGGCTTCAGGATGCGCTCGTACAGGAAGGCGCCGATGTTGGAGCCGAGCAGCGAGCCCAGGATGCCGTAGAGGAACGAGTAACCCATGTAGACGGCCTTGCGATCCTGCGGCGCGACGAGCCCGACGAACGAGTAGTACTTGGGATGGGCCGTCATCTCGCCGATCGAGAAGATCGCGATGCCGAGGATCAGGATCCAGGGACTCTGCGAGATGGCGAGGCACACGAACCCCAGCCCGCCCAGCACCATGCCCGCCACCATCGTGGGCAGCGCGGGCCGGGTCCGCACGATGCGGCTCACCAGCACCTGGAGCAGGATGATCATGCCGGCATTGATGACGGTGACGTGCTCGGCGTCGAAGACGAACTGCACGGGCAACCCGATGGCGGAGAACCAGCCGCTGACCGCGGCGCTCACCGGCGCGCGGTCCACGAAGTCGCGCAGGTACCAGAGCACCGAGCCGAAGTTCTGGAAGTAGAGGACCCAGAAGCCCGAGTACACGACGATCATCAGCACGAAGCGCGAGTCGCTCAGCACCTCGGCCGCACCGCCCAGGATCTCCTTGAGGGTCTTGCGGTTCTCGGGCAGGGGCGGGTCGCGGAAGAAGAAGATGGTCGGGATCAGCATGGCAGCGGTGTAGGCCGCCGAGGCGGTGAAGACCGCCTGCCACGAGAAGCCCTTCAGCACGCTCACCACGAGCGGCGCGAGGAAGGCCCCGAGGTTGATCATCCAGTAGTAGATGCCGAAACCGATGGCCGACGTGCGCTCGTCGGTCGTGCGGGCGATGGTCCCGGAGATGATCGGCTTGAAGAGCCCGGCGCCCGTGGCCATCAGCAGCAGCGCCATGAAGACCGCCGCGTAGGAGGACATGTGGCCCGCGGCGAAGTAGCCGGTGGCGAGCAGCGAGAAGGCGAAGAGCAGCATGCGCCGGTAGCCGTAGCGGTCGGCCAGCGCGCCGCCGAGGATCGGGATGACGTAGGTCGCGGCGTAGACGATGCTCTGCAGGAAGCCGACCGCCGACTCGGTGAAGCCCAGCCCGCCGGTCTCCTTCCTGCCCGTCAGGTAGATCGCCAGCACCGACATGAGCCCGTAGTAGGCGGCGCGCTCGAACAACTCCATCACGTTCGCGGTCCAGAACGTGCGGGGGAAATCCCGCGTGATGCTGACTTTCATCTGACCTCCCGGTTGCTCCCTGCCGAGTCCTCACGCCCGGCCCGGTGAACCCCTCGGCCCACGGCCACCCCCTCGCGCACCAGGCCCGAAGGAGGCCGGCACGCGGCCCCCCCGACCGAATGGGGCACCTTATCCGGTCCGGATGCCGTCGTCTACGCGCCCGCCCCACGGACGTTCCTTGGCGGCGGCGGCCACTCGTGGCACCCTGAGCGCCCCCGACCCCGTCTCTATGGTAAGGACGGCCGGGCGAGCCCGTGGGCAGGCGGCACACCCTCCACGAGATCGAGGACGATGGCACGAGCACGCCGGTCGCGGGTCTCCGGTGCCCAGCCGCAGGGCCAGGACCCGCCTCGCGAGTTCCTTCCGCAACGCCACGAGCCGCGCGTCTGGGCGGCGTCGGGCCTGGCCGTCGCGCTGGTGTGGGCGTTGCTCTTCCTCCCGCAGCTCTTCCTCGGCCAGCACTTCGTCCCGGGTGACTCCTCGGCGTTCCGCCCGTTCCCGGAGTTCTCCCGGGCGCGCTGGCACGAGACCCGGGAGCGCACCTACTGGAATCCCTATGTCTTCATGGGGATCGAGTCGGTGGCCAGCCTCGCGGACCCGCGCCCGCAGTACCTCCCGGGGCCACTGCTCGATGCGACCGAACGCCTGAGCGAACCCGCGGCCGCGCCCCAGCTCTGGCTGCTGCTCGCCCATCTCGCCGGGACGCTGGCGGTCGTGGTGCTGGCGCGCCGTCTCTGGGGCGCGGATCCCTGGAGCGCCGCGGCCGGGGGTCTGACCTGGCTGGTCACGATCCCGATTCTGAGCCCGCTCGCCCACGGCCACGACGCCCAGATCCTCGCCGACGCGCTCCTGCCCGTCGTCACGCTGGGCACCCACGTCGTGATCACCTCCGGCCGGTCGCGCGCGGTCCTCGGCGGCGCGCTCCTGCTTGCGCTCGCGCTGGGGGTCCAGTGCCTGCACGGTCATCCCCAGATCGTCGTCTACTCCTCGACCCTGATCGGGCTGTTCGCGCTCCACCAGGCCTGGACGCGCAGGCGCTGGATGCGCCTGCTGCCCTGGGGCGCAGCGGTCGCCCTCGGGGCCGCGATCGGCGCGGCCGTCTGGTGGCCCGCGCTTCTGTACAGCGAGCTGTCGTCGCGCGGTGGCGGGAGCGCGCCGGGCGTCTCCCTGCTCGTCGTCGCGAAGTACAGCCTGCACTGGCGCGACCTGCTCTCGCTCGTCTGGCCCCAGGCGGTCGGCTTCGGCGGGGTCACGTACTGGGGCGGCATGCAGGTCACCGACTACGCCCCCTATCTCGGCGCGGTGGCCATCGCCCTGGCCCTGGGCGGATCGTGGCGCACGGCGGATCGCGGCGATGCGACCTCGCGTTTCTGGTGGGCGGTCTTCCTGGTCAGCCTGGCCTTCTCCCTCGGCGTGAACCTGGGCGGCCTGTTCGGTCTCGTCCATGCGCACGTCCCGCTGTGGAACAAGTTCCGCGTGCCGCTCTACGTGCTGATCGGCGCCTGTCTCGCGCTGGCCCTGCTCGTCGCCCGCGGCCTGTCGCGGGTCACCGCCCCGGATCCCGTGCTCGCGCCGGAGCCGCGCCAGCCGGCCGTGCCGCCGTCCGCCGGGCCCGGACGGTGGACGGGTCTGCGCGGCGTCCTGATCGCGCTCGCGGTCCTGGCGCTCGCCGGCCTGGCGCTCGCGTTCGGCCCGCCCGGCTCCCTCTATGCGGACCTCGCCCGCACGCTGCGGTCCTCTCTGGACGAGACGACCGCGCGCGCCGCGGCGCGGTTCGCCGGCCTCGATCTCCTTCTGCGCTCCACCCTGGTCGCGTGCGCGTGCGCGCTCCTGCTGCCGGCACGGGCCGGCAGGGCCTGGGCACGGCCCGCGCTCGCACTCCTCGTCGCCCTGGATCTGGCCTCGGTCGGCGCTCCCGCCCTGTGGCGGGCGAGCGGGACGCCCGCGGCCGTCGAGGCCCCGGCCGCCACGCCGCTGGCGAAGGTCGCGGCTCGCGCTCCACGGACCCGGGCCTACGTGGGCGCGGCCCGGCCCGTGCAGGACAGCGTGTTCGCCGACCGTCGGTATGCCGAGAGCTACACGAACTTCTGGGTGAGCTGGCGGGCGCGCTGCCTGACGGGGAATCATGGCGCCTTCCCGTCCGCGTGGCGGATCGCGATGGAGCACGGGCTGACGCGCTCCCAGTCCGTGCTGCGCGCCTGGGGAGTGGCCTGGCTGGACCTGGACCGCGCGACCGTCCCGACGTCCCCCGGCCTGGCGCTGGTCACGCAGGACGAGCGCGCCGCGGTCTACGCGGTGGACCAGCCGCTCGGGCGCGCGTATGCCGTGCCTCTGGTGGTGGCGTTGCCGGACGGGGACGCGATCGCGCGGGCGATGGCGCACCCCGGCTTCGACCCGGCCGCGGTCGCGGTGACGACGGATCCCAGCGTCGAGGGCGGATACCCGGGCTCGCCGGACTGCGCGATCCGCTGGATCCGGGACGATCCCCAGTGGCTCGTGCTGGAGACCGAGGCTCCGGACCGGGCGTTCCTCGTCGTGGCCGACAGCGATTTCCCCGGATGGAGCGCGTGGGTGGACGGGAGCCGCACGCAGATCGCCCCGACGAACCTGCTCGTGCGGGGGATCCCGCTTCCGGGAGGACGGCATCGCGTCGAGATGCGCTACGAGACCGCGGGGATGCGCGAAGCCGTTCCGGTGACCCGCGCCGGGCTCGGGGCCTGGCTGGCGGGCCTCCTCGCCTGGGCCGGCTGGGCCCTGCTGCAACGGCTGCGGCGCGCGCGCGCCGGATAGCCCTGGAGGGGCGCTACCCCGCCGAGCCCTTCCCCCACCACCCGTCCACCTTCGCCACCAGCTCCGGCGTGTTCGCCACCGGCTCGGGGTAACCTCGCTTCCAGGTCGCGTCGATGCCGAGCGGGCCGCGGCAGGTGAGCCAGGCGCCGCGCGTCTCCGTCTGCGCGGGCACGACGTCGCGGGCGCAGTCGAAGCGCGTGAAGATGCCCCAGAGCAGCAGTTCGTCGTCGTCGAGCGGGACGTCCGCGCTCACCGCGACGATGAGCTTCACGGCCGCGTGCTCCGGGCGGCGCACGAGCCGCTCGACGACCTCGCGCCCACCGGCGCCTTCCTTCAACTGCACGACCAGCATCCCGCCCCAGGCCAGCCGCCACGCCGCGATGCGCTCGTCGAAGGCCCGGGGGTCCGCCACGCTCGCGAGCGGCGCGACCGGCGCGCGCCCCGGCTTCGTCTGCGCGTCGAGCACCAGCTTGCTGCCGAGGTTCATGGTGCCGGAGGTGAAGTCGAGCGTGTCGAGCGGCACGCCGGGCAGCAGGATCAGGTCCTCGGCCGGGTCGAAGTTGCGCGCGATCGCCCCGAACACCGCGGCGCGGTCGCGCGGGTTCACCCCGGCGTCCACCAGCACGATGACCTTGGTGAGCGAGAGCTGCCCCGTGCCCATCAGGGCGAGCGCGGTCTTCTTCGCCTCCTTCGCGAAGCGGTTCTCCACCGCGACCACCAGCAGGTTGTGGAAGCCGGCCTCGAAGTACGCCCACAGGTCGCGGATCTCGGGGTGGAGGACCTTGAGCACGCCGGTGAACATCTCCTGCACCGCCTCGCCCATGAACTTGTCCTCCTGGGGAGGCTTGCCGACGACACTCGCCTGGAAGACCGGCCGCGCGCGATGGGTGACGTTGCGCACGTGGAAGACGGGGAAGTCCGCGGCGTGCGAGTAGTGACCGAAGTGGTCGCCGAAGGGGCCTTCGAGGTGGCGCTCGCCCGCCGGGACGACGCCCTCGACGACGAACTCCGCGTCCGCCGGCACGGCCATGCGCAGCTTCGTTCCGGGCGCGAGCCGCGTGGGGCTGCCGCGCAGGAAGCCCGCGAACGCCAGCTCGTCCACGCCCTCGGGCAGCGGCGCCACGCTGGCGAGCAGCGTCGCGGGGTCGGCGCCCACCGCGACCGCGACCTCGAGCGCCTGGCCCCGTTTCTCCGCCGCGTGGTGGTGGAACCCGCCGCCCTTGCCGATCTGCCAGTGCATGCCGGTGGTCTGCCCGTCGAAGACGTGCATGCGATAGACGCCGAGGTTGCGGACCCCGGTCTCGGGGTGCTCGGTGAGCACCAGCGGGAAGGTGAGGAAGCGCCCGCCGTCCTTCGGCCACAGCTTGAGGATCGGCAGTGCCTCGAGGTCGGCGCCGATCTCCTGCTCCTGCGCGGGGCCGCGTGCGAGCGTCTTCGGCCGCATGGCCAGCACGCGCGCGGCACTGCCGCGCAGGCGCCAGAGGTCGGCGAGCCGCCGGGGCGGCAACGCGTGGAAGATCTCCTCGAGCTCCGCGCCGACCGCGGCGGGCGCGCGGCCCAGCGCCCACTCGATGCGGCGCGCGGCGGCGAGCACGTTCACGGCCAGCGGGAAGCGCGCCCCGCGCACGTTCTCGAACAGCAGCGCCGGGCCCTCGGCCTTCGCCTCGCGGCAGGCGATCTCGGCGACCTCGCACTCCGGGTCCACTTCGCGCGTCACGCGCTTCAGGTCGCCGCGGCGCTCGAGGTCGGCGAGGAAGTCGCCGAGCGTGCGGAAGCCCTTCACTCCAGCTCCTCCTCGCGCCAGGCCGGGCCGGCCGATTCGCCGAGCAGGGCGAGGAGCTTGTCCGTGAAGCCGGCCACGAGGTCGTCCAGCTTCTCCGGCTTCCCGTACCAGGGCGGCGAGACCGGCATCACGATGACGCCCTCGCGGGAGAGCCTGTGCATGTTCTCGAGCGCGATGGTCGAGAGCGGCGTCTCGCGCACGCAGACGATCATGCGCATGCGCTCCTTGAGTGCGACAGCGGCCGCGCGCGTGATGAGCGAGTCGGCGATGCCGACGGCGATCTTGGCGAGCGTCGAGACCGTGCAGGGCAGGATGACATAGGCGTCGTGGCGGTTGCTGCCCGAGGAGAACGGCGCGGCGAGGTCCGCGTCGGCGAAGATCCGCTTCACGTGCGGCTCGAGGTCGGAGGGCTTGAGCCCGGTCTCCGAGTGCAGCACCTGGCGCGCCCAGTCGGAGAGTACGAGGTACTTCTCGCCGGGGCAGCGCCGGATGAAATCCACGCCGTAGACGCTGCCCGAGGCGCCGGTCATGCCGATCAGGTAACGCGCCATGTCAGAAGCCTCCGCCCGCCGCGCGGGTCACCAGCACCAGGGCGAGCACCACCGCACCCACCCAGACGTTCACCTTGAAGAAGGCGAGGTTCACGTCCTCGGCCCATTTCTGTTCGAGGTACAGCAGCACGCCGGCGCCGAACCAGACGAAGAACGCCGCGAACGCCGCGAAGGACGGCAGCGGCTGCCCGGCCGCGAGCAGCACCTGCGCCACCATCGGGATGAGGCAGAGTTGCGCCGCGCGGTGCAGCCACGCCGACACCTCGAGCGCCCGCCCGCGTCCGAGCCACACGACCATGGACCGGACACCGTTCGCGCGGTCCGAGTCCTCGTCGAGCGTCGAGTAGATGATGTCGAAACCGCTCCCCCAGAGGAACGTGAAGGCGCCGAGCCAGAGCGCGGCCCAGGGGCTGGCGAGATCGGGATGCGCCGCGGCGTAGCCCGCGAGCGGCGCCAGCCCGATCCCCGCACCGACCCCGAGGTGGCAGAAGGGCGTGAAGCGCTTCGCGTACGGGTAGAGCGTGAAGACCGCGACCGGGACGGCGGCCAGCTTCAGATAGAGATGCCCCGCCGGGTCGAGCGCCCAGCAGGCCGCGACGTACGCCGCCAGCGATCCGGCGAGCAGGCCCCACGCCTCCGCCACCTTCATCGCGCCGCTCGGCAACTCACGCACCCGGGTGCGCGGATTGAGCGCATCCAGCCGGCGGTCGATGAGCCGGTTGAGCGACATCGCGGTGGTGCGCGCGCCGACCGCGGCGAGCGCGATCAGCAGCCAGCGTCCGGCGTCCATCGCGGGCCGGGGCGCGCTGAAGATCCCGGCCAGGATGAGCGGCAGGGTGAAGAGCGTGTGCTC
Source organism: Candidatus Eiseniibacteriota bacterium (assembly GCA_963717935.1). Lineage (GTDB taxonomy): Bacteria > Eisenbacteria > RBG-16-71-46 > RBG-16-71-46 > RBG-16-71-46 > JANXPZ01. The sequence continues at coordinate 658,573 of CAVQXP010000004.1, read as the reverse complement.
GAAGCGCACGAACGAGGCGTAGGTGCGCAGGCGGGCCAGCGGGCGGAGGGCGGCGGTGGCGGTGCTCATGTCGGTCACCGCAGGGTAGCCGAGCCCGCCCCCCGGCCGCTAACCCCCGCTCGCGAGCGGCGGGACCACGGGCTCGTGGCCCGGCGGCGGCCGGTCGGGCCCCGCCCCCAGCGCGATCCACACGCCGCCCAGGACCAGCGCGGCCGAGAGCAGGAAGCCGGCAGGCAGGGCCTCGTGGAGCAACGCCCACGCCATGGCCGCCGTGGCGGGTGGCTGCAGGTTCGACCACACGGCCACCGCGGCCGGCCCGATGTGCTCGATGCCCCAGAAGAAGATGAGGTAGTTCACCCCCGAAGTGAGCCAGGCCAGGTAGAAGACGCCCGACCAGCCCGCCGGCGAGACCGTTCGGAAATCGAAGCCCCACAGGGCCACGAGGCCGATGGGCAGGAACATGAGCGTGCCCGCGAGCAGCGACTCGCTGGTCACGAGGATGGGCCCGTGGCGGCGCGTCAGGCCGCGGCCCAGGTAGAGGTAGAAGGCCCAGGCCACGACGGCCGCGAGGATGAGCAGATCCCCGGAGAGGGAGTTCGGGTCGAAGTGAAGCCCCCGCTGGAGCAGGAGCGTGAGCACGCCGGCGAACGCGAGCCCGATGCCGGCGACCTGCCGCAGCGAGGGCCGGGTCCCACGCGCCGTGGCGATCAGGATGATGAAGGTCGGGGTCAGCGCGTAGAGGAGCGCCGCGTGCGTCGCGCTGGCCCAGCGCATCCCATAGAGGAACAGGCCCTGGTTCAGCGGGATGGCCAGGAGCCCGAGCAGGAGGATGCGGCCGCGGTCCTCGCGCGCGATGCGCTTGCCGGGCCGCAGGAGCCGCGCCACCGGCCACAGCACGCAGGTGGCGAGGACGAAGCGCACGAGCGCCAGCACGAGCGGGGGGAATTCCCGGAGCGTGGACTTGGCGATGAGGAACGTGCCCGCCGCGATCAGCACGTTGAGCATCATCGCCGGGTAGAGCAGGGCTGGGCGGCGGACGGACATGGGGCGGGAACGCTGCGCCGCTACTGCAGTCTCAGCTCGAGGCGGATCGTGCGGCCCGGCTCGGGGAGACCGAACGCGTCGTAGATCGCTTCGTCCGTCAGGTTCTCCGCCGCGATCCGGGCGTGGAGCGTCGAGACCCCGCCCGGGCCCGGTCCGAAGCTCCAGGTGTGGCCGAGATCCGCGTCCACCCGCGCACGGGCGGGAAGCGTGGCCAGGTCCCCGCTGTTGGGATCGATCGCGAACTGCTCGCCGATGTAACGCGTGCCCGCGCCGAGCGCCAGGCGGTGCGGGAGCGACATCTCCACGTGCAGGCCGCCGCTCACCTCGGGCAGGTTCTCGGGATGTTCGAGCGCGGCGCTCGGATCGAGCAGCTCTACCGACTGGGCGACGAGGTTCCCTCCGAGCGTGAGCCACCCGATGGTGCGCGAACCCAGCAACTCCACCCCGGTGCTCCGGATGCCCTCCTGGTTCACGCGGCGGTACAGGCTTCCGACCTTGATGCGCACGACGGCGTCGCTCAGGCGCTGCCGGTAGCCGACCAGCTGAAGCGTTCCCGATGGACCGCGCAGCGTGACGCCGGCCTCGGTCGCGACGAGCTTCTCGGGCACGAGGTCCGGGTTGGGGTCGAACTTGCCGAGCGCCCCCGAGTAGAGCTCGCGCAGCGACGGGAATCGCGCCCGCCGGCTCGTGCTCGCGTGCATTGTCACGGCTCCGTCGGCGAGCAGGGCGCTCACGCCGGCGCGCCCGCCCCACTCGTTACGAGGGCCGAGGGCGGTCTTGCCGCCCGCGAGCGGGTTGGTGGAGCGGTCGAACGCCCCACCCAGGCTCAGGTCGATCTCGTCCAGCCCGCCGCCGGCCGCGAAGGGCAGCCGGACCATGGACTCCCCGGCGACGCTCCACAGCCGGTGCCGGTAACGGCTGGTGCTGCCCGGCTGGAGGTGCTCGTCGTAGGTCAGATCGCCGCTCGTGACCCCGAGCCGGAGATCGGCCCGGCGGCCGAACGTCTGTGTCCCCAGGATGCGCATCGAGAGCGTGCGCTGATCGCCGTCTTCCTCGCTGACGAGGTTCTCGTAGGTCCGCGAATCGAACGCGTCGATCTCCGTTCGGCCGACGTCGAGGCCGAAGCTCGCCCGCAGGCTCGATACGCCGCCCCAGGGCGCGCGACGCACGCCGCTCCCGCCCGAAAGCACCGTGAGCGAGCGGGCGACGTACGGATAGCGCCAGAAGCGGGGCCCGTCCACGCCCAGTTCCGCGGCGATGCCTCGCTCGGCGCGGAACGCGGAGCCGGCCAGCGACACCCAGCCCCCGTCGCCACGGTCGAAGCGGGCCGAGGCGAACCCGTCGGTCTCGGTGAGGTCCGTGTTGATCCTGAGATCATCCGAGGGGATCGGCTCGACGACCCCCCGGGCGAGCGGGACGCCCGGGGCATCACGATGACCGATCCCGGCACGCAGGGTGAGGACCCCGCCCGGCGTCGCCCTGGGAGCGGTGATCGTGGCCGAGGCGCCGAATGCCCCGACCTGATCGGCGCCGGAGCGGACCTGGAACGAAGACGGGTCGGGCCGTCCGCCGGCCGCGCCGCTCTCGAACTCGATCGCGCCACCGAGCACGTTCGGTCCGGAGAGCAGCGTGGAGAGCCCTCGCACCAGCGTCACCTGCTGGAGCGCGCCCACCGGGATCACCGACACGTCGGTGCGGCCATCCCAGCTCAGCGTGAGCGGCACACCGTCGAGGAGCACCGCCACCTGTCGCGATTCGGAGCCCCGCACCGAGAGCTCGGCCTCGCCGCGGCTGTTCGTGCGCACGTGGAGCGCGGGCAGACTGCGCAGCACCTGCTCCAGGCTGCCGGCCGCCGGGATCGGCAGCGAATCGAGCACGGCGCGAATGGCGCTGCTGCCGCCTCGCGTCGTGAGCGGGCGCGTGCCGAAGATGGTCACTCCCTCGACCTCGACGCTCGCCGTGTCCGCCGGTGCGGCGCATCGCGCGGGGCCCGCGCCGGAAGGGACCGACAGCATGAGGAGCGACAGGCAGGTGAAGAACTGGCGGGCACGCCTCATGGATGGGGTCTCCAGGCGATCGGGACACGACACGGAACCGGATGGTGCGCGCGGGGAGTCTTCGCGATGGCGCAGAGCGAAGTCAAGGAAGCGACGACGCGCTCCATTCACACGGCGAAGCGCCAAGCGCAGCGGGGTTCATCAACGGCCCGCGCGGGAAGTCCTGCGAGCCCCCCTGCCGCGCAACGGGTCTGCCGGGCTCACCCAGCGCTGGAAGTGGCAGACCGCTGCGCACCCTATAAAGGACGGGGCCCGGCTCCACGGTCATGTGGTGCCGGGCCTGATCGCCCTGCTCGACCGACAAGGTGGCGGGGCGGATCGCTTCAGCCGACCGGCCCCCGATTGCGGCCAACCTCCACGGACCCGGCCCCCGCTCCTTGCCTCTCGTGCAGAGGTCTCGCGACCTCGATCTCGACCCATCGCAATCTGCGGACCAACACGTGACGCGGACGGCGGAAACGCGCAAGTCGTGATTCCCGCGGGGGCGATCGCCTCCGCCGCGCCGAGCGTGACAGCGTCCGCCGGGCGCGACTGTCCACGGAGTACCAGGCGGCGTCAGCGCATGGACGTCCTGAGCCCGGTGCACCTCCTGCGCTTCGCGTCGCTGTCGCCCCGCGTCACGCGGCGTAGCCGCCGTGCACGGGGCGCCGGCCAGCAGGAGCCCGCGCCGTTACGGCCCGAAATCGCCCCTTGACACGCTGCACGCCTGTGCACTAACCTGCCGTCCGTCGACGTCCATCGTGGACGAGGCCAACCGGGGGCGCGAGTCATGTTGAACGACCGAGCGCGAAAGATCCTGTCCTACATCCGGAGCTTCCAGCATGAGCACGACATGCCTCCCACGATCCGCGAGATCGGGAAGGCCTTCGGCATCTCATCGACCAACGGGGTCCGTTACTACCTGACCATGCTCGAAAAGGCGGGCTACCTGAAGCACCGTGGCGGGGTCTCGCGGGGCTGCGGCCTGGCCTCGACCGGGCGGGGCATCGGCGTCCCGCTGATCGGCCGGGTCGCGGCGGGCCAGCCCATCCTGGCCGAGGAGTGCATCGAAGACCGGCTGGACGTGGGACAGGCGTTTGGCGACTCGAGCGACTTGTTCGCACTGCGGGTGCGGGGCGACAGCATGGTGGACGCCGGCATCCTCGAGGGCGACGTCGTCATCGTCCGGCAGCGCGACCAGGCAAAGCCCGGGGCGATCGTGGTGGCTCTGATCGGCGAGGAGGCCACGGTGAAGTACTACCGGCCCCGGCCCGACCGGATCGAGCTCGTGCCGGCGAACGAGAAATACGACCCCATCCAGGTGACCGAGGGCCAGGATTTCCGGATCCTGGGCGTGGTCACCGGCGTGCTGCGGACCGTGGGCGGCTAGGGCGCGTGGCCGGGGCCGGGGCACCGGCCGCCCGGGAGTCGCGACCGCGGTCGACCGGATGAACCCCCCAGGCAGTTGATGGCATCTAGAAGTGTGTACGTGTACTGCACGGATGTTCAGCAAACAGGAGGCACGAACATGAACCGCAATCTCGCCCCCGAGGTCGATGAGGCATTGCGTGGACGCTGGGAGCCGGTCTACCGGAGCCAGCTCCACTACGTGATCACCTGGAGTACGCGGGGCCGCCGGCCGGTGCTGAGGGACCGCCACGTCAGAACCCTCCGCGACCTGATCCAGCAGACCTGTGACGAGCTGGACTTCACTCTGGTCGAGTTCGCGGCCGCGCCGCAGCGCGTCCATCTGGTCCTCGGGCTGAGCCCCACGCAGAGTGTCTCGGGCACCGTCCGACAGCTCAAGGGACGAACCGGTCTCACCCTCCTGCAGGCCCACCCCGAACTGAGAGTCTGGCTGCGCGGGAACCTGATCTGGGACGAGCCCTATTCGGTCGAGACGGTGAGCGCGATGCGGGTCGAGAAGGTGTGCGAGCGCCTCCGTGCCCTGCATGCGCCAGACGAGGATCTCGCCGCGGCGAGCTAGCGAAGAGCAGCTCGACGGGACCCATCACGGATGCCCGCAGAGCGACGTTCGGCCAGGGCCGGGACGTGCTCTTTCGAGCGTTCCGGCGAGCGGGCGAGGCGCCTCCGAGGGGGTCGCGGGAGAGCCCGCAGTCACTTCCCTTCAAGTCGGTTATTCACGAAATGTCGTGATTTTGGACAAATCGGCAATTCATATGTGCGGCATCATGTTGCCAGTCTGCAGGATTCCAAATAGACGACTGTTTCACGAAATATCGGGACGCCGTTTCCGGGATGTCGAGGGGGTCCCGCGAGGCTAGAGCAGCAGCTTGCGGACCACGCGACAGGTCCACTCTCGTGGACCACGTCGCAGCCCCAGCAAGAGCGCGGTTCCGGGCGCACCCTCGAGCTTCCGCGCGACCGCCACGACGTCGAGGTCCGTGACGGATTCGCCGTCGATCGCCACCAGCACGTCGCCCGCCAGGATCCCCGCGTGCGCCGCCGGGGACCCCTCCGCGACCGCGAAGATCCGGACCTCTCCACCCACGCTCTCGAGCTGAAGTCCGGGGTGGGAATACTCCTCGAGACGGTCCGCGACGTCGCCCCGGGAACCGTCGAGCCAGAGCAGACGGCGTGGGTAGTCCAGGGCGATCCGGTAGTGCTTCAGGAACGAGTAGCCGAGCAGACCCTCCACCGGCTCGCCGGCGGCTCGAGCGAGCGCCCTGCCCAGGTCCCCCTGGAGCACGGCCGCGTCCACGCCACCCCGGGCGACGGACGCCCCGGGCGCGCGGAACTCGATCCCGGGGACACGCACCAGCTCGGCGCTCGCGTCCCCGGTGAGCGTCGGGGCCCCGAGCCCTCGAAGCGCCGGCCAGGATCCCCAGCCCGGGAGGCGCCGGTCGAGCGCCTCCCGGAAGAACACGCACTTCGTCGCCCCCGTGTCCACGATCAGGGTGAGCTCCTCCGCGGACGGCCCGCGCCGTCCCGAGACCCGGGCCCTCACGAGCACCTTTCCGTCGCCAGCCAGCCGGAAGGGGACAGGCACCGCCCCGGGCGCCAGGGCCAGACCCACGGCCCTGAAGGGCGAGCCCGGACCCGTCTCGGGTGGCAGCAGGACCAGGATGCCCTCGAGGTAGTCGAGCATGACCACCCGGTCCCGGAACAGCGCGTGCCCGAGCAACCCCAGGACGGGCCGGCCGGTGACCCGCCGGATCACGCCCGCGTCCACCGTGAGCACGGGCCAGACCTGGTCCACCTGCAGCCCACCCAGCTCGAGACGGGCGAGCGGCCGAGCGGCCAGGTCCACCGCGGCGGCCCCCGAGGCGTAGTCCGCAACGCCGAACAGGCGGGCGAGGTCGAGGTCGAGGGCGAGGAAACCGGCGCCCGTGTCGAGGATAAGGACCCCGCTCGTGTCACGGCCGGACGCCGAGACAAGCCTCGCGCGCACGAGGATTGCGCCTTCGAGGTCCTCGAAGCGGAGTACCTGCGTGCCGTCCGGCCACGGCAGCGAGGCAAGCGACACCGGCCGGGGCGCGATGTCCGCGGTGTCCGGGACGGCAGTGGCACACTCGGACGAACCCACCTGGGCGCGGATCCAGAGCGAGGCCAAATCAGGGCCGGCCGAAATACTGTAATCACATGCAAGACAACAGGTAACAGAGGCCACAACGAGACACACTGACAGCCGGACGGCAAGACTCGCCAGGAGCGGGACGCTCGGCCGCATGATCTCGTTTGAGTCCGAGCCGGGCGCCGATCCCGGGGGCAGGAGCCGTGGGAATCGCATGGGCGCCCCCCATCGCGGCCGTGGGCACGGTGCCACACGCAGGAGGTCAGCCACGCGCGCGGGTGTTCTCCGTCTGAATCTGGACACCCTCGGTCCCCGTGTCCAGCATCGTGCAGCGCCCCGTGAAATAGACGCCGGTCTCGATCACCACGTTCACGGCCGCCACGTCGCCCTCGATGTGGGCGCCCTGCTTCATCTCGAGTGAGCCAAGCGCCCGGACATTGCCCTGGACGCGCCCGCGGATCACCGCCTCCTTCACCTCGACGTCCGCCCGCATCAAACCATGCTCGCCGATCTCGAGCCGGTCGCAGTCGAGGATGTCCCCCTCGAATTCTCCGTCGATGCGAAGCGTGCCGTGAACCATCAGGGTGCCGTGGAAACTCGATCCAACGCCGATCAGCGCGCTGGGCACAGGAACTTCCTCAACCTCGGGTGCGCGCGAACGGAACATCGTGTTCTCTCCTCGCGATGCGGCCGATCTGTGCGGCCGTGGCCGCCGTCCACGGCCAGACGAGCTTCGGCTAGAGAACTCCCCAGGCTTCGAAGAGACGCTCCAGATCCTCCTGCCCGTAGTACTCGAACTCGACCTTGCCGCCCTTGCGGCCAGGCGTGATCGCCACGTGTGTGGCGAACTTCTGCTGGAGCCGGACCTCCCACTCCCGCAGCCCGCTGAGCTTCGGCGGGCGAGGCCGCGAGTGCAGCCGGCGCAGCTTGCGCCGCACGAAGGCCTCGGTGCGTCGCACCGAGAATCCCCTGCTCTGGACGTAGCGCGCCGCAGCCAGTTGGTCCGCGGACTTGTCAATCGCGAGCAGGGCCCGTGCATGTCCGGCACTCAGTGTTTCACGTGAAACCATCTCCTGGACCTCGTCCGGAAGGCCGAGGAGCCGCAGCGCGTTGGTGATCGAGACCCTCTGTTTGCCAACGCGTTCGGACACCTGGTCGTGGGTCAGTCCTAGCTCCTTGACCAGGGTCTGGTAGGCCTTCGCCTCCTCCATCGGGTTCAGGTTCTCGCGTTGGATGTTCTCGACCAGGGACAACTCCATCATCTCCCGGTCCTGCACGTCCTTGATGATTACCGGTATCTTCTTGAGGCCAGCAACAATGGCAGCTCTAAGGCGACGCTCTCCGGCCACCAGCTGGTAGCCGCTGGCGCCGGGGGTGTGGCGGACGAGGACGGGCTGGAGAACGCCCGTAGCCCTGATGGAAGCCGCCAATTCCTGGATGGCCTCTTCATCGAAACGAGTGCGCGGCTGGTAGGGGTTCGCGACGATCTCATCGACCGGCAACTCAGACGTTCCGCCCCGGGGAGCCTCGGGCGTGGCCGTTGCGGTGCCGGAAATCGGTATCAACGCTTCAAGCCCCCGCCCCAGTACCTTCTTATGCATGGTCAAGGACCTCCCGCGCCAGGTCTCGGTAACTCTCGGCGCCTGTGCTGTGAGGATCGTACAGGACTATGGGCTTCCCGAAGGAGGGCGCCTCGCTCAGCCGCACGTTCCTGGGGATCACCGTGCGGTAGACGCGGTCGGCAAAGAATTTCCGCGCTTCATCCGCGACCTGCTGCGAAAGGTTGAGCCGCGAGTCGTACATGGTCAACAGGACGCCCTCGATTCTGAGGCCAGGATTCAGGTGGTCCTGAACCAATCGGATGGCACCAATCAACTGCGTCAACCCCTCGAGCGCGAGGTACTCGCACTGCAAGGGTATCAGCACCGAGTCAGAGGCCGTGAGCGCGTTCACGGTGAGCAACCCGAGCGAAGGCGGGCTGTCCACCAGGATGTAGTCGTATTGGTCGCGCACCTTGGAAACGGCCTGCTTGAGCCTGGTCTCGCGCGCCATCACCCCGACGAGCTCGACCTCGGCGCCGGACAGCCGCTGCCCGGAAACAACCACATCGAGGTTCGCCAGCGCCGTCGGGAGGACTGCCTCGGCCAGTTCCGCATGGCCGATGAGGACCTCATAGATCGTGGTCTTGTGGTCATTGCCGTTGATCCCGAGCCCGCTCGTCGCGTTCGCCTGCGGGTCCACATCAACGATGAGCACGCGCCGGCTCTCCTGCGCCAGGCACGCGCCCAGATTGATCGCAGTAGTGGTCTTGCCAACGCCGCCCTTCTGGCTGGCAACTGAGATTATTCGTCCCATTTCCTTACGTGCGGGGGCCGATTCCTTGCCCACCTGGCTGAGGTCAACGGGGGAGGTGTGGGGGCAAGATAACAGCGCGGAGCTGAGCGGAACAAGAGGATTGTTCCACGTGAAACCCGGCGTGACGAATCAACGCATCAATTTGTCTTTCTGACGAATCTCGCCACGACAGTCTGACCGGAATCAATGTCGAACAAGCCGTCCTGATCCCAGGAGTCCTTCCACCGGCGGTCCTCGGCCATCTCCTGCTCCCTCCGGCTGCCCTTCCAGAGGTATGCAAGGCCACCCGGTGTAACCCAATCTGCTGCAAGTGCCAGCGTCGGTCCGAGCCGCAACGTCGCACGCGACGTGAAGCCGTCGAACTTGCCAAGGCGGTCCGCTTCTTCAGAGAGCGACTCGAGCCTCGCCAGCTCCACTTCTATGTTCTTCAACCCAAACTCCTGAATTACCTTACGCAGGAATAACGTCTTGTTCCTTCGTGACTCGACCAGGGTCCAGCTCTCCCCGATCCCGGCGAGCGCCAGGGGAAGCGCCGGGAGGCCGCCGCCAGAACCGAAGTCCAGCCAGCGCCGGGCGCCACTGGACTTGATCCAGTGGGCCGGCTGGAGCGATTCAAGGATGTGTCGCTGCACCAGCCGGGTCTCGTCGCTGGTGGAGATCAGGTTCGAGAAGCCACGATTCCATTCCAGCAGGAGCTCGGCGAACCGCCTGATGCGCGGCAATACCTCGACGATGTCCGTCCCCGCACGCAGCAGGTGCGGCGTGAGCGAGTCCCAGGGCTGGCGGTCGAGCAACTTCCCGATGTCCCGCGACGGCTCGCGCCTGACGGGCCCGGCCGGAGCCGAACGTCTTAATCCATTTTCATTCTTGGTGTTCCTTGATTTAGCCCCGGTCCGGTTCCGGCTGCGTGAAGAGCGCAATTCGGGGGCCCAGGAACCGCCTTCCGGTCGTGCGCCGAAGGTCTCGCGAGAGGCAGATCCCCTTCGCGCCGGGCGCTTGCCCGCGCGGAACGGTTTCCCCGCGCCCGGACGCGCCGGGCGCTCGCCTGCGCGGAACGGCTTGCCCGCGCCCGGACGCGCGGGACGCTCGCCTGCGCGAAACGGCTTGCCCGCGCCCGGACGTGCGGGACGCTTGCCCGCGCGAAACGGCTTGCCCGCGCCCGGACGCGCGGGACGCTCGCCCGCGCGGAACGGCTTGCCCGCGCCCGGACGTGCGGGACGCTCGCCCGCGCGAAACGGCTTGCCCGCGCCCGGACGCGCCGGGCGCTCGCCCGCGCGGAGCGGCTTGCCTGCGCCCGGACGGGCACGGCGTTCACCGGTGGCGGCAGCGCCCCTTGCAGGACGACGGGTTCCCTTCGACGGCCTGGCTCTCGGACGGCGCTCTCTCATGACCGCGCACTCTAGCACGCGCCGGGCCACCCGACACCGTAACGACGAATGCAGGCGTTGAAGTAGCGGGCGTCGGGGGTGGCACTGGGCGAGCGCATGGTGCCTCTGCTCGCCCAGTGCCACGCCCGGCGCTCGCGCCGGACCGCGCACCACGCCTGGGTCCCGCGCTGGACCGCGCGCCACGCCCGGCGCTTGCGCCGGACCGCGCGCCACGCCTAGGTCTCGCGCCGGACCGCGCACCACGCCCGGCGCTCGCGCCGGACGGCGCGCCACGCCTGGGTCTCTCGCCGCGCCGCGCACCGCGACCGGCGCCCACGCCGGGACTGATTCCCCCGCCGCGCTTTCGGACTACTCGGACGGGCTCCTGAGCCGGCGCGCGTGCACCAGAAGCACGGCGACATCCGCGGGCGACACGCCCGCGATGCGCGCGGCCTGCCCGACCGTCGCGGGCTGCCGGTGCGCGAGCTTCTCGCGGGCTTCGCGGGAGAGACCGTTCAGTTCTCCGGCCCACAGCGCCGTGGGCAACTCCAGGTGTTCCAACCGCGCCGATTGGGCCGCGACGCGACGCTGGCGTTCGATATAGCCGCGGTAGCGCACACGCACTTCAAGGCACTCGCCCCACGTCGCGGGCAGGTCCGTGGCCACGCCGAGCGATCGCAGCCCCTGATACGTGGCCCCGGGACGCGCAAGGGACTCGAGGGCACTGACCGGACCGCGCATGGAAGGACCCGGCGCGGTCGACCGCACCGCCGCGGAAGCCGCCTCCACCGGCGCGCGCGTCGCGCCATCGCACGCCGTGGCCACGGCGCCGGCCGCGCGCGTCATCTCCTCCGCGTCGTCCACCGGTGCCCCGAACGCGGCGGCGGCGACCTCGCACGCCGCGACCCGGACCGTCACGCGCGCCAGCCGGCGCTCCTCCGCCTCGATCGCGTCGTACTTCGCGCGCACGCGCGCCACCTGGCCGTCCGTCAGCAGACCGAGCCCGTGGCCGATCGCGGCGAGTCTCTCGTCGGCGTTGTCGGCGCGGAGCAATAGCCGGTGCTCGGCGGCCGAGGTGAACATGCGATACGGCTCGAAGTGCTCGCGCGTGACGAGGTCGTCCACGAGAACGCCCGCGTAGGCCTGATCGCGCCGCAGCACGAAGGGCTCGCGCCCCAGCAGCCGGTGCGCGGCGTTCACTCCCGCCGCGAGGCCCTGCACCGCGGCCTCCTCGTAGCCCGAGGTGCCGCAGATCTGTCCCGCCAGGAACAGGCCTGGCACGCGCTTCACCTCGAGCGTCGGCGCGAGCTGGTGCGGCAGCACGAAATCGTATTCGACGGCGTAGCCAGGGCGCAGCATCACCGCCCGCTCGAGCCCGCGCACGCTGCGCACGAACTCGAGCTGCACCTCCTCGGGCATGCTCGAGGACATCCCGTTCACGTAGATCTCGGGCACGTCCCGCCCCTCGGGCTCGAGGAAGATCTGGTGGGACGCGTTCCCCGGGAACCGCACCACCTTGTCCTCGATCGACGGGCAGTACCGCGGCCCACGTCCGCGGATCTCGCCCGAGAAGAGCGGCGAGTGTCGCAGGTTGGCGCGGATGACCTCGTGCGTGCGGGCGTTGGTGCGGGTGAGCCAGCACGGGACCTGCTCGACCTCGAGAGTCTCCGTCCAGTGCGAGAACGGCACGGGCGGCTCGTCGCCGTGCTGCGGCTTCAGCGCATCCCAGTCGATCGAGTCGCGGTGGAGGCGCGGCGGCGTGCCGGTCTTGAGGCGCCCGCGCTCGAGCCCGAGCGCGGCGAGACTCTCGCTCAGCGCCCGTGAAGCGTGCTCCCCGAGGCGCCCGCCTTCGGACTTGCGCGGACCGATGTGGATGAGCGCGTCGAGGAACGTGCCGGGCGTGACGACGGCCGCCCGGCACCGCAACCGCCGCCCGCCGGCGAGCTCCACTGCCGCGACCGCGCCGCGCTCGAGCAGCACGCGCTCCACCACGCCGGTCACGCGCTCGAGCCCGACGACGCCCTCGAGCAACCGTGCCATCTCGAGCGTGTAGCGGGCCTTGTCGCACTGTGCGCGCGGCGACCAGACGGCCGGGCCGCGGCCGCGGTTGAGCATCCGGAACTGGATGCCCGCGCGGTCCGTCGCGAGCCCCATCAGGCCGCCGAGCGCGTCCAACTCCCGGACCATGTGCCCCTTGGCGATGCCACCGATGGCCGGATTGCACGACATGCGCGCGGTGCCACCGGGGTCCGCGCTCACGAGCGCGGTGCGCAGCCCGAGTCGCGCACACACCGCGGCCGCCTCGCAGCCGGCGTGTCCCGCGCCCACCACCACCACGTCGAACGCGCTCATTTGCCGATGCAGAAGCGGCTGAAGATGCGCTCGAGCAGATCCTCGTCCACCGCCTCGCCCGTCACCTCGCCGATGGCCTGGAGTGCCTCGTGCAACTCGAGCGACACGATCTCCCCGGGCGCGCCATCCACGGCCACCGCACGCGCGCGCCCGAGGGCCTCCCGCGCACGCCCGAGGGCCTCTGCGTGGCGGGGGTTGGCGACCACGCCTGCGAACCCGCCCGCTCCCGCGAACAGCCGTCCCAGCGCCGATTTCAGCTCCGCGATCCCGTCGCCCCGGGTCGCGGAGGTCGTGACCGTCGCAAAGGGCCCGGCGCCGAGCGACGCCTCGATCGCGCGGACCTCCACGACGCCCGGCAGGTCGCACTTGTTCAGCGCGAGGATCACACGGCGGTCCGCGAGCCGCGCGGCGATTCGCAGGTCCTCCGCGTCCAGCGGCGCCGAGGCGTCCACGACCCACAGCACGACCGCGCTCTCCTCGAGCGCCGCGCGCGCGCGGGCCACGCCTTCGCTCTCGGCCTCGTCGCCGCCTTCGCGCAGGCCCGCCGTATCGGCGAGCGTCACGCGCACGCCGGCCACCTCGATCGCCTCGCTCACCAGGTCGCGCGTCGTCCCCGGAACCGGGGTCACGATCGCGCGCCGCTCGTCCACGAGCGCGTTGAAGAGCGACGACTTGCCCACGTTGGGCCGCCCGACCAGGGCGACCCGCACGCCCTCGCGCAGCGCGCGTCCGTAGGCCGCGCCCTCGAGGAGCGCGGTGAGCGCGGACCCGGCCCCGATGATCCGGTCGAGGACGTGCCCGGGCACCTCGACGCCCCCCACGTCCTCGGCGAAGTCCACGCGCGCCTCGACCTCGGTCACGGCGTCGCGCAGGGCCTCGGCGATCGTGGCGAGCTGCCGCGAGAGCTCGCCGCGCAACTGCGCCAGCGCCAGCGCGTGCGCCCCTTCCGTCTCGGCGTGGATGAGGTCGGCCACCGCCTCGGCCTGGGTCAGATCGAGCCGTCCGTTGAGGAAGGCGCGCAACGTGAACTCGCCGGGACGCGCCGGACGCGCCCCGGCCGCAAGCAACGCCGCAAGCACGCGCCCGGCGGAGAGCGCTCCGCCGTGGCAGGAAAGCTCGACCACATCCTGGCGCGTGTACGAGCGCGGAGCGCGGAACACGGCGGCGACCACCTCGTCGAGCCGGGCACGGGGCGCCCGTGCCGGCCCGGCCGGAGCGGCGGATGCCGGGCGGCCCGCGACCGGGTGGCCGTCCGCCCGGGATCCCTGCGCGGCCTCCGGCCACGCGGCCCAGCCATGGTGGAGCGTGTGGCAGGGCGCCTCCGACAACCGCGCGCCCTCGAACACCGCGTCCGCGATGGTGAGCGCGGAGGAACCGCTCACGCGCACCACCGCGAGGCCAGCGGCCCCGGTGGCCGTGGCGATGGCGGCGATGGTGTCGTCGAGGTCGAGCATGGGGACCGCTCCAAAGAAAGGCGCCGGGCCCTCGAGAGAGCCCGGCGCCGAACCAGTTCGAACCGGGCTAGTCGCTCTCGTCTCTCGGGCCGCCTTCGAAATCGGCCGGCGCGATCGCAACGCGTTTGATCATGCCCGTGCCCAGGGCATAGGTCTTCACGCGGGCGTCCTCGCGGAGCGTGACGTGGACGATGCGCCGCTCCTGCGAGTTCAGGTACTCGGTCACCGCCTCGCCACCGCTGGCGATCGCCTCGTCCGCCAGCGAGCGGGCCAGGTCGCGCAACTCCTCCTCGCGCCGCTTCCAGAAATCATTGATCTCGAGCTGCAGGTGGTAGCGGCTGACCTCGCCCCGGTTGAGGATGCGATTGAGCAGGTGCTGCAGGGCCTGCCTCACCTCGCCCTTGCGGCCGGTGAGCAGTTCCTCGTCCGTTGCGACCTCTGCCGTGACATCCACGTGGTTGCCGTCCACCGTGGCGCTGATCTTGGCTTCAAAACCCATGGCCTTGAGGAGATCCCCGGTCACGCGCGTGCTCTGGGCGATCAACTCGTCGGCCGAGAGGCCGGGGCCGTCGAACGTCTCGGGACGTGGTTCGCGGGGGAGATCGCGCGCAGGGCGCTCCAGCGGCTCACGGCGCACCGGCGGCTCGAAGCGCTCCGGCGCCTCGGCCGTCTCCACCTGGACAGCGGGCGGTTCGTCGTAGACCTCGCGCTCCATGGGCCACTCATCGTGGACCGGGGCGCGTTCCGCCGGGAGATCCTCATGAACAGGTCCACGCTCCTCGGAGGACTCGCGCGGCGAGAACCCGGCCTCGCTCCGGCCCTCCGCACCCTCACCGTGGCGGCGACGCCCACCCCGACGGCCACGGCGGCGACGACGGCGGTCCTCGCCACCGTCGAGATCACCCGCACCTTGAGCTTCGGCTCCGGGGCCCTGGACTTCCGGAGGAGCTGGACGGTCCCCACGCCGTTCGTCGCGCTCCGCAGAACGCTCCGGCCACCGCTCGTCGCGCTCGGTGAAACGCTCCGGCTGCCGCTCGTCGCGTTCGGCGGAACGCTCCGGCCGCCGCTCGCCACGTTCGGCGGAACGCTCCGGCCGCCGCTCACCCCGCTCGGCGGAACGCTCCGGCCGCCGCTCGTCGCGTTCGGTGGAACGCTTCGGCTGCCGCTCGCCCCGCTCGGCGGAACGCTCCGGCCGCCGCTCGTCGCGTTCGGCGGAACGCTCCGGCCGCCGCTCACCACGTTCGGCGGAACGCTCCGGCCGCCGCTCGCCGCGCTCGGCGGAACGCTCCGGCCGCGGCTCGCCACGCTTGCGCTCATCGCCCCGGTCGCGCGGCCGATCGCGCCGCTCCCCGGACCCGCGGCTTCCTTCCCCCGGGCGTCCCGTGGTCGCTCCACGCTCACGATCGCGGCGGCCACGCCCCGCTCCGCGACGGCTCCGTTCGTCGGCATCCAGGAGGGGGGGGCCACCGGGGCGCCGCATCATCCGCACCCTGTAGGGCCGCGCTCCGATGCCGAGAAATCCGCCCGAGCCCTCTTCGAGGATGGTGATCATCACTTCAGCGCGGGAGAGGCCCAGCGCGTCCAGGCCCTTTGTCACCGCCGTATCCAGTGTCCTGCCTTCGAAAACATCGCCCATGTGGGCCATCGGTCACCTCAGTCCTGCGCATCGCGTCCGGGCGGCAAGGCGAACCCTGGAATGCCTGCCCTCGCGCTGCAAGCGAACCATGAATGGTGGGGCGGACCCCGACCCGCCGGCCCCCGGCCAGCGGGTGTTTC
Organism: Candidatus Eiseniibacteriota bacterium; assembly: GCA_963717935.1. Taxonomy (GTDB): domain Bacteria; phylum Eisenbacteria; class RBG-16-71-46; order RBG-16-71-46; family RBG-16-71-46; genus JANXPZ01. The sequence continues at coordinate 642,654 of CAVQXP010000004.1, read as the reverse complement.
CTCTCGCAGCCTCGCCGGAACGCCCGCCAGGTGCCCATGAAGGGACCGCGAGACGCCCGCACGGCGGAGGCGAATCGGGCCGGAGGATCCACGGCGGGCACGAGATGCCTGCGTGGCGAGTCCGGACCCAACCGCGTTCGGGTACTTCTAGACTAGCTCTGTACGACCTCCCTGACCACAACAGATGAGAACCGGACCGGGAGCGCGGCCCCGCGCCACCGTTCGCGCGGTCCACCGCGGCATCACGCGGTCTACTTCCTGCCCCCGGCGGACTCCATCACCACCACCGCAGAGCTGTCCTGACGCAGCACCATCCACTGCTGGAACGCGCTGGCCAGATTCATCACGGTCCAGTAGAAGACCAGCCCCGACGGCAGGTTGTAGAACAGCACCAGCATGAAGGCGTTCATCAGGTACTGCGTCGGCGCCTGCTGCGGGTTCGTGGGCGTGAACTTCTGCAGCAGGAACCCCGAGCCCGCCATCAGCACCGGCAGCAGGCGGATCGGGAAGAGACCGGTGCCGTAGTTCACGCTGAACAACACGTCGGGCGCCGAGAGATCGTGGATCCAGCCGATGAAGGGCGCCTGCCTCAACTCGATGGCCTTCAGCAGCACCTGGTAGAGCGCCATCAGGAGCGGCATCTGCAGCAGGATCGGCAGGCAGCCGCCCGCCGGATTCACCTTGTTCTCCTTGTACAACGCCATGAGCGCCGTGTTCATGGCCTGTGCGTCGGTCTTGTACTTCAGCTTGAGCCGCTCCACCTCCGGCTGGAGCTTCTGCATGGCCCGCATGCTCTTCAGGCTCGAGGCATTGAGCGGGTGCAGCACGATGCGCACCAGCACCGCCAGGGCGAAGATGGCCAGGCCGTAGTTGCGCACCACGACGAAGATCCAGTCGAGCAGCTTCAGCAGCAACTCGCTGATGGGCCGCATCCAGTTCCAGCCCAGGTCCACCGCGCGCGCCAGGTCGTGACCCAGGCGCGACAGCACGCGCAGGTCGCTCGGGCCCACGTAGACGATGAAGCGCTGGCGGGGCCGCTCCGAGGACGGCAGCCCCACGACCAGGGTGCCGACCCCCACGACCTGCACGGGCTTCTCGTTGGCGGCGAGCTGGCCGAGCTCGGCGTCGGTCAGCGGCTGCTCCTCGCCGCGGCCCGTCGCACTGCGGGGGATGGCCTGCTCGATCACGGTGGCGCAGAGGAAGTAGCGGCTCTGCACCGAGGTCCACTCGACCATCCCTTCGTAGGACTTGTGATCCTTCACCAGACCCCGGGGAGGATCGCGGTGGAGGTTGCGTCCCACGAGACTCGTGACGCGCACGTCGTTCAGATCGGTCTTGCGGTCCGTCTCGGTGAAGGCCGGCCACGTCCGCATGGTCAGCGAGTAGTCGTTCAGCCGCCAGGAATCGGGGATCCCGCGCGTCTCCACCTCGAGGTCGAGCGCGTAGGTATCGGGCCGCACGCGCCAGGTCTGGCGGATGACGAGCCCCGCGTCGTCCTCCGCGATGAAGGTGAGGGCCCGCGTCTCGCCCGACGCGTCGGTGCTCTCGGCGACGGCGTAGACCACGTCGGCCAGCGAGCGGAGCCCCGCGCCCGAGCCGAAGTCCATGCCGAAGAGCGGCCCGCCGGCCAGCACCACGCGGTCGCCCGCAGGCACCTCGCGTCCGACCGGAACCCGCAGCGGCCTGCCGTTCTTCGCGGAGGCCCCGTGGGCCGCGACGTAGCGCTTGAGCTCCACCGTGAGGAGCCGCGCGCCGCGGTTCGTGAACTCGGCGCGATACAGCGGGGTCTCGAGCGCCCAGCGCTTCTCGATCCCCCCCGTCCGGGCCAGGATGGACAGCGGCGCCAGTTGCGCGGGCGCGGGGGTCGCAGGAGGGGCCACGGGGGGCGCAGTGCCGACGGCGGCCGGCTGCGGTGCCGTGACGGGAGCGGTCGCGCGGGGCACCGCGGTGTCCGGGCGCGTGGTGTCCACCGCGGCGGGGATGGGCCGGCGCGGCGGGTCGAGGTACTGGCCCAGCCCGGCCATCCTCAGCAGCGGCTGGTAGAAGAGGAACACCATCATCAGCAGGACGACGAAGACCATCGTGCGACGATTCATAGTCAGGGCACCGGGTCGTATCCGCTCGAGCCGAGCGGGTGGCAGCGCAGGAGACGCTGCAGGGCGAGCCACAGTCCGCGAGTCGCACCGTGGCGTTCGACGGCCTCACGCGCGTACTCCGAGCACGAGGGCAGGTGACGGCAGGAACCGCGGAAGGCCGGCGAGATCAGCACCTGGTAGAGACGCAGGAGCAGGAGCGCCGGGCTACGCATGACCCAGGGCCCCGGGGATGCGTGTGGGCGCGAGCGCCCCGGCACGTGCCAGCAGGTGCTCCACTTCGGTGGCCAGCTCCTGGTGTGGCGCGGCGAGCACTCCGCGGAGGGCGATGAACTCGATCCAGTAGCCGTGCTCGCTCAGGCGCGGCCAGCGGCGGCGCACCAGCTCCCGCAGACGGCGGCGGGCCCGGTTGCGCTGGACCGCCCCACCCACGGCCTTGCGGCTCGCGACGAAGCCGAAGCGGGTCGGCTCACCCGGACGCGTCAACACCAGCATCAGGCAGTGCCGGCCCCGGAAGGCCACGCCCGACTCCTTGACCGCCGCATGCTGCAGCGACGAGGTCAGCCGGTGCTCGGGTGTCAGCCGCTCGCGGCGTTCGACGGTCATCGAGATCGGTCCCGTGCTCCGGCTCCGGAGCGTGGACGCGCCGTCCCCGGGGCCCGGTACGGCCACGGCCAGACAGGCAAAGGTAGCGAGCCCACAGCCCATGGCGGGCTGGTGACCCAGGAGGGAGGACCGCAAAGGATGACGTGCCGCGCTCTAGGACTTCGGCTTCTTCGAGACGGTCAAGCGCTTGCGGCCCACCTTGCGTCGGGCCGCGAGCACCTTGCGGCCGCCCTTGGTCTTCATGCGCTGCCGGAAGCCGTGGGTCTTCTTCCGGTGGCGGTTGCGGGGGCGGTAGGTACGCTTCATCGGTAGGGATACCTCGATTGCACAGCGGATTGCGACGATGGAGGAGCAGTGCAGGCTACGGGAGAGCCCCCGTCGAGTCAAGGCGAGGGGGGGGCGGGGGGCGCCCGGGGACGGCGGGCCCCCCTCCAGGGGCGCGTCCGGCCGACTTCCCCCGCCTCAGACCCTCAATCCGGGCGCCCGGCCCGCCGATAACCCGCTGGAGAACCACACGGCGCCCCGGCCCGGGCCCCGCGATGGGGCGTTCCGGCATGCCGGCCGGGACCACGGAGAACCATGACGCCCACCCCCAGCACGCAGACCCTCCGGACTCTCTCGCCGCAAGCCCGGGCCGCAGCCACCTGGTTCCGGCAGTTGGCGCGCTCGCTGCGCATCTTCCATCTCTACAACTGTAGCAACCCCACGGCCTTGGATGCGCAGAGGACGGCCGTCTCGGCGCTGGCCGAGTTGATCGCTGCCCACGGCGGTTGGCGGTTGCGCTTCTCAGCCACCGAGATCTTCCTCGACGACGAGCCGGTCGTCCAGGTGGTCCCTCAGGCCCCGGGCGCCGATCGCGCCACCAACATCACGGACCGCCTGCCCCTTCTCTTCTACCGCGACGGCATCCGCCGACTCACGATCGCGGCAGACGCGCCGGGCAGCACATTGAACACGCTGTTCCGGATCCTGCTGGACGCCAGCTGTAGTGCCGCGCAGGACGACCTCGTCACCTTGCTATGGCAGGCCAACCTCTCGCACATCCAACTCGAGGCCGTGCCGCTCGAACAGACCATCTTCCTTTCCTCGCGGACCGACGGCAGCCCGGGGGCCGCCCAGGAAAAGCGGGGCCAGGTCTTCGCCTGGTCACCCACCGGGGCGGAGATCCACGCCGACCTGGGCCGGGCTGCGGGTGCGCAGGGCCTGCATCGCGACACCTTCGATGACTGGGCCCTGCCCGAGGAGACGGCGGACGTGCCCGAGGCCTTCGCACGGCTCGAACCGCTGGCCGAGGCGGGACGTCCCGGCTTCCTCGCGGCCTGGGACCTCGAGAACTCGACCGCGTGGATCGAGCAGGCGCCGGACTTCCTGCGCGGCCTGTACGCCCTCGACGGCTCGGAGGACATGCGGCGGACGCTGGGGCACTCGATCATCTCCTGGCTCGCCCCGGCGCTGCAGCGCATGGCCTGGGATGAGGCGCAGCGCGCGCTCAGGCTGCTCAACGAACTCGACCGGGACCGCGAGTTGGTGGGCGACGAACTGGCCGCTGCGCTCGCCGGGCTCGACGCCGGGGTCATCGCGGACCGCTTCGACGAGGGCGAGACGTCGGACCAGAGCCGCTTCGCCGCGTTCACCGTGGCGCTCGGCACCCCGGCCATCGGCCTCTGCGTGGACATCCTGGCCCGCACCGACAAGGCGCGCGCGCGCGCCGCCACCGTGACCGCCCTGTGCTACCTCTGCGCCGACGATCCGCACCTGCTCGCGCCCTGGCTCGCCGACCCGCGCTGGCCGCTGGTGAGCAACCTCGTCTTCGTGCTCGGCCAGATCGGCGGTCCGGCCGTCGTGCCCCTGCTGCGCACCGTCGCCCGCCATCCCGAGCCGCGCGTGCGCCGCCAGCTCGTGCAGGCGCTGGGCTCGGTCCCGCTCGAGGACCGCAATCCGCTGCTCCTCGAGCAACTCAGCGTGCGTGACGCACAGGTGCTGGCCGCCACCCTCAACATGCTGACGAGAGAGAAGAACCCGCAGGTCGCGCGCGCCATCCTCGCACTCATCGAGTCATCCGATTTCGAGTCCCGCGACGAAGACAACCAGCGCATCCTGTTCGGCGCGCTGGGTGACATCGCCGACGACCTCTCGGTGCCGGCGCTCGAGGCACTGCTGCACAAGGGCGGGTGGTTCGCGCGCCGCACCTTCCAGCGCGCGGCGGCCGCCCGCACCCTGCGTCACATCGGCACGCCGGACGCGATGGCCGCGCTTGAAGCCGGCGCGCACGCGCGCAGCGAGGCGGTGCGCGCGGCCTGTCTCGAGGCCCTCAGGCCCCGGAGCAAGCCATGACCGAGGCTCCGCAGCCCACGGTCCGCCCCCGCGACGAGCGCCTGCGCGAGCACGGCCACGGCGTCATCCTGCGATTCCTCGCGCTGGTGCGCACCGGCCGTTCCTACAGGGTCGAGAACCGGGCCTTCCACCAGCAACTCCCCACCTTCATCGAATCGCTCGGCCCGGTCTTCGCCGAGACGCCCGAGGTCCTGCTCATCTCGCTCGACAGCGACCTCTACCTGAACGGCGTGAGGCTCCCGGTCACGACCGCGAACCTGCGCTTCCACCGGGCGCTCATGGACGAGTTCACGCGCCGGCACATCGCGGGCGTGCGGGTCCTCGACGGCGTCACCGAATCCGAGCTCGGTGGCTTCTTCCGGTTCTTCCTGCAACCCGACACCTACCGCGGCACCGCGCTGCTCGAGGCCTGCGTGGCCGGGGGGCTGGGCCACGTCCTGCCCGTCGTGCACGCCTCGACCGAGTCCGGCGACCCGCCCACCCCGGACGGCCTTGCGACCGGTCCCGGCGAAGACCCGGTCGCGGGCTTCGGCGCACCCGACCCGGCCCTGCCGGGGGTCGATGGCGGCGGCGAGGGCGGCACAGCCCCGGCGCCCGGCACCGCCAGCATGCGGCCCGCCGCGCACAAGAGCTACTCGCTGGCCATCCTCGGGGCGCGCTCGCTGCTCGCCGCGACCACCCTGCAGGATGGCGTGGTGCTGCGCCACGCCAAGCGCGTGGTGCAGCCGCTCATCGACGGGGCGTTCGCGAACGAGCCCGTCGTGCTCGGACTCCCGGGCCTGGGCCGCCACGACGAGTACACGTACGCTCACTCGGTCAACGTCTGCCTCGTTGCCGTGACCATGGGCCACCTCCTCGGGCTCGATCGCAGGGCGCTCGCCGACCTCGGCGTCGCCGCCCTGCTCCACGACGTGGGCAAGGCCGCGGTCTACGACCGGATCCAGCACCCGCTGGAGGAGATGGACGAGGAGGAGCGGCGGCTGGCGGACAGCCACCCCCTGGAGGGCGTGAAGCTCATCGCGCGCTCGACCACGCTCAACGCCGCCACCCTGCGCTGCCTGCACGTGGCGCTCGAGCACCATGCCGTCCGCGCCCCGCAGGAGGGCGAGCCATCGCGCACCCCGGCCGGGTGCGCCGGCTATCCGGCGCTGCCTGCGGGCTGGCGCACGAGCCGGCTCTCCGAGATCGTCTCGGCCGCCGATTGCTTCGTGAGCCTGCAGATGCACCGCAGCGAGCGGGGCAGGAGCGTCACGCCCTGCCGGGCGCTGGGCATCATGCTCGGGCCCATCGCCAGCTGCTTCGACCCGGTCATCCTGTGGGCGCTGGTCTACTCGGTGGGCTTCTACCCCCCGGGCCAACTGGTGGAGCTGAGCGACGGGCGGACCGCCGTGGTGCTTGCCCCCGACAGGCAGGATCTCGCGCGGCCCCACGTGCGCGTGATCATGGACGAGCGCGGAGTGCCGTTCTCGCCGGCCGAGGCGAAGGAGTTGCGGCCGCTGCCGGCGGCGCTGAGCGTGACGCGTTCGCTCGCGGCGCACGAATACCCCGAGGAGCCGCTGGCGGCGTAGGCGCCCTCCACCGGAAACGAACGCGGCCCGGGCTCCGAAGAGCCCGGGCCGCTGCGCGACCGCCGCGTGGGCGTCTGCGCTCAGGCCGCCTCTCGGGCGGCCACCACCTGTTCCGGGGACTCCGCGGACTCCGCGGATCGCAGCGGCAACCGCAGCCAGAAGGTGCTGCCCTGGCCGGGCCGGCTGTTCACGCCCACGTGACCGCCGTGCAGCTCGGTGATGCGCATGACCAGATGGAGCCCGATGCCGAGTCCGCCCCCCTGCGCACCCCGGGCGCTCTGGCCGAACAGATCGAAGATGTGCGCCGCGTCCTCGGGGGCGACGCCTTCGCCCTGGTCGGTCACGTGCATCCGCAGGAAATCGCCGTCACGCAGGGTCTCGATCACGACCTTCCCGTGCTCGGGGCTGAACTTCACGGCGTTCACCAGCAGGTTCACCAGCGCCTGCCGCATCTTGACCTCGTCCATGGCCACGTGCGGCAGGAGGGGATCGAGCCGCTCGATCAGTTCGACGCCGTGTTTCTGGGCAAGCAGACGCGTGGTCTCCACGGCCGCATGCGCCACCTCGTTCGCCGACATCAAGACGCAGCGCAGCGTGAGCTTGCCGCTCTCGATCCGGGTCAGGTCGAGGATGTCCTCGATCAGGCCCAGCAGCCGTCCCGCCTCGGCTCGCAGCCGCCGCAGGAATTCCCCGCGCTGCTCGCGGGTCATGCGTTCGTCGTTGTCGTCGAGCAGCTCGGCGTAACCGATGACCGACGTGAGAGGGGTCTTGAGCTCGTGACTGGCGGTCGAGAGGAACACGCCCTTGAGGCGGTTCATCTCGCTGAGCTCCAGGTTCACGGCCTCCAGCTCGCGGGCCCGGCTCCCGAGACGTTCCAGGACCCCGGCGCGCTCGATGACCGAGCCGACGTGTTCGGCGAAGAGCCGGAGCACGTCGCGGTGGTGGTCCTGGAAGGTCTCCGGGTGGTTGATCCGGTTGACGTTGAGCACGCCCACGCAGCGCTCGCCGACCAGGAGCGGCAGCGAGAGGGCCGAGGTGATGTTCCGGTTGACCTTGTGCTGGCTCTGGAAGGCACCCATGCTCTGGCCCGAGTCCAGCTGGACCGGCTCGCGGCGCTCGGCCACCCAGCCGGCGATGCCCTCGCCCAGCTTCCTGCGGGCATTGCGCGCGAACTCGGATTCGAGACCGTAGGAGGCACGGGTCTCGAGCAGGCTGGTCTCGGGATTGAAGATCATGATCGAGGCCTGCTGGGCCTGCAGCGTGGAGACCACGCGGCGCACGATGATCTCGAGGATGTCCTCGAGCTGCAGCTGCAGGTTCAGCGTCGTCGAGAGCTGGAAGAGGGCCGACAACTCCGAGAGGCGCGTGCCCACGTTCGCCTTCTCGCGCTCTTCCTGCTCGAGGCGGCGGCGCATCGCGTCCAGCTCGCGTTGCTTGAGTGCGGTGTAGAGGCAGAAGATGACCACCAGGCCGCTCAGGCCCACGACCGCCAGGTACTGCTCTTGCACGGGCTCGCCGCCCGAGCCCTCGCGCAGGAGGCTGGCCTGGGGCAGGTAGAGCAGCGGCACCGCCGCGGCGAGGGCAAGGACCACGATGAAGGTCAGGCCCAGCAGTGACCAGGCGTTGCGGTCGAGCTTGTCCCTCGTGGGGCGGGATTCCGACTTCATCAGGCGGTACTCCATGCCGGGAGTTCTGGAGACGCGGGACAGCGGACCTGCGGGAGTTATCGGCAAGTCCGCCGCGGGCCTTAGGTTGGGATTCGGGCCCCCTTGCGGCTATCTTCAGGGCTGCATGGACCGGGGCCACCCGCCGGAGGAGACCAGATGAAGCGCGGCAACGTCCTGATGGAGCGCTTCGAAAGCGCTGTCCTCGCGGGCAATCCCGCGGGTGACCCGCGCACGCGTACGGTGCCGGTCTACCTGCCGCCGTCCTACGAGGCGGACCGCGCGCGACGCTATCCCGTGGTCTTCGTGCTCGCCGGCTTCACCGGACGCGGGCGCATGCTCCTCAACGACAACCCCTGGTCGCCGGCGCTCGACGACCGCATGGACGGTCTCATCGCCGCGGGTTGCGGGGAGGCGATCCTCGTCCTGCCGGATTGCTTCACGCGTTTCGGAGGCTCGCAGTACCTGGACTCGAGCGCCACGGGCCGCTACGAGACGCACGTGGCCGAGGAGTTGGTCGCCTGGGTGGACGCGCGCTTCCGCACGCTCGCATCGCGCGACCACCGCGGCGTGGCGGGCAAGTCGTCGGGCGGTTTCGGAGCGCTCACCCTCGGCATGAAGCACCCGGACGTCTTCGGCGCGGTGGCCTGCCACAGCGGCGACCTGTACTTCGACTACTGCTACCGGGGCGACATCCCGAAGTTCTGCACCCAGGTGCAGCAGGCCGGCGGGCTCGCGGCCTGGCTCGAACGCTTCGAGGCCCGGCGCCAGAAGGGCCACGGCGACATGCTCGCGTTCAACATCCTCGGCATGGCCGCGGCCTACTCGCCGAACCCGGATTCCGTCCCCTTCGGCCTCGACCTGCCCTGCGACCTCGAGACCGGCGCGTTCCGCGAGGACGTCTGGAAGCGGTGGCTCGAGCACGATCCGCTGGCCCTGCTCGAATCACACGCCGCGGCGCTGCGCTCGCTCCGGTTCCTCCACCTCGACTGCGGCACGAACGACGAGTTCAACCTGCTGCACGGCGCCCGGCTCTTCAGCCGGCGCCTGCGGGAGCTGGACGTCCCGCACGAGTACGAGGAATTCGACGATGGGCACAGGAACATCTCGTACCGCTACGACCTGAGCTTGCCCAGGCTGGTGCAAGCCCTCAGCCCCAGGCCCTAGTCTGGCGGTGGCGCCCCGGCGCGGCCGTCCCGAAAGGGCCGGGGCGCCGGGTTTCGTTTGCGCAGCGCCGGCTCCCGGAGCCATCCTCCCCGGCTCCATGGACCCGCCCACCGCCGCGCCCGACCCCGTCGCCGGCACCTCCGGATCCGAGCGCCGCCGTTCCTTCCGGCTCGGTGTCTGGAACGGCGCGCTCTACCAGGGTGGCGAGGGCTTCGTGGACGCGAACACCGTCATCCCGGTGTTCCTCTCGAAGCTCACGACCTCGAACGCTCTCATCGGCTTCAGCGCCGCACTGCCGGACCTCGGCTGGTTCCTGCCGCAGTTCGCCACGGTCCCGTTCCTCTCGCGGCGGCCGCGCTCGCTCGGGCTCTACCGTCTCGCCGCCGTCGTGCGCGGCCTGGCCTTCACGCTGCTCGCCCTGTTCATCGTCCCCCTTGCGGCCCACCCGCGGGCGCTGCTCGCCACATTCCTGTCCTGCTACGGCGCCTACGCGTTCAGCTCGGGGCTTGCCGCGGTCCCGTTCATGGAGGTGGTCGGCAAGACCGTGCCGCGCTCGCGGCTCGGGGCCTACTGGGCGCTGCGCCTGTTCTGGGGTGGCCTGTTCGCCGCGGCCGCCGGCCTGTTCGTGCGCCAGTTGCTCCAGGGCGGGACGGATGCGCCGCGCTTCGCGCTGCTCTTCGCCATCGCCGCCCTGCTCGTCTCGCTCGGCTACGGGCTCTTCTCATCCATCCACGAGCCCGCCGCCGCGCCGTCCCCCGAGACCGCGGGCCCGCTCGGCATGCTGCGCGAGGGCCTCTCCATGCTCGCGCACGACGCGCACTTCCGCCGCCTGCTGGTCGCGCGCGCCACGCTCTCGGTGTGGTTCGCGTCGGCGCCCTTCATCGTGCTGTTCGCCGTGCACGAACTGGGCGGCAGCGCGCGCACCGCCGGCACGTTCCTGCTGGTGCGCATGGCCGGGTTCGTGCTCTCCAACCTGCTCTGGCACCGCCTCTCGGTCCGCCACGGCGACCGCGTGCTGCTGCGCATCGGCGCGGCGGCCTGCAGCGCGCTGCCGTTGGCGGCGGCCGCGATCGCCGTCGCCTCGCCCTGGGGACTGGGCTGGATCCCGGCCGGCGCCGCCGTGCTCGCCCTCGAGGCGGTGGTCAGCCTGGGTGGTGCGGCACAGAGCGCGATCAGCGTCGGGTACTCGAGTCTCATGCTGCTGCTCGCCCCACCCGGCCGCCGCCAGGCCTTCGTCGGGCTCATCAACACCTTCCTCGGACCCACCATGCTGCTGCCGATGCTGGGTGGGGCGCTCGTGGACTGGCTCAACGCCCCGCTGTTGTTCGCGTTGTGCGCGGTCGCCGGCCTCGTGGGCGTGCGCGCGGCCTGGAAGTTGCGCGATTCGCGCGGGCTCCCGGCCGAGACCCGGATCCCCGACGGTGCCGCGTGGACCGACGTGGACCGCCCCGGCGGTGCCGGGTAGCCGCCCCGACCTCCGGGCCCGGCGGAGCGCGGAACCGCCGACCCGCATGCAGGCGGCGGGGTCCAGCCAGGGGCGAAGGGCGAGGGCCCCGCAGAGCACGCGGCGGGGTGCGGCCAGGGGCGAAGGGCGAGCGTGTGGGTAACGCCTCCTGGCACGCCGCCCCGCCTTCTCCCCGGCCCCGCCTCGCCGCGCGCCTATACTCCCGCGTTCGCCCTCGCCGCGCCGTCCTACCCCGATCCCGGACGATCCATGACGCAGGAGATCTCGCAGGACTCGCTCGCCGCCCACGGTAAGACCGAGCGCACCCGCATCTCGTGTCCCGGTTGCGGCCGCAACGACTACGTCGCGTGGCCCGCCGTCCAGCCCGCCTACCACTGGAAGTGCTTCAACTGCCACAAGGAGTTCGACCTGAACCGCGGGGCCGGACACTGAGCGCGCCGGCCGTGACGGTGCGCGTGAGCGAGACCTTCCTCTCGCTCCAGGGCGAGGGACCCTCGGCCGGCGTGCCGGCGCATTTCCTGCGCCTGCAGGGTTGCTCGGTCGGCTGCAGCTGGTGCGACACGAAATACTCATGGGACGCCACGGGCGGGCGCGAGTGCGAGCCCGACCTGCTGCTCGAGGAATTGCGCGCGCTCGGCGCCGCGTCGCTGCTGGTCGTCACCGGCGGCGAACCGCTCGAGACGCCGGCCCTGGTCCCGCTCCTCGAGCGCGCGATCGAGCGCTGGGAGCGGATCGAGGTCGAGACCGCCGGCGTGCTGCCGCCACCGTTCTCGCACGAGCAATTGCTGTGGAACGTCTCGCCCAAGCTGCCCCGGGCCACGCCGCTCTGGGAACGGACCTGGCGGCACACCGCCGCCTGGCTCGCCGAGCCCAACGCCACGTTCAAGATCGTCGTGGGCGAAGCGCCCGACGAGGCCGATGCGCTGCGCCTCATCGAGGAGAACGCCATCCCGGCCGGGCGCGTCCTGCTCATGCCCGAGGGCTACACCGACGACGGGTTGCGTGACCGCGCGGTGGCGCTCTCCGAGGTCTGCAAGCGCCACGGCTTCCGGCTCTCGCCGCGCCTCCACGTGTGGCTGTGGGGCGCGAGGCGGGGCGTGTGAAGGATCCGGCGTGAGCGGGCGCGCGGTCGTGCTGCTCTCGGGCGGTCTCGATTCCTCCACCTGCCTCGCCTGGGCGCGCGGCCAGGGCTTCGAGTGCTGGACGCTCGCCGTGGACTACGGCCAGCGTCATCGCGTGGAACTGGAAGCCGCGCGGCGCGTGGCGCGGGCCCTCGGGTCGGCCGGGCACCGCGAACTCCGGCTGGACCTGCGCGCGATCGGGGGCTCGGCCCTGACCGCCGACCTCGAGGTCCCGCGCGACCGCGACGAGCGCACGATGGGCGCGGACATCCCCGTCACCTACGTGCCCGCGCGCAACACCGTGCTGCTGGGGCTCGCCCTCGCCCTGGCGGAGACGCTCGGCGCGCACGACCTCGTGGCCGGCATGAACGCGCTCGACTACTCCGGCTACCCGGACTGCCGTCCCGAGTTCGTGCGCGCCTTCGAGGCCCTCGCGAACCTCGCCACACGCGCCGGCGCGGGGGGCGCGGCCTTCACCGTGCACACCCCGCTCATGAACCTCGACAAGGCGGGCGTGATCCGCCTCGGGCGCTCGCTCGGGCTCGACTACTCGCTCACCCACACCTGCTACGATCCTGCCCCCGACGGTGCGGCCTGCGGGCGCTGCGACGCCTGCCGGCTGCGCCTGAAGGGCTTTCGCGAGGCCGGCGTGCCCGACCCCGTGCGCTACGCGACGGACGCCCCGGGCCTCGAGCCCTCTTCCCGGACCTGACCATGCGTGTCGAGCTGACCAAGGAGTTCCGCTTCGAAGCGGCGCATCGCCTGCCGATGGTGCCGCCCGACCACAAGTGCCACCGCCTGCACGGGCACTCGTTCCGCATCGAGATCACGGTGGCGGGCGAGGTGGACGCGGAGACCGGCTGGCTCGTGGATTACGCCGGCATCACGGCCATCGTGGAGCCCGTCCTCCAGGGTGAACTGGACCACCGCACGCTGAACGACGTGCCCGGGCTCGAGAACGCCACCTCCGAGGTGCTGTGCGGCTGGCTGTGGCACCGCTTCGTCCAGCGGCTGCCCGGATTGGCCGCCATCACCGTGCACGAGACCTGCACGGCGCGCTGCACGTACCGGGGGGAGTGAGCGGAACCCGGCCTCGTGCCGCCGCGGCTCCGTTGGTCCGGCCTTCGCCGAGCGGGTAGAGTCCACCGCGCCATGCGCACGCAACGCCTCTGGATCGCCGCCGCCGTCCTGCTTGCCGTGCTTGGCGCCGCGCGCCTCCTGGCGCCCGCCGCGATCTCCTGGGGGCTGCGGCACGTCGCTGGTCAGCGCGGGTGCACGGTCCGCTGGGATCGCCTGCACGTGCGCTTCCCCCTGCGCGCCGGACTGCACGGGATCGTCGTCCGTGAACGCGCCCGGGGTGACACGCTCGTCACGGCCGACTCCATCGCCGTCGCGCTGGATCCCGCGTCAGTCGTCTTCTTCCACCCCCGTGCCACCGAGATCGTGGTCGCCCACGCGCGCCTGCGCCTCCTGTCGCGCCCGGCGAGCCGGCCCGACACACTCGGTCCCGAAGAAGCCCCCCCCGTCGCCGTCACGCCGCGCGCCGCGAGGTTGCGCCACGCGGCCGAGTCGCTCGCGGGCCTGCTGCTCGCGCCCGCGCGACGGCTGCCACGCCTCGAGGTGCGCGACCTCGTGGTCGCCGCGGCGTCGGACGAGAGCCCGTTCCGCGGCGGGCGACTCGCGTGGCTCTCGCTCGACCACGCTCCCGGCGGCATGCGCCTGCGCGCGGCCGGGGCGCTCGACCTCGAGCACGAGGCCTCCTTCGAGGTGGGACTTTCCTACGGGCACGACGACCGGCTCACGGGCGGGGCCGTACTGACCCTCGGCGATCTTGCGGGCGGTCCGGACGAGAGCCTGCGCATCACCGTGGACGGCGTGCTCGCGCAGGACCGCCGCGCGGGCGTGCTCCGGCTCGCCGACTCGACGCGAGTCTCCCTCGGACGGCTCCCGGTCCTGCTCGGTGGCTCGCTCGAGCGGCACGGCCCCCGGCTCACCCTCCGTCTTGCCGCCGACGGCATCACCGAAGGCCGCGTCCTGGCGAGCGTGCCGCGCCAGATGCTCGGCCCGCTCCCCGGGCTCGCCGTGCGCGGCTCCTTCGACTACCGGTTCGCGCTCGACCTCGACCTCGCGCGTCCCGACAGCGTCCGCTTCGAGGCCGACGTCATCCCCCACGGGCTGTTCCTCGACCCGGCGCGCACCACGCTCGATCTATTCGGGCTCGAGCAGCCCTTCCTGGCCACCATCCACCTGCCGCACGAGCGCCTGGTCACCCGTGAGATGTCGTCGCTGAATCCCTTCTTCCGCCCGCTCGAGGACATCGACTCGGCCCTGGTCCACGCGGTGCTCACGAACGAGGACGGCGGCTTCTTCCGCCACCGCGGCTTCAACACCGACGCCATCAGGCTCGCCATCGCCTTCAACGTGAAGGCGGGCGCCTGGCGCCGTGGCGCGGGCACCGTCACCATGCAACTGGTGCGCAACCTGTGGCTCGGCCACGCGCGCACGCTCTCCCGCAAGGCGCAGGAAGTGGTGCTGGCCTGGGTGCTGGAACACCTGACAGGCGCCTCGAAGCGCCGCCTGCTCGAGATCTACCTGAACATCATCGAGTGGGGCCCCGACGTCCACGGCGCAGCCGAGGCCACGCGCTATTACTTCGACAAGGATCCGGCACGCGTCACGGTGGACGAGGCGCTCTTCCTCGCCACGGTGGTGCCGGCGCCCACGAAGTGGCGGTACCGCTTCGCCCCCGACGGCTCGCTGCGCCCCTTCGAGCGCGCGCAGATGCACTTCATCGGCCGCGCCATGATCGCCAGGGGCTGGCTCGACCCCGCGCTGCTGCCGCCGGCCGATTCGTTGAGCGTCACGCTGCGCGGTCATGCGCGTGAAGCGCTGTCCCCCACCGACAGCACGAGTGCAGACAGCGCCGGGACGGGCGCCCCGGCCCCGCGGCGTCCCTGAGACCGGCCGGGTGGACTCCCACCCCGGGGGGTGCGAAAATCGACCTGCGTGAGCAGCATGGGCGCCTTCGCCATCCGGAAGGACGGGGCGCCGCGAATCCCAGGCCAGTTCTCCCTCGACAGGGACGTGCGCGGGGCCCCGATCACCACGCCCCGAGAAGGACTTCCAACATGTCACCGTGTCTGCGCCATTCCGCCGCCCTCCGCGCAGCGTTCGTGCTCGCGCTGGCGCTCGCGTCCTCCATGCTCCCTGCCGCAGTCGCCGGGCCGCCTGCGGCCCGCGCCGCGGCCCCTGGCCAGGACTCCCGGCCCGAGACCGGGGCGAAGGTCTCCTCGTATGCCCCCGCGCTCAAGCGCTTGCAGCAGCGACTCCTCCTCCAGGGCGCCCGCCAGCGCATGGCGCGGGCGAAGGCGCTCACCCGGCTGGCCCGCAAGCACCCCGAGCAGGTGCGGCCCGGCGCCGGGGTCCGGCGGCGGGGCGACTGGAACGAAGCCGGTGGCCCCCAGGGTCCGGACACGCTGGCGTCGGCCACGCGGACGGCTCTGCCCGCGCGAGCCACGGTGGCGCTGGTCCCCGACGTGCTCGTCAACGACCGCACGCAGGACGCCCCCTACTCCTACGTCGGGCAGGCCGAGCAGATGACCGCCGCGCAGGACTCGAACATCCTGATCGCCTGGAACGACGGGCTGGGGTTCACGACCGGGCCGTACACGAGCACGCAGGGCTACGGCTACTCGGTGGACGGCGGGGCCACCTACACGGACGGCGGCGCTCCGCCGGTGCCGGCGGGCTGGCGATGGGCCAGCGACCCGCTCGTCGCGGTGAACGAGAAGACGGGTGATTTTTGGTTCTGCGCCCTGGTGGATGACAACCTCACGAGGAACGGCATCGCGCTGGTGAGGGCGCGCTTCGAGGCCGGCACCGTGCAGTGGAGCGCGCCCGCGCTGGTGCGCTCCGGCTACAGCTCCTCGATCCTGTTCGACAAGCCCTGGCTCGCGGCGGACTCGCTCAGCGGCCGGCTCTATCTCTCCTACACCGTCTTCAGCACGGTCGGGGACACCATCGTCTTCCAGCGCTCGTCCGTGGGCGGCACGAGCTGGGGCAGCCCGCAACGCCTGTCCTCCGAGAGCGAATCCAACCTCGTGCAGGGCTCCCGCCCCACGGTCGGCCCGGGCGGCGAGGTCTACGTCGCCTGGTACTCCATCGGCACGGTGGACGTGGACTACATGAAGATCCGCAAGTCCACGGACCAGGGCGCGACCTTCAGCCCGGCCGTCAACGCGGCCTCGGCCTACTCGAACTGGGGCAGCGGCGCGCCCGGATTCAACCGCGGCACCGGCCTCACCTACCCCTCGATCGCGGTGGACCGTTCGGCCGGGACGCGCCGCGGCCGCGTCTACCTGGCGTGGAACGAGTCCATCGACTTCTACGACGACGCGATGGGCGGGACCGGCTCCGTCTCCGAGACGGAGGACAACAGCGTGCCAGCCACGGCGGACGCGTTCACCCCCGGCAAGATCGTGAGGGGCTCCGTCTCGTCGCCCTCGGACTTCGACTACTTCCGGTTCGACGGCACGGCGGGCCAGACGATCCTGTTCTACGCCGACTCCATCACCTCCTCGCTCAGCATGTCGCTGCGGCTCTTCTGCAGCGACGGCACGACCCGCCTCGCCCTCTCTGCGCCCGGCACGGGGCAGAACAACTTCCTCTGTTTCACGCTGCCCGTGGGCGGCACCTACTACCTGCGCTGCGCCTCGTGGGACGGCAGCAGCACGGGCTCCTACCGGATCGTCACGGGCCTCGACACCCCCACGGCGGGCGAGCGCGCGCGCGACCACCGCGACGTGTTCGTGGCCTGGTCGGACGGCGGCACGACCTGGTCCACGCCCGCGCGGGCGAGCGACAGCCCCGCCGGCTACGACGACTGGCTCCCCGAGGTGGCCGTGGGCGGAAGCAACACCGACAACAGGCCCTACTGCCTCTGGTACGACTGGCGTGAATCGGCCTCGATCTGCGGCGGTGGCTCGAACGTCTGCCTGTCGCGCTCGGACGACAACGGCGGCACCTGGACCCTGGTCGGCGCCCTCAGCGCGGCACGGACGGACTGGACCAACGTCGGCAGCAATATCGCGCCGAACCAGGGCGACTACCTATCGCTGTTCGCGAACCACTCGAACCTGTACGCGGCCTGGGCCGACGGGCGCAACGCCGACTCCGACATCTACGCCGTCACGGTGCCGCTGCTGACCGCGCCGGGCGAGGTCGCGCTCACGAACGTCGAGGCCACTCCCGAGCGCGTGACCCTGACCTGGAACACCGCCGGGCACGTGGTGCTCACCCCCACGGTCGAGCGCCGCGAGACCGCCACGGACTTCGTCACGATCGGCGAGCCCACGAGCGACGGCGCCGGGAGTCTATCCTTCGCGGACACCACGGTGTCGCCCGGCAGCCGTTACGCCTACCGGCTGGCATGGCTCGAGGATGCGACGCAGTACACGACGAGCGAGGCCTGGGTGGACGTGCCCGTGGTTTCGGTGTCGTCGGCCTTCGCCCTGCGCGGCGCCCGTCCCAACCCCGCCTCGCACGACGTGTTCGTCTCGCTGGCACTGCCCGACGACGCGCCCGCCACGCTCGAGTTGCTCGACGTGACCGGCCGCCGGCTGGGCGAGCAACCGGTGGCGGGCGCCGGCGAGCACCTGGTGAACGTCTCCGAGGGTCTGGCCCTCGAGCCCGGCGTCTATCTCATCCGTCTGACCCGGGGACACAGGAGCCTCACCACCCGCGTGACCGTCGTCCGGTAGACCAGGGAAGACCCATGAAGCGATCCCGCGCGCTCCTGCTCGCCATCCTCGCCGGGCTCCTCGTGAGCGCGCCGGTCCGCGCGCAGACCGGCGCTTCCGCCGGTGTCTTCCGCCGCCAGACGGCCGCGGTCCCGGTGGCCACCCCGCGCGGGTCCGCGGCCGCCACGGTGGACCGCGAGGCGCTGCGCCGCTTCCGGCTCCAGGACGCCGGCCGCCTCGACCTGCCGCTGGCCGACGGCTCGACGCTCACGCTCGTACTCCAGCGCTTCGAGGTGCTCGCCCCGGGGGCAACGGTCACGCTGAGCGGGGAGCACGGCCCGGTGCCCTGGCAGCCCGACCTCACGCTGTTCAGGGGACTGGTCGAGGACGAGCCCGGCTCGCTCGCCGTGATCGCCATGACCTCCAGCCAGGTGACGGGCTGGGTCGAGCGCGCCGCGGGCCGGCTCATCGTGGCACCGCTCGACGAGACGGGCGGGGGGCACGTCATCGCCGACGAGGCCAGCCTGCCCGCGCCGCCGGCCGTCGCGTTCCTCTGCCCCTCCGACGAGTTGCAGGGCGACGGCCCCGAGCCACCCGCAGGCCTCCCGGCACTCCCCGCGGACGTGCAGGCCACGACCGCGCGGCTGGTGTGCGACCTGGCGCTTGACTGCGACTACGAGTTCTTCGTCAAGGAGGGAAGCGACGCGACGCGCGCGGTCAACTACGCGCTCGTGCTGCTGGGCACGACCTCGGCGATCTACGAGCGCGAGGTGAACGTGGAGTTGCGGACCTCGTACCTCAACGTCTGGACCACGCCGGCCGACCCCTACTCGGCCACGACCCTCAGCCCCGCGCTGACCGAGTTCCAGACCTGGTGGATAGACAACCGCGCGGATGTGACGCGCGACCTCGCGCAACTCGTCTCGGGCCGCGCGCTGGGCGGCGGCATCGCCTGGGTCGGCGCGCTGTGCAGCACGACCTACGGCTACAGCGTGATCTCCAACCTGAACGGGAACAACCCCTACCCGTCCGCCGTCACGACCTGGGACATCAACGTGATGGCCCACGAGCTGGGGCACAATTTCAGCTCCCAGCACACGCACAGTTGCTGGTGGCAGTTGCACGGCTACGCGCCCGCGGGCGCGCTGCTCGACTCCTGCTACACGGCGGAGGGCTCCTGCTACACCGGCGTCGTCGGCATCGTGCCCGCCGACCTCGGCACCATCATGTCCTACTGTCACCTGATCGGCGGCGAGGGCAGTATCCGGCTCGACTTCCATCCCGCCTGCAGGAGCGTGATGCGCGACGCGGCCGAGCACGCCAACTGCTTCGCGGCCGCCGTCATCCAGCCCCCGTCGGATCTCGCGGTCGCTACGGACTCGGCTGGCGCGAGCCTCACCTGGACCGCCAGCCCGACGGCCGGGGTCCTGCGCTACGACGTCTACCGGAGCCCGTGGCCGCAGGACCTCGCCCCGGTGCTGATCGGCACGACGACCGGCGCCGGGTTGGCGGACCTGGCGATCGGCGCCTTCTGGTACAAGGTGAAGGCGATGTGCAGCACGGATTCCTCGGCGTTCTGCGGCGAGGTGAGAAGCGTGGTGTGCGGGCCCGCGGCGCCCGTGGCGTACGCCGTGGGGTCGTCGCCGACCGCGTGCCTGTCCGCCGACTTCGACGAGGACGGCATCCTCGACCTCGCCGTGGCCAACTTCGTCGGCAACACCGTCTCCATCCTGCGCGGCCAGGGCCTGGACGGCACCGGCGATGGCACGTTCGCCACGGCGGTCCCCTGCGCCCTGCCCGCGGGGTCGTTCCCCGTCGCGCTCGCGAGCGGCGACTTCAACGGCGACGGCATCCTCGACCTCGCCGTGGCCGACGAAGAGGCCGCCGGCGTGAGCCTGCTGTTCGGCCAGGGCACGGGCGGGGCCGGCACCGGCACCTTCACGGTCGGGCCGAAGCTCGCCGTGGGCGCGAACCCCTGGGCGATCGCCGTGGGCGACTTCGACGCCGACGGCATCCCCGATCTGGCCGTGGCCTGCGGCAGCGGCAAGGTCTCCGTCCTGATCGGCCGGGGCTCGGACGGCGTCCCGGACGGCACCTTCGCCCTCGCGGTGCACTACACCATCGGCACGGCCGTGTACGCGATCACGACCGGCGACTTCGACTCGAACGGCATCATCGACCTCGCCGTCGCGGGCGGCGCGGGCGTGAACGTGCTGCCCGGCCTGGGCACGGACGGCCGCGGCAACGGCACCTTCGGCGCGAAGACCACCTACGTCTGCCAGAGCACCCCCTTCGGCGTCACCACGGGCGACTTCGACGCCGACGGCATCACCGACCTCGCCGTGGCCAACTCGGGCAGCGGCTCGATCTCGATCCTGCTCGGAAGCGGTGCGGACGGACAGGGCGACGGCTCGTTCCTCCCGCCCGTGCACTACGCCTGCGGCGCGTCCCCCTACGCGATCGTGGTGGGCGACTGGAACGGAGACGGCGTCCCCGACCTCGCGGTGCCCAACAGCAGCACGACGAACACCGTCTCCATCCTCACCGGACGCGCGAGCGGCGGGCGGCCCGACGGCACGTTCGCGACGCCGCAGGCCTTCGCGGCCGGCACGCAGGCGCGCGCGCTGGCGAGCGGCGACTTCGATCACGACGGCATGGCCGACTTCGCCGTGGCGAACAGCGCCGTTTCGGGCACGGTCTCGGTCCTGCTCGCCTCGTGCCCGAGCCCGCTGCCCATGGCGCTCCAGGTGACGGTCCCCGCGGGAGGGGAGCAGTGGATCACCGGGACGCAGCGGACGCTCGCGTGGACGCGCAGCGCCGGCATCCTCGCCGTGGACGTCGCCCTCTCTCGCGACGGGGGCGCGAACTGGCAGACGCTCGCCCGCAGCGTGACGGACACCAGCTGGACGTGGAACGTGACCGGCCCGTACACGGCGCAGGCACGCGTCCGGGTCGCGGACCCGGCCGTGCCGGGACACGCCGCCGTGAACGACTCGAACTTCACCATCATCCCCGCCGCGCTGCTCGGCGCGGGCGTGACGGCCCCCGCCGGCCTGGCGCTGCGGGGCGTCTGGCCGAACCCCACGCACGGGACGGCGCACGTGTGGCTCACGCTGGCCGGCGACCAGCCGGCGCGGCTCGAGTTGCTCGATCTCGCGGGACGGCGGGTGCACGCGCTCGAACTGGGCGGTCTGGGCCCCGGCCTTCACCGCGTGGACCTCGCGGAGGCCCGATCGCTCCGGCCCGGGCTCTACCTCCTGCGGCTGTCGCAGGCGGGTCGCCGGGCCACGGGCAAGCTGATCGTCACTCGCTGAGCCCGGCGGAACCCCCGGGACCGGGCAGGGCGCCACCGGCCCGCCCGGCCAGGACCAGGATGCCCGCCGGCGCACCTGCCATCGTGCAGATCGCAACGCGGCCCGTCTCCCGGAGGGCCCCCGGAGCCCCGGGCCGGATGCGGCTCAGCTCGGTGCTGTCCTGCTCCGGGCATACATTGGAGTAGAATCATCAGGGTCCAGCCGCATGGCATCTTTGTCCCATCTTGCGTTTCGGAGGCTGCCCTATGTCCCCGTGTGATCCGGTGCACCGCTCCAGCGGACGGCGCGTCCTGTTTTCCGTGGCGCTCGCCGCCCTCGTCGCCTGCCCCGCGTTCGGGCAGGGCCCGGACGCACGGCAGGGCGTCGAAGGCACGCCCGTCCCTCACGACGTCCAGTTGCGCCAGCTCAAGGAACTCGAGCGGAACCTCATGTGGAAGGGCGCGCGACGGCACTTCGTGCGGGCCAAGCAGAAGGTGAAGGAGTTGAAGGCGGCGAAGCGCGGCAAGGCCATCAAGCCCGGCGCACGCGCGGGCCGGCCCATGGGCGAGGACTACCTCGTGCCGGAGACCGCGGCGCGCCACGCCGCACCCGCGGACCTCCTCACCGCGCTCTCCACGGCCGTCGTGCCCACGAACGTGCGGGTGAACGACCCGGCCGGGGACCTCTCCACCTCTTCGTGCCAGTCCGAGGAGAGCATCGCCTTCCTCGGGAACAACATCCTCGTCGCGTGGAACGACAGCCAGGGCTTCTCCACCGGCGGAGACACACAGGGCTGGGGCTACTCGACCGACGGCGGCGCCACGTTCGTGGACGGCGGCGACATCCCGCACCCGGCCGCCTATCCCTCGTGGACCTGGACCAGCGACCCGGTGACGACGGTCAACGAGAAGACCGGCCGTTTCTACTACTGCGGCCTGGTCAATCCCGACGCCACCCACAACGGCATCGGCGTGGCGTACGGGCACTTCTCGGGCGCGTCGTTCGTCTGGGACAGCGTGGTCGTGGTGCGCTCGGTCCCCAACACCACCACCTTCCTCGACAAGCAGTGGTTCTTCGCCGACTCGTCCAGCAACTACGTGTACGTCTCGAACACGACGTTCACGAACACCAACCGGATCGACTTCTATCGCTCGGGCGACGGCGGAGCCACCTGGTCGGCGGCCACGCAGATCTCCCAGACCGCGGACAACGGCTACGTGCAGGGGTCGCGCCCCACCGTGGGCCCGAACGGCGAAGTCTACGTGACGTGGATGGCCATCAGCCGGACGACCGACGCGAACGACTTCAAGGTCCGCAGGTCCGTGGACCACGGCGCCACCTTCAGCGCCGAGATCCCGCTGGCCAGCTACATGGACCAGTTCGGCACCGGCTCGCCCGGGTTCAACCGCGAGCGCGGGATCGGCTTCCCGTCCATCACCGTGGATCGCACGACGGGCCCGAACCGGGGGCGCGTCCATGCCACCTGGGGCGAGACCTGGGACATCCTGGGACAGGGCTTCTCCATCAACGCGGGCAAGGCCGAGGTCGAGTCCAACAACACGTCCGCCACGGCCACGCTCTTCACCCCGGGCCAGACCCTGCGAGGCACCGTCACGACGGGCAGCCCCGCCGATCTCGACTACTGGAAGTTCTCGCTCACCGCGGGGCAGAGCGTGGTGATCTGGGCCGACTCGCTCAGTAGCAGGGCCACCTACACCCTGCGCATCTTCGCGCCTTCGCCCGACGACGTTCAGCGCATCGCGTTCGGGGCCGAACTGGACTCCACGAGCTCCGTGCCGGGTGAGGCCTTCTACTCCTTCACCGCGCCCGTGACGGCGACCTACTTCCTGCGCATGGCGCCCGCCTTCACCACGTCACGGCTCTTCAAGTACCGCATCCTGACCGCCTACGGAGCGCCCGGCTCCGGCCACGGCCGCGACCAGCGTGACGTGCTGGCGTGCTACTCGGACGACGGCGCGACCTGGTCCACGCCGGCCCGGGTCAACGACAACGCCCTCGGCTTCGACGACTTCCTGCCCGAGGTGGTGGTGGGCCCCGACGGGTGCCCGTACGTGACCTGGTACGACTACCGCGAGGACACCTACGGCTCGCGCTGCCATCAGTACGCCTCCCGCTCGGTCGACGGCGGCACGACCTGGCAGGCGAACGCGAGGTTCACGGACGCCGCGAGCAACTTCACCACCAGTCTGAGCAACATGGCCCCCAACATGGGCGACTATTCCTCGACGCTCGCCGACTCGCGCTACGTCCGGCCGGTCTGGTCCGACGGCCGCGGCTCCAACCCCGACACCTGGGAGGCGGCGATCGACACCTGGCACTCCCTGAGCGACTGCCCGGCCGACCTGGCCATCGCGCCGAACGGCGGCCTGGACCTCTCGTGGACCGTGAACAACCTGAACCCGCTCTTCTCCAATGACTATACGTATGAGCTGACGAGCGCGCGGGCCTGGCCCATGCCCGCTCCCGGGTCTCTCGGCAGCGTGGCCGCCGCCGGCTCGGCGGGCATCGACCTGTCGGTCACCGCGCCCGACACCGCGGCCAGCGGAACCAACGTCCTCACGCTCGCCGTGCGGAACGAGAAGAACACGCTCGTCGAGCAGTGCGCCGTGACCCTCACCGTGACGGCCCCGACGGGCGTGGGCCCCGACTCCCACACGCTCGCGCTGGCGCCGGTGTGGCCCAACCCCGCCTCGGGATCGGCCCGGCTGCAGTACACCCTGCCCACCGAGGGAAGGGTGACGCTCAGGATCTACGGCCTGCGCGGAGAGCTGGTGCGCACCCTCGCCGACGGCTCACGCGGCGCGGGCGTGAACAGCGCGGTGTGGGACGGCCGTGACGAGAGCGGGCGAACGGTCGCCGCGGGCGCCTACTTCGCGCGGCTCGAGGCCCTGGGCCACACCCTCACACGGCGATTGATCTGGATGCGGTAGCGAAGAACAGCGGCGGTCCGTGCGCTTGTTTCAGGGCGGCCACCTCCCTCGCGGGGTGGCCGCTCGACCTTCGGGATCGAAGGCCGGAGAGGACCGGGCGCTTCGACGACGCGTCACGCTGACATCCGCGGAGCGTGAAGCGGACGCGCGTCCCTGTGCTATCCTGCGCGCATGATTCCCCGCGCCCCCGCGCTCGCGCTGGCCCTCGCCGTCCTGCTGATCCCGGGCTCCGCCCCGGCGCAGATCCGCGCCGACTCGCTCGCCCTTGCTCCACGTCCCATGGCGCCGGTGCTCGGGCTGTCCGCGTTCTGGGCCACCCGCGCCGAGCGCACGGCCTACCGCCTGACCTCGACTTACGACGAGACGGTCGAGTACCTGCGCCGGCTCGAGGCGTCCTCGTCGTTGATCCGCGTGCAGTCCTTCGGCACGAGCGGGCAGGGACGGGACCTCCTGCTGGTCGTCGCCGCGAAGGACCGCGCGTTCACGCCCGAGGCCGCGCGCGCCAGCGGCAAGCCCGTGGTCCTGGTCCAGTGCGGCGTACACTCCGGCGAGATCGAGGGCAAGGACGCCATGCTCGCCCTGCTGCGCGACATCGCCATCACGGGCCGGCAGCAGGACCTGCTCGACCACTGCATCCTGCTGATCGCGCCCATGCTCTCGCCGGACTCGCACGAGCGCCGCAGCCGCTACGGCCGCATCAACCAGAACGGCCCCGAGGAGATGGGCTGGCGCACCACGCCCATCGGGCTGAACCTGAACCGCGACTACCTGAAGGCCGAATCACCGGAGATGCGCGCGTTCCTCTCGCAGGTCTTCACGCGCTGGTGGCCGGACCTGCTGATGGACACCCACACGACCGACGGGCTCGACTGCCGCTACGACGTGACCTGGGGCTACAACCATGGGCCCCAGGAACCGGCCAGCGTGACGCGCTGGATCGAGACGGCCTTCGAGGGCCGTGCGCTGCCCGCCGTCGAGGCGCTGGGGCACCTGGTCGGGCCCTACTTCTACCTGCGGGAGTGGTCCAATCCCTTCCGGGGCTTCGTCTCCGGGGACGCCCCGCCGCGCTTCTCGACCGGCTACGCGCCGCTCCAGTGCCGGCCCGCGATCCTGGTCGAGACCCACATGCTCAAGTCCTACGAGATGCGCGTGCGGGCCACGTACGACGTGGTCTCCGCCGCGCTCGCCGAGATCAACGCGCGCCCGCAGGAGCTCCTCGCGGCGGTGGCCGACGCCGAGGCGCAGGTCATCGCGCGCGGGCGCGAGCCCGACCCGGCGAAGCGCAGCATCGCGCTCTCCTCGCAGTCCACTGGCGACAGCGTGATGTTCATGCTCAAGGGCGTGCGCCCCACATGGGAGTGGAGCGACATCGCGGGCGCGCCGGTGATCCGCTACGGCACCGCGCCGTTCGACACCCTGGTCCCGCGTTTCTTCGCGGTCGCGCCTGCGCTCACCGTGACCCAGCCGGCCGGCTACCTGGTGCCCCGGGAATGGCCGTCGGTCATCGAGCGCCTCGATCTGCACGGCGTGCGCTACCGCCGCTTCGCGCGGGCCTGGAGCGACACGGTCGAGCAGGCGCGGATCGTGGGCTGGAAGGCCGCGAGCGAATCCTTTGAGGGGCACCACGCCCTCTCCGTGGACCGGGTGGAGTCCGCGCGGCGCTGGCGCACCTGGCGGCCCGGCGATGTCTGGGTGCCGCTCGACCAGCGCTCGGCCCTGGTGGCCGTGCACCTGCTCGAGGCGCAGGCACCCGACGCGCTCGCGCACTGGAACTTCTTCGACACCGTGCTCGAGAAGAAGGAATACGGCGAGGCGTACGTGGTCGAGCCGCTGGCGCGGAAGATGATGCAGGAGGATCCCGCGCTGGCGAAGGAGTTCCGCGCGCGGGTGGCCACGGACTCGGCCTTCGCGAACGACCCCCACGAGCGCCTGGAGTTCTTCTACCGCCGCTCGCCCTGGGCCGACCCCGAGCAGAACCTCGTTCCGGTCGCCCGGGCCCTGCGCGCGCCGCCGGAGGACGTGCTGGCGAAGTAGCGCGCATCCGGCAGGAACCGAAGGGGGCCGCACGGGCAGGTGACCCGTGCGGCCCTCGCGGCCTCCGGTTCCCGGTCCGGGCTAGCGCCCCAGCAGGTTCTCCATCTCCACCACGGCCTTCATCTCGTCCATCAGGACGTGCGAGAGCGAGTGGAAGAAGATCGAGTTGTCCTTCACCAGGGGCACGATCTTCCGGTAGACCTCCGCCGCGGTCCCCTCGGTCTTGAGCGCTTCCTTGAGCATCACGCGCGTGTCCCCGGTGTGGACGATCGGCGCCCTGTCGCGCACCGTGACCGCCTCGCCACCCAGCATCGCGATGACGTCGCGCACCTGCCTGGCGTGGGCGACGGACTCCGCGGCCTCCTCCTCGAAGTGGCCGGCGAGGGTGAGCGACTCGAGGCCCTTCACGTACGCCGCGTAGTGCGCGTACATGGCCTGGGCGCGCAATTCCCAGCCCAGCGCCTGATTGAGCAGGGCGACGAGCTTCGGGTTCTTCGACTGCTGCCTGGCTGCCATGCGGTCCTCCTGGGACGGGATTGGACGGAGAGTCCAGGGATCGTTCGATCGAAAGAGGCGGGTGCCGCGCGCGGGATTCCGAGTGGAAGCCGCGGGGGGGCGCGGATGCACCCGCCTGACTGGTGGATGCACGCCACGGCCCAAAGGGTTCGGCGCGGTGGGCCCGGAACGGCGGGCGTGGGTCCGGGACGCGCGCCCCGGAGGGCCCGGGAGCGCCGCGCATCCCCGCAATCCCGCTATTCCCAGCCCTCGCCGATCGCCCGCTGGTACGCCGGCCAGTAGGGATCCGCCTCGGGTTCGGTGAGGACGTGCACGCCACCGGGCTCCGCGAGCCGCAGCGCGCCGCCGCCGGGCACGACCTCGCCCACCTCGGCCGCGGGGATCCCCGCGGCGGCGAGCGCCGCGAGCACGGCCGCGGCGTGCGCGGGCCGCGCCGTGGCGATGAGGGCCCCCTCGGAGAGCGTCCAGTACGGATCGGTGCCGAACACCTCGCAGGCCGCACGCGCCTCGGGCGGCAGCGGGATCCGCGCGCGCTCGACGGCGAGGTCGTGCCCGCAGGCTCGCGCCAGCTCGAGCAGGCCGCCGAGCACGCCACCCTCGGTGGCATCGTGCAGCGCGGTCACGCCGCGGTCGCGCACGCCCACGCGCAGTACCGCGCGGCAGTCAGCCACGACGCTGACCTGACCCAGCAGCGCCCGGGCCCGCGCGACGCCCTCGGGGCCGAGCCTGGCGCCCAGTCGCTTCGGGAACAGCCAGGCCGCGATGGCCGTGGCCTCGACCGCGCAGCCCTTGGTCACGATCACGCGGTCGCCGGGTGAGGCCATGGCGGGCGTGAGGTAGGCCGTCTCGTCGCCCACGCCCATCAGCGTGCCCGCGCCGATGATGGAGTAGTCGCAGCCCGGGTAGCGCCCGGTGTGGCCGGTCACGACCGAGACGCCCAGCCGCGCCCACTCGTCGCTCATCGCGAGCCAGTAGGTCTCGAGCTCGGCGTCGCCCATCTGCGGCGGCAGGTTGAAGGTGATCGAGGCCCAGGCGGGCGCGATACCCGCGCACCACAGGTCCGAGGCGATGAGGTGGCAGGAGAGCCGGGCGGAGGCCTCGAAGCCGAGCGCGGGCACGACCGAGAGCGGGTCGGTGGTGACGGCGAGCACGCGCCCGCCACCGAGCTTCACGATGGCGGAGTCCTGTCCCGCGCGCGGCCCCACCAGCACCTCGGAGCGGGCGGCGCCCAGATGCGGAGCGATGACGCGTTCGAACTGCCCGGGCGCGATCTTGCCGAGGGGGCTGCCGACCTGGCTCATGGTGGGGCGCAGCCGCCGGCGGACCCGTGCCGGGGGGCCACGCGAGGCCGCCCGGAGCCGGGCGGAGCCAGGGACCGGCGGAGCCCGGCGAGGAAGAGCGAGCGGAGCCCGGACGGCGGAGCGAGCGTGCCCGCGGGGCCCCCCGGCACGGGTCCGGCGGCGGCGGTCACCCTGCTCACGCCACGTCGTCCGGGGCGACGAACTCCACGACGAAGTCGCCGGACCCGCGGGGCGCACCCTCGGCCAGCAGGCGGGCGACGGCCCGGCCCACCGCGGCCGAGCCGGTCCCGGTGCCCGCCAGCCGCGGGGCGCGCAGGGCGTAGAACTCGAGCCCCGGCCGCCGCGCATCGCGCAGCAGGCCGACCAGGCCCTCGAGGAACGTGCGGCCCAGCGACCAGGCGTCGGGCTCGCTCTGCGCCTCGCGCCCGGGCGCGGGCGTGACCACGACGACGCGCTTCACCGGTGCCGTGCCGTTCAGGTGGCGCAGCATCCCGAGGATGAACCGCCCGGGAGCGGAGAGGTTGTCCTCGACCGCCTCCTGCACGCCCTGCGCGTCGAGCGTCGCCAGCGGGCCCAGCGGTGGCGAACCGATGACCGACACCAGGTGGTCCACGCCGCCGAACTCGCGGCGCGCGACGGTCGCGATGCGCCCCGGCGTCGCCGGGTCGCCGAACTCGCCCACCGCGGTGCGCAGGCGGGGCACGGTCTCGGGGCTCGCCTCCAGGTAGAAGCGCTCGGCGTCCTCCTCGCGGCGGGTGGGCACCACGACGCGCGCCCCGCCGGCGAGCAGGACCCCCACCACGGCGCGCCCGACGAAGCCCGCGCCGCCCCCCACCACGATGACCGGACCACCCGGAGTGAGCGTCATCGTTCCCCCGCGGCTCAGCCCGGGTACTTCCCCGTGATGTAGTCGGTGAGGTAGCGGATCTCGACGTGGCGCTCCGCCGAGAGGTGCCGGACCACATCACCGATGGAGACGATCCCCGCCAGGCGGCCGGCCGCGACCACGGGCAGGTGGCGGATGCGCTCCTGGGTCATCACGGCCATGCAGTCCTCCACCGGCCGGTCGGGATCGGTGCAGACCAGGCGCTCGGTCATGACCTCGCGCACCCGCGTGACCTTCGGGTCGTGCCCCCGGAGCACGACGCGCCGCAGGAAGTCGCGCTCGGTGAAGATCCCGACGGTGGCGTCACCCTCGGTGACGACCAGCGCGCCGACATTGTGGCGGACCATCTTCTCGAGCGCCTCGAAGGTGGTCGTCTCGCGCCCCACGGTGTGGACTTCACGGCCCTTGTGCGAAAGCACGTCCGCGACTCGGCTCATGGCCGCCTCCTGGATGGGCATCGGCGCGGGGGTGTGAGGTCTCCCACCCCGCGGGACCTCCGCGCGGCCGCGCTCCCGCGCCGCGGCCGGCGAGGCGCCATTCTCGCACAGGGGGCGGAAGAGCGGAATCGCCGGGAACGGGGGCCCCGGGGCACGTCGGCGTGGCGACGTGACGGTGGACACCCGCAGCGGACGGGTCGTAGTCTGCCCTGCTCCCGGCTCGAGAGCGCGGACGCCGCCTCCCGACCGGGCGTGTGCGCGAGCGTGCCGGCGTGCAGGCTGGTGGCCGCGCGGAGAGCGACCGGAGGCTGTCTCCGGGCCCCGTACCCGACGAGGAGCGCGACCATCCCCACACCCGAACGTCTTGGCCGCGGCGCCCGGTTCGCGCTCGCCGTCCTGTACCTCGTCGTCAACGTCCCGTTCGCCTACAAGTACCCCGAGCGCGCCGGGGGACACGGGCTGCTCGCCGCCTCCCTCTACCTGGCCTTCGCGACCGCGCTGTGGCTGGCGGGACCGCGCCTCGCGCGGGCGTGCGCGCGCCGCGACCACCGTGGCCGGGGCTTCGCCGTCGTCGCCGGCTGCGCCGCGATCGCCCTGGCGCTGGTCATGACCCGGTTCGACCCGGAGTCCCTGCGGGTGACGCGCTGCCCCGCGATCCGCGATTGGCTCGGCCACCTGCTCCACGGCCGCTTCCCGTACGCCTCGGCCGTGCTGCCGTCCTCCTTCCCGGTGCTGTTCCTGATCGCGCTGCCCTTCCAGGCGATCGGCGATCTCGGCTTCCTCCAGATCGCGGCCTTCGGGGCATTCGCCTGGGCCTGCCACCGCGCGGCGCGCGCGCATCCGGAGACGGCGTGGTTCGCGCTCGGGCTGCTGCTCGCGGCGCCGCTCTTCCTCTACGAGGTCGTCACGCGCAGCGAGCTCTTCAGCAACATGACGCTCGTGCTGCTGCTCCTCGCGGGGCTCGAGGGAAAGGCGCGGCTCGCGGCCACGCCTTGGCGGGGCATCGCCGCGGGGCTCCTGCTCTCCACGCGCGGGATCGTCGGGCTGGCGTACGCGGTCTTCCTGCCGTGGCGCTTCCGCGACGACCGGCGCTCCGGGCTCGTCGTGGCGGCGTGGTGCGCGGCCGCCTTCGTCGCGACGCTGGTGCCGTTCATCCTGTGGGACGCGCGCCGGTTCGCGCAGTTCGGCCCGTTCGCCATCCAGCTCTCGTACATCCCGAAGCCGCTTCTGGCGGTCGCGCTCGCCGCGGCGATCGCGTGGGGAAGCCTGGCGCGCTCGGCCCTGCAGGCGTGGCTCGGGATCGTGTGGGTCCTGTTCGGCGTGATCGCGGCGCTGTTCGCCTGGTCCATCGCGCTCCAGGGCTGGACCTACATCCTGGTCCAGGACGACTTCGACATCTCCTACTTCGCCTTCGCCCACACCTTCCTGATCTGGGTCGTGGCGCGCTTCGGCGCGCCGGCGCACGAGCCCGGCGCCTCCTGAGCGAGCCGGACGCGCCGGAGCGACGTCCGGCGGCCGGCGCGCGGGCGAGGATCGCGTGAGCGGCTCGCACGACGCGAGCGTGTCACCCGTGCCGGGATCGCAGGGCGGAGGTCCGCCTACCGCACCGGAGTCCCCGCGGGCGCCCGCGTCGCGGCGGGCGCGTGGACGACGATCCGCGTGACCCCGCCGATCCGCTCTTCGTCCTTCAGGCCCGGACCTGCCAGCCGCAACGGGAACGATTCCCCGGGCAGCGGCGCTCCGTCGAGCAGGCAGGCGACGATGAGTTCGTCGTTCCGCTCGAGCCGCGCGCTGTCGAACGAGACGGTGGCGCCATCACCCGCGACCACGTCCACGGTGTAGCCGGCCGCGGCGAGCGAGTCGTTGAATGCCAGCTCCCCGTGCCTGAGCCCATCGTCCACGCGGCCGACCAGCAGCCAGAGCGGGAGACCGGCCCACGACCGGCCCCGCGCATCCTTCCACGTGTTCCCGTGGCACTTCGGCGACGCCCCCGACTCGAACGTGGCGCGGTCCATGATCTCGGTCAGGGCGCCCTCCAGGCTCAGCGACCACGCCTCGCTGGCAGGCTCGACCGTCAGCTTCGTCGCCCACTTGATGGACCAGTGGCCATCGGTCACCTGGCGGCCCGTGGTGCTCACGACCACCACGCGCAACGGGCCGTCCTCGGTAACGTCCAGCGGCCGGCCCTCGTGCTCGTAGGCGATGATCGCGGTCAGCGGCTCGCGCGATGCGAGTGTGTCACCCGTGCCGGGGTCGTAGACGGTGAAGGCGCCGTTCATCACCTGGTCGTGCGAGAACGTGATGCTGTAGCCGTCCCTCGCGGTGACGGCGAGGTTCTTCGTGGTGTCGCAGCCGCCGACCGCGGCGACCAGGTCGCGCAGAGCGACCCCCTTGTACCGCGCTGGCAGGGAAACCTTGCCCGTGCTGCTCTTCACGCCGGCCAGCCCGGCGGTCGCGGGCAGCTTCCGGATCTGCGCGAGCGTGAGCGCACGCGTGCCGGAGGGCCCGGCAAGCTCGAGCGCGGGGGCGGCCGTGCCGGGCCCGGGCCTGGCCACCGCGAGGGTCAGAAGCGACAGCAGGACGAGCTGGTTCATCGCCATGGGAGGAACCCTCCGGCCCAGGCCAGCCCGAGGCCGATGATCAGCACCACGAGCGCGAAGAACGCCACGGCCGTGTTCAGCAGCCGCGCGCAATGGAGGACGCGCGCCGCGCTGGCATGAGCCATCCCCGCCGCCAGCTCGGGGGGCGCGACGCTGCCGTCGTCGGCCGTCACCACATGCCGATAGCGGTCCAGGATCTCCGAGCGGCTCGGAAGTGGCCCGACGACGATCGCCACGACGTCCGGGTGCAGGTGAGCGTATCGCCGGAAGGCCGGGCCGAGGTGCCTTGCGCTGACGTCGTCCCGGGGCTCGAGGACGACCGTGGCCCAGCAGTCCTTCGTGCCGCGGGAGATGATCCCGCAGTTCTCGGGGATGCCGCCTGCCAGATCGGCGAGCGGCACCCTCGTGGGCGTGAATCCCAGGGCCGAGAGCGTGCGGAACACGCCCTCCGCCCGCTGGCCCTCCTGCGAGTCATAGATGAGGGCAGACGGGGGGAGCTCCCGGATCGCACCCGCCGGCCGCCACCGGTCGGGGCCCGTGACCTTCTTGAGGATCCACTCCAGAAACGTGACGCTGATCCGGAAGAACCGATTGCCGTAGGACAGCATCTCTGCAACTCCGCCCTTTCTCGCCGGCGCTCGAGCCCGCGCGGGATCGTCCCCGCGAGCCCCCGAGGCCCGCGCGTTCTCAACCCCCGGAAGGACCGCCCTTCGGCGGTCCGGTCTCGAGTGGCAGCCGTCTCAACCGCCAGGCCAGCAGCGGTGGCGTGAGCAGCGTGGTCGCGGCGACCATGGCGACCACGGCCGAGAACATCCTCGGGTCCACGACGTGCTCGGCGCCGATCATCAGTCCGCTCCCGATGCCCGCGAAGATGAGCCCCACCTCGCCGCGCGGGATCATGCCCAGCCCCACCGCCAGCCGGTCGGTCCCCTTGCCCAGCACGCCCAGCGAACAGACCTGCTTGCTCACCAGTGCGACCGCGATGAGCGCGCCGGTGAAGCCCAGGATGCCCGCCTGGCCGAACACCGAGAGGTCCACGCGCATGCCCATGAGCACGAAGAAGACCGGCACGAGGAACGTGGAGATCGGCTTGAGCAGCGCCAGCACGTCGCGCTGGGCCCGGTCGCGCGCCCGCAGGTCGCGGTAGTGGACCTCGTCGAGCACGAGCCCGGCGGCGAAGGCGCCCACGATGGGCGCCAGGCCCAGCAGCCCCGCGAGCCACGCGGAGGCGAAGCAGAAGGCCAGCGCCAGCGAGAGGAGCACGCCCTCCCCGCGCAGGCGCGCGCCGAGCCGGAAGACGCGGCTCGAGATCGAGCGGCCCAGGACGACCGCGACCACCAGGAACGCGACCGCCTTCGCCACGATCAGCAGTGCCGAGTTCGTGTCGAAGGCCTGCCCGCGATCGACCGAATCGATGATGCCCTTGATCACCGCCAGCACCAGCAGCCCCTGCACGTCGTCGATGACCGCCGCCCCGAGGATGATGCGGCCCTCGCGACTCTTCGTGCGCCCCAGGTCGGCGAGCACGCGCGCGGTGATGCCCACGCTGGTGGCGCACAGCGTGGCTCCGACGAACCAGTGGGTCAGGGGATGGTGCCCCGGAAAGAACCCCCGCGACACCAGGAAGCCGAGACCGATGGGGGCGACCACGCCCAGCGTCGCCACCAGCAGTGCCGAGCCGCCCACGGCGAGCATCTGCCCGACCTCCGAGGCGAGTCCAACTTCGAAGAGCAGGAACAGCACGCCGATCTGCGCCAGCAATTCGAGCCCCGCGACCTCGCGCAGCCCGTCGAGCCCGTGCCAGCCGAGCAGGCCGAGGTTGCCGATGACGACCCCCGCGAGCAACTCGCCCAGGACCGGAGGCTGGCCGAATTTCTCCGCAAGCGCGCTTCCCAGCCGGGCACCGAGGAGCACCAGCACCAGCGCGAGCAGCAGGGGCGGCATGTCCGGGCTGCCGCTCGCGGCGAAGGCGCCGCCCGGCAGCAGGAAGACCGCGAGTACCGCGGCCAGCGCGATCATCCAGGCACGGGGCATCATAGGAGGGACTTCATAACGCAAATGGACTGGCGGGTCGAGCGAAACCGGCGGCGTCGGGCGGGCCGGGCGTGGGTCTCGAATCGCATTGGCCGGGTGCGGGTCCCGGACTATGATGCTGCCTGGACTTCTTGCCACGCGCGGGGCGCTGGCCGGCCGCAGGCCAGTGGAGACGGCAACCCGCCCGTGCGGCCTGCGCCCCGACCCCGTCCGAGGTCCCATGCCGATCCCCGAAGACCGGCCGATCCACCTGCCGGCGTCCACGCCACCGGACCGGCGCCGCTTCCTCACCGTGCTCTCGCAGGCGTTCCTCGCGCTCTGGGGACTCGGCGCCGTCGCCGTGGTGGGCGCCTACCTCAAGGCCCCCGAGAAGCGCGAGCGCGACTCCGAGCGGACGGTGAGCGCGGGGCTCCTCGATGACTATCGCGTGGGCGAGGGCCGCCTCGTGCGTCACGGGGTGACGCCCTTCTACGTGATCCGCCTCGACGCCACGCGCGTGCTGGCCCTCTCGGCGGTGTGCACCCACGTGCGCTGCATCCTGGGCTACGACCCGGCCCGCAGGACGCTGGTCTGCCCCTGCCACGACGGGCGCTTCGACCTCTCGGGCAACGTGCTCTCCGGCCCGCCGCCCCGGCCGCTGCCCGGCTACCCGGCATCGGTGCGCGCCGGCGAGATCTTCGTCCAGGTATGAACGGGCCCGGCCGGCAGGACCCGCCCGCGCGCAGGAGCTGGGTGGACTGGCTCGAGCAGCGCGTGAACCTGAGCGAGATCTTCTCCTTCCTCACCCACTTCGGCCTGGTCTACACGCCGGTGGACACGCAGAAACCGGTGCGCGAGGTACTGCGCGACGTGGCCGCGGAGCCGGTGCCCCGCTACGCGCACGGCGCGCGCGCGCTGGGACTGCTGGCCGCCATCCTGTTCGGCCTGCAGATCGTGACGGGCGTCCTGCTCGCCTATTACTACCGGCCCACGCCCGAGGCCGCCTTCGAGAGCACGCGCACCATCGTGCGCGACCTGCCGGGCGGCTGGTTCATCCACCAGATGCACGCCTGGGGCTCGTGGCTGCTGGTGGGCGTCATCGTGCTGCGGCTGCTGCGGTTCTTCTGGGAGGGTCTGTACCGCGCCCCGCGCGAGGTGCTGTGGTGGTGCGCGGTGGCCACGACCTGGGTGGTCATCCAGTCGGACTTCACCGGGAGGCTCCTCATCTGGGACTCGCACACCTACTGGAGCACGGTGCGCGGGCTGGAGGTCGTGTGGGCGATCCCGATCGCCGGCCCGGTGCTGGCCTTCCTGCTGGGTGGACGGACCGTGAATGCGGACGTGCTGATCCGCTTCTACGTGCTGCACCTGATGGTCCTGCCGGTGTTCTACGCCGGCTTCCTCTACCTGACCTTCGCCACGCTGCGGCGCGTCGGTCTGAGCCGGGCCGAGGCGGTGCGCGACGAGCGGACCATCCACTATCGCGAGCACGTCTACTCGATGACCATGCTCACGGTCGGCCTGTTCGCCGTGCTGGTCACCCTGGCCACGCTGCTGCCCTTCCGCTTCCACGGCGCGGCCGACCCCTACGCCACGCCCGGCGGAGCGCGCCCGCCGTGGTACATGCTGGCCCCCTATGTCCTGCTGCAGCACCTGCCCGTGCCCGCGTGGCTGAGCGGGCTCGTGCTGCTGGCGGCGGCCATCGCGGTGCTGCTCATGCCGCTGTGGCTGCGCGGCGAGGAGACCCGCCCGCGAAGGCGCCGCATCCGGCTGGCCGGCGTTGCCGTGCTCGGAGCGTGGCTCGTGCTCAGCGTGCTCGGCGCGCTGCTCGAACGGAGGTAGGGCGATGAGGACCGCGCTCGCTCTCCTGCTCCTGGCCGCCACGGCCCCGACCGCTCACGCGCAGACCGGTCCGCCCGCGCCTGCGGCGGGATCGGCGGCCGTCACCGCGGCCTCGGGCCGCTGCGGCATCTGTCACCCGGCCGAGCGCGTCCAGTTCGAGAAGAGCCGCCACGCCCCCGAAGGCGTGCGCTGCGTCTCGTGCCACGGCGGCGACGACCGCAGCCTCGACGCCGCGGTCGCCCACGGCCGCGACTACCGCGGCCGTCCCGCGCGCCGGGACATCCCGAAGCTCTGCGCCTCGTGCCATGCGGACGAGGCCCGGATGCGCCCCTATGGCCTGCCCGTGGACTCGTACGCGCTCTACCAGATCTCGGGGCACGGGCGACGGCTCGCGCGGGGCGACGACCGGGTCGCGGTGTGCTCCGACTGCCATGGCGCGCACGAGATCCTCGCGACCCGCGACCCCGCGAGTTCGACGTACGCGCTCCATGTCCCGCGCACCTGCGGGCGCTGCCACGGGGACACCGTGCTCATGGGACCGCGCGGGCGACCCAACGTCTTCCGGCAGTACGAGTCGAGCGTGCACGCGCAGGAGTTGGCCGGGAAGAGCAACCTGCGCGCGCCCACCTGCGTCTCCTGTCACGGCGCGCACGGCGCCGCCCCGCCCGACGCGGGCTCGGTGATCAAGGTGTGCGGGCGGTGCCACACGGTCGAGCGGCGCTACCTCGCCGCGGGCGCGCACGCGGCCGCGGCCGCCACCGGCGGTCAGGCGGGCGGCCGGCGCCCCGAGTGCGCCACCTGCCACGGGGCCCACGCCGTGCAGGCCACCCGGCCCGAACGGCTGGCGACTTCGTGCGTCCTCTGCCACGAGGGCGATTCACGCCGTCTCGACCTGGGCCGGCGCATCGGGTCCGACTACCGCACGGCGGCGGACGAGGTGGACAAGGCCGTGGCGCTGGTCGTGAAGGCCGACGCCATCCCCATCCCGACCGAGGACTATCACGCCCGCATCGAGGAGGCGCGCACCTATCTGCGCGAGGCTCTGCCCGCGGCGCACTCCGTGCAGCCGGAGGTCGTGGCCGGCTTCACCACGCGGGCCCGCGCGGTGGGCCAGGAGGTCCAGCAGGAGATCCGGGGCAAGCTCGGGAACCTGCGCCAGCACAAGTACGTGCTCCTGGCGTTCTGGTTCTACGTGCTGCTGACGCTGTTCGTGCTCAAGCGCTTCCGCGATCAGGCCGCGAAAAGGGGCTAGATGCCGCCGCTGCCGGGCCTCGGACCCGACTCCCGCCTCGGCCGCTGGG
Source organism: Candidatus Eiseniibacteriota bacterium (assembly GCA_963717935.1). Taxonomy (GTDB): domain Bacteria; phylum Eisenbacteria; class RBG-16-71-46; order RBG-16-71-46; family RBG-16-71-46; genus JANXPZ01. The sequence continues at coordinate 605,724 of CAVQXP010000004.1, read as the reverse complement.
TGGACCGCCGCGGCGGCGGGCGGCTCTCGCCCCGCGGCCTGCGCGTCGCCACGCTCACCGTCGGGCTCGCGCTCGGGCTCTTCGCCGTGCTCGTCCTGCTGGCGATGCTGGGCACCTCGACGCCGCGGTTCTGCGGCACCTGCCACGTCATGAAGCCCTACTACGCCTCGTGGAAGACCTCGAAGCACAACCAGGTCGCCTGCGTGGACTGCCACATCTCGCCGGGCATCGGCGCCGAGCTGCGCAAGAAGTACGAGGCGCTCTCGATGGTGGTGAAGTACTTCACCGGCACCTATGGCACCAAGCCCTGGGCCGAGGTGGACGACGCCAACTGCCTGCGCTGCCACGAGCGCCGGCTGCTCGAGGGCCGCGTCGATTATCACGGCGTCATCTTCGATCACACGCCCCACCTGACCGAGAGCCGCAAGGGCTTCCGGCTGCGCTGCACCTCGTGCCACTCGCAGGTCATGGTCGGAACCCACATCGCGGTCACCCCGGTCACGTGCGCGCTGTGCCACTTCAAGGGCCAGGCGCCGGACCAGGGCACCGCGCGCTGCCGGCTCTGTCACACCGTCCCGGGACGCGTCACCACCGCCGCCGGCACCGCGTTCGACCACGGCGAGGTCGCGCGCCTGGGCACCGAGTGCACCGCGTGTCACGCGGGCGTGAACCGCGGAGCGGGCGACGTGCCGCAGACCCACTGCCTCACCTGCCACAACCAGCCCGAGCGGCTCGCGCGCTACGGCGACACGGACTACCTGCACGACTGGCACGTCTCGAAGCACAAGGTGGACTGCACGGACTGCCACCTGGCCATCGAGCACGGCACGCCGCCGGGGGCGGCCCGGGCGGGCGACGCGCACGACGCGGGCCCCGGCGACGCAAGCGCCTGCGGCGCCTGCCACGGCGCGGGCCACAGCGCGCAGCAGAGCCTCTACGCCGGCACCGGCGGACGCGGCGTGCCCGACATGCCCGGACCGATGTACGCAGTCGGCGTCACCTGCCGGGGCTGTCACGACGACAGGACCGCAGCGGCCCGGGCCGTGAGGGATCCGCTCGAGCCCGTCATCCAGCGCGCCGACGGCGTCTCCTGCATGGCCTGCCACGGGCCCGCCTACCAGCGGATCTTCGAGTCCTGGCAGCGCGCCTCGGCGGAGCGCGTCACCGCGCTGCAGCGCCAGCTCGAGGCGACCGCGGGCGCGATGGGCCCGGAGCCGCCGCAGGCCTGGCAGGACGCGCGGCACGACTTCCTGCTGGTCTCGCGGGGCCGGGCCGTGCACAACATCACCTACGCCTACGCCCTGCTCGACGAGGCGCACGAGCGGATGAACGAGGCGCGCCGCGCGAAGGGACTGGCCCCGCTCGCGTCGCCCTGGCGGCGCGCGGGCGCCAGTTCGGGACGCTGCCTGTTGTGCCACACCGGCGTCGAAGCACAGCGCGGGGCCTGGCAGGGCAAGGCCTTCGACCATGGTCCGCACCTGCTCGAGGCGAAACTCGAGTGCGCCGCCTGTCACCGGACGCACGAGCAGCGCGGACCCGGGGAAGTCGTGCGCTTCGGGCCGGCCGGCTGTGTCCCCTGCCATCATCGGAAGGCCGCGGTCGCCGGTGGCTCGTGCCTGCAATGCCACGCCGACGTGAAGACGCGCACCGTGCGGAGCTTCCGCGGGGACTTCTCCCACGAGGCCCATCTCGCGATGGAACTGGAATGCAAGACCTGCCACGACCCGGCGGGCGGCCGGTTGAGGCCCACGCAGGCCGCGTGCGCGCAGTGCCACCAGGGCTGAGGTCGCGGGCCGGCCGCGCCCGTGACCTGCGGCGCCCGGCGCCGGCCCGCCGTCCGCAGCACCCGCGCCAGCGGACGGCGTTCGGCGCCGCGAAACGGGAGCGCGCAGCGCCTTACACCTCCCTGACCTCCCGGCGCCTTCGCGCCGCGCTCGTGGCCCGCCCCGGGGCGCCCGGACGGGACTGGCAACCTTTCCCGCCTGCCTTCCGTCCTACCGTGTGACGACGAACCCACGCAGTCCCGGGCCCGGACGGAAGGAGTCGAACCCATGACCTCCCACGCGGTAGACGAACTGGTCGTGCTCCAGCCGAGCGGGGACCTCATCGAGGGGGCCGCCTGCGACGAGCTGGAGCGCGAGCTCTCCGCGCTGGCCGAGCGGGGCCGCCGCGTGATCGTGGACCTCAGCCATGCGCGCGTGTTGACCGCGCACTGCCTGGGCGTGCTCGCGCGGGCGCAGTGGACCGCATCGGCGAACGGCGGAGGCCTGGCGCTCTGCGGTGCGGCCGGCCCCCAGCGCTGGCTGCTCGACGTGACCCACCTCGCAGGCGCGCTGCCGCTCTACGACAGCGAACACGAGGCGGTGGCGCACCTCAACGCGGGTCGGGCGGTGGCGTAGGGCGGGGCGGGGCGTACCGGAACGGGGCGGGCGGAGAGCTTTTCCGCCCGCCCCGCTGGCTGTGCGCTCGCGCGACCCGGACCGGGCGCGGATCGCCTACCGATACCCGAAGACCGTCGCGTAGACGATCAGCAGCACCATCAGGATGCCGACCGAGAGAGCGACGAAGCCGAAGATGCGCCAGGCGCGCACCGTGCGGGGCGCGGGCGCCGGCTCGAGCCGGGCCTCCAGTTCGCCGCTCTCCGTCAGGGCCTCGTACTCGCGCGGACGGTCCTGCTTGAACTCCTCGAGCGGCACGGTGCCGGTGAAGATCACCGTATCCATGGGGAATTTCTCGGGCCGGAAGTGCGTGTTGAAGAAGTGCACGGTGAAGATGAAGCCCACCGCGAGCAGCGCTTCGTCGCTGTGGATGATGGTCGCGAGGTTGATGAAGATGCCGGGCAGGAGCCGGGTGAAGAGGGTCGGGAACCAGAGCACGAGCCCGGTCGAGCCGATCATGGCCACGCCCCAGAACACCGCGAAGTAGTCGAACTTCTCCCAGTAGGTCCAGCGGCCGTACTGCGGCCTCGGGCCCCGGCCGGCGAACCACTTCACCGACTGCCAGAACTCCTCGAGGTCCCGCCGCCCGGGCAGCATCCCGCCCGGGCCGGCGAGGAACGTCCGCCACGACACGCCGGACTTCGCCCGGCGGCGGATCATGTCGCGCAGGTGCAGGAAGAAGTAGGCGAAGGTGATCCCCGCGCAGACCCGGTGGATGAAGCCCGCCGCCTGGAACCCGCCGAGCACCCGCGACAGGACGTAGGCCCACGGGGTGTAGGAGAACTTGAGCGTCATGCCGGTGAGCGCCAGCCCGAGGAAGGAGACGATCACCATCAGGTGCAGGTTGCGGTAGAGCGGCGGGAAGCGCCGCACGTGCAGCTCGCCCTCCGCGGCTTGCGACTTCGCGAGCTGGCGCCGGTACTGGAGCGAGCGCGGCAGCCAGGCGAGCGTGTGCAGGCCGAAGAAGCCGAAGGTGCCGACCAGCAGGACCGTCATGCCCCAGAAGGTGAAGAACAGCGCCGGGTACTTGTGCGGCTCGTGGTGGGTCGCGTGCGTGAGGTAGCCGGCGAAGCGCCGGTTCGAGCCGGGGTGACACTGGCCGCAGGTCTTCACGATGTTCTGCCGCGACAGGTGCGAGCGGGGGTCCCAGTTCGGCTGGATGTCGTGCGCGCCGTGGCAGTCGTAGCACTTGGCGGTCTTGAGGTAGCCGAGCCGCGAGACCTTGCCGTGGTACGTCTCGAAGTAGGTCTTCGCCAGGTCCTCGTGGCACTTGCCGCACTGGCTCATGATCGCGAACTTGAAATCCTGCCGGTCGGTGCGGTTGATGGTGTGGGCCGAGTGGCAGTCGGAGCAGGTGGGCAGCGGACGCTTCGTCTTCGTCACCACGGGCGAGTGCACGCTGGCCGCGAACAGCTCGTAGATGCCCCGGTGGCAGCGGGCACAGGTCTTCGCCACGTTCGCCGGGTTGACGCTGGACGCCGGGTCGGTGTGCGGCAGCTCGCCGTGCGTGGTGTGGCAGTCCACGCAGGTCGCGGTCACGGTGAGGCCGCTCTCGAGCAACCCCTTGCCGTGGATGCTCTCGACGTAGGATTCCACCACGCGGCGCTCCGTCCCGCGATAGCGCACCTGGGCCTGCTTGCCGCTCAGGTGGCAGCGCCCGCACAGCGCCGGGACGTTGCGCGCGTAGGTCGGCGCGTCCGACTGCAGGTGCCCCAGGGTGCCGTGCGTGCCGTGACAGTCGCGGCAGGCCGGGGCGTCGGGGCTGCCCTTCGCGGCCAGTCGCCCATGGGTGCTCTCCCGGTAGGAGTCCACGACCCCGGCGTGGCAGACCGAGCAGTCCACCCGGCGCGTGATCGAAGAGCAGGGCCGGGCGTGCGAGGGCTGCGCCTCGCTGTGGCACTGCGCGCAGGCGATCTTCGCGTGGCGCGAGCCCTGCAGCACGGCCGTGTCCACGAACATCGAGCGTCCGCCCTGGGCCCGCAGCTCGCGCCGGCCGTGACAGGTCAGGCAGTCGCGGTCCGCCATGCCCTGGGTATAGAAGACCCGCCGCGCCTTGTGCGGCTGGTGGCAGTCCACGCAGGCGGGGATGTCGTTGGGGCGGCTCTCCCACAGCACCCCGTTGATGATCTTGCGGTGCACCTGCTCGATGCGCACGTGGCACTGCGTGCAGGTGGCGGCCACGTTGCGGCGCGCGATGCTCGAGCGCGGGTCGGTGTGCGGCAGCACGTGGTGCGCGGTGTGACACGAGGTGCACACGGCGGTCGTGAGCAGGCCCTTGCGGAACAACCCCTCGCCGTGGATGGACTCGGAGTAGTTCTGGAGGATCGAGTCCTGCGGGATGTGGTAGGTGAGCTGGACCGGCGAGCCCTCGTGATGGCAGCGCCCGCACAGCGCGGGGACGTTGACCGTGTTCGCGGGCGAGCGCGGGTCGTTGCGCGGCAGCACGCCGTGCCGTCCGTGGCAGTCCTTGCACGAGGGGGCGAGCTTCTCCCCGCGCGCGGCGGCCTGGCCGTGCAGGCTCTCGACGAACTGCTGCTGCTCGGTCGCATGGCAGGCGCCACAGCGGACCGGCGCCGGCTTCGTCTCGTGCGGGAACTCCTTGCCCTCGAGGTCCGCGTGGCAGGCGGCGCAGGCCACTTTCGCGTGGGGCGAGGCGCGCAGCCCGGAGGCGTCGAAGCGCGGCGGCGTGTCGGCGTCGCGCTTCGCGAGTGGCGGGCCGGCCTCGTGGCAGGCCATGCAGTCCTCGGCGCCGGGGAGCGGCTTCACCGCCTCCGGCGCCGACCACGCCGCCGGGTGGAGCAACGCGCCGGCAAGGAGCGCTCCGGCCAGCGCGAGGAGCCCGGTGAACAGGCCGCGGGCCGGCCCGCGACTGGCAGGCCGGCCCGTACGGGTCTCCATCGTCGGACGGCTTCGGTCCGCTTACTTCGCGGGCGCCCTGGCGGCGACGGGGTGCACCTTCTGGCTCCGCTCCGCGAAGTCGAACTTCGGCGAGGTGGCATCGGTGTGGCACTTCTTGCAGGTCTCGGCCGTCGGGACCAGCATGGAGGCCTTCCGGCCCGCCTTGTCGTTGGCCGGCACCGTCAGGTGGTTCCTGGCGGGGCCGTGGCAGACCTCGCAGGTCACGCGAGCCAGCGCGGCGTTCTTGAGCGAGTCAGCCGCGGGGTAGCCGCCCGTCCTGTAACCGGTCACGTGGCAGCCCAGGCACGCGGCATCACTCTCCGGGTGATCCTTCACCGCGGTCTCGAGCCGCTCGTTCATCTTCTTCAGCTGCTCGGGCGTGGTGGCCTGCAGGGTCTCGAGGGCGTGCGCGTGCGGGGTCGCCGACCACGCCTTGAACTCTTTGTAGTGGCACATGCAGGTCTTCAGGGTCGTGCCGACGTAGTCGTTCTTCGGCGCGTCCGCCTTCGGAGCGTCCGCGGCCCGCGACGCGGCGCCCACCGCCAGCACCCCCAGCACGACGAACGCGAAGATGCTCTTGATCATCAGCCCCTCCGGCCTTGAAGGTAACCGCCCACCTGAGAACACGAGGTCGAGGCGTCGCGTGCGACCCACGAGACCTGTCTCGGAGAGTAACCAATTCCGGCAAGGGACACGTCGAAGATTCGGTAGAACTACGGACCGCTCGAACGCCGCGAGTTCCTTGCACAGGACCGGGCCGGGGAGCCGGCGAGCGGCCCCGCGCCGTCCCAGACATCAGTATTTCTACTGAATTGGCGCCTCGCTGGCAAGACATCCGAAGGTACCATCCCGGCCCCCCGTTACCACCTGACGACTTGGCCGCTTGAAGACCTTGCCAGAAAAGGTCTTCCGTGGTCCATTCCTTGTCCGGGGGGGGGCCACACCCTCTTCCTTCTGGAGGCCATCCGGCGTGAACCGAGCTTCTCCACCGCTGGCGGCCCCGCGCGCCGGGACCGTGGTGCGCGCGCGACCGCGCCGGGCCGGGGGAAACGCGATGGCGGCTGCGCTGCTCGCCGCCTTCCTGGCCCTGCCCGCGCTCGCCGGGCCGCTCGGCAACGACGTGTGCATGACCTGCCACGTCGATCGAGCCCTCGCGCGCGATTCCGGCGGGGGCACGGCGTACGTGGACCTCGCACAACTCGAGGCCTCCCCGCACGGGCGGCTGGCGTGTGTGGCCTGCCACGGGGGCGTGAAGGGCCTGCCGCATGCGACCGCCCTGCCACAGGTCCAGTGTGGCACCTGTCACCAGGATGCGACCGCCGCCATTGCCGGCAGCGCCCACCGGCAGGCCGCGGGCCCGCACGAGGTGGCCTGCCTGGGTTGCCACGGGTCGGGGCACCAGGTGCGCCGGCCCGCGCGAACCGGCCCGGACGCCTGCGTCGGCTGCCACGCACAGGTGACCGGGCAGTACCAGGGCAGCGTCCACGGCACGGCGCTCGCGCGCGGCGACCCCGAGGCCTCGACCTGCAAGGATTGCCACGGGCCATTCCACTCGATCCGCCCGCACACGGACCCCGCCTCGCCGGTCAACCGCGCGAACCTGCCGCACACCTGCGCCCGCTGCCACGCGAACCGCGCGCTCATGACCCGGCGCCGGATCACCATCCCCGAGGCCTACGCGCTCTACACGAAGAGCGTGCACGGGCGCTCGCGAGACCCGCGCGCGGCCACCTGCAGCGACTGCCACGAGAGCCACGACCTGAAGCGCGCGAACGACCCCACGTCATCCATCTTCCGCACCAACGTCCCGCACACCTGCGGGCGTTGCCACACCCGCGAGTTCGCGGCCTTTGAAACGGGCATCCACGGCCAGGCGCTGCGCCGCGGCGTCACCGCGGCGCCCAACTGCACGGACTGCCACGGCGAGCACCTGATCCGCGGGCCCCACGATCCAGCCTCGCCGGTCGTGGCCTCCGCGGTGAATACGACCTGCTCGCGTTGCCACGAGGCCCAGGGACTCCGCGAGACCTACGGTCTTCCGGCCGGCCGACTCACGACATATCGTGATTCCTTCCACGGTCTGGCCTCACGTGGCGGCTCGAAGGCTGTCGCTAACTGCTCTTCCTGCCACGGTTTCCACGACATCCTGCCCTCGAGCGACCCGCGCTCTGCGGTGAACCCGGAACGACTGGGCGAGACCTGCGGCAAGTGCCATCCCGGCGCCGGCAAGTGGTCGGCGCTGGGCCCCGTGCATGTCGTCATCGCCACGGCCGGCAGCCCGGTCCTTTACTACGTTCGGCTGATCTACCTCTGGCTCATCTTCGGGCTCGGCGGGAGCATGGCCGTCCATCAGGGGCTGGACTTCACCCGCAAGCTGCGCCGCCACTACCGGCTCTACCGCGGCGAGGTGGAGCCGGAGCGAGGCCTGGGGCGCTGGTACGAGCGCACCAACCGGAGCGAGCGGATCCAGCACGCGCTGCTGATGATCAGCTTCTTCGCCCTGATCTGGACCGGCTTCGCGCTCAAGTTCCCCGAGTCGTGGCCGTTCTCGTGGATGGCGCGCCTGGAGGGGGCCTTCGCCTGGCGCAGCCTCATCCATCGGGTCGCCGCGGTCGTCCTGGTCGGGACGTCCCTGGTGCACGTCGCCCATCTGTTCACCCGGCGCGGTCGCGGCACCTTCGTCGCCCTGCTGCCGGGGCTGCGAGACGTGCGCGAGGCCGGGGCCAACATCCTGTACCTGGTGGGGTTGCGCCGCGACCCGCCGGCCTTCGACCGCTTCACCTACATCGAGAAGGCGGAATACTGGTCCCTGGTCTGGGGCGTGATCCTGATGACCGTGACGGGGGTTCTGCTCTGGTTCGCGAACCAGTCGCTCCAGTGGATGCCCAAGTGGGTCCTCGACCTGGCCACGCTGGTGCATTACTACGAGGCCTGGCTGGCCCTCGTCGCCATCCTGGTCTGGCACGTCTACCAGAACATGCTGAACCCGGACGTCTATCCGATGAACTGGGCCTGGGTGACAGGGCTCATCAACGAGGAACAGCTGCGCCGCGAGCACCCGGCCGAGTGGGCGCGCATGGAGGCCGAGGAGCAGGCGAAGGCCGGGGCGACCGCGAAGGCCGGTGGCGACGGGAAGATCGGGGAGGCATAGCCTGGACGACCCATGCGCCGCGTCGGCCGCGGGCGCGGCTCTCCCGGGGGCGCACCGGGTCGCGGGGCCGGATCAGTTCGCGGTGTCGGCGCTCGCTGCGAGCGCGCGGCGGACGGCCGTGCGCAGGCCGCGCTCTTCCACGGGGAGCGGGGAGCGGTAAAGTGGCGCCAGCTCGGCGGGGACGTCCCACGCCGGCGCCCGGCCCTCTCCGACCAGGACGAACGGGACCCGCGGCACCACGCGGCGCAGCAGGCGCAACACGGCAAGGTCTGACACGCTCTCGGGCCTGACCTCGTAGACCACCACGTCGGGGGGGTGCTGGACGACCTCGGAGAGCATCTCCTCGCAGTCGTCGCAGCACACGAAGCTCAGGTCCTCGTCGAGGAGCGCGTGCTCCTCGGCCGCATGGCAGTGATACAGCATGACTCGTGACATGACGCTCCGCTCTCCGGAACGCAACGGGAACCAACATCCCACCACGCCGGGGCCGCTGCAAGAAAAACCGCGATCCGGGCCGCGGGGCGCCCCGGTCTGCTAGAGTCCGGCCGGGGCGAAGGAAGTGGGCCCATTCGGTTGCGCCAGGGTCATTTCGGAGGTCCGCCGTGGACGGTCGCGTGGCTCGTACCCGTAGCCGCACCCTTGCCGCACTGCTCATCCTGCTCGTCACCCCGGGCTGCTCGAAGCAGACGACCTCGCCAGAGGCGCTCTGCGACAACGAGGGCGCCGATCTGATCGCCTTCTCGAGCGATCGCGGACACGCGGGGTCGTACGACATCTATCTATTCGATGCGGACTTGGTGGGCTTCCGGCTCCTTCGCGACCTCAACAGCCAGACCGCCTCCGATTCGAGCCCCTCGCTGTCGCGCGACGGGCAGCTCATCGCCTTCGTGAGTGACCGGGGCGGCCCCGGGACCAGCGACATCTACATCTACGAGCGCATCTCCTGCTCGCTGATCTCCACCCCGGGCCTGCACACCGGCCACGAGACGGAGCCCGCCTTCACCGGGGACACCCGCCGGCTGGCCTTCGTGCGCGACACCCTGGGCGCCCGGCGCATCCGGCTCGTCAACGGGGGCTCACTCGCTTTCGAGCCCCTGCCCGGCCTCGACACCCAGGCCGCGTACGACGATTGGTCGCCCGCCCCCGACTCGACCGGAAACCGGATCGTCCTGCTCTCGGATCGGGAGGGCGAAGCGCACCTCTACCTGTACGATCGGTCCGCCCAGAAGGTGGATAGCCTCAAGGACCTGCGGGTTGCTGGCGCCCGCGACCGGGATCCCGTGCTCACCCCGGACGGACGCTACCTGTCCTTCGCCTCGGACCGCGCCGGGGGCCAGGGCGGATTCGACATCTACCTCGTGGACCTCACGACCGACCCCCGCAGCTTCGTGGAACTGACCAACCTCAACACCGCGGACGACGAACGCCATCCGCGGATCAGCCATTCGGGCTCCTACCTCGCTTTCCAGAGCCTGAGCGCCGATACGACCGGCTGGAACGTGCGCTACTACAGCCGCACCGGCAGCCTGGTGGTCAGACCGTCCCAGCTGGCCAGCGCCGGCTCGGACATCCACCCCTCGGTCCGCCTGCCGTAGCCACGCCGCCAGGCCTCGCGTGTCGCGGCACCGGACTTGCGCAGGCGTCCGCGGTCACCGCGCGCTCCACGCCTCGCGTCCGGCGGTGTCGCGTGGCGACCCCGTCGTTCCTGCGCGGAAACAGGGTGGGCGCATCGCAGCCGCATCCGCCGCGGTGAACTTCGCCCTTGCGCAAGGTGCGTGAAGCGGTGGTATAAAGCATTGCACCGTTCGCCATGAATGACTCCTCGCGGGTGAACGGAAAGCAACCTTCCAATCACGCAAGACACTGGCCGCTTCTGTTGCATCGAGCGGACAAGAAGCAAGGGTCACTGCGAATCGAACCGCGCGGGCGCGTGCAACTCCGACGCCGCGCCACCGCGGTCCGATTGTCTGGAAGGGTTCCTCGGCGCGAGGAGGACCAGGGAGGTCCCCATGACCCAGACGCTCACCGGCCGCGCGGGCTCCGCGTCGCTCGCCACCACCGCGCTCGCTCCACCCACCCACGCCGGACTCCACGTGCCGCGCCGTTTCACGCGACCGGGCGTGAATCCGCTCGACGAGATCGCGTGGGAAAGACGGCGCACCGTCATCGCGAACCCCGACGGCTCGGTCGTCTTCCAGATGGACGATATCGAGGTGCCGTCCGCGTGGTCGCAGCTCGCCACCGACATCGTGGTGAGCAAGTATTTCCGCAAGGCGGGGCTCCCCGGCAAACCCGGGCACGAGACCAGCGTGCGGCAGGTCGTGCATCGCATCGCGCACACGCTCCGCGCGAGCGGCGAGCAGCAGGGTGGCTACTTCGCGAGCCCGGATGACGCCGACGCCTTCGAGGCCGAGCTCGCCTGGATGCTGGTGCACCAGATCGGCGCCTTCAACTCGCCGGTGTGGTTCAACTGCGGCCTGTGGCACGAGTACGGCATCAGCGGCTCGGGCGGCAACCACCACTGGGACGCCGATGCCGATGCGGTCCTGACCACCACCGATTCCTATTCGCACCCGCAGGTGTCCGCCTGCTTCATCCAGTCGGTGGACGACGACCTGATGAGCATCTTCGAGCTCGCCCGCAACGAGGCGCGCGTCTTCAAGTACGGCTCCGGCACGGGCACGAACTTCTCCCGGCTGCGCGGGCGCATGGAGCGGCTCTCGGGCGGCGGCACCTCCTCGGGTCTGATGTCCTTCCTCGAGGTGCTCGACAAGGGCGCGGGCGCCACCAAGTCCGGCGGCACCACGCGCCGCGCGGCCAAGATGGTCGTGCTCGATGCCGATCACCCCGAGATCCTCGACTTCATCCGCTGGAAGATGCGCGAAGAGAAGAAGGTCGCGGCCCTGGTGGCGGCCGGCTACTCGTCGGACTTCAACGCCGAAGCCTACGGCACGGTCTCCGGACAGAACTCCAACAACTCGGTGCGCCTGCCCGACCGTTTCATGCACGCGGTGGCGGACGATCTGCCCTGGCAGACCACGTTCCGCACCACCGGCGAGGTCTACGAGACGCTGCGCGCCCGCGAGATGTGGCGCGAGATCGCCGGCGCCGCGTGGCAGTGCGCCGACCCGGGCGTGCAGTTCGACGACACCATCCAGAAGTGGCACACCTGCAAGACGACCGACCGCATCCACGCCACGAACCCCTGTAGCGAGTACGTGTTCCTGGACGATACCTCCTGCAACCTGGCGTCGGTGAACCTGATGAAGTTCCTGCACACCGACGGCAGCTTCGACGTGGAGGGCTACCGCCACGCCTGCCGCCTGTTCTTCCTGGCGCAGGAGATCGCGGTGGACTTCGCGTCGTATCCGACCGAGAAGATCACGCGCCGCTCGCACGAATTCCGCCCGCTGGGGCTGGGCTACGCCAACCTCGGCACGGCGCTCATGGTGCAGGGGCTGCCCTACGACAGCGAGGACGCCCGCGCCTACGCGGCCTGCGTCACGGCCACCATGACCGGCGAGGCCTACGCGCTGTCGGCCGAGATCGCCGCCAGCCGCGGACCGTTCGCTCGCTACGGCGAGAACCGCGACAGCATGCTCGAGGTCATGCGCCTGCACCGCGAGGCGGCGCAGTCCATCGACCCGCGCGTCGCGCCCCGCGACCTGCGCCAGGCCGCGGTCGAGTGCTGGAACCGCGCCATCGCGCTCGGCACCATCCACGGCTTCCGCAACGCCCAGGCCACGGTGCTCGCCCCCACCGGCACCATCGGACTCCTGATGGACTGTGACACGACCGGCGTCGAGCCCGACTTCGCGCTGGTCAAGTTCAAGAAGCTGGCGGGCGGCGGCCATTTCAAGATCGTGAACCAGTCCGTGCCCGCGGCGCTGCGCCGCCTGGGTTACGGGCAGGTCGAGATCGAGCGCATCGGCCGCTGGGCGATCGGGACCGGCACGCTCGAGGGCGCGCCGCACGTGCACCCCGACGTGCTGCTCCACAAGGGCCTGCGCGAATCCGAGGTCCGCCGCATCGACGAGGCGCTGCCGGGGACGCTCCACCTGCGCTTCGCCTTCTCGCGCGGCATGATCGGCGACGACGCGCTCACCCGTCTCGGGGTCAGCGTCGCCGAGCGCGAGAAGCCGGGCTTCTGCCTGCTGCCCTACCTCGGCTTCACCGACGCGCAGATCGAGGAGGCCAACGCCGTGGTGTGCGGCAACCTCACGGTCGAGGGCGCGCCGGGCCTGCGGTCCGAGCACCTGCCGGTCTTCGATTGCGCCAACCGCTGTGGTCCGCACGGGTCGCGCTTCATCGAGCCCATGGGACACGTCCGCATGATGGCGGCGGTGCAGCCGTTCATCTCGGGCGCCATCAGCAAGACCGTGAACCTGCCGCAGGAGGCCACCGTCGAGGGCGTCGAGAAGATCTACTTCGAGTCCTGGAAGTTGGGCCTCAAGGCGGTCGCGCTGTACCGCGACGGCTCCAAGATGAGCCAGCCGCTGGCAACGACCCGCAGGGCCGAGGAGCCCGAGAAGAACTCGCCGCCCAGGCTGCGCCGGCGCCGCCTGCCGAAACGGCGCCACGGCTTCACGCAGGAGGCGCGCATCGGCGGGCACAAGGTCTTCCTGCGCACCGGCGAGTACGAGGACGGCACGGTCGGCGAGATCTTCATCGACATGCACAAGGAGGGCGCCGCGTTCCGCAGCATGATGAACTGCTTCGCCATCTCCGTGTCGATGGGGCTCCAGTACGGCGTGCCGCTCGACGACCTGGTGGACCAGTTCTGTTTCACGCGCTTCGAGCCGCACGGCCGCGTGGACGGGCACGACAACCTCCGCGCCTGCACCAGCGTCGTGGACTACGTGTTCCGCGTGCTCGGCATCGAGTACCTCGGCCGCACCGATCTCGCGCACATCGTGGACGAGAGCCTGGTGGGCCAGCCGAAGGTCCACGCCATCGGTCATCCCGTGGGACGCGAGCACCGCACGGCCGAGAACGGCGGCGGCGGGACGCACGCTGCGGCACCGTCCGCGGCACCGTCCGCGGTCCGGGCGCGCATGGAGGCGCATGGCGTCGAGAGCGGTCCGGATGCCCAGCTCGGTAAGTTCCCGGGCGACGCGCCACTGTGCGACAACTGCGGACACATCACCATCCGCAACGGCACCTGCTACAAGTGCCTCAACTGCGGGACATCCCTGGGCTGTTCGTGATCCTTCGCTCGCGATAGAGGGATCCAGCGCACGGGCGGGGTCGAGAGACCCCGCCCGTCGCGTTGGCGGCGCACTCGTCCGGAGTCACGGTCCGGGGTCGGGGTCCGGGGCCATGCAGCGAACACGGCTTGCGGCGCCTTCCTGGCGCCGCTTGACGCCTCCGCAATGTCGTCTTTCGGCCATCGTGGCCGAAAGACGACCCTGCGACGTTCGCTGCATGGCCCCGGACCCCGACCCCACGCCCACCTCCCGATCGGACTTGAGCCCGGCCGGCCGCTGGGGCACAGTCCCGCGCGATGACCTCCGCGCGCACGTCCTCGCCCCGCCCGTTCGCGGCCCCCACACACCTCCTCCGATGGCTGCTGCTCTTCGTGCCGCTCGCGGCGATCGCGCACCAGCTCCACTGGAGCGGCGTCGCCGTCTTCGCCTGCGCCGCTCTCGCCATCGTGCCGCTGGCCGGCGCGATGGGCGAGGCCACCGAGACCCTCGCGCGCCGCTTCGGCGCCGGCGTGGGCGGCCTGCTGAACGCCACCTTCGGCAACGCGGCCGAACTGGTCATCGCGCTGGCCGCGCTGCGGCGCGGGCTCGACGACATCGTGAAGGCGAGCCTCACCGGCTCGATCCTCGGCAACAGCCTGCTCGTGCTGGGGGTCGCCCTCTTCGCCGGCGGCCTGCGCCGCGAGCGCCAGACCTTCGACCGCGCGGCCGCCTCGATGGGCTCGACCCTGCTGGCCCTCGCCGCCATCGGCCTGGTCGTGCCCGCGCTCTTCAACGTGGTGGCCTCGAACGCGGTCGCGCGGGCGGCGCTCACGGCGGCACAGGAGGCGCTGCGCGAGCGGGACCTCTCGCTCGAGATCGCGGTGGTCCTGTTCATCGCCTACCTGCTGAGCCTCGTCTTCAGCCTTGGCACCCACCGCCATCTCTACGCCGGCGTGCAGGTGACCGCGGAACCCGGCGGCGCCGCCGGGCGGACGCGCGCCCCCACCTGGCGACCCGCGCTGATGCTGCTCGGCGCCACGCTGCTCGTGGCGTGGATGAGCGAGCTGCTCGTCGGGGCGGTGGACGAGGCTTCGCACGCGCTCGGGCTCACGCCCGTGTTCGTGGGCGTCATCGTGGTCGCCACGATCGGCAATGCCGCCGAGCACTCGACCGCGGTGTTGATGGCCGCGCGCAACCAGATGGACCTCGCCCTCAACATCGCCATCGGTTCGAGCATCCAGATCGCGCTGTTCGTCGCGCCGCTGCTGGTCTTCCTCTCGTACTTCATGAAGCGCGGTCCGATGGACCTGCGCTTCACGCCGTTCGAGGTGGTGTCGGTCGCCATCTCCGTGGCGGCGGTCCATCTGGTGGCGCAGGATGGCGAATCCAACTGGCTCGAGGGCGTGCTGCTGGTCGCCGTCTACCTGGTTCTCGGTATCGCGTTCTACTTCCTGCCCTGATCTGAACGGGCACGCCCGCGGATGACGCCATGCGCCTCGACGTGCTGCTCTTCGAATTGCGGCTCTTCAAGAGCCGGTCCCAGGCCGGCGAGGCCATCCAGCAGGGCCTCGTACGGCTCAACGGCGCGCCGGCCAAGCCGAGCCGCGAGGCCCGCGCTGGCGACCGCGTGACACTCGCCCGGGGGAGCACCCGTGACGCCCCGGAAGACGGCCGCCGCTCCCGTACGCTCGAGATCCTCGAGTTGCCCCGGGGCTCGTTGAGCAAGGCGGCGGCGCGGGCGCTGGTGCGCGAGACCCCGGAGACCTGAGCCGCGGGCGGGGCGGGCGCCGCTCGCCCCCCGCGGACGACGCGCCTTCCTCGCCGGAAAGTGAACCCCGGCGGCCGGGGAGGCATCCAACCGGAAGCGGCCTCTTCCGATACTCCCATCGGGCATTCCGCAACGCGGCCAGCACCGCGCGAGCGGCGCTCTGCGCGGGATCGCACTGGCGGGAAGACGGAGGGACGAACTACACTATTGGTGACAATCCACGACTCCATAGTCGCCCCCGACGGCGGCGGGTCCGCCCCTGACCACGCGCAGCCGGGCCACCACAGCCCAACTCAGGAGTCTCCATGGCCCCCCAGATCCGGCCCGCGCTCGGCTGGCGCACCTACTCCGCGGTGGCATTCCTAGCGCTGCTGCTCGTCCCTCCGGCCCATGCGCTGCGGGTGGTGAACTACAACCTCATGTACTACCCCAACGTGAACGTGTCGGGCCGGAACCCGTACTTCCGGACCGTGATGTCGCCCCTCGGGGCCGATGTCGTCGTCGCGCAAGAGCTCTACAGCTCGGCGGGGATAGACTCCTTCCGCTTGAACGTGCTGAACGTCCTGGAGCCGGGCCAGTGGAGTTCGGCCCCGTACACGGCCGGCCCGGAATCGAACAACATGCTCGTCTACAAGCCGGCGAAGGTGGCGTTCCTCGGCCAGCGGGCCTTCTTCGTCTCGGCGGACATGACGCGCTACGTGAACGAATACCGGCTGAAGCCGGTGGGCTACTCCGCCGATGCCGCCGAACTCAGGATCTACTCCGTGCACCTCAAGGCCGGCACCTCCGACGCGGCCCAGCGCCTGCGCGAGGCGACGGGCCTGCGTGACACCATGAACAACGTTCCGCCGGGGACGCACTGCATCATCACCGGCGATTTCAACATCTACACGAGCACGGAATCGGGCTTCCAGAAGTTCCTCGAGTCCCAGGCCGACAATGACGGCCGCGTCTATGACCCGCTCAATGCGGTCGGCACCTGGCAGGACAACGCCGCCTTCGCCAGCATCCACACGCAGTGCCCCTCGACCACGGTGTACCGGCCCAGCGGGTCCTACTCCGGCGGCGGCCTGGACGACCGGTTCGACCTGTTCCTGCCGACCTACAACCTGAAGGATCAGACCGGGCTCGAGCTGCTGGCCTCGACCTACAAGTCGGTCGGCAACGATGGCCAGCACCTGAACCTGAGCATCACCGACCCCCCGATCCTTCCGGCGGACACCGCCTACGCCCGGGCGCTGTGGTACGCCAGCGACCACCTCCCGGTCCGCGTGGACATCCAGCTCCCGGCGAAGCTCACCACCGACGACGCCCTCGCCTTCGGCAGCGTCATCGTCGGCGCCCCGGCGCAGAGCCGGGACCTGACCGTGTCGAACCCGGCCGTCGCGCCGGCCGACTCGCTCAACTGCACCTTCGCCGCGCCGGCCGACTTCGACGCCCCGGGCCCGCTCGCCGTGGCCGCGGGCGGATCGATCGTGACGCCGGTCGCGATGAGCGCGGCCAGCGTGGGCCTGAAGTCCGGGAATCTCACGATCTCCTCCGACGCCCCGGACGACCCGACCACCCTGGTCGGCCTCTCGGGCGCCGTGCTCGATCACGCGCAGGCCTCGCTCGACTCGCTCGCGGCGGTCGTCGCGGACACGCTCGACTTCGGCGAGCACGCCGACGGCGACTTCACCCCCTTGCTCGCCGCGGTGCATGACCGCGGCTACGAGGCGTTGCGCGCCCGGCTCTCGGTGAGCGCCGCCCAGATCACCGGCGGCGACGGCCGTTTCTCGATCATCGGCTTCAGCCCGGTGCTGGTCGCGGGCACGGCCGCGCGGTGGGGCGTGCAGTTCGACGCCACGGGCGCCTCCGCGAGCCAGACCTACGAGGCCACGCTCACCTTCACGAGCGCGGACGAGCCGCTGCCCGGCGCCACCGCGCAACCCGACGTGCACTACCTGCTGGCCGCGCACGTCGCGGCCGACTCCGCCCTGGCGGTCGAGCCGGCGCTCCCGACCTCCACGCGGCTCTACACGCCGATGCCGAACCCGCTGACCTCCGGCAGCACGCTGCGCTTCGACCTGGCGCGCATGACCAGCGCGCGTCTCGAGGTCTTCGACCTCTCGGGCCGCCGCGTGGCGCTGCTCGCCGACCGGGAGTTCACGCCCGGGCGCTACAACCTGCGCTGGGATGGCCGCGGCGAGACCGCCGGCGCCCTGGGCTCGGGACTCTACTTCGTGCGCCTGACGGCGCAGGGACTTCCACCCCAGACCGTGCGTCTCGCGATCGTCCGCTAGAGAGGTGACATGAGAATCGGCCCGAGGCGAATCGTCTTCCTCTGCGCGGCTGCGCTGCTCGCGGTCGCCGCGCCGGCCCACGCCCTGCGCGTGGCGACCTGGAACCTGCTGCAGTACGGCTACAACAATTCGACCATCGGCATCACCCCGCGGCAGGCCGACTTCCGCACGGTGATGGCGGCCATGGACCCCGACATCCTGATCGTCCAGGAGCTGGACACGTCTGCGGCGCGCGACTCCTTTCTCATCAACGTGCTCAACGTGGTGCAGCCGGGGCAGTGGACGGGGTCGAGCTGGCTGGACGTGCTCACCGGCGAGGGCATGGTGGTGTTCTGGAAACCCGCGGCCGCGAGCATCGTGAGCGTCAGCGCCGTCTCGGACGGCGGCATCCGCAAGGTCCTGCAGTGCCTGGTCAAGCCGGTCGGCTATCGCACCAACCCGGGGTGGTTCCGCCTCTACTCCATCCACCTCAATGCGGGCGTGGCGGACTCGGCGGCCCGCCGCATCGAGTGCACGAACATCCGCTCCACCATCCTGAATACGGACCAACCCCTGGCGGGCCCCAACTTCCTCATCGGGGGCGATTCGAACTTCTACGGCGCCTACGAGGGCGGCTACATCCGGCTGACCGAACTGCAGACCGACAACGACGGGCGCTGCAAGGACTACCTGCTGATGCCGGGCTCCTGGCACGACAACTCGGGTTACATGCTCTGGCACACGCAGTGCGCGTGCGCGACCTGCCCCAGCATCCCGGGCATCAGCTTCTCCGGCGGCGGCATGGACGACCGCTTCGACCTGCTGCTCTCCTCGTACTCCGCGCAGGACGGACAGGGACTCGAGGTCGTGGCCTACAACACCTACGGCAACGACGGCGCGCACTTCAACACGGACATCAACGGCGGTGGCTTCAACAACGCCGTGGGCTACACCATCGCGACCGCGCTCAAGAACGCTTCGGACCACATCCCGGTGGTCGCCGTCCTCCGGCTGCCGGCCAAGATCTCGGCCGCCTCGCAGCTCGTGTTCGGCTCGGTCATCACCGGCGCGACCGCCGAACTGCCGCTCGCCATCTCGAACATCGCGCCCCAGCCCGTCGGCTACACGGTCTCCGGCTCGAACCCGCTCACGCTGCCGGGTGACTCGTTGCGCTACAGCCTGAGCCCGCCCATCGACTTCACCGCACCGCCGGGGGATTTCGCCCAACCCGCGGGTGCGACGGCCACCAGCCAGACCATCGGCATGAGCACCGTCACGGCCGGGGTGAAGAGCGGCACGCTCACCCTCGCCACGAACGACCCGGACACGCTGTCGAAGAGCGTGTTGCTCTCGGGCAAGGTCCTGCGCCACGCCTCGGCTTCGCTCGACCTGCTGGCCACGGTGCTGGCCGACACGCTCGACTTCGGGGAGCGGCTGCCGGAGGCCTTCCAGGACACGTCGCTCGACGTCTTCAACCCGGGATACGATGACCTGCAGGCGCAACTCGCCCTGAACGCGGGTGTCATCACCGGCGGGGACGGGCGCTTCTCGATCGTGGGAGGTTTCTCTCCCGCCCTGGTCGGCGGGACGCCGGCCTCCTATACCATCCGTCTCGACACGGCCGGGGTCGTGTTCGACTCGACCTACGAGGCCACGCTCACCTTCTCGAGCGCGGACGAGGCGCTGCCCGGGGCCCAGCCCCAGCCCGACCTGGTCGTGACCCTGCGAGCGCGGGTCACCTCCGTGGGCGCGGGCGTGGCGCCCGGGCTGCCCACCGTGCTGCGCTTCTACCCGCCGCGCCCGAACCCCGCGACCGACGCGATCCGCTTCGCCTATGACCTGCCGATGGCGGCACCAGTCCGCCTGGAGGTGTTCGACCTCTCGGGGCGGCGCGTGGCGAGCGTCGTGTCGGACCAGACCGAGGCGGGGCACCACGAAGTGCGCTGGAGCCCGCGGGGGAGCGGCGACGGGATCGCCGCGGGTCTGTACTTCGCGCGCTTCAGCGTGCCGGGCCTGACGCGCATGGCGCGGCTCGTCCTGTTGCCCTGAGCCAAGGCGCGGACCCCGCCGGGCGGTGGTCCTGGCGGGCGGGTCTCTCCGGCGCCCTGGGCGTCGGGCGACCCAAGAGCGTCGGTCGTTGCGACGATTCCCCCAACCCAAGCGTTCGGGGCGGTCAACCCAATCCACGCAATCGACTGTATTACAAATAGTTAAGGCCATCTACCCGGGGCGGTATGGAGCTTGCGTTCACCTGGGTAGTGAGTCGTTCTTTCTGGCCCTGCAGCAAGGAGGCAGCCCCATGAAGCATATTACGCTGGTACTTGCGGCCCTGACGTTCGCGGCAAGCACGGCGTTGGCCTACGTACAGCCCAGTCACCTCCCGCAGCCACACCCCAAGGCCATCGAGGACCCGACCGTCATGCCAGGGTCCATCGCGGGCGCGACCCCCGTCCCTGGAACCGTGAACTTCAGCCCAGGGCGCGGCGCGAATCGTCCGCACCCGGGCGGCGGGCCCGCGGGCGGCCCGACCAACCCGGTGCCCGAGCCCGGGACGATGGTGCTGGCTTCGATGGGACTGATCGCGCTGGGCGCCGCCGTGCGCCGTCGGCGCCACTGAGATAGGAGCCCCCCGCCCCGGACGCCTCGATCCCCGCCCGGAGGGAAGGCGGCAGCCACAAGCTGCCGCCTTCCGCTTTTCCCGCCCCTCCGCCATGCGCCCGGCCTCGAGGCGCGCGCTCGCGCGGGCGTGCGCGCCCGGCTAGACTCCACCACCATGTCCGCCGCACCCTCCAGCCGACGACCCCGCCCCCACCGGCCATCCGCCGAGGAGACCGCCGGGCGCGGGCCCCGGACGCGTCCGGGCGCGGTCGCGCTCCACGCCGCGCCGGGGCTCGCGCCCGGGCTGGACCGCGTGCTGTGGCGGCTGAGCCTGCTCGTCGTCGCGCTGCTGGGCGCGGCCCTCCTCGTCATGGCGCTGGGGCCCCACCGCGTCGGCGACTACATGACCGAGACCGACTTCTACGGTCAGTACGCCCAGGGCGCGCGCCTGATCCAGCACGGCCACCTCGAGCCGGCGCGCTACGGCGTGGTCGGTCCGGGCTACGAACTGGCACTGGCGCTGGCCGGACTCGTCGTGCGGAACCTCTTCCTGGCAGCGGGTCTCCTCTCGGTGGCCTCGAGTTCGCTCACGCTGCTCCTGTGGTCCGCGCTGCTCCGCCGGCGCGCCGATGCGCGTGCCGCCCTGGGCGCGGCGCTCTTCATGGCCACGAATGCCACGTTCTTCCGCTACGGCTATTCGGTCACGACCGATGCGTTCGCTCTCGCCCTGCAGGCCGCGACGCTCTACCTGCTGCTGGCCCGCCCCGGCCTTCGCGCCGCCGCCGGGGCCGGCGTGCTGGCCGCGCTCGCCTTCCTCACGCGCTACAACGCCGGCGTGCTCCTGCCGGCCGGGCTCGTCGTCATCGCCGCAGGGGGGGCGCTGCAGGAGAAGCGCGGGCGCGCGGCCCTGCTGTTCGCCGGCGGGTTCCTCCTGCCGCTCGTTCCATGGGTGATCTACTCGTTTGCGCGCGGGACCGGCGTGACGTTCCAGCTCCACCACAACATCGCCTACGAGGTGTTCGCGCGCGCGAAGGGCATCCCCTGGGACACCTACCAGCGCACGATGCAGCCGCAGTTCCACGGCCTGGCCGACGTGATCGCCCGCGACCCCGGCGCGGTCGCGGGGCGCATGCTCTTCAACGTCTACGACCACCTGCGCCAGGACGCCGCGCGCCTGTTCGGCTGGCCGGCCGCGGCGTGCGCCGCGCTCGGCCTCGGGCTCGGACTGGCGGACGGGACGCTTCGGCGCCTCTGGCCGCTCGCGCCGGCCTGGGCGCTGCTCTTCCTCGCGCTCGTCCCGGCCTTCTATTCCGAGCGCTACTCGCTCGCCCTGCTGCCGTACTACGCCGCTGCCGCCGCGCTGTTCTTCGCCTCGCCGCGCTTCGCGCTCGTGCTCCTGCGCGGGCCCCGCGCCTGGCTCAAGCCCGCGCTCGCCCTGCTGCCGCTGGCTCTCGCCCTCGCCACCACGGTGCGATCGCAGGCCCGGGTGCTAGACCAGTTGCCCGTGGAGGTGCTCGACGCCGCGCGCACGCTGCGCTCGCTCGCGCGCCCGGGCGACCGGGTCATCGCGCGCAAGGCCCACGTCGCCTTCCACTCCGGGGTCGAGCCCGTGCCCTTCCCGTTCGTCGGCACGCTGCCCGAGCTGGCGGACTACGCACGGGCCCGGGGCGCGCGCTGGCTCTACTTCTCCTGGCCCGAGGGCCAGACCCGCCCGGAGTTCTGGTACCTGCTCGACTCGACGGCCGTGGTCCCGGGCCTCACGCGCCGCCGCGTCACCACCCCGCACCCCGCGGTGCTCTACGAGATCGGCCCCGGGTTCGGCCAGGCGCCGGCGTGGGCCGCGAACGACACGCTGACCGCCCTGCACTCGGCGCGCGGACAGCTGGCCGTGGACCCCTCGGAGCCGCTGGCCCTGCGCTCGCTGGGGAGCGTCGAGCTGGCGCGCGGGCGGCCGGCCGAGGCGCGTGCCAACTACGAGCGCGCGGCCCTGCGCCTGCCCCGCGACGCGGCGCTGCAGCTCGCGATCGGCAAGGTCTGCCTGCGGCTGGGCGACTTCGCGGCCGGCCAGGCGGCCTTCGAGCGCGCCGAGGCACTCGCTCCCTCGAACGCGGACGCCCGGATCGGGCGCGGCTGGGCGGTGCTCTTCGCGGGGCGCCCGCAGGAGGCCGCGGCGCTGTGGCGCCCGGTGGTGGCGCTGACCCGCGACTCTGATACGCTGCGACGCATGATCGAGTTGTATCAGGCGCTCGGCGACCGCGAAGCCGAAGCTCGGGCGCGCGCGACCCTCGCGCAGACGGAGGCCGGGAGGTGAGCCGGACCCGCCGCGGCTCCGCCGGCCGCGTGCTCGCGGCCGCCCTCGGCCTGCTCGCGCTCGCCGCGTGCGCGAAGAACGCGAAACCGCCCGACCTCACGGCCGACCTGCCCGGCACCCCCGTGGATTCCGTCACGGTGGCGCTGTGGCGGATGGACGAGACCGGCAGCCTCTACGCGGCCGACGCCGGTCCGTCACGGCTCGACGCCACCGCCGGCCCGGACACCCGTACCATCTTCGGCCGCTTCCGGGGCGCGCGGCTGTTCACGCTCTCGGCCAACTCGTTCCTCCATGTGCCCTACAGCTCGCTGCTCGATTCGCAGTCGGCGCTCACCGTCGAGGCGTGGATCGCCCCGAATGCCTATTCGCCGTACGAGGATTCCCCCATCGCCACCCGGTGGTCGCCGACGACCGCGGAGCACAGCTGGATGTTCTCCGTCGTCGGCTCCAACCTGCCCGCCGCCCTCCGGCCCGCCGAGTTCGGCGCCGGCACCGGCCCCCTGTGGCACCAGGAGTTCGTGCGGAGCGTCGAGGCTGGCCGGCTCCTGTTCGTCTTCCAGCCCGAGGACGCGGGCTCGCCCCGCGTGTTCTACTCCCTGAGCAAGATCGAGCTGCAGCGCTGGACCCACGTGGCCGTCACGTTCGACGGCCAGGTCGTGCGCTTCTTCCTGGACGGCCAGCCCGACGGCACCTTCGCGACCTCGGGGCGCATCCGCGTGAGCCAGGCCCCGCTGCTGGTGGGCAATTTCTTCGACGCGCGCTTCCTCACCAACTTCGGCGGCGACCTGCGTCAGGGGCCCACGGCCGACACGGCGCCCTGGTACGCGCTCGACGGGGGCATCGACGAGCTGCGCCTTTCTCGCGCGGCACGCACCGAATTCCCGTTGCACGGAGGGCGATAGGAACGGGCGCCGCGGCCGTTCGTCCGATCCGGGCACGTCGCTTGCGATGAGTCCCGCCGTCCCGCGGGCCCCCGCCGTCCCGCCTCCCGCACTGGATCCCATGTCCGTCCTTCGCGTTTCGCTCCTCGGGGCCGTCCTCTCGATCCTCCTGGTCGTGGTCGCACCCGTCGCCCGGGCCGAGCCCGTGTACGAGTTGGTGGTGGCGCTCGCGCCCCCACGCCCGGGCACCACCGCCCATGAAGCCCGGGCGGGACTCGCCGCACGGCTCGAGACCCTCGGTCTTCGTTTCCGCGAGTCGCTCGCCGACCGGCTTCCGCTCACCGTCCCGCTGTCGCCCGGCACCGGCGCCGCACTCCGCGCCCAGACGCCGGACCTCGAGACCGGCCCCTTCGCCCTCGACCCGGCGCGCATCTGGCTGCTCGCGGTGCCCGACTCGGCCACCACCGCCGCCGCGCTCGAGGCGTTGCTCGCCGACCCCGGCGTGGAGTGGGCCGAGCCCAACCAGGTGCGCGGGTTCGCGGCGCTCCAGTTCGACCCCCCCCTGCCAGACGACCCGCTGCTGCTCGACGGGCGCCAGTGGGGCCTGCGCAATCTGGGGCCCGCCTCGCCCTGGGGCGGCGTGGCCGGCGCCGACATCCGCGCACTCGAGGCCTGGGCGCGCTGTTCCGGGTCGAACGACGTCCTGCTCGCCGTGGCCGACACGGGGATCGACCCCGCACACCCCGATCTCGCGGCCACGCTGCCCGATGGCTCGCCGCGGATCGTCCACGCGGTGAACATCACGGGCCTGGAGCCCGCGGACGCCATCGCCGATTCGTTCTACCACGGCACGGGGGTCGCGGGGGTGATGGCGGCACGCACCAACGACGGGCCGCACTTCGACTCGCTCGGGATGGCGGGGGTGTGCGGCGGCGACGGGCGTGGCAACTTCGGCTGCCGTCTCGTGCCCATCAAGGTCTCGCCCGGCCACAGCGGGTACGCGACCTCGTACGCCATCTCCGCAGCCATGCTCTACGCCACCGCGGTGGGGGCGCGCGCCATGAACCTGTCCTACGCGGGCGGCAGCCCCAGCCGGCTCGAGCGCCTGGCGATGCACTGGGCCATCGCCCGCGGCTGCGTCGTCGTGGCGGCCGCCGGCAACAGCGGCTACCTCGGCGATCTCAGCGCGCAGTACCCGGCTGCCTACGCGGCGGACGGGCTGGGCATCCAGGTGGGCGCCACCGACCGCTTCGACCAGCGCGCGAGCTGGTCGTCCTACGGCCCGGACATGGACCTCATGGCCCCGGGCGTGGACATCTGGACCACGTACATGACCTACCCGAACGCCATCGGGACTTCCTATCCCGGCTACGTCTCCGTGGCCGGGACCTCGTTCGCCGCCCCATTCGTGACCGGCGCGGTGGGCCTGCTCGCCGCCGCGCGGCCCGAGCTCATCGACGCGGACTTCAAGCACGTGCTGCGAGAGAGCGCCCACGACATCGGCGACCCGGGCGTGGATGCGATGACCGGATGGGGCCGGCTCGACGCCGCGGCCGCGCTGGATGCCGTCGGGCCGGCCATCGGCATCTGGCACGACGAGGTCGCCGGCCAGTCGTTCCGCGCGCTCGGCTCCGACACGCTGCAGGTCGACGAGGGCGGCTTCGGCACGCTCGGCCACTGGAGCGGACGGCACCCGGCGGAGCTCCTCGAGGTCACCGCGAACCTGGCGCTGCCCGACTCGTTCCTCGGACCGGTGCGCGTGTGGCCGCGCGTGGGCGGCACCACGACCGTGCGGGGCGGCTGGCGCCTGCCGTACTTCGTGCCCTGGGCCGAGGTGGTGGAGTGGAGCCCGCCCGGCACGTCCCTGCCCGGCACGGCGCGCTCGTTCACCCTGCGCGGCCACCTCTACCGCATCACCACCGCCGACTGCCCCGACTGCGCCGAGGACGAGTACGTGCCGCTGCCGCCCACGCAGATGCGCTTCGGCTTCACCGTGCTGGGTCCCGTGGACCGCCCGCCCACGGTGGTGCTGCTCGCCCCCGCGGCGGGCGACACGCTGGCCCCGGGTGACACCCTCACCGTGCGCTGGGAGGCGAGCGATCCCGACGAGGTCACGGCGGTCGAGGTCGCCCTGGTGCAGGGCGGGCGGGCGCCGCTGACGCTCGCGCGCGTGGCGGCGGAAGCGGGAGCGGCGGGCGTGGTCGTCCCGTGCGGGGCATGGCCGGGCGACGGCGCGCTGCGCGTGACCGCCTGCGACGAGCACGGCACGCAGCGCGACCAGGCCTGGGCGGACGCGGCCGTCCAGATCCGCGCCACGACCTGCAACGGCGGTCCGGGGACGCCGTTGCTCGCCGCCCCCAATCCGTTCCGCGGAGCGATCCGCATCTCGGGACCGGCGGGGACCCGCGTCACCATCTTCGACCTCTCGGGCCGCCGGCGGCGCGCGGCCGTGCTGGACGGCGGCGGCGCCTTCGCCTGGGACGGCCGCGACGACTCCGGCCGCCCGGTCGCCCCCGGTCTCTACTTCGCGCGCGCCGGGAGCGCGACGCGGCTGACCAAGCTGGTGCGGATCGAATAGGGCGCGCGCGGCCGCCGGCCGCGCGCCGTGGTCCCCGCTTCGCCCGCGCCCTCGTCAAGCCTTCGTCCAGCGATTGCCGCTCGTTCACGGCGCGTGCTAGGCTTTCGCCTCCGTTCGAGTTCCGGGCGCGCCGGACCCGCCTTCGGTGGGTACCCCGCGCCCTGCCGTCTTCCCGCCCCCCCGAGGTACGCGTGAGCCCCGAAGCCGCCGGTTCCGATCTGCAGGCCGTCGAACGCCTGAAGGCGGCGCGGGAGAAGATCCTCGCCGAGCTGCACAAGATCATCGTCGGGCAGGACCAGGTGGTGGAGCAGTTGCTCATCGCCCTGTTCGCCAACGGCCACGTGCTGCTGGTGGGCGTGCCGGGGCTCGCCAAGACCCTGCTCATCTCGAGCCTGGCGCGGGTGCTCGATCTCCGGTTCAGTCGCATCCAGTTCACGCCCGACCTCATGCCGAGCGACATCACCGGCACCGACATCATCGAGGAGGACCACGCGACCGGGCGGCGCTCGTTCCGCTTCATCCACGGGCCGGTGTTCGCGAACATCGTGCTGGCGGACGAGATCAACCGCACGCCCCCGAAGACCCAGGCGGCGCTCCTGCAGGCCATGCAGGAGAAGGAGGTCACCACCAGCGGGCAGACCTTCCCGCTGGCGCTGCCGTTCTTCGTGCTGGCGACCCAGAACCCCATCGAGCTCGAGGGCACCTACCCGCTTCCCGAGGCGCAGCTCGACCGCTTCATGTTCAACGTGCTGGTGGACTACCCGGGCCGGGACGAGGAGGAGCGCATCGTCGCCACCACGACCTCGGCCTACGAGGCGAAGCTCGAGCGCGTGCTGTCGGGTGCGGACATCCTCGAGCTGCAGCAGCTCATCCGCCGCGTGCCGGCGGGCGAGCACGTGGTGCGCTACGCCGTGCGGCTCGCGCGCGCGACGCGCGGCGGGGCCTCGGCCGAGGGCGGCGCGGGGGCGCCGGAGTTCGTGCGCCAGTGGGTCTCGTGGGGCGCGGGCCCACGCGCCTCGCAATACCTGGTACTCGGCGCCAAGACGCGCGCCGTGCTGCACGGCCGCTTCGCCCCGGGCATCGAGGACGTGCAGGCCGTCGCGCCCGCCGTGCTGCGCCACCGCATCGTCACCAACTTCACCGCCGAAGCCGAGGGCGTGAGGCCCGAGCGCATCATCCAGGAACTGCTCAAGACGGTGCCGACCGAGTAGTCGCGCATGGCTCTCGCCCCGCCCGCGCCCCGCCCGGAAGTGGATCTCAAGCGGCAGATCGGTCTCTACGCCGCCACGGCCATCACGGTCGGCAACATCGTCGGCTCGGGCATCTTCAAATCGCCGAACTCGGTCGCGCAGTTCCTCGACCAGGCGCCGGCGATGATCGCCGTCTGGATCGTCGGCGGCGCGCTTTCGCTCTGCGGCTCGCTCGCGCTCGTGGAGCTGGCGGTCGCGCACCCGAAGACCGGGGGGCTCTACGTCTTCATCCGCGAGGGCTTCGGCGACGCCTGGGCCTTCACCTTCGGCTGGGCGAACCTCTGGGTCATCAAGCCCACGCTCATCGCCGCCATCACCTTCGTGTTCGCCGAGTACTTCTGCGATGCCGTGGGCCTGCCGCGCGGCGCGCTGCTGCCGGTGGGCTGTACTGCCATCCTGCTGCTGACCGGCATCAACGCGCTGGGCGTGCGGCAGGGCGCGGGCACGGCCTCGCTCTTCACCACGCTCAAGGTGCTCGGCATCGCGGCGCTGTGCGTGGCGGCGTTCGCGCTCCCGCATTCCGGCGCCCCGGGACCCACCTTCGGCGGGTACCCCGCTCCGGTCGCCGCCACGCACGCCGCGCGGCCGCTGCTGCTCGCCATGGTGCTGGCGATGATCCCGGTGCTCTTCGCCTACGACGGCTGGACCGACGCCACCTACGTGGGCGGCGAGATCGTGGAGCCCCGGCGGAACCTGCCGGTCGCCATCCTCTGGGGCACGGTGCTGGTCATCACGATCTACGTGGTGACGAACCTGGCCTACTTCCGCGTGCTCACGCCGGGCGAGGTGGCCGCCTACCCGGTGGTGGGCGCCGAGACGATGCGCCGCATCCTCGGGCCCTGGGGCAGCCGCGCGCTGGCGGTGCTGGTCGCCGTCTCGACCTTCGGCACCGTGAACGGGGCCATCCTCACCGGGCCGCGCGTCACGCTCGCCATGGCCGCCGACGGCCTGCTCTGGAAGCCGCTCGCTCACGTGGATCCCCGGCGCTCCGCGCCCGACCGCGCGCTGTGGGTGCAGGCGGCGCTCTCCTGCCTCTGGCTGTGGATCGCCAGCTCGTTCGAGGACGTCTCGGGCTGGTTCGTGACCACGATGTGGCTCTTCTACGGCGTGACGACCGCGGCGCTCTTCGTGCAGCGCCGCCGCGAGCGCGAGTCCGGCCGCCGGCTCTCCGCGTACCGCACGCCGCTCTACCCGCTCACGCCCATCCTCTTCATCCTCGTCACGGTGGCCATCATCGCGAGCGACCTCTCGGCCAGCGGCTGGCGCGCCGCCGGCGGCGTGATCATCGCCGCGCTCGGCTTCCCCGTGTACTTCCTCTGGCGCGGGAGGAGGAGCGCATGAGCGCCTCCTTCCCCCGCTCCGGCTCCGGCGCGCGGCCCGACCTCGGGCTCGCCGGCTCGCGCCCCGGCGGCCCCGGACGCGACCTGCTTGACCCCGCCGTGGTCGCGCGGCTTTCCCACCTCGACGTGCGCGCGCGGCTGGTGGTCGAGGGCTTCATCGCCGGCATGCACCGCTCGCCCTTCCACGGCTTCAGCGTCGAGTTCGCCGAACACCGGCCCTACATGCCGGGCGACCCGCTCAAGAGCCTCGACTGGAAGGTCTGGGCGCGCACCGACCGCTTCCTCGTCAAGCAGTACAACGAGGAGACCAACCTGCGCTGTCACCTGCTCGTGGACCTCTCGGGCTCGATGGGGTTCAAGTCGTCGCGCGCCGCCATGACCAAGCTCGAGTACGCGCAGTGCCTGGCCGCCTCGCTCGCCTGGCTCATGCTCCATCAGCAGGACGCCGTGGGCCTGCTGCTGTTCGCCGAGCGGCCGCTGCGCTACGTGCCGGCGCGCGCCGTGCGCTCGCATCTCGACGTGGTGCTGAAGACGCTCGGGGCACTCGAGCCGCAGGGCCGCACGCGGCTCGGCCCCGCGCTGCACGAACTCGCCGAGCGCATCAAGCGCCGCGGCCTGGTCGTGCTCTGCTCGGACCTCATGGACCGCCCGGGAGAGGTGCTGGCGGGGCTCCAGCACTTCCGCCACGACCACCACGAGGTGGTGGTGTTCCACATCCTCGACCCCGACGAGCTCGAGTTCCCCTACACCGACAGCACGACGTTCGTGGACCTGGAGAGCGGCGAGCGGCTCACCACCGAGCCCTGGGAGATCGCGCGCCGCTACCGCGAGCGGCTCGCCGCCTGGACCGCGCAGTACCGGCGGCAATGCCGCGAGAACCGCATCGACTACGTCCAGATCGACACGCGCACCCCGTTCGACCAGGCGCTGCTCGCGTATCTCGAGAAGCGCGCGAGGCTCCTGTGATCCTCCGCCTCGCCGCCCTGGGGGCGGTCGTGCTCGGCCTCGTCGTGCTGCTCTTCTTCCTGCAACTCGTGGGGAAGGCGCCGTGGTCGCCGCCCGAGATGCGGCACCTGCGCGCCCTTAAGGACCGCGCGGACGCGCCCGACCGCCTGGCGCCGTTCACGGCCGCCGACTTCGAGTCGCTGCCGCGCGGACGGCCACTCGCCGAATACGCGCGCCTCGAAGAGCGCGGCGTCTCCTTCGATGGCTATGTCCAGCACCTGCTCACCTCGAAGGACGGCGACATCCACTTCGAGCTGGCCGCCACACGGCGCCCCCCCGGCGGGCCGGACACCGCGTACGTCACGGCCGAGCTGACCCCGCAGTGGGGCCGCGGGTCCGACCGCTGGTCGTACGAGAACCTGGTCGCGACCCTGCGCCCGAACCAGGGCGGAGCGACCCCGTGGGAGACGGGACCACGCCGCGCCCGCGTGAGCGGCTGGCTCCTCTACGATCACCAGTACGACGTGCGCCACGACCCCGAGGCGCTCCGGCGGGGGGCGCGCCTCACCGGCTGGGAGATCCACCCGGTCACCCGGATCGAGGTGTGGGAAGCGGCGGATTCCGCGTGGCGCGAGGTGGAGCGATGAGCTTCCTCAACCCGCTCTTCCTCTTCGGCCTGCTCGCCGCGGCCATCCCGGTCGTCATCCACCTGTTCACGCGGCGGCGCCCGCGCGAGCGGCCGTTCCCTTCGCTCGAGTTCCTCGCCGAGGTCAACCAGAGCGAGATCCGTCGCCTGCGCCTGAAGCAGTGGTTGCTGCTCCTGTTGCGCACGCTGGCGGTGGCCGCGATCGCACTGGCCCTGGCACGGCCGGCCGTGCGGAGCACCGGGGCCCGCTCCGGCGCCGCGACCACCGTGATCGCGCTCGTGGACGTCAGCGCCAGCATGGGGGCCGCGACGCCGGCCACCCCCGTGGGCGGCGGGACCCTGGCGGCGCAGGCGCGCCGGGTGGTCGAGGACCTGCTCACGACGCTCGGACCGTCCGACGAACTGCTTCTCGTCCCCTACGACCGCACCCCCCATCCCGGGAGCGAGCGGCCGAGCAGCGACGTGGGGCGGCTGCGTGCGGCCG
The DNA here is from genome assembly GCA_963717935.1 of Candidatus Eiseniibacteriota bacterium. Lineage (GTDB taxonomy): Bacteria > Eisenbacteria > RBG-16-71-46 > RBG-16-71-46 > RBG-16-71-46 > JANXPZ01. The sequence continues at coordinate 574,989 of CAVQXP010000004.1, read as the reverse complement.
CGCAGGCGCTGGACGCGGGCGCGATGACGACGGACCACCGCGCGGCGCTCGAATTCGCCGCCCGTGCACTGGCCGGGACGCACGCCCTGAACCGCGAGCTGTTCTGGGTCTCGGACTTCCAGGCTGCGGGCTTCCCCTCGAACTCGTTCGGCGCGGCACCCGGCGGGCCCTGGGCGCAGACCCGCGTCTACCTCGTCCCGCTCGCCCCGCGCAGCCGCGCCAACGTGGCCCTCACCGACGCGGCGCTCGCACCCACGGAGAGCGGCCTCGCGCTCACCGTCTCGGCCTCGTCGTACGGAGCGCGCCCCGGCGATCTCGCCGTCGAGGCGCACGATGCGCAGACCCGCACGGAGCTGGCACGCGGCTTCCTCGACCTGCCCGTGCGCGGCGCCACCTCTACGCTCCTGCCGCTCGCGCGCATCCCCGACGAGGGCGGCGTGGTCACGATCCCGGAGGATCCACTGCCCCTCGACGACCGCCGCGTGTTCGCGGCCGGCCGTTCGGGCACGCTGCGCGTCGTGCTGCGCGAGGACGGCCCGCCCTCCGCGCTGCGGCTCGCGCTCGAGGCGGGGGCCCCGGCCTCGGGTCTCGCGGTCGAGACCGTGACCGCGGCGGGACTGCCCGCGCGGCTCGCGGGCGCGGACGTGCTGGTCCTGAACGATCTCGAGCGGCTCGGCACGCTGGAGACTCAGGCCGTGCTCGACTTCCAGCGCTCGGGCGGTGGCGTGCTCGTCGTGCTCGGCGCCCGCGCCGATGCGCCCTTCTGGAACGGCTCGCTCTTGCGCGAGGCGGGCCTGGGCACGCTCGGCGGCGCCGAGCAGGCCGCACCCGGGGCCGCCTGGCGGCTGGTGCGCTCGCTCGCGGGACACGCCGCGTTCGCGGGCTTCCCCGCGCGGCCCGGGGAGCCCCTCACCACCGCGCGCTTCCGCGCCATCCGCGCGTTCGCCGCGGGCCCGCGCGCACGCACGCTGCTCGAGTTCGACCGCACGCACCCGGCACTGGTCGAGGGCGCGCGCGCGCTGGCCTTCGCGGCGGGGCTCGACCCGCAGGCCTCCGATTTCCCCGTGAGCGGCGCGTTCTTGCCGCTCCTGCACCAGACGGTCAAGGTGCTGGGCCGCGGCACGGCGGCCGCGTCGCTGACACCGGGCGAGCGCTACAGCGCGCCAGCGGCGACCGGTCTCTGGCGCATCGAGGACGAGCGGGGGCGCGACGTGCCGGCCGAACTGGTGGCCGCGGCGGGCGCGACGCGTCTGGTCTCGGCACCGATCGAACGGCCCGGCCTCTACCGCGTGATCCAGGGCGCGACCGTGCGCAGCACCTTCGCCGTGAACCCGGACCCGCGCGAATCGGACCTGGCGGCCATGCCCGAGGCGACGCTGTTGCGCGCGTTCCCCGCGGGCCGCGCGCAGGTCATCCACCCGGGCGCGGGCCTGGCGCGACGCGTGCGCGAGGCGCGCTACGGCCGCGAGTTGTGGACGTGGTTCGTGGGACTGGCACTGTTGCTGCTCGTCGCCGAGGGCGTGGTGGGCCGTCTCGGGCTGGCCGGGCCGGAGCGTCCACCCTCTTCGCCGCGCCCCTGAGCCATGCCACCGCGCCTCGGCGCCTTCATCGCCGTCGTCCTCTGGGGGGTCTCGTTCGTCGCCACCAGGGCCGTGCTGCGGGAGATCTCGCCCGTCACGCTCATCTTCAGCCGCTCCGCCCTCGGGACCGCGCTGCTGCTCGCCACGCTCGCCGCGCGGCGCCTGCCGCTGCTGCCGCCGCGCGACTCGTGGGGTCCGCTCGCACTGATGGGCTTCGTCGGCGTGGGCTTCCACCAGCTGCTCCAGGCCTTCGGCCTCCGGCTCACGACCGCCGTGCACGCCGGCTGGATCGTCGGGTTGATCCCCATCTGGTCGGCGGTGCTGGCGGGACTGTTCCTGCGCGAGCGCTTCGGCGCGGGCAAGGTCGCGGGGCTGGCACTCGGCTTCGCGGGCGCCGTGCTGGTCGTGTCCCGCGGGCGCGCGACCCCGGACCTGCTCGCCCTGCCGGGCACGCGCGGCGACCTGCTGATGCTCGCGAGCTCGCTCAACTGGGCGATCTACACCACGCTCGGACACGCCACGATCCGCCGCCTCGGGAGCCTACGCGCCACCGCGGGCGCGATGTTCCTCGGCGGGCTGATGCTCGCCCCCGTCTTCCTGCACGCCGGCGGCTGGCGGGAGTACGCTGCGCTCTCCGGGGCCGGGCTCGCCGCCGTGCTCTACCTGGGGATCGGCGCGTCGGGCCTTGGCTACCTGTTCTGGTACGGCGCGCTCGAGCGGGTGGAGGCTTCGCGGGTGGCCGCGTTCCTGTACCTCGAGCCGCTCGTGACGTTGATCGCGGCCATGCTGCTGCTGCACGAGTCGGTCGGGGTGGCGACGCTGGCCGGCGGGCTCCTGGTGCTCGCCGGCGTGGCGCTGGTGCAGCGCGCGCCAGCGCAAGCGGCCACTCATTGAGAAGGAGACGATCCGATGGCGCCTGACGAGAAGCCCCCGCTGGACGCTGCCCCCCTGACCGGAGTGATGGCCGACCTCGTGGCCTACCAGGCCGGCTCGGTGGTGAGCCGCATCATCGTCAAGAAGACCACCGGCAACGTGACCGTGTTCGCCTTCGACCAGGGCCAGGGCCTGAGCGAGCACACCACGCCTTTCGACGCGCTGGTGCACGTCCTCGACGGCGCGGCGGAGATCACCGTGGGCGGCGCGCTCTACGACCTGCGGGCGGGCGGCATGATCCTCATGCCCGCGAACGTCCCGCATGCGCTCAAGGCGAACGAGCGTTTCAAGATGGCGCTCACGATGATCCGGTCGTAGGCGGCCACCGGCTGGCCCGCCCCGGCCACCGTGGGGCGGCATCCTGCACGAACGGAGCCCCCGGGGCCGGAAGGCCCCGGGGGCTCCCCACCCGCTCCGGCTGCGCTACTTCACCTGCTGTTCGATCGTGACGCCCCTGGGGAGCACCTCGGCGTTCATGGCTCTGAGCACCACGCGGCGGTTCATCGCGTAGTCGTCGGCCGACTTCTCCGGCGACACCGCGAGCTGGCTCTCGCCGTAGCCCTTGGCGATGAGGTTGTCGGCCTTCAGCTGGAAGTGAGCCAGCAGGTACTCGCGCACGGTCTCCGCGCGGGCCTGGCTCAGCTTCTCGTTGTACGTCGCCGTGCCGCGCGAATCCGTGTGGCCCTGCACCTCGACCTTGAGGTCCGCGAACTTCTCGATCGCCGCGCCGGCCTCGTCCAGCCGCGCCTCGGACTCGGGCAGCAGCGTGGCCTTGTTGACCTCGAAGTAGACGTCGCGCAGCACGATGTTGCCCGTCTCGATCAGCTGCTTCTCGACTTCCGACTGCGGCTGCGAGGGTGCCGGTGGCGGCGTGGCGGGACGCGCGATCTCCTGGGCCGCGGGCGGGGGGGGCGGCGTGGCCGGCACCTTCGCGACCGCGCGCTGGCTGGCGCTGCAGCCCACCTTGTTGACCTTCTCGCCCTTCGGCGTGTCGGGGCACTTGTCGATGCCGTCGCAGACCCCATCGCCGTCCGTGTCCACCAGGCATCCGTACTGGTCGACGACACAACCCCTGGGGGTGTTGTTGCAGGCGTCGAGGCGGTCCTGGACGCCATCCTGGTCGTAGTCCCCGGCGGGCAGGCAGCAGGGGACGGACGAGTCGTCGGCCTTCGCCGTGGCGACCGAGGACGTACCGGCGACAACCACCAGCAACAGAAGAACGAGCAGCACACGAGGAGCAGACATGGGGCCGACCTCCTTCGGGGTCAGCCAGAAACCTCGAGCGCGGTCGCGCCCCCGGTCCCCGGCATCTTGGTCTGTTGAGCTATAACCCTCCCGGTCTCCGTGGGTCAATAGCCCCTTCCGTGATGCCGGGCGCAGGGAATCGGCTCACCGGCGGCGCCCCGGGCCCGCCGGGAGCCGCGGGTGGGGGGCCCTGCGTCACTTGAGGCTCGCGGCGGCCCGCTGCTAGGCTGCCGCAGGTCCCACCCTGCGGTGGGACGTCGTCACGAACGCGGCCGTGGACCGCCCGGGAGATCCCCGTGGCGGGTTTTTGGCATGGCGCTCGAGCCGGGGGGCCGCTTGAAGAGACAGGACGCGCCGCCACCGCCGCCCACCGAGACGTTCCTGCGGAACGAGCTGACCGAGCGCATCGCCCTGCTCGCCGGGCGCATCCCCGAGGCGGCGGAGCTCCTCGACGCCCTGCGCGCGGGCCGTTCCCGCGTGGGGCTGCGCGGGCTCACGGGCTCGGCCCGCGGTTACCTCGCGGCCTGGCTCCAGCGGACGAGCGGCCGCCGGGTGCTCTACGTGGTCGGTCACGGTGACTCCTTCGAGGAGACGCGCGACGACCTCGAGTACTTCCGTGGTCCGGGCGCGACGCTCGCCCTGCCGGAGCCGGACACGCTCCCGTACGACCCGTCCTCGCCGCACCCGGGCATCACCGCCCAGCGCCTCGAGACGCTGAGCCGCCTCGCCCGGGAGCGGGCGGCGGGCGCTTCCGGGTCGGGCGTGGTGCTCGCCACGGTGCGCGGCGTGCTGCAGAAGGTGCCGCGGCCGGAGCGTCTCGCGCGCGCCCTGCTCGAGCTTCACGTGGGGCACGACTACGACCCGGGCGCGCTCATGGAGCGGCTCGTCTTCATGGGCTACGAACGGTTCACCGAGGTCGAATCGGTCGGGCACTTCGCGCGGCGCGGCGGCATCCTCGACGTCTACGCGGCCGGGCTCGCCGACCCGCTGCGGCTCGAGTTCGACGGCGACACGCTGGTCTCGCTGCGGCGCTTCGACGCCTCCACCCAGCGCTCGCTCGAGCAACTGCCCGCCGCCACGGTCCTGCCGCGCTACGAGATCGTGATCGAGCCCCACGAGGCCGCCGCGGTGACCGAGCGGCTGCGCGCAGCGCGCGAGGAGCGCGGCTCCGGGGCGGACGCGGACGACGCCCGGGCCCGCGGCGCCTGGCTCTTCCACGACGGCATGGAGCGCTTCGCCGCGCACTACGACCCCGACCTGGGCACGCTCGCCGACTACCTGCCCGACGACACGATCGTCGTGCTCGACGACCCGGGCCGGTTGCGCGCGCGCGCCGAGGAGCTGGACGAACTCGTGCGCCACGGCTTCGAGGAGACGCGCGGACCCTACCCCTCGATCTCCCCGCCGGAGGCGCTCTTCCTGCCGGGCGGAGCGCTCGACGCGCTGGCCACCTCGCGGCCGGGCGCGGACTGGCTCGGCCCCATCGTCGAGGCCGGCGACGCCGGGCGCTACTCGCGCACCCTGGTGGTGGACTGCGTGCCCGCCGAGCCGGTGCAGCGCTCGATGGAGCGGCTGAAGAGCCACCTCGCCGAGCTCGGCGCGAACGGCGTGCAGCCCGTCATCCTCTGCGACAACCCGGGGCAGCGCGACCGGCTCTTCGAGCTGCTCGGCGACACCGGTGCCACGCTCGGGGTGGGCCTGGTCTCGGCGGGCTTCACGCTCAGATCGGCCGGGCTGGCGGTCCTCACCGACCACGAGATCTTCGCGCGCTACCGGCGGCGGCGGCGGCGCCTGAAGAAGACCGGCGGACTCTCGCTGGCGGAGCTCTCGGCGCTCAAGCTGGGCGACTTCGTGGTCCACGAGGACCACGGCATCGGCGTCTACCGCGGCATGCAGCGCCTGACCCTGAACGGGCAGGAGACCGACTGCCTCGAGCTCGCCTACGCCGAGCGCGACCGGCTCTACGTGCCGGTGCAGCAGCTGGCGCTGGTCTCGCGCTACGCCGCGGGCGAGGGCGCGCGCCCCTCGCTCCACCGGCTGGGCTCGGGCGCGTGGCAGAAGACCAAGGCACGCGCCCAGCGCGCCATCCAGGACATGGCCGAGGGCCTGATCCGCGCCTACGCCGCGCGCCAGGCGCTCACAGGGCCACGCCTTCCGCACCGACGCCGTCTGGCAGCGCGAGCTCGAGGCCTCGTTCCCGTACGAGGAGACCCCCGACCAGCTCAAGGCCATCGACGAGGTCAAGCAGGACATGGAATCGGAGCGGCCCATGGACCGCCTGATCTGCGGCGACGTGGGCTACGGCAAGACCGAGGTGGCGATCCGCGCCGCCTTCAAGGCCGTGCAGGACGGCACGGCAGGTGGCGGTGCTCGTGCCCACGACCATCCTCGCGCAGCAGCACCTGCTGGTCTTCCGCGAGCGCCTCGCCGACTTCCCGGTCCGGGTGGAGGTGCTGTCGCGCTTCCGCACGCCGAAACAGCAGAAGGAGATCGTGGCCGGGCTCGCCAGCGGCGACGTGGACGTCGTCATCGGCACGCACCGCCTGCTCTCGAAGGACGTGAAGTTCCGCGACCTCGGGCTCGTCGTCATCGACGAGGAGCACCGTTTCGGCGTGGCGCAGAAGGAGAGGATCCGGCAGATCACGACCACCGTGGACGTGCTGGCCATGACCGCCACGCCCATCCCTCGCACCCTGAACCTCTCGCTGGCCGGGGCTCGTGACATGTCGGTCATCGAGACCCCGCCGCGCGACCGGCTGCCGGTGCACACGGAGATCCTCGAGCTCGACGAGGAGGTCGTGACCGACGCCATCCTGCGCGAGGTGGACCGCGGCGGGCAGGCGTTCTTCGTCCACAACCGGGTCGAGACCATCCACAACGCCGCGCTTCGCCTGCAGAAGCTCGTGCCCCAGGTGCGCGTCGCGGTCGCGCACGGCCAGATGCCCGAGCGCGAACTCGAACGGGTCATGCTCGAGTTCCTCGACAGGCGCTGGGACGTGCTGGTCTCGACCATGATCATCGAGTCCGGCATCGACATGCCGAGCGTGAACACGCTCATCGTGGACCGCGCCGACACGCTCGGGCTGGCCCAGCTCTACCAGTTGCGCGGACGCGTCGGGCGCTCGGCGCACCGTGCCTACGCCTACCTGCTGGTGCCTTCGCGGCGCGTGCTCACCGAAGAGGCCGAGAAGCGGCTGCGCGTCATCGAGGAGCTCGACGAACTGGGCGTGGGGTTCAAGATCGCGCTCAAGGACATGGAGATCCGCGGGGCCGGGAACCTGCTCGGGCCCGAGCAGCACGGCTTCATCCTCGGACTCGGCTTCGACCTCTACGTGAAACTGCTCGAGGACGCGGTGGCCGAGCTCAAGGGCGCGGCCGCGGAGGTGAAGCCCGAGCCGCGGCTCCTGACCGACTGGAGCGCCTTCCTGCCCGACGACTACGTGCCCGACGAGCACGAGAAGCTCAACCTCTACCGCCGCCTCGCCGGCACGCGCACCGACCGACGAGCTGGACGACCTCACGCTCGAGATGCTCGATCGCTTCGGCCAGCTGCCGCCACCCGCGGTGGCGCTGTTCGAGCTGCGGCGCCTCCGGTTGCTGGCCGCCGCCAGCGAGGTCGAGAGCCTGCGCGTCTTCCAGGACGTGACCGAGTTCGTGCTGCGGCGACCGCTCGGGCCCGCCGAGATCCGCACCGTGGTCGGGATGCTCGCCTTCCAGGTCGAGTTCTTCACCGGCCGCGAGTTCGGCCTGCGCGTGCGCGGCCAGGGCCTGGTGCTGCTGAACCGCACGCGCGAGGTGCTGCAGGCCCTGGCCGTGGCGGTGGCGCCGGCGGGGGCCGGCGCGTAGGCGCCCGCCCCCGCGACGGCGCGGCGACTTCCGGTCGTGCCCGGAGCGGGCCCGCCGATTCCCGGGCGGTCCGACCGGCCCGTTTGCAGCCACCGCCGGACTCCTGTAAACAGGGGGCCGACCGGCCCCCACGACCACCCCAAAGGAACGCCATGAGACCCTCGCCGATTCCCGCCCGGCTCCTCGCCTCCCTGCCCCTCCTCGTCCTCTTCGCCGCGCTGCTCGCGGGTTGCTCTTCCGGGCCCGCCGTGCTCGCCCGGGTCGGCAATCGCACCATCACCGTGGATGACTTCCTCGATGTCGCGAGCCGCAACCAGGGCCAGTACGCGGGAGGCCCCGACTCCGCCAAGGCCGCCCTGCTCGAGGACCTCGTCAAGCGCGAGTTGGTGGTGATCGACGCCCTCCAGCGCGGCATCGTCGGCCCCGAAGACCAGGCGCGGATGCTCCAGCAGGCGCGGGAGCAACTCGCCCTGCGCGCGCTGATCCAGCACCTGGCCCCGCGCGACGCGCCGGTGAGCGACGCCGAGGTCCAGGCCCTCTACCAGCGACGCGCCCAAGAGGCGCGTGCGCTGATCGTGTTCACGCCCGACCGCGCGACGTGCGACCGGGCGCTCGCGGAGATCCAGGGCGGCGCCGACTTCGGCGCGACCGCCGACCGTTTCAACACCACGGGCCTGAGCCCGAAGGGCGGTGACCTGGGGTTCATCACCGCCGGCACGATGATGCCCGTGCTCGACACGGCGACGGGCGACGGCCCCGTCGGGAAGGTGCTCGGCCCGATCGAGTCGCCGACCGACGGTTGGTTCCTCGTCAAGGTGATCGAGCGCCGGCCGCGCCAGCAGGAGCCCTTCGAGCAGGTGCGCGAGGCGCTGCGCCAGGGGTTGCGGCAGGGCAAACAGCGCGTCCTGCTGAACCGCGCCCAGCGCGATCTGCTGGCGCAATACCACGTGACCGTCGAGGCCGGCGCACCGCAAGCGCTCTTCGCCCGCTACAACGCTCCGAAGGACACGGTGTCGGTGAGCGGCTATCCGATGCCGGAGCCCGCGAAGCCCACACCGGAGGAGGCGCGTCAGGTGCTCGTGCGCTACGACGGTGAGGAAGGCAAGCCCGGCACCTACACGCTGGGCGAGGCGGTCCTGGACCTGCAGGACCCGTCCAAGCCCCGTCCCAACTGGTCGGTCATGCCCATGATCGAACAATGGCTGAAGAGCGCGGCACTGCAGCGCGTCGCCCTCATCGAGGCCCGCCAGCGCCACCTCGCCGAGGAGCCCGCGCTCGCGCGCCAGGCGCGCGCGCAGATGGAGAACGTGCTGCTCCAGTCCGCCTACGAGACGCTCGTGCTGGCCACGGCCACGGTCACCGGGGACGACGTGCGGGCCGCCTACGAGCGCCACGCATCGCAGTTTCCGGGCAAGGACGGCAGACCGATCGAGTTCGCGAGGCTCGACCCGAACCACCAGCAGGCGCTCCGGAACGAGGCGCTCGAATTCGCGCGCGAGCGCCGGCTCAGGGAGTTCACCGACACCCTCGCGCTCCAGCTGAAACCCGTCGTCTACAAGGAGCGGCTGAAGCAGATCCCCTGGCCGGTGCCGCCGGCCGAGCCGGGGAGGTAGGCGGCCCCGCCGCCCGCGCGGCGCGGTCCGTGCGGGCGGCGTCAGCGGCGGCCCGGGTGGCTGGCGGCGCAGGGAGCCCTCCCGCGGGCCGGGGGACGTCCTCCGTGGAGCGCGAACCTACCTCAGCCGGCGGCGCACCTCGGCCGCGCGCCGCTCGCTCGCCTCGACGCGCGTGCCATCCCGGAGCTTCAGGACCAGCACGCCCTCCTCGCCGCCGTAGCTCTCGATGGCGTCCACGTTGACGAGCGCGGCGCGGTGCACGCGCACGAACTGACCTTCGGGCAGTCGCTGCTCCAGCTCCTGCAGCGTGTAGTCCACGAGGTACTCGTGGGCTTCGCAGCGCGCCAGCACCAGACGGTCGCGAGAGAAGATGAGCGGCACCTGGGCCAGGTCGAGCAGCTTCACCTCCCGGCGGTGCCGCACCGGCAGGCGCCGCAGAGGCGACAGCTGGTTCGCGATCCCGGGCGAGTCGAGCGCGTCGCGCAGCGCCTCGGCGCGCGCGGCGGGGCGGCCGTTGCGGGCCTCGGCGACCACGCGCCGGACGGTCTCCGCCAGGCGCTCCCGCTTGAGCGGCTTGAGGACGTAGTCCAGCGCCGCCACCTCGAAGGCCTCGGTCGCATACTTGTCGTAGGCGGTCACGAACACCACGATGGGCGCCTCCGCTCCGCGCAGGTGACGCGCCACCTCGAGACCCGAGAGATCGGGCATGTGGATGTCGAGGAACGCCACGTCGGGCTTGAGGCTGGTGATCAGCTGCAGCGCCTCGGCCCCGCTCCGCGCGGCCCCCACCACTTCGAGCTCCTCGTGCTCACCCAGCAACCTCTCCAGGAACTGCCGCGCGCGCGGCTCGTCGTCGGCGATCAGGGCGCGCAGGCGCGTCCCGGTGGTCCCGCCCTCGTTCGCGCGTGGGCTCATCCGTTCGCTCCCTTCGTGACCGGCCAGCGCAGGCGCACCACGAAGCCCGGCCGCGGCGTTCCGCCGGCATCCCGTCGGGCGCCGGCCTCCATGGTGGCGTCCGCGCCGGCGAAGCGGCGCAGGCGTTGCTCGAGATTGGTGAGGCCCACGCCCAGGCCCGGGCCGGCGGCGGACGAGGCGATGCCGTCGTCCGAGAACGTCAGCTCGATGAACCCGTCGTCCTGGACGGCCGTGAGTTCGAGGTGCAGCCCGGGCGCGTCCGGGGCGGCGCAGCCGTGCTTGAGGCTGTTCTCGACCAGCGGCTGCAGGAGCAGCGGCGGCACCGCCAGCGAGAGCAGCTCCTGCGGACCGCGGTAGGCGAACCCGAGCGGGGTCTCGTAACGCTCGCGCGCCACGCCCAGATAGTCCTCGACGAAACCGATCTCCTCCGAAAGCAGGGCGGCCGGGCGGTTCCCCGCCTCCACGGCGTAGCGCAGCATGTCGGCCAGCCGCTCCGAGAAGCGCTGGGCCGCGGGCGGATCGGTCTCGATGAGGTACGCGAGCGCGTTGAGCGCGTTGAAGAGGAAGTGCGGCTGCACCTGGGCCTGCAGCGCCCGCAACTCGGCCCGCGTCGCGGCCTCGCGCAACTCGACGGCCTGGCGCTCGGCCGCCGCACGGTGCTCCTGGAGCGCCAGGTTCTCGAGGCGGATCCCGGCCTGGAGCAGCAGGTTCTCGACCGCGCGGTGCGCGTGCTCGGGCAGCGACTCGCCGGCGGCCAGGCGCGGCGGACCCGGCTCGGGCCACTCGAGCGCCACCTCGCGCTTGAGCCCGCGCGCAAGACCGGTCTCGACCGAGCGGCGCAGCTCGTCGTGGTCGAGCGCCCCCAGCAACTCGCGCCCGGTCTGGTCCAGCGCGAGGCGCAGGGCCTGCGGGATCGCGCCCGAAGAGCCGGTCCAGGGCGTGCTGGGTCCGCGTCCAGAGCGGCGCGAAGGCGAAGGCCACGACCAGCGCGGCGACGACGTTGAAGATCATCGACTCCTCGCCGGTGACCGCGGCGAAGAGCCGCTGCGAGCCCACCACGACGGCGAGGTAGATGCCGGCCAGCACGACGGAGAGCAGCGCGAACGGCAGGCTCTGGACCACGACGCGGCGCGGGTCGAAGACCGGGTCGTTGGCGATGAGGAAGGCGATCACCAGCGGCACGGCCAGGAAGGCGAAGTTGATGGACGTGAAGGCGAGGCGCACCAGTGGGAACGAGGACCAGCGCCATGAGCTGCGTGGACTCCCAGAGGAACATCGAGGCGGCATTCAGCAGCAGCAGCGTCGCCACGGCCAGCGCCAGCGCCCGCTCGTTCGCCCGGGGCCGGTGGCCGTCGCGGTTCGGGCGGGCGTAGTGCTCGACGAGCGACAGCGTGCCGAGCGGCAGCGCGATGGACTGGAACCACAGCATGGCCGGGCCGAAGTAGACCTTGATGGGGCCCTGCCCGAAGATCCACAGCACCGGCGGCGTGGCGTAGGCGAGCACGACGAGCCAGAACCAGAGATTGCTCGACAGGCCGGGCCGGTGCCAGCGGGGCCGCGGGAAGACGGTCATGAAGTGCAGGAAGGCCGCCGGGTACCAGCAGATGAGCGCGCCATAGAGGTTCAGGTACGAGCGGAAGAGCGGGCCCACGTCGCCCTGTGGGAAGCGGAACAGATCCCAGACCACGGACAACGCCTGGAGCGCCGCGAACCAGAGGAAGGCCCACGCGGCGCTCAGGTCCGGGCGCCGCCAGACCAGCAGGAAGGCCACGAGCGGAGCGGCGACGACCGTGGCGAGCGGGAAGGTGTAGAACCGCACGCGCTGCCAGACGCTGAGTTGCACGGGCGGGAGCGTCAGCTCGAGGATCTCGCCGTTGCGCTCGATGACCAGGCTGATGGGCCCCCGCGGGAACCCCCCCTTGGGCTTCAGCTTGCTGAACTCGGCCCGCGTGCCCGGGCGACCGTCCACGAGCAGCAGCCGGTCGCCTTTCTGGAGCAGGCCCCGCGAGGGCGGCCCCACGACGTTCGTGATGCGTGCGACCTTGCCCGGCGAGTCGTAGTCGAGCTCGGCGCCGATACGGGCATAGGGCGTGTGGGTGAGGAAGCGCGGCAGGGCGATGGCGACGGCAAGGACCACGGCCGCCACGGCAAGCAGCCGCCGGGTTCGGTGACTGGCGTTCACGAGGGGACTCTCCCATACGGAGGGAGGTCCATCAACGGGCACGGACGAGGAGAGAGGGCGGTCCACGACGATCAGGATACCCCGGACCAGGGAGGGGGCTCCCGGCAGCGGACGAGCGCGGTAGTTGGGGGGGCGAAAGCCCCGGGCGGGGCCGCCGGGGGGCTCGCCAGCGCATAGGCTCCGGCGGGAGGAGTCGCTATACTGCCACCTCGCTTCCAATCGGAGGGGCCAGGGCATCCGCCCGGCCCCCGGACCCATTCGTGCGGCGCGGAGTCCTGCGCGCAGCCCCACCGTCATTCCCTGGAGGTCACGTTGAAGTCCTCGCGCTGGGCGCTCGCCGCCCTCCTGCTTGCCATCGCGGTCCTGCCCGCGTTGGCCCAGACCGCGAAGCCCCGCACCACCGCAACGGCGCACCCCGCAACCCCGGGGACCACCCCGGCCGCGAGCGCCCAGCACCTCGACGGCATCGCCGCCGTGGTGAACGACGAGGTCGTGCTGCAGAGCGACGTGGAGGAGCAGGTCTACCTGTTCGTGATGCGCAACCAACTGCGCCCGGACTCGGCCACGGTGGACACGCTGCGCCGGCAGGTGCTCGAGGAGATGATCAACGAGAAGCTCGTCGTGGCCGAGGCAAAGCGCCAGGCCCTGGTGGCGAGCGAGGCCGAAGTGACCCGCGAGGTCGAGAAGGCGATCCAGGACGCGAAGGAGCGCATGGGACCCGCCGGCTTCCAGGAACAACTCGCGAAGGAGAACCTGACCGAGGAACGGCTGCGCGCGAAGTACCGCGAGGAGGCCCGCCGCCAGCAACTGGCGCAGCGCATGGTGCAGAGGGCGCTGCCGCGCAGGCCGGTGCCACAGGCGGAGGCCGAAGCGTATTTCACGGCCAATCCGGCCAAGTTCCCCCTGGCCCCCGGCCAGGTCCGTCTCTCCGTGATCCAGATTCCGGTCACGCCCGACTCGACGGCCGACGCCCTGGCGCACCAGCGGGCGCTGGGGATCCGCAAGCGGATCGAGGGCGGTGAGAAATTCGCGAAGGTCGCGGCCGAGGTCTCGGACGACACCGGTTCTTCGAGGGCCGGCGGCGACCTCGGCTTCTTCTCCCGGGGTACGATGGAGCCCGCGCTCGAGCAGGCGGCCTTCAGCCTCGAGCTCAACAAGGTGAGCGAGCCGGTGCAGAGCCCCTACGGCTGGCACCTCGTGCAGGTGCTCGAGCGGGACACGCTCAAGACCGTCGCGGGCGGAGACAGCCTCGACTCCAACGGCAGGGTCATCCCCGAGGTCCATGCGCGCCACGTCCTGATCCGGGTCGAGACCACGGACGCCGACCGCGCGCGCGCGAAGGCGCTGGCCGACCGCGTCCGCACCGAAGCCGCCAAGGGCGTGGACTTCGGGACCCTGGTGCGCCGCTACAGCCGGTATCAGGCGCCGACCGGCCCGGACGGCGACATCGGCTTCATCTCCCTGGGCGCGCTCATGCCGCAGATCCGCGCGGGGCTCGACACCCTCGAAGTCGGCCAGGTCAGCGAGGCGCTCGAGAACCAGGCCGGCTTCAACATCTTCAAGGTCGGGGACCGCAGGCCGGAGCGGCCGTACACGCTCGACGAGATCAAGGAGCAGCTCCCCGAGGCGGTCGGGCAGATCAAGTTCAAGGAGCGCTATGACGAGTGGGTCCGGGGCCTGCGCGCCAAGGCCCACGTCGAGATCCGCGATCTCTAGCCCGGAGGCCCGATGACGCGCTCCCCCGCGACCCGCACCATCTGTTAGGTTGACGCCGATGATCACTTTCGAGCAGGTGTCCAGACGTTACCGGGAGCGCATGGCGCTCGATTCCGTCTCGTGGCACATGGACGAGGGCGAATGCGTGGTCTTCGCCGGCCCCAGCGGCGCCGGCAAGACCACGCTGCTGCGGCTCATCACCCACGAGATCGCGCCCACCTCCGGCGCCGTCACCGTCGGTACCTTTCGCGGAGCGCGCCTGGCGCGCGGCAGGCGCGCCCTGCTGCGGCGCACGCTCGGCATCATCTACGAGGATTTCCGGTTGCTGAACGACCGCACGGTGTTCGAGAACGTGGCGCTCGCCGTGCGCATCGGCGGGCACTTCGCCGATGCCGAGGTCGTGCCGCGCACGCTCTACGCGCTCGACGAGGTGGGTCTGCAGCAGAAGCAGGGCGCCTACCCGTCCGAGCTCTCCGCCGGCGAGAAGCAGCGCGCGGCCATCGCGCGCGCCATCGTGAACCGCCCCGCCGTGGTCCTGGCCGACGAACCCACCGGCGCGCTCGAGCCCGCCAGCGCGAAGGAGATCATCGAATTGCTGCGCCGCATCCACGACGAAGGCGCCGCGCTCGTGATGGTCACGACCCGCCTCGACCTCGGCGCGGCGCTGGGCGGGCGCATCCTCCGGCTCGATGACGGCCGGCTCGCGGACGCCCCCGCACCAGCCGGCTCACCCTGCGCCCCCCGGGAGTCCGGCACGGTGGCGGCGCCGGCGCCGGGAGCCTGAACGTGCACGTCTACTTCCTGCGCGAAGCCTGGCGCTCGTTCCGCCATCACCCGGGGCTGGCGTCGACGGCCATGACCTCCCTCACCGCGACGCTGCTGCTGTGCGGCATCTTCCTGCTGCTCACGCACAACGCGCAGTCCGCGGTGCGTTTCATCGGCGACCGGCGCGAGATGGTGGTCTACCTGCGCGACGAGGTCACCGTCGAACAGCGCGACGCGCTGATCGTGCGCCTCACCGAGCTCTACGGCACCGCCACCTTCGTGAGCCGAGAACAGGCCTGGGAGGAGTTCTCGCAGCAGGTCGGCGACCCGCAGCTGTTGCAGGCCGTGGACCAGAACCCGCTGCCCGCCTCGCTGCGGGTGCGGCTGCGTCCCGAACTGCTCAACTACACGGCGATGGAGCAGGCCGCGAAACAGGTGTCGCAGTTCCCGGAGGTCGAGGACGTGCGCTACGGCGGCGAGTGGGTGCGGCGGCTCGACGAACTCCAGGCCACGCTCGCGCGCGGCTCGCTGGTGGTCGACATCTCCGTCGCGCTCGCGATCGTGCTGATCATCTACAACACCATCCGCTTGACCGTGATGGCGCGCCGCCGCGAGGTCGAGATCATGATCCGCCTCGGCGCCTCCGACCGCTTCATCGCCACCCCCTTCGCGCTCGAGGCCGTGGGCCAGACCCTGGTCGCGGCGCTCGCGGCGCTCGGCCTGCTCTTCACGTTCGAGCAATTCGCCGTGCAACAGATCGTACACGTGACCTTCCTCCCGCCGGCCTGGATCGCGGCCTTCCTCGGCGGGGCCGCCCTGCTCGCGTGGGCCGCCGCCGCCCTCGCCCTCGCGCGCACGCTCCGCTCGGCCGGCCCATGAGCCCGCGGCGCCCCGCGCTGGCGCTCGCGGCCGCGCTCCTGATCGGGCTGCTCGCTCCCACGGCCGGTCGCCCGCAGTCCCCGGCGTCGGACAACGCCGCGGCCAGCCCCCGCGAGCAACAACTGCGCCTCGAGACCTCCAAGCGCCGCGAACTCGAGGAGATCAACCAGCAGGCCCGCGAGAGCCGCGAGCAGGCCAGCCGGCTCCAGGGCAAGGAGACCCAGGCGCTCGGCCAGCTGCGCCGCACCCAGCGCGATCTCAACCTCACGCGCCGCCGGTTGCGCTCGCTGCAGAACCGTCGCGGCGCGCTCGGCCAGCAGCTCGGCGTCACGCGCCAGACCCTGCAGCAGACGCTGCTCGCGCTCGAGCAGCAGAAGGCGAAGCTCGCGCGCCGCCTGCGCAGCATGTACAAGTCGGGCGCCGACCGGGAGCTCGAGTTCCTGCTCTCGACGCGCTCGTTCGCGCAGCTGCTGGCGCGCTGGGACTTCATCGTCATGGTGGCCGAGCAGGATCGCATGCTGCTCGAGGACATCGTGGGCAAGAAGGAGCAGGTCCAGGCCACCGAGCAGCAGCTCGAGGTGAACCTCGGCGAGATCCGCAACAACGAGCAGCAGACCGCGGCGCAGAACCGCAGGCTCGGCCAGCTGACGACGCAGCGCGAGCGGCAGGTGACGCAGATCCGCACCCAGCGCAAGACCTACGAGGCCGCCGCCGCCGAGCTGGAGAAGACCGCGAAGGACATCCAGCACCTGCTGGCCCGGCTCGAGCGCCAGCGCCAGGCCGAGGACGCAGCGCCGCCGCGCCGGCGGGCGCGCAGCCGAGCCCTACACCGGCGACTTCGCGCGGGCCCGCAGCCAGCTCGACTGGCCGGTCGAGGGCAGCGTGGTGGGACGCTTCGGCCCGGAGCGCCACCCGCGCTTCGGCACCACCACGCTCAACAACGGCGTCGACATCGCCGCGGCCGCGGGCACGGCGTGCGCGCCGTGGCGCGGGGCCGCGTGGACTTCACCAGCGACGACTTCGCCGCCTTCGGCCAGGTCATCGTGGTGAACCACGGCAGCGGCTACTACACGCTCTACGGCCACCTCTCCGAGATCCTGGTGCAAGCAGGGCCAGGAGGTGCCGGCCGGGCAGGCCATCGGCCGTGTCGGCGACAGCGGAACCTCGCTCAAGGGCACGGTGCTGCACTTCGAGGTCCGCAACGGCGGCAGCGCGCTCGATCCGGAGGACTGGCTGAGGTAGGCGCCGGTCCTCCGTCACCCGGCCGCGCTCCTTCGGTCCGCTCCGCGTGTCGTCCGCGCCCGCGCTCCGCTCGGCCACGCCCGGCCGTGTATCCTGCCCGCATGACGGTCGTCCGCCTCTCCGAACTGCTCGGCCAGCCCGGCCCCTCCGCGTTCCTGCGCGGGGTCGTGGCCGGGGGGCGCTACGCCAATGCCTACCTGTTCCTGGGCGCGCCCGGGGTCGGCAAGGGCACGGCCGCGCTGGCATTCGCGCGCGCGCTGCTGTGCGAGACCCGCAACGGCGCCGGGGCCACAGGGCGGGCTGTTCGACGGGCCCGCGGCCGCTTTGGCTCCGGCCGCTCCGGCCGACGACGCCTGCGGCGTCTGCGCCGCCTGCCAGAAGTCGGCCCAGCTCACGCATCCGGACCTCAAGTTCCTCTTCCCGGTCTCGGGCGAGGAGAGGCTGCTCGACAACACCGTCGCCGAGACGCAGCAGGCGCTGCGCGAGGACCCGTTCTTCGTCTTCCAGCTACGACAAGGCCGCCTCGATCCGGCTCTCGCTCACCCGCGAGCTGCTGCGCGAGCTGGCCTACCGGCCCTACGAGGCGGAGCGCCGCGTCGTGGTGGTGCGCGACGCCGACCGCATGCGCGAGGACCAGTACTCCGCGCTGCTCAAGTCCATCGAGGAACCGGGCGCCTCGACCGTGTGGGTGCTGACCACCGCGCGGGCCGCGCGGCTGCCGGCCACCATCCCCTCGCGCTGCCAGCGCGTGCGCTTCGCCCCGCTGCCCGAGACGACGATCCAGCAGTTCCTCGAGCAGCGTGTCGGGGTCGCGAACCACGAGTCGCGCCTGCTGGCCGCGCTCTCCGGCGGCTCGCTGGCGCGCGCTCTCGTGCTGCGCGACGGCAAGCCGCTCGAGCAGCGCGACCAGGCGCTCGCGCTGCTCGAGCCCGCGCTGCGGGGCGATCCGGCCGCGCTGTGGAAGGCGGTGCAGGGGATGACGAAGTTCGGCCGGGCCGGGCGAGAGACGCTGCGCCGCATGGTCGAGTTCCACCAGCTCTGGCTGCGCGACCTGCTGCGCGCGCGCTACGGCGCACCGCGCGAGGAACTGGTGAACCGCGACCGCGAGACCGAGATCCGCCGTCAGGCGGAGCGCATCGAGCCCGCCGAGATCCGCCGCCGCCTTCTGGTGCTCGAGGAGATGCTGCGCACCATCGAGGGCAACGTCACCCCCGAGCTGGCCATGTTCTCGGCCCTCTCGCGCCTGGGCGGCGAGCGCTTCGGCGGCGACGCCTGGCCCCCGCACCCGACCGCGCGCTGGGACTACTGAAGCCCCTCCGGCGCCGTCACGCCCGGGGCCTCGGCGCCCCGCCCACCGCGGCCCCCCGCCCGCTCAGCGGACGAGGGCGAACCTCAGCCCGGTGAAATAGGTCCG
The DNA here is from genome assembly GCA_963717935.1 of Candidatus Eiseniibacteriota bacterium. Lineage (GTDB taxonomy): Bacteria > Eisenbacteria > RBG-16-71-46 > RBG-16-71-46 > RBG-16-71-46 > JANXPZ01. The sequence goes on along the minus strand of CAVQXP010000004.1, from coordinate 556,659 downwards.
CCCCGCCTCCGGGAAGCCCTCGTCCAGCTCGTACTGCTCGTCGAGCAGGTTCGCCACACCCGCTTCGAGGCTCGTGCCCGGGCAGACCTCGACGGTGCCCCGCAGCTCGACGGTCGCGAAGGGCGCGAGCTTGAGCCCCGTGCTGGTGGCGTAGCGCTCGCCGTAGCCGAACACGCTCGCCCGCAGGCTGCACCGCCGGACCGGGGCAACGTCCACATGGGCCGTGATGCTGTGGCGGGGCATGCCGGCCTGCTTGATCTCCGGCGCATCCAGGTTCCTCCGGTCCACGTACGAATACGCGGCGCCCACGCCCAGCGCCCGCAGGGGCGAGGCGTCGAACCCGACCTCGAATCCCGCGCTGCGGGCGTCGCCGATGTTCCGCATCTGCGAGAGCCACGTGGTGTCGCCCTCGTCCACGGCGAAGGCCACCTCGTCCACCGACTGGATCAGGTTCGAGATGCGGCTGTAGAAGACCGCCAGGCGCGTCTGCAGGCCCGCCAGCGGCCCGCCCGTGTACGCCAGCTCCCAGTGCAGCGCGGTCTCGGGGTCGAGGTCGGGGTTCGGGATCGCGCTGCCCGCCTTGTAGGAGTAACGGTCCTTCATGGTCGCGAAGCGGGTGCGCTGGGCCACGCTGGCCCGCAGCGTGCCGCGGGCGACGTCCCAGAGCAGCGCCCCCTGGCCGTTCCACGCCACGTCGGTCGGGGTCGGGAGCTCCTCGCGCGCGTTGCTCTCCTCGTCGGTGACGCTGAGCGCGCGGCGCTGCGTGTAGCTGACGCCGGCCACGCCGGCGAACGACTCCGAGACCTTCCAGGTGTCCTCGACCGCCCCCGAGAGCGTCAGGTCCTCGGCGATCCGCTCGGCCTCGTCGGCGTCGTGCGACTTGTGCTGGTCGTACTTGCCGTGGAAGGCGGTGCGCAGGGTGTTGCGCGCCCCGGTCGGCAGCGACCATTCGAGCGAGCCGCCGCCGCTCGGATCGTCGTAGTAGCTCCGGAACGAGGACTTCTTCGTCTGCGTCGTGTAGGTCGCGTCGTCGTACGAGCACAGCTCGTTGCGGAAGCGGTCATAGTAGGCCCGCCCCTTGAGCATCGAGCGCCAGGGCAGCGCGGTCTGCGTGATCAGGTAGAGATCGTCCTTGTCCCACTGCGGCCAGCGCCAGTAGCGCACCTTCTGCAGGGTCCCCGTGTACGGCGGGTTGCCCTTCGAGCCCTGCTGCGTGGCGACCACCAGGGCGTACTCGTCGGTGTCGTTGGGAGTCAGGCCCAGCTTGACGCTCGCCCGCCAGTCCTCCCGCCTGGCATTCAGGCGATCGCCGGCGGGCTGCTCCGGGACCGCCCGGTAGTCCGACGACAGCGGGAAGCCGCGCTGGCGCAGGTACGAGCCCGACGCCTGCGCGTACCAGCCGGCGTGGCGGGAACCGACGCTCCCGTAGCTCTCGTAGCCATCGGCGCTGAAAGCGCCCAGCCCGCCGCTCGCGTCGAGGACCGACGCCGGGCGCCGCGACTGGACGTTGATCGCCCCGCCCAGCGCGTTGGGTCCGTAGAGCATGGAGCTGAAGCCCTTCGCGACCGTGATCTGCGAGGCGTCGAACGTCGTGAAGCGGCGCAGGTCCACATAGCCGTCGTAGGGGACGTAGACCGGGATCCCGTCCACGAACAAGGACACCTGGCGCAGGTCGAAGCCGCGCAGGTAGAGCCCCGCCTCGTTGCGGCTGCCGCCGTTCGTGATCGCCAGGCCCGGCAGGCGCGCGAGCGCCTGCGAGTAGTCCACCTGGCCCGCGCGGTGCAGTTCGGGGCCGGCGACCTGCTCCTCGAGCGCGGCTGCACCCCGCGGACGCAGCGCCACCACCTCGATCGCCCCGAGCTGGAAGACGCGCGAGGTGTCCGGGGGGCGGGGCGCTCCATTGCGAGCGAGGTGGCGGGCGCGAGCAGGACCAGGGCGAGCGCGATTGGCAGACGGACGAGTGGTGGCATGGGTGTCTCCGGGGGCGGCCCGGGGCCGGCGGCGGGTCGCGGGTGACTTCCTGCGAAGGCAGCGGACGCTAGCAGGGCCCGCGGGCAGATGCAACTTTGTTGCACCTGGCCGTGGGGCGCGGTACCGTTGCGGGACCCGGCGCCGCTGCCCGCGCGCGCCACCGTCCCGCCACCGTCGTCGAGGGTCCGCGCCCGTGTCCGCATCCCGCGTTCCTCCAGGCCTCCCATCGAAGGTCCGCGAGTTGTTGAAGGGCTCCGGGCTGCGCTGCACCCCCGCCCGCGATGCGGTGCTGCGTTTCCTGTCGCAGAAGGGCCACCCCCTGGCTCACAGCGAGATCGCGAAGGCTCGCGGGCTGGCCGCGCTGGACCGGGTCACGCTGTACCGCACGCTCACGGCGTTGCAGGATGCCGGGCTGGTGCACCGGGTCCAGGACCAGGACGGCGCCTGGCGATTCTGCGCCCACGCCCGGCTCGGGAGGGACTGTCCCGGCAACCACCCTCATTTCCAGTGCACGCGCTGCGGCCGGATGCGCTGCCTCACCGACCAGTCGCTCCCCTGGGTCTCCGTGTCGGGAGACGAGGAGGTCACGGGCAAGCAGCTCGTGGTCTACGGGCTGTGCTCGGCCTGCGCAGCCCGCCGACCCGCCCGGGAGGCATGATGGGCGGCGCGCTCACGATCCTCACCGGGCCCGCGGGCAGCGGCAAGACGACCCTGTGCCGGGAGCTTGCCGCCGTGGCCCGGCGCTCCGGCCTGGACGTGGCCGGCGTGCTCTCTCCCGCCCGCTTCGTGGAAACGCGCAGGGTGGGGATCGAGGCCGTGGATCTGCGCTCCGGCGAGACCCGGCCGCTGGCCTGGCTGCACGATCCCGCGCGTCCGGCGATGCTCGAGCTGGGGTCGTGGTCCTTCGACGAGGCGGTCCTCGCCTGGGGGAACGCCCTGCTGCAGCGCGCGGCGCCGTGCGAGTTGCTGGTGGTGGACGAGCTGGGTCCGCTCGAACTGATCCAGGACCGCGGCTGGACCGCCGGCCTCGGCGCGATCGACGCCGGCGACTACGGCCGGGCGCTGGTGGTGGTGCGTTCCGGCCTGCTCGCCCGCGCGCGGGCCCGCTGGCCCCACGCCACGGTCGTCGACGCGGGCGACGCGACCGCCCGGCGGCGGATCGCGGCGCTCCTCACCGGCGCGGGCGCGGGAGAGCGCGATCCCCGATGATCGAGCTCGAGGCACTCTCCGTCCGCTACGGCGCGCAGCGCGCCCTCGAGGGGATCTCGCTCGGCATCGCCGCGGGGGAGTTCGTCCTGGTCGGCGGCCCGTCGGGCTGCGGCAAGAGCACGCTGGTGCGCGTGCTGGCCGGGCTGATCCCGGCCGTGATTCCCGCCCGGGTCGAGGGTCGCGCGCGCGTGGCGGGGCTCGACCCGTCACGCCCGCCGCCGGCTGGCCCGGCCACCCGGGTCGGCCTGGTCTTCCAGAACCCCGCCACGCAGCTCTTCTGCCTGACGGTCGAGGAGGAGATCGCCTTCGGACCGCGCAATCTCGGACTCGGCGGGGACGAGGTGCGTGAGCGCGTGGACTGGGCACTGCGGGCGACCGGACTCGAGGAGATGCGCGGCCGCGCCCCGCTCGAACTGTCCGGCGGTGGACAGCAGCGCCTTGCGATCGCCGCGGCCCTGGCGCTGCGGCCGCCGCTGCTGGTGCTGGACGAGCCGCTGGCCAGCCTCGACCGCCCGGGCGCACGACAGGTGCTGCACACCCTGGCCGAGCTGAACCGGCGGCACGGGGTGACGATCGTGATGATCGAGCATCGTCTGGCCGAGGCCTCCCGCGTGGCCGGACGCATCGTGCTGATGGACGGGGGGCGGATCGTGGCCGATGGACCGGCCGGCGCCGTCTCCGGGGAGCGCGCCCGGCTGTGCGACCTCGGCCTCGCGCGGCCCGACGCGCACCCGGCACGGGACCGGCCCCGGACCACGGGGCGCGACCGGCCGGCCGGCAAGGCGCTCATCGAGTTGCGCGGGGTCAGCGCCGGATACAACGGGCACGCGGTGCTCGACGGGATCGATCTGAGCCTGTACCCGGGCGAGTTCGTCGCACTGGTCGGCGAGAACGGCTCCGGCAAGAGCACGCTGGCGCGCGTGCTGGCCGGCCTGATGCGCCCGCGGAGCGGCCGCCGTCTCGCGCCCGGCGGGGGCCGCGCGCGGCCCGGCCTGGACGTGGGGCTGCTGTGCCAGAACCCGCTCGATCAACTGCTCACCGAGCGCGTGGACGACGAGGTGGCCCTGGGCCCGCGCAACTGGGCGGTCTTCGACCGCGCCACCCACGAGCAGACGCTGGCGGCGGCCGATCTCGTCGCCCTGCGCGGGCGCGCCCCGCTGTCGCTCTCCGTCGGTCAGCAGCAGCGGACCGCCCTGGCCGCGGCGCTCGCGCCGGCGCCGCGCCTGCTGATCCTCGACGAGCCGACCCTGGGGCAGGACTGGTCGCACCTCGAGCGGCTCATGGACTTCGTCGCGGACCTCAACGCCCGCGGCAGCACGATCCTGCTGATCACGCACGATCACGACCTGGCCGCCCGCTACGCCAGGCGATTGCTGCTCATGCGCGGCGGTCGCCTCGTGGCGGACGGTGCGCTGGCAGAGTTGGAGCTGGAGGCATGAGGAGCTGGTCCACGCGCGAACTCGTGACGCTGGCCGTCTTCGGCGCATTGTGGGGCGTGGCCGAGATGACGCTCGGCGCGGTGCTGCATGCGCTGCGACTGCCGCTCGCTGGTCTCGCGATGAGCGCGATCGGCATGCTCATCGTGCTCACGGGCTACCGCTTCGTCCCGCGGCGCGGCGCCGTGCTGACGATCGCGCTGGTGAGCGCCCTGCTCAAGGCGTTCAGTCTCGGCTCGATCGTGCTGAGCCCGATGCTCGCGATCCTCGCCGAGGCCCTGCTGGCCGAGTCCGGGCTGGCGCTGGCCGGTGGGCGGCCGCGCCGCGGCCCGCTGGCGCTGGCCGGCGCGCTCGGAGTCCTGTGGGCATTCGTCCATCCGTTCGTCGCCCAGGGCCTGCTGGCGGGCCGGGGGATGGTCGAGATCTACCGCCGCATGCTCGACGCCGGCGCCCTGCTCCTGCACCTCGACCCGCGGGCCATTCCGGTCGTCGTGCCGGCCCTGGTCGTCCTGCACGCGGCCGTCGGCGCGGCCGCCGGCGTGCTGGCCTGCGGCCTCGGCCGGCAGCTCGCGCGCCGGCTCCAGGCCGGCGCCGCGTAGGCCATCGCCATGTTCCGCGAACGGCTGGGCACGGCGGGCCACCTCGGCTGCTTCCTCGCCGTGCTGCTCGCGGCCGTGCTGCTCGGCGGCGCGCGCGCGGGGCTCGGCGCTGGCGCTCTCCCTCGGCCTGGCGCTGCTGTTCCATCCGGCCGCGCTGCGCGTCGCGCGCAGCGGGGCGCTGTGGACGTTCGTGGCGCTGCTGCTGGTCTCGGGCGCGCTGTGGCTGGGACCGGCCGACGCGCGCCTCGGCCCCGTCGCGGTCTCGTCCGCGGGACTGCGCCGCCGGTCTGTGGATGGCGCTGCGCGCGCTCGCCATCCTGATCGCCGCGCGCGGGCTCGCCGCCTCGACGTCGCCCGGGGAGCTGGCCGGCCTGCTCGAGCGCGCGGGACTGCACGGGCTGGGCTTCACGCTCGGAGTGGCGGTGAACCTGCTGCCCGCACTCGAGCGCTCCTCGCGCCTCACCTGGGACACGCTGCGGATGCGCGGTGGCCTGCGGCACCAGCGCCGCACGGACGCTCCGGCTGGCCACGCTCACGGTGATGAGCGACGCGCTGCGCCGCGCGGACGAGATCGCCATCGCCGCCGAGACGCGCGGCTTCGGCCTGTCGCGCGCGCGGGCACTGCCCCTGCGCCGGGGCCGCCTCGACGGCCCGGTCGTCGCCGGCCTGGCGGCGCTGGTGGCCCTGCTGGCCGCGTGGCGCTGAGCCCGCGCCCGGGCGCTGAGCCCGCGCCGAATGCCCCCGCCACCTCCATAGGCAACGCCCGTCCGCTGCGCTATCCTTCAGGCCTCGCCCTCGACCTCGAGGGTTCTTCATAGCCGGTGCCAGCCTCGGACCGGAACGCCATTCACGCGAAACCCCGGCTGCAAGGCCGGTCCGGCGGGTCTCATCCGCCCATAAAGGTTTCGAGATGTCCGAGATCGTGCAGGTCGCCCTGCGCGGTTCACGCAGGGATTTCTTCCTCAACTCCCGCCACCTCTGGCTCCGGCTGAACGACCGCGTGGTCGTCCAGGCCGAACACGGCGAGGCGATCGGCGGCGTGCTCCTCAAGGACCCGGCGCTACTCGAGCTCAAGCGGCCGGGCAGCGTCACGCGAGAGATCATCCGCAAGGCCACCGAGGAGGATCTCGACCTCGAGGACCACCTGGCCCGGCGCGAATCCGAGGCGTTCGAGTACTGCCGCGAGCGAATCGCCGTCCGCGAGCTCAAGATGGACCTCTCCGAGGTGGAGACCTCCCTCACCGGTCACCGCATCACCTTCTACTTCCTGGCCGAGCACCGGGTGGACTTCCGTGAACTCGTCAAGGACCTGGCGGCGCGCTTCCAGACGCGCATCGAGTTGCGCCAGATCGGCGTGCGCGATCAAGCCAAGCGGCTCGACGGCTGTGGCCCGTGCGGGCGCGCATTCTGTTGCTCGACCTGGCTGAAGGACTTCCACCCGGTCACGCTGCGCATGGCCCGCGAGCAGCAACTCACGCTCAATCCCACGAAGATCTCGGGAACGTGCGGGCGGCTGATGTGCTGCCTCGCCTACGAACTCAACCTCTACCGGGATGGCGCGGCCAAGCTGCCGCCCGTGGGCGCACAACTCCAGACCGGCGGGGGCCTGTGCACGGTGTTCCGCACCGAATTGCACCAGCAGGTGGTCTGGGTGCGGGACGGCGACGGCCAGGAACACCGCATCACCCAGGACGATGCTGCCGCCGGGGCCGTGGCCCCGGCGCGGCAGCGCCCCGGACCCGCCGGGGCCGGAGGGCAACGCCGTGGACGCGGACGGACCGTCCGTGGCCCGCCCGGGCGACTGAGCCCGCCCGGGCCCACCCGCCCGGGCGCTCCGACGCTCGCACGTCCTGCGACGCTTTCGCTATACTCCGCGCCTCACTTTCCGACCCGGGAGACACCTGTGCCGCGACGCTTCTACATCACCACCGCCATCGACTACGTGAACGGCCGGCCCCACCTCGGCCACGCCTACGAGAAGGTCCTCGCCGACACGCTCGCACGCTTCCATCGCCAGCGCGGCGACGCCACCTGGTTCCTGACCGGCACCGACGAGCACGGCCAGAAGATCGCCCGCGCCGCGGAGGCGGCCGGCAAGGAGCCGCAGGACTTCGTGGACGAGATGTCGCGGACCTTCGTCTCGGCCTGGAAGACGCTCGGCGTGACCTACGACCAGTTCATCCGCACCTCGGACAAGCGCCACGAGCTGGCCGTGCAGGAGTTGATGCGCCGGCTCTCGCTGGCGCGCACGCCCCGCACCGGCGAACCGGCGATCTACGAGGACGAGTACGTCGGTCTCTACTGCGAGGGCTGCGAGGGCTTCAAGGCCGAGAAGGAGCTCGACGGGAAGGGGCGCTGCCCCGAGCACAAGAAGAAGCCGAAGGCGATCAAGGAGTCGAACTTCTTCTTCCGGCTCTCCGAGTACGACGAGGCGCTCCTCAAGCACATCGACGCCCATCCCGACTTCATCCAGCCGGACTACCGGCGCACCGAGGTCGTGAATCTCATCAAGGGCGGGCTCGAGGATGTGAGCGTCTCGCGCCCCAACCTGCCCTGGGGCATCCCGCTGCCCGAGGAGATCGAGGGTGGCGAGGGGCACACCGTCTACGTCTGGCCCGACGCGCTGCTCAACTATCTTTCCGCCCTCGGCTGGCCGCAGCGCACCTACTGCAAGTGGTGGCTGTCGAAGGAGGACGAGACCGGCGGCCCCGGCGCGACGCGCCAGGACGTGTTCCAGGAGCTCGACGGCCAGGGGCGACCGGGGGCGGCGTGGGCGGGCATGGGCCAGCCCCAGTACACGAACGCGTTCCACCTCATCGGCAAGGACATCAGCCGCTTCCACTGCGTGTTGTGGCCGGCCATGCTGCTCGCCGCCGGCGTGCCGCTGCCGCGCCAGGTCTACGTGCATGGCTTCATCCTGCTGCGCAAGCCGGAGGTGAAGGGGGCGGAGGCCGAGGATGCCCGGGTCAAGATGTCCAAGTCGCTCGGCAACGTCGTGGACCCGGTCGAGATGGCGGCCCGCTTCGGTGCCGACGCCCTGCGTTTCTACCTCATCGACGCCATCCCGACCGGAGGCGACGGCGAGTTCTCGCTCGAGCTGTTCGTGGAGCACTGCAACACGCACCTGGCGAACAAGCTCGGTAACCTCTCGAGCCGCACGGTGAAGCTGGTGCACAACGGCTACGCCGGCGCCACGCCCTCCGAGTGGGCGCCCGACTCGTTCACGGACCCCGCGGCGCGCGGAGCGCTCGACGCGCTCATGGCGGCGGCCACCGCGGCCGCGGACGAGGTGCCGAAGGCCTACGACGAGCTGCGCCTGCACGACGCGCTGGCGAGCGCCTGGCAGGCGGTCGAGCGCGCCAACGAGTTCGTGGACCGCGCGCGGCCCTGGGACCTCGCCAAGGACCCGGCACGACGCATCGAGCTGGGCACCGCGCTCAACGCCCTGCTCGAGACCCTGCGCCTGGTGGCGATCTGGGCCTGGCCCACGATCCCCGTGAAGTGCGAGGAGTTGTGGGGCGTGCTGGGCCTGCCGGGCACGCCCGGCCAGCAGCGGGACGCGGCGGCGCGGCCGGCCTTCGGCCCGCCCGCCGCACGCACGCTCGGCCAGCCGGTGATCCTGTTCCCGCGCATCGACCTCAAGGCCGCGGCCGGCGTGGCTCCGCGCCCGGACGCGAAGGCCTAGCCTGGGCCATTCATGACCCGCTGCGGCAGACCGCGGCCCGATGGCCTTCTCGCGACGCGGACCATGAACGCCCCGGGCCGGCGGACCGGCACACGGTGAGCCCTGGCGCCGCGGTGCGCGTCTGCCGGGGCCCGCGGACCCGATGATCGACACTCACTGCCACCTGACCGACCCGCGCTTCGACGAGGACCGCGAGCGCGTCCTCGACCGCGCGCGTCACGCGGGGGTGACGCACTTCGTCGAGATCGCCTACGCGCCCGCGATCCTGCCCCGCGCGCAGGCGCTCGCGGCCGCGCATCCCTCGGTCTTTCTGTGTCCCGGCGTGCACCCGAGCGAGTCCGCGAAGGTGCCCGCCTCGTGGATCGAGACGCTGCGCGCCGAGGCGCGCCACCCGCGCGTGGTGGCGCTGGGCGAGACCGGGCTCGATTTCTACCGCGACTACGCGCCGCGCGCCGACCAGGAGCGCTGGTTCCGCGCGCAACTCGCGCTGGCCGACGAGTTGGGCCTGCCGGTCGTGATCCACCAGCGCAGCGCGCTGGCCGAGACCCTTGGCATCCTCGAGGAGATGCGCCCACAGGCGGGCGGCGTGCTCCATTGCTTCGACGACGGGCCCGAGGCGGTCGAGCGGGCTCGCGGGCTCGGCTTCCGGCTGGGGATCGGCGGTTGCCTGACCTACGGACACGGCCCGCTCGAGGCGGCGGTGAAGGCCGCGCCGGCGGAGATGCTCGTGCTCGAGACCGACTCGCCCTGGCTCGAGCCCGAGCCGCGCTCGCTTCGACGCAACGAGCCGGGACTCCTCACGCGGGTGCTGCGGCGGCTCTGCGAACTGCGGACCTGGACGCCCGAGGAGGCCGACCGCATCACGACGGCCAACGCGAAGGCGCTGTTCCGGCTCCCGGCCGCGTAGGCCGGCGCCCGGCGCGGGCGCGATCCGCGCCGGCGCACGCCTCAAGCCCGCATTCCGCCGGGCCGATAACCTCGGTGCCATGCCCGCTCCCCCACCGACCCCCGCCGCCGACCTCCTCTTCGCCCTGTTCCTCGCGCTCGCGGCGATCGCGGGCGCCGGCTGCACGCTGCGCTTCCTGCAGCGCCGCGAGCGGGGGGCCGCGCGGGAGCGCGTGCACGACCTCGCCCACTCGCTGCGCGAGTTCCTCGAGCATCGCCTGCACCCCGGGGCCCTCGCGGAGGAAGCCGCCGCGGCCGAGCCCGGCAGCTTCTGGGCAGCGCTCGAGGATCTGGCCTCGCGCAGGAGTGACTGGCTCGCCCTTTCGCGCGCCCTGGTCGACAACCCCCACTTCGCGGCCGAGCGCGAGGCGCTGCGCGACGAGTCGCCGTGGCGCCGCGAGCTGGCGGCGCGCCGGCTCGCCCTGCTCTTCGCACCCGAGTCCCGGCGCGCGCTGCGCAGCGCCCTGCGCGAGGGTCCTGGGCTGGTCACCGCCGCCGCCGCCACCGCGCTGGCCCGCTACCGCGACCTCGAGGCGTTGCGCTGGCTGCTCGCGAACCCGGCGGCGCTCGAGCAGCGAACGCACCGCGCGCGCGTGACCCTGCTGCGCGGCTTCGGGCAGCGGGCGCTGCCCGACCTCGCGGCGGCGCTCGACCGCGGCACCGGAGACGCGACCCTGGATCGCGCGCTCATCGAGGCGCTGGGGCTCGCGGACCACCACGACGCCCGCCGGTCCATCGAGCGCCGGCTGCGCGAGGGCGACGCGGAGCAGCGGATCGCCGCCGCGCGCGCGCTGGGCCGCATGCGGGCCGACGACTGCGCGACCACGCTCGTGGGCGCGCTGCAGGACGAGGTGTGGCAGGTGCGGGCGCAGGCCGCCTGGGCGCTGGGACGCACGCGGGCCGGCATCGCGATGCTGGCCCTGCCCGCGCGGCTCACCGACCCCGCCTGGTGGGTGCGGCGGCACGCGGCCTACGCGCTGCGCGAGTTCGGCATGGAGGGCCGCCGCGAGCTGGAGCGCATCGCTCACGGGTCACCCGACCCGTACGCGCGCGACATGGCGCGCGAGGCGCTCGAGGGCGAGCCCGACGCCGCCTGAGCGGAGATCGCGACCACCGGCGCTGGCCCGCGCCCGCGCGCACCCTTACACTGCGCCCATGTCCCCCCCGAGGCGCACCAGCCGCGACCCGCTTCGCCCCTCCGCCTGGCTGCGCGAGCGGGCCGCCGCCGAGGGCAGCGAGCTCGCGCGCGTCAAACGCGCCCTGGCCGAGCGCGGTCTCGCGCCGCTCAAGCGCATGGGCCAGAACTTCCTGGTGCGCGAGGACCTCGCCCGGCGGATCGTCGAGCACTGCCGGCTCGAGAAGGACGACGTCGTGGTCGAGATCGGGCCCGGCGCCGGCGCCCTCACGGCGCGGCTCGCGGCCCGCGTGCGCACGTTGATCGCGGTCGAGAAGGATACCGGACTCGCCGCCCTGCTGCGCGAGGAGCTGGCCGAGAGTCCCCCAGCTCGAGCTGGTCGAGGGCGATTTCCTGGAGTTCGACCTGGCGGAGGCCGCCCGCGCCCACGGCGTCGAGCGCGTGATCGTGGTGGGCAACATCCCCTACAACATCACCACGCCGGTGCTGGAGCGCATCTTCGAGCAGAAGCGCGCGGTGAAGAGCGCCGTGCTGCTGGTGCAGAAGGAGTACGCCGAGCGCCTGGCCGCCGCCGCGGGCACGCCCGAGTACGGCTCGCTCACGCTGTTCGCGCGCTACCACGCACTGCTGGACCCGCTCATGGCCATCCGGGCTTCGGCCTTCTGGCCGCGCCCCGACGTGGACAGCGCGCTGGTGCGGTTCTTCCTGCGCGAGCAGCCGCCCGGTCGAAGCCGACGAGGGCGCTGCTCTTCCGCATCATCCGCGGGTCGTTCCACATGCGCCGCAAGCAGCTCGCGAACACCCTCGAGGAGGCGCTCGGTCTCGGCCGCGAGGGCATCGAGCGCCTCTGCCGGGCCGCCGGGATCGACGGCCGCCGCCGCGGCGAGACCCTCACGCTCGAGGAGTTCGCGAAGCTGGCGCGGGCCGCGGCGCGGGCCGGACCGCACGGCGGGAACGAGGAAGACGAAGGCAGATGACGGGGGCGGGCGGCCCGGGCCGGCGCCGGCCAGGACCCCGCCGCGATCCGCCGCGGCGCCCGCTCACAGCTCCACGAACTTGTAGCCGACCTTGTGCACGGCCACGATGAACGGCTGGGCGAAGCCGGCCCCGAGCTTCGAGCGCAGGTTCGAGACGTGCGTGTCCACGGTGCGCGTCGTCACCCCCAGCTCCTCGTCCACGCCCCAGATCTCCTCGAGCAGCTCCTCGCGCGACACGGTGCGGCCGCGGTGCTCGATCAGGTACTTGAGCAGCTCGAACTCCTTGAACGAGACCGCGACCTGCGCGCCGGCCTTGTGGACCTCGCGCAGCTCGAAGCGCACCTCGACATCGCCGAACTTGTAGCTGGTCGGCCCCGGGGCGGGGGCGCCCGACGGCCCGCGCGCCACCAGCCGCTTCGCGCGCGCCATCAACTCCTTGATGCCGAAGGGCTTGGTGACGTAGTCGTCCGCGCCCAGGTCGAAGCCCTTGATCACGTCGGCCTCGAAGTTGCGCGCGGTCATCACCAGCACGGGGATGTCGCGGTGCCGCTGGCGCAGTTCCTTGAGCACGGTGAAGCCGTCCTTCTCGGGCAGCATGATGTCGAGTATCACGAGGTCCGGCTTCTGCTTGAGCGCCGTGCGCAGGCCCTCCTGGCCGTTCTTCGCCGTGAGCACCTCGTAGCCTTCGTACTTGAAGTTGTGGGCCAGGCCCTCGAGCAGGCCCTCCTCGTCCTCCACGATCAGGACTCTCTTCATGACACCGTCTCCCTTCCCGGATCCGTCGGTCGTGCGTTCCGGGCACCCCGGCGGGGGGCCTCGGTCCCGTCCGCGCAGGGCAGCACCATCGTGAAGGTGCTGCCCTCGCCCGGGCTGCTCTGGAGTTCCACGCGCCCGCCGTGCGCGCGCACGATCTGCTGCACCAGTGACAATCCAAGGCCCGCGCCCTTCACGTCGTGGACGAGCCCGGCCTCCACTCGGACGAACTTCTCGAAGATGCGCTTCTGGTCCGCCGGCACGATGCCGATGCCGTGGTCCGCGACCGAGGCGGCCACGGCTCCGTCGCGCGCCTCGACCGACACCTTCACCTCGCGCCGCGTGCGGGAGTACTTGAGCGCGTTGTCGAGCAGGTTGAACATGCAGTGCTGGAGCATGACGGCGTCGCCCCGCACCGGCGGCAGGCCCTCCGGCAGATCGAGCTCGATCTGGAACCCCTGCTGTTCGAGCCGCGGCCGGAAATCGTCGACAGTCTCCCTCACAACGGCGGGCAGGTCTACTGCTTCGAAGCGGAAGACCGTCTGGCCGGCCTCGAGCCGGGCGAAATCCAGGATGTTGTCCACCAGTTGCTGGAGCCGGACGGTCTCGCGCACGATGCTGTCCAGGAAGGCCTGGCCCTCCTCCGGGGTCGAGAACCGGCGCAACTCGAGGGTCTCGGCGGCCAGACGGATGAGCGCGATGGGCGTCTTCAGCTCGTGGGTCACGTTCGAGACGAAGCTCGACTTGAGCTGGGCCAGCTCGAGCTGCCGGGAGGCGTACCTCAGTCCGGCCAGCGCGGCCACCACGGTCGCCAGGCCCATGAGCCCGATGAAGGCGATCATGAGCCCGAAGAAGCGCGTGACCCAGACCGCGGGCGCTCCCACCGCGGGGGCGACGCGGACGGCGTAGCCCTCGAACGGCCCGCCCAGGGGCTCGATCCGCGCGCTGCGGGCATGGCCCGGCTGGCGCACGCGCAGCAACTCCTCGCCGAAGGGCCCGAGCAGAGCCACGCTCAGGCGACGCGTGGACACGATGCCGCCGTAGAGCCGCGGGTTCTCCGGGAGCCGGTCCTGGACCACCCCCTCGAAGTGCGCGAGCAGGAAGCGGCGCGGCTCGAACCACCAGCCGCCCGCCCCCAGCACCTCACCCTGTCGGGCCGTGCAGCAGCAGGCCGGCGAACGTGCGGACCTTGCGCGCCCCCTCGCCGCGGACGTAGAGCAGCGCCGTGGACTCGACGATGAGGCCCGTGGTGCCGGGCAACTCGGTCTCGGGCAGGAAATGCGGGGTCGGAGAACTCGCGCGTGCCGGTCCGCAGCGCCTCGAGCACGGCCGCCGCGTCGGCGCCGGAGCGGGCCGCGGTCTCGGCGGGCGGGATGGCGCGCCGGAGCTCTCCGAGCAGCTCGCGCTCGAACGTCTCGCCGACCTGCTTGGCGATGTAGCTGTTGTAGCGCGCGCTCTCGTCCTCGACCGCGTGGGCGATGCGCAGCGTCAGGTAGATGCCGAGGCCGGCGAGCAGGGTGGCAGGAAGCGCCACCCCGAGACCGACGAGGATGAGTGCGCGCCGGCTCACGCGGGCACCGAGCGAGGGGGCGGCCATGGCCTACCAGCGTAGCCCCTGGGCCCCGGCGCGGCAACGCCCGGGACACAGGGGGAGTCGGGCGCCGGCCGTCACGCCCCGCACCTGCTTGCCGGAGCCTGCCTCCACGGCGGGCCGGTCGGTCTCAGAGCTTCAGCCGGACCGGGGTCGGGATCCCGGCCTCGGCGTGGATCTTCGTCACGATGGCGGTATCGGCCGAGGTCGTGAGCGTGATGCAGCCGCCGTCGATCTTGATGATCTCCCGCGCCAGCTGCCCGCTGGCCGCGGCGCCCCGCATGACCCGGCACGCAGTGCAAAGACGGACGGCCTCGCCCGTCGCGATCAGCCCGCTCATGCGTTCGTAGTGGAGTGCCAGCGCGGCCTGCACCACCCGCACCCCCGCAGGCGTGGCGGCGGTGAAGACGCGCATGACCCCGTTGCGCAGGGGCATCACCTGCATGCTGGCCCCGACGCCCTCCAGTGCGCGCGCGCAGATCTCCCAGTCATCGCAGGCGTCGCAGGGCTCGAGCGCGGGGGTCCCCGCGCTCCCGGGCGGAGTTCCGGAGATGCCGCCCGTGCGCACGATCCCCACCCGCGTCAGGCGGTGCGGGCAGCAGCGGTCCATGCCGGCCGGGACGGCCCCCACCCCGCTACCCCCCCCGGCGCGACCGCCACGACCGCGTCCAGCCGGGCGCCCCGAACCGGCTCGCCGGCCCGCGTCGTCGTCCAGGCCCCGGCCGCCAGCACGACGATCGCGGCGAGCAGGAGGTGTCGGTTCTTCATGATGCGTGCCTTTCGGGGTCGAAGGGGTCCACCGCGGGTCCGGCCCGGGGCACGGGCACGGCGAGGGACCCCCAGACGACTTCACCTGAAGCGTGGCACCGGGCCGCGGCTCGCGGTGTCACACAACTGCAAATCCACCGTGGGCCCACGCCCCCGGCGAGCCCCCCGGGCGGCATTCCACCGTCTCATTGACGAATCCGGGTCACCTCCGTAACGTGGCGCTCGTCCCCCCCGCCATGCCCAGAAGCAAGCGCCGATCACCCGCCCCGACGCGCACGCTCATCGTGCTCGCCGTCTCCGCATTGCTGCTCTTCCTGGGTGGCGAGGCCTGGGTGCTGGCGCGCTCGGGCCGGGGACAGGTGGCGCTGGCGCGCTGGGGACTCGGCGATCGCGCCCGCGTGGTCACGCTCTTCGCGCGCGAGATCCGCGCCGGCCTCACCGCCGCCGGAGTCCCCGCCGACAGCGTGCACGAGAACGCCTGGCGCGGCGGCCCGGGCGCCGCACGCTGGCGTGTGGGGCTCCGTTCCGACGCTTCCCTGCTCCAGGTGAACTACGCGGTGAGCCGCCGCGTCGAGAAGCTGGGCGGGGTGGTGCTGGGCGGACGCGAGACCGTGGGCCCGCACGGAGAGGTGCGCCTGACGCTGCTCCTGGGCCTGCCGAAGCGCGGCCTGCACGAGGTGCTGCTGGTGCGCGGGGTCCGCCCCGAAGCGCCGTCCGAGCGCCCGGCGCCCCGGCTTGCGCTCGTGCTCTTCGGTTTCGGCGACGACCTGGACGGGGCGAGACGCACCTTCGACCTGCCGTTGCCCTTCGCCGTCGCGCTCGCACCGGACGCCGGGGCGAGCGGCGCGATGTTCCGTGCGGCGCACGAAAAGGGCCGCGAGGTCGTGCTCCACATCCCGCTCGAGCCGGTCAATTATCCGCAACTCAACCCCGGGCCGGGGACTCTGCTGGTCACGGCGAAGCCGGACCGCGTGACGGGCACCATGCGGCGCTGGCTGGACCAGGCGGGCCCGGTGGTGGGGGTCGCGAACCACATGGGCTCGCTCGCCACCCAGGACATGACGCTGATGGGCGCGGTCTACCGTGAGTTGCGGCGCCGGCATCTGCCGTTCATCCACCTGCTGCCCGCCGCGGGCGCGGTGTGCCGGCCGCTGGCGGCGGAGATGGGTGTGATCTACGACGAGCCGGATGCCGTGCTCGACGCCGAAGCGCGCGCGAAGACGGCGAAGGCGCTGGACCGGCGCTGGGGCGAGATCCTCGGGCGAGCCCGGGCGCGGGGGCACGCGGTGGTCTGGGTGCGCGCCACGCCGCAGGCGCGCGAATGGCTCGGGCGCGCGACGACGGCGAAGCGGCTGGGCGGCGTGGACCTGGCGCCGCTCTCCGGCGTGATCCGCCGGCCGGCGCGGCTGTAGCCACTGCGGACGGCCGGCGCGATGTAGCCACCGCGGACGGCCGGCGCGATGTAGCCACCGCGGACGGCCGGCGCGATGTAGCCACCGCGGACGGCCGGCGCGATGTAGCCACCGCGGACGGCCGGGGCAGCAGGAGGCCTTCCGCGAACCCGGCTTGCGGCGCCATCCTGGCGCCGCTTGTCGCCTCCGCAATGTCGTGATTCGGCCATCCTGGCCGAATCACGACCCTGCGACGTTCGCGGAAGGCCTCCTGCTGCCCCGGCCATGTTTTGTCCCTGCGCAGCAACCCGTTATCTTCCTGCGTCATGCGCCCTGGACAGGATGTCCTTTCAGGCTCGACGACCGTGGCGGCCGAGTGGCTGCTCGCGAACGGACTCGGCGGATCGTGTTCGGGCGGCGCCTCGGGCGCGCCCGCGCGCAGCTCGCAGGCGCTGCTGGTCGCGGGCGCTCTCGGGCGGCCGACCGCGCTTCTGCTCCGACTCGACGAGCGCGTGAGCGGCGAAGCCGGAAGCTTCGAGCTCGCCAGCCAGCGCCGCCGGGCGCGGGGCCAGGTCCGGCTCGAGGGGTTCCGGCTCGATCCGTGGCCCACCTGGCGCTGGAGCGTGGCTGGCACGGTGATCGAGAAGTCGCTCTTCGCGCTCTCGGGCCACGACGCCGTGGTCGTCCGCTATCAGCACCTCTCCGGCCCCGCCGTGCACCTCGCGGCGAGCCCGCTGTGCGTGGCGCGCGGTCTCGACCAGCCGGCGCGCCAGGGCGCACGGCTCCTCGGCGCCATCCACGGCATCCCGGGCCGCGTGCGCATCGAGCTCGCCTCGTGGGCGCCGACGCTGACGCTCTGGCACAACGGCACCTTCCTGCCCGCGCGCGTCTGGGTGCGGGGCCTCGAGTACCCCGGCGACGAGGCCGCCGGCGCGCGCGAGGACGCGCTGGTGCCGGGCCATGCGGAGGGGCTGCTTGCGCCGGGACGCGCCTTCCACCTGGTCTTCGCCGCCGAGGTCGCCCTCTTCAAGACCCTGGCCGCCGCGGGGCGCCTGGGCGCGCCGCCACCACGTACGCTCGCCGACTGCGTGGCCGAGCTCGATCGGGGCGAGCGCGCACGCCTCGACCGCTGGCGGCACACGGCGATCGCGGGCGCGGACTTCACCGCCCGGCAGGCGGCCGCGGCGCACGGCGGTCCAGCCGCCGGGGTCGCTCGCCGGCGCGAGCCGCTCGTGGACGAGCACGATCGAGTCGCCGTGGATCTCGCGCTCGCGCTCCGCGCCGGACTCGTGCGCCGCGGCCACCGTCGTACGCTGGCCGCCACGTTGCCACACGGCGAGGAGCGGGGCGCCGACGCACTGCAGGCCGTGCAGGCCCTCGTGAGTCTGCGCGGGTTCGAGCTCGCGCGCGATGTCCTGCGCGGCTACGTCGAGTACCTCGACGAGGGCCTGGCCCCCGAGGCGTTCGACGCCGCGGACGGACGGCCGCGCTATGGCAGCCCCGCGCCCTCGCTCTGGCTCGTGGCTGGCGCCGATCTCTACGCGCGGCGCAGCGCCGACGGCGCATTCCTCTCGGAGACGCTCTATCCGGCGCTCGAGGGCGTGATGCAGGCGCTCCGGCAGGGCACGCGGCACGGAGTGCGCGTGGACGCCGAGGGCCTGCTCGCCGTGGACGGCGTGAGGCGGGCGGATCTGAACGCGCTCTGGTACCACGCGCTGGTGGCGATGGCGCAGTTGTCGCGCCTGCTCTCGCACAAGGAGACCGGCGCCTTCTATCTGGCGTGGGCGCACGAGCATCAGAAGCTCTTCGGCGACGCCTTCTGGGACGACGAGAACGACCGGTTGTACGAGGCCCTCGCGCCCGGCGGCGCGGTGCGCGGCCTCTCGCCCTCCCAGGCGCTGGCGGTGAGCCTGCCGCCCGCGCTGCTGCCGCCCGCGCGCGCCCAGCGCCTCGTCGCCACGCTCGAGCGCGAGCTGCTCACGCCCTGGGGCCTGCGTGAATCGCCCGGCAGCGAGCGCGTCTCGACCGCGGCGCTGGGCGCCTTCGTGACCGCGTACCTGCGCGTTCATCACCGCAGCGCCGACGCACAGGCGCGCGCGCGGGGCTGGGTCGAGGCCGCGCGGGCCGCGGCGCGCGCCGCCGGCCACGTGCCGGCGACGCTGCGGGTGAGCGCGGACGGTTCGAGCGTCGAGCCTGCCGGCGATCCAGCCTCGACGCTCGCCGCAGCCGAGTTGCTGCGGGTCTGGCTCGAGGAGTTGGAGCGCGTCGGCGAGCCGGCGCGCGCGGCCGGGCCAGCCTGAGGCCCGCACGGCCGCTGGACCGGCGACGCGCTACTTCCCCCCCGTGTCCGCCGGCGCCGGAGCCGGCGCGACCGCCGGCGGCGCCTTCTTCTTCCCGCCGAAGAACCCCCGGAGCAGATCCTCGCCCTGCTTCTGCACCTCCTTGCCGAGCGCCTTCGTGTCGGGCCGCGGCGCGCGCCCCTGCGCGCCTTCCGCCGCGCCGCTGTCCCGTGGCGCGAGACCACTCGAGCGCAGCAGCGTCTCGCCCAATCGCGCGCGCTGCTCGCGCAGCAGGTTCGACGCCTTCCCGGCAAGCCGGTCCCGCATGACCTGCGAGTTCAGCGCCACGCGCGGAGCCTTCGCGTTGCCGGTCACGCGCAGGTCGAGCAACAGGCGGCCGCGCTCGTCGCTCAGCAACCCGGCCGCCAGCGCGCTCTGCACCCCGCCGTGGCCCAGGACCTCCGGCGGCAGGGTCGCGCTCACGGCGTAGTCGAGCGCGCCGTCGAAGCCCACGAGCCCCGAGACCAGCCACTCGCCCGAGCCGCCGCCGAAGCGCACCGAGTCGGTGACCACGCGACCACGCTCGACGCGGAACGGAAGCTTGAGGTCGTGGAAGCGCACTTCGCGCAGGGCGGGCGCACGCGTGGCCTGGGCGATGGCCTCCATCACCGGCCCACCGAGCCGGCCATCGGCCAGCAGCGCCAGCCCGAGCGCGGTGAGCGACGTCTTGAGCTGCTCCGGCTGCACGCCTTCACCGGAGAAATCGAAGTTCGTGCTGGCCACGCCGGTCACGACCGCCCGCGCCGGACTCCAGGCCGAGAGGAAGCGGTCCACCTGGACGGTGTCGGCGCGGCCCTTCACGGCGAAGCTCGGGTTGGCCGGGTCCTGGAAGCCGAAGCGCGCACTGCCCGTCACCGCGCCGCCATAGCCGCGCAGTGCGAACGAGGGCACGCTGATGATCGCGGGCTCGACCGCCACGTTCGCGACCACGTCCTCGACATCGAGCTTCCCGTTGCGCAACCGCGCGATCTCCACCCGGCCACCCCCCTTCGCGTTGAGCGCGAGGGGGCCGCCCGGGCCGGGCGGTAGCAGCTCCGCCAGGTCGAGGTAGGGCGACCTGAGCGTGAACGTGAGCCCCGCGGGCGCGACCTCGCCGGGCTTGCCCGCGAGGGCCAGCGGGCGCGTCACCGAAGCGTCGCAGGTTGAATGAGGACTGCCCGGCGCGCGCGGTGAGGCCGCGCACCGTGGCGCGCTCGGGCGAGAGCTGGAACGCAGCCGAGATGGCCTCCACCCTCTTCGGCAGCGCCGGGCTCTCGAGGCTCGCGTTGGCGAGCGTGGCGCGGCCGTCCAGCACGATCCCAGCCCGGATCCTTGAGCCGCCCGCCGCCACGCACGTTCAAGTCGACGCGCCCGGCGAGCTTCGTGTCCTTCGGGGCGAACAACTGCGAGAGCGCCGCCAGGTCGAGCCCGCCCTCGAGGGCGAAGCGCGTCTCGGGGTCGGCGAAGCGGCTCAGGGCGAGCTGCGCGCGCAGCGGTTGCCCGGCGACGCGCGCGCGCAGATCGTCCACCGTGACCTGGTCGGGGACGAAGCGCGCGGTGAAGGCGAGCCCGTCCACGCCCGCGGGGGCCCCCGGGTAGCGGAACGAGCCCCCCGTGACGGAGAGCGTGCCGGTGAGCGCGGGGAGCGTTCCGGGGCCTGCGCGTCCCGTGACGCGCAGGTCGAAGGCCGCGCGTCCGCCGCCGCGGACGCCATTCAGGGCGCGCGCGTCGGCCACGGCCAGGAAGCCGAGCACGTCGCCCAGATCCAGGCCCTCGCCCTTCGCGCGCAGCTCGAGCGTGGCCTTCGGTCCCGGGTCCGCGACCGTGCCCGCGAGCGTCAGCCGCGCCCGCCCGAGGCCGAGCGCGAGCCGTTCGAGCTCGAGCGTGTTCCTCGCACGCGTCGAAGCGGCCGTCGTGCTCGAGGGTCCAGACGAGCTTCGCCAGCGCCGGTCGAGATCGGCGGGCCCGCGCGCCGCGAGCGGCCCGAGCGCGACCCGCGAGAGGCTCGTCCGGCCCTTCGTCGCGAACCGCCGGCCGCCGGCGGCGGACAGCGAAAGCCGCGTGTCCAGGCCGAGGAAGATGCGCCGCCTCGCACCCAGGTCGTCCACCAGCACCTCGCCCCCGCGAACGACGAACGAGCGCACGGCAAGGTCCATGGGCGGGCCCGCGGACGCCCGCGCGCCCGGAGGGCGGCGCGGCGGCGAGCAGGCTGTCCAGGTTCGTGGTCCCGTCCGCTCGCAGCACGAGGTGCAGCGATCGGCCGCTCGAGCGTGAGGTTGCGCACCACGAGACGCCCCGCGAGAGCAGCGGGAGCACGTCGAGATCCAGATCGAGGGCGCCCACCTTCACCGCCGCGCCCCGGGCGAAGCCCCCTGGCTCGGCCAGCTCGAAGCCGCGGGCCACGAGCCGGACGGGCGGCCAGAGCCGTACCGACGACGTCGGCGAGCCGCGCCTCGCGGCGCAGCGATCCCGCCAGTTGCGCGCGCACGAGCGCCAGCACGCGATCGTGCGGGAGCAGCACGGCGAGCGCGATCCAGGCCGCGGCCACCAGGACGGCCACGACGGCCAGCGCGATGCCGAGCACGCGCAGCGCGGCGCGGGGAGAGAAGGGACGAGCGTTCATGGACGACGGCCCTCGCGGGGTGGCGTGCAGGCCCCGGCGGGGCCCGCAGGGAAGCGGAGTTCTTGGCGTTCGCGACCGTCCGGACTATACAATGCGCCGGCCCCGGCGTGGAGCACCCCGCACCACGCGTGGAACCGGCGCGCGCACGAGCGGAGGAAGACCCGATGGACCCACGGCCGCGCACCCGCCGGCGCGTGCGGCGCCTGCTCGCGCTGGCGCTCGCGTGGGCGCTGCTTCCCGCCGCGCACCCGGCGCCCGCCGGCGCCTCGACCGAGGAATTCTCCTCCTTCGACGTCGAGCGTCCAGAGGAGGATGACGAAAGCCTCCTCGATCACCTGCTCGTGCGCCGGCCGGCCGAGTGGCGCGACGAGTGGGACCGGGCGCCGCAGGCCCTTCGCACCTCGCAGGGCTGCTTCACCTCGGGGCAGTGGTACACGGACACCGAGTTGAAGCTCGTGTCCCCGCTCGGGCGCCGCGCGCGCTTCGGTTTGCGGTTCGACCAGGTCGAGAGTGACCTGGCCACTTACGAGAACCTCGAGTTGTGGTTCCTGTTCCCGCAGCGCGCGGGCACGCTGGGAGTGATGTTCCGGCCCTACTACGACAAGTCGCGCCAGGATTTCGCGCTCCTGTGGGAGCTGGGCGCCGACACCACCCGCAATCAACTGAGGCTCGTCTACGGGCTCGAAGACCTCTTCAACAACCTGTGGGTCTGGCGCCAGACCCGGGTGGGCGAGAGCGGCGCCCCGTACGACCGGCACCCCTGGGAGCCCGCCTTCAAGGCCGCGCTGCGGCGGGCGCGCTGGCGCCTGGAGACCGAGGGCAAGTGGCTCACGCTCGCCCGCAAGCGCGTGGGCTCCTACGGCGATCCGGAACCCGGGCGGGTACAGTCGCTGTGGGGCGCCCGGGGCTCTGCCGCGCTCGAGGCGCGGGCGCTGGGCACCACCTGGATGGCGCGCACCGAGAACCGGCAGGCCCGCAGCACCGATCAACTCCTCGACCTCTCCGTGGGGGACGCGCGCAGGTCGCGCCGCATGTGGCAGGTCGAGCTGGCCGCTCGCCGCTCGCCGTGGCGGGACGTCGCCATCGAGGGGCGCTGGCTCTACGTGGACCGCATGCAGAGCTACCGGCCGCCGCTCGCCGACGCCCGCTTCCGCGCGATCGACCGCGCGCTCCAGCTCGAAGCTCGCTGGGCGGCGCGGGCGGATCTCACCGTGCGGCTGGGAGGCCTCTTCGACCGCGCGAGCGTCAGCAAGTCCGGCGAGACCGGTTCCTTCTCCCACGGCACCCGCAACGAATCGCGCGCCTACTTCGGGCTCGTGGCGCGCTTCGGCCGGGTCTCGGTGAGCGGCGTCGAGGGCTTCGAACTCGATCCCGAGCGCTACGAGATCTGGCACCACCACGACAAGGGCTTCCTGTCGCTGCAGACGACGTTTTGACCGGGCGGGCGGGGGCCGCGGGCCGGCGCCGGCCGCGCCGCAGCCCCCCTGACCGGGCCGGGCGCTTGCCAGCGCCCATTCCGCTCGGTATCGTCGCGAAGTCTGTGACGTCCGGGCGCGGAACCACCGCGCTCCGGGCGGTCCCTTTACCCAAGGAGAATTCGATGCGCGCGCGTCTCTGGCCCGTGCTGCTGGCCGTCGTCGCCCTGTTCGCGGCGCAGGCAGCCACGGCGGATCCCGTCGGGCGTTACCTCTACCTGTCCCCGATGGGGGGCTTCACGCTCTTCGATGGCGATTTCAACTGGCCCGACGGCCATCCCCTGGCAGACAAGCTCTACGTCGGCGGCCGGCTCGGCTACCAGCGCGGGCCGCTGTGGGCCCTCGAGCTGGCGGGCGGTGTGACGCCCACCGCCGAGGACCTGGTGGGCGGGACGAACGTTTCGTTCCTCCACGCCACGGCGAACCTGGTCATGAGCCCATGGGCGACCCGCGTCGGCGGGCCCTACTTCTTCCTCGGCGGGGGCGCCGGTCGCCTGAGCGCGACCGAGACCGCCGCGGTTTCGGGCGACGCGGCCCACTTCAACCAGGGCCTGCTGGAAGCCGGCGGCGGCCTGCGGCTCTGGCTGACCGACGCCCTCGGTGTGAGGCTCGAGGCGCGCGAGGCCCACTGGCTGCCCAAGGAGACCCAGGGCGCGCCCAGCGTGAACTACCTCACGGTGAGCGCCGGCCTGACGCTCGCCATCGGCGCGAAGGGCCGTGACACCGACGGCGACGCCGTGCCCGACAGCCGTGACAAGTGCCCGGACACCCCGCGCGGTGCGACGGTGGACGCGAGGGGCTGCCCGATCGACACCGACGGCGATGCCGTCTTCGACGGGCTCGACAAGTGCACGGACACCCCGAAGGGCTGCACCGTGGACGGGGCTGGTTGCCAGACGGACGCGGACGGCGACGGCGTCTGCGACGGGCTGGACCAGTGCGCCGACACCCCGAAGGGCGCCACGGTGGACGCGAAGGGCTGCCCCTCGGACACGGATGGTGACGGCGTCCTGGACGGCATCGACCAGTGCGCCGACACGCCGACGGGTTGCACCCTGGACGCGAGGGGCTGTCCGTTGGACGCGGACGGCGACGGCGTCTGCGACGGCGTGGACGCGTGCCCGGACACCCCGGCCGGCCTCCAGGTGGACGAGCGGGGCTGCCCGATCGAGTTGATCGAGCGCGAGACGGAGCTGATGGACACCGGCAAGATCCGGCTCCAGAACATCTCGTTCGACTCCGGCAAGGCCACCCTGCAGCCCGAGTCCTTCCCGGCCCTGGACGTGGTCGGGACCCTGCTGACGCAGTGGCCACAGCTCAGGATCGAGGTCGGCGGCCACACGGACAACGTCGGTGGTGCGGCGCCGAACAGGAAGCTCTCGCTCCTGCGAGCGGAGTCGGTGCTGTCGTACATGAAGGACAAGTACGCGGCGCTCGACAGCACGCGCTTCACGGTGAAGGGCTACGGCAAGGACCGGCCGCTGGTCCCGAACATCAGCGACGAGAACAAGGCGCAGAACCGCCGGGTCGAGTTCACGGTGCTCAACAAGGAAGTGCTGAAGAAGGAAGTCGAGCGCCGGCGCCTGCTGGAGCAGGACGAGGCGGTGCCCGCGGACACCACGGCCACGCCGTAGGCCGCCACAGACGGGAACGCCGGGCGGGCCGGGGAAGCACCCCCGGCCCGCCCCCGTTTTCCGGTCGCGGTGGCGGCCCGCGGAGCCACGGCGCTACTATGGCGACCGCCTGCGGGCTCGCGCGGTCCATCCCCGGAGCGCGCGGTCCGCACGGGGGGCCTCATGAACGATCCAAGCCGCATCCTCAGCGCCACCGACGTCCAGGAGATGGTCGGGGTCCGTCGCGACCTGCACGCGCATCCGGAGGTCGCCTTCGAGGAAACGCGCACCGCGGCGCTCGTCGCCGAGCGGCTCCGCGCGCTGGGGCTGGAGCCGCGCACGGGAGTGGGCCGCACGGGCGTGGTGGCCACCGTCCATGGCGCTCGCCCCGGCAGGACGGTCCTGCTGCGCGCCGACATGGATGCGCTGCCCATGCAGGAGGAGAACGACGTCCCCTACCGCTCGCGGACCGAGGGCCGGATGCACGCCTGCGGCCACGATTGCCACGTCGCGGGACTGCTCGGCGTCGCGAAGCAGCTCGTGCGGCAGGCGCCCTCGCTCCCCGGCGCGGTGAAACTCTGCTTCCAGCCCGCCGAGGAACAGGGCGGCGGCGCGCTCGGCATGGTCGCCGACGGCGTGCTGCGCGATCCGAAGGTGGATGCGGCCTTCGGCGTGCACGTCTGGCAGGACCTCGCGGTCGGCAAGGTCGGGGTGACCCGCGGCGGCTGGATGGCCTCGGTGGACGACTTCGCGGTGACCGTCACCGGCCGCGGCGCGCACGCGGCCGCACCGCACCAGGGCATCGACCCCGTGGTGGCCCTGGCCCACGTCATCACCGCCCTGCAGACCGTCGCGAGCCGCACCACCGACCCGCTGCTCGAGGTGGTGCTGAGCGTGACCCAGGTGCGCGCCGGCACCGCGTTCAACATCATCCCCGAGAGCGCGTGGATGAACGGCACGGTCCGCACCTTCGACACCACCCTGTGGCGGGAGCTGCCCGGGCGCTTCGAGCGCATCGTGCACGGTGTGGCCGGAGCGCTGGGCTGCACGGCCGAGGTGGCCTACACGCGCCACAACCTGCCCACCGTGAACGACCCCGCCATGGCCGAACTGGCCCACGAGGCCGCGGCCGAGGTGGTGGGCCGCGAGAACGTGGTCACCGACATCCGGACCATGGGCGGCGAGGACTTCTCGGTCTTCCTGCACGAAGTGCCGGGCGCGTTCCTGGCCGTCGGCTCACGCAACGAGCAGAAGGGCCTGACCCACATGCACCACCATCCGCGCTTCGACGTGGACGAAGGCTGCATCGAGATCGGCGCGGAGGTGCTGCTGCGCGTGGCCCGCCGCTTCCTGGAGGCATGATGCGCATCCATCCCGTCTTCCTCGTCCCGGCCCTCGCGCTCGTCGCGGCGCTGGGGCTGGCCTCGGCCCCGACGGCGCCCGCCCGCGCCGACTGGCTTCAGCCCGACCCTTCGTTCCGCGACGCCCAGCTGGCCCTGCGGCTCGCCGTACGCGACACGGTGGGCAGGCCGCTCGCGGCGGCCCACCTGGACTCCCTGGCGGTGGCCCACCTCAGGCTCGCGAACCTCGATGAGGCGCGGCGGTTGTTCGCGCGCGTCGTCGCCCTCGCACCCGGGGACGAGACCGCCGCGGCCGGGCTCGGCAAGATCGCCCTCTTCCGCGGCTCGCCCGCGCTCGCCGAGAGCCTGCTCGCGCCCGTCGCGGGCCGCGTGGACGGCGCCACGGAGGACCTGCTCGCCGCGCGCCTGCGCCTCGGCCGCTGGGGGGAGGCCGCCGCGCTCGCCGAGCAGGCGGGACAGCCCGGCCGCGCGGCGCTGCTGCGCCGGCTCACCGAACCCGAGGGCGCCTGGAGGATCGCGGGAGCCGGTCCGGTCCGGATCCCGTGGATCCGCTGCTGGCCCGTGCCGATCGTGAAGGCGAAGCTCAACGGACAGAACGTGCTGCTCGCGATCGACACGGGTGTCGCCGACCTGGTCCTCGACCCCACGGCGGCCCGGCGCTGCGGCGTGACGCTCATGCCCGAGCAGATGCCGGTCTTCTGGGGCGGCACGCGCGTCGCCGCGCGCGTGGCGCTGGTGCAGCGCCTCGAGTTGGGCAGGCTGCGGATCGAGCGCATCCCCGCCGCGGCCACGGCCCTGCGGCGCTGGAGCCTCGAGGCCAATCCCGACGGCGAGCGCGTCGACGGGGTGATCGGGCTCAACCTGCTCTCGCGCTTCACGCCCACCTTCGACTACCGCAAGTGCGCGCTCGTCCTGCAGCCCGCGGGCGCGACCATCCCCGCGAGCGCCGGGGCGCTGCGCATCCCGTTCGAGCTCTGGGGCGAGCGGGAACTCACCGTCTACGGCTCGCTCAACGACGGGCGCCGCATGGCCATGGTGCTCCAGACCGCCGTGCCCGGCTGTGGCGTGGGCGCCCCGTCCGAGGTGTTCGAGGAATTCGGCGTGCGGCCCGGCGCGATCGCGCGCGCCGTGCGGTCGGCCGGCGCCCGGCTCCAGGGGAACTCCTGGGCTGGCGTGCAGGTGGCCACCGTCGCGGTGGGCCCGGTCGTGAAGGACAAGGTGGCCGGCTGGTCCGGCGCGCTCGACTCCGCCGAGCTGTGGCGGCACGGCGTGCGCCGCGACGCGCTGCTCTCGAGTGAGTTCCTGAGCGGGCAGCGCATGACGATCGACTGGGAGAGGCTGGAGTTGGTGATCGAGTGACCGCGCCGGCCGCGCCGAATCCCGCGCTCTCGCTCTTCGGCAGCGCCCTCATGCTGGTCCTCGACGCCGCACTGCTCGCGGTGGGCGTCGGGGGCGCGCACGCGCTGCTGCATCACCCGCGCGCCGTGGGGCTGCTCGTCGTCTGGGCGGCGGGCTACGGGGCGCTCGCGGGGCGGGGCCGCCGCCGCGCGCGCGACCCGCGGGAGCGGCGCGCGGATCAGCGCTTCGTGCTCGTCACCCTGGTGCTCGTGCCGCTCCTGACCCCGATGCTCTCGGCCTGGAGCGAGCGCGTCGGCGTCTGGCCGCTTCCCGGTGGCGAGATCCTGCGCTGGGCGGGCGTGGCGCTGGCGGGCGCGGGCTTGCTCCTGCGCGTCCTCGCCATGCAGCGGCTGGGCGCGCGCTTCTCCCCCGTCATCGAGGTGCAGCGCGAACACGCCCTCGAGTCCGGCGGGGTCTACGCCTGGCTGCGCCACCCCGGTTACGCCGGCGCCTGCCTCTCGAACCTGGGCGCGGTCCTGGCCTTCGGCAGCGCGGTCACGCTCCCGCTGGTGGTCGTGATGGCACTCGCGACGTCGGCACGTGTGGTCCGCGAGGAAGCAGCGCTCGAGGCCAGCTTCGGCGACGAATACCGGAGCTACCGCGCCCGCGTGGGACGCTGGGGGCCGTTCGGGAAGGACTGAGCGTCTGCGGTTGGCTCCTGGCTCCGGCCTCGGCTATGCTTGCAGGCGTGAGGCTCGCCTACCATGTCATGTCCTCGCCCCTCGGGCTGCTCTTCCTGGCCCGCACCGCGCGCGGCCTGCGCTTCGTGGATTTCCTGGAGCGCAAGAGCCTCAAGCGGGCT
Organism: Candidatus Eiseniibacteriota bacterium; assembly: GCA_963717935.1. Taxonomy (GTDB): domain Bacteria; phylum Eisenbacteria; class RBG-16-71-46; order RBG-16-71-46; family RBG-16-71-46; genus JANXPZ01. Next base: position 528,609 of record CAVQXP010000004.1, on the reverse strand, counting down.
TTCGCCGCCCACGCCGAGGCCGTCCCCGACGCGAAGTGGGAACCGTCGCTGCTCGAGCTCAAGCCGGTCGTGAGCCAGCTTGACGACTACTTCTGCGGGAACCTCACGAGGTTCGATCTCCCGCTGGACCTCACCGGGACCGAGTTCCAACTCGGGGTCTGGCGAGCGCTGTGCAGGATCCCCTACGGCGAGACCCGCGCCTACGGGCAGATCGCCAGGGCGCTCGGTCAGCCCGGGGCGGCACGCGCGGTCGGGCTGGCGAACAATCACAACCCGGTCCCCATCATCGTGCCGTGCCACCGCGTCATCGGCGCGGACGGGAGTCTCGCGGGCTATGGCGGGGGCCTCCTCCGCAAGCGCAAGCTGCTGGACCTCGAGGCCCGCTTCGCGCACCCCGCCGGCCGAACCGGGAGCCTCTTCCCCTCGTCCTGAGCCCGAGGAGCCCGGCACGCCGGCCGCCGGCACCCCCGGGCTCCTCGGGCAGCGCCGCCGCCGAGCCGTCAGCCGGCGGTCCCGAAGTGGTCGTGGCCCGCGCGGTCGAGGGCCCGCGCGACGCCGTCCGGGGCGTGCAACGAGAGCAGCCCGGGGGCCGTGGTGAAGCGCCCCACGAAGGCCAGCGGCACGCCGGCGGCGCCGGCAGCGCGCTCGCAGTCGGCGCGCCCAGCAGGGTCCACGGCGAACAACAGCTCGTAGTCGTCGCTCGGCCCGTAGCAGAGCGCCCCGGGCGCCACCCCGAGGACGGCCGCGGCGCGCGCGAGCAGCGCGTCTTGCGGCCACGCGGCCTCCTCCACCTCGGCCCCCACGCCGCTCGATTCGCACAGGTGTCCGAGGTCCCCGGCGAAGCCGTCCGAGAGGTCGATCGCCGCCGTCACGGCCCCGGTCTCGCGCAGGGCGCGGGCCAGCGTCACGCGCGCCATCGGCGCGAGCCACGCTTCGAGGAGCGGCGCCCACTCCGGCGCGCGCGCCCCTTCGCCCAGCGCACGGACGAGCCCGAGGCCCGCGCCCGCGCGGCCCGGGTGACCGCTCACCGCGACCAGATCGCCGGGGCGTGCCCCGAAGCGTGTCCACTCGCGCCCGCGCTCGCACTCGCCCAGCAGCGCCAGCGAGTACCACTCCGCGCCCGCCACCGCAGTCAGGTTCCCCCCCACCAGCACCGCACCGGAGGCCCCCAGCGTCTCGGACAGCCCGGACTGGAAGGCGGCCAGGCTGGCGACCTCGCTCTCCCGACGCGCGCCGATCGAGAGCAGGGCCCAGCGCGGCGTCGCCGCCATGGCCGCGAGGTCGCTCAGGTTCGCCTGCGCGAGGCGCGTCCCGGCCACGCGGGGCGGGCACCAATCGCGCAGGAAGTGCACGCCCTCGACGAAGGCGTCGGTCGTCGCGACCAGGTCCGCGCCCGGTGTCGGGCGCAGTACGGCAGCGTCGTCGCCGCTGCCGATCACGACGCCAGCGCGCGGGTCCGCGGCAAGGGATCGCTCGCGCCCCGCGCCGTGGCGCGCCGCGGTCAGGCGGCGGATGACCTCGAACTCCCCCAGCTCACCCAGCGTGGACATGGCGGTCACTGTACTCGCGTCGCGATGGCAGGAGAACCGCGAAGAGGAGCCCGGCCAGAAGCGCGATCGCCGCGTCCACCGCGAACATCGCGCGCGGTCCCAGCCGGTCCCAGAGCGCGCCGGCGATGACGCTCGCCGGCAGCAGCGCCACGCCGATCACCGTGTAGTAGAGGCCGTAGGCGGTGCCGCGGCGCGCCGGCGCGACCAGGTCGCCGAGCATGCTGCGCTGCGAGGCCTCGAGCATCGCGCTGTGCAGGCCGAGGACGATGAAGCCCGCGATGACGAGGGCGGCCCCGGCGCGCCAGGCCAGCAGCGCGTAGAGCGCGGCGAACAGCAGGTAGGCGCCGAGCAGGATGGAGCGGCGGCCGATCCGGTCGGAGAGCTCGCCCACCGGCCAGGAGAGCAGCGCGTAGACCAGGTTGTAGAGCAGGTAGACCAGCACGACCTGCGCGCTCGTGAAACCCGCGCCGTGCGACCGGTCGGCGGCGAGCAGCAGCAGGAAGGCGGTGCTCGAGTTGGCGAGCGAGAAGAGCCCGGCCACGAGCAGGAACCGGTGGAACGGACCGCCCATGGCCCGGGCCTCGGCGAAGAGCGGCGCCGTGAGACGCGCGGGCTCGTGGCGCTTCGCGCGCACGAACACCGCGAGCACCACCAGCGAGAGCGCGGCCGGCACCACCGACAGCAGGAAGATGCGGCGGAACCCGCCCGGGAAGGCGCGCAGCATGGCGAAGGCGACCAGCGGCCCGATGGCCGCCCCCAGCGTGTCGAGGCCGCGATGGAAGCCGAACGCGCGCCCCAGGTGGCGCGGCTCCACCGAGTCGGCGATGAGCGCGTCGCGCGGCGGGTTGCGCAGTCCCTTGCCGACGCGGTCGCCGAAGCGCAGCGCCAGCACCATGGGCCAGGACAGCGCCACCGCCAGCGCGGCCTTGGCCGCGGCCGAGATGCCGTAACCGAAGAACAGGAAGGGCTTGCGGCGCCCGATGCGGTCCGAGAGCCAGCCCGAACCGAGCCGCATGAGCGCGGCCGTGCTCTCGGCCACGCCTTCGATCACGCCGACGCTCGCCATCGAAGCCCCGAGCACGCCGACCACGAAGAGCGGCAGCACCGGGGCGATCATCTCGGTCGAGACGTCGGTCAGCAGCGAGACGAAGCCCAGCGCGACCACGTTGCGCGGCAAGCCCGGGAGCCCGCGCGGCGCGGGCGGGGCATCGGGCGGCCCGGCGGCGGGGGCCGACGCGGGATCGGGCGGACGCATGCACGCGAGGCTAGCACAGGGCGGATCGCGCCCCTGCCGTGCGCCCCCCTCCCACCGCACACCCCGAATCCCCGCGCTCGAGCACGCCCCGGCCCGGGCGTGGCGTCCAGGTCCGCGACCTTCTGCCCGGGCTGGCGCCGAAGCCGATCTCCCGCGAGGCCCGCGTCCGAAGCGTTCTCCTGGAAACACTTGGGAAGGCGGACGTTATCGTGCCGGCCGGGCATTGAGAGCGTTTGTGGTCGTTCAGCGTGGCCGCCGTTCCTCCGGAGAGCCTGGAACTCGAGCCCTTGCGAGGTGGCAGACCCATTGCGCTCTCAAATCCAAGATGTCTTTTTTTCCACATCTGGTAACAAATCTACTGCTGGTCTACCATGCCGCCCATGAACCCACTCGAGCCGCCCAGGCGCGGCCGGCCCCCGAAGCCGACCGGGCACCCCGTCGGGGCCCACATGAGGCAGCGTCGGGAGGCGCTGGGACTCACGGTGCGCGAGGTCGCGCTCAAGGTCGGCCTGCGGCAGTCGTCGGCGTCCTATCTCTCGCAGATCGAGAGCGGGGCGAAGACCCCGCATCCCGCGCTGGCGTCGCGCCTGGCGGACGCGCTGCGCGACGACCCGCGCATCTACCTCGCCTGGTCGGCGACGGGGAAGCGCTCGGATCCCTTCCAGACGGCCCGGGCCGTGCAGGTCCTCGCCGAGACGCTGGGGGCTGCGAAGTACGCGGGGCTGGCCGCCGGGGGAGGAGACGGGCCCTCGCCGTCGCAGCGCGAGGCGGAGGGGCCCCCTGTGACGATCACGACGGCGCCGCCGGGCGGCCTCGAACGGGCCCGGCCGATCCCCGGCGCGCGCGAGCACGACCGCGAGGCGCGCTCACGCGACGTGCGAGAGATCCCACCGGTGCCACCCGCGACGGAAGTGCCCCAGGCGAAGATCCTGGTGCCCGAGATCGGGGAGGGCGCCGACCCGGGTGAAGGCGCCCGCTCGGGCCCGGACGTTCGCGAGGTGCATCGCATCGCCGCCGACTCGCTCGCCGGGATCGAGCCGCCCGTGCGGCCGTTCGCGTTCCGTGTCTCCGCGGCGGGCGTCCGGCGCGTAAACGACGTGCTCGCGGCCGGCGACCTGGCCATCGTCAGCCGGAGGAGCTGGCCGCTGGAGCGCTTCGCCCCGCTCGCGGTGCGGCTCTCGGGCCACCTGATCCTGAGCCGCGCCCTCTGGAACGGGCGGCAGTTGCTCCTGCTCCCGGGCCCCGACGAGAGCGATTTCATCGTGCTGGACGCGCCCGACCGCACGGCGCTGGATCGTCTGATCGCAGGCCGGGTCGTGGCCCGCATCCGCGCCGGGGAGTGACGCCCGCCGCCATGCCGCTCGCCCCCGCCCTCGAGCGCCTCGCCCACGACTGCGAGATCACACCCTTCAAGTCGTCGGGACCCGGCGGGCAGAAGAAGAACAAGACCGAGTCCAGCGTGCGCGTGCGCCACCTGCCGAGCGGCATCGTGCGAATCGGCACCGAGAGCCGCTCGCAGGCGCGTAACCGCGAGGCCGCGCTCGCGCGCGTGCTCGAGGAGTTGAAGCGCCGCGCCCACCGGCCGAAGCCCCGCCGGCCCACGAGACCGACGCGCAGCGCCGTCGAGAAGCGCCTCGCCGGCAAGCGGCTCGAGGCCCGGAAGAAGCGCGGCCGGGGGAGGAGTGCCGCCGCGGAGGAGTGAGCGGGGCGGTTGTCCGCCGCACCCCCGCGGTTTAGATTGCGGCCGTGCGCGCGGACCCTCGCCGCGAAGGAGCCCCATGTCCCACCACGCCGACTCCACCGCGGTCACCGTCGAGCGGGCCGGCTACCCCGAGATGCTCGAGGTCTTCGGCTGGCTCGACCGCGACCCGGTCGTGAACGCCTACCTCGTGGCCCTGGTGCTGCGCGACGGGCTGGACGCGCCGCGCGACGAGTACTGGGTGGCGCGCCGCGGCGGCGCGCTCGCGGGCCTCGTCTGCCTGGGCGGCGCCTCGCGGGGCCGTCCTGCCCCTGGGCGACGACCCCGCGGCGCTGGCCGCCCTCGCCGGGTGCGTCGCGGAGCGGCTTTCCGTCGTCCCGCGCCGCTTCCAGGTCGTCGGCCCCCGGGCGGCGGTCGCGGCCGTGGTGGCCCGCCTGCGCGCGGCGGGCCTCGCCCCCCGGCTCGAACTGCCGCAGACCTACATGGCGGTCGAGCGCGGCGGACTGCCGTCCTTCGAGCGCCTCGCCGAGTTGCGGCCGGCGCGCCCCGAGGACTACGACCTCGTCCACCGCACCGGCGCCGAGCTGCGCGCGGAGGAGCTCGGAGAGGACCCGCGGCTGGCGGACCCGGAGACCTACGCCCGGCGGGTCGAGGAGGAGTGCCGCCAGGGCCATACCTATCTCTGGCTGGCGAACGCCGCGCTGCGCTTCCGCGCCAGCCTGAGCGCGCTCACCGCGGACGCCGTGCAGATCTCGGCCGTCTTCGTGCCGCCGGAGCACCGCAACCACGGCCTCGCGCGAAGGGGCCTCGCCGAGCTGTGCATGCGCCTGTTCGCGCGCACCCGGGCGGCCTGCCTGTTCGTGAACGATTCCAACGCCCCCGCGATCGCGGTCTACCGGCGGCTTGGCTTCCGCCCGTGCGCGCGGTGGACCTCCGCCTTCTTCGACGCGGCACGTGATGGCTGATCCCGCCGATCGTGGCCGGCGCCCCCCACCCCACGACCGGCGCGCCGGCGCCGGCGCGGGGGCGTTTCTGCTTGACCGCGGTTTCACGGATTTGCGACCGTGCGCGGGCACCCACGGATCGGAACCACCCACTCTTTCGACATGGAGGTTGAACGTGAAGAGGACCCTGCCGCTCGCCCTGCTGCTCGCGAGCCTCGTGCCCGCCCCCGCAACCTACGCCCAGGTGTTCGGGCAGTACACGCCCGCCGAGATCCTGCCCGTGAACGCGCGGACGGGCGGCGCCTACGTGAACTTCAGCGAGAACGTCGTCGGCGCGCTGGGCCAGTTGCGGCTGAGTTTCTATCCGAACGTGGACTTCGGCTTCCAGGGCGGGCTCGCGCGACTCGACCTGGAAACGACCACCAAGACCTCGCTGCGCCTGGGCGCTGACGTGCGCTTCGGTGCGGCGAAGGCGGCCGCGGGCCACCCGGTGGACATCGCGGTGGGCGGGGCGCTCGGCGTGGAGACGAGCGACAACTACTCGGTGCTCAAGCTCGGCCCCTCGGTCGTGGCCAGCCACGCCTTCCCCTTCTCGGGCAACTCGTCGATCGCGCCGTACGCCGGCGCGATGCTCTGCTTTTCGAGCGTGGACCTGGGCGACGAGAGCGAGACCGACTTCTCGGTGCCTCTCCGGCTGGGAGCGGAGCTGCGCGCCATTCCCGGCGCGCACATCACGGCGGAGCTTCAGTTGCTCCTCGGGGACGATTTCGCCGACCGCACGGCCTTTTCGGCGGGGGTCAATCTTCCCTTCTGAGCCGGTGACCGCGGGCGGCCGGGGTCGGCGTCACTGCGCGGGTGTTTCGTCAGACGCAACTGGCTATATTGCAGCACGTTGCGGCGACGCTTCCGGCGCCAAAATGGGCCTTGTGGGGCCCTGTCGGCAGTGCTAGCCTCGCGGCCCCCGAGCGGAGCCCCTCTCTGGCCGCCGCTCGCGGGAATCGGCAATCCCTGTCAAACGAAAGCAATAGAATGCCTTCAGTCTGCGGGGGCAGATCGCCGCGCGGTTCGTTTCGCGGTCTCGCGGGCGCTCGCTGGCAAGATGTGGAAAAGGTGTGGAGGGAAGGAGGTGCGACAGAATCCAAGACCTTTCTGCCAAATGAGATAGAACCACTGCCCCTGGTGTTGATAAGTCCTTTCCACATTCTCCACAAACCGTCGCACCCCAGAGCTCCGGGCCCCGGCTGGCTGAGGCCGCCTCAACCCGGCGCCCTGTGGACAACTCTCGCGACCTTTCAGCAAGGACCGTTGAAATGGCCGTCCAGTCGTTGCTTTCGGAGGAGACGAGCCAGGTCTGGGCTCAAGTCCTCGACTCCGTGCGCGGCAGGCTCGGCAGCCCCCAGGCGCTGGACACCTGGTTCAAGCCGATCATCCCCCGCGCGATCAGCGCCCAGTTCGTCGAGTTGGAAGTCCCCAACGCCTTCTTCGTGGATTGGATCCACGAGCACCACCTGACCGCGCTGCGTCAGAGCCTGTCGGAGGTGCTGGGCGCCACGCCCGAGGTCCGCTTCCTGGCCCTCGAGCCCACGGCCCCCGCGCCGCCCGTCGAGCCCCGCCCCGGCCCCGTGACGGGCGCGACCGTCGAGCCGCGCGCCGCGCGTCTGTGGCTCGACAGCCAGCTGAGCCCCCGGCACACGTTCGAGAGTTTCGTCGTCGGCAGCAGCAATCGCTTCACGCACGCCGCCTGCATGGCCGTCGCACAGAACCCCGGACACTCCTACAACCCGCTCTTCATCTTCGGCGGCTCGGGCCTGGGCAAGACCCACCTGCTGCACGCCATCGGTCACCAGGTGATGTGCAACAGGCCCGGCTTGCGCGTCTACTACGTGCCGGCCGAACGTTTCACCAACGAGATGATCTACGCGATCCAGCACGCCCAGACGCTGGCGTTCCGCAACAAGTACCGGAACGTAGACCTGCTCCTGATCGACGACATCCAGTTCCTGGCGGGGAAGGAGAGCACGCAGGAGGAGTTCTTCTACACCTTCAACGCGTTGCGCGACGCGCACAAGCAGATCGTGGTGACCGCGGACAAGCCACCCAAGGACATCCCGATGCTCGAGGCGCGCCTCACCTCCCGCTTCAACCAGGGCCTCGTCACCGACATCAAGCAGCCCGACCTCGAGACCCGCATCGCCATCCTGCGCAACCGCTGCGACCAGGAGGGCGCCGACGTGCGTCTCTCGGAGGACGTGCTGCTCCTCATCGCGGACCGCGTCCGCACGAACATCCGCGACCTCGAAGGCTGTCTGGTGCGATTGATGGCGGTGGCCGCCCTGACCGGCCAGGAGATCTCGCTCGAGCTGGCCGAGGAGGTGCTCCAGCACTACGTCAACGCGGAGGCCGACCAGCTCACGCCCGAGCGCATCGTGGCGCTGGTGGCCGAACAGTTCAGCATCAAGGCCGAGGCTTTGTTCGGCCAGCGACGGACGCGCTCCGTGGCCCTGCCCCGGCAGGTCGCGATGTACCTGCTGCGGCAGCTCACGGAGCTCTCGCTGGTGGACATCGGCCGCGTCTTTGGCGGTCGGGATCACTCCACCGTCATCTACGCCTGCGAGAAGGTGGGCACGATGGTGGCGACCGACAGCGAGTTCGCGGAGCGCATCAACGGGCTCATCTCCACTCTGGCCGCTGGATGAGCTGTGGATAACGTGTGGAGGGCGGGGGATACCCGGCCCTGCCGGGCAAGGAACCGGCAGAACGGTGCAGAAGGGGCGGGTCTTCCCACACCCGCCGGATTCCCTTCCAGGCCTTGTCGGGATGCCGCTTGCGGGCACTCGAAAGCGGTCTTCCACAGAGTCCGCAACCCCTACGGCTACTAGTCTTTTTCTTATTGCTTAACAAGCAGTTAGAGTCATAGGCAGCAGCCTGAAATCACTTGCAGACCACCCCTGTGCCGCCTATGATGCCTTGGTTTCGGACGTGAGCCTCCGGCGATCGTCGTTCCGCCCCGCGGAACCCGTGGCCGGACTTGGGTTTCCCCCAGTCAGGGAGTGACCTTTATGGAGCTGACCATCCAGCAGGGCGACCTCGCTTTCGCCGTTGCGCGGGCCCTGGGATCGGTGGCGAGCAAGAGTCCCCTGCCGCTCCTGAGTTGCGTGCTGATCGAGGCCGAGAAGAGTGGCCTGCGCGTGACGGGCACCGACCTCGACGTGACGACCTCTGTGCGGGTGCCGTGCACCGTCTCCAGCCCCGGCAAGGTCGCGGTCTCGGCGCGGCATTTTCACGAGGTCGTGCGGAAGATGCCAAAGGGCATGCTGACGCTGACGGTGCGCGATGGACAATGCCAGGTGGACTACGGCGAAGGTAAGGGTTGGTCGCGGTTCCCCTCACAGGACCCTGCTGAGTTCCCGCGCATCCCCGAGTTGAAGGGTGAGTCGCGGATCACGCTCGATGGAGCCACGCTCTCCCGGCTGGCGGCGCGGACCATGTACTCCTCCTCGACCGAGGAGACGCGCCCGCAGTTGAATGGCGTGCTGCTCGTGGGCACGGAGAAGGGACTGACCTTCGTCGCCACCGATGGTCATCGGCTCTCACGGGCTTCACGCAAGGGCGCGTACGCGGGTCTCACCGCGCAGGGCATCATCGTGCCGACGCGCGCTCTCCAGACCGTGAGCCGCACGGCGGAAGAGGCCACGAGCCCGGTCGAGATCGAGGTCGCCACCGGTCGCAATCAGGCGGGCTTCAGTACGCAGGTCGGGGAGTACCGCGTGCAGATCATCACGCGGCTCCTCGAGGGGACCTATCCGAACTACGATCAGGTCATCCCGAAGGACAACCCGCGCAGCCTCACCGCGCGTCGCGACGACCTGATCCAGGCCATCGATCTCGTCGCCTCGCACGCCGACAACGTGACGAAGCAGGTGCGCTTCTCGGTGCGCAAGGGGGGCCTGGGGGTCTCGTCGACCACGCAGGAACTGGGGGCCGGCGAGCAGAAGCTGGCGGCCGAGTACGACGGGGATGCCCTCGAGATCGGCTACAACGCGGGCTACCTGCTGGAGATCCTGCGCTGTATCCCCACGGAACAGGTCCTGTTCCGGCTGAAGACGCCGCTCTCGGCCGGGATCATCGAGCCCGTGGGCTCCTTGCCGCAGAGCGAGGACGACCTGCTCTGCCTGATCATGCCGCTGCGTCTCCCCGACGCGGGGGCATAACGCGTGGAGTCGCTGTCCGGCGTGCTCCCGCGCGTCTTCAAGCAGCTCGGCCTGGAAGAGGGACTGCTGGGTTGGCGGGCGGTCCACGAGTGGGAGCGGGTCGTCGGGCCGCGCATCGCGCGGCACACGCGGGCGGTGGCCTTCCGTGAAGGCGTGCTCCAGGTCGAGGTCGAAGGCTCGGCCTGGATGCACGAGCTGGGCTTCCTCAAGACAGACCTCATGCGAAAGGTCAACCGGCACCTCGGCGGCCGGCTGGTGAAGAACGTGCGTTTCGTCGTGCCCCGGGGAGGGATCCTCAGGTGAGCGCTGAGAAGGGGGAGATGGGATTGGCTGAAGGAACGAAGGCCAAGGGCCACCACTACGACGCCACCAGCATCCAGGTCCTCGAGGGCCTGGAGGCGGTGCGCAAGCGCCCGGCCATGTACATCGGTGACGTGGGCATGCGCGGACTGCACCATCTCGTCTACGAGGTGGTGGACAACTCCGTGGACGAGGCCCTGGCGAGGCTTCTGCGACGAGATCTCGGTGACGATCGAGCAGGACGGCAGCGTCACCGTCACGGACAACGGGCGCGGCATTCCCGTGGACCTCCACGTGGCCACGAAGAAGCCGGCGCTCGAGGTGGTCATGACCACGCTGCATGCCGGCGGCAAGTTCGACAGCGAGAGCTACCACGTCTCCGGCGGACTGCACGGCGTGGGCGTCTCGGTGGTGAACGCGCTGGCGGAGTGGTGCGAGGTGGAGGTCCTCAAGGAGGGCGCGATCTACACCCAGCGCTACGAGTACGGAAGGCCGACGGGCCCGATGCGGTCCTGCGCCGCCGAGAAGGGGCGCAAGGGCACCGGCACGACCACGCGCTTCATGCCGGACGGGAAGATCTTCGTCGACACGACCTTCCACTACGACACCCTGGCCGGACGGCTGCGCGAGCTCGCGTTCCTGAACAGCGGGCTCAAGATCCGTCTCGCGGACGCGCGCACCGGCAAGGCCCACGAGTTCGTCTACAAGGGTGGCATCATCGAGTTCGTGAAGTACCTGAACCAGAACAAGGAAGCCCTCCACGCGAAGCCCGTGACGTTCAGCCGCGAGCGCGACAACGTGGCCGTGGACGTGTCTCTCCAGTACAACGACAGCTACGTCGAGTCGGTGCACTCCTTCGTCAACAACATCAACACGATCGAGGGCGGCACCCACCTGATCGGCTTCCGCTCGGCCCTCACCCGCTCGCTGGTGAACTACGCCGAGCGCGAGGGGATGACCAAGAACAACAAGGCGACGGTGACCGGCGAGGACGTGCGGGAGGGTCTCACCGCGGTGATCTCGATCAAGATGCAGAACCCCCAGTTCGAGGGTCAGACCAAGACCAAGCTGGGCAACAGCGAGGTCAAGGGCATCGTCGAGAGCACCGTGGGCGAGGGACTGCGCGAGTTCTTCGACGAGAACCCCGCGGTGGTGCGGCGGATCGTCGAGAAGATGCTGGCGGCCTCGCGGGCCCGCGAGGCCGCGCGCAAGGCGCGCGAGCTGGCGCGGCGCAAGACCATCCTCGACGGCGGCGCGCTCCCCGGGAAGCTCGCGGACTGCTCGCTCGACGACCCGGCGACCTGTGAGATCTTCATCGTCGAGGGCGACTCGGCGGGCGGCACCGCGAAGCAGGGGCGGGACCGGCGCTTCCAGGCCATCCTGCCGATCCGCGGCAAGATCCTCAACGTCGAAAAGGCGCGCATCGACAAGGTGCTCGCCAACGAGGAGATCCGCAGCATCATCACCGCGATGGGGGCGGGGGTGAAGGAGGAGTTCGACGCCGCGAAGCTGCGCTACCACAAGATCATCCTGATGACCGACGCCGACGTGGACGGCGCGCACATCCGCACGCTGCTGCTGACGTTCCTCTACCGCGAGTTCAAGGACCTGGTGGACAACGGCTACGTGTACATCGCGCAGCCACCGCTGTTCCTGGTGAAGAGCGGCAAGGAGGAGATCTACTGCTACGACGAGAAGGAGCGCGATGCGGCCGTCGCGCGCGTCGGGCGCAAGAACCTCCAGGTCCAGCGCTACAAGGGCCTCGGCGAGATGAATCCGATCCAGCTGTGGCGCACCACCATGAACCCGGAAACGCGCACGCTGCTGCGGGTCACCAGCGACGATGCGGTGGAGGCCGACCGCATCTTCACCATCCTGATGGGGGAGCAGGTCGAGCCGCGCCGCCAGTTCATCGAGGAGAACGCGCTGGCGGTGCGGAACCTGGACGTATGATGCCAAGACGGGCGGTGCCCGCCCCGGCGGGCTGGACGAGGTTGCTGGGAATCGCGCTGGCGGCGGTGCTGCTGGCGCCGGGAGTGGCGCGGGCCGGCGCGTGGAGCCCGGAGTTGGGCGGCTCGCTGGGCGGTTCGTTCGCGGTGCTGGGCGCGCCGGGCGGCGGGGGCTCGTCGGCTGTCGCTGTCGGCGATGTGGCCGGTGGCGTCGCGGCTCTCCTTCGGGGTCATGCTTCACGGCGACGACGCGGGCTCGACGGTGGACAGCCTGCGGGACGAGCAGGGCCGCGGCCTGCCCTACGGGAAGATCGAGCAACTTCACCGCGCGGCCTGGGGCGTGTCCTGGCGGCTCGACGCCGCGGCGCCGGCGCGTTCGGGGTGACCCCGTTCGCCAGCGCGACCTGGGGCTTCTACCGGGTCACCGACGACGTGCGCGGCGACGAGCTCGACAGCGTCGGCTCGACCGGCTTCAGCCTCGCGATGGGGGCGCGCCGGCCGCTCGGCCGCCACTTCGCCCTGGGGGCGGTCGTCCGCTATCACCGGCTGTTCAACGACCGCCTGGGCCGCCTCATGAGCGCCGGCCTCGACTGCGCATGGCGCTGAGACGACAAGACCGTCGCCCGGGCGGGATCCCCGCCGGGCGTGAGGCAGGGACGCGAGCATGGCACTGAACGACCGCACCAGGGTCATCGACAGGCAGATCGAAGACGAGATGAAGACCAGCTACATCGACTACTCGATGTCGGTCATCGTCTCCCGCGCGCTTCCCGACGTCCGCGACGGGCTCAAGCCGTCGCAGCGCCGCATCCTGGTCGCGATGAACGACCTGAACCTCGCGCCGGGGCGGGGCTACCGGAAGTGCGCCAAGATCGCCGGCGACACTTCGGGCAACTACCACCCGCACGGCGAGGGCGTGGTCTACCCGACGCTCGTGCGCCTGGCGCAGAACTGGGTGATGCGCTATCCGCTGGTGGACGGCCAGGGCAACTTCGGCTCGATCGACGGCGACGCCCCGGCGGCCATGCGCTACACCGAGGCCCGGCTCACCCACCTCGCGGTCGAGATGCTCGCGGACCTCGAGAAGAACACGGTGAACCTGCGGCCCAACTACGACGAGACCCGCGAGGAGCCGACCGTGCTCCCGGGCGTGTTGCCGAACCTGCTCGTCAACGGTTGCTCGGGCATCGCCGTGGGCATGGCGACCGAGGTGCCGCCGCACAATCTCCGCGAAGTGTGCGACGCCATCGTGCACGTCATCGAGCACCCGGACGCCACGCCCGAAGCGCTCGCCCACATCGTCAAGGGACCGGATTTCCCCACGGGCGGCATCATCTACGGGATGCAGGGCATTCGGGACTGCTACACGACCGGGCGCGGCCTCATCAAGGTGCGCGCGCGCGTCCAGGTCGAAGAAGGCCGCGCCGGACGCATGAGCCTGGTGGCGACCGAGATCCCGTTCCAGGTCAGCAAGGCGAACCTGCTCGAGAAGATCGCCGACCTCGTGCGCCAGGGGCGCATCACGGGCATCAGCGACCTGCGCGACGAGTCCGACCGCGACGGCATGCGCGTCGTGATCGAACTCAAGAAGGACGCCAACCCCAAGGTCGTGCTCAACCAGCTCTTCGTGCACACGCCGCTGCAGGTGACCTTCGGCGCGATCATGCTGGCCCTGGTGGAGAACCGGCCGCAGGTGATGAACCTGCGGCAACTCGTGGACGAGTACGTGCGTCACCGGCAGGAGGTCGTGAGGCGTCGCACGCGAGTTCGACCTCGCCGAGGCGGAGAAGCGCGCCCACATCCTCGAGGGCCTCAAGATCGCCCTCGATCACCTCGACGCCGTCATCGCCCTGATCCGCGGCTCGAAGGACGTGGACACCGCGCGCCAGGGCCTCATGGGCCGGTTCAAGCTGAGCGAGATCCAGGCGAACGCCATCCTCGAGATGCGCCTGTCGCGCCTGACCGGGCTCGAGCGCACGAAGGTCGAGCAGGAGTACCTCGAGATCATCCAGTTGATCGAGCGGCTGCGCTCGATCCTCGCCAGCCCGAAGAAGATGCTCGGCATCATCCAGGACGAGGTCCGGCGCCTGAAGGAGAAATACGGCGACGACCGGCGCACCGAGATCGTGGGCGAGGAGGGCGAGATCGGCTACGAGGACACCATCGAGCAGAAGGACATGGTGATCACGATCTCGCACGCCGGCTACATCAAGCGGCAGGAGATCACCGCCTACCGCTCGCAACGGCGCGGCGGCAAGGGCGTGATCGGCGCGCGGACGAAGGAAGAGGATTTCATCGAGCACCTGTTCGTGGCCAACACGCACTCCTACCTGCTGATCCTCACGGACCGCGGCCGCTGCTACTGGCTCAAGGTGCACGAGATCGAACAGGCCGGCCGCATGGCGAAGGGCCGGCCGCTCGTGAACCACCTCGAGGGCCTGAGCCGCGAGGAGCGGGTCCAGGCGGTGGTGGCGGTCAAGGAGTTCGACGACCAGCACTACCTGGTGTGCGCCACGCGGAAGGGCCTCATCAAGAAGACCGTGCTCTCGGCCTACAGCCACCCGCGGAAGATCGGCATCAACGCCATCCTGCTCGAAGACGGAGACGGACTCATCGAGGCCATCCTCACCGACGGGACGCAGGACATCATCCTCGCGAAGAAGAAGGGCCTCGCCATCCGCTTCCACGAGAACGAGGTTCGCGCCATGGGCCGCACGTCCTACGGCGTCAAGGCGGTGACGCTCGACGACGGCGAGGACGAGGTCGTGAGCATGGTCGGGGTCAAGCGCCAGTCGACGCTCCTGGCCGTCACCGAGCACGGCTTCGGCAAGCGCAGCGAGATCTCCGAGTACCGGGTCTCCCACCGCGGCGGCAAGGGCATCATCACCATCAAGACCACCGAGCGGAACGGCTGCATCGTGGCCGTGAAGGAGGTCGTGGACGGTGACGAGTTGATGATCATGACCCGCTCCGGCCAGCTCATCCGCATGCCCGTGAAGGGGCATCTCGGTGATGGGCCGCAACACGCAGGGGGTCACGCTGGTGAACCTGACGCCCACCGAGGGCGAGTTGCTGGCGGACGTGGTGGCCGGGGTCACGCGGGTGGTGAGCGAGGACGACGAGGGCGGCAACGGCAACGGCAACGGGAACGGGGGAGAAGCCGGGGCCGGACCCACCGCGGAGCCCGGCGAGTAGCGTGACGCTCGTGCCCCGGACCCAGTTGCGCGGTCTGGGCGCGATGGTGACCGCCACGCTGCTGTGGGGCGCCACCTTCGTCGTCATCCGTGACAGCCTGCACGCGATCGATCCGCTGGCGCTCGTCTTCGGCCGTTTCGCCGCCGCGAGCGTCGTGCTGGTGCTGCTCGCGCTCCCCCGCCGGCGCTCGGCTCACGCGCGCCACGCTCCTCGGCGGCGTGCTTGCCGGGGCGCTGCTTCGCCGCCGGCTTCCTCTCGCAGGCCATCGGGCTCCTGCACACGAGCGCGGGCAGTTCGGCCTTCCTGACCTGCGCGGGCACCCTGTTCGCGGCCTTCTACGCGTGGCCGCTCCTCGGCCAGCGGCCATCGGGCGTGCTGCTGCAGGGCGTGCTGCTGGCCCTGGCGGGCTCGGCCCTGCTCTCGGCGGGCGCGCCCGGGCCGGGCGGCCTGCGACTCGGCCCGGGGGAGCTGTGGACGCTGTGCGGTGCGGCGATCTTCGGCCTGCAGATCGTGGTGCTCGCGCGGTTCGCGCCGGGCGCCGACGGGGTCGTGCTGGGGGCGGTGCAGGCGCTCACCGTGACCCTCGTCCTGCTGCCGTTCGCGGGCGCGCGCGGCCGCGCCCTTCGCCGGCCTCGCCGCGGCGGACTGGTGGCGCTTCGCCTACCTGGTCGCGGCGGGCAGCATCGTGGCCCCGCTGCTGCAGATCTCCGCGCAGCGCCTGCTGCCCGCCGGCCGGGTGGCGCTGCTCTTCGCGCTCGAGCCGGTCTTCGCCGTGGTCTTCGCGCTCACCCTGGGGCGAGAGAGCTTCTCGACCCGCTGGTGGCTGGGCGCGGCGCTCATCCTCGCCGGCGTGGTGCGGGTGGAGTGGGACGCGGCGCGGCGGACCTCGCGCGGTCGTCGCCGGCCTGCAGCGTAGCGTCGAGCCAGGCGAGGAAGCGCGCGGCCAGGGCCGGGTCGTCGCGGAACTGGGCGAGGCCCTGGCCCCGCCATCGCGGACTCCGACCACCCGCGAGGCCGGACGGTCGCCGGCCTGGTAGAGGGCGTCGGTGATCGCGTAGGTCGCGTCGAAGTCGTCGGGCGCGATCTGGAAGAAGACCGGCAGGCCGCAGTTGCGCCAGGCGCGCGCGCATCGGCCCGCGGTCCACCAGCGCGGGCGCGGGGCTCACGAGCAGGAGCGCTTGCACGCGCGGGTCCAGGGTCGCGGCCTCGACCGCCATGGTGGCGCTGGCCGCCACGCCCGCGACCAGGTAGCGCGTGCTGTCCACGGGGGTGGCGCGCCGGACCCCGCGAACGGCGTCGCGCACATCGCGCGCGATGCGCGCCTGCAGGGCCGCCTCGCGGTCGAACCAGGCCGTCGGGCGAGGGGCACGAGGGGGCCACCGACGCGCCGTGACCGCGCGGGTAGAGCAGCAGGGTCGTGATGCCGTGCCGGCGCAGAGCGACGACGAGACTGTCGCCGGAGGCGAGGGTGTCTCCCGGGGCGAGCAGCAGGACCGCAGGAGCGCGGGCGGCCGCGGGCGGGCGCGCGGGCCGAGGGCACGAGGAGGCCGCCGAGCGGGAAGCCGTCCGAGGCGGTGAGCGCGAGCAACCGCCCGCCCAGCGAGGACGCCAGCGCGGTCTCGGGCTGATCGTGGGCGTCCACCCCGCGGAGCACCTCGGCCTTGAGGCGGGACGCGATCCCGAGGTCCTTGCCGGCCTGCTCGAGCATCTCGACCACCTCGTCGTCGGTGCCGCGCGCGCGGACCGCGACGGGCAGCAGCAGGTCCACGGTCCGGCGGTAGTCCTTCAGCGCGAACGCCACGCGGGCCATGCGGAAGCGCCACTCGTGGTGCGGGAGCAGTTGGCGCTCGACGGCGGCGAAGAGCTTCGCCGCGGTGTCGGCCTTCCCCTGGAGGAAATGCGCCCACGCGATCCGGCCGACGAGGGCAGCCGGCGCGGCCTGCTCGGACGTTCGCCCGCGCGGTCGGTGAGGCGCCGATCGCCTCGGCGGCGTCCCCGGCGCCACGGCGCAGCAGCAGCTGGTCCACGAGGGCCAGCAGCGGCTCCTCGCGTGCCGAGCAGCTCGAGGGCGCGGCGGTGGCAGACGATGGCGCTGTCCAGGCGGCCCTCGCGCTGGAAGCTCGTGCCCGCGTAGCTCAGCGCCTCGCCGGCGCCGACGTGGTCGCCGGCGTCGACGGCGGAGTCGGCGTAGGTGAGCAACTGCGAGCGCAGGCTGGCGGGCGTGTCCGCCAGGGTGAGCAGTGCGCGGGCGGGCGTCGCCGGGGGCTCCGCCAGCGCCGGGAACGCGCAGACGAGCAGCAGCAGGGACAGCAGTGCGAAGGATCTCATCGGGGGTCCTCCCGGGCGGGTGGATTCTGGACGATGGAAAGGAACTCGTGCTCGAGGGGGGAGGGCCCGTGCTCGGGCCCGCCCCACGCCGCGCGGGCGAGGGTGCGGACGACCCGGCCGAAATGCAGGATGACGACGCGGTCGCAGAGGCGCTCGACCGTCTCGACGACGTGACTCGCGAACAGCACGGCGGAGCCGTTCGTGGCGGACTCGCGCAGTTCGAGCTTCGCCGCGAGGGCCGAGGCGGCGTCGAAGCCCTCGAGCGCCTCGTCGAGCAGGAGCACGGCCGGGCGGTGCAGGACGGCGGCCACGAACGAGAGCTTCTTGCGCATGCCGTGCGACAGGCCCGCCACCGGCTCGTCGGCGCGTCCGGCCAGGTCGAGCGCGGCGAGCAACCGTTCGGACCGCTCGCGCGCGGCGGTCGGGGCGAGCCCGCGGATCGCGGCCACGAACGCGAGGTGCTCGGCCGCCGAGAGCTCGTCGTAGAAGGCGGGCTCCTCGGCGGCGTAGCCCAGACGGCGCCGCGCCTCGATCGGGTCCCGGTCGAGGTCGACGCCGCCGACGCTCACGCGGCCGCCGTCCGCGGGCTGGAGCCCGGCGGCGGTGCGCAGCAGGGTGCTCTTGCCGGCTCCGTTGGGCCCGAGGAGCCCGAGGATCTCGCCCGGGTGCGCCTCGAGCGACACGCGGTCGAGCGCGAGCCGCGCCCCGTAGCGGCGCGTCAGCCCCTCGAGGACCAGCATCACAGCTCCCCGGCCGCGACGTCGGCCGCGAGCGTGACGCGGTCGCGGAGCCGCCGCAGGGCGTGCAAAAGCGCCCCCAGCAGGATGACCCAGCCCGCCAGCGGGAACATGACGCTCGCGGCCAGGGCGAGCGCGAGCCAGAGCAGGACGAGTCTCTGCGCGGTCTCGACCCGCGGGAAGAGCGTCACGCCGTAGGTCACGCCCAGCGTCCCGATGAGCAGCGTGGCGAGCGCAAGGGCCGCGACCAACTGCGAGCGCGCTCCGATCTCGAGCGGCCACGCGACGAGCGCGAGGAGCAGGGCCGTGACGGCGGCCGCGGCGGCGACGACGGCCGCGCGCAGGGTCCACACGCGACGCGCACGCAGGGGCAGCGCGGCCAGCAGCGGATAGGGGTCGCCCGACGAGAGAGCGACCATCCAGTCCGCCAGCGCGGCGGCCGCGGCCAGGAGCAGCACGGCAGAGAACGTCGCCGCCGCCGGGGGCTCGAGCGGCAGCGCCCAGACGGCGATCGCGAGGACCAGCAGCAGCGCCCAGGCCGCGGCCCGCGTGCGCGCCGGAGTGCCGCGCAGCGTGCGCGCGAGGTCCTTGCGCAGGAACGCGCGGGCGGCCCCGCCGCTCCAGCGCGCCGGGGCCCGCCTCGCGGCCCGCACGGCCCGCGTGGTCACGAAGAGCCGCTCGAGCGCGCGGGTTCCCGTCCGTTGCGACGGCATGGCGCCGGGGCGCCATCGGGCGAGTTCCACGGCGAACGCTCCGCCCGCGCGGCTGCCGAGCATCAGGAGCGCGAGGAAGGCCGCGGCGAGGACGACGAGCGCCCACCACGGCACGAGCCCCGCGGCCGCAGCCAACAGGCCGAGGGCCAGCGGGAGCACCCAGAACGCGTGCAGTCCCGACTCCCACGCCGACTGCCCGGCGACGGCCTGGAGCGGGAGGGGCAGCGCCAGCCACTCGGGGCCCGCGGGGTGGCGGCCGAGACGGCGCACGTGGTCGGCGCAGGCGACCATTCCGCCGAGCGCCGCGCAGGCGCCGAGCCCGGCGGCCAGGGCCGTGGCGACCGTGCCCGGTCCTCCGCTCCGCGCGAGCCGGTCGAGCGGCAGGCGGACCTGCCACGCGATGCCCGCCGCGCCGAGCGCACCGAGGAGGGCCAATTCGAGGCGCAGGACGGGGTCGAGCCGCCGGAGGCGGCGCACGACGAGCGCCCGCCTCAGACGGCGGAAGGCGAGGGCGTTCTGCGGTGTGCGGTCGGTCATGGCAGGAAGGAGATTGTAACCGAGCCGCGCCTGCCGACACAGGCGCCGCGCGAGCCGCCTTTGCGCCGCGCGGAGCCGCATGGCACGATGCGTCTCATGGTCCGAGAAGCCGCCGTCGTCCACTCGCCCGGGTACCACTGCGACATCGGGGCCCACGTCTTCCCGATGGAGAAGTACGGGCTGTTGCGACAGCGTCTGGTGGACGCGGGTGACGTCGCCGGGGACGCCTTCCTCGAGCCCGGGCCAGCCTCGCGCGAGGACCTGCTGCGGGTCCACACGGCCGAGTACGTGGATGACCTCGAGCAATTGCGCTGGACCCTGCGCACCATGAGCTCCGAACTGCCGCTGACCGACGACATCGTGCGCGCCTATCGCCTGGCCGCAGGGGGCACCACGCTCGCGGCGCGCGAGGCCCTGGCGCGCAACTTCGGAGTCAACCTGGGCGGGGGGTTCCACCACGCCTACCCCGACCACGCCGAGGGCTTCTGCTACCTGAACGACATCGCCGTCGCCATTCGCACTCTGCAGCACGAGGGCCGCGTGCGGCGGGCCGCGGTCGTGGACTGCGACGTGCACCAGGGCAATGGCACGGCGCGCGCGTTCCGCGGCGACGACACGGTCTTCACGCTCTCGCTCCACCAGCAGCGGAACTACCCCATGCCGAAGGAACCGGGCGACCTCGATGTGGGTCTCGAGGACGGGACCGGCGACGCCGAGTATCTGGAGCAACTCGAGCGGGCGCTCGAGCGGGTCTGGGACGCCGCGCCCGAGGTGGTGATCTACCAGGCCGGGGCAGACACGTACCGCGAGGACCAACTGGGCGGGCTCGGGCTGACGCTCGAAGGCCTGGAGGCGCGCGACCGCATGGTGCTGGAGGGCTGCGCGCGCCGCGGCGTGCCCGTGGCGGTGACGCTGGGCGGCGGCTACGCGCGGCGCCTCGACGACACCGTCCAGATCCACCTTGCGACCTGCCGCCAGGCGTTCCTGCTGGCGCGCGGCGAAGGGCCGCGCGCATGATCCGATGCCGGCGCGCCGGCCGTACGGCCGCTCGTCAGGGAGTGGGTCTTCCCCCGGGTTTCGCTGGCTTCACGCGCATCCGGCCGTCTTCGCGTGGCTGCTGCTGTCGGTGACGACCGCGTGACGCGGGGGTTCCCGGGGCGGGAGCGCTGGATGTGGCTGGCGGGTCCGGGAGCGCGACCGAAGCGCGCCTCCCGCGGCGTGCGCGCGATGAATCCTGCGCTGCGGAACCCCGCTGCCAGGCGCGTCGTGAGGAGGGGGGGGACGCTCCTGACCACACGAGAGGGAATCGCCAGGGCGGGCGCTTCGTGCGTCGCGCAGCCCCCGCCCCGCTTGGCCGCACCGCTCTCCCTGCGGACCACCTCGCTCTTGTAGATTCCGCGAGTTCGAGCGTACGACGGGTCGCGCGCAGCGAACGCGACCCCGGGTCGGGTCGGAAAGCTCCCTGCCAAGGAGGCCTTTCTGCCCGGCTGCACCAGAAGTGTGTGCCGCGGGTCCGGCAGTTGTCAATGCGTGCGGATGCGCAGGCCCGGCCGGGGCGCGCGCCGTGCTCCGACGCGCGACCCGGCCCCCGGCGTCAGCGGGCGGGCTTCTTCTTCGCGGTGGGCGCGGCGGGCTTCTCCACTGCCGGCCGGGCCGCCGTGCTCGCCGGGCCCAGCACCTCCAGCGAGACGTCGTCGTAGTAGACCGTGCCCGTCGCGGGCACGTTGTACGCGAACCACGCCCAGATCTCGACTGCGTCCGGCGGCAGGTCCATCTCGAAGGAGACCGGCGACCAGTCGTTCGTGAGACTCAGGCTCTGCCCGGGTTCGCTCTGGACCAGCCCGCGGCTCAGGCTGTTGCAGTAGAGCCGCGTGTAGGTCATCGAGCCCGTCAGGCTGTCCGTCTTCACCCAGGCCGAAAGGCGCACCCGGTTGCCCGCGAGGCCCCGGCCCAACACCTGGCAGGCGCCCACGCGGGCCTGGATGTAGCCCTGCTTGCTGGCCGTGTAGCGGATGCAGGCCTTGCCGGAGTGCGCCTGAGTGGTGTCACGGTCGATGCGCAGGCCGGAGTACGGCGGCATGGAGTACTCCCAGTCGTTGCCGTCACCCTCGAAGCCGGGGTCCACGAGGAGGTTCGTGTGCAACGGTGGGGGGGGGGTGGGGCGCGCGGTCTCCAGCCTGAGCGAGGCGTCGTCGAAGATGACCTGGCCCGTGCCCACCAGTCCGCAGCGGGCGTAGATCACGTTCGTGCTGGGCGGCACGAACACGCGCGCCTCGCGCCGCACCCAGTCGGTCTCGGGCTCGCTGAAGTAGACGCGCTTCCAGCCCAGGTCGAGCAGGGGGTCGTCCAGCTTGTTGATGCCGATGCGCCTTCCGGCGAGGTCGCGCGGGATGCCCAGGATCTTCGTCATCTTGCCGATGGTGTCACGGTAGGCTTGCAGCAGGATGTAGGCGCGACCCTGGAGGCCGTTGCTCCGCGTCCACATCGAGAAGACCAGGTCCTTTCCCCACGACTCCGGGCCCACGAGGACGGTCTGGCTCCAGTTGTGCCAGGTGGGCACGAGCGTGCTGGTGTTCGCGACGCTCACCGCGTAACGGCCGCCGTGCGCGAGGAGCGTGTCGCGCCCGAAGAACACCGTGGGCAGGGCGGTCTGGGACGTGTCCCAGGCCGAGGGCATCCAGGGGTGGGTCTCGAGCGAGTCCTCGAAGCCGGGATTCAGGAGCAACTCACCGGACGGGTCCGCAGCCGTGCACGGAGCGGCGGCCGCGAGCACGAGCGTCAGGGCGGCGAGCCAGAGGATCACGAAGGTGGGCGGCGTCCGGAACATGCTCTCTTCCTTTCGGCAGGGCGGCAAAGGTCACGAAGGCGGGGCAGATCGACCCCGAGAGTATCAGAAGCCGGGGGCGCGAAGGTCAAGGTGTCGTCGTGTCCGTGGCCCGGGGCGCCCCGAAGGCCACGGGCCCGGCGGGCCCCCGCGCCGTCCTGGCGGGGCCGCCACCCCGGCTCCGTTGCGGGAGCCGGAAGCGCTCCGATAGAGTCCGACCCGGCGCACCCCCTTTACGATGGAGCCCAGCGTGTCCGAGTGGTTCTTCACCTCCGACCTGCACGGCCAGGGCGCACTCTACGAGCAGCTGGTGGCGCTCGTGGCGGCGCACCGCCCGGCGGCACTGCTGCTGGGCGGCGACCTTGCGCCCCACGGGGCGGGCGTGGACGGCGTGCGGCGCCAGCGGCTCTTCCTGCAGGGCTTCTTCGTCGAGTTCGCGCGCCGCCTGCGGGAGGTGGCGCAGGGGCTCGAGTTGCTGGTGCTGATGGGCAACGACGACTGGAGCGTCAACCAGGACGTGCTCGAGGCCCACGATGGGGCGCTCTGGCGCGCGCTGCACGGGCGGGTGGTGAAGGTGGATGGCGTGGAGGTCGCGGGCCTGTCCTGGGTGCCCATCACGCCGTTCGGCATGAAGGACTGGGAACGCTGGGAGGACGCCGCCGAAGAGGATCCGCCCCGCCTGGACGGCTGGCGGAGCCACGTCGGCGGGGTCGAGCCCATGAGCTTCGACCCCGCGCGGCGCTCGCCCACGATCGCCGGCGCGCTCGAGGAGCTGGCGGCGCAGGCGGGCCCGGGAGCGCTCTACGTGCTGCACTCGCCGCCGCGCGACACCCACTGCGACCTGATTGGCGCGCGGGTCCACGTCGGCTCGCGCGCGATCCGGACGTTCGTGGAGCGCCGCCAGCCGCCGCTCGTTCTGAGCGGCCACATCCACGAGTCACCCCGGGTCTCGGGCGCCTGGCGCGACAGGATCGGCCGCACGGTGGTGGTGAACCCCGGCCAGTTCGGTACCGTGCGCCTGTGCGGCGCGTGGTTCGACCCGCGCCGCATCGAGGAGACGCTGCGGCACACGGTGTTCGGCTGAGCAACCCCGGGGCGCGTCGGGACGGGCCGGCGCAGCGCCATGAGACGCCCGGCCGGGACCCGGGCCACCCCGCGGCCGGCGGGGGTCCGCAGCCCCGGATCCCGGCGGGGCGTCCGTGACTCCCATGATACGATAGTCGTACCTCCCGGCCGTTCACGCTTCCCGAGACCTTCGAGGTGCTTCGATGAGACGCGCCCTGTTCCCGGCGCTCTGCGCCCTGGCCGTCACGCTTTCCTTCCACCCCGCGATCGCCCTTGCCGGCCCGGCGTGGCGGTCATGGGACACGGGCCTGCGCGAGGCCGGGAGCTCGGGCCGCCCGGTGCTGGTGGACGTCTACACGGACTGGTGCGGGTGGTGTAAGCGCATGGACCGGGACGTCTACGCGCGGGCCGACGTGCAGGACTACCTCGCCCGCAAGTTCGTGACGGTGAAGCTCAACGCCGAGAGCGGCGACGCCGCGCACTACCAGGGGCGGACCTACACCTCGCGCACCCTGGCGGCGCGGTTCGGCGTGACCGGCTATCCGACGACCCTGTTCCTGGGCGCGAAAGGGGCCCACCTCGGGAACGTCCCGGGCTACTCGGCGCCCCAGGACTTCCTGCTGCTGCTGCGCTTCATCGGTGACGGGCACGCCGACCGGGGCGAGAGACTGGAAGACTTCATGCGCGCCGGGAAGGCCGGCGGGGACCGCCCGCGCCGCTGATGCAGCCCGCACCCGCGCCCGGACCGGAGGCGAACGTATGACCCTCTTCGACGGCACCCGGCTCGCGGTGCTCGATACCGAGACCACCGGGCTCGATCCCGGCCAGGGGCACGGGCTCGTCGAGGTCGCCTGTGTCGCGCTCGACGATGGCGAGATCGGCGAGACCTGGTCCACGCTCGTGAACCCGGGTCGGCCCATCCCGCCGGACGCGGCCGCCGTGCACGGCATCACCGACCCGATGGTGCGGGACGCCCCGGGTCCGGCGGTGGTAGCCGCCGAGCTCGAGCGGCGCTGCGCGGGTCTGCCGCTCGTCTTCCACAACGCGGCCTTCGACCTGCCGTTCCTCGCCGCGCTCCTGCGCCGGGGTGGCCGCCCGCCGTTCTTCCCCGCGGTCGTGGACACGCTCGGGCTGGCGCGCGGGCTCTTCGACCAGGGCGGCAACTCGCTGGGCGCGCTCGCGGCCCGCCTCGGCCTGCCGGCCGAGACCGCGCACCGGGCCCTGGGCGACGCGCTCACCACCGCGCGGCTGCTGCGGGTGCTGGCTGCGCGCTGGGAGAGCGAACGGGGCGTGCGCACGGTCGTGGAGCTGGCCGCCGCGAGCCAGGACGCGCTCCGC
The DNA here is from genome assembly GCA_963717935.1 of Candidatus Eiseniibacteriota bacterium. Taxonomy (GTDB): domain Bacteria; phylum Eisenbacteria; class RBG-16-71-46; order RBG-16-71-46; family RBG-16-71-46; genus JANXPZ01. The sequence goes on along the minus strand of CAVQXP010000004.1, from coordinate 503,964 downwards.
CTCGCGGGCCGGCGTTCGCGAGCCGGATGACGAAGGCCGGGGAGGTCCCGGTTGACACGCGCCTGCGGCCCCGAATAATGGTGTGACTCGAAGTTGGGCGGCGGGCTTTTCCGCGGGAGGCTCCATGCAGGTGAACGACCCGCCCGGCGTGGGACAACCCGCTCCGGAATTCAAGCTCAGGGGCCCGGGGGGGCAGCCGTTCATGCTGTCCGAGTATCGCGGCAACCGGAACCTGCTGCTGGCCTTCTACCCCCTGGCGTTCTCGCCCGTGTGTGCGCACCAGCTCCCCGAACTCCACCGGGAGATCGCGCGGTTCCGGGCGCTCGACGCCGAGGTGCTGGGCATCAGCGTGGACTCGTGGTACTCGAACCAGGAGTTCGCGCGGAAGCTGGGCCTGTCCTTCCCGCTGCTCTCGGACTTCGACCGCTCGACCTGCGCCGCATACGGGGTGCTCATCTCCGAGCGCGGTTACAGCAACCGCGCGTACTTCGTCGTGGACAAGCAGGGGCGCATCGTCTGGCGCGAGATCAGCTCCACGCCCACGGAGATTCCCAGCACCGAGGCCGCCCTGGCCGCTCTCGAAGGTCTGACGTGACCGCGGGCCGGGCACCTGCCCGCGCCGCCCGCGGGCGTCCCGGTCGCAGGCGATCACCGGCGTCGAAGGAGCACCCCACCGTCCTGGTCGTGCACCGCGAGGGCGCCGCCGCCAGCGCGCTCGTCGCCTTCCTGCGCGACCGGGGCCTCGGGGTGGTCTGGTCGCGCGACGGCGAGAGCGGCCACAACGCGCTCGACTCGACGCGCGTGGACTGTCTGGTGGCCGAGTTGCGCGCTCGACGAATCGACGGCCTGGACCTGGCGCGCCGGGCCCGCCAGCGCAATCCGGAGGTCTGCGCGGTGCTCGTCACCGAGGGCGCCGACGCGGACAAGGCGGTCGAGGCCATGCGCCAGGGGGCGGCGGACTTCCAGGTCAAGCCCCTGAATCACGAGAAGCTGCTGGTTGTCCTGCGCCGGGGGCTCGAACGGCAGGCCCTGGTCGCGCGCGTGATCGAACTGGAAGCGCAGCTCGACGAGCGCTTCGGTCTCGAACGCCTCACCGGTCGCTCGCATGCGATCGTCGGCGTGATGGCGCAGGTGCGCCATGTCGCCGCGACGCGCGCCACCGTGCTGATCGAGGGCGAGACCGGCACGGGCAAGGGGTTGGTGGCGCAGGCCATCCACCGGAACAGCTCGCGCAGGAGCGAGCGCTTCGTCTGGGTCAACTGCGGCGCGCTCGCCGAGGGCGTCATCGAGAGCGAGTTGTTCGGGCACGGGCGTGGCGCCTTCGCCGGCGGCGGGCGCCCCGCGGCGGGGGCGATTCGACCTGGCCGACGGCGGCACGCTCTTTCTCGACGAGATCGGCAGACTGCCTCCGTCCGTCCAGATCAAGCTGCTGCGCGTGCTGCAGGACCGCTCCTTCGAGCGCGTGGGCGGGAGCGAGTCCGCTCAGGACCGACGTGCGTCTCATCGCCGCCACCCGCCGCGACCTCGCGGCCGAGGTGAAGGCCGGGCGCTTCCGCGAGGATCTCTACTACCGGCTGAGCGTGGTGCGCGTCCAGATGCCGCCGCTGCGAGCGCGGTCCGAGGACATCCCGCTGCTCGTGGGGGGCTTCATCCGGGAGCTCGATCGCGAGCACGGCCGCCGCGTGACCGGCATCACCCGCGGGGGTGCTGGACCGGCTGATGCGCCACCCGTGGCCGGGCAACGTGCGCGAGCTGCGCAACACCGTCGAGAGCATGGTCATGTTCGCCGAGGGCCGCAGGGCGCTCGACCTGTCGGATCTGCCGGACGCGCTGCGCGAGGTGGACGGCGCGGGGGAGAAGCTCGAGTTGCGGGTGGGCATGACCGTGGAGGAGGCGGAGCGCCGCCTCATCAGCGCCACCCTGCACCACTGCGGCAACGACAAGCCGCGGGCGGCCGCCATGCTGGGCATCGGGCTGCGCACGCTCTATCGCAAGCTGCAGTCTCGCTGAGTCCCGCCCGGGACGCAGGAAGCGCGGGCGGCGTCCTCTGAATCGGGCGCTAAGCCCTCCCCGTCCACCTGCCGATAACGAGCCCAAGCAGGCCGCGCCCGGCCCTCGGAGGTTCGAATCGTGTTTTCCGAAGCGGACGATTTCGAGTTCGATGATCCGCGGATTTCCCAGCCGGGGAAAATCCTGCCGTTCCCGCCTCGAGCCGTCCCCGACTGGTTGACGGGGCCTGCGGACGGCCTGGACGCGGCCCCCGACCCGCACGACGACACCACCGACGAGGCGGCCCCCGAGACGCTCCCGCAACCCGTCCTCAGGCGGCCGGGCGGCCCCCCCGCACCCCCGCCCGCGCTCGTGACGGACGACGAGCCCGGAGCGCCGGGGGCGAAGGCCGAGGAAGCGGTGGAAGCGGAGGTCGTTGCCGAGCCTGTCCGTCCGCGCCGCGTCGCGCCGCCCGGGGTCTGGGCGCCGGTCGCGAGCAGTGTGCCGGCCCTCAAGCTGGCCCTGCCGGTCGAGCCCGAACCGGTCGAGGATGGGTCCTCCGTGGCGCCCGCCGCCCACCCCCGGGGGCTGCCCGGCCGTGACGAGGATCTTCCGCGCGAGGTCGCACCCCCCCCGCCCCCGCTCGCCGCCCTCCGGGAGCCATGGTGGGTCATCGCGCTCGACGGCCTGCGCACCAGCCGCCCGGCGCAGATCACGGTGGCGGTGGCGCTCGTGGCGCTCGTCCTGATGGCCTGCTGGTTGTGGCCGCGCGGCGTGGGCACCACCTCGCTGTCCGAACTGCGACGTTATCCGTCTCGCTTCGACGGCCAGACCGTGACCGTGCGTGGTCGGGTCGGGAACGACGTCTTCACCGTCGGCGCCGGCTGGGCCTTCTACCTGGTGCAGGGGCGCGACACGATCGTGACCTTCACACGCACCCAGATGCCGAAGCCCCACGACGTCATCACCGTGAAGGGGCAGGTCAGCACGGGCTTCCTCGACGGCATCCCGCGCCAGGCCCTCTTCGAGGACGTCGCCGGGGCGCAGTAGTCGCCCTCCCGCCACGGATCGGCGCCCCGGCGCCCCCACGGGGATTCCGACCGCATTCCACGCGGTCCCGCACGCCTCCGCCCCCGCCCCCGCCCCGCTCCACTTGACAGGGCGGTCCGTTCTTGCCAGCTTGGCGGTCCCCGCAGGCGACCGCCAGGCAGTCTGTGCCATTTTGGCAGGACTCGTGAGGTGATCCCGGGGACCGTTCTCAGATCCAGGCCGATCGGCGCAGCCCGACAACCGTGGCTCGCGTGACCGGCGTGGCCGCCCGGCACCATGGGCGTGGACGGCACGACGAGTGCGGAGTGATGGCGCGCGCAGTCGCAGACAGGCCCGGCCGAGCGCAGCCACTTCCGCGTGGCCCCAGTGGGACCAACCCGAATCCACGAGGAGGAACTCATGAAGATCCAGCCTCTCGCCGACCGCATCCTGGTCCGCCGCATCGAGGAGAAGGAGACCGTGCGGGGCGGCATCATCATCCCCGACACCGCCAAGGAGAAGCCGCAGGAGGGCGAGGTCGTCGCCGTGGGCCCCGGCCGCATGACCGACGACGGCAAGCGCGCTCGCCATGGAGGTCAAGAAGGGCGACCGCGTGCTGATCGGCAAGTACAGCGGCACGGAAGTGAAGATCGACGGCGTCGAGTACACGATCCTCCGCGAGGACGACGTGCTCGGGATCCTGGCGTCCGCGAAGTAGACCATCCGCGGGCCCCCGGCCCGGCGGCCGGGCGGAGCCCGTTCTCATCCGAAGGAGGCAGCATGGCAGCGAAGCAATTGATCTTCAGCGAGCAGGCGCGCGCCAAGGTCCTCGAGGGCGTGGAGATCCTGGCCAAGGCGGTCAAGGTCACCCTCGGACCGCGCGGGCGGAACGTCGTGCTGGACAAGAAGTGGGGCTCCCCGACCGTGACCAAGGACGGCGTGACGGTCGCCAAGGAGATCGAGCTCGAGGATGCGTTCCTCAACATGGGCGCGCAGATGGTGCGCGAGGTTGCCTCGAAGACCTCCGACGTGGCCGGCGACGGCACCACGACCGCGACCCTGCTGACCGAGGCGATCTTCCGCGAGGGCATCAAGAACGTCACCGCCGGCGCGGCGCCGATGGCCATCAAGCGCGGCATCGACAAGGCCGTCGAGACGGTGGTCGAAGAGCTCAAGAAGCTGAGCCGGACCGTCAAGGAGAACAGCGAGATCGAGCAGGTCGCCACCATCTCGGCGAACGGCGACAATTCGATCGGCAAGATCATCGCCGAGTGCATGGACAAGGTCGGCAAGGACGGCACGATCACGGTGGAAGAGGCCAAGTCCATCGAGACCACCTACGACCTGGTCGAGGGCATGCAGTTCGACAAGGGCTACGTCTCGCCCTACTTCGTGACCGAGAAGGAGAACATGGAGGCGAAGCTCGACGACGCCTTCATCCTGCTCTACGAGAAGAAGCTCTCGAACATGAAGGACCTGCTGCCGATCCTCGAGAAGATCGCGCAGCGCGGCAAGCCCCTGCTGATCGTGGCCGAGGACGTCGAGGGCGAGGCGCTCGCGACGCTGGTCGTCAACAAGCTGCGCGGCACGCTGGCGGTGTGCGCGGTGAAGGCCCCGGGCTTCGGCGACCGTCGCAAGGCCATGATGGAGGACATCGCGATCCTCACCGGCGGCAAGGTCATCACCGAGGACCTCGGCATCAAGCTCGAGAACGCCAAGGTCGAGGACCTGGGCCGGGCCAAGAACATCACCGTGGACAAGGAGAAGACCACCATCGTCGAGGGTGCGGGCAAGAAGGCCGACATCCAGGGCCGCATCGGGCAGATCAAGAAGGAGATCGAGGACACGACCTCCGACTACGACAGCGAGAAGCTGCAGGAGCGGCTCGCGAAGCTCGCCGGCGGCGTGGCGGTGATCAGCGTCGGCGCCGCGACCGAGACCGAGATGAAGGAGAAGAAGGCCCGCGTCGAGGACGCCCTGCACGCGACCCGCGCGGCGAGCGAAGAGGGCATCGTGCCGGGCGGCGGCGTGGCCTACCTGCGCAGCCTGGCGGCGCTCGAGAGGCTCGCCAAGGAGCTCGAGGGCGACGAGAAGGTCGGCGTGGGCATCGTCAAGCGGGCGCTCGAGCAGCCGCTGCGCATGCTGTGCGAGAACGCCGGGCTCGAGGGCTCGATCATCGTCGAGAAGGTGAAGGGCCTACAAGGGCGAAGAGAAGTTCATGGGCTTCGACGTGGACAAGGAAAGCTACGTCGACATGTTCAAGGCCGGCATCATCGACCCGACCAAGGTCTCGCGCTCGGCGCTGCAGAACGCCGCGAGCGTGGCGAGCCTGCTGCTCACCACCGAGTGCCTGGTCTCCGAGATTCCCGAGAAGAAGAAGGCGCCTGCCATGCCGGGCGGCGGCGGCGGCGGATACGGCGGCGAGGACTTCTAGGCCTCACCGAACGGAAGCAAGGCGAGCGGCCCGGACGAGTGTCCGGGCCGCTCGTGCGAATTCGGGCGAAAGCGCGACTTTCATCGTGTAGAGTCTCGTCCATGAAGCGAAGACCCGCTTCCCCGCGCACGGCGCTCGTCACCGGGGCCAACCGCGGTATCGGTCTCGAGGTCTGCCGCCAGCTCGGACACCGGGGACTGCGTGTCGTGCTCACGGGGCGCGACGGGGGCGCGGCCGGTGCGGCCGCGACCGCGTTGTGCGTCGAGGGGCTCGATGTCCTGGACGCGATCCTCGACGTGCGCCAGGAGGGGGCGGCGGCGGTGCTGGCGGAACGGTTGCGCCAGGCCGGCATCCGGGTGGACGTGCTCGTCAACAACGCGGCGGTCTATCCGGAAGGCTCGCTGCTCGAGGCGCCGCCGGAGGCGTTCCGCGAAGCGCTCGCGACGAACTTCGCGGGCGCGCTCTGGGCCTGCCGGGCCTTCGTGCCCGCCATGCTCGCGGCGGGTTACGGGCGGGTGGTGAACGTCTCGAGCGACTATGGCTCCTTCGGCGCCGGCCTCGAGGGCCCTGCAGCGTACAGTCTCTCGAAGGCCGCCCTGAACGCGCTCACCGTGAAGCTGGCCGCCGCGGTGCGTGGCGACGTCAAGGTGAACGCCGCGCACCCAGGCTGGGTGCGCACGCGGATGGGGGGGCCGGCATCGCTCCGCTCGCCCGCCGCGCGTTCCCCGGAGGATGCCGCTCGCGGCGTCGTCTGGCTGGCGACGCTGTCATCCCGCGGGCCGAATGGAGGCTTCTTCCGCGACCATCGGCGCATCCCCTGGTGAACCGGGGCCGCCGCGGAGCCGGCGCCCCTCGCCATCCCGGCCCCGGCGCTCGAATCAACCCGGGACCGGGCGTTGTTTGCGCCCCCGGGCCGGCATCGGGCACACTATTGCTCCGCGTTTCGCAAGGGGAGGCTCTTCGAGGGGCCGTGGTCCCCCTGCTCGCCATCCCAGCCTCAAGGAGTCCGAAGTGATTGCAGCGACCCAGCTCAAGGTGGGCATGGTCATCATGCACAACAACAGGCCGCACCGCGTGACGAACGTGCTGCACGTCACGCCCGGGAATTGGCGCGGCATGGTGCAGACCCGCCTCGTGAACATCGAGACCGGCAGCAACGCCGAGCACCGGTTCCGCTCCGAGGACAAGGTGGACCGTGCCCCGCTCGAGGAGCACAAGCTCCAGTACTCCTACCGCGCCGGTGACGACTACCACTTCATGAACACCGAGAGCTACGAGATGATGTCGCTCCACTCGGACGTGCTGGGGGGCAACGTCGGCTACCTCACCGAAGGCATGGTGATCGAGGCCCTGTACTACGAGGGCCGCGTGGTGGGCATCGAGGTGCCGATGTTCATCGAACTCGAGGTGAAGGAGACGACCCCCAACATCAAGGGCGCGGCGGTGCAGAACACCGCGAAGCCCGCCGTCCTCGAGACCGGGCTCGAGATCAAGGTGCCGCCCTACATCGAAGTGGGCGACCGCGTGAAGATCGACACGCGCACGGGCGACTTCGTCGAGCGCGCGTAGCCGCGGCCACCGCATCGCCGCCACCACCCCGGATCATCCCGGGGGCCGCGCCTGCGCCGGTGCGCGCGATGGCACAGAAGAATGCACCCCGCTCACCGTGAGGCAAGCGGGGTGGAGAAAATGGGAGAGGCATCCAAAGTCTCGGGGGCCGCACCCAAGGGTCTTCGAACACCGTCTCCCAAACCTGCTCTTCTGATGGTGCCTCCCCGAAAAGGATTCGCGGAGGATTCCGTCCCGAAGCGAAGGTACACCTTCGCGACGCCATGCGGGTCAAGGACTTGAAAATGGCGACGGTCCAAGCGGGCTGAGGGGTGGATAGCCAGGGCAAACACCCGCGTGCGAGGCCCCGCTGGACGAGGGCTCGCTCCCGGCCTTCGGGCCTCGAGTCCGTGCTCGCGCCGGGCCCGGACTCGGGATTCAGCGCACCGGGTTGCGCGCCCCGCGGGCGCCCGGCGGCTACGCCCGCGCCAGCAGCTCGAAGATCTCCGCGTTCGTCTTGCAGCGGTTCATCAGCTCGAGCAGCTTGGTCATCGCCTCCTGCGAGTGCAGGCCGGCGAGCCCCCGCCGCAGCATGTGGAGCCGCGGGACGATCTCGGCCGGGTAGAGCTTCTCCTCCTTGCGCGTGCCGCTCTTGGCGACGTCGATGGCCGGGTAGATGCGGCGCTCGGCCAGTTCGCGCGACAGGTAGATCTCGCTGTTCCCGGTGCCCTTGAACTCCTCGAAGATGACCTGGTCCATGCGCGAGCCGGTGTCGATCAGCGCGGTGCCCGCGATGGTCAGCGAGCCGCTGCCCTCGATCTTGCGGGCGGCGCCGAAGATCATGCGCGGCGCCTGCATGGTGGTGGCGTCGAGCCCGCCGGACATCGTGCGACCCGAGCCCTCGGAGGCGTTGTTGTAGGCGCGCGACAGGCGGGTGATGGAATCGAGCAGCAGCACCACGTCCTTGCCCTCGAGCACCTGGCTTGCCACGGTCTCCATGGCGCGCTCGGCGGTCTCGATGTGCTCCTGGATGGTCATGTCGCTCGAGGCGGCGATGACGTTCGCGGGCGTGTTGCGCCGGAAGTCGGTGACCTCCTCGGGGCGTTCGTCCACGAGCAGTGCATAGATCGCCACTTCGGGATGGTTGTGCGCGATCGAAGCGGCGATGCTCTGCAGGATGCGGGTCTTGCCGGCCTTGGGTGGTGAGACGATCAGGCAGCGCTGGCCGCGGCCGAGCGGAGCGAGGATGTCGATGCAGCGTCCCGTGGTGCGGTCGCCGTAGGGCGGATTCCCCTCGCCGGGCAACAACTCGAGGACGAACCGTTCGGTCGGGTCAAGCGCCGCGCCGGCCTGCTGCAGGTCGCGGAGCAACTCGAGGCCGCGCCGTTTGGCCGGCTGGTTGCTTCCGCCGCCGCCGCCACCGCTGCGGCCGCGGCGACGCTGGCGTGGGCCCTGCGGGCGTGGGCCGCCCTGGGGGCTCCCGTAGGGCTGGGGGGAGGCGTTGCTGAGTGGGCGGCCTCCGCCGCGCCTGCTGCGGCGGCCGCGACCGCCGGGTCCCGGCTGTCCGCCAGAACCGGAGGGCGGAGCACCCTCCGCGCCGGCCTGGGGGAGACCTGGGTCACCTGCGACCGACCCTGGTTGCTGGGGCGGGCGTGGTCCTCGTGGCCGGCGGCGACGTGATCTCATGGACGTTCCTTCTGCGGGTCCCTCGTCCCGGCGCCGGATGAGCCGACTGTGGGGGCGCCAGCGAGCGGACGTGGGGTGTTCACTGCGGAGCCGCGCGGGGAAACCCACGCGGACGCGGAACGGACTCCACCGCGCCCGCGGGCCTCTACCCGCCGACCCTCACGCCTTCTTCTGCAACCTGTAGCTGGCCGGGACGGGCGAGGTGGTGATACGGATCACCTCGGTGACCACCTTCATCAGGGGGCCGCCTGCCGCCGGGCCCGGGGACGACATCTCCTCGGTCTTCTTCTCGACCTTGTCTTCAGCCTTCTTCTGCGCCGCGCGCGTGGCCTTGCGCGCCAAGAACCCGTCAAGCCCCCCCCGGGGGCGGCCCGCGCGCGATCAGCGCGCGACGGGTGGTCCTGTTGCCGGGGCCACCCAGGCCCTCGGTTCTCCCTTGATCACCACGTCCGCGCTCGCAGAGGAAGACGGCAGGAGCGCGAGGATCAGGGCGGGGAGCCACTCACGAGGGGAGCGACGGCCGGATGCGACGTGAAGTCGGGCACCCGCTGCATGAATCCTCCTCGGAGGGTGTGCAGCAGCATTATCCTCGCAGGGCCGCCGCTTGTCCAGAGGCCCCGGCGTCCGCGGATCGGCGCCGTTCCGGGGGCGATCCGGCGGGGTCAGGGCCGCCGGGGATGCCACTCCGTCTCGGGGACGCCGGCGCGCCGGTTGCACCAGCGCGCCATGACGAAGAGCAGATCCCCGAGGCGGTTCAGGTAGCACACCAGGCGGGGCTCGACCGGCTCGGCCCGGAGCAGCGCCACGGTCCGACGCTCGGCCCGGCGGCAGACCGCGCGCGCGACGTGCAACTCGGCCCCGAGCGCGGAGCCGCCCGGCAGCACGAAGCTCGTGAGCGGCTCCAGCTCGGCGTCGAGCCGGTCGATCCAGCGCTCGAGCGCGGCCACGTCCTCGTCGCAGATGCGCTGCGGCTTCACCGGGAGGTCCGGCGTGCCGGCGGCCAGCTCGGCCCCGACGTGGAAGAGCCTGGACTGGATCGTGGCGAGCTCGGCGGCCAGCCAGTTGTCCAGGTCAAGGGCGCGGACCACGCCCAGCACGGCGTTCAACTCGTCCACGCTGCCGCAGGCCTCCACGCGCGCTGCGTCCTTGAAGACCCGGCCGGGGCCCGGCCGTCCGGTCGTGCCATCGTCGCCGGTGCGGGTGTAGATCCTCATGGGGCAGCAGTCTAGGGTGCGGTGTGGAGAGGCACAAGGGCCTCGTCCCGCGCCCTCCTTGCCTCGCGGTCCCGCCTGAGCAAAGATGGGTGCCCTTTCGGCCATCCGGACACCTCTCCCAGGACGCCCATGACCCTTCGAATCTTCCTCTCTTCCGTCCTGCGCGGCGAAGAGGCCGCCGAACTCACGCCCGCGACACGCGAGCGCCTCGAGACCTTCGCAGCCGAGGCGCTGGCGGAGCGCACCCTGACGATGGTGCGCGACGAGTGCGCGAGCCGCCAGCGGCAGTCCGGCTGCACCCCGGGCGTGGAGTATCTCCTCGGCCTGGCCTGCGCCCTGAACGGCGAGACCGAGCGCGCACTACAGACGCTGCTCTCCCTCGGGGAGCGGTTGGTGGCCGGGAGTCAGTGGGAGCCCCTGGCTGCGGTGGCCGAGCGGAGCCTGGCGCTCGAGGAGACGCACGCCGGTGCGCGGTTGCTGGTGCGCGCGCACGAGGGTCTTGCGCGCGATCCCGAGCGGCTCGAGGCGATCGAGCGCGCCTTCCGCATCCTCACGGACGACCTCGACCTCGGCCTGCTGCTCGCGCAGCGTCTGGGCGAAGCGGGCGAGGGCGACCTGCGCCGGCAGCTGCTGGCCGAGATGATCCCTGCATTCGCGGCCGAGAATCGCTTCGTCGGGCTCGAGGAAGCCGCACTCGAATTCGTCGAGCACGGTGCCGTGGACGGGCTCGTGGCCCTGGTCCAGGCGCTGCCCGCGCCGGCGGAGCGCGGCGAGATCGAATCCTGCGACCAGCTCGTGCGCATCGCCCTGCCCGAGGTGGCGCGCGCGGGCCGCGCGGGCGAATGCGAAGCGGCGTTGCGCGCCGTGGTCGGGCCCGCGCTGGAGAAGGAGGGTGGCCCGGGCGGTGAGCGCTTCCGCGCCGCGCTGGTCGAGGCCCTGCGCCAGGGCCCGGGCGTGGCGCTGCCCGACATGGCAGTGGTGATCGAGACGTCGGGCGTGGCCGAGCGGACGCGCCCGCTGCTCGAGGCGCTCGAGCGCTTCGACCGCATCGCCGCGCTGCCGCCGGGCCGCGCGGTCTGGCACGGGACCTTCCAGGCCGGCCGGGTGACCGCGGACGACGGCGAGGTGGTGGTGCTCGATTTCGCGCGCTCGAAGAGCCACCGCATGCCGTACAGCGCGGCGAAACGGTCGCTCCTGCCGATGGAGGAGGACGACCTGCGGCTGCTGCAGCTCACGCGGCCGGCCGAGGTGAAGCGCCTGCGCGTCGAAGAGCCCGCCGAGGTGCTGGCGCGCGCGCTCAAGGCGATCGGCGGCGCTGGCGATGCGCAGCGGCTCAAGGTCTTCCTGGTGGGCACGGACCTGGTGCCGCTCAAGGAGTGGAGCCCGTTCTGGCGGCAGGCGCGCGCGGGCGCCCCGGGGCACCCCCGCATCGACACCGGGCGAGCCTTCGAGCAATTCTACCGCCTGCGGGCCGAGGGCGAGGTCGCCCCGGTCCCCGGGGGGGCGATGGGGGACGCGCCGTTGCCGGGCCTCGCGGTCGGCAAGCCCGCGCGCGCGAACCTGGCGACGCTGCGCAAGTTCCTCTCGCAGCACCCGGCCGCCGAGCCGGCGCTGACGCAGCGCTTCGGGAAGTTCGTCGAACGCACCATGCTCGACGAGGAGGGCGAGCGCGTGGACCGCGCGCGGGCGGGGCTCTATTTCGCGCGCTGGTTCCCCGGGCGCGCCGCGGAGTGGACCGCGGTGCTCGAGCAACTCTGGGAGCAGGGCCTGGCGGTCGCCGACCTCTCGGGCGAGACGGAGCAGCTGGCGCTGCTCGCCGTGTCACGCGGGCCCGAGGTGGAGTCCGACGCGATCCTCTCCGCGCTCGACTCACGCTTCTCGGCCGTGCGCGAGGAGGCCGAGCGGCGACGCGCGCTGCTCGATGATGACGGGCGCACGAATCTCCGGCGCACGCTCCTGCTGCACGCCGCGCGCTATCCCGGCGCGGCCCTGCGTTCGATCGAGGACGAGCTGGAGGCTTCCCCTGCCCCGCCCGATGGCTGGCTCGTGCTGTGGTCGGCGCTGGCGCTCCTCGAGGACCGGCCGAAGCGCTCGGTCGCCGAGAAGGTGCAGCGCTGGCTCGAGGCGGGCGGGGCGTTCGAGCGCCTGCTGCAGGCCCGGCCCTGTCCGGGGGAGGTGCAGCTCAAAGTGCGCATCCTGTTCCGGGCGTGGCGCTCGAGCGACCGCTACCTGTTCCCGGCGCTCGACGCGCTCGACCGGCTTGGGCTCGCCGAGGAGGTCGCGGTGATCCGCGACGAGCGGCAGAAACGCACGGACCGGCTCTTCGAGGGCGTGGGCCAGCAGGTCGAGGGTGCACAACTGCCGGTCATGACTCACGCGACCTGGGAGCGTCTCCAGAAGGAGCTCGGGCGTCTCGAGCGCGAGCTGCGGACCACCATCCCGGCGGCGATCCAGAAGGCCCGCGAGCTGGGGGACCTGAGCGAGAACGCGGAGTACCACTCGGCGAAGCTCAAGCAGGCCAACGTCAGCCAGCTGGTCGCATCGCTCCAGTTGCGCCTTGCGCGGGCTCGTTTCGTGGACGACGCCGAGTACCGCGATGGCGTCGTGGGGCTCGGCACGGAGGTCGTGCTCGAGGGCGGCGACCAGGAATTGCGCCACTACTGGATCCTGGGCGAGGACGAGCACCATCACGGCGAGAGCGTGATCTCGTTCCAGGCCCCGGTGGGCCGCGCGCTCACGGGCCGCTCGATCGGCGACGAGGTGGAGTTGGGTGAGGGGGCCGAGCGCCGACGCTGGCGCGTCGTCTCGGTCGAGCGCAGGCTCCCCCAGAGCGGGACGTAACGTCGCGGTCCGGCCCCGGCCGTGCCGGGCAGGTTCATTCCGGCGGACGACCCGGGCCGCACGCCTTCGGCACGGTCGTTGCGCCACGCGCCATGCCATCCGCGCCCGTGAATTCCCGCTTGGCACCTGCGGCCATTCACGCTATGTTGCTTGCGAGTTTGCTGCCCATCGCATTTCCGCCGCGATGGGCGCGCCCAGCGAAGCGGCGCCCACTCGATGTCGTGATTTCGTGTGGGCGGCGAAGACAATGACGTTTGGCCGCAGCGACGGACGACATCGTCGTCCCGACTGTTGGGTCGGAAAGGGATTTCCCGCCGCCCACTCGGTAGTCAGCAGAAGCTCGACAGAAGCCCGCCGGGGCACGCGATCGCCGTCCGCGCCGCGTGCCCCGGCGCGCATGTGCCGTTTCGAGGGCAGCCCGGGCCGCCGGGACCCGTCACCGGAGTGACCGCGATGGGGATGGAGGCGCACGCACCGGAACTGGGCCTCACGGTCGAAGCCTCGCTCCGCGGCGCGCTCGCCCTGGGTCTGCTCGAGGCCGAGAACGTTCGGATGGAACCGGTGCCGCGCGAGTTCGACGAGGAGTGCGCGCAGGTCTGCGCCCGCCTCGAGGGTGAGCACGCCGGCCAGCCGCCGGTCGGCATTCCCGGCGTCGCCGAGGCCCGCGCGCTGTTCCACCGGCTCGGCGTGGACCCCACCAAGACCCGCCCGAGCAGCGAGGCGCTGCTGCGCCGGGTGGTGCAGGGCAAGGGCCTGCCCCGGGTCAACCTCGCGGTGGACATCTGCAACCTGTGCTCGCTCGAGCACCAGCTGCCCCTCGGTCTGTACGACCGCGAGCACGTGAAGGGCGCGGTGCATGCGCGGGCCGGCCGCGAAGGGGAAGGCTACCCGGGGATCCGCAAGCAACGGGTGAACCTGGCCGGGCGGCTGCTGCTGGCCGACGACGAGGGCCCTTTCGGGGCACCGACGTCGGACTCGGAGCGCACATCGGTCACCGCGACCACCACGCGACTGCTGGTCGTGGTGTTCTGCCCGGTGGAACGGGCCGATGGTCACCTCTCGACCATGCTGGAGCACATCGCAGGCCGTCTCACGCGCCACGCCTCCGCTCGCGTGGTGGCTGTGCGCGTGGCACAATGAGCCATCCTGGGACTCGTCCCGGGACGATGACCCAAAGGAGGGAACGGCACATGAAGAGGATCCTACCCGGCGTGCTGCTCGCGCTCGTCCTCGGCGCGGGCGCCGCGAGCGCCATCGGCGTGAGCGTCGGCGGCGGCGTGTTCGGAGGCGTGAGCATCCCCATCCTGCAGGACGACTCGACGCAGGGCACGCTCTACGGGCTGCGCCTGCCGGTGAGCCTGCTGCCCCTGCTCAAGGTCGAGCCCTACTGGGCCACGGCCTCCCTGGGCGACGCGGAAGAGACGTTCGGCACGCTCCCGTACACGCGCGACGGCGGCAAGATCACGGCCTACGGCGTGAACGCCATGCTCTCGACGGGGGGGCCCGTGCGCTTCTACCCGTTCGTCGGCATCGGCTCCCACAAGCTGACGCGCGAAGGGACGGGGGACCTGACCAAGGTCGGCTACAACTTCGGCCTTGGCCTCGGCCTCTCGGCCATCCCCAAGTTGGACGTGGACGTGCGCGGGGAGCTGAACATGATCACGCTGGGCGAGACCTCGCGGAAGTTCGCCAACGTGACGGCCGGCGTTTCGTACCACTTCCTGAGCCTGCCGTAAGGGGGGACTGCCATGAGAAACCTTCGCTGGACCATCCCGACCCTCGTGCTGGCGGTGCTGCTCGCCGCCGGCTGCATCCTGGTCTCCGGCCAGTTCATCGTCTCCTACGATCTGCCGGATCCGGTCACGATCGCGAGCCCGGCGGACGTTCAGCGCGCCGCCGTGGACCTGAACACGGTGGGCACCTACAACGACCACAAGTCGGACCTGAAGGGTCTGTCCGACGTCGCCATCCTCGGCGAGTTCACCAACCTCGGCGACGCGCCGGTGAGCGTCGAGCTCTGGATGACCCCGGCCCTCACGGACCTCGGTGACGCGGCCAGCGTCATCACCGAGCCCGGCGCGGTGAAGGTGTGGGGCCCTCTCCGGCTGGCCGTCGGCGCGACGACGAGGATCACGTGGGACCAGTCGGCCGCGCTGTTCCAGAGCGGCAAGACCGCGCTGCTCACCGAGATCAAGGGCGACGGCGTCTTCACGCTCTACGCCCTGGGCGCGAGCGGGGACTATTCGTTCCGCATCGATCACGGCGTCCTGGTGGCGGTGATCGACGCGGGGAAGTAGCCCGCAGGAGGCCGGACGCCGGACGGGACGACCCGTCCGGCGTTTCGCTTGTCCGGGGACAGGCTCTCGCGCGCGGTGGAGTGCGGGAGGGCGTGCCCGGGCCGCTCCGACCCCCGAACGCGAGTCGCGCTAACCCCGCCAGCGGTTCGTGATCGGGAGCCGCCGGTCGCGGCCGAAGGCGCGCGGCGTGATCTTCACGCCCGGCGGGCTCTGGCGGCGCTTGTACTCGGCCGCGTCCACCAGGCGCATCACTCGGCGCACCCTCGCCTCGTCGTGGCCCGCGGCCACCATCTCGGCCACCGAGCAGTCCTCCTCGACGTAGGCCTCGAGGATCGCGTCGAGCGCCTCGTAGGGCGGGAGCGTGTCCTGGTCGGTCTGATCGGGCCTGAGCTCGGCCGTGGGCGGGCGCGTGAACGTGCGCTCGGGGATCACGGCCGAACGCCCGTTGCGGTGCCGCGCGAGCCGGTAGACCATGGTCTTGTAGACGTCCTTCAGCACCGCGAAGCCGCCCGCCGTGTCGCCGTACAGCGTGCTGTAGCCCACCGAGGTCTCGCTCTTGTTGCCGGTCGTGAGCACGAGCCAGCCGTACTTGTTCGACAGCGCCATCAGGTAGTTGCCGCGGATGCGCGCCTGCAGGTTCTCCTCGGTGGTGTCGCTCGCGCGGCCCGCGAAGGCCGGCGCCAGCGCGCGGCCGTAGGACTCGAACACGTCCACGATCGGGATCACGTAGAAGCGCAGGCCGAGCGCCCGGCACAGCGCCTCGGCGTCCTCACGGGAGAAGCCCGCGCTGTAGGGGCCCGGCATGCTCACGCCCACGACCTGTTGCGGGCCGAGCGCGTCGGCGGCGATGCAGGCGCAGAGCGCCGAATCGATGCCCCCGGAGAGCCCGAGCACCGCCGTGTCGAAGCCGTTCTTGCGCACGTAGTCGCGCGTGGCGAGGACCAGCGCGTCGTACACCTCGGCCTCGAGATCACGCGCGGCCGGGGCCGGGCGCGCCGGCAATGCGGGCTTCGCGGCCGCGGCCGGGGCGGCCAGCGGGACGCGCGGCAGCTCCTCGGCGCCCCGCGCCGCCCGTTCCCCGGGCGTCGGCGGAGCGCTCCGCCGGGCGTCGGAGACAACGTCCAGATCGAGGTCGGCGACGATCAGGTCCTCCTCGAACATCGCGCCCTCGGCCAGCACCTCGCCCCGGGGCCCGAGGATCAGGCTCGCGCCGTCGTGGAGCACCTCGTCCTGCCCGCCCACCAGGTTCACGTAGGCGACGATCGCGCGGTGGTCGGTGGCGCGGGCGCACAGCATGCGTTGGCGCGCGCCGGCCTTGCCCGCATGGTAGGGCGAAGCCGACAGGTTGAGCAGGACCTCGGCGCCGCCGCGCCCCGCCTGCTCCTCGATCGGCCCACCCGGGAACCAGATGTCCTCGCAGATGCTCACGCCGAGCGTCACGCCGTCGCGCACGAACACCATGTTCCCGCGGCCCGGGGCGAAGTAGCGCTTCTCGTCGAAGACGCCGTAGTTGGGCAGATGGTGCTTGTGGTAGACACCGGCCCAGTGGCCGTCGTGCAGCACCGCGGCCGCGTCGAACTGCTCCGCCTCGCGCTCCACGGTGCCCACGACGAGGGTCATGCCCGCCGAATGGGGGACGAGGTCGCGCGTGCGTTGCACGGCCCGTTCGACGAACGAGGGATTGAGCAGCAGGTCCTCGGGCGGGTAGCCGGTGATCGCCAGCTCGGGAAAGGCCAGAACCTCCACGCCCAGGGCGCGGGCGCGCCCGATCGCGGCGACGATCCGCTCGAAGTTGCCGTCGAGGTCGCCGACCGTCGGGTTGAACTGGGCCAGGCCGAGTCGCAGGGAGCGCATCGCACCGCGATTGTGCGGGGTCGGGCGCGAGGGCGCAAGCGCGGGGCGGACCGGGCCTGGCCCGGGAGGCCCGGCCGCGGGCTTGTGCGTGGCCCCGTCTTGCGCTTCCCTTCTGTCCCATGCGTGTGCTCTTCCTGGAAAACGAGGATTCGTTCTCGTGGAACGTGATCGACCGGCTGCCGTGCGCGCGGGACGAGGTGGTGGTCGTCCCCGGGCGCGAGGTCGCGGCGCACCCGGACCGGCTTGCGGGCGCGGACGTGCTCGTCATCGGCCCGGGGCCGACGGACCCGGAACGCACCGGCCTGGTCGGCGTGGTCCGCGCGGCGGCGGCGCGGCGGCTCCCCACGCTCGGCATCTGCCTCGGACATCAGGCCATCGGGCTGGCCTTCGGGGCGCGACTCGTGCGCACGCCGCCCCGCCACGGGAAACGCTCGGTCGCATCCTTCACGGGCGCGCGTCTCTTCGCCGCGTTCGCCGGCCCCCAGACGGTGATGCGCTACCACTCCCTGGCGCTCGCCGACGTCGCGGCCCCGCTCCGCGTGGTCGCGACCAGCGAGGACGGCGTCGTCATGGCCGTGGAGCACGTGGAGCTCTCCCTGGCCGGTCTGCAGTTCCATCCCGACTCGTTCGCGACGCCCCGAGGGGCGGAGATGATCGAGGCCTTCTTCCGGGGGCTCGCATGAGGCTCGTCGACCTCGAGAGCCTGCCGGCGTTCGCCTTTCTGGGGCCGGGCTTCGGTGGGGGCGAGGCCCTGCTGCTCACGGGTCTTCGTCCGACGTCGCGCGCCCCGCGGCTCCTCTTCGCCCCGTACGAGACCCATGGCCGCGACGCCCTGCTCCTGGACGGGGAGGTCCAGCCCGTGGCCGCGCTCGAACTGCCTCCTGCGGCCGTCCTCGAACCGCGGCTCGATGTCGCCGGGTACGCCGAAGCCGTGGAGGAGATCCGGGAGGCCATCGCCGCGGGCGATGTCTACCAGGTATGTCTCACGGTGCGCGCGCGCCTCGCGCCGGTGGCCGGAGCCTCGCTGCTCGCCCGGATGGCGGCGCGCGGCCTGCCTCGCTTCGCCGCGTGGGTCCGTCTGCCCGGCGGCGTGGAGTTCGTCTCGGCTTCCCCGGAACTGCTCTTCGAGATCGATGGCGGGAGGATCCGCTCGGAGCCGATGAAGGGCACCGTGGGCCCCCACGATGCCGCAGCGCTCGCGGCGAGCGAGAAGGATCGCGCCGAGCTGGCCATGATCACGGATCTCGTGCGCCACGACCTCACGCCGCTGTGCCGGCCGCGGAGCGTCGCGGTGCGCGCCGAGCGCCGCTTCGTCCCGCTGCCCTATGCGACGCAGACGGTGAGTGACGTCGAAGGCGAGCTGCTGCCCGGCCTGACTGCGCTCGATGCGCTCGCCGCGCTGCACCCGGGCGGCTCCGTCACGGGCGCGCCCAAGCGGGCGGCCGGGGCCATGATCGACCGGCTCGAGCGCTCGCCGCGGGGCGCGTACTGTGGCGCCCTCGGCTTCGACGCTGGCGGGCGCACGACCATGAGCCTGCTCATCCGCACCGCCACCCGCGACGCCGTGGGCTGGGTCTACGGCGTCGGTGGCGGCATCGTCCACGATTCGGACCCGGGCCTCGAGCTCGAGGAATTGCACGTGAAGCTGGGGGCGCTGCGTTGAGGTACACGACGCTGCGGGTGACCGATGCGGGCGTGGTGCTCCACGACTTCCATGCGGAGCGGCTTGCGCCCGAGGGTCCGGAGGTCCAGGCCGGATTCCGGCGCTTCGCCCGGGTGGCCACGCCGGGGATCTACGGCGTCGCGGCGACGGACGGCGAGCTGCGGACCAGGCGCCTGGCGGGCTCACGCCTGGTCGCGGGGATGCCGGTTCGCCGGCGGGTCTCCCCGTTCGCGGCGCATCGAGGCGCGTTCCCCAAGCCGGGCCCGCCGAACGCGTACGACACCGTCCGCCTCCCGGGCGTGGCCACGCTGCTGACCTCGTCCGACGGGGACGAGATCTACGAGAGCTGCGTGGCCGCCGTGCTGGGCTGGGACGGAGCGCGCTTCGTCTGCGTCCCCGAGGACCGGCCGCGCGTGGCCTCGGTGGCCGAGGCCGCGGTGCGGGCCGTGCTCCCGTGGGTGCGGGCGCCGCTGCGCACCGGCGATCGCCTGCCGCTGGTCCTGCTCAACGCCGTGGCGGGGCCCTGCACCGTCGGCGCGGGGCGGGCGCCCATGCCCGCCGACGCGATGGCGTGCCTGACGGGGGTCCTGCAGCGCTTCACGCGCCGCCCCTGACGGACACATCGCGCGGAGCCTGCGCGCGGGGACGCGCGGGGCGGCGGCGACCGCGCCGCCACACCCGGAAGGGCGCCTCCCCAACGAAAACGCCCGGGGGACACCCGGGCGATCCCGTTTGCTCGCGGGCAGGCAGCCGCCCGCGTCGTTCATGAGGGAAGCGGGGGCGACAGCGCTTGATCGCCGTACGCCTCGACTCCCACCCCGTCGCGTGGCAGGGGGTCTTGCGGACCCGGCTTACCTGCCCGTGGCGGCTCGTGAACTTGCCTTGAAAGACCGGACCCGAGTCCAGCCTCCCGCGTCTGCCAAACGCAAGAGGTGAGCCAGGGGACACCCGGGTCCCAAGGACACCTATCTAATTGTCTCAACGATGGGGCGGTGTCGCCAAGGACAAAGTGGCCTTCGCGAATTGCGTGCTCCCACCCCCCGTGCCCTTCCGAAATGCCATGACGGGGCTACGAAAGTCCCATTGAAAAGGGGAAGCGATCGAGGGCCGGGACGGACCGGGGCGGTGTCCCGCGGCCAGGCTCCAGCCTGCTGGTCCGCCGCCCCGCGTCTCCCGGCCACCTGCCGCAGCGGCAGCGCTGCCGCCGCTCACTTGCCGGCGCGAGCCCAGCGCCAGATCTCGGGCAGGTTCGGCGTCTTGCCGGTCATCAGCAGCCCGATGCGGAACACCCGCGCGGCGCCGCGCAGCACCAGCCAGCCCGCGAGCGCGAGCAACGCGAGCGACGTGGCGATCTGCCAGGCCGGGACGTTGGCCGACGCGGTGCCCAGCCGCAGCATCATGGTGGTGGACGCGGTCGGGCGGGAACAGCGAGAGGCCGACGGCCAGGGGCCCGTCCGGCTTCGACAGGAGGGTGGTCAGCAGGATGAAGGGCACGAAGTTCGCGAACGTGAACATCATCGCGAACTGCTGCGCCTCGCGCATGTTGTTCGTGACCGCTCCGATCCCGGTCATCAGGCCGGCGTAGAACAGGTACCCGAGCAGGAAGTACACGACCGCGAGCGCGAGCAGCGCGGGCGGCAGCTGCACGTCCGCCAGCGCCATCATCGGTCCGCCCAGGGCCACGCCCGCGCCCATCCACACGCCCACGAGCGTGAGCCCGGTGGCGCCCAGGCCCAGCAGCTTCCCGGCCAGCAGGTCCTCCGGGGAGAGCGCGCAGAGCAGCGACTCGAGGATGCGCGACTCCTTCTCCTCGCTCACGCCCTGCAGCAGGTACTGGCCGCCGGTGATGATGCACATGCCCAGCAGGATCGAGAACATGAACGGGACCATGAACTCCAGCATCTCGCGCCGGTCGTTCTTGCTCTCGAATTTGCCCGCCTTGCTGAGGGTGTAGTCGTCGGCTCATCGAGAGGGACGGATGCGTGGCGCGCTCGACGCGCAGCGAGTCGGCCCGTCCGGCCAGGAGGTTGCGTGCGAGCCAACGCTCGATCGAGCGCTGGGCCGAGTTCGAGGTGAAGATGCCGTCCACGCGCGAGTAGCGGCGCAGTGCGCCGGAGGCCAGGTAGTCCGCGGAGATGACGAGGGCCTGCGGGACCTCGCCGGAGCGCAGCGCCCGCTCGAGGCTCTGCTGGTCCGCGTAGAACACCACGTCGGTGCGATAGGTCTCGCGCTCCGCGGGGTCGCCGGTCGGGTCCACGGCCATGCTGGTGGTGAGGGTGCGCGTGGCGGCCGGCGTAGAGCCCCGAGGAGTCCACGACGCCCAGCCGGGTGAAGGAACGCAGGGAATCACGCCGGGTCGACGTCTGGCCGCGCGTGGCCAGGGCCATGACTCCGCCGAAGTACAGTGGCACCGCGATGAGCGTGAAGAGGAACGCCTTCCGTCTCACCGCGGTCAGGTACTCGCGCCGCGCCACGATCAGGGCGCGTCTCCAGGAGAGCGTCATCGCGCACCGCCCTTCGTGGCCGGCTCCGGCCCGGTGGGCCCGCTCTGGCCGTGGTCGAGACCGAGGCCCTCGCGGACGACCCGTACGAAGACGTCCTCGAGCGGCAGGTTCGCGATCGAGAACGACTCGATCCCCAGCCCGGAAGCCACCAGATCCCGCAGCACCGACTGGCGGGCTGACGGAAGGCTCGAGCATGAGCTTCCATTCACCATCCACGGGCTCGATGCGGTGGACGCCGGTCACGGTGTCCGGGCGCCGGTCGCAGCGCACCATCACGGCGTGATCCGCGTACTGGCGGCGGAATTCGCGCACCGACCCGTACAGCACCATGTGCCCGCGGTTGATCATCAGCGCGCGGTCGCACAACTCCTCGACCTTGTTCATCTGGTGGGTCGAGAGCAGCACCGTGCTGCCCGCGGCGCGGCGCTCGGCGAGGATCTCCTCGAAGAGTTGCGTGTTGAGCGGGTCGAGGCCGGTGAAGGGCTCGTCCAGGATCAGGAGGCGGGGTTCGCCGATGAGCGCCGTGCAGAACTGCACCTTCTGCTGCATGCCCTTCGACAGCGTCTGCACCTGCTTCGTGGCCCACGCTGCGAGCTCCATCCGCTCGAGCAGGGCGAGCCCGGCGGAGCGTGCCGCATGCGCGGAGAGGCCCTTGAGTTCCCCGTAGTAGACCAGCACGTCGATCGGCGAGACGCGCCGGTACAGGCCGCGCTCCTCGGGCAGGTAGGCGATCTGCCGCCGCGAATCGCCGCCGACGCGGCTGCCGTCGAGGACGATCTCGCCCGAGTCGGGCTTGAGGATGTCGGTGATCATGCGGATGAGCGTCGTCTTGCCGGCGCCGTTGGGTCCCAGCAGGGCGAAGATCTCGCCCGGCCGGACCTCGAACGACACGTGGTTCACGACCGCCCGGCCATCGAAGGTCTTGACGATGTCGCGGACTTCGAGCATCAGGAGTCTCCAGGGCGGGCTGCGTCCCGATAGGGAGGGGAAAGTGCGGTGCGGATGGAGTAGCCTAGAAGAACCCGGCCCGCGGCTCAAGGCCGGGGTCCGCGGCCGGGCGAGGCAGACCAGCGCGCGCTGGACTGCGCAGAAACGATGCGGCCCGCGCGCATCCTGCATCGTGGCGGGACGCTAACTCCCGCGCCTGCAACGGAGGTGTCCGGCCCTGAAATTGCAACCCGAAGGTAGGTCCCGGCGGCGGCCCGTCCGTTCGCCTCGTGTCTCCCGAACCCGCGGTGAGACCATGAACCCGACCCTCAAGCGCCTGATGCCCCTCTTCGGCCTGCTGGTTCTCCTGGCGGGCTGCGGGAAGACCACGACCCTGGTCGCCCCCATCGTCGTCCCGCCACTCTCGTCCGTGACGCTGTCCGTGCACGTCGACACGCTCGTCGTGGGCGAGACGCGCCAGTTCACGGCCACGGCCGTGGACACGGCTGGCGACCCCTACACGGGCCCGCTCAGCTGGACCTCGAGCGATCGGGAGCGTGTTCACCGTCACCGCCACCGGCCTCGTGACGCGCCCTTGGCGAAGGCACCGCCCTGCTCGTCGTCGCGGGTGGCGGCCAGGCCGACACCGCGTACCTGGCGGTCTACCCCGGGTCCACGGGCTGGGTCGTCCAGACGGGCAATGCCATCGAGGACCTGTACGACGTCTTCTTCGACGGAGCCGGCCGCCTCGGCTGGGCCGTGGGCTCCGGTGGCGTCGTGCTCACGACCCCCGACGCGGGCGCTACCTGGACGCGCCGCACGCCGACCACCTTCACGTTGCGCGGCGTCTGGTTCACGAGCGCGGAGGAGGGCTGGGCCGTGGGCGCACAGCGGCACCGTGCTCCACACGCTGAATGCCGGCTCGACCTGGACCCGCCTCACCAGCCCGGCCACGCGGCGAGAACCTGATGGACGTCTACTTTGCCACGCGCGACACCGGCTGGGTGGTCGGCGGGAACGGCCTGCTCATGGCCACCTACGACCGCGGGGCGACGTGGAACAAGGTCAACCGCGGCGGCGTGACGCTCAACGGCGTCATGTTCGCCGGGACGAAGGACGGGTGGGCCGTGGGCGATGGCGGCATCATCGTCGGCACTCACGATCGCGGCGTCTCGTGGTTCATCGTGCAGCCGTCCATCACGGGCGAGGCGCTCAAGGCCGTGTGGCGCCGCAGTGTCGAGCGCGCCGTGGCCGTGGGCGCACAGGGCGTCGTGCCGGGCACCTCGGCCACGCCGGACTCGGTGGCGTGGACGCTGGCGAACGTGGGCAACTTGTATCAGCTCGAGGGCGTGTGCGCCGGGAGCGCATCGGCGAGCTACGCCGTCGGCTGGAATGGCACCGCCGGATTCGTGCTGCACAGTCCGGATGATGGCGCGACCTGGATCCCCCAGGTCGCGAACAGCCAGTTCCGGCTGCGCGGAGTGTTCTTCGTGGACGCGCTGCGGGGTTGGGTGGTGGGTGACAACGGGACCATCCGGCACACGGCGTCGGGCGGCGAGTAGCGGCGGACCGGCCGGGACCGCGCGCGACCCGGGGAAGGCGCACCGGGTCGTCGCGCGGCCCCGGGTGCGGCGCTCGTTCGCCGGCCGGGAGACGGCCGCGTAGTCACGCCGCGCCTGTCCGGGCGCCTCTGCTCTGCGCTATAGTCCGGGGCTGCGATCCTCCGATTGCCCTCTTCCCGGAGCGCGCCATGGGCGACCGCCTCATCATCGTGGACGGCTACAACCTCATTCACCGCTCGGCGGCGTTGCGGCCGGGGGCGGAGCGCACCCTGCGCCAGGCCCGCGAGAAGCTCGTGAACCTGCTGTCGTGGGCGGTGGGCTCGGGGGACGCGAAGTTCGTCGTGGTCTTCGATGGCGCCGAGGGCAGTCGTCTCCGACGAGCGCCAGGGCCGCGTCGAGGTGCGCTACTCGCGGCCGCCGAAGACAGCCGACGACGTGATCCGCGAGCTGGTCGAGGAGCAGATGAGGTGGGTCGAGCGGATCACCGTGGTGACCGCGGACCTCGAGGTCGCGCGCCACGCTCGCGCCATGGGCGCGGACGTCTCGCTCTCGGACCTGTTCCTGGCCAGCGTGCTGGGCCCGGTCTCGCCGGAGCATCCCGAGAAGCCGGTCACGCTCTCGAAGAAGGAGGTCGAGGAGTGGGCCGAGATCTTCCGCCACGGCCGCGTCAGCGACGAGCTGCCGCCGGAGGAGGAGGACGACGGCAGCGACGACGAGAAGGAGGAGGGGCTCTAGCCGGGACGATCCATGACCCGCGGCGGTCCGCGGTCCGGATCGCGCTTGCCGCGGGTCATGGATCCTCCCGGCCAGCGCAGGCGTCGGGTCGCGCGCCGGCGCCCTGTCTGCGCGGCGTCAGAGGTCAGTGCTCGTGCGGCTTCTCGGGCTCGATCCTTCGCGAGAACACGAACACGTAGGCGGCCGGCCGGTCGGCCGGGTTCTTCAGTCCGTGTCGTGTCTCCGGCGCGAGATAGGTCATCTCCCCCGGCAGCAGGACGACCGGGGGGGCTCCGGGCCTGAGCACCGCGAGCTTCCCCTCCAGGCAGATGACGATCTCGCGATTGTTCCCCGTGCCGTGGGACTCGGTGCTGTCGCCCGGCTGAAGCCACTTCCGTCCGACGCCGAATCCCTCCGCTTCGAATTCCACCGCGCCGAGATCGAGCCGGTCCGTCTGCGCCCGGGCGATCTCGCCCGGCGCCGGCGGGGCCCCCGTCTCGTCGGTGATGCGGACCGCGGTCGCGCCGATCCGCCGGATGAGCGCGAAGTCGGGCATCGGCTGGCCCGCGTGGAATGAATGGCCCTGCCAGTGAAGCAGGCGCGCGGCGGGATAGACCTTCTGGTAGAACAGGCCCTCGACGATGGCGCGTGCGCCGGCGCACCTCGTGGGGAAGAGCTGCGTCAACTCGGGGAAGTTGACCACGACGCCCTCGCCCCCGCCCTCCGGGACGACCTCGATGAAGCACCCTTCGTTGGTGCAGGCCGAGGCGATGACGCCCTCGATCCGCACCTGGCGGTTGAAGTATCTCTCGGGGTGAGCGGCCAACTCGGCCAGGGGCGTCGGCTCGGTGAGCTTGAACTCGCCGCCGAAGCGCTTCCATCGGGCGTCGGAGTGCGCCGCGACGGTGGCAGGGAGCAGGGCGATGGACAGGACCCCCAGGGCCCGCGCGAGCGCGCGGAGCCGTGCGCCGGTGCTGTTTCGGCGAGACATGGATGCAGGCCTCCAGCGAAAGGACGATCCCCCGGGACGCGCCCGGGGCACGGACGAAGAGGTGGCGGCGGGATCAGGCACCGCTCGGCGGGGAGGAACATACCGGTCTGGCGCCCGGGGCGACAGGCGAGCGCCCCAAACGGCCGACGGGCGGGCCGACTGGCCCGCCCGTCCGGCTGGGGGACGTCCCGGCAAAGAACCCTGCTAAGGCAGTGCGTCCGCGATCTGGTCCGGCGCGATCAGGACGGGCAGCAGCCAGGCCTGCGAGTCGTATGGAGCCTGGTCGTCGAAGAGCGTGCCGTGCGAGAGCGCGTTCACGCCGAAGTGGAAGACGGGCGGGCGGCCCGGGCCCGGCTGCGGCCCGGATCCCACGCGCAGGTCCGGCACCAGCCAGACCCCGGCGTAGGTGTTGTCGCCGTTGTTGCGGAAGCGGAACCGGTGTCCGAGGCGGCACAGCACCACGACGTCGTCGTCGCGCAGCGTGGTCACGGTGAGCGTGGCTGGCGTGCCGGGCTCGAGCCTCAGGATGCGGGGCAGGTAGAAGAAGGCCAGCGGGTCGGTGAGCGTGGTGTCCACGCCGGCGGCCTGGAGGCGCAGGCTCACGATCCGGGTCGTGGCGGCCCGCGACGTGATCTTGACGCCCGAGGTCGCCACCACGCGCCATCCGCCCCGCGCCAGGTCGCCCACGGCGAAGCGCTTGAGCAGGATGCGACGCACCCAGTGGTCGGCCAGCGGCTTGTGGATGACGGCGACCGAAGAGTCGATGGCCGTGGTGTCGCCACCCGGCACGCCGGTCAGGATGTTGAAGCGTCCGGTGAGCGACTTGTGCACGGTCACGATGGCGGTCGTGGGCCGCCCGGTCGAGTCGGAGTCCGCGAAGGCGAACTCGAAGCTCCGGTCCACGTCGGTGATGACACGCCAGAAATGCAGCGGGCTGATGGCGGTAAACGCCCCGACCGGGCTTGCCCCCGCGCCCAGACTCGTGATCTCCGCGCTCTCGAACTGGCCGTCCTCGACCACCTCGGGCAGGGCGGCGACCACGCTGGCGACCTGCGCCTGGTCCAGCGAGGACGTGTCGTTCGCGAGGGGGGAGTTCACGGTGCTCGTTCCACAGCCGGCGAGCAGGCCGGCGGCCGCGAGCAGGGACGTTGCGAGCAGGAGTCTGCTTCTCATGGGTCCTCCGTTGTGCCCGGTGCGGTGGCCACAGCGTTGACTGACCAGGGGGAAGGAAACGGCGTTCGGACGGCATTGCAAACTGCATGCCGCACCCGACGCCCGGCGAACCCCAAGCGCCCCAACGGGAGCCCCGTCGATTCGCTGCCGATGGTGTACCCGGCGGGGCACCTGTCGTCGCGGCCGGTGCTGCCCCGGGACACCGCGAACGGCCCCGGAGCATCGCCCCGGGGCCGTCCTGCAACGCGCGGGCCGATCCGCCGGCTCAGCGCTTGATGCTCACCGGCTCGCTGGTGGAGAAGGTGAGCTCGGTGCCCTCCTTGAGCACGACCTGGTAGCCCTTCGATGTCGCCACTGCGCCGGTGGCCCCCACGCCGCCGAGCAGGCCGCCGATCAGCGCGCCCTTCTTGCCGCCGACCGCCCCGCCGATGAGCGCCCCGGCTCCCGTGCCGCCCGCGATGGCGCCGAGGTTCCGCGCGCGAGTGGAGCCGGCCTCGATCGCTTCGGTGGTGGCGTGCGCCGTGTAGTCCGCACCCTCGACGATCATCGAGCCGACGACCAGATCGAGCATGGCGCGGTCACCCTTCGCCGCGGGCTTCACCGCGCTCACGGTGCCGCTGACGGTGCTGCCGGCCGGGATCACGGTCTTCTCGCCGACGACGACGTTGTCCTTCACCACGCCGCTCCATGCGTCACCGACCTGCGCGGTCTCCGAGGAGATCGGTGCGGTGACGGTGATCGTGATGGCCGTGCCCGCCGGCACCGTGTAGCCCGGGTCCGGTGCGGGCGCGGGAGCCTTCGGCTTCGGCGCGGGTGATCTCTTCGGGGTCTCCACCCGGGGCTCCGGCGTGGGCTCGGGCGGCGGGACCTGTCCCTGTGGGGCGAGATCCCCCAGGCCCTGCTCCGTCGGGTTGGTCGCGAAGGCGGTGCTGTCGGCCATCGTGGTCTCCGCGTCCCTCCTGGCGCCGCAGCCCACCACGGAGGCAGCCAGCACGATCGCGAGACTCAGGATGATCCACGGACGAAGTCGCATGTCGTTTCTCCTCGTGTCGCCCCGGATTCCTTGGGGGCTCGTTCGCCCGCCGGCTGGCGGGACCATCTCCGCATCCAGTCCCTGATGCGCTGCGGCCATGCTCGCCCGGACAAGGGGCCCGGGCCATCCGGCTGCAGGATGACAGCGGGGGTTCGTGAGGCGCAAGCGCTTTGGTGTCTCCGGCTGGATGAGTCGGACCGGCGGATGGTTCCAGACGCTCGCCACGGGCCTGCGAAAGCGGCGCGAGTCCCCGTTGGGGAACCGCTCCCCCATGGGCTAGTCTCCCGCGGTCCACCGCCGTCTTGCCTCACGACAGAAGGGGCCGTCCCCATGGACATCGTCTTCCGCTGCGGGAACCTTGTACAACGCCCGGCCGGCGCGCTCGTCGTCGGCATCCTGAAGGGCGAGCGGAAGCTCGCGGGAGCGGCCGCGGCCGTGGACCGCGCCGCGCAGGGCATCCTCTCGGCCCTGCTCGCCCGTCGCGATTTCAGCGGTGCGAACGCCGAGATCGTCGTGCTCTACCCGAAGGGCCTCAAGGCCAAGCGGATCCTGGTCGTGGGCCTCGGGCCGCGGGCGGGGCTCTCGCTCCGGAGCGTTCGCCTCGCCGCCGCGTCCGCGGTGCGCAAGGCCCGCGAGTTGCGCGCTGGCACCGTCGTCATCCCTGCGCTTGGCGCGGACCGGCTCGATCCGGTCGCGGCCGCGCAGGCCACCGCCGAAGGCGCCGTGCTGGGGCCCTGGCGCTTCACCGCCTACCGGACGAAGCCCGGCGCCCCGGCCCTCAGGCGTGTCGAGGTGGTCGAGCCCGGCACGGAGCGGGCGGCAGCGCTGGCCCTGGCGGTCGGGCGCGGCCGGCGCTGGGCCGAGGGTGTCGTGCTGGCGCGCGACCTCACCAGCATGCCGGGCAGCGACCTCACGCCGGAGCGGCTCGTGGAGCGCGCGAAGGAGGTGGCGCGCTCCACGGGGGCGAAGATCGAGGTGCTCGATGTGCCCGCGATGGAACGCCTCGGCATGAACGCCATCCTGGGCGTGGGGCGGGGCAGCGCGCACCCGCCACGCTTCATCGTGCTCGAACGCGGGCCGAAGGCGCCGCGCGGCCAGGATCCACCCACGGTCGTGGTGGTGGGCAAGGGGGTGACCTTCGATGCGGGTGGCATCTCGCTCAAGCCGCGTGACGGCCTGCACGAGATGAAGTACGACATGGCCGGCGCCGCGGCCGTGCTCGGGCTGTTCGCGGCCCTGCCCGACGGCACGCTGTCACTGCGGATCGTGGGGCTCATCCCGGCGGCCGAGAACATGCCCGGCGGGCGCGCGCTCAAGCCCGGTGACGTGCTGCGCGCGATGAATGGCACCAGCATCGAGGTCACCAACACGGACGCCGAGGGGCGGCTGCTGCTGGCCGACGCGCTGGTCTACGCGAAGCGCTACGAGGGCGCGACGGTCGTGGACCTGGCGACGCTGACGGGCGCCATCGGGATCGCGTTGGGCCCCTACGTGGCGGGCCTGTTCACCACCGACGACGGCCTGGCCGCCGAGTTGCTCGCGGCGGGAGAGGCCTCGGGTGAGCGGTTGTGGCGCCTGCCCCTGTGGGACGAGTACGAGAAGGACCTCGAGAGCGACACGGCCGACATCGTCAACGCGGCCGCTTCGCGCGACGGCGGCGCCTGCATCGCGGCGCGCTTCCTCAAGCACTTCGCGGGCGACCTGCGCTGGGCGCACCTCGACATCGCGAATACGGCCTGGGCGCCCGCGGACCGGCCGCACGAGCGGCGCGGCCCCACCGGCTACGGCGTGCGGTTGCTGCTGGAATGGCTCGCGCGGCGGGCGAAGGAGACGTAGCGGGGGCGCGCGTCGCGGCGGCGGGCAAGCGCCGCGGTGCAGGCGGGGCGTCGTGGTGCGGACGGGGCCGGTGGGCGGCTAAGTGCGGACACGCTCGCCTACCGGCCCCGTCCGCACCACGACGCCCCGGTTACCTGCGCGGTGGCTGGCGCTTGAGCGGAGGGGCCTTGCGGTCCACGCGGATACTGTCCCGGGGCTGCTCCAGCCTGAGCATGCGGCCGTCGGGCGAGAACCACGCCGTGAAGGACGTCACCTCGTCGGCGATGACGAGCTTGCGCGCCTGCACGGGCCGGCCGCCCCAGCGGATGGTCTCGTTGCCGACGTCCGTCACCGAGGCGTCCACCATCGAGTCTCGCGCGCCGAGGACGAACACCTTGACCGGCCGCCGGTCGCAGACCTTCCCCTGCAGGGTCCATCCGATGAAGTTGAAGGTGGTGAAGAGCGGCGGATCGAGGATGTACAGGCGTCCCGGCGGCATCGCGAGCCTGTCCCCGGCGCCGGCCCGGTTGAGTTCCCGCCAGAGCGTGAAGACGGTGTCGCCCGGGGTGACCTCGACCCCGCGCCGGAGCGTGTCGGTCCCGGCAGCCAGCTGCGACCAGTAGCTGCCCATGGCAAAGTCGAGGGGGCCGACCACGAGGATCATGCTCTTGTCCACGGGCCGCGCCGTCTGCCCGGGGAGCGACACCCTGCTGGCGGCCCTCACCAGGAGCGTGTCGCGCATCCGCTCGATGGCGAATTCCTCGACGCGCACCGGTGTCCCGCTCTGGGAGACGATGAACACGCCCTCGTCGAGGATGTTGCCGCGCGACGTCGAGAGGGTCTCGAGCTTGTCCCCGTCGGACGTGGTGGGTTGCGCGCAGGAGCGCTGCGGAACGAGCGCCAGGAGGAGTGCGGCGGCGGCGAGACCCGCGGCAAGCGCCGCGCGAAACGCGTGGGTGGCCCGACTGGAGCGTGGCATGACGGGAAATAGTAGCATAACCGGCGCGAGATCCGCCCCGCCCCGCCCGGCGCCCCTTGGTCCGGGGCCGCCCCCGGGCCTACCCTGCGCGGCGTGATGGGATCCCTCGCGGAACCTGCCCTGCTCGGCTTCTCGTCCGGCCTCCTGTGCCTGGCTGCCTGCGGCCCGGTGCTGCTGCCCTGGCTCGTGTCCGAAGGCGCGGGACTGCGCGGCACCGGCGTGCTGCTCGGCCAGTTCCTGGCAGGGCGGCTCGCCGGCTACCTGGGGTTCGCGATCGCGGCGTGGGCGCTCGGCCTTGCGCTGCCGCTGCCCGCCGGGCCGACCACCGTGCTCTTCGGCGCCGTCCATCTCGCGCTCGCCGCGGCCCTCGCGTGGTACGCCTTCTCGACCTTGCGACCGCACCCGGGGGCCTGCCCGGGCGAGCTCTCCGCCGGGCGCGGGCGCGCCCGGGCGGTCCGCTTCCGCGCACTTGGCCCCGCCGCGCTCGGGCTCCTCACGGGTCTCAATCTGTGTCCGCCGTTCCTGGTGGCGGGGGTGCGGGCCGCGCAGCGGCACAGCCTGCCCGGCGCGCTGGAGTTCTTCCTGCTCTTCTTCGCAGGCACGCTGGTCTGGTTCCTGCCCTTCCTGGGCGTGAGCGCCGCGCGGCGCCTCACCGGCCTCCGGGTCGTCGCCCGCTTCACGACTGCCCTGGTCGCCGCGTACTATGGGTACCTCGGGGTCATCGCCCTGGGAGGAGCGCTCCTCCATGCCTGGCACGACCATTCCTGACGCCGTCGCGCCGGGGGCCGCGGGCCGTTCGGCCGGCCGGTCCCTGCTGCTCACGCTGCCCGTCGCGCTGTGGGGACTGCTCATGTTCTCGCGCTCGCTCCACCTGCCCGGAGCGGCCCCGAAGCTGGCGGCGCTGCTGACCTTCCTCTTCATGACCGGGCTCTTCTTCCTGATGATGCGGACGAGGGAGACCCACCGCTGGCGGCGCATCTTCTTCGTCACGCTCGGCGTGCTCTTCCCGGTCGGGTTCATCTGGGATCTCATCGCCCTGCGCGGCTCCATGTCGATCCCGATCGAGCGCATGATCGGCGGAGACACGCCGTTCTGCTTCCTTGCGATCCCGATGATGATCGTGCCCGCGGCGCTCACGAAGACGCTCATCTTCCCGGGCTCGATCCTGCCGACGGCCTCGAACCCGTACGCGGTGGCGCCCATGATCGCCCTGTGGCTCTCGGCCACGCTGGTGCTGGGCAAGGGCTGGTGCGCCTACGGCTGTTTCTTCGGCGGCATCGAGGAGGGCTGCGCCGCGCTGGCGAAGAAGGCGCGCATCCGGAAGGTGGACCTGCGCTGGCGCTGGGCGCCCTGGGCGGTGCTCGCGGCCGTGGTGCTGCTCTCGGCCGCGACCTACGAAGCGGTCTACTGTTCCTGGCTCTGCCCCTTCAAGGCGGTCACCGAGTTCCCCGAGGTGCGCTCGGCGCAGACCGTGCTCCAGGCCGGCATCTTCGGCTCGCTGTTCATCGGGCTGGTGCTGGTGCTCCCGTTCCTGACGAAGCTGCGCACGCAGTGCGCCTTCTTCTGCCCGTTCGGCCCCTTCCAGGCGCTCTCCAACAAGCTCAGCGTGTTCGAGGTGCGCATGGACCCGGCGAAGTGCGCCGACTGCGTCACCTGCCGGCGCGCGTGCCCCACCTTGGTGCTGGACGAGACATCGCTCGCGAAGGGCCGGGCGGGCATGTCCTGCATGAAGTGCGGCGCCTGTGTGGATGCATGCACGCGGGGCGCCGTGCGCTGGCACATCAAGGGCACGCCGCTCACGGCCTCGCCGGAGACGGCCCGGCTGCTCTACCTGTTCCCCGCGTGGGCCTTCGCCACCCTGTTCGGCGGCAGCATCATCGCCGGCACGCTGACGAAGCTGCTCCAACTCGCGCGCTGAGGGAGGCACCATGCAGAACCTGAAGACCGTCCTCGGGTACGCGGGCGCGATCCTGACGGTCGTGGCCATGCTGGTGATGCCCTTCGTGCTCTTCCCGTTCTTCACCCAGGGCGTCGCCGCCACCGGCATCGAGGTGGACCCGGTCTACTCGGGGGGCGAGACCGCCCGGATCATCGAGCGGGACGGCTACCGCATCACCGTGAACCGGCCGGTCCGCTCGCGGGCGCTGCTGGCCCGCCCTGCGGCGTTCGTGCAGCTCGCGTGGGACCCGGCCGGAGCGCTCCCCGCCCGGGTCACGGAAGAGGTCGACCTGGACGGCGACGGCCGTGCGGACCTGACCGTGTGCTTCGACGTGCCCGCGGACACGACCGAGGCGCTGTTCGTGGACGTGACGCCGGCGGGGGGGAAGGTGCTGCCGCTGCGCCGGGCCTCGCGCGACTCGTTCTCCGCGCTGATCGCGCGCGTGGGGGGCCGGATCATCGTGCGCGTGCCGCTGGCCGGGTCGGGGGCGGCCTGAGCGGCTGAGCGCATTCACCCAGCCGCCGGATTTGAACCCAGCCGCCCAAAGCGGGACAATCAGGAGTCACGGATTCACCCGTCGCCCCCGGCACCCTCGCTCCATGAAGGCAGGCAACCGATGAAGACCAGCCCCGTCGCTTTGCTCCTGCTCCTCGGCCTCCTGCTTGCGATCGCAAGCCCGGGCCACGCGCTCGCGCAGCCGGCGTCCACGCCGGGCGTCCCCGGCCTCGCGCCGGACTTCATGCCGCTCGATCCGGACCTCGTCCAGTCGTACCAGGCGGCCGGCCGGCAGGTGCCACGCTCCAGCGCGGAGGCCCGCTTCGCCGACCGGACGAACGTCCGCATCAACCGGCTCGAGCGCCCCGCCGCACTCACCTCCACCGACGTGAAGGCGATCGTCCTGCTGGTGGAGTTCACGGATGACCCGCCGGGCGGGCCCACGACGAGGTTCCGCTCCACGATCTGGGACAGCATGCTGTTCCGCGACAACTACATCCGCGGCGGGGTCGACACGACCACGACGCACACGCTGAAGCACTTCTACAATTCGATCTCCCAGGGCGCCGTGGACATCGTGACGCTCGACCTGCCGAGCGCCACGGGCTGGCTGACCGCGCCGAACGGCTACACCTACTACTGCGAACCCGACGGCACGCACGACAACGGCTTCGGTCCCTACCCCCGCAACGTCCAGCGCCTGGTCATGGATGCGGTGCTGGCGGCGGATCCTTATGTGGACTTCTCCCAGTACGCGGTCGGTGGCGTGGTGCGGAACCTCTTCGTCGTGCACGCCGGTTCCGGTGCGGAATGGAGCGGTGGCCCGGCTCTCATCTGGTCGCACGCCTGGAGCATCACCGACAACGACGGCTACGGCACCGTTCCGCCGCCGCTCTACGCGGACGGGGTCCGCATCGCGAGCTACTCGATGGAGCCGGAGGCGGGCGGAAACACCCTGGGGGAGGAGGGCGGCGCGGTCACGGGGCCGCTGCTGCCCACGGTCGGTGTCTATGCCCACGAATTCGGCCACGTGCTCGGGCTCCCCGACGAGTACGACTACGGCTATGAATCCACGGGCACCGGCTACATCAGCCTCATGGCGGGTGGCAGCTGGAACCGGACGCCCAACATCTACCCGGACTGCGCCGGCAACTCGCCCGCCCAGCCCAGCGCCTGGGGGATGGCCTACCTGGACTTCGTCACGCCGATCGTCGTGACGACGCTGACGACCGGCATCACGATCCCGCCCAGCGAGACCACCGGTCCCGGGGCGATCTACAAGGTCGTCCATCCCGGCTCGGACGGGATGGAGTACTGGCTGTTCGAGAACCGCCAGCAGATCGGTTTTGACGCGGGGTTCTCGCGCATGGGCCTGAAGGCCCACGGCCTGTGCATCTACCACGTGGACGAGAACGTCCTGGCGCGCTCCTTCTGGCGGCCGAACGAGGCCGAATGCGTGAGCGGTGGCGTCTACAGCGGCCAGAAGAACTGCGACTGCGACACGCTGCCCGCCAACCCCTCGAACGGCGAGAAGTGGTACGGGATCTCGGTGGAGCAGGCCGACGGGCTCTATCAGCTCGAGCTGGGCGGCAACAGTGGCTGGACGGACTTCTACTCGAGCGCGACCGGCGTCGCGTCGTTCACGCCCGGCACCGTTCCGAACACCAGCTCCTACTACACGTACAACTCCTGCGACGGCCTGGTCGCGGCCACGAACATCCAGGAAGTGGGCGGGAACATCATCCTCGACCTCACCGCCGACGTGCGGACCTACACGCTGGATGTGACGGTGGTGGGGAACGGTTCGGTGGACAAGGACCCGGATCTGGCCGAGTACCAGCACGGCAGCACGGTGACGCTGCAGGCGTGGCCGGAGGCCGGCTACTCCTTCACGGGCTGGAGCGGCGACACGACGGACAGCGCGAACCCGATCACGTTGACGATGTACGCGAACGAGTCGGTGACGGCGACGTTCGAGCCCTCGACCGACGTCGGGGACGGGTCGTTCGAGGCGCTGGCGCTCGAGCCGGTGCGGCCCAGCCCGATGCGGGGCACGGGTCAGATCGGCTTCGTCCTTCCGCGCGCGGCCCGCGCGCGGCTCAGCGTCCTCGATCTGCAGGGCCGCGAGGTCGCGGTGCTGGCGGACGGGGTGTTCCCCGCGGGCCGTCACGCGGCGACGTGGGACGGGCGCACGGGGCGCGGATCGGCGCCCGCAGGGCTCTATTTCGTGCGGTTGTCGGCCGAGGGCCGGGTGTTCTCGCAGCGGCTGGTGCGGCTGCGGTAGCGCGGAGCGGAGGGGCCATGAAGGTCCTGGCGGGTCTCACGGTGGTGCCGCTGGGCGTCGGCGTGTCGCTTTCCGCCTACGTCGCCGCGTGCGAGCGGATCCTCGGCGAGGCCGGCCTGCGCCCGCAGCTGCACGCCAACGGCACGAACGTCGAGGGCGAGTGGGACGTGGTCTTCGCCGCGCTCAGGCGCTGCCACGAGACACTGCATGAGATGGGCGCGCCGCGCGTCACGACGACGCTCCAGGTCGGCACCCGCACCGACCGCGACCAGACGCTCGAGGACAAGGTCCGCAGCGTGGAGTCGAAGCTGGGCTGAGGCGAAGGCCGGGCGCGTTCCCGTGGCTGGATCGGGGGATGCGCGGCGGCGCGCCGGGGGCCCGCGTGGCGATGGCCCGCCCGGGGCCGGTGGGTCGTGCGGGCGTCGGGCGTGCCTATCCCCTCGCCAGCCGCGCCACGCACTCGATGTGGGGCGTGTGCGGGAACATGTCGAACGGCGCGACCTCGGCCAGGCGCCAGCCGTACCCGGCGAAGTCCTTGAGGTCGCGCGCGAGCGTGGCGGGGTTGCAGGAGACGTAGACGATCCGCTCGGGCGCCAGCTCGGCGATGCGGAACACGACGCGCGGGTGGAGCCCGGCGCGCGGCGGGTCCACGACCACGACGTGCGGCCCGGGCGTGCCGCGGGCGCCCGCGGCGGGTGACGGGCGGGACGCCGCGCTCTCCGCGGGCCACGGCGCGGGGCGCTCTCCGCGGGCCCACTCGCGCAGCAGGGGGCGAGCCTCGCCGGTGAAGAAGTGTGCGTTGCCGATGCCGTTCTTCGCGGCGTTGCGGCGCGCCCGCTCGCTCGCGTCGCCCACCGACTCGACGCCCACGGCGAAGCCGGCGACGCGCGCCATGAGCAGCGTGAGCGTGCCGGTGCCGCAGTACAGGTCGAGCACGGCCTCGTGCGGCTGGAGCGCGGCGGCTTCGATGGCGGCCGCGTAGAGCGCCTCGGCCTGGCGGCTGTTGGTCTGCAGGAAGGTGCTGGCGGTGGCCTCGAACTCGAGCCCGAGCAGCCGTTCGACGATCACGCCGTCACCGCTCAGCGCGCGCTCCTCTTCGCCGAACGCCACGTTGGAGCGCGAGCGGTTGAGGAGCAGCGTCACGGTACGCACCTCGTTCGAGAGCGCGGCCACGGCCCGTGCCCATTCCGCGAGCCCGGGCACGTCCTCCGACGCGGCCACCAGGTGCACGCCGCACTGCCCGGTGTGCGGCAGGTGCCGCACGGTGAGGTAGCGCACCACTCCGTCATGGCGCCGTGGGTGGTAGGCGCGCCAGTGCCGCTCGCGTGCGAAGCGCTGGGTCAGATGCACGATCTCGAGCGTCAGCGCGCCGGGCAGGATGCAGGTCTCGAGCGCGAACACGCCCTCGAAGGTGCCGCGCTCGTGCAGGCCGAGCACGGCGTCGCCGTCGGCCGCAGGGGAGAAGCTGAATTCCATCTTGTTGCGGTAGCCGCTCGTGTCGGGTGCGGGGCGGATGGGCCGCACGAGCGGCTCCTGGATGCCGCCCAGGTGCACGAGGGTCTCGCGCACCTGGCGCTCCTTGAGAGCGAGTTGCTCGTCGTAGCGCAGGTCCTGGAAGCGGCAGCCACCGCAGACGCCCGAGACGAAATGCGGGCACCCGGCATCCACGCGCAGCGCCGTCGAAGACTCGACGCGCTCGAGTCGTGCTTCCGCCCACGCGCGCTTGACCCGCGTCACCCGCGCCAGCACGCGGTCGCCGGGCAGGCCGCGGTCCACGAACACGGCGCGCCCCTCGTGCCGCGCCAGGGCCTTGCCGCCCAGTGCGACATCCGCGATGTCGAGTCCTAACAGGTCGTTGACTTTCATGGCGTTGGGATGCGCAAAAGTCCGCGGTGGGAGGGTTCCCGGAACGGAGTGACGGAACGCCGTGTCAGACACGGTGACAGCCGTCGCCCGGCTGATCCCACGTGGGACGCTAGCACAGGAGGAAAGTCATGCGAAAGAACGCCGCGCTCATCGCAGGGTTGCTGCTCGTCACCGGCCTCACGGGCGTGAATCATGCCCGCGCCGCCGCCGGGCAGACGCCCTGGCTGGGAGTGTACATGCAGGAGCTCACGCCCGAGCTCCGCGACGGGATGGACTACCGGGGCGACGGAGGCGTGATCCTGAGCCGCGTCGTTCCGGACGGCCCCGCGGCCCGGGCGGGCCTGCGCAAGGGCGACGTGATCGTGCGCGTCAACTCGCGCACGGTGGATTCGCCCGAGGAGCTGCGAGGCATTGTCCGCGCCGCCCGCGTGGGCCAGAGCGTGTCGGTCGAGGCGTTCCGCGACGGCGAGCGCCGCATCGTCTCGGTGTGGCTGGACGCCCGCCCGGACGAGGCGAGGTACCGGGTGGAGAGGCCGGAGCCCCCGGAGGCCCCGGAAACCCCCGAGGCGCTCGAGGCGCCCGAGCCCCCGGCCTGGCATGCCCGTCCGTCGCCGGATGGACAGCGGCAGGCGAAGCGGATCGTCATCCGGGACCTCAAGGGCCTCAAGGGCCTCAAGGACCTCAAGGGCTCAAGGGCCTGAAGGAACTCGACCTGCCGCAGGGCGCCATGGCCTTCCTCGGCTCCGCCCCCCGCGGACGTCTGGGCGTGCGCATCGAATCGCTGAGCCCCGGACTGGGCGGCTACTTCGGCCTCAAGGACGGCAAGGGCGTGCTGGTGCTGGAGGTCATCAAGGACTCTCCGGCCGAGCGGGCCGGCCTCGAGGCGGGAGATGTCATCACCCGGGTGGGCGAGGAGGCCGTGGCGAACGGGACGGACCTGGTGGACGCCCTGCGGGGTAAGGAAGGCAAGGTCGCGCTGCGGGTCGTGCGCCACGGCGCGCTGCGCACCGTCGAGGCGGAACTCGAGAAGCCCGAGCCGTCGCGCATCCGGTTCTTCGGAGACGAACTCGAAGACCGCCCCGGGGCCCAGAAGCGGATCATCCTGCGGAAGACGGACCGCGGCGATCTGCGACACGAGCTGGACCAGTTGAAGCAGCAGATGGAAGAGCTGCGGCAGCGGCTCGACGAAGAGCGGGAGGATGACGAAGGCGAGTAGCCGGCGTCGAAGAGCAAGCGCGAACGGTAAGGACGATCGATCCGACCCGCGTCATCGAGAAGGTGTCCGACAGGGGTGTCTGATCGAGCGGGAAGGTGCAGCGCGACGTCCTGCCCCGGTTGCGCAGGGGAGACCCGGCCAGACCATCGGCCGGGTCTTCTTCGTTTGCGTGGCGCGTGGAGCCGCGCGTACTGTCGTCCTCCCATGCCGAAACGGCTGCCGTTCCGCTACTGCCCGCGCTGCGCCACGCCGCTCGAGAAGCTCGACGACCACGGCCACGCGCGTCCGGTCTGCCCGCTCTGCGGCTGGGTCCACTACCGCAACCCGGTGCCTGCGGCGGGCGTGATCCTCGAGCGCAGGGGCGAGGTGCTCCTGGTGAAGCGCAAGTACGCGCCGCGCGTGGGCGCGTGGTGTCTGCCGGCGGGCTTCATGGAGTACGGCGAGACCCCGGAGCACTGCGCGGTGCGCGAAGTCGAAGAGGAGACCGGGCTCGTGGTCCGGCTCACGGGTCTCTTCGGTGTCTACGCCGGCCTGGACGATCCGCGCGCCCGCGCCGTGCTCATCCTCTACACCGCGGAGCGCGAGGGCGGGCGGCTGCGCCCGGGCGACGACGCGCTGGAGGCGGAATGGTTCCCGCGTGCCCGGCTTCCGCGCGCGATCGCGTTCGCCGCGCACCGCCAGGCGCTGAAGGACTACTTCGGACGCCACTGAGCTCGACGGGAAGTGGCCGGGCGCGGCCGGGGGTGCTCCGCGCGGGCGCCCGGCTCCCGGCTGGCGCGGTCCTTGCGCCTCATCGGCAGCGGTCAGCATGCCGCTGACGGGCCCCGGGGACACACCTTCAAGGAGCCTAACCACATGCTTCAGCGCATCTTGATGTTGTCCCTGCTCGTCCTCGTGGCGGGCGGACGACTGGCCGGTGCCCAGACCTTCAGTGCAAGGCGCATGGCCATGGGTGGTGTGATTCTGGCCGGTGGTGGCGCGGGCAGTTCGCGGCGCCAACGTGGCCTACCGGGCCGTGCCCAGCGAGCCCCGATTCCGGCTGGACCCTGCCGCTGCCGATCGGCCTCATCCCGCTCCTGGCGGACCCGCCCGAGCTCGATCCCGACGAGCCCGACTTCAACGTCTACGAGCTGGCGAACCTGCTCTACAACCCGCCCTGGAACCTGCAGCTCGCTCGCCCGCCGACGCCCGGCAACGACATCACGATCACGATCGGCAAGGACCACCTCGCCGTGGACCTGGGCGACGTGAGGACCGTCTTCCCCGAAGAGCAGAGCCGGCATCGGCGCGGTCGCCAACGGTCCGGCGCTGGGCTTCGGCGTCAGGCGCTTCTTCCTCGCCGCCGCGCCGCTCGTCCACTACGAGAACGAACTCTCCTTCAACGACGCGCTGCGGGACGCCATCGACGGCGAGGAGTTCCGCCCGAACACCACGCTACGAGATGCTCGACCGGGGCTACGGCCAGGCCGCTGTCGGGCGTGCACCTCGGCTGGGCCGGCCCGCTGCGTGCAGGCGGGCGACCCGCGCGGCAAGGGCATGGGGCTCTACGCCGGCGCGCGCGTGAAGCTGATGCGCGGCCTCGCCTACGGCGAGCGCGGACAACTCGGTGGCGTTCACCACGGCCGACACGCTCTTCGCCCTCGACCCGGTGGACGTCAACTACCTCGGCCACTTCTACGACGACCGGCCCCGAGGGCGGGCGGCTTCGGCCGCGGCCTCGACCTGGGCGCGGTCTGGATGGCCGGGGGCGCCGAGGTCGGCCTGGGCGTCAACGACATCGGCACGCACCTTCGACTGGCGCGTGCGCGAGACCATCGCCTACGACGACCCCGTCACGGGCGACTACGTGCAGCAGGTGATCGCGCGCGACGTGCCCCTGACGAGCAAGGTGCCCACGACCGCGGTGGCGAACGCCGCGGTGCATCTCGGGCGCTTCCTGGTCGCGGGCGACGTGGTGCGCGGCGTCAACGTGACGACCGGGCACCTGGGCGCCGAGACCTGGCTGAACAAGGCCCTCGCCGTGCGGGCCGGCGCGTACCTGGACGCGAACGAGCTGCTCCAGTACACCGCGGGCACGGGAGTGCGCCTCGGCGCCATCGGCGTGGACCTCGCCGTCGCCAGCCACAGCCGCAACCTCTCGCGCGAGCGCGGCCTCGAACTCGGGGCCGGGCTGGCGTTCTACCACTAGGAGGCGCCATGCGCACGCGTGCACTCATCGTCATCGCGGTGGCCGCACTGGCCCTGACGGGTTGCGGTGACCACAACCTCGTGCTCAAAGTGGATGTGCTCAGCTACCTCGACCCCGCGCTGCGGACCGCGGCCATCGGGCCGGTGCCGGCGTCGTCGGCCCGCCATCGTCAGCGGCGAGCAGGCACTCGTGGACGACGAGACCATCCAGCTGCTCGAAGGCCTGAGCAGCGTGGCCGAAGTCCAGTCGGTCTCGATCGTGCTGTCGGTGTTCGCGCA
Organism: Candidatus Eiseniibacteriota bacterium; assembly: GCA_963717935.1. Classification (GTDB taxonomy): domain Bacteria; phylum Eisenbacteria; class RBG-16-71-46; order RBG-16-71-46; family RBG-16-71-46; genus JANXPZ01. The sequence continues at coordinate 463,445 of CAVQXP010000004.1, read as the reverse complement.
CGACTCGACGGGGTCCGGCTCGGACACGCTGCGCATCTACGCCAGCGACGAGGACACCCACCCGCTCGCGACGCCGCCCGGTGGTGGAGGCCGTGGTGAAGCTCGCCGCGGGCCAGGACACCACGCTGAACGTGACGGTGCCCGCGGAATCGCGGGTGGCGGAGCTGTTCGTTCAGCGCAGGATGAGACTCAGCGTGACGACGTCGTTGCGCGGCCCCGAGAGCGGGTGATCCGCTCAACGGCCGCATCGAGCTGAGCACGCTCGAAGCCATCGTGATCGCGGGGCGGAAGGCCTTCTAGAGAAGGGATTCGCACCCACTCAGGCCGTCCCGAACGACGCGGCCCGGCACCAGGAAGGTGCCGGGCCGTCGTCTTGCTCCGGGTCGGTCGCCTACGCCCAGGTCGTGCGTCGCCGCCCGGCGCACCTGTTCCTGGCCGCCCAGTGTCATGGCGATGATCGAGCCCGCCAGCATCGCGCGGTCCAGGTCGAACTCGTCGAACACCTCGCCGTCGCGCTTGTTGCTCAGGTTGAGCACGCCGCAGACCCGGTCGTTGTAGGTGAGCGGCACGCAGATGAAGGAGTCGGAGTTGTAGGCGTCCTGGTCGGTGTGCAGCGGCGGGTCGGCGTCGTCGCGCACCCGCACGAACAGCGGCTTGCGGTTGTGCGCCACCCAGCCGGCGATGCCCTGTCCCAGGCGCACCTTCACCTTGCCCGCCACGGCCGGGTCGATGCCGCGCTGGGCGGCGATCGAGAGCGTCTCCTTCTGGGCGTCGAGCAGCATCAGGCTGCAGCGCTCGATCTGGAAGTGCTCGCAGAACCACTGGACCAGCGTGTCGGGCAGCGCGGCCCGGATCGTGTTCCTGCGCGAGCAGCTGGAAGACGTCCTTCATGAAGCCCACGGTGCGCTGCAGCTCGGCGGCCTTGGCGCTGCGTCGAGTTCAGCTCGGAGTAGGCGTCGGTCAGGTGCCCGGTCGCGGCCCCCGCCTGTTCCTCGAGCGCGAACAGCGCCGACTTCACGCGTTCCAGCTCCTGCTGGTACTGGGTCGAGTTCTTGTCGAGCTGCTCGATCTCCTGCGCCAGCGCTTCGAGCTGCTGGGCCTTGGTCTGGTTCTCCGCCTCGAGTTGCTCGCTGTGCGCGTGCAGCTGCTGGATGCGGTCCTGGAATTCGGCGGCGGCCGCGGGCATGGCCGGGTCGGTGGCGCGCGTGCGCCCGGCGCGGTGGAGGTGCTGGGCCAGCGCGAGCGCGGCCATGCTCTTGACCGGGATCAGGTCGGAGATCGCCTTGCCGCCGAAGGCGCCGCGCTTCTCGCTCACGATCACCAGCAGGGCGAGCACGTCCTCGGCGTCCGCCATGGGCAGGCAGACGCACGCCTGCCAGAAATCGGTGGCGGTCAGGGCGGTCAGTCCGGGGGCCTCGAGGGGGTCGGGCTCGTAGGACGGGCGAGGCGCCGAAGACGTGGGTCAGGAGGGAGCGGCGCTCCGCATGATTGAAAAATGCACTGGGGTGGAAGAACTTTCGCACGAGCCGGGCCGGCAGCTCGTCCACCGGCAGGTCGATGTCCCGGCGGACGAGCCGCTGGCCCGCGCGGTGGTAGACGTTGACCAGGGCGTCCCGGCTGACCTCGTAGAAGGCCAGCGAGGCGCGCCAATCCGGGTGTACCGCTTGCAGATAGCCCAGGAACTCGAAAACCAAGGCCTCGGTGTCCCGAGACCCCGTCAGGCGGTCCGAGATGTCGCGCAGGTCGAACTTGGACACGGGAGGTCCCTCCTTGAGAGTGCCGATGGGTAGCGGACGCCGGGGAAAGGCAAGGCGTGTGCCGCCAGGGGCTGCCACGGGCGCTTCGGCCGCCACGGGTCTCCCGCGTGGTAAGATTCCCCCTGTCCCCCACTCCTACTCTCCCCGGAGGGATGGCGCATGCCCCGGCTCGTCGCCGACCGCGAGGTGTTCCGTACGGCTTCCGACCTGGCCCAGGTGATGACCGCCGCGGCGGTGCGCGAGGCCGAAGGGCAGCACATCCTGCACCTGGAGCGCGGCGAGCCCGATTTCGACACGCCACCTCACATCGTCGAGGCGCTCGCTGCCGCGGCGCGCGCGGGCGAGACCCACTACGCGAATCCCGGCGGCGCGCTGCCGCTGCGCGTGGCGCTGGCCGAGAAGCTCTCGCTCGAGAACGGCATCTGCCTGCCATCCCGAGGACGTGGTCATCACCGCGGGCGCGACGCATGCGCTCTCGATGGTCTTCCAGGCGCTGCTCTCGCCCGGCGACGAGGTCCTGCTGCTCTCGCCCTACTGGATGATGCTGCCGCGCATGCTCGGCCTGGTCGAAGGCGCGCGCTGGCGCGCCGTGCCGGCGTACCTCGACCTCATGGAGGACACCCTCGCGCCCGCGGGTCTCGCGACCCGGCTTGCGCGCGAGCCTGCGGCCCGAGACGCGCGGGCTCTACGTCAACACGCCCAACAACCCGACCGGCGCGGTGCTCACGCACGAGCAGCTCGAGGCCATCGCGGAAGTGGCGCGCGAGCACGACCTGTGGGTGGTGAGCGACGAGGCCTACGAGCACATCCTCTTCGACGACGCCACGCACGTGAGCATCGCGGCGCTGCCCGGCATGTCCGCGCGCACCGTGACCGTCTTCTCTTCTCCAAGTCCTACGCCATGACCGGCTGGCGCCTCGGGCTACGCGGTCTCGCCGCCGGCGCTGCGCCCGGTGCTGGGGCCGACGCTCTGCGCGCTCACCACCTACGGCGTGTTCCCCGCGGTGCAGATCGCCGGTCTCGCGGCGCTGCGGGGCCCGCAGGGCGTGGTGGACACGATGCGGCGCGCCTACCAGGCGCGACGCGACACGCTGTTCGCCGGGCTCGAGGGCCAGCACGCCGTGCGCGCGCCGAGGCCCGCCGGGGCGTTCTACGTCTTCGCCGACGTCTCGGCCGCGCTCGAGCGGCGCACGGTGTGGGACCTGGTGCGCGAGTGGCTCGAATTGGGCGTCGCGGTGCTGCCCGGCACCGCCTTCGGCCCATACCCGGAGCGCGTGCGGTTCTCGCTCGCGACGCGGAAGGAAGACGTGGTCGAGGCCGCGCGCCGCCTGCGCGAGCACTACGCGAGGTCGGGCGCCACGGCGTCGCGCTCTACCTGATGTCCGCCGTCGCGCGCGGCCGGTCGTTCGGGCGACCCCGGTCGTGGCCGGGGAAGCGGCGCCGGCCGGTCAGCGGGCTTCGCGCGCGCCACGCCGCCCCGGGGGACCGGGGAAGAGCGAGGACGAGCGCAGCCCCCACCGGGCCAGACGGAAGGCCAGCCCGGTGGCGAGGCAGCCGAAGCCGTAGCGCACCGAGCGGACGAAGTTGATCGAAGAGGCCTCGGCGAAGTAACTCGTCGGGCAGGACACCTCGGCGATCTGGTCCCCGAGCCAGAGGACCTGCGCGAGCACCTGGTTGTCGAAGACGAAGTCGTCCGAGTTCCGCTCCAGCGGCAGGCGCTCGAGCAGGTCCCGCGAGAAGGCCCGGTAGCCGGTGTGAAACTCGGACAGCTTGGAGCCCAGCAGGAAGTTCTCGGCCAGGGTGAGGAAGCGGTTCGCGATGTAGCGCCACCAGGGCATGCCACCACCGATGGCGTGGCCGCCCAGGATGCGCGAGCCCAGGACGCAGGGGTAGAGGCCGTTTCCGATCAGGGCGACCATCGCCGGGATGAGCTTCGGCGTGTACTGGTAGTCGGGGTGCACCATGATCACGATGTCGGCGCCCTGTTCGAGCGCGAGGCGGTACGAGGTCTTCTGGTTGGCGCCGTAGCCCCGGTTCTGCGGATGGATCTCGACCCGGGTCCTGGGCAGCGTGCGGGCGACGGCCACGGTGTCGTCGTGGCTCGCGTCATCCACCACGATGACGAGGTCCACGACCTCCTGGGCCAGGACCTCCTCGTGGGTCCGCCGCAGCGTCCGCGCGGAATTGTAGGCGGGCATGACGACGACGACCTTCTTGTCACGGAACATGGCTTCTCCGGGACGATGGGAATCGGCAGAGTCGAGTCAGGCGCTGGCGGCGAGAAGGCTCCGCACGGTCTCCCTCGGGGTCGCCGGCCCGGGCCCGGACGCGGGATCGCCGGGCGGGAAGCGGGGAGCCCGTGCCGCGAGTCTCACGATCCCATTCTACCGGGCACTCCGTCCGGCGCCTAACGTGCCGCCGGGCCGCCGTCCCGGGCGCGGTCCTCTCCGTCCACCCCGCTACAGCTCGTTGCCGTCCGGCCCCAGCAGCCTGCGCCGGGGTGGCGGCTCCGGCGCGGTCTCCGCGGCGGACGCCTCCGCGTTCTCCACGGCCTCCGCGCCGTCCTCGCCCTCCGTGCCCGGCAGCACGTCGTCCTCGTTCACCTCGATGACGTATTCGTCGCCGACCCGGCGCGGCACGATGACGCGGTGCAGGGCCACGGCGAACACGTCGTCCATGGTCGCCACCGGCACCATCTCGAGCCGGTCGCGCACGTCGGACGGGACGTCCTCGAGGTCCTTCTCGTTGATCGCCGGGTAGAGCATGGCGCGGAAGCCGGCGCGGTGCGCGGCCAGCGCCTTGTCGCGCAGGCCGCCCACGGCGAGCACCTTGCCGCGCAGGCTCACCTCGCCGGTCATCGCCACGTCGTGGCGGATGGGCCGGTCGCTCAGCACCGAGGCGATCACGAGCCCCACGGTGATACCCGCCGAGGGGCCGTCCTTGGGCACGCCGGCTGCGGGGAAGTGGATGTGGATGTCGTAGTCGGCGAACGCCTGCGCGTCGATCTGCAGCACGTCGGCGCGCGAACGCACGTAGGAGTGCGCGGCCTGCACGGACTCCTTCATCACCTCGCCGAGCTGGCCGGTGGTGACGACGCGGCCCTCGCCGGGCATCTTGAGCGCCTCGACGGTGAGGATCTCGCCGCCGGTCGAGGTCCAGGCGAGCCCCGTGGCCACGCCGACCTCGTCGTTCTTGCCCGCGGTCTCGAGCGTGAACAGCCGATGGCCCAGGTAACGCTCGAGCCGGCGCGGCGTCACGACGTGCCGCTTCGCGTCGCCGGTCGCGCGGGCGACGCGCCACCTTGCGGCACACGGTCGCGATCTGGCGCGCGAGCCCGCGCACTCCGGCCTCGAGCGTGTACTGGCGAACGATGGCGCGAAGGGCCCCGTCGGTCAGCCGCAGGTCGCCCGGGCCGAGCCCGTGCTCGCGCAGCAGACGCGGGACCAGGAAGCGGCGCGCGACCCTGAGCTTCTCGGTCTCGCCGTAGCCGGGCACCTCGATCAATTCGAGGCGGTCCTGGAGCGGCTCGGGCACCAGTTCGGCGTTGTTGGCGCACAGCAGCAGCACGGCGTGCGACAGGTCGAGCGGCAGCCCCAGGTACTGGTCGATGAAGCGCGCACTGCTGGCGGGGTCGAGCAACTCGAGCAGGGTCTCGAACGCGCCGAGCCCGGTCTCTCCGGCGAGCCGGTCCACCCCGTCGATCATGATCACGGGGTTGCGCACGCCGGCCTCGCGCAGCGCCCTGACGATCTTGCCGGGCTGGGCGCCCGGCAGCGCGCGCGGCACGCCACGCAGGCCGCCGATCTCGCCCGCGCCGGACACGCCCAGCCGCACGAAGGGCCGGTGCAGCGCGTGCGCCACGGCGGCGGCGAGCGAGGACTTGCCGGTCCCCGGCGGGCCGACCAGGCACAACGCGGGGCCGGGCAGATCGGGCTTGAGCCGGCGCACCGCGAGGTACTCGATGATGCGCTCCTTGGCCTTGGCCAGGCCGAAGTGTTCGCGGTTGAGCGTCGCCTCGACCCGCTTCAGGTTCGCGTCCTCGGGGGCCGAGCGCTCCCACGGCAGGGCCCAGAGCCACTGCAGGTAGGTGCGTGCCTGGCCCGCCTCGGGCGAGCCGGGCGGAAGGCGGCGCAGCCGGTCCATCTCGCGCTGCGCCTGGCGCGACACCTCGGCCGGCAGGCCTGCGACTTCGGTCAACCGGGCCGACTGCGGCCCCTCCGGGCTCGCGCGTTCGGGCAGGGCGGAGGCGCGCATGCCGCGGGCGGGGCCCTTCGGGTTGGCCGGGGAGCGCAGGTGTCTGGGCATGTCTCCTCCGTCGCTGGGCTGTGGGCGCAGGGTTCTCAGGGTCGAGGAGAGAACCTCCGGGACCCTCGACGGGGCGGTGCCCGTCACTTGCGATATGCAAGCCGTCTGCCGGGGCCAGGCTTTGGGATGCCGCGGCCGTTCAGCCGGTCTAACGTGTTGTGGGATGGTCCCGTCGGGAGGATGACCGGCAGATCACCGGGCTTCCGGCCGGTCCCGTGCCGGGAAGGATGAAGCCGGCACGGCCGGCGGGCGCATAGATAGCAGCCGGTGTCGCCCCGTGGGCCCCGCGCGGGAATGGCGCGGCTCCCCGACCGCGGAGGTGTCACGGGCGTGGCCGGGGCGCTGCGACGGGGGGCGGCTGGAGAGACCCTCCAACCGCCCCCGCCGTCTGCGCTGCCCTGGCGTCCCGGTCAGTTCGTGAACACCATCCGCCGCGTCTCGCTGAACGCTCCGGCCTGCAGGCGGTAGAAGTAGAGCCCCGCGCCGACGGTCTGCCCGGACTCGCTCCGGCCGTCCCAGGCCGCTTCGTGGCGGCCCGCCTCCAGCGCGCTCCCCGCCACCAGGCTGCGCACCAACCGGCCCGCCACGTCGTAGATCCGCAGGCTGACCGGCGCCCGGCGGGGCAGGTCGAAACGGATCGTGGTCGCCGGGTGGAACGGGTTCGGCGCGTTCTGGTGCAGGCGGAACGCCACGGCCGGCTCGTCGCCCACGGCGGCGCTCGAGGTCGAATCGAAGAGCAGCGCCGCGAACTGGGGGTAATCCACGAACGGATTGCGGTTGTGCTGGATCACGTAGATGGCGCCGTTGCGCAACTGTTCCTTGCGGCTCACGGGGTCGTTGTAGTGCCAGGCGAGGTAGGCCGTGTTCGCCCAGGGCAGCAGGTCCGCGCCGCTCGTGGCCGGGCTTCCCGGCCAGGCGGCGTCCTCGGTGTAGTAGCGGGTGGACACGTAGAAGTAGCTGCGGGCCAGGTCGCCCTTGAAGGCGTCGATCGGCTCGAACGCGGTCCCGGTGTAACCGTCGTCGGAGCACGGTCCGACCTGGCTCCCGTTCAGCGACGTGATGCTCGCGGAGGAGACGTCGCCGTACGGCCAGCTGCTGCGGTACTCGTTCACCTTGGCGTCGGTCGGATACAGGATCCACAGGTCGGAGTACATCGGCAGCGAACCGCCGAACCAGGACTGCGGCCACGAGTGCTCACGGTTCCAGCCGTCGCCCTCCGTGGTCCCGCCGCCCGATTGCCCGAAGTCGTACTCGTAGGGCGGGGTGCCGCCCGGGATGTCCGAGTAGACGTCCCAGACCTTGCGGTTGGGCTTGACGTCGGTGGTCTGGAAGGCGATCAGCGCGTAGTCGTAGCTCTGCGAGGCGTGGTTCTTGATGATCTCGTGCAGCGCGGCCCGCAGCGCGGTGCCCCGCAACCCGAGGGCGCTGTCGTAGTAGCCCGCGGGGATGCGCGTGTCCACGAAGTTGAAGGTCCAGGTCGCGCCCGCGGTGGCGTTCGCGTACAGGTCGGCCACGCCGGTGGCGACGATGGTGACCGGGCCCGCGGGGATGCCGGGCACGGTGACCAGGACCTCGGCCGGATGGGCGGGGTCGAACGCGGCGGCCGTCGCGGGCAGCGCGCCGACGGCGTAGTGGGCGGGCGTCTCGGCGCTGGCCTGCTCGAGCGGCTCGGAGAAGGTCACGAGCAGGGTCGAGTCGCTCTCCTCGAAGAGCGCGACCACGACGGGTGCGGAGTGATCCGCCACCCAGACGACGTCGCCGGCGTCCCGGGGCTCGATCATGAAGGCGCCGCCGCTGTAGTTGACGGGCCCCGTGGCGTCGTAGGTCGTGCCGAGGGTCGGGGTGAAGGCGTAGCCCAGCGGGCCCACGCGGCTGGCGCCGCTGCCGTCGTTCACGAGCCACTGCCCGGAGCCCAGGGCGGCGTCCGTGCAGACCGCGTTCGCGGCCTTGACCAGGACGCCTTCGTACGCCTCCGTCGACGCGGTGGCGGTGGAGACGACGGCGGTCGCGGGAAGCGTGGCGCCCGGCGCGTCGCTCAACACGAGCCCGCTCGTCAGGAGCGTGTTGCCGGCGAGGCCCTGCACGTCGCTCTCCGTCACCAGTCCGCGCACGGTGACCGAGTCGCCGCGCGCCGGCGTCGCGCTGCTGCGCACCCAGAGGCCGTTCCACGCACCGGGCCCGTCCTGCACCACGAAGTAGGACGGGTAGACCGCCGTGACGATGCCGTGCGTGATGACCCCGAGGCCGTTGTAGGGGGAGCTCGAGACCTCGCCCTGGATCTGGTGGATGGTCCTGACGTAGTCCAGCGCGTAGCTCTTCAACTCGGAGAGGTTGGTCACCGAGGCGTCGCTGGCCTGGACCTTGTAGTAGATCGTCACGCCCTCGGCCTGACCCGGGATCTGGCTCGCGGTGCGGTAGGTGCTGTCCGAGAGCCACGGCATGGGGATCGAGTTGGAGAGCGAGCCCGAGCTGGTGCCCCAGAGCAGGGTGACGGAGGTGATGGTCGCGGCCGAATCGGTCACGGCGGCCTGGACGTTCACGCCCGCGCCGGCCAGCGGGATCGTCGGATCGGTGACGACCAGCTTGATGGACGGTCCGGGCGGCCGCGGGTTCAGGACGTGCGTCCCGGGGCTCGCGTCGGTGGCCAGCGTGACGGCGGTCGCGGTCCATTCGGCGGCCGTGAACGCGGTGTTCGGCACGTAGATGCTCGGATTGCGGACCAGGTCCATGTTCTCGAAGACGGTCCCGGGCACGACGGCGTAGTCCACCGTCACCGCGCTCGCGTTCACCAGCCTCGCGCCGTCACCGACCTTGCCGTTCCAGGTGGCGTTGTTGGTCGCCCAGGTGGCGCTCGGGAAATCCACCGTGAAACCGGTGACGGTCGTCGAGTTACCGCAGACCCTGGCCTGGCCGGGAGCGATCAGGCCCGAGAGGGGCCAGGTCTGGATGTCGACGCTGTTCCCCACGGCGATCAACGTCCAACCCGCGAGGTCCACCGTGTCCGTGCCGGCGTTGGCGACCTCGATGAAGCGGTCCGTCAGGTAGTTGAGATTGGGATCGCACAGCTCGGAGATGATGATGGCCGACCGGGCCTGCGCGGGCACGAGCGCCGGGAGGATGAGTGCTGCAGCGAGGAGTAGACCGGCCCACTTCTTCATGCTTCCTGCCCGCCTTTCGGGGGTGAGGTTCGGGGAGACTCGGCAGGGCGGGGTCAGGACGGCGGGCCCCCTGTCGGGAGTGTGGCAGACGACTTCGGTTCGTGGATCCAGCCATGATTCTACCACCCGGCGGCGCCTGCGACCCACGCCCGCCCCCAGCACGAAGGCCCGGCGTTTCCGCCGGGCCTTCGTTGGATGCGGTACTCGGGCGGTCACCCGCGGACGGGTTACCGGTACAGGGACTTCAGCTTGCCCCAGGTGCTCGCGTTGGTCGGGGTCGGTCCGGCGACACAGGCTTCGTCGAACGTCGTGCCGACACCGACGTTGTCCACCGAGAAACCCCAGTCAACCGTTCCCGGGTAACCCGGGGCGGGGAACGTGGCGGCCGAGGCGCTCTGGCGGAGGAAGAACGTGGAAACCGCGATCGACGAGTAGTACGTGTTCACATCCGTGACGCTCGGGCTGGCCTCCGACACCGGATTCACCCAAAGCGTCGCGGACTGCGCCACCGCGTCGTACTTGATGGCGAGGTTGTAGGGCGTATCGTAGGAAAGCGTCGACGTCCACGGCGTCACGCCGAACGCCGTGCTGGTGCTGGTCGTCGAGATTCCGAACGTCCAGCCCTCGCCGATCGGCAGCACGTAGACGCGCGCGACCATGAGCGAAGTGCCGGCATCCTTCAGCCCCGCGAAGTAGATGGGCTTGGGCGCGCCCACGACGGCCGGGATGCTCACTTCGAAGCAGGCGTAGGTCGAGACCGTGTTCGTCTGGGGCGTGAACGCCACGTGGTCGTCGATCGCATTCGGGCCCCAGCCGTTGGCGCGGCCGCTGACGACCTGGATGTCGGTGGTGGTGCCGCTGTAGACCGCCCAGCCACCGTTCGGGACGAGGCCCCCGTCGGGGTAGCTGAAGCTTTCGCTCAGGAGCGTGGCGGCGAACGCCGACGTGGCCGCGACGAGGCTGAGTGCGACGAGAGTGATAACAATCTTACGCATGTCGGGGGTCTCCCTGTGGTGCGTGGACCATGGTGTCGTGTGGACCCTGACCTTCGTCCCGATCCGCCTGGAGGGTGGACTCTGGCTGCGGTTCCCACGGTGGACTCGTGCCCGTGTCGAGGACGGGCGGCCCCGATGGCGTTGCTCTCTGGCAACCCTTAATTCATTTGAACCGCGATAAGCATAGGGAATCCTCGCGTGATGTTCAAGCCCAAAGCCGCGGAAAGACCGGCGAACGACGGCCCGGAACCCCCGAAAGCCGTGGCGTTTCGCGCGACGTCAAGGCTCAGCTCGCCGTTTCCTCACGGTCCGGCTGGGTCTTTCCGCCCGGGGCCGACCGTGTCCACAATCGCATGACGTTCGCGGGCGGGGATGCCGCAACTACGCGGGCCCGGAACCACTTGCGGAAGCCGCCGCGCCGGCCGGGCGGCGGCCGGGACCCGCCCGCACGCCAGCACGAAGGCCCGGCGGCGCCGCCGGGCCTTCGTTTGAGGTGCTCCCGTCGCGGTCACCCGCGCGGGGGGCCTACCGGTAGATGGCCTTCACGCTGCCCCACGTGCTGTGGATCGCGGAGACCGCGATGTCGAGGCAGCCGTTGCCGCCCGTCGCCGTCTCCCCGGCCTCGGGGCCGGTGCGCTGGCGGGTGCCAGAGCCGCTGCTGGGCGTCGCGAGGGTCACGATGGGGCCAAGATCCCCCTGTAGCAGCTGGCAGTGACGTCCGCATCCGGCCCGTCCTGGCACGTGGCCGCGGTCTTCTTCAACGGGCAGTTGTCGCCCGGCTGCGACCCCCAGGCCACCAGGTCGACGTCACAGACCAGGTCGTCGAGGCCGTTCCAGGAGAACAGCCACACGAACTCGCCGGTGTTGAGCAATTCGCCGTAGGTCGGATAGGTCGTCCCGCCGTTGACGTGGACGTCCACCATCGGGAGGGCCGTGGTCGCGCCGCCGCCGGCGTTGAACAACATGAAGTCGGCGTCGGTGCCGACGCCGCGCTTCCAGCGGCCACCGTCGATCGCGATCACCTTGACGGCGCCCGGTCCGATCGTCGCCCCGCTCGGGAACCTCATCCCGAAGTCCGTCGAGGTGCCGGCGAGGTCGATCGTCCCGGCCACGGGCAACGCGGAGTAGCCGTTGACGTCCGACACGTAGTAGTTCGTGAGGTCGATGGGCTCCGTGGTCGGGTTGTAGATCTCGATGAACTCGACCGAATCGGCCAGGGCCTTGCTGTTCAGCCCACGCCAGCCCACCTCGGTCATGAGCAGGTGCGTGCCCGTGATCCCGGCGCACACGGTACCGGGTGTTGCGACGGAACCGGTCGCGGCGTTCCAGCCGGTGGCGTAGGTCTCCATGGTCTCATCGTGCCCGCCGAGGCCGGCCAGCGCCGGCACGACCACGACGAGGAGCGTCACCATGAGTCCGGATGCGAGGAGCGTGATAGCAGTCTTGCGCATTGAGGGGTCTCCTTGAGAAGTGCGCGGACTGTGATGTCGTGTGGACCCCTGACCCTTGTCCCGACTTGCCTGGGGGATGGACTCTGGTTGCGGTTCCCACGGTGGACTCGTGCCCGTGTCGAGGACGGGCGACCCCGATGGCGCTGCTCTCTGGCAACGCGCAATTCACTTAAACCGGAAGAATCATAGACAATCGCCGTGCGATGTTCAATCCATAAAGAACCACAAGAAGCCGCGGGGAACGGCTCCGAGCCCCGGAAGGCCGGGGTGTCTCGCAAAGGCGTCAGGGCTCAGCTCGCGGTCCCTTCGCGGCCCGGCTGGGTCCTTCCGCCCGAACCGGGCCGCAGCCACAGCTGCACGACGTTCGCGAGCAGGAACACCGCAAACGCGCGGGCCAGAACCGCCTGCGGCAGCCACTGCGCCAGCCACGAACCGGCCGGGCCCCCCGCCGCGGCGCCCAGCGCGAGCCAGGGCACGATCCGCAGGGCCACGTTCCCGTGACGGTGATGCTCGAACGCGCCCGCCGGGGCGGTGAGCAGGATCACGGCGAGCGAGGTGCCCTGCGCCGCCGGCTGGGACATCCCGAGCACCAGCGCGAAGGCGGGCACCGCGAGGATGCCGCCGCCCACGCCCATGAACCCGGCCAGCACCCCGACCGCCGCGCCCAGCAGCAGGTCGAAGCCCACGGCCAGCGGCAGGCCGTGGAACGGTGAGCCCGTGGCCGCGGGCGCCCTCCACAGCAGGCGCAGCGCCACGAGCACGAGGAAGATCGCGAACGCCCGCCTGAGATCGCGCGTCGAGGCGCGGGCGGCCAGGCGCGCGCCGTAGCGCGCCGTGAGCATGCTGGCCCCGCCCACCAGCGCCGCCGTGCCCCAGGCCACGTTGCCGTGAGTGCCGTAGACGAAGAGCGAGGCGAGCGCGGTGGCACCGATGGCGGCGAGCGAGGTGCCGTGCGCCTGGTGCTGGCTCAGGCAGAGCACGCCGGTGAGCAGCGGCACGAGCACGATCCCACCGCCGACACCGAAGAGTCCGCCCGCGAGCCCCGCCGCGACCCCGACCAGCAGGGCGGTGACGGGATCGCGGCAGCGGGTCATCGACGGTCCGGGCTAGGGCTGGACCTGCTCGAGGCTCGGAGTCTGCGTCCGCTGGACCAGGCGCACGACGTCGGCGAAGCGCGTGGCATTCGTCGGCGCGCCCAGCACCACCGTGATCAGGTCACGGCCGCGATCGCGCACCCAGGTCGCCAGGCAGTAGCCGGACTGGCTGATGAAACCGGTCTTGCTGCACGAGAACTCGTAACGGTTGTTGCGCAGCAGCCGGTTGGTGTTCACGATCTGGTGGGAACGCGCGATGGTGCGCCTGCGCCCGGGGTACTCGCCCACCAGCACGTAGTCCGGCGTGGTCGTGATCTCGCGGATCAGGTAGTGGTCCGCCGCGGCCCGCAGCAGCCGCGCGACGTCCACCGCGGTCGAGACGTTGCGCTCGTCGAGCCCGGTCGGCTCGGCGAAGTGCGTGTTCGTCAGGCCCATCGCGCGCGCCTTCTCGTTCATCCGCGGGACGAACTCCCCCGGCGGCAGCCCGGATTCGCGCGCCAGCACCCGCGTGGCCACGTTGTCGGAGCTCATCAGGCTCATGTGGAGCAGGTCGTAGAGGGCCACGCGTTCCCTGTTCCACAGCCGCGTGTGGCCGCCGCCACGGATCTCTTCGCGCGTCACGTCGACCATGCGCCTCAGGTCCGGCTTCTGCTCGAGGAAGACCATCGCGCTCATCAGCTTGGTGAGGCTGGCGATGGGCACGGTCTGCAGCGACTGTTTCTCGAACAGCACCTCGTCCGTCGCGGGATCGATGACCACGGCGTTGCGGGCGTAGACGCCGCCCCGTGGCGGGGCCGGGGCACGGCGGCGCCGGCTCTTGGAGCGGCGCGTGGCGACCGCCTGCTTCGCGCCGACCGGCTTCTTCGTGCCCGTGACGACGGTTCGTTTCGCCGGGGTCTTCTTCGCCGCGTCCACGGAAGCCGGGGTGGCGGCGTCGGCCGTCATGGCCGGCCAGGCCACCAGTGCGACGAGGAACAACGCTCCCCAGGCGCGCAAGGCGCGCAACAGCATGGAACCTCCTGATGCGCCGAGGGCGCCGGGCCCAGACCATCCATGGTATCGGGTCGTGTGGCCACGGCACTTTAGCCGCGATGCAGCGGGAGCGTCAACGAAGAGGGCGGACGCGACGGGCCGCGTCGTGCTCACGGGGCTTGCGCGGGTGCTCCGCGGGCCGAATCGGGCAGGATGCCCGGCCCGCGCTCCGCGCCGGTGGCGCGCGGCAGCAGGTCCACGCGCAGGTAATCGAGGAAATCCTCGACCGCCCGCACCGCCGTGGAGTCGGCCTGAGCGAGGTCCGCCTGCGTGCGCGGCTCGCGGCAGCGCGCGCCGAACGCGGAGAGCCCCCCGCGGTAGAAGCGCAGCAGGCGCTCGTAGTCCGGCAAAGCGGCCTCGATGAGCGCGCGCGGCGGCTCGCGCAGGTTGATGCGGGCCGCGCGCAGCACGTCGGGCACGCGCGCGAGCCGCCGCGCCATCGCGCGGGTGCGGGCGCAGGTCGGACCCGCGCCGCGCTTCATGAGCGCCGCGATGGCGTCGCCCGCGAGGTCGACGTAGGCGGCCGGGTCGCGCTCCCAGCGGCGCGTCACCTCCAGTTCGTGCCGCGCGGCGGCGATCCGCGCCGCGAGCGCGTCGCGCTCGAGTGCGGCGACCGGCGCGAGCGAGGCGCGGGGGATCGAGTCGAGCCGCGCGGCGAGCGAGCGCAGCCGCGCGGCCCCCCGCGCGAGCGTGACCTGCGTGACCGGTTCGAGCCGGTCGTCGCCGCGGTGGTCGCCGAGACGCGAGGCCAGGTCGGGCCGGTCCGCGAGGAGTCCGTCGCGATACTCGTCCGCGAGCCGGGCGACGCGCGTGTCCGCCGGTGTCGCCCGGGCCTCCGCGGAGCCGGCGATGCCGGGCACGGCCGCGAGCAGCAGCGTGACGAGGGTCGCCGGGCCGAAGCGCCGGGCGGACGCGGCGGGGGAAGAGCCTGCGGCCCGCGGCGTCACGGTCGCGGGACCACGTCCTTCACGAGCGTGAGCGGGTCGCCGACGCGCAGCGGCGCGATCGAGAGGAACGCCTGCCCGTAGCGCACGCCGATCTGCCAGCCCCAGTAGCGCGCGAACGCGATGAACGCGTCGGTCGGCGCCGGCAGCGCGACCGGGCGCGGCCGGCCGGGGTTCGCGAACTGGCTCGTGTGGCACTCGAGCGCCTTGATCCAGTCCTCGTGGTGATCGCTCACGTCCACGATGAACGTGGGTGGTGTGCCGGGTGGCAGGAAGTAGAAGTAGATGGCCTTCGCCTGGTGCGGCTCGCCCTCGACCGGTGCCTTGCGAAGATGCGCGAGGTTGTAGGCGTTCGCCACGATCTGCCCGGTCTTGTAGTGGTCGTTGTGCCCCAGTCCGCGCCCGATGGGCAGGTTGTAGTAGGGCGCGAAGACGACCTGCGGACGGTGCTTGCGGATCTTCGCCGCCACCGCGCAACGGTTCTCGAAGGTGTCCTCGATGCGGTTGTCGCCCAGGTCCAGGTTCTCGCGCACGTCCAACTGCAGGATCTTCGCCGCCGCGTCGCACTCGGCCAACCGCTCCTCGACCGTGCCCCAGCCCATGTCGCCGGTCGTCATGTCCACGATGCCGGTCGTGTGCCCGAGCGCCTTCATCTTGCGCAGCACTGCCCCGCAGCCGATCTCGCCGTCGTCGGGGTGGGGGCCGAAAGCGAGGAAGTCCACTGCCATGGCGTCTCTCTCCGGGGTCGGGGTCGGGGCCGGCTCCCGTGCCGGGGGGCGCGGGACGTGGGGCCGCCGAGGGGCTGGATGATAGACACCGCCCGGGGGCGCGACAAACCCGGCTTGGGGGGCGGGCCGGTGGGAGGTAGGCGGAACGCGCTCCGGGCGAGCGCTCGGTCGCGCCAATCCATGGCGCTCCCTCGCTCCTCCGCGCTGATCCGGCTCCGACATCCTGTCTCCGCCGGGTGCGGGCGTCGCCTTCCGGCGTTCCACCTGCCTCCCGCCGGCCCGCCGCGCGGCGCGGTGGCCGGTGTGCCCTCCGCTGCCCGGCGAGAGCCGTCAGCCTGCTCAACAATCCGATGTCGCTGCGGCCGCCCATGCACTATGCTGGACCGGACACGCGCCCGGGGGTCTTTCGACCCGGGCTCGAGATTTGGGAGGCCAGATGCTCTATTTCGCGTTCGGGTCGAACCTGGACCCAGACCAGATGCAGGCCCGCTGCCCGGCGCACAAGGTGGTCGGGATGGCGGTGCTGCGCGATCACAAGCTGATCTTCCCGATCTTCTCGACGACCTGGGGTGGCGGCGTGGCCAGTCTGCAACTGTCGCACGGCAAGGATGTCTGGGGCATGTTGTACGAGCTGGGCGACGAGGACCTGCGCGCGCTGGACGGCTGCGAGGGCTTCCGCGGTCCCGGCGACGCGCACAACCTCTACGAGCGCGAGCCCGTCTGGGTCGAGTTGACGCACCCCGAGGATGGCTCGGTGCCGCGCCGCGTGAAGGCGATGGCCTACCTCGCGCACACCGCCAATCCCTCGCCGCCCACGCGTCGTTACATGGATGCGGTGCTGAAGGGCGCGCGTGCGCACAAGCTGCCCGACGACTACATCGCCACGCTCACTCGGCTGCCGGTGCTGGCGGAGGAGGCCGCGCCGGAGCCCGGGCCGGAGAACCAGGCCCCCCCGGGACAGGACGGGTAGGGTCTCGCCCGGCATCTCCGGCAGGCTGCCGCGTTGAGCCCGAGACGGACGAGGTCCCGCCGGCGCCCGCGCGGGGCCGGCCGCCTCGTCCCGGGGCCGCGTCTCAGCGGTTCGCGGGCGCCACCCCGGGCATCTCGACCGGTCGGGTCTCGCCCACCGGGTAGAGCTTCGCGAAGTAGTCGCGCAGCATGCGGTCCGAGGAGAACTTCTCCACACTCATCGCGATGCTGGCCTGCATCATGGCGACCCAGCGGGCGCGGTCGGCCCAGGCCGGCAACACCTCGCCCTCGAGCACCGCGTAGAGCGCGGCCAGGTCCCTCGCGTCGTCGCCCGACTTGCTGTCGCCGATCGCCCAGCCGTTCACGCCGTGCTCGCAGCCCTCGGGCCACCAGCCGTCGAGGATGCTCAGGTTGAGCACGCCGTTCATCGCGGCCTTCATGCCCGAGGTGCCGCTCGCTTCGAGCGGGCGGATGGGGTTGTTGAGCCACACGTCGCAGCCGCGCGTGAGCATCCGCCCCAGCGCCATGTCGTAGTTCTCGAGGTAGACGACCTGCCCCGGGTGCGCGCGCTCGGCCGAGACCAGGCGCGCGATGAGGGTCTTGCCGAACTTGTCGTCGGGGTGCGACTTGCCCGCCAGCACGACGTGCGCGCCGCGCGCCAGGAGGCCCTCGAGACGCTTCTCGTCCCGCACGATCAGGTCGGGCCGCTTGTAGCCCGCCGCCCGGCGCGCGAAACCGATGATGAGTCCGTCGGGGTCGAGTTGCAGGCCCTTGCGCCGCTCGATCTCGGCCAGCAACTCGCCCCGGTGGAGCGCGTGCGCATCCCACAACCGTCCGGGGTCGTCGGCCGCCGCGCGCACCAGCGGTGATTGCCAGGTGGGCACGTGCACCCCGTTCGTGACGGAGATGATGGGCGCCGCGTCGGTGATGTGCTTCCACATGATGCGTGCCGTCTCGCCGTGCAGGGTGGCGACCGCGTTGGCCGCGCGCGCGAGCCGCAGCCCCGCCACCGTCATGTTGAACGGGTCGCCGCCGATGGCGCGCATCTCGGCGCCGGAGAGTTGCAGGCACGCGCCCAGCCGGCGGAGATCCTGGAGCGAATGCTCCTCGTTGCCCGCCTTCACCGGGGTGTGGGTGGTGAAGACGATCTCTCGCCGCGTCGCCGCCCAGGCGTCGGGGAGGGTGAGCCCCCCCTCCATGCGCGACGCGATCATCTCGACGCCGGCGAACACGGCATGGCCCTCGTTGAAGTGGTGGATCGCCACCGGGATCCCGAGCCAGGTGAGTGCGCGCGCCCCGCCGATGCCGAGCAGCATCTCCTGCGCGATGCGCACGTCGGTGCCCGCCTCGTAGAGCCGGTGCGTGATCCAGCGGTCCGCGGGGCGCGTGGGCTGGATCAGGTAGAGGGGCACGTGCCCGAACCGCGTGGTCACCCAGACGTTGCAGGGCACCTCGGTCCCGCGCACGTTGACGCGCACGTGCACGCCGGTGTCGCGCAGGAAGGAGTAGTCGTAGCGGGGGAACTCCTCGTGGGGCTGGCCGTCGGGGCCGACCCGCTGCACCGAGTACCCGTGCTCCCACAGGAGCCCGACGCCGATCACCGGCAACTTGAGGTCCGCCGCCGATTTGATGAAGTCGCCGGCCAGGATGCCGAGCCCCCCCGAGTAGATGGGAAAGGACTCGTGCAGCCCGAACTCCATGCAGAAATAGGCGACGTGCGGGGTGCGCGGCATGCAGGCTCCGGTGCTCGTAGCCGAGGACGTCCCCGAGGGAGGACAAGGCGGCGGATGATAGAGGCGCCGCCCCCGGTCTACAAGGGACCCGGGGCGCGGGGCGCTGCCATCACCCGGGGTATCGGTCGGAGGGGCGTGCGCCTGAAGCGCGGCGCGTTCCGGCGCCCGGCTGCGGGCCCGTCGCGGCGCGGCAGATCACCTCGACGTGATCGTGCGCCGCGCGCGGCCACCAGGCCCAGCGCACGGGCTCGAAGAGCGCTGTCGGACGGTTCCAGACGAGCCGGCGGGTCTCACCCCGCAGCTCCGCGGCGAAGTCGTCGTCCACGGCCTCGGCCGCGTCCCCGGCATCGGGCTCGATGCGGGCGCGCGGGCGCGGCGGGCGTCCGTTCCGGTGCGGCGCGAGCCGGTCCACGAGCCAGCCGGCCAGGCGCGGGCGCAGGTCGGCGAGCACGTTGAAGCAGTCGTGCGCGCCCCGGGGGTAGTAGACCAGCTGTCGCTCACAGCGGGCCTCGTCGAAGACGCGGCGGGTCTCCTCGCCCGGCGTGATCAGATCGTGGCCTCCGCCCGCGACGAACAGGGGGGTGCGCAGCGCGGGCAGCACGCCGCCGAGCGTCAGGCGCTCGACCACGCGCGCCATCTCGTCCTCCGACGCGTCGTAGAGGGCCGCCAGCTCACGCCGCATGCCGGCGAGCGTGACGTTCCAGTAGACCGCAACGGAGTAGGGCGGACTCACGGCCGCCACCGCGCGCACGCGCGGGTCGTGCGCGGCCATGCGGATGGCGAGGAAGCCCCCCAGGCTGGTGCCGAAGAGCGCCACCGCTTCGGGGTCCAGCGCGGGCTCCGCCTCGATCGCCCGGCGGACGGCGTCCCACACCGGCCGGGGCTCGGCGACCATCGACAGGCGATGGAAGGTCTGGCCCAGCCCCGGACCGTCGAAGGCGAGCGTGGCGAGCCCGCGCTGGAGCAGCGCCTCGCTCCAGCCATGCAACTCCTCCTTCACGCCATTGGTGCCGTGGAAGAGCACGACCAGGGGCGCCGGCCCCGTCTCGCGCGGCACGCGCAGCCAGCCCTTCATCACGCGCCGGCGGTAGACGACCTCGAAGGGCCGGGCAGGTGGATCGAGCAGCGGCGCGGCCGCGCCATAGGCGCGCGTGCCCGCGTCGTGGAGCCCGCGCTTGCGGGCGACGTCGACGAACAGCACGTACTGCGCGAAGTTGAACGCGGCGGCGGCAGCGAGCAGCTGCGCCCTGGCCCCGGCCCGGTCGCCCATCGCGAGGCTGCCGTGGCTCCTGGCCTCGTGCATCCGGCCGAGGCGCTCCCATTCCTCGACCCAGGAGTCGAGGCTCGTCACCCGGCGGAGAACCAGGTCCAGGTCCGCGGGGGAGACGCCGGCGTTGACGAACTGGAGCCGGGCCCACGCCGGCATCCGCCGCGCGGCTCCGAGCCTGAGGCTCAGGCGCACGAAGCCCGGCCGCAGGATCTGGCTGCGCAGCAGGTGCGGCGCCAGGAACTCGAGCCGTCCGCCCTTGATGGACATCGAAACCACCCCTCGAGGCTGCTCCGCCCCCCGCGCCGGGGCCCGCCGGTGGCGTCCGGCGGGGCGGCGCAGTCCTGGTTACGGAACACGCCACACGCAGGATTGCATTGCTCGTGCCAGGCGGGCTAGATCTTGCCGGGATGCGCCGTCGCCGGCCTATGATAGCGTACAGCCGCCGCCGGAACGGACGACGACTCCCGGCCCGGCAGCCCCTGGAAAGCCGCCGCGGCGACTCCGTGCCGCCACGCACCGGCTGTCCCCAACGACTTCCCAAGGAGGTCGACATGCTGAAGGAGTTCAAGGAGTTCCTGCTGAAGACCAACGCGCTCGCGCTGGCCGTCGGCGTGATCATCGGCGCGGCCGTCGGCAAGGTCGTGAGTTCCATGGTGAGCGACGTCCTCATGCCCGTCATCGGGCTCTTCGTGCCCGGCGGCGCGTGGCGCGAGGCCGCGATCGTGCTGAAGACCAGGGCCGACGGCACCCCGGCGGCGCAGATCACCTACGGCGCCTTCATCGGCAGCGTCATCGACTTCGTCATCATCGCGCTGGTCGTGTTCCTCATCACGAAGGCGCTCCTGAAGCCCGCCCCGGCGCCGCCCGCGCCGCCGACCAGGGAGTGCCCGTTCTGCAAGGAGACGATCCCCGCCGCGGCGACCAAGTGCCGGGCCTGCGGGAGCGGCGTGTAGCGATTCGCCGATTCCCCGAGCAGTGCGGACGCCCGGCCCGAAACGGAGCCGGGCGTCCGGCCTCCCGGCGGCCCGATTCTGGCTCTTGACATACCCCCGGCCGAGTGCCACCGTCTCGTCAGATTCGAAGGGTCCTGAACGTGGATCGCGCCGGGCCGGGCGCCCCCACTACGGGCGCTCCCCGGCGCGCGGGTTCCTTCGGTCCCACTCCGGCACGGACGCCGGAGGCCATGCTCATCGCAGGGAGGCGCCCGCCTGAGCAGTTGCCTCTTTCATTCCGGCACGCTCGTCTGCATGGACGCGTCCGCCACGGTCGTCCGTGGCGACCTGCTCGTGCACGACGGGCTCATCGTCGCGCTCGGCGCGGGCGTGCCCGCGGCGCTGGCCGCGCTCCCCGGCGGCCGTGCCGACGAGTCGGTGGACGCCTCGGGCGGCTTCGTCCTGCCGGGCCTGGTCCACGGGCACCTGCACCTCTGCCAGACCCTCTTCCGCGGCCTTGCCGAGCAGAGCGACCTGTTGTGCTGGCTGCGCGAGAGCGTCTGGCTGCTCGAGGCGGCCCACACCGAGGCCTCGATCGCGGCCTCGGCGCGGCTGGGGCTCGTCGAGTTGATCGCGGGCGGCGTCACCTGCATCAACGACATGGGCACGGTGGGCCACACCGACGCGATCGCCGGGGTGCTCGAGCAGAGCGGCATCCGCGCGGTCTTCGGCAAGGCGCTCATGGACCGCGGCGTGGGCGTGCCGCCCGGGCTGCGCGAGAGCACGGCCCAGGCGCTGGAGTCGGCGCTCTCGCTGCACCGGCGCTGGGACGGCGCGGCGGATGGGCGGCTGCACGTCTCGCTGGCGCCGCGCTTCATCCTCTCGTGCAGCGACGGGCTGTGGCGCGACGTGGCGGCGGCCGCCACCGAGCGCGGTCTGCTCGTCCATACCCACCTCGCCGAGAGCCCGACCGAGGCGCGCGAGGTCGAGGCGGCGGTCTCGACCAGTGCGGCGCGCTACTTCGCGAAGTGCGGCGTGCTGTCGGAGCGCTTCGTCGGCGCGCACGGCGTGTGGGTGGACGACGAAGAGCTGGGGCTGCTCAAGCGCGCGGACGCTGCACTGGTCCACTGTCCGGGCTCGAACCTCAAGCTCGGCTCCGGCTTCGCCAACGTCAAGCGCTGGGTCCAGGAAGGATTGCGGCGCGGCATCGGCTCGGACGGGGCGGCCTGCGACAACCGGCTCGACACCTTCCACGAGTTGAGCCTCGCGGCGCTGATCTCCCGCACCCTGGGCCCCGGAGGGCATCTCAGCGCGCGCGAGGTGCTGGCGCTCGCCACCTGCGAGGGCGCGCGGGCGCTGGGGCTCGGCGCCGTGACCGGCTCGCTCGAGCCCGGCAAACAGGCGGACGTGATCGTGGTGGACCATGCGGCGCCGCACCTGGCGCCGAACGAGACGCTCGATCCCTACACCACGCTGGTGCACGCCGCGCGGGCCACCGACGTGCGGCTCACCATGGTGGCGGGACGCATCCTCTATCGTGGCGGGACCTGGACGACGTTGGAGCCGGAGCGCGTGGTCCGAGAGGCGCGCACGGAGGCGCGCGGGTTGAGCCAGCGCGCGGGCATCGGCCGGGCTCAGGGATGAGCCGGGCGGGGGGGCTGACATGCTGATCGGACCGTGCACGGTCGTGACGGGCGGGACGAGACCCGATGTGCTCGAGGACTCGGCGGTGCGCGTGGTGGGCGCGCACATCGCCGCCATCGGGCCGCTCCCGGTGCTGGGCGCGGCCTATCCGGAGGAGACGCTCTGGCCCGCGCGCGGCCGCGTGCTGATGCCGGGCTTCATCAACACCCACGTCCACCTGGCGCGCCACCTCGCGCGCGGGCTCGGACTGCGCGCGCCCGCCGAGTGGCGCCGCTACGACCGCACGCTCTCGCCCGAGGACGTCTTCTGGTCGGCCAGCGCGGCGCTGGTCGAGGGACTGCGCCACGGCGTGACCTCGGTGTGCGACTTCCATCGCTCGGGCGCCTGCCCGGACCTTTCGCTCTCCGAAGTGGTGGCGGCGGCGGCGCGGGTGGGCGTGCGCGTGGCCACCTGCTACGGCGCGAGCGAATCGGACACCATGGTCGAGCGGCAGTCGGCCTTCGAGGAGTCGCTCGGGTTCGCGAGCGAGATGGGACGGCGGCGCGACGGCCGGTTGCGCGGCATGATCGGCGTGCAGGCGCGCACGCTCGAGGGCGTGGACACGATGGTGTGCGAGGCGCTCGACGTCGCGGGCGGGCGGCTGGGCGTGCACGTGGACCTGGCCCTCGACCTGACGCCCGCCGAGCGCTGGCGCCCGCGCGGCGGCTGGCGCGAGCAATCCATGCCCACGCTCTGGGCGCACGTGGAGAGCGCGCCGCGCGGCCTGCTCGGCGAGTTGCGCGAACGCGGTGACGCGCTCTCGGCGGTCGGCGCGGGCTCGGTCGCCGCGCTGGTGCGCGAGGGCGAGGTGGCGTGGGGCACGGATGCGGGCGTGAACGCGCCGCCGCTGCCGGATCCGATCCACAGCCTGGCCTTCGGCGCTCCGGCCGAGGCGCACTACCAGCGGCTGTTCGTGAACGGCGCGCGCTGGGCCGGCGGGCACTTCGGCGAGGGCCTGGGCGTCATCGCCGCGGGCTCGCCCGCGGACCTGCTGCTGGTGGACTACCAGCCGGCGACGGAGTTCACCGAGCGCACGTTCCTCGACCACCTGTGGTCGGGCATGCTGCGCGCACCGGTCTCGGGCGCCATGGTGGGCGGCGACATCGTGCTGGACAACGGCACGCTCGTGAACGTGGATGAACGCGAGGTGGCCGCGCGCGCGAAGGAATGCGCGAGGCGCGTCTGGGACCGGCTGGGGTAGCGCGGCGACGCCACGCGCGTCGGCGACGGAGTCTCAGGCGGACGGGGGCGGGGTGGCGGCCTCGCGCCGGATCAGCAGGAGCGTGACGTCGTCGCTGCGCGTGGCGTCCCCGAGGAACGTGTCCAGCCGGGCGAGGACGCCGCGCCGCACGTCGGCCAGGTCGGGCGCGGCCGCGGCCGCGAGCAGGACCTCGTGCAGACGCTCATCCTCGAACATCTCGGAGCCGCACTGCGCCTCGGGGATGCCGTCGCTGAAGACCGCGAGCATCGCCCCCGGGGGGATCTCGGCGGTCAGGGCGCGGTAGTCGTAGCCGGGCAGGACGCCGAACGGAACGCCGTTGCTCTCCAGCGGCCGGATCCCGCCGCGGTGCAGCAGCAGCGCCGAGGGATGGCCTGCGTTCACGTAATGCACGGTCCCCGTGCGCAGGTCGAGGCAGCCGACGAAGCCGGTGACGAAGCGGCCCGGATCCCCGTGGTCGCACACGATGGCGCCGAGCCGGGTGGCGAGCGCGCCCGGGTCGTCGCAGGTTTCGTAGAGGACGCGGGACGAAGCCAGGAACGACGACATCAGCAGGGCGGCGCCCATCCCCTTGCCGGCCACGTCGCCCACCTGGAAGACCAGGCGGTCGTCGCGCGTGATGCGGCAATCGTAGAGGTCGCCGCCGACCTCGTGGCAGGGCTCGATGCAGGCCTCCACCTGCCAGCCCTCCATGAGGGGCGCGGGCGCCAGCATCGCGCGCTGGATCCGGGCGGCGGTGGCCAGCTCGTGCGCCAGGCGGAGCCGCGCCTGCTCGGCCGCCAGCAGGCGCGCGTTGCTGATCTTCACCGCCGCCATGTTGGCGAGCAGCGTGAGCACCTCGAGCTGCGACGGGGTGAAGCTGACGGCGACGTCCTGGCTGTCCACGTAGACGAGCCCCAGGACCCTGCGGTTGTCGAAGAGCGGCACGGCCATGGCGGAGTGGACCGCCTGCCGCACGACGCTGTCCTGGGCGCTGAAGCGCGGGTCGTGCAGGGCATCCGCCGTGAGCACCGAGGTGCATTCCTCGAGGACCCGCCCGACGATCGAGCGGGAGAGCGCCAGCGGCTGGTCGGGCCGCCCGCCGAGATGGCGCGCCGCGGCCTGGCGCAGCTCTCCGGAGGTCTCGTCACGCAGCATCAGCACGTGCCGCGTGCCGGGGACGGCGCGGGCGACGAGTTCCAGGATCTCGTCGCACGTCTCCTGGAGCGGCCGCGGCATGACCAGCAGTTGTCCGGCCGCGACCAGCCAGGCCACCAGCGGCAGGGCGCCCCCCTCGTCGCGCGCGCGCGCTTCGACCAGGTGGTCCGCGCGCAGCTGCACCGAGGTGTCGATCCGCGCCCCCGAGGGCACGCGCACGGGCCGTCCGGGTCCCTCCGCGGTCACGCGCAGCGTCAGGTCGCCCACCTCGACGCAGTCGCCCGGGCCGATCTCGACGGGGGCGTGGACCTCGGCGCCGTTCACCCGGGTGCCGTTGCGGCTGCCGAGGTCCTGGATGAAGAAGCGATCGTCGCGGCGGACGATCTCGGCGTGCCGGCGCGACACGCTGGCATCGGCGAGGTGGATCTCGCAGGCCGACGAGCGCCCGATCCTCGAGAGCGGCGCCTCGATCCTCCAGGCCGGCGTCCGGTCGCCGGTCGCTCCCGAGAGGTGGAGCATCATGGCGTCGGGGCCCGGGTCACTTCCGGCGAAGCTCGGCGGTCCAGTTCGTGACCACGACGAAATGCCCGGGGGACTCGCCGCCGGACGGTGTGTTGACGAGGAAGCGCTGCCCGTCGCGGGATACGGCCCAGCGGTAGCCGGGGTATGGACCGCCGGTGAGCGCGGCCTGGAACAGGGCCTGCGGCACCCCCGCGTCGAAGGTCGTCCCGGCGCGCACCGGGACCGCCATGATGCGCCGGTCCGTGCCCAGGTAGAACAACTCTCCGCCGTCCTGACGCCACTGGGGATGGCTGCCGCCGGCGGTCGAGATCTGCCACCTGCCCCCGGGCCCGGGGAATGGCACGACGTAGATCTCGGATCGTCCGGACTCGTTCGAGCCGAACGCGAGCCACCTTCCGTCGGGCGAGAATCGCCCGACCGACTCGTCGAACGGGGACTGCAGGAACGGTCTGGGCGCCGGCGGGCCGGTAGCGGGCGTCACCCAGAGGTCCCAGCGATTTGTCGAATTGATGCGCGCGAACAGGATGCTGTTCGCCGGCCCCGACCAGTCCAGCGGGGCCTCGTTGACGCCCTGGCCGTGGGGCAGGGAATCATCCTCCCCGACGCCGTTGGCCGCCCGGATGTAGCAGTGCATCCCGTCAGCGCGGCGCGCGGCGAAGGCGATGCGACGGCCGTCGGGCGACCACACCGGCGCAAGCTCGATGTCCGGGTCGTGGGTGAGCCGCGAGCTGACTCCGCGGACCAGGTCGTGCACCCAGACGTCGCGGTTCGACCGGTCCGAGACGGCGCTGAGCGCGAGCCGCGCACCGTCCGGCGAGAGCATGACGTCCTCCCACGCGCCGGCCGGGGCCGCCTCTCCGAGGAGGTGACCATCGCGGGCCAGCCAGAGCAGGTGGGCCCGTTCCTGGGTGGTTCGCGGCCGGTAGGCCAGGTCCCCGGCGCCCGACACCGAGAAAGGGCCATCGCCGCCTCCGGTGACGAGCTCTCCCAGGGGGACGGGATCACCGGTGGTGCGGGTGGACCGGGCGTCGAACGGCTGGGCCACGAGCGTGTTCCCGTTCTCGTAGACCAGGTAGCCCGGCAGCGTGTACTCGGCCCGGCTCTCGGTCTGACCGACGGCCCGGCTCTCCTTCGAGCCCAGCGTACCGACGCGGATGGCGTCGGGGCCTTCGGGAGTGCTAGCCACGAACAGGAAGTGCCGGCCGTCGGGCAGGAAGAAGGGCCAGGCGTGGCCGGTCTCGCCCCTTGCACGATCGAGGAACGTGATGCTGCGGGGCGTTCCGCCTGCTGCCGGCACTCCCCGGATCGAATCGCCGGCGCCACCGTCGAAGAGGATCCAGCCGCTCCTGCCCCAGGTGCCGTCGAAGCCGCCCGGTGCGTCGCAGATGTTGATGGGCGGTCCCCCGCCGACCGGGATCTTGCGCAGCTTCCCGCCATCGATCAACGCCAGGTGCCTGCTGTCGGGGGACCAGAAGGGCCGGGCGTTCCCCACGACCACGTCCAATGGACGGGCCTCGACTGCATCCAGGGGCCGCACCCATACGCGCCGGTCGCCGGCCGAGTCTGACGCGACGAACGCCAGCGTCCGTCCGTCCGGCGACAGGCGGGGCCAGGACATCTGCATCGTGCCCAGCGGCAGACGCACCTCGAAGCGGACGACCTGCGGTGGCTCGCCGCGGCGCAGCAGGAACGCGCCCAGTGCCAGGACTGCCACCGCCAGGGCCGCCGCCAGCACCCAGGCGAGCCGCTCGCGGGTGCGCCGGCGCCTCGCGACGACGGCGGGGACGCCGGCCCGCGAGCTGCCCTGGGCGATCCAGCCGAGCTCGAGCTTCACGTCGTGGGCGGTCTGGACGCGCTCCTCCGGGTCCTTGGCCAGGCAGGCCCGGATGAGCTGCTCGAGCGCGGGCGGCGTCAGCGGCGCCAGCGTCGTCGGGGCCGGGGGCTCCGCCGACATGATGGCCGAGATGAGCGAGGCCTGGCTGCGGCCCTGGAAGGTCTTCTTCGCGGTCGCCATCTCGTAGAGCACGCAGCCCAGCGCCCAGATGTCGCTGCGCGCATCCGCCTCCCGCCCCTCCAGCACCTCGGGCGCCATGTACTGGAAGGTGCCCACGAGGGTCCCCTCGGCCGTGAGCGGCCGACTCAGGGTGGGCGATCCGGTGTCCTCGCCCGCCACCGCGGCCAGCCCCGCCGTGCGCGCCAGGCCGAAATCCATGAGCTTGGCGCCGCCCTTCGTGAGCATGATGTTGCCGGGCTTGAGGTCGCGGTGGACGATCCCCGCCCGATGCGCCCGGTCCAGCGCGTCGGCGATCTCGATGCCGCGACCGAGCAGTTCGGCGGCCGGCAGGGGGCCGCGCTCGAGGCGCCGGGCCAGGGTCTCGCCCTCGAGGTGTTCCATGACGAGGTAGACCAGGTCGTCCTGGCTCCCGATGTCGTAGAGCGTGCAGACGTGGGGGTGGCTCAGCGCGGAGACCGCGCGCGCCTCCCGCTCGAAGCGGGCGCGCGCCTCGGACGTCGCGGCCAGGTGCGGGGAGAGGACCTTGACGGCGACGGTGCGGTCCAGCCGCGAGTCGCGGGCGCGATAGACCTCTCCCATGCCCCCCGCACCGAGGGGGGCGAGGATCTCGTAGGGACCGAGGCGCATGCCTGGGGCCAGTGGCATTGCGTGGGGGAGTCTACCGCGGGAAGGACGGCGGAAGAAGCGCAGTTCCACCCGGGCGGAACCGGCGTTTCCGGCGAGCCGGGCCGTGCTCCCGCAGGGCCGCCTTCGCGGGGCGGGCCCGGCGTGCGATGCTGCCCCGTCATGCTGGCCGCACTCGAGCAACGCCGACCTGCGCGTCCTGGGACGCGGTTCCGTCTCCTGCGCAGCGGCGTCTTCTGGATCCTGGTCACCGAGGTCTGTTTCGCGCTCATGCGCATGGCGACGCGCTGGGGCGCGGTGGACCTGCCGGGCTGGGAGATCGGCGGCGTGCGCTTCCTGGGCGGCGCGCTGGTGGCCTGGGGGCTCGGCCGCGCGCGCGGCGTGTCGCTCGTGGTGCGCGACCAGAAGAACGCCTGGCTGCGCTCGATCTTCGGCACCCTGAACGCGCTCGCGGTGTTCCTGGCGCTGGGCTCGACGCGCATCGCCCTGGGCGACGTGGCCACGCTCACCGCGACGGCGCCGCTGTTCGTGGCGCTGTTCTCGGGGCCGGTGCTCGGTGAACGGGTGCCGCCGCGCGTGCTGGCCGGCGCCACGCTCGGCTTCGTCGGGGTGGCGGTGCTCGCGCAGCCGGCGCTGCGCGTCTCGGGCGATCTGGCGCTGGCGCTGCTGCTGGGGGCGTTCTCCTACGGCTTCGCCATCCTGCGGCTGCGCCGGCTGGGCCCGAGCGAGAGCAGCGAGGCCATCGCGCTGCACATGTCGCTCGTGGCCGGCGTGACCCTGCTGCTGGTGTCGTTGCCGCGCTTCGTGGTGCCCTCGCCGCGGGCGCTGGTGCCGCTGCTGGCGAGCGCGGCGGCCGGCGGGCTCGGGCAGGTCGCGATGAGCCGCGCCTACGGCCTGGGACGCGCGGCGCGGCTCAGCGCCGTCTCGTACGCCGGCGTGGTCATCACCTACGCGTTCGAGGCGCTCTCGTTCGCGCGCGCCCCGGGACTCCATCAGTGGGTGGGGGCCGCGCTGGTCTGCGTCGCGGGGGTCGTGGTCTCGGCCCGCAGCCGGACCGCCGCGGACGCCGACGTCCCCCTGCCCGTGACCGGCCGGTGAGCGGTACGGGCGGGGGTGGCTCCCGCGGGGCGGAAGGACGCGGGCTACCGGTCGACGCGCGGCGTGATTCCGGCACGGTCTCTCTGCTAACCTCGCGGCCGTGATCGACATCGTCCCGGCCCGCACCGCCGCCCAGCTGCACGACGCTCGCGCGTTGTTCCTCGAGTACGCTTCCATGCTCGATTTCGACCTGTGCTTCCAGGACTTCGACCGCGAGCTGGCTTCGCTGCCCGGCGAGTACGCGCCGCCGGGCGGCACGCTGCTGCTGGCCACGGAGGATGGGCGGGCCGCGGGTTGCGTGGCCCTGCGGGCCCTGGACGGACGGGCCTGCGAACTGAAGCGGCTCTACGTCCGGCGGGAGGCGCGCGGCCGCGGCATCGGCCGGCTGCTGTGCGATGCGGTGATCGCCGAGGCGCGGGCCCGCGGCTACGCGCGCATGATGCTCGACACCGTCGCGCAGATGGTGGAGGCCGTCGCGCTCTACCGCGCGCTGGGCTTCGTGCCGGCGGAGCCCTACCGCCACAACCCGCTCCCGGGCGCGATGTTCATGGAGCTGGTGCTCGAGTCGCGGCCGGGCGGGTCCGGGCGGCCCGCGGGCGAGGTGGCGCGATGAAGCTCCCGCTCTTCCAGGTGGACGCCTTCACGGGCGACGTGTTCGGCGGCAACCCGGCGGCGGTCTGTCCGCTCGAGCGCTGGATCGACGACCGCCTGATGCAGGCCATCGCCACGGAGAACAACCTGTCCGAGACGGCGTTCTTCGTCCCGGCCTCCGTCGGGACGCCGGCCGAAGACGGTTATGCCAGCGGCCCGGGGCGCGACTACGACATCCGCTGGTTCACGCCCGCGGCCGAGATCGACCTGGCCGGCCACCCGACCCTGGCCACGGCCTTCGTGATCTTCCACTGGCTCGACCCCACGCGCACCAGCGTGACGTTCCACTCGAAGAGCGGTCCGCTCATCGTGGAGCGCTGTGGCGCCCTGCTGGCCATGGAGTTCCCCTCGCGCCGGGCGGTCGAGTGCGAGGCCCCGAAGGGGCTCGCCGCGGCGCTCGGCGCCCCGCCGCGCGAGACCCTGATGTCCCGCGACCTGCTGGCGGTCTACGCGAGCGAGGACGAGGTCCGCGCGCTCCGGCCCGACTTCACGCGCGTGGCCGCGCTCGGCGTGCACGCGGTGTGCGTCACCGCGCCGGGGCGCGACTGCGACTTCGTCTCGCGCTTCTTCGCGCCCCTGGTCGGCGTGCCCGAGGACCCGGTCACGGGCTCGGCTCACTGCACGCTCATCCCCTACTGGGCGCACCGGCTGGGCAAGCGCACGCTCCACGCGCGGCAGGTGTCGGCGCGCGGCGGGGAGTTGTTCTGCGAGGACCTGGGCGAGCGCGTCATCATCGCCGGCCACGCGGCGCCCTACCTCGAGGGCACGATCGAGATCCCGGGATAGGCGGCCGCGACCGGACGAAGTCCGGACATGCGGGCCGCGGCTTGTCCCGCGCCGTCCACTCCGGACCGCCGTGACTGACCCGCCCGGGGCATCGTGGGGCGCCTGACGCGGCGCGCGCCGGGCCCGGCCCGGCGCTAAGCCGATGAACGCCCGGTCACTCGCTGCGACGGCCGGGGTGCGGCACGCCACCTGCTCCTGTTCCGGACCAACAGTGCGCTCCCCGCGCTACACGGACACCACCGAACCAGGAGGACCTCATGAAGCGCTTCACGATGCTGATCATGGCGATCGCACTCACGGTCTCGATCGCAGGAGTCGCCGCGGCACAGACCTGTCCCCGCGACCCCGAGCGCCGCGTCCTGCGCCAGGAATTGCGTATCCGCCAGGGCGTGCGCGCGGGCCAGCTCACACGGCGCGAGACGTACCGCCTGCGGCAGGGCCAGCGCCACATCCGCCGCATGGAACTGCGCACCCGGACGGATGGCCGGGTCGGACCGCGCGAGCGCGTCCGGCTGCACCGCGCGCTCGACCGGCAGGACGCCATGATCCAGCGGCTGCGGCACAACGGCCGCGCGATCTGAGCGAAGCAGGCGGCTCGTCGCGCCGGCTCGCAAGGTGCCAGGGCAAGGGGACGGGCCCGGCGTGACGGCAGGGCCCCCGGCGGAGCGATCCGCCGGGGGCCCATTTCGATCCGGGCCCCGGTGTGTCGCCTTCGCTTCCGCTACTCTTCCAGCTCGGTGCGCAGCAGGTCGAGCGGCCGCGAGAACGACACGGACCAGCGTCCCTCGCCCGCGCGCGGGCCGATGGGCCAGGCGTAGGAGAAGTGCAGGGGCGGGAACAGCGCCGAGGCGTAGAGCAGCGACACGCCCGCCTCGCTCACCCAGTCCCGCGGGTCGGGCCAGTCGCCACCCCGCACGACCGCGCCGGTGTAGGGATCGCGCCCCCACGTGGCGCCGCTGGCGGCGAAGAGCGCGCCCTGCAGCGGCAGCATCGCCGGGTGCGGGATGTGCAGGAGCGCGAGCAGGTCCTGCGCGCCGATCAGGTCCAGCTTCGCGAGCGCCATGCCCGTGCCGCCGAGCTGGTCGCGGGGCAGGCTGCGGAGCATCTCGCGGCCGCCGAGATAGAACGAGGCCTGCGGCACCTCGTCGCCCGTCAGGCGCCCCCAGGCGAACTGCGGCACGAGCGAGGCGACATGCCCGAGCGACAGGTCGAGGCCCACCGCCGCGCGCACGCGCCGGTACTCGAAGTCGCTGCCCAGGCGCCGACTCGAGGTCTGGTAGCCGATCTCGGTGTGCAGCGGCAGGCGCGGCCAGCGCGCGGCCGCCGTGTACTCCAGTTCGTGGGCCCGGCCGCGCGTCGCGGCCAGATTCCCGGGCATCTCGAGGTCCTGGTCCAGGAGGTTCCAGGTCGCCGTGGTGTGCAGCGGCGACTGGAGCAGGTCGCGGTAGCCGGCGCTCGCCCGCCACCAGCCATGCGGGTGCGCGACCGAACCCGCGAAGCCCTCGTCGCGGTAGTACTGCGTCCAGTCGCTGCCGGTGAGGAAGGCGCCCACCCGGCCGAACAGATTCTCGTCATCGCGGTCCAGGTGAGCGGTCTTCCGCCCGCCCCACAGGTCCAGGTCGAACGGCTGGTGGCCGAGCCAGAGGCGGTTCGCGTAGCGGACGTTCCCGAGCGTCACGCGCGGGCCGTTGGCGCGCGCGATCCCGCCCCGGAGCCGCCCCCAGCCGGCGCGGCCCGGCTCGGGCGCCGTGATGCCGAGCGAGCCCGAGCAACCCGGCGTCGAGCCGTCCACGCGGCTGAAGTCGAAGGTCGGCCAGAAACCGAACTCGAGCCGGCGTCGCGGGCGCGTGGCCGTGTCGGCGAGCACGGTGTCGAGGCCCGCCGTGTCCGTGGGCGCGGCGGAGATTCCGAAGTAGCGGTCGGTCGAGTCGGAGAGCTGCTCGAGGAACCCGCCGAGACTCGTGTCGGGCGCGGCGGGCGCCTGTGCGAGGGCGAGCGGCGGCGCGGTGACGGCGAGCGCCAGGGCGATCAGGGAGAGCCGGAGCGTCTTCATCGCTTCACCTCCGCCTGCCTGGCGAAGAGCGAGTCGGGCAGGCCGCGGTTGATGGCGTAGTCGTCGAAGCGGATGGAGAAGTCGAAGTTCTTTCCCAGCTCGGGAAG
Organism: Candidatus Eiseniibacteriota bacterium; assembly: GCA_963717935.1. Classification (GTDB taxonomy): domain Bacteria; phylum Eisenbacteria; class RBG-16-71-46; order RBG-16-71-46; family RBG-16-71-46; genus JANXPZ01. The sequence goes on along the minus strand of CAVQXP010000004.1, from coordinate 431,183 downwards.
CGGGATCGCGGCTTCCGCGCGCAGGAGCAGGCGCTTCAACACCCAGGATCCATCCACGTTCTGCCGCTCGATGACGAAGCGGTGGACGCCCTTGATGAAAGGCGCCAGCGGCGAGCGGTCGAAGATCAACTCCTGGCGCACGATGACGAAGTCGTTGGTGTCGATCCACACCACGCCTCGCGGCTTCGAGGAGTCGAGCAGCGAGCGCGGCTCGAAGGCGACGCGGTAGATGAGGTGGTCGCCGACCAGGTCGCGGCCCAGGATGTGGTAGCGGAACTGGCGCCGCGCCTCCGGGCGGAAGGCGAAGTTCACGATCTCCTCGTCCATCCCGGCGCGCTCGCGGAGGCTGACCTCGACCCGCGCGCCCTTCTTCCTGGCGTGCGCCTTGTAGTCGCGCAGCACCTGGGTGCGCACGAGGTCGGGCTTCTTCTTGTAGACGCGCGAGACGTTCTCGACCAGCAACTCGGTGGGCCGCTTCCTGTCGGCGTTGCGCACCACCCGCACGGTGACGAGGTAGCTCTGATCGGTCATGAGGGAGTCGCGCCGGCGCTCGCCGCGGGCCACGCGGCCGAGGATCTCGTCGAGCGTGACCCGCGGCGCGCTCACGAGCACCGGGGGCACCTCGGTGTACAGGGTGTCTTCGGTCGCGAGCGTCGGGCCGGCCGCGCGGACGGGCGACGTGGGCGGGGCGCCGGTGCCGGCCGCGGTGGCCACCAGCAGCGCGGTCAGGAACGGGAAGAGTGCGGCCATGGGACCTCCGAACCTATACGTGGTGCGGCAGGGCCGCAACACCTCGCGACCGCCTTGCCACGGGGGTGATGCCCGATGCACGTCTTTGCGGCGGAAGAGGCTATCATGGGGCGTCCGGAAGCAACGGATGGTCCGGCACGGGCCGTGCGAGGGAACAGTGTCGTCGTCCCCGGCCCGAGCCCCACCCAGCACGGAGGGTATCCGATATGCGCACCTGCCTGTGGATGGCCGCGCTCGCGGCCGCACTACTGCTCCCGGCCGCCGCGGCGGCGAGTCCCGGCGCCTCCGGGGGCCTTCTGCAGAACCCGTCCTTCCCGATGCCGCTCGTGAGCGTGACGCCGACCACCGTCGTCGCGGCGGAGGCCGCCGCACCGCCCACGCTCGCCCTCGCGACCCCGTTCGTGGGCGGAGTCGGCTACCGCCCGCGCGCCTATCGCTCGCGCGCCTCGGTGATGCCGACCACGACGCAGGTGCACGTCGGCTTCTTCGACCCGACCGACAACTTCTCCACCGGTCTCGTGGGCGGTTTCCGCATGGGCCCGCAGGTGGACCCGCACGTGCAGATCGGCGTGGCCCTGGACTGGTGGCACAGGTCGGAAAGCGCGACCATGGACCTCGGCTCGTATGACCTGCCGGTCGGCACCGCCAGCGAGGAGCTCATCCTGTCGAAGACCAGCGCGGACCTGCTGCCCGTCCTGGCGTTCGTGCAGGTGAGCGGCGACGAGAACCTGCCCGTCATCCCGTACGGTGGCTTCGGGGTGGGCTACGAGTGGCTCTTCCTCACGGCCGACAACTACGTGACCAGCGAGTCGTTCGACCAGGCCTTCGGTGGTTTCGGGTGGCAGGTGTGGGGTGGTGCCGGCATCCCGCTCAACGGCCGTACGCGCATCAACGGCGAGGTGTTCTACAACGGCTCCGAGGTCGGCAGCGACGTGGACCTGTATGTCCCCGACCTCGGCCTCGTGACGGTGCGCGACGTGGTCAAGATGAACGGCCTCGGCATGCGCTTCGGGATCTCCTGGGGGTTCTGAGGCCGCGGGGAAGGCTCGCCGGGCCCGGGCGGCGCGCGCGCCCGGGCCCGGCGTCATCGTGGCGGCGCTCTTCGGCCCACCGCAACACGCACTCCTCCTTGCCTCGTGGCAGGGGCCTCGCTAGTCTCGCCGCACCATGCCGCGCAAATCGCCGCGCTCCCGCCGCCGCCGCGCCTCCGATCCGGGCCTCCCGGGAAAGAGCCGTCCGCGCGCCACGCCCGGCGGCAGCCGCACCCATAAGCGCGTCTCCAGCGCGGGTGCTGCCTCCGCCCCCCGCGCGGGCGCTGGGCCGGCGCATGCGCCGCGGGGCGCGCGGCCGAAGGTGAAGAGCCCGCCCGTGGCGAAGCCCCGCGCGCGGGCCCGTGGCGCGACCCGGCCCGCGCGCAGCGCGGGTGCCGAGCCGGCCCGTCTCACGGCCCTGCTCGGCATCCTCGAGCGCCTCTACCCGGACGCCACCACGCCGCTCGTCCACGCGAACGCCCTGCAGTTGCTGGTCGCCACGATCCTCTCGGCGCAATGCACCGACGCGCGCGTGAACCTGGTCACGCCCGCGCTCTTCGAGCGTTTCCCCGACGCCGCGGCGCTCGCCGCCGCGGACCGCAACGAGCTCGAGGGGCTCATCCGCTCGACGGGCTTCTACCGCAACAAGGCCAGGGCCATCCAGCTCTGCTGCACCGAGCTCGTGGCGCGGCACGATGGCGAGGTGCCATGCGCCCTGGAGGATCTGACCGCGCTGCACGGCGTGGGGCGCAAGACCGCGAACGTCGTGCTCGGAAGCGTCTTCGGTGTCCCGGGCATCGTCGTGGACACGCACGTGCAGCGCCTCGCGCAGCGCCTGGGGCTGACGCAGGAGCGGGACCCGGTCAGGATCGAGTTCGCGCTCCAGCCCCAGGTCCCGCCCGCGAGGTGGTCCGCCTTCTCGCTCTGGCTCATCTTCCACGGGCGGCGCGTGTGCCTGGCGCGCAAGCCGCGCTGCTCGATCTGCCCCCTGCTCCCTCATTGCCCGCGCCTCCGGGTCGAGTCGTCACAGTGACGCCCCGCCGGCCCGGCCCCGGGTTCCGGGCCCCGCTGCACCGCCTGATCGCGGTCCTGGCACTGACCGCGTGCGGGGCCGCGTCCGCCGGCGCCGGGACGCCGACACCTGCGCAACCGCTCCTGCTCTACGGCAACGAGAGCGCGGCCTGCGCCGAGGGCGCTTTCTCCGTGTTCTACAACCCGGCCGGTCTCGGCGTGCGCCATCCGGCCGAGGTGGCCGGCTCAGGGACCAGCTTCGAGGACGGTGGCCGGATCCATCGCTGGGCGATCGGTCTCGGGGGCTTCGCGCTGCAGGGCGAGCACGTGAAGGACCTGTCGCAGCGCTACGGTTTCACGCTGGCGGTGGGCGGGACGGCGCTGCGGTGGGGGCTGGCGAACGACTGGCGGGTGGACGCACGCACGCACGAGGTGGTCGCCGACCACCGCATCGGGGTGCTGTCGCGCCCCGCGCCCTGGCTCGCGCTCGGGGGCGTGGCCGACCACCTGTCCCAGCCGGTCCTCAGCGGCGAGCGGTGGACCCGCGAGTACACGCTCGCGCTCGGCCTGCGCCCGTTCGCGCTGAGCCCCGCGCTGGCACACGGCTGGGGCACGCGGCTGACGCTCACGTCGGACGTCGTCCTGGCGGAGGCCGGCCGGCGGGATCAGGCGCGGGTGCGCTTCGGCGGCGAACTGGAGGCGCTCCCCGGCGTGCTGCTGCGCGGCACGGTCGAGGACCACCGCGGCCTGCACCTGGGCGTGGCGTTGCGCGGCGTCAACGGCGGCAGCGCGGCGCAGCGCGCCTCGGTGGACGGCCGCCGACGCTACGACAGCTACGCCGTCTTGCTCCACTCGGGCGAGGAGCGCACCCTGCTGGCGGGCCGTCACGAACGGCGCGTGGCCGTGGTGCGCGCGGCCGGCGTGCTGGGCGACGACGCGCTTTCGGGCTTCTCGCTCATGGGTGGCAGCGACTTCACGCCGGTGGGGCCGCTGCACGACCAGTTGCGGCGGGCGCTCGAGGACCCGCTCACGCGCGGCGTGTTCCTCGACCTGCGCGGAGTCGGCAACATGGCGCAGATCGAGGAGCTGCGGCCGCGGCTGGCGCGCCTGCGCGCGGCGGGGAAGCCGGTGGTCGCGTTCATGGAGTACGGCGGCGGGCGCGCCGACCTCTACCTGGCCGGGGCCTGCGACCGCATCGTGATGCCGCCCGAAGCCGATCCGGTCCCGCTGGGCCTGCGCGTCGAGAGGCGCTACTACCGCGGCCTGCTCGCCGGCCTGGGTATCCGGGTGGACCGCACGTCCTACGGCAGGTACAAGTCGGCGTACCGCAACTTCAGCGTGGACTCCACCAGCGACGCCGACCGCGAGGCGATCGAGCGCGGGCTCGACGTGAGCCAGGAGTTGCTGGTCTCGGCCCTGGTGGCCGACCGCGGGATGGACCGCGACCGCCTCCTCACGCTGCTCGATGGCCGGCCCTGGCGCGCGAGCGACCTGCGGCAGGCGGGCCTCATCGACTCGGTCGGCTACCGCGAGGATGCGCTGGCCGTGCTGGGCCGCCTGTGCGGGCTGGGGGAGAGGCCGCGCCGGGTGGTGCTCGACCGCCGGCCCGAGGCGCGCCGCGAGTGGGCCGTGCCCGCGCCCGTGGCCGTGGTCTATGCGAGCGGCGGCATCGAGACCGGCAGGAGCGGCGGCGATCTGCTGCTGGGCCCCTCGATGGGCTCGGAGACCGTGATCGCCCAGCTCGAGCGCGCGTTCGAGCGTCCCGGGGTGAGGGCGGTGGTACTGCGCGTCGAGAGCCCGGGGGGCTCGGCGCTGGCCTCGGACCTGATCCACCACGCCACGCTGCGGCTGAAGCGGGAGACGAAGAAGCCGCTCATCGTCTCGATGGGTGGTGTGGCGGGCAGCGGCGGCTACTACATCTCGACCGGCGCGGACCGCATCTACGCCGATCGCTTCACCCGCACCGGCTCGATCGGCATCGTGACCATCAAGCCGTCGCTCGAGCAGTTCTACGCGAAGCACGGCGTGCGGCAGGACGACTTCGGGCGCGGCGCGTGGATGCGCGGCTGGTCCACGAACCGCGACTGGACGAGTGCCGATCAGGCCGCCGCCGACTCGGCCACGCTGCGCTTCTACCACCGCTTCGTCGAGCTGGTCGCCGCCGGCCGCAGCATGACCTGGGACGAAGTGCACGCCGTGGCGCAGGGGCGCGTCTGGATGGGCGAGGACGCGCTCGAGCGGCGCCTCGTGGACCAGATCGGCGGGCTCGAGGACGCCGTGGCCGAGGCGCGCCGTCGCGCGCGGGTCCCGGAGGGCGCCAGGATCCGGCTGCTCGAGTATCGCCGGCCATGTCCCGGCCTGCTGCAGCAGCTCATCGGCCGGATCGTGGGCGGGGCGTGGCGCGACGCCACGCGCATGCCCGCGCCGGGCGCGATGCTCTACTGGATGGACGAAGATGAGACGCCGTAGGGCGGGGCGGCCGGCGGACGAGCGCGGAACGCCGAGGCGTTCGGACGAGCGCAGAGCGCCGCGACGTCCCGACGCGCGTGACGCCCGGCGGTCCACCGCGCGCGCGCACGGCGTGATGGAGCACGCGCCCGACCGGGCGCCCCGGCGCGCGGCGCTCGCGCTCTGGGTGGCGCTGGTGCTGCTCGTGCTGGCCCGCGCGGCGCTCGCCTTCGTGCCGAACATGTACGGCTGGAGCCTCAACCTGCAGCGCTTCCTCGCGCCGTGGTGGGCGTGGGCGCCGTGGGTGCTCGCCGCGCTCGCGCTCGTGCCGCCGCTCGCCCGCCGCGTGGAGCCGGCGTTCCGCCGCGCCGGCGAGGCGATCGCCAGCGGCTCGTGGGTGGCGACGCTCGTGGCGGTCGCCTGCGCGGCGCTCCTCGTGTCCGCCCTGCCGGACCAGGTGCGCTTCGTGGGCGACTTCCAGCTGCGCCAGGGCGCCATCGACGAGGCCGGCCCCGCGGCCGTGATCTTCCCGCAGGCGATGCCCCTGGACGCGTTCCTCCACGTCGACCTGCCGACCCGGCTCATGGGCGCGGGCCGGCTCGACCTGAACTGGGCGCCGCGGGCCCTTGGCGCCCTGGAGGCCGCGTTGCTCGCCCTGCTCGCGCTCGCCTTCGCGCGCGCGCTGGCCCTGCGCGGCACGGGCGCGCTGGTGGTCGCCGCGGCCGTCTTCTTCGGCGGCTACCTCGGCCTCTACACCGGCTACAGCAAGGTCAACGGGGAGATGGTGCTGCTGGCCGTCGCGGTGGCCACGTTCGGTCTGCGCGCGGCGTGCGACCCGAGCGCCGCGGGCTCCCGTCGCGGGTTGCTCGCGCTCGGCGTGACCCTCGCGCTCGGCGCCTTCCTCCACCGCTCGGTGGTGGGCTTCGTCCCGGCGGTGCTCCTGGCGTTCGCGCTCGCGCTGCACGCGAGGCCCGCCGCGGTGCGGGCCCCCGCGGTCTGGGTGGCGGCCGGTCTGCCGGTGCTGGCCTTCACGCTCACGCTCGGCCGCATCGTGAGGACGTTCACGCGCTTCGATCCCGGCATGCACCTGGCCTCGCCCGAGGTGAAGGCACAGGGCGGGCTGCTCGCCTCGATGTTCGCCGGCACCCGGGCCGTGGACCTGCCCAACGTGGTGGTGCTGCTCGCGCCGCTGGCGCCCGTCCTGCTGCTGGTGGCGCTGGCCTGGGGCCGGCGGCTCCCGCGCGGGCGCGAGGCCGCGCTGCTCATCACGCTCGCCGTCCCCTTCCTCGGGTTGCTGCTCTTCGTCCACCCGTGGCAGGGCGTGTTCCGTGACTACGACACCCTGTCGGAGGCGGGCATCACGGTCGCCCTGCTCGCGGCGTGGCTCGTGGGCGAGACCCTGCGGCGCGCACCGGCGTTCGCCTGGGTCGGCGTCGCCCTGGCGCTCGCGGCGGCGGCGCCCAGCGTGCAGTGGCTCGCGCACCAGACCGACGTGGACCGCGGGCTCGTGCGCGTCACGGCGCTGATGACCGAGCCTCCGTCCCGCGGCCCCGAGGAACGCGGCAGGACCTGGGACTACGTGGGCGTGCGCAACTTCAACCGCGAGCGCTGGGACGATGCGGCCACGGCCTTCGGGCGCGCCGCCGAGACGCAGCCGAGCACGCGCGTGCTCACGCAGTGGGGCATGGCCGAGACCATGCGCGGTGACCTGCGCGCGGCGCAGCGGGTCTACCTGCGCGCGATCGCGCGGGACTCGTCGAACGTCGTCGCCTGGCAGGGCTATGGCGTCGTCTCGCTGCGGCTCGGCGAACTGGACGAGGCGCACCGCGCGGTCCTGGCGCTGCTGCGGCGCGACCCGGGCAACCCCGAGAGCCGCGCCGTCCTGGGGGAGATCGAGCGCATGCAGGCCGAGCGGCGAAGGGGCGGAGCGCCGCGCTGAGTTTCCACCCCGGTCCCCCTGTGGTCCCCGGTTCCCGACTCGGCCGCCCCGCCCGGGGACTGACGGGCTCGCGCGCGGCGCTTTGGGCGTTCCGGGCGGGTCCACGTCCCGCTCGGTCGCCGCGCGGTAGCGGCGCCCGGCGGGCCGGCGTGGGGGGAAAAACCCTTGGACGAAGGCCGGGAGGGAAGCTAGAATCGCAGGCGCGTGTGACCGGGTTCTTATTCGTTCCGCCATCGAGACGGGAGGTGGGCCGCGTTGCGACCGTCGTCTGACGGTCTGCGGGCGCCCATGGGGAGTCCGGCGCCGCGAAACCACCAGGAGGGGGTAGACCATGTTCAGCAAGGCTGCGCCCCGTAGCCGCGTCCTGCTCGGTTTGTTCGTGATTCTCACCATGATGGCGATCGCGGGGTGTGGAACCGACCTCCAGCCCACCCGGCCGACGGTGTTGCAGCAGACCGCGGCCACCGCGAACGTCGGATACGACGGGCCGCGGCTCGACTATGTCGCCGGCGAGGTGATCGTGAAGTTCACGGCCGGTGCCTCTGCCGCCGATCGCAGTGCCGCGCTGGACGCAGTCGGCGGCGCGGTCGGCTCGCGCATCTTGACCCAGGCCATGAAGAACAGCGGCGACGCCGAAGGCCTCACGGTGGTGCACACGCCGATGGCGGTCCTGTCCGCGGTCAACGCGCTGCGCTCCAGTGCTGGTGTCGAGTACGCCGAACCGAATTACTACTGCTACCACACCGAGGTGTCGAACGACCCCTATTACACCAACGGGTCCCTGTGGGGCATGTACGGCGACGCGACCACGCCGGCCAATCAGTACGGTTGCCAGGCTGGTGAAGCGTGGGCGGCGGGACATACGGGGGCGACGACCGTCTTCGTGGGTGAGATCGACGAGGGCATCATGTTCACCCACCCGGATCTGGACGGCCAGGTCTGGACGAATCCCTATGACCCGGTTGATGGCATCGACAACGACGGCAACGGCTACATCGACGACATCCACGGCTGGGACTTCGAGGCCAACGACAACTCGATCTATGACGGCCCGCAGGACGATCACGGGACGCACGTCGCCGGCACGATGGGCGCCAAGGGCGGCAACGCTCTGGGCGTGGTCGGGGTGTGCTGGAACATCCAGATCATCTCCGGCAAGTTCCTGGGCAGGAACGGCGGCACCACGACCAACGCCATCCTCGCCCTCGACTATTTCACCGATCTCAAGAGCCGCCATGGGCTGAACATCGTGGCGACCAACAACTCCTACGGGGGCGGCGGGTTCCTGCAGTCCATGCAGGACGCGATCGAGCGCTCCAACCAGGCGAACATCATGTTTGTCGCGGCGGCGGGCAACGCGGGCACCAACACCGATCTGACCGCCGTCTACCCCCCCTGCTATCCGAACGCCAACGTCATCTCGGTGGCGTCGATCACCTCTACCGGGACGCTGTCGAGCTTCTCCAATTACGGGTTGACCACGGTTGACGTGGGCGCTCCCGGCTCGGCGATCTATTCCACCATCCCGGCCAAGAACGGCTCCTTCAGCTATGCTTCCTACCAGGGCACCTCGATGGCGTGTCCCCACGTGACGGGCGGTGTGGCGCTGTACGCGGCCACGCACCCGGGCGCCTCGGTCGCAACCGTCAAGGCCGCGGTGCTGGGCAGTGTCGTTCCCACGACGTCGCTGGCCGGCAAGTGCGTGACCGGCGGGCGGCTGAATGTGAGCGGCTTCTAGTTCTTGTCGTTCTGCTGAGTCGCAGGTAAGACGAAGACCTCCGCGTGGTGGAAGGGCTGGGTTCAGCCAGCCCTTCTCCACGGACGGAGGTCTTCGCGTGCGTGGCCCCGGCACGACACCGGGTCTGGCGGCCTCCCGCGGGGTGGCCGCGGACGTTCGGCTGCTGCGACGAGGACCGGCGGGCCCGGTCGAGCCAGGCCTCGCGGGGAACGTCAGTCCGCCGTGTCCCGCAGTTCCCGTCTCAGTTGCGCGGCCCAGGGGCTGACGGAGTCGCGCGCGGCGTATTCGCGCGCCGCGCGCAGGGCCTCGGCGCGGCGGCCGACCTGGTCGAGCAGCAGCGCGCGGTCGTAGAGCGCGGGCCCGAACGCCGGGTCGCGCGGGTCCACGGCCACGAACTGCGCGATCGCCTCGAGCCGCAGCGCGCGAGAGCGCAGCGGCTCGCGCTCGGCGTCCGCCTGGAGGGCCAGCGCCACGCCCAGCCCGAGACGCGCCTCGGGCGAGTCCACGCCCCGGTCGGTCACCGCGCGGTAGCGGCGCTCGGCGAGGGCGTAGCGCTGGCGCGCGAGGTCGAGGTGGGCGAGCGCCACGTCGAGGCGCGGGTCGCCCCGGTGCCGCGTGCGGGCACGCTCGAGCAGCAGGGCCGCGCGTTCGGCGAGCCGGTCCCGGTCGGCGTCGAAGATCGCGCCCCGGGGGGCTTCGCCGGCGAGCGCCGAGCGGAACCGCAGGGTCCCCGCGCGCATGGGCAGGCGGGCGCGCAGGACCGCGCTTGCTGCGGTCACGTCCGCGTCGTCGGGCAGGCCGGTGACGATGCGCGCCGGGACCAGCACCGAGACCGCCGCGATCACGGCGAGCATCACCATGAGCGCGAGGAAGCCGCCGACCGCGAGCACCCGCCAGCGGAGGCGGCGCTCGATCTCGGCGACGGGGGCGGCGGTGGGAGTGGGCTGGAACATGGTGGCGGCGCACATCCTAGCCCGGTGTCCGCGCGCGCCGCCAGCGGGCCGGCGGCGAACCACCCGCCCGGGTCCGCCCCGGTGTCCGCGCGCGCCGGTCGCGTGCGGGCCCGGCGTCCGGCGCGCATCCAACTCATTGCCCGGCCGCATCCTTCCTGATAGGTTGGCCACGCCCGGTGCCGGTGCTGCAGTCCCGGGTTCATCCTCGACGCGCCACGGGAAGGAGTCCCCAGCGCATGACCGTGATCCGCTTCCTGCAGGTCTCCGATCTTCATCTCGGTCGTCCCTTCGGCTGGCTGCCCCCGGACAAGCGCGCCGACCGGCGCAGCGACCAACGCCGCGCGCTCGACCTGTCCGTGCGCCAGGCGATCGAGCGTGGCGCGCACGCCATCCTCGTGCCGGGCGACCTGTTCGACCTCGACTACGTGGACGCCGACACGCTCGCCTTCGCGGTGCACGCCTTCGGCGTGAACGGCTGCCCGCCGGTCTTCATCGCGCCCGGCAACCACGATCCCTGCTCGACCACGAGTCCGTACTGGAACCCGGCGCTGCTCAAGGCGCGCGGCTTCGCCTGGCCGGCGCACGTGCATGTCTTCGACTCACCCGAGTGGACGGCGGTGCCGCTTTCGGGCGTCGACGCGGTCCGCATCTGGGGCCGCTGCTCGATCCAGGGCGTGGAGTCGGCAGCGCGACCGCTCGCGCGCGAGGCGCTCCTGCCGCTGGCCGCCGCGGGGGCCGAGGGAGCGAACGTCGCGGTCTTCCACGGTTCGCGCGAGGGATTCCTCCCGCCCGGCCAGAAGCCGGTGGCGCCCTTCTCCGATGCCGAAGTGCTGGCCTCGCCCTTCGACTACCTCGCGGTGGGCCACATCCATACGCCGGGGAGTCTCGAATCCGACGGCAGCGCGCGGCTCGCGAACGCGGGTGCCGCGATCTCGCTGGATGTGAGCGAACTGGGCCGGCACGGGGCGTACGAGGTCCGCCTCACCACGGGCGCGGGGCCGGTCCGCGCCGAGCTCGAGTTCATCGAGCTGGACCGGCGGCGCGTCTACGATGTCAGGGTGGAGGTGACGGGTGCCACCTCCGCCGAGCAGGTGGACCACCGCGTGCTGCGCGCGCTCGACCAGGCCGGTACCGGCGATGCGGACCTCGTGGTGGTGCGCCTTGCCGGCCGGCTCGCGCGCGGTGTGCGCTACACGGTGCCCGGGCCGGAGCTGCGGCCGCGCGCCTTCCATCTGCGCCTCGATTCGCGCGCCCTGCGTCCCGACTACGACCTCGCGGCGCTGCGCGCGCTCGACCCGGTCACCACCGAGGACCGCTTCGCACGCGCGCTGCTCGAGCAGCTCGACTCCGAGACCGACCCCGCGCGCCGCGCGGACCTGGAGGGTGCCCTGTTCTACGGGCTCGACGCATTCCGTCTGCACGAGGTCGTGCCCGCCTACGAGGAGCTCGGCGCATGAGGCTCCTGAGACTCCGGGTGGACGGCTTCGGACCGCTGCGTGGCGAGTACCATTTCAACCGCAGCCGCGTCACGCTGGTCGTGGACCGCAACGAGACCGGCAAGTCGAGCCTGCTGGCCGCCATCTCGGCCGCGCTCTACGGGCTCGAGGGCGACCGCCGCAGCCACAAGGTGATCACGCCGGTGGACCGCTGGCGCCCGTGGGACGGCGGCTCCTACCGCGTCGAACTGGAACTCGAGTGCGAGGGCGACGTCTACACGGTGAAACGCGACTTCGAACGCGGAACGGTCGAGGTCTGGGACGACCGCGGCCTGGAGGTCACGGCCTCGTTCCGCGAGGGCAAGGAGAGCTTCCCGGTGGGGAAGAAGCTCCTCGGCCTCGACGCCGACGAGTTCGAGAAGTGCGCGCTGGTGCGGCAGGGTGAACTCGACCAGGTGGTTCCCGGCGACGAGAAGGCGCGGCGCGGCGGCACGCTGCAGGCGCGGCTCGAGAGCGCCGCCGACACGCGCGGGGGCGACACGAACGCGGTGGAGGCGCTGCAGGTGCTGCAGGGCGCGCTGCGCAAGTACAACACCGACGAGGTGGACTTCACCGGCACGGTGGAGAACGCCATCTCGCGCCTGGAGCTCAAGCGCGAGACCCTTGCGAGCGAGCTCAAGACGCTCGAACACGACCGTCTGCAGGTCGCCGGTCCGCTCGAGGAGCTCGCGCGGCTCGGAGCCGAGGAACAGGCTGCGCGTGAAGCGATCGCGCGGCTCGATGCCGAGCGGCGCGCCACCGTGGTGGGCGACCTCGTACGCCGGCTGGAGGAGCATCGCGGGCGTCGCGAAGCGCTCGCGCAGCTGCAGGCCGAGGCCGAGACGCTCGCGCCGTACGGGCACCTGCCGGCCAACGCCGAGGCCGACCTGCGCGAGACCATCGTGAAGCACGAGGAGGCCCTGAAGAATCTGGCCGCACGCGACGCGCGGCGTCAGGAGGAGCAGAGCCGGCGGCGGGGGGAGTTGGAGACGACGCTCGAGAGCCTCAAGGCTTACGAGGGCTGCTCGACCGAGGACGCCGACCGTCTGGTGGCGCTGGCGGCGGAACTGCGCCGGCTGGCAGAGGACGAGGAGCGGCTGCGCGGGGAGGTCGCCGGCCTGCGCGATTCGCTCGGCCAGCGGGGCTACGAGCCCACGCGTGTCGAGACCCTGGCCGCGCGCTTCGGCTCGCTGACGGAGGAGCAGCAGTCGCTGCTCGGTGGGCAGGCCGCTCTGGCGCTCGCCTTCCAGACCGAGGTCGCCGATCTCGAGCAGACACGCACCGGGAACACCGAGACCCTGCGCCAGATCGACGCGCACCGAGCCGGGCGCAAGCTGCCGGGCTGGTTCCTCGCGGCGCTCGGCGTGGGGGCGGCGATCGCCGGCAGCGTGCTGTTCGGCGTCCGGGGCGACCTGCGCATGGGCCTGACGCTGCTCGGGGGTGGCCTGCTGCTCGGCCTGCTCGGCGTGGTGCTGGTCGCGCTCGCCGAGGGCGCGCGGCGCGGCGAGCGCGAGCGGACCCTGCGCCAGCTGACCGAGGCGCAGCGGCGGATCAACTCGCTCCGGACCCAGCGAGCCGAGGCCGAGGTCGGGCTCGAGGAACTGGCAGGCACGCTGGGCTGCCGCGACGCGGTCGAGCTGATGCGCGACTGGAACGAGTACCAGCGCATGCAGGACGAGTCGAACCCGGTCCAGCGCACGCAGGATCAGGTGGAGACGCTCGAGACCCGCCGTTTCGAGGTCCTGGCCGAGGTGCGCGAGCGCCTCGACCGCGCGGGTGGCGGCCCGCCGGATCCGGCCCACCTCGACAGCGTGGCGGCTGGCATCCGGCACATGGCGGCGGTGCGGCAGAGCCTGGCCGAGCTCGAGAAGAGCTGGTCGTGGGTGGACGAGGAGAAGCGCCTCGACGAGGCGACCGTGGCGGGGCTGCACGAGCGGGCGATGCGCATCCTGCAGCTCGCGGGGCTCTCGTACGACCCCGGGTTGCCGTGGAGCGAGCACGTGAGGGATCTGGCCGAGCGCTCGCGGCTGCGCGCGCGCCTGGCGCTGCTCACCGACGAGCTGATCCCGCAGGCCGAGCAGCGGACCGGCGACACCGCCGAGGTCTCGGAACTCGAGTCGCAGTTGACCGCGCTCGAGGCCGAGGCGGGCGGACCGCTCGACTCCGGGGCGGCAGGGGCGCCGCGCCCCGCGCTCGACCTGGACCGCGAGGTGCGCAGCCAGCGCGAGATCATCGAGCTGGTGCAGCGCAAGCGCGGCGATCTGCGCCAGCAGGTGGACGAAGTGGTGCGGCGGGCCGCCGCGCGCGAGCCCGAGTTGCTGGCCGAGCAGGCGCGCATCGAGCAGGCGCTGGAGCGGGCGCGGCGCTTCAAGCGTTCCGTGGAGCTGGCCGCGACCACGATCCAGGCGGTGGCACTCGAAACCCACCGGCGCTGGGCCGACTTCCTCAACCGGCGCGTGGGCGAGCTGCTCGCCGCGATGGGCGCCCAGGTGGACCAGGTGCGCTTCGGCGAGGATCTCGACTTCTCGCTGCGGTTGAGCGATGGCCAGCAGTCGGCCCGTGGCAAGGCGCTGCTCCAGCTCTCGACCGGCGCACGCGACCAGCTTCACCTGGCCGTGCGGCTGGCGATCAGCGAGTTCCTCTCGAAGCCCGGAAATCCGCTGCCGCTGCTGCTCGACGACGTCTTCGCGAACAGCGACGACGAACGCGCGCGAGCCGGCATGCGCGTGCTGGCCGGGACCCTCGCGCGCGACCACCAGGTCATCGTGATGACCTGTCATCGACACCGCCACGAGCGCCTCGCGAACCTCGACCCCGACGTGTGGGCCGCGGGGGTGCAGTGGCTGGAGTTGAAGGCGGCGGAGAGCCGGACGGTGTAAGGGGAGTCGCGGCGCTGCTCGCGCGGGGGGTGTCCGCCATCCCGCGTCCCCGCCCGGGCAGCCGCTCGACCCGGCGGGGGGCCCGTTGCCTGGGGCGGGGTATTCCGGCCGCCGATGTCGTTCTCACGTTCACCCTCGGTCAACCGGGAGGTCCACCAAGGAGCCGACTGGCTCAAGGAGGTCGAAGTGCCCCGTGGTCCAAATCGCGGCCTCGCGACGTACGGTGTAGGCGCCGGCTTCATCGCTCTCGTCCTGTCGGTCGTCCTGGCCGCTCCGGCCCTTGCGCAGTGGCAGATCACGTCTCCGGACGGGCAGTCCAGCCTGAAGCTGGGCTACCTGCTCCAAGGGAGGGCCGAGTGGGAGACGATCGGCACGGATTCCGATGCCACCACCTCCCAGAACCTGTACCTGCGCCGCATCCGCCTGCTCTGGGGCGGCAAGATCAACGACCGCCTGAGCTTCTTCGCCGAGACCGACGCCCCCAACTGGGGCAAGGCGGACGCCGCGGGCCTCAAGGCGGAGCCGGACGTCTACCTGCAGGACTTCATGGCGACCTGGGCGGTGAAGGACGCCCTCCTGCTGGACTTCGGCCTCCTGCTCACCCCGGCCGCCTACAACCACCTGCAGAGCGCGGCCTCGCTGCTGGCGCTGGACTACGGTCCCTTCACCTTCATCGAGTCCTCGCCGCTCAAGGCCAAGATCGGGCGTGACGTGGGCATGCAGGCGCGCGGCATCCTGGGGGACAAGCACCTCGAGTATCGCGCCGCCCTGCTGCAGGGCGTGAGAGGGGTCCTCGCGCAGAACTCCTTCCGCATGGCCGGCCGTCTCTCGTTCACGCCGTTCGAGGCCGCGAACGCGCTCTTCTACGGCGGCACCTCCCTGGGCAAGAGGAAGGCCTTCACGGTGGGCCTGGGCGCGGACGCGCAGCGGGACTATCGCGCCTACTTCGGCGACGCCTGCCTGGACTACCCGCTCGCGGGTGGCCCGGCGGTGACGCTGCAGGGCAACTACGCCACGTACGACGGCGGGGACTTCCTGGGCTCGGCCCTGTACAAGCAGGACACGTACATGATCGAGGCCGGGCTCACGTTCATCGCCCAGCGGGTCACGCCCTTCGTCCAGGTGTCGGGCAGGATGTTCGACGAGGACGCGCACGGACAGGACGAGCGGGCGCTCCAGTTCGGCCTGGCCTACTGGCTGGACGGCCACAAGTCCAACGTCAAGGCCGGCTACACCCTGATGAAGAAGGACGGCAGCGACGACCACAAGCTGTTCACCGTCCAGTGCCAGGCCTTCAGCTTCTAGCCTGACCGGCGCGGTTCCCGGGGCGAGTCCTGGCTCCGGACGCGAAAGGGCCCCCCGCCGGGGGCCCTTCGATTTGAGCGTCGTCGTGGCGCGGCGAACGTCTCCCGCAGCGCCCTACGTCACCCGCGAGGGAGTGCTCGCGACCCCGTCCCCGCCCTGCGCCCGCACGATCAGGCCGCTGACGAGCAGGGCGATGCCGATGGCGACGGGCACCAGCGCGAGAGTCCACTCGCGCGACTCCCACGACTCGGTCAGGCCCAGGAACACGCCGAAGGCGATCCCGCCCAGGAGCGTCACGAGGCCACCGATGAAGAGCCCCTGCGCGCGGAACCGCGAGAGATCGGTGAACGAGAGAGCCGGGAAGAGCCCGTGGGCCGCGCCGGCCGACAGCGACGGGATCCGCGCCGGATCCACGCCCCGCGCGAGGAGCGCCATGCGCTCGCGCACGGCCACCTCCATGAGGTGGTGTCGGCTGATGGTCTTGATGATGCCCGCCAGGATGCCGCCGGCGACGGCGATGATCGGGACCGCGAACACCAGGAAGGGCACGAAGACGTCTTCGTCGAAGAGGACCATGGCCGTCCCCTAGCTGCCGTTCTTCGGCCGCACGAGGAAGGCGCTCAGGATCAGGGCGACGCCGATGGCGGCCGGGATGAGCCCCACGGACCAGACCCCCGGCTCGCCCGCGACGTTGTAGAGGAGCACGCCCAGCGAGATCCCCACGGCCAGCGTCACCAGCCCGCCGATCATCAGGCCCTGGGAGCGATGCCGCGCGGCGTCCGCCTGCGACATGAGGGGCGTGGCGTCGGCGATCTCGCTCAGCGGCAGGGGCGGGAGCTTCGAGGGATCCAGGCCGTGCTCGATCATGGCGATGCGCTCGCGCTGGGCCAACTCGACGAGCCGGTGACGGCTGATGGTCTTCACGATCCCCGCGGTGATGCCGCCGACGATGGCGATGATGGGGATGGAGAACACCAGGAACGGCACGAAGACATCGGGTCCGAACCCCTGGAATGCGAACATGGTCTGTTGACCTCCGTTCTGGTCTAAGATGGCCCGTGGCCGGGGTGATCCGGCCCGGGTTCCTCGCTCCACCGGCTTGGACCGGGCTTCCCGGCCGGCGGGTTTCAGGAAAACGTTCCCCGGAGGGCTGCCAGGAACTTGAAACCGGACGACCCGCAGGACCGGTCCAAGGGGGCGATGGACCCCGTGCGGCCCGACGCCCAGGAGGCGCTCATCCGCTCGCTGGTCGAGCGCGCGCGGGGCGGCGATCAGGCCGCGTTTCGCGAGTTGGTGGTGCTGCACCAGGACCGGGCCTACGGGCTCGCCCTGCGCATCACGCGCTCACCCGCGGACGCGGAAGAAGTGGCGCAGGACGCGTTCGTGCGCGCGTGGCTCGCGCTGGCGCGCTTCCGGGGCGAATCGAGCTTCGCGACCTGGCTGCATCGCATCGTGGCGCGCCGGGCCCTGGACCGCTTGAGCGAACTGAAGGCGCGGCGCGGGCGCGAAGTGGAGGTGGAAGAGGCCGCGAGCCTGCCGGATCCGGCGCTGGTGGCCCCGGGGGATCTCGAGACCGCGACCCGCGGGCGCCGCCTCGAGCGGCTGGTGATGAGGTTGCCCGCGGCGCAACGGATGACGGTGACGCTGTACTACTACGAGGACCGGTCGGTGGAACAGGCGGCTGCGATCCTGGGGATGCCGGAGAACACAGTGAAGACGCATCTGGCGCGCGCGCGCGCGGCACTGCGGGCGGCCTGGCAGAAGGAAGGACCGTGATGGACTGCGCGCGTTTCGAGCGCTGGCTGAACGAGGGCATGGGGGAGACGGCGGGCGCGGCGGGACACGCGCACGCGGTGTCCTGCGCGCGTTGTGGCGCGGTCCTGGCGGCCGCCCGTGCGCTCGACGCGGCGCTCGAGCGGTCCGCCATCGTGGCCCCGGCGGACTTCACCGCGCGGGTGATGGAGCGCGTGGCCCGCGCCCGGCTGGCGCGGCGGCTCACCTGGATCGAGCCGGAGGTGCTGCCCTGGTGGGTGCGCGCGGCGGCCGAGCCGGCCACCGCGCTCTCGCTGGCGCTCGGCGCGCTCGTGCTGTGGCAGTACCCGACACTCGCGCGCTTCGCGGCCGTCACGTTCCAGACGCTGGCGAGCCCGGCCATGGCGGCGTTCATGCAGCGATGGGCCGCACCGCGGTTCGCGCTCGAACTCTCCGCGTTCTCCGACCCGTTCGTGTTCGCGGGCCTCGTCCTGGCGGGGTTGCCCTTCGCCTGGTGGGCCGGGCTCGCGGTCTACCACTGGAGCGGGGATTCGCAGGCGCTCCGGACCGCGCGGCGCTGAGGCGGCTGCCGGGCGCCGCGCGTGGGCCCGGCCACCCGGTCCACGAGAGAAGTCCCTGGCTGCTCCAGCCTCCACCCGGCGGACGCGTGTTCGGGTACTATCGTGGGTGGTCGGCGGGGACCGCCCGGGCCGGGCGTGGTCGGCGGCTCGCGGATCTTGCGCCCTTCGCCGCGGCTCTCACCCCGCAGGAAGGGCGGCCGGCCGCGCACGTGCGCGTGGACGATGCCTGCCGTCCGCCCTGACGGACGCAGGTGGTCGCCGCGCTGCTGGACGAAGGCTCGTAGACCCGAGGCTGGAGGGACGATGAAGTCGAAGAAGCCGCTGGGCCGCTGGACGAAGTGGACGATGACCGCGCCCCTGCTCGCCCTCGCGCTTGCCTGGGGATCGCCCGCCCGCGCGCAGGGGGCCCCGGGGGGCGCTCCACCGCAGGCCGCGACGCTGGTGAAGGCGGCCGCCGCGCCGCTCACCCTCGCCGCCGGCGCGCGGACCGAGGCCCTCGTCACGCTCGAGATCGCCGGGGGATGGCACGTCAATGCCAACCCGCCCTCGCCCGACTATCTCATCCCGACCACGGTGACGCTGCGCGGGACCGCCGGCGTGACTCCGGGCCTGACGACGTACCCGGCCGGTGAATCCGTGGAGCTCGCCTTCGACGAGAATCCGCTCTCGGTCTACAGCGGACAGGTCACGCTGAAGGTGGCACTGGCGGTCGCTCGGACCGCTGCGAACGGTGTCCACGCGCTCGCGGGCAGCGTGCGGTTCCAGTCGTGCAACGACGAGGTCTGCCTCGCCCCGGCGAGCGTACCCTTCACGCTCGAGGTCACCGTGACCGGCGGCGGCGCGCCCGGCGCCGCCCCGCCGCCCGCGACGGAATCGGCGGCCTCCGACACGGCGGGTGCCATCGCCGCGGACCCCGCGGCCGGCGTGACGCAGGCGGACACGGCCGCGCGCGGAGACGGCGGCGCGCCGGCCGGCGTGCAGTCGGAGGCCAGCCGCCGGCTGCTGGGCGCGCTCGAGAAGGGCGGCCTCTGGTGGTTCCTCGCACTCTTCCTCGGCGGGTTGGCGCTCAACCTCACGCCCTGCGTGTTCCCGATGCTCGGCATCACGGTCTCGGTCTTCGGCGCGCGCCGCCGCGAGCGACCCGTGAAGGTGCTCGCCCACGCGGTCGCCTACGTGC
Source organism: Candidatus Eiseniibacteriota bacterium (assembly GCA_963717935.1). Classification (GTDB taxonomy): domain Bacteria; phylum Eisenbacteria; class RBG-16-71-46; order RBG-16-71-46; family RBG-16-71-46; genus JANXPZ01. Next base: position 412,144 of record CAVQXP010000004.1, on the reverse strand, counting down.
TGGGCATCGCCGTCACCTACTCGGTGCTCGGCGTGGTGGCGGCGCTGACGGGCGGCCTGTTCGGCTCGGCCCTGCAGAACCCGCTGGTGAACGTCGGGCTCGGCCTGCTCTTCATCGTGCTGTCGCTGTCCATGTTCGGTCTCTACGAGATGCAGCCGCCGACGTGGGTGCTCCAGCGCCTGGGCGGGGCCGATGCGACGTCGCTGCTCGGCATCTTCCTCTCGGGGCTCGCGGTCGGGATCATCGCCGCGCCCTGCGTGGGGCCCTTCGTGGTCGCGGTGCTGGCCCTGCTGGCACAGCGGGGCGACGCGCTGTTCGGCTTCCAGACCATGTTCGCGATGTCGCTGGGCCTGGGCCTGCCGTACCTGTTCCTGGCGTTGTTCTCGAACCTCATCCAGAGCCTGCCACGCTCGGGCGACTGGATGCTGTGGGTGAAGAAGCTCTTCGGCATCCTGCTCGCCGCGATCGGCCTGTACTACGCGCTCATCGGGCTGGCCCCGCGCCTCGCGGCGTGGATCCTGCCGGTGGCGCTGGTCCTGGGCGGCCTCTACCTGGGCTTCGTGGACCGGCACGGCTCGGCGAAGCGCGGCTTCCGGGTGTTCAAGCGGGCGCTGGGAACGCTCGCCGTGCTGGCGAGCATCCCGGTCGTGATGATGCTGCGTGCCGAAGGCATCCGCTTCCAGTCGTACGACGAGGCGGCGATGCGGGCCGCGCTTGCGGCGGGTCGGCCCGTGATGCTCGAGTTCTCGGCCGACTGGTGCGTTCCCTGCCACGAACTCGACCGCTCGACCTTCACCGACCGCAGGGTGATCGAGCGCTCGCGCGACTTCGCGGTGTTCAAGGTGGATCTGACGCGCTACGACTCGCCCGGCTCCAGGACGCTGCGGACGCGCTACGGGGTGACCGGCGTGCCGGAGATCGTGTTCTTCGGGCGTGGCGGGGCCGAGGTGCAGGACGCGCGGATCTTCGGCTTCATCCCGCCCGAGCCCTTCCTCGCGCACCTGGAGATGGTCCTGGCCGGCGGGCGGCCCGAGGGAGAGTGAGCCCTCCGGGGCCTGGAAGGACCGGGCCGGCGCGGGAGACCCCGCGCCGGCCCGGCACGCATCTGCAGGTGCCCGGACGTCCGCCCCGCCCCGCTACCTGCCGAAGTTGAAGCCCCCGATGATCTTCAGGGTCGGGATGTCGCCGATGCCGAAGCGCAGCTCGGTGAACCAGTGGTCGCCCGGGCCCGCGGGGATGGTGAAGCCGGCCACCGCGTTCAGCCCGATCTCGGTGTCGCTGGCGTCGCGCACGCCGAGCGGCGCGTCCCAGCTGAAGAAGTTCACGCCCAGTCCGCCGCCCAGGTAGGGCCGCCAGTCGGACCCCGCCAGTCGCAGGTGGTAGTAAGCATCGAGATTGAAGGCGATGGCGGTCAGGTTGTCGCCGAAGCCGAGCTCGAGGCTCGGGTCGAACGACCAGTCGGGCGCGAACTCCCGCAGGGAGAGCTGCCCGCCGAGAACGAGCTGGTCCGGATCGATGCTCGCGCCCGCCCTGGGTCCGAAGGCGGTGACGACGGGCGAGGCGGCGTGCGCGGCCAGGGGGAGCAGGACAAAGGCGCCGATCACCAGCAGTCTCCTGAGCATCGTATTCCTCCTTGAGATGGGGAGCGGATGGGCGACGGGCCGGAGCATAGGGACCGGAGCCGTGCGCCCGCAAGCGCGCGCGACTCGCCCGCCGGCGCAGCGCACGTTATGCTGCGCGTCGTCAATCCTCTGCAAACCCCGGAAGGAGGACGTCATGATCCCCGTGGCCCTGCGACGCCTCACGCATCCTGCGCTCTCGTGCGCGGTCCTCGCCGCCCTGTTCCTTGCCGTCCCGGCGGCGCGCGCCGCCGTCGCGCCCGAGGCGCAGCCCGTGCTCGAGCGCTACCTGCAGGCCATGGGCGGGCAGGAGTTGCTCGACGACCGCTCCGTGCACACGCGCTCCACGATCGAGGCGTTCATGATGAAGGGTGTGATCGAGGCGTGGATGGTGCGTCCCGACCGCTACCTGGCCCGCTTCGAGATCGGCCCGCTCAAGATGAGCACGGGCTGCGACGGCCAGGCCGGCTGGCGCACGGACCCGGGCGGCAAGGTCCTGAAGCTCGATGGCAAGGACCTCGAGGACGCCCGGGGCGGCGCCTGGTTCGACTCGGACGGCTACCTGCTCCCGGACCAGGGGGGCGGCTCGGTGGGCTACGCGGGCGAGGAGTCCGACTCCGCCGGGCGCTACGCCGTGCTCGAACTGACGCCGCCCGCGGGTCGCGCGCGCCGTGTGTACTTCGACCTGAAGACCGGCCTGATCACGAAGTCCATCTCGAAGAACGACCAGCGGACCACCGTCACCCGTCTCGGCGACTACCGCCTCGTGGGCCGGCGCATGATGTCCTTCCACTCGACCACCGAGGTCGTGGGCCAGCCCATGAACACGATCAAGGTGACGCTCGACTCGGTCTGGGTGAACGAGGAGCTCCCGGCGGGCATGTTCGCGCCGCCCTCGGACCGGGGAGCCGTGCGCTACCTGAAGACGCCGGGCGTGGCACGCCTGCCCTTCGATTACCAGGCGCGCCACGTGTGGCTTCGGGCGTCCGTGAACGGCGGCCCGCCGGCGGACTTCATCTTCGATACGGGCGCGAGCATCACGGTCATCGACAGCGCCTACGCCGCGAAGATCGGGCTTCGGACCGAGGGCCTGCAGCAGGGGCAGGGCGCGGGCGCGACGGGCAGCGCCTCGTTCGCGGCGCTCTCGTCGCTCGCGGTCGTTGCCGCGGACGGCGATGGCATCGAGGTGAAGGATGCCCGCGTCGCCGTGCTGAGCGTGAACACGATCCTCGCGCCGTTCTTCTGGCGGGATTGCGCCGGTGTGATCGGTTTCGACTTCATCAACCGCTTCGTGAACGAGCTCGACTTCGACGCCCGCCAGCTCACGCTCCACGACCCGAAGACCTTCCGGTACGCGGGGCAGGGCGCGGCGATCCCCATGACGCTGGCCGGGCACACGCCGGTGGTGACGATGAAGCTCGACGACGGGATCGCGGGCGACTTCCGCGTGGACGTGGGCAGCGGCTCCACCGTGGATTTGCATACGCCGTTCGTGAAGCGGCACGACCTCATGGCGGGGGCCGGGCGCGGCATCGAGGTGATGGGCGGCGGGTTCGGGGGCACGTTCACGACGCGCATCGTGCGCATGAAGAAGCTCGAGATCGGGCCCTACTCGTGGGCGGACCCCGTGGTCTCGCTCTCGCAGGCCACGGCGGGCGCGTTCACGAGCGAGGACTACGCCGGCAACGTCGGCAACCGGATCCTCGAGCGCTTCAAGGTGACGCTCGACTACGAGCGGCGGCAGATGTGGCTCGAGCCCGGCAAGCTCTACGCGCGCCGCGATCCGATGACGCGATCCGGGATCCAGCTCGTGCGTCACGCGGACACGGTGAAGGTGGCGTACGTGCTCGCGGGCTCGGCGGCCGCGAGGGCGGGGTTGCAGGCGGAGGACGTGGTGTCGGAACTCGACGGCGAGCCGATCCTGGAACTCGGCCTCGAACGGGTCGCAGCGATCCTCGATGAAGGCGCCGAGGGCAGCACGCACACGCTCGCCATCGTGCGGGCCGGGAAGGCGAAGAGGATCAGGATCAAGCTGAAGGAGATGCTGTAGGCGCCCGCCCGGGAACCGCGGCTTCCTCGTTCCCGCCACCGGGCCCGGCGACGGTCCGGCCCCGCGCCTCACTGCAGCGGCGGCCTCTCCAGGTGCCAGCTCGTGCGCTTCTGATAGGCCTCGCCCAGGTCGAGCAGCAGGCCCTCGCTGAAGGGCGGGCCCATGACCTGGAAACCGACGGGCAGGTGGTCCCGGCCGAAGCCGCAGGGCAGCGCGAGCGCGGGCAGCCCGCAGGTGTTGCCGATCGCGCCCACCGGGTCGGCGTAGGGCAGCGCCCGGGCGAGGTCGTCCTCGATGCGCGGCGCCACCGACAGGAAGTTGGGCGTCACGAGGACGTCGTACTCGGCGAAGAACTCCCCCATCTTCTCCTGCAGCGCGCGCCGGATGCGCCAGGCCTTGACCAGGTCGGCGCCGGTGACGGCCGCGTTGATCCCGGGCTGGTAGGCGGCATAGGGATCCCGGAGCCGCTTCACGCTCCCGTCCTGATAGAGCTTCTCGAAGGCCGAGAGCGCCTCGTCCGCGATCAGGATCCCCGCCACCTCGCTGGCGGGCAGCGCGGGCAGTTTCGCCTCTTCGAGCCGCAGCCCCGCCGCGCGCAACTGGGCGACGGCCGCATCGAAGGCCTCCTTCACCTCGGGCTCGGCGCCCTTCACCGAGAAATCGAGCGGTACGAGCGCTGCCTTCAGCCGGGCGAGGTCGAGGCGCCGCGGCTTGAGGTCCACCGGCTCGCTCGACGACGAGGGGTCGTCGGGGTCGGCCCCGGCGATGGCGCCGAGCACGTGCCGGCAGTCGGCGGCCGAGCGCGCGAGCGGCCCCACCTTGTCGAAGGTCCACGAGCACGCCATCGCGCCCGCGCGGCTCACGCGACCGTAGGTGGGCCTGAGGCCCGTGAGCCCGCAGAACGCCGAGGGGCAGAGGATGGAGCCCCAGGTCTCGGTGCCGAGCGCGAAGGTCGCGAGCCCGGCCGCGACCGCCGCACCCGAGCCCGAGGACGAGCCGCCGGTCCAGCGCTTCGGGTCCCACGGGTTGCGGCCGGGGCCGCTCACCGAGGCGTCGGCGAAGCGGTAGCCCAGCCCGCCCGCGAGTTCGACCATCGCGCACTTGCCGAGCAGCACCGCGCCCGCTTCGCGCAGGCGCGTGACCACCGTCGCGTCGAAGTCGAACACCTGCTCCTTGAGCGGCGCCGCGCCCCAGGTGGTGCGCAGGCCGGCCGTCGCCAGGAGGTCCTTGGCGCCCCACGGGACGCCGTGCAGCGGTCCGTGCCAGTGGCCCAGCTTGAGGTCGCTCTCGGCCAGGCGCGCCTGCATGAGCGCGACGTCACCGGCCACCGTCTCGAACGCGTTCAGGACGGGGGAGAGGCGCTGGATGCGCTCGAGGTAGGCCTCGGTGAGTTCGACCGGCGAGAGCCGCCGCGCGCGGATGCGGGTCGAGAGCCCGGTGATGCCGGCGTAGAGCAGGTCCTCGTCGATCACGGCTGGCCGCCCTTCTTCCACGCACGGAGCGGCGCGAAGACGAACGCGGGCTCGCTCCCCGGCGGCAGCGGGTAGTCGCGCACCACCCGGAGTGCCTGCTCCACCATCGCCTTCTGCCTGCGGATCTCCTCGGCCACGGCGGGCGTCACGCCCGCACCGCCACGCGGACCCGGGCCCGGCCTCGCGGGCTTCTTCTTCGGTGTGACCACGCGCGCCAGGGCCGAGGCGGGGGCCGCCGCCGCCGCCGCCGAGCCGGCCGCGATCAACCCGAGGAACCTGCGCCGCGAGCGCTTCCCGACGTCACCCATCAGAACACGTTCATCGGGTAGAGGAACGCCGGCTTGGTGCGGAACCAGGACTCGACGACCTCGGCCCCGCCGCTCGACTCGATGAGCCCGGCGGCCGCCGCACCCGTCGCGGAGAGCGTGCCCGCGAGCAGGGGCCCCAGCGCGTCGGCCGGCACCTTCAGGCGCGGCAGGCGCACGCGAGCTGCCTTCGGCGGGCGCCCGGCCCCCGCGGCCTCGGGTTTCACGTGCAGCCAGCCGTCGCGCGCGACCACGCGCCACGCGCGCGAATTCTGCGGCAGGACCGGATCGTCCACGTCGAGCACGACCTCGCCGCGCGCGTGCGGGGCCACGGGCAGGGACTCGAGTCCCGCCTTCACGTCGGTCACGCGCAGCATCGCGCCGTGCGCCACGCCACCGGTGTCGAGGAGCACGCCGATCTCGGCGCCGGGACGCAGGTTCTGCGCGGTCTCGAGCGTGGCGAGCCAGAGATTGTCGCCGGGCGCCGCGTGGTGGATCTCCTGGACCTGGTCGGCGAGCGAGGCGAGGTAGCCCACCAGCCCGCGATGCGCCTCGGGACTCGCGGCGAGGAACTCGGTCAGCGTGAGGCCGAGGCGGAACGGGCCGTGCGTCGTGTCCACCTCGTAGTGCAGATAGCCCTCGATCTGTCCGCGGCGCCGGCCCTCGTATACGACCCAGTCGCCGGGGTAGCCCCACAGCCGCTGCGCCCACCACTCGCGCGTGCGCGCCAGCGCGAAGTGACCCTGCGCCGCGACGCGCTCGTAGAGTGCCTCGACAGCGGGGCGGTCGGGGAGCAACAGGCGGCGCACGCGGCGCGTCTCGTCGGAGGCGGGCAGGTTCGCGGGCGAGACGGCGAGCTGCTGCACGACCTCGATGACCCCGTAGCCGAGCTTGCGATAGTACGAGCCGCGGAAGGCGTACAGGGCGGAGAAGGCGCTGCCGCGCTGGCGCAGCTCGCGCAGCGCCGAGCGCAGGAGCGTCTCGCCCACACCGCGACGGCGGTGCTCGGGCGAGACCGCGACCGAGCCCACGCCCGAGAGTGGAACGCGCTGGCCGCGCACCCAGGCGGTCAGCGGGTAGAGCACGAGCGAGGCGACGATCCGCCCCTCCAGTTCGCCCACGCGCACGTCGCGCAGGGAGAAACGCGGGTGGTCGGTGTAGAACTCGCGGCGCTTCTCGAAACTCGAGACCCGGTACGCGAGCAGCCCGAGTTCGGCCAGGGTCTCGACGTCGGTGCGGCGCGCGGGACGGTAGCGCATCGCGGGCGGTCGCTGGGATCGGGTGCTCACAGGCGGCGCTCCTCGCGTAGGAAGAAGGCTGGCTGCCCGCCCCTGCCCCGGGTGATGCCCGGACCCCGGAGCGAGCGGCCGTCGTGGGTGGCCCGCAGCACCGGTTCCGGCTGCCAGGTGGAGTTGAAGTGCGCGAGCACATCGAAGCGATAGAGGTCCACCGGCAGCGGGCCGCGCGGGCCCATCAGCGGCGCGGTCTCGAAGGTCCCGTCCTCGACCGTCACCTGTGCTACCAGGACCGTTTCGCCCGTCGCCACGCGCACGATGGAGACCTGCAGGCGCGCGCCGTCGGGCAGGCTCGCGGTGCCGCGCACGCGCAGCGCCTGGCCGGTGATGCGGTACGGCTCGAACGAGGTGAGGATCGGCGCGCCACGCGCGATCCCGGCGGTGTCGGAGAGGTCCTCGAAGCTGAGCGCGGAGTCGCGCGTCTGCCGGCGGCCGCAACCCACCGGCCCGACCAGGAGGATCACGCTCAGGAGCAGGGCGAAAACCCGCCACCACGGGTCACGGGCGGGGGGATGCGGTCCACGGCATGCGCACATGAGGTGCAAACTAGCGAAGGCGGGGCGGCAGGGGAAGTCCCTTTCGTCGGGGCGGCGGTTGCGCGCATGCCGGCGGGGCTGCGCGTCTGGTCGCCGGAGGTCGCATTGACTCGGCATCCCTGCCGACCGTACCTTCCCCGTCTTGACGCCAGCACAGGCGGGCCTTCCGGCGGGCGTAGGGCGGAGCTTCGACCCGACGTCGCCCGGCTCTGGAAACCGCGGTTGCGGGTGCCCCGACCGGGCCGGTTACAGACGTATTCGCACGCGGAAAGCCATGAGAGGAGGCCGTCCGATGTCGAAGAGGTGGATGATGGTGGCCAGTGCACTGCTGTTGCCGTGCATGGCCCCGCAGGCGGTCATGGCGGCCGCCGAGAGCATGGTGACAGTGACGCTGGGAAGCCAGGCGCCGACCGGCGCGTTCAGCGATATCGCCCAGTCCGGCATGATGGCGGGAATGAGCGCCGGCTACCGGGTGACCCGGTGGCTCGCGGCGGGGGTGGATTACACCTACTTCAACAACCTCGGTGTGCACGACGGGGACGAGATCGACATCTTCGAGCCCAGCACCGAGCGAATCGTGACCATCACGCTGGCGGAGCGCTGGTCGATCACCGAACTCGGTCTGTACGCCAAGGCGTTCGTGTTCGAGCGCGGCCGCTTCGCGCCGTACCTGCGCGCGGGCGCGGGGACCTACTCCATCCGCTACAGTCAGGACGTCTCGACCGCCTCGGCCGGCACGACGCTGGGCGGCGTCGAGCAGGCGAGCAAGGCCGGCGTCAACGCCGGGGTGGGACTGCGCTGCCGCGTCGTGGGCGGAACCTCTCTCGGATTCGAGGCTCTCTACCACCGCATCTACGCCAGGGACACCGAGGTGAGCCTGTGGACGACCGGGGTCACCATCGGGTTCGGGCCCACCGGAAACTAAGGAGCGACCATTGAACGGGTATCGGATGACGTGTGCGGCCGCCCTGATGGCGGTGGTGCTGGCCGGCGCCGCGGCCGTGCCGGTGTTCGCGGCCGACTCCTCGGATGCCGCCGGGGACATTCTGAAGCAGGGCAGCCAGTGGATGTCGGTGCGCGCCGGCTACGCCAAGGCCGCCGGCGATGCAGCGACCAGCGGGCTGGGCGGAGGCGGGTTCGGCTATCGGCGGTTCGTGCTCGACAGGTGGTCCGTCGGCGCATTCGCCCATTACGACCTGCTGGGCCGTTTCGGCGCCGCGTCGGAGATCGAAATTCCCCTCACGCTCGAGGTGATGCGGTACTCGCGCTGGGGCGCGGCGGTCTACCCCTACGCGGGCATCGGTGCGGGCGCCTTCTACCACAAGCGCTACCGGACCGGAGCCGACGAGAGCAACTTCACCCCGGGTCGCTACCTGGCCTGCGGGATGCACGTCCCGGTCCACAAGCAGGGGTTGCTCGGCCTGGATGTGCGCATGGCCACGGTGGACAAGCCGGACGCGAATCCCGCCTTCCCGGGTCCGGACGGTGACCGGTCCAAGCTCGACGACCTGCTCCTCGATCTGAAGGGCCCATCCAGCCCGGACATGCCGCTGCTGTTCGCCGAGACCGAATCGAAGTCGCGGACGCTCTGGAGCGTGAAGCTGGACTACTCGATCACGTACTGACGGCCCCGGGGACCGGAATCGACGAGGGCGCGGGAGAACGACCTCCCGCGCCTTCGTCGTTTCCCTCCCTCCCCGTCACCGGGGCGCTCGCTCGTTCGCATCGGTCGGCCGCACGCCGATTCCGCGGGCAGGCTCGGGCCGGGAAGCGTCGGCGAGCCGACGCGGATGGACGGTGGCCCGACGCGCCGGCAGCGCCCCGCGCGCGCCGGGCGTGCGGTCCGCCGGTGGCACGGACCGTGCAAATCGGAAGTCGAGCCAGGGCCGGGACCGGGTGGTGGGGTCTGGAGGGTGGTGTCCCCGGGGTCCCGCGCCCTCGGGGTCCGGTTCGGGCGGCCTTCGCCGCGTGCGGGGCGATTCAGCGTTCGGGGTCGCGTCCCTTGCGGCCGATGGCCGTGAGGATCTCGAAGACGACGAACAAGACCAGCGCCAGCAGCAGCACCACCAGCAGTGCCAGGCTGCGCGGCTGCGCGGCGAGCACCACGGCCGTCACGCCGAAGACGGCGCACAGTCCCCACAGCACGAGCAATGCGCTGCGTGGCGAGAGCCCGAGGCTGAGCAGGCGGTGGTGGATGTGCTCGCGATCGGCGTGGAACACGTGCCGGCCGCTGCCCAACCGCCGCACGAAGGCGAGCAGGCTGTCGGCGACGGGCACGCCCAGGGCGACCAGCGGGAAGAGCAGGGTCACCGCCGCGGTCTCCTTGCGGTTCTCGAGCAGCGCGACGGCGGCCAACGCGAGCCCGAGGAAGTGGCTGCCGGTGTCGCCCATGAAGACGCGAGCCGGCGGGAAGTTCCAGCGCAGGAAGCCCAGCGTGGCGCCGATCAGCAGCGAGGCGATGAACATCACGTACAGGTCCGAGTGCGTGCGGCCCACCCACCAGAGCGTGGCCGCGGCGATGAGCACCACGCCGGAGGCGAGGCCGTCGAGCCCGTCGATCAGGTTGATGGCATTCACCACCAGCAGCACCCAGACGACGGCCAGCGGCCCGCTCAGGATCCCCAGGTCGAGGGGCGCGCCGAACGGGTTCGTGAGCAGCGGCACGCCGTAGCCGAAGTGCACGAGCACCATCGCCGAGCAGGCCTGGACCGCGAGCTTGGTCCAGGGCCCGGCGCCGCGCAGATCGTCCACGAGGCCGAGCGCGAGCAGCGGGATCGCGGCCAGCGTGAGCCCGAGCAGCGGCCGCATCTCCAGCATGCGCGCCGGCCCGGGCAGCGCGCGAGCCAGCCACGCCACGCCCAGCACCACCACGACGAAGGCGAGCCCGCCCATCGTGGGCACCGGCACGCGGTGGATGCGGCGCGGTCCCGGGTGGTCGAGCGCGCCGACGCGTCGCGCCAGCATCATCACCGCGGGCGTGAGTGCCAGCATCAGGAGGCAGGCGGCCAGTGCGAGCGTGAGTGAATAGGGCATCAGCGCGCCTTCCGTCCCGCGGGGTCCGCCCGCAGCCCGCTCATCCGCGCAGCCTCAGCGCGTTCGCCAGGACCATCAGGCCCGCGCGGAGCAGGATGAGGGCGTCGGCCGGGAGCGAGAGCAGCGGGTTCGTCGGGTGGTGCTTGTGAAAGTAGTGGATCATGCCCAGGTGCCGGCCCCAGATGACGCGCGCCGCGACGCGCGAGCGGCTGGCGCCGACGTGGTGCACCACGACCGCGGCCGGCTCGTAGGTCACGGTCCAGCCGGCCGGCTTCATGCGGTGGCACCAGTCCACGTCCTCGTTGAACATGAAGAAGGCCTCGTCCATGCCGCCGACCCGCTCGACCGCCGAGCGGCGCGCCAGCATGCAGGCGCCCGAGATCCAGTCCACGTCGCGCGCCGAGGCGTGGTCCCAGTCGGTCAGCAGGTAGCGCCGGGAGAAGCGGTTGCCCGGGAACAGCCGGGTGAGGAGCGAATAGCGGTTGAAGAGGAAGGTGAGGTGGTCGGGGAAGGCGCGCGCCGAGTACTCGAGCGAGCCGTCGGGGTTGAGGATCCTGGGGCCGATGAGCCCGGCGCGCGGATGCGCCGCCGCGTGGTCGAGCAGCGCGCGCAACGCGCCGGCCCGCACCGTGCAGTCGGGGTTCAGCACCAGCGCGAAGGGCGCTGCGGTCGCGGCCAGTCCCTGGTTCACCGCCCGGGCGTAGCCCACGTTCTCGCGGTTGGCGATGAGCCGCGCGTCCGGGAACTCCGCCGCCAGCGCCTCGGGCGTGCCGTCGCGCGAGTCGTTGTCCACGACGACGGTCTCGGTCCGGATCCCCGCGGCCCGGGCGTCGTCCCGCAGCGCGCGCAGGCAGACGAGCAGGGGCTCGCGCGACTTGTAGTTGACGAGGATGAGACTGAGGTCCATGCGGGGGGGAGTGCCTCGGCTGGAGCGGCGTACCCGCACCGCGGGTCCGGTGGCCTGACGACGGACGAGTCTAGCACAGGGCCGCAGGCGGGTTCGGGGCGCCGGCGCGGGCCCGGCGCGGCCGACGGCGATGAACCGGCCGCCGGGGCGCTGGATTCCTGTGAATGCACGCCGTCGGCCGGGGCTGGGCTTGAACGGTGACGACGCGACTCCCCCGGCGCGGCTCGTGCCCCGCCCCACGACCGGCGGGGATGGCGGAAGAGCGGAAGCGCTCGCTCGTGGTTGAGTCCTGCTCGATCCCGCCGAGCAGGCGGTCCACGTACAGGGGGTGCAACCAGGACAGGTGCGCTTCGGCGGTTGTCGTTGTTCACGGTCCTCGGGCTTGCGGCCGCTGTCTGCGTCGCGAGAGCCGGTGATCCCGAGCCGGCCCTGCCCGCTGGCTCGCGCCGGTCGCGGCCCTGGCGCTCGTGGTGGCCGTGGTCGCCGCGGCGCACTGGCCCGTCCTGCACGCCGGCGCGATCTCCCTGGACGACGACAGGTTCATCGAGCACAACGCGCTGGTCCAGAATCCCGGCTGGCCCTCGTCGGCCGGTTCTTCGTCGAAGTGACGCGGCCCTCGACGGTGCCCGGCTGGAGGGCTACGAGCGCGGGATCCCTTACGTGGCGCCGCGCCCCGGCGCCCTCGTGCCCGCGCTAGACTGGGGGCAGGCCCGACTCGGAAAGGATTGAAGATGTCGCCTCTGACCGGAAGACAGACAGCGTCACACAGGTCATGGCCGGCGATTCCACCGCCGACCGGGGTACTCCAGCCAGAGAGAGGATCACGACGATGAACCATCCGCGGGGACTCCAGGCGCTGGTCTGGCCGGGCCTGGTCGCATGGTCGTTGGCCGGGTGTGCTGAAGCGCGCGTCGAGCAGGCGACGCCACCTGCTTCAGTCACGCCGGCGGCAACGGGAACGCGTGCGCCTCTTCCTCCAACGCCTGGCGTCACTTCACGGGTGGCTGCACCGCGGGGCCGGGACGAGGTCTCACGGCTGGTCCAGAAGATCGCCTGGCTCCGGTCGACGAATCCCTACGGGCACACCGCGATCAAGATCCAGAGCGAGGAGCGAGTCATCTATCTGGATCCCGTCGACCTGGTGGACGTGGACGCGCTTCCCAAGGCCGACATCGTGCTGGTGACCCACGATCACGGCGACCACTTCTCCCCGCAGACCCTCGAGGTCCTGTCGAAGGAAGACACCAGAGTCGTCTCGATCGAGGGAGTCGTCCGCGCCCTTGCCGGTTGGGATGCCGTCGCCCTGGCCCCTGGGCAAACGGCTCATGTGGACGGCGTGGAGGTCGAAGGCATTTCCGCCCGCAACGCCAGCCATCCAGGGGCGTCAGGGTATCTCGGTTTCGTCCTCTGCCTCGAGGGGGTCCGGATCTACTGCTCCGGCGACACGGGCCTGACTCCGGAGATGGAGTCGCTTGCCGACATCGACATCGCCGTACTGAATGTCCGGAAGCCCTATGCGCTCTCGGGCAGGGACGTGGTCCGCTTCGCAGGGCTCGTGAAACCGGCGATCATCATCCCCCTCCACTGGATGCCCGAGGACGACACGTATCACGACCGGGAAGAACTCGAATACGTCCGTCGAAACATGCCGGGCACGACGCGACTTGCCGTATTGGAGATGACTCCGCGGAGCCGGTGAGGCGTGTGGCCGTGACGCGAGTGGAATGCCCCGGCCGGCCGCCCCACCCGCCCGCGATCCCGCCGCGATGCAGAGTGGGAGGTGGGCCTGGTCGTCAGTCCACTCGAGCAGAGCCGTGGGCGCCGTCCCGGTCCGGCCCCGGCGCGTCTCCCGGCGGCGCCAGCGGGCGGCCGAGCGCCTGCTCGAGCCACTCGCGGATGCGCGCGACGTGCGTGCCCTCCCAGTACCACTTGCCGCAGATCGGGCAGTAGTGGAGGAAGGGCGCCGAGCGCAGCACGCGGCCCGGCACCTCGCCGCGCGCCTCGAAGGCGTGCCGGCGTTCGAGCGCGGTGCCGCACGCGCCACAGCGGCTGAAGGGCGGGCCCGCGGGCTCGCAGGACGCCGCCACCTTCCGCACCGCGCCCGCTTCGTCGCCGCGCTCGACCGTGATCGCCCGCACGTCCGCCCAGCGTCGTGGCCGCCGCGCGCTCAGGGTGAGGACGGTGCGATCCTCGCGCCGCGCCGCCGCGAGGACCTCCTCGAGCCGCGCGCCCCCGAGCGTGACCACGTCGTAGCCCAGGAAGCGCAGACGGCGGGCCAGCGACTCGAGGGACGAATCGGTGAGGAAGCGGGCCGGGGGCACGCCTCGACCGTAGCCGCGCCCCCGGGGCCGCCGCAAGCCCGCTAAGCCGCCATCTTCCACGCGGTTGGTCCTGTCGGGTTGACGCATGGTGCGCGGGCTGCGCACTCTCTGCGGGTCATGGAACCATCCCTGCGGCCGCCGCGGATGCTCGGAGCGCTGGAGCCGGACCCGCCGCGGATCCTGGGCCGGCGTGAGTTCCTCATCGTCGTGGGTGGTGCGGCCGCGTACACGGCCCTCCGTCCCGTGGAGGCCTGGGCGCGCCGCGCGCGCGGCGGCTCGGTGGCGTTGCAGCCCTGGGCGCTCCCCACGGAGGCGCCCGCCGCCGGGCTCGACCTCGCCCGCGTCCTGGTCGGCGCCGCCGTGCTCGCGCCCAGCGACTGGAACACCCAGCCCTGGCGTTTCGAGGTGGACCCGGAGTCGATCCGGCTGTTCGCCGACGCTCAGCGCGCGCTGCCCACGAGCGACCCGGACCGCCGCGGCCTGATGGTCTCGCTGGGCGCGGCGCTCGAGAACCTGGTCGTGGCGGCCCGCGCCTACGGGCTGCAGCCGACCGTGCGCTACCGGCCCAACGAGGGCGCGCGTGGCGCGGTGGCCGAGGTGACCTGGAACGGCGGTGGCCCGCGGCGCGACCGCGAACTCTTCGGCGCGCTGACCGCCCGGCGGACGAACCGCCGCAACTACGACGGACGGGGTCTCATGCCCCAGGTCCGCGCCCAGTTGAACGCCCAGGTGGCGGACGGCCCGCGCCTGCACTGGCTGGACGGCCGCGATGCGCTCCGCGATCTGGCCGACCTGGTCCACGACGCCGTGCACGCGCAGGTCTCGAACCGGCGCATCCAGACGGAGCAGCACCTCTGGCTGCGCACCAGCCTGCGGGACGCGGCGCGGCGCGGCGACGGCGTGCCGGTGGACGCGCTCGGCATGAGCGGCCCGGCGAACTGGTTCGCGGGCCGCTACTACGACCCCGACTCGTGGTTCCTGCGCTTCGGCGCGGGCAGCCTGGCCAAGCGCGCGAGAGAGGGCGTGCGCAGTGCGGGCGCCGTGGCGCTGCTCACGACCACGGTCCGCGACGAGTCGGCCTGGTTCCTGGGCGGGCAGGCCTACGAGCGACTGGCGCTCAAGGCCACGCAGCTTGGACTGGCGCACCAGCCCATGAACGCGCCACTCGAGCTCGAGCGCTTCCGTGGCCCGCTGTTGCGCCGCTTCGGCGCGACCGGCGAGGAGCCGCTCATGCTGGTGCGCTGCGGCCACGACCGCCGCGTGCCGCACACGCCGCGCCGCGCCGTGGCCGTGGTGGCGAGCTTCCGGAACTCCTAGCCTGATCGTCCAGGCTAGTCCACCGGATGTGGCGGCGGCGGTCCCGCCGCGGGCGGCCCCGGGGTCTCGTGGTCCTTCGACCGCAGGAAGAACACCAGCGCCAGCAGCGTGAGCATCATGAAGCCGGTGAGCATGAAGGTCTTCTCGAAGGCGATCATCGTGCCCTGGCGCGCGACCGTGCCGGCCAGCGCCTTCAACGCCGCCGCCTTCGCGGTGGTCGCGTCCATGCCGTGGCTGATCATGCCCCGCGTCATCAGTTCGAGCCGCTGGGCCACCTCGGGCCGGTAGGGATCCACGTGCACGGCCAGCGCGGCGCGGGCGCGCACCCCGTACTGCTCGAGCAGCGTGCCGTAGATGGCCAGCCCGGCTGAGCCGCCGAACTGCCGCACCAGCGAGTTCAGGCCACTCGCGTCGGTGAGCTGCGTGCGCGCGACGTGGCTCAGCGCGACGGTGGTGAGCGGCACGAACAGCAGCGAGAAACCCACGCCCTGCAGGAGCAGCGTGACGATGATGCCCGTGTCGCTCGTCTGCAGCGTGAAGCGCCCCATGTCGAGCGAGCCCAGGGCCACGCAGATCACGCCGAGGGCCACCAGCAGGCGCGGCGAGACGCGATTGTAGATGCGCCCCACGATGGGGGTCGCGACCATCATCACCAGGGCGCGCGGCATGAGCGCCAGGCCCGACTTGAGCGCGGTGAACCCGAGCAGCTCCTGCATGAAGACCGGCAGCAGGAACATGTTCGCCATCAGGTTCGCGAACATGATGCCGCCGATGATCGTGGCGGAGGTGAACGTGGGGTCGCGGAAGAGGCGGAGGTTCACCGCCGGGGCCGTCGCGCGCAGCTCCTGCACGATGAAGGCGACGATCCCCGTCACCGCCAGGATGGCCGCCAGCGTGATCGTCTTGGAGTCGAACCAGTCGTTGCGGTTCCCCTCCTGGAGCACGTACTGGAGGGCGGCCAGGCCGACGCTCATGTACGCGATGCCCTGCCAGTCGAGGTTCCGGCGCATGACCTCGGCCTGCGCGCGGTTCGCGGTCCGGATGTCCTCGGGCTCGTGCACGAAGCGGCTGGTCGCGAGGATTCCGACGATGCCGACCGGCAGGTTGATGTAGAAGATCCAGGGCCACGACCAGTTGTCCACGATCCACCCGCCCAGCGCGGGGCCGATGGCCGGGCCGATCACGATCACCATGCCGACCACGGCCATCGCCATGCCCTGCTCCTTCGGCGGGAAGGTCTGCCGCAGGATCGCCATCTGGCTGGGCTGGAGCGCGCCGGCGCCGAATCCCTGCAGGGCGCGGGCGGCGATGAGCTGGGGGAGCGTGTGCGCCAGGCCGCAGAGCATGGAGCCCACGAGGAAGAGCCCGAGACAGAAGAGATAGACCCGTTTCTGCCCGAGGAAGCGCCCCAGGAACGCGGTGAGCGGCATGACGATGACCTGCGCGATGGCGAACGAGGTGCCGAGCGCGGTCATCTGGTCGATCGAGGCGCCGATCGAGCCGCGGATCTGCGGCAGCGCCACGTTCACGATCGAGATGTCGATCGTGGCCATGATGGCGCCGAAGGAGATCGAGGCGGCCACCAGCCACTTGTTGTCGGGGCGCTGGATGCCGAGCGCGCCCGCCGTGGCCCGTACCATGGACATGCCGGCCCTACCCTCCGCTGATGGTCATCTCGGAGATGAGCAGCGTGGGGCTGGCGACGCTGCCGAGGAAGCGGAGGTCGTTCCCCACCGCGGCCACGTTCCGGAGCATCTCCAGCGAATTCGAGGCGACGGTCACGCCCTCGACCGGGAAGGCCTTCGCGCCGCGCTCGATCCAGAAGCCCTGCGCCTGGAAGGAGTAGTCGCCGGTGGTGGAGTTGAATCCGTACGAACCCTGGTCGTCCATGTAGAAACCGCGGTCCACCCGCGCCAGGATGGTCTCGGGGCTCTCGGCGCCGGCCTCGATGTAGAGGTTGTGCGAACCGATGCCGGGCGTCGAGGAGTAGCCGCGCACGGCGCTGCCGGTCGAGCGCGTGCCGCAGCGTCGCGCGTGATAGACGTCGTAGAGGATGGTGGCGAAGCGCCCGCGCTCGATCAGCACGTTGCGTCGCGTCGGCATCCCCTCGCCGTCGAAGGGCTCGCTGCCGATCGCGCGCGGCATCCGCCCGTCGTCCACCAGCGTCACCGCCTCCGCGGCGAGGGTCTCGCCCAGCCGGTCCGTGAGCCACGAGGTCCGCCTGAGGTGGGCCTCGCCGCTGAAGGCCTCGAGCATCTCTCCGATCCAGGCCGCCGCGATGTCGGGGGAGAGGATCACCGGCACGCGCGCGGTGGGGACCTGGCGCGCGCCGATGCGCGCGACGGCGCGGCGTGCGGCCTCGCGCGCGATGTCCTCGGGGGCCTCGAGTTCGTCGAGCCGGCACTTGACCATGCCGTACCAGCCGGCCTGCTGCTTGCCCTTGCCGTCGTCGGCGAGCGGCACCACGTGCGCGCTCACCGTCGTGCCGGACGAGGAGCGCGCCAGGCCGCTCGAGTTCACCAGGGCCGCGTGCCCGTCGCGCGCAGAGACGCCGGCGCCGTCGGTGCGGTGGATCCGCGGGTCGCACCCGAGTGCGACCCGCTCGAGCGTGAGTGCCATCTCGATCCTGCGCTCGGCGGGCCACGCCAGCAGCGCCGGGTCCACGAGCTCGAGGTCCGGCAGCGGTTCGTCGCCGGCGTCCGCGGGGGTGGGGAAGACGTTGGCCTCGTCGGGCGTGGAGAAGCGCGCCAGCGCCACCACGTGGCGGGCCAGTTCGTCCAGCGAGCCGGGCGTGAGGTCGGTGCTCGAGACGAAACCCTGCGCCCCGCCCACCAGCACCCGCAGGCCGAGCCCGCGCGTCACGCTCTGCTTGAGACTCTCGATCGCGCCGCCGTTCACCCGCACGGTGAAGGAGCGCAGGCTCTCCAGGCAGGCTTCGGCGTGGTCGGCACCCGCCCGCCGCGCGCGCTCCACGGTCTCCGTGCCGAGGCGCAGGAGCGCTGCCGCGTCGAGCGGCGCGCCTTCGCGGGCCGCGCCGCTCACGTGCCCGTGCCCCCCACGGTGATCCCGGTGAAGCGCACGGTGGGCTGGCCCACGCCCACGGGCTTCCACTGGCCGTCCTTGCCGCACGAGCCGGTGCTGCCCTCGATCCGCAGGTCGTTGCCCACGCCGTCGATCTTGAGCATGGCGTCGTCGCCGTTGCCGGTGAGCGTGGCGTTGCGCACCGGAGCGACGAGCCGGCCGTCCTCGATGCGCCAGGCCTCGGTGACCTGGAACGAGAAGTTGCCGTCCGCCGGGCTGACCGAGCCGCCGCCCAGGTTCTTGCAGTAGAGCCCGCGGGGAACCGAGGCGATGAGGTCCGCGGGCGGGTGCGGCCCGGCCTCGATGAAGGTGTTGGTCATGCGGCACAGCGGGTAGTCGCGGTACGATGCGCGCCGGCCGTTGCCGGTGGGGCGGTTCCCGGTGAGCCGCGCGTTCAGCAGGTCCCACAGGTAGCCGACCAGCACGCCGTCCTCGACCAGCACGGTGCGCTGGGCGTGCGTGCCCTCGTCGTCCACGCGAAAGGAGCCGCGCGAGAACGGCACCAGGCCCGAGTCCACGATGGTCACGCCTCGGGCGGCGACCAACCGCCCCATCTGGGACGCGCGGATCGAGGACTGCTTGCGGATGACGTCGCCCTCCATACCGTGCCCGAAGCACTCGTGCACGAGCACGCCACCCCAGCCCGGAGCGACCACGACCGGGTAGGTGCCGGCCCGGGGTTCCTCGGCGCGCAGCAGCGTGACCGCCACGCCCGCCGCTTCGAGCGCGATCTGCTCGGGCGTGCGCTGGTCCTCGAAGTACGAAGCCTCGACACTCCCACCGCCCGTGAAGTAGCCATGCTGGCGCACCTCGCCCTCGGTGGCGAAGGCCGTGACTGCGAGGCGCGCGAGGAAGTGCCGGTCCTCGGCCCACAACCCGTCGCTGTTGGCGACCAGGTAGCTCTTCGAGGAATCGGCGAAGCCGGCCGAGACCTCGTGGATGCGGCCGTCGTGCCCGCGTGCGGCCTCGTCGGCGCGGCGCAGCATCTCCACCTTGCGGGCCGAGTCGAGCGTGAGCGTCACGGGCGCGGCGAGGGTGAAGGGCGCCGGGGCGTCCACGACGGCGAAGGCGCGTGGCGGCCCGCCCGGGCCGCGGTCGCGCGCGATGCGGGCCGCGACGCGGGCGGCCTCGCGCAGGTCCCCGGCGTCGAAGCCGTCGGCGTAGGCGTAGCCGGTCTGCTCGCCGTGGATCGCGCGCACCCCCACGCCCTGGCCGCGCGAGTGCTCCGACGAACGGATGCGGCGCTCCTCGAGCGTGAAGGCGGAGACCACGGTGTGCTCGGCGTAGACCTCGGCGAACTCGGCGCCCTGTGCGCGACCCAGTTCGAGCAACTCGGCGGCGAGTTCGCGGGGGACGAGGTCGGAGAGTCCGGATGGGGCTTCGAGCATGAGGTCGTTGGGGTGAGGGTGGGCGCGCGGCCACGGCAAGCGACCGCGGCAGTGTAGGTGCGCGGCGGGGAGCGCGCAACGCGCAGGCCTCCGGGTGCTGCGTCCGGTGTCATCCTCCTCCAGGTTCGCAGCGCCGGCGCGTGCGGTCGTGTCCGCGTGCGGAACCGGAACGTGCCGTGCCGCCGGGGGCGACGCGCCCGGCCGGGCGCCAGGGGAGGCGTTAGGATTCCGTGCGGATGCTGCGTACTATCCGGTGGCGGGCCTGCTCCGGGCCCCGGCCCCGAGGCCGGCCTCGCGTCTGACAGTCCCGCTCCAACTCTTTCTGCGTTGCGTCCGGTGCCGGTCCGAAGCGTGGGCCGGGCGGCGGGCGCGGAGGTCCTGTATGCACAGGTCCAGGCTCATGGCCGTCGCCGTCCTGCTGGCGGGAGCCCTCGCGCCGGCGGCGGTGCGCGCCACCGGCCCGACGCCCGCCGGGACGCCCGAGGCGTCCGGGGGCGCGGCCGCCTCGATGTCGCTCGAACAGGCCGTGTCGATCGCGGCGTGCAGCACGCCCGCGGTGCAGATGGCCGCGCTGCGGACGACCGAGGCCGAGGCCCGCCGCGGACAGGCGCGCGCCGCGCTGCTGCCCACGTTCTCGGGCTCGGCGTTCTCGCTGGAGCGCACCTACTCCTTCAAGGCGATGGGCATCTCGTTCCCGGCGATCCCGGGTCTCTCGATCGCGGATCTCGTCGGTCCCGTGAACCAGGTGGACGCGCGGCTGCGGGCCTCGCAGCCCCTGTTCGATGTGGCCTCGTGGCTGCGGCTGCGCTCCGCCGGCCTCGGCGTGGGCGTGAGCCGCGCCGAGGCGGGTGGAAGCGCCGAGACCGCGGCGCAGACGGCCGCGCTGGCCTACGTGCGGGCCTCGCGCGCGGCCGCCGTGGTGTCGGCTCGCGACGCCGACCTCGACCTCGCGCGGCAGCTCGCGTCGCTCGCCGAGGACCAGGTGCGGGCAGGCACCGCGGCTCGCATCGACGTGATCCGCGCGCGCACGCAGGAGGCCGCGGCGCGCGGGGCGTGGCTGGTGGCGCAGAACCAGGCCGCGCGCGCCACGCTCGACCTGGCGCGGGCCCTGGGTGTCGACCCGGCGGCCCGCTTCGTCCTTTCCGACACGCTCTCGACCACCCTCGGCTCGTCCGCGGCGCCGACGGAGGTCGACGCCGCGATCACGCTGGCGCTCGCGCAGCGTCCGGAGTTGGCCGCGGAGCGCTCGCGGCGCGCTCGCGCCGGCGTGGAGAAACGCGCCATCCAGGCCGAGCGGCTGCCGCGCGTCGATTTCAGCGCGGACTACGGCCTCAGCGGGGCGCATTCCTCCGACGCGCTGGCCACGCGCGCGGTCATGCTCGGGGCCTCGATGCCGATCTTCGACGGGCTGCGCCGTGAGGGCCGTGTCGCCGAGCAGAGCGCGATGGCACGCGAGTCGGAGGTGCGCGAGCACGACCTCCGCCAGCAGGTCGCGGCCGAGGTGCTCGGTGCCGCGCTCGACGTCTCCTCGGGGCTCGAGCAGGAGAGCGTGGCGATGGAGAGGCTGCGACTCGCCGAGGAGGAGCTGACGCAGGCGCGCGAGCGCTTCGCGAGCGGCGTGGCCGGGAACATCGAGGTGATCAACGCGCAGTCCTCGCTGCTGCGCGGGCGCGACGCGCTCATCGACGCGCGCACCGCGGCCGCGACCGCGCGCATCGCGCTGGCGCGCGCGGTCGGCGTAGCCCGGACGGTGAGATGAGCACGGGCGCGCGGGTGGCCGTGGGACCGTCGCGCCGGCGCCTCGTATTGGGCGTGATCGCCCTCGTGGTCCTTGCCGGCGCGGCGCTGCTCGTGCGGCAGTGGGTCTGGGCGCGCACGCACATCGGCGACGACAACGCGCAGGTCGAGGGACGCATCATCCCGGTCCTGTCCCGCGTGAGCGGCTACGTCGCCGCGGTCGAGGTGGATGACAACCACGAGGTGCGCTCGGGCCAGGTGCTGGCGCGCATCGACGAGCGGGACCTCGAGGCGCGTCTCGCGCAGACCGAGGCGGACCTCGCCTCCGCGATCGCCGTCGGTGGCGGGAGCGGCGAGACCGGGCAGGCCTCCGCGCAACTGGAGGCGGCGCGGGCCGCGGTCGAGCAGGCGCGGGCCAACGCGCACCGGGCCGCGAGCGACCTGGAGCGCTACCGCTCGCTCGCGGAGCGCGGCATCATCAGCCGCCTGCAACTGGACGCGGCCGAAGCCGCAGCGACCTCGTCGCAGGCCCAGTTGCAGGCCACGATGCAGCAGGTGCTCGCCGCGAGCGCAGGGCTGCGCGGCGCCGAGAGCCGGGTCACGGCCGCGAAGGCGGCGCGCGACCAGGCGGCGCTGGTGCTCTCCTACGCGCTCATCACCGCGCCCGAGGGCGGCGTGGTGACGAGGAAGTCGGTCGAAGTGGGCCAGTACGTGCAGGCCGGGCAGCCGCTCATGAGCGTGGTGCCGCTGCACGACGTGTGGGTGGTCGCCAACCTCAAGGAGACCACCGTGCGGAACGTCCTGCCCGGTGACAAGGTCGAGATCACGGTGGACTCGTACCCTGGGACGCGGTACCGCGGCCACGTCGAGAACCTGAGCCCGGCGACGGGCGCGAAGTTCTCGCTGCTGCCGCCCGACAATGCCACGGGCAACTTCACCAAGGTCGTCCAGCGCATCCCGGTGCGGGTCGGGCTCGACGAGCCCAACGACCCCGTGCGCCCGCTGCGTCCGGGCATGAGCGTGCGCGTCACGGTCACGACCACGAGATAGAGGACGTCCGCGGCGCGGCCGCCGAGTGCCACGAGCGGCCGGGCGGCGACCAACCCGGCCGACCGTGGGCAAGTCCTGCGCGCGGGATGGGACGGCGCCTGCGCGGGCCCAGGCAGCCGCCGGGACCGAGGCCACCCTCGACGTCGGCCTCAAGCGCGGGCCCCCCGTTGCCGAAAACCTTCGAGCACCGCGTGCGGTCGCGCCAGCCGTCTGCTCCATGGGCCGCGAGCACCCGTTCCGGGGCGCAGGGAAGCGTAACGTGTCCTTCGACACCAAACCCGGCAGGGAGGCCCCGATGGTGATCGAGCAGGTCCGCTGGACGCAGGCCGGCGGCTGGGAGCCCCACGCCCCTGGCCGGATGCGCGACGCTCCGCAGCTCGTGCTCGTGTTCGCCGGCGAGACCGTCCTGCGGGGCGGCCCACCGCTCGACGACGTGCGCCGCGCCTACCCCGCCGCACGGATCCTCGGGGGTTCGACCGCCGGGGAGATCTGCGACACGCGCGTCGCGGACGAGACGCTCGTCGCCACGGCCGTGCACTTCGAGCACGCCCGTGTCGAAGGCGCGCTCGTCCTGCTCGGGAGCGACTCCAACGCGGCGGGCCGGCGGCTCGCTGCCGCCCTTCCATCCGAGGGGCTGTGCCACGCCTTCGTCCTCGCCGACGGGCTGGCGGTCAACGGCACCGAGTTCGCGCATGGTCTGCGCGCCGGGCTGCCCGCGCACGTGGCCGTGACCGGCGGGCTCGTGGGCGACGGCAACCGCTTCCAGCGCACCTCGGTGGTGATGGACGGCGAGGCCGGCCCGGGCACCGCGGCGATCCTCGGTTTCTACGGCGAGCGCCTCGCGGTCGGCCACGGCTGCATGGGTGGCTGGGGGGCCTTCGGGCCCGAGCGGCTCATCACGCGCTCGAGCGGGCGGGTGCTCTACGAGGTGGATGGGCAGCCCGTGCTCGTGCTCTACAAGAAGTACCTCGGCGAGCACGCGAGCGGCCTGCCCGGGACCGGTCTCATGTTCCCCCTGGTCCTGCGCACACCGGACGGCGCGCAGGGCGTGGCGCGCGCCGTGCTCGGCATCGACGAGGCCGCGCAGAGCGTGACCTTCGCCGGCGACATGCCGGAGGGCGCCTACGCGCGGCTCATGATGGCGAGCCCCGAGCGACTGCTCGAGGGCGCCGCGGGTGCGGCGCGTGCGGCGCGCGAGGGGCTCGACGCAGGGGAGCCGGACCTGGCCCTGCTCGTCTCCTGCGCCGGACGGAAGCTCGTGCTCGAGGAGCGCGTCGAGGAAGAGGTCGAGGACGTGCGGGAGACGCTGGGGACGCGCCCGGCGCTGGCCGGTTTCTACTCCTACGGCGAGATCGCGCCCCTGGCCACGGGCGCCGGGCTCGAGCTGCAGAACCAGACCATGGTCGTCACGACCTTCGCGGAGCGCTAGCCCGGTGCCCGTGACCTCCCGCCTCCTGCAGCGTCAACTGCGCGCCCACCTTGCCGGGGGCGAACCGCCCCCCGGACTGGAGGGCCTGCTCGGGGCGGTCGACGAGGCGTACCAGCGCTTCGAGACCGGCCGCGCGCTGCTCGAGCGCTCCCTCGAACTCTCCTCCGACGAACTGCTGCGCGCGAATGCCGAGCTGCGTGGCATGCTGCAGGCGTTGCCGGACCTCTTCATCACGCTGGATGTCGACGGGCGCATCCTCTCCTACCGTCCCCCCGCGTGCCCGGACGCGATGAAGACCTACGCCCCCGACGACGTGGTGGGACGGCCCCTCGTGGACATCGCGCCCGGGGCCATGCAGGCGCGCTTCCGCGAGGCTCTCGAGCGCATGCGGGCGGGTTCGACGCAGGAGCAGCTCGATTACAGGATCACGTTCGACGGGGAGGAGCGGCATCGTGACGCGCGCCTCGTGCGCCTGCCGGAAGGCCGCATGCTCTGCATCATCCGCGACGTCACGGGCCTGCGGCGGGCGGAGGAGGCCCTGCGCTGCTCGGAGGAGCACTACCGGCTGCTCTTCGACGCGAACCCGCAGCCCATGTGGGTGTTCGACCGGGCGACGTTCGCGTTCCTGGCGGTCAACCAGGCCACCGTGGACCATTACGGCTGGTCGCGTGAGGAGTTCCTCGCCATGACCGCCGTGGACATCCGTCCGCCCGAGGAGGTGCAGGCGCTGCTCGAGTTGATGGGCCGGCTCGCGGACGGGCCCCTGCGGCCGGGCGTGTTCCGGCACCGCAAGAAGGACGGCACGCTCATCGACGTCGAGACCCTGGGGAACCCGCTATGCTTCTACGGCCGGCCCGCGGTCATGGTGCTCGCGAACGACGTCACCGAGCGCCGCCGTCTCGAGGAGCAGTTCCGGCAGACGCAGCGCATGGAGGCCGTCGGCCAGCTCGCGGGTGGCGTGGCTCACGACTTCAACAACCTGCTCACCGTCATCACCGGCTACTGCGAGCTGTTGTTCCGCTCCCTTGCGGACCGGGTCCCGGACCTGGGCAGGGTCCGGGAGATCCACCGGGCCGCTGCGCGCGCGACCTCGCTCACGCGCCAGTTGCTGGCGTTCAGCCGCAAGCAGGTGCTCGAGCCCAGGGTGCTGAACCTGGACGACGTGGTGCAGGGCATGACGGCGATGCTCTCGCGCCTGCTGGGCGAGCACGTTCTCCTGAACACGCCGCGCGCCCCCCTCCTCGGGCACGTCAAGGCCGACCCCGGCCAGATCGAGCAGGTCGTCATGAACCTGGCGATCAATGCGCGCGATGCCATGCCCGATGGCGGCATGCTCACCATCGAGCTCGCCGACGTGGAGTTGGACGCGGCCCCGCGCGGGATCGACGCCGCGCTGCGATCGGGGCCGCATGTGATGCTCGCGGTCAGCGATAGCGGCTGTGGCATGGACGCCGCGACGCGGGCCCGCATCTTCGAGCCCTTCTTCACGACCAAGGAGATCGGAAAGGGAACGGGCCTGGGGCTCGCGACCGTGTACGGGATCGTCCAGCAGAGCGACGGCGCGATCCAGGTGGAGAGCGAGCCGGGCCGGGGCGCGACCTTCCGCATCTACCTGCCACGGGTCGAGCCGGTCGCTGTCGCGGGCGAGGCGGCACCCGCCCCGGCGGCGGCTCCGGCCGGTCGGGAGACCGTGCTGGTCGTCGAGGACGAGGAAGCCGTGCGTGCCTTCGAAGCGGAAGTGCTCGTCGAACACGGCTACCGCGTGCTGGTCGCGGGCGACGCACGGGAGGCGCTGGAGATCGAGGAAGGCTGCGAGGAGCCCATCGCGCTGCTCGTCACCGACGTCGTCATGCCGGGTCGCAGCGGCCGGGAACTGGCGCAGGAGTTCGTGCGCCGCCGTCCCGAGGCCCGCGTGCTCTACGTGTCCGGCTATGCCAACGACGCCTTCGTGAGCGGCGGCCTGCTCGAGGCAGGGACCTGGTTCCTGCAGAAGCCCTTCAGCCCCGAAGCGCTCGCGCACAAGGTGCGCGACATCCTCGACGGCGATCGTCCCGCGCTGGCCGCGTAGGCCGCGTGCCGCGCCCCGCCGCCCGGTCCGGGCGCGGGAGCCCGCCCGGTCCGGGACTTCGTCAGCGCTCGCTGGCGCCGCCGTTCGCGGGCTTCACCACCACCCGCAGGGCGATGGTCTCACGACCATTCGCGCGGTAATAGACCGTCACGCGGGCGTCCTTCTCCAGATCGCCGACCGTACGCATCTCGGCGTGCCGGGTGAACACCATCGTGCCGGGCTTCTTGCCGCCCTTTTCGACCGTGAGACTGGTCTTGTCCAGCGCGGTCACGATGCCCGTGAACTGGCGGGTCGTCTGCTTCGCCCTGGCCGACGTGCTCGTGGCCGGTGCATCCGACTTGCGCGCCGCGAGCGCGGGGAGCGCTGCAGCGGTGACGGCGACAAGGGCGAGCGCCGCGCACAGCGTGAGAACTTTCCGGCTCTGCTTCATCCTCCTCACCTCCCTTCCTCACCCCGGGGCCGGGCAGGGGCACGAATACGTCGCGGGAGGGCAGTGGAGTCAAGAACTTAATTGATTTTCCGACAATCGTTTACGGAGTTAACGGAGGTGCCAACGGCGTGGACGGCGAGGCGAGACGGAGGTCGGAGACGGTGTCGTGGGGGGGGCTCATCGACGGGGCCACGGCACGGGTCCGTAGCGGGACCCGGCCCCCGCAGGGGTTCAGCGCGGTGGGCGGTGGATGCCGAGCTTCTTCATCTTCGATTCGAGCGTGGTGGGCTTGAGCCCCAGCACCATCGCCGCGCCCTTCGGGCCACTCACACGCCAGCCCGTGCGCTCGAGCGTCCGCAGGATGCCCTCCCGCTGGACCTCGGCGAAGCTGCGCAAGGGCAAGGGGATGGCCGCGTCCATCTGAAGCGTGGCACTGGTCCCGGGGTGCTGAACGGGGGACGGAGGAGGTGCCGGGGGCGGCTGAGCAACCCTCGGAGTCGGCGGTGGCGGCGCCGGTTCGGGCTCCGCTGGCAGGCCGAGGCCCGAACGAAGCCGGGCGTTCTTCGCGGCCAGGTGGTTGCGATCCGCTGCCAGAGCCCGGAAGGCCGCGACATTCCCGAGGGCCTCGGCGCCCAGCCGGGTCGAGGCCGCCAGGAGCCGCATCTGATCCTCGGGCAGTTTGCCGCGGGAGAAGACCGCGAGCACTCCGATGCAGCGCTCGCCGTGTTCGAGGGGCAGGGCGGCGACGGCGTGCACCTTGTTCCGGGTGAGCCAGGCCGGATCGGCCACGCCCAGAGCGCCGAGGCCCGTGCGCGCGACCAGCGGGTCGCGGGACACCGGGATCCGGCCGAGCGAGCCGGTGCCGATGGGGATGCGGCGGAACAGATCCACCGTGTCGCCTTCGGTCCCGGCACTTGCCGCCAGGTGGAGGCAGGTGCTCTGGCTCGGGCATTCGCGCCGCATCGGGCACGAGTCGCAGCTGTCGCCGGGGCCTACGAGCCAGGCTCGTGACAGCACTCCGTCGCAGGACGCGAGGCCGGCCTCGACCAGGGTGGACAATACAGGGTGAAGTGATTGCAGGATGGCGGCTTGACTGTTCATGGAGGCCCTCGTTCCAGCCGCATCCTACATCACGATATCTCGTGAGTCACGAAATATCGTGACGATGATCGAGCCCTCCACAGGGCCCTTCAGCCCCCCCGTGCGGTGGTCGAAAACCCCTGGATGGACACCCCCTCCGCTGAAGCGGGTCGGATCGAACCGGAGCACTCCCTCGCCACGCTCTACGGGATCCTGGCGCTGGTCCTGGGGGCGACGGTCTGGTCGGCGCTGGCCGCTCTCTTCGGTGTGTGGTCGCTGCCGGCCGCGCCCGGTCTGGGCTGGCTGATCGCATGGGCCTGCCGCTACGGCGGCCGTCGTGCGGACACGATGGTCCGGGCCACGGCCTCGCTCCTGGCGTTCACCGGAGTCCTGCTGGCGCTCTTCGCGTTCAGCGCCTTCTCGGTGACCCAGGCCTCGCCCGACTCGGGCTTCCAACTCCACGTGGTCGGTCTCGAGTGCCTGAGGCTCTTCGCCGAGCCCCCCTGGTTCGGCTCGGCTGCGGTCCTGCTGGCGCTGGCCGGTGCCTGGCGCGCCCTGCGAGAGCGCCCTCCCCGGCGGAACGGCGGCCGGACGGGGCGGGAGCCGATGCTCGCCATCGCGGGTGCCCGCCCTCGCACACCGCGGACCTCCGCAAGAGAATCGGGCTCCAGGGCCGCCTAACTCCTGCTGGATACGATAGATAGCGAGGACGGCGCCCCGCTGTTCCTCGTGCCGGACGATTCGCCCGGGGTATCCAGCGCCGAGTCTGACGCCCGCCTTCTCCCGTACCCGGGCCGCGCCTCCCACGCCCCGTGGACCCGGCGCGCCGGCATCCGCTCCAATTCGGGCACCCGGCGCCGGATGCAGGCCCCCCGCGGGCGGCATCCTCTATCATGCCCGCGCTGAATCCATCCGGGTCCCGCTCGACCGATCCCGGACCGAAGGAGGACAACTTCAGAGGAGGATCCCGATGAACCGTTCCGTCTGGCTGTGGATCATCGCCCTTCTCATCACCCTCGTCTCGGCGCGCTGGCAGCGCACGACCGGCCCGACCTACGAGCTGTCCGGGACGGCGTCGCTCGGAGGCTCCGCCGTCCACTACGTGCTCGACCGCACGCACGCCGGCCCGGGCGACCACCGGGTCGAGCTCGGGGCGCTGCCCGAGGACGTCACGGGCGTCACCGAGTGGAAGCGCCACCGTTCGAACGATTCCTGGAGCACGGTGCGGATGCGGCGCGAGGGGGACGCGCTCGTGGCCGAGCTGCCGCATCAGCCGCCCGCCGGCAAGCTTTGGTATCGCGTGCGGCTCACACGCGGCGTCGAGACGATCGTCATCCCGGCCGGGCGTCCCGCGGCCATCCGCTTCCGCGGGGACGTCCCGCCCGGAGTGCTCGTCCCGCACATCTTCTTCATCTTCCTGGCGATGCTCCTCTCGACACGCGCCGGTCTCGAGGTCTTCAGCCCCAGGCCGCGCTTCCAGGGCCTCGCCTGGGGGACGCTGGCGACGCTCTTCATCGGCGGCCTGGTGATCGGCGTGTTCGTCACGCACTACGCGTTCGGCGAATGGTGGACCGGTTTCCCCGTGGGCAACGACATCACCGACAGCAAGACGCTCATCGCCTTCCTCGGCTGGATCGCCGCGGCGGTCGCCGTGGGACGTTCGAAGCTCGAGAAGGCGTGGGTCGTGTTCGCCGCGCTCGTCACGCTCGCGATCTTCGCCATCCCCCATTCCTGGACCGCGAGTGAGCCGTCGTACGCCGAGTTGGACGCGGCGGGCGCGCCGGTGGCCGCGCCCGCCGGCGGCGTGTCCGGCGCGGCCGCGGGCGATTCCGCGGCGGCGAAGTAGGTCGGCGCGCGGCGTCCGGGCTGGCGAAGGCAACTTCGCGGACGCCGGGAGCGTAGTTCTCTTGTCCATCACGGCCCGACCCGGGCCGCCGGCTTCTCCTTGCGAGGTGGTCCATGCTGTCCATCCAATCGCTGGTCAAGGTCTATCCCGGTCCGGTCGCGGCGCTGCAGGGCATCGACCTCGAGGTGCCGCTCGGCATGTTCGGCCTGCTCGGGCCCAACGGGGCGGGCAAGTCCACGCTCATGCGCATCCTCGCCGGGCTGCTCGAGCCCACCTCCGGCCACCTGACGCTCGACGGTGAGGATGTCCTCGCCCACCCCGAGCGTCTGCGGGCGCAACTCGGCTACCTGCCGCAGGAATTCGGCTTCTATCCCCACCTGACGGGCGAGCAGATGCTGGTCCACCTGCTCCGGCTGAAGGGCGTCTCCGCGCCCGTGGGGCAGCAGAAGCTCGCCGGCGAGCTGCTGGAGCGCGTGAACCTCTCGTACGCGGCCCGCCGCAGGGTGAAGACCTACTCGGGCGGCATGCGCCAGCGCCTGGGCATCGCGCAGGCGATCGCCGGGGACCCGCGGCTGCTGATCGTGGACGAGCCCACGGCCGGGCTCGATCCGGAGGAGCGCCTGCGCTTCTACCATCTGCTCGCCGAGCTGGCCGAGGGCCGCACCGTCATCCTCTCGACCCACATCGTCGAGGACGTCGCCGTGCTCTGCCCGCGCTTCACCGTGATCCGTCACGGGCGCCTGATCGCGCACACCACGCCGCGCGAGGCCCGCGCCGCGCTGGACGGCGCGATCTTCGAGGGCACGGTGACGCCCTCCGAGCTGCCGGCCCTGCGCCGCGAGCGCACGGTGACGCAGGCGATCCTGGTCGAGGGCCGCCACCGCGTCCGCGTGCACGATGCGTCGGGTGCGCCGCCGCCGGGCTTCGAGACGGCGACGCCGACCCTCGAGGATGCCTACCTCGTCATGATGCGGGCCTCCAACGGCGCGAACGGTTCCTCCGACCCGTCGGCCGCTCGCCGGGAGAGCGCCGCCGCCGGGCGAGTGTCATGAGCCCGCGGCGTCTCTTCGAGGTCTTCCGCCAGGAGTTCCTCCACAGCCTGCAGCGGCCGCTGCCGTGGGTCCTCTTCCTGATCCTCGGTCTCCTCGCCTACACGATGTCCACGGGCAACGCCTCGATCGGCTCGGGAAACAGCGCGGTGGGCGGAACCAAGGCCTGGATCACGTCGGAATTCGCGATCGCGCAGCTCATCGCGATGCTGGTGGGGATCATCTACGCCTTCTTCGTCGCCGTGGCCGCCGGCATGACCATGATCCGCGACGAGGAGCTGAAGGTCGGCGAGTTGCTCCACGCCACGCCACTCACGCCGGCCGAGTACGTGTGGGGCAAGTACGCCGCCGCGCTGGCCGGCTTCCTCGTGGTGCTCGCGGGGAATGTCGCACTCATGGTCCTGTTCAACCACGGCGTGCCCCACGGCGAGAACGCCGAGGTGATCGGCCCGCTCGTCGCAGCGAACTACCTGCGCCCCCTGCTGCTGTTCGCGCTGCCCTCGCTGCTGTGCATGGCCGGCACGAGCCTCGCGCTGGGCACGCTCACGCGCATGCCGATCCTGGTGTTCGCGTTCCCGGTGGCGACCATCGTCCTGGGCATCACCCTGGTGTGGAACTGGTCGCCGTCGTGGCTCAACCCCGCCGTCAACGGCCTCCTCATGGTGCTGGACCCGACCGGGATCCGCTGGCTCAACGAGACCTGGCTCAACGTGGACCGCGGCGTGGACTTCTACAACCGCGCCGGAGTCGGCACCGACGGCCTGTTCTGGGCGAACCGCGCGATGGTGATGTTCCTGGGCCTGGGGGCCGTCCTGCTCACGCAGTGGCGGTTCGCCGCCACGCTGCGCGGTACGAGAGCGGTGCGCCGCGGCCGCGCCGCCCGCCTCGAGGCGGACCTGCCCGACGCCGGAGCGCCCCGGCCCGAGATGGCCCCGCTCGCGTCGCTCGGGATGCGCTGGAAGGCCATCGGCTTCCTCTCCGGCGCGTGGGAGGTCGCGCGCGTGGAGCTGCGCGAGCTGCGCACGCACCCCGGCCTCTACCTGTTCGTGCCCATGATCCTGGCCCAGACCCTGAGCAGCGTGGTCAGGGTCGGCGCCTTCGACACGGCCCTGCTCCAGACGCCGGGCGGGCTCGCCGTGGACGCGATGAACACGCTCACGCTGCTGGTCTGCCTGCTGCTGCTCTTCTACACGGTGGAGTCGCTGCACCGCGAGCGCGGCAGCGGATTCGGCCCGATCTTCTACGCCACCCCGCTGCGCACCGGCTCGCTGCTGCTGGGCAAGGCGCTGGCCAACACCGTGGTGGCGCTGGCCATCGTCCTGACCGCCCTCGCCGGCAACGCCATCCTCCTCGCGGTGCAGGGGAAGGTGCCGTTCCGCATCGAGCCGTTCCTGTTGTGCTGGGGCCTGCTGCTCACGCCCACGTTCCTGGTCTGGACCGCGTTCACGATGGCGCTCTTCGCGCTCACCGGCAGCCGTTACGCCACCTACGCCCTGGGCCTCGGCGCGATGACCCTGACCGGTTTCTTCGAGATGCGCGGCAAGATGAACTGGGCGTTCAACTGGGACCTGTGGAGCGCGACGCGCTGGAGCGACATGAGCGTGTTCGAGCTGGACCGGCTGCCGCTGATCCTCAACCGCGCGATGGTGCTCGGGCTCACGGTGTTCTTCATCGTACTCACCGTGCGCCTCTTCCCGCGGCTCGAGGCCGACGCCACGCGCGCCATGCACCGGCTGCGACCGGCCGCGCTCGCGCGCGGGGCGCTGGGACTCGTGCCGCTGCTGGTCGTGCCGCTGGCGATCTGGGCCGTGCTCTGGTTCCAGGTGGAGCAGGGGTGGGAGGGGCGCCGGATGAAGAAGCTGGCGAAGGACTACTGGCGGCAGAACGCGGCGACCTGGACGAACGCACCGCTGCCCGCGATGGCCGCGGTGGACCTCGACCTCGTGCTCGACCCGCCGCGCCGTGAATTCCGCGTGGCCGGCCACTACGATCTCGTGAACCTGAACGGGCGGCCGCTCGCGCAGATCCCGCTCACGGGCGGGGTCTCCTGGGACTCGCTCTCGTGGACGATGGACGGCGCCCCGTGCAAGCCCGAGGATCGTTCGCGACTCTACGTCTTCACGCTGCCACGGCCGCTGGCGACGGGCGGTCGCGTGCGCCTGGGCTTCCGCTACCGGGGGAGCTACCCGATGGGCATCAGCCGCAACGGCGCGGGGACGATGGAGTTCATCGTGCCCTCGAGCGCCGTGTTCACCGGGTTCACCGGGCCCACGCTCGTGCCCCAGCTCGGGTTCAACCCGGAGATCGGTCCCGAGGCGAAGGACCGGCCCGAGCCGCGCCAGTACCCCGACGACGTCTGGCGCGACACGCTGCCGGCGATGCTGCCGCTGGCGGAGACGTGGTTCGACACGCGCATCCGCGTGACCGTGCCCGAGGGGTTCCGGGTGAACGCCACCGGCGTGCTCGAGAGCGAGGCCGCAGCCGGCGGCCGCCGCACGTTCACCTACGTCACCGACCATCCCGTGCACCTGTTCAACGTGATCGCCGGCCGCTGGGCCGAGAGGCGCGGCGAGGGCGTGACCATCTACCACCACCCGGCGCACACCTACAACCTCGACGGCATGATGCAGGCGCTGTCCGGTTCGCGGCGCTGGTACTCGGAGTGGTTCGGGCCCTACCCGTGGCGGGAACTGCGGCTCAGCGAGTTCCCCGCCCTGAGGAACTACGCGCAGGGCTCGCCGACCAACATCACGTTCTCCGAGGGCATCGGCTTCCTCACCAGGAGCGAGCCGAAGGCCGACGCCGCGTTCTGGGTCACGGCCCACGAAGCCGCACACCAGTGGTGGGGCAACATCCTCGTCCCCGCCGACCGCCCCGGAGCGGTGGTGCTGTCCGAGGGCATGTCGCATCTCTCGACGACCCTGCTCATCGGGCAACTGAAGGGCCTCGAGCAGCAACTGGCCTTCCTGCGCCAGATCGAGGACCAGTACGCGAACACGCGACAGGCCGACTCCGAGCGCCCCCTCACGCGGATCGACGGGGCGCGCGCCGGCGACAATCGCATCGTCTACGACAAGGGCGGGTGGGTCGCGTGGATGATGATGCGGCTCGTGGGCCGGGAGCCGATGCTGCGGGGCCTGCGCGACTTCATCGCCGTGTGGCGCGACGGCCGGGATCATCCCGTGCTTCAGGACTACCTCGCGCACATGCGCCGCTACGCGCCCGACACCACGGCCTACGACGCGTTTGTGACACAGTGGTACTGGGAGGTCGTCGTGCCCGAGTACCGCCTGAGCGATGCGCGCGCGGCGCGGCGGGGCGACGCCTGGGAGGTCCGCGCCCGGGTGCGGAACGCCGGCACCGGTCGCATGCCCGTGCAGATCGCGGCCGTCCGCGGGGTGCGCTTCGCCGACGCGAAGAAGAAGGAGGAACCCTGGCGCGCGGCGCGCACGACCGTCGTGCTCGGCCCGAAGGAGGCGAAGGAGATCGTCATCCGCTGTGGCTTCGAGCCCGAGCGCGTGGTGGCCGATCCGGACTTCGAGGTGCTCCAGCTCGAGCGGCCGAAGGCCACGGCCAAGGTGGAGGTGGAGCGGGAGGCGCGGGCGGGCCTGCCGGTGCGCGGGGGGGCTGCGGGACCCGTCCGGGCCCGTGACTGAGGCGGCGCGGCCGGCGGGCTCCGCCTACTCCGGCCTCACCCGCCCGACGACCAGCGTCGGCGTGCGCGCGAGGATCTCGAGCGGCGTCTGCGCGCGGCGCGCGACTTCGCGCTCGCGCGCGGGGCGGAAGGCGAGGTACGTCATCCCGTCCGCCGCGCGGTAGTCCCGCAGTGCGTCCGGCCCGGGCGACACGATCACCAGGTCGTGCCCGGCGTAGAAGCGCAGCGACGGTGGCGGTGCGCCCACCAGCACGAGCGGCGCGCGCGGCGGTGCGGTGACGTCCAGCGCCTGCGCCGCCGCGCGCGTGTTGAGCCAGTCCTCCATTGCGGGCAGGACCTGCAGCGACGCGATCGGCATCCCCACCACGACCGGCAGCCCCATCAGCAGGGCCGCGAGGCGGCGCCGGCGCATCAGGTCCGCGAGGAACGGCGCCCAGGAGGCGAGGAGCAGGGCCGCCCCCAGCAGACGCAGGTCCGGGGCCGCGTCACGCATGCGCGCCGCCAGCGCCACGAAGGTGAACGCCGCCACGCTTCCCGCCACGACCAGCGTCAGCGCCGAACGCGTGACCGCCTGCGCCAGACGCTTCGGGTCCTCGAACAGGTGGTCGAGCAGACGCCCGCACAGGAGCGCGACGGCCGGCACCGCCGGCAGCGCCGCCGTGAGCGGGCGTGACGGATAGACGAGGATCGGCGCGAGCGCCGCGAGCAGGCAGGCGATGAAGAAGTGCGCCGCGCCCTCTTCGCGCTTCTCGCGCTCGATCGCCACGGCCGGCGGGAACTCCGGCCCGGTCGACCCGATGCGCAGCAGCGGCAGGCGCCCGCGTCCGCGCCACCACGTCGCCGCGTGCACCATCGCGTCGGGGAGCAGTGCGCTCCACGGGAAGCAGCCGACCACCAGGAACGGGATCGCGAACACCGCGCCCGCGAGCCACGGCATCGGCGGCCCGACCGCGTAGGGGAAGAACGGCGCGTGCGAGAGGAAGTCGGCGCCGCGGCGCTCGATCATGGCTCCGTACCACGGCAGGGCGACGCCCAGCATGAGGGTGAGTCCGGCGAGCGGACGCGCGCGCCGCCAGCCCTCGCGGTCGCGCGCCAGCCCCAGGTAGAGCGCGAGCCCCCCGAGGGGCCACAGCGCCGTGAGCGGCCCCGCGCACACCAGCGCCGCCGCCAGCGCCGCGTACGTGACCACCAGCCGCAGATCGCGACCGCGTGCGCGGCCGAAGACCACGTCGGCGAGGCCCGCGCAGCCGATCCAGGCGAAGACCGAGCCGAGCATCTGCGTGCCGTCGCTGCGCGCCGCCAGCGGCAGCACGACCGAGGTGGCGAGCACGCCCGCCGCGAAGACCCCGGCGCGTGGGCCGAAGTGCCGCCCCCCCGCCATGCCCGTGATGAGGATGAGCAGCACCGCGAGGCCCGCGCGCATCTGGCGGGAATGCACCGGTGAGGCCGGTTCGCGCCAGTACGCCAGCGCTTCGAGCGCGTAGGCGAGCAGGGGCTTCTCGTAGAGCGGTTGCGCGCCGTAGAGGGGCGTCAGCGCCTCGCCGTGCCGGATCAGCTCCCGTGCGACCTGCGCGTCGCGTGCCTCGCGTTCGTCCAGCACGCCCACCCGGTCCAGGCCGAGGAAGAGGACGAGCACGCAGAGCGTGGCGAGGACGAAGGGGGCGAAGCGCATGACGGGGGAGGGTAGCAGAAGCGGGGGACGCTACGCCCCCTCACGCCGCCCCGATCGGCAGCCTCCTCACCGGTCTCCCGGTCGCCTTCGCCACCGCGTTCGCCACCGCCGGTGCGGCCGGCGGCAGCCCGGGCTCGCCGATGCCGCCGACCGGGTCGCCGCTCGGCGCCAGGTGGACTTCGATCACGGGGCACTCGTCGATCGTCAGCATCGGGTAGTCGTTGAAGTTGCCCTGCACGACGCGGCCCCGCTCGATGGTGATCTCGCTCTTCAGCGCTGCGCTCAGGCCGTAGAGGATGCCGCCCTCCATCTGCGAGCGGACCAGGTCGGGATGCACCATGGTGCCGCAGTCCACGGCGCACACCACGCGCTTCACGCGCACGGCGCCGTCGGGGGCGACCTCCACCTCGGCGACCTGTGCGACGAACGAGCCGAAGCTCTCGTGCACGGCGATGCCGCGCCCCTGGCCCGCGGGCAACGCCGAGCCCCATCCGGCCTTCTGCGCGGCCAGCTCGAGCACGGCCCGATGCCGCGGCTTGTCCCCGAGCAGCTCGCGCCGCAACTCGTACGGGTCACGGCCGGCGGCGGTCGCCACTTCGTCGAGGAAGCACTCGGTGACGTAGGCGTTCTGCGACGAGGCGACCGAGCGCCACCAGCCGAGCGGGACGCCGGGATCATGCGTGACGAGCTCCACCTCGAGGTTGGGGATGGCGTAGGGCAGGTTGGCGGCGCCGTCGAGGGAGCTCCAGTCGGGATCGCCCTGCTTCACGAACCCCATCTGCGTGGCGATGCCGGGCGCGACGATGCGGTGGGTCCAGGCGATGGGCGAGCCGGCCGGGTCGAGGCCGGCGCGCAGCACGTTGTAGGTCGCGGGCCGGTAGACATCGTGCTGGACGTCGTCCTCGCGCGTCCACACGACCTGGACGGGGGCGCCGGCGGACCTGGACAGCAGCACGGCCTGCACGACGTAGTCCTGCCGGTGGCGGGCGCCGAAGCCGCCGCCGATGAGCGTCATGTGCACGGTGACGACGCCGGGGTCGACCCCGGCGGCCTTCGCGGCGGCCTCGCGCGCGCCGCTGCCGCTCTGCGTGGGCACCCAGACCTCGCACGCCCCGGGGCGCGCGTGGGCGGTGCAGTTCATGGGCTCCATGGGCGTGTGTGCGAGATAGGGCACTTCGTACACGGCCTCGAGGGTGCGCGCGGCGCCGGCGAGCGCCGCGGCGCCGCGGCCCTCCTTGCGCGCGGTGTGGGCGGGCTGCCCCGCCAGCTCGGCGAACTTCGCGCGGATGGCGGCGCTGTCGAGCGTGGCGAGCGGTCCCTCGTCCCAGGTGACGCGCAGCGCCTCGCGCCCGCGAAACGCGGCCCAGGTGCTCTTCGCGAGCACGGCCACGCCGTCGCCGACGCGCTCGACCCGCACGACACCGGGGACCTGGAGTGTTGCGGCGGGATCGAAGCCCGTGGCCCGTCCGCCGAACACGGGGCACTGCGCGATCGAGGCGTAGAGCATGCCCGGCACGCGCACGTCGGCGCCGAACACGGCGGCGCCGTCCACCTTGGCGGGGGCGTCGAAGCGCGCGGGCGTGGTTCCGATGACGCAATGCTGCCTGTGGTCCTTGAGCGGGGGGTCGGCCGGCACGGGCAGCTTCGCGGCGGCGGCGGCGAGCGCGCCGTAGCCGAGACGCCGGCCGCTCGCCGCGTGCACGACCTCGCCGTTCCCGGCCCGGCAGGCGGCGCGGTCCACCTTCCACTGAGCCGCGGCGGCACCGACGAGCAGCTCTCGCGCCTGCGCACCGGCCTTGCGCATGGGCTTCCACAGCGAGCGGATGCTGGCGCTGCCGCCGGTGGTCATGTTGCCGTAGACGGGTGCCGGGATGGCCTGCTCGATGCGGACCTTCCGCCAGTCCGCCTCGAGCTCCTCGGCGACGAGCATGGCGAGCGCGGTGCTCGTGCCCTGGCCGAGCTCGGAGCGCGCGATCATCACGGTGACGGTGCCGTCCGGTGCCACGCGCAGGTAGGCGTTGGGCTCGAGGCCTGCAGCCCCTGCTGTGGCGGTCCGCGCGGTCCCGGGCAGGTGGAGCGCGATGACGAGGCCGGCGCCGGCGAGCGCTCCGGTCTTGAGGAAATCACGACGAGTCGTGCTCATCGGGTGCCTCCCTTCGCCGCGAGGTGGATGGCGCGGCGGATGCGCGGATAGGTCCCGCAACGGCACAGGTTGGCGGAGAGCGCGCGGTCGATGTCGGCGTCGCTGGGGTCGGGGTTCTTCGCGAGCAGCGCGGCCGCGGCCAGGATCTGCCCGGACTGGCAGTAGCCGCACTGGGGCACCTGCTCCGCGAGCCAGGCCGTCTGCAGCGGGTGGCTTCGGTCGCGCGAGAGACCTTCGATCGTGGTGATGTTCGCGTCCTCGGCCTGTACGGCCGTGATCTGGCACGAGCGCGCGGGCTCACCGTCGATCAGCACGGTGCAGCTGCCGCACAGCCCGGCGCCGCAGCCGTACTTCGTCCCGGTGAGGCCAAGGGTCTCGCGCAGCACCCAGAGCAGCGGCGTCTCGGGGTCCACGTCGACCGCGTGCGTGCGGCCGTTGACGATGAGGCGGATGTCTGCCATCGGCGACCTCCGGAGTGTCGTTCGTTCCGGAAAGCGGGATCCTGAGAATCGGTCGCGCGCATCATAGCGCCGCGGCGCGGGCCCGGGACACGGGATTCAGCGGGCGGTGGAAGGCGCTCCCCGGACGGCTTGTGCCGCCTGTCCTTCGGCGGCCGCGGCGGTCCGCCCGCGGTGGTCCCGTACGACCTTGACGACGTCGTGAAGGCCCTGGGGCAGATCGCGGCCCAGGACTGGCGCGCCCTCTTCGGGTCCCGGCCGGCATCTGCCCCGCAACGGGCGCCGCCCGGGGGCATCGAAGGAAATGCTGGCGGCCGGCCTGGAGCGACAGCCCGGGCGCTGGAGAGCGGGCTCAGGCGCGGGTCTGGGACCAGAGGACGGGCCTGCGCTTCTCGCTTGGCCTCGAGCTCGACGGGGGGCCATCACCGACGTCGTGCCGGGCAGCGCGGCCGCAGCGGTTCGAACAGCCGGAGAGGAAGGGAGCGCATGGCTCGCATCTACGACAGCATCATCGACACCATCGGTCGCACCCCGCTGGTCCGGCTGCAACGGCTCCAGCAGGGTCTCCAGGCCGAACTGGTGCTCAAGCTCGAGTCCTTCAACCCGATGTCGTCGGTCAAGGACCGTATCGGCCGCTCGATGATCAAGGATGCTCTCGAGCGCGGCGCGATCCGGCCGGGCGTCACGACCGTGATCGAGCCCACGTCGGGCAACACGGGGATCGCGCTCGCCTTCATCTGCGCGGCCCAGGACATCCGGCTCGTCCTCACCATGCCCGAGACCATGTCCATCGAGCGGCGCAAGATCCTCCAGGCGCTGGGCGCGCGCGTCGTGCTGACCGAGGGCGCGAAGGGGATGAAGGGCGCGATCGCGCGCGCCGACGAGCTGCAGAAGGAGATCCCCGACTCGATGATCATCGGTCAGTTCGACAATCCCGCGAACCCGAGGGTCCACCGCGAGACGACCGCGGTCGAGATCTGGGACGACACCGATGGGCGGGTGGACGCGGTCGTGGCGGGGGTGGGGACGGGCGGCACGATCACGGGGGTCGCCGAGGCCCTCAAGGCGAAGAAGCCCGGGCTCCGCGCCGTGGCGGTGGAGCCGGTGGACTCCCCGGTGCTCTCGGGCGGAGCGCCCGGCCCGCACGGGATCCAGGGGATCGGCGCGGGCTTCATCCCGAGGGTGTTGCGCACGGACCTGATCGACGAGATCGTCCAGGTCACGAACGACGACGCGTTCGCGACGGCGCGGCGGCTCTGCCGTGCGGAGGGGATCATGGCCGGGATCTCGTCGGGCGCCAGCGTCTGGGCGGCCCTGCAGGTGGCGAAGCGGCCGGAGATGGCCGGGAAGCTGATCGTCGCGGTGCTCGCGAGCCACGGCGAGCGCTACCTCTCGACGCCGCTGTTCGATTTCCCCGGGGATGTGGGAGACGCCGGCCGCTAGGGCGGCGCGGCGCAGGGGAGCCCATGCTCAGAGTGGTCGAGGACATCCGGACGGTCCGCGGGAAGGACCCCGCGGCCCGCGGCGCGCTCGAGATCCTGTTGTGCTATCCGGGGCTGCACGCCCTCTGGTGGCACCGGATCGCGCATCCGCTGTGGCGCTGGCGGATCCCGCTGCTGCCCCGGCTGATCTCGCACCTCGCGCGGTTCTTCACCGGCGTCGAGATCCACCCCGGCGCCACGATCGGCCGGCGCGTGTTCATCGACCACGGCATGGGCGTCGTGATCGGCGAGACCGCCGAGATCCGCGACGACTGCCTGATCTACCAGGGCGTCACCCTCGGCGGCACGAGCGTGAGCCGCGGCAAGCGGCATCCGACGCTCGAGGAGCATGTCGTGATCGGCTCGGGCGCGAAGGTGCTCGGCAACATCACCATCGGGCACCACTCGCGCGTCGGTTCCGGCTCGGTGGTCGTGAAATCGGCGCCGCCGCGCTCGACCATCGTCGGCATCCCGGGTCGCGTGCTCGAGGAGAAGGAGGAGGAGGGGAGACGGCCGGGCCACGAGCTCGAGCACAACCGCATCCCCGACCCCACGGCCCGCGCCATCACCGCGCTGCACGAGCAGGTGCAGGAGCTCGCGCGCGAGATCGCGGAGCTGCGTCGTCGGCCGGTCTCCGTCGCGGTGCCGAGCGGATTGACGGCCGAGCAGGTCGAGCAGGCGTTCCGCTCGATGAGCGACAGCGCCGCAGACGCGGACGACGGCGAGGGGCAGCCCGACCCCGGCTCCGGCATCTGACGCGCAGGGACCCCGGCCTCGCGACCGGGGTCCGATGTTGCGCGGGCCTGCGCCCGTTGCCGATCCTCTACCGCAGCCCCTCCTGCACCTTGTACTTCGGCCTCGGGTACTTCTTCAGCGGATTCTTCTGCAGTTCATCGAGCGTCCACTGGATGGCGCGCTCGAGCTGCGGGTCGCGGCCCGAGACCATCTCGCTCGGCGTGTTCTCGACCTCGATGTCCGGGTCCACGCCGTGGTTCTCGATCACCCATTCGCCCTTGTACGGGTCCCACATGCCGAAGTCCGGCATCGTGATGCCGCCCCCGTCCACGAGCGGCAGGTTGTGGCTGATGCCGACGAGTCCGCCCCAGGTGCGCATGCCGATGAGCGGGCCGACGCCGAGCAGGCGGAAGTAGTGGGGGAAGGCGTCACCGCCCGAGCCCGCGTACTGGTTGATGAGGATGCACTTGGGCCCGTCGATGGCCGTGGACGGCGTGCGGTTGTCCGCGCCGTCGCGGGTCGACCAGTACGCCAGGGACTTGCGGCGGAGCCGTTCCACGAAGAAGTCGGGGATGAAGCCGCCGCCGTTGAAGCGCTCGTCCACGATGATGCCCTGCCTGTCCGTCTGCGGGTAGTACTGCTTGCTGAACTCCTGGATGCCCTGCGTTGCCGTGTTGGGCACGTGGATGTACGCGATGCGGCCGCCGGTG
Organism: Candidatus Eiseniibacteriota bacterium; assembly: GCA_963717935.1. Taxonomy (GTDB): domain Bacteria; phylum Eisenbacteria; class RBG-16-71-46; order RBG-16-71-46; family RBG-16-71-46; genus JANXPZ01. The sequence continues at coordinate 371,277 of CAVQXP010000004.1, read as the reverse complement.
GCCTTTGCCACCTTCTCGCGATTGCCGTCCACCCAGGCCGTGTAGCGGAGCGTGCCCTCGCTGGCGACGGGCTTCACCGTGTAGGTGCGCGCCTTCGGGTCGCCGGGCGAGCGGCCGACCTTGATGCGCGTCTGCTTGCCGGCCGTGCCCTCGAAGGCCGCGAACACGTTCTGGGAAGCGCGGACCGGCCGGTCGTTCACCTCCAGCAGGTAGTCGCCCTCCTTGACACCGATGCCGGGCATGCCGAGCGGCGCCTCGACCTCCGAGTTCCAGTCTCGCGCCCGGTAGATGGTCTGGAAGCGGTACAGGCCACTCGCGGCGTCCAGCTCGTAGTCGGCGCCCAGCAGGCCGACGTCCACGCGCGGGGCCTGCGGCACGTCGCCGCCCCCCACGTAGGCGTGGGAGGTCGACAGCTCCCCCTGCAGTTCGCCGAGGATGTAGTTGAGATCCGCGCGGTGGGCGACATGGGGCACGAGCGCGCGGTAACGCTCGCCCACGGCCTGCCAGTCGAGCCCGCCCATGGCCGGGTCGTAGTAGAAGTCGCGCTCGAGCCGCCAGGCCTCGTTGAAGATCTGCAGCCATTCCTGGCGGGGGTCCACGGTCGTCATGAGCTGCCCGGTGGCCAGCTTGCCGTCGCCGACCTTCTTGCCCTCGGCGACGTCCACGATGCCGTAGGCGTCACGGGCCTTGTACAGCAACTTGCCGCCGTCCTTCGAGAGCGCGCCCGCGGCGTCCACGCCGGAGAGGGCCGTCTTCACCTCGCGCTTCTCGAGGTCGAGAAGCTTGAACGAGCCCGTGCCGCCGTCGTCGCTGTCGGGATCGGTGGGATCGAGGGCGAAGAAGACGAGCTTGCCCTTGTACGCGGACACGCTGGCGTAACGGGCTGCCGGCACCGGCAGCGCCGCCACGCGCTGCCCGAGCCCGGCCAGGTCGATCTTGACCGGTTTCGCCTCCGCCGGCTTCTCGGCCTCGACCTTGCCACCCTTCTCGCCCTTGTCCCCCTTTCCCGGCCCGCCCTCGTCCTTCTTCGTCTCGCCCACCTCTTCGTCGCTCTGTGGCGCGACCGGGGTGAGCAGCGTGTCACGCAGGGACATCGCGTAGATCTTGTCCGTCGCGCTGAACTGGAAGTTGAACTCGAAGGCGCCGGATTCCGGATTCAAGGTGCGGCGCGAGATGAAATAGAGGTAGTTGCCGTCCAGGTCGAAGGCGGGCGCGAAGTCGTCCGTCATGCCGGTCGAGACGGGGGTGACGGCGCCGTCGAGCGCGTAGAGGTGGATGAGTTGGAAGTCGGCGGCGTTGGCCTTGCTGTAGGCGAGCCACTTCGAGTCGGGCGCCCACGCGTAATCGTGGATCTCGCCGTACTCGCCCTTGTCCACCTTCGTGAGCCTGCCGGTGGCGACGTCGCACCACCACAGGGTGCGGGTCTTGTCCGAGAACGCCAGCTTCTTCGAGTCCGGCGACCAGCGCGGCGCGAAGCGGAACGTGCTGCCGCCCGTCGTCACCTGGCGCGGAGCCGTCATGCCGTCGCTGCCCACCACCCAGATCTCGTACTCGCCGCTCTGGTCCGACAGGTAGGCGATCCACTTGCCGTCCAGCGACCACGCTGGATCACGTTCGCGTGCGCCGGCCGTGCCCACCAGCAGGCGCACGTCGCCCTTCTCGGCGGGCACCGTGAACAGGTCGCCGCGCGCCGCGAACACCGCGCGCTTGGCCGAGGGCGACAGGTCGAAGTCGGTGATCCATCGCGAGACGTTGCGGTACTCGGCCCGGGCGGCCGGTTTGTCGTCGGGCACCAGCACCTGGATCTTCCGGGGGGCCTCGCCGGGCAGGTCGAGGACGTAGAGGTAGCCGCCGTTCTCGAAGACGATGGCGTCGGCGCCGAGGCTCGGCCATTTCACGTCGTAGTCGGTGAACCGGGTGACCTGGCGATGGGTCCGCTGGTCGAGGTCGTAGGCCCAGAGGTTGACCGTGCGCCCGCCGCGGTCCGAGGCGTAGTAGACCGTGCGCCCGTGCCACATTGGCCACTCGTCGGGCCCGGGCCAGTCGGTGATCCTCTCGGAGGTGTTCTTCTTGAAATCGTAGGTCCAGATCTGCGGGGCATCGCCGCCGCGGTAGCGCTTCCACGTACGGTTGTCGTAGGAGGGCGAGACGAACGCGATCTGGCCGCCGTCGGGTGAGAACGAGGCGTAGCCGCCCGTGGGCAGCGGCAGCGTCTCCTCGAAGCCGCCCCGCGCCGGCACCTTGAGGAAACGGTCGTAGCGCTGGATGGCGGAGGCGCGACGCGAGCGGAGCAGGATCGCCCTGCCGTCGGGGTACCACTCGGCCACCTGGTCGGGCAGCGGGTGCCAGGTGAGGCGGGTGGGCTCGCCGCCCTCGGCCGGGATCGTGTAGGCGTCGATGTTCCCGTCGTACTCCGCGGTGAAGGCGACGGTCCCGCCGTCGGGCGAGAGCTTCGGGAACGACTCGACGCCCTCGTGCGAGGTGAGGCGCCAGGCGACGCCGCCCGCGCGGGCCACGCTCCACAGGTCGCCGGCGTAGACGAACACGATTCGGTCGCCCTGGATGTCGGGCTGGCGCAGCAGGCGGCACTCCTCGAGCGCGGCGGCCGGCGTGGTGGACCGCAGGAGCGCGGCCAGCGCGACGCCCAGGACCATGGGCAGCAGACGGGACCTCATGACGGGAGACCCTCCTCTTGGAGGAATGCCGGGGTGGACGTGACGGCGCCAGTATTGGGGACACCTGGACGGGCGACAACCCGCCCCCGACGAACGCGGCAGCTGGTCCCGCCAGCGGCGCGGGTCCCCGACCAGGGGCTCGACGCGTCCCCGCGCACGAGCGAAATCGTCGCCCCCGCGCCGCTCCCCGGGACCTCCTCAAGCCCCTCCGGTCGCCTGCCGATAACACGCTAGGCCATCTTCACTTCGGGCCATCCAGGGGAGCGGGTCCGTCCATGAACGTCAGCGCCCGATCGACGCACGACACGGAGGAGACCGTTCGCACGCCGGAGCAGGAAGCGCTGGCGCGCGCGGCCGGCGTGTGGGTGAATCATCTGGCCCGCACGCTCAAGACCTGCCGGCTCTACGACGCGAACAACCCCACCGTCATCCGCTTCCGCGAGGAGCTGGCGCAGGCGCTCACACGCGTCCTCGAGGAGCACGGGGTCCTGACCCTCCACTTCACCTCCGACGACGTGCTCTGCGAGGAACAGTCGCTCTACCTGGCGCGCTCGCGCGACGACAACCTCGCGCTGCCCTTCTACCGCGACGGCATCCATGCCATCAACTTCTCGCCCGGCGTCGAGCCAGCCGAGATCGAGACGCTCCTCGACGCGGTGCTGCAGGTGAGCGGCCAGAACGCGGGCGAAGACGATCTCGTGACGCTGCTGTGGGAATCGCATCTCCAGCACATCGACGTGGACTGCGTGCCCGCCGAGGCCGACATGGGCGGCGGCGCGGGCGACGCGGGGGATGTCGTGCCCTGGCCGACGCCGGGCGAGTCGTGGGGGGACGGGACCGAGCCGGGCGCGGCGGCCCCGGGCGGCGAAGCACGCTCCGACGACTGGCTGCTCGGCGACCTCGCGGTCGAGGTCGAAGCGGGCTTCGCGGAGCTGGAATCCCTGGCGCCCGCCGAGACGCTGCGCTTCCTCGACGAGTACCGGGCCGAGCACGAGGTGCCGCTCGCGACCGCCACCATCGCGATCTCGAGCGCGTTCCTGCACGCCGGCATCCAGGCCGCCGACAAGGCCGAGCTGGCGCGCTTCCTGCCGCGGGTGCTGCGCCAGACCATCACCGTGGGCGCGTGGACCGAGGCGCGCCACTGCCTGGCGCTGCTGAGCCGGTGCGGGCGCCACTCGGAGTGGTCCATCGAGGGCTTCTCGCAGGAGCTGTTCCAGCCGATCTCCGTGTCGACCGTGGTCGAGAAGCTCGACCTGCAGGAGGCGCCCGCGCTGGCCGAGTTCACCGCGCTCGCGCGCGATCTGGGCGCGCCGGCGGTGGACTGGCTCAACCTGGCGCTGGCGGAGAGCCAGCAGCGGCGCACGCGCCGCGCGCTGGCGGAGGCGATCGCCGAGCTGTGTCGCGACAATCCCGAGCGTCTCGCGCCATGGCTGGCGGACCCGCGCTGGTACGTCGTGCGCAACATCGTGCACATCCTGGGCTGGATCGGTGGCGACCGGACGATCGGCCTGCTCGAGACCGCGATGCGGCACCCGGAGCCGCGCGTGCGTCAGGAGGTCATCGCGGCGCTGGGCCAGGCCGATTCCGAGCAGGCGCGCCCGCTGCTGGTCGGCATGCTCGACGGGGCCGACGCGCGCACCTTCTGCTCGGTGTTGCACCAGCTCTCGGTGGCGCGTGACGAGCGCACGGCCGGCGTCCTGGTGAAGCACCTGCTGGATCCGGTCTTCGAGCAGCGCCCGCTCGAAGTGCGGCGCGCGGTCTACTCCGCGCTCGCGGCCACGGGCGGCGACGGGATCGTCCCGGACCTCGAGCAGGAACTGCACAAGGGCAACTGGTTCTCGCGCTACCAGGAGGCACACCGCCAGGCGGTGGCGCGCTGCATCGCCCGCATCGGCACGCCGCACGCGCGGGCCGTGCTGGAGCGTGGTGCGCACTCGAAGCGGGCGCCGGTGCGCAAGGCCTGCCTCGAGGCGCTGGCGGGGGCGGACGACCATGAGTGAGAACCTGCCGCGCAGCGGAGCGCCGCCTTCCAGCGACGCCGACAGCGGGCGCCTGCTCACGATGGGGCCGCAACTCCTCATCCGTTTCTCGGCGCTGCTGCGCACCGCGCGCACGCACGACGTCTCGAATCAGGCGTTCCAGCACCAGTTGCGGGAGTTCCTGGGCGTGCTCTTCCAGGTGATGGAGGAGGAGGACGAAGTCGCGCTGGCCGCGGTGGCCGACAACTTCTACCTGAACGGCGTGCGCCTCAAGGCGAGCGCGTCGCTCCTGACCGTCTATCACTCGCTCATCGAGGAGTTCGAGCGTCGCTCGCTGGGCGGCGTGCGCTTCCTGCAGGGCGTGACACCGGCCGAGACGGAGCGCTTCCTCCAGTTGTTCATGGCGGCCGAGGACGCGACGCTGGCCGAACGGCTGCCCGAGGCGGTGGTCGAGGCGAGCATCGAGCACATCCTGCCCGTCCCCGCGGCCGACCTGGACAAGGACGACCTCACCCGGGTGCTCGAGGAGGACCGGGACCCCGTCGGTGAGCGCGGGCGCGCGAAGAAGGTGTTCTGGCGCGCGGTGCTCGGCACCAAGCGCATCGTGGTGCGCGCGGCGCAGACCGGGCGGCCTGATCTGCGGCAGGCCAAGCGGCTGGTGCAGCCGGTCGTGGACAGCATCATGAAGAACGAGTACTCGATCGTGGGGCTCACCGCGCTGAAGGAGCACGACGAATACACCTACGCCCACTGCGTCAACGTGAGCGTGCTCTCGGTGAGCATGGGGCAGATCCTCGGGCTGCCCCGCCAGGCGCTCGCCGACCTGGGCGTGACCGCCCTGCTGCACGACATCGGCAAGGTCGCGGTGCCCGGCGACGTGCTGCGCAAGCCCGCCGCACTCACGCCCGACGAGTGGGGCTTCATCCAGCGCCATCCACTCGAGGGCGTGAAGATGATGTTCCGCATGCCGGGGCTCTCGAGCCTGACGCTGGACGCCATGCGCGTCTGCCTCGAGCACCACATGAATTTCGACATCACGGGCTACCCCGAGGTCGGGCACGAGTGGGCCCAGGCCACCATGACGCGCATCGTCGCGGTCGCGGACTGCTTCGACGCCATGACCGCGCACCGCAGCTATCACAAACGACCCTACACCCCGTTCGAGGGGCTGCAATACCTGCTCGGGCCCACGCGGGTGCAGTTCGATCCTGCGGTGCTGTGGTCGCTGGTGCGAACCGTGGGTCTCTACCCGGCAGGCTCGGTGCTGCTCACGGAGTCGAACCACGTCGTGCTGTCCGTGAGCCCGAACCCCGACGACCTCAGGCGGCCGTTCTGCCGCTTGCTCGTGCGGCCGGACGGCGCCCCGCTCCCCGAGGATGTCGAAGAGACCTGGGACCCGATGCCGCAGAGCGAACGCGTATCGCGGGTGCTGCGCCCCGAGGAGACCACGATCGACGCGCAAGAGCGGCTCGCGGCGTAAGAGGGCGGCCGCGCAAGGTTCCCGGCGTCCGGCGCGCCGGCTTCGTGGCATGCGAACGGACGGCCGTCGCTGGACGACCGCCCGTCCCTGTGGGCCCGCTGCGCGGCTCTGGACGCTCCCCAGCTCCAACCGCGCTCGCTCGGACCCACTCGCTCGATCCGGGCTGCTCCTGGCCGCGTCGCTTCCCTGCGCGCGCCGCTCGCAGCCCGGTCACTTCATTCGTCCCACTCCTCGTACCCCGGGCGGTCGTCCCGGCTGCACCAGTGGCCGTCGCGCCAGTCCAGGGTGTCCACGCATCGTCCGCTGCGCACCTCGACGACCTCGACCGAGCGCGGGTGCCGGTGGCCGTACAGATGCTCGTCGTAGGCCCCGACCGTGACGAAGTGCCGGTGGCAGTACGGGTCGTAGTACTCGTACGCCGGCGGCAGGGGCCGAGCGTTCGACAGCACGCTGCCCACCACCAGCCCGCCGATGAAGCCGACGATCGCCTCCGCATCCGAGTGGCGTTCGATGAGGTACGGCCCGCGATGCACCACGCGCACCACGCCGTGGCCGGCCGGCCGCCCGCGCTTGTAGCGCGCCCGGCTGCGGTCCGCCAGTGCGGCGGGGGCGAGCGCCGCGCTCGCGAGGGCGGCGAGCAGCAGCACCGCGAGTGCACGGTTTCCAATCGATCTCGTGTTCATGGCCACCTCCGCGGGTGATCGCTGGCGGGATCTTCGCCGGAGAGGAAAAGCACGGGGTGTGCCATGCGTGCGATGCGGGGACGACAGGCTGCCGCGCAAGGGGTTGCGGCCCGGGTCGGGCGTGCGGAGGGCCGGCGAGCCCGGGTGCGCTGTGGCGAGCGCGCCACAGCGCGCGCCCGGCCGACGCGCGGGGAACCGGGCCAGGCAGCGCGCGTCGTACCGCCCTGTCAGGGTTCGGTCATCCACTCGACGCGCACGCCGGGCTCGGGCGCGATCCTGCCGAGGTTCCACGCCCAGGCCCGCACGTCCCCGCCGAGCGGCTCGAGCCACAGCACGCCGGCTTCGGGGTGAGCGCGGGCGTACGTCCGGGCGCGGTCCCGGCCCATGACCAGGAGCGCCTCCGCGAGCGCGCGGACGCGCAGGGCGGAGCGTCCTGCCACGGTGACCGACACCTCCCCGGGCGGCAGCCGGCCCGTGCGCGGGTCGAGCACGCGGCTCCTCCCGCTGCGGCCGGTCTGCGCGGTCGCGACCGCGCCGTTCGAGAGCATGAGCGTCATCACCGCCCGCCCATCGCCGGTCGGGCCGGGGATCGCGGCCGACCAGGCGTCGTGGGTCGTGAAGGCGAGCACGTCGCCGCCGAGCTCGAGCCGGGCCCGCGCGATGCCGCGCTCGCGCAGCCGGCCGGCTGCGCGTTCGAGGACGATGCCGCGCGCGATCGCGCCCAGCGCTACCTCCATGCCCGGCCGGGCGAAGCGCGCCGTGCGGTTGCCGGGATCGAGCGTGAGCATGCGCCAGCCCGTGAGCAGGCGCGCCGCAGCGAGGTCTTCCGCGTCGGGCGCGCTCGCGCCGCCGCGCCGATCCCACGCGCGCAGGAGGGGGCCGTTCGTCGGGTCGTACGCGCCGTCGGTCACGTCGGCCAGCGCGATGGCCGCTTCGAGCGCGGCGTAGAGGTCCGCGGAGCAGGAGAAGCGCCGTTCGGTGGCGGTGCGGTTCAGGCGCGCCAGCTCGCTCGCGCCTTCCCCGGGTGCGAAGACGCCGGCGAGCCGCTCCGCCTCCTCGAACGCCAGGTCGAGCGCGGCCGAGGCGCGCGCGGTGTCCGCGGCGTTGCCGCGGCTCGCGGCGACGATGCTCAGCACGTCATCCAGGATCGGCGCGGAGCGCTGGACGCACGGCCCCGTGGCGACCGCGGCAGGGGCCCCCCGGCCGGGTCTCCTGGCCGCGGGAGCCGGGGAGTGGACCGTCAGCAGCGCGAGCAGGAGCAGGACGAGACGCGGGGTCATGCGTGGGACACGGGAGAGCATCGGGGGGCACCTCCGGGCAGAGGTTGCATCGGCAGGTCGGCCGCCGCGGTCAAGGAGCCCGGCCGGGGCGTTTCCGCCGGGGGAGGGTGTCCGGTTGCGGACCCGGGCGGGCTGCGGGCTCCGCCCCGGCCGCGCCGCGTGGCGTCCGGCCCGCCTCGTTGAGCGCGCGGCGGAGCAGGAACTCGATCTGTCCGTTCAGGCTCCTCAGGTCGTCGTCGGCCCACTTGTGCAGCACATCGTAGACCTCCGGCGCCAGTCTCAGCAGGAACGGCTTGCGCTCCGCCACGCCGCCGCCTACCAGCCGGGAGGATTCATGACCCGCTGCTGCGAACGCGATCTGACCGCGGTCCGCCGTGGTCCCGTGACCGGCCGCTCTTCGAAAGGGCGCACTGCCCCGACCGCGCCGCGGTCAGTCACAGGACCTTCACCCCACGGTCATCTCGCATTCCCGCGACGCGATTCATGAATCGCCCCGGCTAGTACAGCGTCCCGGTGTTCACCACCGGCTGTGTGTGCTGGCCGCTGCACAGCACGACCAGCAGGTTGCTGACCATGGTGGCCTTGCGCTCGGAATCCAGCTCGACGATGTGCTTGCGGGCCAGTTCCTCGAGCGCCATCTCCACCATGCTGACCGCGCCCTGCACGATGCGCGAGCGCGCCGCGATGATCGCGCCCGCCTGCTGGCGCTGCAGCATGGCGCCGGCGATCTCGGACGCGTAGGCGAGGTGGCTGAGGCGCGCCTCGATGACCTCGACGCCCGCCTGGGAGAGACGATCCTGGATCTCCTTCTGGAGCAGGCCGGCCACCATGGCGGTGTTGCCGCGCAGCGAGATCTCGCCCTCGTCGTGCGCGTCGTACGGATGCAGCGTGGCCAGATTCCGCACCGCGGCCTCGCTCTGCACGTGGACGAAGTTCTCGTAGTTGTCCACGTGGAAGATGGCCTCCGCAGTGTCCACGACCCTCCACACCACGACCGCGGCGATCTCGATGGGGTTGCCGTCGTGGTCGTTCACCTTGAGCTTCGCGCTCTCGAAGTTGCGCACGCGCAGGGAGACGCGGCGACGGTTCGTGAGCGGGTTCACCCACCAGAAGCCCTGGTCCCGCAGTGTGCCCAGGTACGTGCCGAAGAGCTGCACGACCTGGCCCTCGTTCGGGTTCACGATCTGGAGCCCGCCGAAGCACATGGCATCCACCACCAGCACGAGCAGCGACAGCACCAGCAGGGGCATGTGCTGGGCGCGGATGGACATCGCGAAACCGACGACGGACAGCACGAGCACGGCGATGAGCACCAGCAGCATCAGCCACCCCGACGACGCCAGCACCTTCTTCTCGCGGAACATGAGACCTCCTTTTCCGATGTCAGAATGATATCATCCCGATAGCTCGTGTCAAGGGGAACCGCGGGACCGGTGCCCCCCTGCCGCCGCTGGCGCCCGCGAGTCCTCCGCAGGTTCACGCGACGGCGATGGCTGCGCTAGATTGTCCGCGCGATGGATGCCCGCATGGACCGTGTCTTCGTGGAGTGCAGCGCCCTGGGTTTCCAGACGGTGCTGACCCTCCTGCTGGCGCTCGCCTACCTGTGGCTGTGGCGCCGCCAGCGCCGGCCCTACTTCCTGACCTGGTCGCTGGCATGGATGTTCTACGCAGCGCGCCTGGCGTTCATGTCGACGTTCCTGGTCGAGCGCGAGATCGTCTGGCTCTTCGCGCACCAGGTGTGCACCGACTTCGTCGCGCTGCTGCTGTTGCTGGCCGCGGTGCAGTTCTCGTGGGGCGTGGTGTGGCGCCCGCGCTATCTGTGGCTCGGGGTCCTGGCCCTGGCCTGGGCCTACGTCGCCGTCTACCGCATCGGCAGCATGGAGGTCGCCGGTGCCTCGGCGGCCCTGCTGCTCTTCGCCGTGACCCTGTGGACCTCCATCGTGTTCTGGCGCCACCAGCGTGCCACCCGTTCCGGCTCCGCCCTCATCCTGGCCTGGTCGTTCCTGCTCTGGGCCCTGCACCATCTCGACTACCCGCTGCTGCGCGGCTTCGGCACCACGACCTTCTATACCGTGTTCGTGGACGTGCTCATCATCGTGGCCGTGACCATCGGCACCCTGTTCCTGGTGCTGGGGGAGGAACGCCGCAAGCTGGCCATGCGCACCACCCAGCTCGAGCAGCTCACGCGGCTGCTGCTGCACGCGCAGGAGGACGAGCGCCGCCGGATCGCCCGCGAGCTGCACGACGAGGCCGGACAGGTGCTCACCGCCGTCAAGATCGAGCTCGACCTGGACGGTCGCAAGGAGGCGAGCGAGATGGTGGCCCGCGCGCTGGCGCAGGTGCGCGACCTGAGCAACCTGCTGCGGCCGAGCGTGCTCGACGACCTCGGGCTGCTGCCCGCGCTGCGCGCGATGGCCGAGGACTTCACCCGGCGCACGCACATCGAGGTCGCGCTCTCGATCGGCGAGGGCCTGCGCGGCTTCACGCCCGAGCAGGAGGTCGTGATCTACCGCGTGGCGCAGGAGGCGCTCACCAACGTCGCGCGTCACGCCGGGGCCCGCCAGGTGCGCGTCGATCTGCAGGCCGGGGCCCGCCAGCTGCGCCTCACGATCGAGGACGACGGCCGCGGGGCGGCGGACGAGCCGACGCCGCGGCTCGGCCTGCTCGGCATGCGCGAGCGCGTCACCGCCCTTGGCGGTACACTGAGGATCGCCGCGTCGCCCACACAGGGCTTCCGGCTGGAAGCTCTCATCCCGACAGGAGCCATGCCGTGAGCGACCCCGTCCGCATCCTGCTCGCCGACGACCACACGCTGGTGCGGGCCGGCGTGCGCCGCATCCTGGAGGCCCAGCCCGGCATCACGGTGGCGGGCGAGGTCTCGGACGGTGAGGCGGCGCTCGACTTCCTGCATGCGGATCCCGTGGACGTGCTGGTGCTCGACCTCACCATGCCGGGCACCGACGGGTTCGAGGTGCTGCGGCAGGTGAAGGCGACGCTGCCGGGCGTGAAGGTGCTGGTGCTCACCATGCACGCGGATGCCGAGTACGTGGCGCGCGCCGTGCAGGACGGGGCCGACGGCTACCTGCTCAAGGACTCGGCGGTGCAGGACCTGGTGGCGGCCATCGAGGCGGTGCAGGCCGGCCGCGCCTACTACAGCCCGCCGGTGCAGCGTGAACTGTCGGAGCTGTTGCGGGCCCACTCGGCTCCGCCGCGCCCGATGGACACGCTCACCGAGCGCGAGCGCGAGGTCGTGCAGTTGGTGGTGAAGGGGCTCTCGACCAGGGAGATCGCCTCGCAGCTCGACATCAGCACGCGCACGGTCGAGACGCACCGCGCCAACCTGATGCGCAAGCTGAACCTCAAGTCCGTCGCGCTGCTGACGCAGTTCGCGATCCGCGAGGGGCTGGTCCAGAAGCCGTAGCGGGCCGGGTGGCCCGGCCCTAGTCGCGCGTCAGCGCCTCGATCGTCTCCCGGTGCGCCGGCCAGCGCGCGACCAGTTCCGCGCGGCGGCCGAGTTCGAAGTCGGCGGCGTCGAAGCCGGGCGCCACGGTGGTGCCGAGCAGGGCCCAGCGCCCGCCCGCGACGAGCCGCGTGCCCTGCCACGTGCCGGCGGGCACCACGGCCTGCGGGCGCTCTCCGGCGACGAGGTCGCCGCCCAGCCGCAGCGCGCGGCCGTCCGCGCCGGGGCCAAGCTGGAGCATCTCCACCGGGTCGCCCAGATAGAAGTGGAAGATCTCATCCACGCGCAGGCGGTGCAGCGCCGAACACGTCCCGGGTTCGAGCAGGTAGTAGATCGCAGTCGCGAGGGGGCGTGGCGAGGTCTGCCCGGGCAGGGCACCGGGCAGGAGCAGCCCGCGGGACCGGTAGGTTTCGGCGAAACAGCCGCCCTCGGGCTCCAGCGGCTCGAGCGCGAGCAGGCGTTTCACGTCCTCGGCGGTGAGCATCGATCTCTCCCTCCAGCGAGCGCGGCCCGAGCATGCTCCCGGGCCGCGCGCTGCGGCAAGTCGGGCCCGACGGTCACGGGTGCCGCCGCGTTCTCACGATGTCACGTGACCCGGTTCTCGTGACTGTTGCCCGCCCCCGGGGACCGTGCTAGGTTCGCGCGGTCTTGTAACGGCTTCACTTCGGTCCGACGTCGCCGCGGGGCTGGCGTGAGCGGGTGACCCCCGCGCCCGGCGCCGCTCGGCCGCCGCCCCACTCATCCGAGGTGCCCATGTCCTCCGTCCGCACGCTGACGCTCGCCGACGCGGCCCTGCCTCGCGCCGGCGTCCTGCGCGACATCCTCCTCGTCGTCGGTGCGAGCCTCGCCACCGCCGCGGCCGCCCGCATCGCCTTCCCGGTGCCCTGGTCGCCGGTGCCGCTCACGGGGCAGACCTTCGCCGTGCTCCTCACGGGCGCTGCGCTGGGTGCGCGGCGCGCCGTGCTGGCGCAGACGCTCTACCTGATCGAGGGGGCGATGGGCCTGCCGTTCTTCGCGGGCGGCCTGGGTGGTGCGCTCGTGTTCGCGGGACCGACGGGCGGCTTCCTGGTCGCCTTCCCGTTGGCGGCGGCCGTCACCGGCATGTGCGCCGAGCATGGCTGGGACCGGCGCTTCGGCACGATGCTGGCCGCGATGCTGCTCGGCAGCGCGGTGATCTTCGTCTCTGGGCTGGCGGTGCTTTCGCACTTCTTGCCGGCGGACCGGCTGCTGGCCGCGGGCCTGCTGCCCTTCCTGCCGGGTGACGTCATCAAGGCCGTGGCGGCCGCGCTCGTGCTGCCGGCGGCCTGGCGCTTCGCGAACGGGCACCCTCCGAAGGAAGGTCGGGGCTGATTCGACGCGTGACCGCGCGGACCGGCGCGGCGGTGGGTGTGGGACGGATGGGCTGCGACATGCGCGACAGCGACGAGACATGAGCCTCGCGAGGAAGCCAGCTTCGGGACTGAAGAGGGTGCGCATGCCGGCGCTCCGCGCGCGCCTGCTGGAGGCGATCGAGAGTCTGCCTGAAGAACCGGCCGCATCGTGGGCCCGGGAGCATCCGCCAGGAGAGCCTCTCGCCGCCCTCCCCGAGCACGACCACCATCACGCCGACGTCATCAAGCACGCTCGCGCCGAGGTTCCACCGCAACCGAGGACACCATGAGACGCCTGGTCCAGATCATCCTCTTCACGCCCGATGTGGAAGCTGCGCGGAAGTTCTACGAAGAAGGCATCGGACTCTATCCGGTCTACGCGGGTCCCAACTGGACCTCCTACCGCACCGGCGGCGTGACGCTGGCGCTGCACCCGCTCGGGGCCATGCACCGGCGCGAGATCGAACTCACCTTCGACAGTCCCGATGTGAAGGCCGAGGTGGAGCGTTTCCGGACCTGGGGCCTCCACCCGGCGGGCGAGATCCAGGACCAGCCGTACGGGACGACGGTGCAGTTCCGCGACCCCGAGGGGAACCTCGTCGCGCTGCGTGCGGGCGGAGACCGCCCGCACGACGCAGGTCCCGTCATCGGCACGGTCGTCGTGAACGTGCAGGACCTCGATCAGGCGGTGGGCTTCTACCGCGACCGCCTCGGGCTCGCCACCTCGTACGTGAGCCCGCACTGGGTGGAGTTCGAGGCGGGCGACGTGCGCCTCGCGGTCCACAAGCGTCCCGCGGGGCTCAGCCACCCGCTGCACGCCGGCCAGCGGATCGCCTTCTGCCTCGAGACCCTGGACCTTGAAGCCTGGGTCGAGGAGGTCAACGGCCGTGACGTCACCTTCGCGACGGCGCCGACCGAGCAGGACTTCGGGCTCTTCGCCGAAGTGCTCGACCCGGATGGCAACGTGGTCGTGTTCCGCGAGACCGCGCCGCCGGAGACGTTCGAGGAGGAGCTGGCGGAGCCCTACGACCAGGATGTGCCCACGCACCAGGTGGCGATGCGCAAGCCCGTGAAGAAGGGCTCGAGAGCGATCAGCCGGCTGGCCGTACGGCCCGAGTACCACGACGCGAAGAGGACGGCGAAGAAGCCGCTCTCGTCCACGACGCGCACGGTGTCCTCGACGCGCGGCGCGGGCCCGGACCACGCGCGGCTCAAGCCCCGGCGCACGGGCGACGAGAAGAAGACCAGGGTCAAGCCCGCGATCGGGCGACTCAAGAAGGCCGAGCGTGCCTCGGCCTCGCGTCAGCGCAGCGCACGGGCGGACGCAAGCAAGAGCCGGCCGGTGAAGCATGGATCGGCGGGCCGGGGTCGGAAGGGCGCGAAACGCGGGGGGCGGGGCAAGAGCTAGCGCCCGGCGTCGCCGCGCCTGCGTGCCGTGGGGTGGACGGCCGCTCGAGACCCGGCCTGCGGCCGGGGGGCGAGCCCGCCGGGGGAAAACGGAAACCCCGCGGGTACCTGGACCATCCGTCCCCCGAGCGTGATGGCTTCGGTGGTCCCGCGGGGTACAGGGCCAAGGTCCGCAGACCGCGCTTCAGGCCCGGACGAACCCTATCCCAGAGCGCGGATTCTCCGACAGTCGAGGCCGCGCCGATATGTCTCATGTTTGAGACTCTGGCGCTTAACCTGTTGTCTGTATTAGAATCCCGACTGTGACATTTTATCCCGGATGGTCGAGGTGGCCCCTCCTGGGCCTCCGGTGGTACTCCTCTGTGCGCGGCCCGAGAATCTCAACCGGGCTGTGCCTTGGCGTGCGCATCCGCCGAACTCCAGAGTTTTACCGCAACTTGTCCGCCTTCCACCGTCCGGCCGCGTCGACGCCGTGGCGAGCGGCCGACGCCGTCACCGTGTCTTCGCGGTGGACGGGCCGCCCATGAACCCCCGCGTACTCCTGGTGGAGGATGACGTCGAGCGCGGTCGGGCGATAGTCCGCGCGTTCTCGGTGCGCTTCGAGTGCCGGCACGTCTCCACCATCGACGAAGTGATGGCAGCCCTGCCCCTGGGCCCCTGGGGGGCGGTGGTCGCGAACTACGGCCTGGACGAAAGGGGCAGCGGGATCGAGGTGCTGCAGGTCGTGCGCGAGACCCTGCCGCGCGCCTTCCGGCTCATCTACAGCGAGGTCCGCTCGCCGAGTTTCCGGCGCGACGCGCAGCGGACCGTGCACCCGCACTTCACGACCGACACGACCGAGCCGGACTTCATCGGTGGCCTCGAACGCGCGCTCGGGGCCCTGCTCGAGCCGCCCTCGCTGGAGATCCCGCCGGACCTCCCGGCGATCCTCACGGAAGCCTGGACGGTCCGGGCGCCGATGTCCCGCGAGTTCCTGCGCGCGCTGCGAGCGGCCGCCGAGCAGGACACGCCCGTCTACGTCTACGGCGAGCCGGGTACGGGCGTGACGCGCGCCGGGATCACGCTGCGCCGCTGGCGCCGCGAGTGGAAGGCGCGCCGCGCGCCCGGGGCCGCTGGCCCCGGCCTGTCGGTGCCCATCCTGCGGGTGCCATCGCTGCGGGAGCGGCCGCAGGACCTGCCGCTGCTGGCGGCGCGCTGCCTGATCGAGGGCGCGCGCCAGAGCGGCGAGCCGCTGCGCCGGATCTCGCCCCGCGCGATCGAGGAGCTCCTCGATCGCGATTGGTACGGGAACATCGTCGAGCTCGCCGCGGTGCTGGTGCGCGCCCTGCAACGCGCGGGCCCGCGGATGGTGATCGAGGCGGAGGACCTGCCGCAGGACAAGCATCCGGCCTGGCGGCCTTCGCAATGCGCGAAGGACGAGGGGCAACGCGACTGCGTGCTGCGTCAACTGCGCACGGCGCGCAACGTGAGCTGCGCCTCGCGGCTCGAGGGTTGCTCGCGCGCGAACTACATCCGGCTGATGCGGCGCCTGGGCATCATCCGGGCCGACGTGGTGATGGACCCGGCGCTGGAAGGCGCGGAAGCGTTCTCCGAAGCGGACTGAGACCGCCCGGCGACCCACTCGCACCCACTCGGTGCGTGGCCGGTCTCCCGCGCAGCCGCAGCGCCACGCCCAGCAGGACGAGCAGGCCGGTGAGGGAGATCAGGATGCTCGGCGCCGCGGGCAGATCGAGCGTCATGGACCCCAGCAGGCCGAGCAGGCTGCCCACGAATCCGAAGACCCAGCCCACGGCCAGCGCGCGGGAGGGACTCGGGGTCGCCAGCAACCCGGCGACCGCCGGGATCACGAGCAGGCCGAAGACCAGCAGCACGCCCGCGATCTGCACGCTCGAAGTGACGACGAAGCCGAAGATGGCGTAGAAGGCCAGATCCCACCAGAAGATCCGGCGCCCACGGGCCGCGGCGCCCGCGGGGTCGTTCGTGATCTCGAAGAAGGGCCTGCGCAGCAGGAAGTGCAGCACGCCGAGCGCGGCGTACAGCGCGGCCGTCTTGAGCACCTGGGCCGGACTCACCGTGAAGAGACTCCCGACGAGCGTCTGCTTGAGGTGCTCGGGGCCCGCGGGGCTCTTCTCCAGCACGAGGAACACCGCGGCCTGCGCGGTGGCGAACACGATGCCGATGAAGGCCTCGAGCGGGACGTTGCGCTCCTGGGAGCGCAGCCAGGCGAAGCTGGCCGCGCCCACGAACGTCATCCCCAGCGCCAGCGCGTAGGTCCCCATCCCGTCGTCGTGCAGCCTCAGGACGACGGCCAGCGCGACGCCCAGGGCCGCCATCTGCGCGAGCGCCAGGTCCACGAAGATCACGCCGCGGCGCACGATGTGGAAACCCAGGTACGCGTGGATGCCGGCCAGGACGAGCGCTGCGAACAGCGCGGTCTGGAAGAAGGGCAACTGGAAGGCGTCGAGCATGGCCGGCTCCCGCTACTTCGCGCCCGTCGCGGGCGGTGCCGCGAGGGCCGTGAGCACCTGGTCGAGGTGCGCGAGGTAGCGGCCGGCGGCCGGGCCGTCGCACGAGGCGGACATCCGGATCACCCGCACGCCGGTCTCGCGGGCGAGGAAGCGGCCCGCCTCGTCGGAGAAGTACGGCTCCTGGAGCAGGAAGGGCACGCGGCGCTCCTTCGCCAGCGCGAGGATCCGTTGCAGGTGCTTGCCCGTGGGCGGGATGCCCGGCACGGGTTCGACGGTGCCGACGATCTCGAGCCCGAACGCGCTGGCGAGGTACACCCAGGACGCGTGGTAGGTGAGGATGGTCCTGACGGGCAGGGCCGCCACGACCTGCCGCCCGCGGGTGAGCTGCGCCCCGGCCTCCTTCGCAAAGGCCTCCGCGCGTGCCTGGAAGAGCCCCGCGTGCGCGGGGTCGAGCCGCGCCAGCGCCTCGGCCACCTGGCGCGCCACGATGGCGCCGTTGCGCGGGTCGAGCCAGTAGTGCGGGTTGCCGTCGGGATGCACGTCACCCAGCGAGGCGTCCACCTTGCCGGTGGGCCGCTCGAGCGGCTGGATGCCGAGTCCGCAGTCGAGCTTCACGAGGCGCGGGTTGCGCGAGCCGTCGATGATGCCGTCGGCCCACGAGTCGAGGCCGAGCCCGACCTTGAGGTAGAGATCGGCCTTCGCGACCCGGACCATGTACGAGGGCAGCACCTCGACGCGGTGGACATCGCTGCCGGGGCGGGCGATGGCGAAGACCTCGACCTGTTCGCCTCCGACCGAACTGGCGATCGAGGCGAGGTCGGTGGTCGAGGCGGCGACGCGGACCCTGGCGAGCGCCGTCGCCGGGATCGACAGGAGCGCGCCGCACAGCACGGCGCACGTGAGTCGTCGGATGGTCATGGCGGGCCTCCTAGAACTGGTGGGCCTTGTGGGGGCCCATCGAGTAGATGACGCGAAGGGTGAGCGTGTTCACGGTCTCGGGGTCCTCGGGCACGCCTCCGGTGTGGCCGGGGACGTAGCGCTCCCAGCCGAGACGGAACACCGTCGTCTCCTCCATGAGGGCGAGTCCGGCGAAGACACCGAATGCCTGGTCCCAGGTCTGGCCGGCGATCGGCCGCTGCCAGCGCTCGTACGAGGCGCCGACGTCGTAGCGCAGGTCCCAGTTGTAGTCCGCGAACAGGTAGCCGCCCGTCGGTCGCACGTTCGATCTCGTATAGGCCGCCGCGGTCCCGTCCCAGCCGGCCTGCTCGCGGTCGAGCCCCAGCCATTCGCCCTGGAGCAACGCGTAGGAACGCTGGCCGTTCCACAGCTTCGCCTTCGCGTCCACGCCCCACACCGTCGTGCGCGTGCCGGCGGCGACGTTGTTGGTCCCCTGGGTGCCGGACAGGCCGAACTCGAGGCCCGAGCGCTCCCCGGCCGGCGCGAACAACGAGAGCCGGACGAGTGCCGCGGGTCGCGGCTCCGAGGTGCGGTCCCCCTCCGCGGGGTCGGCTGCGAGCGGGTCGCTCGCCGCCTCGCCCACCTCGCGCGGGATGCGGTACGAGTCGCCCTGCAACCAGTCCATGCTCGCGGTGAGCGCCAGGTCGCCCGGCAGCGCGAACCGCTCCGAGAGCTGGAAGCCCGTCTCGATGAGGGCCTCCTCGCCCGGCAGGTAGGCGGCCAGGACGCGGAAGCGATCCGCGAACGGATAGACGTGGGGATGCTCGGGATTCAGCCTACCGAACCCGGCGCGGTACTTGCCGCCCTTCAGGGCCAGGCCGGCGGGCAGTCCGCGCAGGAGCGAGAAGTACCCCTCCTCCAGGTGCGTGTGCTCCTCGTGGAGCGCCAGCGTGAAGTTGCCCCGGGCGTAGGGGTTGAGGTAGGCGTCGAAGACGAACTCCGTCTCGCCGGCGGCGAAGGTGGCGCGCCGGCGTGCGGGATCAGCGGTGTCGTCGGTCCAGCGCAGGAAGGGCTGGCCGATCACGGAGATGTCAGGGTTGACGACGCCGGCCGGGGCCGGCGCGGTTCCCGCGACCGTGCCGATGAGCACGGCGAGCAGGGGAATGAGACGTCGCATGGCGGTCTGCCTCCTGGGGGTGCCTTCACGGTGTCACCCCGCCCGGGCCTCGGGCACGGGGACGACGGCCCCGTACGGGACCGCGGCGTGAGGGATCGAGCGGGCGCGCGCCGGCGCGGCGCGCGGGAGGTCAGGCGGCCGGGGGCCCGCGCGGCGCCGTGGCGGTGCGCGGAGCGGCGCACGGGCGGAACGCGCTCGTCTCAATGACCCGCTCGGCCCGGGGCGTGGTGGGCGCGCTCGGGGCGACGTGCGGGGTGGTCTCGGAGGGCGCGTGGGCCGCCACGCAGATCGCGCAGGCGTGGTGCGCCCCGTCATCGCCATGGTGGTGCAGGTTGGCCGCGAGGAGGCCGAACATCACGAGCAGTGCGCCGGTGGCGGCGAGGACACTCGGGGCGCGCGCGGCGGCCCTGCGGAGGAACGGGCGGGGGTTCATGACGACATTAAGGATGTCTGCGGATGGGGGCGGCCGTCAAGCGCGGGGACGCCCGGCCGGCCGGGTTCGTGCGGTCCCCCGCTGGCGCCCGCCCGCGCCCGGGGCTCAGACCTTCCACGCCCTCACCTTCATCGACACCACGGAGGCGAACGCCTCGCGCTCGGGGCTGCCCGCGGGCAGCGCGTCCAGGCCCACGGTGTAGCCGCGCTCCTCGACCACGGTGACCTCGGCGAAGCCGGCCCGGCGGATCATGTCCAGGTAGTCGTCCTTCATCGCGGCGCCGGCGATGCAGCCCACGTAGAGAGCGACGTTCTGCTGCAGTGCGCGGGAGAGCGGCCGCGAGAGCACGAGGTCGCTCAGCAGCATCCGCCCACCGGGCTTCAACGCGCGGTGCGCCTCGCGGAAGACCTGCGGCTTGTCGGGGGAGAGGTTCACGACGCAGTTCGAGATGATGCAGTCCACGGTCGCGTCGGCCACCGGCAGGTGCTCGATCTCGCCGAGGCGGAACTCGACGTTCGTGGTGCCGGCCCTGGCGGCGTTGGCGCGCGCCTTCTCGATCATCGCGGGCGTCATGTCCACGCCGATGACGTGACCGGCGGGCCCCGCTTCGCGCGCGGCGAGGAAGCAGTCCACGCCCGCGCCCGAGCCGAGATCCAGCACGGTCTCGCCGGGCTTCAGGGCCGCGTGCGCGAGCGGGTTGCCGCAACCGAGACCCAGGTCGGCGCCCTCGGGGAGGGCGGCCTTCTGCTCCTCGGTGTAGCCGAGCGCGAGCAGCACGTCACCGCAGCAGGACCCGCGATCCGCCTCCGACGAGTGCCCGGCGGGCACCCCGGAGCATCCGCATCCACCGCGCTTGCCCTCGGCGATCTCGCCGTACTTCTCCCGTACCACGGCGCGGATGTCTTCGCTCTCGCTCATCGCACTCCCCTCCAGGTTCCGGGGGGCTCTCCGGGCCGGCGTCTTCACGCAGGCTCAGAGCCTCCCGAAGAGCTCCTTCGCGCGCCTCAGCGCCTTCGAATCGAGGCAGTAGCAGATGCACGAGCCGTCCACCTGGCCACGGATGATCCCGGCCTCCTTGAGCACCTTGAGGTGCTGCGAGACGGTGGCCTGCGCCAGCGGCAGACCGAGCACGATCTGCCCGCACACGCACGCACCGCGCCGGGCCAGCAGGCGCACGATGCGCACGCGGGCCGGGTGCGCCAGCGCGCGGGCGAGCCGCGCCAGCTCCACGTCGGCCGCGGGATGCGGTGGCTTCGCGCGGGAGGATCTCATCGGGCTCGTGGGCGCCTCCGATTGTTCATCGTAGATATACGATAGCCAGGACGCCGGCGGAGCGCAACCGGGCCCTTCGGGGGCTCTCTGCCGGGTGGCGCGTGCGCCCGAGCGGGCGCTTGACGCGTGCCGGGCGCGTTGGGGATGCTCGCGCCGCGCCGGTCGCGCAGTTCCCCACCCTTGGAGACCCTGCCATGGAGACGAACAGTTCGCGGCTCGTGGACTACCGCGCGAAGGAAGGCGTGGCGGTGATCGAATTCTGCAACCCGCCCATGAACTGCTTCACCTTCGAGATGATGCACGAGCTCGACGAGGCGATCCTCAAGGCGCGCTTCGACGAAGAGGTCCACGCCATCGTGCTGCGCGGGTCGGGGGACAGGGTGTTCTGCGCGGGGGGCGACATCCGCATGCTCCACGCCGTGGCGCCGGCCTTTCGCTACGCCTTCCTGCTTCACGCGAGCGAGACGCTGGACCGCCTCGAGCACACGCCCAAGCTGGTGATCGCCGCGCTCAACGGACACGCGGTGGGCGGCGGGCTGGAGATCGCGCTGGCGGCGGACCTGAGGATCGCGCGCCAGGGCGCGGGCAGGACGGGCCTGCCGGAGGTGAAGCTCGGGCTGATGCCCGGCATCGGCGGCACGAAGCGCCTGGCGCGGTTGATGAACCCCAGCCGGGCGATCGAGCTGATGGTGTCCGGTGATCTGGTGACCTTCGAGGAGGCGCAGCGGC
The DNA here is from genome assembly GCA_963717935.1 of Candidatus Eiseniibacteriota bacterium. Taxonomy (GTDB): domain Bacteria; phylum Eisenbacteria; class RBG-16-71-46; order RBG-16-71-46; family RBG-16-71-46; genus JANXPZ01. Next base: position 349,967 of record CAVQXP010000004.1, on the reverse strand, counting down.
TCGGTTTCGTGAACGACGTCTGGGCGGCCGCGAACACCGAGGAGTTCATGGAGAGGGTATCGCAGTACGCGCGGAGCCTCGGTCCGCCCCGCGGGGCGGCGAAGGCCGTGGGCCACATCAAGCGCGCGGTGCAGACGGGCAGCGACCTGCCGGCCGAGGCCGCGCAGGCGCTCGAGCGCGAGTTGGAGCAGATGCTCTTCCAGAGCGACGATGCGAAGGAGGGTCTGGGCGCCTACCTCGGCAAGCGCAAGCCGGAGTTCCGGGGGAAGTAGCGGCCCGCCCGTAGGGTCCGGTTAGCGCGGCATCCACGCCGGGCGGCGGTGCAGCAGCCGGAACCCGAGGCGGTTCAGGTTGTGGACCGACGCGTTGGGCCTGTCCGGAGGATCGTCCGCGGTCTCCGCCGTGACCCAGCGGCAGCCGAGCGCGACCGCCTCGCGCATGCGCCGCACGAGCAGTGCGCCCTGTGCGCCGCGCCCGCGGTGCATGGGCAGCGTGCCGGCCGTGAAGAGCCGACCGACCTCGCCGTGCACGTAGAGGATGCCCGCCGAGACGAGCCGGTCACCGTCGAAGGCGCCCCAGTGATGCCAGCGCGGCCGTCCCACGCCGGCCGCGTGCAGGGGAGCGAGCCGCGCGGGGTTCGCATAGGCGGTGCACGCCAGCGCCGCGAACTCCTCCGCATGCTCCGGACCCAGCCGGCGCAACTCGAGGCCGGTCGCCGACTCGGCCGCCGGGGGCTCGGCCGCCCGCGCCCAGATGAGCCAGTGGAAGTCCACTGCGAATCCGCGCGAGGCGAGCCAACCGGCCAGCTCTGGGGGGCGCGCCATGGGGCTCGGCTGGATCGAGAAGACCCGGTGCGGGTACAGCGCGATGGTGCGGTCGAGGGTCGCCTGGTCGAGTGGTCGATCGAGACCGAAGCCGGTGACGCGGTTCACCGTCGCATGCGGAAACCGTGCGGCGATGAAGGCCGTGCCGCCGTCCACGGGTTCGTAGCGCAGCCCCAGGTCCGCGGCCAGCGCGGCCGGCGCGCCGGCCGTGCGCTCGCGCATCGAGGTGATCTCGGCGTCGAGGCAGAGCCGCGCCAGCGCCAGGTCGTCGGGGACGCCGTGGGCGGGGGCCCCTTCATGACAGGTCCGGAAGTCGCGTGGGCCGTCTCATCATCGCGGGCTGACGTTAGCACAGGCCCGCGAGCGTCTTCCCCCGCGGGTCGGCTATACTGCCGCAGTCACGGCGTCGTTCTGGCCGGTCCTTCCAGGAGTCCTCGACTGAACGCAGCCCTGCAGTTCCTCGTCGTCATCGCCGCGCTCGCCGGCCCATCGCCGGCCGACACGGTGCGCGAATCGCCGCCCGCGCCGCTGCTGGTGCCGGGCCGGACGAGTCTTCCCGACACGGCGCGTCGGAGCCGTGAGACCCTGGCCCGGCAACGGTACGAAGAGGGCCTCGGTCTGGAGCGTGTCAACGCGCTCGCCGCGGCCATCACCGCGTACCGGGTCGCCGCCGAGCTCGACCCGGCGCTGGCCGGCCCGAACTACCGCATGGGGCTGCTGTTCCAGCGTGTCGGGGAGATCCAGGAGGCGGTCAGGGCCTTCGCGGCCGAGGTCGAGCACCATCCCGGCGACGTGCAGGCGGCCCGCGAGCTGGGACTGGGCCTGGTGCAGTTGAACGAGCACCCGCGCGCCATCGCGCAGCTCGAACTGCTGACCAGGCGGCTCCCCGGCGACGGCGCGAACTGGCGCGCTCTCGGCTACGCGTACATGCGGGCCGGCCGTCCGCGCGACGCCGAGACGGCGCTGCGCCGCGCCATCGCCCTGCCGCCCCGGGACGCGCTCGAGCACCGCGACCTGGGCTACGTGCTTGCCGCCACCGGGCGCGAACGCGAGGCCCGGGCCGAATACCGGCGCGCCATCGCGCTCGACGGGAAGGAGACCGGCGCATGGGTGAACCTCGCCAATCTCGATCGCGCGAAGGGTGACCTCGTGCAGGCACTCGCGGGCTTTCGTGAGGCCGCGAAGCGGGACTCCGGCCTGGCGGTGGCCGTGAAGGGCGAGGCGCAGGTGCTGATGGACCTGAAGCGCTTCCAGGAGGCGGGTGCGGCCTACCGCCGGTTGCTGGCGCTCGACCCCGCGGACCTGGACGTGCGGTTCGCGACGACCGCGCTCTACGAATCGCTGGGTCGCCAGGACATCGCGCTGGAGGTGGCGCGCGACGGCGTGCGCCACAACCGCGGCTCGGGCGAGGCGCGGCTCCTCCTGGGCATGGCGCTCGAAGCACAGGGGCGGTCGCGCGAGGCGGCGCTGGAACTGCACCGCGCCGAGTCCCTGGCCCGCGACCGCGAGGGCCGGGAGCGCGCCCGCCGGCTCCTCGGCACGCTCGTCGCGGAAGCGCCCGATTCGCTGCGCGCATTGTTCGTGGCGGACAGCGTGGCTCAGGCGAAGAGGGATGCACGTCGCCCTCGGGTGCAGCCGCAGATTCGCGCGGTGCCGGCCCGGCCCGATTCGCAGCGAACGCGGCCGGTGATGGCGGTGCCGCCCGGGTGCGTCGACTCGCTGTCCCTGCCGATCCGGGCCGGCACGAAGTAGACGGGGACGGGTCGTCGCGGAAGCCGGGGGTGGCGGTGGGCGAGCAGAGGCACCAGGCGCTCGCCCACCGCCACCGCCGGCGCCTGCTACCTCAGCGTCCACTCAGCGCCGGTGCCGGGCTGGCTTTGTCCTCCGTACGGGGTCGGGTAGAGTCCACGGGCCGCGCTTCTCCGATCCTACTCCGAGGTCTGCCGTCCATGCCCCACACCCAGCCTGTCCTCCATCTCGCCGGCCCGCGCGGATTCTGCGCGGGGGTGGACCGCGCCATCGACGTGGTCGAGATGGCCCTGCAGGTCTACGGGCCGCCCGTCTACGTGCGGCACGAGATCGTCCACAACCGGTACGTGGTCGAGGACCTGCGCCTGAAGGGGGCGGTCTTCACCGACGACCTTTCCGACGTGCCGCGGGGCGCGGTGGTGATCTTCTCGGCCCACGGGGTCTCGCCCGCGGTGCGCGCGGAAGCGGCCGAACGGGGCTTGAGGGCGCTCGACGCGACCTGTCCGCTCGTGACCAAGGTGCACCTCGAGGCGCTGCGGCACGCGAAGCAGGGCTTCACCATCGTGCTCGTCGGGCACCGGGACCACGTCGAGGTGCAGGGCGTGCGGAGCGAGGCGCCCGGGTCCATCGTGATCGTCGAGAGCGTGGCCGAGGCCGAGGCGCTGGCGCTGCCCGACCCGGAGAAGGCCGCCTACATCACGCAGACCACGCTCTCGATGGATGACTGTCGCGCCATCGTCGAGACGCTCAGGCGCCGCTTCCCGGGGATCCGCGGGCCCGCGAAGGACGACATCTGCTACGCGACGCAGAACCGTCAGAACGCGGTGAAGGAGCTGGCTCGCCGCTGCCGCGCGGTACTGGTCGTGGGGGCGCCGACCAGCAGCAATGCGAACCGGCTGGTCGAAGTGGCGCAGAATCTCGGCGTTCGCGCGCACCTGATCGAATCGGCCGAGGACATCCGGCTTGAGTGGCTCGAACCGGGTGCGGACGTGGGCGTGACCGCCGGCGCCTCGACGCCCGAGAGCATCGTGCAGTCCTGTGTGACGCGGCTGCAGGAGCTGGGCGGTTTCCGCGTCGAGCCGTTCCTGCTGATCGAGGAGCGCGTGATGTTCCCGCTGCCGGGGGAACTGCTCTCGGCGGCCCGGGAGAAGGGTCTCGAAGTGGGCGCTGGCAACGAACGCGCCGCCGATCGTGCGACGGGCGAGCCCGGCGTGCGACGTCCTTGAGCCCTCCGTGAGAGGATCCCGACCGTCATGCTGACCGCGCGCGTCCTGCTCGCCCCGAGCATCTCCACGCTGCTCATGGACCAGCACCGTGGCCACCGCACCGAGATGCTCGAGGCCTACGCCGCTGCCGCGCGCCAGCTCGAGGCCGAGCGGCCCACCGCGATCGTCGCGCTCACCGCGCGCTGGGAGGCGCCGGGGCCATTCCTGGCCGACGTGGGCCGGCGGCACTCGACGCTCACCGATTACCATGGCTTCGGCGTCGAGGTGCGCTACGACTGCCACGGCGCACCCACTCTGGCGCGAGCCATCGTCGAGGCGGCGCGCGCCGCCGGCGTGCGTGCCGCCACCACCACGCGGGGTGTGGACAGTGGCGTGACGGTGCCCCTGCATTTCCTCGCGTCCCGGCGCCTGTACCCGGTCGTGCCGGTATCGCTGGCGCGCGGCACGGCCGCGGCGCACCGGGCCTGGGGGGCCTCGCTCCGGCGCGCGCTCGACGCCTGGCCCGGGCGCGTGGCGTTCGTGGTGGGCGGGATGCTCTCGCACAACGTCCACGCCTGGAACCTGAAACGGGAGATTCCGGAGGCGCAGTCGTTCGATGGACGCGTGCTCGAGATCCTCAAGTCGGGGACGTGGGACGAACTGGCACGACTCGAGACGCGTCCGCACACGAAGGCGCAGCCCGAGGCGAACCTCATGCACCTCGAGGTGCTGCGCGGGTTGCTTGGCGAGGATCTCGCGGGCACGTTGCTGTGCTACGAGCCCGGGCCAGGCGTGGGGGCGGCGCTGGTCGAGTTCCTGGCGGGCGAGCCCGCGTCCCTGCCGGCGAAGGCGGAGCCCGCGTCTTCGCCCGAACCGAAGCGCGACCGGAGGCTGCACGTGCCCGTGCAGTTCGAGCGCAGGTTGTTCCCGCACCCGGTCGAGCGGCGTGGGTCTCGCCCGGACACTCGGCCGGGTGGCCCGCGTCCGGGCGCGCGACCCGGCGGCCCGCGCCCGGACACCCGGCCGGGCGGTCCGCGTCCGAGCGCACGACCCGGCGGTCCGCGTCCGAACGCACGACCCGGCGGTCCGCGTCCGAACGCACGACCCGGCGGTCCGCGCCCGAACGCACGACCCGGCGGCCCGCGTCCGGGCGCACGACCCGGCAGCCCGCGTCCGGGCGCACGACCCGGCGGTCCACGTCCGAACGCGCGACCCACCTCCCGTCCGCAGTCGCGTGGCAAGCCCGGCGCGCGACCCAACTCACGGCCGGGTCCGAAGCCCGGTGGTGGCCGCGGTCCGCGGCCCCGGCCCCGCTGAGCGACGAGGCGCCCGTGCGCATCCTGCTCGTCAACGCCTTCCACTATCTGCGCGGCGGCGTCGAGCGCACCTACCTCGACGAGTCACGCTGGCTCGCGGCGGCCGGCCACGAGATCGCACACCTCGCGATCCGCGATCCTCGCAACCTGCCGAGCCCGACGGCTGCGCACTTCGCCCCTGCGGCGGACTTCGGCGAGGGCGCATCCGCGCTGCGGCAGCTCGCGCAGCTGCCACGCGCCGTCTGGTCCGGACCCGCGGCTCGTTCCGCCGAGGCGGTGGTGCGCGAGTTCGGGCCGGAGATCGCGCACCTGCACGCGCCGAGTCGCTACCTCACGCCGTCCATTCTGCGGCCGCTCGAGCGCGCGGGTGTGCCGGCCGTGATGACGCTGCACGACTTCAAGCCCTGGTGCACGAATCGCATCCTGTTCGCGCACGGCGCACCCTGCGAACGCTGCCGCGGTGGCCGCCACTGGCGCTCACTCGCGACCGGTTGCGTGCAGGACTCGCGGCTGAAGAGCGCGGTGGGCATGGTCGAGGCTTACGCGCACGACCTGGCAGGCGCCTACCGCGCCGTGCGCCTCTGGATCGCGCCCTCGCGCTTCGTCCTCGAGAAGGCGGGCGAGTTCGGCGTGGACCGCGCCCGGCTGCGGTTGCTCCGGCACGGTGTCGACTGCGCGGATGTCGCGGCGGGCGTCGCGGGCACGTCGCCGGCGGCGGATGCGGTGGGCCATCCCGCGCTCCCCGATGGACGTTATGTCCTCTTCGCCGGGCGGCTCTCGGTCGAGAAGGGCGTGCGCCTGCTCCCGGCGCTGGCGATGCGCATCGCACCCGTGCCACTCGTCGTCGTGGGGGAGGGGCCGCTGCGTGCCTGGCTCGACCAGCAGGTCACGTCGCTCCCGAACCTGCGCCTGCCCGGCTACCGCGCCGACGCCGAGCTGGCCTCGTTGCGCGCGAACGCCGCGGTGGTGGTCGTGCCCTCGCTCTTCTACGAACACTTCTGCTATGCCGCGGCCGAGGCGCTGCTGGACGCGCGGCCCGTGGTCGCCGCTCGCATCGGAGCCATCCCTGAACTGGTGGAGCACGAGGTGACGGGCCTGCTCGCGCCGCCCGGCGATGCGCACGCGCTCGCCGAGGCGGTCGCGCGCGCCCTCGAAGACCCCCGGGCTGCGCGCTGGGGCGAGGCGGGGCGGGCGCGGGTGCTCGAGGCGGGCGCGCCCGCGCTGCACGTCGGGGGACTGACCGCGATCTATCGCGAGGCGATGGAGCGGCGGTAGACGCCGGGGCCCGCGGCTACCGCTGCGCGCCGGACTCCCACTCGGCGACGCCGTCCTCGAGGTTGACGCCCAGGCCGCCGATCAGCCGGTTCACCAGGTTGAAGAGCGCGGTGATCTCCGTGGCCTTCAGGATGGCGAGATCGTCGAAGCCGTATTCGCGGAGCCGCTCGATGTCCTGCTCGGTGCGCTCCGCGGGCTCGCAGGTGAGCGCGACCGCGTGGTCGAGCAGCACGCGGTCGCGCGCGGGCAGGTCCGCTTCGTGGTAGTCGCGCGCCACGGCGCGGGCCAGCGGCTCATCCCCGAGCGCGGCCGCGAGCCGGGGGCCGTGGTGAGCGATGCAGTAGCCGCAACCGTTGGTCGCCGAGACCACGACCACGATCGCCTCGGCCTGGGCGTGACTGAGCGGCGCGGGCTCGTCCATGAGGGTGCGCACCAGGGTGAAGAGCGCGTCGAGCGCGACCGGATCGGGTGCGCAGGCCTGCCAGAGGTGGCCCACGCGCCGGGAGGGGTGGAGGCTGGCGATGCGCTCGAGGACGCTGCGGACGGGGCCGTCCGCGGCTTGCGGCGTGATGGTTCGGGTCCAGCTCACGGGCGCTCCTTTCGAGGGTGACGGCGGGGATGCTAGCAGAGGACGCCGCCGGGCCGGAACGCCGGGGCCGACCTCGATCCACCCCGCATCGGCCGAGCCCGGAATGCATCGAACGGTGTGGCCGGAGCGGTTGACACTGCGCCGGAGCGGGGACTACCTTCGATTCCGCTTCGTCATCCTCGATTCCCTCGGAGGGTCCGCGACCCCGTCCGGTCTGCGGCGCGGGGTGCCCGCCGGCAACCGCTCCTCGTTCCACCAGAAGGAGGACCGTCATGGCGTGGAAGGATATCGAAGCGAAGAAGTTCTCGTGCATCCGTGAGCTGAACGGGATCTCGGCGCGCACGATGGAAGAGCACTACGAGATCTACAAGGGCTACGTCCCCAAGGTGAACGAGATCCAGAAGAAGCTCGACGCCGTGGACCGTGGCACCGCCAACCAGATCTTCAGCGACCTGCGCTCCCTGCGCGTGGACTACTCGTTCGCGGTGGGTGGCGTGAAGAACCACGAGGTCTATTTCGGACACCTCGGCGGCAACGGCGGGAAGCCGGGCGGCAGGCTGCTCGAGATGATCGGGCGCGACTTCCCCTCGTACGACGCGTGGCTGGCGGACTTCAAGGCCAGCGGGCTCGCGGCGCGGGGCTGGGCTTGGCTGGCGTACGACCACGACTGGAAGATGCTGACCACCGCGGTGGGCGACGCGCAGAACTCGTTCCCGTACTGGAACGCCACGCCGATCCTCGCGATGGACGTCTACGAACACGCGTACATGATCGACTACGGTCGCGCACGCGCCAAGTACATCGAGGCTTTCTTCAACAACCTGGACTGGAACGTGGTGGCGCAGAACCTGGAACGCGCGCTCGCCATGTCCGCGGCCGTGAAGTAGGACATCCTGCTGGGACGGTGAGCCGTCCCACGGTCCGGGCCCGGAGTCCCCGCCGGTGGCGGGACGGGCCCGGCGCCGCTCTCTGGAGGACGCATGGTGAGCAACGTGCTACCCGTCATCGGCCGGCCGGCGCCGGACCTCAGTCTTCCCTCGACCACGGGCGAGAACATCTCGCTCAAGCAGTTCAAGGGGAAGAAGACGGTCGTGCTCTACTTCTACCCGAAGGACGAGACGCCCGGCTGCACGCGCGAAGCCTGCGACTTCCGCGACCACGCCGCCGAGTTCGAGGCGGCGAAGGTGGTCGTCCTCGGGGTCTCGACCGACAGCCTGGAGTCGCACCAGCACTTCAAGGAGAAGCAGAAGCTCCCGTTCCCGCTGCTCTCGGACGAGGACGCGGCGGTGTCGAAGCTGTTCGGGGTCTACAAGCAGAAGAACCTGTACGGCAAGAAGCATCTGGGCATCGAGCGCACCACCTTCGTGATCGACAAGACCGGCCGAGTCGCGCAGATCTGGCCCAAGGTGAAGGTGGACGGCCACATCCAGGACGTGCTGGAGTTCGTCGCCGGGGACTGAGACGTTCGCGGTCGATCGCGGAGGCCGGACGTGGAGATGGAACCCAGGCAGCCCGTGCCGGTGTTCCCCCTGCCGAACGTCGTGCTCTTCCCGCACGCGGTCGTCCCGTTGCATGTCTTCGAGCTGCGCTACCGCACCATGGTGCGTGACGCCCTCTCGGGAGAGCGCCTGGTCGCGCTGGCGCTGCTCAAGCCCGGCTGGGAGTGCGAGTACCACGGCAGCCCCGCGTTCCACGACCTGGGCTGCCTCGCGCGCTTCGAAGCGGTCGAGTGGCTCCCGGACGGCTGCTACGACCTCAAGCTCCTCGGCCTCTCCCGCGTGCGGCTCGGCACGCCGGTGCGCGAGTATCCCTACCGCGCCGTGCGCGTCGAGTTGCTGCCCGAGGCGCCGTGCACCGAGGATGACCCGGTGGTGATGAGCGAGCGCCGCGTCCTGCTCGACCTGTACCGACGGCTCGCCGGGCGGCCGGAGCGCCAGGCCGAGGGAGGAGGGTGGGGTGACGATCTGCCATTCGTCTCGCTCGTGAACGGCGTGTGCATGGCCGCCCCGCTCGAAGTCGAGGAGCGGCTCGGCCTGCTGGCCCTCGACAGCATCGTCGAGCGCGGACACCGCGCCTGCGAGCTGGCCGCGCGTCACCTGCGCCCTGGCGGGCCGGCGGAGCCGGGCGAGCACAACTAGCGGCACGAACGGGCAGCGTGAAGGGGAGAAGCCGGAGGGCGACGCCCGCGCCCGGCGGAGACAGGGAGGTCGGAGCCGGATCAGCGCGGAGGAGCGAGGGAGCGCCGGGAATGGCGCGCCCGAACGCTCGCCCGGAGCGCCTCTCCCCCTCTCGCTGCCCGCCTTTTGCTCCCGCGCTCCGCCCCGCCTAGACTGCGCGCGTTCCGACGCCAGGCCGCTGGGAACCATCTCCGGAGACAATCCCAATGAGCGTCTTCCTCGCCGTCTCACCTCTGATCCTCATCTTCCTGCTCATGACCTGGGGCCGCCGCACGGCCGACATGGCCGGGCTCCTCGGCTGGCTCTATACGGCGGTGATCGCCGCGCTCTACTTCCACACGTCGTGGCAGGTGATCCTGATCGGTTCGGTGGCCGGGGTGGTGGCGAGCTTTCCCATCAGCCTGATGGTGGCGACCTCCATCTTCCAGATCAACGTCATGGAGGAGGCGGGCGCCATCCGGCGGCTCGTGGTCTTCATGAAGACGCTGGCGCGCGAGAGCCGCGCGGCGCAGGTGATGCTCATCAACGTCGGCGCAGGCACGATGCTGGCGGCGCTCGGGGCCACGCCGGTCTCGATCCTGCCGCCCATCATGCTGTCGCTCGGCTACAGCGCCTTCGTCGCCATCGCGCTGCCCGCCATCGGCTACGACGCCCTGTGCACCTACGCGCTGCTGGGCGTGCCGGTCGTGGTGTTCGCCGACGTGGCCAAGGGCATCACCGGCCGCGAATTCACACCGGCCGAGGTGGGGCTCTACTTCGCGCAGTACATGCCGGTCGTGACCTCGCTGATCGCGCTCTCGATGCTGTGGCTGGTGGGTGGCTGGAAGGAGGTCAGACGCGGCTGGCCCGCCGCGCTGATCACCGGGCTCACCGCGGGTCTCATCGCCATCGGCATGAACGTGGCGGGCCTGCCCACCCTGACCGGCGTCGTGGCCGGGATCGGCGTGGTGCTGGTGATGCTCGTCTACGTGCGGCTCAGCGGTCGCCGGGTGCTCGATCGCTCCGCGCTCACCGAGGACGACCGTCGCACCGAGCAGGGGATGGGGCTCGCCCTCGCGGTGCTGCCCTGGCTGCTGCTCGTGGCCTTCAGCGCGCTCACCAACTACGGCCGCTTCGGGCTCTACGACGTGCTCTTCAAGCGGCTGGCGATGCCGCTCGAGATCGTGCCGGGCAGGCCCGAGCGGCTGCGCATGCTGTGGCAGGCCTACACCTGGGTGCTGATCGCCACCGTGGTCGCGATCCCGTTCTACCGCATGGCGGCCGCGCGGCTCGCGGCGGCGGGCCGCAAGACCCTGCGCCGCGCGCCGCGTCCCGCGTTCGCGGCGGCGATCTACTTCGCCATCGCCTTCGTGCTCAACCACAGCGGCAAGGCGCCGGCCGTGGTCGCGGGCAAGCCCGGCTGGGCCATGGATCCCGCCGGGGGCCTCAACATGGTGAAGGTGGTGGCCGATGCCAGCGCGGGCGTCTTCCACCAGGCCTACGCCGGGGTGGCGGCGTTCCTCGGGTTGCTGGGCGGTTTCATCAGCGGGAGCGAGACCAGCAGCATCGCCATGCTCTCCAAGCTGCACTTCGACACCATCGCGCAGGTCTTCGCCACGGAGAGCCCGGATCGCCTGCTCCGCATCAGCCTGCTGGTCGCGGCGGTGAGCGGCATCGGAGGCGGACTCGCCTCGGTCATCAGCCCGGCCAAACTGCAGAACGCCGCGGCGGTGATCGACAAGATCGGCATGGAGAGCCAGGTCATCCGCGCGACCGCGGTCATCGCGCTCCTCATGGTGCTGGCCGTGGCGCTGATGACCTTCGTGTTCCTCGCGCGGATCTGATTCCCGTCGGCGGGTGTTGAACCCGGGGCGGGCGGCGGAAGGCCGCAGGGCGACGCCGGGCGTGGGCGGCGGCCGGAAGGCCGGAGGGCGACGTCCGCGCCCGGCGGAGACAGGGATGTCGGAGCCGGACAAGCGCGGAAGAGCGAGGAAGCGCCAGGATGGCGCGAGCGAGCGCTCGCCCGGAGTGCCTTCCGGCCGCCGCCCCGGGCGCGAGCGAGCGCTCGCCCGGAGCGCCTTCCGCCGCCCGCCCCGGGCCGCCGACCTTGCGTGGCGCGCTACCCGGCGAACGACCTCGTGAACGAGCAGATCGCCTCGACGCGGAAGAACCAGCCGCCGTCGCACCCCGCGTAGAAGTCGCCGGGCGCCAGGTACTCGCCCACGACATGCCCGCGCCAGTTGTCGTTCAGCTTGAGGTCCGCGCGCGCCTCGCAAAGGTCGCCGCGTCGCGTCCCGTTCGCGTAGATCGCGGGATTGCCCGGGAAACGGTGGAAGGCATCCAGCCGGTAGTAGGTGGCGCGCAGGTCGATTGCCTTCACGGGCATCAGCCGCACCTCGGCCTGCCACATCGAGAGGTTGGTCCAGTAGGCGGCGCCGCGTTCGCTGCCCAGCGTGTAGATGTACAGCTCGCTCCACTTCGGGTAGCGCGCGAAGAGCGGGTCCCAGCCCTCGTTCGCCGTCGTCGCGGGGTCGTCGCCCGACAGACCGGTCCAGCCGAGCAGGAGGGACGGCTTCGTCGCTCGCGCGAAGGACTTCTTCACCGAGGTCTGCGCGCCCCAGGCGCGGACACCGGTGCCGGGCTGCTGCCCGCCCGCCTGCCCGGCCAGCTCCGCCTTCACCGACCAGTCGTGCGCGCAGTCGCGCACCACGCGGCCGCCGAGCGTGTGGAACATGCGGTCGCTCTGGCGCGTGGCGTTCGTGAGCGCACGCGTGTCGCCGGTCTCGGCCTTGAAGAAGTAGTAGGCGTCCAGCGTGGTCTTCGCGCGGCCCGCGTCGGTCCAGTAGAGGCCGAGCGCGTTCTCGTCCCACTCGACCAGCGACCTGGTCCGGTCGTGGATGCGGGGGAGGTATTCGTCGCGGTACGGATCCGAGACGAGCAGCAGGTCGAGGCGGGACCTGCCGGACGTCCAGCCCAGGTCCAGCGCGTTGAAGTACGCCACGCGCGAGCCGTCCAACGGGTTGCCGTCCATCAGGATGAAGCCGTCGCCCTTCGAGAGGTTCTGCCGCCCGACGCGCAGCGATGCGCCATCGGAGAAGCGGTGGTCGACGTAGAGGTTCTCGACCACGGTCTCGTCCATCGTCAGCGCGACCCGGGGCGTCGTCAGCCTGCGGCTCTCGCTGGCGAGGCCGAGCACGAACTCCGTGTTCGCACCGGCGTTCAGCTTCGCCCAGGCGCGGGTGCGGAAGCGCCACTGGTGGCGGGCGTCGGCTGTCCTCTCGTCGAAGTCGGTGCTGTTGTCAAAGTTCTCGCTGCGGACGCGCTCTTCGAAACCGAGTTCGAGCCTGCGCGCGGCGGGGGCTCCGTCCGCGGGGAGCGGAGAGGCGAGTGTCGTGAGGGCGAGCGCGAGGAGGGTGGCGTTCGTGACGTGGAGTGAGGTGTTGCGCGTGCGCGCAGCGGGCATTGCGGTGGCGGCGTTCATGGACGGGACCGTATCCCGGTGGCGAGACGCGTGCAAGACGGCCACGCGCGCCGCCGCCACTCCCGGCGCCGGCCACCTCGGCGCCCGCGGGCCGCGCCGCCTTGTATCCGCCGCGCGCGACGGCTAGACTGCCGCCCGCCATGCAAGAGCCCTTCCGCATCAAGGTCGTCGAGCCGCTGCGGCGTGTGACGCGCGAGGAGCGCGAGCGCCTTCTGGCGGAAGCGGGGCTCAACATCTTCGCCGTGCCCGCCGAGAGCGTCTCCGTGGACCTGCTCACCGACAGCGGCACCTCGGCGATGAGTGACCGCCAGTGGGCGGGGCTCATGATGGGCGACGAGTCCTACGCCTGCAGCCGGAACTTCTATCACTTCCGCGACGCCATCCGGGACATCTTCGGCTACCCCGTCGTCATCCCAACCCACCAGGGCCGCGCCGCGGAGCACCTGCTGTTCTCGAGCGTGCTCAAGCCGGGCGACGTGGTGCCCAGCAACACCCATTTCGACACCACGCGGGCCAACATCGAGCACCAGGGCGCCGAGGCGCGCGACCTGGTCATCGACGAGGGTCTCGATCCGGCCTGCCTGCACCCGTTCAAGGGCAACCTGGACCCGGTGAAGCTCGATCGCGCGATCCGCGAGGTCGGGCGCGAGCGCGTGCCGCTGGTGATGCTCACGGTCACCAACAACTCGGGCGGGGGCCAGCCGGTCTCGATCGCCAACGTGCGGGCGGTGCGCGAGGTCTGCGACAGGCACGGCGTGCCGCTGATCTTCGACGCCTGCCGTTTCGCCGAGAACTGCTGGTTCATCCGCGAGCGCGAGCCGGGCTGGTCGAAACGCAGCGTCAGGGACATCGCGCGCGAGCTGTTCTCCTACGGCGACGGGTGCACGATGAGCGCCAAGAAGGACGCGCTGGTCAACATCGGGGGCTTCCTGGCGCTCAAGAACACGGTGTGGGCCGAGAAGATCACGAACCTGCTCATCCTGGTCGAGGGGTTCGCCACCTACGGGGGGCTCGCGGGACGCGATCTCGAGGCCATCGCCATCGGCCTCACCGAAGTGCTGGACGAGGACTACCTCGCCTACCGCGTCGGGCAGGTGGCGTACCTGGGCGAGTTGCTGGACCAGGCCGGCGTGCCCATCGTGAAGCCGGTGGGCGGCCACGCCGTCTACCTCGACGCACGGACCTTCCTGCCGGACGTGCCGCAGTCGCAGTTCCCGGGCCAGGCGCTGGTCGTGGCGCTCTATCGCGAGTTCGGCATCCGCGCGGTGGAGATCGGGAGCCTCATGTTCGGGCACCGGGACCCAAAGACCGGCGAACCGGTCTTCCCGAAGCTCGACCTGGTGCGGCTCGCGATCCCGCGCCGCGTCTACACGAACGAACACATGCGTTACGTGGCGGAGTCGGTGATCGCCCTGCACCGCGAGCGCGGGCGGCTCGGGGGCCTGCGCATCACCTGGGAAGCGCCGGCGCTGCGCCACTTCACGGCGCGGCTCGAGGAGGTGGCTAGACCGTGAGCACCGTCAACCGCGGATTCGCGCTGACCTGGCTGGGCCATCACACGTTCAAGCTCGTCACCCGCGGCGCGCGCACCGTGCTGATGGATCCCTGGGTCGAGAGCAACCCGGCCTGCCCGAAGGAGCAGAAGAGCTTCGACAGGATCGACGTGATGACCATCTCGCACGGCCACGACGACCACATGGGCGACGCCGTGACGCTGGGCAAGAAGTTCAAGCCGGTGGTGATCTGTAACCTCGAGATCAGCCTGTACCTGGATCGCAAGGGCGTGTCGAACACGCTCAGCATGAACAAGGGCGGCACGGCGGAGGCGGCGGGCCTCAGGTTCACGATGGTCCACGCCGTCCATTCGAGCGGCATCGAGGAAGGCGGCCAGGTGCTCTATGGCGGCGAGGCGGCCGGCTTCGTGATCACGCTCGAGGACGGTACGCGCATCTACCACGCCGGTGACACCGCCGCGCATTCGGACATGGCGCTGATCGGCGAGCTCTACCCGCCCGACATCGCTCTGCTGCCGATCGGGGATCACTACACGATGTCCCCGCGCGAGGCGGCCGTGGCGGCGCGCATGCTCAAGCCGAAGTGGATCGTGCCAGCCCACTATGGCACGTCCCCGGTGTTCACCGGGACGCCCGAGATGCTGCGCGAGGAGCTGAAGAGGCTGGGCCTGGACATCGAAGTCGTGGCCCTGAGGCCGGGCGAGACGCTGTCGTAGGCTGAGGGCGGCGGGGCCGGCCAGCCCGGGCGGGGCCATCGGTGTGGCCGCCACGCCCCGTCGCGCGCCGGATCTCCATGTCCCCCTTCTGATTCCCGCTCTCGGGCACGCCACGATTCCGATCAAGCGGACGCGTGGCCGGGCCGATAACCGGAGAGAACGCCCCGTTTCCGTCGCAGGGATCAAGGAGGAGCCCATGAAGACCCGTGACCTGTTGGTCCTGACAAGCCTTCTGATGGTGTGTGCCCTCGCAGCGCCAGCCGTGGCCGGTATCGCCCCCTACGTCCGCCTCGATTACGGCGGGAACGGGCTGAGGATGACCGACCAGAACATCTCGATCCGGGAGACCGAGGCCGCGCTCGTGGAAGCAGGGTACCCGGCCGCGTTCCAGACGGTCGGATTGGGCTACGGCCCGACCGCCTCCGTGGGGCTGTGGATACTTCCCGGGTTCCGGGTCGGGGCCACGTATTCGTACCTGCGGGCCGTCCGAAACCTCGTCCTCCACGTGCCGGACGAGATCTTCTACGCCGATGACCTGGACTTCCGGATGACGGAGATCGGCGCGGAAGCCGCGGTGCGATTCAGCCGGCTGCAGGGGTTGACCGTGGGCGTCAACGTGGCCCAGGGCCGGGGGGAGCTGATCGAGGGCTATGCCCTGGAAGACGCATTCGGCGCGTTCTACATGGACGTGACGGCGCACCGCACCAGGATGACCGGCGGTGCATTCGTGGGAATCGACCAGACCAACCTCGCTGGCGTCGCGGGCTTCATCCGGGCGGGCTTCCAGTACCGGGACATGGGCCGCATGCCCGGCGAGGCCACCCTGTCCGATGGCACGACCACGGTCCAGACGACGGGCAGGACGACATGGCTGGACTACAGCGGGTTCTACGTGAGGGTCGGCGTCGGATACGATCTCGTGCGCTGAGGGCCGGGCTGCCCACGCGCGCCCCGCGTCCTACATCTTCGAGGCGGCCACGGCGAGCAGGTCGTAGAGCGCGTGCACCAGGATCGCGGCGGTCGTGCTGCTGCGCCTGCGGATCAGGCCCAGGATCAGGCCGAAGACCAGGATCGCGAGCATCCCGTACCACGAATACTGGACGTGGAGCGCCGCGAAGAGCAGCGAGGTGAGCGCGATCCCGAGCTTCGGCTGCAGCGCTCCGCGCAGCGTGATCTCCTCGCCGAGGCCGGCGCTCAGGCCCAGCAGCAGCATCAGGCCCGGGCCCATGACCCCGGCCAGCGCCACCGTGAAACCCTGGTCGCTCGCCCACAGCGCGGGGAACGCGGTCCTCTCGAGCCACTCGCTCCCGACGTTGAAGAGCCAGAGCGCCACGACTCCAGCGACGACGGTCAGCCAGTCGGCGGGACGCAGCGCGGTGAGGCCCAGGCGCTCGAGCGACCCGCGCCAATCGCGCCGCACGAGGAAGCCGACCGAGGCGAACGCCAGCACGACGTAGCCGACGAGTCCGCCCGAGAGCTTCGAGGCGCTCACCAGCTTGCCCGGATCCCGCAGCAACTCGGCGAGCTGGTCGCGGAACGCGAGCCACGCGGGGAGCGCCACGCACAGGATCGTGAACGCGACGCTGGCGGTGAGCCGGAGCGTGTGGCTTGGGCGCGTGCCGCGGAAGAGCAACCGGACGAGCCGGTCCGCCATCGACGGCAGCAGGGTGACGAGGTTCGCGAGCGCCCCGAGGCCCGAGAAGACGGCGAAGCCGAGGTGCAGGGGCGTGAGCGGGCGGTCCGTGACCAGCAGGCGCGCGAGCGCGCCCAGCACGATGGCCCCCGTGGCGGGCGGGATCCAGGCGAGGAACGCGTGCACGCGGCCCATCGCGGGGTGGACGTCGGCGCTCTGAGCCACGAAGTAGAACGCCGCGATCACGATGAGGAGCGCGGCCTCGACCTGCCCGAGAAGCAAAGCCGCGAGGCCGAGCAGCGCGAGCGCCAGGGCGCTGTGCAGCACCTTCCGGGGCAGCGGCGGTGGCGCGGCAGCTTCGAACGGGCCAGGCGCTCCCGGTGCGTCCTCCAGGAACTCGAATGCCGGATGGGGCGCGGGCGGACCGTCAGGGCGCAACGCGGGCCCTTCGGGCGGCGGGGCTGCTTGATTCTCGTCACTCATCCGGCGAGCATAGCGACTCCCAGGGGAGAGCGTCCATGAAGGTCACCGTGCTGTTCTTCGCCCAGATCCGCGAGCGCGCCGGCCGCGCGAGCGCCGAGCTGTCGCTGCCCGAGGGCAGCCGGCTCGCGGACGCGCTCGCGGCGCTGGCGCTCGAGCACCCTGCGCTCGAGCCTCCGGGGCCGCACCTCTCGGTCGCGGTGAGCGGCAAGCTCGCCCGGCCCGACACGCCGCTCACGGAGGGCGCCGTGGTGGCGCTGCTGCCGCCGGTGAGCGGAGGCTGACGTGGCGGAACTGGTCGAGGGCCCGATCGAGGTCGAGCGGTTGCTCGCCGGGGCCGCGCGTCCCGACTGCGGCGCGATCGTCCTCTTCCTCGGCACCACGCGCGATCACCACGAGGGGCGCGAGGTCGTACGCCTCGAGTACGAGGCCTACCGCCCCATGGCGCTCGCGGCCCTCGGGCAGACCGAGCGCGCCACGGTGGAGCGTCACGGGGTGGCGTCCTGCCGCATCGTCCACCGGCTCGGCGAGGTGCCGCCCGCCGAGGCGAGCGTCGCCGTGGTCGTGGCCGCGGCGCACCGCAGCGCGGCCTTCGACGCCTGCCGCTGGGCGATGGACCAGGTGAAGGGCACGGTGCCCATCTGGAAGAAGGAGCACTACGCCGACGGTGGCGCCGGGTGGGTCGAGGGGGCGAAGCTGGAGTGACGCGGTGCGGCACTCAGGGAGCGTTCTTCGATCCGGACCGCCGGGCGATCTCCTCCAGCGCCCATGCGGCGTGCTCGCGCACCAGCGGGTCGGGGTCGGTGTCGCGCGCGCGGGCGAGGACGGGCGCCGCTGCGGCCTCGCCGCGGTTGCCGAGCGCGACACAGACGTTGCGCAGGAATCGACCGCGGCCCGAGCGCCGGATGGCGCTCGCGGCGAAGAGCGCGCGAAAGCCCGGCTCGTCGAGCGTGAGGAAGCGCTCGAGCTTCCAGCCCTCGAACGGGAGCGCGTGCAGGCGTGCCTCTCGCGCGGACGGGGCGAAGCGATTCCACGGGCAGACTTCCTGGCAGAGGTCGCAGCCGAAGACCCAGTCGCCCAGGAGCGGGCGCAGCGCCGGTGGGATCGAGCCGGGATGCTCGATCGTGAGGTAGGAGATGCACCGCCGCGCGTCCACCTGGCCCGGTGCGACGATGGCGCCGGTGGGGCAGGCCGCGAGGCAGCGCGTGCAGGTGCCGCAGTGCTCGCGGTCGAAGGGCGCGTCGGGCTCGAGCTCGCGATCGACGAGCACCTCGCCCAGCAGCAGCCAGGAGCCCAGCGCGGGCGAGATCAGGCCCGAGTGCTTCGCGTTCCAGCCGAGCCCGGCGCGCTCGGCCCAGCCGCGCTCGAGGATGGCGCCCGTGTCCGCGTACCACAGGGCGCGCGCGCCGGGCAGCGTCTCCTCGACGAAGCGCTCCAGCGTGCCGAGCAGGTCGCGCATGACGCGGTGGTAGTCCTCGCCCGCGGCGTAGCGGGCGATGCGCCCGAGGCGCTGGTCGCGTCCGGCGTCGGCCTCCGGTTCGTGGCACATCACCACGCAGAGGATCGAGCGCACGCCGGGCAGGATGCGCGCGGGATCGGCGCGGCGCGCGCGGTTGCGCGCGGTGGCGAGCCAGGGCATCTCCCCATGGCGCCCGGCGCCGAGCCAGGCCTCGAAGTGGTCGGCATCCGGCGTGCCCGCGGGCGTCCGCGCTGGAGTGGGCGCCCCCGGCGTGCCCGCCGTCGCCGGCTCCGGGGCGCCTCCGTCGGCATGGCCCGGGGTGACGGCGGCGACGCGCGCCGCATCGAAGCCCAGCTCCAGCGCGCGGGCCTTGATGCGGTCGGTGATGCTCACACTCGTCCGGTCACCGCTGCTTCGTGCTGTCGGCTTCGGCCGGGTCGCGGCCGGGCTTCCGCGGCCGCTTCTGCGCAGCGTCCTCGCCCGGCTTCTCGCTCGGCGCGGGCTCGTGCTTCGCCTCGCGTCGCACCACGCTGATGCTGGGCGGCGGCGCGGCGTTCCTCTCGGTCACCGAGCGGGCCGACCGGGCGGCTTCCTCCGCGGCGCGCCGCATCGCCTCGGCCGCGGTCGTCCCGGCGGGAGTGGGCCGGGCCCCGGACCTTCTGACCGCGGGCGGGCTGGACGGCCCCGCGTCGGGTTTCACGACCAGGCTGCTCGCGGGGAAGAGATCCTCGATCTTCACGCGTGGCAGTCGTCCGGAGCGCCGCTCGATGTCGTCGAACTTCGGCCCGGCGTTGAACGTGACACCACCGCGTTCCACCAGGTTCTCGACGGGCCGCGGGGGGCCGAGTTGCTCGGCGATCTGGTCCTTCGTGCGCGTGCGCGTCTGCACGTTGGTGGCCGGGAGCTCTGCCGTCGGCACGTAGACATACCCGCCGCCCGGCACCAGCTCCGGGCCGTAGCCGGCCGGGAACAGCGGAGCCCAGCCGATGTAGTCGGGAGTCTGCTCCCACGAGACCCAGGCCGGCCCCCAGTCGAGGCCGGGGACCCAGACCCAGCCCTGGTAGCGATCGTAGAGCCAGTCGCCATAGTGGTAGGTCGCCCAGCCGAAGGGCTCGGCGGAGATCCACACCCAGCCATACACGTCGCTCGGGGCCCAGTAGCCGTACTGGTAGGGGCGCCAGCCGGTCACGCTCACATAGGGACGGAAGACGTAGCCGAAGGGCTCGATGAGGGGCCAGTCCCCGTAGTCCCCGAGCGCGTCGTAGAAGAGCCGGTACTCGGGGGACAGCCCCGCGCGCGCCGCGGGCATGGCATCCGGCAGCGGCATCAGCCCGATCGTCGCGCACGAAAACTGGCCCAGTGCGAGCAGGGTGAGCGCGGGGATGCTCCAGGAACGGATGCGCATGAAGTCTCCTCGTGGCTGACTGCGGCGCGTGCGGCTGGACTCGCTGGAGGCCGACCGCGCCATTGTATACCCGGAGCGGGGCGCTCCGCTCAGGTGCGGCGGCGCAGCTCAGCCCGGTGACGCCAGTTGAGCAGGAAGAGCAAGCCCATCAAGAAAGCCGGTCCGGCGATGAGCGCGTAGGTGGACCACTCGAAGCGTCCCCGCATCGTCACGATGTAGGCCACGCCGAGGCCGAAGAACAGCACGGCGCCGACCCACTCCCACCTCCATGCCACGACCAGGGCGGCCAGGACGAGACCCGCGGGGATGAGGTGCATGCCCAGGGCGACGAGCAATTGCGCCAGGCCGTAGTGCCCGTTGAAGACGTCCATCGCGAAAGCACTGATCAACAGGACGAACGCGATGCCAAGGACGCGGGGCGTCCAGAAGAGCCAGCGGCGCGCGGCGGGGCTCATGGGGTCTCCTTCGGGGGGGCGCGTGGGACGGGGGACCGGCGGCCCAAGGAGGCTACACCCGCCGCGGGGCCCCGGCTACAGGTCCTTGTAGTCCGGGCCGTCGCCGCCCTCGGGCGGGACCCAGGTGATGACCTGGTACGGGTCGGCGATGTCGCAGGTCTTGCAGTGCACGCAGTTCGAGGCGTTGATCTGCAGCCGCAGGGCATCGGGCTTCGACTCGTCCGGCACCAGCTCGTAGACGCTCGCCGGGCAGAAATGCTGGCAGGGATTGCCGTATTCCTCGCGGCACTTCGTGGCGCACACGGCCGGGTCGGTCACGATCAGATGCACCGGCTGGTCCTCGTCGTGCTTCGTGCCCGAGAGGTACACGTCCGCCAGCTTGTCGAAGGTGAGCGCGCCATCGAACTTCTGCGACGCGGGCTTGCCGCCCGGGTGGCGCTCGCGCAGTCTGCGCATGTGCTCGTGTCCCGGCCCGCTCTTGAGCCGGTCGCCGAACAGGTCGCGTCCGCCCAGCATCATCTGGATGCCGGCGCTCACCATGCCGGTGTAGAGTCCGCCCGCGAAGCCCTGGTGGAAGTTGCGCACGCTCCTCAGCTCGTCCGCGGCCCAGGAGTGCCGGACCCGCTCCTCGTACTTCGCCAGGCGCTCCTTCGAGAAGTCCTTCGCCAGCAGGCACTCGAACAGGGTCTCGGCGGCGAGCATGCCCGACTTGATGGCGAGGTGGATGCCCTTCAGGCGCGCGCCGTTGAGGAACCCGCCCGAGTCGCCGGCGAGGAGCAGGCCGTCGGCCGCGAGTCCCGGCATGGCCCACCAGCCGCCCTCGGGGATGGCCTTGGCGCCGTAAGCGACGGGCTTGCCGCCTGCGAGCAGCGGGCGCAGCAGCGGGTGCGTCTTCCAGCGCTGGAAGTTGCCGTGCGGGTCGTTCGCGGGGTCGGGCGAGTCGAGCCCGGTGACGAGCCCGAGCGCCCAGTGCGACTCGTCCATGCCGTAGACGAAGCCGCCGCCGAAGGTGTCGTCGGGAAGGGGCCAGCCCATGGTGTGGATCACGCGCCCCATCTGCGCGCGTCCCGCGGGAACCTCCCAGACCTCCTTCACGCCCGTCGAGTAGACCTGTGCGTTCCGGCCCACGGTCAGGCCCAGCGTGGCTTCGAGCGATTTCGCAAGCGTGCCGCGCGGGCCCTCGCACAGCACCGTC
Organism: Candidatus Eiseniibacteriota bacterium; assembly: GCA_963717935.1. Taxonomy (GTDB): domain Bacteria; phylum Eisenbacteria; class RBG-16-71-46; order RBG-16-71-46; family RBG-16-71-46; genus JANXPZ01. The sequence continues at coordinate 328,515 of CAVQXP010000004.1, read as the reverse complement.
GCCTTCGCCCTGCAATCGGCGCCGGGCTGGTAGTTGGGTTTCTGCGCGCCCGCCCTGTCCACGCCCTTGTCGCCCGTGCGCACGCCCGCAAGCCGGCCGTTCTCGATCAGCGGCTGCGCGGCGGCGGTCTCGGTCACGACCAGCACGCCCTTCTCCTCGGCGATGCCGGCCAGCCACTCGACCAGGCGGCCGAGCGAGACGATCGAGTTGCCGTGGTTCTGGAGGATGGGCGGCAGGATCGGCAGCCGGAACTGCCCGGTGTCCCACAGGAAGTAGACGTCGTCCCCGGTCACCTCGCCGGCGACGGGGCAGCCCTTCGCGCGCCAGTCGGGCATCAACTCGTTCAGCGCGCGCGGGTCGAGCACCGCGCCCGAGATGCCGTGGGCGCCCACGGCCTTCCCCTTCTCGAGCACGGCGATGGTGATCTCGCCGAGCGGCTCGCCCGGGGCGCCCGCGGCCACGCTCGCGTCGTGGCGCTCGATCAGGTTCGCGAGATGGATGGCTCCCGCGAGTCCCGCCGGGCCCGCGCCCACGAACTGCACGTCGAACTCGAGGGCCTCGCGCTCCATGTCGCTCTCCCGGGCCAGCGTCAGCCGCCGTGCGCCTGCGCTTCGAGCCAGCGCTCCGCGTCGATCGCCGCCTGGCAGCCGCTGCCTGCGGCCCACACGGCCTGGCGATAGACCGGGTCGGCCACGTCGCCCGCCGCGAAGACGCCGGGCACGTTCGTGCGCGACGAGCCCGGCTCCACGATCACGTAGTCCTTCTCGTCGATGGCGAGCTGGCCCTTCAGGAACGCCGTGTTGGGCTGGTGCCCGATGGCCACGAAGATGCCGTCGATCGGGTGTTCGCTGACGGCGCCCGTCCTCGGGTCGCGCAGCTTCACGCCCGTCACCTTCAGCGGCCCCTCCTGGCCCAGGACCTCCTCCACCGTCGAGTTCAGGAGGAAGCGGATCTTCGGGTTCGCGAGCGAGCGCTCCTGCATGATCTTGGATGCCCGCATCTGGTCGCGCCGGTGCACGATCAGCACCTCGCTGCAGAAGCGCGTCAGGTAGTTGGCCTCTTCCAGCGCCGTGTCGCCGCCGCCCACGACCATGACGCGCCTGCCCTTGAAGAAGAAGCCATCACAGGTGGCGCAGGCCGAGACGCCGAAGCCGAAGAACTTCTTCTCGGTCGGGATCCCCAGCAGGCGGGCCGAGGCGCCGGTCGAGACGATGACCGTCCTCGCCCGGTACTCGTCCTGGCCGGTGCGGATCGTGAAGGGGCGCTGCGCGAAGTCCACGCTCTCGACCGTGGCCTCGACGATCTCGGTGCCGAAGCGCGCCGCCTGCTCGCGCATCTTCTGCATCAGTTCCGGCCCCTGGATGCCCTCGGGGAAGCCCGGGTAGTTCTCGACCTCGGTGGTGATCGTGAGCTGGCCGCCGGGCTGCGGCCCGACGAGCATGAGCGGCTGCAGATTGGCGCGGGCGGCGTAGATGGCGGCCGTGTAGCCGGCCGGGCCCGAGCCGATGATGACGACGTCGTGGATTCGGGACACGTTGGACTCCGGGCTGAAGGGTGGTCGAGCCGCGGGATTCTAGCAGCCCGCGGGGAAAGGTCCACCGGGTCGGAGGCCGGGAGGGCGCCCGGGGCCGAGAGGCCGCTCCGGCGTCACGCGGGCGGAAGCGCCACGGCCCACGACCACAATTGCCACACACCCAGCCCGGCGAGCGCCAGCGCGGAGAGGCCGATCATGGCGCGGTTCGCGCGTGGGCCCAGGCCTCGCGCGGCGCCGGCGAGCACGATGATGACGGCCATGCTCAGGACCATCACTCCGTAGAAGCCGGCGAGCATCGCGATGCCGTTCGCCGGCGCCTCGCGCCAGCCCTTCAGCAGCAGCGGACCCATCACCAGGCTCCAGCCCAGGTACGGCCCCGGGCTCATCAGGTTGACCGCGGTCGCCCCCAGCAGGCTCCGCGGCTGGACGTCCGCAGGCGCGGCCCTGTCGGCTTCGTAGAACCGCCACGTCCGTGCCGCGAGGAAGGCGAAGAGCAGCAGGAGGATGCCGCCCGCGAGGCGCAGCCCGAGGATCAACCCGGCCGGCAGACGGGTGAGGACCAGCAGCACGAGGACGATGATGGGCCCGTCGCTCAGGAGCGGCGAGAACGCGGCCGGCAGCGCGCGGCGCCAGCCGTGGCTCAGGGTCTGCGAGACGATGTACGCCTGCAGCGGGCCGGGCTGCACGGCCGCTGCGAAGGCGTAGGTCATCCCGAGGATCAGGTAGGTGAGCATGCGACCTTCGCGGTCCGGGCCGGGCGGGGTGCGAAGGCCGTGGGCCGGCCTCGCACCTCCGCTCGATCCGCGCGCGTTACTTCCCGACCTGCTTCAGCGCCTCGGCCGTCGCCGCCAGCAGGGCCTCGGGGCCCACGGGGCTCCCGGTGGCCTGCGTCATCCAGAGGTCCGGGGCGACGTTGCCGATGCGGCACATGCGCTCCACCTCGCCGGCCACGTCACCGCTCTTCGCGATCTGTGCCTCCACCTGGACGCCGATCAGGTGTCCGACGGCGTAGTCGGGCAGGTAGAGGAACGAGTGGACGATGTGGCTGTAGACGGCCAGGAGGGTGCAGTCCTTCCGGCCGAAGACGGGGGCGAAGTAGGCGTTCCACACGTCCTTGGAGATCTGCAGGGTGGCCGCCTTCAGTTCGACCGGTGAGGCGTCGGGGTGGTCGTACATCCAGTGCCAGATGGCCATGTCCACCAGGGACACGCCGGAGATCTCGTAGGTCTGCCAGAACTCGCCCAGCGTCTTCAGGGCCTGGGTCCGGGCGTCCGCCGCCCTGCGTGGCACGCCGAGGATCTCCAGGTCGCGGTTCTGGAAGGTGTAGGCCACGGCCTCCGTGAACGCGGTGTTGGGCACGCCCTGCAGCAGCGTGTGGTCCACCCGATTCAGGCCGAAGACCTGCTCCACGTTGTGGCCCAGCTCGTGGACGGCGATGTTGAAGCCCTTGTAGTCCATGCCCTCCCTGCCCACGCGGGTGCGCAGTCGGGCGTTGTCGTCGCGGCGGGCCGCGCCGGCCGCGTGACCGGAGCCGCGCGCGGGATCGACGTCGATCTTGGAGGACAGGAAGGCGGCGCGCTCCTCGCTGAAGCCGAGCCGCTTGAGGATGTTGGGCAGATCCTGGTCGAAGGCCGCGGGGGTCGGGTAGCGCTGGCGGGTGATGGCGTCCAGTTCCGCCTCGCTCACGCTGCTGGCGGGGCGCAGGCCGTTGTACCAGATGTCGAAGGGCTCGAGCTTGCGGCCGAGACGCTTCTCGATGAGACGCGCCACGTCCTTCACCCGGGGACTCCCGCAGATGTCCTCGAGCATCTTCTTCACGCGGGCCTCGGGGAGCTGGCGACTCTCCTCGAAGCTGCGGGCGATGTGGGTGGGCGTGCGGGGGCTGTAGGGATCCTGGCGCTTCACGGCCTGGAAGCACTTCAGGAGCACCTCGTAGCGGCGGCCGGGCTCGGGAGCGCTGGTGATCTTCAGATCCGCGGGGACGGGGCGGTCGCTGTCCTTCACGGCCGCGGGGCTCACCTCGTTGGTGAAGGGATTCCAGTCCACGAACGGGTTGTCGATGACGCAGGCGGGGATGGTCTGATCGACGATGCGCTCCATGGCCCGGGCCATGGTCCGCTGTGCGTCGAGACCCGCCTTGCCGCGGGCGTAGTGGGCCTTCAGCTCGTCCCGCAGGTTCCAGTGGCTGAGCAGCCGCTTGCCGGCTGCGAACGGGCGCTGGTCCCTGGTGTCGAGCAGGTGATGCGCCCACAGGTTGTAGCCCGCGATGTACGTCTCGGCCTCGGCGCTCGCCTCCGCGTAGGCCTGGTTCACCTCGGCGGGGATGCGCTTGGCGAAGCGGTCCGCGAGTCTCGCTTCGGCCCACTGCCGGCGCGTCCAGGCCGCGCCCTCGGTCTGGCGCTGCTCGAGCGTGCTCAGGGGGAAGTTCAGGAGCACGACGAAGGCCAGCTTGTTCCGGTAGCTGTCCTCCAGGAAGTGCGCCCCCGGGGCGTAGGCGGCCATCAGCTCGTCGAAGGCGTAGGCCGGCCCCAGATCCAGCTCGGACTGGCTCCGCCAGTCGCGCGAGATCTCGAGCACGTGCCCGTCCATGCTCTCGAGCGAGGATTCCAGGCGCGCGAAGAGGGCGTCCAACTGCGGGCCCGCAGGCGCGAAATAGGTCTCCACGAAGGTGGCGAAGTCCTCGGCGGTGCCGTCCTCGGCGCGCCAGTAGTCGGCCACCTGCGCCAGCCCGGTGGTGATGCGGTCACGCTCGGCCTCGCCATGCCTGGCCACCAGAGTCTGCTCGAGCGACGTGGCCGAGGTGGCCAGCCAGGGCGGCCGCTCGGCCGTCGGCGCGACGCTGGACGATCCGGCGGCGGGTTGCGCGATGAACCCGGCGCCGAGGGAGAAGGCCGCCGCCAGGGTGGCGGCACGGAGAACGCGACGGGCTGGAGCGGGCATGGGGCACCTCGGGGTTGGGAACGTGACGAGCTTCGAACCTAGCCCGGAGAGCTCGCGAACCGCAAGCCGGGCGCACGGGTGGAGGCGCCGGACGCAGGTCCCCGGGCCGCCGGGGCCCGCGTCACCGCCTGCCCGTGGGAGGTCACCATCGGCAAGGGGCGCTGTCCCGTCGTGGTCGTGAGGGCGCTCGAGCCTGGTTCAGCGGGACAGCAGCGCCACACGGTACGGCATGTCGATCGTGAAATCCCGCTGGCCCGCGAACTCCTGGGCGCGGCGGATCACGCACTCGCCCAGCACCTGCACCTTCGCCAGCAGCTCCGCGTGGTCGTGGAAGCGCTGCACGCCCGGGAAGGTCCGGTCGAGCGTGAGCGCGTATCGCTCGACGGCCGCCCAGCCGCGGTGGGCCTTCTCCGTCTCGCACAGATGCCAGGCCCAGCGTGAATCCGCCGCCGGGTCCACGATGAGGATCTCGGGCGCCAGCGTGCGAGCGTGCCGCAGTGCCGCGCGCGGGTCCACGATCTCGTGGAGGCAGAACTCGAAGAAGACCACATCCGCGCGTTCGGCGACCGTCAGGATGTCGCCCCGCAGCGCGCTGAAGCGACTCTCCAGGCCCTGCTCGCGGATGGCGAGCTTCAGCCGCTCCACCGCGGCGGCGTCGGGATCCACCCCGAGCACCTTGCGTGCCCGGACGGCGTAGCCAACGAACTGTCCGCCGCCGGCGCCCACGTGGATCACCGACTTGTCTGCAAAGTCGTAGCAGGATTCGAGGTTCCGCAGGATTGCCGCGATGTCGGTCGCCATGTTCGCTCTTCCCGGTGCCTTCTTCGGTCCTCTGTGGGCGCTGGGTCCCGCGTCGCCCGCGCCGGGGCTGCGGGCCATTCGCCACCGCTGCACACGTGGACGTCCGCACGGCGCGCAGCGGATTCGCGCCGGCGCACGAGCCGCATTCTGCCGCAGAAAGGGGTGCGCGAGGCGCCGCCGATTCCGCACGCAGGGAAGTCGCGCCGGACGCGGCCGAACCGTCGACGGGAGCGGTGCGGCCCGCGCGCCGCGGTCGGGCCCCGTCGTCGGCTCGCGCTTGCGCCCTCCGGAGGCCGGCCCTAGACTGCCGCCCACCTTCCAGCGGAGTTTCCGGGCGGTGCGGATCGCGTCCGCGGCGCGCGTAACCTGCCGCGGTCGCGGACCCCGACAGGGACGCCCGCCGAAGGTGGAGCTGGGCCGGAGGAGCGCATGCCGTTCGTCATCGCAGAGCCCTGCATCGGGGTGAAGGACAAGTCCTGCGTGGAAGTCTGCCCCGTGAACTGCATCTACGAGGGCGAGGACCAGTACTACATCCACCCCGATGAGTGCATCGACTGCCAGGCGTGCGAGGCGGCTTGCCCGGTGCAGGCCATCTTCCCGGACGCCTCGGTGCCCGAGAAGTGGCTGGACTACATCGAGAAGAACCGCGCGTTCTTCAAGGACAAGTGAGCGGGTTCTCCCGGTGACCTCGAACGGACGGCGGTCCGGCGCGCGGCCTTCTTCGTGAGGACCGCACCATGAACGACCCCGCCCTCCCGACCCGCGAGCAGGCGCTCGCGCTGCTGCACGAGTGGATCCAGAATCCGAATCTGCGCAAGCACTGCTACGCGGTCGAGGCCGCGATGCGCCATCACGCGCGGCTGCTGGGTGCCGACGAGGAACGCTGGGGCCTGGCCGGCCTCATCCACGACTTCGACTGGGAGCGTCACCCCGATGCCGCGCGCCATCCGGCCGAGGGCGTGAGGGTGCTGCGGGGCCTGGGCTGGCCGGCGGACATCTGCCAGGCCGTGCTCGGGCACGCGACGCACACCGGAGTCCCGCGCGAAACGCCGATGGCCAGGGTGCTCTATGCCTGCGACGAGCTGTGCGGCTTCCTGGTGGCCTGCGCGTTGATCATGCCCCACAAGTCGCTGGACGAGGTCGAGGTGGCGGGAGTGAGGAAGAAGATGAAGCGCGCCGACTTCGCCCGGAACGTGAGCCGCGAGGACATCGTGAACGGCGCGGCCGAACTGGGCGTGGAACTCGACCCGCACATCGCCGCCACGCTCGAGGCGCTGCGCGGCATCAAGGGCGAACTGGGGCTGTAGCGCGTGGGTGCGGCCGCCGGAGGCGGCGCGTTCACAAGACTCGACGCCGATCGCTCGTCGCTCGGGGACTCTCGGATCGACCCGTGTCCCGGGGTGGCGCTCAACCGGCGTCGTTCGCAGTGATGGCCGTGGGATCCGCAAAGGGGTCCGTTTCCGGCCTTGCCCCACTTCATGCGTGGGGTGAATTCGCGCCGCGACCTCGCTGCATCGTGGCGCCACTTATAATGTTCGTCCAGGGGCCTCCATCCGTCAAGGGGAAACCTTGCGACGCTCCGCTCTCCAAGGATCCGCCGGCGGGTCGCGCGTCGTGGCCCGCGCGATTCTCGCGCGGCATGACCGGCCGTCGAGTCCCCGGCGTTCGCAGGACGTTCACCCGCAGAGCGCCGGACGATCCCGCAGCGGGCTGAGCGGCGGCGGCCTCGCGCCGGAACGCCTCAGCTCCGCGCCGGCAACTCGATGACGATCGCGAGCCCGTGCGGCGCGCGCGTCTCCGCGCTGACGGCGCCGCCGTGCCGCTCGACGATCTCGCGCACGATCGCCAGCCCGAGGCCCGAGCCGCCGCCATCACGGGCCGCGCCGGCTCCCCGGGCGCCCGCGGCGCGATAGAACCGCTCGAAGGCGTGCGACAGGTCGTCGGGCGAGAGCCCCGGGCCGTCGTCGCTCACCGTGAGGCGGAAGCGGTCGTCACGTCCCTGCACGCCCGCGAGCGCGAGCTCGACCGTGCCGCCCGAGGGCACGTAGCGCAGCGCGTTGGCCAGCAGGTTCTCCAGCACCTGCTCCATCCGATGTCCGTCGGCCTCGATCCAGGCCGGCGAGGGAGACCCGCGCCACTCCAGGCGCAGTCCGGCGTCGCGGAAACGCGGCTCGAAGCGCTCCACCGTGTTGCGGCACAGCGCGGCCCAGTCGAGCGACTCGAGCGTGAGCGCCGAGGCGCCGGCCTCGAGACGCGTCAGCTCGAACAGATCGCGAATGAGGCGGTCGAGCCGCCGTGACTCCTCGAGCACGCCGCGCACGTAGCGGGCGCGCTCCTCCTCGGAGACCGCCACGCCGGGGTCGAGCAGCGTCTCGGCGTAGCCGCGGATCGAGGTCAGCGGCGTGGCCAGCTCATGGGTGATGTCGGCGAACAACTGGCGGCGCTGCTGCTCGTTCTCCTCGATGCGCGTGCGCGCGTCGAGGAGGCGCTCGGTCATGCGATCGAGCCGCCCCGCCAGACGGCCGATCTCGTCACCACTGGGATCCCCGATGCGCACCGTGAGGTCGCCTTCCGCCACGCGCGCCGCCAGGATCTCGATCGCCCGCAGCCGCCGCACCAGGATGCGCACGAGCAGGAAGCCGACGACGATGGATGCGATCAGAGCGATGGGCAGGAACAGCAGCACGGTCCGCAACTCGAAGGGGATGCGGCCTTCGCGTGGCCGCATCGGGCGGATCACGAGCACCTCGCCCAGCCGCTCCCCGCCGTGCAGGACCGGCCGCCGCGCGAGGATGTCGAGTCGTGGCGGAGCGCCGCCGCCGCGGCCCTCCCCCTCCGGGGGGGCCGGCAGCGATTCGCCGGCGAGCAGGCGCTCGAAGATGTGCTGGCGGTTACGGGGATTGCTGACCGTGTGTCCGTCGGTCGCCCGGTAGACGATCGAAGGGGGATGAGGGCCGAGATTCCCCCGGTGTCTGGCGAGCAGGGCCTCGAGTTCTCCGGCGCCCGGGGGAAGCGGTGCCGTGGCGATCTCGGCGGCGATGTTCGCGACGACGACCTCGGCGCGGGCCCGGGAATCCCGCTCCTCGAGCGGCCGCAGGACCGCGACCGCCAGGAGCGCCTGGAGCAGCGTGCCGAGCACGACCGCGAGCAGGAACAGGCCCGAGATGGTCCAGAACAGGCTGCGGCCCCGCGGGCGGCGGCTCACGACGCCGGCTCCGTGAAGCGGTAGCCCGCGCCCCACACGGTCTGCACGTAGCGCGGCCTGGACGGATCGGTCTCCAGCTTGCGCCGCACCCGGCTCACCAGGCTGTCGATGGAGCGGCCATCCACGACGCGGTCGCTGCCCCAGACGTGCTCCATGAGCGCCTCGCGGCTGAAGACGCGTCCCGGCCGTGTGGCGAGGAAGTGGAGCAGGTCGAACTCCAGCGTCGTGAGGGGCACCGGCTGGCCGTCGCGCTCCACCGTGCGGCGGCCCGGGTCGATGCGCAGCCCGGCGGTCTCGGTCACGCGCTCGGTGAGCGTGCCGCCCGAGCGCCGCAGCAGCGCGCGCACCCGCGCCACCAACTCGGCGGTGCTGAAGGGCTTGGTGATGTAGTCGTCGGCGCCGATCTCGAGTCCGAGGAGCTTGTCGCTCTCGCTCGTGCGCGCGGTCACGACGAGGATGGGCACGTCGCTGTCGCGGCGCAGGCGGCGCGTGACCTCGAGCCCGTCGAGGCCCGGCAGGCCGAGGTCCAGCACGACGAGTGCGGGCTTGAGGCGCGCGAAGTCGGCGAGTGCCCGGCCGCCATCTGGCGACTGGTGACACTCGAAGCCCACGGCCTCGAGGTTCTTGGCGATGACGTCGGCGATGCGCGCATCGTCCTCGACCACCAGGATCGTCTGGCTCACGTGAGGCTCCAGGGTCCACGACCAGGGGGCACGCCCCGCATCACGACTCTACCTTATCCGACCGATGTGGCAGAGTTGTGGCAGGCCCGTGGTCCTTCGTGGCTCGGGTGCGGTGGCGCGCCGCACCGGACGAGCCCGGCCGGGCGGACGAAACCCTGACAGGTCGCCCGAATTTGCCGCTTCGTCGTCACATCTCTGCCACACGGACCGCGTACGTTATGGGTGACGCGCGGAACGGTGATCCCCTCCAGGGTCCGCGCCCGCCTTAACCAGGAGGCTCAGGATGATCCGTCGCAGAGTGACCGGACTCGCGCTGATCGCGAGCGTCGCGCTCGCCGGCGCGGCCGGCGCGGCCGACGTGGCTGACGTGGCTGACGTGGCTGACGTCGCTGACACGGTCCACGCGGTGACCATGACGGCCGGCGGGAAGCAGGCTCTGGACCTGACCGGAACGTGGCAACTCGATCCGAAGCGCAGCGGCACGATGCAGCGACCCGAGGGTGGCCCAACAGGGCGTGGGATGCGCGGTGGCATGGGTGGTCCCGGTGGCATGGGCGGCCCTGGTGGCATGGGCGGCCCTGGTGGCATGGGCGGCCCCGGTGGTATGGGTGGCGGAGGCCGGCCCCCCCGGGGCTCTGGCGGCGACGCGGATCGCGGACCGCGCGGCGGCGGTCCCGGCGGCGCGGAGCGGCCGGGGCGTCTGCCGGACCTGATGCACGTCACGATGACCGAAACCATCGTGAGCTTCGAGGACTCTACCGGGAAGGTGCTGCAGGAGATCACGACGCTCGCGGGCGCCGAGGACAAGCAGGCCCACGCCCCGGGCGCGCAGGTGCTGAGTGGGGCGTGGACGGGGAAGAAACTGATGGTCGAGCGCGAGGGGCCGGCCGGGGGGAAGATGACCGAGACCATCAGCATCGAGGACAAGGGGGCTCTGCTCGTGATCCATACGAAGATCGAGTCCTCCGGGGACCTGCCGGCCCGCGAGTTCAAGCGCGCGTACCGGAGGGTGGCCGACTGATGAACGGACCGAGCGTCCCGGGCGCGGTGGGAGCGGCGTCCGGCCCCGTGCTGCGGGTGGAAGGGCTGGGCCGCGACTACGCGATGGGCAGCGAGACCGTGCACGCGCTGCGCGAGGTCAGCCTCGCGGTCGAGCGCAACGAGTACGTCGCCATCATGGGGCCCTCGGGCTCGGGGAAGTCCACGCTCATGAACATCCTCGGCTGCCTGGAGTCCCCGAGCCGCGGGGACTACTGGCTGCACGGCCTGCGGGTCTCGCACATGACCGACGCGCAGCTCGCGCACACGCGCAACCGCGAGATCGGGTTCGTGTTCCAGACCTTCAACCTGCTGGCGCGGGCGACCGCCCTGCGCAACGTCGAGTTGCCGCTGGTGTACGGGGGCGTGCGCGCCGCCGAGCGGCGGCAGCGCGCGACCGCAGCTCTCGGGCGTGTGGGACTGGCGGACCGCATGCACCACCGGCCGAACGAGCTCTCGGGCGGCCAGCGCCAGCGGGTCGCGATCGCGCGGGCGCTCGTGACCGAGCCCGCGCTCCTGCTGGCGGACGAGCCGACCGGCAACCTCGATACCCGGACGGGGGAGGAAGTGATGGCACTGTTCGACGAGCTGCACGCCGAGGGCCAGACGATCCTGGTCGTGACGCACGAGGCGGACATCGCCCGGCACGCGCACCGGCGCGTCGTGCTGAGAGACGGCAGGATCGAGTCCGACGAAGCCACCGGGCGCCTGCTGGCCGGGGACGCGGCGCGAAAGGTCCAGCCATGACCCGGCTCCTGGTGGTCCTGCTGTGCGCGTCGCTGGTCTCGGGCTCGCGCGCCGCGGTTGCGCAGTCCGTGTCCGCTCCGGACGGTGCCGCACCGCGCGCGGTCACGCTCGACGAGGCGCTGGCGTTCGCCCGGCAGAACGCCCCGGAGATCGTCCAGGCGGCGGGGCAGCTCCGCAACGGGCGGGCGGGCGTCCGGGCGGCCTGGGGCGCCTTCCTGCCGGGTCTCACGGTCTCGGCGGGGACGACCCGCCAGTACAGCGGGGACGCGGGCCGGACGCGCATCGAGAACGGCACCGTGGTCACGCTGCCCAGCACGCCCTGGTCGTACAGCAGCAGCTTCGGTACGAGCCTGGAGCTGTTCGCCGGCGGGCAGCGTCTCTTCGACCTGCGCCAGGCGCGCGCCACGCTCGCCTCCGCCCGCGCGAGCGAGGTCACGCTCCGCTACGTGGTGGACCTCGACGTGAAGCAGCAGTACTTCAACGTGCTGGCGGCCCGCGAGTCGCAGGCCGCGGCCCGGGCCCAGGAGGGGCAGGCGGAGCAGCAGTTGAAGGCGGCCGTGCTCCGGGTGCGCGCGGCGCGCGCGACCAAGTCCGACTCCCTGCGCTCGGAGATCGCGCTGCGCAACGCCCGGCTGGCGCTGTCGCAGGCCGGTGCCGACCTCGCTTCGGCGGAGGCGTCCCTGACGCGCGCGGTGGGCATGCCGGACCGCATCACGGCCGCGGCGGACGACGGCATCGCGGCGGTCGCGGCGGTCCTCGGTGAGGGGGAGCTGTCCCGGCTGGTGGACGACGGCCCCGCCGTGCGGCAGGCCATCGCGCAGCGGGACGCCGCGCGGGCGGCGCGCGCGGCGGCCTGGACCGCCTACCTGCCCTCGGTGAGCGCCTCCTACAGCCGGGGCGGGAGCGGCAGCGGCACCGACCCGGTGTTCGGCGCGGACGACCTGTCGTACAACGGCACGTTGCGCTTCTCGCTCTCGTTGCCGTTGTTCAACCAGTTCGCCCGCGAGCAGCAGGTGGTGCAGCGCGGCGTCGCGCTGGACAACGCCGAGGCCGCGCTGCGCGACGCCCGGCTCACCGCGCGCGAGAGCCTGACCCGCTATCTCGGCGTGCTGCGGACGGCCGGGGAACGCGTGCAGTTGCAGGCCGAATCGGTGGGCGCGGCGGAGGAGGATCTGCGCGTCCAGCAGCAGCGCTATGCCATCGGGGAGAGCACGCTGCTGGACCTGCTGACCTCTCAGACCCAGCTCGACGACGCGCGGGCGGCCCTCATCCGCGCCCGCTACGACCAGCGCATCGCGCGCGCCCAGATCGAGGCCCTCGCGGGCCGTGACCTGTAGTCGAACCGACGGAGCCGCCCGGCGCGAGGCCGGGCGTGAAGGAAAGGGGAACGACGTGAATCGCCCGTGGGCATCAGGAAGCCGTGCACGCATCGTCGCACTGGTCCTCGTCGCCGTGGCGATCGCCGCGGTCGTGATCGTGAGGTTCCTCCCGAAACGATCCTCGGCGGGCGCCTCCGTGACCACCGAGGCGGTCGAGCGGCGCGACATCGCCGTCACGGTCGAGGCCACGGGCACGGTGGAGCCGATCAACCTCGTGGAGGTCAAGTCGAAGGCCTCGGGACAGATCGTCCGCATGCCGGTGGAGATCGGCTCGGTGGTGCAGCCCGGCGACCTTCTGGTCCAGGTGGATCCGCGGGACGTGCAGAACGCGTTCGACCAGTCGCAGGCGGCCCTGGTCGCCGCCGAGGCGCGCGCACGGGTCTCGGCCAACCAGCGCCAGCGCGCCGACGAGCTGTTCGCGGCGCAGGTCATCACCGCCACCGAACACGAGACCTCGACGCTCGACGAGGCCAACGCGAAGTCCGCGCTGGTGGCGGCCCGGACCAACCTCGACCTGGCCCGGCAGCGGCTCGAGGACGCGACCGTGCGCGCCCCGATCGCGGGGACCGTCCTCGAGAAGCCGGTCTCGGTCGGGCAGGTGATCTCGTCCGCGACCTCCTCGGTCACGGGCGGCACCACGCTGCTGCAGATGGCCGACCTCAGCCGCATCCGCATGCGGGCGCTGGTCGTGGAGACCGACATCGGCAAGGTCCACGAGGGCCAGAACGTGGCCGTGGTGGTGGACGCCTATCCGCAGCGATCCTTCCACGGCGTGGTCGAGAAGATCGAGCCCCAGGCGGTGGTGCAGCAGTCGGTGACGATGTTCCCGGTGCTCATCTCGATCTCGAACGACGAGCGGCTGCTGCTGCCGGGCATGAACGGCGAGGTCACGATGACCGTGGACCAGCGCCGCAACGTGCTGGCGGCGCCGCTCGACGCGCTGCGGAGCCTGCGCGAGATCACGCCGCTCGCCTCCGCGTTGGGGATCGACGTGGACTCGCTGCGCGCGCAGATGCGCGGCGGCGCCACGGGCGCGGCTGCGGCATCGCGAGCGCAGGGGGACAGCGTTCGCCCCCGGTCCGCACGGGCCGCCGGCGACAGCGTGGCATCCCGCCGGTCGTGGAGCCGCGGGACCGGCCCCGCCGGGGAGGGCATGACGCCCGAGCGCGTCGCCCGGATGCGCGCGCGCATGGCCTCCGGCGACATGGACCCCGAGCAACTGGCCCGCATGCGCGAGCGCATGGCTGCAGCGGGCGTGAGCGCGGGCGGTGCGCCGGGCACGCCTGCCGCAGGCGCCGGCGGTTCCGGGGCGGGGAGCGGCACGGGCGCCGCGAGCGGCTCCGGCATGAAGGTCGTGGTCGTGAAGACCGCGACCGGCCTGGCGGCCCGCGTCGTGCAGACCGGCCTCAGCGACTACGACTACGCGGAGGTCGTGCGGGGACTCGAGGAGGGTGACCAGGTGGTGATGCTGGGCGTCTTCGAGGCCCAGCAGCAGCGGAACCAGATGACGAGCCGCATCCGTGAGCGCGCCGGCGCCGGACTCACCGGCGGCTCCAGCTCGTCCAGCAGCCGGACCGGCAGCTCCAGTTCTTCCGGCGCGTCCCGCACCGGGGCGGGGAGGTAAGGCCATGCTGTTCGGCGAGGTCCTGCGCGTCGCCCTCGAGGCGCTCGGCGCCAACAAGCTGCGTTCCTTCCTCACCATGCTGGGGATCGTCATCGGGGTCGCCGCGGTGATCGCCATGGTGGCGCTGGGACAGGGTGCGCGGGACTCGGTGCAGGCGCGCATCGCGGCGCTGGGCACCACGCTGGTGGACGTGGAGGCCGGGGCGGCGTTCGGTCCGGGGCGCATCGCGTCGTCGGCCGACCGGGCGGAGCTCACGCTGGAAGACGCGAAGGCCATCGAGCAGCGCGCCACGGCCGTGGCGGCGGTCCAGCCCGAGATGTCGCGGCAGCTCCAGGTGCGCTACGAGAACCGCAACACCAACACCAACATCGTCGGCACGACGGCCAACTATCTCGAGGTCCGGCGCTACGCGCTGGCCGCGGGGCGGATGTTCATGGCAGCCGACGACGACGCGCGGCGGCGCTACGCCGTGGTCGGCTCGCAGGTCCTCTCCGACCTCGGCGTCTCGTCGCCGGAGGCGATCATCGGCGAGTCCGTCCGGATCGGGACCATCCAGTTCGAGGTGGTCGGCGTGCTCGAGTCGAAGGGCCAGAGCGGCGGCTTCGGAAATCCGGACGACCGCGTCCTGGTGCCGATCCAGACCGCGCGCTACCGGCTCATGGGGGTCAACCGCCTGCGGAGCATCAGCGTCCTGGCCGCGAGCGAGGGCCAGGTCACGCTGGCGATGGCGGAGGTCACCAGGATCCTGCGCCGCGAACACCGCCTGCAGGCGGGGAAGCCGGACGATTTCCACATCCGCAGCCAGGCGGACTTCCTCAACACGCTCGGCGAGACGACGCAGGTCTTCTCGCTGCTGCTCGCCGGCATCGCCGCGGTGAGCCTGCTGGTGGGGGGCATCGGCATCATGAACATCATGCTCGTGTCGGTGACCGAGCGGACGCGTGAGATCGGCGTGCGCAAGGCGCTCGGGGCGACGCAGGTCAACATCCTCCTCCAGTTCCTGATCGAGGCGGTCGTGCTCTGCATGCTGGGCGGGATCGTCGGGATCGCGCTGGGCGGGGGCGGGGCGATCCTGCTGCGCACCGTGTTCCACTGGAACACGGCGGTGGGCCCGTCCTCGGTGCTGCTCGCCTTCGCGTTCTCGGCCGCGGTGGGCATCCTCTTCGGCGTCTGGCCCGCGCGACGGGCGGCGTCGCTCGATCCGATCGAGGCGCTGCGGTACGAGTAGGGGGCGACGAGGTCCTCCCCGGCGCTCGACCGGTCGGCTCCGGCGCGCCGCTGGCTAGGCCCCCGGGATCAGCAGCAGCTTCCCCGTGGTCGCGCGCGCCTGCAGCTGGCGGTGTGCCTCGGCCGCCTGCGCGAGCGGGAACTCCCGCCCGATGCGCAGCCGCAGCGTGCCGTCGCGCACCCAGCCCAGCACCTCGTTCGCGCGCTCGAGCAGCTCGGTGCGCGTGGCGACGTAGTGCCCCAGCATGGGCCGCGTGAGGAAGATCGAGCCGCGCTGGTTGAGCAACTGCGGATCGAAGGACCCGACCGGCCCGCTCGACTGGCCGTACAGCACCATCATCCCGCGCGGCGCGAGGCAGCGCAGGCTCCGCTCGAAGGTCGTGCGCCCCACCGAGTCGTAGACCACCTGCACGCCGGCGCCGTCCGTGACCCGCCGCACCTCGGCCTCGAAGTCCTGCTCGGTGTAGAGGATCACGTCGCCCGCGCCCGCCTCGCGGGCGAGGGCGGCCTTCTCCGCGGTGGACACGGTGCCGATCACGCGCGCGCCGCGCCGCTTCGCGATCTGGCAGAGCAGCAGTCCGACGCCGCCCGCCGCGGCGTGCACGAGGCAGGTGTCGCCGGGTTTGACGGGGAACGTCGAGTGCGCGAGGTAGTGCGCGGTCATGCCCTGGAGCATCGCCGCGGCGCCCTGCTTCGGGCCCACGCCCTCGGGCAGGCGCACGAGCCGCTCGACCGGCACGGCCGCGCGCTCGGCGTAGGCACCGGGCGAGCCCTGCCAGGCGACGCGGTCACCCGTGCGGAACTCCGTGGCGCCGGGGCCGACGGCGACGATCGTGCCCGCGGCCTCCGATCCGGGCGTGGCGGGCAGCGGGACGGGATAGAGGCCGGTGCGCTGGTAGACCTCGATGAAGTTCACCCCGACCGCCTCGATCGCGACCAGAGCCTGGCCGGCGCCTGGCGAAGGGTCGGGGATCTCCTCGTACCGGTAGACCTCGGGGCCGCCGAAGGCGTGGATGCGGATGGCTTTCATGGTCTCCTCCCGGGCGTGTCCGATGCGCAGCTTCTCCCTGTGAGCTTACGCCAGCGAAGACTCTCCCTTCGCTCCACCCCGCCACGACGGGGCCCCGCCGCCGGAGCCGTCACCCGGTTCGCCGTCGCCTCCGCGTCGCGCTTCGCCATCACCCCTCCAGCGTCACCGAGTCCAGCCACCAGACGAGGTCGGCGGCCTGGAGCTGGAGCTGGTAGGCGTCGCCGCTCTCGACCGTGACCGAGAAGTAGAAGTGCGGGTGCCGTGGCACGCGGTCCACCCAGCGTGCGTTCACGCGCACCACGCGGTGCTCCCGCCCGCGCAGGCGGAAGGCGATGGGCGTGACCGCGCCGCCCCGAAAATCGGCGCGCACGGCGACGGGCTCGTCGATGGTTTCCTGTCTCATGGTGGACCTGGCAGGAGGGACGTTACTGCACGGATGTGCAGTCGTCAAGGAGCGGCTTTTCGGAGGCTTTCGGGCCCGCCTCGCGTCTGCGCCCGCGCGGGGTCCGGATGCCCCGAATCGCCTCACGGGTTACACTGCGCC
Source organism: Candidatus Eiseniibacteriota bacterium (assembly GCA_963717935.1). Lineage (GTDB taxonomy): Bacteria > Eisenbacteria > RBG-16-71-46 > RBG-16-71-46 > RBG-16-71-46 > JANXPZ01. The sequence continues at coordinate 311,763 of CAVQXP010000004.1, read as the reverse complement.
GGACCTTGCGCGGGTCGAGCGCCAGGGAGGCGGTCGATGGACCCGCAGTCACACACCGAGGGAGATCCCGTGACCAAGACCCCGAGAACCACCTGGATTCTGGCGCCGGCCGCGCTGCTCGCGGCCGCGCTCTTCGCCGCCCCGAGCGGGGCGGCGGCGCCCATCGAGGCGCCCAAGACGCTCGAGCTCGGCAAGGGCCCGACCATCGTGATCGTTCCCGACCTGGGTGGCAGCCGTACGAGCTGGATACCGACCGCACGCAAGCTCATCGGCAAGCACCGGGTCGTGCTCGTGGACCTGCCGGGGCACGGTGGCGGAGCGCTGCCGGATCCATTCACGCTCGGTGCCGCGGCCGAGGCGCTCGATCTGGTGCTCGCGAAGCAGGATCCGGACAGCACGGTGGTGGTGGGCAAGGGCGTGGGCGGGATGCTCGCGTTGCTCGCGCTCAAGGCGCATCCGAGACACGCGCGCGGGATCGCGGTCATCGACGCCGGGCTCAAGTCGCCCATGCCGATCGAGGACCAGATGGTGAGGTACTTCCAGGAGCAGCTCGACGAGCACTACGACGACGTGATGAAGATGGTCTACACGCAGCTCGGCCGCGATTCGGCCCAGGGCATGAACATCCACGCCATGGCCATGCAGGTGCCGGCGCGGACCATGAAGGCCTACTGGGGCGCCCTGCCCCTCGCCGACGCCTCCCCGGCCGTGAAATCCCTGCAGGTGCCGTTCCTGTTCATCGCCACGGACCGTCTCTTCAAGGGTGGCAAGAGCTGGGGGACGGTGGCCCGGGAGATCGGCTACGAGGACACGACCGGGATCCGGCCGCGGCGCCTCCAGGGCACGGGCTACATGGTGATGCAGGACCAGCCCGACACGCTGGCCGCGGTCATCGCGGATTTCACGGCCCGGACGCTGGCGGCGAAGAAGAAGTAGCCGGCGCGCCGGCGCTCCTCACGAGCTTCGCTCCACCCCGGGCCGGACCCGCGCTGCACGCGGCGGAACGTGGTGCGAATCGCGTCGTGCAGGCGTCCGGCCAGCCTTCAGCCGGGTCTGCAGCCTGCCGATAACCCCGGAGTGCCCCGACCAACCCCGGGGCGCCCCGGAGAAGCGTGTCCCTTCGAGTCCGCGTCCTTGCCCTTGCCGCGCTCGTGCTGGTGCTGTCCGGCGCCCGCACGCTCTCGCCGCCGCCGGCGCTGCTGGCGGCCGCGTTCGGCCATGGCCCGACCATCGTCCTCGTGCACGGGCTCGGCAGCGGTGCCGGGCACTGGTTGCCCACCGCGCGGATCCTCGCCCGGCGGCACCACGTCGTGCTCGTGGACCTGCCGGGTCACGGTGTCAGCGCGATGCCCGACCCGTTCTCGCTCGAGCGCTCGGCCCAGGCGCTCGACGCGGCGCTCGCTCGCGCATCGAGGGAGCCGGTCGTGCTCGTGGGTCACTCGCTCGGCGGGCTCGTCGCCGCGGCCGAGGCCTGCGCCAGCCCGGGCCGCGTGCGCGCGCTGGTGCTGATCGAGACGGCGCTGCGGCCGCAGGCCGAGGGAGCGGAGCGCCGGGCCGCGCTCGCCGCGCTCGATCGCGACTACCAGGGCATGCTGCGCCAGGCCTATGCCGCGTTCGGCCGCGACTCCGCGCAGGGCGAAGCGCTCTACCGCGAGGTGGCGGCGATGGACCCCGCGGTCGTCAAGCCGTGGATCCGGGTCGCCTTCACGACCGACCTCTCGGCGCGCATGGCGCGGCTGCAGTGTCCCCTGCTCGTGGTGCTCGCGCCGCGCTCCTGGCCGAAGGGAGAGCCCTGGGTGGAGGCCGCGGCGGCGCTCGGCTTCGGGTCCGTGCCCCGGGTGCGCGCGGTGCGCGTGGACAGTTGCGGGCACTTCATGATGCTCGACCGCCCGGACGAGCTCGCCCGCCTCATCGGCCGCTTCGCCGACGCGCCCGACGGCGGGCCCGTGGTGCTCGCCACCTTCGCGCGCTGAGCGTCAGCGGCTGTCGGGCGGCTGCTGCCCTGTCGCGCCCCAGCGCAGGCTCACGCCCGCGCCGCGGAGCTGCCCCAGCGTGGCATCGCGTCCCATGAAGCCCTCGAGGCGCGTGGACTCGCGGCCGTCCACGCCGACCACGATCAGGGTCGGGAACGCGTTCACCCGGTAGCGCGCCTGGAGCGAGTCCACCCAGCGCGCGTTGCGGCCCTCCTCGCGCTGGCGGTCGAGCACGCGCACCGGCACGAACCGGCTCTCGATCTCCGCCGCGGCCCGCGGGTCCGCGAAGACCTGGCGCTGCATCGACTGGCACGGCGGGCACCACTCGGCGGTGAAGTCGTAGAGGATGGGGCGGTTCGTCGCGCGGGCCTCGGCGAGGCCCGTCTCCAGCGTGCGCCATCGCACGGCGTCGGCGCCCGAAGGCCCGCCCGTGGGTGGCACCGCCGCCGGGCCCGCTTCGTGGAAGCCGAGGACCACGCGCAGCACCAGCAGCAGCGCGGCGACGGCCAGCAGCAGCACCGGGTCACGCCGGGGCGAGCCCGCGCGGTGCGGAGGAATCCCGCCCAACCCGTCAGTTGCCGGAGGAGGCATAGGACAACTCCCTGCGATTCATCACCACCACGGCAAGCCCGAGGCAGAGCGTGACGGTCGAGAGGTACGAGACCACCGCCAGCCAGGCGACCGGTCCGCCGTGGAAGAAGGGCGCAAGGTCGAGCTCTGGCTTGAGCACGCGCAGCAGCTCCCCGGCGCCGCGCACGAGCCAGTCCCACGACTTGAACATGCCCACCTTTTCCAGCACCTGGGCCGAGAAGAAGACGAGGAAGAGCAGTCCCAGGTCGCCCAGTCCCGCTGCCAGTGACGAGAGCAGCGCCATGACGGCCGCGGTGCCGAGTGCGAGCAGGGCGCCGTTCGCGAGGAACAGCGCAGCCTGGTCCCACGGCACGGGGGCGCCGCGCAGCGCCATGATGAGCGCTGCCACGAGCGTCTGCAGCACGGCGATCAGAAAGGTCCCGGCGGCGACCGCTCCCCACCGGCTGAAGACGTACTGCGCCCGCGTCACGGGCCGCGCCAGCAGCAGCTGGAGCGTGCCCGAGGAGAGATCCTGGCCGATCATGCCCGTGGCCAGCGTCAGCGCGAGGAAGTAGCAGTCGCCGAACGCGGCGAACCCGGCGCGCGGCGCCATGAGGATCGGGAGCATCGGCATCCAGCCGAGCAGCAGCACGATGAGGAGCCGGATGGGGCTCGTGAAGCGCTGCCGCAGCGTGGCGAGGACGAGGACGGCGTTCATGCGGGTCCTCCCGGCGGTCCGTCCTCGAGGAACAGGCGCTCGAGCCGACCCTCCTCGGGGGTGACCTCGGCGACGGGCACGCCGGCCGCGACCAGCGCCTGGAGGAGCCGCACGGCGCCGGCATCGTCGGCCACCGCGAAGCGCGCGAGCGGCGGCACCACCTCCCGCAACTCGGCGCCCGCGCGCTGTGCCGCCTGCTCGAGCGCCGCGCGCGGCACGGCATCGCCGATCGTGCCGGCCGGCCCGCGCACGCGCAGCACGCGCGCCATGGTCGCACCGGCGTGCAGCGTCTCCAGCGCCTCGACGCGCCCCTGCCTGACGAACGCCACGCGGTCGCACACGCGTTCGACCTGATCCAACTGGTGCGAGTTGAGCACCACGGTCGTGCCGCTCGCCTTCACTTCACCGAGCAGGCGGCGGAAGAGCACGACGCCCGCCGGGTCCACGCCCGAGGCGGGCTCGTCGAGGAACACGTAGCGTGGTCTGCCGAGCAGCGCCTGCGCGAGACCGAGGCGCTGCAGCATGCCGCGCGAGTAGCGGCGGATGGAGCGGCGCCCGGCCTCGGGGTCGAGTCCGACGCGCGCGAGCGCGGCCTGCACCGCGGCCCCGCGTCCGGTGGCGGGCAGGCGGGCGAGCGCGTGGTGGTAGGCCAGGAAGTCGAGCCCGGTCATCCAGCGGTCGAGCGTGAGGCGCTCGGGCAGGTAGCCGGTCAGTGCGCGGATGGCGAGGTCGTCGGGCTCTCGTCCGGCGATGGTGATGCGTCCGGAGTCGGGCCGCAGAAAGCCGAGCAGGCAACCGAGCAGCGTGGTCTTGCCGGCGCCGTTGGGGCCGATGATGCCGAACACCTCGCCGGGCACGATCTCGAGCGAGACACCGTCGAGCGCGCGCACCTGCCCGGCGCGGTAGGTCTTGGTCAGGGATTCGATGCGGATGCCGTCCATGGAAGTGGAGGGCATGGTGACAGAGGCGGGGGAGCGGCGCAAAGCCCGGCCGCGCCTCCCTGCCTCGCGGCCAAGCGAAAGGCCCCGGTCTCGGGAGTCCGGGGCCCTTGCAAGGTCTGCCGAGGGACTACCGCGCCTTCAGCGCAAGCTCCTTCATGGCCTTCGCGATCCGGAACTTCAGAACGCGCTTTGCCGGGATCTTGATGGGCTGGCCCGTCTGCGGGTTGCGGCCCATGCGCGCCTTGCGGTTCACCACGACCAACTTGCCCACGCCGGGGAACACGAAGCCGTTCTTCTTGGCTTCCTTGCCCGCGAGCGTCGCCAGTTCCTCGAGGATCAGCGTGCCCATCTTCTTCGTGAGCTCGAACTTGCCGGCGATGTGGGCGGCGACCTGGGACTTGGTCATCATCTTCGCCATGGTTCCATCCTCTCCTTGCGAAGGTACGAGTAGCGGAACGGACGGGCACTTCATTGTGCCCTAGCCGGGTGCTTGTATAGCAGGATAACCCGCATTTTCAAAGCTAGTTTTTGCTGTGGGTCCGGTTTTGTCCGCGACTGAAGCGGTCGGAACTGCCAAGCATATTCCGGGCCGCTTCCAGCGCGGTCGGAATGAGGTCGAGCCCGGGACGAGAGTCCCGGGCTCGACGCTCCTCGCGCGCGCGGGTCAGTCCACCCGCACGAGTCTCCGCGTCACCGTCGAGCCGGACGCACGCGCATGGAGGAAGTAGACCCCGGCACCCGCGCGATGGCCACGAGCGTCGAGCCCGTCCCAGGCGAGCGGCAGAGAGCCGGGCCCGGCGGCTCCCGAAAACAGACTTCGGACGCGCCGTCCCGCGGCGTCGAAGACCGTGACTTCCGCGGTTCCGGCCCCCGGCAGTGCCAGCGCGAAGCGCGCCGCGCCCCGGCTCGGATTGGGCGCCGGCGCGCTCAGCGCGATACGCCCGGGGGTCGCAGTGGGGCCTGCCGCAAGGGGTAGCGCGTCGAGGCTGATCTTCCACTGTGAGCGCCCGTGCGTGGCGGCGACCAGGGTGCGCGAGGGTTGGTGGAGCGTCAGGTCGAAGATCGCCTGGAGCGGCATCCCCAGGCCCAACGGGCTCCACTCGCCGCCCAGGTTGCGGGTGACGTAGACCCCGACGTCCGTCGCCAGGAACAGGGTGTTCGGGTCGCCGGGGTCCACGATCAGGTCGTTCGCCGGGGCGTCGGGCAGGTTGCCGGCGACCGGGGTCCAGGTGTCGCCCCGGTCGGTGCTCCGGAAGACGTGGGGGGACTGCTCATCCTGACCGAAGCCCGACAGGCAGGCATAGACGACACCCGGGGCGACCGGGTCGGCGGTCACCCGGGTGACGTAGTAGAGGGGGAGTCCGGCGGAGATGTTCGTCCAGGTGGCACCCGCGTCGATCGAGCGCCAGACCCGGCCGTCGTCCGTGCCCGCGTAGTAGCTCTGCGGATCGGCCGGGGAGATGTCCAGGGTGGTGATGGTGTGGTACCTCAGCACGGAGAGCGGGTCCGGGTACGAGGTGAGGTCTCCGCTCACCGGTGTCCAGACGAGGCCGTTGTCGATGCTCTTGTAGACCCTGTGACTCCCGCACAGCAGGACGTTGTGATCGGTCGGGTCCATGACGAAGGGCGCGCACCAGTTGAAGCGGTCGCTCACCGTGATGCCCGTGCCGTACGCTCCGGAGCTGCCGCCGTTGGTCGAGCGGAGGGGCCCGTAGCCGCCGCTGCCGTACTGCCATTCGGAGAACACGATGTTCGGGTTGGTGGGGTCGATGAGGACGTAGAACCCGTCACCGCCCGGCGCGATCTCGTACCAGCCCGTGGGCGAGGACGCGGTCAGCATGCAGCCGTTGTCCTGGGTGCCGCCGCCCACGCGGCTCGCGTTCGAGGGATCCACGCAGCCGGCGTAGAACTGCGTGATCGGCAGGTCCACCGACTTGAGCCAGGTCGTCAGGCTGGTGGTCGAGAAGAAGCCGCCGTCGTTCCCGACGTAGAGGTGGTTCGGGGCCGCCGGGTCGATCCACATGCCGTGGAAGTCCACGTGGACGGAGCTGCCGCCGCTCGTGAGGTCCGAGAACGTCTGGCCTCCGTTGCTGGAGCGGCCCAGGATCTGTCCCTGCGCGTACACGATCTCGGAGTTGTTCGGGTCCACGGCCACGTCGCCGAAGTACCAGCAGAAGCCGCCGAAGGCGTTCTTGAAGCTGCCGCCCGAGTCACGCTTGGACCACGTCTGTCCTCCGTCCAGGCTGCGGTACATGCCGAGCCCGACCCAGCCGAGTGCCGAGCCTGAGCCGATCTGGGCGTAGAGGATCGACGGCTTCGAGGCGCACAGCGCGAGCGCGATGCGGCCGACGCTGTCCGAGGGCGTCGGCAGCCCGTTCGTGAGCCTCGTCCAGGTCGAGCCGTAGTCCGCGCTGCGCCAGATGCCGCACTCGGGACCGTGCGCGCGCCGGTAGGTGTAGCGACGCACGCGCTCGAGCGTGGCGCAGTAGACCGTCTCGGGGTGCGCGGGGTTGATGAGCACGTCGTTGGCGCCGGTCGAGTCGCTCACGAACAGCACCTTGCTCCAGCTCTGTCCGCCGTCCTCGCTGCGGTAGAGCCCCCGTTCGGGCCCGGTCGAGAACTGGGTCCCCATCGCGGCCACGAAGATGCGATTCGGGTCCGAGGGGTCCACCGCGACGCGGGCGATGCGCGCGGTCGCCTGCAGGCCGAGCGACTGCCAGTTCTGCCCGCCGTCCACGCTGCGCAGGAGCCCGTTCCCGTCGTAGGAGTCCACCGAGTTGTTGGCCTCGCCGGTGCCGGCGTAGACGACGTTCGCGTCGGTGGGGTCGAGGGCGAGGGCGCCGATGGAGAACAGCTCCCAGCCCAGGCCGTCCGTCACCGGCGTCCAGTTCACGCCCGAGTTCGTGGACTTGAACACGCCGCCGTTGGCCGCGCCCAGGTAGATCGTGGTCCCGCCCGGGGCCACGGCGAGCGCGGTGACCCGCCCGCCGATGTTGTAGGGCCCGAGCTGGGTCCAGGTGAGCCCCTCCGCGCTGGTCGTGAACGCGGTCCGCGCGCGATCGAACTGCGCCCGCTCGCGCGCGGCGGCGAAGGCCGCCTGGTTCACGCTCGTGCCCGGGAAGGCGCGCTGGTTCTCCCACCATTCGCTCGGTTCCCGTTCGCCCTTTTCCTCTTCGCGGGACGGTTCCAGTCCGGGGCCGGGCCGGGAGCCATGGCGGCCGGCGACGACGACGACGCACAACAGGACAGCGGAGATGGCGAGCAGGCGACCAAGGCGCATGGCGGACTCCGAAAGGGCGAGGTGCAGGCCTGGCACCGCCCGGACGAGGCGGTGAACGTGCCATAAGTGTAGCCGCCGCTGCCGCGGACGGTCTAGGCGGGGCCGGGTGTGCGGGGCCGGGCATGGGGTTGGAGCGCGCGGCCAGGCGGGCGCCGCGCGTCGACTACGACCCGCCGGCCGCCACCGCCCGGCGCAGCGGGGTCGCGAGCTTCGCCGGGCTCACGCGCCCGAGCGTGACGCGCCCGGCGCCGACGAAGGCCGCGAGCGAGGCGAGCGCCTCGCCGAGGCCCGCCAGCGCGGGCTCGAGCGCGACGCGGCCGCGCCCGTCGACCGGCGGGGCGGACCCGGCCGCGAACCAGCCCTCGAAGTGGACGTGCTTCACCTCGAGCCGGCGCGCCTCGCGGTGGTTCTTCGCGTCGAGCCGGCCGATGAGCGCCCCGTCGTGCAGGATGGGCAGCGAGTAGTAGCCGTGCACGCGCTGGTGCCCGGGGGTGTAGACCTCGATGCGGTAGTCGAAGCCGAAGAGCGTCTTCGTGCGCTCGCGGTGCCAGAGGAACGAATCGAAGGGAGAGAGGAGCGTGGTCCCGCGGCTGGGAGGGGAGCGGCGCCGCGCCGCGGCCTCGAGAACGGGCACGTCCTCGGCCAGCGCGAGCCACGGCGCGCGCTCGCCTTCGACCGTGACCTCGGCGATCTCGCCGGAGCCCCGCATCGTCTCGATCGTCGCGCGGCGCTCGGCCACGGCCGCGCGCGGGTAGGAGAGGTACATCCGCAGGTCGGCCGTGCTCGCGGCGCCCATCGCGTGGAGCGAACGGCGCACGTGCCAGCGGCGGAACGCTTCGCGCGACGGCGGCTCGAGCTCGAGCGCGTCGGGCAGCAGGCGCTCGACCAGGTCGAGACGGCGCTGGAAGTGCACGCGGGAATGCACCCCGAGCACGCCCTTCTTCCACAGGTAGTCCATGGCGTGCGCCTCTGGCTTCCAGGCCCACCAGCCCGCCATGCGCTTGCCGCGGCGCTCGTCCGCGAAGTCGGAGTTGCCCAGCGGCCCACGCTCGCGGAACGCCTGCTCGACCCGCTTCATGGTCGGGCCGTGCTTCCTCAGCCACTTCGTCCAGCCGGTGTGGCGGACCTCGTAGTCGAGCATGGCGCGCCGCCACATCGGGAAGTGCGTCGTGGGCACCAGGCAGGCCGCGTGCGCCCAGTACTCGAACAACAGCCGCCGCCGGTAGACGAGCCGCTCGAGCGCGGAGCGATCGTACGCGCCGAAACGGCTCCAGAGCGTCAGGAGGTGCGCGCGTTCCAGCACGTTGATGGAGTCGATCTGGATGCCGCCCACGTCCTCGGCGAAGCGGACGAGACTCGCCGCGGTGAGCCTGCGCGCCCGTGGCCGGCCGAGGTGCTGGCGCTCGAGGAAGAGCGCGGCGACGGCGGCGCGGGGGAGAGTGCGCCGGACGCTCATCCGCGGGCGGCGGGCGGCGGGTACGCCCGCGCGAGCAGCTCGACCAGATGTTCGACCCGCACCTCGAGCCCGCGCTCGGCGGCGCCGCGCGCCATGTGCATCGCGCAGCCGGGGTTCGAGGCCACGACCACCTCGGGCGCGACGGCCGCGATGGAGTCCACCTTCTGCGCGAGCTGGGCGTCGGCCATCGCCGGATGCGCGAGGTTGTAGACGCCGGCGCTGCCGCAGCACCAGTCGGAGTTCGGCAGGTCCACGAGCTCGATGCCCGGCAGGCGCCGCAGCAGCGCGCGTGGCTCGCTGCGCACCTTCTGGGCGTGTGCGAGGTGGCAGGGGTCGTGGTAGCCGACGCGCAGGGGCCGGGCCGGTTCGCGGGCCGAATGCAGCGCCACGGCCGGCTCGGGCAGGCCGACCTGCTCCAGCACCTCCGCGATGTCGCGGACGCGCGCGGCGAAGCGCGCGGCGGGCGCGGCGAGCGGATCGTCGTGCAGCAGCTCGTCCCGAATCGCGCAGCGCGGCCCCGCAGCCGGCGGAGTCGTTGACCACGAAGTCGTAGCCGCCCGGATCGAAGGCGCGCACGTTCGCGCGCGCCAGGTCCTTCGCGAGCCGCCGCATCCCGGCGTGGGCCTGGAGCGCGCCGCAGCAGCACTGCCCCCGCGGCACGGTCACCTCGCAACCCGCGAGCACGAGCAGGCGCACCGCCTCGTGGTCGATGCGCGGGAACATCACCTCCATCACGCAGGAGGTGAAGAAGGCGGTGCGCGCCCTCGCCACGCCCGCGGGATGGAAGACGAGCGCATCGGCGCGCACCTCCATCCGCGCGCCGGCCGGGAGCGCCGGCGCCACCCGCTCGAGAGCGCGCTCGCGGCGGGGCAGGAGCGGCGGGACCATCTGCCAGCCGCGCACGGCGAAGTCCGGCAGCAGGGCGCGCGCGGCCCGCGAGCGCAGGAGCGCCTCGAACACCGGGTTCTGCATCAGGCGCATCAGGTCGGCGGCGCGGTGCATGGCCGCGCGGTCGGGCACCAGCCGCACCAGGGCCCACTCGCCGAGCCGGCGCGCGAACGAGCGCTCGCGCACGCGGCGCTCGAGTTGCCCGCGCGCCACCTCGAGCAGCCGGCCGTAGGGCACGCCCGCGGGGCAGGCGGTCTCGCAGGCGCGGCAGCCCAGGCAATGGTCGAGGTGCTCGAGCAGCGGGTGGCTGGGCGCGATGCGCGACTCGGAGAGGCCGCGCATGAGGTAGAGGCGCCCGCGCGGCGAGTCGGGCTCGAGCTTGAGCGTGCGGTGGGTCGGGCAGGCGGCCAGGCACAGCCCGCAGTGGATGCATGAGCGCAGGTCCACGCGCGCCGGGGCGTCCTCGGCGTCGAACCAGCCGAGGCCGGTGCGGGAGGCATGGCCGGGCGCGTCGCGCGGCTCGGGCACCTCGGGGCCGCCATGCCGCTCGAAGACGATCGCTCTCATGGGTTCACTCCTCGGGCCCGGCGGCGGACCTCTACTCCTTCGTCCCGGTCTTCGCCCCGCGCCCCTCGGTGAAGTAGGCGCGGCGGAACGCCTCCATCATCTCCGCGCGGCGGTCGTAGAGCCGCTTGAGCGGGCGCGGCGCGTGCTTCGCGAGCGCGTACGCCGTGAGCAGCGGCAGCCCGATGGTGGAGTCCGTGTAGCAGATCACCGTGCCGGGGAGCTGGTCGGGGTCGATCTTGCCCCACGAGACCGCCTCCGAGGGCGTGGCGCCCGAGAGCCCGCCGGTGTCGGGCCGCGCGTCGGTCACGGCCAGGAAGTAGTCGTGGCCCTTCTCGCTGATGCCCAGCACCTCCTGGAGCTGCGGCTCGGTCTGGAGCATGAAGTTCTTCGGGCTCCCGCCGCCCAGGATCCAGACCGCGCTCCTGCCGCCCGTCTTCTTCGCGGTCCAGACGATGGCCGCGGTCTCGTTGACGTCGGCGCTGACGTCGAGCACTAGGCCGTTGCCCTCGAGCGCCTTCGCCGCCACGTTCATGCCGATCGAGGAGTCGCCCGGCGAGGAGGTGTACACCGGCACGCCGCACTCCCAGGCCACGGCCAGCAGCGAGCGGCTCTCGAGGCCCAGGGCCTGCTCGCGGGCCCGGATGTACTTCCCGCACAGGAAGTGGAACTCGGCCGTGCTCATGGTGCGCTGGAACTCCGGCCCGCCGATGACCTCGCGGAAGAACGCGTCGGTGTCGAGCAGCACGTGGTAGTCGAAGAAGATGTCGTAGATGCGCACCACGCCCTCGTCGCGCAGCTCGACGTCGTCCACCTGGAAGGTGCCGCGGTGCAGCGGCAGGCCGAGGCCGAAGTGGGTGTCGTGGTACAGGTTCGCGCCGGTCGAGACGATCCAGTCCACGAACCCGGCCCGCAGCAGCGGGATCAGCGCGCTCATGCCGAGCCCCGCGGGCGTGAGCGCGCCGGTGACCGAGAGCCCGACGGTGACGTCGGGGTCGAGCATGCGCTCGGTCAGCAACCGGGCGCCCTCGCGCAGGCGGGCCGCGTTGTAGGCGAGGAAGGCCTGGTCGATGAGCTCGGCCACGCTCTCGCGGCCCGTGATGGCGGGCGGCTCGATGCGCGGGCCCGTGAGATGGCGCTGCTTCTTCGGCTCGGCTCATGGGATCCCCGGGCGTTCGGTGGTGGACGGCGGTGAGGGCGCACGATAGCGCGGGGCGCGGGGAGAGGCCAGCGCGACCTTGCGTCCGGGGATGGCGGCGGGAACGCACCGGGCCGGCGACTCGCCCGCGCTCGGCCGCGCGCCGAACCGCGAGGTCAGGCGCCCGGCGGGTCCCCCGACACCCAGCGCTCCGCCCACATCTGCAGGCTGAGCAGCGTCCAGAGCGTGCGCCCGCGCTCGGTGCGCCCCGCGACATGGTCCTCGAGCACCCGGCGCGCCGCCTCGACGTCCAGCACGCCCGCCCGGCGGATCCGCTCCGGCGCGAGCCACGCCTCGACCAGCCCGCGCAGCGGCCCGCGCGCCCAGACCGAGAACGGCGGCGAGAATCCCTGCTTGCGTCGCGCGAGGATCGCCCGGGGCAGCAGTCCGCGCGCCGCCAGCCTGAGCGCGCGCTTGCCGGTCTTGCCGCGCAGCTTCGCGTCCTCGGGCAATCCCAGCGCGAAGCGGATGAGCGAGTGCCGCAGGAACGGCGCGCGCGATTCGACGCTGTGCGCCATGGTGCAGCGGTCCACCTTGGTCAGCAGCCCGCCGCCCAGGTAGAGGTCGAAGTCCAGCAACTGCCAGACCATGAGCCCCGGCTGCTCCGGCCAGCCCGGCAGCCGGGCCTCGGTCGCGCGCGCGGCGAAGTCGCGCAGGTAGCCGCGCTCCTCGCCGGCGCCGAGCGCGCCGCGCAGCGCGGGCGACGAGCAGTGCGCGCGCCGCTTCCGGGGTCGCGGTGCCGAACCAGGCGAGGTGCCGCTCGAGCGGGTCCATGGCACGGGCCTCGAGGAAGCGTTCGACCAGGTGCGCGATGCTGACGTGCGTGTGCTTCGGGCGCAGCCGGTGCGCCAGCGCGAGCGCCGCGTTCGCGACCGCGTCCGGCACGCGGCGGGAGAAGGCGGCCAGGCGATGGCCGAGATAGGTCGGGTAGCCCGCGAACAACTCGTCGCCGCCCTCGCCGGTGAGCACCACCGGCACGTGCTTCGAGGCGAGCCGGGCGAGCGCCCAGGTCGGCAGCACGCTCGGGTCGCCGAGCGGCTGGTCCATCTTCGCGGCGAAGCAGCTCGATGGCCTCCTCGCCGTCCGCATGGTCCATCGCGGCCTCGTAGTACTCGGCGCCGATCTGTCCGGCCACCTGCCGCGCGAAGCCGGTCTCGTCGTAGCCCTGGCCCGCGAGCTTCATGCTGAAGACCGGGAAGCGATGCCCGCGCCGCGCCGCGAGCGTGGCCACGAGCCCCGAGTCCACGCCGCCCGACAGGAACACGCCGAAGGGCACGTCGCCGGGCATGCGCGACTCGACCGCCTCGGCGAGCGTCTCGCGCGTGGCGTCGGCGAGCACATCGTCGCCCATGCGCGGCGCGGGGTGCACGCCGTCCCACGGGCGCCAGTAGCGTTGCAGCCGCATGCCGTCGGGCGCGACCTCGAGCACGTGCGCGGGCGGCAACTGCCGCAGCGCGGCGAACGCGCAGTCGTCGCCGGCGAAGAAACCGTGCGCGAGGTACCGCGCCAGCGCCCCCGGCGCCGGCGCGTGCGAGACCCAGGGCAGACCCGCCAGCGCTCCGGGCTCGGAGGCGAAGGCGAAGCGCCCGGCGAGCCCGCCTGCGGCGGTGTGGGTGTAGAAGAGCGGCTTCTCGCCCGCGCGGTCGCGCGCCAGGATCAGGCGCCGCGTCTTCGCGTCCCACAGGGCCACGGCGAACATGCCGTCCAGGTGCGCGGGGAAGTCGAGGCCGTGCTCCTCGTAGAGGTGAGGCACGACCACCGTGTCGGGGCCCGGCTCGAGACGGTGGCCGCGCGCGGCGAGCAGCGTGCGCAACTCGAGGTGGTTGTAGATCTCGCCGTTCACGACGGTGTGCAGGTCCGCGCCTTCGCTGCAGTAGACGCGGGTCGGCTCGTCGGGCGCGACGATGGCGAGCCGCGTGATGCCGAGCGTCAGGCCGTCGCCCTGCCAGACGGCGGTGCCGTCGGGGCCGCGCTGGCGCATGACGCCGAGCATGCCCTCGACCAGGGCGAGGCGCTCCGCGGGGGCGAGGTCGGGCGCCCACAGCCCGGCGATGCCGCACATGTTCTCGGTCTCTCCTGTTGCGGGCGTAGCGCGTCCGCCGGCGGGGCGGGGCCTCGAGGTCGAAGCAGGCCGCCGAACCAGGTCTCACGAGCCAGTGGGCGGCAGTCGTCCTGCCCCGTTGACGGGGGCCGACGAGCACGACCACGGGACTGCGGCGCAGCGCGGCGCGCAACGACGCGAGGAGTTCCGGACGGGCGATCATGGCAGTGAGGCTACCATGAGATTCGAAAGCCTGCCCTTCGATCCTCAAGGTCGGGGGCTGCTGGGTGGGGTCCAGAGCAAGGTCGACGCACAGTGGCTTCTGCGGACCCGGCTCGACCAGCCATCTGCGCTGCCGGCGCAGTGAAACCGACAGCCGTACAGTCCGAGTTCACGTTGAGTGTGATCCAGACGCACCTGAACGCCAGCTCCAGACCTTCCGCTCCCGCCCGGATCTGGTCCGCTATCGCGTCGCTCCAGAACCTGCGGATCTGATCTCACACAGCGCGGGCAATACGACTCGGTCCAACAGCGCAGCTGCGGTCACCCCGACGGCGTACATCACGAAGTCCAGCGGATCGAAGGTGCGCCCGAGCATCGGCACCCCGAGACCCTGCAGCACCTCGGCAGCAGACGCCGCAGCGAGGACGCCGGCCGCCTTGGCCTTCCAGTCGGCCAGAAAGCCGGGGGTTCGCTCGCTCAAGCAAAGGACGAAGTACATCCCCAGCGGCAGAAGGAGGTCCGAGGCGTAGCCGTAGTACAGCCGATACGGTGTCCCCCTCAACTGGGCGCCAACCCTGAAGGCGTGAATGGCAACAACTCCGAGGACGACGGCCGCAGCAACGCCTCGTCGACATGCTCTGGGGACCACTCTTCCGCCGACGCTTTCCATCACCCTGCCTCGTGTCCCGGCCGCGGACCGCCAAGACGCGAGGCTCGGCCAAGTCGTCTCCGCTTCCGCGGAGTCCGCCTACCGCTTTGGCGTTGACCTGCAGGCGGTTCTGACGCGGCGGTGGCGCCAGCCAGCGCCGCCTGGCAGCTTGAATGGCTTGTCAGCCAGATGGCCTCGCATCACTCACGAGTTGAGCCGCCAAATCTGAAAATTGAGCACACTGGCGAATCCGACCCAGCACAGATATGGCAACAGCAGTATTCCTGCCGGAACGGAAACGCGCCAGAAACCGACCGTCGTTGCCAAGATCACCAACCAGAGCACGACTACCTCGATGAATGCGAGCCCTGGCTGATGGGCTCCGAAAAAGAGAAACGACCACAGCGAGTTGAGAACCAACTGGACGAGGAACAACCCGAGAGCCACAGGTGCACCAGCGAAACCCGCCTTGCTCCAGACCAGCCAGGCCGCGACGCCCATGAGTACGTAAAGTGTCGACCAGACAGGGCCAAACACAGAGTTCGGTGGATTCCAGGTGGGCTTTGCCAGGGACGCGTACCACTCCCCTGGCATGAACCGGGAACCGACCCAGCCGGCGGCCATGGATACAACTATCCAGATTATCAGCCCCACTGCCCAGCTCTTCCTCACTCACACCTCCACATTGCTGGCTGACGCTCCGCATCACCTGCGGGCGAAGCCCGTCAGGCAAGGGACATCTACGAGCGGGACATCCACGAACGATCCTCAAGGTCGGCTCCGCCGCCCTGCCGGGGCCGGCCCTTCGCTGCGGCGCGCTACCGGCGGACGTAGGCGACGAAGCGGCCGTCGCGGAAGAACTCCATGTATTCGGCCGCGGGTGCCGGGCCGTCACGCGCGGGGCGCACGATGACGTCCACGCGGTCGGAGTCCGGCGCCGCGGCGAGCGGCGTCCACTGGCCGCGGGCGACGAGCGTGGCGCGGTAGCGGGCCTGGTAGGTGCTGGTCGTCTCGTGGCCGAGGGTACTCACCAGCGCCGAGCGCCGCCCCAGCCGGAAATCGGTGCCGGGACTGTAGCAGGCCTCGTAGCGCACGAAGCCGCCGGGCGCGGTGGCGATGATGGCGCGCGCCAGCGGCTCGCCCGACTGCGAGGTGGCGTAGCGCAGCAGCGGCTCGCCCGCGGCGAAGAGCACCACGGGGGTGAAGAGGAGGATGCCGATGAAGGCGCGGTCGGGCCGCCCGAGGGCCGCGGCCGCCGAGCGCAGCGCGACGTAGGCGAAGCAGGCGGCGATGATCTTCGCGGCGGTGCCGGCCGAGTCGAAGGGCGCCCCGGCGCGCGCCAGCCACGGGCCGAAGCCGGCGAGGCCGAACACGAGGACGAGTGCCAGGAAGACGGCGGTCAGTCCCCAGGCCGCGCGGCGCGCGCGCTCGGCGTCGGACCAGGCCTCGGCCGCGGTCCAGGCCAGCATCGGCAGCGCGGGGAGCAGATAGGTGACGAGCTTCGAGTGCGAGAGCGAGAAGAACACGGCGGCGAAGAGCACGAAGCCGAGCCCGACGCGGCTCTCGACCGAGAGGAGGCTCTCTTCCCCCGGCGTGCGCCGGCGCCACCAGGGCGTGGCGAGCGACCAGGGCAGCGCGCCGGCCGCGAGCACCACGGGCACGAACCACCATGGCTGCTCGCGCTGGAACGAGCCGCTCGTCAGGCGCTCGAGGGACTCCTCGAGGAAGGCATAGCGCGGGTACTCGGGGAAACGCGCGCTGGCGAGCGCGAACCAGCCGCCCGCGACGCCGAGGACGACGAGCCAGCCGGGCCACCACGCGAGCCAGCGGAGCGGCGCGCGCGAGCGGGAGAGGAGCGCGGCGCCGAGGCTGCCGCCCAGGACCCAGGCGAGCATCACCGGTCCCTTGAGGAGCACGCCCGCGGTCACGGCCGCGAACATCCAGAGCCGGCGCCTTCCGCTCGGGCCCTCCGTCGACCTCGGCGGCGAGGCCGAGCCAGACGGCCGTCACGCAGAGGGTGAGCGGCATGTCGAAGATGACGTAGGCCGAGAGCACGGCGAAGAGCGGCGCGGCGTAGAGGAGCGCGGCCGCGCGCAGGGCGAAGGGACGGCCGCCGCGGCGCTGGGCGGATCGCGTGAGGAGCGCGAGCGTCAGCGCGGCGGCGAGCGCGGCCGGCAGGCGCACGGCCCAGGGCTCGTTGCCGACCACCCGGATCGCGACGGCGGCGGCCCAGAAGAGTCCGGGGGGCTTGTCGAGGTAGGGCATGCCCGCGAGGTGCGGCACGAGCCATCCGCCATCCACGGCCATCTCGCGCGCGACCTCGGCGTTGCGGCCCTCGTCGGGGTCGACCAGGGGGAAGGCCGTGGCGAGCAGCAGGCTCAGCATGAACGCCGCGAGCGCGACGATGAGCGGCAGCAGCGAGCGGCGGGGTGGCGGGCTGCCGGGGCTCGGATCCATGAGTCCACGCTAGCACAGGGCCGGGCGCCGATGCTCGACGCGTGCTTGTGCGGAGGTGGCGGGGCGCAGACACGGGGCCCCCCGGGGCACGCCCTGGGCGCTCGGAGGGACGCTACTTCTTTGCCGGCACGAAGCTCAGCGCCACGGAGTTCATGCAGTAGCGCTGCCCGGTGGGCCTGGGGCCGTCGTCGAAGACGTGGCCGAGGTGCGAGCCGCAGCGGGCGCAACGCACCTCCTCGCGTTCCACGCCCAGGCTCGTGTCCTTCACGATCTCGAGGCGCGAGGCGGACACCGGGGACCAGAAGCTGGGCCAGCCGGTGCCCGAGTCGAACTTGGTCTTCGAATCGAAGAGGTCGTAACCGCACGCGGCGCACCGGTAGATGCCGCTCCGGTGCTCGTTCCAGTACTTCCCCGAGCAGGCGAGCTCCGTGTCGGCGCCTCGCAGCACGCGGTACTGCTCGGGCGTCAGGATGCTGCGCCACTCGGCCTCGCTCTTCACCACCTTCGCCGGGTCGTCGTGCAAGGGCTCGCCGGCGCTGACGAACTCCAGCACCTCCTCGACGTGACCGTTCACGCTCACCTTCGGCCAGACGCGCGCGATGCGCCCGTCCCGGCCGATCACGAAGGTCGTGCGCTGGATGCCCGTGTACGGGATGCCGTAGACGCTCTGCCTCCCGTAGACGCCGTAGAGCTTCGACACCTTCGCGTCCACGTCCGCGAGCAACGGGAAGGGGAGCTTCCGCTTCTCCTTGAAGCGCTGGTGCGACCCGAGGCCGTCGTTCGACACGCCCAGCACCACGACACCCGCCTGCTCGAGCTCGGCGGAACGATCGCGGAAATCGCAGGCCTCCTTCGTGCAGCCGGGCGTCTCGTCCTTCGGATAGAAGTAGAGCACGACCGTCCTGCCCCGGAACTGCGAGAGCGCGATGTCCTTCCCCGTGGTCGAGGGGAGCGTGAAGTCCGGCGCGGCCCGGCCGACCGCGGGCAGGGATGACGTCGTGGACGCGGGCACGGGGGCCTCCTTGCGTTGCTCCGCCCGGGCGTTCGGCGCGTCCGCCAGGGCGAGAGTGAGGGCGGCGAGGGCGAGGGCCGCGAACAGTGGCGATTTCATGACCGGGAGTCTCCATTGGGGCGGTGGGAGGGCGGCATGGGGTGTGCGCGTGACACTCCGGCGGCTCCGGCCGTAAAGGAGCAGATGCGCCAAAGACGCGTGTGGCGCACGCTGCTTGCAGGTCCCTGACGAAGCGATGAGCCCGGTGCCCCTCCTCTTCTTACAGCGTTCCCGGCCCGGGCGGCCCGCCCGCCACCGGGGGCTCGGGCTTCGGCGGCTCGGGGGTGAAGTCCTCGCCCGGGTTGATGAAGCGGTCGAACTCGAGCTGGTACTGCTTGTCGTGGAGCTGCCGGTAGCGTCCGTCCTTCGCCATCAGCTCCTCGTGCGTGCCACGCTCGACGATCTCGCCGCCCTCGAGCACCAGGATCTGGTCGGCGCTGCGGATGGTCGAGAGCCGGTGCGCGATGACGAACGTGGTGCGCCCGTGCCGCAGGCGCCGCAGGCCGTCCTGGATCATCTGCTCGCTCTCGGAGTCGAGACTCGAGGTGGCCTCGTCGAGGATCAGGATGCGCGGGTCGGCGAGGATGGCGCGCGCGATGGCGATGCGCTGGCGCTGCCCGCCCGAGAGCCGGATGCCGCGCTCGCCCACGACCGTGTCGAAGCCGTGGGGGAAGCGGTCGGCGAACTCGTCGCAGTGCGCGATGTGCGCCACCACGCGGATCTCCTCCGCCGTGGCGTTCGGGCGCGAAAAGGCGATGTTCTCGGTGATGGTGCCGTCGAAGAGGAAGTTCTCCTGCAGCACCACGCCCAGCTGCGTGCGATAGCCCTCCAGCGACAGGCCGGCGAGGTCGCGCCCGTCCACCAGGATGCGACCCGCCTGCGGCTGGTTGAACGCCATGACCAGGCTGATGAGCGTGCTCTTGCCCGAGCCGCTCGAGCCCACCAGCGCGGTCGTCGTCCCCGCGGGCGCGGTGAAGCTCACGTCCTTCAGCACCGGCTCGCCCGGCGTGTACGCGAACGAGACGTGCTCGAAGGCGAGGTCGCCGCGCAGCGTGCCGATCGCGCCGCGTCCCCCGCCGTCGCGCTCGGTCGGCGTGCCCAGCACCTCGCGGATGCGGTCGAGCCCGGCGAAGGCCTCGCTGATCTGCGTGCCGATCGAAGCCAGCTGGACGAGCGGTGCGGCCATCATGCCGGTGAGCGCCACGTAGGTGCCGAACGTGCCGAGCGTCATGCGGCCCTCCAGGATGGCGGGCGCGCCGACCAGGATCATGAGGATGCCGATGCCGCCGGCGATCACTCCCGCGACCGCGCCGATCGCCGAGACGCCGGTCATGGTGCGCGCGATGTTGCGGAAGAGCCGGTGCGCGCCGCGCGCGAAGACGAGCTGTTCGCGGCGCTCGGCGGTGTAGGCCTTGACCACGCGCACGCCGCCGAGGGTCTCGCCGAGCCGCCCGGTGACCTCGGCGTTGATCTTCCCGCGCTCGCGGAAGAGCGGCCGCAGCGTGCCGAAGGCGAAGGTCATGCCGGCGCCGAAGACCGCGAGGAACACGAGGTTGAGCAGCGTGAGCTGCCAGGAGATGGCGAAGAGCCAGACCAGGGCCACCGCCGCGGTGACCAGGCTGCTCGCCAGCTGCACGAGCCCCGTGCCGACCAGGTTCCGCACGCCCTCGGCGTCCGTCATGACGCGCGAGATCAGCACGCCGGTCTGGGTGGAGTCGAAGTAGCGGACCGGCAGGCGCGTGACGTGGGCCATCACCTTCTTGCGCATGTCGGTGATGGCGCGCTGCGCCGCCACGCCGAGGAGCTGCGAGAGCACGAAGGAGGTGCCGGCCTGGATCAGGGTCGCCACGCCGAGCGCCAGCGCGATCACGCCCAGGAGCTCGGGGCGGTGCTTGCCGATGGCGTCGTCGATGACGAACTTGGGCGCGGCGGGCAGCACGAACCCGGCCGCGCGATTCACCAGCATCAGCGCGAAGCCGACGAGCAGCCGGCCGCGGTGCTGGCGCAGCAGGTCGCGGGCGTCACGCCAAGCCTGCGAGAGGCGCACGCGCGTCGCGGGAGAGGACGTGCCGCCGGATCTGCCGCCCGGGCGGCGCTCGGCGAAGCGCGACGGCCCGTGATCCAGGACGCTGCTCACCACTTCGCGCCCTTCGTCGCCTGCGCCTGGACCTCGGCGATCTGCTCCGGGTCGTCGGGGAACAGATCCGCCTTCGGCAGGCGCTCCACGAGCGGCACCCAGCGCGCCTCCTTCGCGAACACCTTCCGGAAGAGCGGCAGCGCCTCCTGCCTGCGGCCGTTCGTGTACATCGAGACCGCGGCCCAGAACTGGAGCTCCACCACGTCGGGCGCGAGCTTCATCGCCTCCTCGTAGTGGCGCAACGCCTCCTCGGGCCGCTTCTCGGCGATGGCGTTGTCGCCTGCGTCCTCGAGGTTGTAGGCGCGGCGCAGGCGCACGAGCCGCCGCAGCTCCTGGAGCGGCTCCGGGCTGTCCTCGACCCGCAGGTCGAAGAGCCGGTCGGCCCACGGTTTGCCGCTCGATCGCGCCTTCACCACCACGATCGCCGCCGACTGCCGTCCGCGGATGTCGCCGCCCGCCTGCTGCGCGGCGTCGAGCGCGGCGAGCAGCCGCTCGGCCAGGTCGCCTGGCGCGCTCTCGTACGCCTTCGCCATGGCGGACCAGATGCGGTCGTTCGCCATGAGGTTCGCCTGCACGGAGTACTGCGCGCCGCTGTGGTGCCCGGCGTCAGGGATGCAGGCCCGGCCGGTGTGCGCGGCCACGCCGCCCTTCGCGTCCACCATCGCCACCTGGCGGCCCTCGTTGTGCGTGTCCGCCCGGAGCAGCGAGTCGAGCGCCTGCTGTGCCGTCATCCCCGAGCGCATGAGGTCGAGGCCGTTCGGGCCGTAGTCCACGAGCACGAGCGATTGCGTGGCCACCGCCCCGACGCCGGCCTCGGCCCAGGGCACGACCGGGCCGACGGAGAAGTAGTGCGACTGCACGGCCACGCCCAGCTCGCCCGTCCGCGGATCGCGGGCGACGATGGAGTAGGTGTGGGCGAGGGGCGCGGCGAGCGACGGCGCGTCCGGCGCGGCAGGCGAGACGGCGGGCAGCACGAGTGACAGCAGCAGGGTCCAGCGCATGACGACCTCCACGGGAGCGACTCTCCACCTCGGAGGCTAGCAGGATGACGGCCGCGCCTCACCCGAAAACGGACCGCCCCGCGCCGGCCCGGGACCGCCCGGGCCGGGCCCTTGCGAACCGCAGGGAGGTCGTGGAGACTGCGCGCTCCATGCAGCGCGTCTCCACGATCTTGCTCGGTCTCGGCCTGGCCGCCGCGTGCGCCTCCCCGGTCCGTGCCACCCAGCGCCCGCAGGTGGCCGCGGTGCGCGCGACCGGCGCCCTCCGCGTCGACGGCGTGCTCGACGAGGCCGATTGGGCGCGCGCCACGCCCATCACGGGCTTCCGGCTCATCCAGAACCGCGAGGGCGAGGCGCCATCCGAGTCCACGGAGGTGCGCGTGCTCTTCGACGAGACGCACCTCTACTTCGGCTGCCGCTGCTGGAACCGCGGGCCCGGCGCGCTCCGCGCGAGCCTCGCTCCGCGCGACCAGATCCTCGACCTCGACAACCTCGGCATCGCGCTCGACCCGTACCTCGACCGGCGGCGGGCCTTCACGTTCGGCGTGAACCCGTACGGCGTGCAGTACGACGGCATCTTCATCGGAGACGAGCTCGACACGCAGTGGGACGGCGTCTGGGATGCCGAGGCCACACGGGACAGCGCGGGCTGGACCGCGGAGCTGGCGATCCCGCTGCGCACCCTGCGCTTTCCCGAGAACGGGCCGGGCGCGTGGGGGCTGTGGATCCGCCGCCAGATCCAGAAGAACGACGAGGTCTGCTCCTGGCCGCTCTACCGCCTGGGCGTGGCCGGGGACGTCATGCTGCAGGCGGCCGATCTCACGGGGCTCGGCGGCCTGCGGGGTAGCGGTCGGCTCGACCTGCAGCCCTACGCGGCGGCGGCGTGGTCCTCGCAGCGCTCGTTCGAGGACGACGGCGTGGCCACGGACTGGGAGCGCCAGCGCAGGACCGACGCCGGGCTCGACGCGCGCGTGCCGCTGTCCTCCACGCTCACGCTCAACGCGACCGTGAACCCCGACTTCAGCCAGATCGAGGCCGACGCTCTGCAGATCGACGTGAACCAGCGTTTCCCGCTCTATTTCGAGGAGAAGCGCCCGTTCTTCCTCGAAGGCGCGGACATCTTCGATACGCCCATCGACCTGGTCTACACGCGCCGCATCGCCGACCCGGTCTCAGGTGGGAAGCTCGCCGGCCGGCTCGGGCACGTGCGCCTCGCCGCCATCGTCGCTCGCGACGACGGCGGCGGGGCGCTCGAGGGCGTCGGCGGCGGGCCGGTGGAGGGCGCATCGACGAAGGGCTGGTTCCAGGTCGGGCGCGCCTCCTGCGAGATCGGCGAGAACTCGAGCGTGGGCGCGCTGGTCGCCCTGCACCAGAGCGATCGTGTCTCCCTGTCGACCGTGCCCGCCGAGGGCGTCGAGGAGGCCCGGCCCGACGGCGGCGCGAACGCCGTGTTCGCCGCCGACGCGAAGGTGCGCCTGTCGCGCGGCTGGTTCTTCAGCGGGCAGGTGGCGCACAGCGGATCGCGTTTCGACACGACCACGTACGCGAGCCGGTGGGACACGACGGGCGTCCTGCTCATCGAGGATTCGCGCCGCGCCACACGCAATGGCGCTGCCTACCACGCCGAGCTGACGTACTCGGACGGCGTCCGTGGACTGGAGCTCTATCAGAAGTACCTCGGCCCCGGCTTCCGCGCCGAGACCGGGTTCCTGCAGCGCGTGGATCTGCGCCAGACCGGCTTCGAGTCCAGCTTCTACGTCCGTCCGCAGAACGCGTGGTTGCGTTCGATCCAGCCCAGGCTCGAGGCCTCCGTGGACCACGACGCCGCGGGCCGGATCCAGGGCTGGTGGTGGGGCCCGATGCTCGACTGGCAGTTCCAGAAGCAGACCCAGGCATTCACCATGGTCGACCACTGGCAGGAGCGCTGGCACGGCCACGACTACACCGGGAGCCGCGCCACCCTGAGCGTGCAGAACTCGCTGTGGCGCGCCTTCACCGTGGCGTTCGAGGCCGAGGTCGGCGACGGGATCCGGTACGGGGAGGACGACGCCGGTTCGTACCTCGGCTGGCTCGAGCAATACGCGGCCCGGGCCACGCTGCGGCCCTCGCCGCGGCTCACGGCGGAACTCGCAGCGAACCGCAACCGCTTCTCGCGCGACCACGGCCGCGGCGTGCTCTACGACGTGTGGGTGCTGGGCGCGAAGACCACCTGGCAGTTCACACGGCGGCTCTACGCGCGGGTCTACCCGCAATACGACACCGAGGCGAGGCACCTCGACGCCGATGGCCTGCTGGGCTACGTCCTCCACCCCGGCTCGGTGTTGTACCTCGGCTACAACGGCGGCGCCGATCGCGTCGCCGGCCGCCACCGTGCCACGGGGCGCACCGCGTTCTTCAAGGTGTCGTACCTGTTCCGGCGGTAGGGCGGGCGCCCGCTCCGGCGGCGGCGGGCGTCAGGCTCCCGGCGGGGAAGTCGCCCGCGCACGATCGTTCATCGCCTTCGCGTAGGTCGCGCGCGGCATCTCGCGGACGTCCACCGTGATGTCGCACGGACGCTCGTCCCACGCCCGCGCGAACGCTTCGCGCAGGATCTGCACCAGGCGCTCGCCGATCCGGCGCCGCTGCTCGTCGTCGCGCCCGGTCAGGATGGCCACGGTCAGGTGGACGAAGACGCTCTCCGGCGCCCCGGCGCCGACGCGGAAGACGTCGAGCGGGACGGCGCGGCTCTTGATCTGCGCGAGCGGGAAGGGGCCGGTCTCCGCGAGCGTGGCGTGCAGGCGCGCGAAGAGCGCGCCGAAGTCCACGGGCGCGGGCAGGTTGTTCGAGTACTCCAGGGTCAGGTGCGGCATGTCGGCGGTGCTCCGGATCGGTGAAGACGAGGAAGTCGGCCGTCACGGGCGGGGAACGGCAGCGGGAGGCGCTGCCGGCTCATGGACCATCCTGCTCCCAGCGCGCTCCGTATGCCATCACGCCCGCCGGGTCGAGCGCTCCGCGGATGCGCGCGCGCAGATCGAGCACCGCGGCCTGCGGGGCGATGAGCGGCTCGAGCGCGGCGACGCCCGAGGGGTCGCCGCCGCCCGCGACGGTCTCGAGGAGCGTGAAGCCGGCGGGGTCGAGCGACTTCACGACCTCCCGCGCCGGCGTCCGCCCGGGGAAGACATGCAGGCGGCCCGCCGCGGCGTGGAACAGCGTGCCGGCCGCGACCTCGGGGCGCTCGAGCAGGGGCGCGAGCGCCGCGGGCGTGTTCGCGGCGCCCGTGAAGGTGAGCCGCGCGCCGTCGCGGTCCTCGAGGTCGGCGAGCGCCTGCCACAGGCCGGCCGCCGAGTCGTCCTCGAGCCGCGCGTCGGGCTCGCCCAGCAGGTGCACGACGGCCGCGACCTGCTGGTCCACGAAGGCCTCGTCGTCCTCGAAGCCCACGATCACGGTGAAGGGGTCGGTGGGCGAGGCGACGGGCAACGCGCCGGCGAGCGCCTGGCCGACGACCGTGAGCAGCGCCGGCTCGAGCCGCGGCAGCACCGCCCAGCGTGCCTCGTCGCCCAGCGCGCGGGCGCCGACGCCGAAGACCAGCGCCACGCGCCGCGCCGGGGCCGGCGCGAGCTTGAGGCTGGCCTCGAGCAGCACGGCGAGCCCGCCGCGAGAGCCGCACAGCAGCCGGTGGAGGGCGTAGCCAGCGACGTTCTTCACCACGCGCCCGCCGCTGCGGGCGAGCGTGCCGTCCGCCAGGACGAAGCGAGCGCCCAGGATGCGGTCGCGCGGCGCGCCGAAACGCAGCCGGCGCGGTCCCGAGGCGTTGGCGGCCAGCAGCCCGCCCAGCGTCGCGCGGTCGGGTCGCGCGCCCTCGAGTGGCAACTCCTGCCCGCGCGCGGCGAGCGCGGCGCGCAGCGTCGCGAGAGTCACGCCGCACCCGGCGGTGAGGGTCATGTCCTCGGGCTGGTACTCGACCACGCGGTCGAGCGCCGTGAGGTCGAGCGCCAGGTCGTAGCGCCGTGGCGCGCGCTCGCGGGCGAGCGAGACGCCGCCGCCCCAGGGCACGGCGGTGAGCCCGTCGCGCGCGGCGGCGCGCAGGACCTCGGCCGTCTCTTCTCCCGAGGCCGGCCGCGACACCGACAGGGGCTCGACGCCCGCGATGGCGTAGCGGGCGGGCTCGAGCGGGGCGGAGGGCGCGTTCATGCGGCCGTCAGTCCACGAGTCCGCGTCCCGCGGACACGGGCCAGCGGGCGATCCGCGCGAGGTGCGGCAGGGCGACGAGCACGAACGCCGTCCAGAGCGCGTAGAGCGCGAGTGCGTCACCGAATGCGGCGTGCAGCGCGCGCACCCAGCCTTCGCGGCCGGCGCGCAACTGGCGCAGCAGGAGCAGGAGCAGGGCGACGAGGTTCACCACGTTCCAGCCGATCACCGTGAGGCGGTTGGGCGTGAGCCCGCCGTGGGCCGTCCGCGAGAGGACGGCGGCGAGGGCGTAGGCGCTGACCACGGCGGCGACGAGCGCGACGGCGGCGATGCCGCGCCGCAGCCAGGCCCCGGGGCGTGGCGCGAGGTCAGCGACCCGCAGCGGCGTGGCGCCCACGATCAGGAGCATCACGGCGAAGAGCATCGCGTTGAAGATCAGGAGCGTCCCCCGGTTCTCCGCGAGCACCCCGAAGCGCGCCGGGAGGATGGCCGCCACGAGCAGCAGCACGAGGAGCGTGAGCGGGAGGAAGAGCCGCGCCGCGATGAAGAAGACCCGCGTCACGCCCGCGCCGAAGCGCTGGGCCGAGGGCCGCAGCCCGGGCTCGTAGACACTCGCCACCGCGAGGACGGGGACGAGTCCGAGGAGGAAGGCCAGGGTGGCCTGGCGGGCCGGCGGAGGGATCTCCACCTGCAGCGCCGTCAGCAGGCCGGCCGTCACGCCGGAGAAGATGACCACCACGCCGGCGTAGATCGCGGCCGTCACCAGCACCTCGATGGACTTGACCACCGCGGCGAAGCGCTCGAGCGGGTCCTCCACGCGTCCGAGTACGGCCACGCCCATGACGAGCCAGGTGAGCGCTGGCAGGTGGATCGCGCTGAGCTGCGCGAGTTGGCCGAGGTGCTCCGGCGCGAACGTGAGCGCGTTCGTGGCGAAGGCGGCGATCACGAGCACGGCCCACGCGACCTGCGTGGGCTCGGGCGATGCGGTCTCTCCCTCGTGCGTCGCGGCCGTCCGAAGCCGTCCGCGGGCGAGCCCCAGGTAGAGCAGGATCGCCACGCCGGCCGCCGGGCCCCACACGTACATGCTGCGCCATGCGGTGAACCGGAAGACGACGCCGAGCGCGATGCTGAGCACGACGGCGAGCGGCCACGCCACGTGGGGGGCCGGTGCAGGGGTGATCTCGCTTGCGCGCGCTGCGGTGTGCGGCGGTCTCACTTCCACGGTCCCTCCTGATCGTTCCTGGCGTCGACGCCCGCGGGTCGCGCCGGTGCGCGGACGTGCGCCCGCGTCCCACCGCCGCCCTCGCCTCCCGGCAGGACCTTGCCCGGGTTCAGGAGGCCGTCGGGGTCGAAGGCCCGCCGCAGCCGGCTCATCGTCCGGAGGTCGACGGGCGCGTAGGCCTCGCTCATCATCGGGATCTTCTCCAGGCCGATGCCATGCTCGCCCGAGATGGTGCCGCCCAGCCGGATGCAGGCGCGCAGGATCTCCTGCGAGACCTCGAGCGCGGCCTGCCGCTGCGTCCGGTCGTCGGTGTCGAAGAGGATGTGCGGGTGCAGATTGCCGTCGCCCGCGTGCAGGAGGGTGCCGGCGGCCAGGCCGCGTGCGCCCGCCAGCGCGTACACGGCGGTGACGGCCTCGGCCAGACGCGAGCGCGGGACCGTGCCGTCCATGAGGTAGAAGGCTCGCCCGGTGCGCCCGTAGGCCCCGAACGACGACTTGCGCCCGCGCCACAGCGCCGCGCGTTCCGCCGCGTCGCTCGCCGCGCGGACGGAGCGCGCGCCGTGCTCCCGGGCGATGGCCGTGATGCGCCCGACCTGGGCCGGCAGGCTCACGGCCGGCCCGTCCACCTCGACGATGAGCATCGCGGCGGCGTCCAGCGGCAGCCCGAGGTGGAGCCAGGCCTCGACCACCTCCATGGTCTGGCGGTCCATCAACTCCATCGCGGCGGGCACGATGCCGGCGGCGATCACCGCGGAGACCGCGCGGCAGGCGTCCTCGATCACGGCGAAGTCGAGACTCAGGGTGTGCACGGCCTCGGGCCGCGGCACCAGCCGCACGCAGATCTCGCAGAGGATGCCGAGCGTGCCCTCGCTGCCGGCCATCACGGAGGCGAGATCCGCGCCCGGCGCATCCGGCGCCTCGCCGCCCAGCGTCACGATGCGGCCGTCGTACAGCACGGCGACCAGGCCGAGCACGTGGTTGGCGGTGACGCCGTGCTTGAGGCAGTGCGGGCCGCCGGCGTTGGCGGCGACGTTGCCCCCGATCGTGCTCACGGGCTGCGAGGATGGGTCGGGCGCGAAGTGCAGTCCGTGAGGCTCGGCGAGTTCGGAGAGCCGCGCGTTCACGAGCCCCGGCTGGACCCAGGCGAACATCCGCCCGGGATCGAGCGAGAGCACCTGGTCCATGCGGCTCGACACGAGCAGCATGCCGCCGTGGTGCGGCGTGGCGCCGCCGGCGAGCCCGGTGCCCGCGCCGCGCGGTGTCACCGGCACGTCGTGCGAGTGCGCCCAGCGCACCAGTGCGGCGACCTCGTCGGTCGAGCGGGGCAGCACCACGACGTCGGGCATGCCGTGCTCGAGCGTGAGCGCATCCGTGTCGTAGGTCAGGCGCGCGGCCTCGCTGTCGAGCACGCCGTCGTCACCCAGCAGGGCGCGCAGCTCGGCGAGGGTGCCGGGAGTCCAGTCCATGCGGCGCAGGGTAGCACCGCGCGCCGGGGTGGGGGAGTGGTGGAGGGTGCCCGGTGGGGCCCACGGCGCGCCGGGGCCGCGGGGAGACTACGGAGCGCTCGCGCGCATCCCGTCGGCGAGCCGCGCGACCGCGTCCCCGACCTGCCGGTAGCCGGTCTCGAGCAGGAAGTCCGGCTCGCGCCCGTGCGGTCCCTGGCCGAGCGCGAAGAACTGCGGCTCGTCCTCGTCGAGCTCGCGGCAGAGCGTCTCGTCGGGCCCGAAGCCCACGTTGACGATGACGCGGTCCGCCTCCTCGGTGCGCGTCGCGTCGCCCGCGGCGAGGATCACGCGGTAGCGGTGCGTGGCCGAGTTGAACTCGAACTCCTCGACCTCGGCACCGCCGACGTGCGCCACCGCCGGGTGCGCGCCAGCGGCGAGCGCTCGCGCCCGGGTGCGCAGCTCCCGTCGTCCGGGCAGCGGATCGTGCTCCGCTGCCGGGAAGATGTCGGCCGCGACCGCGCGCGTGACCCACGCCACGGTCGTGCCCGCGCGCCTCGTCGGCGAGCCGCGCGAGGGCCGCTACCGTCGTCGCCGCGTAGGCGCCCTCGCCGATCACGAGGGTGCGCCGGCCCGCGTATCTCTCGCGGTCGAGGCCCAGCACGTCCTCGACGTGATAGGCGAGTTGCGGCCTCAGATACAGCTCGCCGCGCGCCGGGATGCCGCCGGTGCCGGCCCAGTCGGGGTTGGCGTACACACCCGAGGCGTCCACCAGCGAGAACGCGTGATGGAAGCTCTCCCGCCCGCCCTGGTCGCGCACCAGCAGGCGGAAGGGCCGCGCGCGGCGCGTGCCCGCGTCCGAGCCCTCGCCGCGCAGGAGACCGTGCCGGCTCGCCTGCACGACCTGCGTGAACGGGTGGATGCGTCCGGCCAGTTCGGGCAGTTCCGCGAGCGGCTGCAGGTAGCGCTCGGCCAGCTCGAGCCCGGTGGGGCAGGCCTCGGGCCCGGGCGCGGTCCAGCCCGTCGCTTCGAGGTGCGCGCGCGCGTGCTTCCCCAGGTTCATGCGCCAGGGCGTGAACATCCGCACGTGGCCCCAGGCGAGCGGGTGAGAGCCCACCTCGCCCTGTTCGAGCACCTGCACGTCGAAGCCGTGATCGAGTGCCGCGAGGGCGGCCTCGAGCCCGACCGGACCGGCGCCGATGATGGCCAGCGTGTTGGGGGCGGGAAGCGGCATGCGGGCTCCGAGCGTGGGAAGGGGCCGGAAGGTCGTGTTCGGACCCGGGACTCTAGCCGGGCGCCGCCGGACGCGGCAAGGCGGGCGGGTACGGGCGCGACCGAGCGCTCGCCCGGAGCGCCTTCCGCCACCCGCCCGATGTCGCGCTGGTTTCGGCTACGGCCGGAACTCCGCCACGAGCGGCGCGTGATCCGAGGCGCGCCCGGGGCCGTCGAGGTCCGGCACGGTGAATCCGCGGCCGCCGCGCCAGCCGCGCCCCGCGAACCAGTCGAGCCGCAGCCGCGCGCGCCGCTCGGCCCGGGCCAGCGCCCGGCGCGCCAGCGCGTGCGCCGGGCCGAAGAGCGTGCGCAGTTCGTCCAGGCGCTCGAAACGCAGCCGCAGCGTGGGCTCGCGGTCCACGAACGGCGCCCACTCGAAACCCGCGTCGCGCAGCTCGTCGAAGAGCGGCTCGCGCGCCGGGCCCCGGTCGGGATGGAGCAGCCGGCGCTGGAGCGCCCCGCCGGGTGTCAGCAACAGGGCGAGCGCGCCCGCCAGCGGCGCGTGCCACAGCCCGCGATCGAACGTGTGGGAATTGAAATCGCCCGCGAGGATCACGGGGCGGGTCTCGTCACGCAGCGCGCCCGCCAGCGCGCGTGCCTGTGCCGCACGGTGCATGCGCGTGCGGTGGACCTCGAGGTGCGTCGAGACCGCCACGAACGTCGCGCCGGGGCGCTCGATCGCGGCCACGAGGCCGATGTGCCGTCCGACCATCCGTTCGACGTCGAACTGGATCCGCTCGGGACTCGGCAGGTCCACGATGCGCGCCTCGACGATGGGCCAGCGCGAGAGGATGGCGACGCCGAAGAGGCCCTCCGCGTTCTCGCGGCCGGCTGCCGAGCGCACGTCGTCGTCGCGGCCGGACGTGGTCTCGAGGAAGAGCGGGGCGAAGACGCCGTGGAGCCCGAGCGCGTGGGCGAGGTCCGCGGCGACGTCACGGTCGCCGGAGCGCGCCATGCCGAGGTCCACCTCGTTGACGAGGACCAGGTCGGCGTCGCGCAGTTCGGCGTGAGTGAGCAGCGCTCGTTCGATCTGTCGGTACTCGTTGCCGTGCTCGAGGTTCCAATGCACGGCCCGCAC
The DNA here is from genome assembly GCA_963717935.1 of Candidatus Eiseniibacteriota bacterium. Classification (GTDB taxonomy): domain Bacteria; phylum Eisenbacteria; class RBG-16-71-46; order RBG-16-71-46; family RBG-16-71-46; genus JANXPZ01. The sequence goes on along the minus strand of CAVQXP010000004.1, from coordinate 281,439 downwards.
GCGCGTGGGGTCGGGTGACGGGGGCGGGAGCGAGCGTGCAGGGACGAGGCGGGTCGCGCCGAGCAGGCGCCGCAGGCGCGCGTCGAGCCCCGGCCACCCGGGCGCGGCGCGCAGCGCCTCGAGGGTGGCGTGGCGCTCGACCGCGTGGCGGAGCGCGCGGCATTCCTCGAGCAGGGCGGGGTCGCGCATGGCCGGTAGCATAGCTCACCGCGTGCGCCCGAGGCCCTCGCCCCGGTCGCGGTCGCCCGTCAGCCCCTCACGCGGCGGGCGCGCCGCTCGATCGGCTGGTGGTATTCTCAGCCGACCCTTGGGACCGCACGAGCCGCGGCGACCTCATCACGCCGCGGCGGGCTGCGTCGGTTCGCAGCTCATCACCCCCTACCCGCTCGCCCGCGAGGATGGCATGGCCAGGACCCTGCTCGGCGACATCGGCGAGGACTGACGGTGGAACGGCCGGCGGCGGAGCGCCCCATGGACCACATCACCGATCCCCGGGAGCTGGTGCGCGTGGGGTACGACCTGGCGTCGTGCGCCTACCGGGGCGACACCTTCGACCTCGCGGGCTCCGGCTACGCGTACTGGCTCGGCCGGCTCGCTCCCCTGCTGGCGGACGGCGCGCGCGTCCTCGACCTGGGCTGCGGCTGCGGCGTGCCGGTCGCGCAGGAGCTGGTGAAGCGCTGCGCCGTGACCGGCGTGGACCTGTCGCAGGTGCAGATCGAGCGCGCGCGAGCGCTGGTGCCGCAGGCGCGTTTCGTCTGCGCCGACATGACGACGGTCGAGCTCGAGCCGGGCTCCTTCGACGCGGTGGTCGCGTTCTACTCCATCTTCAACGTGCCGCTCGCCGATCAGCCCGCGCTGATCGCGCGCGTGGCCGGCTGGCTGGTGCCCGGCGGGCGGTTCCTCGCCATGGTCGGCAAGGAGCCATGGACCGGGGTCGAGAAGGACTGGCGCGGCGTGCCGGGGGTGCGGATGTACTACAGCCAGGCCGACGTCGGGACCTACCGCCGCTGGTTCGCGCAAGCCGGGCTCGTGATCGAGGCAGAGGGCTCCGAGCCCCGCGACGGCAACCCCGGCTACGCCGTGCTGATCGCCCGCCGCGGGGCCTGAGGGCGGCCACGCGGTTCGATCGCACGCGCTGGCAGGTCACGTCCCACCGCGCTTGACCGCCTCTCCGGCCCCGCGCTAGCGTGCGGGCATGTCCTCCCGTGCACCGCGCCTGGTCGTCGCGCTCGCCTTGCTCCTCGCGCTTTCGTCGGTGCTTTCCTCGTGCTCGGTCAAGCGCTGGGCGGTCGGGAGCGTCGCCAACTCGCTCACCGGCGGCGTGGACGTCTACGGCACCGACGATGACCCGGAGCTGGTGCGCGACGCGCTGCCGTTCGGCCTGAAGACCATGGAGTCGCTGCTCGCGGTAGCGCCGGAGCACGAAGGCCTGCTGCTCACCCTCTGCAAAGGCTTCACGCAGTACTCCTACGCGTTCGTGCAGGCCGAGGGCGACCTGCTGGTGAACAGCGACTACCCGCGCGCCACGGTGCTGCACGAGCGCGCGCTCAGGCTCTACCTGCGCGCGCGCGGCTACGGGCTGCGCGGCCTCGAGAAGCGCTATCGGGGCATCTCCGGGCAGCTCGAGCTCGACCCGGTGAAGGCCGCGGCGCGCATCCAGAGACGCCACCTCCCGATGCTCTACTGGACCGCGGCCTCGTGGGGCTCGGCCATCTCGCTCGGCAAGGACCGCCCCGAGCTGCTTGCCGACCTGCCGGCGATCCGCGCGCTGATGGAGCGCGGGCTCGCGCTCGACGAAGGCTACGAGGGCGGCGCGATCCACGACGCGCTCATCCTGCTCGATGCGCTGCCCGAGGCGATGGGCGGCTCCGAGGCGCGCGCGCGGGGACATTTCGCGCGGTCGGTGGCGCTGTCGAAGGACACCAGGGCCTCGCCCTACGTGACGCTCGCCACGACCGTCTCGGTGCTCAAGCAGGACCGCAGGGAGTTCGAGACGCTGCTGGCACGGGCGCTCGAGTTCGACCCCGACCGGGATCCGGCGCAGCGTCTGGTCACGATCGTCCTGCAGCGCAAGGCCCGGGCGCTGCTCGATCGCGAGGACGAATTCTTCCTCGACGACCCGGCGCCCTCCGACACCACGCAGATCCAGGAGAACTGATGACAGACCTCCAGCAGGTGAGGCGTTCCCTCCGTTCCGGCATCGCCGGTGTGCTCTGCGCCGCGATCCTGGCGCTGGCGGTCACCCTGCTCGCGCCCGCGCCTGCGGCGGCGCAGTCGCAGGTCATCAAGCTCGCCACCCTGGTGCCCGAAGGCTCGGTCTGGGACCAGTCCATGCGCGACATGGGCGCGCAATGGGCCGCCGGCACGCAGGGGCGGGTCGTGCTGCGCGTCTACCCGGGCGGCGTGGCGGGCGACGAGCCCGACGCGGTGCGCAAGATGCGCATCGGGCAACTGCAGGCGGCGGCTGTCACCACCGCCGGGCTCGCCAACATCGACCCGGCCTTCAACGTCTTCAACATCCCGATGTTCTTCACGTCGTACCCCGAACTCTACGCCACGCTCGACAAGCTCACCCCGCTGCTCCGGCAGCGCCTCGAGGCCAAGGGCTTCGTGTTGCTCGCCTGGGGACACGGTGGCTGGGTCTATTTCTTCACCAAGCAACCGGTCGAATCGGTGGTCGAGCTGCGCAAGGCGAAGATGTTCGTGTGGGCGGGCGACGACCAGATGGTGGCGCTGTGGCGGCAGTTCGGTTTCCAGCCGGTGGCGCTCGCGGCCACCGACATCATGACCGGGCTGCAGACCGGCATGATCGACGCCTACCCGACCACGCCGCTGCTCGGGCTCACCCTGCAGTGGTACCGGATGACGCCCAACCTGGTGGGCATGGGACTGGCGCCGCTGGTGGGTGGGCTCGTCATGACGAAGCAGGCGTGGGCGAAGATCGCCGAGCCCGACCGCGCGCGGATCATGGAGTCGTGCCGCCGGCTCGAGCACAAGCTCGAGATCGAGGTGCCGCGCCAGGACACCATCGCGGTGGCCGAGATGAAGAAGCGGGGACTCAGGGTGAACGCCGTGACCGGCGCGAACGCCACGCAGTTCCGCGCCACGGCGGAACAGTTCGCCAACGGGATGAAGGGCATCCGGGTGCCGCCGGACATCCTCGACCTGGCGCGCCGCGAGCGTGACGCGTTCCGCCGGAAGAGCGGCGGAGGCGTGCGCTGAAGGACCTCCCCGGCCGCCTCGAGCGGGGCATCACCAACGCGGCGCTGGTGCTGATGGTGCTGCTGCCGCTCGCTGAGATCGTCTCGCGGGCGCTGTTCAAGATCGGCGTTCCCGGCTCGGGGACGTTCGTCCGCACCTCACGCTGTGGGTGGGCTTCCTCGGCGCGGCCCTCGCCGCGCGCGAGCGCCGGCTGCTGTCCCTGGCGACCGGCGCCTTCATCCCTGACGGGCCGTGGCGCCGCGCCGCGGCGATCTTCTCGGCCGCGGTGGCGGCGGCGGTCTCGACCCTGCTCGCCCGCGCAAGCTGGGACATGGTCGTGATCGAGCGCGGCGCGGGCGCCGTCCTCGCGCTCGGCGTGCGGGTGTGGATGGCGCAGCTGGTGCTGCCGGTCGCGTTCGCACTGATCGCGCTGCGGGTGGCGTGGCTCGCGGCGCCCCGCTGGCCCGGACGCCTGGTCGCGGTTCTCGGCATCGCGGTCGGCCTGGCGGTGGGGCAGCGCCCCGAACTGCTGGCGGACGTGTCCTTCTGGCCCGGCCTCGCGCTGGTGCTGCTGGCGACCGCGGTGGGTGGTCCGCTCTTCGTGCTGCTCGGGGGCGTCGCGCTGGTCTTCTTCATGCGGGACGCCGTGCCGATCGCGGCCGTGCCGGCCGAGACCTACCGGCTCGCCGTCTCACCGACGCTGGCCGCGATCCCGCTGTTCACGCTCGCGGGGTACCTGCTGGCCGAGGGCCACGCTTCGAGCCGGTTGCTGCGCGTCTTCCGCGCCCTGGTCGGCTGGCTGCCGGGGGGAACGGCGGTGGTGGTGGCGGTGGTCTGCGCGTTCTTCACCGCCTTCACCGGGGGCTCGGGAGTGACCATCCTGGCGCTGGGCGCGCTGCTGCTGAAGGCGCTCTCGGAAGAGCGATACCGTGAACGCTTCTCGCTCGGCCTGATCACGGGGTGCGGCTCGCTCGGGCTGCTGTTCCCGCCGGCCCTCCCGCTCATCCTCTACGGCATCGTGGCGCAGGTCGCCATCGAGGACCTGTTCATCGGCGGTCTGCTGCCCGGGCTGCTCCTGCTCGGCCTGGTCATGGCCTGGGGCATCCGCGAGGGGGTGACCGGCCAGGCGCGCCGCACGTCCTTCACCTGGCGCGAGGTGCTCGGCGCGGTGAACGAGGCCAAGTGGGAGCTGCTCATGCCGGTGATCGTGCTGGTCGCGATCTTCGGCGGCTTCGCCACGCTGGTCGAGGCCGCGGCGCTCACCGCACTCTACGCGTTCGCGACGCAGACCTTCGTGCACCGCGACCTGGGGCTCCGGCGCGACGTGCCGCGGGTGTTGAGCGAGAGCGTGGTGCTGGTGCGGCGGCGTGCTCGTCATCCTCGGCGCGGCCATGGGGCTGAGTTCCTACTGGTGGACGCGCAGGTGCCGGCGCACCTGGTCGAGTGGACCCGCGGGCACGTGCACTCGGCGGCGGTGTTCCTGCTGGGGCTCAACCTGTTCCTGCTCGTGGTCGGCTGCCTGATGGACATCTTCTCCGCGACCGTGGTCGTGGTGCCGCTGATCGTGCCGATCGCGCGGGCGTTCGAGATCAACCCCGTGCACCTGGGCATCATCTTCGTGGCCAATCTCGAACTCGGCTACCTGACGCCGCCCGTGGGCTTCAACCTGTTCCTGGCGGCCTACCGCTTCAAGCGTCCGGTGTTCGAGATCGCGCGCGCCACGCTCCCGATCCTGGCGATCCTGGGCTTCGGCGTGCTGCTGATCACCTACGTGCCCTGGCTCACGACGGGGCTGCTCACGCTGCTGGGGCGAAGATAGGGCCCGCAACGGCACCCGCGCGCGGGGCCGCCGTTCGTCCCCCGGGCGCCCGCGTCCGGGCTTCGCTCCCCGCGCCGGTTCGACGCGTCGTCGCCGGTCCGCGGTGCGGCGGTAGCGTGGATCGGTCTGCTTGGCGACTGCGCCGTCACGGAGGCCGGGCCGCACCGGGCGGATGCCGCCCGCTGCCGTTCCTTCCCCGCAGGAGGCTGTCATGAGAGCCAGGATCCTCCAGATCGTGCTGTTCTGCCTCGCCCTCCTCGCGGGCGTCCCCGCCGTCACCACGGCCGCGCGGGGGGACGAAGCCGCCGAGAAGGCGAAGATCGACAAGGTCATCCGCACCTCGATCGACTGGGCGCTGACCAAGGACAGGCAGGCGCTGTTCGACTGCTTCGCGCAGGATTCGGGCTTCTTCATCTTCCACCCGGACTCGAAGAGCACCATCGTCGGGTTCGAGCCGTTCCGGAAGCTCGCCGAGGACGTCTTCATGGACCCCAGGTTCAAGGCCCTGGATTCGAGGTTCAAGGAGATGCGGATCCACCTGTCGAAGTCCGGCGATGCCGCCTGGTTCTCGTGCGTGCTGGACGACCACGGCGAATGGGATGGCGTGAAGATGGGCTGGGACGACGCCCGCTGGACGGGCGTGCTGGAGAAGCGCGGCGGCCGGTGGCTCATCGCGCAGATGCACTTCTCGCTGGCATCGGACCAGGTGGAGGCGACTGCGCGCGGGGGCAGGAGCTTCGCCGCCTGCGACGGGCCGTACCTCGGCCAGAAGCCGCCGGGCAGGACGCCGGAGCTGTTCGCCCCCGGCCTCGTCTGCACGGGGATGAACGAGCGCGACGTGGCGATCGCGCCGGACGGCCGGGAGATCTACTTCGGCGTCATGTCGGGACAGACCAGCACCATCATGGTCACGCGTCTCGAGGACGGCCACTGGACCGAGCCCGCGGTCGCGCCGTTCGCCGCCGATCTGCGCTACTTTCACTTCGAGCCCTGCCTGTCGGCCGACGGGAAGCGGATGCTCTTCCTGACCACGCGGCCCACGGCGGGAGAGGAGACGAAGGGGGGCTGGGCCAACCAGAACATCTTCGCGGCCGACCGCAAGGCGGACGGCACCTGGGGCGAGCCCTACGACCTGGGCGCGCCCGTCAACACGACGAGCAACGAGTTCTTCCCCTCGCTCACCCGCGACGGCACGCTCTACTTCACGCGCGGGGCGCCGCGGAGCGACGAGTTGAAGATCGTGCGCTCGCGGCTCGTGGACGGCCGGTACCAGGAGCCCGACACCCTCCCCGCGGCGGTGAACGGACAGGGGGTTCCCTACAACGCGTTCGTCTCGCCCGACGAGAGCTACCTGGTCGCGTGCGTGAACGGGCGGACCGACGGGGCGGAGCCGGGACGGCCGCAGTACTACGTCTTCTTCCGCGACGCGGAGGACCGCTGGAGCGAGGGGGTGTGCCTGGGCAAGGACGTGAGTCCCGTCGGCGGCAACGCGGGCTCCTCCTACGTCTCGCCGGACGGGAAGTACCTCTTCTTCGGTTCGACGAAGCCACGCGAGGTCGCGTCGACGCCGGAGGCGCCCCTGACCCTCCGGGCCCTGCGGGAGGCCTACAGCCTGACCCGCAACGGGAACATCGACATCTACTGGATGGAAGCGTCCTTCCTCGATACCCTGCGCCGGGCGCGGGGGGAGTGAGGGAGGGCGCCGATCCCGGCGCGCATCGCGCGCGAGAGGAGGCGGAGATGAGGCTCGACAGGCTGTTCCTTGCGGTGTGCACGACCCTGCTGTTCTTCGCCGGTGCTCCGGCGCCGGCTTCGAGCGCGCCGGTGACATGGCCCGGCACGCCGGCGGGCCGTCACGCGAAGGCGTGGCTGCAGGCGTTCAATTCCGGCGACGAGGCCGCGATGCGGAAGATGCTGCTCGAGCACTTCGCGGCCCGGGCGTTCGCGGCGCCCATCGAGGCGCGCCTCGGCCGCCTGCGCCAGACGCGGGCGCAGGCCGGCGGCAGCTTCACGCCCGAGCGCGTGGTCGAGGCCGACGCGAGCTTCGTCCGTCTGGTGGCGAAGGACGGCGCCGGGGCCTGGGTGATGCTCGATTTCCTGTGCGAGGACCAGGCGCCCTTCGGCCTGGTGGGCATCCGTCTGAACGGGATCGACGATCCGGGCGCGGTCGGGCCGCGGCCTCCCGCGCTCCCGGCCGCGGAGCTGCCGGCGCGCTTCGACGCCTACCTCACCGAGCGGACACAGGCGGACGAGTTCGCCGGCGTGGTGCTGGTGGCACGGAACGGGACGCCGGTGCTCCGCAAGGCCTACGGGATCGCCGAGCGCCGCTTCGGCGCGCCGGTCCGCGAGGACACCCGCTTCAACCTGGGCTCGCTGTGCAAGCTGTTCACGAAGCTGGGCGTCGCGCAGCTCGCCGAGCAGGGCCGGCTCCGGCTCGACGACACGCTCGAGCGCTGGTTGCCGGACTGGCCGAAGGAGAGCGGCCGGAAGATCACGATCGAGATGCTGGCCGAACACCGCGCCGGGACGACGGACTTCTTCAACGAGCGCTACGGGCGCATGGACCGCTCGACCCTGCGCCACAACCGTGACTACGTGGCCCTGTTCCGTGACGATTCGCTGTGGTTCGAGCCGGGCACCTCGCAGCGCTACTCCAACGGTGGTTTCGTGCTGCTCGGTGAGGTCGTCGCGAAGGCCTCGGGTGAGGACTATTACGACTACGTGCGCCGGCACGTCTTCGAACCGGCCGGGATGAAGGGCACGGACTCGTACGAGGCGGACGACCCCACGCCCGGCGTGGCGATGGGCTACTACCGTGAAGGCGACGGGCCGCTGCGCGAGAACGTCCACACGCGGCCGGCCCGCGGCAGCGCGGCGGGCGGTGGCTACTCGACCGTGGACGACCTGCTGCGCTTCGAGCTGGCGCTGCGTGACGCGAAACTGGCGGGGCCCGCCTGGAGCCGCTGGGTGCTCGGTGGGCCGAAACCCGAGCCCGGGGCCGCCGCCGGTCCGATGCCCGCCGGCTACTCCATGGCGGGCGGCGCCCACGGCATCTCCGCGAGCCTCGCGCGCCGCGGCGAGTGGACGCTGATCGTCCTCAGCAACCTCGACCGCGGTATCATGGGGAAGGTCGAGACGTGGTTGCAGGAGCAGCTGGACGGCGTGAAGGAGTAGGTCGACCGGACCGGGGAGGCGCAGTGGACCGCATCGAGACGGCCGTTCGGATGTTCGAGCAGGAGTTCTCCTGCTCGCAGTCGGTGTTCTCCGCCTTTGCCGACCCCGCGGATCTCCCGCGCGAGACGGCGCTGCGCGTGGCCGCCGGCTTCGGTGGCGGCCTGGCGCGTTCGGGCGAGACCTGCGGCGCGGTGACCGGCGCGATCATGGCGCTGGGGCTCGGGCACTGCAGCGCCCCCACGGACGATCCGCTGGCGAAGGAGCGCGCCTATCCGCCGGTCCAGGAGTTCCTCGCGAGATTCAAGGCGCGGCACGGCTCGATCGTGTGCCGGGAACTGCTCGATTGCGACCTCGGCGCACCCGAGGGGCTGCAGAGCGCCCGCGAGCAGGGCCTCTTCAAGAGCCGCTGCCCCGCCTTTGTGAGGACCGCCGCGGAGATCCTCGAGGACCTGCTCTAGCCGTCCGGCGCGGACCGGTGCGGACGGGTGGTGCGGGACCCGGGGGTGGTGGTTGGCGAGCAGAGGCACCATGCGCTCGCCAACCACCACCCCCGGGTCCCGCTTGCGCGGCGCGCGCGGCGTTTGCCTCTGCCGGTTGGCGAGCAGAGGCACCATGCGCTCGCCAACCACCACCCCCGGGTCCCGCTTGCGCGGCGCGCGCGCGGCGCTTGCCTCTGCCGGTTGGCGAGCAGAGGCACCATGCGCTCGCCCACCGCCATCCCCGGGTCCCGCGTGCTCGGCGCGCGCGTGCGGCATTTGCCTCTGCCGGTGGGGCTCGACTAGCCTGAGCCCATCTGCTTTCACGAACGACCTGCCCAACCCAGGAGTCCTGCCATGCCCTCGAACCCCCCGCTCAAGACCACCGAGCTCGAGCGCTTCCTGCGCTACATCACTTACGACACGCAGTCCGACGAGAACTCGGAGACATATCCGAGCACGGCGAAGCAACTCGTGCTGCTGGACAGGCTGGTCGAGGAACTGCGGGAGATCGGACTCAAGGACGCCACGCGCGACGAGCACGGCTACGTCTTCGCGACGGTGCCGGCCACGACGAAGAAGGCGAACGTCCCGGTCGTCGGCTTCATCGCGCACGTGGACACGTCGCCCGAGGCGGACGGCGCGAACGTGAAGGCGATCATCCACCGCAACTGGCAGGGCGGGGACATCGTGCTGCCCGACGACCCGACGGCGGTGCTGCGGCTCAAGGACAACCCGATGCTCCTGCGGCAGAAGGGCAACGACATCATCACGGCCTCGGGCAAGACGCTCCTGGGCGCGGACAACAAGGCGGGCGTGGCCGAGATCGTGGCGGCGGCGGAGTACCTGATGCAGCACCCGGAGATCGCGCACGGCGCGATCCGCCTCGGCTTCACCCCCGACGAGGAGGTGGGCGGCGGGACCAGGCACTTCGACGTGAAGCGCTTCGGCGCCTTCTGCGCCTACACCATGGACGGCGAGGAGCTGGGCGAGGTCGAGATGGAGACCTTCTCGGCGGACTCGATGACCATCACGTTCGAGGGCTTCAACACGCACCCCGGCTTCGCCCAGGGGACGCCTGATCAACTCCATCAAGATCGCGGCTGATTTCGTCTCGCGGCTGCCCAAGGACCGGCTCTCGCCCGAGACGACCGAGAAGCGCGAAGGTTTCGTCCATCCGTACGTGATCGATGCCGCGGTCGAGAAGACCTCGGTCAAGTTCCTGATCCGCGACTTCGTCACCGCGGAGCTGAAGACCAAGGAGGACTTCCTCGAGAAGCTGGCGAAGGAGACCGTCGCGGCCTGGCCGGGCGCCTCCGTCGTCTGCAAGGTCGAGGAGTCCTACCGCAACATGAAGGAAGTGCTCGACAAGTACCCGCAGGTGGTCGAGAACGCGCGCGAGGCGGTGCGCCGCTCGGGCCTCGAGTTGCGCGAGCAGGCCATCCGGGGCGGCACCGACGGCTCGCGGCTCTCGTTCATGGGCCTGCCGACGCCGAACGTCTTCGCCGGCGAGCACAACTTCCACTCGCGGCTCGAGTGGATCTCGGTCCAGGACATGGGGAAGGCGGTCGAGGTGATCGTCAACATCGCGACGGGTGTGGGAGGAGCGGGCTTAGCCGGGCCCGCCGCAGAGGGTTCGGGGGGTCCACGGGGTCTCGCGCTCCGTGGGCCCCCCGCTTCTCCAGGGCGGACGCGGTCCCCCGCACGCCTGAATCGCGCCACGGCGTGGCCGGTTGGCGTCCGAAGCCCGGTCTCGGGTACCTTTGTCCTCCCCAACGGAGGCGGATTCCCATGTTGCGCACGCTCCTCAAGTCCAAGCTCCATCGCGTCACGGTCACGCAGACCGAGCTGCACTACGAGGGCTCCTGCGCGGTGGACGAGACGTTGCTCGAGGCGGCCGACCTGCACGAGTACGAGCGCGTGGACATCTACAACGTCAACACCGGCCAGCGCTTTTCGACCTACGTCGTGAAGGCTCCGCGCGGCTCGGGCACCATCTGCGTGATGGGCGCCGCCGCGCGGCTCGCGAATGCCGGCGACCGTCTGATCGTGGCGGCCTACGCCTCCCTCGATGAGGCGGAGGTGACCGGCTTCAAGCCGCGCGTCGTGCTGGTGGACGAGAAGAACCACATCCTCGAGGTGAAGTCCGCGTCCGCGGGCCTGCCGCGCTCTTGAGTCCGAGCCACTCCGCGAGCGGTTTCGGCCGCCGCGCCCCCCACGCGCCCCGGGGCGTCCCGTGAGATTCGCCGGCGAGTTCGCCGCCCTCGGCACCGCCACGTGCTGGGCGGCCGGCTCCAATTTCTTCGCGGCCGCCGGCCAGCGCATGGGCTCGGTCGTGCTCAACCGGCTGCGCATCACCGTGGCCGCCGGGCTCCTGTGCACCGCGCTGTTCTTCCTGCGCGGCTCCCCCTGGCCCGTGTGGGCGACCCCGTGGGCGGTCGGGTTGCTCGCGGTGAGCGGGCTGGTGGGCTTCGTATTCGGCGACACCTACTACTTCCGCTCGCTCGTCATCCTCGGCCCCGGCCGGGCGGCGCTCGTCACCTCGACCGCGCCCATCTTCACCGCACTCCTCGCCTGGCCGCTGCTGGGCGAGCATCCCGGGCCGCTCATCCTGCTCGGCATGGCGCTCACGCTGGGTGGCATCGCCTGGGTCATCTGGGAGCAGGAGCACCCGGCGCAGGCTCACATCGAGGGCTCGATCCTGGTGGGGGTGGTGGCGGGCGTGCTGGCCGCGGTGGGGCAGGCGGGCGGCTACGTCCTCTCGAAGCTGGCCCTGCGCACGGGGCTCGACCCGCTCTCGGCGACCGTGGTCCGCATCGTGGCGGCCGCGGTCGGCATCTGGCTGCTGGCGGCGGCGCAGCGCGACGTGCGCCGCTCGTTCGACGCGCTGCGCGACCGAGCGGGCTCTGCCTTCATGGTGGGCGGCGCCTTCTTCGGGCCGTTCCTCGGCGTGACCCTGTCGCTCACCGCGCTCAAGTACATCGAGGCCGGCGTGGCCGCCTCCATCACCGCCATCTACCCGGTGCTCACCCTGCTGCTCTCGTCCCGCTTCCACGGGGAGCGCCTGACCCTGCGGACCCTGGCCGGCGCGCTGGTGGCGGTGGCGGGGGTCGTGGTGTTGTTCCTGCGCTGATCCTGCGGAGTCGCGCCGGCCACAGCCGCCCGATGGGGGCCCCGGGACGGTCCGAAAGTCCCCTTGTCGTTGCGGCCGCGACGTGGAAGTGTTATCCGGTTCTCTTCCGCCCTCCCGGTCCCCTCTGGGCGGGCGACCCGTTTCAGCCTGGAGCCTTCGATGAGCCCCCCTGTCTACGACTGGGATGCTGGCGAATACCTCACCTCCGAGGAGGAGCGCATGATCGACGAACTCGAGGCCATGCTGCGCCCACCCGCGCTGCCCATGGCCCCTTATCCCCCCAAGGCCGTCCTGCTGGCGAGTGGCGAGACCATGGTCGTGCGCCAGGCCTCGGTGGACGAGGTGGACACGATGCTCAAGGTCATCCAGCCGCTCTCCTGGCTGAATCGCGACTACTACGACATCGTCTCGGCCCGCCTGTTCGCCGAGTTGCTGGGCTGGAAGACGCACCGCGTGCGCGACGAGTACTGCCTGGTCGGCGTGATCGACGGCGTGCTGGCCGGCATCGTGAACGGCCGGCTCTGGGACGAGAAGCACGGCGTCTCGTTCCACACGCTGACCCTCAAGCGCGGCCTGCGCGTGGGCTCGCACCTCTTCGCCTCGAAGATGGAGCACCACATCGAGTACCTGGGCCAGGACGAGGTCTGGATCGTGGCCGAGAGCCCGATCGGCCACCGGCGCTGGATGATCGAGTACCCGCTCGACAAGAAGTTCGAGGTGCAGCACGAGCTGGGCGGCGCGCCCGCCTGGGTGCTGACGCGCGACACCTACTTCAAGGCCAAGTCGCGGCTGGTCACGGGCACGCGCCCGGTCTCCGCCGAGCTGCTGGCGAAGTCCTACCCGCTGCGCGAGCCGGACCTGCGCGTGATGCTGACGCAGATCGAGCACACGCTGGAGGCCCGCATATGAGGGACGTGGCCATCGTCGGCGTGGGCTCGACCCAGTTCGGGCGGGCGCAATGGAGCCTGCTCAAGATGATGTGCGAGGCGTCGAACGACGCCCTCGTGGACGCCGGCGTCGGCGAACGGAAGATCGACGCGGTCTACGTCGCCAACATGGGCGCGCCGCGCAACAACCGCATGGCCGGCCTGTCCAGCGGGCTGGTGGACCGGATGAACCTGTACCCGCACACGGTCTCCGAGACCATCGAGAACGGCCCGGCCTCGGGCGCCTCGGCCATCAAGCACGGCGTCCACTCCGTCGCCTCGGGGTACTGCGACCTCGTGCTGGTGTGCGGCGGCGAGCGCATGCAGGAGGTCAACAACTTCGAGGCGACCGAGTTCGTCTCGTTCCTCTCGCACCGCTACGCCGAGTACGTCTACGGCGTGACGCTGCCCGCGCTGGCGGGGATGTTCACGCGCCTGTACATGGAGCGCTACGGGGTCGAGTCCCGGCACCTGGCGATGGTGGCGATCAAGAACCACCTCAACGGCGCGAAGAACAAGAAGGCCCACCTGCGCATCCCGGTCACGATGGAGGGCATCCTGACCGGGCCGGACGCGCTCAACAACAACCCGTGGATCGCCGAGCCGCTGCGGTTCTTCGACTGCTGCCCGGTGAGCGACGGCTCCTCGGCGGTGCTGCTGGCCCCGGCCGCGATGGCGAAGGAGTTCAAGAAGACGCCGGTGCTGATCGCCGGCATGGGCCAGGCGACCGACTCGCAGGCGGTGCAGGACCGGCCCGACCCGACCGAGCTGACCGCGGTGCGGCTCGCGGCGGAGCGGGCGTTCGCCATGGCGAAGCTGGCCCCGAAGGACATCCACGTCGCCGAGCTGCACGACGCCTTCACCATCCTCGAGATCGTCGAGAGCGAGGAGGCCGGCTTCTTCAAGAAGGGCGAGGGCCACAAGGCGCTCGAGCGGGGCGAGACGCAGATCGGCGGGAAGCTGCCCATCAATCCGTCGGGGGGGCTCAAGTCCCGCGGGCATCCCGTGGGCAACACCGGCGTGTCGCAGATCGTGGAGCTCACGCTGCAGCTGCGCGGCGAGGCGGGTGACTACCAGGTGCCGAACCAGCCGAAGCACGGTTTCGCCGTGAACTTCGGCGGTTTCGGCAACAACGTCGTCGCCACCGTCCTGAAGCGGGGGGTGTGACATGGCGATGGACGTCGAAGCCGCGAAGTGCAAGAAGTGCGGCAAGCTCTCGTATCCGACGCACTTCTACTGCCCCTCGTGCGGTGGCACGCAGTTCGAGCCGGTGCCGGTCGAGGGCGAGGGCAAGCTGCTGACCTGGACGCGCGTCTACGCGCTGCCGCTGGACTACGCTCAACTCTACGTCACGCTGGGCATCGTCGAGCTGGACATGGGCGTGCGTGCGACCGGCCGGCTGGAGATCGCCGAGCCGAAGACCGGTGCGCGCGTGCGGGCGCACATCGGCAAGGTGCGCGAGATCAACGGCAAGGACATCACCGGGCTGGTTTTCACCGCCGTCTAGCCGGAGGCCACGGTGCCCCGCGGCGCTCGCGACCGCGGGAGCGCCGGCGCTCCGGGTCGCAGGCCGCAGGGGAGAAGAGACCATGAGTGGCTTCCGCTACGAGAGACCGGGCACGGTGGCCGAGGCCACCGCGCTGCTGGCCGGGGCCGGCGGAGGCGCGAGGATCCTGGCCGGCGGGACCGACCTGATGATCGCGCTGCGCGGCGGTCCGCAACCCACCGTGCTGGTGGACATCAAGCGCATCCCCGAGCTGGGGACCGTCCGCTGGACGCCCGCGGGCGACCTGGAGATCGGCGCCTGCGTGCGGGTGCAGGACGTCGCCGAGGACGCCCGCATCCGCGAGGTCTTCACGGCGCTCGCGGAGGGGGCGGAGGCGATCGGCTCGCTGCAGATCCGCTGGCGGGCCACGGTCGCGGGGAACCTCTCGAACGCCTCGCCCTGCATGGACACCGCCCCGCCGCTGCTCGTGCTGGACGGGCGGCTGCGCGTCGTGGGTTCTCAGGGGACGCGGGAGGCGCCGCTCTCGGACTTCTTCCTGGGCGTGAAGAAGACCGCGCTCGCTCCCGGGGAGCTGGTGACGGCGGTGATCGTGCCGAAGCCGGCGAAGGGGCTCGCGAGCGCCTTCGACAAGATCAAGCGCACCTGCGGGCACGACCTGGCGATCGTGAACTCGGCGGCGGCCTTCGACCCGGCGGCGGGCACGCTGCGCGTGGCGATCGGTTCGTGCGCCGTGCGGCCGGCGCTGGTGCCGGCGCTCACGGGCGTCGGGCCCAAGTCGGACCCGAAGGACGTCGGCGAGCGCCTCGCGGCGCTGGCCGTGGAGCACATCCAGCCGATCGACGACGTGCGGGCCTCGGCCGAGTATCGGCGCGAGATGACCGCGCTGCTGTGCCGCCGGCTCGCGCGCCGGCTGCTCGGCGCGGGGAGGGCGTCATGAGTCTCTACCCGATCACCCTGACGGTGAACGGCGAGACCTCCACCCTCGAGGTCCCGGCGAACCGGACGCTGCACCAGCTGCTGACGGAGGACCTGCACCAGCACAGCGTGAAGTCGGGCTGCTACATCGGCGAGTGCGGACTGTGCACCGTGATCCTGAACGGCAAGCCGGTGAATTCCTGCCTGGTGTTCGCGGTCGAGGCCGACGGCGCGGTGATCGAGACCGCGGAGGCCGAGAACGGCGAGCCCGGCACGCTCTCCGTGCTGCAGCAGGCGTTCGTGGACCACGGCGCCATCCAGTGCGGCTTCTGCACCCCGGGCATGCTCGCCTCCGCCCGCGCGCTGCTGAAGCGGAACCCGAAGCCGACCCGCGACGAGATCGTCGAGGCGCTCTCGGGGAACTACTGCCGCTGCACCGGCTACGAGCCGATCATCGACGCGGTCGAGGCCGTGGCGAAGGGCGGCTACCGCGCCAAGCCCGCGCCCACGGCGCCCTACGTGGGCGGCGAGGTCAACCGCGTGGACGCGGCGGCGAAGGTGACGGGCTCGGCGATGTTCGTGCACGACCTGACGCTGGACGGGATGCTGCACGGCCGCATCCTGACCTCGCCGCATGCCTCGGCGCGCATCCGGCGCATCGACGTGTCGAAGGCGAAGGCGATGCCGGGGGTGAAGGCGGTGCTCACCGGCGCCGACCTGCCCTACAAGCTCGGGCTCTACATGGAGGACAAGGACATCCTCGCCCGCGGCGTGGTGCACCACCAGGGCGAGGCCGTCGCGGCGGTGGCGGCCGATACCTGGATCCAGGCCAAGCTCGCCACGCTGGCGATCGAGGTCGAGTACGAGGTGCTGGAACCGGTGCTCGACGTGCACGCGGCGCTGAAGGACGGCGCGCCGCAGGTGCATCCGGGCCTGGCGGACTACTCGTGGATGAAGGGCGTGTTCTTCCCGGAGCCGGGCCGCAACATCGCCCACCACCAGAAGATCCGCAAGGGCGACGTCGAGCAGGGCATGGCCCGGGCGGACCGCGTCTTCGAGTTCCACTTCCAGAACCCGCCGGTGCAGCACGTGCCGATGGAGACGCACGTGGCCATCGCCACCGCGCGCGCCGACGGCGAGGTCGAGATCATCACCTCGGCCCAGTCGCCGTTCACCGTGCGGACGCTGTTCTGCCGCACGTTCGGCATGGCGCCGGGCAAGGTGCGCGTGAGGGTGCCCTACGTCGGCGGCGGCTTCGGCGGCAAGGCGGGCATCCACCTCGAGCCGCTGGTCTACTGCCTGTCGAAGGCGGCGGGCGGGCGTCCGGTGAAGATCAGCGCCACGCGCGAGGAGGAGTTCAACACCCTGCCCTCGCGCCAGGGACTGCAGAGCACCATCAAGACCGGGGTCACGAAGGACGGGCGCATCACCGCGCTCGACGTCACCTACCTGTGGGATGCCGGCGCCTTCGCCGACTACGGCGTCAACGTCGGGCGCGCGGCGGCCTACTCCGGCGCCGGGCCGTACGTGATCCCGAACTGCAAGCTCGACTCGCTGGTGGTCTACACCAACAAGATCCACGGCACCGCCTACCGCGGCTTCGGCCACCTCGAGGTGCTGTGGGGCATCGAGCGGAACATGGACATGGTGGCGCTCGCGCTGGGCCTGGATCCGGTCGAGTTCCGCCGGAAGAACCTGCTGCGCGTGGGCGAGACCACCATCACCGGCGAGGAGTTCACCCCGGGCCACGGCCGGCCCGAGGAGTGCCTGCGGCTCGTCACCGAGGCGATCGGCTGGAATCCGAAGGTGCGCGCCGCCAGACCGGTCGCGCCGGGCTCGGGCAAGGTGCGGGCGAAGGGCGTGGCGATGCTGCACAAGGCGCCCGCCATGCCGACCTACACCTCGTGCGCGGTCACCATCCTGTTCAACGGCGACGGCTCGGCGAACCTGCTGGTGAGCGGCGTGGACTACGGCCAGGGCACCTACACCGCGCTCGCGCAGATCGCGGCGGACGAGCTGCGGCTCCCGCTCGAGAAGGTGCGCGTGCCGTGGGACAGCGACACCGACTACACGCCCTACGACTGGCAGACGGTGGCGAGCCGCTTCTCGGTGATGGGCGGGAACGCCGTCATCCAGGCGGCGAAGGAGTGCCTCGACCAGATCCGCAGCGTCGCCGGGCAGGCGCTCCATGCCCCGCCCGAGCAGATCGAGTGCGGCGACGGCAAGGTCTGGGTGAAGGGCAAGCCCGCCCGCACGCTCGACTACAGCCAGCTCGTGCTGGGCTACACCTACCCGGATGGCAGCAGCATCGGCGGGCCGGTGATCGGCAAGGGCCGCTACATCGCGACCGGCCTCACGAACCTCGACCCGCAGACGGGCCAGGGACTGCCGGCGCTCAACTGGACCTACGGTGCGCACGCCGTCGAGCTCGAGGTGGACACCGACACCGGTCACATCCAGGTGCTCAAGCTCGTCTCGGCCTTCGACGCGGGCAAGGTGCTGAACCTGCAGCAGTGCCGCATGCAGGTGATCGGCGGCGTGGTGCAGGGGCTGGGCTCGGCGGTGATGGAGAAGTTCGTGTTCCAGAACGGCCGGCTGCTCAACAATTCGTTCACGGACTACAAGATCCCGACCGCGAAGGACATCCCGGCGGTGATGCAGCAGTTCTTCGTCGAGACGCCGCATCCGCAGGGACCCTACGGCGCGCGCGGCGTGGCCGAGCACTCGATGATCTCGGTGCCGGGCGCGGTGGGCAACGCGGTCTCGAACGCCACCGGCGTGGAGTTCTTCGAGCTGCCGCTGGATCCCGAGCGCGTCTTCCTGACGCTCAAGCGCGCGGCGGAGGGCGGGACGCAGCCGGCGAAGACCGCGGCGGGCGGAGCCAGGGGATAGCGGGGGAGACGTGGCTGCCTTCGTGCTGGTCCGCAGGGACTCGTATCACGACTCCGTGCTCCTGATGCGGGTCTCGCAGGCCCTGAAGGGCCTCGCGGGCGTCGAGGACGCGGTGGTCGCCATGGGCACGCCGCAGAACCGCGACCTGCTCGGCGCGCAGGGCTACGGCGGGCCCGCGCTCGCGGTGGCCACGCCCAACGACCTGCTCATCGCGGTGAAGGGCGCGGCCGGCTCGCCGGCGGCGGTCGAGGCGGAGCTGGAGCGGTTGCTGCAGGCCCGGCCCGACGCGGGCGCGGACGAGGAGACGCGTCCGGCGTCGCTCGCGGCGGCCGTGCGGGCCCACCCGGAGGCCAACCTCGTCCTCATCTCGGTGCCCGGCGAGCACGCCGCGCGCGAGGCGCGGCGCGCGCTTGCGCTGGGCCGGCACGTGATGCTCTTCTCGGACAACGTGACGCTCGAGGACGAGGTCGCGCTCAAGCGCGAGGCGGCGGCGCGCGGGCTGCTGATGATGGGCCCCGACTGCGGCACCGCCATCCTCGACGGCCGGCCGCTCGCCTTCGCCAACGCCGTGCGGCGCGGTCCCATCGGTATCGTGGGCGCGGCGGGCACGGGCATCCAGGAGGTCTCGAGCCTGGTCCATCGTCTCGGCGGTGGCGTCTCGCAGGCCATCGGCACGGGCGGACGCGACCTCTCGGCCGCGGTGGGCGGGCTCATGATGCGGCTGGGCATCGAGGCGCTCGCGGCCGACCCGGAGACGAAGGTGATCGTCGTGATCTCGAAGCCGCCGGCTCCGGCGGTGGCGGAACAGGTGGTCGCGGCGCTGGCGGCGACGCCGAAGCCCTGCGTGATCCACTTCGTGGGCGACGCCCCGCGCCCGGAGGACCCGGCCCACGGGATCGTCTTCGCCGATTCGCTGGCCGGCGCGGCGGAGCTGGCCTGCCGGCTGAGCGGTCTCGCCTTCACGCCGCCGCCGCCGGTCGCGGATGCGTCGTGCGTCGCGTCGGCCGCGGCGCTCCTGCGGCCGGGCGCGGCGCTCAAGGCGCTGTTCTGCGGTGGCACGACCGGGCAGGAGGCGCTCGCCCTGCTCGCGCGCGCCGGGCTCGAGGTGCGCTCGAACCTGCACAAGCAGGGCGCGCTGCGGGTGGACGGCGTCGAGCCGGTGCCGGGCCACGTGCTGCTCGACCTGGGCGACGACGTGTTCACGCGGGGCCGGCCGCACCCGATGATCGAGCCGGTGCTGCGCAACGAGCGGCTCGCGGTCGAGTCGGCCGATCCCGCGGCCGGGCTGCTGCTGTTCGACTGCGTGATCGGCTACGGCTCGCACCCGGACCCGGCGGGCGTGCTGGCCGCGGGCGTGGACCAGGCGCGGCGCCGGGCGCAGGGGCGCGAACTGGTGGCGGTCGCCTCGGTCACGGGCACGGGCGAGGACCCGCAGGGCTACGACGCGCAGGTGCGCCGGCTCGCGGACGCCGGAGTGACCGTCGAAACGGACAACCGGCGCGCGGCCCTGTTCGCCGCCGCCGTGCTGGGGGGGGCCGGGCGATGAACGTCGAGCAGGTGCTCGCGCTCTTCGGCGCGGAGCTGTCGGTCGTGAATGTCGGCCTGGCCTCCTTCGCGACCGACCTGCGCCGCGCGGGCGGCAGCGCGGTGGACGTGGACTGGCGGCCCCCCGCGGGCGGCGACCCCGCGGTGCTCGCCGCGCTCGACGCCTGCCTCGGCGCGGACGGCGCGGTGCGCGCCGACATCGCCGCGGCGACCCGCCAGTCGGTCGAGCGGCTGCTCGCGGCCCGGCCGGTCATCGTCGGCATCGGCACGGCGCTCGACGCCGTCCCCGGCATGCGCCGGGACCTCGTGCTCCACGCCGGCCCGCCGGTCGAGTGGGAGCGCATGAGCGGGCCGACGCGCGGCGCGGTGATGGGCGGCCTGGTCTACGAAGGGCTGGCGAAGACGCCCGAGGAGGCCGCGCGGCTCGCGGCCTCGGGCAAGGTGGCGTTCGCGCCCTGCCACCACCACGCCACGGTGGGGCCGATGGCCGGCGTGGTCACCGCCTCGATGCCGGTGTGGATTCTCGAGAACACGGCCTTCGGCAACCGCGCCTTCTCCACGCTCAACGAGGGGCTCGGCAAGGTGCTGCGCTACGGCGCCTACGACGACGAGGTCCTCGTGCGCCTGCGCTGGATGGAGCAGGTGCTGGCCCCTGCGCTGCGCGAGGCGCTGGCCTCGCACGGGCCGCTCGACCTGCGCAACGTCATCGCCCAGGCGCTCCAGATGGGCGACGAGGTGCACAACCGCAACCGCGCGGCCACCTCGCTGCTCATCCGTGCGCTGGCGCCGCACCTGGTGAGGATCAAGGCCGGCGCCGACGACATCGCGGCGGTCCTGCGCTTCCTCGACGGCAACGACCACTTCTTCCTGAATCTCTCCATGGCGGCGAGCAAGTGCTCGCTCGACCCGGCGGCCGGCATCCCGCTCTCGGCCATGGTCAGCGTCATGGCGCGCAACGGGACCGACTTCGGCATCCAGGTGTCGGGGCTTCCCGGGCGCTGGTTCACGGCCCCCGCGCCCATGGTGGACGGGCTCTACCTGCCGGGCTTCAGCGCCGCGGACGCCGCGCCCGACATCGGCGACTCGGTCATCACCGAGACGGCCGGGCTCGGGGGCATGGCCATGGCCGCCGCGCCCGCCATCGTCCAGTTCGTGGGCGGCAGCGCCGCGCAGGCGCTCGGCTACACGCGCCGCATGTACGACATCACGCTCGCCGAGCACCCGGTCTACAAGATCCCGGCGCTCGATTTCCGCGGCACGGCGACCGGCATCGACCTGCTCAAGGTGGTCGAGAGCGGCGTCGTGCCGGTCGTCAACACCGGCATCGCGCACAAGCAGCCCGGCATCGGCATGGTGGGCGCCGGCCTGGTGAAGCCGCCGCTCGCGTGCTTCCGCCAGGCGCTGCTCGCGTTCGCAGAGTCGCTCGGCGCGCCGGCCGCCAGGGCCTGACGCGCCGTCACGCTTCGGAGGAGACCATGAAGCTCATCGACCTCACCATCCCCCTCGGCATCGGCACGCCGGCCTGGCCGACCTACGAGCCGCTGCAGATCAAGTACTTCAAGCGGCTCGCGCCCAACGGCGCCAACGGCCAGTTGCTCACGCACTCGAACCACCTCGGCACGCACCTCGACGGCGAGATCCACTTCTACACGCCGGGCAAGGACATCGCCTCGCTCGACCTGGACTTCCTGGTGCACGACGCGGCGATCGTGGACCTCTCGGACGTGTGCGGCGCCTACGACGTCTACACCTCGAAGATGGTCGAGGAGCGCGTCGAGGTCCGCACCGGCGACATCCTCATCATCCACACCGGCTTCCACCACCACGGCTGGGACCAGCCCACGGCCGACGAGATCGCCTACATGGTCAAGCACCCGGGGCCGGACCGGGAGTTCGCCCAGTGGGCCAAGAAGAAGAAGCTGCGCTGGATCGGCGTGGATTGCGGCAGCGCCGACCACCCGATGAACACCATCATCCGCGACTGGATGCCCCGCCAGGCGCGCCAGGCCGACCAGCACTTCCGGGCCAAGTACGGCAAGCCGCTGGCCGAGTTCTTCGACGACAGCAAGTACCAGTTGATGCACCTCGAGATGTTCAACAAGGGCATCATCCACGCCGAGTGCCTGGGCGGGGACATCGACCTGCTGCTGAACCAGCGCGTGGAGGTCGGCTGCTTCCCCTGGCGCTTCGTGGACGGCGAGTCCTCGATCTCGCGCATCGTGGCGTTCGTGGACGACAAGCGCTACGAGCAGCTCATGAAGATCAAGGCGAAGTGCAAGCTCACGAAGTACGGCGACATCGCCGGGGCGTTGGCGCCGCAACTGCACGGCCGCAGGCCCACGCCGGCCCGGGGAGCCGCGGCGAAGCGCAAGCCGAAGCGCTGAGCCGCGCCGAAGCGATGAGCGCCCGCCGCGCCGGACCCTTCGCCGCCGAAGCGCTGATCGGCGACCGGCGCGGCTTCGTCGTCTCGGTCCACGCCCGGGCGGTCAACCTGCTGCTCGACGATGGTCCGCTGGTGGCCCTGCTGCCCGCGAAGTCGCCCCTGCATCCCTGGTCCGTCGCCGTCCCGCTCACCCGGCGCGACCTCGGGCGCATCGCCGAGGGTGCGCCGGTGCGCGTCGCGGACGGCGTGGTCGAGGCGGGGGCGCTGAGGATCGAGCTGGCGGGGCTCGAGGTCGTGGACCTGCGGCTGCGGCGCCGGTTGCGCGCGCTGCCCGCCGCCGGGCTGCGGACGCTCGCGCGGGGTGCGGCGGCACAGCCGACGGCCCCATCCTTCGAGCCCGCGCTCGCCGCCGCGCTCGAGCGCTTCCGGGCGGGTGGCGAGGTCCGGGGCCTCGCCACGCTGGTCGGGTTGGGCGAGGGGCTCACGCCCTCCGGGGACGACGTGCTCGTGGGCGTGCTGGCCGGGCTCGACGCGGCGCGCGAGGCATCGGGCGCCGCGGCCGCCCTGCGCGAGCGGCTGGGCGCGGAGCTCGAGCGGGGCACGTCCCGCACCACGCGCCTCGCGGCGCAGATGCTCGACGCCGCGCAGGCGGGCTTCTACGCGGAGCCGGTGCTGGGGGTGCTGGAGACGCTGGCATTGCCGAAGCCGGGTGCGAAGGCGCTGGAGCGGGCCGTCGCGGTCCTGCTCGCGGTAGGGCACCGCTCGGGCGGGGACACGCTGCGCGGGATCAGCGCCGCGCTGGAGCGCGTCGCGCGAGGGGCGCCGCCGCGGCCCGGGCGCCGTGGGGCGCGATGAGCGGCTCCAGCACCGCGGGTGGACGACCCTGAGGCAGGCAGGCCCCGCTCTGGCGAGGCGGGACGCGACCCGCGTGCAACCGGCCCGGCCCTGAGCCTCCAACGAAGACTTGCATGGACCAGTCCGAGGTCAAGGCGTAGGGTCATCTGAGCACGGCGTCCTGGGTCCCTGGGAGTGCTGATCCCCCGCCTGCTGTTTCGGCCGCGCTTTCCCGGCTCAAGGACGACCCTGCATTGCCTCACCGAGCGCGGACCGGTCTCTTCGGGAGGACTGCGCTTGGCGATGTGCATGTCACGGTCGGACCGGGCAGGGAGAACCGGGGGAGGGGCCTGTCCATGACGCGGAACATCTGGGCTGGAGCGCTGTTCGTGGTCTGCACGCTGGCAGGGGGCGCTGCGGAGGCTGCGGATCGCCTCGACGTGGTCGTCATCAACCACGTCCTGGTGAAGGCTTACCTGGACCCGATCGCGATCGGTGGCGGCATCAGCCTCTCGTGCGGTCTGATCGTGAACACCGGATCGGCGCCGATCGCCGGTTCCGAGATCAACGGTGCGCAGGTTACCGGGGTCTTGACCTCGGGGTACATCCCGTGGGGACCGTACAGCTTCATGATGGGATCGTCGTCAGCCGAACTCGACTCGGATCTTCTTCCGGATGAGGCGGTTGGCTGCGTGGATGTCGAAAACGACACCCTGCTGACCATGCTGAGCCCGGAGGAAGTGTTCCGGAACACTCCGGCGCTGACCGGCTGGCAGCTTTGGTGCATGGTTGGCTATCCGCAGGACTACGCGGGTACGTCGTGCTACGACATCACCATGACACTCGGTGGCCAGGAGGTTCGCTTCCCGGTGCAGGTGGACATCGTCCAGGTGCCGGACGGCCAGCAGGGGAAGGAGATCCTTGGAGTGCTTCGTGTCAGTTCGTCGTCCGTCGTATCGACATCGCTGACGACCTGGGGGAAGCTCAAGTCGCTCTACCGGTAGGGAGCGGGCCGTCGCGGTCCTGCTCGCCGTAGGGCACCGCTCGGGCGGGGACACGTGCTCCCCGCCGTCCTTGCCTCCGCGACCGTGGTTCCTGCTATTGTCGGGCCTCCGCTGATCGAGGAGGGTCCCGCATGTCGTCGAAAGCCGAGCGCCGGTGGCCCGGAGGCCGCCGATGACATTCTCCTCGCTCGACTTCCTCGTCTTCTTCCTGACGGTCCTGCTCCTGTACCGGCTGCTGCCGTTCCGCGGGCAGAACCTGATGCTGCTCGCCGCGAGCCTGGTCTTCTACGGCTGGTGGGACTGGCGTTACCTCGGCCTCCTGCTGCTGTCGGCGCTCACCGACGCGACCGCGTCCGCGCGGATCGGCGCCACCGAGGACCCGGGCCGGCGCAGGGCGTGGCTCCTCGTGAGCCTGTGCGTCAATCTGGGCGTGCTGGGGCTCTTCAAGTACCTGGACTTCTTCGTCCAGTCGGCCGGCGACCTGCTCGGGCTGCTCGGCCTGCATCCGTCGCTGCCCCTGCTCCACCTCGTCCTGCCGGTCGGCCTCAGCTTCTTCACCTTCCAGTCCATGGCCTACACGATCGACGTCTACCGGCGCCGGACGGAAGTGGTCTCCACGTTCGACCACCTGCGCTTCGTGGCGTTCTTCCCGGTACTGCTGGCCGGGCCGATCGAGCGGCACGACCACCTGCTCGAGCAGCTCCGGCGCCCCCGGCGGGTGACGGCGGAGCACGTCTACCGGGGCGTGATCCTCATCCTGTGGGGGCTTTTCAAGAAGGTCGTGGTCGCGGACAACCTCGGGCCCTACGTGGACGCGGTCTACGGCAACCTGGCCGCCCACAGCGGCGCGAGCATGGTGCTCGCGACCTACCTGTTCGCCTTCCAGATCTACTGCGATTTCAGCGGCTACTCCGACATGGCGGTCGGGATCGCGCGGCTCCTGGGGATCGATCTGGTCTTCAACTTCCAGGCGCCCTACCTGGCGCGCGACATCCAGGAGTTCTGGCGGCGCTGGCACGTCTCGCTCACGACCTGGCTGCGCGACTACGTCTTCCTGCCGCTGGGCGGGGCCTTCGAGCCGGGCGCGCGCGAGGCGCGCAACATCCTGCTGGTGTTCCTCGCCTGCGGCCTGTGGCACGGCGCGACCTGGACCTACGTGATCTGGGGCGCGCTGCACGGGATCTACCTGCTGATCTGGCGCCTGCGCGGGAAACGGCCGCCCCGGCGCGGGATCGCGCGCTGGATCGCCATCATCGTCACGTTCCACCAGGCGCTGTTCGCATGGCTCTTCTTCCGCGCGGGCTCGCTCGCCGAGGCGGGCGAGGCCCTGCGCGCGCTGGGCCGGCCGGGGCCGTTCTTCAACCAGCCGTTGCTGGCGAACGCGCTGTTCCCGCTGCTGCTGATGATCGGCATCGAGATCGTGAAGGACCCGCTCCAGCTGGACGAGTGGCTGCTGCGGCGGCGGGCCTGGGTGACGTTCGCGCTGGGGCTGCTGGTCGTGTCCCTGATCGTGATGTTCGCCGCCCAGGCGGGGCTGTCGTTCATCTACTTCAAGTACTAGAGGGAGACCGTGGTGACCGGGGAGACGACGTTGAGCGCGCGGACGGTGGCGGGGCGGCTGCTCGGGTTCGCGCTGCTGCTCGTGCTGCTCGACGCGGGCGCCGGGCGGTGGCTGGACGCGCTCCACGCCACGGTGGGCGAGGGGCAGCTGGTGGGCCAGGTGAACTCGGCCATCCGCGCGCGCGCGGACGTGCTCGTGCTCGGCGCCTCGACGGCGCTCCACCACTACGACGACCGCGCGCTCACGGAACGGCTCGGGCTGCGCACCTTCGCCGCCGGGGTCGATGGCCGCGGCGTCGTGTTCTCGCGCGGGCTGCTGGCGCTGGCCGCCGCGGCCCACCCGCCGCGGCTCGTGGTCTTCGACGTGAGCTACCTGGACCGCGACCGGATCTCGGCCCAGTTGCTGTCGCCGTTCTACGGCCGCGACGCGGCGGTGACCCGGATCCTCGGCCGCGACTGGCGGAACCGCGTGAAGCTCGCGAGCCACGCCTACCGGTACAACGGCCTGATGCTCGCGATCCTGGCCAACCGCGACACGCCGCCGATGACCTGGGGCTTCGAGCCGCTCGACGGCGCGCTGCCCGCGGACGCCGTGCCCGGAGGGCCCGCGCGCCCCGACGTCGGTCTCGGGCCCTGGTTCGGCCGCGAGCTGCGGCAGCTGGTGGCCGACGTCCGCGGCCATGGCGCGCGCATCGTCTTCGTCGAGAGCCCGACCTGGGGTGGCCGGGTGGGCCCACAGGCGATGGCCGAGTTCGAGCGCGTGGCGCGCGATCTGGACGTGCCGTTCCACCACCTGACGCCCGAGCGCTATCCCGAGCTGGCGCACGCCGCGCTCTACCGCGACCGGGCGCACCTCAACCGTCAAGGAGCCGGGGTCTTCACCCGGCGGGTGGCGGACCTGCTCGAGCAGGAGCTGGCGCAGCCCGGCCCGGAGCCGGCTGCGCGTCCGGCCGCGGGCGCCGCCGTCGCTCCGCGGTAGTCCCGCCCGCGAGGCGGCTGGAAGCGCCGCGCCCCTTCGTTGCCCGAGGCGCGAGATGATATGGTCGAGCCCGGCTCGAATCCGACCTGAAGGAGACTCCGGTGTCCGACTGCATCTTCTGCGAGATCGCCGCGGGCAGGATCCCCGCGAAGAAGGTGGGCGAGACCACGCATGTCTACGCCTTCCGTGACAACAACCCCCAGACGCCGACCCACGTCCTGCTGATCCCCAAGGAACACGTCGCCGACTCGGCGGCCGACCTGGGCCCGCAGCACGCCGTCATGCTGACGGAGCTGTTCGGACTGGCCGCGAAGATCGCGCGCGACGAGCGGCTCGACCTGGGGTGGCGCCTGGTCACGAACGTGGGGCCGGAGGCCGGCCAGTCCGTCTACCACCTCCACGTCCACCTGTTCGGCGGACGCCAGTTGAGGTGGCCGCCAGGCTAGTGCCGCGCCCCGGGGGCGCCGTCAGGCTCCCGTCCGGGTCCTCGTCGTCCTTGTCCACGCGAGATACACCGGCACGCCGAGCAGGACGATCCCGAGCCCGGGCCAGGTGTAGGCGGGCTTGAGGATGAGCAGGTCCACCGCGATCGCCGCCGCGGCCAGGATGTAGAGCGCCGGCACGACCGGGTAGCCGAAGGCGCGGTAGGGCCGCTCGGCGTCGGGCCGCTTCCGCCGCAGGACGAAGAGCCCCGCGACCGTGAGGCCGTAGAAGATCAGCACCGCGAAGATGACGTAATCGAGCAGGTTGCCGTAGGTGCCGGTGAGGCAGAGCAGGCTCGCCCAGACGGCCTGCACGACCAGCGCCGCGCCCGGGACCGCCTTGCGGTTCAGCAGCCCCGCCCTCGCGAAGAAGAGCCCGTCCCGCGCCATCGCGTAGTAGACGCGCGCGCCCGCCAGGATGAGGCCGTTGTTGCACCCGAAGGTCGAGACCATGATGAGCGCGGCCATGAAGACCGCGGCCGGCGCGCCGAAGAGCATGGTCGCGGCGGCCACGCCGACGCGGTCGGAGGTCGCGAACTGGATGCCGCGCCCGAGCACGTCGGGCGCGCCGGGCACGCCCTCCACGGGCAGCATCCGGATGTAGGCGAGGTTCGCCAGCAGGTAGAGCAGGACGACCGTGCCGGTCCCCAGCGCGAGGCTCAGCGGGACGTTCCGCTTCGGCTCGACCACCTCGCCGGCCGTGAACGTGATGTTGTTCCAGGCGTCGCTGGCGAAGAGCGAGCCGACCATCGAGGCGCCGAGGGCCCCGAGCAGCGCGAGGCCCGCGAGGGGCTCCACCGAGGTGACCGCGCCTGCGGAGACGTGCGTCCAGCTCGCGCGCCAGAAGTCGCCGAAGTTCGCGGCGACGGCCTGCGCATTGCTCCCGAGCGCGAGCCCCAGCGTGATGAGGCCGAGCACGGCGATGGTCTTGGTGAGCGTGAAGACGTTCTGGACCAGCCGGCCGCCGTGCAGCCCGTGGCGGTTGACCGTGGTGAGCAGGACGATGCTCGCGATGGCCACCACGCGTGCGGCGGTCACCTTGAAGAGCCCGGCGTCGAACAGCAAGACGTCCTCGCCCAGCGCGGGGACGAGCACGGCCGTGAATTTGGCGAAGGCCACGGCCACGGCCGCGATCGTGCCGGTCTGGATCACTGTGAACAGGGTCCAGCCGTAGAGGAATGCGACGAGCGGGTTGTACGCCTCGCGCAGGTAGACGTACTGGCCGCCGGCGCGCGGCATCATGCCGGCCAGCTCGCCGTAGGAGAGCGCGCCGATGACCGTGATGACCCCGGCGACGAGCCAGGACATCAGCATCCAGCCCGGGCCCCCGACGGTGCGGCCGATGTCGGCGCTGACGATGAAGATCCCGGATCCGATCATGGATCCGATCACGATCATCGTCGAGTCGAGCAGCCGCAGCTCGCGCTTGAACTCGCGGACGGTCTCCACGGCGGCCTCAGCGCCCGGTGGCGGCCCGGGCCTTCGCCATGACGCTGTGGCGCCGGCCGTAGGCGAAGTAGATGACGAAGCCGATCCCCAGCCAGGCGAACAGCCGCCACCAGTTGGCGACGGGCAGCGAGAACATGAGCATCAGGCAGGACAGGATGCCGAGGATGGGCACCAGCGGGACCAGCGGGGCCCGGAACGGCCGCTCCGCCTCGGGATGCGTGTAGCGCATGATCAGCACGGCCGTGCACACGATCACGAAGGCGAGCAGCGTGCCGATGTTGGTCAGGTGCAGGAGGGCGTCGATCGGCAGCAGGCCCGCAAGGACCGCGACGAACGCGCCGATCAGCATCGTGGTCTTGTACGGGGTCCGGAACCGCGGGTGCACGGCGCCGAAGAAGCTCCTGGGGACGAGGCCGTCGCGCGCCATCGCCAGGAACACGCGGGGGCCGGACAGCATCATCACGAGCAGCACCGAGGTGATGCCGGCCACGCCGGCCGTGGCGATGATGGCCTCGGCCCATCCCAGCCCCACATGGCGGAATGCCATGCTGACCGGGGCGGCGGTGTCGAGCTGGTCGTAGCGCACCATGCCGGTGAGGATGGCGACCACGAGGATGTAGAGGACGGTGCAGATCAGGAGCGACGCGATGATGCCGATCGGCACGTCGCGCTGCGGCACGCGCGCCTCCTCGGCGTGGGTCGAGACCGAGTCGAACCCGATGTAGGCGAAGAAGATGATCGCCGCGCCCGCGAGCATGCCGATCGGCGCCCCCTGCGGGTCGGTCTGGCCCGCCACGTGGTGGCCGAAGAAGCCCACGCCGGTCCAGCCGTAGGGCGCGAACGGATGCCAGTTCGCGGGATTGAGATAGAACACGCCGACCCCGATGACGAACAGCACCGCCGCCAGCTTGATGCCCACCATGGTGGCGTTGAAGTTCGCGCTCTCCTGGATCCCCTTCACCAGGACCGCCGTGACGATGCAGACGATGATGATGGCGGGCAGGTTGATCATCGAGTTCGTGGCGATGAAGTCCCCGGTCGTGACGTCGTACTTCCACGGGGACTCGCGCAGGGCCAGCGGAAGCTGGTAGTTCAGCTTGAGCAGGACGTTCTGGAAGTAGCCCGACCAGCCCGTGGCCACGGTCGCGCTGCCGACGGCGTATTCCAGCACCAGGTCCCAGCCGATGATCCAGGCGAACAGCTCCCCGAGCGTGGCGTAGGCGTAGGTGTAGGCCGAGCCGGCGACCGGGACCATCGAGGCGAACTCGGCGTAGCAGAGCGCGGCGAAGATGCAGGTGATGCCCGCGATCACGTAGGAGAGCATCAACGCGGGGCCAGCCACGTTGTGGGCGGCCGCGCCGGTGGCCACGAAGATGCCGGCCCCGATGACGGCGCCGACGCCGAGACTGGTGAGCTGGATGGGGCCAAGGACGCGGCGAAGCCGGTTCTCCCCCCTCATCTCCTCGAGCAACAGGCTGAGCGGTTTGGTGGCGAAGAGCGGATTGGCCATGAAGGCTCCCGGATGGCTTCTGCGTGAGCGCCGGACAGCAGAATCGCCTCGCGGTTCACGGCCGGGCTCGGGCCGGCCGAGACCGCGGGTCCCATGAGGGCGAGCAGACCATAATGACCGCGCTGGAGGGCGTCAACGGTCGCGTGGCCGCCGCGTGCTCGTCGCGTGCTCGTGCGTGGGCGGCGTGCCGTGCGACACGAAACCCTCCGCGGGGACGCTGCGCGCCGCCATCCTGGCGGTGCTCGCTCCCCGGCAATCCCCCGGCCGCCGCATCCTGCGTCGGCCGGGGCCGGGACCCCCGCTGCGGGCTCCGTGTCCCGCGCCCCGGCGCGTGCTCGGCGTGCGGCGTGCCGGGACCGAACCTCGGGGGCGCGCGCGCCGTATCCTGGCGGTGCTCCCGATTCCCCGGGCCGCGCCTGCGTCGCCCGGCCGGGCGGCGGGCCTCTACCAGACGTCGGTGCGCTTCTCCGGAGTGATCAGCATCGGGTCGCCGGGCTGGCAGCCGAACGCCTGCGCGAACTCGGGGATGTTCCCCAGCGGACCGACGACCCGCCAGTGCGGCAGCGAGTGCGGGTCGGTCAGGGAGATGAGCCGCGTCAGTTCGGGGCGGTACACGTTCCGCCAGATCTGCGCGAAGCTGAGGAAGAAGCGCTGCTCGGACGTGAAGCCCTCGACCGCCTGTGGCGCCGGCTTGCCCTTGAGCGAGAGCTTCCAGGCGTGGTAGGCGACGGTGACGCCGCCCAGGTCGCCCAGGTTCTCGCCCAGCGTGAACTTGCCGTTCACGTGCAGGGTGTCCTCGGCGATGTAGCCGTTGTACTGGTCCACGAGCTTCTGGGTGCGCGCCTCGAACTCCCGGCCATCCTCCGGGGTCCACCAGTCCCTGAGGTTCCCCTTGGCGTCGTACTTGCGGCCCTGGTCGTCGAAACCGTGCGTCAGCTCGTGCCCGATCACGGCGCCGATGGCGCCGTAGTTCGCAGCGTCGTCCGCCTTCGGGTCGAACATGGGCGGTTGCAGGATGCCGGCGGGGAAACAGATCTCGTTGGTCGGCGGGTTGTAGTAGGCGTTCACCGTGGCCGCGGTCATCTGCCATTCGTTGCGGTCCACGCGCTTGCCGATCTTGGCCAGCTGCCGCATGCGCTCGAACTCCTGCGCCCGGCGCAGGCCGGCGGCGGCGGACTCCCGCGGGTCGATCTTCAGCGGAGAGTAGTCGAGCCACTTGTCCGGATAGCCGATCTTCCGGAGCGTCGTGCTCAACTTCGCGAGCGCCTGTTTCCTGGTCGCGGCGCTCATCCAGGGCCGCGTCTCGATGCGCTCCTTCAGCGCCGCCTGGAGGTTGTCCACCAGCTCGACCATGCGCGCCTTGGACGACGGCGGGAACTCCGTCTCGACGTAGGCCTTGCCCAGGGCCTCGCCCATGGCGCCGTCCACGGCGCTCACGGCGCGCTTCCAGCGCGGGCTGGGCACCTTCTGTCCCGACAGCCTCGAGAGGAACGAGAACGCCTCGTCGTAGGCGGCCTGCCCCAGCCACGGCAGCTCGCCGTGCAGGGTGTGGTAGCGCAGGTAGGCGCGCCAGTCCTCGATGGGCGTGCTCTCGATCAGGCCGCTCAGCTGGCGCATGAACGCCGGCATCGAGACGTCCACCGGCGCGGCCGGGCGGGCCATCGTCTTCACGCCGGACTCGCCGAAGAACGCCACCCAGTCGATCGCCGGAGCCAGCGCCTGAAGCTGCTTCACCGTCATCTTGTGGTAGAGCTTCTCGGGCTCGCGCTGCTCCGTGACGGAGAGCGACGACTCGGCCAGCGCGGTCTCGAGCTTCATGATCCGGTCGGCCGCGTCCTTCGCCTGTTCGGGCGCCATCCCCTCGAGCACCAGCACGCGCGCGACGTGGCCCACGTAGAACTGCCGCAGGTCCTCGGACCTGGGATCGGTGCGGAAGTAGTAGTCGCGGTCGGGCAGTCCGAGACCGCCCTGTGACACCTGGCCGATGTTCATGGTGCTCTGCCCGGGGTCCGCCTCGGTGGCGAACACGAACGGCGAGTAGCCGCTCACCCTCGCGAACTCGCGGCGGAGGTCCTCCTTCGTGCGGAGGGCGTCGATCCGTGCGAGATCCTCCTGGACGGGCGCGAGCCCGTCGCGGTCGGCGCGGGCCGAGTCCATGAGCGCCGCGTAGAGCCAGCCGACCTTCTGCAGCGTGGCGTCCTTCTGCTGGTCGGCTTCGGAGGCCAGCCGTCCGAGCAACCGGGTGAGCGTCGCCTGGTTACGGTCGAAGATCTCCCTGCCCATGCCGATGGCGGGGTAGGAGGGCGGGATCTGCACCGTGGCGAGCCAGGTGCCGTTGGCGTACTGGAAGAAGTCCCTGCAGGGTGCGCAGGTGGTGTCCATGTAGGCGCGCTGCGGCCCGTGCGTCTGCGCCGCCGCGAGGGCGGGCAGGCAGAGGGCCAGAAGGGCGAGTGCACAGGCGAAGCGGAGCAGGCGGAGCGTCATGAGGTTGCCTCGTCGGGTGGGAGTGGGATGGCGCGATGCCCGGTGACCGTAGCCCGCCTCGCCCGGGGCACCGACCCGATCGCGACGAACGCGGGTACCGGGGCGACGAGGCGGGGCCCGCCCCGCCCCGTGCCCGTCCACCGGCGCTACTTCACACGCCCGAAGGTGAATGCCACCGCCGGGTACGAGACGAAGTGGTAGAGGCTGGCCGGTGCGGTGGCGCCCAGACCGAGGTCGCGCACGGGCAACTCGGGCCAGCCGACCGACGTGGCGTACGCAAGCGGGCGGCCGGTGAGCGGGCCCAGGTCACGGGACATGCGCTCGAGCAGGAGCAGCCCGAACGGCACGGCGAAGCGGCCGCACCACGTCAGGCGGTACTCGTCCGGGTCCTCGGGGTTGACGAAGGTCGCGTACAGCCCGCGCACCTTCCCGGCGGTCAGCGTGCCGCTCAACGGCCCGGCGAGGAGCGCGCGGTCCCTCTCCGTCGCCTTCTGGTAGGCCGCGATCCCGCCGTCGCCGTAGGGCACGTACTTGAAGTCCGGCCCGTAGTGCACGCCGTCGGTCGAGATCGCGATGGCCACGTCGCGCCCCAACTGCCAGTCGTGCGCCATCAGGGTGGTGCCGAGCGCTGCGGCGAGATGACCGGCCAGTTCCTCGAGGCGGTCGAACTTCGACGCCGGGACGAGGATGGGCAGGATCTCCAGGTCAGGGCGGAGGTGCCTGAGCCAGTAGACCAGCGCCTCGAGCGAGTGCTCGGAATCGTGCATGGCCGTGCTCTGCACGAAGTCGTCGGGCGACAGGTGGGAGAGGAGCGCCTCGCGCAGGCTCGAGACCGGCACCGGCCCGTCGGGCGTGCGCCAGGTCCGGTACTTGTCGAAGACCAGCCGGTCGTGCGCACCGAAGCGTCGGTAGCGGTGGAAGACGCCCACCAGCACGACCGTGCGCGCGGTGATGAGCGGCAGCACGCTGCGATAGACGCGGCCGGCATAGAGGTAGTCGTCGTGCGGGCAGATGACCGCGGCCACGCCCGGCGCAGGGCGCACGCCGAACGAGTCGGGCGCGGGCGGCGTGGCCGAAAGCTCCCAGACCTTCGCCATCTGCGTGGCGGTCGAGGCGAAGCCGACAGAATCCATCTGCCCGCGCAGATCCAGCGAGAGCGACGGGATGTTCATGCCCGCGCGGACCTGCTCGAGCGTGGGCGGGGCCGCAGCCTGCGGCTGCAGGGCGGCCTGCGCGAACACAGGTGGGCAGAGCGCGAGCACCAGGGACAGTGTCGGCGCGAAACGCATGCAGAGCATGGAGCGGACTCCTTTCGGGCTTGCGGAAAGCGGCAGCCTGCTCCAATCTGCGCCCTCTGACAACCTCGGGAGTCCGCCCCAGGAATCCGCGATGAGCGAGCGCCGCCCCAGCCCGTCGAAGCTCCCGCGCCGACCTGCATTCACCCGCGCGCTCGACGCCATCGAGCGCGTCGGCAACCGGTTGCCCGATCCCATCACGATCTTCCTGATCCTGGCGGGGCTCGTCCTCGTCGCCTCGTGGATCACCGCGCGCCTCGGGGTCACGGTCGTCCACCCCCGCGACGGCTCGGTCATCGCGGCCGTCAACCTGCTCGACCGCGATGGGCTGCGGCGCATCTTCACCGAGGCGGTGAGGAATTTCATGGGTTTCGCGCCGCTCGGCATCGTGCTGGTGGCGATGATGGGCGTCGGCGTCGCCGAGAAGACCGGGCTCATCACGCTGTCGCTGCGGACTTTCGTGACCAGCATGCCGCCCACGCTGCTCACCGCGGCCGTGATCTTCGCGGGGATGCTCGCGCACCTCGCTGCCGACGCCGGCGTGATCATCCTGCCGCCCATCGCCGCGATGCTGTTCGCCGCCGCCGGGCGCAATCCCCTGGTGGGCCTCGCGGCGGCCTTCGCGGGGGTCGGCGGCGCCTTCAGCGCGAACGTGCTGCCGTCGCCGCTCGACGTCCTGCTCATCGGGTTCACGCAGGAGGCGACCAGGGCCTCGAAGCTGCTGCCGGGCTACGAGCCGCAGGTGCTGGGCAACTACTTCTTCCTCGCGGTCACGGCCCCGGTACTCACCGTGGTCGGGACCTGGGTCACGCACCGCTTCGTCGAGCCGCGGCTCGGGCCCTGGAAGCCCGCGCCGGGCGCCCCGCCGGACGCGCACGCGCTCGGAGAGGTCTCGCGCGCGGAGCGCCGCGGGCTGCGGGCCGCGGGCCTGGCCCTGGCGCTGACCGTGGCGCTCTTCCTGGTGCTCGTGCTGCCGGCCTGGGCGCCGCTGCGCGGCCCCGGGGCGACGGTCCTGGAGCAGGCCAAGCCGTTCTTCGACAGCATCATCGTCCTCATCATGCTGCTCTTCTTCATCCCCGGGCTCACGTTTGGCATCGCCTCGGGGCAGATCCGCAGTGACCGCGACGTCACGAGGATGACCGGCGACACGCTCGCGACCATGGGCACCTACATCGTGCTCGCCTTCACCGCCGCGCAGTTCATCGCCTTCTTCGGCTGGTCGAACCTCGGCGGCATCGTCGCCATCTCGGGCGCGCGCTTCCTCAAGGGCATGGGCTTCCACGGCGCGCCGCTGCTGGTGGGGCTGATCCTCTTCTCGGCCTCGCTGGACTTCTTCATCACCTCGGCCTCGGCCAAGTGGGCCATGATGGCCCCGGTGTTCGTGCCGATGTTCGCCATGCTCGGCTTCACCCCCGAGTGCACCCAGGTCGTCTTCCGCATCGGGGCATCCGTGGTGAACATCATCACGCCCTGTTTCCCCTACCTGCCAATCCTCATCGTGGCGGCCCGGCGCTACGACCCGAAGGCCGGGGCGGGCACGCTCATCTCGATGATGCTGCCCTACTCGATCGCCTTCCTGGTGTCGTGGACGGCGCTGCTGCTGGTGTTCTACTGGCTGCACTGGCCCATCGGGCCGGGCGTGATGATGCGGCTGCCGGGATACTGAGGTGACGCGTGGTGGACCCAACGCCGCGAATCACAACCACATCCCCGATGTTCCTTGTCCGGTGACCGCGCCCGGGTAGATACTCGCCGCTTGAGCAATCCGCCTCGTCAAGCCCCGACGTGGAGGATCGATGCCAGCCGCGGCCTGCCTCGGACAGGATCCGCATCGCGTGTCCCCGCCCACCCCCGCCCTCGCGCGCGAGGGCCCGACGCCGGGCGTGGGCCGTCCCGTCGTCCCGCCGCCGCTCGAGTGCCGTCGCGCTGCCACGCGGGAGCCGGCATCCGGCTGCGCGGGACCGTCTGACTTGCGTTAGGCCCGACCAACAGCAGGAGAAGCACTCATGGAGCCGCCAGTTGGCCAGATAGCACTGAACCCGGCTGCAATCGCTCGCGCGCTGGGGGCGGTGGCCGTTCTTCTGGTTCTTGCCAGCGTTGCGATGCAGGTGACAGTCTTCCTGACCGGGCATGACTGTCTTTGCGGGCTCGTCCGGTTCTTCAACGTCGATGCAGAAATGAGCCTCCCGACCTGCTTCTCCACGCTGTTGCTGCTCTCCGCAGCGTTGCTCCTTGCGGCGATCGCCGTGTTGGAGAGACGCCGGAAGGCTGCCTACGTTTCACATTGGGTGGCCCTTTCATTCGGATTCCTGTTCATGGCCGTCGATGAGGCGGTCGCCCTTCACGAGATGCTGACCAGACCCGCAGCCAGGCTGTTGGGCGATGGCGCTTCCGGCGTCTTTCGTCTTGCCTGGGTCGTTCCTGGCATCGCACTTGTGGTCGTTCTGGCGGTGGTCTTCCTGAAATTCCTGCTGCACCTCCCTGTGAAGACGAGACTCCGGTTCCTGATGGCTGCGATCCTCTACGTCGGAGGGGCCATCGGTCTCGAGTTGATCGGGGGCTGCTGCGCTCCATCGCCCGACTACAGGGTGCCGTACATGATCGTGGCGACCGTCGAGGAGAGCCTCGAGATGGCGGGCGCCATCGTCTTCATCTGGGCGCTGCTGGAACACATCGCCGACAACCACGGAGAGGTACGGGTCCGGCTTGACGGGGCTCGTGGGGAAGTCGCGACCGACGGCTCCTGAGACCCGGCTCCGCGCTTCACCCGGCCGTCATTCCGCTGCGCTCGACGGCGGCAGGTGAGCGCGAACGTCAGGCGACGCTGAAAGGAGGCGGTGCTGCGAACGAGGACGACTCGGGAGACCGGCCACAGGCGTGTGCAGAGCACGGAACCGGAGCGAGGGAGGGCTTTGAGATGAAGGCACG
The DNA here is from genome assembly GCA_963717935.1 of Candidatus Eiseniibacteriota bacterium. Taxonomy (GTDB): domain Bacteria; phylum Eisenbacteria; class RBG-16-71-46; order RBG-16-71-46; family RBG-16-71-46; genus JANXPZ01. The sequence goes on along the minus strand of CAVQXP010000004.1, from coordinate 244,943 downwards.
AACGCGTCGCAGCATGCTTCTGATGGGCGTCTTCCTGCTGGTGCTCGCGATGGCGGTTGTCGCCACCGTTCAGGCGCAGCAGGGAAAGGTCTCGTCCAGCTACGGCCCGACGAACCAGGCCATGACCTTCGAGCAGATCAAGGCCGCACGCCTGGCCGTCAAGGCGGAGCTGGCAACGGCCCACGCGGAGTTGCTCAGAGCGAGGTACAACCTCGACGTCAAGACCGATCCGGACGTGAGGATGTCGGGCGGCAAGTCCGTCCCCGTGGGGCCGACGGCCAAGCTCTCGGGCGTCACCTGGGAGGAACTCGACCGGTTGACGCCGGGGCAGATCAAGGAAAAAGGGCTCTTTCCCTACAAGCCTCTGCCCTTCCCCGATCACGCCGAGGGGGGCATGCTCTTCCCCGAGATGACGCTGAAGGCCCTGCCGAGGCTGGCCCGCTTCGACCTGGACTTCGATTTGCCCGAACAGTTCCTGCCCGACCCGGTGCCGGCCATCTACCTCACCACTCGGCCCGACCTGGGCGACGTGGCCAGGGGCCGGCTCATCACGATCAACAACTACTACGAGATCTTCAACGGCATCCTGAACCCGAAGCAACTCGAAGGGCTCCGTCTCCTGCTCACCCAGTTCCCGCAGCAGCAGTTCAACGCCACCGAGGACCGGCGGACCGACCGGCCGGACGGCATGCTCGGCGTAACCTGCTTCGACTGCCATGTGAACGGGCACACCAACGACGCCACCCACCTGGTGGGTGACATCCGGCCCCAGGAGTTCCGCCACCGCATCAACACGCCGTCCCTGCGCGGCATGAACATCCAGCGGCTCTTCGGCTCGCAGCGGGCGCTCAAGACCGTCGAGGACTTCGTGGAGTTCGAGCAGCGGGCCGCGTATTTCGATGGCGACATCTGCATGGCCGCCAAGAAGGGCATCAACACCCTGGAGCGGGGGACGCAGGTCCACTTCATGGCGGAGTTCCTGGCAATCCTGGACTTCCCGCCCGCCCCGAAGCTGGACATCTACTGCGAGCTCGATCCGGCCAAGGCGACACGCGCCGAGCGCAGGGGCGAAGCGCTCTTCAACGGCAAGGCGAAGTGCGCCAAGTGCCACCCGGGCCCGTACTACACCGACAACAGCATGAGCAACCTCATGGCGGAGCGCTTCTACAAGCAGGAACTGGTGAACGGCATGATGATGGCCCACGATGGCCCGATCAAGACCTTCCCGCTCCGCGGCATCAAGGACTCCCCGCCCTACCTGCACGACGGTCGTTGCCTCACCCTGGAGGACGCGGTGGAGTACTTCAACCTCGTCCAGCAACTCCACCTGAACGCCGAGGAGAAGAAGGACCTGGTTGCCTTCCTGCGATGCTTGTAGTCTCTGCTTCGTGACGAGTGAGCGTGGTCGTTCGGCGGATTCAAGATCGACGAGCGCTTTTCGTCGAGGCTGGAAGCTGGTCACGAAGAAGAGACAGACCCTGGCCGAACCCGAAAAGCCGGGACTCTCGTCTGATGCCGTGGACCTTCTGTCGACGGCCGGACCCCTCGTATTCATCGGGCATGGCGGCCGGAGCGCCGGCCTTGCCGGGGAAGACGCCATGAAGCGGTTCTCGATGATCGGACTGTGCCTGTTGCTGCTCGCCGGAGTGGCGGGCGCCGCCGAGGAGAACCCGGAGGGCTGGAAGACCTACCGCAACGAGAGATTCGGCTACGAGCTGTCGTATCCCGCCGACCTGGAATACCGGGCGTACGTCGACGGGGCGAGCGGAGAGCTGAAACGCGCCGGCACGGGGCGCAGACTGATCGATTTCGAGGTATGGCCCCCGGGCGAGTGTCCACGGCAACCGGCCGGCGTGGTGGCGAGGGAGATCGGGATCAGGCGCGCCCAGGTCGTGACAGAGGCCGACGGTCCGGAGGAATCCTCGTCCTGCGGGGATCCGGTGACGGTCCGCGAATCCACGTCCCTTCACGGAGCGAAGATCTACGAACTGGAACTGACCTGTACGCGAGTGACGTATCCGGGGTCCCCTGACGACCTGGACGACACCGGACCCGAACCCACCACGGCCGACGCGGGCCCCGTCATGACGCCGGAAGGCAAGAAGGGCCCGACGTATTTCGTCGATATCTCACCGTCGTGGATGAAGCGGATCCTGGTGGCCGATCCTGCCGGGGTCGATCCGCGGGTGCAGCCGGCGAAGGAGAAGATCGACCCGGCGCTCGTCCGCAGGATCCTGGGGACGCTGAAGACGTTCCCGACCAGGAAGCCCGCGGGGGTCTGTATCGAGGAGTTGCAGAACCGTGGCCTGTCGACCGGGCGCCGGCCCCGTTGAAGAAGTGATCGAAGAGTGCTTGCGTGGACCTGGAGCGGGCGTAGTCGTCCGGCATGCCGGGGCCCGCAGACAGATAAAGGAGGAAGATCATGAAGAGAGGGATCGCGGTGGGGATCGGCCTGATCGTGCTGGTCTCGTTCAGTGGCCGTGCGCTGGTCGCCACGGAGGGCTCGGCTGCCGCAGGCGACGTCGCGCAGCAGACATTGATGGATGGGAACAAGCGGTACGTCGATGCGGGACCCTTGCACCCGAACCAGACGGCCGAGCGTCGCGCCGAAGTCGCCAAGGGGCAACATCCCTTTGCCGTCATCGTGAGTTGCGCCGACTCCAGGGTGCCTCCGGAGGTCCTCTTCGACCAGGGATTGGGCGATCTGTTCGTCATCCGTCTGGCGGGGAACATCCTGGACGATGCGGCTCTGGGCAGCATCGAATATGCCGTGGAACATCTGGGCGTCAGGTACATCATGGTCCTCGGTCACGAACGATGTGGCGCCGTGGAGGCAGCGGTGAAGGGCGGCAAGGCCCCCGGGCACATCGGCAGCTTGATCAAGGCCATCCAACCAGCCGTCGACAAGGCCAGGAACGAGCCCGGCGAGTTGCTGGACAATGCCGTCAGGGCCAATGTCGCCAGGGTCGTTCAGCAGGTGAAGTCCTCCGCCCCGATCTTGAAGGAATCGGTCAGGAAGGGCGACTTGACCGTCGTCGGTGCACGTTATGATCTGGAGGATGGAGTGGTGGCGATCCTCCCGCATTGATTGGCGCGCGGGTGATGCAGCGCTCAGGCATGCAGCGGAGGCATGCGCCGGGCGCAGCGCCGCAGTCTGCGCCGGGAATCATCGAACGAAAGGAACCCAGATGAGACGGTTGACGCGGACGCTTCCCCTGTTCCTGGCGCTGGCGGTGATCCTCACTCCGTCGGTCGTGCGGGCGACCAACGGCTATTTCGAACACGGCTACGGCACCGACTACAAGGCCCTCGCGGGCGCCGGCGTGGCGCTGCCCCTGGGCTCGCTCGCGGCGGCGACCAACCCCGCGGCCATGGCGTTCGTCGGCGAGCGCTTCGACGTGGCGCTCGCGCTGTTCAACCCCAACCGCGACTACACGGTGACCGGCGCCCCTTCGGGCTATCCCGGCACCTTCGGCCTCGCCCCCGGCAAGGTGGAGAGCGACAGCCGCTACTTCCCCGTGCCGTCGCTGGGCTACAACCATCCGCTGGACGGGGACCAGAGCGTGGGCGTGAGCCTCTACGGCAACGGTGGCATGAACACGAACTACGCGGAGCCCACCTTCGGCTTCGAGCCCACCGGCGTGGACCTCATGCAGCTCTTCGTCGCCGTGACCTACGCGCGGAAGCTGGACGAGAAGAACGCGCTCGGCCTCACGCCGGTCCTGGCGGTCCAGCGCTTCAAGGCGACCGGCCTCGCGGCCTTCGCGTCGTTCTCGAGCGCGGCGAACGACCTCACGGACAACGGCTACGCCAGTTCCCTGGGCGGCGGCGTGCGCGTCGGGTACCTCGGGCGCTGGACGCCACAGCTGGCCTTCGGCGCGTCCTACCAGAGCCGCACGTGGATGAGCCCGTTCGACAGCTACCAGGGCCTGTACGCCGAGCAGGGTGACTTCGACATCCCGTCGAACTGGGTGGCCGGCGTGGTCGTGACCCCGAACCCGAAGGTGGACTTCGTCGTGGACGTGCAGCAGGTCCGCTACTCCGAGGTCAAGTCGGTGGCGAATCCGATCCTGCCGAACCTCGCGCCGGCAACGCTCGGCAACGACGGCGGCGCGGGCTTCGGCTGGCAGGACATGACCATCGTGAAGGGCGGCGTCCAGCTGCACGCCGCGAATGGCTGGACCTGGCGCGCCGGTTACTCGTACGGCCAGCAGCCGATCCCGGAGAAGGAGATGCTGTTCAACATCCTGGCGCCCGGCGTAATCCAGCAGCACGCCACCGTCGGCTTCAGCAAGACGCTCGCAGGCGGCCGCGACATCCACTTCGCCCTGACGCGCGCATTCTCGAACGAGGTCAAGGGCGCGAACGTCCTCGAAGCGCCCGGCCAGCAGGAGATCGCGCTGCGCATGGACCAGTGGGACGTGGAAGTGGGCTTCGGCTTCGGGCACTGAGCGACCGGTCTCCCGGAGCGCCGAGGTGGAGCGGGCGCCCGGGAGATGGCTTCATCGCGGTCAGGCAGGCACGGCGGGGTCCCGCAGCCGAGCGCAAGTCCGCTGGCCGCGCACGAAGGAGACTCCATGGTCGAAGCGCCGGCCGTCCGGCCTCGGGCGCAGTCCCCCGGGGAGGAGATCGCGAACAGCATCAGCCACGGCACGGGATTCCTCGCGGCGCTGATCGCCCTGCCGGTGCTCGTGCTCGGCGCGATCCGGCACGGCGCGGCCGCCACCGTGGGCGCGGCGGTCTTCGGCGCGACCATGGCGCTCCTCTACCTGGCCTCGACGCTCTACCACGCGCTGGCCCCGAACCGCGCCAAGCGCGTGTTGCACATCCTCGACCACGGCGCGATCTACCTGCTCATCGCGGGCACCTACACGCCGTTCACGCTGGGCGTGCTCCGTGGCCCGTGGGGGTGGACGCTCTTCGGGGTCATCTGGGCCCTCGCCGTGGCCGGGATCGTCGTCAAGTCGGTCGGTGGCCTGCGGCATCCGCGGCTGTCGACCGGGTTGTACCTGGGCATGGCGTGGCTGATCCTGGCCGCGGCGCGGCCGTTGTGGCACGCGATGCCGGCGTGGGGTCTCTTCTGGCTCGCGGCCGGCGGGGTCGCGTACACGGCGGGGGTGGGCTTCTATGCGGCCCGCCGGATGCGGTACGCCCACTTCGTCTGGCACCTGTTCGTGCTCGCGGGCACGGCGTGTCACTTCATCGCCGTGCTACGCTACGCGACCTGACCCGCGCTGGTGGCGGACGACCGCGCTGCGGCGGAGAGGACGAGGTGCCATGACCTGGAAGCGTTCTCGCATCGCGGGAGCGAGCATCGTTTGCCTTGCGCTCTGCTGCCTGCCCGGCGTGGACGCTCGCCTGCCAGCCTGCGCCGCACCGGCGCAGGAGCCCGTGAGGGACCGCGACGGAAATCTCTATCGCGCGGTCAGGATCGGGGCCCAGGTCTGGATGGCCCAGGACCTGAGAGTCACCCGCTACCGCGATGGCAGCCCGTTGTCGCTGACGACCGACGACGCGAAGTGGCGCGATGCGACGACCGGTGCGTACTGCTGGTACGAGAACGACCGTGCGGGATACCGGGCCATGTATGGCGCCCTGTACAACTTCCACGCGGTCACCGACGCGCGCGGCCTGTGCCCGGCAGGCTGGCACGTCCCTTCCGATGCGGAATGGGCGGCGTTGGTGAAGCGCATGGGCGGCCCGCGGGTGGCCGGCGGCAAGCTGAAGGACACGCTCGCGAGCCACTGGAGTCGTCCCAACCGGGGCGCGACGAATCGCAGCGGCTTCGGTGGCCTTCCCGGTGGTGGCCGTGCCCGGGCGGGGTGGTTCGGTGACCGGGGCAGCCACGGCACGTGGTGGTCCGCGACGGAAGAGGACACTGCCTACGCCTGGCACGTCGGCCTCGACCACGGCAACGCTGGAGTCAGCAGGAACGCGGGCCACAAGGCCAGCGGCTTCTGCGTCCGCTGCGTGAAGGACTGACCGCCGCCCCATTCTCAGGGCCGCTCGTCGGTGTGGGAGTTCCCCGTCGTTGAGGTGGTAGTCTTCTGCCGCTACTCGACCGCCGACCGCGCGGTCCACGAGGGCCTCCTGGGTGTAGCCCTAGGCTGAGCCTCTCACCGAGCGGCCGCAGCCGGCTTGCCGCCAGTTGTCCGTTCACTTCAGACGTTCGGCGGGGCCTGACCCCTCGCTCGAGCGTCGGAGTCCCATAGGAGCGCCCGCCATGGACCGCAAAGCGCAGATCCGCGCCTACAAGGAATCCCCGCGGCAGATGGGCGTGTTCCGGGTGCGGAACACGGTGAACGGGAAGTCGCTGATCGGTTCGAGCGTGGACGTGCCGGGGATGCTCAACCGGCAGCGCTTCCAGCTCGGGGCCGGCGGGCATCCGGACCGGGCGCTCCAGCAGGACTGGAACGAGTCCGGCCCGGAGGCCTTCGAGTTCGAGACGCTGGACACGCTCAAGCCGCCGGAGGAGCCGGGCCACGACCCGGCCGCGGACCTGCGGATGCTCGAGCAGTTGTGGCTCGAGAAGCTCGGCCGGCCGGGGGAGCGGGGCTACCGCTAGCGCCGCAGGAGGCTGACAGGGGCCGTGCCGCGGTCTTTGCGTGCAAGCCCCGCGTCGGACGAAGTAGGATTCTCCGAGTGCGGCGGGCTTCCACGGGTGGGGCCGGGGATGAGGACGGGCAACCGGCTCCGCCCCCCGGATCGCCTTCGCGTCCTGTGGACTGGAGTCGGTGATCGAGCGGAGGGCGAGTGATGAGGCTAAGCGTCAAGAGCCTGACCACGGGGTTGGAATTCCACGGAGAAGTGGAAGGCAAGCGCCAGCATTACTATGTCCTGTCCAGCGCGCGGCAGTACTTCGTCATGTCGGTCTCCATCAGCAAGCGGAGCGCGGGCAACTTCAACCTCGTCGGCAGGGCCGCCGTGGACAAGCTCTACCGCCGGCTTCGAGGTCAGCAGGGACTCACGGCAAAGGTCGTCTTCACACGTTCCAAGAGCCGGCGCCAGGTGCCCTCGCACCTGGCCGCGCTGAACATGCTCTATGTCCTGGTCGCCACGGGCCGGGCAAGCATCGATGGACGGCACCGGTCGCGAGAGCTGTTCTTCAACGTGAAGGCGTAAGGGAAGGGGACAAGCAGGGGGCATCCACGGTCGGCGGCCGGCCTCGCGCGTCGCGGCGAACACAGGCGGAGGATCTCAAGAATGGCGGACAAGACGGCTCGCACGGAGGAGTTCCACGTCAGCGGCGAGGAGCTTCTGGCCAAGGTCAAGGCCCTGGTTCACGAGGGCAACATCCGACGGATCACCCTCAAGAATGCCGAGGGCAGGGTGCTCATCGAGATTCCGCTCAGTGTCGGTGTGGTGGGTGCGGTTCTCGCGCCGGCGTTGATCGCGGTGGGCGCGATCGCCGCCGTGGTCAGCAAGCTGACGGTCGTCGTCGAACGGGTCGAGGAGTGACGCACTCCCCGTGACCGACAGCAGGGGCCGTCCTGTCCGCCTGACCGGGCGGCCCCCGTGGCATCTCCACGCGGCCTTCCGCTCCTGTAGCCCCTTGCCTCCCTTGCGGCTCCCGCCTCGAGCGCCGTGCCGGCGCGTTCGCTCCGGCCGAATGAATTTCGGCGCCCGCGGCCCCCTCCTCGCATTGTCCATCGGTCGTCCGAGGCCTTAGAGTCCCCCGCACTCAAGTTCGAGCGGGTCGCGACGGCTCCGCTCGCCTGGCAGCACCCGTGGATGTGTCCGGACCCGCAGCGCAGAGCCCAACGAGGAGGTTGCTCCGTGGCGAAGAAGTTCAAGATCGCATGGTTGCCCGGTGACGGCGTCGGCATCGAAGTGATGGAAGCGGCGAAGCTCGTGCTCGACAGGGTCGGCCTCGACGCCGAATACATCCACGGCGACATCGGCTGGGAGTTCTGGTGCAGGGAGGGCGACGCCTTCCCGGCGCGCACGGTCGACCTGCTGAAGAGCGTCGACGCCGCGATGTTCGGCGCCATCACCTCGAAGCCCGTGAAGGCGGCGGAGAAGGAGCTGGTGCCGGCGCTGCAGGGCAAGGGCCTGGTCTACCGCTCGCCCATCGTGCGCATGCGGCAGCTCTTCGATCTTTACGTCTGCCTGCGGCCGTGCAAGGCCTACGCGCAGAACCCGCTCAATTTCAAGGAGGGGATCGACCTCGTCGTGTTCCGCGAGAACACCGAGGACCTCTACTCGGGCGTCGAGTTCAACACGGTGCCGGACAAGCTGCGCGACACGCTCACCGAGCTGTCGCCGCCCTTCAAGGCGTTCAAGGACCTGCCGGGCGACCAGTACGCGATCTCCTGCAAGATCAACACGAAGAAGGGCTCGGAGCGCATCGTCCGCGCGGCGTTCGAGTTCGCGAAGAAGTTCGGGCGCAAGAAGGTCACGGTGGTGCACAAGGCGAACGTGGTGCGCGCCACCGACGGGCTGTTCCTCGAGATGGCGAAGCAGGTGGCGAAGGACTACCCGGGGATCGCCATGGACGACGCCAACATCGACGCCATGACGATGTGGCTGCTCAAGAACCCGTTCAACTACGACGTGCTGGTGGCGCCGAACCTCTACGGCGACATCATCTCGGACCTGTGCGCGCAGATGGTGGGCGGGCTGGGGTTCGGCTGCTCGGGCAACATCGGCGAGAAGCTCGCGGTGTTCGAGCCCACGCACGGCTCGGCGCCCAAGTACGCGGGGCAGTACAAGGTGAACCCGATCGCCACGATCCTCGCGGCCAAGATGATGCTCGACTGGCTGGGCCAGACCGACGCGGGAGCGCGCGTCGAGAAGGCGGTCGCCGAGGTCGTGCGCGAGGGCAAGGTGCGCACCTACGACATGGGCGGTGCGGCGAAGACGCTGGAGATGGCCGAGGCCATCGCCGCGAAGCTCTAGCGCGGCCGGGGAGATCATGACGCGCATCGTCATCCACGAAGTCGGCCCGCGGGACGGGCTGCAGATGGAGAAGCAGGTCGTCCCGCTCGAGACGAAGGAGGGCTGGATCCGCCGGGTCATGGACGCCGGCGTGGACATCGTCCAGGTGGGCTCGTTCGTCCACCCGGAGAAGGTCCCGCAGATGGCCGACACCGACGAGCTGTTCCGGCGGCTGACGGCGGGCAAGACCTCCGCCACGGTGCTCTCGGGCCTGGTGCTGAACGAGAAGGGGCTCGAGCGCGGACTGAAGTGCGGGGTCGAGATGTTCTGCCTGGGCGCCTCGGCGAGCGAGACCCACAGCCGGAAGAACACCGGCATGGGGACCGAAGAGGCCACGCAGCGCATCATCGGCGCGGCGAAGCAGGCCGTGGCGGCGGGGAAGAAGGTGCAGGTCTCGGTGCAGTCGGCCTTCGGCTGCGGCTTCGAAGGGCCGGTTCCCGAGGAGCGCGTGCTCGGCATGGTGCGCGCCTACCTCGAGGCGGGGCTCGGGAGCATCAGCCTGGCCGACACGGCCGGGCACGCCGACCCGGCGCAGGTCGAGCGGCTGTTCGGCGTCGGTGCTCGGCCTCGATCCCGGCGGTCGAGTGCACCTGCCATTTCCACAACACCTACGGTCTCGGCATGGCCAACATCTTCGCGGCCCGGCGCGCGGGCGTGACGTCGTTCGAGACCTCCTTCGCGGGTCTCGGGCGGCTGCCCCTTCACGAAGGTGGCGGCCGGCAACGTGGCCACCGAGGATCTCGTCCACGTCCTGCACCGGCAGGGCCTCCGCCCTGACGTGGACCTCGAGCGTCTGATCGCGGTCGCGCGCGACGTGGCGGCGCATTTCGGACGTGACATGCAGGGCTACGTCCACCGGACGGGGCCCATCGCGACGAAGGAGCCTTCATGAGCAGGTCCATCCTTTCCGGAGTGCGGGTCCTCGACCTGACGAACGTGCTGGCGGGGCCGTTCTGCACGCTGCACCTGGCGCTGCTCGGCGCCGAGGTCATCAAGATCGAGAACCCGAAGGACGGCGACCTGGCCCGCAAGCTCGGCATCGTGCCCGCGCTGAACGAGCAGTTGATGGGCACCAGCTTCCTCGCCCAGAACGCCAACAAGAAGTCGGTGACGCTCAACACCAAGTCTCCCGAGGGCAAGGAGATCTTCAAGCGGCTGGTGAAGGACGCGGACGTGCTGGTCGAGAACTTCCGCCCGGACGTCATGGGTCGGCTCGGGCTCGGCTACGACGTCCTCAAGGCAGATCAACCCGCGGCTGGTCTACTGCGCCATCTCGGGCTTCGGGCAGACCGGGCCGGACGCGTTCAAGCCGGCCTACGACCAGATCATCCAGGGCCTGAGCGGCGAGATGGCCGTCAACGGCGACGAGCGCCTGAACCCGCTGCGCGCCGGCTTCCCGGTGTGCGACACGGTGGGCGGGCTCAACGCGGCCTTCGCCGTCATGGCGGCCCTCTACCACCGCGAGCGGTCGGGCGAGGGGCAGTTCATCGACGTCGCGATGCTCGATTCCATCATGCCGCTCATGGGCTGGGTCGCGGCGAACCTGCTGATCGGCAAGCAGCAGCCGGTGCTCATGGGCAACGACAACTTCACCGCGGCGCCGTCCGGCATGTTCCGGACGAAGGACGGCTTCATCAACATCGCCGCGAACAAGCAGGAGCAGTGGGAGTCGGTCTGCGACGTGCTCGGCGTGCCGGAGCTCAAGACCGACGAGCGTTTCCAGAAGCGCGACATCCGCAAGCAGAACCGCAAGGTGCTGACGCCGCTGCTCGAGGTGAAGCTCGCCGAGCGCCCCACGAAGGAGTGGGTGGACCTGCTCAACGCGAAGGACGTCCCGAGCGGGGAGATCCTGAGCCTGGAGGACGCGCTCCAGCAGCCGCAGATCCGGCACCGCGGCACGCTCAAGCAGGTGCCCGCGGAGGGGCTCGGCACGCTGCCGCTCTTCGGGCTGACCGCGAAGTTCGAGAAGACCCCGGGCGACATCACGGCGCCGCCGCCGCGCCTGTCCGCGCACACCGCGGAGGTGCTGGCGGGCGTCGGCGTGACGCCGGAGGAGCTGGCAGCGCTCAAGTCGAAGGGCATCGTCTGACACGGCCGCTGAAGGAGGAAGGGATCACGATGGGCATGACCTACGTGCAGAAACTGCTGGCCCGCGCCTGCGGCAAGCCCGCGGTGGCGGTGGGCGACGTCCTCGAGCCGCCGGTCCACCTGGCGATGTCGCACGAGAACGGCGCGCTCGTCATCAACCAGTTCAACGAGATCTTCCAGGGCACCGGCCGGGAGCCGAAGGTCTGGGATCCGTCGCGCATCGCCATCATCTTCGACCACCGCGTGCCGGCGGAGTCGTCGAAGACGGCGACCAACCAGAAGAAGATCCGCGACTTCATCGCGAAGCAGGGCATCACCAAGTTCCACGACATCCGCGGCGACGTGGGCGGCATCTGCCACCAGATCCTGCCCGAGAACGGCTACGTGCGGCCGGGCTTCGTGCTGGTGGGCACCGACAGCCACACCACGACGCACGGCGCGCTCGGGGCCTTCGCCTTCGGCATCGGCGCCACCGAGATGGCCGCGGTGTGGGCGCTGGGCAGCATCCTCAACGTGGAAGTGCCCGGCACCATCAAGGTCGTGGTGAACGGGCCGCTTCCCCGAGGGGTGTACCCGAAGGACCTGATCCTCCACCTGGTCGGGAAGCTCACGGCCGAGGGCGCGAACTACAAGGTCATCGAGTTCCACGGCGAGGCGATCAGGACCATGCCGACCTCGGGCCGGCTGGTGCTCTGCAACATGACCGTGGAGGCCGGCGCCACGGCCGGCGTGGTGCCGCCCGACGCCGAGACCGAGCGCTACCTGCGCGACGAGGCCGGCGTGAAGGACGCGCTCGACCTGTTCGGGCCGGACGCGGACGCGGTCTACGACCAGGTGATCGAGATCGACGTGACGACGCTGGGGCCGCAGATCGCCTGCCCGCACACGGTGGACAACGTCAAGCCGATCGGCGAGGTGAAGGGGAAGAAGGTGCAGCAGATCGTGGTCGGCTCGTGCACCAACGGCCGGCTCGACGACCTCGAGGTGGCGGCGAAGATCCTCAAGGGCAAGCGCGTGGCGGACAGCACCCGCATGCTGGTGTTCCCGGCCTCGTGGCGCATCTACTCCGAGGCGCTGCGCCTGGGCTACCTGCGCGACATCGTCGCGGCCGGCGCGGTGGTGTGCAATCCCGGCTGCGGCCCGTGCCTGGGCGTGCACCAGGGCGCGCTGGCCGACGGCGAGACGGCGCTCGCCACCACCAACCGCAACTTCAAGGGGCGGATGGGCAACCCGAACGCCGAGGTCTACCTGTGCTCGACCGCGGTTGCGGCGGCCAGCGCGATCACCGGCGTGATCTCCGACCCGAGAGGAGTGGACTGAGATGGCCACCGGCAAGGTCGTGCGCAAGCTCGGCGACGACGTCTCGACCGACATCATCTACCCGGGCCGGTTCATGGCGACGGTGCTGCCGACGGAGACGCCGCAGTTCGCCTTCGTGGACGACGCGGAGTTCAACCGGAGGCTGAAGGCGAAGGAGATCCCGCCCGGCTCGTTCATCGTGGCGGGGGGCAACTTCGGCTGCGGCTCCTCCCGCGAGCAGGCCGCCTCGTGCATCAAGGGCTACGAGGTCACCGTCATCGCGCGGCACTTCGCGCGCATCTTCCTGCAGAACTCGATCAACGTCGGGCTCGCCATGGTGATCTGCCCGACGATCGAGGCGGAGGAGGGCGACGAGCTCGAGATCAAGGACGGCAAGGTCTGGAACCGGACCTCGGGCAAGTCGTTCGCGATCGAGCCCCTGCCGCAGGCGCGGCAGGCGATCATCGACGCGGGCGGCCTGATCCCGTACGCGCGCCGGCTGCTGCTGGGGCGCCCGGCGCGCTGACGGCGCGGGGCTGCGGCTCTCCGCCCGCAGGTGAGCGGGGGCGGCCGGGCGGGAGGGAGTCCATCGCGAAGTCCCGCTGGATGACGGGTGTCGGGGTGGGCGCAGCGGCCGTGCGCCGCGGTGGCATCGAGGCCGACTTGACGGGCAACGTGCAGGCGAGCACCGTGCCCGGATACGCTGCGTTCACATCGCAAGGAGGGAACGGACGATGAAGGGCAACGACAAGGTGCTGGCCGTCCTGAACGAGTTGCTGGCGGAGGAGCTGACCGCCATCAGCCAGTACATGGTGCACTCGGAGATGTGCGAGAGCTGGGGCTACAAGAAACTCCACGGCGCCATCGAGAAGCAGGCCATGGAGGAGATGAAGCACGCCGAGTGGCTCATCCAGCGGATCCTGTTCCTCGATGGCATGCCGGTCGTCTCGAAGCTCAACGCCATGAAGATCGGCAAGGACGTCACGCAGATGGTCGCGCACGACGAGGAGGCCGAACTGAGCGCGGTGCGCGCCTACAACTCCGCGATCCGCGTGGCGCGCGAGGCCGAGGACCAGGCCACCGCGGACCTGCTCACGAAGATCCTCAAGATGGAAGAGGAGCACGTGGACTGGGCCGAGGTGCAGCGGGCGCAGATCGCGCAGATGGGCCTGCAGGTCTACCTCGCCAACCAGTCCGAGTAGTCCGCGCCGGCCGTGAACGAGCGACCCGGGTCCGCGAGGGCCCGGGTCGCTCGTCGCTTCGGAGCGCCGCAGGTGGCGGGCGGCCGGACGCGGGCCGCCTGCGCTACCGGCTCCTCGCCTTCACGTCGAGGTAGCCGCGGATGGCCGCATGCTGCGCCTCCGCGTCCAGCCCCGCCTCGTGCAGGACGGCCGCTCCCTGGCCGCTGCCCGGGTAGTGGCCCTTGAGGTAGGGATGCAGCGTGGCCGCCCGCCCGCGGTCGGACCTCACCCAGCGGTACATCGTGGCGAAGGTGAAGCCGGTGATGCCCATGGCCTCCCGGGCGCCCGCCTCGGGGAAGATGCGCTCGCGCTCCGCGGCCGGCAGCGCGTCGAACAGCTCGGCGCTCGCCACGTAGTAGATGTCCAGGTCCACGCCTTCCTGCTCGAGGCGGGGCAGCACGTCGGCGACGAAGGCCAGCGTGACCGCGCTCTCCTGGAGCACCAGCGTGCCGTCGGCCTTCGCCCTCGGCGCGCGCAGCCGGTAGACGCCGGTGCGGGCCGCCTCGACGGGAGCGAGGCCCAGCTTCGCGCGGTCGGGCACGGTCTCGCTGGGTCGCGTGACGAACGGCGCGAGCACGGCCGGCCGTCGCGCGAGCGCGGCGGAGACCAGCGGCCACAGTTCCGCGGGGTCCCAGGGCGTGAGCGTCATGGCGGTCCCGGGCGGGAAGTTCTCCTGCAGCAACTGGAGCGCCTGCGGGTCGGCGTGGGTCGGGCCGTCCTCACCGGTCTTCAACCCGGCGTGCGCGCAGATCAGGATGAGCGGCCGGTACGGCCCGCCGTCCACGCCGCGGCGCGCCTGGTTGCCGATGGCGTGCAGGCGGGCGGAGACGTGGGCGAGCGGGGCGAGGAAGGCCGCGTAGGAGGAGGCCACGCCGATGTGCCGGCCGAAGTTGCCGAGGCCCGAGACGACGCCGCTCATGCCGTCCTCGCAGATGCCGCCGATCGCGAGCGTGCGCGACCCGGGATTGGTCGTGGTGTTCCAGAAGCCGGCGGGGAAGCCCTCGGTGACCTTGTTCACGCTGGTCGAGCCCAGCAGGTCGGCCGAAGCCACGAACAACGCGCCGCCGCTGGCCTGGTTGAGGTGGTGGAGCGTGCGGCCCAGCTCGTTGCGCAGCGTGGTCACGGTGCCGGGGGCGAGCCGCAGGGGCGCGGGGATCGCGCCGCCGTCCTGCGCGATGCTCTCGTACACGGCCTCGACGCGGGGCGCGCCCGCGCGGGGCTTGCGCGCCCGGGCGTCGAGCCGCTCGCGTGCGGCGCGCAGCCGGCCGGCGAGGTGCTGCACCATCGCGGGCCTCGTCTCGACGGCCTTGCGGATGACCTGCAGCGCGTCCCAGAAGCAGGCCTCCACGACCGCCGGGCCGCCTGGTCCCGCGCAGCGCCGCGCGTCGAGGCCCTGGCAGCAGGGCAGGGCCTGCTTCGCGTCGCCGAGCAGCGGCTGCACCGCCTGGTAGAAGCCGTCCGAGCAGAGCGCGTGGCCGGCGCCATGCGAGCCGCGGCCCTCGACGCCGTACTGCCAGCCCTTGACGGTGCGGTAGACGATGGCCGTGGGCTGCGAGTTGCCCATCGTGACCGCCAGGCGCTGGGCGGCGAGCACCTGCTGGAAGTCCTTGCCGTCGGGCACGAACACGACGTTCCAGTCGTGCAGGTAGGCCAGCTCCGCCGGCGTCCACTGCACGTAGTCGCCGGGCTTCTCGCCGTCGCGGCAGACCTGGTTCGAGTCGATCGAGGCCTGGTTCCAGTCCACGTGGAGCACGGCGTTGTCGAGCGAGGCGGTGCCGGCGCCGGCCAGGGCCTCCACGACGCGGCCGGGCGTCATGCCGCCCTCGCCCTCGACGATGTGCACGCGCGGGGCGCCCGCGCCGTAGTAGTCGCGAGCGCCGAACGCCAGGCCCAGCGAGGCCGACACGCCCACGCCCGAGGCGCCGGTCGAGAGCCGGAGGAAGGGCGTGCCCGGCGTCGGATGGCCGTCGAGCGGCTTGGCCTTGAACTTCAGGAACAGGGGAGTGCGGCTGGAGGGATTGCGACGGAAGCCGAGCAGGTCCTCGAGCCGCAACTGGTGTCTCTCGTCGCGCGGCAGCAGGTCGGGTGCGCCGGCTCGCAGTAACTCGTTTCGCAGCGCCCACATGGCGTACAGGCCGAGAGCCTTGTGCCCGGCCGCGTACGAGATCAGGTCGGCGTCGTCACGGTCCGGGCTGCTGACGTCGTAGTCCATCGCGTCGAAGAGCAGGCCGGCCACGAAGCGGCCCGACGAGATGGAGCCGCCAGGGTGCCCCGACAGGGGGACGTAGTTGTAGAGCACCGCGCAGAGCGAGCGGTAGATGAGGTCGAAGGCCTCGAAGTGCTCCAGCTCCTGCGGCGGGAGTGCCGGTGCCTGGTCGCGCGTCGCGGCGGCGACCTCGACGTAGCGGCCCCGGCGCGGCCCGAATTGGAATGCCATGAGTCCCCCCTGGTGGTGGTGCCGTCGTCGCGACGGCGCCCATCGTCTCAGCTCATCGGAGTATCTGTTTCCGTGCGTCGCGACGTCAACGTGAGCGCATGCCCGGAGCGTTGTAGCCACGCCGAGCGATTCCGCGCGCTCCTCCTCGCTCACGCGAGGTCGCGGTCTCGCGCGGACATCGATCACCGGGAGACGCGCGAGGCTGCTCCACGAATCGGGGTCCCACGCAGGCTCGAGAGCCCGCGGCCACGGTCGGTCTGGCTGTCAGGTCTGTCAGGGGCGTCATGCCGGGGGACATCCCTGTTCTTCCCGGGAGAACGGTGGTTTCTGGCACGATCGCGCATGAAGGCCGGGGCCCCCGACGGGGACCTGGAGGCGGCCGGCCGAATCCACCGAGCCTCGTTGATTCGAGGAATCGGATGAACGACATGAGGTTAGGCGGACCCATCTGGTTCCAGGAGTCGCGCAGAGCGCCGCGCCGGGTGCCCGACGGGGGAAAGCCGGTGGGGCAGGGGGTGGTGGCCGGACAGGGACGCGAACGCCGGGCGAACCCCGAAGAACGCCGCTCCGGACGCGTGATGGAGGCGGGCGATGGCCCTCCAGTTCCCCAGCGGTGTTGGCACCCTCCATGCAAGCTGGATACGCGGAACTGTTGTCCCGCTTCAAGGTGCAGGCCGCGGGGCGCTGCCGATCCGATGCCGACAGGGGCTCGATGCCTCGGTCGGCGTCGCGCCGGATAGAGCATCACGGCCTGCGCTGCTATTGTCCGGCTTCGAGTCCGGCGACGGCATCCGCGGGGACACCGTCGCTTCGTCGCGCCCCAGCACCTGCCTCTGCCCGTGGGCCGGCGATGACCGAGACACCCCATGTCGTTCGACAGATCACGTCACAGTGAGGATCGCCCAAAGCGAGGTATCGGCCCATGAACCTGTTCGTCCTGCTGAAGACGGTTCCCGATACGGTCGAAGAGCTGGCCGTCGCCGCGGACAACAAGTCGCTGGACGCGGAGTGGCTGAGATTCAAGCTCAGCGACTCCGACGAACATGCCCTCGAGCAGGCCCTGCTGCTGAAGGAGAGGCACGGGGGCACGGTGACCGTCGTGGCCCTCGACGCCCCCGAGGTGGAAGAGGCGCTGTTCCAGGCGCTGGCCAAGGGCGCGGATCGTGCCGTCAAGCTCACCGGAGATCTGGGCGAGGTGCGCAGTCTCTCGGCGGCGAAGTTGTTCGCCGACTTCCTCAAGTCGGCCGGCGCGGTCGGGGGGGACGCCCTGATCCTGTTGCGCAGCCAGGCGATCGACGACATCGAGGGTGAGATCGGTCCCTTCCTCGCGGACCTGCTGGGGCTGCCGTACGTGGGTGTGGTGGTGGTGGTCGCACCCGGCGACGGCGGGCTCGTGGTGACGAAGGAATTCGCCGGCGGCCTGCGCGGGGAGTTCAGCCTTCCGATGGCGGCGGTGCTGGGGATCCAGGCGGCCGAGAAGCCGCCGCGGTACGTGCCCATCGCGAAGGTGCGCGCGGCCATGAAGTCCTCCACCCTGGAGACCGTGGACGTGACGCCGGATCGACCCGCCCGCTTCCCGATCGAGAAGATGTTCAAGCCGGAGAGCGCCGGACGCGCGGAGATGCTGGAGGGTTCGCCGGAAGAGGTGGCGAGCCGTCTCGTGGACCTGCTCGCGAACCAGAGCCTGATCTGAGGGGGGTGACGACCATGGCAGACGGAATCCTCATCCTGGCGGAGCACCTCAGGGGCGAGGTCGCGGATATCACGTTCGAGATGCTCGGTGCGGGCCGGAGACTGGCGGACGCGCGGGGCGTGCCCCTTCGCGTGGCGCTGGTCGGCAGCGACGTCGCTTCCCTTGCATCCGGCCTGGGCCTGGCCGACGAGGTCCTGGTCGTGTCCGCTCCCGCGCTCGAGATGCCGGCGGCCGCCACGCTCGGGGCCCTGCTCAAGAGCCTGATGGAGAAGGAGTCGGTCGGATTGGTCCTGCTCGGCGGGACGAACGTCACCATGGGGGTCGGCTCGATCCTCTCGGCGCGGATGGACCTCCCCTTCGTCAGTTACTGCAAGGACGCGAAGGCGGACGGGCCCGACGTGCTCGTCACCAGCCAGCTGTTCGGCGGGAAGATCCTCACGGATGTCCGTCTCCCGGCGGGACGCGGCATCATCGGCGTCAATCCGGGTTCCTTCCCCGCGGACGCGGGCCGAAGCGAGAAGACGCCGCCCGTACGGAACGTGGAGGTTCCGCTGGAGGCCTCGCCGGTGACGTTCAAGGCGTTCATCGCGCCCCCGGCCGGCGACGTCGACATCACGAAGCAGAACATCCTCGTGGCCCTCGGCCGCGGCATCCAGACCCAGGACAACATCGCCCTGGGCGAAGAGCTCGCCGCGCTGCTGGGTGGCGCGGTCTGCGGCTCGCGCCCGGTCATCGACCAGGGCTGGCTTCCGCTGACCCGTCAGGTCGGCAAGTCCGGCATGACCGTCAAGCCCAGGCTCTACCTCGCACTGGGGATCAGCGGCGCTCCGGAACACCAGGAGGGCATGAAGGACTCGCCGATGATCATCGCCATCAACACCGACCCCAGCGCTCCGATCTTCGATGTCGCCAAGTACGGTGCGGTCATGGACCTCTTCGATCTGGTCGAGCCCCTGAAGGCCGCCATCGAGGCCCGGAAGGCCGGCGCATGACCGGCGGGCCCGTGGAACCGATCCGGCCGATCTTCTGGAACATCCACGAGAACTACCACTGGGCCGAGATCTCCCAGTACGTCCTCGGGAGCCTGGCGGCGCTGCTGTTCCTCTGGGGTGTCTACCGGCATTTCGCCCGGTGGCGCACGGGGAAGCCGGAGGCGGTCCTCCCGGCGTGGCCGGTGCGCATCCGGGCCTTCATCCAGTTCGCCCTCCTCCAGGGGCGGCTGGCGTCGGACCGCTACGCGCTGACGATGCACCTCGCCATCTTCCTCGGCATGTGCGCGCTGTTCCTCGGCACGGCCCTGGCGACCGTGGATCTGGACGTGACGCACCTGTTCTTCGGCTTCCAGTTCCTGCGCGGCAACTTCTATCTGGGCTTCAAGCTGGTGCTGGACCTCTTCGCCGTGGCGCTGCTGGTGGGGTTGGGGCTGGCCTTCTGGCGACGCTACGCGCTGAAGCCCGAGCGGCTGAAGACCCTCACGCACCCCACGTTCCCGCTTGACTCGTTCTACCTGCTGGCGATCCTCTCCCTGATCGGCGCGACCGGGCTGATCACGGAGGCTCTGCGCCTGGCGGCGTCCCAGCCTCCATGGGCCAACTGGTCCCCGGTGGGCAATGCGCTGGCCGCGGCCTTCCGGCCGCTGCCCGAGTCGGCGCTGCGCGCGGCGCACATCGGCGTCTGGTCCGCGCACGGACTGCTGGCGTTCGGATTCATCGCCCTGGTCCCGCAGTCCAAGGCCTTCCACATGGTCTCTTCGTCCGTCAGCATCTTCCTGCGGAACCTGGGGGCCGTGGGCGCCCTGCCGGCGGGCGACCCGGCGGGCGTGGCGACGATGCGGGACTTCACCTGGCGTCAACTGCTGCAGTTCGACGCCTGCACCTGGTGCGGGCGCTGCCAGGAGCAGTGCCCGGCGCACACCAGCGGGGCGCCGCTCTCCCCCAAGGACCTCGTGCTCAAGCTCGACCAGCAGTTGATCCGCGGCGCGAAGCCCGCCTCGGGCGGGAACGGCGCGGCCGGGGCCGCCGCGACCCTGCACGACGGGGCTGTCGGCACGGCCGAGCTCTGGGCCTGCACCACCTGCCGGGCCTGCGAGCAGGTCTGTCCCGTGTTCATCGAGCAGCCGCGCGCCATCGTGGATCTGCGGCGCTATCTGGTGAGCCAGGGCACGATGGACAAGACCGTGCAGGATGCGCTGAGCCACCTGAACCGCTACGGGAACTCGTTCGGCAAGTCGGACCGGATGCGGGCGAAGTGGACCCAGCCGCTCGCCACGAAGATCAAGGACGCGCGCAAGGAGCCGGTGGAGTACCTCTGGTTCACCGGCGACTACGCCTCCTACGACCCGCGGGTCGAGGACATCACGCGCAAGACCGCCGAGATCTTCCAGCTGGCGGGACTGGACTTCGGCCTGCTCTTCGAAGGCGAGCGCAACGCGGGCAACGACCTGCGCCGCGTCGGCGAGGAGGGGCTGTTCGAGGTCCTGAGGGACAAGAACCTCCAGGCGCTGGGAAAGGCCCAGTTCAAGAACATCGTGACCACGGACCCCCACACCTACAACACCTTGAAGCACGAATACCCGTGGAATGGCAACGGGGTCACGGTCCTGCACCACACCGAGGTGCTCGATCGGCTCCTCGAGGAGGGGCGGCTGACGCCGAAGAAGCGGCTCACGGGTCGCGTGACCTACCACGATCCCTGCTACCTCGGCCGCTACAACGGCGTCTATGACCCACCGCGCCGGGTGCTGGCCCGCTTGGGGCTCGAACTCGTGGAGATGCCCCGCAACCGCGACCGCAGCTACTGCTGTGGCGCCGGCGGCGGGCGGATCTGGATGGAGGACGTACCCGGCATCAAGGAGCGCCCGGCCGAGAGCCGGATCCGCGAGGTCGCCGGGTTGGGAGGGGTTTCGACCCTGGTGGTCAGTTGTCCGAAGGACATCGCCATGTTCCGTGACGCCGTGAAGACGACCGACAACGAGGGCAAGATCGTGGTCAAGGACCTCGCCGAATTCGTCTGGGAAGCGATGCAGGGATAGGAAGGGACGACCCATGGCTCTCGTTGAACGCACTGTCACCTGTCCGACCGACACCACACTGGAGACCCTGCTGGCCACGCCCGAGGGTCGCCAGATCATGACCTGTCTGCAGTGCGGGACGTGCGCCGGAGCGTGCCCGTACGGGGAGTACATGGAGTACCCCCCGCGCGCGGTCATCAACATGCTCTGGCGGGGCCTGCTCGACGAGGTCATCGCCTCCGGCAGCCTGCTGCGCTGCGTATCGTGCTTTGCGTGCATGAGCAAGTGCCCGCGCGACATCCGGCTCACGGAAGTCCTGCTGCCGCTGGTCAAGGAGCAGACGCTGGCGAACCTGAAGGAGATGCCGGGCGAGCTGCAGAAGTCGCTCGAGAACATGGCGCGGTACGGCAACCCGATGGGGGAGTCGCCGCGCAAGCGGGCCGCCTGGGCGGCCACCGCGGGCGTGCCGGTGCGCAGTCTGGCGGAGAAGCCGGGCCCGGTGGACGTGCTCTGGTTCGTGGAGTGCTACACCTCGTTCTATCCCCGGGGCCAGGCGAACAGCCGCGCCACGGCGAAGCTGTTCCACGCGCTGGGCGTGGACTTCGCCATCCTCGGTCACGAGGAGAAGTGCGCCGGCGAGTGCGGACGTCTGACCTGGGAGCCCGGCCTGTTCGAGACGCTGGCCGAGGCCAACGTCAAGACCCTGAAGAAGCACAAGTTCAACCGCATCGTCACCGGTGATCCGCATGCCTTCAACGCCTTCCGCAGCCGCTATCCGCTTGCCGAGATGGGCTGGCAGGTCGAACACACGACGCTGTTCCTGGCGCAGCGTCTCGAGCAGCTGAAGCCCCGGCTCACGGGGAAGCTCGAGCGGAAGGTCGCCTACCACGACAATTGCTGTCTCGGGCGGGGCATGGGTTGCTACGACGAGCCGCGCGAGCTGCTCGGCGCCATCCCCGGCGTGACGCTGGTCGAGATGGTCCACAACCGGGCCAACTCGCTGTGCTGCGGGGGTGGCGGTGGAGGGATGTGGTTGGACACCTACTACAAGTCGAAGGAGATGGACCGGCTGTCCGAGCGGCGGGTGAAGGAGGCCGTCGCCGCCGGCGCGGAGGTGCTGGCCGTCTCGTGTCCGCTGGAACTGTTCCGTTTCGAAGACGCCGTGAAGACGCTCGGCCACGACAAACAGCTGGTGGTCCGGGACGTGGTCGAACTGCTGGCCGAGTCACTGGAGGGTTGACCGATGAGCGAGCCCGTTAGAATCGGGTTCTACGTTTGTCACTGCGGCACCAATATCGCCGCCATGGTGGACGTGGAGGCGGTGGCCAAGTACGCGGCCAAGCTGCCCGGGGTGGCCGTCTCCCGGAACTACAAGTACATGTGCTCCGATCCGGGCCAGGAGCTGATCCAGCAGGACATCAAGGAGCACAAGCTGAACCGCATCGTCGTGGCCGCGTGCTCGCCGCTCCTGCACGAGCGCACGTTCCGCAACGCGACCATGAAGGGCGGCCTGAGCCCGTTCTTCTTCCAGATGGTGAACATCCGCGAGCACAACGCCTGGGTGCACACGGACGGCGCGGAAGCGACGCGGAAGGCGCTGGCCCTGGTGCGCGCCGCGATCCGGCGCGTGCCGTACCACAAGCCGCTCGAGATCAAGAAGGTCCCGATCGATCCCGGCGTGCTGGTGGTGGGTGGCGGCATCGCGGGCATCCACGCCGCGCTGACACTGGCCGATGGCGGCCAGAAGGTCACCCTCGTCGAGCGTGAAGCCACGATCGGCGGGCACATGGCCAAGTTCGACAAGACGTTCCCCACCCTCGACTGCGCCGCCTGCATCCTCACGCCCAAGATGTCCGCCGTGGGCTCGCATCCGAACATCACCATGTGGACCTATTCCGAGGTCGTGAAGGTGGAAGGCTACGTGGGGAACTACACCGTCACGATCAAGCGCAAGCCCCGCTACATCGTCGAGGACCTGTGCACGGGCTGCGGGGAGTGCATCGAGGCGTGCGTCTACCGGGAGCCGCGGTTCGCGGACGAGTTCAACGAGGGCCTCGGCAAGCGCAAGCCCGTCTTCATGCCGTTCCCGCAGGCGGTGCCGCCCATCGTCATGATCGATCCGGGCACCTGCCGGGTCTGGACCCACGGCAAGTGCAAGGAGCCCTGCGTCGCGGCCTGCGGTGACCGCAAGGCCATCGACTTCGGCCAGAAGGAAGAGATCAAGGAGATCAAGGTCGGCACGGTGATCATGGCGACCGGGTTCAAGATCTTCGACGCGAAGCGCATGCCCTTCTACGGCTACGGCCTCTACCCGAACGTCTACAACGCGCTCGAGGTCGAGCGCCTGGTCAACGCCTCGGGGCCGACCGGCGGCGAGATCGTCACGCGCAACGGCAAGAAGCCGAAGACGGTGGGCATCGTCCACTGCATCGGCTCGCGCGACGAGAACAACAACAAGTGGTGCTCGCGGGTCTGCTGCCTGTACTCGCTGAAGCTGGCGCACCTGATCAAGGAGCACACGAACGCCGAGGTCTACAACTTCTACATCGACATGCGGACCCCGGGGAAGAGCATGGAGGAGTTCTACAACCGCATCGCCGGGGAGGGCGTGCACCTGGTCCGTGGCAAGGTGGCGGACGTCTTCCCGGACCCGAGCGATCCCGAGGGCAACCGGCTGCTCCTGCAGGCGGAGGACACGCTGCTCGGCCGCGTGCTCAAGTTCCCGGTGGACATGCTGGTGCTCGCGGTGGGGCTGGAGCCCCAGGCCGACGCCCAGGACGTGCGCCGGATGCTCAACATGAGCTGCGGCACCGAGGGCTTCTTCCTCGAACGCCACCCCAAGCTGGCCCCGGTCAGCACCTTCACGGACGGTGTGTTCCTCGCGGGCTGCTGCCAGGGCCCGAAGGACATCCCGGACACCGTGGCCCAGGCGGGCGCGGCGGCGGCGGAGGCCTACTCGCTGATCTGCCGGGGGCACATCGAGCAGGAGCCGAACACGGCGTACATCCGCGAGGAGGACTGCTCGGGCTGCAAGTCCTGCATCCCGCTCTGTCCCTACACGGCGATCACGTTCGTCGAGGGCACGAAGAAGGCGATCATCAACGAGGCGCTCTGCAAGGGCTGCGGGACCTGCGTGGCCTCCTGTCCGTCCGGTTCGATCGTCCAGAACCTGTTCGAGGACGAAGAGATCTACAGCGAGATCGAAGGGATCCTGGCCAATGAATGACAAACCCTGGGAGCCGCGGATCGTCGCGTTCTTCTGCAACTGGTGCACCTACACGGCGGCGGACCTGGCCGGCGTGTCGCGCATGAAGTACGCGGCCAACATCCGGACCATCCGGCTGATGTGCTCGGGCCGCGTGGACCCGCAGTTCATCATGGATGCCTTCGCCAAGGGCGCCGACGGCGTGCTCATCGGCGGCTGCCATCCTGGTGACTGCCACTACGGTGAAGGCAACTACAAGATGCTGCGCCGGTTCGAGCTCCTCCAGCGGATGCTCCGCGACATGGGCATCGAGCCGGGGCGGCTGCGGCTGGAGTGGATCTCGGCCGCCGAGGGCGACAAGGTCAAGTCGGTGGTCAACGACATGGTGGAGAAGGTCAAGGCGCTCGGTCCGCTCGACCTGCCCGGGCAGTTCCAGGCGTGGGACCGCGAGGTGATGAGCGAGGCGGAGGCCCACGCCCACGCCGGAATGCAGGAGGCCAAATGAGCAAGCCGAAAGTCGCGTTCTACTGGTGCGCGTCCTGCGGCGGCTGCGAAGAGGCCATCGTGGACCTGGCCGAGGACATCCTCGGCGTGGTCGAGGCGGTGGACATCATCTTCTGGCCCTGCGCGATGGACTTCAAGAAGAAGGACGTCGAGGCGATGCCGGACAAGTCCATCGTCGCCACGTTCCTGAACGGCGCCATCCGCACCTCCGAGCAGGAGGAGATGGCGCACCTGCTGCGGCGCAAGAGCCAGTACCTGATCGCCTACGGCGCCTGCTCGGCCGCGGGTGGCATCCCGGGGCTGGCCAACCAGTTCCAGCTCGAGGACATCCTCAAGTTCGCCTACCACGACGGCCCGTCGACGGCGAACGCGGCGGGGACGCGCCCGCAGGTCTCGTCCACGGACGCCGGCCACGCTCTGCGGCTTCCGCAGCTGCGCGAGGTGGTCCGCTCGCTCGACCAGGTGGTGGACGTGGACTACTACATCCCGGGCTGCCCGCCCACGCCCAAGCTGACGAAGGCCGCAGTCGGCGCGCTGCTGGAGGGCAAGCTGCCGCCGAAGGGGACCGTGCTGGCCCCCGACATCGCGCTCTGTGACGAATGCCCGCGCAAGGCGAGCAAGCCCACCGACCTGGGGTTCACCGAGTTCAAGCGGCCGCACCAGGTGGTGATCGATCCGGAGAAGTGCATCCTGGCGCAGGGTGTCATCTGCATGGGTCCGGCGACACGGGGCGGCTGCGAGGCGGTCTGCATCCAGGGCAACATGCCCTGCACGGGCTGCTTCGGTCCGACCTCCCGGGTGAAGGACCAGGGCGCCAAGATCCTCTCCTCGGTGGCGTCGAACGTCGAGCCCAAGGAGCAGGGCGCCATCGACCAGGTCCTCTCCGGCATCCCCGACCCGGTGGGGACGTTCTATCGCTACGGGCTGGCCAAGTCGCTGCTCCGCAGAAAGGTGCCGACGCAAGGGTGAACATCCTGACCACCATCCTGGACAGCCTGCGCAACAGGCCACCGCGTGAAGGCGGCGGCCTGGCGCGGCTGTTCCATCTGCGCATCGGCGCCAAGCTGGAGCTGAGCTTCCTGCTGATCATCATCCTGATCAGCCTGATCCTCAGCCTGGTGGGCACGTGGGTCATCGGCGACCGCTTCGTGGAACAGGCCCAGGAGAAGGTGCGCACGGATCTCAACTCCGCCCGGGAGATCTACCAGAACAACCTGCTGAGGATCACCGATGCGGTCCGCTTCGTCTCGGACCGGGACTTCGTCCGCTCCCTGGCGTCCGCCGAGGGCCGCGAGTGGCTGGTGCAGCGGCTGGCGGACATCCGCGAGCAGGAGCGTCTCGACGTCCTGACCGTGACCGATGCGGCGGGCATCGTGCGGCTGCGCACGACCAACCCGGTCCTCTTCGGTGACGACCAGAGCCAGGACCAACTGGTGCGCGCGGTGCTGCAGCAGCACGTGCCCGTCTCCGCGACCGTCCTGGTCCCGACCGCCGACCTGGCCAGGGAGTCGCCGCAGCTGGCCGCGCGGGCGACGATCGAGTTGATCCCGACGGAGAAGGCGCGGGTGCGCCCCGAAAGGCGCTCGACCGACGGCATGATGCTCAAGGCGGCGGCGCCGGTGTTCGACTTCGACCATCGCTTCGTCGGCGTCGTCTACGGGGGCGTGCTGCTGAACCGCAACCACGAGATGGTGGACAAGATCAAGCAGACCGTGTTCCAGGGCCTGCAGTACCGCGGGCGCGACATGGGGACGGCGACCATCTTCCAGGACGACCTGCGGATCTCGACCAACGTCCTGACCGCGGACGGCTCGCGGGCGGTCGGCACGCGAGCCGCCGAGAACGTCTACAACCGGGTCGTGCGGGGCGGCCAGCACTGGATCCACCGTGCCTACGTCGTCCGGGACTGGTCCATCACCGCGTACGAGCCGATCCGGGACTACGGTGGCGCCATCATCGGCATGCTGTACGTGGGGCTGCTCGAGGGCAAGTACGTCGAGGTCCGCCGCCGCACCGTGTTCGTGTTCCTGGCGGTCACGCTGGTCGGCTCGCTGCTGGCGCTCACGCTGTCCCACTACCTCTCGCGGCGCATCTCCAACTCGCTGGAACATCTCGTCGCCGGAGCGGAGCAGCTCGCGTGCGGGAACCTGGACCAGCGTGTCGAGATCCGTTCGGGCGACGAGTTCCAGGAACTGGCCGAGACCTTCAACGGCATGGCCGCGGCCCTGAAGAAACGGGACGAGCAGCTCAAGGAACAGACCGCACGCAAGGTCATGGAGTCCGAGCGGCTCGCCATCATCGGGCAGCTCGCCGCCGGCGTGGCGCACGAGATCAACAACCCGCTCACGGGCATCGTGACCTACTCGCAGCTGCTGCTGGAAAAGAACCCGGGCGAGGGCTCCACGCGCTCGTCGCTGCAGAAGATCGTCACGCAGGCGAATCGCTGCCGCAAGATCGTCCGCGGGCTGCTGGACTTCTCGCGCCAGAGCAAGCCCGACGAGCGTCCGTGCAACGTGAACGCGGTGCTGCAGGAGTGCATCTCGCTGGTAGCCAACCAGGCGCTGTTCCACAACATCGAGCTGGTGAAGCGATTCGGCGAGAACCTGCCCCCGGTGCCGATGGATCCGTCGCAGATGCAGCAGGTCTTCATGAACCTGATCATCAACGCGGCGGAGGCGACGCCCACGGACGGCCGTCTGACGCTGACGACCCGGATGGACGCATCGGGCCGGTTCCTCGAGTTCGAGTTCGCCGACACCGGCTGCGGCATCAAGGAGGCGGACCTGGAGCGGATCTTCGATCCCTTCTTCACGACGAAGGGGGCGCGTCGCGGCACGGGGCTGGGGCTGGCGATCAGCTACGGGATCGTCAAGGAGCACCGGGGGACCATCGCGGTCCAGAGTACGGTCGGCAAGGGCACCACGTTCGTGGTGAGCCTGCCGTTGTCGCTGGTGGAGGCGGCGTAAGCGTGGAGAAGCCCAGCAAGATCCTGATCATCGACGACGAGGAGATCGTCCTCGATTCCTGCCTCGCGGTGCTGGAGGGCGGGGGCTACGAGATCGCCACGGCCCCGGACGGGACCGAGGGCCTGAAGATGGCGGAGGGGTTCGCGCCGGACCTGGTCCTGGTGGACCTGATGATGCCGGGCATCTCCGGGTTCGAGGTGCTGGAGGGGCTGCGCGGCGTCGACCCGACGATCGTGACCATCGTCATCACCGGATTCTCGACGGTGGAGTCCGCGGTCGAGGCGATGAAGAGGGGGGCGTTCGACTTCCTGCCCAAGCCTTTCACGCCCGACGAATTGCGCCTGATCGTCCAGCGCGGAATCGAGCGCCGGCGGCTCGTGCTGGAGGCCATCACGCTGCGCCGGGAGAAGGAGATGCTGCAGCAGAACTTCGCGGCGATCATCTCCCACGAGCTGCGCTCGCCCCTGAGCGCGGTCCAGCAGAACCTGTTCGTGCTCACGGCCGAGCTGGAGCCCCAGCTCAACGAGTCGCAGAAGGGCCGTCTCGAACGCCTCAAGGTCCGGATCGCCGACCTGCTCAAGATGATCCAGAGCTGGCTGAGGGCCGTGTCGGTCCCCGATGGGAAGATCGGCGACGACTTCGTGTCCGTTTCGGTCCAGGCCGCGATCGCCAGGGCGATCGAGAGCGTGCAGCCGCACGCGACGCGCAAGGACATCGCGATCACGGATTCGACGCCGGGTTCGCTGCCGCAGGTGCTCGGGGACGAGACGATCCTGACCGAGGCGCTGGTCAACCTGATCGGCAATGCCGTCAAGTACACGCACGCGGGGGGCAGGGTCGCCGTGGGCGCCGGGGTGGAGGCCGACCAGGTCGTGGTCTCGGTCGCCGACACCGGTGTCGGCATCGCGGCGGAGGACGTGCCCTTCGTCTTCGACGCGTTCTACCGTGGCAAGGTCGGCCCCGACGCCGAGGCGGGGTGCGGTCTGGGGCTGGCGCTCACGCGCCGGATCATCGAATCCCACCACGGCACCATCTCGGTCGAGAGCCAGATCGGCAAGGGGACGACGTTCATCGTCCGCCTGCCCGTGCATACCGCAGAGAGCACCCGCCCGCCCGGAGAGGCACCGGCTGCCCCATCCACCCGTGATCCCGGAGACCAGCGATGAGCGATCGCAAGCAGCTGCTGATGATCGACGACGATCCCGATTTCGTCGATGGCATCAAGTCCATCCTGACGGCCGCCCAGTACGACGTCGATGTCGCCCACAACCCGAAGGACGGCCTCGCGGCGCTGCAGAAGAAGAAGTACGACCTGCTGCTGCTCGACATCATGATGGGGCGCGGCGCCGAGGGCGTCATGATCGCGCGCAAGATGAGCCGGGACCCCAAGCTGCGCGAGATCCCCGTCCTGATCATGACGGGCATCCGGGAGCAGATCGCCTTCCTGTTCGGCAGCCAGGCGCTGCACCCCCACTTCGTCGAGGTGGACGAACTGATGGAGAAGCCGGTCGAGCCGCGTCTCCTGCTGGAGCGGATCGAGGCCCTGCTGAAGGCGGCGAGCGCGAAGGCAAGCGAGAAGAAATGAGCACCGAGACCATGGAGACCAGGCTGGATTTCATCGGGGAGATCAACAACCTCCTCCACGCCTCCACCAGCAACCCGGTGAACACCTGCATCCAGTGCGGGACGTGCTCCGGGTCCTGCCCGGTGGCCTCCGGCGGGTTCATGAGCCACACGCCTCGACGGATCATCGCGATGATCCGGGCGAACCGGAAGGATGACACGCTCCGGGCGAACACCTACTGGTACTGCTCGTCGTGCTACATGTGCACGGTGCGGTGCCCGCGGGGGATCGACATCGCGGAGCTGATGTACGCGCTGAAGAGGTACTCGATCTGGAAGAGCGAGTACGCCAAGGACCTGATCGGTCCGACGTTCTCCGAGACGTTCATCCAGACCATCATGAAGAGCGGCCGGTCCTACGAGCCGGTACTGGCGACGACCTATCTGTTCTCCTTCGGCTTCCAGGACATGCTGCAGGAAGCGGCGACCGCGACCGGCCTGATGCTCAAGGGCCGCATGCCGGTGCTGCCGGCCCGGATCAAGCGGCTGGAGAACTTCAAGCGGATGGTCCGGAAGATCGTCCCGGTGGAGGAGAAATGACCAGGAAGTACGCCTACTTCCCGGGCTGCTCGCTGGAGAAGATGGCGCGGAGCTATCACGACTCCGCGATCGCGACGACGCGCGCCCTCGATGTCGAGCTGGAGGAGATCGAGGACTGGAACTGCTGTGGCGCGACCACCTACTTCAACATCGACGAGCTGCTCGCGTACACGCTGTGCGCCCGCAATCTCGCCATCGCCGAGCAATCGAAGCTGGACGTGATCGCGCCCTGCAGCGGCTGCTACAAGAACATGTACGCGGCCCGCAAGCACCTCAAGCGCGAGCCGGACCTCATGGAGCACATCAACGAGGCGCTGGCCGAGGACGACCTGAAGTTCGCGGGGACCTCCGAGGTGCGCCACCTGATCGACGTGCTGGTGAACGACGTCGGGCTGGAGGAGATCAAGAAGCGCGTGCGCCGGCCGCTGACCGGCCTCAAGGTGGCGCCGTACTACGGCTGCCAGATCCTGAGGCCCCGCAAGGACCACGAGGACGTCGAGTCCCCGCGTTTCTTCGAGGACCTGATGACGGCGATCGGCGCGGATCCGGTGGAGTACCTGCTCAAGCTCCGTTGCTGCGGCGGCGCGCTGCTGATCACCAACCGCGAGGCGGCGCTCAGCCTGGTCCGGAACCTGCTGGAGAACGCGGTGCAGTCCGGCGCGGCGATCATCGCCACGGCCTGTCCGCTCTGCCAGGTCAACCTGGAGTGCTACCAGAAGCAGGTCAACAGCGAGTTCGGAACGAACCTCAACGTGCCGGTGCTCTATTTCACGCAGTTGATCGGGCTGGCGCTCGGCGTCCCGCCCGGGAAGCTGGGCATCGGCTCGGAGCTCGTCAACGCCATGCCGGCGCTCTCCAGCGCGGGGAGCGGCGGAGGTGGACGTTGACCCATCGTGATATCGCAGGGAACCGACGGCGGACCCCTTGAAACCGGAGAAGGCAAGCCTATGAACCCAGTCACTGGATCAGTCTCGAAGGGCGACACCGGGGCCGCCGCCGTCGCCAATGGCAAGCGCATCACCATCGATCCGATCACCCGCCTCGAGGGGCACGGGAAGATCGACATCTTCCTGGACGAGCAGGGTGACGTGGAGCACGCCTACCTGCAGATCCCCGAGCTGCGGGGATTCGAGGTGTTCAGCATCGGCCGGCCCGCGGAGGACATGCCGCAGATCACCAGCCGCATCTGCGGGGTCTGCCCCACGGCGCACCACATGGCCGCCACCAAGGCGCTGGACGACCTCTACAAGGTCGAGCCGCCGCCCGCGGCGAGGAAGATCCGCGAGCTGGTGTACAACGCCTTCACGTTCGAGGACCACGCGCTGCACGTCTACATCCTGGGTGGGCCGGACTTCATCGTGGGGCCGGACGCGCCCGCGGCGAAGCGCAACGTGGTCGGCGTGATCGAGACGGTCGGCGTCGAGGTCGGCAAGCAGGTCATCAGCATGCGCCGGCGCGTGCGCGATCTGATCGCGTACTTCGGCGGCAAGGTGATCCACCCGGTGCTCGGCCTGCCCGGGGGCGTGTCGAAGGGCCTGGCGCCGTCCGACCTGCCGAGGTTCAAGGAACTGGCGAAGGAGTCGGTCGGGTTCGCGCAGTTCACGCTGCAGGTGTTCAAGGACATCGTCCTGAAGAACCCGGAGTACGTGAAACTGATCACCTCGGACGCGTACACGCACAAGACCCACTACATGGGCCTGGTGGACGCGAACAACAAGGTGAACTTCTACGACGGCCTGATCCGCGTCGTGGACCCGGCCGGCAAGGAGTACGCGAAGTTCCCGGTGCAGAAGTACCGCGACTACGTCGGCGAGCACGTCGAGGAGTGGAGCTACATCAAGTTCCCGTTCCTGAAGCCGCTGGGCTGGAAGGGCTTCGTGGACGGGCCGGGGACCAGCCTGTTCGCGGTCGCGCCGATGGCCCGGCTGAACGCCTCGGACGGCATGGCGACGCCGCTGGCGCAGAAGGCCTACGAGGAGCTCTACGCCACGCTCGGCGGGAAGCCGGTGCACCACACGCTGGCGAACCACTGGGCGCGGTGCGTCGAGATCCTCCAGGCGGCCGAGCGCATGGTGGAGCTGCTGGACGACCCGGACATCATCAGCCAGGACATCCGCACCATCCCGACCCAGAAGCCCTCGGTGGGCATCGGCGTGGTCGAGGCGCCGCGGGGCACGCTGTTCCACCACTACGAGACCGATGAGAACGGCATCATCACGATGGCGAACCTCATCGTCGCGACCCAGAACAACGCGGCCCGCATCGCGATGAGCGTGGACAAGGCCGCCAAGGGCCTGATCTCGAAGGGCAAGGTCACCGACGGTCTGCTGAACATGGTCGAGATGGCGTTCCGCGCCTACGACCCGTGCTTCGGCTGCGCCACGCACGCGCTGCCCGGGGAGATGCCGCTGATCGCGCGCATCTACGACCCGGACCGCCAGCTGGTGCAGGAGATCCGCCGCGACCCGAAGGCGTAGAGGGAAGGCCGGCGCCGCTGCGGGGCACCTGCGGATCTTCGCAGGTCCGGGGCCGCACCCCGCGCGGTGGCCGGCCGGTGTTTCGGGAGCCGTCGCCGGGGCGCTCGCGCCGGAGGCGGCTCTCGCCATCGGGGAATCGCAGAAGGAGGTCGCCATGCAGCCGGATCCCACCCGCCTGCTGGACAACCTGGGGCTCGAGACGCCCGCCGATCGGTCTGTACGACGCTCCGGACCCCGCGCCGTTCGAGCCGTGCGTGCGCCCGGCGCCGCGCGTGCGCGCGTGCGTGTTCGCGTTCTACAAGGACTGGCTGCGGGGCCGCACGCTCCACCTGACGAGGGACGGCTACGGCTGCCGCGGCGCGGGCTCCTGCCTGTTCGGCGTGGAGGAGCGCTCACGCGAGGACCTGGTGACCTTCCTGGTGGAGGAGGAGGGTCTGAAGCGTCACCGCGAGACCATGATGCGGTGGGTCGAGTGGCGGCAGGTCTATCATCCGGAGCACGCGAACCTGCTCATCGGTCCGCTGCATCCGGGCCAGGAGGCGTACCTGAAGACGGTCACGTTCCTCGTGGACCCCGACCGTCTCTCCGCGCTCATCCTCGGGGCGAACTACGACGTGGGGCCGGACCAGGCGGCGCCGGTCACGGCGCCGTTCGGCTCGGGCTGCCTGCAGCTGCTCGGTCCGCCCGGCTCGGGCGACGTGCCGCAGGCCGTCATCGGCGCCACCGACGCGGCGATGCGCAAGCTACCTTCCGGCCGACATGCTCGCCTTCACCGTCAACCTGCCGCTGTTCCAGCGCCTCTGCGCGCTCGACGAACGGAGCTTCCTGCACAGGCCGTTCTGGAAGAGCCTGCAGTCCACGCGCGGCCGGGCCTGAGGTCGCCCGCTCCATGAAGATCCTCGTGCTGGGGCTGGGCAACGACCTGCTGGCGGACGACGCCATCGGCCACCTGGCCGTGAAGGAACTCGGGCCGCGCCTGGCAGGCCGGGCCGACGTCGAGGCCACGGCGCTGCACGGACTGGCCCTGCTCGACGTGCTGGCGGGCTACGACGCCGCGGTCGTGCTCGACGCCGCCTGCACCGGCTCGCGTCCCGTCGGGACGGTCCACGAGATCGCCGCCGGCACGCTGGCCCGCGTTCAGAATCCCTCGCCGCATTTCGCGGGTTTTCCCGAGATGCTCGACCTCGCCGGGCGTCTCGGGCTGCACTTCCCGCAGAAGCTGCGGATCATCGCGGTCGAGGTGCTGGACCCGTTCACCATCGGCGGCGCCATGACGCCCGCGGTGCGCGACGCGCTGCCCGGGTTGTGCAAGCGCGCGGAGCAGGCGGTGGGGGAGCTGGAGGCGGGAGGCTGAGAGCCCGCCGCGCCCTCGCCACCTGCCCCGTGCGCAGGTGGCGGGTCAGGGTGTGGCGGGAATCAGATCCAGCACTTCACCCGGCTCGGGGAACCGCCCGGTCTCGTGCTTCGAGAAGAGGGTCGCTCCGTCGAGGACGACGTCGAAGATGCCACCGGAGCTCTTCACCAGCTCGGCCTCGATGCCCCTGGCACCACGGATCTCGGCCGCCAGACCGGCAGCCCTGGGCAGGTACCCTCACTGATCGCAGTAGGTGATCGTCAGCCTGCTCATGCCGCCTCCTTCGGGTGCGTGAACGTCTCCTGGAGACACTATAAGCGCGCCCCGGGGCCCCCTGCCAACGCCCGCGGCGGAGCACAGACAGGGCCGGGAGGCGAGCGTGTCCGTGCCTGGCCGTCTCCTGGTTCTGCCAACGCCCGCGGTGGAGCGCAGACAGGGCCGGGAGGCGAGCGTGTCCGTACTTAGCCGTCTCCCGGCCCTGTCTGCGCTCCGCCGCCGTTCCGCACGACTTTCCGTGCGCATGCGCGACGGACTAAGATGCGACCCTTGCACCGGCCGTCCCGGGGCCATCGGCTCCCACGGCTTGACCCCGGAGATCCGCGCATGGCTGGCCCCGCCCCGAACCTCGATGACCGCCTGCAGCGAACACTCGGCGGCGGACTGCGGAGGGCGGAGCCGCTGCGGCTCCACACCACCTTCCGCATCGGCGGCCCCGCCGACTTCTTCTACGTCGCCCGCGACCCCGAGCGCCTGGTGGCCGCGCTGCGGGCCGGCCACGAGCTGGGCCTGCCGGTCTTCCTTCTCGGCGGTGGCAGCAACCTGCTCGTGTCGGACGCGGGGCTGCGCGGGCTCGTCATCCGGAACGCCTGCGAGGAGGTCGAGTTCGAGGGTGCGGTGGCCCACGTGGGCTGTGGCGCGGATCTCCTCGGCTTCATCGAGCGCTGCCGCGACCGCTCGCTCGCCGGGCTCGAGTTCGCGGCGGGCATCCCGGGCACGATCGGCGGCGCGCTCCATGGCAACGCCGGCTGCTACGGCCGGGACATCGGTTCCCATGTCATCGACTGCATCCACGCCACTCCCGACGGCGCGACGATCGAGACGCAGCCGGCGGCCTGGTACGAGTTCGGCTACCGGGACTCGCGCCTCAAGCGCGACCCGCGCGTGCTGCTCTCGTGCCGGCTGCAGCTGGCGCCTGGCGAGCGTGCGGCCATCCAGCGCGAGTTCGACGAGAGGCTCGAGATCCGCCGGGTGAAGCACCCCGAGTGGCGCTCCGAGCCCACGGCGGGCTCGTACTTCAAGAACCTGCCGCCCGACTGGCAGGTGCCGGGGGCGAAGCACTCACCCGGCACGCGCCGCGTGGCCGCGGGGCAGCTGCTCGAAGAGTGCGGCTGCCGCGGCCTGCGCGTGGGCGACGCCGTGGTCTTCGCGAGGCACGCGAACATCATCGTGAACGCGGGCCAGGCGACCGCCGCGGACGTGCTCGCGCTGGCGGAGGAGATGAAGTCGCGGGTTCGCGAGCGCTTCGGCGTCACGCTCGAGGAGGAAGTCGTGTTCCTGGGGGTGAGGCCGGCGCCAGGCGGGGCACCGTAGTCCCGGGCGGCGGCCGGGGCGATCCTTCCGCTCTCAGCCGCCGATCGCGCTCATCCCGCGGGCGGGCTGCAGGAACGCCGGGTTGTTGATGAGGTGCCCTGGTTCCTTGCGCCACGCCGCCGCCTTCAGCAGGGTGGCGATCTCCTCGTCGCTCGCACCGTGGCGCAGGGCCCCGCGGAGGTCGTGCTCCTCGTGCGCGAAGAGGCAGGTGCGGATCTGCCCGTCGGCCGTGAGCCGGATGCGGTCGCAGCGCTCGCAGAAGGGGCGGGTCACCGAGGCGACGACGCCCACCGTGCCTCCTCCGTCACGATAGCGATGGAGTTCGGCGGGGGCGCTCGGGTCCGGGCCCGGCACCGGCTCGAGCGGGAACGCGGCCTCGAGCCCGGCCAGGATCTCCGCCGCCGGGACCAGCCGCTCGGTGGACCACGAGCGCTGCGAATCGAGCGGCATCCATTCGACGAAGCGCAGCTCGAAGCCCTGTTCGCGGGCCCAGCGCGCGAGCGGCACGGCCTCGTCCTCGTTGAACCCGCGCATCAACACGGCGTTGACCTTGATGGGGGAGAAGCCCGCGCGCTTCGCGGCTTCGAGGCCCGCGAGGATCTCGGGGAGGCTGTCGCGCCGGGCGATTCTCTGGAAGCGTGCGCGGTCGAGCGTGTCGAGGCTCACGTTGATGCGCGTGAGCCCGGCCTGGCGCAGGGCCCCGGCCATCGTCGCGAGCTTGAGGCCGTTCGTCGTCAGCGAGAGGTCGAGCGCCGGGTCGAGGTCGCGGAGCGCGCGCACCAGCACCTCCAGGCCGGCGCGCACCGTCGGCTCACCGCCGGTGAGCCGGATGCTGGTCACGCCGAGCCCGATGGCGAGGCGGGCCGCGCGGACGATCTCCTCGTAGGTGAGCACGTCCGTCCGGGGCAGCCAGGCGATGCCCTCGAGGGGCATGCAGTAGACGCAACGCAGGTTGCAGCGGTCCGTGACCGAGATGCGAAGATCGCGGAGGACGCGGCCCTGCGGGTCTATGAGGGTGCCGACGGTGGGCATGGGATGGGCTCCTGAGCCGGAAGAGCATAATCGGCGCGCCCCGGCCGCCTCAAGCGGGAGCCGCGCTGCAGCGGGCGCGGCCGTGGCCGGCCGGGCCGACTTCGGCCCGCCGGACGCCGCATGTATCCTTGTTGACCGATTCTCGACATCCGGTCCGGTCCGAGTGGCTAGACTGTCCACGAACCGGCTGTGCGTTTCGCGCCGCCAGAGAGGGATCCACCGCATGGGACGCACGTTCCTCTTCGCCCTGCTGCTGCTCGCCGTCGCCGCCGTGCCCGCCCGCTCCCAGAGCCAGGTGGAAGACACCACCTTCGTCCCGAAGGTCGCGAAGCCGGCCTTCACCGCCCGCCGGCCGGTCGTGATGATCGACGAAGCCCACGGGAACCACTTCACCCGGAACGGGCTCTACCGTACCTTCGCGAACCTGCTCTCGCAGGATGGCCTGAACGTGATCTCCGGCGGGCAGGCGTTCTCGCCCCAGTTGCTCGAGGCCTGCCAGGTGCTGATCGTGGCCGACGCGCTCGGCGCGCGGGACCTGAACGGCCCGGCCGCCCGCGAGAACGCCATCCGGATCGCCGAGTGCGACGTGGTGCGCGACTGGGTGAAGGGCGGGAGGCTCGCTCCTCCTCATCGCCGACCACGCGCCCTTCGCCTCGGCGATGGACAGCCTTGCCGTCCGCTTCGGCGTGGACATGGGCAAGAGCTACACGGTGGACACGCGCCGCGTGGACCCCGAGACCGGGAACATGGGCTGCATCCTCTTCACGCGCGCCCTGGGCCTGCTGGGCGACCACGCGATCACGCGCGGGCGGGACAAGAGCGAGCGCATCGATCGGGTGGCGACCTTCACCGGCCAGTCGCTGGTGGGCCCGCCCGGGCAGCCGGGCCTGCTGGTGCTCAGCCCCTCGGCCCTGGACCTGCCCTTCACCCCGGACGCGCGGCGCGAAGCCAGCCTCGAGGCCCGCCGGAAGGCGGACACCACGTCGGCGGTGAACACGCCCGGGGCCGTGACCGCGGTCGATCGTTTCCAGGGCGTGGCGTTCGGCTTCGGCAAGGGGCGCGTGGTGGTGCTGGGCGAGGCGGCGATGTTCGGCTCCCAGTTCGTGCTCGGAACGGACGCCCTGCGAATGAGGAAGAGCCGCCTGAGGATCGGCCTCAACCGGCCGGACCTCGACGACAACCAGCAGTTCGCCCTCAACGTCCTGCGGTGGCTGGCGAGGGAGCTGAACTGAGGCCCGCGGGCGCGGGGCCCGGCAGGAGGATCCCGCGAGGCCGCCCGGAGCCGGGTGGAGCCAGGGACCGGCGGAGCCCGGCGAGGAAGAGCGAGGCGCAGCGGGAAGCGGAGCCGAGCGTGCCCGCGGGACCCTCCTGCCGGGCTCCGCGCCCGCCGTCCCGCGGCAGACGCGGCGCCGTTCGGCTATCATGTCGCGGTGGCCGGGCGGGCCGTGGCGGCCCGCCGGCGAGCGTTCGATGGGAGACGAAGCGATGCCTCTCTGCGTATACCTCTGCCATGTGCCCGGCTGCCAGGTGAAGGTGGAGCGCTGGATGCCCACCGCCGACGAAGGCGCCGATGCGAAGATTCCCTGTCCGCGCTGCGGCAACCCGCTGACCTGCGCGTGGACGGGCGCACAGACCAGGACGCCGAATCTCAAGGACGCTCCCGTCGGGCCCCTGCAGTCGAAGCGCTGAGACAGCGGGGGTCGGAGATGGTCGTGGGCGAGCGCATGGTGCCTCTGCTCGCCCACGACCATCTCCGACCCCCGGGCCGGCCCGCGCACCGCGCCCGGCGCCCGCGCCGGCCGGAGCCTGCCCATGCCGCATGAGACTCCCGGCGGCGCGTCGGATCCCGCACTGCGCCGCGCGCTCCTGCGCTGGTACGACGGTCACCGCCGTTCGCTGCCGTGGCGCGGCGAGCGCGACCCCTACCGGGTCTGGCTCTCCGAGGTGATGCTCCAGCAGACCCGGGTCACCACCGTGGCGCCGTACTACCACGGGTTCCTGGAACGCTTCCCGACCCTCGAATCGCTGGCCCGGGCCCGCGAGACCGACGTGCTCACCGCCTGGGCGGGGCTCGGTTACTACCGTCGCGCCCGCCATCTGCGCGAGGCGGCGCGCCTCGTGGTGCGCGAGCACGGCGGGCCGCGTGCCCGACGAGCCCGTGGCATTCGCCCGGCTGCCCGGGGTCGGCCGCTACACGGCCGGAGCGGTGCTCTCCATCGCCTTCGATCGCGCACTTCCCGCGCTGGACGGGAACGTGGCGCGCGTTCTGTCGCGGCTTGCGCGCGCTGCGCGCGTCGCGGGGCGCGCAGGTGCTGTGGGCGCTGGCCGCCGCGCTGGTCCCGGCGCGCCGGCCCGGCGACTGGAACCAGGCGCTGATGGAACTGGGCGCGACCGTCTGCGTCCCGCGGGCCCCGCGCTGCGGCGAGTGCCCGGTGTCGCCGCTGGTGCCGCGCCTTCGCGCTCGGCCGCGTGGCGGAGTTCCCGCCGGTGCCCTTGAGACGGGCGGGGGAGAACGTGCGGCAGGCGGTCGTGCTCATCGAGCGGCGGGGTCGCATGCTCGTCGTGCGCCGCGAAGGTCCGCTGCTCGCCGGATTGTGGGAGCCGCCCGGTGTCGAGCTGGCGCCGCGCCGGTCCGCGCGCCGGGCCCTGGACGCGCGGCTCGCCGGGCTCGGCCTGCGCGCGCGGCTCGCGCCGGCGGGGGAGACCCTCCGCTACGCCATCACCCACCGCGCGCTCGCGGCCGAGGTGTGGCGCGGAGAGCTGGCCGTTCCCCTGCCGCGCTCGGCGCGCCTGCGCTGGGTCGACCCGCGGAAGCCCGGCGTGGCGCTCACCGCGCTGGCGAGGAAGGTGGCAAGGCTGCGCATCGGCCCGTAGCCCGCCCGCGCGCTCCGGGCGGGACCGGGGAGGACCGCCGCGGTCCCGGACGAAGGGAGCCGGGCGGAGGATGGCCCGCCCGGCTCCACCGCGTGGACGCGGTCCCGGTCTATGCCCCGGTCGTCGACTCGGGCGCTTCCTCCGGCCTCCCGGCCGCGGGTCTGCCGCGCCGCGCGACATATTCCGCGTACTCCGCGGGCGATTTCGTGAAGCGCATGGCGAACGACCCGAACCAGTCGCTGAAGTCGTCCAGGTAGGTGTAGACCACCGGGACGACGACGAGCGTCAGCAGGGTCGAGGTGATGAGCCCGCCGATCACGGCGTACGCCATCGGCGCGCGGAACTCCGAGCCGGCCCCGAGCGCGAGCGCGGTCGGGAGCATGCCGAAGATCATGGCCAGCGTGGTCATGACGATGGGCCGCAGCCGCAACTGCCCCGCGTCCACCAGCGCCTGCTTGCGGTCGCTGCCGCGGTCCCGGGCCTTGTTGGCGAAGTCCACCAGCAGGATGGCGTTCTTCACCACCAGGCCCATCAGCATGATGATGCCCACCATGCTCATCATGTTGAACGAGCTGCGGCCCAGCGCGAGGCCCAGCGAGACGCCGAACAGCGCCAGCGGCAGCGAGAACATGATGGCCAGCGGCTGGGTGAAGCTGCCGAACTGCGAGGCCAGGATCAGGTAGATGAACACGATGGCCAGCAGGAGCGACTCGACCATGTAGCCGACGGTCTCGGCGAACATCTCCTGGTCGCCGCCGAAGCTGAAGCGATAGCCCGGGGGCAGGTTCAGCGTCTTGACGCGCTTGTTCACATCGCTCACGACGGCGGTCAGCGCGCGACCCTGGTAGCTGCCCTCGATCGTGGCGACGCGCTCGAGGTTGCGGCGGTCGATCTGGTTCGGGGCGCCGCCGTAACGAAGGCCCGCGACCTGGCCGAGCGGGATCATCACGGGCTGGCCGGTGCGGCCGTCCACCTGGCCGGTGGCGATGGGGATGTTCGTCAGGTCGGTCTCGCGACGTCCGGAACTCCGGCGCGAGCCGCACGACGACGTCGTTGGCCACGCCGCTCTCGTCCTCCCAGTCCCCGACGGTCTGCCCGGCGAGGATCGGGCGCAGCGAATTGCCGATCGCCGCGACCGAGAGGCCGACGTCCGCCGCGAGCTTGCGGTCCACGTCCACCACCCACTCGGGCTTCTGCCGCTCGAGCGTGGACTTGAGCTCGACCAGGCCGGGCACGTCCTTGATCGTCGCCATGACCTGCTCCGAGATGCGCCGCAGTTCGTCCAGGTTGGGACCCTGCACCAGCAGTTGGATCGGCGCCTCGCTGTGGCCGCTGAAGCCCGGGACGAGGATGCGGGCGTTCACGCCGCTGAACATGCGGCAGCTTGGCGCGCAGGTCGCGCTCGATCCGCATCTGCGAGCGCCGGCGTTCGTGCTTGGGGGTGAGCTTCACGTAGATGCTCCCCGACTTGACCGAGTTGTTGTGCGCGCTGCCGCCGATCGTGGTGTAGCAGTAGGTGACCTCGGGCAGGGTCCTGAGGTGGCGCACGATCTCCTGCGCCTTGCCCTCGGTGTAGGACAGCGACGAGCCCACCGGGGTCTCGAAGTCCACGCTCGTGGCCTCCTCGTCGTCGGAGTCGGGCATGAACTCCCCGCCGACGATCCCGACCATCGGCAGGACCAGCGCGAGGACGAAGGACGCGGCGGCGATGCCCACGGTCAGCCCGCGGTGGGCCAGCGCCCACCCGATCAGGCTCCGATAGCGCACGCCAACGCCGGCGAAGGCGTTGTTGAACTTCTCGAGCACGTGCCCGATCGGGCCCCCGTGCTTGCGGCCCTCGGCGTCCGGGTCGTACCAGCGCGACGACAGCATCGGGTCCAGCGTGAACGACGCGAACAGCGACACCGCCACGGCGAAGGCGACGGTGATGCCGAACTGGAAGAACATGCGGCCGACGATGCCGCCCATGAACGCCACCGGGATGAAGACCGCGAGGATCGAGAGCGAGGTGGAGAGCACGGCGAAGCCGATCTCGTCGGTGCCCTTGCGCGCGGCGGTGAAGTGGTCCTCGCCTCGCTCGAGATGTCGGACGATGTTCTCACGCACGACGATCGCGTCGTCGATCAGGATGCCGATGGCCAGGGACAGCGCCATCAGGGTCATCATGTTCAGCGTGAAGCCGAACGCGTAGACGGCGAGGAAGGCCGAGATCACCGACACCGGCAGCGTGAGCCCGGTGATGACCGTCGAGCGCCACGAGTTCAGGAACATGAAGACGATGAGCACGGTGAGCAGTCCGCCCTCGAGCAGCGTCTTCTCGACGTCCTCGACCGAGTTGCGGATCCAGGTCGAGTTGTCGGAGATCATCTTGGTCTTCACGCCGGTCGGCAGCGTGCGGTTCAACTCGACGATGGCCTTGTGCACCTCGTCCGCGACCTGGACGGTGTTGCCGCCCGAGATCTTGCGCACCTCGACGGCGACGGTGCGCTCGCCGTCCACGTATGCGACGTCGCGCTCCTCCTCCTGCGCGTCCTCGACGCGGGCGACGTCGCTGAGGCGGATGGGGGCGCCGCCACGCGTGGTCACGACCACGTTGGCGAAGTCCTTGGGATCCTTGATGCGGCCCTTGATGCGCACGAGGTCCTCGCGCGCGCCCTTCTCCACGCGGCCGGCGGGCACGTCGGCGTTCTCGCGTTGCACGGCCGCCATCACCATGTCGGGCGAGACGCCCAGGGCGTTCATGCGGTCGGGCAGCAGCAGGAGGTGGATCTCCCGGCGCAGGCCGCCGACCACGGTCACGCTGCCGACGCCGGGGATGTTCTCGATGCGCCGGCTGATGGTCTCTTCGGCGAGGCGCGTGAGATCGCGCATCGCCCAGCCCTCGCCGCGGACCGAGAAGCTCATGATGGGCAGGCTCTGGATGTCGAAGCGCTGGACGATCGGCGCGTCGATGTCGGTGGGCAGGTCCGCGCGGATGGCGTCCACCTTGGCCCGCACGTCGGCCAGTGCGTTCATGACCTTGATGCCGAGCCGGAACTCGATGAAGATCATCGAGTATCCCTCGGTGGACACCGACTGCACGGTCTTGACGCCCTCGGTCGAGTTGACCGCCTCCTCGATCTTCTTCGTGACCTCGCGCTCGACCACCTCGGGGGACGCGCCCCGGTAGTAGGTCTGGATGGAGACGAACGGGAAGTCCACGTTCGGCCACTGGTCGATGGCGAGACGGCGGAGCGAGAACAGCCCGAGCACGACCAGCGCCAGGATCAGCATGGTCGCGAGGACCGGTTTCTTGATGGAGAGATCGCTCAGGAACATGGGCTACCTCTTCCCGGCGTCCGCGGCTGGCGCGGGGGCCGGGGGCGTGGTCGCCGCGGGCGCGTCCGGCGTGAGGCCGCGCGAGAGCTGCACGGGCTGGCCGTCCACCAGGCCCTCGCCGGAGCTGATGACGCACCCTGTCGCCCTCGCGCAGCCCGCTGCGCACCTCGACGAGGTCGCGCCTGCTCGTCGCGCAGGCCGATGGTGACGGTGCGCCGGCGGAGCGTGTGGCCGTCCACGATCCAGACGCGGGCCGTGCCGTCCGTTCCGGTCGTCACGCCGGAACCCGGCACGGCGAGCGCGGCCCGCGCCTGCTCGAGCACGACGCGTCCGCTCGCGAACATGTCCCCGGCCAGCCGGTGGTCACGGTTGGGCACGAGCACGTAGACCTTCACCTGCCGGGTCGCCGGATCCACCGTGGAGTTGACGCGGGACACGCGGCCGGAGACCTGGCGGCCGTCGAGCCCGCTCACCGTCAGCGCCACCGGGGCGCCCGGCCTTGAGCTGGCCCAGCGCCTCGGTGGTCACGCTGGCCGTGAACTCGAGCTCGTCGGTGTTGACGACGCGGAACAGGCGGTCGCCGTCACCGACGCGGTCGCCGCTCTGCAGGAAGCGCTGGGCGACCACGCCCGCGAACGGAGCCCGCACGGTCGCCTCGTCGAGGCGCTTGCGGGCCATGGCCGCGGCGGCCTCGGCGGCCTTGAGCTGCGCCGTCGGCGACCTCGACGTCCCGCTCGGCGACCGCGCCCTCCTTCAGGAGGTTCTCCATGCGCCGCAGATCGGCCTCGGCGATGCGGCGCTGGGCTTCGGCGCTGGCCGCGGCGGGCGCGACCGAGGTCATCCGCATGCGCGCCAGCACCTGGCCGCGCTGCACCGCCTGGCCCTCCCTGACCACCACTTCCTCGATCACGTCCGGGAAGGGTGCGAGCAGGTTCACGTCCGTCAGGGGCTTCAACGTGCCCTGCACGGGCACGCCGGTCGCGACGTCCCTGCGGGCCACCACGGCGAGGTCGCGCGTCGTGAGCAGGGCGGTCTCGGGCCC
Source organism: Candidatus Eiseniibacteriota bacterium (assembly GCA_963717935.1). Classification (GTDB taxonomy): domain Bacteria; phylum Eisenbacteria; class RBG-16-71-46; order RBG-16-71-46; family RBG-16-71-46; genus JANXPZ01. The sequence continues at coordinate 201,713 of CAVQXP010000004.1, read as the reverse complement.
CGCGGGGGCCGAGTTCTTCTTCGCGGCGCAACCGCCTCCGCCGGCCACCATGGCCGCCAGCAGGGCGACCGCCAGAAGTCGCTTCATCGGGCGCGTATGCATCAGTGCGTTCCTTCAGGGTTGGGGACGAGTTGTTCGATGGGCTGACGCTCGACGGGCAGCGGGTGGCCCACCGCGCGCTCGAGCTGGGCGATGGCGACCAGATAATCGCGCATGGCCTGGATCTCGTTGACCTCGGACGACTGGAGCTGCAGACGCGCGTCCGAGACCTCGATCTGCGTGGACATGCCGTTCTTGAAGCGCACGCCGGCCAGCTCCCAGGCGCGCAGCGCCTGGCGCACGGTCTCGCGCCGGGCGAGCAGCGTGGTCTGCGAGCGCTCGATCTCGTCGCGGGCCTGCACCGCCTCGATGGCCGCGCCCTTCTGCGCGAGGTCTCGGGTGGCTGTCGCCCTCTCGTACTCGGCACGGGCCTCGACCACCTGGCCGTGAGTCCGCAATCCGTTGAAGATGGGCACGTCGATGCGGCACGTAGGCGTCCCAGTTGCGCCGGAATTCGCGCCGGAGCGGCCACGGGTCCGATGGATACGCCACGTGCGACAGGTCGGTCGAGACGTACAGGTCGGGCCAGTACTGGCCGCGGTACAGCTTCACGGCCAGCCGGCGCGCCTCGACCATGTGGTTCGCCGCGGCCACCGCCGGCCGCTGGTCCACCGCGGTCGAGAGGTCCGTGACCACCGGCACCGTGCCGTCTGCGGCCACGAGGGGTGTGAGCAGGGACAGCGGCTGCCCCAGCGGTACGTCGACCAGTCGCTTCAGGTTCAGCAGGGCGAGGCTCGCGCCGTTCCTGGCCGCGACCACGTCGGGCTCCTGGTTGGCGGCGTCCACTTCGGCGCGCAGTTGCTCGTACTCGGAGCGGCTGCCCTCGCGGCGCCCTGCGCGCACGTGGGCGAGGTGGCCCCGGGCCTGCTCGAGCGCGATCTCGGCGATCTCGACCAGCCGCTGCGAGTAGACCGCGTCGTAGTAGGCCCGCCGCACCTGGTAGCTTCAGCTCGGAGGCGGTCTCGCGCTCGTTGGCCTGCGCGGCCTGGTTGGCGGCCCGTGCCGTGTTCAGGGCAGCGCCGACCTTGCCGCTCGACCACAGGAGTTGTTGCGCCGTGAGGGCGACGGTCCAGCTGTGCACTGGCGGCGAAGGAGCTGTTCTTGAGGATCGCGCCGAAGACCGCCGGTGTCGGCGGCCATGCCCGAGAAGAGGCTCTGGAGCTTCCGGTCGTAGAGGATCGTGCCCGAGATCTGCGGCAGCGCCTGGGACATGGCCTGGAAGACCTGGCCCTGGGTCTGCCTGACGTTCGCGCGGGCCGTGCGCACGTCCTCGCTGCGGGCGAGCGAGCGCTGGATGGCGTCGTCGAGCGTGAGTCGCAGCGTGTCGGCGGGGGCCGGTGCGGGCGGAGGTTCCCGGCGGGCGAGAGCCGTGGCCGGCAGCACCAGGGCGGCGGCGAGGAGGATCGTGACGCACAGGGAGAGACGATTCATGAGGCGAAGCCCTCCATCACCAGCGTGAGACGTTCGCGCAGCTCAGGAAGGAGCGGGAAGACGTTCGGGTGGCAATGGACCCACTGGAAGACCGTGCCATGGAAGACGCAGCCGACGACGCGTTCGATGCGCTCGGCGGCGATCTCGGGGCGGATCTCACCACGTTCCTGGCCCCGGAGGATGATGTTCACGAACAACTCGTGCCAGCGCATCATCTCCTCCTCCGACGGCAGGTACATACGCGACATGAGCTCCGTCAGGACGTAGCGGGAGAGGTCGTGGTCCTCCGCGTAGGGGGATGCTATGGAGGCCAGCAGGTCGAACAACTTCTCCGGCGCAGGCCGATCTTCGGCGAGCAGGGCCTCCGCGCTCTCCTCGATCGCGAGCAGCCGGCTCTCCGTGAGGTAGGCGAGCACGGCCTCCTTGCGGTGGAAATAATTGAAGAAGGTGCCCTTCGCGACGTCGGCCTTCTCGGTGATGTCGTCCACCGTGGTCTGCTCGAAGCCCTTCTCGCGGAAGAGATCGATCGCCGCGTGGAAGATCCGGTGGCGGGTCTCGTCCTTCTTGCGCTCTCGTCGGGATGGTTCGATGCTCATGGTTGAATGGCCTCCGGTCAAGAATGACCGTACCCATAAATGACCGAGGGATAATATTGGACTTGCCCTGGAAAGGCAACCACCTGCCTCCTTGCCGCCCGTCTCCTCCGGATCTCCTGCTCTCCGCCGCGCCGCCCCCGCACTGCGTTCGCCGGGCCCGCGGTGGGTGCTAGACTCCGGATTGCGGCACGATACGGGCCGCGATCCGGTCGCGGCCAGGAAGGTCGGAGGTATCGATGCCCCTCGAATACCGAATCGACCTGGAACGACGGGTCGTCTTCGCCACGGCGGCCAGGATCCTGTCGGACGAGGACGTCTTCGCCTATCAGCGCGAGGTCTGGTCCCGCGATGACCTTGCCGGCTATGACGAGGTCGTCGACCTGGGCGAGGTCGAGGATTTCGTCCTGTCGTCGGACGACCGGGTGAGGGCGCTGGCCGAACTGGCCTCGGCCATGGATGTGTCGGGAGCGTCGTCGAGGCTGGCCATCGTCGCCCCGCGGGATCTCGCTTACGGGTTCGCGCGCATGTTCGAGACCTACCGCGAGCTGAACCAGCGCGGCTCCAAGTCCGTGTCGGTGTTCCGTTCGATGCAGGCTGCGCTGGACTGGCTCGGCGTCGAAGGCCAGGGTGAGCCGGCCGACGAAGGCCCGTCCGGGCCGCGCACCGGGAGTTGACCGGCAGGCGGGGGTTCCCTGCACTCGTCGGAAGGTCTACCGCACCGGCCGTCTGCTCGACCGGTGGCCTCGGGCCCGGTCCCGGGAGAGGAGGCGTCCATGATCGAACGGGCACGCTGGCTGGAACGGGACTTCGCCTTCGGCCTGCCGGTTTCCCTGTTCCCTGATGTCCTCGAGCGGCTGCGGGGCACTCCGGCCCGCCTCGAGGACCGTCTGGAAGGCTCCCCGCCCGCCTGGCTTGCCGTGCGCCACGGCGACTCCTGGTCCATCCAGGAGAACGTCGGCCACCTTCTCCTCGTGGAGGATCTGTGGGACGGACGACTGGACGACTTCCTCGCGGGAGCGAAGGCGCTGCGCCCGGCGGCCCACGATGCCAGCCGGGTGGAGGTTGCGCGGTTCAACGAGCGGCCCGTCGAAGATCTCCTGGCCGCGTTCCGGGTGGCTCGACTCCGCCATGTGAGCCGGCTGGAAGATCTCGGTCCATCCGACGTCGGGCGGACGGCCTCGCATCCGCGGCTGAAGCGCACCGTCAACGTGCTGGACATGATGGTCTTCGCCGCCGAGCACGACGACCACCATCTGGCCCGGATCACTCAGATCCTCGCGACCCCGCGAGCGTGAGCGGGCCGCCGGGTCCCGGCGTCAGAACCCCACGCTCACCTGCGTGAGCCAGCCGCGGGTCGCCGCGGGCACGAACATCGGCACGAGGCTCCCCTCCGCGTCGTAGTCCATGTAGCCACCGGCGGCGTAGCGCTCGTCGAGCAGGTTCGAGACCCGGAGCGAAAGCTCGGCACGTGACGCCTCGCCGACCGCGAGGCCCCAGCGGGCGGTGGCGTTCAGCACCGTGTGCGGACCGATGCTGGCGAGCACGTCCTGGCGGTTGTCGAGGTACATGCGGCCGGCATGGGTCGCCTCGAGACCGGCCGTGACGTCGCGCCACCCCACGCGCGCCGCGAGGTTGCCGAGCACCGCGGGGAAGAGCCCGAGCGTCTTGCCATCGTACGAGACGACGTCGCCGGGGTCCGGACCCCAGGCCTCGCGGTACTCGACGAAGTGGTTGTCGCTGAGCGTGGCGTTCGCATCCACGTCGAGCCGCAGCCCGCGGGGCAGGACCTGCCGGGCGCGCGCCGCCAGCTCCACGCCCTGGTGCACCGAGCGCGCGGCGTTCCCGAGGATGGGGTAGCCCAGGTCGGTGTTGAACTGGCCCGCATAGACCAGTTCGTCGCGGAGATCCATGCGGAAGAGGTTCACGGTCGCGGTGGCGCGCGCTCCGCGCCAGGCGAACCCCGCCTCCCAGTCGCGCACGCTCTCCGGCCTGATGAGCGGGTCCTCGTAGTGGTTGGTGGCCGTGTCGCGGATGCGGTAGAGGGGCACGCTGCCCGCGCCTTCGGCATCGTAGAGGTCCCGGAAGGCGGGCTCGCGGCCGGAGATGGCGAACGAGGCGAAGAGCGTCGTCGAGCTGCCGGGCGTGAAGGTCACGCCCAGGCGCGGCAGCGCGAAGTCGTAGTCCTGGTCGAAGCGGACGCCGTCGAAGACGATCATCCCGCATCCGGTAGGCCTGGTGCCGCCACGCCAGGTCGGCGGTCAGGAGCAGTCGCGGATCGGGCTGCCACTCCTCGCGCACGAACAGCGATCCCGAGAGCGTGCGCGGGTGATAGTCGTAGTACCTGTGGTCCGGCGCGGTGCCCGGCGGCAGTCCGTCGCCCGTCACGATCTCGCCCCAGTGCCTGCCGTCGTGGGCGCGGACCTCGCCGCCCACCGTGAGCACGCCGCCCGCGTGCTCGACGCGCACCCGCGGGATCCAGCCGAAGTGACGGTTGGCGACGGTGCGGCGGCGCACCAGGTCGAAGCGCACGACCTGCGACCCGGCCCTGCGCGTCCCGCACCAGGTTCGCCCTCTTCGTCCTGCGCGTAGTAGCCGCGGGGGACGAGCGTGGAGTCCGCGGTCCACCACGGACCGAGCCGGTACTGCTCCAGGCTGCGGCCGACGCGCTGCTCGTCGTAGTAGCCCTTGCCGTCGAACCAGAACAAGGTCTGCGAGACGGTGAGTCCCGCGCGTGGCGCCCACGTGTGGATGAACTCGTAGTGCGGCTCGAAGAAGTGGTCGCACTCGCCGGCGTAGGTGATGGGATTGAAGCGCCGGTCGCGGCCGGCGTCGCCGCTGACCTGGCCCTCGAGATAGGCGCGCGGCACGCCGAGGTAGGCGAGGTGCGTCTCCTCGGGGCCGCCGTAGAGGTTCAGGCGGAACGACTGGCTGCCGAGCGTGCGCCGCGCGGCGAGCGCGTAGGACCAGAGCTTCGACCAGGACCGCTCGCGGTAGCCCTGGGTCTCGATGCGGGAGTAGCGCCCGTAGAAGTTCCAGCCGCCCGGCAGCCGCCCGGAGTCGGTCTCGAGCATGGTCCGCTTCGTCTCCCACGAGCCGTAGGCGACGGTGGCCGAGGCGCGCGGCGTCTCGCCGAAGGGCGCGGTCTCGACCGCGACCGTGCCGCCGAGCGACGCGCCGCCGTAGAGGGCCGAGCCGACGCCGCGCTGCAACTGCACCTCGCTGGTCGAGGCCATCAGGTCGGGGTGGTCGATCCAGTAGACCTCGTGGGACTCGGGGTCGTTGAGCGGCACGCCGTTGACGAGCACGCTGATCGCGGCGCTGCGGAAAGCCGCGCACCGAGAGGTACGAGTAGCCGATGCCGTTGCCGGCGTCGGAGTAGGCGTAGGCTCCGGGCAGCGTGGCGAGCAGCATGGGCGTGTCCTGCCCCGTGTTGCGCCGCGCGATCTCGTCGCGTCCGAGCATCGCGCGCGCGAGCGGCGCGCGGTCGTCGAGCCGGGTCGTGCTCACCACCACCTCGGGCAGCGGCACGATCCGCCGCAGCGTGTCCCGGGGCGCGTCCTCGGCCGGCACGGCCGCGCGCGGGACGCGCGGATCGCGGTCTGCTGCACCGGGGCCGCGGCACCCGGAGCGACGAGCGTCGAGCGCGAGCGCGAACGCGAGCGCGAGCGATGATGTCCTCATCGTGCGACCTCCGTCTTCGGCCGGAGCCAGCCCGCGGAGTAGACGAGCAGCGACGCGGCGAGCCCGACATAGATGGGTTCGATGGACCACGGATAGCCCCGGCGGCCATGCCCGCCGGGGGGAAGGCCTTGAGCAGGATCCAGGAGAGCGAGAGGACAGAAGGGCGTGAGCATGGCGACCAGGGTCCAGCGCGCACCGAGCCGGCCGCGCTGGAGCAGGGCGGTGCCCACCGGCAGCAGCAGCGTGGGCGTGACGATCGAGCCCAGGTCGTGCCAGAGCGCGATCACGCTCTGGTTGGCGAGCGCGAGCGCGGCGGCGAAGCCGGCGGCGAGCCACAGGCCGTAGCGTGTCCAGCCGCGGCACGCGGTCCTCGTCGCCGCGCACGATGCGCCAGACGACGTCGCGGCCCACCGTGGCCGCGGCGATGAACCCGTAGGAATCGATCGTGCTCATCACCGTGGCGATCATGGAGAGGTAGAAGAGGCCGAGCGCGAACGGCGGCAGCGTGATGCGCGCCAACTCGGGGAAGGCGAACACCGGGTCCTTGAGCCGGGGCAGCAGGGCCCGTGCGTAGAGGCCGGCCATCGTGGTCATGAAGTCGAACACCGCCCAGCACGCGACCGACCACAGCACGGCGTTGCGCGCGACCTTCGGGTCGCGGGCCGCGTAGGCGCGCTGCCAGAAGCCCGGGTCCACGAGCGCCGAGAGCGCGATGAAGTACCAGACGAAGATGGCCTGGGGCGGATTGCCTCCGTGCCAGGTGAAATGGGCGGGTGGCAGCGTGCGCGCGCAGGAACGACAGCGTGCCGTGCTGCGCCACGAGGAAGCGAGGAGGAGCGCGAAGCCCGAGTACATGAGGACGAACTGCACCTGGTCGGTGAAGACCACGGCCCGCAACCCGCCCTTGTCGATGTAGAAGACCGACAGCAGTGCCGCGCCCACGATGCAGGGCGCCAGCGGCAGGCCGAACATGGCGGCGAAGAGCGTGCCGAGCATGAGCACGTAGGCGGCGGGCTGCGCCACGATGAACACCGCGAGCGCCCCCACGAGCGCGGGTCCGCGGCCGTAGGCGCGGTCGAGCAGGTCGGGCAGCGTGTAGAGCCTGGCATCCCGTGCGCGCTTCGCGAAGAAGACGGCGAAGAGCAGCGCGCCGATGTAGTAGGGCACGCCGAAGACGAGCCAGTTGGCGAGCCCGTGGCGCCACGAGTACTCGCCCACGCCCAGGATGCCGCCGTACCAGCGTGGCGACCAGCGTGGCGACCAGCGCGGGCAGCGTGACGCGCCGTCCGGCCACGAGGTACTCGAGCGCTCCCGGACGGTGCCCGAAGGCGCCCGCCCAGACCGCGGCGAGGAATCCGAAGTAGAGGAGGATCAACCCCCAGTCGAGGGGGCTCGTGCTGAACATGGGCGATCCCGCGGCGGGGGCGCTCTTCGGGGCGCGCGAGATCGCGAGACGTCGGGGCCGCGCAGCCCGGAACAGAGATGCCGCCCGCGAAGGGACGGCATGAAGGCAAGCGGAGAGCTCGATTGTCTTCGCCGTTTCCCTACGCTGGTCTTGGCCAGATCAGGTTCAGAGGGTTTGCTCTCAGGTCGGCGCTTGTCCTTGCCGACCACCCCTAACGACGCACCCGCCTCGCAGCGGACCGCATCAAGATGCCGTGACCGGCGCCGAAACGCAAGCCTTCGTCAGGCGGATGTCCGGGTGGTGTCAGGGGACTCGCCCGGACACGGTCGGGACGCGCAGAAACGGCTTGTTCACGCGCGTTCGCGCTTGCACAGCAGGGACCGGGCCTGCGACCATCATGTGGCCCGCGGTTTGCCTCGCCCTCTGGCGCGAGGGCGAGCCTCGTTGTCGAGACACGACTTGCGCGCTGAAACAGGAACCAGATACACCAACCGGTACGGTGGACGTACGCCGCAGTACGGGTGCCTGCCCCGAGGGAGGAAGTCCATGAGGAAGAATCACTGGAAGGCCGTGGCCGTGGCAGCCGTGCTCATGATGGCCGTGCCCGCGCTCCTGGCACTGGCGGCCGACAAGACCGACAAGACCGCTCCGGCGAGCAAGACGGCCGGGCAGTCGATGCCAGGTTGCACCATGCGCGGTGGCGCGGGCATGGGCATGGGCGCCGACCTGCCGGGTTGCGGCATGAAGGCCGGCATGGGCAAGGGCGGCTGCTGCATGCACGGCGACATGAAGGGCTGCTGCATGAAGGGCGGGATGGGCAAGCGCATGGCCGGCCGCGGCACGAGGGGCGGCATGGGCGGGGGCATGCAGGGTGGTCCGATGTGCGGCCCCGGCATGGGCGCCGGCCACGGACCGATGATGCTGCGCGGCCTCGACCTCACCGCCGACCAGCAGAAGAAGGTGGCGCTCATCCATGAGCGTCAGCAGCGTCAGATGATCCAGCGTCAGGCGGATCTGCGCATCGCCACGATGGACCTGCAGCAACTGATGCGCGCCGAGACGCCTGACAGGACGAAGATCGACGCGCAGATCGACAAGCTCGCGCAGTTGCGGGCCGGGATGCAGAAGTCCCGCACCGCCACCGTGCTCGAGGTGCGCGCTCTGCTCGCGCCCGAGCAGCTGAAGAAGTGGCGCGAGGCGCCCGTGGGGGACGAGGAAGAGGACGACTAGCCGCCGCTCTCCAGGCGGACCTTCACGCCGGCCCCGCACTTCGCGGGGCCGGTTCCGCATGGGGGCCGGGCGGGGCGCTCGCCTCCGGGCGCCGGGTTGGCTTATCCTGCCCGGCATGTCGCCCGGCTCCATGATCTGCCCAGGCTGCGAAAAGCTCATCGGCGTGGACGAGGAACGCTGTCCGTTCTGCGGCGCCTGGCGCCCTGGGTTCTACGGCATGACGCCGCAGTTGCAGCGCCTCTTCGGGCGGAGGCTCGACCTCAACGCCGTCATCGTCGGCGCCTGTGTCGCGCTCTATCGCCGTCGCTCTCGCGCTCCAGCCGAGCGCCATCTTCCAGATGCGCGGCCAGGGGCTGGGAGCGTTGTTCAACCTCCTCTCGCCCGGCACGCGCTCTCTCTACCAGCTCGGCATGACGGGTGGCATCGCCTGGCAGCAGGGCTGGTGGTGGACCCTCTTCAGCGCCATCTACCTGCACGGCGGACTGCTCCACATCTTCTTCAACCTGATGTGGGTCCGGCAGCTGGGCCCGAACGTCACCGAGGTCTACGGGCCGGGTCGCGCGTTCATCCTCTTCACCGTCTCCGGCGCGACCGGCTTCCTTGCCTCGAACCTGCTGAGCGGCGCGCCCACCATCGGCGCCTCGGGCAGCATCTTCGGATTGCTCGCCGCGCTCATCGTCTACGGCCGTCGCCGCCGCATCTCGATGTTGAGCGCCCAGCTCTGGCAGTGGGCCATCATCCTGTTCGTGATGGGTTTCATGATGTCGGGCGTGAACAACTGGGCGCACCTCGGCGGTTTCGCCGGCGGCTGGCTCACGGCGACGATGATGCGATTCGACGACGAGAAGCGCGAGACGCCGCTGGTGCAGGTGCTGGCGCTCGCGCTCCTGGCGCTCACGGCCTTCGCCGTGCTGATGTCGTTCGTCACCGTGACGAAGGTGATGATGGGCGTCGGGCCCTAGCCTGGACCGTTCGCGCGCCGCGTGACGTTCGCGGCAGCGGCTCATGAAGGGTCCAGGCGATCCGGCCCCGGGAGCCGGTCGGCCCCGCCCGCCTCTAGCGAGATCCTTCCTTCCGGTAGCGCAGGTGGTCCCCGCGGTTCGACACCGTCTCCACGCGCATCTGCGGGAAGCGCTCGTGGCTCCTCGTCTCGCAGGCGCCGAAGTCGCAGCCGAACGAGCCGGCATGCATCGGCAGGAAGAGCGCCGGGCGGAGCTTCTCGAGCGCATATTCGACGCCTGTCTCCACCGCGACGCGGTCGCCCAGGCTGCACCCCGTGATCGGCAGGAAGGCGATGTCCGGCTTCACCCCCCGTGCCTGAAGGAACTCGATCTCGGGGGTGAAGTCGCCGGACAGGTCGCGGTTCCGGTTGGCGTGGTCGCCCGCGTGGAAGAGGACGAGGCCGTCCACCTCGACGACGAAGCCGACGCCCAGGTCGTTGGCCCGGATCGTCGTGATCTTCATGCCGTCGACCTCGCGTGTCTCCCGTGGCCCGATGAAGACGTGCGGCGGCAGCGTGTCGGCCCGGAAGCCGAGGACGTAGGTGGCCCGCGGCAGCCGCTCGCGCCAGCCGAAGATGCGCCGGTCGAAATGGTCGCCGTGCTCGTGCGTGGCGAAGACGGTCACGCGCTCGCCCTTCAACTCCTCCGGCGCGATGGAGCCGTTGCAGAGGCCCGGCTGGTCGGCCGGCGGATCATCGGGCATGTAGTCGAAGACGAGGAAGTGGTTCCGGGTCCTGATCCCCCAGCCGCTGTGCCCGAGGAACCAGATCGCCGCCTCGCCGCCGGCGAGCCGCCGCGCGCCCGAGAGCCCGCAGTCGGCGGTGCCCCGCCAGCGCGCGCCGGCCGCCCGGTGCGCGACCAGCAGGTCGGCCACCGACCGGTGCCCGTAGCGGACCGCGAAGTCGAGCGGCGTGGCCCCGTCGCGGTCCTTCGCGCCGGCGTCGGCGTCAGCGCCGTGCTCGAGGAGCAGGCGCGCGATGTCGGCCCGTCCACCGATGCCGGCCCGGTGGAGCGGCGTCAACGAGTCCCTCCCGGTGGCCCCGGTGGCCCGTGCGCCGCCCTCCAGCAGCAACGCGACGAGTTCCGTCTGCTTCGACTCGACGGCGAGTGCGAGGGGGGTGTCGCCGCTCCGGGTGGTCCGGTTCGGGTCGGCGCCGTTCGCCATCAACAGCCGGGCCATGGCCGCGTTCCTGCGCAGCGCCGACCAGAAGATCGGGGTCATGCCCAGGCGGAAGGAGGCGTTCACATCCGCGCCGGCCGCCAGGAGCGCCCTCGCGGTAGGGATCCTCCCGAGCTCGACGGCGATGTCGAGGGGCGTGCTCCCGGTGGAGTCGGGCACGGTGACGCGCGCTCCGAGCGCCACCAGATGCGCGACCCGCGTGGAATCGTTCCCGTAGGCGGCCAGGTGCAGCGGAGTCTGCCCGATGGCGTTGCCGCGGTTGATGTCCCCGCCGCGCCGGATGAGCAGGTCCGCGAGGTCCCACAGCCCGCGAGAGCCGGCGAGGTGCAGGAGGGTGGTGCCCTGCAGGGAGAGGTAGTTCAGGTCCGCCCCGGCCTCGAGGAGCATCCGCACGATGGCCGTGTCGCCGCCGGAGACCGCGAAGCTCAGGGCATAGCCGCCGTTGCGGTCGCGGTGGTTGACGTTGGAGCCCCGATCCAGGAGGAGGCGCGCCATCTCGCGCTGGCGCCGGACCACGGCGACGTCGAGCGGCGTGCTCTCGTCGCTGTCGGGCCCGTCCACCTCGGCGCCCGCCTCGAGCAGGAGCCGGGCGATCCCGACCCGTCCGGCCCCGGCCGCGATGTGCAGCGGCAGCTCGGCGGCCCGGTCCCCATTCGCCACGCGGACCAGGCCGGGGTCCGCGCGCAGCAGGCGAGCTACCCGGGCGCTGTCGCCCGCGGCGACCGCCTGGTGGATTTCGCCGGCCTGGAGCGTCGAGGCGCCGACGACGACAGCTGCGACCAGCAGCATCAGCACTCTGCAAGCACCCATGTTCCCTCCAAGTCGACCCTCTGGACGATCGCGGGCGGGACGCCCCTGCGCGGTTTCCGGGAACCAGGGGCCCGCCTCCAGGCTCCCGGGCAGTCTCCCCGGGAATGTGGGCGGTGTGGTGCGTCCACCGACGAGTGCGCGGTTTTCCGCGACGGAAGGCTCCTGCGGCGCGCCGGGCGGGCGCGACGAGGCCGGGACACTCCGCGGGGGGAGCGGCCGCTCGTGGGCGCTCCCCCCGCGGAGGGCCCCGCGCCTTTGCCGCCAGGGGTCTCCCGACTTAGTCTCAGGCTCGTCCGTCGGACGCCCACGTGGCTGTCAAGCGCGCGTGCCGGCTCCGAGAATGATTCCGCAGACCCTCTGAGAGGAGTCCCGATGAGAAGCGCATCCTGGCTCGGTCTGGTCGCGGCGGCGATGCTCGTCCTGCCCGCGTGCGCCCCCAAGGCGAAGCAGGGCGGCGAGACCTCCGCGAACCTCACGAAGTACACGGAAGTCACGCTGACCGCCGACCTTGGCGCGCTCACCGAGAAGGAGCGGAAGATGATCCCGCTCCTGATCGACGCCTGCCAGGCGATGGACGAGATCTTCTGGCTGGAGGCGTACGGCGACAAGGCGAAGTTCCTCGCGGACATCACCGACCCCGAGCTGCGCCGCTTCGCCGAGATCAACTACGGGCCCTGGGACCGGCTCAAGGGGAACGAGCCCTTCCTGCCCGGGGTCGGGGCGAAGCCCGCCGGCGCGGGCTTCTATCCCGCGGACATGACGAAGGAGGAGTTCGAGCAGGCCGTCGCCGCGTCCGCGGAGCGGGCCGTCGCCCTCAAGGGCCAGTACACGATCGTGCGCCGGGACGCCCAGGGCCAGCTCGTGGCGGTGCCCTATCGGGAGGCGTTCCAGCCGCAGGTGGAGCGGGCCGTCGCCCGCCTGCACGAGGCGGCCGCCCTGGCCGAGGACGCGGGACTGCGCAACTACCTCGAGTTGCGTGCGAAGGCGCTGCTCACCGACGACTATCGTCCGAGCGACATGGCCTGGATGGACATGAAGACGAACGGGATCGACGTCGTCATCGGCCCGATCGAGAACTACGAAGACCAGATGTTCGGCTACAAGAGCACGCACGAGGGTTTCGTGCTCATCAAGGACAAGGAGTGGAGCGCGAAGCTTGCGCGTTACGTGAAGCTCCTGCCCGCCCTGCAGATGCAGCTGCCGGTGCCGGCCCGGTACAAGAAGGAGTCGCCCGGGAGCGGCTCGGACCTCGGTGCCTACGACGCCGTCTACTACGCGGGCGACGCCAACGCCGGCTCGAAGACCATCGCCATCAACCTGCCGAACGACGAGACGGTCCAGCTCGCGAAGGGCGCCCGGCGCCTGCAGCTCAAGAACGCCATGCGCGCCAAGTTCGACAGGATCCTCACGCCCATCGCCGACCGGCTCATCGCCCAGGACCAGAAGCGGCACATCCAGTTCGACGCCTTCTTCGCCAACGTGATGTTCCACGAGGTGTCCCACGGGCTCGGCATCAAGAACACGCTCGACGGCAAGGGCACCGTGCGCGACGCGCTGAAGGACCTGGGCGGTTCTCTCGAGGAGGGCAAGGCCGACGTGCTGAGCCTCTTCATGATCACGAAGCTCGAGGAGATGGGCGAGCTGGGAGAGGCCGACCTGATGGACAACTACGTGACCTACCTGGCGGGGCTCTTCCGCTCGGTCCGCTTCGGCGCCGCGAGTGCCCACGGTCGCGCGAACCTCGCCGAGTTCACCTTCTTCAAGGAACAGGGCGCGTTCTCGCGTGACTCGACGACCGGCACCTACCGCGTGGACCTCCCGAAGATGCGGGCCGCGATCGACGCGTTCTCGACGAAGGTGCTGACGCTGCAGGGCGACGGGGACTACGCGGGCGTCGAGGCGTTCCTGCCGAAGGCCGACCAGATGGACCCGCAGCTCAAGCGGGACCTCGACGGCCTCGCCTCGGCGGACATTCCCACGGACATCGTCTTCAAGCAGGGGATGGAAGTGCTGAACGCCGGGGCGGCGGGGAAGAAGTAGACCGGCTCGCACGGCAGGACAGCGCGGCCGCGTCCCCCCGGGGGGGCGCGGCCGCTCATCATTTCCTGGCAAGTCTCCCGCTCCGGGTGCCGACAACCGTGCTATACTCTTCTCGTCCATCGGGCTTCCCGCGGGCGTGGCTCGCGGCGAGGTCCACGTCCCGAGACGATCGCGCCAGGCCCTCCGGCTTGTCGCGGTCAGAGCCAGGAGGACAGGTCATGCCCAGGACCTCGCGCCGTGCGTCGCGCCTTGCCGTTCACCAGCGCCAACCTCGCGCCTTCGATCCACCCCGCCAGCCCGACGGCCACCGCATGCCGGTGAGTTCCTACTTCGGGCGCCATGTCCTCGACCTCATCAAGCTCAAGGAGCGCCTGCCGCGCGAGGCGTACCAGGCGCTGCTGGTGACCCTGCGCAACGGCACGCCGCTCGCGCGCGATGCGGCCGACACCATCGCCACGGTCGCGCGCGACTGGGCGATCGCGCACAGCGCCACGCACTTCACGCACTGGTTCCAGCCGATGACCGGGCTCACGGCCGAGAAGCACGACTCGTTCATCGACCTCAACGTGACCATGCCGGGCGAACTCAAGGTGCTCGAGCGCTTCTCGGGCTCGCAGCTGATTCAGAGCGAGCCGGACGCCTCGTCGTTCCCCTCGGGCGGCATGCGCACCACCTTCGAGGCGCGCGGTTACACCGCGTGGGACCCCTCGTCGCCCATGTTCCTGGTGGAGAGCGTGAACGGGCGCACGCTGTGCGTGCCCTCGGTGTTCATCTCCTACCACGGCGACTCGCTCGACCATAAGACGCCGCTCCTGCGCGCGCTCGAGGCGGTGGACAAGCAGGCGGTCGCGTTCCTGAAGCTGCTGGGCGACGTGGACGTCCGCTCGGTGGGCACCACGCTCGGGATCGAGCAGGAGTACTTCCTGCTCGACCGCGATCACTGGGCGCAACGGCCGGACCTCGCGCTCTGCGACCGCACCCTGCTGGGGGCGGCCTCGCCGCGCGGGCAACAGTTCGAGGACCACTACTTCGGCTCGATCCCGCCGCGCGCGCTGGCGTTCATGGAGGAGATGGAGTTCGAGCTGCACCGGCTCGGCATCCCGGTCAAGACGCGCCACAACGAGGTGGCGCCGATGCAGTTCGAGATGGCGCCCATCTTCGAGGACGCGAACATCGCGAACGACCACAATGCGCTGGCCATGGACGTGGCGCGGAAGGTGGCGCTCCGCCACCACTTCGTCTGCCTGTTCCACGAGAAGCCCTTTGCGGGACTGAACGGGAGCGGCAAGCACTCGAACTGGAGCCTGGTCACGGACCGGGGCGAGAACCTGCTCGAGCCGGGCCGCACGCCGCACCAGAACCTGCGCTTCCTCGCCTTCATGGCGGTCTGTCTGAAGGCGGTGCACGATCACGCCGACGCGATGCGCGCCACGATCGCCAGCGCGAACAACGACCTGCGCCTCGGCGCCAACGAGGCGCCACCCGCGATCCTGAGCGTGTTCGTGGGCGACCTGATGACGCGCATCATCGAGCGCATCGTCGAGGGCAGCGCGAGCGAGGACGCCGCGGAGCTCGTCGTGGACATGGGCGTGGGCAAGCTGCCACAGCTCGCACAGGATTACACCGACCGCAACCGCACGTCGCCCTTCGCGTTCACCGGGAACAAGTTCGAGTTCCGCGCGGTGGGCTCCTCGATGAACTGCGCAGGCCCGATGGCGGTGCTGCTGGGCGCGGTGGCCGACTCGATCAGCAAGCTGAGCGGACGGTTGAAGCTGAAGCTGGGCGACGTGGGCGACCGTGACCAGGCGGTGCTCGAGCTGCTGCGCGAGGTGTTCAAGGAGACCGCGCCGGTGCGCTTCGGAGGCAACAACTACAGCGACGAGTGGAAGGCCGAGGCGGCGCGGCGCGGCCTGCCCAACCTGGCGGACACGCCGGCGGCGCTCGAGGTGCTGCGCGACCCGAAGCGGACGGCGTTCCTGCGCGAGCGGTCGGTGTTCACGGAGCTCGAGCTGTCGAGCCGCTACAACATCGCGATCGAGCGCTACATCAAGCACGTGATGCTCGAGGCGGAGACGCTGCTCGAGATGCTGCGCACGCTCGTGATCCCGGCGGGGGAGAAGCAACTCGCCGGGACGCTCGAGGTGTGGGGTGGCCTGAACGCCGCGACGACCGCGAAACTCGCCGACGCGGAACGCGGGGCGACCGAGGCGGGCGCCCGGGCGCTGGCCGCCCGGGTCGCGGATCTGTCGGCCGTGCTGGCCGAGGTGATGGGCGTGGCCGGACGACTCGAGTCGCTGCTGGACGAACTGGACGGCGCGGACGACGAGGCGAAGACAGCGCGCCGTCTCGCCGACGAGGTGCGGCCGCTCATGGCGAAGGCGCGGACCGCCGCCGACCGGCTCGAGCACCTGGTGGACGACGAGATCTGGTCCCTGCCCAAGTACCGCGAGATGCTGTTCGTGCGATAGGGCCGCGCCGGGCGCCGGGCGGGTGCCTCGCCCGTCCGGCGCCCCCTCCGCGGTCCGTGACGGAGCGAGGCGGGCGGCCCGCCGCCGTTGCGGCCCGTCCTGCCCGTGTGACACGATGTCGGGCGAGACGCCATGACCACGAGACGCCCGCTTCTTCCGCCTGCCCGCTGCCCCTGGTGCGAGAGCACGCCGCTCTACCGTGCCTATCACGACCGCGAGTGGGGTGTGCCGGTGCACTCGGACCGCCGCTGGTTCGAGATGCTGGTGTTGGACGGCGCGCAGGCCGGCCTCTCATGGCGCACCATCCTGGAGAAGCGCGTGGGCTACAGGCGGGCCTTCGACCGCTTCGACCCGCGCAAGGTCGCGCGTTACGACACGCGCAAGGTGCGGGCACTGCTGCGCGACCCGGGCATCGTGCGCAACCGCCAGAAGATCGCCTCGGCCGTCACGAACGCGCGCGCCTTCCTCGAGGTACAGCGGGAGTTCGGGAGCTTCGACCGCTTCATCTGGGGTTTCACGGCGGGCCGCCCGGTCCAGAACCGCCGCCGGAGCTGACCGGCAGATCCCGGCCCGCACGCTGCTCTCGGACGCGGTGAGCGCGGAGCTGCGGCGGCGGGGGTTCAAGTTCGTGGGCTCGACCATCGTCTACGCCCTGATGCAGGCGGCGGGGATGGTGAACGACCACCTTGTCACCTGTTTCCGCCACCGCGAGGTGCGGGCGCTGGCGAACGCGGCGCGTGCCCCGCGTGGCGGCGGCCGCGTGGCCGCGCCGGGGCTGAACCCCATGCCCTCGCCCCTCGGCTGGCCCGATCACCTGCTCTTCCTGGTCCTTGCCGTGGTGTTCCCGGTGCGGGCGGCGGTGTTCGGGCTCCGCCCGCTCCAGCGCGCTTCGGAAGCGGACCTGCCACGCGTGAAGCTCGCCGTCTACCGCCGCGCGATCGCGCTCCAGTGGACGGCCGTCGCGCTGGTCGCCGCGCTGTGGCTCGCGACCCACCGGTCCTGGAGCACGCTGGGCATCGTGCCGCGCCTGAGCGGCGGGCTGCTGGGCGTCGTCGGGGGGCTCGCGATCTTCGTGGCTGTCCTCCTGCGGCAGGGCTATCTCAAGCCGGCGGACGACGCCTCGCTCGAGCACCTGCGCCGGCGCACGCGGCACCTCGAGCGCATGCTTCCCACCACGCTGCGCGAGCGGGCGTGGTTCTTCGCGCTCGCCGGGACCGCGGGCATCTGCGAGGAGGTGCTCTACCGCGGCTACCTGATCTGGTACCTGGTCGCCTGGACCTGGCTCTTCGCGCCCCACTCGTCGTTCCTGGTGGCGGCGGTCGCCTCGTCGCTCGTCTTCGGCGTGGGTCACGCCTATCAGGGCGCGCGCGGCATCCTGCTCACCGCGGCGGTGGGGGGCTTTCTCGCCGCGGTCTACTGGATCACGCGCTCGCTCTTCGCCGGCATGCTCATCCACGCGCTGATGGACCTGCACGCGGGGTACCTCTCGCATCTCGCCTATCGCCGCGCACCCGGGAGCCCGGAGACCGGACCACAAGGAGCGTGACGCCATGCGGCACAAGTACGTGATCGTCGGCGGCGGGCTCGCCGGTGCCTCGGCCATCGAGGGCATCCGCGAGCACGACCGCGAGGGCGGCATCCTGATGCTCGCCCGCGAGAACTACGCGCCCTACCACCGGCCGCCGCTGTCGAAGGGGCTGTGGTTCGGCAAGTCCACCAGGGACGAGCTGTCCGTCCACGAGGACGCCTTCTACCGCGAGCACGGCGTCGAGCTGCAGTTGCGCCGCGAGGCGGTCGAGTTGGACCCCGTGCGGCACCTGGTGTGGGACGAACGCGGGGCCGAGCACGGCTACGAGCGCCTGCTGCTCGCCACGGGCGGCAAGCCGCGCCGGCTGGTGGTGCGCGGGGCCGAGGTGGAGGGCGTGCACTACTTCCGCAGTCTCGAGGACTACCTCTACCTGGAGCGCCGGCTCGACCGCTTCGAGCACGTGCTCGTCGTGGGCGGCGGGTTCGTGGGCGCCGAGCTGGCCGCGGCGATGCGGCACGCGGGCAGGGAGGTGACGTTCCTCTACGACCGCGAGTACCCGCTCTTCCGCGTGCTACCGCGCGACGTGGGCCTGTTCGTGGCGGATCACTACCGTCAGCAGGGCGTCGAGACGGTCTCCGAGGACAAGGTCGTGGGTTTCGAGGTGTCGCAGGGGCTCATCCAGGTCCGCCTGGCGGGCGGCAGCGTCATCTCCACCCAGACGGTGCTGGTCGGCATCGGCATCGAGCCCGAGGTGGACCTGGCCGAAGCGGCCGGCCTCGACGTGGACGACGGCATCGTGGTGGACGAGTTCGCGCGCACCACGGACCCCGACATCTTCGCCGCGGGCGACGTGACGCGCTTCCCCTGCGTGCCGCTGCAGCGCAGCCTGCGCGCCGAGCACTGGGACCACGCTCGCGAGCAGGGCCGCTGCGCCGGGGCCAACATGGCCGGGGCCGACCGGACCTACGAGGGGATCCCGTACTTCTTCTCGGACCTGTTCGACCTGGGCTTCGAGGCCGTGGGGGATCTGGACTCCGCGCTGCGCGTCGAGGCGGTGTGGCGCGAGCCCCTGCGCGAGGGCGTCGTCTACTACCTGCGGGACGATGTCGTGCGCGGCGTGCTGCTGTGGAACGTGTGGGGCGCGGTGGACTGGGCGCGGGACCTGGTGCGCGCGGCCAGGCCCATGTCGCCCGCGGAGCGGGCGGCGGCCATGCCGCCGCGGGAGCAGGCCAGGGGGCAGTAGAAGGGCAAGCCGACCGCGACACGAAGGGCACCCCGATCTCTGACCTCCCCCACGGAGGACGCGATGGGCGGATCCGTGCAGCCGACTTGCCTTCTGGACCTTGCGCCCGCCGCAGCCGTGCGGGCTAGGGGCCTGAGGGACCCGTACGCGGTCCGAAGGTGGTAGCCCGAGTCCCGCGGCCTGAGATGGAAGGGGCCGGCCTGGAAGCCGGCCCCTCCGGAGTCGCGGTGAAGGATCAGCCGGACGAGGCGCCGTTCCGCGAGAAGAGCAGCGGGTGGCGCGCCACGAAGAGCCCGGCCTGGAGCCGGTCCTGCACGCTCAACTTCTTCAGGATCTGGCCGACGTGCTTCTTGACCGTCGGCTCGCTGATCCTGAGCAGGCCGGAGATCTCCTTGTTGGACTGGCCCTCGGCCAGCAGCACCGCCACATCCATCTCGCGCACCGAGAGCCCGAGGTTGCCGTCGGTCCCGGCGCCGATACCGTCGTGGCCGAACATCATCCCGGTGCGCGGCTCGTAGGACGTCTGCCCGGCCGCCACCGCGCGCACCGCCCGGAACAGAGCGTCCGGCTCGGCGCTGCGCCGCACCGTGCCGAGCGCGCCCTGGGCCATCGCCATCTGCAGGCAATCGGTGCCCACGTCGCACCGGTGCACCTGCGAGTACGCGGCCAGGCGCGAGCGCGCGGGCGGATTCAGGACGAGGCAGTTGGCCACCCCACGTTCGGAGATCGCGAGGATGCGCAGGCCCGGCAGGGCGGCGTGGATCACGGGCAGCGCCGTGTCGCCCGAATCGCCCGGCAGGTTGAGGGTCAGCAGCAGCACCGCGGGCCGCAGACTGGCGCAGCGCTCGATGGCCTCGCCGGAATTGGCGGCCTCGCCCACGATCTCGAAGTCCGGCTGACCGCGCAGCAGGCTCACGAGCCCGTGGCGGTCGATGGCATGGCCGTCGGCGACGACGATGCGAACGCGGGGGGTGCGGGCCGTCGTGGGGCGGGAGGCGGCCCGGGGTTTCGGGCGCGCGCGGGAGAGACTCATTCGTGGATCCTCTTCGGTCGGTGGCGTCGATCGGAGTGAAGCCGGTCCTGCCACCTGGGTCTGCGTGCCGGGTCAGGCGCTCCGGGCCGGGAGCTTCGGGTGCCTCAGTATACTACTTTTGGCCACCCTGGGGCCACCGAATGGACCAGGGAATGGACCTGGGGCCGAGAGGGCCCGGCGCGGGCGGGGGTCCGCCGCCGGGCGCGGCACGCGGGCCCGTCGGGGCCCCCCGGATCCCCTCAGCGCCCCTGCCGCCCGTCCCGCGGGTCCAGCGCGTCGCGCAGGCCGTCGCCGAGGAAGTTGAATGCCAGCAGGGTGAGCGAGAGCGCCAGCCCGGGGAAGACCACGAGCCAGGGGAAGAGCGCCATCACGCGGGCGCCATCGGCGACGAGCGTGCCCCACGAGGCGTCGGGTGGCTGTACGCCGAGGCCGAGGAACGAGAGGAAGGCCTCCTGCAGGATCACGGCCGGCACGGTGAGCGTGGTGTAGACGATCACCGGGCCCAGCGTGTTGGGCACGATGTGCCGGAAGACGATGCTCCGGTCGCTCGCCCCCAGCGCCCGCGCTGCCTCGACGAAGGTCTGGTGCTTCAGCGTGAGCACCTGCCCGCGCACGATCCGCGCCATGGTCAGCCATTGCACCAACCCCAGCGCGACGAAGAGCATGAGCAGGCTGCGGCTGAAGAAGACCATCAGCAGGATGACGAGGAAGATGTTGGGCAGGGCGTAGAGCACGTCCACGGTGCGCATCATGAGTTCGTCCAGCTTGCCGCCGGCGTAGCCGGCGACCGCGCCCCAGCTGATGCCCACGAGCAGGCTGACGAGCGTGCCCACGAGCCCGACGAGCAGCGAGATGCGACCGCCGTAGAGGACGCGCACGAGCAGGTCGCGCCCCAGTTCGTCGGTGCCGAACGGGTGCGTGGCCGAGGGCAGTGCGGCGCCGAGCCCCAGGTCCTGCGCGGCCGGATCGGCGAGACCCGGGAGCCAGGGCGCGGCGAAGCAGGCCAGCACGACGAAGACGAGCAGCCAGGCCGAGGCCACCGCGGCGCGGTTGCGGGCGAGACGCCGCCGCGCGTCCGACCACAGGCTGCGCGGCGGGCCGGCGGCAGCGGCGGCGAGGGCAGGGGGCACGGTCGTGGCGCTCATGGCCGGCTCACTTCAGCTCCACGCGTGGATCGAGCCAGGCGTAGGCGAGGTCCACGAGCAGGTTCAGCGCCATGAGGAACGCCGCGTAGAAGAGCACCACGCCCATCACCAGCGTGTAGTCGCGGTTGAACGCGCCATTGACGAGGTAGCGGCCCAGGCCGGGCACGGCGAAGACCTGCTCGACCACGAGCGAGCCCATGATGATCGCCGCGGCGGCGGGGCCGAGGTACGAGAGCACCGGCAGAAGACCCAGCCGCAGCGCGTGCTTGAGCACGATCACGCGCTCGGGCAGTCCCTTGGCGCGCGCGGTGCGGATGAAGTCCTGGCGCAGCACCTCGAGCATCCCGGCGCGCGTCAGGCGCGCGACGTAGGCGACGTAGGCCGCTGCGAGCGTGAGCACCGGCAGCACGCGGCTCTGCGGGCCTTCCCACAGCGCGGGCGGCAGCCAGTAGAGGCCGAGCGAGAAGGCGAGCACCAGCAACGGCCCGAGCACGAAGTTGGGGACCGAGACCCCGGCCAGCGCGGTGGCCATGACGGCGGTGTCGGCCACGGTGTTCTGCCGCAGCGCGGCGATGACGCCGAGGGGGATGCCCACGAGCAGCGCGACCAGCAACGCCCAGCCGCCCAGCTCGGCGGAGACGCGGAAGCCCTCGACGATGATCTCGCGCACTTCGCGGGTGGGGAACTTGTACGAGGGCCCGAAATCGAGCCGGGCGGCACGGACGAGGAACGTGGCGTACTGCTCGGCGAGCGGTCGATCGAGCCCGTACTTCTGCGCCAGCGCCGCGCGCGCCGCCTGCGGGATCTCTCGCTCGGCGTTGAAGGGACCGCCGGGGGCGAGGCGCATCAGGAAGAAGGTCAGCGTCGCGATCGCCCACAGCGTGGGGACGAAGAGCAGCAGCCGGCGCACGACGTAGCGGGTCATGGCCGGCGTCCCGGCGCCGGGTGCGCGGGGGCCGCGGAGCGCAGACACGGTCTGCTGGCCGAGCGCATGGTGCCTCTGCTCGGCGAGCGGACCGTGCAGGCTCCGCGGCCGCGGCGCGGTCCTCGGAGCCCGGCCGCCAGGCGTGGTCGATCCAGACGTGCTCGAGCGGGTGGGTGTCGAGGGCGTTCGACCAGATGCCGCGCACGTAGGGCTTCACCAGCTCGACCGTCGAGTAGTGGTAGATGGGGATGACCGGTCCGTCGGCGAGCAGCAGCGACTCCGCCTCGCCGAGCCGGCGGAGGCGCTTCGCCGGCCCGGGCTCGCCCCGGGCCGCGAGCAGCAGCCGGTCGTAGCGCGCGTCGCTCCAGCCGGTGCGGTTGTTGCCGTCGCCGCCGCGCATGATCTCGAGGAACGTGCCCGGGTCCAGGTAGTCGCCGATCCACGAGCGCCGTGCCACGTCGTATTGCAGCGTGGTCATGGCCTGCAGGGTCGAGCCCCACTCCATGTTCCGCAGCTCGACCGGGATGCCGAGTTCCTTCGTCCACATGGCCTGGACGGCCTCGGCGATGCGGCGGTGGTCCTCGCTGGTGCTGAACAGGATCGAGATCCGGGGGAACCCCTTCCCGTCCGGGAAGCCCGCCTGCGCCAGGTACTCGCGCGCCCGCGCGGGGTCGTGGTGGAGCGGCGCGGGCGCGGGATAGCCGGGGTAGCCCTGCGGCGTGAGCCGGCCCCACGGCGCGCGCGTGCCCTTGAGCAGGTCGTGCGCGATGGCGTCGCGGTCCACCGCGAGGTTCAGCGCGCGGCGCACCCGTACGTCGTCGAAGGGCCGGCGCGTCACGTTCATCGAGTAGAAGTAGACGGCCTGGAAGGGCGCGCTGCGGAAGTCGGCCTTGCCGCGCAGCCAGGGGATGAAGGGCGAGGGCACGTAGCCGCTGGTGTTCCAGTCGAGCCGGCCCGACTGATAGAGGTTGGACGAGGTGCTGAGGTCGTCCACGGAGTAGGCCACGACGCGATCGAGCCGCACGCGCGCCGCGTCGCGGTAGCGCGGGTTCCTGGCCAGCTCGAAACGGTCGTTCTGGCGCCAGCGTTCGAGCACGAAGGCGCCGTTCGAGACGAGGTGCCCGGGCCGGGTCCATCGCTCGCCCCAGCGCTCGACCGCGTGCCGTGGCACGGGCAGCCAGGTCGGGTAGGCCGCGAGCTGGAGCAGGTAGGGGACGGGGGACGCCAGGCGCACGACGAGCGTGGTGTCGTCGGGGGCGGAGAGCCCCACGCGCGAGGAGTCGGGGACGGTCCCCCGGTTGAAGTCCTCGGCGCCCGCGATGGCGTAGAGCAGGCCGGCATTGCGCGCCGCGGTCGCAGGGCGCAGCACCCGCAGCCACGACCAGACGAAGTCGCGCGCGGTAAGCGGCACGCCGTCGCTCCAGACGAGGCCCGGCCGCAGGTGGAAGGTCCAGGTCAGCCCGTCGGCGCTGGTCTCCCAGCGCGCGGCCTGCCCCGGGCGCGGCTCGAGCGTGCGCGGGTCGGAGGTCGCGAGGCCCTCGAACAGGCTGCGGGCGAGGCGCCCGTCGGGCTGGCCCGACACGAGCGCCGGATCGATGGTCTCGGGCTCGGCGCCGTTGTTGAAGCGCAGCACGTCGCCGCGCGGTGGGCGCACGCTGCCGAAGTAGCGGGGCCCACGCGACGGGGGCGGGGGGATCCCGTCACCCCCGGCCGCACAGCCCGAGAGGACGGCTGCGAGAGCGAACGCGGCCCAGGACAGCGAACGACGCATGCCGCAGGATAGCATGGGGTCGGCGCCCGACCGGGCGGAGGCCCGCCGTGCGCATCGCTGCCGCCGACGACCGCGTTCCGGCTGCGCCTGTCCGCCCTGCCGGCGGCGTGGCGAGGGAGAGGCGCATGAGCGGAACCTCGAATCCGCTGGTCGGACCCGGAGCGGGGACCGGGTCGGGCTCCACGACATCGACTGCGCCGAGCGAGACTTTCGTCTAGTATCGCCGCTGGATCCTGCAGGACCGCGAGTGACCAGGGCGGGACTCTTCGATGGAACGGTTCGCCGGCCGATACAC
This sequence comes from Candidatus Eiseniibacteriota bacterium, assembly GCA_963717935.1. Classification (GTDB taxonomy): domain Bacteria; phylum Eisenbacteria; class RBG-16-71-46; order RBG-16-71-46; family RBG-16-71-46; genus JANXPZ01. The sequence continues at coordinate 177,832 of CAVQXP010000004.1, read as the reverse complement.
CCTGTTGCGCCCCCTCGGTAGCGGGGGCATGGGAACGGTCTACCTGGCGCTTGATCGTGCGACGGGGCAGCAGTGTGCGCTCAAGCGTCTGGCAGCGAACTGGATCGCCGCCGAGCCCGAGGCGCTGCAGCACGAATTCGAGCTCCTGAGCGGCCTCAGGCATCCGCTCATCGTGCGGGTCTTCGATTTCGGCCGCGCGCACGACGGCACGCCCTACTACACCATGGAATACGTGCCGGGGGTGCCGGTGGACCGTGTGGTCGCCGCCGGCGATTGGCGCCAACTGGCGATGATCGGGGCGCAAATCGCCTTCGGGCTCGAATCCCTCCACGCCCATGGCATCCTCCACGGGGACCTCAAGCCACAGAACATCCTCGCGGTTCCTGCGGGCGGGCCAACCACGTGGCCAGCCTCGATCCGGCTCGTCGATTTCGGGCTGGCGACGCTGCTCGGCCGCGACGACGCGGGCCACCGGGGAACACCCGGGTACGCCGCCCCGGAGGTGGTGCGCGGTGAACCCCCGAGCGTCGCCTCCGATCTCTTCGGTCTGGGGGCGGTGCTCTTTGCGCTCGGCACGGGTCGGCGCGTCGCCGACCAGCCGGCAGGTGAGCGCTTCGTCGCCGACCTGGTGCAGGCGGGAGCGTCGCGGACTCTCGCCCGGCTGATCCTGCGCCTTCTCGCTTCCACTCCCGGTGAACGGCCGGCGAATGCACGCGAAGTCCGGCAGGAATTCGAGCGAATCGCGCCCGAAGCGCACCGCTCGCTCTCCGAGCGTCTTCTCACCGAGACGGTCGTCGGTCGTGAGCGGGAACTGGGGGCGCTGGAGCGGTGGCTGGCGCTCGCCCCGGAGGGAGCGCGCGTCTCCATCCTGACCGGCGAGCCCGGAATCGGCAGAAGCGCACTGATGGGGGCGCTCGCGGCCAGTGCGGCACTGGCCGGCCGGCGGACCTGTCAGCTGGCCTGCGGGGCCTTCCCCGGCCGGGGGGAACTCGCCATGGCCTTGCTCGATCGCCTGGCCCTCGAAGACCACGAGCGAGCCGCTCCTCTCGAGCCTGCGGTCACTCTCGATCCCCGGGATCTCATCAGTCGAGGGTTGGCGCTGGGGCAAGCGCTGACGCTGGCGGGAATGGGCGTGCTCGTCCTCCTGGATGAGGCGGAGCGGCTCGATCCGCTCTCGCGCATGGTGATCCGCCGCCTGGCGCTCCATCCCGAGTTGCCCAACATCCGCTGGATCTGGGCATTCGCCGGGCAGCCGGCGGGTCTCCCGGAGGAGGACCAGGTTCTGCTGGCCTCCAAGGAGGCCCACCTGTTCGCCCTGGGCCCGCTGGAGCACGAGGCGGCCGACCGACTCCTGGCTTCGCGCCTTCTGGACAGGCCACCCGCGGATCTCCGCGAGGCCCTGTGGGAGCGTGCGGGCGGACACCCCGGGCTCCTGCTCGAGCTGCTCAGGCTGGCGATCGAGCGAGGCGCGCTGCGGGAGTGCGAAGGGGAGCTGCTCGCCGACGGCGCCGTGCTCGCGGGGCTCAGCCTGCCAGGCAGCCTGGAAGCCGCACACCTGGAGTGGCTCAGCAGGCTGTCCGGGCCGGCACAGGCTCTCGCCCGGGCACTCGCGGTCTTCGGCCGCCCGGCGGGGGAGAGCGAACTCCTGGCGGTGGCCGCGGTTGCCGACCGCGCGGGCCTGGAGGAGCTGGCCGGCACGGGGCTCAGCCTCTGCCGCGAAGAGGGGAAATGGAGTCTGTGTCCTCCGGGTCTGGGGAACTCCATCTACCAGCAGATGCCCGAGTGCGCCCGGCGCGAGCTCCACGAGAGGGTACTGACCCGGGGGAACCTCTCCGATCCGGAGAGGTTCCCCCACCTGCGCGGGGCAGGTCGCAGCCAGGAGGCGCTGGCGAGCGCCGCCAGGACGCTGGCCCAGGCGCCGGATGAGAGGCTCGCGATCGAGGCGGCGGAACTTGCGGAGCAGGCCGCGCCCGATGTAGCGCCCGAGTGGCAGGAGCGCGCGGCCAGAGCACTGCTGGAGCGCGGCCGCCACCTGGCGGCGGTTCCCCATCTCGAGCGCGCGCTGGAGTCGAAGTCCGCTGTCGCGGATCGGCCGGCGCTCTGGCACCTGCTCTCTGCCGCTCTCCTTCGCACCGGCAGCCCGGTGGAAGTGCGAGCCCTGATCTCGCGGGCCATGGCCGAGAACCCGCCCGCGCACTTCCGGGGGCTGCTGCTGTGCAACGAAGCCTCGGCCCTCGTCTCCCAGGGCGACCTCGAATCAGCGCGGCTCACGGCCGACGAGGCGCTTCAGATCGGCCGGGAGACGGCAGACGAGGAGCTCTTCGGGCTGGCCGCGCTCACCCGGGGCGGGGTCGCCCTGGCGCTTGGGAACCTGCCGGAGGCGGCCGCATTGGGGCAGCAGGCGGAAGAGGCCTGTGCCCGCGCGGGCAACGACCCCGGACGCATCCGGGCGCTCGGGTTGAGGGGGGCCGCGCTCGCCCCGCGGGACCTCGTGGAAGCGGGGCGCCTGTTCGCGCGGACGATCGGGGAGGCGCGCGCCCGCGAGTTGCGGATGGTCGCGGGCGAGCTGCTCGTCAACTGGGCGGGGATCCTCCTCGAGAGCGGTCGCTGGAAGGAGGCGCGCGAAGCCCATGCGGAGGCCTTCCGACTCGCGCTCGAAGACGGCCGCGCGCGGATGAGTGCCGTGGCCCTGGCGAATCTCGTCCACGAGGACAGCCTCACGGGCGAGCTGAGACGCGCGGGACGCTCGGCCGGGGCCGCGCTCCGGCTCGCGCGCGAGTTCTGCCCCTCGCTCGAGCCGGTCCTGTGGCGCACGATCAGCCGACTGTGGCGGATCTCCGGCCAGGACCGGACCGCGCGGCGGGCGATCGCGCGGGCGCGGAAGGGGGCCACGGGGAGTGAGGCCACCTGGTGCGAGCTGGAAACGGCGCTCCAGGAGGCCCGCCTGGGTCGCTGGCGAACCGCCAGGAGGCTCAGCCTGGAGGCGCTCGAGCGGACCGACAGCATTGAACCGCTGGCCCGGGTGCTCCTGACGGTCCTCGCGGGCAGGGCCGAGCTGCGTACCGGAGAGGCGGAGCGCGCCCCGGAGCGGCTGAGGGACTGTGAGCGCGCGCTGGCGGGTCGCAACGCCCCCTACTTTGCGGCCCACGTCTCTCTCCTTGCGGCCGAGATCGAGTTCACGGCCGGCCGGGTGCAATCAGGGTCACAGCTGGCGGCCAAGACTCTTGCCGCGTTCTCCGCGCTCCCCGCACCGGCCGAGCGGGCGGCGGCCGGGATCGAGCTCGCAGCGCTCCGGCTGGAAGGCGAGGCACTCCCTCAGGCACCGCTCGAGGAGTGGCTCTCCGAGGCGATCGAGACCTGTGGCCGCCTCGGTGACCATCGCCTGCGGGAGCGGGCGCTCGCGCTGGAGGTGCGACGACTGCGCCGCTCCGCCCAGAGCCTTCCCGGGCGGCCAGCGGGGGACCTTCTCCGCTCGGTGGGAAAGCTGGTGGCGTCCCTGCCCGACCTCACCGAACTCACCCGGCAGGCCATGGTGCTCGCGGTGGAGCAACTCGGGGCCGAGCGAGGCGTGCTGCTTCTTGCCGAGTCGGGGTCGCTCATCCCGGTCGTGGAATACGGAGCGCTCGATGCGGACACGCGCGAGCGCGCCCTGGGGTACAGCCGCCGTGCCGTCGAACGCGTGACCCGGAGCGGAGGCAGCCTTCTCGTCGGCAATGCGCCCGCCGATCCCGACGCGCTCTCCGAGAGCGTCATCGACCTCGGGCTTCGTTCCATTCTCTGCGTCCCGCTCTATGGGGCGGGGCGGGTGATCGGGGCGGTCTACCTCGACGACTCGCGCCGCGCCGAGGTGTTCAGTCAGGCCGACCGCAAGCTCCTCGAAGGCTTCGCCGAGCTCGTGGTCCTGGCGATCGAGAAGAGCCGCGGGCATGAGGAGATCCGGCGCGAGAACGAATTCCTCGTGGGAGAGAACCTGTCACTGCGGCGCCGGGCCGGGGTGCGTTTCCAGCGCGAGAACTTCATCGCCATGAGCGCCGCCATGCAGGAAGTGCTCGCGGTCGTGGAACGCGCGGCCCAGGTCTCGAGCACGGTCCTCATCACCGGCGAGAACGGCACCGGCAAGGAACTCGTCGCCCGGATCCTCCACCACAGTGGCAAACGGGGCGAGAAGCCGTTCATCGTCGTCAACTGCGGCGCCATCCCGGAGACCCTCCTCGAAAGCGAGCTCTTTGGCATCCTCCCCAACGTGGCGACCGGGGTTCGCGCCCGCCAGGGGCGCTTCCTCGAGGCCCACGGGGGCACGCTCTTTCTCGACGAGGTCGGGGACATGCCGCTTCCCCAGCAGGTGGCGCTCCTCTCGGTGATTGCCAGCCGCGAGGTCACCCCGGTCGGTGGGGGGCAGCCGATCAAGGTGGATGTCCGGGTCATCGCCGCGACCAATCGCGACCTGGCGCGCCGGGTCCAGGAGGGCGCGTTCCGGGAGGATCTCTACTACCGGCTCAACGTCATCCCGATCGAGATTCCGCCCGTTCGCAAGCGCAAGGCGGACATCCCGGCCCTCGCCCACTACTTCGCCGCCAACTTCGCGGCGCAGCAGGAGCGCGAGGTGCCGACGCTCTCCTCCGAGTTCCTGGCGACCCTGATGCAGAGCGATTGGCCTGGCAACGTCCGGGAACTGCAGAACTACATCGAGCGCGTGATGGCGATGACCCCGGGTCGCGTGCTCCAGCCCCGGCCGTTGCCCCATGATCTTCAAGCCCGCCCGCGGCGCCTCTCCGCTGAGGCAGGGCGTCCTCTCCACGATCTGGTCGAGGATCTCGAGCGCCGGCAGATCGAGCGAGCCCTGACGCAGTGCCGGGGGGTCCAGAGCCGGGCGGCTCAGGAGCTTGGCCTCACCGAGCAGGCCCTGCGCTATCGTATTCGAAAGTACAATCTTCCCGGATTTCGCCGATTTCGGCTGATTCGCCGAAAAATGGACTAAGTCTATGAATTGATTATCATTGTTGCTGTTGGAGTATTCGTAGTCGCAGGTTCCGATGAAAAACAGCGAATCCGCCGCCACGGATTATACGTGGCGGCGTTTCTGTATAGCACCGTAACAAGTTGTAATAAGTGACGTTACGAGATAGACAGCGGTCGCGATTCATGCGGCACAGGTCTGGCCTAAGGGGGTCGTCGGTGACCCAGTCCCCCGACCAGACCAGGAGGCCGCATGAAGACCGACCGAGACTTCACCCGCCTGCTGCCGTTCTGCCCTGTCGGTGTCCTGCTGGTCGCCTCCATGGTGGCCGCCCAGACCGGGATACCCGAGGTGCCCACCGGCACGGGACCCCACGGCCTCGCGCCGACCCCGGACGAGCCCTCCATTTCGGGCGTGCCGGGAGCCTTCGCTCTGTGGAACGGACCTGCCCTGCGTTCGCCGATCCAGTCCGCCTGGCCATTCCTGTCCGTGGTCCCTCCGACACTCTGGTTCCAGCCTGCGGCCCTGCGTGAGCCGCGTGGGCCGGGCCTGCCGGTGTCGAGGGCTGCGGCGGGCCGCCTCGTCAAGCGATGATGCGGTCCAAGGAGCGGGGGGCTGCAGCGAAGCCCCCCGCCCGCCTTCTGCGCCTTCATCGCCACAGCCTGGTCTCGATTCTGGTGACCGGTGGTACCGCGCGCGAGCGCGAGGCGATGGTCCGTGCTTTTCACCGAGCAAGCCCGCTTCAGGACCGACCGTTCCTGGCTCTCGACTGCGGCCGCGATGAGCCGACCATCCGGTGCGCGCTCCGGGGCTGGTTGATGCCTGCCGGCGGCCTTCCCAATGTCAATCCGCTTCGCGACGTCGAAGGCGGCACTCTCTTTCTCGATCGACTGGAGCGGCTCTCAGCACCGGTCCAACAGCAACTTCTGGTGCTGGCCCACCGGATTCGGGGCGGCCCCGGGACGGCCTTGAACATGCCCGCTCGGCTCGCTGCCGGCAGCGCCGTGCCCCTGCTCGACGATTCCCGGCCGGCGATCGCCCCCGAGCTGCTCGACTGCCTCGACAAGATCCGGGTCGAGGTGGGGACGGCGGCCGCGGGGCCGGTCCACGAGATGGCGGCCGAGGCAGAGCGTGAGGCTTAGACGGCAAGAGCGCGTTGCGCGTGATCAGGCCACGGAGAGGGGACGTCCGATGAACTCCGAACCTCTTTCACCTGGACAGGGAACGCACGTTCGAAGTGCTGGCGGCGACCGTGGTGCTGGCATCCTTCGTCGAGCGGGCACTTGCGCCGCTCGACCTGGAATCCCGCCGTGGTGGGTCCGACACGAGTTCAGCCCAGCTGAACTCGGGGGGCTCGACACTGGGCACCGGGTTCCCCTTTGGGAAAACCCATTCTATGGCCTCCGGTAGGGGGGTAGGATGTCCAGAGAGCCGGATGTGCTCGAGGCCCCTCCCACGCGCAGTGCACCGTCCTCGCAGGGGGGATCCATGGTTACCAGCAAGGTGAAGAAGAAGAGGGTGAAGGCGAAGAGCCGGACCGCCCCCGCCGAGCTGGAAGCGCGCGAAGCACCAGGGCAGAAGACGGACGCCGTGAGCTTTCCCATCGTCGGTGTCGGAGCTTCTGCCGGTGGGCTCGAGACGTTCGAGCGCTTCTTTCGCGAGGTCCCGAGCGACAGCGGCATGGCCTTCGTGCTGGTGCAGCACCTCGATCCGCACCACGCCAGCCTCCTCACCGAGATCCTGCAGCGCAGCACGGTCCTGCCGGTCGTGGAGGCGCAGGACCAGATGGCGGTGGTGCCCAACTGCATCTATGTCATCCCGCCCAACCGCGACCTGGCCATCTTCCACGGCACCCTGCAACTGAGCGTGCCGGAGCAGGCGCACGGGCATCGCCTGCCGATCGACTCCTTCCTGCGTTCCCTGGCCGAGGATCGGGGAGAACAGGCGATAGGCGTCATCCTGTCCGGCACCGGCACCGATGGCACCCTTGGACTGCGCGCCATCCTCGGCGCCGGCGGCGTCTCGTTCGTGGAGGAGCCGACCTCGGCGAAATTCGACGGCATGCCATCCAGCGCCATTCAGGCCGGTTTTGCCACCCATGTCCTGCCCGTGGAAGAACTGCCGAAGGCGATATTGGCCGATGCGCGCGCCCGGGCGGCCCGCGTGGAAACGCGCCCGGAGGCGGATGCCGGCCTCCGTCGCATCCTGATGTTGTTGCGCTCCACCACCGGCCACGACTTCTCGCTGTACAAGACGAGCACCATCGGCCGCCGCATCGAGCGGCGCATGTTGCAGCACGGCATCGCGGATACGGAGATCTATGCCCGCTACATCAACGAGCATCGGGCTGAGGCCCATGCGCTGTTCACGGATCTACTGGTCCGCGTCACCAGCTTCTTCCGGGACCCGGAGGCCTTCTCCGCGTTGAAGAAGGATGTCCTTCCCGAACTCCTCGCCGGCAAGCCTGCCGACTATGTGCTCCGTGCCTGGGTGGCGGGTTGCGCCACCGGCGAGGAGGCCTATTCCGTCGCCATCCTCCTGCGCGAGTTCATGGAAGAGAACGGGCGGGATCACAGGGTCCAGCTCTACGGCACCGACATCGACGAGGGCGCCATCACCCTGGCGCGTGCCGGCAGGTATCCGCCCAACATCGTCCAGGACGTCGAGCCCGGGCGGCTGCGCCGCTTCTTCGTCAAGGATGGGGATGGCTACCGGGTGCAGAAGACGATTCGGGAGATGGTGGTGTTCGCCGTCCAGAGCGTCATCAAGGATCCGCCCTTCAGCTATCTGGACCTGCTCAGCTGCCGTAACGTGATGATCTACGTGAAGCCGGAACAACAAGACCGCCTCCTCTCCACCTTCCACTTCGCGCTCAAACCGGGGGGCGTGCTGTTCCTCTCGACCTCGGAGAGCATCGGCACCCACTCGGACCTGTTCGCGCCGCTCAACCGAAAGTGGAAGCTCTACCGGGCCACCCGCGCGGATGCCTCCGCCCGTCACGTGAGGGCCGACGTCGTGCCGCTGGCCGCGCAGGGCGATGGCAGGCCGGCGGATGCGCCCGTGACGAAGAAGAAGGAGACCCGCCTCGCCGAACTGGCCGACCGGCTGCTGCTCCAGTTCTATGCCCCCGCCTCCCTGATCACGGATCTCAGCGGCAACATCCTCCACGTGCACGGCGACACCGGCAAGTACCTGCGCCCGGCGCCCGGCAAGCCAACGCTCAACGTGGTCGACATGGCGCGCAAGGAGCTGCAACTGAAGCTGCGCGCCGCCATCCACGCCGCCGCGAGCCTGGGCACGCCGACGTTGGGTCAGGAGGTGTCGACCAGGATCGACGACGGTCTCCAGGCCATGAGCTTCAGCGTGCGCCCGGTGGCCCACCCGGACTTCGTCGATGGCCTGTTGTTGTTGAACTTCCAGACCGTGGCGGGCGCGGCGCCTGCCAGGCCCGCCGGCAAACGCGCGGCCAGATCGGTCGACGCCCTGCGCATCGAGGCGCTCGAGCGGGACCTGGCCTACGCGAGAGAGACCCTCCGCGCCAGCATGGAGGAAGTGCAGGCCTCCAACGAAGAATTGAAGTCCACCAACGAGGAGATGCAATCGACCAACGAGGAGCTGCAGTCGACCAACGAGGAGTTGGAGACGTCCAAGGAGGAACTGCAATCCATCAATGAAGAACTGGTGACGGTCAATGGTGAATTGCAGGCCAAGATCGAGCAGCTGAGCAGCATGAAGAACGACATGAAGAACCTGTTCGACAGCATCAACGTCGGCATCATGTTCCTGGACAGCAGCCTGGTCATCCGCCACTTCGCGCGCGATGCACTGCAGATCTATCACCTGGTCACCTCGGACGTGGGCCGGCCGCTGTCCGACATCAAGTCCCATCTGGAAGGCGACGATCTGCTTCCCCCGGCCCAGATGGTGCTCGAGACCCTGGTCCCGTACGAGCGCGAGGTGCGTACCACCGAAGGGGCCTGGTACCTGGCGCGCATCCAGCCCTATCGCACCGTGGACAACGTGATCGACGGGGTGGTGCTGACGTTTGTGGACATCACGGAGATCAAACGCGTGGAGGAGGCTCTGCAGGTGGCCCGGGACCTGGCCGAGGGCATCGTCGATACGGTGCGCGAGCCGCTCATCGTGCTGGATGGTGCACTGCAGATCGTCTCTGCCAGCCGCTCGTTCTACCAGTGTTTTGGCGTCCTGCCGGGAGAGGTCGTGGGCCGCCGGATCTACGAACTGGAGGGCCGCCGGTGGGACATCCCCGCATTGCGGGAATTGCTGGAGACGGTCCTGCCACGCGACTGCAGTTTCGAAGGCTACGAGGTGGAGCAGGACGTTCCCCGGCTCGGCCGGATCAAGCTGCTGCTCAGCGCCCGCCGCATCGTCAGCCCGAGTGGAGACACCCAGTTGATCCTGCTGGCGATGGAGATGCCTGCCCCGGGCGAGCGAGGGAGTGCGTGAAACAGGAACGGGAGGGGATGAAGCCCGGCAAGCCGGAACTGCGGGCGAAGGCGGAGATGAAGTCCGCCCGCGTCAAGCGGACGGAAGCGCCCGGTCGCCCCGCCGGGGAACTCCTGCACGAACTCCACGTGCACCAGATCGAACTGGAGATGCAGAACGAGGAGTTGCAGCGCGCCCAGTTCGCACTGGAGGAATCCCGCGACCGCTACATGGACCTCTATGAGTTCGCGCCCGTCGGCTACTTCACGCTCACGAGCAAGGCCCTGATCTCCGAGGTCAACCTGACCGGTGCCACGTTGTTGGGGGAGGAGCGCGGGAAGCTGCTCAAGAGCAGCTTCGCCCGATTCGTCACCAACGCGGACGGCGATCGATATCACCGATTCATCGGGAACGTGTTGCAGCATGGCAAACGGGAAACGTGCGACCTGGCACTTCGGCGTGGCGACGGTTCCGTGATCCAGGCTCAACTCGACTGCGTGCGCGTGGCGGCCGGGGACGAATCATCCACGGTGCGCTTGGCCCTCACCGACATCACCGGTCGCAAGCGGGCGGAGGCGGAGTTGCGTGTCGCTGCGACCGCCTTCGAGTCTCAGGAAGGCATGCTCGTCACCGATGCTGCGACCTCGATCCTGCGGGTCAACCAGGCCTTCACCGACATCACCGGCTTCACTGCCGCGGAGGTCGTGGGACAGACGCCGCGCAAGTTCAAGTCCGGCCGCCACGCTGCCGCTTTCTACGCCAACATGTGGAAGGCCATCAGCAACGCCGGGGAATGGCGGGGAGAGATCTGGAATCTGCACAAGAGCGGCAAGATGTACCCCGCATGGCTCACCATCACCGCCGTGAGAGACGACGCCGGAAACGTCACCCACTACGTCGGCACGCTCATCGACATCACCCAGCGCAAGTCGGCGGAAGCAGATATCGAGCAGCTGGCGTTCTATGATCCGATGACCGGGTTGCCCAACCGGCGGCTCCTGCTGGACCGGATGCAGCAGGCCCTGGCGTCGCGCACCCGCAGCCAGCGGCGGGGGGCGATCCTCTTCATCGATCTGGACGACTTCAAGAGCCTCAACGACACCCTGGGTCACGACGCGGGGGACCTGCTGCTGCAACAGGTCGCCCAGCGGCTTCTTGCCTGCGTGCGCTCGTGCGACACGGTCGCCCGCCTGGGGGGCGACGAGTTCGTGGTCATGCTGGGGGACCTGAGCGCGAATCCCCAGGAAGCCGCCAGCCAGGCCGAGCTCGTCGGCGAGAAGATTCTTCTCGCCATCACTCCGCCCGCCCTGCTCGCGGGCCGCGAGTATCACAGCACCGGGTGCATCGGCATCACCCTGTTCAGCGATCACCGGGAGAACGCCGAGGACCTGCTGAAGCGGGCGGATCTCGCCATGTACCGGGCCAAGGCGGTGGGCCGCAACACCCTGCGATTCTTCGACCCGGAGATGCAGGCTGCGGTCACCGCCCGCGCCGCGCTGGAGGCCGACCTGCGCAGCGGGATGCGGGAAGGCCAGTTCGTGCTTCACTACCAGCGTCAGGTGGACCGCGAGGGCCGGTTCACTGGCGCCGAGGCGCTGGCGCGCTGGCAACATCCACGCCGCGGCCTGATCTCTCCGGCCGAGTTCATTCCCCTGGCCGAGGACACTGGGCTGATCCAGCCCCTGGGCCAGCGTGTGCTGGAGATCGCGTGCGCCCAGCTGGTGGCCTGGAGTGCGCAGCCGGACACGGCCCACCTCACGCTGGCGATGAACATCAGCGCTCGCGAGTTCCGTCGCCCGGGACTCGTGTCACGCGTGCTCGACGTGATCGATCGCACCGGCGCCGATCCAGGGAAACTCGTGCTGGAATTCACCGAAAGCCTGCTGGTGGACGACATCGAGGAAGCCATCAGCAGGATGAACGCCCTCAAGGCCCGCGGCGTGGGGATCTCTCTGGACGACTTCGGCACCGGCTATTCCTCGCTCTCCTACCTGAAGCATCTGCCCCTCGACCAGCTGAAGATCGACCGGTCCTTCGTGCGCGATATCCTCGTCGACTCCAGCGATGCCGCCATTGCCCGCACCATCATTGCCCTCGGGCAGAGCCTGGGCCTGGCCGTCATCGCCGAGGGCGTGGAAACCAGGGAGCAGTGGCACTTGCTCGCCGATATGGGCTGCCAGGCGTTCCAGGGGTTTCACTTCGGCCGGCCGGGACCCGTGGCCGCTCTTCGGGAGAGGGTGGAGACCGGCGCGATCTGAGGCCCTGGCCACGCAGGACCTCCACGCTCCGCGGCGGTGAACCACCGAGGTCGCGGCTCCGCCCGCCCCCGCGGTCGATGCCCCCGCGGTCCATCTGGACCACCGCCGCCCGGCATCGTAACCTGCGCTGGATGACGCGCACCTCCAGCCCCCGCACCCGCCGCCCAGGGACCACGCTCCGGCCCGAGCCGGCCGTGGGCGTGAGCGTCCCCAAGCGCGACGGCGTCGACAAGGTCACCGGCCGCGCCCTCTACCTGGACGACCTCAGGCTCCCCGGGATGCTCCACGGGCGCACCGTGCGCTCCACGGTCGCGCGCGGGATCATCCGCCGCATCGAGTTCGACCCGGCCTTCGACTGGAACGGCGTGGTGATCGCCGACCACAAGGACATCCCGGGCGAGAACTGCGTGGCCCACATCCTCGAGGACCAGCCGCTGCTGGCCGTGCGCGAGATCGAGCACGCGGACCAGGCCATCCTGCTGCTGGCGCACGCCGATCCCGAGCGCGCCGAGGCCGCCCTTGCCGCCGTGCGCGTCGAGGTGGAGCCGCTCGATGCCGTGCTCTCGATCGAGGACGCGCTCGCGGCGCGGGTGAAGATCCACGGCGAGGACAACGTCTTCAAGGAGTACGACATCGCGCGTGGCGACCTCGCGGCGGGCTTCGCGGCCGCCGACGTCGTGGTCGAAGGGGTCTACCGCTGCGGCCACCAGGAGCAGCTCTACATCGAGAACAACGGCATGATCGGCGAACGCACCGCCGAGGGCGGCATCGTCGTGCGCGGCTCGATGCAGTGCCCCTACTTCGTGCATCATGCGCTGCAGCGCATGTTCGGGCTGCCGCCGGAGAAGATCCGCGTGATCCAGACGGTCACCGGCGGGGGATTCGGCGGCAAGGAGGACTACCCCTCCGTGATCGGCGGGCACGCGGCGCTGCTGGCCTGGAAGAGCGGCCGGCCGGTGAAGCTCGTCTACGACCGCCTGGAGGACATCGCCTCCACCACCAAGCGCCACCCCGCCATCATCCGCGTGCGCACCGGGCACAAGCGCGACGGCACCCTGGTGGCGACCGACGTGGATGCGGTGATGGACGGCGGCGCCTACGTGACGCTCTCGCCGGTGGTGCTCTCGCGGGGCGCGCTCCACGCGGCCGGGCCCTACCGCTGCCCCAGCGTGAGGATCCGTGCGCGCTGCGTGGCGACCAATACGCCGCCCAACGGGGCTTTCCGCGGCTTCGGCGTGCCGCAGACCGTGTACGCGATGGAGAGCCACATGGACCGCGCCGCCGCCGAACTGGGGCTCGACCCGTTCGTCCTGCGCCGCCGCAACGCCTACGTCCTGGGCGATGTGACGCCGACCGGACAGGTCCTGCGCGAGAGCGTCAGCGCGGTCGAGGTACTCGACCGCACCGTCCTGCGCGCGGGTTGGGCCGGGAAGCGCCGCCGCTACGAGCGCGAGAACGCGGCCGCGGAGCGCGCCGAGCGCGCGGGCCGGTTCGCGCCCGGCGGACGCCGGCTGCGGCGCGGCATCGGGCTGGCGCTCGGCTGGCACGGGGCGGGCTTCACCGGCAGCGGCGAGGTCAGGCTCCGGTCGCTCGCCGCGCTCGAGTTGGCGCCCGGGGGCCGCCCGCGCGTGCTGGCCGCCAGCACCGAGATCGGACAGGGCGCCATCACCGTGTTCACGCAGATGGTGGCGGAGCGGCTGGGTGTGCCGCCCGGGCTGGTGCTGGTCCAGACGCCGGACACCGGCATGGTGCCGGACAGCGGCCCGACCGTGGCCTCTCGCACCACGATGGTGGTGGGCGGGTTGCTCGAGGACTGCGCGCGGGGGATGCGCGAGCGGCTCGAGTTGTTCGCCGAGCGCGCGATCGACGGCGGCGCGGACTTCCAGCGCGTCGCGCGCCGCTTCCTTGCCGAGCGCGGGCCGTTGCGCGTCGAGCGGCGGTACCAGAAGCCGCCCCACATCGTCTGGGACGAGGACACCTACGAGGGCGACGCCTACCCCTGCTTCTCGTACGCGGCCATCACGGTCGAGGTCGAGGTCGACCTCGACACCGGCGAGGTGCGCGTGCTCCGCGTCACCACCGCGCAGGACATCGGCAAGGCCATCCACCCGCTGCTGTGCGTCGGACAGATCGAAGGCGGAACGCTCCAGGGCCTGGGCTACGCGCTGCTCGAGGAGGTGCGCTGGAAGGACGGGCGCATCTGGAACCACCAGCTCACGAACTACATCATCCCGACGGCCGTGGACGCGCCGCCGTTCGACGTGATGATCATCGAGAACCCATACCCGGGCGGGCCATTTGGCGCGAAGGGCGTGGGTGAGCTGCCCATGGACGTCCCGGCCGGAGCGGTCGTGGCCGCCATCGCGCACGCCACCGGCGCGCGCGTGGACGAGATCCCGGTCACCCCCGAGCGGCTGCTCCGCGCGCTGTTCGGGCGACTGGAGAAGCCATGAGCACGGTCCTGACGCTGGACCTCACGGTCAACGGGAAGAGACGGCGCGTGCGCGTGCCGCCCATGAAGCGGCTGCTGGACGTGCTGCGCGAGGACTGTGGCCTGACCGGCACCAAGGAGGGCTGCGGCGAGGGCGAGTGCGGGGCCTGCACGGTGCTCATGGACGGCGTTCCCGTGAACTCCTGCCTGGTGCCCGCGTCGCAGGCCAGGGGCGTGAAGATCGTGACGGTCGAGGGCCTCGCGAAGGGCCCCGCGCTCTCCGTGCTCCAGCGCGCGTTCGTCGAGCGCGGCGGCACCCAGTGCGGCATCTGCACGCCCGGCATCCTGGTGACCGCCCACGCGCTGCTCCAGCGCGCAAAGGGCCGCGTGCCCGGCGACGAAGAGGTGCGGGTGGCGCTGGCCGGGAACCTCTGCCGCTGCACCGGCTATCAGATGATCGTGAACGCCGTGAGAACCGCGGCGCGGGAGGCGAAGGGCTCCGCCCGCAAGCGGCCCGCCCGCGCGGCGAGGCCGGCGGCGCGCGCGAAGGCGAAGCCGGCGAAGACGAAGGGGAAGGCGAAGGGAAAGGCGAAGGGAAAGGCGAAGACCATCCGCGGCAGGGAGCAGGCCGGGCGATGAGGGCGGCGCTCTCCACGCTCGACGTCGCGCGCCCGCGCGACCTCGCTCACGCGCTGAAGCTGCTGCACGACTCGCTCGCCGGCGGACGGCTCGTGCCGCTTGCCGGCGGCACCGACCTCTTCGTCACGCTCAACTCGGGTGTGGTGCCCGGGCGGCGCTTCCTCGACCTGTGGGGCCTGCGCGAATTGCGGGGTGTGCGCGAGCAGGGTGGCCGGCTGGTCCTCGGCGCGCTGACCACCTTCAGCGAGATCCGCGAGCGACGCGATCGTGCGGCGGCGCTACCCCGCGCTCGCGGCCGCGGCCGCGGAGATCGGCGCCTGGCAGATCCAGAACCGCGGGACGCTGGGCGGCAACATCGCCAACGCCTCGCCGGCCGGCGACTCGCTGCCCGTGCTCCTGGCGCTCGAGGCCGTGGTGCACGCGCGCTCGGTGCGAGGCACGCGCGAGGTGCCCTTCACGGCGCTCTTCCGCGGCTACCGCGACCTCGCACTCGAGCCCGACGAGTTGATCGTCGGGGTGAGCCTGCCGCCGGCGCCCGCGCGCGCGAAGCAGTTCTTCCGCAAGGTGGGGACGCGCCGCGCGCAGAGCATCTCGAAGGTCGTCCTCGCCGGCCTGCTGCGCCTGGGACGCGACGGCCGGGTGGACCTCGCGCGCGTGGCGCTCGGCAGCGTGGCGCCCGTCACGCTCCGCGCGCGCGGCGCCGAGCGGGTCCTGCTCGGGGTCCGGCCTTCCGCCACGGCGGCGGCCGCGGCGCGCGCGGCGCTGCTCGAGGACATCGCGCCCATCGACGACATCCGCTCGGACCGGGAGTACCGGCGGCGGGTCTCGGGGAACGTGCTCGAGCAGTTCCTGCGGGTCGTGGAACCCCGTTTCTCGCGGCACTGAGCGCGCTCTTTCCGCTCCTTCCTCAAAGTCCATCAAGTCCGTTGCGTTTGTGCCGATACCCGGTGCAGGACCGTGAGCATTCCGCGCCTGCGCCCTGCTGGGTGCCCACCGAAGGGTGGGTCCAGCGACGACCAACGAGCGGCAGGCGCGGCTCCGGTCCCCTGGAGACCTGCCGTGACGGATTCGCCGCGACCAACCCTGAACGACGTGACGCGGGCGCTGGCCCACCTGGCCGATCGCGTGCTCACGCGCAAATCCATGGGCCTCGAGCCCTATGTGGCCCACACCCTGAAGCTGGTGATGGGCGAACTCGAGTTGCTCATTCCCGGACTCGACCCGGCGCCCAACGCCGAGGCCGCGCGCGCCTTCGCCGAGGCGGCAGAGAGCGCCCTGCGCGATGGCGAGGAGCGGGAGGCTCTCTCGTACGCCCTGCGGGGGCTGTCATGCTCGCCGCACGACCCGGTGCTGTGGCACCAGGCCGGCTCGGCCTGCGTCGAGGTGGGGAGCCTGGAGATGGCCCTGCGGCTGCTCTGGCACGCGCTCTGGATCAACCCCGGCTACGCGGACGCACACCGCGACCTCGATGCGCTGACGTGCTTCTTCGACAGCGGCGAGGACCTCCCCACCGAGGACTTCCATGCCGGCAAAGAGCCCGGCGAGGACGAGTCCGCCGAGGATGACCGCGCGGCCTGACGGATTGCGGTGAACGAGGCGGAGGCGTCGCGGTGCGGGCAGGGCTGGTGGGTGGCCAGGTAACGGATACGCTCGCCCACCGGCCCTGCCCGCGCCGCGACGCGCTGGCGAACGGCCAGGCAACGGACACGCTCGCCCACCGGCCCTGCCCGCACCGCGACGCCCCGGCGACCGGCCGAGTACCCACGCGCTCGTCCGCGTGGCTGGCGGGGGCCGTGAGCCCTGTGCAAGACTGCGGATGTCCCGGAGGCGACTCATGCGCTGGTCCGTCAACCTCGGCAGGCTGTTCGGCATCCGCGTCGAACTGCACGTCACCTTCCTGCTCTTCATCGGCTGGATCGCCGTCAACCAGGGCCTCCTCACCGGGGACGTCATGCGGGCGGCCGCGGCGGTGGCGCTGCTGCTGCTGGTGTTCTGCTGCGTGGTCCTGCACGAGCTGGGCCATGCGCTGACCGCGCGGCGCTTCGGCATCGCCACGCGCGACATCGTGCTGCTGCCCATCGGCGGCGTGGCGCGTCTCGAGCGGATGCCGGAGAAGCCCGGGCAGGAGATGCTGGTCGCCGTTGCGGGCCCGGCGGTGAACGTGATCATCGCGGCGCTGCTGGTGATGCTCATGACGCTCACCGGGCGGCCGACCGATTTCGCGCGCTTCGGTGACGGTCTGATCGAGAGACTGCTCCTGATCAACGTGCTGATGGTGCTGTTCAACCTCTTCCCCGCCTTCCCGATGGATGGCGGGCGCGTGCTGCGGGCGCTGCTGGCGCTGCGGCTGCCCTACCTGCGGGCGACGAAGATCGCCTCGGCCGTCGGCCAGGGCGCGGCCCTGCTGCTCGGCGTCGGCGGGTTGTTCTACTTCAACAACTGGATGCTGGCGTTCGTGGCGCTGTTCGTCTTCCTCGCCGCGGGCGAGGAGCGCGCGCTGGTCCAGACCCGCACCTCGCTCACCGGGCTCCCCGTGCGGGCCGCGATGCTCACCGACTTCCGGTACCTCGATGCGCGCGAGCCGCTGCGTCGCGCGGTCGAGTATCTGATGACCGGCAGCCAGCAGGACTTCCCGGTGCTGGAAGACGCCATGCTGCGCGGGATGTTGACCCGCGCCGGGCTGGCCGCGGCGCTGGAACGCCGGGGCCTGGACGCGCCCGTGGGGGAGGCCATGAGCCGCAACCCGTGCAGTGCCGACGCCGACGAGCCCCTGGAGGGCGTGGTGTCGCGCATGCGCGGACAGGATTGCCCGGTCGTGCCCGTGCTCGAGCAGGGGCGCCTCGTCGGTCTCGTGACCGTGGACAACGTCGGTGACCTGCTGCTCGTGCGCGAGGCGCTGCGCAAGTACGCCTCCGGGGCCTGATCAGGCACGTGCGAGGCCGGCATCCGGGGCCATGGAGCGAACGTCCGCGGGTCGGCCGGACGGCAGGAAGCCGTCCGGCCGACATGCGGTAGGCGAAGAGCGCCGACAGGATGTCGGCGCGAGCCGTGTTCGCGGAATGGCCCCGGATGCCGGCCTCGCACCGCTCGCGATCCGAACCCGCCCCCGATCGTGCTCCCGGCCGGTGGGTCCGGCCGCCGGGCCGCCGTTGACGGGTCCGCGGGCGGCCGTCACACTGTCCGCATGATGCGCTCGCGATTCCCCGTAGCGCGGGTGAGCGCGCTCGCCGCGCTCGTGGTCGGGGCCTTTCTCATCACCCAGCGCGCTGGTGGCCCGCACTGGCGCACGCTGCGGCCCGGCGTGGAGTTCGCGACGCTGCGCGGCGAGCCCTACTGCCGCCACGGCTCGGCCACCGTCGCCGCGTTGCGCCTGGACCCGTCGCGCGTGCGCATCCGCGTCCGCCACTTCACCCGCGAGCCCGAGTCGCGGCCGCTGGACATCCTGGAGTGGCAGCGGCGCACCGACGCGCTCGCCGTCTTCAACGCGGGCCAGTACTACGGCGACTATTCGTACATGGGCCTGCTGGCGAGCGGAGGCAAGGTCATCTCGCGCCGGGCCCACCCCACGTTCAAGGCCGTGCTGGTGGCGGGTCCCCGCGCCGGCGGCCCGGCCATCCGGGTGCTGGACCTGTCGCGAGAGCGGCTCGGCCCCGATTCGCTCGGCTGGGACGAGGTCGCGCAGTCCTTCATGCTCTTCGACCGCGACGGCACGGTGCGCGTGCGGCACAGTGACCAGGTCGCGGGCCGCACCGCGGTTGCCGAGGACCGCGGCGGGAGGATCGTCGTCCTGACGAGCGAGGGCGGCTACACGCTCTGGGATTTCGCCCAGTTGCTGAAGACCCTGCCGCTGGAGCTGTCGCAGGCGATGGCCATGGACGGCGGACTGGAGGCCGAGATGGTGGTGAGCACCGCCCACTTCCGCTACGCCAGCTTCGGCCAGTGGGAGCACGGCCGCGCCCCGCGGGACGCGCCGTTGCCGCCCGTGGCGCTGCCGGCGGTCATCACGGTGAGCGCGCCGTGAGCGCCGTGGCTGCGAAGCGCGGCCGGACCGGGCCGCGGGGCCGCGGCCCCGCCTTCCCCTGCGCGCGCTGCGGCCGCCCCGTGCGCCGCACCGCGGGCGGGCGCCCGCGCAAGATCGGCTGCGCGCGCTGCGGCTACCTGATCTACGACTATCCGCGGCCGTGCGCGGGCCTCGTCGTGCTCAAGGACGACGCCGTGCTGCTCCTGCGCCGGGCGCACGCGCCGCGCCGGGGCCGCCTCGACGTGCCGGGTGGCTTCATGGACGCCGACGAGAGCATCGAGCGCGCCGCGCGGCGCGAGCTCGAGGAGGAGACCGGTCTCACGCTCGGGCGCGTCGAGTCGCTCGGCATCTACTGGGACCGCTATTTCCTCAGGGGTTTCGGCTGGATCCCGACCCTGAACTTCTACTTCCTGGGCCGCTGGCGCAGGGGGGTGCCCCGCGCCGCCGACGATGCCGCCAGCGCCGAGTGGGTCCCGCTCGCGCGGCTCGGTGGCCGCGACGCACGCTACGCCTGGAAGCACATGAGCGCTCTGTTCCGGGACGTGAAGCGGAAGGTGGGGGGCGGGTGACCTGCGTGGTCCGGTTCGCCGCGCCGGAGTTCTTGATGGCGGTGCGCCACGGGCGGATGCTGTACCGTAGCCCGCGGCAGGCGTCCGAGCCGCGCCGCACGGAGCGCCGGGCGCAGTCGCCGGGAGGGGAGGCGTCATGGGCCTGTTGATCAAGCAGGGCGAGATCGTGACCGCGACGGAGCGCTACGTCGCCGACCTCTACGCGGACGATGGCCGCGTGCTCGCCATCGGTCCGAACCTCGAGCGGCGCTCCGCGAAGGACGAGGTGCTGGACGCCTCGGGGCGCTTCGTCTTCCCGGGTTTCGTGGACCCGCATGTGCACCTGGCGCTGCCGGTCGGTGGCACCGTCTCGGCCGACGACTTCGAGACCGGCACGGCCTCCGGCGTGGCCGGCGGCACCACCACCATCGTGGACTTCGTGGTGCCGGACCGCGGCCAGTCCCTGCTCGAGGCGCTGCGCACCCGGCGCGAGCAGGCGAAGGGCTCGGTCGCCGACTACACGTTCCACATGGGCATCACGGGCTGGGACGAACGGACCGCCGGCGAGATGCGCGCGGTGGTCGCCGAGCACGGCATTCCCTCGTTCAAGGTGCTCATGGCCTACAAGGGCACCCTGATGGTGGACGACGGCGAGCTCTACCAGGTCATGAAGCACGCCGCGAGGCTGGGCGCGGTGGTGCTGGTGCACGCCGAGAACGGCGACGCGGTGGCCGCGCTCCAGCAGGATCTGCGCGCCCGGGGCGACCTCGGTCCGGAGTTCCACCCGGTCTCGCGGCCGAGCTGCCTCGAGGGCGAGGCCACGCACCGCGCGCTGGTGCTGGCGAAGCTCCACGGCACCGAGGTCTACATCGTGCACATGACCTGCCGCGAGGCGGTCGAGGCCCTGGCGCGCGCGCGCGCCGCGGGGGAGCGCTGCTACGGCGAAACCTGCCCGCAGTACCTGCTGCTCGACGACACCGTGTTCGCGAAGCCGGATTTCGAAGCTGCGGCCTACGTCTGCAGCCCGCCCATCCGCCCGGCGGGCCGCGGCCACCACGAGGCGCTGTGGAAGCGGGCTGGCCGGCGGCGTGCTGGACACGGTCGGCACCGACCACTGCCCGTTCACCATGGAGCAGAGACGCCTGGGCCGGGACGATTTCACGAGGATCCCGGGCGGCCTGCCGGGGATCGAGGACCGGCTCCAGCTGCTCTACACCTACGGCGTGTGCGAGGGCCGCTTCGACCTGCAGCGCATGGTGGCGCTCGGCAGCACGAACCCGGCCCGCATCTTCGGGCTCTACCCGCGCAAGGGCGAGATCGCGGTCGGCAGCGACGCCGACCTGGTGCTCTACGACCCGAGCCGGCACGTCGGTGCGCAGCGCGAAGACCCACCACTCGAAGTGCGACCGCAACCCCTACGAGGGCTTCGCCGTGAAGGGGAGCCCGACCCACGTCATCGTGAACGGGCGCGTCTGCTTCGCCGGCGGCAGGCTCGACGTCGAGCGCGGCGCCGGACGGTTCCTCGCGCGCGCGGCACGCCCCTCGCCCGGCTCGCTGCCCACGCACGCGATCGAGATGGGGCGGATCGGGTAGCAGTCGCTACTTCCTCTCGCTCCCGGGCAGCGCGTTCTCCAGCGCGAGCGCTACCTTCCACCTGCCGTCGGCGTTCCGGCGCCAGACGTGGAGATAGACGCTCGAGTCGGGCGCGGTGCCGCCCAGGCCCCGGCGCTCGACGATCCCGTAGGTGCAGCCCAGGTCACCCGAGCGCGCGACCTTCTGCGCCTGAGGATTCCAGAGTGTGACGCCCGGGATGGCCAGCATCATCTCGCGCGCGCCGCGCAGGCCCAGCACCGGGGCCACGAGGTCGCGGCAGAAGCGCACGTCGGGCGCGGCCCGGCGCGCGAAGGCCGCCGCCGAGCCCTTCGCGCGCGCGTCCCGGGTCCACGCCAGGTCGAGCGCCGCGAGGTCGATCGGGCCCGCCCTGCGCCGGGGCGCCACGTGGAGCGGGCCCGGGGTGAAGTCCACGTTCCCGAGGCCGCGCATGGGCTGCGCGTGGGTGATGCCGATGTCCACGGCCACGCGCCACGCCCCGTCGGCCTGCTTCTGCCAGACCGAGACGTAGTGCCCGTAGCCGGTGGGGCGCTGCGAATCGTTCGGCCTCAACTCCCAGGGCCCGGTCGTGTACCCGAGGTCGCCCGCCGCGGAGACCTCCGCGAAGACCGGCTCCCACGTCAGCGTGGCGGCGACCGGGGCACGTGACTCCCAGGCCTGCCGGCCGTTGGTCGCCAGCGGGCTGAAGATGACGCCGTCCCCGGCGAGGTACTCGAGGAAGGCGTTGCGCACGCCCTGCTCGACCGACATCCCGGCGAAGGCGCGCTCGGCGGCGACCAGCGAGTCGAGCGCCGCGGGCATGGCGGCCTCGGCGGGGGCAGGGCAGAGCAGCGCGGCCGCGAGCACGACGGGGGACCAGCGGCTGGGCGTCATGCGGTTCTCCCGGTCAGGGCGTGAGGGTGGTCCGGCGGGGCGTCGCGATTCCACCGCGCGGCCCAGGGTGGCGTGATTCGGGGCGATTGTCGCCGATTCTCCCCGCCGCTGGAACCCCGTTCTTGACCCGAAGGAGCCGCCCGCCCGCGCGGCTCGCGGAGAACGCAGACCAGGCGCCTTCTCAGGCGCCCCTGTCGGACAATTACCGGACTACCTCAGGGGCCCAGCGCAGGGAAGACGCTCCGCGGGCAGACGCTGGCAGGCGCGCCCCGCCTGTTCAAGTCAGGCAAGTCCTTGACTCCCGGCCCTCAGCTTCTCGAACTTCTCCTGCGCGGCCGCGGCCACCAGGCTCGTGGCCGACTCCATCGAGATCGAGAGGTGGTTGATGACCAGGTCGTAGCCCAGCGGGTCGTCGATCGAGCGCCCGCAGGCCTTGCGGATCCAATCGCTCCGCTCGTGGTCGCTCTTCTCGATCTCCCGCAGGGCGTCGCGCTCGGCGAGCCTCTCGCGCTCCACGAGGTTCCTGACGCGCACCTCGCGCGGAGCCACCACCCGGATGTGGAAGCCGCGCTCGTGCCCGAGGATGAAGTTGGCGCCGCGGCCCACCACGACCACGCCGCCGAGCTGCGAGATCGAGTAGATGACCTCGAGCAGGGCCTTGAGGTAGTCGCCGGCGTCCACGTAGGCGCCCTGCAGCACCGACTCGAACCAGAGCTGCAGCTGCGAACGGGAGTGCCCGTCGAGCAATTCGACGATGCGGCGCTTGTAGCCCGAGGACTCGCAGATGCGGTCGATCAGGTCGCGGTGGAGCAGCGTGTAGCCGAAGCGCCCGGCGAGCCGCTCCGCGAGGAGGGCGCCGCCGCTGCCGCGCTGGCGCGAGACGGTGAGGATGGGCTGGGCGGTCGCTCCGGGCCGGTCGCGCGAGCCGGGCTCGTGGACGTGGGCGGACTTCTCCGATTCCCACCTCCGGACCTGCCGGTCGAGGATGCTGTCGATGGAGGGCATGAAGGCCTCCTTCGTCTGGCTGCGGGTGGGGCGGGACGCCCCTCCCGCACACCAGTCTAGGACCGCCTCCGTCCGGTGTCAGCCCCGAAAGCGGGCCTGCGGTGGCGGGCCCCGGGACGCGGAACGGGCGGGACTTGCGTCCCGCCCGTCCACGACCGGCAAGGGCCGCGAGGAAAGCGGCTAGTCGCCCGCCTTGACCGCCTCCACCAGTTTCTGGATCGCGTTCTTGGCGTCGCCGAAGAACATGTAGGTCTTCGGATTGAAGTAGATCTCGTTGTCGATGCCGGCGAAGCCCGGCTTGAGGCTACGCTTCACCACGATGATGTTCTTGGCCTTGTCGGCGTCCAGGATGGGCATGCCGTAGATCGGGCTGGCCTTGTCGTAGCGAGCGCAGGGGTTCACCACGTCGTTGGCGCCGATCACCAGCGCCACGTCGCAGCGCTCGAACTCCGGGTTGATCTGGTCGAGGTCGAAGAGCTGCTCGTACGGGACGTTGGCCTCGGCCAGCAGCACGTTCATGTGACCGGGCATGCGGCCGGCCACCGGGTGCACCGCGTACTTCACGTCCACGCCCTTCGCCGTCAGCATGTCCGCCAGCTCGCGCGTGACGTGCTGTGCCTGCGCCACGGCCATGCCGTAACCCGGGATGACGATCAGCGACTGGATGTTGGCCAGCAGCATGGCCAGGTCGTCGGCCGAGATCTCGCGGGCGGTCTGCGCGGGGCCCTTCGGGCCTGTGGCGCCCGGGGTGGCCGCCGGTGCCGAGCCGACGCCGGCGAAGAGCACGTTGGTGATGGAGCGGTTCATGGCCTTGCACATGAGCAGCGTGAGCAGCGTGCCCGACGCGCCCACCAGTGTTCCGCTGATGATCAGCGCAGGCTCCCGCAGTGCGAAGCCGGTGGCCGCCACCGCGAGACCGGTGCACGAGTTCAGCAGCGAGATGACCACCGGCATGTCGGCGCCGCCGATGGGCACGACCATCAGGATCGAGAACAGGAGCGAGACGCCGAGCAGGGTGTAGAAGGCGACGACACCACCGCCCACGCTGATCCAGACGATCGTCGCGATCACGGCGAGGAAGACGACCACCGTGACGAACTTCTGGAACGCCGAGGTGATGGCGTGCTCCATGAATCCGCTCAGCTTGCCGAACGCCATCAGCGAGCCCCAGAACGACAGGGAGCCGATGACGGCGCCGAACAGCGTGGCCCCGAAGGCGAGCGGATCGCTCTCGCCCCGGCCGGACGCGAAGTTCGCGAACTCGACGGTCGAGATGAGGGCCGCGGCGCCGCCGCCGCAGCCGTTGAGCAGCGCCACCATCTGCGGCATGTCGGTCATCGCGACGATGCGCGCGCCGAGCGTGCCAGCCAGGCCGCCCACCAGGATGCCGACGATGATGAGTACGCCGTTCCGGGTCGACAGCTCCTGGACGCCGCCGCCCCAGATGAAGATGAACGACGCGACGATGGCGAACAGCATGCCGATGGCGGCCATCTGGTTGCCGCGCCGCGCCCGCTTGGGATGGCTGAGGAACTTCAGGCCGATGATGAAGAGGATCGCCGAAGTGAGGTAGGCGACGTCGGAGAGGAGTTTCGGGTTCATGCCTTCCTCCCGGCGGGCTTCTTGGTCTTGAACATCTCGAGCATGCGGTCGGTCACCACGAACCCGCCGAACAGGTTCATCGCGCCCAGCACCACCGCCGCGAACCCGAGCCACGTGAGCAGCGCGGTGTCGGCCTTGGCGAGCACCAGCATGCCGCCCAGCATGACGATGCCGTGGATGGCGTTCGTGCCGGACATGAGCGGCGTGTGCAGCTGCACCGGCACCTTCGAGATGACCTCGAAGCCCACGAACACCGCGAGCATGAAGATGTAGATCGAGTACAGGATCAGCGTGGCTTCGGTCATGACGCCTTCTCCGTCGCCGCCGCTTCCTTCACGGCCGGCCCCTTGACCAGGCAAGAGTCGCGGTTGATGTCGTCCGAGAAGTCGAGATTGAGCTGGCCTTCCTTGTTCACGAAGTTCATGACCAGCGCGTGCAGGTTGCGCGAGTACATCTGGCTGGCGTGCAGCGGCAGCTGGGCCGGCAGGTTGACCGGGCCCAGGATGATGACGTCGTGCTCGACGGTCTCGACACCGGCCTTGGTCAGCTCGCAGTTGCCGCCGGTCTCGGCCGCCATGTCCACGATCACCGAGCCGGGCTTCATGTCCCTGACCATCTGCGCCGTGACCAGCACCGGCGCCTTCCGTCCGGGGACCGCGGCCGTGCAGATCACCAGGTCGGCCTGCTTCACGCGCTCGGCGACGATCTGGCGCTGCTTCTCGCGCTGCTCGGGGGTCAGCTCCTTGGCGTAGCCGCCCGCGGCCACCATGGACGCGTCGAGCAGCTCGGCGCCCACGAAGGTGGCGCCCAGGCTCTGCACCTCCTCCTTCACCGCGGGACGGATGTCGGTGGCCTCGACGACGGCGCCGAGGCGGCGGCAGGTGGCGATGGCCTGCAGGCCCGCCACGCCCGCGCCGAACACGAACACCCGCGAGGGCGCGATGGTGCCGGCGGCGGTCATCATGAGCTGGAAGAACTTGCCGAGCCGCAGGGCGCCGATCAACGAGGCCTTGTAGCCGGCGACCGAGGCCATGGACGACAGCGCATCCATCTTCTGCGCGCGGGAGGTGCGCGGCACCATCTCCATCGAGAGCGCGGTGACCTTGCGGGCCTTGAGCTTCTTCGCGGCCTCGCTCTCGGGATCGCGTCCCAGGAACGAGACGTACACCGCACCCTCGCGGATCACGTCCGCCTCGTGCGCGCCGAGCGCCGGGCTCTGCATGGGCTCCTGCACCTTGAGCACCACGTCGGCCTTCGTGAAGACCTCGCGCGCGTCCGGGGCGATGCTGGCCCCCGCGGCGCGATACGCCTCGTCGGTGAAATGGGCGCGAACCCCGGCGCCGGTCTCCACCAGGACCTGCAGGCCGGCCTTCACCAGCTTGCCTGCGGTCTCGGGGACGACGGCGACACGGGTCTCGCCGGGAGCGACTTCTCGCGGGACTCCGATGAGCATGGGCGACCTTTCTCCTGAGCCGTTCGAGTGGTGCAACCACAGTGCGCGGCAGCGGTTGGCGGACATCATGCAGCACTTGTGCCGACCGGCGCCACAGACCCGCGAACCGGCCTGTCCGGCGGGCGGCCCGGAACGCGGACACCCGGCGCGGGAGCAGGGCGGGCCGTATCCTGCGGAGCGAAGCCTAATTCCCGTGACTGAATGTATTTCGGCGGAGGTGGTTGTCCGCCGACCCACCTCCACCAGCCGGGCCCGTCGGGGCGTGGTTCTTCTGCCCGACCAGCCAAGATGGTCCCCATTCTGTCAGAGTGTCAGGGCCTTTGGAAGCGCGCGGGCGGGGCTCGGCCTTCTCTGCTAACTTGCCGTGTTTCGGGGGGAGGACGCCGCCCTGCAGGACCCAGGAGCGGGCCATCCGCCCGTCGAGCACAGGAGGGCTGCAGCCATGAAGATCCTCGTCCTGGGCGGAGGCGCGCAGGGGCGCGTCATCGCCGTCGATCTCGCCACCCGTCTGCCGCGGGCCCGCGTCACGGTCGCCGACGTGCGCGACCCGCGGTTGCCCGCGCTCGCGAACCTGGTCTGGCGCCAGGCGGACTGCTCGGCGTCCGAGACCGTCGTGCGCCTGATGGGTGAGCACGACTTCGCGGTGGGGGCGCTGCCCTCGCGCTACGGTTTCGCCGCCATGAGGGCCGCGATCGAGGCGAAGCGCAACCTGGTGGACGTCTCCTTCTGCGGCGAGGACGCGCTCGGGCTGGACGGCGAGGCGCGCGCGGCGGGCGTGACCATCGTCCCGGACGCGGGGCTGGCGCCGGGCATCTCGAACCTGGTGGCGGGCGAGGCGTACGCACGGCGCGGCGCCCCGCAGGAGCTGGTCATCCTGGTGGGTGGCGTGGCGCAGGACCGCTCGCAGCCCTACGGCTATTGCGTGACCTGGTCGCTGGACGACCTGCTGGAGGAGTACGTGCGTCCCGCGCGCATCGTGCAGGGCGGACGGCAGGTGGCCGTACCGGTCTTCAGCGGCATGGAACGCGTGCCGGTCGAGGGCGTGGGCGAGATGGAGGCCTTCTACAGCGACGGACTGCGCTCGCTCATGGACACGCTGCCGGGCGTGGCGGAGATGGGAGAGAAGACGCTGCGCTGGCCGGGCCACGCCGAGGCGGTGAAGCCGCTGGTCGCGGCCGGGAGGCTGGCCGAGGAGCTGCGCGCGCGCTGCACGCTCGACCCGCCGCTGGACCTCGTGGTGCTGCTGGTGCGCATGCGCTGGGCGGACGGCGGGGAGCGGATCACGCTGGTGGACCGCTACGACCCGGCCACGGGCCTGACGGCCATGGCCCGGACCACGGCGTTCACGACCGCGGTCACGGCGCAGATGGTGGCGGGCGGGCTCGTGCCGCCGCCGGGGGTGCAGCCGCTCGAGCGCGTGGCCCGCGACCCGCGGGCGTACCGCCACATGCTCGACGGGCTCACGGCCCACGGCGTGAAGCTCGACCGGCGGGCGGTCTGATCCGCCACGGACGACGACGGGTTTGAGCGGTGCTCACCGGTGCCGGAGGTGCTTGCCGGGCAAGATTGAGACCAGATTTGGTCTCGGGAGCCTGGCTGCCTGACCCATCGCCACCCACGGGTTCCAGGATTGAAATATCCTTTTGAATCATTTACTTTGCGAGTCGAATCTAACGCGTACGTAAGGGTGTGACTGATGACGACCAACCTGACCCGAGCACCCAGGCTCCTGCGCATCGGTGATCTGGCCCGATTGACGGGCAAGACCGTCCGGGCCATCCACCTGTACGAGGAGCTTGGACTCCTCCAGCCCGCTTCGCGCACCAGTGGCGGCTTCCGCCTCTACGAGCCGAGCGCGGCCGAGCGCGTGCGCTGGATCGAGCTCTTCAACGGCATGGGCTTCTCGCTGCAGGAGATGCGCGAGCTGGTCCACGCCTGGTGGGACGCGGGGCTGGGCCCCGAGGCCATGGACCAATTGCGCTCGCTGTTCAAGCGCAAGCTGGAGGACACGCGTGAAGCGGTGCGGCGCTCCCGGCAGCTCGAGCACGAGCTGGCCGCCGGGCTCTCGTACCTCGAAGCCTGCCGCGTCTGCGCGGCCCCGGCCTCGACGGCCAAGGGTTGCGTGGGCTGCCAGCAGGACCACGGGATGGAGCAGGCGCCGGCGCTGGTGGCCGGATTGAAGAGCGCGTCGCCGGGCCGCGGCCCGCGACGCTCGCACCCGGTGTTCGTGAGCGTCGAAGAGATCCAGTGAAGACCCGGGCCGCGAGCGGCCTGAACGAAGAAGGAGCAGGGCCGGACATGAGCCAGACAGCCGATCTCGTCGTGAAGGACCTCCACGTCGCGGTGGAGGGCAAGGAGATCCTCAAGGGCCTGAGCCTCGAGGTGCGCAAGGGCGAGGTGCACGCCCTGATGGGGCCGAACGGCTCGGGCAAGAGCACGCTCGCGAACACGCTCATGGGACACCCGCGCTACGAAGTGACCGGCGGCGACATCCTCTTCAAGGGCGAGAGCCTCCTCGGACTGGAGTCCGACGCGCGCTCGCGCGCCGGACTGTTCCTGGCCTTCCAGTACCCGGTCGCGATCCCCGGCGTGACGGTCTCCAACTTCCTGCGCACCGCGCTCAACGCGCGGCTCGCTCCGCGCACGGCCGCCACGGACGGCTCCATGCCCGCGAAGCGCGGCATCGCCCCCAAGGAGTTCCGCGCGCTGCTTCGCGAG
Organism: Candidatus Eiseniibacteriota bacterium; assembly: GCA_963717935.1. Taxonomy (GTDB): domain Bacteria; phylum Eisenbacteria; class RBG-16-71-46; order RBG-16-71-46; family RBG-16-71-46; genus JANXPZ01. The sequence goes on along the minus strand of CAVQXP010000004.1, from coordinate 149,270 downwards.
CACATGGCGCTGCTCAAGATGGACGAATCGTTCGCCCTGCGCTACCTGAACGACGGCTTCTCGGGCGGCGAGAAGAAGCGCACCGAGATCCTGCAGATGGCGATGCTCAAGCCCGAGATCGCCATCATGGACGAGACCGACTCGGGGCTCGACATCGACGCGCTGCGCATCGTCTCCGAGGGCGTGAACGCCCTCTCGGGGCCGGACCTCGGCGTGCTGGTGATCACGCACTACCAGCGCATCCTGGACTACATCAAGCCGCACTTCGTCCACGTCCTGCTGGACGGACGCATCACGCTGTCGGGCGGCCCGGAGCTGGCGCTCGAGCTGGAGAGCCGCGGCTACGACTTCGTCCGCGAAGGGAAGGAGTCGGCGACGCGATGACCGCTTCGGAGAGCCCCACCGGAGGCATCCGCGACAGCTACACGGAGAAGTACGGCTTCCACGATGCCGACCAGTTCGTCTTCAAGGCGCGCAAGGGCCTCGACCCCGAGATCGTCAGGGGGATCTCGCTGATGAAGGGCGAGCCGGCCTGGATGCTGGAGTTCCGGCTCAAGGCGCTGGAGACCTACCGCAGGAAGCCCCTGCCCCGCTGGGGCGGCGACCTCTCGCAGATCGATTTCGACGACATCTACTACTACGTCAAGCCGACCGAGCAGGAGGCCAAGTCCTGGGAGGACGTGCCGGCCGACATGAAGCGCACCTTCGACCGGCTGGGCATCCCCGAGGCCGAGCAGAAGTTCCTCTCGGGCGTCGGCGCGCAGTACGACTCCGAGGTGGTCTACCACAAGATCAAGGAGAACCTCGAGAAGCTGGGCGTGCTGTTCCTCTCGACCGACCACGCGCTGCGCGACCACGAGGAGCTGTTCAGGCAGTACTTCGGCACGGTGATCCCGCCGACCGACAACAAGTTCGCGGCGCTCAACTCCGCGGTCTGGTCGGGCGGCTCGTTCATCTACGTGCCGAAGGGCGTGCGCGTGGACGTCCCGCTGCAGGCCTACTTCCGCATCAACACCAGGGACATGGGCCAGTTCGAGCGCACGCTCATCATCGTGGACGAGGGCGCCTACGTGCACTACGTCGAGGGTTGCACCGCGCCCACCTACTCGAGCGACTCGCTGCACTCGGCGGTGGTCGAGATCATCGTCAAGGCCGGCGGGCGCTGCCGCTACACGACCATCCAGAACTGGTCGAACAACGTCTACAACCTGGTGACCAAGCGCGCCGCCGCCTACCGTGACGCGACCATGGAGTGGGTCGACGGGAATCTGGGGTGCCTGACCGGGGACTCCGGCGTGTTGGTGAACAACGACGTCGTGCCGATCGAGCGGATCGAGCCGGGCGCGATGGTCTATTCACTTGGAGATGACATGCAGTGGCAGCGCCGTCCGGTGCTGGCCAAGCGTTTCAGCGGGCGGCAGCAGGTGTACCTGCTGCGCACCGAGAACCACCGGGAGGTCAGGGCCACGGCCAACCACCCATTCCTGGCCCTCACCAAGCAGGGCAAACACGTCGCGCTGGCCTGGAAGCAACTCGACGAGTTGACCACGAAGGACCTGGTGGCGATTTCCGGGACCCTGCCGGACCACGGCAAGGCGAAGGCGTTCGAACCGATCCCGAACCACGGAACGAAGCCGGTCACGCTGCCCGAATCGAGCACCGAGGAGTTGATGTGGCTCCTGGGTGTCTACGTGGGCGATGGGTATGCGGAGCGCAACCGTGTGTACTTCGCTGTGCCGCCCGCGGACAAGTCGCACACCCGGGTCCTGGAATCGCTGGCCGCACTCTTTGGCGTCGACCTCGAGGTTCGCCGGGGCGTGATCCGGGTCAACTCGGTGCTGCTGAGAGACTGGTTGATGCACCTCGGCTTCGCTGGCAGGGCGCATGAGAAGCGCGTGCCGGCGTGGGTGTATCAGCTCCCCCGCGAGCAGCGGCTCGCGTTCATCGAGGGCTACGTCGCCGCGGACGGGCACTTCCGCGCGAATCACAAGAACATCTCCATCACGAGCGTCAATCGCCCTCTGCTGGAGGATGTGAAGGCCCTGGCCATCGCCTGCGGCCTCGATCCGCGCAAGATCAGCCGTTGGAGCCGCGTCGAGAGGAAGCCCCTCGGGAAAGAGGAGAAGGAGTACACGCACTACTTCCTCTACTTCGGTGAGGGTCGCCTCGAGCAGCCTGTGTACTTCAGCCGCGTCTCGGCCATCGAGATGCTCGACGTCCAGGACACCTGGGACATCGAGATCGAAGGGACGCACAACTTCGTGGCCAACGGCTTCGTGGTGCACAACAGCAAGCTCACGATGAAGTACCCCGCGATCTACCTGATGGAGCCGGGGGCGCACGGCGAGGTGCTCTCGATCGCCTTCGCGGGGAAGGGCCAGCACCAGGACGCGGGGGCGAAGGCGGTGCACGCCGCGCCCAACACCACCAGCAAGATCGTCTCGAAGTCCATCAGCAAGGACGGCGGGCGGGCCGGCTACCGCGGGCTCGTGAAGGTCGTCAAGGGCGCGGTGGACTGCCGCAGCACGGTGAACTGCGACGCGCTGATCCTGGACGAGACCTCGCGCTCGGACACCTACCCGACCATGGAGATCGAGGAGGACCAGGTCTCGATCGGCCACGAGGCGACGGTCTCGAAGATCGGCGACGAACAGCTCTTCTACCTGACGAGCCGCGGCGTGCCCAAGGACGAGGCGGCGGCGATGATCGTCGCCGGCTTCATCGAGCCGGTCGTGAAGGAGCTGCCGATGGAGTACGCGGTCGAGATGAACCGCCTCATCCAGCTCCAGATGGAGGGCTCGGTAGGATGACGGCCGACACGCGGACCCCGACGAGGCCGGTGGAGGGCGGGTTCGACGCCTGGCCCGCGCTGGCGCTGGAGCGCGCCGTGCGCGCGAACGAGCCGGACTGGGCTCTGGAGCAGCGGCGGGCGGCGGCCGGGATCGCGGCGCGGCTGGCGTTCCCGGACCGGCGGCTCGAACTGTGGCGGCGCACCGATTTCGGCGCGCTCACGCTGGGTGAGCTGGACCCGTTCGCGCCGGGCTTGAAGGCCCGCGACGTGGACGACCTGCCGCCCGCCGTGATCGCGCGTCTGGCGGGGGAGGCGTCGAACCTCGGTCTGCTGGTCCAGCGCAACAGCGAGGTGGTGCTGGAACGGACGCACCCGGCGCTGGCGAAGCAGGGCGTGATCGTCTGCTCGATGGAGCGCGCGCTGCGCGAGCACGCCGACAAGCTCCAGGGCCGGCTCCATGCGCTCATCGAGACCGACCTCGACCGCTACGCCGCGCTGCACCAGGCGATGCGCGCGGGCGGCGCGTTCGTCTGGGTGCCGGACGGCGTCCGGGCCGGGCTGCCGATCCGCCTCGTCCAGTGGCTGGACGGCGCGGGCGTCGCCGGTGCGCCGGCGACGGTCATCGTGCTGGGCCGCGGCGCGAGCGCCACGGTGCTCGAGGAGTGCCTCTCCGAGACGGCGGAGGGCCCCGCGTTCTTCAGCGGCGGCACGGAGGTGTTCGTCGGCGAGGACGCGAAGCTGGTCTACGGCCATCTCCAGGACTGGGGCCGGAACGTCTTCCACTACTCGAACCAGCGCGCGCGCATCGAGCGCGGCGGCGAGCTGCAGTGGATCCAGACCTTCCTGGGTGGCAGGATGACCAAGACCAACTCCTACTTCCAGCTCGTGGGAGCGGGAGCGAAGGCCTACGTGCACGGCTTCATGTTCGGCGACCAGCGCCAGCACTTCGACCTGCACACCCTGCAGAAGCACCTGGCCGAGCAGACCACCAGCGACCTGCACATCCGGAGCGCGCTCAAGGACCGGTCCCGCAGCGTCTACCAGGGCATGATCCAGGTGGCGGCCGGAGCGCAGCGCACCGACGCCTACCAGGCCAACCGCAACCTGCTGCTGTCGGGGACGGCGCGCGCGGACAGCATCCCGGGCCTGGAGATCCTGGCCAACGACGTGCGTTGCACGCACGGGGCGACCGTCGGTACGGTGGACGCCGAGCAGATGTACTACCTCATGACGCGCGGGCTGCCCCGCAACGACGCCCAGCGCCTCGTCGTCGAAGGGTTCTTCGCACCGGTCCTGGACCGCATCCCGCTCGAGAGCGTGCGCGAGCGACTGCGCGGGGTGATCCAGGCCAAGATCGGATAGGTGACCGTGTCGACACCGCCGGCCGGGACCACGACCGCTCCGGCCACGAGCCGCAGACGCTTCGATCCGCGCGAGGTGCGCGGGCGCTTCCCGCTGCTCACCGCCCGGCGCGAACCGCCGCTCGTCTACCTGGACAGCGCCGCCACCTCCCAGAAGCCCGAGAGCGTGCTCGCGGCGATGGACGACTACTACCGCCGCTACAACGCCAACATCCACCGTGGCATCTACGCGATCGCCGAGGAGGCGACCGCCGCCTACGAGGACGCCCGCGCGCGGCTCGCGCGCTTCATCGGCGCGCCGGCTCGCGAGGTGATCTTCACGCGCAACAGCACCGAGGCCATCAACCTGGTGGCCTACGCCTGGGGGCGCTCGGCGCTGAAGCGGGGCGACGCGGTCTTGCTCACGGTGATGGAGCACCACTCGAACCTGGTGCCGTGGCACGTCCTGGCCGCGGAGCGCGGGATCGAACTGCGCTTCATCCCGGTCACGGACTCGGGCGAGCTGGAGCTCGAGGCGCTGCCCGGCCTGCTGGCCGACGGCCGTGTGCGGCTGGTCGGCGTGGTGCACATCTCGAACGTGCTCGGCACGGTGAACCCGGTCGAGGAGATCGCCCGACAGGCCCGCGCCGCGGGCGCGCTCACGCTGGTGGACGCCTCGCAGAGCGTGCCGCACATGCCGGTGGACGTGAAGGCGCTGGGCTGCGACTTCCTGGCGCTCACCGGGCACAAGATGCTCGGGCCCACGGGCATCGGGGCGCTCTGGGCGCGGCGCGAACTGCTCGAGGCCATGCCGCCCTTCCTGGGTGGCGGCGAGATGATCCGCGAGGTGAAGCTCGAGGGCTCGAAGTGGAACGAGCTGCCCTGGAAGTTCGAGGCCGGCACGATGCCCATCGCCGAGGCGGTCGGCCTGCGCGCGGCGGTGGCGTTCTGCGAGGAGCTGGGGATGGAGCAGATCTTCGAGCACGACCGTGAGCTGGCGGCCTACGCGCTCGAGCGCATGCGCGAGGTGCCCGACCTCCGCATCCTCGGGCCTCCGGCGGAGAAGCGCGGCGGGGTCGTGGCGTTCGAGCTCGGCGAGATCCATCCGCACGACGTGGCCACGGTGCTCGACCACCGCGGCGTCGCGGTGCGCGCCGGCCACCACTGCGCCATGCCGCTGCACGAACGTCTGGGCGTGCACGCCTCGGCGCGCGCCTCGTTCCACTGCTACAGCGTGCCACAGGACGTGGACGCCCTGGTCGAGGGGCTCCACCACGCGCGCAGGGTGTTCGGCTGATGGGCGAATGGGACGAACTGTACCGCGAGAACATCCTCGACCACTACAAGCACCCGCGGAACCGCGGGACGCTCGAGCATCCCGACATCACCTACGAGGACGCGAACCCGCTCTGCGGCGACCAGCTGCGCATCGACATCGCCCTGAAGGACGGGAAGATCGAGCAGATCCGCCACTCCGGGCACGGCTGCTCGATCAGCCAGGCCGCGGCCTCGATGCTGTGCGAGCGCATGGAGGGCCGCCCGCTCGAGGAGGTCAAGGCGCTCACGCGCGAGGACGTGCTCGAACTGCTGGGCATCGAGCTCGGGCCGGTGCGCCTCAAGTGCGCGCTGCTGGCCCTCAAGACCCTGAAGGCGGGCGCCTACGGCATCACCCAGTGGCCCGGCGAGGAGGAGGAGACGGCGTGAGTGACCGGTTCATGACGGTGGCGAAGGTGGGGGAGATCCCCGAGGGCGGGGTGAAGGTCGTGCGCGTGGACGACGACCCGGTCGCGGTGTTCCACGTCGGCGGGCAGTACTACGCGCTCGCGGACCTCTGCACCCACGACGGCGGCGAGTTGTCGGACGGCGTGCTCGACGGCCACGTCATCGAGTGCGCACGCCACGGGGCGCGCTTCGACATCCGCACCGGCGCGGCGCTCGCGCTGCCGGCGACGGGCGCGGTGCCGCGCCACGCCGTGCGCGTGATCGGGGACCAGATCCAGGTGGCGTGCGAGACCTGCGACGAGAGGCAGGCGGCGGCCGAGGCCGCGAACCCGCCCGCCGGGCAGCCGTCCGTGCGGCGTTCGGTGGCGCCGGCCGCGACGACGGCCGGCACGCCGGGGACGACGCGCGCGCCCACGCAGCAGGAGTTCGCCGTGCGCGCGGCGCTCGAGACCGTGATGGACCCCGAGATCCAGCTCTCGGTCGTGGACCTCGGACTCATCCGCGAGATCGTGATCGAGCCGGGGCGCACGCTCGTCCGGATGCTGTTGACGACACCCTTCTGTCCGTACGCGCCCCAGCTCACGCAGGACGTGAAGCAGGCGGCGATGAGCGTGGTGGACCAACCCTGCGAGGTCGAGATCCTGCCCGATGCCTGGAGCCCCGGGATGATGCCGGACCCCGGGCTGCTCGGGTTCTCGACCTGAGCGGAGCCGCGGTGCACGGGCCGCGCCTGATCGCATGACGGACGAGAGGAAGCCCGCCGGGGTGGACGCTCCGGTCTGGGCCGGGTCCGCCGAAGAGCAGACCCTGACGCTGGAGGCCGACGTCGAGGCCCCGCCGCAGACCGTGGGCCGGCAGCGCGGGACCTTCGAGTCGTTCCAGTACCGCGACTTCACGCTCTTCTGGCTCGGCGCGCTGGTGAGCAACATCGGCACGTGGATGCAGATGTACGCGCTCGGGATCGTCGTCTTCAACTTCCGCAAGTCGTCGTTCGATCTCGGTCTCGTCAACTTCCTCGCGGGCATCCCGGTGCTCTTCCTCGCCCTGCCCGCCGGCGCGATCGCCGACCGCGTGGACCGCCGCAAGCTGCTGATCCTGATCCAGGTCGTGCTCCTCCTGCAGGCGGCCGCACTCGGTGTCCTCTACAACGCGGGCCTGCTGGGTTCCAGCGATCCGGTCGGCTCGCTGGTCCGCATCTCGCTGCTCGGATTCGTGGGCGGCATCTTCATGGCGTGCATGGCGCCGGCGTTCCAGTCCATGCTGCCCGACCTCGTGCCGCGGCGGCTGCTCATGAACGGCATCGCCCTCAGCTCGGTGCAGTTCCAGTCCGCGCGCCTGCTCGGGCCGCTCGCGGCCGCGGCTCTCGTGCTCGCGGGCGCGGGCATGGGCGAGGTCTTCTACGTGAACGCGGCGAGCTTCCTCTTCGTCATCGCGGCGCTCCGGGCGATCCGGCTGCGCTCCGCCTCCGATCCCGGAGGGCCCCACGCCGCGGCCGGGGCCGCCGACCGCGCCCGCCCGCCGGGCTGGCGGGAAGGCTCCTGGCGCATGCTGACCGCCGGTCTGCGCTATGCGCGCGAGGATCGCGTCGTCGGCCTGCTCATCCTCAGCACCGCCGTCATGACCATCTGCGCGTTCCCCTACCTGACCTTGCTCCCGGCGATCGTGAGCACGTCGCTCGGCCTCTCGGGCAACGGCCTGTCGCGGGCGGTGGCGTTCGTGATGGCGGCGAACGGCCTGGGCGCGCTGGTGGGCGCGCTCGCCGTGGCGGGCATGCCGGCCACGCTGCGGCGCGATCGGGTCATCCCGTTCACGCTCGCGGCGCTCGCGGTGCTGCTCGTCGGTTTCGCGCTGTCGCGCTGGCTGCCCCTCACCCTGGCGCTCTCGACGTTCGCGGGCGCGGCGCTGCTCGCCTCGAGTTCGCTGACCAACACGTCGATCCAGATGGCGGTGCCGGGCCACCTGCGCGGCCGCGTCATGGCGCTGTTCGTGCTGGCGTTCATGGGCATGATGCCGATCTCGAGCATCCTCTCCGGATCGCTCGGCCAGAAGATCGGTCCCGCGGGCGCGGTGCTCGTCGGCGCGGTGCTGCTGCTGGCGTGGGCCGTCCTGCTCATCGCGCGGCCGGGGCTGTTGCGGGCGGGGGAGGGCGCCGCCGCCGCCGGGGCGCGGGGACCCGCGCGAGCCTGAGCAGGCCACGCGGCGGCGCCGCGGGCTGGGGGCCGTCAATCCACGATTCCCGCCCGATCGAGTCGTGACGCCCGGGCTCGGCGATCGTGGCGCTACCGGCTCGGGAAGAGGCGTCTCGTGACGAAACCGGGGCCGGGTTGTATAGTACGCGTCGGTAACTCGGATCAGGGCAGGCAGCGTGCGGCCGACGAACCGCGCTGCTGCTGTAGCAGCATGTCCTGACAGCAGGTTCGGGTCACGCAGTCCACTCGAAAACATTGAGGTGCGGCATCGTGAGCGTCGTCGGCCCGAGAGGGGGGCCGGATGCGATCGATCCGCACCGCGCGCGCGCAGGTGCCTGCGCTGCTTGCTACGTCTCACGCCGGGCCCGGGGTGGGGTGGAGCGGGCGCCGTGCGCCCGGGCGGCAAGCCCTTGAGAAGGGCGCCTTCGGTTCCCCGGCTCACCAGGAGGAGTTCATGGCAGGAAGATCGTTGGTCGCGATAGACGGCAACGAGGCGGCCGCGTCGGTCGCCCACCGTACGAACGAGGTCATCGCCATCTACCCCATCACCCCGTCCTCGAACATGGGGGAATGGGCCGACGAGTGGTCCGCCCTCGGGCGCCGCAACATCTGGGGCACCATCCCGGACGTCATCGAGATGCAGTCGGAAGGGGGCGCATCGGGGGCGGTCCACGGGGCGCTGCAGGCCGGGGCGCTGACCACGACGTTCACGGCGGCGCAGGGGCTGCTGCTGATGATCCCGGACATGTACAAGATCGGTGGGGAGCTGTCGAGCTACTGCATGCACGTCGCCGCCCGCACCGTGGCCACGCACGCGCTCTCGATCTTCGGCGACCACTCGGACGTGATGGCCTGCCGGCAGACGGGTTTCGCGCTCCTCGCTTCGGGCTCGGTCCAGGAGGCGCACGACATGGCCCTGATCGGCCAGGCGGCGACGCTGCGCTCGCGCGTCCCGCTGCTGCACTTCTTCGACGGCTTCCGGACCTCGCACGAGGTCGCCAAGATCGAGCTGCTGACCGACGACGACCTGCGCTTCATGATCCCCGACGCGCTCGTCAGGGAGCACCGGGAGCGTGCCCTGACGCCGGACCGTCCCGTCCTGCGCGGTACCGCGCAGAACCCGGACGTCTTCTTCCAGGCGCGCGAGGCGTGCAACCTCTTCTACGACCGGTGCCCCGAGATCGTCCAGCAGACCATGGACGAGTTCGCCGGGCGGATCGGAAGGGCGTACCACCTGTTCGATTACGTCGGGCATCCCGCGCCGGAGCGCGTGATCATCCTGATGGGCTCGGGCGCCGAGACGGCGCACGAGACGGTCGACTGGATGGTCGCGAAGGGCGAGAAGGTGGGGATGCTGAAGGTCCGGCTCTATCGGCCCTTCGCGACCCGGCAGTTCATCGCCGCGTTGCCGAAGAGCGTCAAGTCGATCGCCGTGCTCGACCGGACGAAGGAGCCGGGCGCCGTCGGGGAGCCGCTCTACCTCGACGTGCTGGCGGCCCTGCGCGAGGCGAAGGACGCCGGCTTCTCGCCCTTCGCGGCGGATCCGCGGGTCGTCGGCGGCCGCTACGGGCTGTCCTCCAAGGAATTCACGCCGGCCTGCGTCAAGGCGGTCTTCGACGATCTGGCGAAGCCGGCGCCCCGGGTGCACTTCACCGTCGGCATCGTCGACGACGTCACGCACCTCTCGCTGCCGGTGGACCCGGAGTTCGACACGGAGCCGGCCGACGTGGTCCGCGGCGTGTTCTTCGGGCTCGGCAGCGACGGCACCGTGGGGGCGAACAAGAACTCGATCAAGATCATCGCCGAGGAGACGGAGAACGACGGGCAGGGCTACTTCGTCTACGACTCGAAGAAGGCTGGCGCGGTCACGATCTCGCACCTGCGCTTCGGGCCCCGGAAGATCCGCTCGACGTACCTGATCAAGCGGGCGAACTTCGTCGCCTGCCACCAGTTCTCGTTCCTCGAGCGGTACGACATGACCGGCTACGCGGTGCCGGGCGGGATCTTCCTCCTCAACGCGCCCTTCGGTAAGGACGAGGTCTGGAACCACCTGCCGCGCGAGGTCCAGCGGGACCTGATCGAGAAGAAGCTGAAGTTCTACGTGATCGACGCGATCGAGGTGGCCAAGAGGACCGGGATGGGCGGACGCATCAACACCATCATGCAGACCTGCTTCTTCGCGGTCTCCGGTGTCCTGCCCCCCGAGGAAGCCATCGCGAAGATCAAGAAGACGATCGAGAAGACCTACGCGAGGAAGGGGATGGAGGTCGTCCAGAAGAACCACGCCGCCGTGGACGAGACGCTCGCCAACATGCACGAGGTCCGCGTGCCGGCGGCGGTCACCGCCACCCGCGGCCGCCCGGCGATCGTTTCCGAGTCGGCCCCCGACTTCGTCAAGAAGGTGTCGGCGGTCATCATCGAGCAGCAGGGCGACTCGCTGCCCGTCAGCGCCTTCTCCCCCGACGGCACCTGGCCCACGGCGACGAGCCAGTGGGAGAAGCGGAACATCGCCATCGAGATCCCCGTCTGGGACGAGAAGGTCTGCATCCAGGACAACAAGTGCGTGCTCATCTGTCCCCACGCGGCCATCCGCGCGAAGGTCTGCGACCCGGGCCTGCTCGACGGCGCGCCGCCGACGTTCAAGTCGATCGACTACAAGGCCGGCGACTTCAAGGGGATGAAGTACGTGCTCCAGGTCGCCCCGGAGGACTGCACGGGCTGCGGCATATGCGTCGAGGTCTGTCCCGCCAAGGACAAGAGCAACCCGAAGCACAAGGCGCTGGAGATGGCGCCGCAGATGCCGCTGCGGGAAGCGGAGGCGGCGAACTACACGTTCTTCCTCGGGCTGCCCGATCCGGACCGGACGAAGATCAAGGCCGACAGCAAGCGGTCGCAGTTCCTCCGGCCGCTCTTCGAGTACTCGGGCGCCTGCGCGGCCTGCGGCGAGACGCCGTACGTGAAGCTCCTGACGCAGCTCTTCGGCGACCGGGCGCTCATCGGCAACGCGACCGGCTGCTCGTCGATCTACGGTGGCAACCTGCCGACGGCGCCGTACGCGGTGGACCACGAGGGGCGCGGACCGGCCTGGTCCAACTCGCTCTTCGAGGACAACGCCGAGTTCAGCCTCGGCTTCCGCCTGGCGGTGGACGCCCAGCAACGGCTGGCGCACGACCTCCTGCGGAACCTCGCCGGCAGGCTCGGCGACGAACTGGTCACCTCGTTGATCGAGGCGAATCAGGACGGCGAGCTGGGGATCCGCCAGCAGCGGGAGCGGGTCGCGGTCCTGCGGACGAAGCTCGCGTCCCTTCCCGACCCCGAGGCTCGGCGACTCGAGGCGATCGCCGACTACCTCGTGAAGAAGAGCGTCTGGGGGGTTGGCGGAGACGGCTGGGCCTACGACATCGGCTACGGCGGCCTCGACCACGTCCTGGCGATGAACCGGAACGTCAACCTCCTGGTGCTCGACACCGAGGTCTACTCGAACACGGGCGGGCAGGCGTCGAAGGCGACGCCGATGGGCGCGGCGGCGAAGTTCGCCACCGCGGGCAAGGGCCTCGGCAAGAAGGACCTCGGGATGATGGCCATGAGCTACGGCCACGTCTACGTGGCGCGGGTGGCGATCGGCGCGCGGGACCAGCAGACGGTGCGGGCGTTCATGGAAGCCGACTCGTACCCCGGGACCTCGCTGATCATCGCCTACTGCCACTGCATCGCCCACGGCTACGACCTGGTCGACGGCTGCCAGCATCAGAAGCTCGCCGTCGAGGCGGGCATCTGGCCGCTCTACCGGTTCGATCCACGGCGGATCGCCGAGGGACAGCCTCCGCTGATCCTTGACGTGCAGCCGACGGGGGCGCGGGTCAGCGACTTCACGAAGAACGAGACCCGCTTCCGCATGGTCGAGAAGCTCGATCCGAAGCGGTTCCAGCAGTTGATGGCGCAGGCACAGATGGAGACGACCCAGCGCTACGCGGTCTATCAGCACCTCGCGGGGCTCACGATTCCCAAGGCCGAAGGCGAAGCGGGCGCGGGCGCGCCGGCGGAAGAGAAGTAGGGGGGGCGATGAATCTCTCGACGACGTACCTCGGACTCAAGTTGGCGCACCCGCTCATGCCCGGCTCCTCGCCGCTGGCCACCGACCTCGACAAGGTCCGCCGCCTCGAGGACGCCGGCGCCGCGGCGATCGTGATGCACTCGCTCTTCGAGGAGCAGATCGCGATGGAGCAGGCCGCGGCCCTCGACCACGTGGACGCCCACGCCGACTCCTCCGCCGAGGCGACGTCCTATTTCCCGCGGCCCGAGGGCTACCGGCTCGGTCCCGACGACTACCTCGCGCTGATCGCCAAGGTCAAGGCCGCGGTGAAGATCCCGGTGATCGCCTCGCTGAACGGCGTCACCCGGGGCGGCTGGCTGTCCTACGCCCGGCAGATCCAGCAGGCGGGGGCCGACGCGCTCGAGCTGAACGTCTACCACCTGCCGACCGATCCCGCCGTGACCGGGGAGCAGGTCGAGGGCACGGCGGTCGAGATGGTGAAGGAGATCAAGAAGAGCATCACGATCCCGGTGGCCGTGAAGCTGGGGCCGTTCTACTCGTCGCCGCCCCACTTCGCACGCCGTCTGGAAGCCGCCGGGGCGGACGGCCTCGTGCTGTTCAACCGCTTCTACCAGCCGGACATCGACGTGGAGCAGCTCGAGGCCAGGCGCACGCTCCAGCTCTCGACCTCGGCGGAGCTGAACCTGCGCCTGCGGTGGCTGGCGATCCTCTCCGGACGGGTGCGTCCGGCGCTGGCGGTGTCCGGGGGCGTGCACACGGTGACGGACGTCGTGAAGGCGGTGATGGCCGGCGCGCACGCGGTCCAGGTCGTGTCGGCCCTGCTCCAGAAGGGGCCGGCGCATCTGCGGCAACTGCGGGACGAGCTGTCGGCGTGGCTCGAGGCGCACGAGTACGAGTCGCTCGACCAGATGCGGGGCAGCATGAACCTCATGAAGTCGCCGAACCCGACGGCCTACGAGCGCGCGAACTACATCCAGATCCTGCAGGAGTGGAAGGCGTAGAACCCGGGCGGAGGGGTGGCAGCGCCGCCCGGCAGGTGAGTCCGGGCAGGATGGGGCACGGCGGAGGGATGGCGGGCGGCGGGGCCGCCCGCCGTTTCATTCCGGGTCGCGGTCCGTGAATCGGGGCCGCCCGCCAACCGCCCAAGCAGAAGGGGCCGGACTCAGCGCCCGGCCCCGCGGTGCGGCCCGCCGACTGCGGACGTCCTCTACTTCTTCTTCCAGAGGATGGCGGCGGCCGGACAATCTGCCATAATCTTCTCCACTTTTGGCAGGAAGCTCTCGTCCAGGTCGGTGTTGTAAACCTCTGCCAGTTCTTCATCTGCGACCTTCCGGAAGGCCTCCGGGATGGCCGTGATGCAGTCGCCGCACTCGGTGCACAGATCGGCGTCCACGTAGAACTCGGGAACCTTGCCCAATTTGGCGCTCCTTCTGGAGTTGGCGGGGTACGGCCTCGCTGGGCCCGGCGGCAGGCGCCGGGCAGGACTTCACCGAACCTATGCTACCCTGCATGAATCATGCTAGTCGGGAAGGGCAGCCCGCCTTCCCGCCCGGGGCCGCCGGGGAAGACCTGCATCGCCAGGCCGAGGAGTCGTAGCCCCATGGCGCACTCCCAGTCTTCGCCGTTTCCGTCCGCCGGCCCGCCCTCCCGGGCGAGAGCCTTCACCCGTCGCCACTTCCTTGCCGGCCTCGGCCTGCTCGCGGGCGCCGGAGTCCTGGCCCCCGTACTGCGCCGTGCGCAGCGGTCGCCGTCCGCGAGCATCGAGGCGGGCCGTCCGCTCCTCGGCACCTGGGTGCGGGTCGTCGCGCGCCATCCCGACCGCGACCGCGCGACGCGTGCGGTCGAGCGCGCGTTCGCCGCGATGCGCGAAGTGGACGGGCAGATGAGCGTGCACCGCGCGGACAGCGGGTTGTCGCGCCTGAACCGCGCCGCGGGCCTCGGGCCGGTGCGCGTCTCGCCGGCGCTGCTCGACGTGGTGGAGCAGGCCTGCGCATCCGCGCACCGTTCGGGCGGTCTCTACGATCCGACCGTGCTGCCACTCATGACACTCTACGGGTTCTACGGCCCCGGGCGCGCGAGCCTGCCCACGACCGCCGAGGTGGACCGCGCGCTGGCCGCGGTGGCCTTCGAGGACGTGCGGGTGGATCGCGGTGCGGGCACGGTCTCCCTGGCCCGGCGCGGCATGGGTCTCGACCTCGGCTCGATCGGCAAGGGCTGGGCCGTCGACCGCGCGGTGGCCGCGCTGCGGGCCGAGGGCGTCACGTCGGGCCTGGTGGACGCCGGCGGCAACGTCTACGGCCTGGGTGTCCCCGAGGACGGCGCCGACGGCTGGTCGGTCGCGCTGTTCCACCCGCGCACCGGCCGCACCGAGCGCATCTTCACCTTGCGCGACGCCGCGGTGGCGACCAGCGCCAACAACGAGCGCCACCGCTCGATCGCGGGTCACCACCTCGGCCACATCCTCGACGCGAAGCGCGGCGTTCCTTCGGAGGGCCACGTCAGCGCGAGCGTTCTGGCGCGCACGGGGGTGGAGTCCGACCAGATGTCGACGGCCGCGTTCCTGCTCGGTCCGAGCCGCTTCCGCGACTGGCCCGGCGCCCTCGACGCCCTGTTCCTGTAGGCCCGGGCCATGACCCATCTGGAAACCCACGGCGCGCGGCTATTCGATCTGCTGACGCTCGGCCGGGGCCCGAGCCATCCCGGCCCGCGCAAGGAAGCCACCGCGGGCCGCCCCATCGAAGACCTGCCGCCGCCCGCGGAGGTCGTGCTGCCGCTCGTGCAGCACCTGGGCGACCCGGCGGTGCCGGTGGTGAAGAAGGGCGACGTGGTGCGGCGCGGGCAGAAGATCGCCGAGGCCGCGGGCAGCGGCGTGCCCCTGCACGCGACCATCAACGGCAAGGTCAAGTCCATCGACAAGCAGGCGCATCCCACGTTGGTGCAGGCGCAGGCCATCGTGCTGACGCGCTTGACCGCGACGGAGGCCACTGACCTCGAGTTCCCCGAGGACCCGGCCTGGCGCGCGCTCGAGCGCGAGGAACTGCTGGCGCGCATCCGCGAGGCCGGCATCGTGGGCCTGGGCGGCGCAGCGTTCCCGACCTACCGCAAACTCAGGCTGCCGCCGGGCGTGACGGTGGACACGCTCATCATCAACGGCGCCGAGTGCGAACCGTACCTGACCTCGGACTATCGCCTGATGCTGGCCGAGCCGCGCGCCATCGTGGAGGGCGCGCGGTTGCTGGCGCGCGTCGTTGGGGTCCAGCGCGTCCTGTTCGGCGTGGAATCGGACAAGCGCGACGCGGCGGCCGCGCTCGAGGCGGCGGCGAAGGAGGTCGCGGCGGACGGCCTGGACCTCCGGGTCCGGGTGGTGCCGGCGCGCTACCCGCAGGGCGCCGAGAAGCAATTGGTCACCGCGCTCACCGGCCGGGTGATCCCTCCGCGGGCGCTGCCCTACGCGGTGCACGTCGTGGTGCAGAACGTGGCGACCGCGGCCGCGGTGCACGATGCCGTGCGCTACCGCCGGCCGCTGCTCGACCGCGTCGTGACCGTGACCGGCCCCGGCGTGGTGCAGCCGCGCAACGTGCGCGCCCCGATCGGGACGCTGCTCGCCGACCTGGTGCGCTTCTGCGGAGGGCTGACCGGGGGGGCGACGCGCGTGGTCTCGGGCGGACCGATGATGGGCCGCTCGCTGCCGCGCCTCGACGTGCCGCTCGTCAAGGGCATGAACGGCCTGGTGCTGCTGACCGGCCGCGGCCCGTTCGAGGAGGGCTACGGACCGTGCATCCAGTGCGGGCGCTGCCTCGACGCCTGCCCGCTGGGGCTCGAGCCCAACCAGGTCTCGATCCGGGTCGAGGCCGGGCGCGCCACCGAGAGCGCGGAATTCGGCGCGGTGGAGTGCTACGAGTGTGGCGCCTGCGCCTACGTCTGCCCCTCGCAGCGCCCGCTCGTGCAGTTCCTGCAGGTCGCGAAGAGCGCGCTGCGCAAACAGCGCGAGAACCTTGCGGCGGTGACGCGATGAGCGAGGAACCCGCCCCGCGGCCGCCCTTCGTCGTGACCCCGGGACCGCACCTGCGGACCTCGGAGAGCACGGCCAGCATCATGTGGTGGGTGAATGCCGCGCTGGTGCCGACCGCGGCCTGGGGAGTCTGGGTGTTCGGTCCCCCCGCGCTCGAGGTCATCCTGGGCGCGGTCGCCGGCGCGGTGGGCTCCGAGGCGCTCGCCAACCGGCTCATGAAGCAGCGCCTCACGGTGAAGGACGGCAGCGCCGTATGCACCGGGCTCCTGCTCGCGCTCACGCTGCCGCCGCTCGTGCCCTGGTGGGCGGCGCTCATCGGCGGCGTGTTCGCCATCCTGCTCGGCAAGATGGTCTTCGGCGGGCTGGGCTACAACCTCTTCAACCCGGCCATGATCGGCCGCGCGTTCATGATGGCCTCCTTCCCGGTGGCCATGACGATCGGCTGGTCCGTCCCGCGCGCCTGGTACTCGCGGCTCGAGGCCATCACCACGGCCACGCCGCTCGGCGTCATGCGCGAGCACGACCTGCAGGCCGCGCTGCACCTGATCGGCGGGCCCGAGGGCTGGTTCCGGTTGCTCATCGGCCTGCGGCCGGGCTCGATCGGCGAGGTCTCGGTGGTCCTCATCCTGCTGGGCGCCCTCGTGCTGCTGGCGCGCGGCATCATCCGGCTGTACGCGCCGCTCGGCGTCTTCGCCGGCCTGGCGATCATGACTTCGTTCAGCGGCGCGGCCTGGCTGCACCTGCTCTCGGGCGGCGTCTGGCTCGCCGCGTTCTTCATGGCGACCGACTACGTCACCTCGCCCGTCACGCGCCCGGGGCAGTTCGTCTTCGGCGTGCTGATCGGGCTCCTGACGGGACTGATCCGCCTCTGGGGCGGCTACCCCGAGGGCATCTGCTTCGCCATCCTCATGGCCAATGCCCTGGTGCCGGCGCTCGACATGTGGTTCCGCCCGCGCCGCGTGCAGACCACGGGGGCGCCATCGTGAGCCTGAACGTGATCCAGCCGAAGCCGAAGCTCACCGCGCGCGAACTCACCCGCATCGTGCTCTCGATGAGCCTGGCGTGCCTGGTGGGCGCGGCCGTGCTGGGCCTCGTCTACCTCGGCACCGACCGCTACCGGCGCGCCTCCGCCGAGGCCAGGGAGCGCAGCGCCATCCACGAGATGCTGGGCCTGGACGCGGACGCGCGCCTGCTCGAGGTGCGCCAGTACCTGGTGCCCGGCACGCGCCAGGTCGTCTACCGCGCGGCGGTCCTGGGAGCCACGGCCGGGACGGCGCACGAGGTGACCTTCACGCTCGACGGGGCGCTGGCGAGGGAGCGCGACGTGCCGGTCGCGGTCCCGGTCGGCAAGGAGTGGATGCCGCTCGGCCGCATGTTCGTGGCGACCCGGGCCGGCCGGCCCGCGGGCTTCGTGGTGCAGGGCGAGACGCGCGGCTACAAGGCTCCGATCCGTCTTTTCGTGGCGATGGAGCCCGACTTCGAGATCGTGGACATGCGGATCATCGAGACGACCGACGACCCCGGGCTCGGCGCCGAGGTGGCGCAGCCCTGGTTCCGCGAGCAGTACGTCGGCCGCACCGCCGAGGAGATCGCGAAGCTCGACGTGACCAGGGACCCGATGCCCGAGGACTGGAAGGCGGCGCTCGTGGCCTTCGCCAGGCGCGCCCCGGATGGCCCGGCGCGGCACCGCGCCCTGCTCGAGCGCGAGCGCCACAGGCCCATCTACGCGGTGACCGGCGCGACCATCTCGAGCCGCGCGGTGACCGAGGGCGTGCGCAAGACGGTGGATCACTTCCGCCGGCGCTGGTGGCTGCTGGCGCCGCACCTGGAGGGCGCGCTGTGAGCACCGTGCTCCATCCCGGGCCCGCGCCGAGCGCGCGGCAGCTGATCCTGAACGGCATCTTTGCCGAGAACCCCGTGTTCCGGCTGGCGCTGAGCCTGTGCCCCGCGGTGGCGGTGACCACCACGGTGCTGAACGGCCTGCTGCTGGGCGTGGCGGTGCTGTGCGTCCAGGTGCTCTCGAGCGTCACGGTGACGCTGGCGAAGCGCCTCATCCACCCGCGCGTGCGGATCCCGGTCTACACCATCATCATCGCCGTGTGGGTGAGCGCCATCGACATGTCGCTGGCGGCCTTCTGGCCCGCGCTCTACGCGCAGGTCGGACTCTACGTGAAGCTCATCGTGGCGTTCGCCATCATCATCTCGCGGCTCGAGGTGTTCGCCTCGCGCCAGCCGCTCGCGCCGACCTTCTTCGACGGGCTCGGGATGGGGCTCGGCTTCCTGCTCGCGCTGCTCACCATCGGCGCCTTCCGCGAGTTGCTCGGCAGCGGCTCGTTCGCCGGCATCCCGCTCGCGCCCGGCAAGCCGCTGCTCTTCTTCGCCCTGCCGGCGGGCGGCTTCTTCTCGATCGCGCTGCTGATGGCGCTCTTCAACTGGGTCGAGCGCCGCACGCAGGGCGGCAAGGCCGGTCCGGCGCGACCGGCGGGAGGCCACGGTGTCTAGGGCGCGGGCGCCGCTGGCGGCGCTGCTCGCCACGCTGCTGCTGGCGGCGGGCCAGGCCCGCGCCACGGAGGTCCGCGTGCTGAGCGCGCGCGTGGTCGCGCCCAACGAGCTGCGGCTGCGCTTCACGGCGCCGCTGCCGCGCGCCGACGCCGAGAACTTCCGCCTGACCCACGCGCAGGCGCCCGACATCCCCATCCCGGTCGCGCGGGTCAGGCTGGCGGGCGGGGCCCGCGTGGTCCTGACCTTCGAGCAGCGGCTCATGCCCGCCGAGCACTACCGGCTCGAGCTGGCCGACCCGCCGCTCGCGCGCGACGTGGGGCCCGCGACCTGGGCGCTGCTCCTGACCGTGATGCTGGCGGCCGCGCTCATCAACAACTTCGTCTTCACCCGCTACCTCGGGCTCTGCATCTTCTTCGGGGTCTCGAAGAAGCGCGACACCGCCATCGGCATGGGCATCACCTTCACCCTGGTGATGATCTTCACCGCCATGGCGTCGTGGGCGCTCGACACCTTCGTGCTGCGCCCGCTGCAGCTCGGCTTCTTCCAGATCCTCGTGTTCATCGGCGTGGTGGCCTTCGTGGTGCAGTTCCTCGACACCATGCTGCGCAAGACCCACCCGGTGCTGCACCGCAAGTGGGGCATCTACCTGATGCTCATCACCACCAACTGCATCATCCTGGCCGTGCCGCTGCTCAACGCGCAGGCCTCCGCCGGGCCGCTCGACGCGCTGGCGCTGGCCATCGGCTCGGGCGCGGGCTTCGCGCTCGCGCTGTTCCTGATGTCCTGCGCTCGCGAGCGCCTGGAGTACGCGCGCGTGCCGCGGCCCTTCCAGGGCCTGCCCATCGCCTTCGCGCTCGCCGGCCTGTTCGCGCTGGCGTTCATGGGCTTCTCGGGCCTGGATTTCTTCCGGTAGGAACGGCGATGGAATCCTCGGCGCTCGGCATCGTGGTGTGGGGGCTCGCCGTCTTCACCCTGCTCGGCCTGGTGTTCGGCTTCGCGCTGGCCGCGGCCGCGGCCAGGTTCCAGGTGCCGGTGAACCCGGTGGTCGAGCGCGTGCGCGACCGGCTGCCCGCGGCCAACTGCGGCGCCTGCGGTTTCGCTGGCTGCCAGGCCTACGCCGAGGCGGTGGTGGAGCGCGGCGAGGTATCGCCCAACCTCTGCATCCCCGGCCGAGCGGTGGTCGCGGGCGCGGTGGCCGAACTCACCGGCAAGCAGCTCGGCTCGGTCGTGGACCGCGTCGTGGTGCTGCGCTGCCATGGCACCTCGGCCTTCGCGCCCGACGAGGCGCGCTACTCCGGGATCCGCACCTGCGCGGCGGCCTCGTTCGTCTTCGGCGGACCCAAGGCCTGCAAGAACGGCTGCCTGGGGCTGGGCGACTGCGTGACCGCGTGCCCCTTCGGGGCGCTCGCGATGACCGCGGGCGGGATCCCCGAGGTGGACCACGCGAAGTGCACCGGTTGCGGCGTCTGCGTGACCGCGTGCCCCAAGGACCTGTGGAGCTTCGTCCCGCGCAACCATCGCGTCGAGCTGTCGTGCGTCGCGGTGGACAAACGCAGCGTGGTGCGCGCCGCCTGCATGGTGGGCTGCACGCTGTGCCGCCGGTGCGTGGCGAAGTGCCCCGCGGGGGCCATCACCTGGGACGGCCAGACCATCGTCGTGGACCACGAGATGTGCGTGGCCTGGGGCCCGTCCTGCGAGGAGATCTGCGTCGACGTCTGCCCGAGCGTCATCCTGCACCGCATGGGGCAGCTCCCGGTGCCGGAGGAGGCCCCACCCGCGGAGGCCTAGCCCGGGGCGACACCGTCCCCGACGGGACCCCGGCCTCCGCGCCGGACGCGGCCGCGCGACCCCGTCGCGCTCACCCTCACCTTCCCGGGCGGTGGCGTCGATCTCCCGCGCGTGGTGCCGGCCGTGCACGACGTCGTGCGCTCGAGCGAGACCGTGCACCGGGCGGGGCGGGGCGGGTGGAATAGTGGAGCCACGCGGCCGGCCTCTGGGCTACAATGCGGTCCCCACGGAGGCCCCCTGACCCCGGAGGCCGTCATGCACAAGTCCGGCTCGTTCTTCGTCTGTGCGGGGCTGCTCGGTTTGGCGCTCTTGCTGCCGCGCTCCGCCGCTGCGGCCTGGCCAGCCGACTCCCTCGTGAACGTTTCGCTCTGCACCGCCACCGGTGACCAGTGCTACCCCACCAGCGTCTCGGACGGCGCGGGCGGGGCCATCGTCACCTGGCACGACGAGCGCAGTGGCAACCAGGACATCTACGCCCAGCGGATCTCGGTCGACGGCACGGTCCAGTGGACGGCCGACGGCGTGGCCCTCTGCACCGCCACCGGCGAGCAGGAGGGCCCCACCATCACGTCGGACGGCGCGGGCGGGGCCATCGTCACCTGGCACGACGAGCGCAGCGGCAACGGGGACATCTACGCCCAGCGGATCTCGGCCGACGGTACGCCCCTGTGGACGGCCAACGGCGTGGCCCTCTGCACCGCCACCGGCGAGCAGGAGGGCCCCACCATCGCGTCGGACGGCGCGGCCGGGGCCATCGTCGCCTGGCAGGACCAGCGCAGTGGCAACGGGGACATCTACGCCCAGCGGATCTCGGCCGCCGGCACGGTCCAGTGGACGGCCAATGGCGTGGGCCTCTGCACCGCCACCGGCAGCCAGTACTACCCCACCAGCGTCTCGGACGACGCGGGCGGGGCCATCGTCACCTGGTACGACGAGCGCAGCGGCACCAACTCCGACATCTACGCCCAGCGGATCTCGGCCGCCGGCGCGGTCCAGTGGACGGCCAACGGTGCGGTCCTCTGCACCGCCACCGGCAACCAGTACTACCCCACCCTCGTCTCGGACGGCGCGGGCGGGGCCATCGTCACCTGGTACGATTACCGCAGCGGCAACTACGACATCTACGCGCAGCGGATCTCGGCCGCCGGCACGGTCCAGTGGACGGCCAACGGCGTGGCCCTCTGCACCACCACCGGCGAGCAGTACACGCCCACCCTCGCCTCGGACGGCGCGGGCGGGGCCATCGTCATCTGGGACGATTTCCGCAGCGGTACCAACTCCGACATCTACGCCCAGCGGATCTCGGCCGCCGGCGCGGTCCAGTGGACGGCCAACGGCGTGGCCCTCTGCACCGACATCAGCGAGCAGGAAGACGCCACCCTCGTCTCGGATGGGGCGGGCGGGGTCATCGTCACCTGGGACGACAACCGCGGCGTCAACTGGGACATCTACGCCCAGCGGATCTCGGCCGCCGGCGCGGTCCAGTGGACGGCCGACGGCGAGGTCCTCTGCACCGCCCTCGGCGATCAGTGGTACCCCACCGTCGTCCCGGACGGCGCGGCCGGGGCCATCGTCGCCTGGCAGGACCAGCGCAGCGGCAACTGGGACATCCACGCCCAGCGGATCTGGGCCGACGGGACCACTCCCGTGCTGCTCTCGTTCGTCAGCGTCGACGTGGGCGTGGACCACATCGATCTCACGTGGTTCGCGGGCGGGAGCGAGAGCGCCGTGGCCACCGTCTACCGGTGCTCGGTGGGTGCAGAGTGGACACGGATCGGGGAGGTCGCGGTGGACGGCATGGGCTACCTGCGGTACACGGACCGCGTCGATGCCACGGCCACCCGCCTGGGTTACCGGCTCGGGATCGTCGACGCGGGCGTCGAGGGCTTCTACGGCGAGGTGTGGGTCGACCTGCCAACGCTCGACGGCGAGGCCTCGTTCGCGTTGACGCTCGATCCCGTGCGCCCGAATCCCGCGGCGGGAGGTGCGCTGACGGCGCACTTCACGCTCGCAAGTGCGGCGCCAGCCTCGCTTGAACTGCTCGACGTGGCGGGGCGCCGAATCGTCGCGCGCGAGGTGGGACCGCTCGGTGCGGGACACCACGCATTCGACCTTGGCGAGGGGCGCCGCCTTGCACCGGGGCTCTACCTGGTGTGCCTGCGGCAGGGCACGAGCACGCGGGTGGCGCGCGTGGCGGTGCTGGAATAGCGCGAGCGACGGCGAGCAGGAATCCGCGACCGAGACGCTCGGCCGCGGGTTCCCGCGGGCGGGCCCGAGGATCGGCGGGAAGCGCCACCCCTGCCAGCGGGGCTAGCCCTTCACGAGCAGATAGAGGACGGCGATCACGAGCGGGACCAGGATCCCCATCGCGGCCCCCGTCACCGTGAACAGCACGGTACGGCGGTACTGCAGACGCCTGGCCTCCAGATAGGCCTCCATCCCAGCCTCCTTGTTGAGCGGGACCGGCACGTCCCGCGAGGACACCGCTCCCATCATCTCGCGCGCGGCGCGCGCCAGCTCGGGATCGTTCTCGAGATGTCTCTGCACCAGGGCGCGCGTGTCCGCGCTGGCCTCCTCCGCCAGATACAGCGGCAGCAGATCCAGGATCACGTTTCGAGTCACTTCCATCAGGACGGCTCCTTTCCGATGCAGGCGGCGATCAGTCTGGCGCGGACGCGGTGCACCCTCACCCGGGCGGCGACCAGCGAGATGCCGAGGACGCGCGCGACCTCGGCATAAGGCAGGTCCTGCTGGACGCGCAGCAGGAAAGCCGAGCGGTCGGCTTCGGGCAGTGTGCGCAGCACCCGATTCGCACGCTCCAGCGCGATCCCGGCCACCGCGCGCTCGGCCGGGCCGGGGGCGGGATCCACGAGCGCTTCGTCCAGGGCGACCTGCCGCCTGCCGCCCCGGCGTCCGTCCAGGAAGAGGTTGCGGGCGATCGTGAACAGATAACCCAGGAGGGTCTCGGTGCGGATGCGGTCGTTCCTCGCCCAGGCGCGCACGAACGTCTCGGAGGTGATGTCCTCCGCCTGATGCCGGTCGCGCGTCAGCGAGAGCGCGAAGCGGTACACGGCTACCGCGTGAGCCTCGTACAACTCCTGGAACGTCAGCATCCTCGACCCTCCGAGGGGACTACGCCGCAGGGGAGGGGAACGTTACCAGGCCGCGGAGCGCGGCGGGGGCGCGCTCTCCGGGGGCACGACCACGAGGCGGGCCTCGCGGTCGTGCCCGGGGGCGCCAGATGTCTCCTACCGTCCTACAACCTCCAGGCGATCCCCAGATTGATCTTGAGCTGGCTGTAGCCCGGCAGGTGGTGGTACTTCAGCTCCATGAAGTTGTCGAGGCGCTTGGAGAGCGGGAACGTGATCCCGGTGAGCGCCGAGAGACCGCCCTTGATGACCGAGTCGGTCGCGTGGTTCAGGCCCAGCGAGGGCGCGTCCACCTCGGTCGAGAGGAAGTGGACCCCGAGGCCGGCTCCCACGTAGGGCCGCCAGCCCTCGCGCCGGAACGAGTAGCGCGCGTCGGCGCCCAGGGTCGCGTCCTTGCGCGTGCTGGTGATGCCGAAGGGTTCGACCCGGGTGCTGTTGCGCCAATACTCGACGTAGGGCAGGAGGTCGAAGTCCTCGACGATGCGTGCCGAGCGCAGCCGCACGCGGGCGCTGAGGCCCGAGAACGAGCTCTGATGCTGCTGCATCACGGTGGAACTCATCACGTCCACGCCGGAGAGCGCCTGGGCGCGGGCGAGCACGGCGGAAACGAGCAGCAGGAGGGTGACGAAGCAGAAGCGAACGATGATGCGCATGCGGGGCTCCTTGAGGATCCGTCCTCGGGGCCAACGTCCATGTTCGGGGGAGCTGCCGTGCCGGCACTATAAGCCCGCCCCGGCCCCCGATGCCACAACCTTCGACGACGCCGGCCGGGCCGGGCCCCCTGCCGTCCGCCGGAGTGGCAGCCTCAGCGCGAGTCGTCGCGCACGCGGTAGCGCACTAGCCGCGACTTGAGCCAGCGCACACCCAGGAGGTCGTGCAGCCCGCGCCACAGCCGGTTGCCGACACCGTACTTCGACACACCGTGACGCCGGGGGCGGTGCGAGAGTTCGACCTCGGCCAGCCGCGCGCCGCGGAACACGCACAACGCGGGCAGGAACCGGTGTGCGCCCACGAACATGGGCAGGCCCTCGAGCGCCTCGCGCCGGTAGGCCTTGAACGAGCAGCCGATGTCGGTGACCCGGTCGCCCAACACCCAGCGACGGAAGCTGTTCGCGATGCGCGAGGAGATCAGGCGCACGGCCGAGTCCTGACGGTTCGCGCGGATGCCCGAGACCACGTCGGCCTGCTCGAGCGCGGCCAGGAGGCGTGGCAGGTCGGCCGGGTCGTTCTGCAGGTCGGCGTCGAGCGTCACGACGACGCCTCCGCGGACCTGCGCGAAACCGGCGGCCAGCGCCGCGCTCTGCCCGCCGTTGGCCGCGAGCAGCACGGGCCGGATGCGGGGGTCGGCGACGGACTCGGCGCGGATGCGCTCCGCCGTGCCGTCGTGGCTGCCGTCGTCCACCAGCACCAGCTCCCAGGTCCGCCCGGTCGCCTCGAGCACCGGGCGCAGCTCGGCGAGCAGGATGGGCAGGTTCTCGGCCTCGTCGTAGGCCGGGATGACGACGGAGATCTCGGGCGCCTGGGTCGGTTCGCTCATGGGCGCGCCGAGCATGGCAGAAGGCGGCCCGCCGGGCCAGCAGGCTTCGCGGCGAGGCCCGAGGCTGTTGTCCCCGGCATGGGCGAGAGGGACGACGCAAAGCCCTCCGCGAGGACGCTGCGCGCCGCCATCCTGGCGGTGCTCGCTCCCGGGCAATCCCCCGGCCGCCGCATCCTGCGTCGGCCGGGGCCCGGACCCTCGCTGCGGGCTCTGCGTCGTCCCTCTCGCCCATGCCGGCTGCATCGTCCATGGTCCAAGCTTCGCGGCGGGGATCGTGCAGGCCGGAGGGCGAGCGTGTCCGTACTTAGCCGTCCTCCGGCCTGCACGATTCCCGCCGCCCCCGCCGCAAGCTCCGCCCTCGCCCGCCTTCGCCCTTTGCCAGTCCCGCCCCCTGTGCTAGAAAGTCCCGCGATGCCCGCTCTCTCCGTCGCTCTGCAGCCGCGGTCCGTGCGCCGCCGCCGCCGGATCGTGCCGCTCGAGCAGCTCGCGATGGACTTCGGGCCGCCGCGTCCCCGCTGGGACCTCTCGAGGCTGGTCGAGCGCTCACCGCACCGGCCGCGCATCCTCGAGCGCCTGGAGTTCGTGCGGCGCTTCTTTCCCGAGTTGGCCGACCGTACGGTGCGCGTCGGGCTGGCTCAGAAGCGCGGCGTGCTCGGCTGGGGTTCGCTCGACCCCGAGCGCCCGGGCATCTGGGTGCGCCCCCGCCGGCTCTCGTACTTCACCATCGCGCACGAGTTCACGCACCTCCTGCAAGCCCGCCGCGAGGTGCCGCGCGGCGAGCGCGCCTGCGACCTGTGGGCACTCGCGCGCTCACCGTTGCTCAACGACGCGCCCCCGGGCTACCTGCGGCTGCCGGGGCCGCTGCGCCGCTGCCGCAGGCTCGATCCCGAACCGGCGGCCTTCCTCTGTCAGGCGGCGCGCCGGGCCATCGCCGCGCGGGAGTCGGGCGAGCGGCGCTACCTCCTGCTCTTCGAGCGCGAGGTGCGCGAGGCGCTGGGGGAGGGGCCGCGCCGTGGCTGATGCCAGCTCCCGCCCCGTCAAGGTGGCCGCCGCGGTCGTCTGGTGCGACGGGCGGGTGCTCCTGACGCGTCGCCCGCCGGGTGGGCCGCTCGGGCTCAAGTGGGAGTTCCCCGGCGGCAAGCTCGAGCCCGGCGAGACGGCCGAGCAGGCCCTGGTGCGCGAGCTGCGCGAGGAGCTGGGGGTGGGCTCCGTGCCGCAAGGCACGCTGGCCGTGGAGACGCACGAGTACGCTCACGGCCTTTCGGTCGAGCTGCACTTCGTGCGCTGCGAGCTGGACTCGCTCGACTTCACGCCCAGCCCCGAGGTCCACGAGGTGCGCTGGAACCGGCCTTCCGAGGTCGATCCGGCGGAGGTGCTGGACGCGGACCGCGGATTCCTGGCCGTGCTGGCGAAGGCCGAACGGGGAAGCGTCCGGTAGCGAGGCTAGGCGCGCGGGCGGACCCGCGCCTGGTCGATGACGCGCAGCACCTGCGCTCCGGCCTCCTCGGTATCGAGCGAGAGCACCTCGACGCCCAGGGCGTCGAGCCACTCGCGGTTCTTCCAGGCCGCCCTCGAATCGATCGGGGATGCGTCGGCCGCCGCGCCCCTGGATGAAGACCTCGCGCAGGGGTTTCCGTGGACCCGTGCACGCACTCCAGGGTGTGGAAAGTTGGACTCGGGCCGACGCCTTGGATAACCTCCCGGCCGGACCGATTCCGGACTTGTTCAGCACCTCCCTAACTCGAATGGAGAGAGACGAATGACTGGCCAGGCCCGTTTCAGGGACCGCGTCTACCTCGTCACCGGCGCGAGCAGCGGCATCGGCCGGGCGTGTGCTCTCGCGCTGGGCGCAGAGGGCGCGAAGGTGGTCGCCGCGGGACGCCGGCAGGCCCGG
Source organism: Candidatus Eiseniibacteriota bacterium (assembly GCA_963717935.1). Classification (GTDB taxonomy): domain Bacteria; phylum Eisenbacteria; class RBG-16-71-46; order RBG-16-71-46; family RBG-16-71-46; genus JANXPZ01. The sequence goes on along the minus strand of CAVQXP010000004.1, from coordinate 122,292 downwards.
CTCGACGAGGTCGTGGCACGGATCCGCGGCGCCGGTGGCGAGGCGATCGCCGTGGCGGGCGACGTACGCGAGGAGAGTGCCTGCCGTTCCTGGGTGGATGTGGCCGTGGAGTCCTGTGGGGGACTCGACGGGCTCGTGAACTCGGCCGGCGTGATGGGTGGCGGCGGGCTGCTGAACCTCGAGCCCGTGGAATGGGACCGCATGATGGACACGAACCTGCGCGCCATGTACCTGCTCACCCGCGCCGCCGCGCCCGAGTTGATCAAGCGCCGCGGCGCGGTCGTGAACCTCTCCTCGGTCGCGGGGCCGCGCCCGTACGCCAACCTCATGGGTTACGTGGTGAGCAAGGCCGGCGTGGATGCCTTCACGCGCTGCGCCGCGCTGGACCTGGCGCCGCACGGCGTGCGGGTGAACGCGCTGAACCCGGGCGTCGTGGTGACGGAGCTGCAGACCGTCACGAACGCGGTGCCGGACTACGCGGGCTTCCTCGAGCGCTCGAAGACCACGCACCCGCTGGGCCGCGTGGGGCAGCCCGAGGAGATCGCCGCGCTGGTGCTGTTCCTGCTGAGCGACGAAGCTGCGTGGATCACGGGAGCGACGGTCCCGATCGATGGGGGCAGGCAGCTGCAAAGCGCGCGCTGAGCGGCGGGTAGAGCGTCTCCGCCGACCCATCCCGGGCCTCATTTCCGGCTGATGTCCCGCGTCCGGGGCGCCGATAACCCGGGACGATGGACCTTACCCAGCTCGTTCATCCGACTGCCGGGGGGCTCGCGTGCGCCATCGGCGCCGTCGTGGCCGGGGCGCCGATCTTCAGCGACGGCCTGCGCTCACTGCGGCTGCGAAGGCACCTCGCCGGCCTCGCGGAAAGGCCGCTGGCCGATGGTCTTGCGGGCTTCGTGCACGTGAGCGGCACCGTGGCGCTCGAGAGCCCCATGTTCACGCCGCTCTCCGCCGCCCCGTGCGCCGGCTTCCAGCTCGAAGTGCACGCCGTCGGGGCGCACATCGTGAAGACCGTCGAGGAGCGCCGTCCCTTCCGCGTGGCGGGCCGCGAGGCCCTGGCACGCCTGGAATCGGCCGAGGGCCGCTGGTCGCTCTCTGCCACCGCGGAGCGCGAGGTCGCGGCCGACGAGCCCCTGACGGAGAGCCTGGCGCGGCTGCTGGAGCAGGTCCCCGAGGCGCTGTGGTGGCGCCGCGCGGGAGGCCGGCTGCGGCTGGTCGAGCGCGCGCTGCTCGCCGGTTCGTCCTGCCACGTCGTGGGGTTCGCGCGGCGCTCGCACCCGCTCGATCAGCCGGTGGCCCTCGAGCTCGTGCGGACCGGCACGGACTCCACGTTCGAGGTGGCCCCCGCGAGCGCCACCGCGCAGGTGTGCGACCTGTGGCTGGGTCCGGGCGAGCTCCTCGACTTCCTCTTCGTCTCCGACCGGGCGCCGGTGGCCCGCGACCTTGCCGTGCCCGCCTGGCGGGCGCTGGGCGTGTTCGCCGGGCCGGCGCTGAGCCTGCTCGGCCTGCTCCATCTGGCCGCCGTGGCCGACTACCTGCGCGCGTTGGGACGCTTCTAGGCGGCGGCGATGCACGGTCTCGAGCTGCCCTTCTGGGCTTCGCTGGCGCTGGGCACGGGGCCCGTCCTGTTCTGGCGCAGCTTCCGTGACCTGCGCGTGCAGCGGCTCATCCAGAACACGCCGACCGCACGCATCCGCTCGATGCCCATGGGGCTCGTGGAGATCGACGGCGAGGCGAGCCCGCGCAGCGAACTCGTGGCGCCATTCTCCGGCCGGCCGTGCGCCTACTGGCAGGTGGACATCGCCACGCGCTCGCGGCGCAACACCTGGCACGTGGTGCACCGCAACGCCTCGGGGAGCCCCTTCTTCCTGCGCGACGAGACCGGCGTGGCGCTGGTCTACCCGCAGGACGCCACGGTGCGGCTCAACTTCCAGATCCAGGAAGAGTGCCTGGGGATCTCGCTCCCCGACCTCTACGCCCAGTACCTGCATGAGCACCGCCCCGCCGGGAGCGCGCTGTGGCGCCTGGGCAGTCTGCGCTTCCGTGAGCGCGTGCTGGAGGCCGGCCAGCGCGTCTACGTGCTGGGGACCGCCATGCCGCGGCCGCAGTCGGTCGCGATCTCGATGGACGACGAGCTCGAGGCGACCGGCACCGACGACCGTCGCGCCCGCCGGCTGCGGAGCCTCGATCACGAGACGCAGGCGATCATCCGGCGCGGCGAGAACGAGCGCACCTACATCATCTCCCAGCAGTCCGAGCGCGAGCTGACGATGCAGCTGGGGTTGCGGGCCACGGCCGAGCTGATCGGCGGGCCCGCGCTCACGCTGTTCGGTCTCGCGTACTGGCTCCACGCTCTGAGCACGAGCCAGTGGTTCCGATGACCCCGTCCGCCGGCCCCGCCGGCAACCCCCAGGAGGCAGCGGATGCATCCCGGTGAGATCCTTGGTACGGCCGCGGTGCTGTTCGGCGTCGTGGCGCTGGCTGGCGTGTGGTTCTCCATCTACAACAGCCTGGTCGCCCTCAAGAACGCCATCGCGCGCTCGTGGGCCAACATCGACGTGCTCCTGAAGCAGCGCCACGACGAACTGCCCAAGCTCGTGAAGACCTGCGAAGGCTACATGCAGCACGAGCGCTCGGTGTTCGACAAGCTGAGCGAGGCGCGAGGGGCGCTGCTCCGGGCGCAGGGCGTGGGGCAGCGCGCCGAAGCCGAGAACCTGCTGACCCGGGCGCTGGGCGGCATCTTCGCCGTGGCCGAGGCCTATCCCGACCTCAAGGCCAACCAGGGCTTCCTGCAGCTGCAGTCGCGCATCAGCGAGATCGAGAGCCAGATCGCGGACCGCCGCGAGTACTACAACGACACCGTCGCCACCTTCAACACGCGGCTCGGCCAGATCCCCGACAAGTGGGTGGCGGGCTGGCTCGCCTTCACCCCGGCGGAGTTGTTCCACGCGACGGCCGAGGACCGCCAGGACGTCGAGATCAAGTTCGCCATGGCGGGCTGACCCGACCCCGGCCTTCCGAGCGGCACGCGCGGCCCCCGGTGGACCCCCACCGGGGGCCGCTCCGTCTTCCTGCCATGTCACAGACCCGGGCTGTCGCATGGCAGGCGCGCGCCCGTGTCCGGGGCGCTCACGGGTCCACGGCATCCGGAGCGCCGCTCGTCCCAATCCCGTTCTCCCCAAGCCGTTGGGCGCATCGCGCGGTCGCAGGCAGCGGGCTCCGGGCCCACCGTGGCGGGGGCCTGTATCTTGCTTGCCTGAACGGAAGTAGAGTCCGTCAGAGTCCGCCTGACAGCCGGTCCAGCGGAGCACGGCCCCGGGAGGCGAGGGGCGGGGGACGAGACGATCGCGGAGGGCATCGGATGAAGCCGGTCGAGGGGACTGAGTCGGTACCCCAGCGCAAGCCGCCGGACGTGGAGCGTGTCCGTGTACCGCGCGGCGAGTTGTGCATCATCACGGACTGGTGCAAGGGGTGTGGCTTCTGCGTCGAGTTCTGCCCCCGGGACGTGCTCGAGAACTCGGAGAAGTTCAATCGCAAGGGCTATCACCCGCCCAAGGTCGTCAACCCCGACAACTGCAAGAACTGCGACACCTGCGAGATGATCTGCCCCGACTTCGCGATCTTCACCGTCCGCCTGGCGGACGGTGCGGCCGGCGAGGAGAACGGGAACGAGGAGGCCAAGTGATGCGCCCCCACTACCTGGAAGCCTCCGGAACGCGCACCGTCAAGGCCGACCCCCGCGGAGTCCTCACCGGCACGCACTATCTGGACGGCGACTTCGCCTGCGGCGAGGGCGCCATGGCCGCCGGCTGCCGGTTCGTGGCGGGCTACCCGATCACCCCCTCGACCGAGGTCGTCGAGCGCATCGGGCGCCGCTTCCCCACGGTGGGCGGCATCTTCATCCAGATGGAGGACGAGCTGGCCAGCATGGCGGCCATCGTGGGCGGCTCGTGGTCGGGCACCAAGTGCATGACCGTGACCAGCGGCCCCGGCTTCAGCCTGATGATGGAGAACATCGGCCTGGCGGCGATGATGGAGACCCCGGTCGTGGTCGTTGACGTGCAGCGCGCAGGGCCCTCGACCGGGCTGCCGACCATGGTCGGCCAGGGCGACATGATGCAGGCCCGCTGGGGCTCGCACGGCGACTACAGCCTGATCGCGCTCAGCCCGCGCTCGCCGCAGGAGGCCTTCGACCTGACCATCGATGCCTTCAACCTCTCCGAGCTCTATCGCGTCCCGGTGCTGATGATGATGGATGAGTGCGTCGGCCACATGACCGAGAAGGTCGTCATCCCGCCGGCCGGGCAGATCGAGATCGTCCCGCGCCGGCTGACGAAGAAGAGCCCCGCGGAGTACCTGCCGTACCGCGCCGACGAGAGCCTGGTGCCGGAGATGGTCCGGGCCGGCGACGGCTACCGCTTCCACACCACCGGCCTCACGCACGACGAGCGCGGCTACCCGGCGATGACCATCGAGACCCAGCAGACCCTGGTGCGGCGCCTGGTGGACAAGATCCAGAAGAACGTCGACAAGATCATCCGCATCGAGGAGGAGCAGACCGCCGGCGCCGACGTGGTGGTGGTGAGCTACGGCATCACCTCGCGCGTCGCGCAGCTGGGTGTGGAGCTGGCGCGCGAGCAGGGGGCGAAGGTGGGCACGCTGCGGCTGGTCGTGTGCTGGCCCTTCCCGGAGGCCCGCATCCGCGAGCTGGCCCGCGGGATCAAGGCCTTCGTGGTCCCCGAGATCAATTTCGGGCAGATGTCACTGGAGGTGGAGCGCTGCGCGGCGGGCCAGGCCGCCACGATCGGGATCCCGCACGCCGGCGGTGGGGTCCACGATCCCGAGGCGATCTGCCAGGCCATCCTGGGAGCGGCACGATGAGCACGCTGATCGAGCTCGGCACGGGCGAGGAACGCGAACACCCGATCACCCCCTACATCCGCATGGACCGGATGCCGCACATCTGGTGCCCGACCTGCGGCATCGGCACGGTGGTGAAGTGCTTCGCCACGGCGCTGGGCCGCTCGAAGCTGGACCTCGACAAGGTGAGCGTCGTCTCCGGCATCGGCTGCACGGGACGCGTGGCGGGCTACGTGAAGATGGACAGCTTCCACTCGACCCACGGACGCGCGCTGCCCTTCGCCACCGGCCTCAAACTGGGCCGGCCCGAGCTGACGGTGGCGGTGATCTCGGGCGATGGGGACCTGATGGGCATCGGCGGCAACCACTTCATCCACGCCGCCCGCCGCAACATGGACCTGCTGGTGATCCTGGTGAACAACTTCATCTACGGCATGACCGGCGGGCAGAACGCGCCCACCACGCCGCTGGGCGCGCGCTCCTCGACCATGCCGCTGGGCAACTTCGAGCGGCCGTTCAACCTGCCGCACCTGGCCGCCACCTGCGGGGCCACCTACGTGGCGCGCTGGACCAGCATGCACACCGCCCAGATGACCCGGACCTTCACCGAGGCCCTGAAGCGCAAGGGCTTCCGCTTCATCGAGGTGATCGCGCCCTGCTCGACCCTGTACGCGCGCCTCAACAAGCTCGGGACCGGGCTCGACCTGATGACCTACTACCGCGACAACTTCGAGATCAAGAACAAGGCCGACACGCGCGAACTCGACCTCGACTTCCAGAGCAAGATCATCTGCGGGAAGTTCGTGGACGAGGAGCGGCCCACGTTCCTCGAGGCGATGGAGGCGCACTACCGTGGCGTGCTCGGCGACAAGTACGTGCCGATGCCGCCCGAGGGGGGGATGCTCCATGGGCAGGACTGAGGTCCGCGTCACCGGCTATGGCGGCCAGGGCGTCGTGCTCATCAGCACGGTGATCGGCCGCGCCTGGGCCGTGCACGCCGGCAAGCACGCCGCCATGATCCAGAGCTTCGGCCCCGAGGCGCGCGGCTCGTCGTGCAGCGCCACGCTGGCGATGTCGGAGACCGAGGTGCTCTACCCGTACGTGCGTCATCCGGACGTCCTGGTGGCCATGTCGTCCGAGGGCTTCGAGCTGTACAAGAACGAGTTGAAGGACGACGGCGTGCTGATCTACGAGTCGAACCTGGTCCATCCGGTCGTCAAGCCCACGCAGCGCGCCCACGGCATCCCCTCCACCCGCATCGCCGAAGTGCTCGGCCGCGTGCTGGTGCAGAACGTGGTGATGCTGGGCTTCTTCTCCGCCATCACGAAGCTGGTGCCGATGGAGGCCATGCGCGAGGCGCTCCGCCTCTCGGTCCCGTCCGGGACCGAGGAGCTGAACCGGAAGGCCTTCGAGAAGGGCCGGGAGTACGCCGAGGAGTTGCTGGCCGGCCGCTCGCCCGAGGTGGCGAAGGCCTGAGTCGGAGCCCGCTCGAGCGCGGCGCAGCGCGGCCCCCGGCGGGTCCTCGCCGGGGGCCGCGACGTTCCCACGTGGTATCGCCGTGGCTCGCGTCCGCCAGCGCCCGGCGATCGCGCCGGGACATCGCCGCCCGCCCCGCGTGCCTCCGGTGGTGCCGCCTCCGGTGCTGCATTGCCGCGGCGGCGGCACGCGTGTAGCCTGTGGGGGTCGCCATCCGGGAATGGATTCCGCAGGCCGGCGCCCATGCGTCCGGTCACCGTCGCGCCACCCGGCGCGAAGCACAGGAGGAGCATGAGTGCCATGGCTGGCCCACCCGACGGCTCTGCCGTGCTTCCGCTCGCCAGTCAGCGCCTGGCCGTGGTCGGCCTCGGCCGCGCCGGCGTCGCGCATGCGCTCATGCTCACCCACATCCCCGGCTGCGAGCTGGTCGCCGTGGCCGACCCGCGCGCCAGCGCCCGCGCCGCGCTGCGCGGCATGGGCTTCACGGTGCCCGCCTTCGCCCGCGTCGAGCGCCTGCTCGAGAAGGTTCGCCCCGACGCCGTGGTGGTGTGCGCCGCGCAGTACGAGCGCGCCCGCGTGGCGCAGATCGTGCTCGGGGCGGGCATCCCCGTGTTGCTCGAGCGCCCCATGGCGCGCACGCTCGAGGAGGCCGAAACGCTCGTCCGGCTGGCGTCGGAGCGCCGCGTTCCGCTCGCCGTGGGGCACCCGCTCGCCTTCGAGCCCGTCTTTGCGCGGGTCCAGGAGGTCGTGCGCTCGGGTGCGCTCGGCTCCGTACGGCACGCCCGCTCCGCCATGTTCGTCTCGCGCGTCTTCGCGCCGCGTCCGCGCCGGGGTCCCGGCCGGCTCGACCCGGAGCGGGTGGCCGGCGGCGTGGTCGCGCACCTGGCCTCGGACCTGTTGTTCGTGCTGGTGCGGATGCTGGGTGTGCCGGTCGAAGTCCGCGCCGAGTGGAACCTGCTCTACGGCATGGTCGAGGACGAGCTGCACGGCATGATGACCCTGCCCGACGGCGCCGAGGTGGGCTTCGACTGTTCCTGGAGCGTGCCCGGCTACTCGCGTGCCTCCACCGTCATCGAGTTGGCCGGTCCCGACGGCAAGCTGCTCGCCTCCGACGAGGCTCTGGAGGTGGATCTCACGCGCGCGGGGGCCGGCTTCCCGGCGGGCTACACCCGGGTGCGCGATGCCGACTTCGACGCGCCCGCGCGGTTCGACTTCGGGGGCGAGACGCTCTGGTCGCACGATGCCGCGTTCCTCGACTGGGTGGCCGGTGGCCCGGTGCCGCCCAACGAGGCTCTCGCCGCGCTCGACACGCACCGCGTGATGGATGCGCTCTACCGCTCGGCCGCGGCCGGCGGCATCACCGTGAAGGTGGCCTCATGAAGCGCATCTACGCCGCGCCGCGCCTGCTGCTCTCGGTCCGCTCGCTCGACGGCGTGACGCGTGCCACGCGCGAGCGCCTGCTCGAGATCCAGAATCGCTTCCGCGAGCCCGAGTCCCTGGCCGTCACGCTGGTGAAGGCGGTGGACGTGGGGGCCGCCGGCGTGCTCGGCTCGCCCTCGCCGGCGCTGCGCACCGCGCTCGCCGAACTGGAGCGAGTCGTGCCCATCTACGCCGTCCTGCCCGCGCTCAGCGCGCAGGATTACCGCATGCTCGAGCCCGGCGTGGAGCCGCTGATCACGCGCGCGCGGCGCGATGCGGGCCTCGCGTGCCGCCTGCGCATGAGCGTGACCGGAGCCCTGCGGTTCTCGGCTTTCCGCCGCGGCGACTTCACCGCGCGCGTGCCCGTGCTGCTCGAGGCCGGGGCCCGCCTGCTGCCGCGCCGGGGTGTGACGGGCATCGTCATCGCCGCGCCGCTCACGGACGCGGCGCTTGCCGGGGGCCATCGCGTCTTCTTCGAGTCGCTGCCGCGTTTCGTGCGCGCGCGTTTCCACGCCGCCGCGGGCTTCGAGACCCGCAATCCCGGCCTGCTGCTGCAGCGCCTGCGCGAATGGGGCGTGGGTCCCGACTTCATCGTGGGCCCGGTGAACCCGAGGGGCCTGGGGATGAAGCCGCGCCCCGTGGAGACGCTGGCGGAGCTCGCGCGTGGCGGCGTGCCGTTCATCGCCACCGAGTTGCGGGCGGGTGGGCTGTGCAGCCTCGAGGAAGGTGTGCGCTACGCGCTGGAGCACGGCGCGCACGGTGTGGCGCCCGACCTGGCGGAGATGGACGAGGTGACGGTGGAGTTGCGGAGGGCAGCGGCGCAATGCGGCCCGGCCCCGCGCCCCGCGCCCGCTCCGACCGGATAGGGGATCCATCCCTGCGCATCTACGTTGACGCCGACGCCTGTCCCGTGAAACAGGAGGTCCATCGGGTCGCCCAACGCTACGGGCTCGGCGTGACGCTCGTGGCGGCTTCCTGGATGCGCGTCCCGAGCGGCCCGGGCATCGCCCTCGAGGTCGTGGACCAGGGCTTCGACGCCGCGGACGACTGGATCGTCGCGCACGTCGCGCCGGACGACATCGTGATCACGGCGGACATCCCGCTCGCCTCCCGGTGCCTCGCAGGCGGCGCGTACGTGCTGGGCCCGACCGGCCGGCCGTTCACCGAGTCGAACATCGGAGAGGCCCTGGCGACGCGGAACCTGCTCTCCGAGATGCGGGGCGCCGGCCTGGAGGCGGGCGGTCCGCCACCCTTCGACCCGCGGGATCGCTCGCGCTTCCTGCAGGCGCTGGACCGGGCGGTCCACGCGCTGCGGCGCCCGCGGGGGTGAGGGCAGCTTCCGGGCCCGGGACGGTCCAGGTGGGCGCCGGGCGCGGCCTTGACGGACTCCGTCCCGCCCCCGTGGCTGGCGCACGAGGCCGGGAAGGATGACGGGCCCCGCTACGCCTGAGGCGCCACCGTCCTGGTCGCGGTTGCGGGGAGCGTCTCTGCTACCGGCTCCAGCGCCAGCTCCAGCACCTGCTCGATCGCGCTCGACCGGCACGAAGGTCATCCCCGTGCGCACCTCGGCGGGCACCTCCTCGAGGTCGCCCTCGTTGTCGCGCGGCAGGATCACGGTCTTGATCCCGGCGCGATGGGCGCCCAGCACCTTCTCCTTGAGCCCGCCGATCTTCAGCACCTGGCCCTGCAGCGTGATCTCGCCGGTCATGGCCAGGTTCGCGCGCGCCTTGCGGCCGGTGAGCAGCCCGACCATCGCGGTGCACAGCGTGATGCCGGCCGAGGGGCCGTCCTTGGGGATGGCGCCGGTCGGCAGGTGCACGTGCAGGTCGCTGTGCTCGAAGAAGCCGGGCTGGATGCCGAGTGACCCGGTGTGCGAGCGCACGTAGGTGAGTGCCGCCTGTGCGGACTCCTGCATGACGTCGCCGAGCTGACCGGTGAGGATGAGCTTCTGCTGGCCGGGCATGAGCGCGGTCTCGACGGTGAGCACCTCGCCGCCCACCGGCGTCCAGGCCAGGCCGAGCGCCGCGCCGGGCACGCTGATGCGCTGCACCTTCTCGTTCTGGTAGCGCTCGGGCCCCAGCAGCTCGCGCACGCGCTCCGGGCCGATGGTGCGCTGCACCTCCTTGCCCTCGGCGGACTCCTTGGCGCTCTTGCGCAGCAGGTTCGCGATCTCTCGCTCCAGGTTCCGCAGGCCGGCCTCGCTGCTGTACTCGTGCACGACCTTGAGGACCGCCTCGTCGGTGAACGCGAGCTCGAGCGACTCGAGTCCGTTCTCGCGCGTCGCCTTGGGGATCAGGTGGCGCCGGGCGATCTCGAGCTTCTCGAGGTCGGTGTAGCCCGAGAGCCGGATGACCTCCATGCGGTCGCGCAGCGGCGGCGGCACGGTGTCGAGGATGTTGGCGGTGGTGATGAACATGACCTGCGACAGATCGAACGGCACGTCGAGGTAGTGGTCGGTGAAGCTGCTGTTCTGCTCGGGATCGAGCACCTCGAGCAGCGCGCTGGAGGGGTCGCCGTGGTAGTCGGCGCCGAGTTTGTCCACCTCGTCGAGCATGAAGAGCGGGTTGCGCGAGCCGGCGCGGCGGATGCCGCGGATGACGTTGCCGGGCAGCGCGCCGATGTAGGTGCGCCGGTGCCCGCGGATCTCGGCCTCGTCGCGCACGCCGCCCAGCGACTGGCGCACGAACTTGCGCCCCAGCGCGCGCGCGATCGAGCGGCCGAGCGAGGTCTTGCCGGTGCCGGGCGGGCCGACGAAGCAGAGGATGGGCGTGCGGGCGTCGGCCTTGAACTTGCGCACCACCAGGTACTCGAGGATGCGCTCCTTGATCTTCTCCAGGCCGTAGTGGTCCTCGTCCAGCACCGCGCGGGCGTGCTTGAGGTCGAGATCGTCCTCGGTGAGCACGGCCCAGGGCATGTCGGCCAGCCACTCGAGGTAGGTGCGCGCGACGGTGTGCTCGGCGGCCTGCGGCGGGATGGTCCGCAGGCGTGACAGCTCGCGGTCGGCCTCCTTCTGCACGTCGGCGGGGAGCTGGGCCTTCTCGAGCTTGGCCTTGAGCTCCTCGATCTCGCGCTGGCTGTCGTCGCCCTCGCCGAGCTCCTTGCGGATGGCCTCCAGCTGCTGGCGCAGGACGAACTCGCGCTGGTGCTCGTCGAGCGACTCCTTGACCTGGTCGCGGATCTGGGCGCCCACCTCGAGCACCTGCAGCTCGCGGCCGAGGATGCCGGTGAGCAGGCGCAGGCGCTCCTTCGCGTCCAGCACCTCGAGCAGCCTCTGCTTGTCCTCGGCGGGCAGCTCGAGCAGCGAGGCGATGAAGTCGGCGATCTGGCCCGATCCGGCCTGGTTGCGCGCGGCCGTCACCGCCTCGTCGGGGATGGCGGGCACGAGCGCGACGACGCGCTCGAACTGCTCCAGCACGTTCTTGACCAGTGCCTCGGTCTCGACGCTCTCGTCGCTGGTCTCGCTCAGGCCCTCGAAGCGCGCCTTGAGGTAGGGCTGGTCGGCCACCGGTTGGACGACCCTCACGCGCTCGACCCCCTGGACCAGCACGGAGTAGCGCTCGTCGGGGAAACGCACCATGCGCAGCACGGTGCCGAGGGTGCCGGTCTCGTAGAGGTCGGAGAACCCGGGGTCCTCGACCCCGCCGTCCTTCTGGGCCAGCACCGCGATGGTGCGGTCGCCGGCCATGACGGCGTTGAGCAGGGCGACGCTGCGCTCGCGGCCCACGTTGAGCGGCAGGATGGCGAACGGGAACAGCACGGTGTGCCGCACGGGCAGCACCGGCACCTCGCGCGGCCCCTGCAGCAGGGAAACCGGGGTCTCCTGCGGGGTGGGCTCCTCCGCGGCGACGGGGACTTTCTTCGCGCGTCCTGCCATGGGCGTCCTCTCGAGCGGCCGGCCGCCCTCAGCGGGCTTCCGGCTCCTCGATCTCGATCTCCTTGCGTTCGGTCCCGGGTGCGCGCTTGAGCCGCACTTCGAGCATGCCCTCGCGGTAGACGGCCTCGACCCTGGTCTCGTCGGCCTCCCAGGGCAGCTCGACCAGGCGGCGGAAGTCGCCGAAGTAGATCTCCGCGCGGTGGTAGTGGGTGCCGGCCGGCTCCTGCGGCGGGCTGCGCCGGCCACTCACCTCGAGCACGTTGCCGCGCAGCAGGACCTTCACGCTCTCGCGCGGCACCCCCGCCAGCTCGAAGATGACGCGCGCCGACTTCTTGCCCACGACCAGGTCGGCGGCCGGCGACCAGCGCGGCTCGGCGAAGTGCGAGGCCGGATGCCGCCGGTAGACGAGGTCGTGGAACAGGCGCTCCACCTCGCGCTGCAGGCTCTCGAGCGGATTCGGAGGCTCGTGCGTCACGGTCGGCTCCGCGCTCAGTAGCTCTGCGTCCAGATCTGCGGGAAGCCGGTGATCGTCAGGCTCTGGCGCCGGCAGGTCTCGAGGAGGACGCCCGAGTTCGGCCAGGAGTGCCTGCCGCACTCACAGGCCAGGCGGCCGTTCGGTCTCTCGGTGACCTTACAGGGCTTGCCGTCGTGTTCCTTGCAGAAGGGGCACATCCGAAGGTCCTTTCGCTGGCGGAGGCCGGAGTCTAGCGCAGGCAGAGGAGGCGCTCAACGCGGGCGCCGCCCTCCGGCCTTCCACCGCCCACCCCGAGCCCATTCGACCGGCTGCGCACGATTCCGGCCCGCCCCGCGCTCAGTCGCCGGTGTCCGCGCCCACCTCGCGCGCCAGGTCCTCGTCGATGGCGTTGGCCTTCGCGATGCGCGCGAGGATCCCGGCGCTGCGCCGCGGGGTGCGCGCGCGCGCCGGGTCGTCGAAGTCCACGTGCTCGAGGCCGAAGCGGCCCGCGAAGCCCTCGGACCACTCGAAGTTGTCCATCAGGGACCAGTGCAGGTAACCGATCACGGGTGTGCCGGCCCCGATCGCGCGGCCGAGCCCGAGCAGCGACTCCACCAGCGCGCGCGGGCGCAGCGCATCGGCGCCGTCGGCGAGCCCGTGCTCGGTGACGATCACGGGCACGCCGGCCCCGGCTGCGCGGCGGGCGGCCTCGACGAGCCCCGCGGGCCAGACCTCCCAGCCGAGGTCGTTCAGCGGCGCGCCACGGCGCGCGACGTGCGGGACGCGCGCGAACGTGCGCACGCGCCAGCGCGTGTAGTAGTTGAGCCCGAGGTAGTCGAGGCTCCTGTCCAGCTCGGGCACGTGCCGGCTCACTGCCGCCACGCCGGGGATCGAGAGCGCGATGTCCCCGGTGACGGCCGCGTGCAGCACGGCGGTGTTGAACACGCGGTCCTCGACGCTCGCTCGCACCAGGTCGGGGATGAACCAGGGCCGGTCGGGCACGAACTGGGGCAGGTGCTTGGCGAAGCCCACGACCGCCGCGCGGCCGTCGCCGTCGGCGTCGGCGCGGTCCTCGTCGTGCAGGATGCGGTAGGCGCGCCCGTGTGCCTCGAGCAGGTTCGCCATCACGCGGAGCGCCCGGCCGTCGTCGCGATGGCCCGGGGGCCAGACGCCCTCGCTGTACGAGCGGAAGGCGCCGACCTCGGGCTCGTTCACCGTGCACCACCAGTCCACCTCGCCGCCGAACTCGCGCGCGCAGAAGCGCGTGAACTCGTCGAAGCGGTCGAGTGTCGAGCGTGCCTCCCAGCCGCCGGCGTCGGCGATCCACAGTGGATTGGTGAAGTGGTGGAGCGTCACGAGCGGCGTGAGACCGTGGCGCCCGAGCGAGGCGAAGACCTCGTGGTAGTGCGCGATCGCCGCCGCGTCGTGGCGGCCGTGCTCGGGCTCGATGCGGCTCCACTCGAGCGAGAGCCGGTGCAGCGTGTGACCGTAGCCGCGCGCGCGCGCGAAATCCTCGTCGAAGCGCTCCCAGTGGCGGCAGGCGTCGCCGCTCCTCGCGCCGCCGCGGATCGCGCCGGGCCGCTGCTCGAAACGCCACCAGTCGTTCCCTCGGTTACCGCCCTCGACCTGGTGCGCCGAGGTGGCGGCCCCCCAGTGGAACCCCTGCGGGAATCGGGTGAGGATGCGGTCCATGTCCCTCGCTCGCGTGAGAACCTGCCGCGCGTCCGGGGCGCGACGGTCCGCCCAGTCTCGCCCACGGAGCGCGTAATGGAAAGGCCGCGGCCGGTGGGCTCCGGCTGGCACGATGGCGGGGGCCGTAGTAGCGTCCGGGACTCATGAGTGGATCGTCCTTCCGCGAGGTCCTTGTCGCGCGTTTCAGCTCGCTTCGCCACCGCAACTTCCGGCTCTACTGGAGCGGGCAACTCGTCTCGCTCGTCGGCACCTGGATGCAGAGCGTGGCGCAGGGCTGGCTCATGCACCGGCTCACGCACTCGGCCTTCTGGCTCGGCCTGCTCGGCTTCACCCAGTTCCTGCCGGTGATGCTGCTCTCGCTCTGGGCCGGCGCGATGATCGACCGCATGGACCGCCGCCGCCTGCTCTGCCTCACCCAGGGCGCCGCGCTCGTGCAGGCGGCCATCCTGGCTGCGGTCGTGACCGCGGGCGTGACGCGCCCGTGGATGGTGCTCGCCCTGGCTGGCGCGTTCGGCATCATCAACGCCTTCGACATGCCGGCGCGGCAGTCCTTCGTGGTCGAGCTGGTGGGCAAGGAGGATCTCGGCAACGCCATCGCGCTCAACTCGGCGGCGTTCAACACCGCGCGCATGGTGGGGCCGGCGGTGGCGGGCGTGCTCCTGGCTACCGTCGGCGAGGGCGGCTGCTTCTGGCTCAACGCGCTCTCCTACGTGGCCGTGCTGGCGAGCCTCGCGCGCCTGGACCTGCCGAAGCGCGAGTTCTTCCACCGTGGCCGCGCGCTGGGCTCGAGTCTGAGGGAAGGGGTGCGCTACGCCTGGGCCGTGCGGCCGATCCGCAACCTGCTCCTGCTGCTCGGCGTGACCGCCGGCCTCGGTTTCCAGTACCTGCTGCTGCTGCCGGTCTACGCGCGCGACATCCTGCACGCGGGCCCGAAGGCCTACGGCCTGCTGGTGACGGCCTTCGGCGCCGGCGCGCTGTTCGGGGCGGTGCGCCTCACCGGGAGGTCCGCTCGCTCGGGCCTGCGCCGCAACCTGCTGCTGGGCCTGGCGGCCTGCGGCGCGGGCCTGGCGCTCTTCGCCTGGTCGCGCTCGATCCCGCTCTCGCTCTGCGCGGGGGCGCTCGCCGGTTTCGGTCTCATCGTCTACGTGGCGAGCACGAACACGTTGCTCCAGCTCACGACCGAGGACCGCTTCCGCGGGCGCGTGATGAGTCTCTACACGCTCATGTTCGCGGGCACGGTCCCGATCGGCGCACTCGGCTCGGGGGCGATCGCCCAGCGCTGGGGGGCGCCGGTCTCGACGACGGTCAGCGCCGGGGTCATGCTGATCGGGTTCGTGCTGGCGGCCCGGCGCTTCGCCCTGCTGGCGCGGCTGCAGAGCGACCGCGCCGCGCAGCCGGCGCCCACCGAGCGGCTGGAGTAGCCGCGCCGCCCGCCGCGGCCACGGGTCACGCGCCGGCGGGGCCGTTCGCCGCGCGCAGTCGCCGCAGCGCAGCGCCGTGGTGCCCGAGGAGCCCGCTCAGCGCCTCGCCCCAGAGCCGCGCGCGTGGCAGGCGCGGGCGCCGCGCGCCCCACGGGAACTCGGGATCGGTGCGCGCGTGCTCGAGCGAGGCGAGTCCCCAGAGCGCGGGCAGCAGGGCGAACAGGCGATAGCGCAGGGCCCGTGGCGGGAGGGCATCGAGGTAGTCGGGCACGCGGGCGAGGGCGGCGCGCGCCTGCGCCTCGAGCCGCCGCTCGAGCGCCGCCACGCCGGGTCGCGCGCTCCCCACCAGGTCGCGCGGCGCAAGGCCGTGCTCGGCCAGCCACGCGGCAGGCAGGTAGCAGCGGCCGCGCCTGGCGTCAGCCGACCAGTCGAGCAGGATGTTGGTGAGCTGCAGCGCTTCGCCGACGGACGGGGCGAGTTCGAGCCGCCGTCGCTCCAGCGCGGGATCGCCGGCGGGCTGGCGCGCTTCGAACAGCCGGGTGAGCATCACGCCCACGCAGCCCGCCACCACCCAGCAGTAGTCGTGCAGCTCGGCCTCGGTGTCGAGGTAGGGGGCCCCGGGCGGGCGTTCCGCGGCGCGCGAAGCGTAGCGGCACATGCCCGTGGCCATGGTGCGCACGCACTCGGCCAGGACCTCGCGGTCGCCGGTGGGCAGGGCCCGCCAGACGCGCCGCACCCGGGGCAGCTCAGCCACCAGCTCGAGGTCGTTCTCCCCGCCGGCGGCTGCGCGCGCCCGGGCGGCGAGTGATTCGGCGGGGGCGTCGTCCTCTCCGAACGAGTCGAGCAGGAGCCGGAAGCGGGCGCGGATCTCGTCCGCACTTCCGGGCCACGAGTCCTCGATGGTGTCGGCGGCCCGGCAGAGCAGGTAGCCGATGTTCACCGCCTCGTGGAACGTGCCCGCGAGGAGGCGGATGTTGAGCGCGAAGGTGCGCGAGACGCGCGGCAGCTCGGCGTCGCACCAGGCGCGGTCTTCGGATGAGGGCGGCGGGCTCATGAGGGTTCGCAGCGTAGCACCCTCTGCGCGCGGGGCTCCATCCCGCCCTCCCGGTCGCAGGCTCTGGGTCCCCGTTCCCCGCGGCGGCCCTGCCCGCGGCTCAGACAGCGGGAACGCGGGGGCCGTTCATCAGTCGCCGGATCCCGGTGATGACAAGTGGAATCAAGGCCGGGAACGCGTAGAACCAGACCCGGCCGATGTTGGTGCCGATCAGGAACGGCACCAGCAGGATCCCCGGCACGAGCCAGGCCAACCGGAGCAGGGGATGGTGGCGGGAGCCGCGCAGGCTCCACGCGCCGACCCCAGCCAGCAGCCAGAGCAACCCGAAGGCCATGCCACCGTCGAACAGGAGCCACGCCCAGTAGGGGCCCTCCTGCATGCGCGAGACGAGTGTCGACCAGGCCGTGCCCGAATCGCTGGGGTGGCCGTAGCCCCCGGGGAAGAGCACGAACCGGAACACCGCGTAGATGACCACGCCCGGGAGCAGCGCGAAGAGCTTCCGGGCCACCGTGCGTGGTGGGCCGCCCAGCAGGAGCACGGCCGGCACGAGCAGCAGGGTGGTCTCCTTGGCCAGCATCCCGACGAGGGACGCGACGAGCAGCCATGCCAGGGAGCCGCGCAGTGCTGCGAGGAGCCCGAGCAGGAGAAACGCGTAGGCCCAGGCATCCACCATGGGCGTCCCCGCGAAGTTGACGACGGGGAACGAGGTGTAGAACAGGAGCGCCCCCAGCACCCCCTCCAGGGTCGTGAACCCCAGCGCCTCGCAGAACCCCACCATGAGCAGGCCGGCCAGGGCGAGCCCCAGGAGGTTCACCATCCCGAAGTGGTACATCACGAGCTTGTCCGCGTTCACGTCGAAGTAGCGCAGCAGGGGCTGCGGTGGGGTGGGCACGAGCCGGGCCATCAGCGGCGTGAGCACCCGGTAACGCCAGGGCCGCGCGATTTCCTGCAGCGGGACGCCCCGGTAGATCCGGACGTACTGCCCGACGTCTCCGCCCCGGCCGCCCAGCCCGGGATCGTAGAGCTGGTACTTCGTGATGGGCGGGTAGACGAGGGCGGCCGAAACCCACAGGCACACGAGTGCGAGCGCGGCCCAAGCGCCCTTGCGAGTTCGCATGGGGCGCCCGCGCTGCACTTCCGCGGGATGAACTTCGTTGGCGGGTGGGGCGGCGCCAGGTTCCATGCTGCCGACGATTGTGACCTGCAGCACGCTCGCGGGGCAAGTTCGGTGAGAGCGCCGGGTCTGCTCCGCCATCCGCTGATGCGCCCGCCCGACCTCGAGGACTGGATCCTACCGGGCGCCCGTGTGCCAACGCGCCCGCCGCGCCGGGCGACCCGCGCAGCATCTGCTGAAAAGGGCGAGCCCCGGAGCCGACCGGCTCCGGGGCCCATTTGGTAGCGGGGGCTGGATTTGAACCAGCGACCTTCGGGTTATGAGCCCGACGAGCTACCAGGCTGCTCCACCCCGCATCAACGGCACAAACGTTATGCTCCCGGCCCGCGGGCTGTCAAGTGGCGCCCCGGGGCGCCCCGGAAGGCCCTTCTGCGCCTTGCATCTGGGGCCGCCGGCCGGATAGTATGCGGCACTCTGACCGGGATTCTGGGGCTCACGCATCGGGATTGGCTCTTTATGTGGGGAGGTTCGCGTTGACTCGTCTTCGTCTCGGGGCCCTGCTGGCGCTGGCCGTGGCCTTCGGCGCCTTCAGCCTTTCCCCGGAGGCCATGGCGGCGGCTGAGGTGCACCATTTGAACCTGGTGATCTCGGCCATGCCGAGCCAGCTCGACGGTGGCGGCATGAACAGCCTGCTCGAGCGCTACAACCAGTATCCGCTCGGGGCCCGTGGCTTCGAGCAAATCGACAAGCTCGGCATGGGCTGGCTGTTCGACGGCGAGCTGCGTTATTTCGTGCGCCCCAGCTTCGCCCTGGCCGCGGGCGTAGGCCACCTCAAGGTCCTGACCAAGCGGGAGTTCCTGCCGAGCATCGGGACGTCCATCAACGTGAGCGGCGAGGTGCTTTCGGTGCCGCTCCACGTCGGCGCTCAGTACTACCTCGCACCCTACAACCAGGGCGACTTCCAGGCCCGCGCCTTCGTGGGCGGCGGGCTGATGAGCCTGACGGCGACCCGGGCGCGCTTCCTGACCGTCGAGGCGGGCCTGCCGATCCGAAGCGGCGACACGCTCGATGTCGCCTCACTGGGCGGGAACAACGAGCTCGTCGCCCGCGGGGACAGCCCGGGGTACTATGCCGAGGTGGGAGCGCACCTGTTCTTCGCAGCGCGCTACTCCGTCATGGTGGGCGCCGTCTACCGGAGCATGAAGGTCCGCAACCTGGCGACCGAGGGCGTCGTCCTGGTGCCCGATCCCGACCGACCGCAGTCGGAGGTCCCCCTCAAGAAGATGCTTCTGGACCTGGGGGGCAAGCCGGTCCGCATCTCCGATCTGGACCTGAGCGGCGTCGGCGTGCGAATGGCCCTGGGGATCGGCTTCTAGTCGGGCTCTCCTGCGGACTGCGGAGAGCGAAGCGGCGCGGGCCGTGCCCGTGCCGCTTCGCTGTTCCGTCCGGCAGCGAGCCTGATGGCCCCCGCTTCGCGGGGACCGCGTCCTTTCAGTGCTTCCCCGGGCCGCCGGGCCGGATCTGGTAGATGATCTCGTCGGGCTTGGCCATGCCCGATTTCTCGCGCAGGGCGTGTTCGGCCAGGGAGCGCTGGGCCGCCGGATCGCGCTGCTGAGCGTCCAGGCGGGCGATCTCGCTGTTGAGCCGCTGCAACGTGGCCTCCGAGCGCTGGCACTCGCGGGAGAGCTGCCGGAGCCGCATGAGGTTGTGCTCGCTCACGAACCCGACCCAGACGAGCCAGAGCGCGCCGGCGAGCCAGGCCCAGCGCAGGTTGCGGCGCACGCGGTCCTCGGGCGGGGCGTAGCGGGAGAGGCGGTAGCGCTGGATGCGGGTGCCGATGTCGCGCATGACGTCCCTGTCCTCCTCGATCGTCCCCGGTCCGGGGGGGCCGGGGTCTCGCATCCTTGCGAGTGCCGAGCCTGCGACTGCTGCACCAGCCGGTCAGGGCGGGCCGGACGCTCGCTGCGTCCGACCGCACCCCACAAGATGTATCCGCGATGCGTTCCGCGTCAACGGTTTTTGAAGACCGACCGGCCGGGATAGACGGCCGTGGCGCCCAGCTCCTCTTCGATGCGCAGGAGCTGGTTGTACTTCGCCACCCGGTCGGTGCGGCACAACGAGCCGGTCTTGATCTGGCCCGCGTTCGTGCCCACGGCCAGGTCGGCGATGGTGACGTCCTCGGTCTCGCCGCTGCGGTGGGAGATCACCGCGGTGTAGCCCGCGCGATGCGCCATCTCGATGGCCGAGAGGGTCTCCGAAACGGTCCCGATCTGGTTGAGCTTGATGAGGATCGAGTTGGCCACGCCTTCGCGGATGCCGCGCGCCAGGCGCTCGATGTTGGTGACGAACAGGTCGTCCCCCACGATCTGGATGCGCTGGCCCAGCCGCTTCGTGATGAGCGCCCAGCCCTCCCAGTCGTCCTCGGCCAGGCCGTCCTCGATGCTGACGATGGGGTAGCGGTCCACCAGGTCCGCGTAGTACTCGACCATCTCGGCCGGTGCGAGCCTGCGGCCCCCCTCGCCCTCGAGCACGTAGGCGCCGCCCTTGAAGAACTCGCTGGCCGCGGGGTCGAGCGCGATCGCGATCTGCTCGCCCGGCCGGTAGCCCGCCTTCTCGATGGCCTCGACCAGGAGCTTCAGCGGTGCCTCGTTGTTCTCGAGGTTGGGCGCGAAGCCGCCTTCGTCGCCCACGCCCGTGGCGAGCCCACGTTTCTTGAGCACACCCGCCAGCGTGTGGAACACCTCGGTCGCCCAGCGCAGCGCCTCACGGAACGAGGGCGCCCCGAGCGGCACGATCATGAACTCCTGCAGGTCCACGTTGTTGTCCGCGTGCTTGCCGCCGTTCACCACGTTCATGAGTGGCACCGGCAGGGTGCGCGCGTGCACGCCGCCGAGGTGGCGGTAGAGCGGTGTCTCGAGCGCCGCCGCCGCGGCCTTGGCCACGGCGATGGAGACACCGAGGACGGCGTTCGCGCCGAGCTGGCTCTTGGTGGGCGTGCCGTCCAGCGCGATCATGGCCTGGTCGACGGCCTGCTGGTCGTACGCCTCCATGCCGACGACGGTGGCGGCGATCTTCTCGGCCACGTTGCGCACGGCCTTCTGCACGCCCTTGCCGCCGAAGCGGGCCTTGTCGCCGTCTCGCAGTTCGAGGGCCTCGTGCTCGCCGGTCGAGGCCCCGGAGGGGATGGCCGCCCGGCCGACGGCGCCGCCGGCGAGATGGCAGTCCACCTCGAGGGTGGGGTTGCCGCGGGAGTCGAGGATCTCCCGGGCCTTCAAGGTCGTGATGGTCAGCATGGAGCCTCGCAGGGTAGGGAGGACGGACCGGGACAACTGAGTCCGGCGAGGCTACGTTCGGCTCTGGCGGCCGTCAAGCGGTCCGCTGGCCAACTCGAAGTCCCGCAGGTCCTTGACCATCACCGAACCGGACGCCTAATGTCCGCAGCCATGAAACCTTCCCCGCCCGCCGCCCGTAGGCGGAGTTGAAGGTCGGCCGGTGAGCCTCAGCGATCCCGAACTGGTCAGGCAATGCCTGGCCGGGGACGAGCGAGCCTACCGCGAGCTGATCGAGCGCTACGAGAGGCAGGTCTATTCGGTGGCCATGAGGATGGTGCGCGTGGCCGAGGATGCCGAAGACCTCACCCAGGAGACGTTCGTCCGCATGTTCAAGGCCCTCGACCGCTACGACCCCTCCCGGCCCTTCCCGGCCTGGCTGCTCACCATCGCCGCGCGCCTGAGCATCGACCAGCTGCGCCGGCGCCGGGTGAAGACGGTCCCGTTCTTCCGCAGCGAACCGGACTCCGGGGAGGAGCGCATCGTCGAGTTTGCGGATCCCGGGCCGGGGCCCGAAGAACTGGCCGAACAGCGGGAGGAGCAGCGGGGCGTCGACCGGCTGATCGGGGCGCTGCCCGAACACTACCGCATCGTCGTGGTGCTGAGGCACCAGCAGGGGCTTTCGTACGAGGAGATCTCCGAAGCGCTGCGGTTGCCGCTCGGCACCGTGAAGGCGCGCATCCACCGGGCGCGCGCCCTGCTGAAGGAGACGACTGGAGAGCGGGTCATGACGCCCTGTCGTGAGAACGTCCGCATCCAGGATTTCCTGGACGGCGAGCTGCCGCCCGGGGAAGCCATGGCCTTCCGCGCGCATCTGGCGGGCTGCCGGGACTGCGCCGCCGAGGTGGCGTCGTTCCAGAGTCTCATCGGCACGCTCGAGGTCGCGCCACTCCTGGCGCCGCGGCCCGAGCTCACCGGGCGGATCCTCGATCGGGTGCTGCCGTCGCGCGCGCGGCACCGCCGGCTCGTGGCGCTGGGCTGGGGCTATGCGGGGGCGCTGGCCGCCTGCGTCGGGGTCGCCGCGCTGTGGGCGTTCCAGCCCGGGGGGAACGCACTGATCGTGACGCTCTCGGGCCAACTGTCGCAGCGGTTGCTGGGCGTGGGGCTCTTCGTGCTGAACATGCTCGGGGCCTCCGCGGTGCGTCTCGCGGACGGCTGGAGCCTGCTCCACGTGGTCGGCGAGCGCTTCGCACCGCTGTCGCGGGCGCTGGGTGCCGTACTCACGGAGCCGAGCATCGCCTTCACGATCTGGTCGGCGGCCGCGGTCTGCGCGGCCCTGCTGTGGTGGATGCGGCCGCGGGCGGGCGCCGCGGCGCGGGAGGTACGTCATGTCAGCGTCCTGGGGTTCTGAGGTGAGGAGTGGGCGGGTGAGTGGACGCGCCCGGGGCGCGGCGACCGGCGTTCTGCTGGCGATCGCCCTGGTCCTGGCGCCCGCTCTGGCACTGGCCGCCAGCGACAGCGGGCGGGTGGTGCGTCACGTGCGCATCGGGCCCGCGGGCATCCAGATCGAACGCTCCGGCCCCGGAGACAGCACGAGCCGCTGGGAGACGCGTAGCCACAGGAGCCCCGCGGGTGTGCTCAAGGTGGGCCGGCACGGGTTGACCGTCGAGACCCTGGAGAGCGGAGAAGGCGAGAGCGTGGTCGTCGGCGGAGACGGTTCCGGGAGCGGAACCTCCATCATCGTGAACACCGGCGACGCCGGGCTGGTGCGGTTGTTCGCCGATGCCCACGTGCCCGCCGGGCAGACCATCCCCGGGGACGTCGTGGCCGTGTTCGGCTCGGTGGATGTGGAAGGTACGGTCGAGGGGGACGTGGTGGCCGTGTTCGGCTCGGTGCGCCTGCGTGCCGGGGCGAACGTGGAGGGCGATGCCATCGCGATCGGCGGCGTGCTCGACCAGCCTCCGGACGCGTACGTGAGCGGCCAGAGCGTGGCAGTCGGCATCCTGTCGCCTGGCTGGGGCGTGCCGACGCTGGCCACGCTGCTCACGGTCGTGTTCCTGGGCTGGCTGGTCACGCTGATCCTGGGCTGGTTGCTCACCCTGCTGTTCTCCGAGCGCATGCTGCAGATCGGGAGCACGGCCTCGCGCCACAGCGCGGGCTCGTTCTTCCTCGGCTTGCTCTCGGCGCCGCTCTTCGTGATCGCGCTCGCGCTGCTCTTCATCACCGTGGTCGGCATCCCGTTCGCGCTGCTGCTGCCGTTCGTCTACCTGCTGGCCATCTGGGCCGGCCAGGTCGCCGGGAGCTACGTGCTGGGCTGCAAGATCCTGCGCCGCCGGCCGGGTGAGGGCGGGCTGATGGGTCCGATCCTCGTGGGCACGCTCCTGGTCGCCCTGTGCTTCGGGCTGGGCGCGGCGCTTGCCGTGCCCGAGGGGTTGCCGCGCACGCTCTCGCTCTTCTTCACCCTGCTGGGGGTGCTGCTGATCGTGGGGCTCTCGATCATCGGGACCGGCGCTCTGATCCTCTCGCGCGTGGGCTCGCGTCCCACGCAGCCCGCGTCCCCGGCCGCCGCCGCCGCCCCCTCCGCCGTCTAGCCCCCCGCGCTTCGGCGCTCCGCTCAGGGCGGGCTCCGGAGGTGTGGAGGGCGAGCGTGTGGGTAATTGGCCGTCCTCCGCACCTCCCGGAGCCCGCCCCCCCCGAGACGAGCACCCCGGAGTGGGTTTCCCCCCATGGCCTGTGATCCCCTGGGTGCTATTCCCCGCTCCGCGCCCCTGTGCGGTGGAAACCGCGCCGCGCCGCCGCCCGGCCGGCCCGGAAGCTTCCCCCGCAAGCACCTCCACGACATCGAGTTGCCAGAGCCACCGCGCCGCTCGACCGGTGCCGCGCGAGGGCCCCGTGGATGGCATGTTTGTGGCGTTAAAGCTCCGGCATGGAGCCCATCCTCCGCACTCGCCTCGTCGCACGCCAGGCCGCCCTTGCGGGCCTGCTCGCCGTCCTGCTCGCCGCGCCGGCCCTCGCCAACGAACTGGCGACCAGCGGCGCGCCGACCTCGAGCCACATCGTCATCCACGATGCCCAGGAGACCCTGCGTGACTGGTGCCGCCCGGACGCGGAAGGCGGACTCTGGCTCGTGCTGCCCGGTGGGATGAGCTTCGAACTGGTCACCTCCACCGAGGACCCCGCCATCACGAACCCCGGCGACGGGTCCTTCCACGCCTTCGACGCCGACGAGGTGAGCGCCGCGCTGGCCGCGGTGCGCTACCGGCTCGACGACGTGGCGGCCGACGTCTTCATCCTGCCCTACCCGCGGCGCGCCGGCCTGACCTCGGCGGCGGGGCCCGGGCTCATCCTGCTCTCGCCAGGTGTCTACCCGGTGCCGCGCGAGCAGCAGCACGCGGAGTTCGACCACGAACTCGGCCACGTCGTCCAGTACGCGCGCCTGCCCGACCTGGATGTCGCGTCGTGGGACCGCTACCGCGCGCTGCGTGGCATCACCGATTTCAGTGTCTACTCCTCCCAGAGCCCGGTGCACGCCGACCGGCCGCACGAGATCTTCGCCGAGGACTTCCGCGCGCTGTTCGGTGGCGCGCTCGCCAATTCGACCGGGAGCATCGAGAACGCCGCGCTCACGCCGCCCGCGCAGGTCGAGGGCCTGGCGGACTTCCTGTTCTCGCTCTCCGGAGCGCCGCTGGCCGTCACGCTCGGCGCGCGTCCCAATCCGGCGCGCGGTGCGGTGGTCTTCTCGCGGAAGGGCTCGGCGGCGGTGGCGCTCGACCTGTTCGACCTTGCGGGCCGCCGTCTGGCGACGGTCGCGCCCGAGGTCGGCGCCGGCTGGCAGCGCTGGAGCTGGAACGGCCGGGACGAGTCCGGCCGCCGCGCCGGCCCCGGTGTGGTCTTCGCCCGGGTGCGCGACGGCAGCGCCAGCGCGCGCGTGACCCTGCTGCCCTGACCTTCCTCCGCGCGGCCTGATGCCGTGCCGGGCCGTGGCTACCGCGCGCCGAAGAGATCCCGCAGCCCGAATTCCTCCGTGATGGCGCGCGCGTGCTCGTCGCCGAAGCCGGCGAAGTTGCGCGCTGCGTCGAACAGCGAGCGGGGCAGGCCGGTGAGCAGGCCGAAGGGCTCGTTGCGTCCGCCTCCGACCTCGCCCGACAGCCAGCCCTCGACCTCCGCCGCATCCTCCACGCTCAGGGGCTTGAGCGTTGCGGACACCACGACGTAGTAGCGCTGGCCCGCCAGCAGCGGACCGACGCGCCCGACCGGGAGGGGCAGGGGGCGCAAGAGCACGGCGCGCACCGAGTCCAGTCCGGGCACGACGAGCGGCCGGGCGCCGGTGCGCTCGAGGCGGTAGGCGGCGCTGCGGAAGTCGTAGCGCAGGCGCAACTCGGCATCGAAGACGCTTTCGAGACCATCGAACCAGCCAACGCGCCGCCGCCATAGCTCGGCGTGCAGCGTGAGCGTCGCCGGCATGCCGCGCGCGAGGCTGCCCTCGACGCGCGGCTCGAACAGGTCACCGAGCTGGATGTCCACCCACAGATAGCCGCTCCGCTCGCGGGGCGGTTGGGCCGTGATCTCGAGCGCCCGCGCGGGTGGCGCCAGCGCCAGCAGGAGCAGGAGTGCGGTGCGCGCCACGGCCTGGGCCTGCCGGGGGGGACGCGATGGACCGGAGGAGCGGGCGGGGAGCGGGGAGCGCACGAGGGGACCGGGTCAGAAGGGCCGCTGGAGCCGCACGCTGAAGACCGCGCCCGAGCGCGGCCGCTGCAGGCTGCGGGCCACGTACACCCGCAGGTTGTCCTCCGCGGTGGCCAGCCCGAAGCCGCCGTCCACCTGCAGATGCTGCCGGTCGGGCTCCCACGCGTGCTCCGCGTCGTCCCAGGCCCGGCCGGCGTCCACGAACGCGATCGCGTGCAGCCCCGCGTCGAACCCGCTCGGCCGCACGCGCCACAGCGCGGTCGTGTACTCGGCCTGCGCCAGCAGCAGCTGGTTGCCGCGGTACTGCGCGAAGGCGTGCGCGCGCAGCCCGTCCACGCCACCGGTGGTGAACTCCTTCTGTGCCGGCAGCCCGCCGGTGATCGTGGTCCCGCCCACGGCGCGCAGGGCCAGCGTGGCGGTCGGTGAGAGCCGCAGTACGCCGCGCAGGTCGGCCAGCGCACGCGTGTACTCGAAGTCACCGCCCATCCCGTGGCCGGCGCGCTCGAGCTCGATCCAGTGATAGAGACCGGCGCGTGTGCGCGCCGTGCGCCGGGTCTGGCGCTCCAGCCGCAGCAGCACGGCGTGGATGTCG
Organism: Candidatus Eiseniibacteriota bacterium; assembly: GCA_963717935.1. Lineage (GTDB taxonomy): Bacteria > Eisenbacteria > RBG-16-71-46 > RBG-16-71-46 > RBG-16-71-46 > JANXPZ01. The sequence continues at coordinate 96,381 of CAVQXP010000004.1, read as the reverse complement.
CCCTCGTCCACCGGCGGGTTGTCGCGCAGCACGCGGTCGCGCTCGAAGATCGAGCGCGTGCCGCCCTGGAGCACGAGCGAACGGTAGGTGTCGTTGCGCGCGTGCAGGCTGACGACCGAGAAGTCGGGGACGCGCCAGGCCAGATGGGCGCCGAAGCCCTCGCGCTCGAAGTAGTCGCGGTAGTCCTGGCGGGCGAACAGCAGCGCCAGACTGTTCTCGACGTCGTCCACCTGCTGCAACTCGCTGTGGTCGGTGCGGCGCGACATCGAGACGCCGAAGGCCAGCCGGCCGGGGGGCAGCAGCGGCTGCTCGAGCTGCACGCCGTAGAGCGCGCGCCGTCGTCCCGTGGCGTACTCGAACCGGCCGCCGATGCGCGGAGCCATGGTGGACGGGTCCTGCGCCTCGCCGGCGAAGCCGATCCGGAGCAGGTCCACGCGGTTGTAGTCGGCGATCGGCTTGAGGCGCCCGTTGTGGCCGTGCCACGTGCGCCACGCCTCGGGCTCGGTGAGCAGCCGCTCGCCGAAGGGGGCGCTGAGCCACTCGGCCTCGCGCACCAGCCCGGCGTCCGGGTTGCAGGGGATGTCCGCGGAATCGGGCTCGGGGGCGAGGGGAGCGAATTCGAGCAGTCCGGGTGGGGGTGCCCCGAGCGTGTCGGGCTCGGCGGCGCGGGTCGGGTGCCCGCCGGTCAGGGCCAGGACCGCCAGCAGCAGGGTGGGGATGATGGGTCTCACGTCACCTCCGGAGCAGGGTGGGAGCGCTCCACGCCCTTCGCAAACCCCATACCACCGACCGCCCACGCCGGCGCGCGATGGGCGCGGTGCCCGGGACGCCGGTCGCGGCTGCCGGCGGGCGCGGTGTGGCGTTCGCGCGACACGCGCGCGCCATCGCGCCACGTCCCGGCCCCGCTCACGCGCGCGGGGCGCATCAGCGGCGGCTGATGCCGTACTTGCGCATCTTGCGGTGCAGGTTCGTGCGGTCGATCCCGAGGCTCGCCGCGGCCTGCGTCACGTTCCAGCCCGCGTTCTCCAGGGCCTTGCGGATGGCGTCGGCCTCGCGCCGCTCGATCTCGCCGCGCAGCCCCGCCGTCTCCTCGCGGCTGGACGCGCTCTCGAGCCAGGGCAGCAGATCCTCGGCGCGGATCTCCTCGCCCGGCACGAGGACGACGGCGCGCTCCATGAGATTGCGCAGTTCGCGCACGTTCCCCGGCCAGTGGTAGTCCTCCAGCACCTGCTGCACCTCGGGGCTCAGCCGTTTCGGCGGCCTCTCCTCGGCGTGGCAGAACGTCGCCAGGAAGTGCCCGGCCAGCAGGACCGGGTCGCCGCGGCGCTCGCGCAGCGGCGGCACGTGGATCGGCAACACGTTGAGGCGGTAGTAGAGATCCTCGCGGAACTCGCCTTCGGGGACGGCCGTGGCGAGATCCTTGTGCGTGGCAGCCACGATCCGCACGTCCACGCGCGAGGTCTTGGTGCCACCCAGGCGCTCGACCTCACCGGTCTCGATGGCGCGCAGCAGCTTGGCCTGCGCCTCGAGCGACAGGTCGCCGACCTCGTCGAGGAACAGCGTGCCCCGGTCGGCCAGTTCGAGGCGGCCCTTCTTGCCCGCCACGGCCCCGGTGAACGCGCCCCGCTCGTAGCCGAACAGCTCGCTCTCGAGGAGGTCCCGCGGGATGGCCGCGCAATTGAGCTTCACGAACGGCCCGTCCGCGCGCTTCGAGAGCGCGTGGATCAGGTAGGCGAAGAGCTCCTTGCCCGAGCCGCTCTCCCCGGTGATGAGCACGCGCCCCTGGGATGGCGCGATGCGGCGGGCCTGTTCGAGCACGGCCTGCAGGGCCGCGCTCCGCCCCACGATGCCGAGTTCGGGCTCGCCGGGCGGGGCGGCCGGCCGGCGGCGCAACCGCGCGACGTGTCCGGCCTCGGCCACGACCCCGAGCAGGTGCGGCAGGTCGGGCGGCTTCTCGATGAAATCGTAGGCGCCACGCTGGCCCGCCCGCATCGCGTTGGCGAGCGTCGCCTCGCCGGTCACCATGATGACCGCCGTGACCGGGGCCTGCTCGCGGAAGCGCTCGAGCGCGTCGAGTCCGTCGAGCCCGGGCAGGTTGATGTCGAGCAGCACGACGTCCGTCGCCCGCGGATCCAGCCGGGCCAGGCCCTCGGCTGCGTCCGCGGCCTCCTGCACGACGTGCCCGGCGCCCTCGAGCGCCCGCCGCAGGGCGCTCCGGATGGCCGGATCGTCGTCCACCACCAGGATCTCCAGCCGCTCTTCCGTGCTCATCGGTGGACTTCGCCCTCCTTCGCCGGCGGCAGCACGAGCCGCGCGCATGCCCCACCGCCCTCGCGGTTCTCCAGTGACACCGTCCCGCCGTGCTGCCGCGCGATGTCGCGCACCAGCGAGAGGCCCAGACCGCTGCCGCGCCGCTTCGTGCTCACGTAGGGCTCGAACAGCCGGTCGGCGAGCCCGGCCGGCAGGCCGGGGCCGCGGTCCAGCACTTCGAGCACCGCGCGCCCGTGCTCGCGCCGCGCAGCGACCTCCACCGTCGCGCCCGCGGGGCTCGCCTCGCACGCGTTGAGCACCAGGTTGTGCGCGGCGCGCGCCAGCAGAACCCGGTCGCCCCGCACCGGCACGGGCTCCCCGGGTGCGCAGGCGACACTCACACCTTCGCACATCGGACGGCCCGCTGCCGAACGGGCCACCTGGGCCAGGTCGAGCGGTTCCAGGTGCGGCTCGGGCAGGCGCGCGTACTGGGAGAACTGGTCCGCGAGCCGCGCCAGCTGGGCCACCTCCCCGAGGGCGGCCTGGAGGTTCACGCCGGTGTCCGCCCGCGCGCCCGGTGCGGCCTCGAGCTCCGCCTCGATCAGCTGCAGGGAGAGCTTCAGCGGCGTGAGGATGTTCTTGAACTCGTGCGCCAGCTTGCGTGCCACGTCGCGCCAGGCCGCCTCGCGCTCCGCCTCGGCCATCGCCGTCCGCGCTTCCTCGAGCCGCGCGGTCATGGCGTTGAAGGCCATGCCGAGCATTCGCAGCTCGCGCGCTCCGCGGGGCGCCACCCGCACCCGCAGGTCTCCGTCGGCCACGCGGTCCAACGCGACCGACAGTTCGCTGAGGGGCCGCGCGATGGGACGCGCGAGCGCGTGGGCGAGGAGCAGCGCGAGCGCCGCCAGCAGGAGCACGAGCCCCGCGACCAGCAGCCAGGTGAGCGGGCGCTGCACGTCCACCATCACGCCGAGCTGGCTGTAGGCGCCGCGTCCCTCGCTCACGCGCTCCACGTCGGCGAAGAAGTCGGCCGGCACCCACATGCCCACCGCGAGCGCGTGGGTGGTGTCCAGCGGGGCCACGCCGGCGAGCGCGCCGTGGCTCGAGCGCACCAGGCAATCGCCGGCGAGCGCGGCGTCCAGCTCGCCGCCGAAGTCCGCGCCACGGGTCCCGAGCACCCCCGCGGGCAGCACCTGTTCGAGCAGTTCCCAGCGGCCGTCGGTGCGGCGGTAGATCTGCAGGAAGTCGAGCCCCGCGTCGCGCAGCCCCGCGCGCGTGCGGGCGCGAGCGGCGGGGTCGAGGCGCGCAGCAGGAGCCCCGCGGGCCCAGGCGGCGGCCTGGGAGAGCGCGGTGGCCTCCATCCGCGTGAGCGCGGTGCGGCTCACCTGCTGGGCCGACTCGAGGGCACGGTCCACGCCGGGGCGGAACCAGCCCTGCGTGGCGCGGTCCAGCTCGACCAGCGTGAAGAGCGTGAAGACCGCGGTCGGCAGGAGCGCGAGCGCCAGCAGGGCCGCGATCAGACGGGCGCGGAGGCTCACGGCACGGCCCCTGCCCGCATCTTCGCTCAGGCCCCCTCGCCCAGGCCCGCGAGTTGCCCGCAGGCGGCCCAGATCTCGCCGCCCTGCGTGTGGCGTACGGTGACCGCGGGAGCGCGCGGGTAGAGCCGTTCGGCGAAGGCCTGCAGCGCTTCCGGCGTGGGCCGCCGGTAGGGGAGGCCGGGAACGGCGTTGTAGGGGATCAGGTTGATCTTGCTGGGCAGGTCGCGCGCGATGGCGGCCAGCCGGTCGGCGTCCTCCGGGAAGTCGTTCACGCCCGCGATGAGCGTGTACTCGAGTGTCACGCGCCGGCCGGTGCGCAGCCCGTAGGCCTGCGCGGCCGGGAGCAGTTCGCGCAGCGGCCAGCGCCGGTTGACGGGGACGAGCGTATCGCGCAACTCATCGGTCGTGGCCTGCAGTGAGAGCGCCAGCCCGAGCGCGAGGCCCTCGCCCGAGAGGCGCTCGATCTGCGGCACGAGCCCGCAAGTGGATATCGTGATGCGCCGCGCACCCAGGTTGAGGCCCTGCTCGTCGTGGAGGATGCGCACGGCGTCCATCACCGCCTCGTAGTTCCCCAACGGCTCGCCCATGCCCATGAAGACCACGTTGAAGCCGTCGTCCTCCCAGCGGTGAAGGTCCCCCAGGACCAGGACCTGGGCCACGATCTCCTCGGCGCGCAGGTTGCGCTGGAGCCCCATGAGTCCCGTCGCGCAGAAGGAGCAGCGCAGGGCGCAGCCGACCTGGCTCGAGAGACAGAACGTCAGGCCGCGCTCCGCACGCATCGAGACGCACTCGACGTGCCGGCCATCGCCCAGGGTGAGCACCAGCTTGTGGGTATCGCCGTCGGGTGTGGCGACGTGCGAGGCGACGGCCGGCAGGCTGAGGTCCGCGAGCCGCGCCACGTCGCGCCGGAAGGCGAGCGGAAGGTTGGTCATGGCCTCGGTGTCGCGCTGGTGCTTCCGGTAGATCCAGGAGAAGAGCTGGGAGGCCCGGTAGGCGGGCACGCCCTGGCTGGCCAGCCGCTCGCCCAGCCGCTCACGCGTCAGGCCGTAGAAGCCGGGGATGGCAGGGGGGGGGATGGGTGACGGCGGGAGAGTTGGCATGGTGGCGCACGGTTATGGCCGAGTTGTGCGAAAACTATCAGAGCCAAGTCATTGCGGTCAATCGCGGGATGTGATATGCATCGCTGTGCAATGAATGAATCCGACCTGCAGGAGACTCACACACGGACCGTTCTGGCCTGTCTCGGGGTGGCCTCGCGCTTCCGGCTGGTCAGGGCCCTGGCCGCGGGCGACCGGTGTGTGGGTGAGCTGGCCGAGGTGGTCGGTCTGTCGCAGTCGTGCACGACCCGCCACCTGCAGGCGCTCGAGCGCGTGGGCCTGGTGAAGGGGTGCCGGGAGGGCCGGCGGGTGCGTTTCAGGCTGCAGGCCGAAGCGCCGGGGCTCAGCGAGCTTCTGGGCTGGGCGCTCTCGGGGGCCGGACCGGAGGCGTTGGCCGCCGGGATGGAGCATCACCTGACCCGGTCTGCCCCGGCGGTGGTCGGGTTTCCAGAGCGAAAGGTCCGGACGGAGGCCGCCCGCCGGGCGCGGCCGACCGGCGCCATGCGACCTCCGGAAGAATCCGTCCGATCCCCAGAGGCAGAGCCGGAATCAAACGGCCCGGCAAGTCCATTGGGCCTTGAACAGGAAGATCGACAAGCAGTTGCCGACTCCATGCCGGCACGGAGGCCGGGTGACCTCGAAGACTATCTCCTCTGACCACTGAAAGCCACATATGCGCGTAGCTGCAATTGATATCGGATCCAACTCCATCCGACTCCTGGTCGCCGACGTGGACGAACGCGGCGGCCCGGGCGGGACGCTGGAGACGGTGGCCAGGGCGGGCGAGGTCTGCCGTCTGGCGCGGGGGCTCGACCGGGCCGGGAGCATCGAGGAGGAGTTGGCGCAGAGGGCCGGCGGTCTGGCGGCGGAATTCGTGCGGCGCGCGCGGTCGCTGGGAGCGAAGCACATCGTGATCGGCGCGACCGCCGCCATCCGCAACGCCCGCAACGGGGCCGAGGTGGCCGGCATCGTCGAACGTCGTTCGGGGCTGCCCGTTCGCGTGCTCACCGGCGACGACGAGGCGCAACTGGTCTACCGCTCGGTCGTCCTCGGCCTGGGGCGCAGCGCAGCCCATAGCGCCTGCGTCGCCTTCGACATCGGCGGGGGCAGCACCGAGGTCGTCAGCGGGGTGGGGCCGCAGGCCGGAAGGTGGGCCAGCCTGCCGTTTGGCGCGGTCAGCCTGACCGAGCGGTTCCTGCGCTCCGACCCGTCTGACCCGGGAGAGATCATGGCTCTGCGGGCCGAGGTGCAGGCTGGAATCATGCATCATTGTGCATTGATGCCGGAGAAGGTCCCACTCCTCGTGGGTGTCGGCGGAACGGTCACGGTCCTTGCCTCTATGGACCGCCAGCTCAAGAGTTACGATCCGGCGCTCCTCGAGGGCTGGTCCATCCGTCCCGAGCGGCTTTCCGGGCTGGTCGACCATCTTTCCCGATCGTGCCACGCGGATCGCAGGGGCCTCTCCACCGTGGGAGAAGGCCGGGCCGACATCGTCGTGGCTGGCGCCCTGGTCGTGGCCCTGCTCTTCGAGCGCTTCCCCTCGTCGGCGCTCGTATGCTCCACCCAGGGGCTTCGCTACGGGCTGGTGCGCATGGCCGTCGGGGAGTTGCTCGACCGCCGGCAGCCCCCCCCCGGTCCCGTGCCGGCCGGCCAGGTCCCGGGCGCCCCGCCCCTGCCACGCGGCAGCAAGGCCCGGTCCGCTCCGCGCCCGGACGCATCCTAAGGGGCGTCGGTGAAGTTGCTGTTGACGCTCGCGGACGACCGCCGGATACTTGTTGTCGTGGCGCGGTAGTAGACGAGGTCCCCTCAGGTTCGGATTCGTCCGGGGCGGCTCCAACCCCGGGCGGTCAGGTACTGTGGTTCACAGCCACCAGCCTCGGAGGGAGCGGCAGCACATGCTTTCTGAACGCAACAGACTCCTGTTCCTGCTGGTCCTGCTTTCGGTGGTCGCCACCGCAGGTTGGACGCCCGCGCTCGCGGGTGGGAAGACGGATTCGCCTGATGTCTTCTCATCCCTTGCGGACGCGGCGAAACCACCTGTGGTCACGACTTCTGGGGAGCCCGATGTCGGTCAGACCCCACGCGCCGAACCCACGACGGGCTCGATGTCACCGGCCCCGCGTGGCGAGAACGGAAGTTCGCAGGGTTCGCGCGCCGACGCATGGTTCCGCTGGATCGTCAGGAGGACGTGGGCGATTCGATATCTTGGAGCGAGGTAGCCCCGCCTGACCGCTGGGGCATCCAAGCTCTACGCAACACCAACGGCATCCCGGAGTCGAACCGACGGGATGCCCAACCGGGTGATGTGACTCGAGGGTTCGAACGTGCAGAGAGCGATCCCCCCCGATCTGGCTCATGCAGCAGGCGCCGGTCGTGCCGGCTCCGGCCAGCATGAGGCGATCGGCGATCTGCATCTGGCGGCCGACAACTTCTCGGAAGCACTCGAGGAATACCGCGCCGCGCTGAAGACGGTCGGTCCCGAGGCTCCCGGGGAGCGTGTGCGGCTCCTGCTCAGCGTGGCCAGGGTGCACACGGCCCACGGCGAATACGAGCCCGCGGTTGCCACCCTCCGTGAAGCGCGCGCCGCGGCCCGCCTGCTCGGCGACCCGCGCCAGACCGCGGTCATCGCGGCCCGCTTCGCCGGCGCGCTCATCCAGCAGGGGCAGTACCGCCGCAGCCGCCGCTACGCGCTGTACGCCTACGGCGTGCTTCGCGACACCGACGAGCACCACGCGGTCGGCGAGGTCGCGGTGACCCTCGGGCTGTGCGCGACGCGCCAGGGCCGCACCGGCGAGGCCATCGAGTGGCTGCAGAACGCGGCCGCCACCTTCCGCCGCATCGACGACACCGACGGGTTGGTCACCGCGCTCAACAACCTCGGGCTGGTCTACAAGAACCTGCGCGAGTGGCGTGAGGCCACACGCTTCCTGGAGCAGGCGCTGCGCCTCGACGAGCGCGCGGGCCTCTACTCCCGCATGCGCGGGCACAACCAGAACCTGGGCCTGATCCGCTACCGCCTGGGGCAGTGGGACCTTGCCGAGGAGAACTTCCGTCAGTCGCTGAAGATCTCCCGTGAGACCGGCCACCTGCAGGGCGAGGCCGCGGCGCTGCTGGCGACCGGTCTGCTCGCGCGGCGCCGGCGCCAGCTGGAATCCGCCGAGGAGCACTTCCGGCGCGCGCTCGAGCTGGCGCTGCCCGTGGGCGCGCTGCGCGAGGCGACGCTGGCCCGCGAGTTCCTGGGCGAGCTGGCGCTGGACCGCGGCGACGTCATGGCGGCGCTCGCGTTGCTCGAGCCCGCGCTCGACGAAGCGCGCCGCAGCGCACCGCAGGGCGACCTGGTCGCGGAGCTCGAGACCCGGATGGGGCTCGCGCTGCTCGCGGCCGGGCGCACGCCCGAGGCGCAGGCGCACCTGGTGCGCGGCGCGGCGCTGGCCGCGCAGCTGGGCGACAGCATCGAGGCCGCCATCGCCGACCGCGCGCTGGCCCAGCTCGACGCCGTGCGCGGCAACGCGGCCGGAGCGCAGGCCAAGATCCTCGCGGCGGCACAGGCCTTCGAGACCCTGGGCGAGTCCTACGAGCTGGCCACCACGCTGGCGGCGTGGGGCGATTTCCTGCTGCTGCTGCCGGCCAGCGCCCGGCTGCGCCTGCCGCTCGAGCCGGTGGCCGACGCGGCCAAGCGCGCGGCGACTCTGTTCCGCCAGTTCGGCGTGGTGCCGCTCGCCTCCGAGGCGCTGCTCACACTCGCCCGCCTCGAGACCGAGCGCGAGCATTACGACCAGGCGCTGGGGCTGCTCGAACAGGCCGAACTCTGGCTGCTGGAGGCCGGTGCGCCCGCGGGCGGGCGGGCCGAGGCGCTGCGGCGCGAGATCGAGCGCCAGTACGTCGCCGTCTCGCTCTCCACGAGCAACGAGTTCCGCGCGCTCGAGGACGCGAACCGCCTGTTCCGCGAGACCTCGGACATGGACGGGCTGCTCGCCCAGACCGTCAAGCTCGCGGTGGAGAATGCCGGCGGGGACCGCGGCTTCGTGGCGTTCTCGAGCGGGGGCGTGAGGCTCGACGTGGTCGCTCAGCATGGCCTGGGCCGTGACCGGGCGCGGCGCATCCTGCGCGCGCTGGAAGAGGCGGTGGGCTCGCGCCTGGCCGAGAGCGGTCCGGTGTTCTCCAGCCGCGTGGCCGCCGATCCGCGTTTCGGCGTCGCGGTGGCCGACGCGCTGGAGAGCGTCGCCTCGCTGGTCTGCGTGCCGCTCAACTTCCCCTCGCAGTCGGTGGGGCTGGTGTTCGTGGACCGGCTCAACGACAACCTGCTGGGGCCGTTCAAGCAGCGCGACGTGAACCTGCTCGCGGTGCTGGCGAACAGCGCGGCGGTGGCGATCGTCGAGGCGCAGCGGTCCCTGCTGCTGGCCGAGAACCGCGAGTTGCGGGACAAGCTGAGGCCGAGCGCGGGCATGGATCGCGTGGTGACCGCCTCGCGCGAGATGAAGGGCCTCCTCGCCCTGCTCTCGAAGGTCGGCGACAGCTCGGCCACGGTGCTCTTCATGGGCGAGACCGGGACGGGCAAGGGCCTGCTCGCGCAGGTCGTGCACGAGTCCTCGAACCGTCGCGACCGGCCGTTCGTCCAGGTGAACTGCGCGGCGCTGCCCGAGTCGCTGCTCGAGAGCGAGTTGTTCGGCTACGTGCACGGCGCCTTCACCGGAGCGGTGCGCGACAAGCAGGGACTCTTCGAGGAGGCCGAGGGCGGGACCATCTTCCTCGACGAGATCGAGAAGGTGCCCGAGTCGGTGCAGGCGAAGCTGCTGCACGTGCTGGACCGCGGCGAGATCCGCCCGGTGGGCGCCACGCGGAGCAAGCGCGTGGACGCGCGCGTGATCTGCGCCACCGGCGTGGACCTGCGCGAACGCATCCGGGAGGGCCGTTTCCTCGAGGACCTCTACTACCGGCTCAACGACATCACGGTGCGCGTGCCCGCGCTGCGCGAGCGGCGCGAGGACATCCCGGTGCTGGCGCAGCATTTCCTCAACGTGTACTCGCGCCAGATGGAGAAGAACGTCCGCGGATTCAGTCCCGAAGTGATGCAGCTGTTCCTGGCGCACGAGTGGCGCGGCAACGTGCGGGAGCTGGACAAGACGGTGAAACGCCTGGTCGTGCTCGCGGACGAGGGCGATCTGCTCGGGCTCGACCTGTTGCCGCCCGAGATGCGCGAGCCGGCCACGCGGGCCGTGGCGGCTGCCGCGGGCAACGGGGGCGAGGCGGGCCGCAGCCTGCGCTCGAGCGTCTCGGAGCTCGAGCGCCGCGTGATCTCCGAGGCCCTGGACCGGCACCGCTGGAACAAGGCGAAGGTGGCGCGCGAGCTCGGCCTGAGCTATCCGACGCTGCTCGCCAGGATCCGCAACCTCGAGCTCGAGCGCCGCCGCTCGTAGCCTCGCGCGCTGCACGCGGGACCTCCCGGGGTCCTCTCCAGGCCTCCCCTCAGCCTTGTCTTCCCGGCGCGCCTCTGGCCCCAGGCCTGATGCGCAGGTCCATTGCCAATCGCGTTATCAAACTCCTTCACATCGAAGACCATGCGAACCATGCGCTTAGCCGAGAGGTCGTGGAACCATAAAATGTCTTCATGGTTTCCCCGGGTCTGGGCCTTCCGAGTGACCTTGCCGGTGAGTCCGCCAAGACCTCGTGTCAGTTGCAGTGCAACGAGTTAAGAGAATCGTACTGGGCTGACTCCGGGCTGGCACGGCGCGTGCTGCTCGTCTGCCCGCGGAGGGGGGGACCTCCAAGAAATCCGGTGATGCTGCCGGACGACAGTCTGGGCTAGGCGGCACTGCGGGGGATCCGGTCGAGGGTACGAGCCCCAGTCACTAGACAACGCACCGTCCTCTGCGACCGCCTAGCTTGGATCACGAAAACACCACCCGGAGTGGGTCGGCGCCTGCCGCCGAGAAAGCAAGCATACCCGGTCTCTGCAGCCTCAACGCGCAGACCCGGCCCGCTTCGGGTTTCAGGGCACCGGTCGAAGACGTGGTTGGCCGACATTGGGGGATGTCCCGGCTGGCCGCATCTGCAACAGGCCGGTGTCCTGTTGCGTGTGTGCGTGCAGGACGGTGTGGCGCAAGGTTCACACCTGCGTCCGAGGCGCACGATCGAGCCGCTCCGCGGGCCTTCCGCAGGGCGGCTCCTCGCTTCTTCCGCGTTGACCCGCAGGGGGTTGTGCCCGCGCCCCGCCGCGTGCGGACGGCGATGTGGCATGGCACGGCCATTGCCCTATGATGCCGGCGAATGGCTCCATCACCGCCACGCCTGACCGGAGGGAAACTGATGAACAGGCTGCTTCTGCCCCTCGTGGCGCTCGGCATCCTCCTCGGTGGATGCAGCGAGAGGACCACGGCCCCCGTCCTGCCGCCCGCGGCTCCGCGGGGGTTGTTCAGTGTCACCGGCGACAACGAGGTCACGCTGGTCTGGCTGGCGAACACCGAGGCCGATGTGGTCGGCTACCGCGTCTACGAGTCGCCGTGCGGCGAGCCGGACTGCCTCTACACGCGCATCGCGGTCCTTCCGGCGCCGACGGGCGCCGAATACGTCGAGTACGTGGTGACCGGCCTGGTGAACGGCGTGCCGCGCTTCTTCGCGGTCGCGGCGGTGAACCATGCGGGCGTCGAGGGCGACCTCAGCTACGACAACGTCTTCGACACGCCCCGGCCGGCGGGCACCGGGCTGGTGCTCAACAACTACCTGGTCTACAGCACGGACATCGGCTACGACTTCTCGGCCTTTGCGCGGACCCTCACCACCGAACCGCCGGCAGACATCTTCTTCGGCTACTACGAGGACACGACCGGGCTCATCCACCAGCAGGTCTTCGTCCCGGACCCCTCGACCGATATCCAGGATGCGGGGTACACGTCCTCGCTCGACGCCGTGGACTTCGCTCCCGATTCGGGCTGGTCCCCGAGCGGCACGGTCGAGGCCGTCGTAGGGCATGCCTACGTGGTCTGGACCCGTGACAACCACTACGCCAAGTTCCGCGTCACCGCCGTGGGGCCGACCCAGATCACGCTCGACTGGGCCTACCAGATCGACCCGGGCAACCGCGAGTTGAAGGCGACACCGGCGACCGAAGAAGGCGTGTCGCAGCGGCGGCCCATCGTCTGGCTGCACCAGTAGGAGGGGCTCTCTTGCGCTGGACACAGGCAGCCTGCGCGGCCGTGGTGCTCGCCGCGCTCCCGGGCTGCGCGATCTGGGTCGGATCGCGCTACCCGCTGACTGCATCCTACGCTTCCACCGGGCGCCCATCGGCGAGCTACTACTGCTATGATTGTCACGGGTACCGCTACCTCGACCCGTACTACGACTGGTGCGCGGGCTACGGGTTCCGCTACGCGTGGAACCGTCACCCGGAAACGGTCCGCGTCTACCGCGAACGCTACGTGCGAATCAAGGAGCAGAACCCCTCGTACGGCCGCTACCGCTACCCGGCAGGATACCGGGCACAGCGGCGCTACCGTGAGCCGCGCGACTACGATTCATGGCGGGCCGGGGTGGCCTCCGGGAAGCTGCCGGGGCCCGGCGAGCTGAAGGTCCGGGAGAAGACCCGTCGCGAGCCGGGTACCAGGAAGACGAAACCGAAGTAAAGAGAGGGACCGGGAGCGCCGTCCGGCCGAGAAACCGCGGGACGCGCGGCCGGCCGACGGACAGCGGCCCGGACCTCCGGAGGGAGCGTGACCATGTTCCGAGCGCGGTGGCTTCTTGGCGCCCTCATGATCGGGCTCGTCCTCGCCCCGCCCGCGGCTCGGGCCCGGGCGATGGGCGTGGACATCTGGACCGATCGGGGCAAGGACGCGGTGTACGAGCCGGGCGAGCCGGTCGAGATCAAGGTGCGCGCCTCCGACGAGGGCTACCTGCTGGTCTACGACATCGACTCGGAGGGTTACGTGCGCGTGCTGTACCCCTACGAGGGGAGCAGCGGCTACGTCGCGGGCCGGCAGACCTACCGGGTGCCGCCCTACCAGTCCGGCCTGCAGCTCGTCGTGCAGGGGCCCGTGGGGCAGGGCTACATCGTGGCCCTCGTCTCCCGTGAGCCCTTCAACGCCCTGCCCCGCTTCCTGCGTCCCTACGATCCCCAGGCCGAGGGTGCCGGTTACGTGGGCGAGGAGCAGGACGACGAGGACGTGACCTCGGACGGACGCATCATGGGCGACCCGTTCGTGGCCATGGAGCGCATCCGCCGGCAGGTGCTGAGCGATGCGAACGACCCCGAGACCTTCGCCACGGCCTACACCTCGTACTACATCCACCAGCCCGTGCGCTACCCGCGCTACCTCTGCAACGACTGCCACCGTCCCAACCAGTGGGCCTGGTGGGACGGCTACGATCCCTACTACACGAACTGCTCGGCGTTCGACTTCCGCGTCTACTGGGGCTGGAGCTGGGGGCCGCGCTACTGGTTCGGCACCGTGCCCTACTTCTGCTACGTGCCTCGCTGCTATCCGTGCGCGCCATACGACCGGCCCTACTACTCGTCGTGGAACGGCCAGCGGCAATGGAGCGTCCTGTGGAGCGGCCATCTCACGCGTTACAAGACGGCGCCGCCCGTGGGCTATACGCCGCCGAATCGTTACGACTGGTCGCGCTGGAAGGAAGGCAAGCCGCTGCCGCCGGGCTTCCTGGCCGGTACGTACGTGAGAGGTGCGGACGGCGTGCGCCTGCGTGTGCCGGTCGGGGCGAACCGCCCGGCCATCGGGGAGCCGGGGCAGGGCGTGCGGCCGCAGGCGGGCGTGCGGCCCGGCCAGGCGAGCAGGCCGGGAACGACCCGGGGGCCCGCCGGGAGCGGGCGCTACGTTCGCCCGCGCGAGGGGGCGCGACCCTCGCCAGCGCCGCCGAAGTACGAGCGCCCGGGCAAGGGGACGCGGCCTTCGCCAGCGCCGCCGAAGTACGAGCGCCCGAGCAAGGGGACGCGACCCTCGCCAGCGCCGCCGAAGTACGAGCGCCCGAGCGAGGAGGCGCGACCCTCGCCGCCGCCGGACAATCCGGCGCCGCGCTCCAAGCCTGCGCGGGGCAGCTCGGACCGGGGCTCGAGCGGTGAGCGGCGTGGCCGGGGCTGATCGTTCCGCATGGTAGACTCCGCACCCGCGTGGGCGAGGAGCGGGGCCGGGAGGGCCGGCTCCGCCTCGCCCGCATCCTCCTGGTGCCGCTCTCAGCCGATCGGCGCCCGCTCCGAGGGGACTCGATGAAGCCATTCCGCACCGCGGCGGCGTGCGCCGTGCTCGTCCTGCTCTGCGCACGGCCCGCCATCCTGCGCTCCGTCCGGCTTCGCCTTCCTCGAGGTGCCGGCGGGCGCACGCGCCTCCGCGCTCGGGGGCGCTTTCGCGTCGCTCGCCCAGGGCGTCGAGGCGGTCTTCTGGAATCCGGCCGGGCTCGAGGACGTGAAGGGCGTCGCAGATCACCGGTACGCACGCCGAGTACATGCAGACGCTGCGCCACGAGCAGTTCGTGGTCGCGGGCCAGCGTCCTCGGCGGTGGGCTCGCGGCCTCGCTCCGCGCGCTCTACTCCGAGCCCATCGAGGAGCGCGACGTGCTGGGGAACCTGATCGGTTCCTTCGGCGCGCACGACCTCGAGTTCGCGCTGGCCTACGGGCGCTCCGTCGCAGCCGGGCTGAGCGTGGGCGGCACCGTGCAGGTCCTGCGCGAGCGCATCGCCGACGCCTCGGCCAGCACCTGCGCGGCCGGGCTCGGCGCGGTATGGGCACCGGCGCGCGTGAGCGGTCTGCGGCTGGGGCTCAGCGCGTACAACCTCGGCCCGGCCGCCCGGTTCAATCTCGAGGGTGGCCCGGGCGCGCCCGTCGACGCTGCCGGCGGCGGTGCAGACGGGTGGCTCCTGGCAGCGCGCGCTCGCCCCCGGCGCGGTGTTGCGGACGGCGCTCGAGGGCCGCTTCACGCGCGGCCGCAGCGGCGTCGGCATGCTGGGCGTGGAGCTCGCCACCGCGGGCGGAGCGAACGGCGCGGGCGCCGCCGCGCTGCGCGGCGGGCTGCGCGTGAACGACGACGCGTCGAGCTACAGCCTGGGCGTGGGGTACGCGCTCGCCGGCCTGCGCGTGGACTACGCCTTCGTGCCCCTGCGCCTCGACCTGGGCGACACGCACCGCATCTCGTTCACCGCACAGTTCTGAGCCGCGCGCTCACGCGCCCCAGTTCTCGATCCGCACCGCGCCGTCCTCGAGCACCGCGTGACTGAAGCGCGTCGATCCAGTCGCCGAGCAGGAAGAACTCGCGGCCCGGCTCGCGCCGCTCGTAGACGTGGTGGAAGTGGCCCACCATCACCGTGTCGAATCCCTCGGCGAAGCGCGGCAGCGCGATCTCGCGCCACAGCCGCTCCGGCTCGAGCGGCCGCTCTCCGCGCGAGCGGCGCGACCAGCGCGAGACCTGGTGGGCGAGCGGGATGCCGAGGTCGGGGTGCAGCAGTCCGTAGAGCGCGATGCTGAGCGGGTGGCGGATCACGCGCCGGAGCACGCGGTAGCCCAGGTCGCCGCCGACCAGTCCGTCCCCGTGATGGAGCCAGATCCGGCGGCCCTGCGTGGCGAGCGCCAGGGGGCCGTCGTGCGTCTCGATCCCGACCTCTCCGGCGAGGAAGCGCCCGAGCCAGAAGTCGTGGTTGCCGTTGAGGTAGCTGAGCGCCACGCCCGATTCGCGCAGGCGCTTGAGGATGGCGAGCGTGGCGAAGTGCCGCCGCGGGATGGCCGTGCGGTACTCGAACCAGAAGTCGAACAGGTCACCGACGATGACCAGGGCGGAGGCGCGGCCGGGCAGCGAGTGCAGGAAAGCGTGAAGCCGGTCCTCGCGCGCCGCCTCGCGCTCGCGCGATCGTCGACGCCCAGGTGGGCGTCGGAGATGAAGTACACGGCCTCGGGGGGCATGGGCCGCAGTGTAGCCGAGCCGCCGTCCGGGCTTCCACCGCCTGGGTGACGCACCGCCGCCGCGGGTTATACTGCGCGCGGCCGGCGCGGAGATGCCGCGGCCAGGGCGCTCCACACCGCGCCCGGCCTGCCGGCGCGGACAATTGACGGCTTTCTGACAGCCTTTCGACGGTACGCGATAACCTAACGGTACGACGATCATGGGTACTCCGGCCCGCACCGTACGGAGGCCCGCGACCCGCTTCCGCGGGCGCCCCGTCCGCGCAGACGCCGCGGCACGAGGAGACCAGGGCCCGGTGCCGGACACCTGACAGGGGGATTCTCCATGAGCAGTGAGCCTTTCACCCGGCCGCGCAGCCACTACCTCACGGCAGCGGTCCTCATCCTCGCGGGACTCGTGATCGGCCTGGGCCTCAGCGTCGGGCTCAGCCTGCAGCGCGACTCCGTCGCCCAGCGCCGGGAGCGCCCCGCGATCGCGGGCGGCGGAAGCTCCCTCGAGAGCCCGTTCGTCGGAGTCGTCGAGCAGACGCTCCCGGCGGTCGTCTTCATCGACGTGAAGAAGAACGTGTCGGGCGTGACGGCGTTCCCGCAGGACGAGATGTTCCGCCGCTTCTTCGGCCAGGAGCGGCCTTCACGGCCGCGCGTCGAGCCCTCCTCCGGCTCGGGCTTCCTGATCGACCCCGAGGGGCACATCCTGACGAACAACCACGTGGTCACGAACGCCGAGGCCATCACCGTCACGCTCAACGACAAGCGGACCTTCAAGGCCAAGGTGGTCGGCACCGACCAGGAGACCGACGTCGCCATCATCAAGATCGAGGGCCGGGACCTGCCGTCGCTGCCGCTGGGCGACTCGGACCAGCTGCGCATCGGTGACTGGGCCATCGCGATCGGCAATCCGCTGGGCGAGCTGCGCGGCTCGGTGACCGTGGGCATCATCAGCGCGCAGGGGCGCTCGAACCTGAACATCTTCGGTGCGCGCGCCGACGTACCAGGACTTCATCCAGACCGATGCCTCGATCAACTTCGGCAACTCGGGCGGCCCGCTCTGCAACATCCACGGCGAGGCCATCGGCATCAACACCGCCATCAACCCGAGCGGACAGGGCATCAGCTTCGCCATCCCCATCAACCTGGCGAAGCACGTGGCCGAGCAGCTCATCGCCTCGGGCAAGGTGAAGCGGGCCTGGATGGGCGTGACGCTGGCGGAACTGACCCCCGAGCTGGCGGAGGGCTTCGGCATCAAGGGCACCAGGGGCGTGGTGGTGCAGGAGCGTGCTCGACGGGCAGCCGGCCGCCCGGGCGGGTCTCAAGCGCAACGACGTCATCGTCGAGCTCAACGGCGCGCCGGTCGCGGACATGCAGAAGTTCCGCCTCCAGGTGGCCGATATGCCGGTGGGGAGCCGCATCAACCTGGTCGTGCTGCGCGACGGACGCCGTCTGCCCGTCACGCTGACGCTGGCCGAGCGCACGGACGCGGCGGTGGCCCGGTCGCGGCCGTCCGGCGGGGACGAGCCGGCGCCCGCACCCGGGGGTCTGCGGGTGCGCGACCTCACGCCCGAGGAGAAGGACCGGTGCCTCCGCGCAGTCGGGGGTGATCGTGACCGCGGTCGAAGGACGGCAGCGCCGCGCAGGAGTCGGGGCTGCAGCCGGGCGACCTGATCGAGGAGGTGGGCGGCAAGCCGGTGGCGTCGGCAGCGGCCTTCGCGAAGGTGCTGCGCGACGCCAAGGCGGCCGGCAAGGCGCACGCGGTGCTGCTCGTGACGACCGACGGCAATACGCGCTACGTGCCGCTGGGGCTCGAGTGAGGCCCGGCGCGTGAGGAACCCGGAGGGCGGCGGCGGGCGCGGTCCCGCCGCCGCCACCCGTGACGAACCGTCACGGGGAGCCAGGGAGGGCACGATCACGTTCCACCCGGTGCTGCGCCTCGCGGTCCTGATCGCGGCGCTGCTGCTCGCTGCGGGCCCTGGCCCCGCCGCGGCCGCCCCGCGTGGTGTCTTCCTCACCGGTCTGCGCTCCTGGTCGGCGCCGACCTCCACGCGCGTGGTGTTCGACTTCTCCGCGCCCGTGCGCCATGGTGGCGCCGGATTCCGGCCGGTCCTCGCGCGCTGGTGGTGAGCGTGCCGGGCCAGCAGTTGCTGCGCGCGGCCGGCGTGCCCGCCGTGCTCGCCGTGCGCGACGGGCTGGTGGACTCGGTCGTGGTGTTCACCGAGCGCAGGAGCGCGCGCTTCCAGGTGTGGCTGCGCGACACGACGCGCTTCCGCGTCTTCACCCTGAAGCCGCCGAGGGGACAAGCCGTTCCGCATCGTGGTGGACCTGGTGCGCCCCGGCGCCGCGGCGGTCGCGGACAAGGCCCCGGCCGGCGTCGCGGCCGGGAAGAGGCAGCCGCGGGTGCGCGTCGTGGTCGTGGACGCCGGGCACGGCGGCGAGGACGTCGGCGCGCGCGGGCCGCGCGGCGTGCTGGAGAAACGGGCCAATCTGGCCGTGGCGCGCGCGCTCGCCGAGGAGCTGGAGAAGACGCCCGGCATCCGCGTGGTGCTGACGCGCGACGAGCGACACGCTTCATCCCGTTGCGCGAGCGTTACCGCATCGCCGAGCGGGCGAAGGCGGACCTGTTCATCAGCCTGCACGCCAACTCCTCGTCGCGGCGCGGCAGCGGGAGCGGCACCGAGGTCTTCTTCCTGTCCCTGCGCGGGGCCACGGACCAGGCCACCAAGGACCTGGCCGACATGGAGAACGCGGCCGACCTGGTGGGTGGCGTGCCGGCGCGGGCCGAGGACGACCTCGTGAGCATCCTGTACGACGTGAAGCGCTCCTCGGTGCTGCAGCAGAGCCAGTTGCTTGCCGAGACCCTGCTCGACCACGTCACCCGGGACCGGCGGCTCGAAGAGCGCGGCGTGAAGCAGGCGGGCTTCGTGGTGCTCAAGTCGGTGGAGTTCCCGTCCGTGCTGGTCGAGACCGCCTTCATCAACAACCCGGTCGAGGCCCGCCTGCTGGCGAGCGAGGAGTTCCAGCGCCAGATCGCGCAGCCAGCTCGCGGCGGGAGTGCGCTCCTACCTCGAGAAGTCGGGCATCGGCTACGCGGCCGACGGGCGCGACTCGACCCGGGCAAGGCGCGCTGAGCGTGGCGGGCGACCCCGCCCGCGCTTCGCGCGAAACGCCCGAGCCCCCGGCGGGATCCTCCCGCCGGGGGCTCGGGTCTGCCGCGATCCGCTGCTTCCGCTACTCGCCTCCGCCCACGCGCTCGATGCGTCCGTCCGTCCCCACGTCGAGCGGGCCGTCCTTCGTGCGCGCCGCCAGGTAGCGCTCGAGCGCGTCGCGCACCAGCACGCCCGGTGTCCGTCTGGTCCTTCGTCGCGCGCCAGCGTGTCGTAGTTGTCGCCGCCCGCAGGCCATGAAGTTGTTGACCGCCACGGTGTAGGTCTTCGTGCTCGTCGAGGGCCGAGCCGTCGGCGAGCGTCACCGACAGCAGGCGCTGCCCCGGCGGGCGCGACAGGTCGAAGCGGTAGCGCAGCCCGCTCTGCTGGGAGACCCGTCCATGGGCCAGGCCCGTCCTCGAGCAGCGTCGCGCACCCTGGCGCCCGTGAGCCTCACCATCACCAGGGTGTTGTCGAAGGGGATGACCTCGTAGACCGAGCCCCTGGTGATCGTGCCCGCGGGCAGGTCGGCTCGCAGGCCGCCGCTGTTCGTGAACGCCATGTCGGCCTTCGCCTCGGCCCGCATCGCGTCGGCCACCAGGTCGCCGAGCGTGGACTCCCCGCCGCGGCCGCGCGTGAGCGTGCGCGCGTTGCGTCCGATGGGCGTGGCCGCGAGCGTGCGCCACGCTCGCGTTCCAGTCCGCCACCCGCGCCGGCGAGGGTGCTGTCGGGCGTGACCTCGTCGGCGTAGGTGGTGATGAGCCGGGCACGGCGCTCCACGACGCGCCCGGCCACCGGGTCCACCGTGAGGTCGCAGACGCCGACCGCCTGGCCCTGCGAGCCCGGGATCATCACGGTCGCGCCGCCGATCTCGTCGAGGACGTAGTTGTGGCTGTGGCCGCCCATCCACAGGTCCACGCCCGGGACCCCGCGCGCGAGCCGCGCCAGGTCGCCCGAGGCGTGCCGCGTCGAGTCGGTCTCGGCCGGGCGTGTGGCCGATCTCGATCACCAGCTGCGGGCGCCAGCGCTTGCGCAGCGCGGGCACGAGCCGAGCCGCGGTGGCCGAGTCGTCTTCGAAGCGCAGGTGTGCCACGTTGGTCGCCAGCGTCACCCTCGGCGTCCCGACGTAGGACAGGCCGAACAGTCCGACGCGCACGCCGCGGCGCACGAGCAGCGTGTCGCTGCGCACCCAGCGCGGCATGCGGCCGCTCCTGCGCTCGACCAGGTTGGCGCCGAAGCGCGGAGAAGCGCATCTCGGCCACGCGCCGCGCGAGAGTGTCGGCCGACCAGTCGAAGTCGTGGTTGCCGACGGCGAAGCCGCTGTAGCCGAGCAGGTTCATCTGCTCGACCACCGGGCGGCCGTACTGCAGGTTCGAGATCATCGTGCCCTGGAAGGTGTCGCCGCCGTCCAGCAGGATCGTGCCCTCGGGATTCTCGGCCCGCAGCCGCCGCAGATGCGCGGCCAGCACCGCGGAGCCGCCGTAGGCGCGTCCGCTGCCGGCGCTCCGTGGCGCCCGGCAGCAGCGCGCCGTGGAAGTCGGTGGTCTCGAGCACCCGCACGGTGGGGAAGCGGGTGTTGGCGACGAGCCCCAGCACCTGTGCGCGCGTCAGCGTGTCGCCACGGCCCGCGACGGCTCGTGCCGGTCAGGAGGCCGCGGCGGAACGAGGCGCGTTCGGCATCGCTCCCGAGCGCGTAGCCCGACGGCCCGGGCTGCCGCCTCGCACCAGTCCTGGGCGTTGGCGAGCGAGGCCACCGACGAACGGCCGGATGAGCTCGCTGCGTGGCTTCGCTCCCGAGCACGCCGCGCTTGAGCAGCCCGTCGAGCCAGGGCTCGAGCGCGTCGGGCACGTCGGCGAAGGCGCCCGAGAGCCGCTTCTCGCGCCAGTCGAAGGCGCGCGCCAGCCAGTAGCGCGAGGTCGGTGCGGCGCGCCGGCTCGTCGGGGAACAGGTGCAGCACCTCGTCCTTCGGTGCCACTCCCCGGCGCACCAGCAGGTCCACCAGCGGCCGCTCCGGGCTCGGGGCGTAGTCGGGCAGCACGGTCCAGGAGCGATCCGTGCGGGTCTCGAGCGTGCCGGCCCGGCGGACGTGGTCCACCAGCGCCTCGCGCACCTCGGGCCCGTGGGCGAGCCAGACGCGGCGCGCGCGAGATCTCCTCGAAGCCGCCGCCGCCGTTCAGCCGGTAGCTGTTGACCGCGACCTTGAGCTTCTGGTCGGGCGCGAGCGGCTGCCCCTGCCAGATGAGGTTGACGATCCGCTCGCCCGCGGGGCGCGTGAGGTCCACTTCGTAGCTGACGCCCTGCGCGGCGTCCAGGTTGTAGCCCGCCATCCCCGGCTCGGCGAGGGCGTGACCGGCCTCGAAGGTGTACGGCGCGTAGTAGCGCGCCGAGCGCTCGAGCGCCTGGTGCAACTCGGCGCCCGTCAACTCGACCACGGCGAGCGTGTTGTCGTACGGGTAGGCGCGCAGCGCGTCGCGCACGGTCACCGGGCCGCGGCGGATGACGGCCGCGGGATCGAAGCAGCGCGGCCAGCGAGACGTCCGCGCCACTGGCCTCGAGCTGGGCCGCGTGGAGCAGGTCCCAGAGCGGGCCGTCGGCGAAGCGCCCCTGCGGCGAGCCGATGTCCTGCGTGGCCCGGCCGATGCGCTCGCTCAGCGCCGCCTGAGCGGCTGCGTGGTAGGGCGCGGCGAAGGCGTCCAGCTCGGCGTCCACCGGGACCGAATCGGCCAGGGCGATCGTCTGGCCGCGGCGCAGCCCGAGGTGCCACGGCTCCTGCGGGCCGCCGCGTGTCAACTCGAGGTCCACGCGGCCGAGCGACTCGGCGTCGTGGCCCGCCTGCACGACCAGCGGCCCGGCGGGCGGGTTCGCATGCACCAGCTCCGCGTGCGTGTGGCCCAGGATGAGCACGTCCACGCCCTGCAGCCCGGCGGCCAGGCGCGTGCCCCAGTTCTCGTCGGGTGCGTCGCCCTGGCGTTCGACTCCCGTGGCCGGGTCCTTCTCGAGCCCGGTGTGGGCGAGCACCACCACCACGTCGCATCGTTCGACCTCGCGCAGCCGCTTCACTTCGGCGTTCCCGGTCTCGAGCGGGGAGAGGAAGCGCAGGCCGGCCCAGTTCGCCGAGTCCTCGAGCGCGGGCACGGCCGGCGTGGTGAGCCCGACCACGCCGACGCGCACGCCGGCGAGGGCCTTCACGATCGAAGCGCCGAAGGCGAGGCTGCCGTCCGGTGCGCGCACGACGTTGGCGGCGAGCCAGGGGAAGCCGGCCTCGGCTTGCGCCCGCGCCAGCCCCGCGGGCCCCCAGGAGAACTCGTGGTTCCCGACCGCCATCGCGTCGTAGCCCAGGCGCGTCATGGCCGCCATCATCGGTTCGGGCCGCGACAGGTCGCCGCGCCAGTAGAACGTCTCGAGCGCTCCGCCCTGGATGGCGTCGCCGCCGTCGAGCAGCAGCACCGGCTGTCCCTCGGCGCGCACGGCCCGCACCAGGCTGGCGATCCTCACGAGCCCGGCCGGGGCCGGCCGGTCCGCGAGGTAGTCATGCGCGGTGAGCGCGCCATGCAGGTCGGTGGTGTGGAGCACCGTGAGGCGCGCGGTCTCGCTCCGCGCCTCCGGGGCGAGCATGGGCTGCAGCGAAGCGGCGATGACGGCGAGCAGGCACAGGAAGATGGGAGGTCTCATGGGGCCCGATGCTAGCCGTCGCGGCGGAGTTCGGCAACGGACACCGGGCGGCCGCCCGGGCACCCGCCCGGCTGCGGTCTGGCCATCCGGCGGATGCGCCCGGCGGAGCCGGCGCGCGGGCGAACCCGGACCACGGACCGGAAGCGTGATTGCCGTGTTCCGCGCACGGAACGTATATTGACGTGGTCCTCGGAAGGAGGACACTTCACCCCGCTCCCTGCCCCGCCGGGGACAGGGCACCGCCCGGTCCGACAAGCCCCGGCATTCCTCCCCGTGTTCCCCGCGGTGGGTGCCGGTGCAGGCCGACATCGCTCTCCCGGGGGAGCGCGAGGCGAACGCCTCCGACGATTCCGAGGGAGACCGCTGATGGACCCTGAATCCACGGCCCCGAGCCTGCCCGCGGAGTTCTACGTCCTGTTCTTCCAGCAGGCCGCAGAGGCCATGTTCGTCGCCGATCCCCAGGGCCGGATGGTCGCCGTCAACGCGCAGTTGTCCGACATCCTGGGCTTTGCCGCCGAAGAGATCCTGGGCCGGCCGTTCCAGGATTTCACGGGCCCCGAGGACCCGCGGACGGATTCCCTGCGTGCTGCCGGTCATCGCGCCGGGACGAGGGTGGTCGCGGAGCGCCAACTGCGCTGCAAGGACGGGCGCCTGCTCCCGGTGGAGCTCACCACGCGGATTCTGCCCGACGGTCACCTGCTGGGCGTTGGGCGCGACATCACCGAGCGCAAGCGGGCGGAGGCGGAGGCGAAGGCGAACCACCTGCGGTTGCTGTCGATTCTGGATGCCAATGCCGACCCCGTCTACGTCGCGGACCCCGAGACCTACGAAGTGCTCTACGTCAACCGCGCCCTCGAGCAGGCCTTCGGCGCTCCGGAGCAGCGGAAGTGCTACGAGTACCTGCAGCATCGCAGCGCGCCGTGCCCGTTCTGCACGAACGACAGGATCCTCGGAGCGAACCTGGGCAGGACGTTCGTATGGGAGTTCCAGAACGAATCCAACGGGCGCTGGTACCGGTGCGTGGACCGGGCGATCACCTGGCCGGACGGCCGTATCGTCCGCTACGAGATGACCACCGACCTCACCGAGCGCAAACAGGCGGAGGAGGCACTGCGGGAGAGCGAGGGCCGGCTCCGGACGCTGTTCGAGGGCGCGAGCGACGCCATCTTCCTCGTGGAGGGGAGGCGGTTCGTGGACTGCAACGCGCGCACCCTCGAGGTCTTCGGCTGCACCCGGGAGGAGATCCTGGGTCACCACCCCGCGGACTTCTCTCCGTCCGAGCAACGGGACGGCGCCCCGTCGGTGCCCCTGGCCGAGGCTTGGATGCGCGCGGCGCTGGCGGGCGAGCCACAGTCGTTCGAGTGGCTCCACCACCGCAGGGACGGTACGCCCTTTGACGCCGAGGTCTCACTGGCCCGGGTGGAGTGGCAGGGGCGGGTCTATCTGCAGGCGATCGTGCGCGACGTGACCGAGCGCCGGCGGGTCGGGGAGGAGCGGCTGGAGATGGAGCGGCGGCTGCTTCATGCGCAGAAGCTGGAGAGCCTCGGAGTGCTGGCGGGGGGCATCGCACACGACTTCAACAACCTGCTCATGGCCATGCTGGGGAACCTCGATCTGGCCCTCCGAGATCTCTCCCCGGGCTCCGCACGGCCCCGGCTCGAGGCTGCCAGCAACGCCGCCCGGCGCGCGGCCGACCTGACGCGCCAGATGCTGGCCTATTCCGGCCGGGGCAAGTTCGTGGTCGGGCGCCTGGACCTGAACGAGCTGCTGGAGGGGAACATCGACCTCCTGCGCACGTCCGTCCCCAGGACCACGACGCTGAAACTCCGCCTGGCCCGTGCCCTGCCTGCCGTCGAAGCCGACGCCGGGCAGATCCAGCAGGTGATCATGAACCTCATCACCAACGCGTCCGAGGCCATCGGGGGCGAGCCGGGCACGATCACGCTCTCCACCGGTGTCCAGGACTGCGACGTCTCCTACCTGGGCCGGAGCCGTCTCGAAGTGACGCCGCCTGCAGGGCGCTACGCCTACTTCGAGGTGGCGGACACTGGTTGCGGGATGGACGAGCAGACGCAGAAGCGCATGTTCGAGCCGTTCTTCACCACGAAGTTCACGGGCCGCGGGCTCGGCATGTCGGCAGTGCTCGGGATCGTGCGGGGCCACCGCGGCGCGATCCTGCTCGACAGTGCCGCGGGGGCGGGGGCCACGATCCGGGTGCTGTTCCCCGCGGTCGAGGTGGCGCCGGGAGCGGCGGCCCCGGTGGAGGGGGCGCCCTCCGGCACGGCCGAGGTGGCGCCGCCGCCCGCAGGGAGCGGGGTCATCCTCGTCGTGGACGACGAGGACGTCGTCCGGAACGCCTGTGTGGCCATGGCGGAATCCATGGGTTTCACGGTGCTCACGGCAGGGGATGGCGAGCAGGCCGTGGAGATGGTACGGCGGCACGGCGCCGGGATCCGCGCGATCATCCTGGACCTGACCATGCCCTGCCTGGACGGTGCGGCAGCGCTCGAGCGGATCCTGTGCATCGAGCCCGGCATGAAGGTCATCCTGTCCAGCGGCTACGACGAGGCGGAGGCCACCCGGCGCGTCGCGAAGGACCGGCTGGCCGGATTCATCCGGAAGCCCTACAGCCTGGAGCAGTTTCGGAACGCTCTGCGGCGGGCGCTGGGAGACGCGCCCTGAGCGGTCGCAGGCCACGGGTGCGCCCCGGCCCCGTTTCGCTTGCCGGGTTCTTCCCGGCGTGCCTATAGTCCGGGCGTCCTGAGCCATCGGCTCGTCCGATGGTGCCCGGCCGCGCGCCAACCTCGAGGAAGCCATGTCCGACGTTGTCCGCTGCCCCGGTTGTGGGCGCGAGAATCCGGCCGGCAGCACGAGCTGCAGCCACTGCAACTACCCGCTCCAGGAGACGGCTCCCGGCCCCGGGCTCCCCGGTGCAGCCGAACCCGAGATCATCATCCGCCGCCCGGTGCGCCGTCCGCGGCCGGGACCTGTCGCCAACGCGAACACGCTCTCCCTCTGGATGTTCTTCGGCGTCGTGGCCGCCGCGCTCCTGGTCTGGCAGGCCGTCGATGGATCCAGGAAGAACAACGCGGTGCCCGTCGAGGGCGCCTCGGTGGACCAGCAGCGGCTGATCGACAGCCTGCGCACCGTGATCCTGCGGGACTCGACGAACGTGGAGGCGACCATCGAGTACGCCAATGTCCTCTACGACACCGCCAACTGGGCCGAGGCCGCGACGTACTACGCGCGCGCCATCGCCTGCGACTCGACCCGCGTCATGGCGATCGTGGACATGGGCGTGTGCTACTACAACCAGGGGGACACGGCGCGCGCGGAGGAGTTGTTCCAGCTGGCGCTGACCCGTGAACCCCGCCAGCCCGTCGCGCTCTTCAACCTGGGTGTCGTGAACGAGCGCCTGGACGAGAACGAGACGGCACTGAAGTACTTCCACCGGTCGCTGGAGGCCAGCCCGTCGGCGGAGATGAAGCGGCAGATCGTGCAGCACATGCAGCAGATCCTCGAGAAGACCGGCAAGAAGGCGCCGCCCCTGGATCCGGGCGGGATGCCGCCACCGGGCGGGCCGGGGAAGTAGTCCAGGGTCGTACGCCACCTTCACACGCAAGAGGATGCCCGTGCCCGACTCCCGTCCCTTCGACCTCGTCGTCATCGGCACCGGCCCGGGTGGCTACGTGGCGGCCATCCGCGCCGCCCAGCTGGGCCTGCGCAGCGCAGTGGTGGAGAAGGACGAGCTCGGCGGCACCTGCCTGAACTGGGGCTGCATCCCCACCAAGGCGTGGATCGTCTCCGCGCACCTGCTCGAGCAGATCCGCCACGCGAAGGACTTCGGCATCGAGGTCGCAGCGCCCACGGTGCGCTGGGACTGGATGCTCGCGCGCAAGGACAAGGTGGTGAAGCAGCTCACGGGCGGCGTGAAGACCCTGCTCCAGGGCCGCGGGGTCGAGATCGTGCGCGGCACGGCGCGGCTCGCCTCGCCCGGGCGCGTGGCGGTGCTCCAGCAGGACGGCGCCACCGTCGAACTGGCCGCGATGCACGTCCTGCTCGCCACCGGGGCCGACTCGTGGCTCCCGCCGGACTTCGCGCTCGACGGCACGCGGGTCATCACGAGCCGCGAGGCTCTGGCCCTGCCCGAACAGCCGAAGCGCATGGCGGTGCTGGGCGGCGGGGTCATCGGCTGCGAGTTCGCCAGTTTCTTCGCCGCGCTCGGCACCAGGGTCACGGTGATCGAGATGCTGCCGCGCCTGGTCGTCGCCGAGGACGACGAGATCTCGCTGGCGCTCGAGCGCGAGCTGAAGAAGCAGAAGATCGCCGTCTTCCTCGGGACGAAGATCGAGGACCGCAGGGAGGGTCCCGATGGATCGATCGTGCTCACGCTCACCGGCGGGAAGACGGTCGAGGTGGACACGGTGCTGCTCGCGACCGGGCGCAAGCCGTACACCGGGGGGCTGGGTGCCGGGCCGGCCGGCGTGGCACTGGGCGAGCGCGGCCGCGTGCAGGTGAACGACCGGCTGCAGACCTCGGCGCCGAACGTCTACGCGATCGGCGACGTCACCGACCTGAAGCAGCTGGCGCACTTCGCCTCGGCGCAGGGCAAGGCGGCCGCCGAGATCATCGCCGGGCTCCCGGCCCAGACCGACTGGCGCGCGGTGCCCGCCGCCACGTTCACGAACCCCGAGATCGCCAGCGTCGGTCTCACCGAACGCGAGGCGAAGGCGCGGGGGCACGCGCTCAAGATCGGCCGCTTCCCGCTGCGCGCACACGGCCGCAACATCGCCGACCTCGAGACCACGGGCTTCGTGAAGCTCATCGGCGACGCCGCGACCGACCAGCTGCTGGGGGCGCACATCATCGGGGCGAAGGCCAGCGAGATCATCCACGAGTGCTCGCTCGCCCTCGGCGCCGACCTCGATCTGCGCCACCTGGCGCACGCCATCCACGCGCATCCGACGGTGGCGGAGACGATCGGCGAGGCGGCCGAGGATGCCGACCACATGGCCATCCACCTGCTGAGACAGGAGACGAAGCCCGCCTCCCGGTAGCCAGGGGCGCGGATCCCGGGCGCAGGTTCGTGTCTCCCACCGGCTGACGACGCCCGGGAAACCGCACGAGGGCATCCACCCACGCGAGGAGGGACGATCATGTCGGCCATCACGACCCCATACGGTTTCGGCGTGAAGGTCACGCTGCCCTACGAATCGGCCGTGCAGCGCACGACCGAGCTGCTGAAAGAGGAGGGCTTCGGCGTCCTCACGCGCATCGACGTGCAGCAGACGCTCAAGGAGAAGCTGGGCGTGGACTTCCGGCGCTACGTCATCCTCGGCGCCTGCAACCCGCCGCTCGCGCACCGGGCCTTCCAGGCCGAGCTGAACATCGGCCTCCTGCTGCCCTGCAACGTGGCGGTCTACGAGGACGAAGGCGGCTCCGTGGTGACCTTCATGGACCCCGCGGCCGCCATGGGCTTCGTGGGGAACGACGCGCTCAAGTCCGTCGGCGAGGAGGCACGCGCCCGCCTCCTGCGCGTCCAGCAGAAGCTCGCCGGCTGAGGTCTGCAGGGCGCCAGCCCGAATCGAGGCGCGGGGCCGCCCGGTCCTCGAGCCGGGGCGGCCTGAAGAGCCTGTACGGGTGGCTCCCGCCACCGGCCGACCGGGGCGATCGCCGACCACTCCCGCCCACGGGGGTGGTCGGCGCGTTGACAGCCCCTGCGGCCCTGCTAGATTGCGCTGGTGGACGATTCGCGTCCCGTCCGGGCGGGGCGCGTCGCGGGCCCGCCCGGGCCCGTAACCCGCCGCCGGGAGGGAGCCCGTGCAGCGTACCCTGGTCTTCATCACCCTCTTCGCCCTCGTGGTGGTCCTGGCCACCGCGATTTCGACGTGGGTCACCTGGCACCGCGTGGCCGGCGCGCTCGAGTCCGAGTTCGAGCAGCGCATCGGCCGCATCGCCGCGACCGCCGCGCGCGAGGTCGGCCCGGCGGACCTGGCCGAGGCCCGCCTGCGCGAAGAAGGCAGCGCCTACCTCTCGCTCCAGGTGCAGCTCGTGACCCTGCGTGCCTCGACCGGGGTGGCCGACGCATCGCTGGTGGACTCGGCCGGCGTGGTTGTCGTGGACGCACGCGAGTCCGAGTTCACGGAGGGACTGCCCAGCGTCCTCGACACGCTTGCGGGCCCGGCGCTCCGGCGCGCGCTGCGCGGCGAGGCCGCGGTCTCGGCCCCGTACCGGCACGAGGGCACGTTGCTGCGCGCGGGCATCGCTCCGGTCCGCGACGAGACGGGCCGGGTGCTGGGGGCGGTCGCGGTGGAGCTGGCCCCGGCCTACCTGCCGGTGGTCTCGCAGCTCGGTCGCACCCTGCTCCTGATCGCCGCGGCCACCATGCTGGCGGTGCTCCTGCTCGCCGCCATCGTGGTGCGCGGCGCCTGGCTGGCGGCGCGGCTCGAGCGGCGCCTGTCGCGCGCGCAGAACCTGGCGGCCATGGGGCGCCTGACGGCGACCCTGGCGCACGAGATCAAGAACCCGCTCGCCATCATCCGGGGTTCGGCCCAGCGGCTCGGCCGGCTCGAGCCCGAGGCCCAGCGCATGGCCGATTTCGTCGTCGAGGAGACCGACCGGCTCTCGCGCACCGTGGCGCGTTACCTCGAGTTCGCGCGGGGCAGCGGCGTGGGGGAGCCGGAAGGCGCGGCCGAGGTCGGGGACGCGGTCGCGGCGCTCGAGGCCACGCTCGAGCTGCTCCAGGGTGAGTTGCGTGCGCGCGAGGTGGCGCTCGAGCGCGCCGGCCAGCTCGAGACCGCGCCGGTGGCGCTGGACAACGAGTCCTTGAAGCAGTTGTACTTGAACCTCATCCTGAACGCCCTCGAGGCCATGCCACGGGGTGGCCGCCTCGCGGTCAGCCTGGCCGAGCGGGCGGGGCGCATCGAAGTCGGCATCGCCGACGACGGCGCGGGGATCCCGGCCGGGACGCTGAAGCGGCTGGGCCGCCCGTTCTTCACGACCAAGGCCACCGGCTCGGGGCTCGGGCTCTTCCTGGCCCGGCGGCTGGCGGAGTCGGCGGGCGGGGAGCTGAGGATCCAGAGCGAGGTGGGGCGCGGCACCACGTGTACGGTGCGCTTCCCGAGGAAGCGATCGCAGGGAGGGACGTAGCGTGCGCGTGCTGGTGGTGGACGACGAGGTGCGCAACGCCGAGCTCACGGCGCTCGAGCTGCGTGACGCAGGCCACGAGACCGAGTTCGTGAACGGCGGGGCGGCCGCCCTGCGCCGGCTCGAAGCGGCGGCGTTCGACGCCGTGGTGACCGATCTGCGCATGGCCCCGCCTGACGGGCTCGCGCTGCTGGGCGAGGTGAAGCAGCGCTGGCCGGCGACCACGGTCGTGCTGATGACGGCCTACGCCAGCCTGGACACGGCGCGCCGCGCGCTCAAGCTCGGCGCCTACGACTACGTGGACAAGGAGGGCGAGTTCCGCGAGGAGCTCAAGGCCATCCTCGAGAAGGCCGCCCGCGAGCGTCACCTCGCCTCGGAGAACCAGCGGCTGACGCACACGGTGGACTCGCTCACCCGCGACCTGACCACCGTCGTCGGCACCGCGCCGTCCCTCGCCCGCGCGCTCGAGCTGGCGCGCAAGGTGGCAGCCACGGACTCCACCGTGCTGCTGCGCGGCGAGAGCGGCACCGGCAAGGACCTGTTCGCACGCGCCATCCACTTCTCGAGCCGGCGCGCCGGCGGGCCCTGGGTCAAGGTGAACTGCGGGGCGCTGCCCGAGGCCCTGCTCGAGAGCGAGCTGTTCGGCCACGAGCGCGGGGCCTTCACCGGCGCGGTGCGCCAGAAGCCCGGCCGCTTCGAGGACGCCGCCAAGGGCACGCTCTTCCTCGACGAGATCGGCGAGCTGCCCCTGCTGCTCCAGGTCAAGCTCCTGCAGGTGATCGAGGAGAAGACCTTCACCCGCGTGGGCGGCAATCAGCCCCTGACCGTGGACGTCCGGATCCTCGCGGCGACGAACCGCGACCTGGAGGCCATGGTGCGCGAGCGGCAGTTCCGCGAGGACCTGTTCTTCCGGCTGAACGTGTTCCCCATCACCGTCCCGCCGCTGCGCGAGCGGTCCGGCGACGTGCGCGCGCTGGCGGAGTTCTTCCTGCGCCGGCACGGGGCCTCGGAAGACAAGCTCACGGCGCGGGCGCTGCAGGCACTCGAGCGCCACCCGTTCCCGGGCAACGTGCGCGAGCTGGAGTACGCTCTCGAGCGGGCCATGATCCTGGCGGGGAGCGATCCCATCGATGTCGAGCACCTGGGCTTCGTCGGCTCCGGCGAGGATGTGTCCCGCGGCGCGACGGCGGCCCCCGGTTGGATCCCCGAGATCCCGCCCGGGGGGCTCTCGCTCGAGGTGCTGGAGCGGGAGTTGATCCTCCAGGCGCTCGAGCGCGCGCGGGGCAACAAGAGCCAGGCCGCGCGGCTGCTCGGACTGACGCGCCGCACGCTATACTCGCGCATGGAGCGCCACGGTCTGCGCAAGCCCGGCGAGGGGGACGAGGCGGCCGAGGACGAAGGCGACGCGCCCGCGGGCGCGGGGGAGGAGCGGGCATGAACCTGCTGCGCGGGCTGCTGTTCGACAACCTCGGACTCAAGCTGGCTGCCCTGCTGCTGGCGCTGCTCGTCTACCTGAACGTCTACCTCGACCGCCCGGCCGAGATGACGATGTCGTTCCCGGTCCAGATCCAGGACCTGGGGGACCTGCTCTCGCTCTCGGGGCCGGTGCCCTCCACCGTACAGGCGCAGGTGCGCGGGACCGGCAAGCAACTCCTGCGGATGCGCGTCACCGAGCCGCCCATCAAGATCTCCCTCGACGGCATCGGCCCCGGCCGTTTCGAGCGGGAGGTGTCCGCCGCGGACCTGCCACTGGCCGGTTACGAAGGCGTCGAGGCGGCCCGCGTGATCGGACCCGGCGTCATCGACATCGGCATCGAGCCCAAGATGCGGCGCTGGCTGCCCGCGGCGCCCCGCATCGAAGTGCCGGCCGGCAGCGACACCTCGTGGACCCCCGCCGTCATGGTGGACCCCGAGAGCGTGCTGGTCACCGGCCCGCGCTCGGCCGTGGCGCGCCTGGACAGCGTGGTGCTCGAGCCCGTGCGGCTCGGCGGCCGGCGCGACACGCTGCGGGTGCAGGTCGCGGCCCAGTCGCTGCCCGACTGGTGCGTGATGGAGCCCGCGCTCGTGAAGGTGACCGTCCCGCTGGCGCACCGCGTGCGCTAGGGCCGGGAGGGCCCCGGCGGGCCCGGACCGCGCCGGCAATCAGCGACAAGACGCCCCGGGTCCTCTCGTGACCCGGGGCGTCTCGATTGATTGGGGGGTGGCGGGCCGCGCGATGATGGCAGGCTCGGAGGTGGGACGCGACCCAGCGCACCCTCACGTCCGTATGAGGGCAAGCCGTGTGCCACGCCCCGCCTGCCTGCGCGCGAAGCGCTTTACCCTCGATTGGCGCGGGATTCCCGCGCTGGGTGCGAAGGCGCGGGCGAAAGCACGCACGACTTCCATCGCGTTTCGCGAGGCCTCACGTCCCGGGCTGCACGGTAGTGGCCGGTCCAGGGTGGCCCCGCGACTCCACTCGACCCCCGGCTCAACCTTGACACCCGGCAGGCCGATACCTACTCTAGGTACGTGAACGGGTGACGCCACCGCGTGAACTGGCGGGTCGCGTCCCGCTCGCTGCACGTCCCGCCTTCAGGTCCCCGGGCGTGCGGACCTCCCCGGCGCCACATCGCGAAAGCACCTTCCAGCAGCTCATCATTCATCGCAGCATCCACCCGAGGAAACCGTCCAGCGCCGCTGCACGCCAGTCCGGAAGCCGCGGACAGCCGCCAGGACCAACCCGTCCCGAGCCCAATCCACCCCAGGCCAGCGGACCGGCATCCGGTCCGCCCCACGGCCACCCACCGCGATCCGGCAGGGCCTTTCGGTCTTCGGCCGAGAGGTGCTCCCCCGGAGGCGGTTGCGCCGACAAACGAAGGCGAACGATGGAACAGACCGCGACTCCCTCCGATCAGCAGACCATGGAACTCCAGCAGCTCAAGGCCCGGACCATGTCCGAGCTCCTCCACGTCGCGCTGGAGCTCGACATCCAGGGCACGAGCGGCCTGCGCAAGCAGGACCTCATCTTCAAGATCCTCGAGGCCCAGACCGAGAAGAACGGTCTGATCTTCGCCGAGGGCGTGCTCGAGATCCTGCCCGAGGGCTACGGCTTCCTGCGTTCGCCGACCTACAACTACCTGCCCGGTCCCGACGACATCTACGTCTCGCCCTCGCAGATCAAGCGCTTCGACCTGCACACCGGCGACACCGTCTCCGGGCAGGTGCGCCCGCCCAAGGAGGGCGAGCGCTACTTCGCGCTGCTGCGCGTCGAGGCCATCAACTTCGAGAGCCCCGAGGTGGCGAAGGAGAAGATCCTCTTCGACAACCTCACGCCGCTCTACCCGCAGGACAAGCTCAACCTCGAGACCAAGGACCGCTGCATCGAGACGCGCATCATCGATCTGCTGTCGCCCATCGGGAAGGGCCAGCGCGCGCTGATCACGTCGCCGCCCAAGGCCGGCAAGACCATCCTCCTGCAGAAGATCGCCAACGCCATCACCGAGAACCATCCCGAGGTCGTGCTCATCGTGCTGCTGATCGACGAGCGCCCCGAGGAGGTCACCGACATGCAGCGCACGGTGAAGGGCGAGGTGATCTCGTCCACCTTCGACGAGCCGGCCGAGCGCCACGTGCAGGTCGCCGAGATGGTGATCGAGAAGGCCAAGCGCCTGGTCGAGCACAAGCGCGACGTCGTGATCCTGCTCGACTCGATCACGCGGCTGGGGCGCGCGCACAACACCGTCGTGCCGCACTCGGGCAAGATCCTCTCGGGCGGCGTGGACGCCAACGCCCTGCAGCGGCCCAAGCGTTTCTTCGGCGCCGCGCGCAACATCGAGAGCGGCGGCTCGCTCACCATCATCGCCACCGCGCTCATCGAGACCGGCTCGCGCATGGACGAGGTGATCTTCGAGGAGTTCAAGGGCACCGGGAACAGCGAGCTCGTGCTGGACCGCAAGCTCGCCGACCGGCGCATCTTCCCGGCGATCGACATCAACCGCTCCGGCACCCGCAAGGAGGAGCTGCTGCTGTCGCCCGAGGTGCTGCAGCGCATCTGGATCCTGCGCAAGTTCCTCAACGAGCTGAACTCCGTCGAGGCGATGGAGTTCCTGATCACGAAGCTCTCCGACACGAAGAGCAACAAGAAGTTCCTGGAGAGCATGAACTCCTGACCTGGACGATCCGTGGCCCGCGTTGCGAGGAGTCCCCGATGAGCGGCGAAGCATCGCTCGCCGCCACCGTCATCCTGGTCCCGCGCGAGGGGCTCGGATCGGGCGAGCCCGAGTTGCAGCTCGCGCTGATGGGCAAGTACCTCGGGCTGCTGCTCGCGGGCGACCTCACGCCGCACGCGCTGTGCTTCTACACCGATGGCGTGCACCTCGTCTGCGAGGGCTCCCCCGTGCTCGAGATGCTGCGGTCGCTCGAGCAGCGTGGCTGCCGGTTGCTGGTGTGCACGACCTGTCTCGAGTTCTACGGCCTCAAGGACCGGCAGCGCGTCGGCAGCGCCTGCGCGATGCCCGACATCCTCAGCGCCCAACTCGAGGCCGCCAAGGTCATCACCCTCTGAGCCGGGGCCCGGCCGGACCTCTCCCGCCGGGGCCCCGCGGTCCGGTCCGGCGGTGCCCGGCTTCCCCGTTGGCCGGCGTGGGCTACCCCCCGTGGCAGGATCGTCCTCCGGTGCTCCCCCAGGGCGGTGGTTTGGCATCCGCGCCCGCTTCGGGCATAATCCTCGGCCGCTGTCATGTCGGGGATTCAGCGCGGTCGAGTCCGGTCTCGCAGGGCCCGCTGGCTCCGGCAGGACCCACCTGGAGGAATCGATGAGAGCCGGTATCCATCCCGTCTACAAGCTGCAGACTCTGCACTGCGCGAGCTGCGGCAACGAGTGGCAGACGCGGACCACCCAGGAGCCCAGCAACTCCGACGGGAAGGTCCATCTGGAGATTTGCTCCAACTGCCATCCTTTCTTCACGGGCAAGCAGAAGATCATGGACAGGGCTGGACGCATCGAGCGCTTCCGCCGGCGCTACAGCCAGGCCGGTGAGACGCCCGAGACGCCCGAGGCTCCCAAGACTCCCGAGACCGCCGGGCAGTAGCGTCCCGCGTTCGGCTCCCGTCCGGTCCTGCCGCCGGCCGGGGGCCGTTCGTGCAACTGGAGGACCCATGCCGTTCCTGCCGGTCGGCGGCCAGGCCGTCATCGAAGGCGTCATGATGCGCTCGCCCTCGCGGATGGCGGTGGCCGTGCGCCGTCCGGACGGCACGCTCGCCTTCCTCGAGCGCCCCTTTTCCTCGGTCACCCGGCGCTTCAAGCTCCTGGGCTGGCCGGTCGTGCGCGGGGCCGTCTCGCTCTTCGAGACCCTCGGGCTCGGGGTGTCGGCGCTCAACTTCAGCGCCGACGAGGCCAGCCGCGACCGAGGACGCGAAGCCGGAGGCGAAGCCCTCGGTGGCCCAGCAGGGCCTCCAGTTCGCGACCGTGGCGCTCTCGCTGACGCTCGGCATGTTCCTCTTCGTCATCCTGCCCGCGCGCGTGACCGGCGCGCTCGGCTTCCACGATCGCGTGGGCTTCGGCGTGGTGGACGGCGTGTTCCGGCTGCTCGTGTTCGTGCTCTACCTGCTGCTCATCAGCCAGTGGAAGGAGATGCGCCGCGTGCTCGGCTACCACGGCGCCGAGCACAAGTCCATCCACGCGATCGAGAGTGGCGCGCCGCTGACACCCGAGAGCGTGATGACGTTCTCGCGTCTGCACCCGCGCTGCGGCACCTCGTTCCTGTTCCTGGTGGTGGTCGTGAGTGTCGTGGTCTTCAGCTTCATCGGGAAGCCGCGCGGCGTGGGCGACCACCTGCTGCGCATCGCGTGCATGCCGCTCATCGCCGGCATCGCCTTCGAGTTCGTGCGGCTCTCGGGCCGCCACGCGACCCGGCCCGTGGTGCGCTGGCTGGTCTGGCCCGGGATGCAGTTCCAGCGGCTCACCACGCGCGAGCCCGACGCCGACATGTGCGCCGTGGCGATCGCGGCGCTGGAGCGCGTGCGCAATGACGAGACCGTGCTCGCCCTCGAGCGCGCCGGCGCGTCCGCGCAGGGAGAGATGGCGTTCATCCAATGAGTACCTCGAACGGCATGTGGGAGGCGCTCAGGAAGGTCGAGGAGCGCTTCGCCGAGCTGACCGGCATGCTCGGGGTGGGCGAGATCGTCAGTGACCCGAAGAAGCTCCGCGACCTGTCGCGCGAACGAGCCCGGCTCGAGGAGACCATCCGCACGCTGGCCGAGCACCGGAGCGTCGAGCGGACCCTCGCCGACGACGAGCAGGCGGTGGTCTCGGGCGACGAGGAGCTGGCCGAGCTGGCACGCGCCGAGCTGCCCGAGCTGCGGGCTCGCCTCGAGCAGCTCGAGAGCACGCTCAAGCGCCTGCTGCTGCCCCGCGACCCGGACGACGACAAGAACGTCATCGTCGAGATCCGCGCCGGGACCGGGGGCGACGAGGCCTCGCTCTTCGCCGGCGACCTGACCCGCATGTACACGAAGTACGCCGAGCGCCAGGGCTGGAAGCAGGAGATCCTGTCCTCGAGCCCCTCGGGCGTGGGCGGCTTCAAGGAGATCATCTTCTCGCTCGAGGGCGACGCCGTGTACCGGCGCATGAAGTACGAGAGCGGCGTCCATCGCGTGCAGCGCGTGCCCGAGACCGAGGCGTCGGGCCGCATCCACACCTCGGCCGCCACGGTGGCGGTGCTGCCCGAGGTCGAGGAGGTCGACGTGGACATCCAGGAGAAGGACATCCGCGTGGACGTCTACCGCGCCGGCGGCCCCGGCGGGCAGGGCGTCAACACCACCGACTCCGCCGTGCGCATCACCCACCTGCCGACGAACCTCGTCGTCACCTGCCAGGACGAGCGCTCGCAGATCAAGAACCGCGCGAAGGCCATGAAGGTGCTGCGCGCCCGGCTCTACGACGCGAAGCTGCAGGCCCAGCAGGCGAAGTACGCCGCGCAGCGCAAGTCGCAGGTCTCGACCGGCGACCGCAGCGCCAAGATCCGGACGTACAATTTCCCGCAGAGCCGGGTCACGGACCACCGCATCAACTTCTCCGTGCACAACCTGCCGGAGATCCTCGAGGGCCACCTCGACGATCTCTCCGAGGCGCTGCTGGCCGCCGACATGGCCGAGCGGCTCGAAGCGCTGGGCTCCACCACGAGCGGCTAGCCGTCCACGCCGTGGACGGAACGCGGAGCGTCGTGGACGGTGGCCGGCATCCCGGGCGCGAGCGGGTGATGCCTGCGCCGCGCTTCCCCGCGCGGCACGCGCCTTGCGGTCCGGCCGCCTCGCTCCCGGTCCCGACCCGCCGGCCCGCCGCCGGGTGCCCCCCGCAAGGAGGTCCCGATGGACTCGTCGGCTGCGGCCCTGGCCGCGCGCGCGGCGCCCGACAATCGCCGCATGCACCGGATGAACGTCTTCCTGTTCGTCATCGCCCTCGCATCGTGGTGGGAGCTGGGCCTGCGGCAGGGGAGTGAGCTCGGCGCCGGGCAGCACCTGAACCTCGCCGTCGCGGCCACCATCATGGTGCTGGCGCGCCTGGCCGCGAGCGCGGTCGAGGCGCTCGTCTACACCCTGTGGTGGCGCGCGCGCGGCGCGCACCTGCCGTACGCCCGCTTCCTCGTGGCGCTCGTCGCGCTCTCGCTGGTGGACCGCTTCGCGCAGGGCGTGACCGCACTGGCGGGGCGCGCGCCGGCGCTCGCGCCCTGGCTGGCCCCGGTCGCGGGGCTCCATCTCCTCAGGGACCGCTGGCCGGGGGCGGAACCCGGCCTGTGGGTGGCGTTCGGCAGCCTCGGGCTGCTCACCCTGGCGCGCATCGCGATCACGGCCTGGCTCCAGTCGGCCGGCACCGGGCGGCGCCTGCGGGGGCCGTTGCTCGTCACCACCCTGGCGTGGTTCGCCACGCGGGTCTCGCTGTGGTGGACGATGGATCTCTTCCGCGGCATGAGCCCGCCGCGATGAAGCGCGCGCCCGGCGTCTCGCGGGACCGGCGCCTCGCCGGCTGGGCGGGCTGGGCGCTCGTCGGGGCCGCACTTGCCGCTCTGGGCTGGCTCTGGCACCTCGACCGCACCCGCGTCTGGCAGACGCCCGGTCTCGGCGCGCCGCTCGTGCTCGTGTGCGCGGCCACGGCCGACTCGAGCGCCGGCACCTGGCTGGTCGCGGTGAACCCGGACTGCCCGCACTGCCTGCAGGCGCTCGCGCGGCTGGCCGCCCGTCCGCGCACTGGCCTGCGCGTGGGTGCGCTCATCGTGGACACGCCGCGCCGGCCCGGTGCGTCCACGATCGACGCGCTCCGGGCCGCCCCGGTGTGGTGGGACGTACGCGGCGACTGGCGCCGGCGCTGGGGCCACCGCGTGTACGGGGAAGTGCTCTGTTTCGACCCCCGCGGCCGTTACGTGCGCACGCGGCTCCCCGACTGAGCCTCGCGCGCGACAGGCCGCACGCGTCGAGCCGGCGGGTCGCGGCGGCCGGCGGAAGCCTTGCCCCCGCAGGATCGTCCGAGTGGCCCCCCGCGCTCCCGGAGGAGGAGGGATGTGGAGGAAGAGGGGGATCGTGGCGCTGGCGCTGGCGGTCATGCTCGCGCTCGCGCCGGCGACGCCGCGGGCCGGTGTCAGGACTGCGGCGCCGAGCGGGGTCAGCACGGCCGTGAAGTACATCGCCTGCGCTGGCTCCATCGTCTTCATGGTCGCGGTACCGGCGAGCGTCTTCTACACCACGCTCGTCTGCATCCACGCGTTTCTGACCAGCAACGACTGAAGGGAGACCCCACCATGCGCTGGAAACGTTCACTCGCGCCGTTCGCGCTGATCGCCGCGCTCGCGCTGCTGCCGCCGGCCGCGCTCGCGCAGGACGGCGGCACCGCGCCGGTGCCGGGCGGGCAGAGGACCCTGATCGATCGGCCCACGGTGCACCCCGACACCGCGCTCGGCGCGCTGGCCTCCATCGGCTGCGGGATCTTCGTGCGCGCCAGCATCGCCACCGCGGGCACCCAGGTCGCCACGATCGTGGGTGCCGTCGCCTGCTGTGGTTACATGCTGTTCGACGCGCTCGTGATGGAGTCGCGTTAGCTTCGCCGGCGAGGCGGGCTCCTGGGGCGGAGGGCGAGCGTGCGGGTGACCAGCCGTCCTCCGCGCCCACCCCGCCGGCGCCCCCACGTGGCCGTCCCGGCCCCGCCGGCCCCCGCCGCGTCATTGGAGCCGCCGCTCCGGGCCGCTATGCTGGCGCCCGTGCAGCCCACCGTCGCCTCCGCGCTCCGCTCCGCGCTCGCCGCGCTCGCGTCCTCGCCCACGCCCCGCAGCGATGCCGAGGAGCTGCTGAGCCGCCTGCTCGGCGTGTCGCGCGCGCAGCTCCATCTGCTGGGCGCGCGCGTCCTCACGTCCGTCGAATCGGCCCGGTTCGCAGCCTGGCTCGCTCGCCGCGCCCTGCACGAGCCCGTGCAGTACGTCACCGGGCGCGCCGCGTTCCGGGATCTCGATCTCGCCGTGGATCCCCGCGTGCTCATCCCACGCCCCGAGACCGAGGGACTGGCCGAGGCCGTGCTCGAGGTCCTGCGTGCCGAAGCCGCGCGCTGGCCCGCGCCGCGCGTGCTCGACCTGGGCACGGGCTCCGGCGCCCTCGCCCTCGCCCTTGCGGCCGAGTGGCCGGCCGCCGTCGTCACGGCGACCGACGCGAGCGTGGGAACGCTCGAGGTGGCGCGCGCCAACGCGGCCGCACTGGGACTCGCCGGACGCGTTCGCTTCCTCGCCGGCCACTGGTTCGAGGCCGTCGACGCGGAGGAGCGTTTCGAAGTCGTGGTCTCGAACCCGCCCTACATCGCGACCGGCGAATGGGACGACCTGCCCGAGGACGTGCGGTCGTTCGAGCCGCGGCAGGCGCTCTTGTCCGGCGCGAGCGGGCTGGACGACGCGCGCGAGATCGTCGACCAGGCCGCGCGCCGCCTCGTCGCCCGCGGTCTGCTCGCGCTCGAGCTCGCCGAGGACCGCACGCACCAGGCCGCCGGCTGGCTCCGGGGCGCTCCCGGATGGCAGGAGGTCGAGGTCCGCGACGACCTGGCCCGACGGCCCCGCTACCTGCTGGCGCGCACCGCCGGCATCCGCTGAGGTCCGTCGGCGCCGTGCGGCGCGGGGATGAACCGCGCGTCGTCCTTGTCACCGGCCGCCCGCAGGCCGCATAGTCCCGCGCCATGGATTCCGCGCCGCCCGGCCGCTGCTCCGCCTGTTTCTTCACGACCGACTTCCCCGGCGTGACCCTCGAGGCCGACGGCCGCTGCTCGGTCTGCCACCAGAGCCGCATCGGCGAAGAGCTCGCCGCGCACCTCACCTCGGGCCTCGAGGACCTCCGGCGGCAGGCCGCCCGGTGGCGCGCGCAGCGCAAGGGGCGCTACGACTGCGTGATCGGCGGCTCGGGCGGGCTCGATTCGTCCTACGTCATCTGGATCGCGAAGCGCCTGCTGGGGCTGAACCCGCTCGTGGTCAAGTACGACCACGGGTTCAATCACGAGGGTGCCGACCGCAACGTGCGGGCGCTGTGCGCCAGCCTCGGCGTGGACCTCGAGATCGTGCGCAGCAGGGGGCGGCACGACGCGCTCTACGTCCGGCACATGGCGCTCGCGTTCCGGCCCACCGGGCTCTACTGGGCCGTGTGCGTGTTCTGCGGACCGGCCATCGAGGCGGTGCTGCTGCGCGCCGCGCTCCGCGAGCGGGTCCCGGCGATCCTCGGCTCGCACAACATCTTCGAGGACAAGCTGCACCTGAAGCGCGGCCCGAAGCTCGCGGGCGTGAAGCGCGCGCTCCGGCAGACCCGCCCCGCGCAGTGGCCGGGCATGCTGTGGCACCTGGCGCTCGCGGTCTGGCACCTGCTGCGGCTGCGGCTCGAGTTCCACGTTCCGCCGGTCGCGAACCAGTTCCGGCGGGCGCCGCGCGTGCCCGCCATCGGGCGTGTCACCCTGTCGCGCTACGTCCCCTGGGACGTGCCGGTGATGGTGAAGGCGCTCGAGGAGACGGGCTGGCGCGCGCCGCATCCCGCGCTGCCCATGCGCTTCGACTGCATGATCGAGGACGGCCTCATCAACGGCACCTGGCGCAAGGCGGCCGGCCTGACCGTGCAGGGCGTGATCGCCTGCAACCTGGTGCATGCCGGCGTGCGCACGCGCGCCGAACTCGAGCCGACGGTCGCCGGCTACGACGCCGGCATCCCGGCGGCCACGCGCGAGGTCGAGGAACGGCTGGGGATCCGCTAGCCGCCGCACCTCGCGTCGACGATGCCGCCGGGGACCGGCTCGGTCACATTTCGGTCACAATCGTCCAGGCTAGTGGTAGTGCGAGTCCATCTCGCCCGCGCGGATTGGCACCTTGAGCACGTTCGCCCGGGGCGGGATCGGGCAGTTGTAGTGCTCCGAGACGGCGCAGGCGGGGTTGTAGCAGAGGTTCAGGTCGAGCAGGTAGCGCCCGTCCGGCAGCCGCACGGGGTCCACGTAGCGGCCCGTCGGATACGTCTCCTTGCCGGTGGTGGCGTCGCGGAAGAAGACCGAGATGTCGTTCTCGCCCACGCCCGGCTCCAGCAGCCGCGTCGCCTCGAGCCGGCAGCGCGTCTTGCCGACCATGAAGTCGAACCAGCCCACGCGCACCGCGCGGCGCCGGTTCCCGCGGGTCGACTGGATGATCACCGTGTCCGGCTTCGACTTCGCCCTGAGCTCCAGCACGTAGCGGTAAGAGAGGTCCACCGGGAACCACGTCAGCCCCTTGTACTCGGCGAAGCGCGGGCTCTGCCGGTCGAAGACGATGATGGCCGGGAAACGCTGGTGCGACAGACGCAGCGTGAAGCGCCCGATCTCGACGCTGCTCGGGGCCACGGTGGCATGGGCCAGGACGCTGGTCTTCGCCCTGAAGGCCACGCCGGGATCCACCGCCGCGACATAGAACGAGTCCCCCGTCACCGAGACGAGCAGGTGGTGGGGCGAGACCGTCGGGTCGGCGATGCAGACGTGGTTGTCCGCGGCGCGGCCGATCGTGAGCGTCGTCCTCGTGCCGAAGTCCACGCGCTGGATCGTCGCCAGGTACGAATTCTCGCCGCTCTTGAGCCACTGCTCGGTCTCGGCGCGGTCCTTGAGGATGGCCTGCGTCAGCGAATCGGCCTCGGCCGGTGCGAGCCGGACGGGGCTCGCGGTGGCGACGGGGGCGGCGACGGCGGCGCCGGCTGGCAGGAGCGTGAACAGCAGGGCGAGGAGCGCGAGTCTCGGCATGATGGTTCTCCAGGATCTCGGGGAATGCTGGGGGTGATGGCCTCCGGCCGGTCCGCACCGCGATGATACGGCTCCGCGCCGCCGGATTCCACGCACCCCGGGGCGCGCGCCTTGCGCGCGCGCCCCCGCACTCGCATAATCGGCTTGCCGCACCCGGGAACGTCACGGGCCCTGGCCATGGATGGCCATCGGCCGCAGCAGAGGACCTGCACATGGATGTCGCGTCGCCCAGGCCGGATTCGCGCACCCTCGATCCCACCTCTCCGGAACATGCGAGGCCCAAGACCATGGACGCCCTGATCATTCGCGGGGGGCAGCGGCTCTCCGGCCGCGTGGAGATCAGCGGGGCGAAGAACGCGGCCCTGCCGCTCATGGCCGCCACGCTGCTCACCTCCGGCGTGCACACGCTGCGCAACATACCCCTGCTGTCCGACACGCGCACCATGGCCCGCGTGCTCGAGACCCTCGGGGCGAAGGTGGCCTTCCACGACCACACGTGTGTCGTGGACACCACCAACGTCGCCTCGGTCGAGGCGCCCTACGACCTGGTGCGCACCATGCGCGCCAGCGTCTACGTGCTGGGCCCCCTGCTCGCGCGCTTCGGCGCCGCACGCGTCTCGCTGCCCGGTGGCTGCGCCTGGGGACCGCGCCCCATCAACCTGCACCTCGAGGGCCTCAACGCGATGAACGCGAACCTCGAGATCGAGCACGGCTACGTCGTCGGGCGCGACGTGCGGCTCAAGGGCGCCGACTTCCACTTCGGCATGGTCTCGGTCGGTGCGACCGCGCAGCTGATGATGGCCGCGGTGCTCGCCGAGGGCGTCACCACGCTCGACAACGTGGCCATCGAGCCCGACGTCACCGCGCTCGCCGAGGTGCTGGTGCAGTGCGGCGCCGAGATCGAGGGCATCGGCTCGCGGCAACTGACCATCCGCGGCGTGAAGCACCTGTGGCCGATCGAGACCGCCATCATCCCCGACCGCGTCGAGGGCGCCACGTTCCTTGCGGCCGCCGCCATCACCGGCAGCAGCCTGGCGGTCGCGAACTGCGAGCCCGCGCACCTGGGGGCCACGCTGCGCGTGCTCGAGCAGGCCGGCTGCGAGGTGCTCCCCGGCGCGCGCGAGGTCACGATCCGCGGACCCGTGCGGCCCGCCGCGCTGAACGTCGTGACCGAGCCGTTCCCCGGCTTCCCCACCGACATGCAGGCGCAGATCATGGCCCTGTGCGCGGTCGCCGACGGCACCAGCACCATCACCGACACCATCTACCTGGACCGCTTCAGCCACGTGCCGGAGCTCGTGCGGCTCGGGGCCGACGTGCACATGCAGAACAACGTCGCCATCGTGAAGGGCGTCGAGCGCCTGTCGGGCGCCCCCGTCATGGCGACCGACATCCGCGCCAGCGCGGCGCTGGTGATCGCGGCGCTCGTCGCCGAGGGCGAGACGAAGATCTCGCGCGTCTATCACCTCGACCGCGGCTACGAGGCCATCGAGCGGAAGCTCGCGGCGCTCGGGGCGGACGTGAAGCGCATCCGGGAGCCCGCGGCGTAGCGCCGCGCTGCTCCCGCCCCGCTGACTCCGTGACCGTCAAGCGCTACGACCGCGACTACTTCGAGCGCTGGTATCGCGACCCGGCCACCCGCATCCACGTGGGCGTCATGGTCGAGCGCAAGGCGCGCCTGGCGCTCGCGGCCGCCGAGTACCTGATCCAGCGCCCGGTGCGCCGCGTGCTCGACGTCGGCTGCGGCGAGGGGCCGTGGCAGCCCATCCTCGCGCGGCTGCGGCCCGGCCTGCGCTACGTCGGCGTGGACTCGAGCGAGTACGCCGTGCAGCGCTTCGGGCGCCGGCGCAACCTGCGGCTCGGCACCTTCGGCGGGCTGGGTGCCCTCGGCCTCGAGGGCCCCTTCGACCTGATCGTCTGCTCCGACGTGCTGCACTACGTGCCCGCGGGCGAGTTGCGCCGCGGCCTGCGCGCGCTGGCGAGCCTGCTCGAAGGCATGGCCTGGATCGAGCTCTTCACCCGCCCCGACTCCATCGCCGGCGATTTCCACGAGATGAAGCGCCGCAGTCCCGCGTTCTACGACCGCCAGTTCCACGCGGCCGGGCTGGTGCACTGCGGGCTCTACGGCTTCGTGCGCGAGGACTTCGCCCCCGGCGTGACGGCCTTCGAACGGGGGCGGCGGTAGGCCGGCCTCATCGTATACACTGCGGCACATGGCCCCTGAGACCCCCGGCACCCGCCCTGCCATCGTCGGCACCGCCGGCCACATCGACCACGGCAAGACCGCGCTCGTGCGCCGCCTGACCGGCGTGGACACCGACCGGCTGCCCGAAGAGAAGAAGCGCGGCATCTCCATCGACCTCGGCTTCGCGCCGCTCGTCACGCCCGGCGGCGTGCACCTCGGCATCGTGGACGTGCCCGGGCACGAGCGCTTCGTCAAGAACATGCTCGCCGGCGTGGGCGGCGTGGACCTGGTGCTGCTCGTC
This sequence comes from Candidatus Eiseniibacteriota bacterium, assembly GCA_963717935.1. Lineage (GTDB taxonomy): Bacteria > Eisenbacteria > RBG-16-71-46 > RBG-16-71-46 > RBG-16-71-46 > JANXPZ01. The sequence goes on along the minus strand of CAVQXP010000004.1, from coordinate 51,918 downwards.
ATCGCCGCCGACGAGGGCGTGATGCCCCAGACCCGCGAGCACCTCGCCATCGTGCGGCTGCTCGGCGTGACGCGCGGTGTCATCGTGCTCACCAAGCGCGATCTGGTCGAGGCCGCCTGGGTCGAGGAGATCCGGCGCGACGTCGCCGCGCTGCTCGCCGGCACGCCCTTCGCCACCTCGCCCGTGGTCGAGTTCTCGGCCGTGACCGGCGCCGGCACCGCCGAGCTGTTCGCGGCGATGGACGCGCAGCTCGCGGGCCTGGCCCTGCGCCCCGCCGACGAGCCCGCGCGCCTGCCCGTGGATCGCATCTTCACCGTCGAGGGCTTCGGCACCGTGGTGACCGGCACGCTGTGGCGCGGCCGCATCCGCACCGGCGACACGCTCGAGCTGCAGCCGCAGAACCTGCCCGTGCGCGTGCGGCGCGTGCAGGTGCACGGGCAGACCGTCGAGGAGGCGCGCGCCGGCCAGCGCACCGCCGTCGCGTTGCACGGCGTCGAGCGCGAGCAGGTCGAGCGCGGCGACTGGCTGCTGGCGCGGCGGGTCGCTGCGGCCCTCGAGCATCCTGGACGTGCGCTTCGAGGCGCTCGCCGACCTGGAGAAGGAGTGGCCCGCCAACACCCGCGTGCGGTTCCACCTCGGCGCCAGCGAGATCATCGGTCGGCTCGTGCTGCTCGAAAGCGAGAGCGTCGCCCCCGGCGCGAGTGCGCTGGCGCAGGTGCGCCTCGAGCGCCCGACCGTGGCCGCGCGCGGCGACCGGTTCGTGATCCGCCGCTACTCGCCCTCGCACACCATCGGCGGCGGCAGCGTGATCGAGCCGGTGGCCGCCAAGCGCCGCCGCCACGGTGCGCTCGACGCGCTCGAGGTGCGCGAGAGCGGCTCGCTCGAGGCGCGGCTGCTGCAGCTGGTCGAGGCCGAGGACAGCCCCGTCTCGACCTCGCGGCTGGCGCAGGTGGTGGGGGAGAGCCAGACCGTGACCCAGGCTGCGCTCGCTCGCCTGCTCGAGGACCACGAGATCGCGATGCCGCTGCCCGACCGCTGGCTCGCGCTGAAGAAGTGGCATGGCGCGCTCGAGATCATCGAGCGCGAGGTGCGCGGCTACGCCGACAAGTACCCCTCGCGCTTCGGCTACCTGAAGGGCGAGCTGAAGAGCGGGCTCAAGGTGGCGATGGAGGGCACGCTCTTCGACATCGCGTTCCACGCGCTGGAGGAGGAGGGCCGGCTCGAGGTGCGCAGCCAGCGCGTGCGGCCCGCCGACTCGCCCTGGGAGCCGCCGGCCGCGACCCGGGCCGCGCTCGAGAAGCTGGAGGCCGACCTGGAGGCCACCGGGATGAGCGTGCCCGACGCGCTCGTCTGGCAGGGCAAGCTCGGCGTCGGCTGCCGCGGAGGTCGCCACGCTCGGCCTGTTCCTGGAGCGGCTGGTGCGCGTGAACCAGGAGCTGATCTACACCTCACACCAGATGAAGGTCCTGCGCGCGAAGCTGGCCGATCACTTCGCGAAGCGGGCCGTGCTCACCATGGCCGAGTTCAAGGAGCTGGCCGGCGTGAGCCGCAAGTACGCCGTGCCCCTGCTCGAGCACTCCGACCGCATGGGCTGGACGGTGCGCGCGGGGGACGAGAGGAAGAAGGGCGGGCGAGGGTAGGCTAGTCCTTGAGTTCTCGGAATCCTCGTGCCAACAGGTACGCCCATGTCTCATCCAATTCACGCGCGGGGGGCACGAAGACAATTGTTCCGTCACGGCCGCGGGTCAACAGAACTCGATAGGCGTTGATCCGGAGTTGATAGGGGTCTTTGAGCTCCACCTCTCCCTTCGCATAGCGCCGAGCTCGCGAGTTGGTCCATTGCCCGTTCTCGCGCACAAGATCTGATCCCCAAGCGAGCAGGGCCATGTCGAGCTCGAGCCCTTGTGCTCCGAACTCGGTCACGCAGGCTTCCAGTCGTCTGCACGACAGCGGGCTCGTGTCGTCATCTGTGTACCAAGGGCCGTAACGAACGACCTTGGTTGCCTGCCACGAGTTGTCGACGCCAAAGGTCTCAACGAGCTTGTCCCGTGATGAGGCGAGCAGGCCAAACCGTGCGTCAGGCTGTTCGGCATAGCGGTTCCACAGGTACTGCTTCGCTCGATCGAGGTCGCGTGTTGCCCAAAGTCGAAGGCCAGCGACGTCGTATTCATGCGGGGAACGAAGTGGCTCCGCCACGATTGTCCTACCGCCGGGCACTGCAGGCGCCGCCAGAAGGTCAGCGACCAGACCATGCAGCTCAGAAGCGGCATGGAAACGAAGTTCGGTGTCGAGATTGAGGGCGAGATTCCATCGCGTTGTCAGACCACTTCCGACAAAGGTCTCTTCGATGAGCGCGGGGGCGTGGACCGTCCAGCGACTTGGCTCCCCACAGCTCTCCAAGGCTCGCCGCCATTGTGTGAGTCCGCCCTCCTCGCCGAGGTGTATCTCTTGTCCAGAGCCAATCAGCCCCACGAGCACCGACCATTCGGGCATGCGCTCGCAGATATCGACGAAGTGCTGAGGCTCGCTCCTCACCAGATCTGACGGCCACTTCTTGTGAAGCTCGCGAACCTTGTCAGGCGTGAAGGCACGCTGGGCTTCGTCAAAGACCAGAAGATGCTCTGGGGGCACCTTCTCCGTCTTTGGGACATACGTGTCAAGGTAGTCCTTGATGTGGCGGACAAACGCGCGTCCTCCTCCGCCCGCTCCACGCATCACGTACTGAAGTACTTGAACGAGAGGGCCGTTTCCGGACAGGAACAGCCCCGCCGCGGCGGGCTTGCCAGAGGTGCGGGGGACCGCTAGATCGTCGAGGAAGTGGGCGTGCACTGCTCTCATTCCCACAAGTGTCTTTCCCGATCCAGGCACGCCAGTCACGAGAACGAGGTGGCGAGTCCTTGTGCGCGCGGCTTCATGGGCGATGGCGGCAATCGCACTGACTGCCGGATCGGTTACCGCGCGGGCCTTCCAGATCTCACGCACTTCCCCCGAGTCAAACAACTCTCGCGCAGCTTGGATGAGGGTCGGCAGGGGACGGTAGGCGTCGATTCCCAGGAATGCTCCGACCGTCGGCGGCTCGGCAGTCGAGTTGGAGGTGAGTTGGCGGACGAGGGAGTCCAGCCATTCCGGCCCGGTGACCCACACGTCATCCCGCCGTTGAGGGCGATCGGTGGCTTGCATCGGCACCAATACGGCATGGACGGGTCGTGCCTGGCACTCTCGGTGGTACGCCCTAAGGTCGCGCGCGTAGGCGGCTGCCTGATCGACGTCGGCTTGGGAAGGGCGACTCTTGCCCTTTAGTTCGATGACAATGACAGCGTCCGAGATCAGGAGCACTACATCGGCTCGGCGGGATTCGAGCGGGAGTTGGTACTCGAGAATTGCAGTGTATTCGTTTGCCCTTCCTTCAGTCTCCACAACCTCGCGAGCCTCTCTTTGGAGCGCTGGAATTGAATCGTCCCAGGCTCGAACCTGAGAGCGGGAGACGTCATTGACGAAACGTTCAAGACACGTTCGGATGACACGAGGTGGCGTGCCGACGAACTTCGGGAAGTCGCCGTCCCAGCCAGACGTCGGTTCTGGTGAACTGCCCTCTCGATCGCCATCACTATTGGTCATTGGCCATTCCTCTTGTCAGAAACCGCGCTGGATTTGAGCTCTTGACTGTGTGCTTCATCCAGGCCAGGTTGGGATCCGGGTCGGAGTCTGGCCATGAAGGCACGCATCGTCTTGTTGGGAATCGGAGCTCAAGCCACAAGGAGGTTCGCAGGATGAGCGACCTCAGAGATTTCTTCTCCCTACACCCGCACATTGCAGCGGAGCTCTACCTATGGGCTTCAGAGATCGTGGATGACTTCGAAGACTACGGGCCAGTACTGCAATCAGCCGACGACGGCCGGTACGACGAATCAACTGCGTTCGGGCGGCTGCGGATCGTGAGAAACTCGATCATCCAGGCTCGGAGACCACTGGCCCGGACGGGGGCCTTGGTCCCGTTCCGCCCGTGTACCCTTGGCGTGCTACATCGTCGCCTCGTGATCTTCCCGCCTGACGCTTCTGCGCGACATGGGAGCGATTCGTCTACTCGCCACCTAGAGTCTCAGTCTCTCCCCTCTCCCGGCTCGCTCGGCCGCACCATCACCGTCTTCTCGCGCTCGCAGTAGGCGAGCCCCGCCTTCGCCTTCCGCGGCTTCCGCACGTACTTCTTCTGCGTGACGATGACGGGCACGCGGCCTGCGGTGCGGGCCTGCGAGTAGAACGCGGCCCAGGCGGCGACCTCCTCGAGGGTCCGCTTCGACGGCTCGTTCTTGCCCTTGCCGCGCCGCAGCACCACGTGCGAACCGCTCGCCCCGCTGACGTGGAACCAGTAGTCCTCGGGCCGCGCCAGGTGGTGCGTCAGGTAGTCGTTGCCCTCGCTGGTGCGGCCGATCAGCACGTCCCAGCCCTCGGCGCTCTTGAGCCGCCGCGGCTGGAGCTTCGCCGAGGGCGCGCGCTCCTCGCCGGCGGCGACGGCCGCGGGCCGCGGCTCGGCGTTGCGCCCGCGCGGGCCGGCCGCGCCGGGCGCCTTCGCCAGCTCGGGCGCGCCGATGCTGTCGCGCACGGTCTCGGGCAGCTTCGCCAGCGCCGCCTCGATGGCGCGAGCGAGCGCGTGATCGAGCGCCGTCGCCGTGCCCTCGGCGGCCAGCTCCAGCGCGGGGCGGGCGCGCTCCAGCAGCACCTCGAGCGCGTGCAGCTCGGCCTCGACGGCGCCGAGCCGCGGCGGCACGGCCTTGAGCCCGCGCTCGGCCTTGGCGGCGCGCTTGAAGTAGCGCGCGGCGTTGCCCTGCGCGTTGAGCCCGGGCTCGAGCGGGATCTCGTGCGTCACCGCGGGCTCGTGCGGGTCGGGCAGCGCCACGTTCCCGGCGCGAGCGGGGACCTGCTTGAGGTAGACGAGCAGGGTCTCGCCGAAGCGCCGGAACTGGGGCGCGCGCTCGGCCTCGGCCAGGTCGCTCTGCAGGGCCTCGAGCTTGCGCGCCACGCGCCCGCGGTACTTGCGCAGGGCGCGCACGGCCTGGGCGAAGCGCGCGGGCTCCGCGGAGTCAGCGGGGTGCTGGACCATGGCCGGCACCGTAGCCCGCCCGGGGGCCTGCGGCAACTGTCGTGCGCCCCGCAGCCGCCGGCAAGTCACGCCGGACCTGCGCTCCCCTCCATCTTCTCCCTGCCGAGCCGGGGGTGATAATCCGTCGCCAATCGCATAGAATCGCCCGGTGCCGCGGCCCCGCAATCTCATTGCTGGATCCAGCCTGAGGGCACGAGTCTGGCGAGGCCTGCTCGTCGGCTCGTGCGTCACCGTCCTCGGGCTCGTCGTCCTCTCACGGGGGCCGGCGCGGGTGAATCTCGAGCCCCGGACGATCGCCCGAGGGGGGTTCGCGTCGAGGCCGGTCAACGCCCTCGGGAACGCCCAGGACGATTTCGTCTTCCTCAGCAGCACCGGAGCCCTCGTGCTGGGCAGGCTGATGGAGGGCGAGCAGCGGGCTCTCTGGCAGTACAACTTCGACTCCCGCGTGCAACTCGGCCCGGTGATGGACATCGACGGCGACGGCCTGGACGAGATCTGCGTCGCGACCCGCGATTCCGCCGGAGCCTGGGCAGAGGTCTTCTCGCGCGCTGGCGTGAGGACCTGCCGCCTCGGTCCCCTGCGGGATTCCCTCCTCGTCCCGCCCTCCACCGGGGACTGTCACCTGGTGCCCGCCGCGGTCCTCCCGGACTCGGGGGGCAGCCACTCGCTTGCCTGCCTCGTCCTGACGATGGGCCATCGGCCGCGTGGGATCGCACTTTACGATCCGGCCACCAAGGCCCGCCGATGGTTCTTCCCGATGGGCGCGTGGCCGGAAGCCGCCCTCGCCGTGGATCTTCTGAACGGCGTGCCTCCGGAGTTGCTGGTCGGGGGGAACTCGCCGGCGAACGGTCTCGACCTGAACGGCACGGACGACCGCCACGCCTGCGTGCTTGCCCTGGATGCGACGGGCCGCCTCCTGTGGCGGACCGTGGTGGCCCAGGAATTCGCTGGCGTCTTCCTCCTCCCCCTGGCGGCCAGGCCGGGTCAACCCCGTGAGATCGTGGTGGCCGTCCACAGCCACCGTGCCCACAACCCCGAGCCGTGCATGCTGGCGGTGCTGGACGGGGGGACGGGTGAGATCTTGAGGAAGCGCGATTTCCCGAGCAGCCTGGGGCAACCCCGTCTCCTGGACGCGGCCCGCGGCGTCTTCGTCGTGGGATGTGCGGACGGGGCGCTGCGCGCGTTCGACGACGACCTTCAGCTCGTCGGGCAATACCGTGCGCGGACGGCCGTCGAGGCGTGGGGCTGCGCGGACCTCGAGGGGGACGGCGTGAAGTCGGTGGTCGCCAGCACGAATCGGGAGATCCTGATCCTCGACGAGCGGCTTCGCGTGCAGGGCCGCCTTACCCACGACGCGGCGGGCTCGGATCCCACGCCCCTTGCCATCCTCCGCGCGGGACTGCGGTCCCATCGCCTGCTGAAGACTCAGGAGGACGTGGTGCTCTTCGAGGTCCGTCCGGTTCCACCGATGGCGGATTCGCGTCGGGTTCGCGGGGTGCTCGGGTTGGGGCTGCTCTGCGGCATCGCCGGGGCGGCGTTCTGGCCTCTCGGCCGCCGCGGCCGGCTGCCCTCCGTCCGGGAGTCGCGCGACTTCCTCCTGGACTACCGGCAGGTGCGGCACGACATCCTCGACGACGTGAGGCCGTTCGGCGCGCTGTGGAACTGGGCCCACGAGGCGGTCGCGGACGCGCCGGTGCCGCTGGCCACGTTCGAGAGCGCCCGGGACCAGTTCACGACGATCGGACGCGGCACGCTCGATCGTTTCATCGATCGCGCCGGAACGCTCCGGGTGAGCGGGGAGTGCGTCGAGCGGATGCGGCAGCTGCTCCGGGAGCTGGAGTCGTTGCTGCACCAGCCGATCGAGGGGACGCGCGAGGAGCTGGCGGAACGCGCGCGGCAATCCGCGCGGACCATGCGGGCCCTGTCCGATGCCTGCGCGGTGGCGTACCGCGAGGTGGCGGAGCGCGGGCCGTGTCGCGCGGACCGCGCGGTCCAGGACGCCCTGCTGGCGAAGCAGGGCGTCCTGGTGCAGCGCGGCGTGGCCGTGCATTCGTTCATGGGTGCGGGCGCCGGGGTCCCGGTGCTCTTCGATCCCGGGGAGTTGCGGGAGCTCGTCGGGCAGTTGCTCGAGAACGCCCTGGCTGCCCTGGATGGTGTGCCCGGGCCGGAGATCCACGTCAGCGTGCAGCTCGATCCCGTGGACTGCCGCCATGTGATCGTGCGCGTCGCCGACAACGGTCCCGGAATCGCTGCCGAGCTGCGCGAGACGGTGTTCCAGCCCGACTACTCTTCGCGCCCCGGCGGCGGTTTCGGCCTGGGCCACGCGCGCGAGGCGGCGCGCTCCTGGCGCAGCGACCTGGTCGTGGACGATCCGCCCGAAGGCCGCGGGGCGGTGCTGCGGCTGGTCCTCGCCGTGCTCTTCCCCTTCGAGGCGCGCGCGGGAGCCGCGAGCGAGGACGGTGTGGCGGCGGGCGGGGGCGGCGCGCAGACCGCCGCCGGCCGGCCGGAGGACGCCGCGTGAGGCCGCGCCTGCTGGTGGTGGACGACGACGAGGCGCGTGCGGCCCTGCTGACCCGCACGCTCTCGCGCGATTACGACTGCCGGGTCGCCCGCGCGGCCGACGAGGCGCTGCGCGTCCTGGCCGAGGGGGGCTGGAGCGCGGCGGTGGTGGACTACGACCTGGGCCGGGACGGTACGGGGTTGCTGGTGCTGCAGGCGGTCCGCATGCTGAGCGAGCGGACCGTCCGGGTGCTCTACTCGTCGCACTACAGCGATGCGCTGGCCCAGGACGCCGGGCGGCTCGCCGGCGCGCACGCGGCCCTCGACGCGCGCCGCGGGGAGTTCCTGCTCGACCTCTGCGGCACGCTGGCTCGGTTGCTCGGCCCGGGCGACGCGCCGCCGCCCGGCGTGGCGCTGGCGGAGGCCGACGGCGCCGGCCCCTGGTGCGCACGCGCTCCCGGGTCGCTGCGACTGCTGGAGGAGTTGCGCCAGGCCGCGGCCGAGGACGGGCCCGTCTATGTCCACGGCGAAACCGGCAGCGGCAAGCACCTGGCGGCGGCGACGCTGCAGCGGTGGCGGGAGGAGTGTGATGGGGAGCAGGTGCAAGTGGACGGTCCTGGCAGAGAGCAGCAGGCCCGCGTGATCAGAGTCCCGCCCCTGCGCGAGCGCCGTGAGGACCTCGCGGGTCTGAGCGAGAGGTTTCTTGCCGGGCTCTCCGAAGATGTCGACCAGCCCCCCAAGCGACTTGCCGAGGAGGCCTTCACCGAGTTGCGGGGGCGGGCCTGGTGGGGCAACGTCCGCGAATTGCATGCGGTCCTGTACCGCGCGGCACGCGCCGCCGGCGGACGGCGGGATATCGCGATGAATGACCTCCCGCGCGATATCGTCCCCCCTGACTCGGCGATGCAGATCGCGAAGCACGAGGGCATGCTCCAGGCCGTGCTGCTGCATTTGCGCACCGCAGGTTCGATTCGCGCCGCTGCCGCGCTGGCCGGGGAGGCGCGCCCGAACTACAAGCGGCGCATGAAGCAGTTGGGGATCCTGCGTGCCGACTGTCTGAGAGAGCCCGGCGAATCCGAAGAGGAATGAGGCCGGGCGCCGCTGCGTAGCCATCACATGCTTCGTGAGCAGGGCCTGCACCACGGCCCTGGCCCGGGTCTGCGGGAGCTTCGGGCCGCGTCCACCGTCGGTCCCGCGGGGGTGCCCGCCCCGCGCGCTCGGCGGCCCGAACTCGGCTCTTGACGGGGCGTCAGCGCCGGGAGCACGCTTCCTCCATGGCTGCGCTCCAGTGCCAGACCTGCGGCAAGGCGGTGCCCTACGACGAGCCGATCCCGCGCGACAGCGAGTGCGAGGGCTGCCATCGGGACCTGCGCTGCTGCATGAACTGCCGGCACTACGACGCCTCGCGCAACAACTCCTGTCGCGAGACCGAGGCCGAGCTGGTCGAGGACGGGACGCGCCGCAACTTCTGCGAGTTCTTCTCCTTCAACCGCCGCTCGTTCGTGGCGGGGCAGGGGGTGAACCCCCGCGCGGCCGAGGCCCGCGCCCGGCTCGAGAGCCTGTTCGGCGGCCCCACGGCGCCGGGCGCGACCCGCTCGAGTGACGCGCGCAGGAAACTCGAAGACCTCTTCGGCAAGCCCATGCCCGACGAGGGCGACGAGTAGCGGAGTGGCACGGGCCCCCGCCCCGGGCGCCGGAGCGTCTGACCACGGCGTGGACACTGTGCGGGGCGCCGTCTGGCGGAACATGGCGCCGGCCGCAGGTCCCCCGCATGGCGCGTCCCTTGCTGTCCGACAGTCGACGAACGCCCCCCTTGACGTTGTTCGCAATCCTGCGAAAATGGGGGTGCTGCGGTGCCGGCGGTCGAGTTCATCCACTACCGGGAGAGAGACAAGATCCCCTTGGTCGAGTGGCTCGCTCAATTGCCCCCCGAAGCCCGAGATGTCTGCATCGCTCATCTGCGCTGGCTCAGGCACAAGGGGCACGAGATGCGTCGCCCGCTCGCCGACTTCCTCACCAACGGCATCTACGAATTGCGGGCGAAGTGCCGAGGGATCAACTACCGCATGCTCTATTTCTTCCACGGCAGCCAGGCCGTCGTCGTGTCGCATGGATTCGCGAAGCAACGCTCCAGAGTCCCGGAATCCGAGATTCGGAGGGCCCTCGGTTGCAGGGCGCGTTTCAGGGCAGATCCTGTCGCCCACACTTTCGTCGCGGAGGCCTGATCCATGCCGAGGAGACATCGCTTCGAGATGGACGCTTTCGACTACACCTACAGACGCTTCATCGGCACGGACCCGGAGCGCCGGGCGGGTTACGAGGCGGCTCTGGCCAGGGCGGAACTCGCAATGATGCTCTACGAGCATCGCAAGGCCGCCGGCCTGACGCAGGCGGCCTTGGCCAGGCGCGTGGGCACGACGGCCTCCGTCATCTCGCGACTCGAGGATGCCGACTACGAGGGCCACTCCCTGGCGATGCTGCGCCGGATCGCCGAGGTCCTGGGGAAGAGGGTCGAAATCCGGCTCGTGGACGACAAGTCCAAAGTGGCGCAGACGAAGTCGAAGAAGAAGCGGACCGCGGCCTGAGTTCGGCCGTCGCCCCCGCCCGGCGCGCCGGAGCGCGAAGCCGGCCGGCTGACCGGCCTCGCCCGGGGCGCGGACGCCCTCACCCGGCCCCGAGCCCAAGCGCCCGAACGACCTCCGCCGCTTTCCCCACGCCCCGGTGGAAACCCGGTGGGCAACCGCCGCCTGGCCGGGCCCCGCGGAATACGGCGCAAATCGCGCCGCTGCTTTGACTTTTCGGGCCCCGGTAGCCTACTTTGGCCCCTCCCCGCAGGAGGTCCCCATGATTCGAAGCATGACCGGGTATGGCTCGGCCGAGCTGGACCGCGACGGCCTCAGCCTGACGGCCGAGATCCGGTCGGTGAACCACCGCTTCTGCGAAGTCTCGCTGCGCTCGCCCAAGGTCGTGAGCCTGTTCGAGGACCGCATCCGCCAGCTGATCGCCGACCGTTTCTCGCGCGGCAAGTTCAACCTGACCATCACCTGGTCGGGCGCGGGCGAGACGGGCGAGGAGCTCAAGGTCAACGATCTGGTGGCCGACCGCTACGTGGCGCTGCTCGAGAAGCTGCGGGTGCGCTATCAGCTGGACAGCGGGCTCGACCTGCGCACGCTCGCGACGCTGCCCGACGTCTTCGCCTGGGAGCACACGGCGCTCTCCGACGAGGAGACGTGGGGCATGGTGAAGGACCTGGTGACCCGCGCCTGCGACAGCATGGACGTGATGAAGGCCCGTGAGGGCCGGGCGCTGGCGAAGGACGCGGAGCAGCGGCTGAAGCTGGTGCGCGAGCAGCTCGACAAGGTGGCCGAGCGCGGGCCGCAGCGCCCGCTCGAGGCCAAGGAGCGCCTGATGGCGCGCCTGAAGGTGCTGCTCGCGGACATCGAGATGGACCCGGTGCGGGTGGCACAGGAGGTCGCGATGATGGCCGACCGCCTCGACTTCACCGAGGAGTGCGTGCGGCTGTCGGCGCACCTGGACCAGTTCCACTCGCTGATCGAGGGCCCCGAGCAGGCGGGCCGCAAGCTCAACTTCCTGCTGCAGGAGATGAACCGCGAGGCCAACACCATCGGCTCCAAGGCCAACGACGTCGAGGTGGCGCGCGCGGTGATCGTGATCAAGGAAGAGATCGAGCGCCTGCGCGAGCAGGTGCAGAACGTGGAGTGACCGTGCCGGCACCGAGTCCCGACATCACAGGCGCGCGCCCCGACCCGGCGTGGCCGGCGGACGCCATCCCGTTCCGCTTCGAGCCGGGCGGCCTGCTGCTGGTGCTCTCGGGCCCGAGCGGCGCCGGGAAGGGCACGCTGGTGGACCGGCTGGTGGCCGCGCGGCCGGAGTGCGTCTTCTCGATCTCGGCCACCACGCGCCCGCGGCGCTCGACCGAGGTGGAAGGCGTGCAGTACGAGTTCGTCGCGAAGGACGAGTTCGAGCGCCGCCGCTCGGCGGGGCTCTTCCTCGAGTGGGCCGAGGTCCACAACCAGCTCTACGCCACACCCGCGAAGTTCGTGGACGAGCGGGTCCGCGCGGGCCGCGTGGTGGTGCTCGACGTGGACGTGCAGGGCGGCGCCAGCGTGCGCCGCGCCCGCAAGGACGCGGTCTCGGTGTTCGTCTACCCGCCCTCGATCGACGCGCTCAGGCAGCGGCTGCTCAAGCGCGACACCGACGCGCCCGACGTGGTCGAGACGCGGCTCAAGAACGCCCCCGGCGAGCTGGCCGAGTGGCGCGAATACGACTACCTGGTGCTGAACGACGACCTGGAGCAGGCGGTCGCCCGCCTGACCGCGATCGTGGACGCCGAGCGCGCCCGCGTGCGGCGCCTGCGGCCGTCCTCCTGAGACTCACGACCCCGAACGAGGAGAAACGCCCCTCATGACGAAACTCGCATCGCTCATCCCGCCCCGGGGCTCGAACAAGTACGAGCTCTGCATCATCGCCTCGCGCGAGGCGCGCCGGCTGAACGACTGGTCGCATCGCACCGGCGAGAACATCGTCGGCAAGGTCACGGCCACCGCGCTCGAGCGCACCATCCGTCAGGAGGTCCCGTTCCTCTACGAGGACGCTCCGCTGCCCGAGGCGTAGGCCCGCCGTGCTGCGCGGCCGCACCGTCCTGGTCGGGGTCTCGGGCGGCATCGCCGCCTACAAGACCTGCGAGCTGGTGCGCTGGCTGAGACGCCGCGAGGCCGCGGTGGTCGTCGTGATGACGCCGGCGGCCGAGCGCTTCGTCACGCCGCTCACCTTCGAGGCGCTCTCGGGCAACCCGGTCATCACCACGCTCTGGGACGAGCAGAAGCACGAGCTGGTGCTGCCGGAGGCGGCGCGCCGCAAGACGACCGGCAAGGTGGGGCACATCGACCTGGCCGAGGCCGCCGACGTGATGGTGCTGGCGCCGGCCACCGCGCACCTGATCGCGCGGCTGGTGCACGGCGAGGCGCCCGACGCGCTCACCACCATCGTGCTGGCGAGCCGCGCGCGGCTGGTGGTCTGCCCGTCCATGGACTTCGGCATGTGGCGCCACCCGGCGACGCAGGAGAACGTGCGCGTGCTGCGCCGCCGCGGCGCGGTCATCGTGGGCCCGGCGAGCGGCGAGCTGGCCTCGGGGCTCGTGGGCCCGGGCCGGCTGGCCGACGTCGAGGAGATCGGCGCGGCGGTCGAGCAGGCGGCTGTGCGGCGCGCGAGCCTGGCGGGCACGCGCGTGCTGGTCGGGGCGGGACGCACCGAGGAGCCGCTCGACCCGGTGCGCGTGCTGACCAACCGCTCGAGCGGGCGCATGGGCTTCGCGCTGGCCGAGGCCGCGCGCGACCGGGGGGCCGAGGTGACGCTGGTGGCGGGGCCGGCGAGCGTCGAGCCGCCGCTGGGCGTGGCGCTGGCGACCGTGACGACCGCGGCGGAGATGGCGGGTGCGATGAAGCGCGCGGCGGGGCACGCCGACGTGGTGCTGATGGCCGCGGCGGTGGCGGACTACCGGCCACAACGCACGGCGAGTGCCAAGCTCAAGCGCGGCCAGGCGCCGCTGACGCTGGTGCTCGAGCCGAACCCCGACATCCTCGCGGGGCTCGCCGCGGCTCGCCGGCCGGGACAGGTGTTCGTGGGCTTCGCGCTCGAGACCTCGCGCGGGCTCGAGCGGGCGCGTGCCAAGCTCGCGGCGAAGGGGCTCGACCTGGTCGCGCTCAACGCGCCGGCGAAGGGCATCGGGGGCGAGACCAGCGTGGTGACGCTGGTCGAGGCGCGCGCGGCTCGCAGGTTGCCCGAGCAGAGCAAGCGCGAGGTGGCCGAAGCGATCCTCGACCGCGTGGTCGAGTTGCGCGCGGCGCGGCGGAAGGCGGCGGCGAAGCCGAAGCGGGGCGGGAAGGCGCGATGAGCGACGAGCCCAGGGAAGAGGCCGCGGCCCTCACCCGGAGCGTGCGGCGCCATCTCGAGCGCGAGCGCGCCGCGGGCAATGCCGAGCTGGTCGTGCGGGTGAAGTCGTCGTCGGACCGCGAAGCCGGCGCCGGCCGCGCCCGAGACCGACCTCTTCGGCAACCGGGTCGCGCGGCCGCAGCCGGTGGTCGCGCCCGCGCCGGAGCCCGAAGCGGCGCCGCGGGCCGCGCTGCCCCCGCTCGATCCCGCCGCGCGGCGGGCCATCGCGGCCGGTGCGGCGCCGGTGCTCGAGCAGATCGCCGCCGAGGTGCGCGCCTGCCGGCGCTGCGGGCTGTGCGAGACGCGCAACCAGGCCGTGCCCGGCGTGGGGACGGCGCTCTCCGGCATCGCGTTCGTGGGTGAGGCGCCGGGCGCGGATGAAGACCGCCTGGGCGAGCCCTTCGTGGGCCGCGGCGGGCAACTGCTCGACAGGATCATCAAGGCGATGGACGACGCGCACCTCATCCCGGGCGTGCCGCTCGACCGCCGGACCGTCTTCATCGGCAACGTGCTCCACTGCCGCCCGCCCGAGAACCGCGTGCCGCTCCCGCACGAGGTCGAGCAGTCGTCGCCCTTCCTGCACCGGCAGCTCGACGCGCTCCAGCCGCGCATCGTCTGCTGCCTGGGCAAGACCGCGGGCGAGCACCTGCTCGGCGTCAAGGCGACGCTCGGCGAGCATGCGCAACCAGGTCCACCGCTTTCGCGGCGCCAAGCTGATCGTGACCTACCATCCCGCGGCGGTGCTGCGGAACCCGGAGCTCAAGCGCCCGGTGTGGGAGGACATGCAGTTGCTGGCGCGCGAGTACCAGACGGATTGACGCCCCCGCCCGGAGGCGCGAGCCGCAGGCCCGCGCCCGCTGAGGAGTGCCCATGAGTGACGCGAAGCCGGGCCCCGTGTCGTTCAGCGAAGCCCTGACCCCGCCGCAGGCGCTCGACGCCGAGCGTTCCGTGCTGGCGGCGCTGCTGCTCGACGCCGAGGCCATCGGCCGCGCCGTCGAGTCGATCGAGCCGAAGGTCTTCTACCGCACGTCGCACCAGAAGATCTACGAGGCCATCGTCGCGCTCTACGAGCGCAACGAGAAGCCCGACCTGGTCACGCTCTCCGAGGAGCTGCGCAAGCGCGGCGAGCTCGAGGCCGTGGGTGGGCCGCCCGCGCTCTCGCAGATCCTCGAGTACGCGAGCACCACCGCGAACCTCGACCACCACATCCGCATCGTCCACTCGAAATCGATCCTGCGGCAGCTCATCCGGGCCTCGACCGAGATCCAGCAGGAGGCCTACGCCGGCGGCGACGAGACGCCCGCCATCCTCGACCGCGCCGAGCAGAAGATCTTCGCCATCACCGACCAGCGCGTGCGCGCCGGGTTCGTGCTGGTGCGCGACCTGCTCAAGCCCTCGTTCGAGCACATCCAGCGGATGTTCGAGCGCCAGGCGCTGGTGACCGGCGTGCCCACCGGCTTCAGCGACCTCGACGAGCTGACCGCCGGTTTCCAGAACAGCGACCTGGTGATCGTCGCGGGGCGGCCGGGCGCGGGGAAGAGCGCGCTGGCGCTCAACTTCGCCGAGAACGCAGCCATCCCGACCGGCAAGCACGAGCGCGTGCCGGTCGCGGTCTTCTCGCTCGAGATGAGCAAGGAGCAGCTCGCGCAGCGCCTGCTCTGCTCGCAGGGCGGCATCAACCTGCACCGCGTGCGCAGCGGGCGGCTCACGAACGAGGACTGGCCCCGGCTCACGACCGCCGCCGGCCTGCTCAACGACGCGCCCATCCTGATCGACGACTCGCCGTCCCCGACCCTGATGGAGATCCGCGCGAAGTGCCGCCGCCTGCGCTCGGAGAACCGGCTCGGGCTGCTGATCATCGACTACCTGCAGCTCATCCGCTCGAGCACCCGGGCCGAGAACCGCGTGCAGGAGATCTCCGAGATCACCCGCGGCCTGAAGAGCCTGGCGAAGGAGCTCAACATCCCCATCCTGGCGCTCTCGCAGCTCTCGCGCGCCGTCGAGACCCGCGACAAGACGGGCCGGCCGCAGCTCTCGGACCTGAGAGAATCAGGTTGCCTCACGGCCGATACGCGGATCCAGCGCGCGGACACCGGTGCGCTGGTCTCGTTGGGAGAGTTGCTGGAGCAAGGCGCGCGTGACATCCCGGTCTGGACACTGGACGACGACCTGCGCATCGTCCGGGGCCGGATGACGCATGTCTTCCCCAGCGGCGTGAAGCCCGTGTTCGAGTTGCGGCTGGCCTCGGGCCGCAGGGTCAAGGCGAGCGGTAATCATCCGTTCCTCACGCTCGACGGCTGGCGGTCGCTTGAGAGCCTCGCCGCCGGCACGCGCCTCGCCGTGCCGAGGCAACTGCCGGAGCCGGCGCAGGTCGCGCCCTGGCACGAGGCCGAAGTGGTCATGCTCGCGCACCTGCTGGGAGATGGCTGCTTCGCTTCACGCCAGCCTGTGCATTACACGAGTACCGACCCGGCGAACCTTGCGGCGGTCGAGCAGGCGGCGGCCCACTTCGGCATCACGCCACGGAGAGTGGCTCAGGGGAGTTGGACGCACGTCTACCTGCCGTCGCCCTACCGGCTGACCCACGGCAGGCATAATCCCCTGCAGCAGTGGCTTGGTCGCTTCGGACTTGCCGGCCTTCGGAGCCACGAGAAGTTCATCCCACGCGAGGTGTTCGCACTGCCGCGCGAACAGGCCGCTCTCTTCCTGCGTCACCTGTGGGCGACCGATGGCTGCGTGCATCTGGGCACGGGTCGCCAGGCGCACGTCTACTACGCCTCGACGAGCCGGCGCCTGGTCGAGGATCTGCAGGCCCTGCTGCTCCGCTTCGGCATCGCCGGTCGGATCAAGTCCACGCGCAAGGCGGACTACCGGCCCTGCTGGCAGGTTCACATCTACGGCGCCGAGAACCAGTTGCGCTTCGTGGAGGACATCGGTGTCCATGGCGCGCGGGGCACGCAGGCCGTACGTGTCGCGGCCCATGTGCGTGGCCTCACGTCCAACACGAACGTCGACACGGTCCCGGTCGAGGTGTGCAACAGCGTGAAGAGCCGCATGACCGGGCAGGGGGTCACGGCGCGCGCCCTGGCGGCGGGTCTGGGCACCGCCTACTGCGGGAGCACGCTCTACAAGCACGCCCCGAGCCGCGGGCGGCTTGGCACCGTCGCCGCTCTGCTGGAGGCCCCCGATCTGGAACGACTTTCCCGTTCGGACGTGTTCTGGGACACCATCGTCTCCATCTCGCCTCTTGGCGAGCAGCCGGTGTTCGACGCGACGGTACCGGGCACGCACAACTTCATCGCCGACGGGATCGTCGCCCACAACAGCATCGAGCAGGACGCGGACCTCGTGCTCTTCGTCTACCGCGAGATCCTCTACAACGAGGACGCGGAGCCGAACAAGGCGGAGCTCCTCATCGCCAAGCAGCGTAACGGCCCGACCGGCAAGGTGAAGCTCACGTTCCTGCGCGAGAGCACCAAGTTCGTTCCGTATTCCCCGACGTTCGAGGGCGAGACCCAGCCGGAGTTCTAGGACATGGCGAACGGCGTGACCCCCGACGACATCGCGCTCAAGGGCGTCCGCTACGCGCGCGTGCGGCTGGGGGACTGGCTCGCCGAGGTCGGCCGCGCCACGGCCATGATGCTGGAGGCCACGCGGGCCAGCCTGCGGCGGCTGCCGGCGGCCCGGCTGGTCGTGCAGCAGATGAACGCCATCGGCGTGGACTCGCTCGGGCTGGTCATCGTCGTGAGCCTGTTCACGGGCGCGGTGGCGGCGGTGCAGGCGGCCTACCAGTTCACCTCGGTGGTGCCGCTCAAGTATCTGAGCGGCGTCATCCTGCGCTCGGTGGTGATCGAGCTGGGCCCGGTGCTCACGGCGCTCGTGATCGGCGGGCGCGTCGGCGCCTCGATCGCGGCCGAGCTGGGCACCATGAAGGTGACCGAGCAGATCGACGCGCTGCGCGCGATGGGCATCAACCCGATGCGCTACCTGGTGGCGCCGCGCGTGCTGGCGGCGATCCTCATGCTGCCGGTGCTCACGGTCTACGCCGACGCGATCGCCATCTTCGGCGGCTACGTGGTGGCGATAACGTCCCTGGAGGTGCCCTCGGCGGTCTACCTGCAGGGCCTGCGCGAGTTCTTCCGGATGAAGGACCTGCTCTCCGGGCTGGTGAAGGCGGTGTTCTTCGGCAACATCATCGGCATGATGGGCTGCTACCACGGCTTCCAGACCGAGGGCGGCGCCGAGGGCGTGGGCCGGGCCACGACCATGGCGGTGGTGAGCTCGTGCGTGCTGATCCTGGTCCTCGACTACATCCTGGCCACGGTGCTGTTCCGGATGGTCTTCGCATGATCGAGATCCGCGGGCTGGCGAAGCGGCTCGGCCGCAAGCAGGTCCTCGAGGGCCTCGACCTGGACGTGCGCGCGGGCGAGACGCTGGTGGTCCTGGGGCCGAGCGGCACGGGCAAGAGCGTGCTCCTGAAGCACATCATCGGCCTGATGAAGCCCGACGCGGGCTCGATCCGCATCGGAGGCGAGGAGATCGTGGGCCTGAGCGAGGAGCAGCTGAACCCGGTGCGCCGCCGCTTCGGGATGCTGTTCCAGGGCTCTGCCCTGCTCGACTCGATGACGGTGGGCGAGAACGTGGCGCTGGCGATGCAGGAGCACGCGCGCGACCTGGACGAGGCCGAGGTGCGCCGGCGCGTGCTCGAGCGGCTCGACTGGGTGGGGCTCGCGGATGCGGCGGGGCTGAAGCCGGCCTCGCTCTCGGGTGGCATGCGCAAGCGCGCGGGGCTGGCCCGGGCGCTGGCGATGGACCCGGAGTGCATCCTCTACGACGAGCCCACGACCGGGCTCGACCCGATCACCGCGGACGTCATCAACCAGTTGATCCGCGAGATGCAGAAGCAGCTCCACGTGACCTCGGTCGTGGTCACGCACGACATCAGGAGCGCGTACACGGTGGCCGACCGGATCGTGCTGCTCTACCAGGGGCGCGTGATGTACGACGGCACGGCCGAGGAGACACGGCGCACCGACGATGCGATGATGCGGCAGTTCATCGAGGGCTCGAGCCGGGGCCCGATCCAGCCGGTGTAGGCGGGTCGGGGACGGAACGGGCGGGGGGGAGAGCGCGGACATGAGCCGGAAGACGGAGATCCAGGTCGGCGTCACGGTGCTGATGGCGCTCGCCATCCTGCTGTGGGGCATCGCCTGGCTGAGCACGCTGGCGAAAGCGCACGTCCAGCGCACCTGGCACGTGAGCTTCCCGCAGGGCGGTGGGCTGGCCGAGGGCAACGAGGCGCAGGTGAACGGCGTGCGCAAGGGCGTGGTGACCTCCCTGCGGCTGGTGGGCGATCACGTGATCGTGGACCTCGCGCTGGCGAAGGACGTCATGCTGACGCGCGACAGCAGGGTCGTGATCCGCAGCGTCAGCATGCTGGGCGACAAGGTGATCGCGGTGGACTACAGCGGCACGGGTGAGCCGTGGAGCCCGCGCGACACCATCCCGGGCGTCTACGAGAAGGGGCTGCCCGAGGTGATGGCGGACGTGGGTCGCGCGTCGGGCAGCGTGGCGGCCATCGCGCGGCAGCTCGACAGCCTGGCCGTGGCGGTGAACCAGGGCGGCGGACTGACCACCTCGATCGACAACTTCCGGCGCACCAGCGAGGAGCTGGCGCTGGCCGTGGCGGAGAACCGCACGGCCCTGCGCGCGACCATGGAGAACTTCTCGGCCACCTCGACGTCGGCGAAGGAGCTGGTCGTGGACCGGCAGGAGAGCCTCGAGGCGGCGCTCGATCACTTCGTCTCGGCCGCCGGGAACCTCGACCGGGTCTCGGGGAAGCTCGATTCGCTGCGTGTCTCGCTGCAGGGTGCGGCGTCCCGGCTGGACCGTGGCGAGGGCACGCTCGGCAAGCTCGTGAAGGACGAGCGGCTCTACGCGGATCTCGAGGCCTCGGTGCGCGACCTGCGCGTGCTGCTCGCGGACCTCAAGGCGAATCCGCGGAAGTACTTCAGGTTCTCGGTGTTCTGATGCCGAAGGCGACGAAGGCGGCGAAGGCGGGCAAGCCTCACTTCTTCTGCTCCGCGTGTGGCAACGAGGAAGCGCGCTGGTTCGGGCGCTGCCCCTCGTGCGGGGCGTGGAACGCGGCGGCCGAGGCGCCGGCCGGCGCGGCGGGCGGGAGCGTGGCCGCGGGCCGTGGCCCGCGCGCGCGCTGGGCGCCGGGGCCGGGGGCTCCGGGCGGTCCGCCCGGGGTGGGTCCGCGGCCGCTCGCTCACGTCGAGGTCTCGGCCACGCATCGCTGGCCGTCGGGGCTGCGCGAGCTCGACCGCGTGCTGGGCGGCGGCGTGATGCCGGGCTCGCTCGTGCTCGTGGGCGGGGACCCGGGGATCGGCAAGAGCACGCTGATGCTGCAGCTGGCGGAGACGCTCGCCATGGCGGGCCGCCGGGTGCTCTACGTCTCGGGCGAGGAGAGCGTGGAGCAGGTGCGTCTGCGCGCCGGCCGGCTGGGCCCGATCCCCGAGTCGCTGCTCATCCTGGCCGAGACCGACCTCGAGACGGTGCTCGATGCGGCCGCGCAGGTGCAGCCCGACGTGCTGGTCGCGGACTCCATCCAGACGCTGGCGCGCGCCGACCTCGAGGGCGGCCCGGGCTCGGTCTCGCAGGTGCGCGAGTGTGCGCTCGCGCTGCTGCACTACGCCAAGGGCTCGTCGGCCGCGGTCTTCCTGGTCGGGCACGTCACCAAGGAGGGCTCGGTGGCGGGGCCGCGGGTGCTCGAGCACATGGTGGACGCGGTGCTCTACCTGGAGGGCGAGCGCTACCAGCACTACCGCGTGCTGCGCGCGGCCAAGAACCGCTTCGGCTCCACGAACGAGCTGGGCGTCTACGAGATGACCGACGCCGGCCTGCGCGAAGTCGCGAACCCGAGCCTGGCCTTCCTCTCGGAGCGCCGGGGCGTGGAGCCGGGCACGGCGGTGGTGGCGAGCCTCGAGGGCACGCGCCCGCTGCTGGTCGAGGTGCAGGCGCTGGTCGCGACCTCGTTCTACGGCACCCCGCAGCGCGTCACCAGCGGGTTCGATCCGCGGCGGCTGGCGCTGCTGCTCGCCGTGCTCGAGCGGCGCGTGGGGCTGCGGCTGGGCCGTCACGACGTGTTCGTGACGGTCACCGGCGGCATCACCCTGGACGAGCCGGGCACCGACCTGGGGCTGGCGCTGGCGGTGGCCTCGTCCTATCGCAGCCGGCCGGTGCTCGAGGGCACGCTCGCGGTGGGCGAGGTGAGCCTCTCGGGCGAGCTGCGCCGGGTCTCGCGCGTCGAGGCCCGCGTGCGCGAGGCGGCGGCACTCGGCTTCAAGCGTGCCGCGGTGCCGGCGCTGCAGGCGGCCGACGCTCGCACGGAAGGCATCGAGGTGGTGCCGGTCGCCACGGTGCGCGAGGCGATCGCGGAGCTGCTGGGGGCGAAGGTCGAGGTGCGGCCGCCGGCCGGGCCGGCGGCGGGCGCGCCTCGCCGGGACGCGCCGGCGAAGGAGGGAGGCCGGTCATGACCACCGCGGCGATCCTGTTGTGCGCGGGGCGGGGCGAGCGGCTCGGCGCGGGCGTGGAGAAGGCGCTGGCGCCGCTGGCCGGTCGGCCGCTCTTCCTCTGGGGCCTGGAGGCGCTCGAGCGCTGCACGGCGGTGGACGGCATCGTGATCGTCGGTCCGGTGCGCAAGCTCCAGGACGTGCTCGCGGTGACGGGCTTCGGGCCGGGCAAGGTGGTGGCCTGGACCGAGGGCGGCCGCGCGCGGCAGGACTCGGTCGCGCGCGGCCTTCGTGCGCTGCCGGCGGGCTTCGATCTGGTGGCGGTGCACGACTCGGCGCGCGCGCTGATCACGCCTGCGCTGGTGGCGCGCGTGGTGGCGGATGCGGTCACGCACGGCGCGGCCATCGCTGCGGTGCCGCTCGAGGACACGCTCAAGCGCGCGAGCCTGGGGCGGATCGAGGACACGGTGCCGCGCGCGGCGTTGTGGCGCGCGCAGACGCCGCAGGTGTTCCGGCGCGAGTGGCTCGAGGCGGCGCACGGGCAGGCGCGCAGCGCCGCGACCGACGACGCGGCGCTGGTGGAGGCGCTGGGCCACGCGGTCTTCGTCACCGAGGGCGACGCGCTCAACTTCAAGATCACGACGGCGCAGGACCTGGCGCTCGCCGGGGCCTGGCTCGCGCGGCGGGAGGACTGAGATGGGTCTCCAGGTGGGCATCGGCTACGACATCCACCGCAAGGCGGAGGGCCGCCCGCTGGTGCTGGGCGGGGTCACGATCAGCAGCGACTGGGGGCTCGAGGGGCACAGCGACGCGGACGTGCTGCCTGCACGCGATCGGCGACGCGCTGCTGGGCGCGGCGGCGCTGGGCGACCTGGGGAAGCACTTCCCGCCGGGCGATCCGCGCTGGAAGGACGCCTCGAGCCTCGAGCTGCTGCGGCTGATCCGCGCGCTGCTCGCCGGCCGGGGCGCGACGATCGTGAACGTGGACGTGACGGTGGTGGCCGAGGCCCCGAAGCTCGCGCCCCTGCGCGAGGCGATGTGCCGGAACATCGCGCAGGCGTTGTGCGTCGGCGCCGGGCAGGTCTCGGTCAAGGCCACGACCAACGAGACCCTGGGCGCGCTCGGGCGCGGCGAGGGCGTGGCGGCGCTGGCGATCGCGATGGTGGAGATCGCGTGAGGGCGGGCCCGTGCGCGGGGTCGCGGCGCCGGAGCCGGGGATGAGCCCTGCCGGCGGGGGCCCGCGCGTCCGCTTCGCTCCGAGCCCCACGGGCTGGCTGCACGTGGGTGGCGCGCGCACGGCGTACTTCAACTGGCTCTTCGCGCGCCGCCACGGCGGCGCCGTGGTGCTGCGCATCGAGGACACCGACGTCGAGCGCTCGAGCGCGGCGAGCGAGCAGGGCGTGCTCGACGACCTGGCATGGCTGGGCCTGGACTTCGACGAGGGCCCGCGCGAGGGCGGTCCGTGCGGACCCTACCGGCAGAGCGAGCGGCTCGGGCTCTACCGCGCGAAGGCGGAGGCGCTGCTCGCGCGGGGCGCGGCCTACCCGTGCTTCTGCGACGACGCGGATCTCGAGCGGCGGCGCCACGCGGCGCTGGCGGCGGGGCGCCCGCCGCACTACGACAGCCGCTGCCGTGACCTGCCGCGCGACGAGCGCGAGGCGCGGCTGCGCGCGGGCGAGGCGCACAGTCTGCGCTTCGCGGTCCCGCGGCGCGACTGGATGCTGCAGGACCTGGTGCGCGGCGAGGTCACGTTCCCCGAGGGCGTGGTGGGTGACTTCGTGCTGCTGCGCTCGAACGGGCTGCCGACCTACAACTTCGCCTGCGCGGTGGACGACGCGGCGATGGACATCAGTCACGTCATCCGCGCCGAGGAGCATCTGCCCAACACGCCGCGCCAGTTGATGCTCTGCGAGGCGCTGGGCGAGACGCCGCCCCGCTACGCGCACGTGCCGCTGATCCTGAACCGCGATCGCTCCAAGATGAGCAAGCGGGAAGGGGAGGTGGCGGTGGCCGTGGGTGACTGGCGGCGCGCGGGCGTGGTGCCGGAGGCGACTCCTGAGCTACCTGGCGCTGCTCGGCTTCCACCCGGGCGACGAGCGCGAGATCCTCACGCGCGCCGAGCTGCTCGAGTGCTTCGCGCTGGAGCGGGTGGGCCGGAGCGGCTCGATCTTCGACCCCGACCGGCTGCGCTGGGTGAACGCGCACCTGCTGCACCACGCCGACGGCGCGCGGCTCGCGGACTGGGCGGAGGAATTCCTGCCTGCGGGGGCGCGCGCGCTCCCGCGGGCGGACCTCGAGCGGCTGCTCGAGGGCGTGCGCGGCAACCTCGCGATGCTGGCGGACCTGGCCGGGGAACTCGAGCCGTTCCTTGCCGAGCGGCCCGCCGTCGAACCCGCGGCCGCCGCGGCGCTCGAGTCCGCGCCGGCCCGCGCGCTGTGCGGCGAGCTGGCCGCGGCGCTCGAGGGCCTTGCGGAATGGAGCGAGGAAGGGGTTAAATCCACGATCCGTTCGGTCGGTGCGCGGCTCGGGCTCAAGGGCCGCGACCTGTTCCAGCCGGCGCGAGCGGCCCTCACGGGGCGCGCTCATGGCCCGGAGTTGCCGCGGGTGGCGAGCCTGCTCGGGCGCGCGCGGTGCGTGAGCCGTCTGCGGGACGCCGCGGCCGGCCGTCCCTAGGAAGTGCGCTGCGGAACAATGCCCGGCAGGGAAGCCCGGGCAGGAGGATGGGGATGAAGGTGGCGGTGCTGATGGGGGGACGTTCTTCGGAGCGCGAGATCTCGCTCAAGACGGGACAGGGGGTGGCGCGCGCGCTGCGCGCGCTGGGCCACGAGGTGACCTCGGTGGATGCCGCCGACGGCGCGCTGCTCCCGGCCGACGGCGAAGAAGCCGGAGCGCGACCGGCCGCCGTGGTGGGGCGCCTGCCGTTGCGGGCGCAGGTGGGCGTCGTGGAGGTGCCGGCGGTGCGCGAGGCGGACATCGTGTACATCGCGCTGCACGGCACCTTCGGCGAGGACGGCCGCATCCAGGCCCTGCTCGAGCTGGCGGGCAAGCGCTACACCGGCTCCGGCGTGCTCGCGAGCGCGCTCGCCATGGACAAGGTGATGTCGAAGCGCATGTTCGTGCACGACGGCGTGCCGACACCGCGCTGGTCCGTGCGCCGCGCGGGAGAACCGCCGGATGCCCGGGATCTCGAGGCCTGCGGCGGGCTGCCGGTCGTGGTCAAGCCCAGCGAAGAGGGCTCGAGCGTCGCGCTCACCATCGTCGAGCGCGCGGCGGACCTCGAGCCGGCCTTCATGGAGGCCGCGCTCCACGGCGACGTCGTCCTCATCGAGGAGTACATCCCGGGCCGCGAGCTGACGGTCGCGGTGCTGGGCGACGAGGCGTTGCCCATCGTCGAGATCTGCCCCAAGGAAGGTTTCTACGACTACGAGAACAAGTACACGAAGGGACGCACGGACTACTTCTGCCCGGCGGACCTGCCGGAGCCGCTGGCCGGGCGCATCCGCGATCTGGGGCTGCGCGCGGCACGGGTGCTGGGCTGCACCGGCGTGTCGCGCGTGGACTTCCGCCTGTCCCCGCAGGGCGAGCCCTCGTGCCTCGAGGTGAACACCATCCCGGGGATGACCCCGACCAGCCTCGTGCCGATGGCGGCCCGGGCGGTGGGGCTCTCCTATGAAGACGTCGTCGCGCGCACGCTCGGGCTGGCGGCCGTGGCCGCACCGCAGAGCTGATCCTCCAAGGAGGCCCCATGGACAAGACGCTGCACTTCCTGAAGGACCTGGTCGAGGCGCACGGTACGCCGGGCGCCGAGAGCCCGGTGGTCCGCGTGCTGGAGCGCCACCTCAAGGGCGTCGGGACCATCAGCCACGACCGGCTCGGCAGCTTCATCTGCGAGAAGCGCGGCGCGCCCCGGGCGCGTGGCGCCCGCACGCCCGAGCCGCCGCGCGTCATGCTGGCGGGCCACCTGGACGAGGTGGGCTTCATGGTGAAGTCGGTCACCAAGGAGGGCTTCGTCAAGTTCCTGCCGCTCGGCGGCTGGTGGGGCCACGTGGTGCTGGCCCAGCGGCTCGTCATCAAGACCCGCCAGGGCGACGTGGCGGGTGTGGTGGGCTCGAAGCCCCCGCACGAGCTGCGCGAGGAGGACCGCCGCAAGGTCCTCGAGATCAAGGATCTCTACATCGACGTGGGCGCCTCGTCCGACTGGGACGTGCGCAAGCATCTCGACATCCGCCCGGGCGACCCGATCGTGCCCGAGTCGCCCTTCACGGTCATGGCGAATCCCGACCTGCTGCTCGCCAAGGCGTGGGACAACCGCATCGGCTGCGCCATCGCGGCCGAGGTCCTGCGGCGGCTCCGGGGCGTGCCGCACCCGAACACGCTCTACGCGGTGGGCACGGTGCAGGAGGAGGTCGGCATGCGGGGAGCG
This sequence comes from Candidatus Eiseniibacteriota bacterium, assembly GCA_963717935.1. Classification (GTDB taxonomy): domain Bacteria; phylum Eisenbacteria; class RBG-16-71-46; order RBG-16-71-46; family RBG-16-71-46; genus JANXPZ01. The sequence goes on along the minus strand of CAVQXP010000004.1, from coordinate 26,432 downwards.
CAGACCTCGGCCTTCAAGATCCAGCCCGACGTGGGGCTGGCGCTGGACGTGGGCATCGCGCACGACACGCCGGGCGCCGATGGCGACGAGAAGCTGGGCGGTGGCCCGCTGATCGTGGTCTATGACGCCAGTGCGATCCCCAGCCGCGGGCTGCTCGACCTGGTGGTCGACACCGCGAAGAAGCTGCGGATCCCGCTGCAGTTCGAGGCGGTGGAGCGGGGCGGCACGGACGCGGGCCGCATCCACCTGAACGGCCAGGGCGTGCCCACGCTCTCGATGGGGGTCCCGGCCCGCTACATCCACAGCCACGTCAGCATCATCAGCCGGAGGGACTTCGAGATGGCCGTGAAGCTGCTGATGGCGCTGGTGAAGCGCCTCGACCGCAGGACGGTCGACGGCCTGGTCTGACCTGGCGAGGTCCGGGCGTCGGCTTCCCGGCGCCCGGGCCTCCGTTCCTGCGAGTGACCTCATGAGCCTGCCTGCGTTCCTGCCGGTCCTGCGCCTCCTCCCCGAGTCGGAGAAGCTCGCCGAGATGGGGATCCGCGTCGCGTTGACCGTGGGCGGCGCGTTCCTGCTCATGCAGCTCGCCTGGCTGCTGGTGGGCCGCGTGCAGCACTGGATGGCTCGTGCCGGCCGCGACCGGCCGGGCAGCGCGCAGCGCGCGCAGACGATCGGCCAGACCCTGCGCAGCCTGTTGACGACCGCGGTCTGGGCCGGGGCTTCCATCCATGTGCTCGCCATCCTCGGCTGGGATGTGAGACCGCTGCTGGCGGGCGCGGGGATCCTCGGCGTGGCGCTGGGCTTCGGCGCGCAGACGCTGGTGCGCGACCTGATCGCCGGCTACTTCATCCTGATCGAGAACCAGTTCGCCGTGGGCGAGCTGGTCGAGGTCGGCGGCCAGCCGGCGCTGGTCGAGGAGGTGACCCTGCGCAGCACGCGGCTGCGCGGCTTCGACGGCTTCGTCCACTACGTGCCGAACGGCGAGTTCAAGACGGTCACGAACCGCAGCCGCGACTGGAACCAGCTCACCGTGGACGTGCCCGTGGGGGCCAACGAGGACCTCGGGCGGGCGCTGCGGCTGTGCCGTGAGGTCGTGGACGGACTGAACGCCGAGCCCGCCTGGCGCGAGCGGCTGATCGAGCCCGCCGAACTGTGGGGCGTCGAGTCGCTGGCCGGTTCCGAGGCCCAGTTGCGCATGGCGGTGCGGTCCCGGCCGGGGCCCAACGCCTTCCAGGTCGCGCGCGAGCTGCGGCTGCGGAGCCACGAGGCGCTCGTCGCGGGGAGCATCCGCACCGGGACGAGCCGCGAGATCGCCATCACCCCGCGGCCGGCCGGGCTCGTCCCGGCGGCCACCACCACCACCCGGGAGAATCCGTGACGCTGCGCATCTACGACACGCTGACGCGCGAGAAGCGCGAGTTCGTCCCCGTCCACCCCGGCCGCGTGGGCATGTACGTGTGCGGCATGACGGTGCAGGACAAGCCCCACGTCGGACACATCCGCGCCTCGCTCTCGGGCGACCTGATGCGCCGTTACCTCCTGTACCTCGGCTACGAGGTGACGTACGTCTACAACTTCACCGACGTGGACGACAAGATCATCAGCAAGGCGTCGAAGGAGGGCGTGGACTACACCTCGGTCAGCGAGCGCAACATCACGGCCTACCTGGAGGGCGCCGCGCTGCACAACATCCTGGCCGCCACCCACTATCCGCGCGCCACCCGGCACATCGCCGAGATGTTCGAGCTGATCGGCCGCCTGATCGAGAAGGGCCACGCCTACGCGGCGGGCGGCGACGTCTATTTCGACGTGCGCTCGAAGGCCGACTACGGGAAGCTCTCGGGCCGCAGCCTTGACGAGGTGCGCGCGAGCGAGCGCGAGAAGGCCGGCGACAGGGCCAAGGTCGGGGAGGAGAAGCGCGATCCGCTCGACTTCGCGCTGTGGAAGGGCGCCAAGCCGGGCGAGCCGGCCTGGGACAGCCCGTGGGGCCCCGGGCGGCCCGGCTGGCACATCGAGTGCTCGGCCATGAGCATGAAGTACCTGGGCGAGACCCTGGACATCCACGGTGGTGGGCAGGACCTCATCTTCCCGCACCACGAGAACGAGATCGCCCAGAGCGAGGGCGCCACGGGCAAGCCGTTCGCGAACTTCTGGACCGAGAACGGCATGGTGACGACCGGCGGAGACAAGATCTCGAAGAGCACCGGGACCGGCAGCCTCTTCTACGTGGACGAGATCGCCGCCCGCACCGACCCCGAGGTGGTGCGCTACTACCTGCTCTCGACCCACTACCGCAGCCCGCTCGAGTTCAACGAGGAGCGGCTGGCCGAGGCGGCGGTGGCCCACCAGCGGTTGCTCGGGGTGCTCGCGCGGGCAGGGGCGTGGGACGCGCCTCCCGAGCCGGCCCAGACGGGGGAGCTGGGCCGGGCGGTGGCCGAGTGCCGGCGGCTCTTCCACGAGGCCATGGAGGACGACTTCAACAGCGCGAAGGCCATCGGGCACCTGTTCGACCTGTCGCGCGAGGTGAACCGGGCGCTGGACGAGGGCTCGCCCGGGGCCCCCGCGGCTGGCAGGGCCCTGCTGGACCTGGGTAGCGTGCTCGGGCTCTTCTGGAGGAAGCCGGCCGGGGAGACCTGGCAGCCCGAGGTCCTGGCGCTGGTCGAGGAGCGCGAGCAGGCCCGCGGGGAGCGTGACTGGGCGCGGTCGGACGCCCTGAGGCAGCGGCTTCTGGGTGAGTTCGGCGTGGTGCTGGAAGACGTCAAGGGACAACCGCCCAGGCTCAAGCGGCGCTAGCCGGTCGGTTCCCGGCCGGCCGGCGGATTCCGGGACGAGGCCTCCCCCCCGGGGGGCTCGTCCCGCGGCCTTGTCGGGGACGACGGCGGACCGGCCAGGGACCAGAAATGCAACATCCCCTTGACCCATCGGGCGCTGCGGGGCTACGCTCTTGTTGTACCGGGCTGCCCGCGAACGGCGTCTGCGGAGATGGGGGTTACCCCGTGTCCAGGCCTCACTCCAGGACGGCGACCCCTCTCTGCGGGAGAAGTCACGACAGGCCGGGCGGTTTGGTGGTTTGTTCCATGACACAGGAAGGGATCTCATGCTTCGATTCAGTGTGAATCGCTCGTGGGCATTCGTCCTGACGCTGTGTCTCTTCACCACCTGCCTCTTCCTCTTCACTGTGCAACTGCCGTCGGTCGCGAGAGCCGACTCCGGCAGTTCGTTGCTGGCGGAAGACCCGCCGGGGGCGTGGCTCGGTGATCCGGACGTGCCGATGGGTCCCGGGGATGACTTGACCGACGGGGTCCTTCTCGTCCGCAACGTGTCGGACCAGGCGGTGTCGCCGAGCGGGGCTCGTCCCGTGCGTGACGGGGTGGTTCTGCCCAGCGTCGTGAAGGACCGTATGCGTCTGTTCCTGCTGAGCCTCAGGAGCCTGTACCTGCGCTTCTGAAGCCCAGTCGGCAAAGGCCCGTATTGACCGGAGCACCGGCGTGCCGATTGATGACCGGAATCGGATAGCCGAGTTGGAAGAGAAGCTGGCGCCAGCCTGCGAATCGGGGTTGCCCACTGGGGGTGCCCCGCAGACTGCGTTGGCTGAGCTCGAGATGCTGGCCGACCTGTACATGCAGGCGGACAGCTACGTCCCTGCGCTGGAGACGATCGAGCGCCTGCTCGCGCTGCCCGCTGCCCAGACGCTCTCGCCCACCCGCAGGGTGGCGCTCGAGAGCCGGGCGGTGGCGTGCCGGCTGGCCCAGGGCGACGCCCTTGGCGCACTGGCCCACTGCCGCGAGTTGCTGGCGATGGAGGAGCGCATCGACTCCGGCCCGGCCCGGGCCGGGATCCACATGCAGTGTGCCGAGGCGCTCTTCCGGCTGGGCCGTCTCGACGATGCCCGCGCGCATTCCTCCACGGCGCTCACGCTCGCGGACGCCTCGGGCGACCACGACCTCGCCGCGCGGGCGCTCCACCATCTGGGCCGGGTCGCCTACCGCAAGGGCGACCTGCACGAGGCTCGGGACTTCTACGAACAGGCGCTGGGGCTCTACCGGCGTCTCGGCGACGACTGGCGTGCCGCCCGCGCCCGCAGCGACCTGGGGCTCATCCTGAAGAACCTGTGCGAGTGGGACGCGGCGGTGGCCTGCCTGCGCGCCGCGCTCGAGGCGTTCCAGCGCCTGGGCCGGTTTCCCTCGATGGCCGACGCGCTCCTCAACCTGGGCATCGTCTACCAGAAGAGTGGGGAGTGGGAGCGGGCCGAGGAGTGCTACGTCCAGGCCGAGCAGGCCTACCAGCAGCTCGCGAACCCGCTGCGCCTGGCGACGGTACGCATCGCGCGCGGCAACATCGCCCGGCTGCAGCGCCGCCTCGCCGATGCCGAGGCGCTCTTCGGGGACGCCCTGCGGCGCGCCCGACAGCAGGGCGCACCCCGCGAAGAGGTCCTGGCGATCGAGTTCCTGGGTGAGCTGGACGCCGACTGCGACCGGCACGCCGAGGCCCTGGCGCGCTACGACCAGGCGCTCCTGCTGGCCGCAGTCCTGGCCCCCGAGGGCGACCTGGTGGTCGAGCTGGAGCGGCGCCGGGCCGACGCGCTGACCCGGCTGGGCCGGCTGGACGAGGCGCAGCGCGCCTGCGAGCGGGCTCTCCGGCTGGCGGAGCGCACGGAGGACCGGCTCGAGCTGGCGCTGGCACACCGCGCGGCGGCGGCCATCGCCTGGGCCCAGGGCCGGCACGAGGACGCCGTGCGTGGCTGGACGGACACGGTGCGCATGCTGACCGGGCTGCGTGAGCGCTACGAGCTGGCCCGCACCCTGTTCGAGTTGGGCCGGGCCGTGGGTGACCCGCGCGAGGGACGGCGCCATCTCTATCGCGCAGGCGCACTCTTCGCCGAACTCTCGGCGCACGAGTGGCTCGAGCGCACCGATGAGGAGTTGCAGCGCCTGCTGGGCGCGGCCGGCGCCGCCGAGTCTGCTGCGCGGGTGGCCCCGCCGGGCCGCAAGCACCGGGCTCCCACGCTGGTCGCATACTCCCACGGCATGCAGCGAGTCGAGGCCCTGGCGCGGCGCGCGGCGGGCACCGATCTGTCGGTGTTGATCACGGGCGAGACCGGGACTGGCAAGGAGCTCATCGCGCGGACCATCCACGCGCTCTCCTCCCGGGCGGACCGGCCCTTCCTGGCCGTGAATTGCGGCGCGCTGCGGGCCGAACTGGCCCTCTCGCAGCTCTTTGGCCACCGCAAGGGCGCCTTCACGGGCGCGCACGCGGACACGGCCGGCCTGGTCGAGGCGGCCGATGGTGGGGTGCTGTGCCTGGACGAAGTCGGTGACCTGCCGCACGACGTGCAAGTGACCCTGCTGCGCTTCCTCGAGAGCGGCGAGTACATGAGGCTCGGCGAGACGAAGGTGCGGCGCGCCGAAGTGCGCATCATCGCCTCCACCAACCGGGAGCTGCGTGGCAGCGAGGGCGAGCGGCTGTTCCGTCGCGATCTGCTGTTCCGCCTGAACGAGATCGAGATCCGCGTGCCGCCGCTGCGCGAGCGGCTGGACGACATCGTCCCGCTGGCCCGGCACTTCCTGGCCTTCTACGGCGGGTTCCAGGGCCCGCGGCTGAGCGCCGACGCCGAGGCGGTGCTGCTCTCGCACCCGTGGCCGGGGAACGTCCGCGAACTCGAGAACGTGATGAAGCGCGTGGGCGCGCTCCACGTCGGCAGCGAGCGCCTCGACGCAGCCGCCCTGCTGCCCTTCCTCCTGCAGGCCTCGCCCGCGCGCCCGGCCCGCGAAGGTGCAGAGCAGGAGCGGGCCGCCATCCTGGCGGCCTACCAGCGGGTCGGGCGGAACAAGAGCCGGGTGGCCGAGTTGCTGGGCGTCAGCCGCAAGACCCTCTACGCCAGGCTCAAGCGCTTGAGCATCACGCTGCCCTGAGGGGGCTGCGGGCACGAATCGGGGCGGGGAGTCATCCCCGCCCCGATTCGTGTTTCGGACGCTGACTCGGGGGGGACACTGTCACCCCCGGGGTGTCACCAGAGACCGGCTTGCGTCATAAGGAGTTAGCTCGTTGACCGTCCACGAGAGTGTTACCTCTGGACGTAACACTCTCCTGAACGCGGAGCCTGCCAGGGCGCAGCCCGGCGCCTGGCGCCATGCTGGTAACCCATTGCACCAAAGCGAGTTCGTGCGCCGTGCCGGACTGGTCGTGACGAGGTTCCGGCCGTGGCACGCGCCCTGCTTTGCAGAATGCACGGATACGGGGATCAAGGGGTCGAGTGATCTCTGGAGTGGGGCCTTGCGAGGAGATTGGGCCCGTGCCCCAAGGCGGCCGGATGCGAGTCTTGCACCTCCATGCGTAGCTGGTCGCCTGAGGGGCCTCCAGGGGGAAGTTGTTCAGACCAAAGATCTTGCGGTGCTGTGGGGCCGCTCAGTAGGGCTCGTACCCGTAGGGTAGTTGGTGGGCCTCTGCAGATGAGGCCGAACGAGAGAAAGGGGTGAGAGAAGCCTCGATTCGATCGGTGTCCTGTTGAGTAGTGGTTCGCGATTCGTTCTGCAAAAAAACCAAATACGCCCGGTCAACGAAGCCGGGAGAGCAGTGGGGTTCTTCCCGGTCACCTCCTGTTCTCTCGGGAAGAGGCAGCCAGAGAGTGGACTCAGGTTCACTTCACTTGGCTGCCTTTTCGCTGGTGGCCGGGCCTCCCGGGAGCGCAGATCGGCCGGTGATTCCCTCCCCGCGTCTTGACAGCCCCGAGTGCGCTGTCTATCTTGACCTTGCTCTTCTTGCGCGAGATCCTGGGTCTGCTGGCGTAGCTCAATTGGTAGAGCATCTCATTTGTAATGAGGTGGTTGGGGGTTCGAGTCCCTTCGCCAGCTCAGCAGCGATCCGGGTCCGCCCTCGTCGTGGGCGGGTGCCTGCCGGACCCTGGACGTCGCGATTCGAGTAGGTCCTTTCCGGGACGTTACTTGGGAGATGTCCTGCTTCCGCAGGTGTGGAGGGGTTCCCGAGCGGTCAAAGGGAACAGACTGTAAATCTGTCGGCGAAGCCTTCGGAGGTTCGAATCCTCCCCCCTCCACCATCCTGTTTGTGATCAACGGCTTGAGCGGGAATAGCTCAGCGGCTAGAGCGTCAGCCTTCCAAGCTGAGGGTCGCGGGTTCGAATCCCGTTTCCCGCTCCATCCTCCTTGGTGGTAGTAATTTCCAGGGTTCTCTGGAGACCGCCCGCCAGCGGCACGGTCCCTGGCGCAGCGGCGGGTCTCACTTTTCTCTGCTTCCCGCATTGACATCGGAGTGGCTGGGGCTTAGATTTCCGTGCCCGCTATTCCCCGACGGCTTTTTCACTTGAGAAGCCGGCTTGGGGAAGTGCGTCTTTCTACACCCGGACGCGGAGCAAATTCTCCGGGGTTGGGTCGCCTTGCTCCATCGCTTCGAGAAGGCCCGTTCCTGGCTTGCCTTTGCACGTCTCGGTGTCCAACGCCCACGTAGCTCAGTCGGTAGAGCATTTGCATGGTAAGCAAAAGGTCAGCGGTTCGATTCCGCTCGTGGGCTCCAGTTCTCGCAGGATGGACTCGGCTCCCGGTGTGGCGCGCGCAGGTCGCGCGGCCAGCCGGGGTGATGTAAGCAGCAGGTAGATCGAGCGGTGCCGGGCACCGCGCTGGGCTGATTCGGCCGGCAGGGCCACGCAAGGGAGTCGCGGCGGCCGGTGACTCCCGCCGCGGCGCCCGCCGAACAGAGACCTCAACACCGCCACACCGCAGACAGGAGCCCTGGAATGGCCAAGCAGAAGTACGAGCGCACGAAGACGCACGTGAACGTGGGGACGATCGGGCACGTGGACCACGGGAAGACGACGTTGACGGCGGCGATCACGATGGTGCTGGCGCTGAAGAACCCGAAGATCTCGGTGCGGACGTTCGACTCGATCGACAACGCGCCGGAAGAGAAGGCGCGGGGGATCACGATCGCGACGGCGCACGTGGAGTACGAGACGGAGAAGCGGCACTACGCGCACGTGGACTGTCCGGGGCACGCGGACTACGTGAAGAACATGATCACGGGCGCGGCGCAGATGGACGGGGCGATCCTGGTGGTGTCGGCGGCGGACGGGCCGATGCCGCAGACGCGGGAGCACATCCTGCTGGCGCGGCAGGTCGGGGTGCCGTACATCGTGGTGTACATGAACAAGGTGGACATGGTGGACGACCCGGAGCTGCTGGACCTGGTGGAGCTGGAGGTCCGGGAGCTGCTGAAGAAGTACGAGTTCCCGGGGGACGAGATTCCGGTGGTGCGGGGCTCGGCGAAGCAGGCGATGGACGGGCAGGGGAAGGACGAGAAGGCGAACGAGTCGATCCTGAAGCTGATGGAGGCGGTGGACAGCTACATTCCGGATCCGAAGCGGGAGACGGAGAAGCCGTTGCTGCTGGCGGTGGAGGACGTGTTCTCGATTCCGGGGCGTGGGACGGTGGGGACGGGGCGGATGGAGCGGGGGAAGGTGCACGTCGGGGACAAGGTGGAGATCGTGGGCTTGCGGCCGACGCGGGAGACGGTGGTGACGGGGGTGGAGATGTTCCGCAAGTCGATGGACGAGGCGATCGCGGGGGACAACATCGGGCTGCTGCTGCGGGGGGTGGAGAAGGAGGACCTGGAGCGCGGGATGTGCGTGGTGGCGCCGAAGTCGGTGACGCCGCACACGAAGTTCAAGGCGCAGGTGTACGTGCTGACGAAGGAAGAAGGGGGACGGCACACGCCGTTCTTCAACGGATACCGGCCGCAGTTCTACTTCCGGACGACGGACGTGACGGGAGTGGCGACGCTGCCGGAGGGGCGGGAGATGGTGATGCCGGGGGACAACGTGGATGGGATGACGGTGGAACTGATCACGCCGATCGCGATGGAGAAGGAGCTGCGTTTCGCGATCCGCGAGGGCGGCCGCACCGTCGGGGCCGGCGTCGTTACCGAGATCATCCAGTAAGAGGCCGATCGCCCGGAAGCGGAGACGGGACATCATGAGAGACCAGGTCATCCTCGCCTGCAACGACTGCAAGCATCGCAACTACATCACGAAGAAGAACAAGCGCCTGCATCCGGACCGGGTCGAACAGAAGAAGTACTGCCCGGCCTGCCGGAAGCACACGGCCCACAAGGAAACGCGGTAACACGCGGCACGGTGTGGCAGTGCGGGGTGATCAGGGGCCGTCGTGAGTCGGGTCGGCTGCAAGGCGCGAGGGAAGCGATCCGTATCGGAAGATGCGTCGCCGCGCCGAGCGACCGAGCAATGCAGCAGACGACCGACTCACAGCGGCCCGAGCACAGGGTAGGCCTGTAGCTCAGCTGGCTAGAGCACCGGTCTCCAAAACCGGGTGTCGGGGGTTCGAATCCCTCCAGGCCTGCCAGCCCGGCGGCGTGTGGAACCAGGCGGCTCCGGCCGCGCATGAACGAGACCTCCTCCGAGAGGACGCACAGATGGCGTGGACCATGCAGGTCCGTGAGTTCGTCAGAGAAGTGAAGGTGGAGTCCACCAAGGTCAGCTGGCCGACCCGGCAGGAGTTGCGCGCCTCGACCATCGTCGTGATCGTCGCGGTGCTCCTGATTTCGGTCTTCGTGGGGATCGTGGATTACATCCTCCAGCTCGGGGTGAGGCTGCTGTTCCGCTAGGGCGCTGACCCGGAGCGGTGCGCGCCGTGTCTGCCGATCGAGGCAGGCGGGAGGCGGCTCCCGGGAATCGGGAAGGCACATGAGCAAGAAGTGGTACGTGGTCCACACCTACTCGGGCCACGAGGACAAGGTGAGAGAGAACCTCCGCAAGGCCATCCAGGCCGCCGCGCTGATCGAGCAATTCGGCGAGGTCCTGGTGGCGAAGGAGGAGTACGTCGAGATGAAGGACGGGAAGCGCAAGACGTCCAAGCGCAAGACCTTCCCCTCCTACGTGATCATCGAGATGGACCTCAGCGACGAGACGCGCCATCTGGTGCAGAACGTCCCCGGGGTGACGGGCTTCATCGGGCCGAACAAGACGCCCGTCCCCCTCAAGGAGAACGAAGTCCGGCGCGTCCTCGGGCAGATGGAGCAGACCAAGTCGAAGCCCGCGCCGAACGTGCAGTTCCGCGTGGGCGACCACGTGCGCGTCGGGGACGGTCCATTCAATGGCTTCAACGGCGTGGTGGACGAGGTCAACAACGAGCGCGGCAAGATCAAGGTGATGGTGAGCATCTTCGGGCGCCAGACGCCTGTCGAGCTCGACTTCCTGCAGGTGCAGCCGGTCTAGCGTCGCGCGACCGGTGGGGGAGCAGTCGGGCTGCGTTCGGGCCCGGGAGGAACAGAATGGCGAAGCCGATTCAGGCCGTGGTGAAGCTGCAGTGTAACGCCGGCAGCGCCACGCCTGCGCCGCCTGTCGGGCCGGCGCTCGGGCAGCACGGCATCAACATCATGGAGTTCTGCAAGCAGTTCAACGCCAAGACCCAGCACCAGGCGGGACTCGTGATCCCGGTCGTGATCACGGTCTACAAGGACCGTTCCTTCACGTTCGTGATGAAGACGCCTCCGGCCGCGATCCTGCTCAAGCGGGCGGCCGGGTTGGCCAAGGGTTCCGGGGTTCCGAACCGGACCAAGGTCGGCAAGGTGTCTCGCGCACAGGTCCGCGAGATTGCCGAGCTCAAGGCGCCCGACCTGAATTCTGCGACCGTCGACGGCGCCGAGCGGATGGTGTTGGGAACCGCCCGCAGCATGGGCATCGAGCTCGAAGACTGAGAAGGGATGAGACCGGATGGTGACGCTGACCAAGGAAGAGGCTGAGCAGCTCCTCAAGGGCAAGACCCCGCGTGAGATCTACGAGATCGTCCGGGCCCGGGTGGCGGACGGAGAGCATGCCATCAAGGATCTGAACGAGACGCTCGACTGGGTGGTGAAGGAAGGCTACGCCACCGAAGCCGAGTTGGACGCGGTCGAGGAGGAGTTCACCAACTAGACTGCGAGGGCCCTGCTTGCGGTCCCGGGCGTGCCTGGTGGTGCGGCCCTGGCGGTCAGGGGGGTAGTTCAGCCTGCGGGCGGTCGCCGTGTCTCGGGGCGCACGCAGGGGTCGGAGCTTTGAATCCGCGCCGGGCAGCAGGCCCCCGGGTGCGGACAGCACGGACATCGTCGAGCAGAACCGCGTGGGAGTGGCGGAGAGCCCGCCACGCCGGCACCACGGGAGGATCCATGAAACGACACGGCAAGCGTTATCGCGCCGCGGCGGACATCGCACGGCAGGCGGGTCAGGTCCGGGACCTGGCCGAAGCCGTGCGGGTCGTCAAGCAGACCGCGCACGCGAAGTTCGACGAGACCATCGTGGTCTCATCCCACCTTGGCGTGGACCCCCGGCACTCGGACCAGTTGGTCCGTGGCACGGTGGTTCTGCCGCACGGCACCGGCAAGAGTCTGCGGGTGCTCGTGCTGACCAAGGGCGACAAGGCGAAGGAGGCCGAGGCGGCCGGTGCGGATTTCGTCGGCGCCGAGGACTACGTCCAGAAGATCCAGCAGGGCTGGCTGGACGTCGACGCCATCGTCGCCACACCGGACATGATGGGCGAGGTCGGCAAGCTTGGTCGCGTGCTCGGACCGCGCGGGCTGATGCCGAACCCCAAGAGCGGCACGGTGACGTTCGACGTCGCCAAGGCCGTGAAGGAGCTCAAGGCGGGCAAGATCGAGTTCCGCGTGGACAAGGGCTCCAACGTGCATGCCCCTGTGGGCAAGGCGTCGTTCGGCGAGGACCAGTTGCTCGAGAACGCCCGGACCTTCCTGCGCGAGCTCGTGCGGGCCCGGCCCGCCGCCGCGAAGGGTGCCTACATCAAGACACTCACCATCAGCGCCACGATGGGACCCGGCATCGTGCTGGACCCGGCGACCGTCACGGCCGACCTCGGGCACTAGGAGGACCGACCGATGCCGACTCCCCAGAAGATCAAGATCCTCCAGGAGACGAACGCGCGGCTCGAAGGCGTGCGCGGCGTGTTCCTTGCCGACTTCAGTGGCATGGACGTCGAGTCGCTCTCGCGGCTGCGCGCGAAGTGCCGCGAGCAGCAGGTGCAGTTCCGGGTCGTCAAGAACACGCTGCTGAAGCGCGCGTTCCACGAGCGCGGGATCACCGCGCTGGACCCGTACCTCGAGGGACCCACGGGCGTGGTGTTCAGCCAGGTCAGCGAGGTGAGCCCGGCGAAGATCCTGACGGACTTCGCCAAGGACAAGGAGAAACCGCGGATCAAGGCGGCGGTGGTGGACGGCCGGCTCTACGAGCCGAAGGCGGTCGCCGTGCTGGCCACTCTGCCCAGTTACGAGGTGATGCTGTCCCAGTTGCTGGGTACGATCATCGCCCCGATGACGACCTTCCTCTCCGCGATCGACGCCACACTGCGTCTGCCCTCGATCATGGCCGACGTGCTCGAACGCGAGAAGAGCAAGGCTTCCTGACGAACGATTCGCGGGCCTGGCCCGCGACCAGGTTTTCAAAACGAAACCCACGCAACCGCAGAAGGAGATCCAACCCATGTCCACCACCATCGACCAGGTGCTCGACCTGATTGCCAACATGTCCGTGATGGAGCTCTCCGAGTTGAAGAAGGCCTACGAGGAGAAGTTCGGCGTCACGGCAGCTGCCCCGATGATGATGGCAGCCGCGCCCGGTGCCGGTGCCGCAGCCGCGGTCGAGGAGCAGACGGAGTTCGACGTGATCCTCACCGGCGCGGGCGAGAAGAAGATCCAGGTCATCAAGGTCGTGCGCGAGTTGACGGGTCTGGGCCTGAAGGAGGCGAAGGATCTGGTGGACGGCGCCCCCAAGGCCGTGAAGGAGAAGATCGCGAAGGCCGAAGCGCAAGAGGTCAAGGCGAAGCTCGAGGAGCAGGGCGCGTCCGTCGAGATCAAGTAGCCACGGACCGCTCTCTCCAGAAGTTGATCGCCAGCGTCGTGCCTGGAACCGGCCCGGAATTGGCTGCACCGCTCGACGGTGCGCCGCGGGGGCCCCGGTTCCGGGCTATCGGCGCCGCTAGCGACACGCTTCCCCATTGAGAAAGGCGGGAAGGCCTTGAAGACCGTACGGCGCAAAGAACGGAAGAGCTTCTCGAAGATCGACCGCGAGTGGAACGTGCAGATCCCCAATCTGCTCGAGGTTCAGCTCAAGAGCTTCCGGGACTTCCTCCAGTTGGACGTGGATCCCCTGCGCCGCCGCAATGAAGGGCTGCAGGAGGTGTTCACGGGTGTGTTCCCCATCTCCGACCCGCGCGAGCTCTACTCCCTCGAGTTCGTGGCCTACGACATCGGCGAGCCCAAGTACTCCATGGACGAGTGCGTGGAGCGCGACCTGTCCTACTCGGCGCCGCTGAAGGCGCGGCTGCGCCTCCTCACGCGCGAGGAAGTGGACGGGGTCAAGCGCGACAAGGACGTGATCGAGCAGGAGGTCTATCTCGGCGAGCTGCCGCTCATCACGGACAACGGCACCTTCATCATCAACGGCGCCGAGCGCGTGATCGTCTCGCAGCTCCACCGTTCGCCGGGTGTCTTCTTCGACGAGCTGACCCACCCGAACGGCAAGCTGCTCTTCACGGCGCGTATCATCCCGTACCGCGGCTCGTGGGTGGAGTTCAGCCTGGACGTGAACGACGTCATGCACGTCCACATCGACCGCAAGCGGAAGCTGCCGGTCACCGTGCTGCTGCGGGCGCTGGGCTTCGTGGGCGACCGCGAGATCCTGGAGTTGTTCTACCAGCGCGAAGTGATGGAGGTGAAGGGCAAGAAGGGCGATGCCGCCCTGAACCGCATCTGCGCCCAGGACATCGTGGACGAGTCCACGGGCGAGATCCTCATCGAGGCCAACGACGAGGTCACGCCCGAGAAGCTCGAGGTCCTGCGCAAGGCCGGGCTCGAGGCCCTCGAGGTGTTCGTCATCCCGATGCAGGACGAGGCCGACGTCGTTCGCAACACGCTGCGCAAGGACCCGACGCACTCGCAGGAGGAGGCGCTCAACCGCATCTACAACCTGTTGCGCCCCGGCGAGCCGCCGCGCGCCGACTCGGCCCGCGAGATCCTCAACAAGCTCTTCTTCAACCCCAAGCGCTACGACCTGGCGCGGGTGGGGCGCTACAAGCTCAACCAGAAGCTGCCCCACGAGTACCTCCTGCCGGGCCGCGACGTGCGCAAGCGGCTGGGGCTGGGCCTGCCCGACCTCAACCACTCGACGCTCTGCCGCGAGGACTTCATCGTCATCGTCAAGTACCTGCTGCTGCTGCGCTCGGGTGGCGAACTGGTCACCGACCGCGGGGCCGAGCCGGCCATCACGGACGACATCGATCATCTCGGCAACCGCCGCGTCCGCTCGGTGGGCGAGTTGCTCGCCAACCAGTTCAACATCGGCCTGGCGCGCATGGCCCGCATCATCCGCGAGCGCATGTCGCTGCAGGACCAGGAGCAGATCACCCCGACCGACCTCGTCAACTCCCGCACCATCTCGGCGGTGATCCAGAGCTTCTTCGGTTCGTCGCAGTTGTCGCAGTTCATGGACCAGACCAACCCGCTGGCCGAGCTCACGAACAAGCGCCGTCTCTCGGCCCTCGGTCCCGGCGGCCTGACGCGCGATCGCGCGGGCTTCGAGGTCCGTGACGTCCACTACACCCACTATGGGCGCATGTGCCCGATCGAGACCCCGGAAGGCCCGAACATCGGTCTCATCTCCTCGCTCTCGACCTACGCGAAGGTGAACGAGTTCGGCTTCCTCGAGACGCCCTACTTCCGCGTGAAGAACGGCGTGGTGGACCGCAAGAAACCCGAGTTCCTGGCGGCCGACGTCGAGGACCGCTGCTTCATCGCGCCGGCGAACACGCCCTTCGACAAGAAGAGCGGCCAGTTGATCGAGAAGACGCTCACCGTGCGCTCGCGCGGCGAGTATCCGACGATCGACGACACGCGGGTCGACTACATGGACGTCTCGCCGATCCAGCTGGTGTCGCCGGCGGCGGCGCTCATCCCGTTCCTCGAGCACGACGACGCCAACCGCGCGCTGATGGGCTCCAACATGCAGCGCCAGGCGGTGCCGCTCCTCGTCACGGAGGCCCCGCTGGTGGGGACCGGGCTCGAGGACAAGGTGGCCGAGGACTCGGGCGCGCTGGTGCTGTCGCGCCGCTCGGGCGTGGTCGAGTTCGTTTCGGGCGAGATGATCGCCGTCCGTTACGAGCGCGACCCGGACGAGGTCCCGGTGGATTACAGCGAGCAGCCCAACCTGGACATCTACCGGCTGATCAAGTTCCGCCGCTCGAACCAGGACACCTGCCTGAACCAGCGGCCCACCGTGGTCGAGGGGCAGAAGGTGAAGAAGGGCCAGGTCATCGCCGACGGCCCGTCCACCCGCGAGGGCGAGCTGGCGCTGGGTCGCAACGTGCTCGTGGCCTTCATGCCCTGGGGCGGCTACAACTTCGAGGACGCCATCCTGGTGAGCGAGAAGCTCATCAAGGACGACATCTTCACCTCGATCCACATCGAGGAGTTCGAGCTCCAGGTGCGGGACACCAAGCGCGGCGTCGAGGAGATCACGCGCGAGATCCCGAACGTCTCCGAGGAGGCGGTCAAGAACCTGGACGAGGAAGGCATCATCCGCATCGGCGCCCGCGTGCGGCAGGGCGACATCCTGGTGGGCAAGGTCACGCCCAAGGGCGAGCAGGAGCTCAGCCCCGAGGAGCGTCTGCTCAAGGCGATCTTCGGCGACAAGGCCGGCGACGTGCGCGATGCCTCGCTCAAGGCCCCGCCGGGGATGGACGGCATCGTCATCGACATCAAGGTGTTCTCGCGCCGCGAGAAGGACGAGAGCACGAAGCAGCAGGAGAAGAAGAAGACCGAGAAGCTGCGCCGCGAGTCCAAGAAGGAGCGCGAGCGCATCGCCGACGTGCGCCTCGCCAGCATCTCCGAGATCCTGACGGAGCAGACGGTCAACGTGCTGCGCAGCGCCAACACGGGCGAGGCCATCGCCCGCAAGGGCCGCAAGTACACTCCCGAGTTCCTCGAGGAGATGGACTACGACGACCTCGCCTGGGGCACCCCGGTGACCGAGGACGAGCGCGTCAACGAGCGCTTCTGGGCGGCGATGGAGGGCGCGCAGAACGCCTTCACGCGCTGCGAGCGCGAGCTGGAGAAGGAGATCGAGAAGGTCACGCGCGGCGACGAGCTGCCGCCCGGCGTCGTGAAGCTGGTCAAGGTGTACATCGCCAAGAAGCGCAAGCTGTCGGTGGGTGACAAGATGGCCGGCCGCCACGGCAACAAGGGCGTCGTGGCCAAGATCCTCGACGAGGAGGACACGCCGTACCTGCCGGACGGCACGCCGGTCGAGCTGGTGCTGAACCCGCTGGGCGTGCCCTCGCGAATGAACATCGGCCAGGTGCTGGAAACGCACCTGGGCTGGGCCGCGCACGCGCTCGGCTACACGGTCGCCACGCCGGTGTTCGCCGGCGCCACGGTGGCCGAGATCAAGGCCGAGTTGCGCGAAGCGGGTCTGCCGGAGGACGGCAAGAGCGTCCTCCGCGACGGCCGCACGGGCGATCCCTTCGACAATCGCGTGACCGTGGGCTTCATCTACATGCTCAAGCTGTCCCACCTGGTGGATGACAAGATCCACGCCCGCTCCACGGGCCCATACTCCCTCGTGACGCAGCAGCCGCTGGGCGGCAAGGCCCAGTTCGGCGGCCAGCGCTTCGGTGAGATGGAGGTGTGGGCGCTCGAGGCGTACGGCGCCGCCTACACGCTGCAGGAGCTGCTCACCGTCAAGAGCGACGACGTGGCCGGCCGCTCGCGCATCTACGAGGCCATCGTCAAGGGCGAGAACCCCCCCGAGCCGGGGGTGCCCGAGTCGTTCAACGTGCTCGTCAAAGAGCTCCAGAGCCTGTGCCTGGAGATGCAGTTCGAGGAAGTCTGAGCCGGTCCTGACAGCATCCGGTCCCGGTCCACGGCGCGGAGTGACCGCAACGTCGACCGGGCCCGTTCGAGGAGAATGGAATGAGCCTGGAAACGGAACTGCAGTCGCCGCTCAACCTGGCTGGAGGCAATCTGGGGTTGACCCGCACCGACGAGCGCGCTGAGCGCCGTCGCGCGGCGTTCAACTCGATGCGGATCCGCCTCGCGTCTCCCGACGTCATCCGGAGTTGGTCGCACGGTGAGGTGACCAAGCCGGAGACCATCAACTACCGCTCCTTCAAGCCGGAGAAGGACGGGCTCTTCTGCGAGAAGATCTTCGGGCCGGTCAAGGACTGGGAGTGCAACTGCGGCAAGTACAAGCGCATCCGTTACCGTGGCGTGATCTGCGACCGCTGCGGGGTGGAGGTCACCCAGGCCAAGGTGCGGCGCGAACGGCTGGGGCACGTCGAGCTGGCCGTGCCGGTGTCGCACATCTGGTTCTTCAAGGGCGTGCCCTCGCGCATCGGCCACCTGCTCAACATGAGCATCCGTGACCTCGAGCGCATCCTCTACTACGAGTCGTTCGTCGTCATCGAGCCGGGGTCCACCGGCTTCAAGAAGCGCGAGATCATCACCGAGGACCAGTACAACGAGGTGATGGACGAGCAGCCCGACTCGGGCCTCAAGTCCAAGATGGGCGCCGAGGGCATCCGAGACCTGCTCTCCGAACTGGATCTCGAGGAGCTCTCCACCGAGCTGCGCGCGCAGGCCAAGATGGAGACCTCGGTGCAGCGCAAGAAGGAACTGCTCAAGCGCCTGCGCATCGTGGAGGCCTTCCGCCACAGCGGCAACCGCCCCGAGTGGATGATCCTCGAGTGTGTCCCGGTGCTGCCGCCCGACCTGCGCCCGCTGGTGCCGCTCGAGGGTGGCCGCTTCGCCACCTCCGATTTGAACGATCTCTACCGCCGCGTCATCAACCGCAACAACCGTCTCAAGAAGCTCATGGACATCAAGGCGCCCGAGGTCATCCTGCGCAACGAGAAGCGCATGCTGCAGGAGGCCGTGGACGCGCTGTTCGACAACGGGCGGCGCAGCCGCGCCGTGCGCGGGCAGGGCAACCGTCCCCTCAAGTCGCTCTCCGACATGCTCAAGGGCAAGCAGGGCCGGTTCCGCCAGAACCTGCTCGGCAAGCGCGTGGACTACTCGGGCCGCTCGGTGATCGTCGTGGGCCCGGAACTCAAGCTGAACCAGTGCGGCCTGCCCAAGAACATGGCCCTCGAGCTGTTCAAGCCGTTCATCATCCGCAAGCTCGAGGACCGCGGCCTGGTGCAGACGGTGAAGAGCGCCAAGCGGCTGGTCGAGCGCGAGAAGCCCGAGGTGTGGGACATCCTGGGCGAGATCATCGAGAACCACCCGGTGCTGCTGAACCGCGCCCCGACGCTGCACCGCCTCGGCATCCAGGGTTTCGAGCCGGTGCTGGTCGAGGGCAAGGCCATCCGCATCCACCCGCTGGTCTGCCAGGCCTTCAACGCCGACTTCGACGGCGACCAGATGGCGGTCCACGTCCCGCTCTCGTTCGAGGCGCAGATCGAGACCAGCCTGCTGATGCTGTCGACGAACAACATCCTGTCGCCGGCGAACGGGCGGCCGCTCGCCACGCCGAACCAGGACATCGTGCTGGGCTGCCACTACCTGACCAAGTCGCGCGGGGAGGAACTCAACCCGCGCGCGGCCGAGGCCGGTCTTGAGCCGGGTGACCCGCGCCGGCTGCGGATGTTCAACGGCCCGGGCGAGGTGCGTGCGGCCCAGGACAACGGCGAGGTGCCGCTCCACGGATTGGTCGCGCTGCGCGCCAGCAGCGTGACGCTGGCCAGGCCGATCGACGGGGCCTACATCATCACGACGCCGGGGCGCGTGCTGTTCAACGACGTCGTGCCGTCGGAGCTCGGTTTCATCAACGACACGATGGACAAGAAACGGCTCGAGAACCTGGTCGGCGACAGCTACCGCCGGCTGGGCTCCGAGGTGACCTCGGACCTGCTCGACGCGCTCAAGGACCTGGGCTTCCGCTACGCCACCCGGGCGGGATTCACGGTGGGCATCGACGACGTGCGCATCCCGCCCGAGAAGGACGAGATCATCGCCCGCACCCGCAAGGAAGTTGGCCAGATCAACCGCAACTACCGCAACGGCGTGATCACCGAGAGCGAGCGCTACAACAAGGTGATCAACACCTGGACGCTCACCACGACCGAGGTGGAGCAGGTCACCTTCGAGGGCCTGTCGAGCGATCGCCAGGGCTTCAACCCCATCTTCATGATGGCGGATTCCGGCTCGCGCGGAAATCGTGAGCAGGTGCGGCAGCTGGCCGGCATGCGCGGTCTGATGGCGAAGCCGCAGAAGAAGCTCATCGGCGGGCTCGGCGAGATCATCGAGTCGCCGGTCATCCACAATTTCAAGGAAGGTCTCACCGTGCTCGAGTACTTCATCTCGACGCACGGTGCGCGGAAGGGCCTGGCGGACACCGCGCTGAAGACCGCGGATGCCGGCTACCTGACGCGCCGTCTCGTGGACGTGGCCCAGGACGTCATCATCAACGAGCCGGACTGTGGCACGATCCGCGGCCTGTCGGTGGGCGCGCTCAAGGACGGTGAGGACATCATCGAGCCGCTGGCCGACCGGGTGCTCGGGCGCGTCGTGGCGGAGGACGTCGTCCATCCGATCACCGGCGACATCCTGGTGGAGGCCGGGCAACTCATCGACGAGGCGCTCAACCTGCTCATCGACGAGGCCGCGAAGGCGGGCCTGGACAAGATCAAGATCCGCTCGGTGCTGACCTGCGACGCGCGGCGTGGCGTCTGCGCCAGGTGCTACGGGCGCAACCTGGCCACCGGCCGCCCGGTGGATCTCGGCGAGGCGACGGGCGTCATCGCGGCGCAGTCGATCGGCGAGCCGGGCACGCAGCTCACTCTGCGCACCTTCCACATCGGCGGCGTGGCGGGCCGCATCGTCGAGGAATCGCGCACGGTCGCCAAGGAAGCGGGCGTGGTGCGCTATGTCGAACTCGACTCCGTGCCCTACCGCCCCGGCGTGCGGGTCTCGCTGGCCCGCGACGGCGAGCTCGAGTTGCTGGATTCGGCCGGCCGCGTGCGCCAGCGCTTCAACGTGCCCTACGGCGCGCACGTGTCCGTCGGCGACGGCGATCCGGTCAAGGCCGACCAGTTGCTGTTCGAGTGGGACCTCTACAACAAGCCCATGGTGACCCGCGAGGCGGGGACGGTGCGTTTCGTGGACATCAAGGAGAAGGTCACGGTGCGCGACGAGGTGGACGACACCTCGGGCCTCAAGCTGCTGGTCATCATGGACGACCGCAACAAGGAGCTGCAGCCGGCCGTGGACATCATCGACGAGGCCGGCCGGAAGATCGGACACTATCCGCTGCCGACCGGTGCGCGCCTCGAGGTGCGTGACGGGCAGCAGGTGGGCGGCGGCGACGTGCTGGTCAAGACCCGCCGCGAGGGCAGCAAGGTGCGCGACATCACGGGCGGCCTGCCGCGCGTGGCCGAACTGTTCGAGGCGCGCCGGCCGAAGGAGGCCGCCATCGTCGCCGAGATCGACGGGCGCGTGGAATTCGGCGGAGTGACTCGTGGCATGCGCAAGGTCATCATCCGGGGCGAGGACGGCGAGGCGCAGGAGGTCCAGATCCCGCAGGGCCGCCACCTCTACGTGCAGGAGGGCAGCCAGGTGCGCGCAGGCGACCGGCTCATCGAAGGCCCGATCAACCCGCACGACATCCTCAAGATCAAGGGCATCGAGGAGGTTCAGAAGTACCTGGTCGACGAGATCCAGGAGGTCTACCGCCTCCAGGGTGTGCGCATCGACGACAAGCACATCGAGGTCATCGTGCGCCAGATGCTCCAGAAGGTCCGCATCGAGGATCCGGGCAGCACGGCCTTCCTCGAGGGTGAGCACGTGGACCGGCTCGTGGTGCTCGAGGAGAACGAGCGCATGCTGCGCGAGGGGCAGTCACCGGCCACCTTCCAGCCGCTGCTGCTCGGCATCACGAAGGCTTCGCTCTCGACGGACAGCTTCATCTCGGCGGCCTCCTTCCAGGAGACCACCCGGGTACTGACCGAGGCCGCGATTCAGGGCAAGATCGACTACCTGCGCGGCCTCAAGGAGAACGTCATCATCGGGCACCTCATCCCGGCCGGGACCGGCATGTCCGGATACCGTAACTTGCGGCTGGAAGCGGAGAAGCAGGCCGAGGCGGCCCTGGTGCTGGAGGAGGACGAGGGGGAGAAGACGGCCTGACACCTTGACAAGCAAAGGCCAAGCTCTTAGATTCCCCGGTCTGCGCGGCAACGGTGCGTGTCTTTCCCTCGCGGGTGCCGTGGCCAGACTGACCGCGCAATCCCATTATCGACAAGTGGTTGGAGGACATCCGTGCCCACGCTGAACCAGTTGATCCGCCATGGTCGGCGGCCGATCAAGACGAAGACCGGTGCGCCCGCGCTGAAGGGCAGCCCGCAGAAGCGCGGCGTGTGCACGCGCGTGTACACGACGACGCCGAAGAAGCCGAACTCGGCGCTGCGGAAGGTGGCGCGCGTGCGGCTGGTCAACGGCATGGAAGTCACCTGCTACATCCCGGGCGAAGGCCACAACCTGCAGGAGCACTCGATCGTGCTCATCCGCGGGGGCCGCGTGAAGGACCTGCCGGGTGTGCGTTACCACATCATCCGCGGCACGCTGGACGCGAGCGGGGTGGGTGGGCGCAAGCAGAGCCGATCGAAGTACGGCACCAAGTCGAAGTAGCGGCGCGAATGGCGCGGGCCCACGGGCCCCGCAGGCGCGTCACCGGATCGCCCCCGGAGCGTTTTCTCCAGAGGGCGCTCGCTCGAATGAGGAGAGGAAAGGCGCATGCCTCGCAAGGGTTTCGTGAGACGCCGGGAGCCTGCGGCGGACCCGAAATACGACAGTGTCCTGGTGACGCGGTTCATCAACGGCCTGATGGAGACCGGTAAGCGCTCCATCGCCGAGCGTCATTTCTACGGCGCCATGACGATGGTCGAGCAGAAGACCGGACAGGACGCGATGACGGTCCTCAAGATGGCGATGACCAACGTCAAGCCCATGCTCGAGGTCAAGTCGCGGCGCGTCGGCGGTGCCAATTACCAGGTGCCG
This sequence comes from Candidatus Eiseniibacteriota bacterium, assembly GCA_963717935.1. Classification (GTDB taxonomy): domain Bacteria; phylum Eisenbacteria; class RBG-16-71-46; order RBG-16-71-46; family RBG-16-71-46; genus JANXPZ01. Next base: position 4,373 of record CAVQXP010000004.1, on the reverse strand, counting down.
GTCGAGGTCCGTCCGGACCGGCGGAACGCTCTGGCGACGCGCTGGATCATCGGTTACGCGCTCGAGCGCCCGGACCACACGTTCGCTGAGAAGTTCGCTGCCGAGATCATGGCGGCCGCCAAGAACGAGGGCGGTGCCGTGAAGAAGCGCGAGGACACGCACAAGATGGCGGAGGCCAACAAGGCCTTCGCGCACTATCGCTGGTAGGACGCGAGGCCCGGAGGAACCGGGCCGCGCTGGAATCGCTCAAGACACCATCGACGGGTGAAGGTCGGCGTGAGGCCGGCCTGGGCCCGGATCCCGGAAGAGGTGCCGGGCCGGGTCTGAACACTGCGGATGGTCACGCATCCCATCACCGCGCTTTCTTCGACGGAAAGGCAGGTGGTGCTTCGAGGTAACCTTCGTCGGATAGGAAGTCGCAGTACATGTCTCGGCAGACCACGCTCCAGCAATACCGGAACATCGGGATCATGGCCCATATCGACGCCGGCAAGACCACCTTGACCGAGCGCGTGCTCTTCTATACGGGCCGGATCCACCAGCTGGGCGAGGTGCACGACGGCGTCGCCACGATGGACTGGATGGAGCAGGAACGGGAGCGCGGCATCACCATCACCTCCGCCGCCACCACCTGCTTCTGGCGCGGGCACCGCATCAACATCATCGACACCCCGGGTCACGTCGACTTCACCGTGGAGGTGGAGCGCGCGCTGCGCATCCTCGACGGCGCGGTCGCCGTGTTCTGCGCCGTGGGCGGCGTCGAGCCCCAGTCCGAGACCGTGTGGCGCCAGGCGGACAAGTACAACGTCCCGCGCATCGCCTTCGTCAACAAGATGGACCGCGTGGGCGCCGACTTCGACAACGTCGTCCGGATGATGCGCGAGCGCCTCGGCGCGAAGCCCGTTCCCGTCCACGTCCCGGTGTTCCTGGGGGAGCAGTTCCAGGGGCTGATCGACCTGGTGGAGATGAAGGCCATCGCCTACGACGAGGCCAACCAGGGCACCACCTTCGAAGTCCAGGACATCCCGCGCGACCTGCGGGTCCGCGCCGACGAGGCGCGCTTCCACCTGCTCGAGGCCATCGCCGAGTTCGACGACCAGTTGCTCGACCGCTACCTGCATGAGCAGCCCTGCACCGTGGAGGACGTCCGGCGCGCGCTGCGCAAGGGGACGCTCCTGGGCGCCATCCAGCCCGTGCTGTGCGGCTCGGCCTACCGCAACAAGGGCGTGCAGCGGCTGCTGGACGCCGTGGTGGACTACCTGCCCTCGCCGCTCGACATGCCGCCGGTGCAGGGCCACACCACCGACACCTGGCAGCGCGTGACGCGCGAACCCAGCGACGACCAGCCGTTCGCGGCCCTGGCCTTCAAGATCGCGACCGACCCGTACGTCGGCAAGCTGACGTTCTTCCGGGTCTACTCCGGCTCGGTCCGCACCGGCGACCAGGTGCTGAACGTGGCCACCGGGCGCAACGAGCGCGTCGGCCGCCTGGTGCAGATGCATGCGAACAAGCGGGAAGAGACCAGCGAGGTGTTCGTCGGCGACATCGCGGCGGGCATCGGCTTCAAGAAGGTGAGCACGGGCCACACGCTGTGCGATCCGGACCACCCGCTCGCGCTCGAGGCCATGATCTTCCCGGAGCCGGTCGTGGATGTGGCCATCGAGCCCAAGTCCAAGATCGATGAGGAGAAGCTCGCGAACGCCCTGCAGCGGCTCTCCGAGGAGGATCCCACCTTTCGCGTGCGCACCGACGAGGATTCGGGGCAGACCGTCATCTCGGGCATATGGGGATGCTGCCAAGAAATGGTACGCCGACTTCTTTAGCCATTCTTTCGCCGCCGCCTGACCCCGAAGATTTCGGTTTTTTTGCCGCAGTGGGGGCATATGAAGCCTGACATGTTTTCGACGACGCCTATGGTTTGCATGTGGAGGTGTTCAGCGAACGTTACTGCTTTTTTAACAATACTGCTGCTGAGTTGGGTGGGCATGGTTACGATGACAACGCCATCCATATCTGGAAGGAGTTGGGCTATGCTGAGAGGTTCATCCCCTGTTCCAGGCGGCAAATCAATAAAGAGGTAATCGAGTTCACCCCAAACCACCTCAGTCAAAAACTGCTTAATCGCCCGCATCTTGAGCGGCCCACGCCAAATCGTAGGCGACGACTCATTAAGGAAGAAATCAATCGACATAACCTTCATGCCTAAGGGCCCTTCGATGGGGAAAGCGCCGACGGGACTGGCTTTAACCTGCTTACCTTCAAGGCCTAACAATCGGGGGACGCTGGGGCCGTGAATATCTGCATCCAAAATGCCCACCCGCTTGCCCTCCATAGCAAACGCGGTTGCCAAGTTAACGGTTACAGTGCTTTTGCCGACGCCGCCTTTACCGCTTATGATGGCGATTTTGTGTTTGATTTTGCCCATGCGTTCTTTGAGCTCTGTTTGTTCTTGGTCTTGTTGTTCTTTGTAGGCTTTAAGTTGAGCCATATTCCGTTCATATGGTGTCGCCAAAAAGTTCGCTTCCTAGTGTAGAGAAAACTGAAATGCTGTAAGCTAAAATAGTTTATGGTACTATTTTATCAGTTGTATTTTGGCGATTATTTTGACTGTTACATTTCACGATATAAAGAAAGCACAAAAAGCCACCGTAGCCTATGCCCAACGTACTCCGCTTTGCCAGAGCCAATACCTAAGTGGATTATTTCAAGCAAAAATTTACCTGAAACTGGAAAATCTACAACCCACACATTCCTTCAAAGTAAGAGGAGTCATGAACAAACTCCTCACCTTAAGCCCCCAAGAAAAAAGCAGGGGCGTAGTGACTGCATCAGCAGGAAACCATGGTCAAGCTGTCGCGTTTGGAGCAAAAGAACTCGGCTTCTCAGCAAAAGTAGTTGTGCCAACCAACACCCCCCAAGTTAAAGTAGAAGGAATCAAACGGTTCGGCGCGGACCTACTGCTTTATGGAGCCAATTACCCCGAATCTGAAACAAAGGCTAAGCAAATAGCAAAAGAGGAAGGGCAACTCTACATTTCACCCTACAACGATGCAGATATTATTGCAGGTCATGGCACGGCGGGGCTAGAAATCCTTGAGCAACAACCTGACATCGATGTTGTTGTGGTTCCGGTAGGCGGAGGCGGCTTGATTTCAGGCATAAGCATCGCAGTAAAAAGCCAAAAACCAACAACCGAAGTCATAGGCGTTCAGTCTCAAGCCGTACCAATAATGTATGAATCCATACAGGCAGGCCGAATTGTACCTCCGCATCGCCATGAACCTAAAACCATCGCTGAAGGTCTCTCGGGAGGCATAGAAGCGGGTTCCATCACGTTTGGTATAGTTCAACAATACGTTGATAGGGTTGTGCTAGTCAGGGAAGAAACCATAAGAAAAGCAGTATACCTTCTCTGTAAAGAGGAGGGGCTGGTGGTTGAAGGGTCCGCTGTGGCAGGCGTAGCTTTACTTCTTGAGCACCCTCAAGAATTCAAAGGCAAAAAGGTAGCTTTAGTAGTCACAGGCGGCAACATCGACCAATCCCTACTAAAAACCATAATAGGTGAGCAAGAAAAAGCTCAGCCTAACTTGTAGCCAATCTTGCGCAGAAACGCTTTACGTTCCGCATTGTCCTTTTCGGATTCTACGCCTTTGCTTTTACAGCCATCGACTACGCCGATGATGCCTCGACCCGCCTCGGTTTCGGCTATGAGTACTTCAAGGGGGTTTGCTGTAGCCGCATAAACGCCGCAGACTTCAGGCACCTGCTTAACCTTATCCAACACATTAAGCGGATAAGCGTTTTTCAGAACTATAAAAAAGCTGTGCCCGCAGCCTATCTCAAGCGCCGTTTGGGCAGCGAATCGCCGTAGCTCCTCATCGTTACCTTCATGGCGAACCAAGCAGGGCCCGGAGGCTTCACAGAACCCTAACCCAAATTTTATGTTAGGCACGGAGTTAGCGAGGGCTTCGTAGAGGTCTTCAGCGGTTTTAATAAAGTGCGCCTGTCCCAAGATGACGTTGCAGTCGGGGGGTAGCTGAATCTTTACAACTTTAAAGTCCAATTAGTGTGCGCTCCTAAGCATTGTCTGGTGGCTCAAGGATATATGTTTTGAGAGTGGGTCAAATTTCTATTTTAGAAGTTGCTGTGGACCCCTCTTATAGCAACTTCTTAGAAACTTGGCAGCTACGCCTGTTTTGGCATCTGCGTATAACGCAAATTGCTTCTGGTTGCATTTTGATTCTGCAAGCAGCACAGCGCACCATAACCGCCAAAACCACAATAATAAATCTTATATCCACCCCTAACCGCATACACAATAACGTGCAAACCACCATTTGCACCTAAACAGCAATGGAGTTGAAAGTGAGTGT
>CAVQXP010000003.1:0-120818 GCA_963717935.1 Candidatus Eiseniibacteriota bacterium | reverse complement strand
TTCTCGGTAAGAGTAGAATCGGTCTTAATCAAGGCCTTGATGGTTTTCTCAATGCGTTCAATTTCTTTGTCAAGAAAACTAATAGTCCGCTTGATGGATCGAACGGCATCTTTATTGCCTACGGTCTCTAAATGCTGTTTTTCCATAGCTCGTTGTTTTACCAACTGTTCACGTCGATGTACCTGAGCATCAAGTGCTTGCTGGGTATCGTTTGCAGCTGGCAATAGTTTAGGATTGACCGCATCCGCAAACATACGTATAACTTTCGCATCAATGACGTCATTTTTTGCTAATAGACCCAATGCCTTGGCGTAATCTCTAACCCGCTTGGCATTGACGATGCTTACGGCAACCCCGTGGTCTTGAAGAAAATGCGCTAAAGGTTTTTCATAGCCGCCGGTTGCCTCCATGACCACACGGGTTTGGGACTTATTTTCTATTTCTTTTAATAACAGCTTGAATCCAGACTGATTGTTTTCAAAAGAAACAACCCGTTGATCACTAAAAGAAACATCTAATTTATGTTTTGCTATATCAACGCCTATGTTGAACTGATAAGTTTTATTCGTCATAATCAAATACCCTGGTTTCTCTGCCTTGTAGATACGGAGTCAAAATGATGCTCCTGGCAACTGTTCGAGTTAATGGGGATTGATGTGGCGACCTACGCTCTCCCACGGCTTCTGACAACCAGAGGGCCAACGGTCTACCACATCATTTTTATTAGAAACCCTATTCTAATAAAACTCGGGTTTGCTGTCTTTGTTAAACATACAGGGTTTGCTGTCTTTGTTAAACATACAAGGGTTTGCTGTCTTTGTTAAACATACAAGGGAGTAAGATGTGCAAGTTATTTCATGCACGTTCCTTAACGGCGTGGAGACACGTAGCTTTTATGACCATTCCGCTGTTTTATGCGACTGTAAAGGTATAATTGTCTTTAGTCGTATTCAATTTATTGGCTGGCATGAATGGTGCATATCTTTTACGAGTGATTTAGTTTCCATCACGTAATTTAAATTATTTTAACAACGCCCTAATGGAGAACCTTATGGAGCGCAAAGCTTTACAAAAAATTGTTTTTTTCACGCTAACAGCCTTAATAATCAGCAACTCCGCTTTTGCGGATGACGAAATAAAAAGTCAGGCGCTGGAAGGAACTACTGACGATAATGCAATAAAAATTGCCCACGGCTGCGAAGAGTCAGAAAAACCCATAATCCTGCAGAGCGTGGTATTCCCTGTTAACAATCCTGTACTGTCTGCCACTGACTCTCGTGGAAACCCTGTTCAAAGCCCAGCCAATCTGGCCGCCGTTATAGAGCAAGGAACCATTGCGGGCCTGGTCGATTTAATTCAAAGTAAAGATATCTTTACTGTACAGAGAGGAGAAAGTCGATGCCTTAGGCAATGTTTCTGGATTTTATGGTAAAGCAGGCTCGCTTGCAGTGGATTTGGAGGGCCGCGTACCGTTTGCTTTTACTGCGCCTAATTTCGTTCCGACTTCATGCGTCAAGAAGCTGAATATTGAGATTGCTATCGCCGACATTTGCGATGTTTCCAAGCCAACCATTCAGGCAGATAAAGTGAACTTGTGGATACCTGACAACGGCTCCCAATATGCTGCATTAGGCGCTGCTGCCGGAGTTGAAGGCGTGGGTGAACCCCCTGTTTTGCAGGTTAACCGTGATACCCGAAAAGGATATAATCCTCTGCCACGAGGATGTCATGGCGGTATTACCGTGACAGTGACCCCTTCGGCTGCGGATGTTGATGCTAATTTGCGTGTTCCGGGTCATTGGTCAAAATAATCGCTTCGACACACAATAGCCCCGTCACGGTTCTCGGTTGAGGTCTTTGTACCCCCTTCCCTTTGGCCGAGAGTCTCGGATTGAGAATATTCAAAAATGCGCAAGACCTGGCTGTTCGCAGGCCACGTTGAGCGACCACTTCACGAAAGATCAAGGTTGGGTTGGACTACGACTTGCTATCGCCAACCCAAACCAACAGTGAGCCCTGGTATTTATTGCAAGCTAACACCTCGTGCACGCTATTTTTTGCCGATTTATTTTTTGGGCAAGCGTGCCCCAATAAAAGTGATTTTTGATTTATAAAAGTGTGTGATATCACACACTACTGTGTGATATCACACACTTTTTTTTGCAGGCCACGTCTCGCAAGGGCTGCAGAGGCAGCAAAAAAATTAAAAAATGCGTTATATCACACACTTTTTGCTTTTATATCAAAAACAGGGAAGATTTCCTGACAGCATTTTAGCAAGCGAGTGTTTTTTTATGCATTGAAAACCACAAAAAGCAAAATTGATGTTTTGGGTTTAAAAATACAATGTTTATTTATTTATCATTTACCTATCAATTCACTCAGTTTTTTTAAATCGTCAAGATCTGCTTAAGCCCCACCACAATTTTTATTTATCCGGCATAAACGAGTATTTTCTTCTTTTAATTGCTCATGGCACAGGCATTGCATTACGTATTTGAGTAAGACGTTTTATGCGTCCTGCTTAACCCTTTGTGCTTTATAACAAAAATTTTCATGTCCTCAGGAGAATTATTTATGATCAATACAAAATTGAAAGGATTCGCACTTTGTTCAGTGGTAGCCTTGTTTGCTACCGGCCAGGCTTTTGCCCATACCGGCGTTAGAGATATTGCCGTCGAAGGTACTGCCAGCTACAACGGCTTCACTATCGGCCATGGTTGCGGCGGCGACAGCGGCGATGCCTATCCGGTACTTGGTCAATCGGCCCTGTTCCCCAACGGCGCGACAGCGGTATGGAAAAAGGCGGACGGCACTTTGTTAGCGCAAGGCGGTAACGGTAATGGCACCATTAGCGCCCCTGACCTTCAATTGGCTGTGGCCGGCTTGGCGGGCTATTCATCGCCTTTTACCACAACCGAGGAAATCGTGGACGGTTTTGGTACTGTACAGGCGCTTGTTTATAAAGATGGCGCGTTGGAGCCTAAACTGAATGCCGTTACACCGTTCAAGGTGTCAGCGCCCACCATCGCCAATCATTGTGTGAAAAGCCTGAAAATCCGCATCGGTGTGATCAATTACTGTGATGTGGACAAGAATGAGAACACTGATATCGCAGGTCCTTACAAACAGCCTAAAGGATGCTTTTGGCAAAAAAATCCCAATGATCGCGGATCTTGAGGGTACCGGTGGCGTTCAAATTAACGTGAAGGGCGCGCCCTTTCTTCGTAACACTGCCTGCCGGTAATGGCGACAACAACCGCGCTGACTGGTGGTTTACTGCGCCTTACGGTGGCAGCAACTTATATCGCGATGCCGATCTGCTGCAAGAAACTTTCTGGACTACGATGACTGTTAACTAACACAAATGCCAGCGTCGCTGGTTGCCCAGGTGGTGCCTTGGTTGATGTGACTGTTGAACCTGCTGGGTGTTGCGTTTGATTCTTACCTGACTGGCCCCAATACCCGTCCGTTTACCAAAGGCAACAATAAACTCTAAGTCTGCCGGTTTGGTTCTGGTTGGCCAATACCGATCTTACGCTCTGTAACTAACAGAACTAACCCTTCCGTTCCAGGGTGATCCGTGCAAGGCGGATTGCCCTGGAATTTTCTGTTTATGACATCTTGTCAAACGGGATTTTTAAAATATTTACTTATTAATAAAATGAGGCTATTTTAAAAAAACCATTTCCATCGAGGGGGGGTATATAAAAGGCGTAAAGCCTGGTTTTATACCTCATCCAAGATTGGCTCCAGGAATTGGAGTCAATGACTGGCATTATCCTGGCTGCTAAAGCGGGTGATAAATGCCGGATTAACCGGGAAAACGAGAGTGTTTTTCGCTTGCCCATGCCGTCGACGGGTGGATAAAGTCACGGCAATTTAAAAAATGTTTCCGTTAGCTTGCTAACGACATGAGGATATAAAAATGAAAAAGAAAATAATGGCTGCAAGTTTGATGATTGCAGCGGGCTATGCAGGACTTGCGTCTGCGCATACAGCAATCCGGCGCTGTGGGTATTGCGACGTCAGGTGTGGCGAGAACTGATGTGCTATTCGGTGACTTGCTCTAACGATGGCAGCGGCGCTCCTGCAAAGCTTTTTGTGCAAGTAAAAGATTTGGCACCTGTTAAAGCCCCGTTGGTTAGCACTCAGGCGACAAAAGGCGCGGCTTCAACGGCGCTTAGTACAGATACTATCGATGGCGATACCAATTACAGCCGGGTGTAACTTTGGCAGGTGGAGCCGGCGCTTATACGGTAAAAGTCAATAAAGCCGCATCAACAGTGGTAGGCATTGAGACTTATATCGCTCAGTTCCATTGCCAAACTTCCACAGGTGTTCATACCGGTACCACTTGGGTTTTGACGCAAAACCAATAAGCATTTGGTTTTAGGTTTATTAACCCTGGCAACGCCGGTCAATGAGATAGACCTGCGCTGTCTTTTGAGTACGATAGGCCGGGTTGGTAAACCCGGCCTATCCGCTTCGTGTAGCGCTAAACCATGTACAAAAACGACAAAACTGAAACTTCGAACAATAAAGCGCTAAAAAGCCGGGTTCTTATAAGCATGGGTTTGGTGGTAATAACGGTATTAATGCTGTTTTCCGGCCTCTTGCCCGTCCGTCTTGAGATTGATTCAATGCGGCTGGCGAAACAGTTGGATAACATCGGCTTGTCAAACTTATCGAGTTATTTTACAGCGGCTAACGTTAACAGGGATGTCAAAGTGGCTGAAAACAAGGGCAGCCAAAGTGTGACTAGCGCCGAAAATCATGCCGGTGACATCATGACAGAACACCAGGAAACGGTGACTCTGGTGATTCCGCCCAAACAACAGCTCAGCTACCGGTTAACAATGGAAAGGGATTATGACCTGGAATATTCCTGGAGCACAGACGGAAAACCGGTTTACGCAGAATTTCGCGGCGAACACACTGACGCCAAAGACGCCAATTCCAAGCTCTTCGCCAAAATGACCGGCAATAAAGCCAATGGTTTTTTTATTATTCCTTTTACCGGGCATTTCGGCTGGCATTGGGACAACAAAACCGATCAAGCTATTACAGTGCGCTTGACAACAAAGGGAGCCTACAAAGTTCTGGATCCTGTTGGTCGGCCTGAGGCAGGTTAGTCAGACTCTATGCGTTTAGATTATACAAAATCATTCCATATGTTTTCATTGCAGTGGTTGATCATTCTCCTCACAGTATTTACAGGAATAGCGGTTGCCCAAACGCCTGTTAAAGCACCGGCTATGATCCCTGAAAAAGCGCAGACCAATCTCCTTATCGGTGCAGACAAAGGCACTGAAATGCAACTGGAAGTCAGGCAAATGCCACTGGCACAAGTGCTGGAGAATATTGTCCATAAAACCAGTGTACCGATTCATTATTCGGTTCTTCCTGAAGGTTTGGTAACGGCCACTTGTGTCGGCTCCACGTTAAAGCAGGTTTTGGAATGTCTGCTGGATAGAAAAGCGGATTTAATCGTCCGTTATCAGCGTAGCCCCGGCAATGCAGCCAGCCAGGGGCAAGTGGCTGAAGCCTGGATTTTGGGTTCCAGGCTTGACGGTTCCATTGCCCGTGCGGATTGTCCGGGAGGGGGAGCAGACGGGAAAGCTTCGCTGACACTTGATTTGAATGAAAACGATGCCAATGGCGAGCCTGATCAAACTGACAGTCTGCTGAAATCGGCACAATCAAAAATTCCGGCAGAGCGGGCAGAAGCCCTTGGCGCGTTGCTGGCCGGTGGCAGAAAAGGCGATCCGGCTGTAAAAGCCGCCCTGGAGCAAGCGCTGACCGATAAGGATGACAATGTCAGGGCGCAGGCTATTTCGACTTTGGCGCACCGCGAAGGCAGCGGAGCAGCGGCAGCCATCCAAGAAGCGATGCATGATAAGTCGACCGATGTCAGGATGATGGCGGTCGATGGCATTACCGATGATGTTGCTTTGCTGCAACAGGCTATTAATGATAGCGATGAATCCGTGCGGAGCCTGGCGGCGGTAAAACTTGAAGAACTAACCCAAGGGAAAAAGAATGCGCCCTAAATACCTGGATCGGCCCGGTTTTTTATTTAAAACACTGGGGTTATTGTTTAAATTGATGTAAGTATTCACCTCCCCCTTTGGAAAAGGGGGATTGAGGGGGATTTATCTAATAAAATCTCCCCTAACCCCTCTTTTTCAAAGAGGGGGACTGAATAGTTACAAATTGACAATATCAATTACCCATTATTAGGCACAGGCATGAAATAACCTGAATACGATATCCCCCTCTCCCCAACCCTCTCCCGGAGGGAGAGGGAGTAAGAGGTTCAAGTTAATTCGAGCTGGTTCCTTAGACGAAACAGCTACCCGCTAACTGATGGAAAATAAATTAATGCGTAACTTGAGGTACCAAAATTTTTTAAAAACAGGTCTGGCTCTGGCGGTTTTTTGTGTCAATTCGATTGTTTTTGCGGCAGAGGCAGGAAGCCCTATGCCGGCCTGCAAGGTGTCGCCTATCGGCTCAACCCAAACAGAAGATTTACAGCGATACAAAGGCCAGGTCTTGTATGTCGATTTCTGGGCTTCCTGGTGCGGGCCTTGCGCTCAATCCTTTCCGTTTCTGAATGAAATGCACGAGCAACTTAAAGATAAGGGGTTACAGATAGTCGGCATCAATCTGGATGAAAACCCGGAGGATGCCAAGGCCTTTCTGGCTAAAATTCCGGCCAGTTTTACGGTGGTGGCGGATGTCAGCAAGCAATGCGCCACCGATTTTGACGTAAAAGCCATGCCGTCTTCCTATCTGATTGACCGTAAGGGCATTGTTCATCATGTGCATCTGGGCTTTCGGCCTGGAGACGCCAAGGAGTTGCGTGCCTTGGTGGAAAGTTTGTTGGCGGCAAAGTAGGTGGATGGTAAGGCATTCCGGCATCCTCGATTCGCGCTCCCTTAAATCGGAGGTCTCTACACTTTAAAAGCACGCTGTTTGCTTAAATTGGGAATAACTGTGAAAAACTATTTGTTCAAATCATCGATACTGACCGGGATAAGCCTGGGACTATGCCTTAGCGGCTGCGCGACAGTAAAACCCTGGGAGCGTGGCACGCTTGCCAAGCCGCAGATGGCTTCGGATGCTTATCCTTTGCAAAGCGGGTTTCGTGCGCATAACTATGGTAGCCGCGAGGCGGGGTCGGGCAGTAACGCAGCGCAGGGAGGCGGTTGTGGCTGTAATTAAAAAGCAATCAAAAAATCGTTATGTTCAAGCTGTCATGAACAAGTTGATTCCGTCTGCGACTTGTCAAGCTGGTCATGGACGGGATCAGGACAATACCGTCCGTCCAGAGCACCTTGGCTATATTCATAAGAATCCTGCCAATGGCCTCAATCAGTCTTTTCAGCTTGCAGGCCGCGCCTCACCGAGACCTACCCGTCTTAAGCGCTTCCTTGCAAAAACTGAATGCCCCTCTTTACAGGCGCTGACCAGCGCCGCACTGTTACTGCCCGGCCTGCTGGCGACCCCGGTTCATGCCGCAGAAGGCGACGAGGTGGACTTTCAGTATGGCCATTATCAGGAAACGAAGCGGGATATATACGGCTTGGTCTACCAATCCGGAGACCGGGTTCAATTCTGTGTCAAGACTGAAGAATGGCTTGAATCCAATTGAGGTTGATAGTCTTCATGGCAGCGCCAAAATAGCCTTAACCGACCGGGTAAAATTCGCTTTTAATTATCTACAGGATACCTGGGGTGGCGCTACACCCGTTTCATCGGCCCCCGCTGCCTGGGGTGTCAATCGTGAGCTTATATCACAAGTTGACCAGACTGTCGCGGGCGCAACGCCTTGGTTAAATGGACAAACCGATGTGGGGCTAATCGCTGTGGACGGACAGGGAAATCCACTTGTGACTAAATTTCAGCCAATCCCGACTTTAGTACTTTTGTTTACCAACCAAACAACCAGTTGACCGACATACTTGTCTCCGCTTCACCCGAAGTCCGCAATCAAGGGGATTTTAAACTGGCTTATGAATGGGATCAGGCTGCAATAAGTGCAGGCGCCGGCATTTCTTCGGAACGCGATTATGAGTCGCGCTTTGGTAATATTGGCGGGCTTTGGAACTTTAATCAGAAGCACACCACGCTGAACCTGGGTTTAAGTTACACCAACAGCAATACCCATGCGGTATTGAACCATGATTCGGAACCTTATATTGACAGCACGGCCTATAAAGATAATGGACAGCTTAAAATAAATGATGACAGGGCTAAGCGCGAACATACTCTACGGTAACCGCCAGGACTGGGGGACTAATTTTGGCATAACCCAGATTGTTAACAAGGATGCGCTCGTCAGCGGGGATATCAGCTTTACCCGCAGTACCGGGTATTTGGCTAATCCCTATAAAGCGGTGAATGTGCTTTTTGTCGATCCTGCGCTGCAAGAGTTTAACCCGCCCAACGTTTTTACCGGCGAACTTAAAGCCCTGTTGGAAAAACGGCCAAATGAACGCAATCAATTTAATGTGGGTGGGCGTTATGTGCAATTTATTAACCCAATAGATGCCGCGCTACATTTCGATTACCATTTTTCGTCGGATGACTGGGGTATTCAGGGGCATACCTTTGAAGCTGACTGGGCACAACCGGTGGGCAATGGTTGGACAGTAACGCCCAGAATCCGTTATTACTCCCAAAATACCGCCAATTTTTACACCCCTTATCTGGTGAGTACTCAACCTTATAGCACGTCAACCAGTGTCATGGACCCTGTCAGGGGGCAGACCTATACCAACGATAGTGGCCAATTGTTTTTTGATGATCCAAATATTGTTGCTGTCCCACTTTTTGACCCTGTTACGGGCGAACCTGTTGTTGATGCCAATGGATATTCAACTTTATACGGACGAATCAGGGAATCCGTTGGCTGTAAATCCGAACACAGGCCTTGCAGTGGTTGATGCAAACGGAAATGTTGTGCGCGATCCCAATATTGGCAACAACTTGATTGCTAAAATGCTAACCACCCCCTTTGATCCTGCCAAGCTACCGGCCAATTATTCCAGCGATCAGCGTTTGGCGGGTTTTGGCGCCTTAAGCGGCGGCGTCACGATCAGCAAAAAGTTTGCCAAAGGCTTATCCCTTGAGACCGGCTTTGAATATTACACCCATCAGGCTTCCTTGCAGATAGGCGGTGATAATGCCAATAATTTTAATAATTTTGATTCCTGGAATGTCAATGCCGCGCTGAAAGTGAATATGGAAGCATTGTCGCTGGCCCGTAGCACCGGGGATAATGGCCATGCGGGTCATGAACACCACCACCACGGCGTCCACGCGCCGGCCGGGGTTATGTTTGATCACATGTTGCCCAAAGCCGGCGACATGATGTTAGGTTACCGCTATATGTACGGGAGTCAGAGCGGCGATACCCTGCACAATACCCGCAAGGTCGATGATGCAGCCATTATTGCCAATGGTTGCGGCCCGAACCCCTGCTATAGTAAAGCCGGCAATATGAGCATGAATATGCACATGCTGGATTTGATGTACGCCCCTACAGATTGGCTGACCTTAATGTTAATGCCGCAGTTTGTCAGTATGAGTATGACGATGGACGCTTTAGTGGGTGCTCCGGGGAAAGGATCGCAATAATAATTGGCAATCCCTGGTCCTGATGGTATCCGCTTAACATAGGGATGTTGACCCATCATCTCCAAAACGGCCATCAAAGCGGCGGCATTGGCGATCTGGGCATGTATGCGCTGTTTAAACTGTATGATAACGGCACCCACCATGTGCATGTCACTACCGGATTCAGCGCCCCGACCGGCGCTGTCGATCTTAAGCTAAACCGTAACCATCGGTTGAAGGCGGGTATATGGATTACGGCATGCAGCTTGGCAGCGGCACCTGGGATTTTAAACCCAGCCTGACTTATACCGGGCAATGGCAGCAATTTTCCTGGGGCGCGCAGACCAGCGGTACCGTCCGTATGGAAAACAGGAACCAATCCGGCTATGCCCTGGGTGACCTGTTCCAGACCACGGCCTGGGGCAGTTATAATTTCACTAACTGGCTGGCCGGTTCGCTACGGGGCCTCTACACCGCACAGGGCGCTATTAAAGGTCAATATAACGGCTCTTATCAATCAATTTGGGCCCGTGGATTATCCTGCCAACTACGGCGGCAATTATTGGGATATCGGCTTTGGCCTCAGCGCGATGGTGCCCTCAGGCGATTGGGCCGGTAACCGCGTCAGTGTGGAATGGTTGCAGCCCGTTCAGGATAATGTCAATGGTTACCAGTTACAGCGTGATGGCAGCCTGTCAGCTACCTGGAGTGTTGCGTTTTAGAATATTAGCGGCTAGCATGGTTAGTTTTTCGGCTTGATTAAAGGTTATTCAATTCTAAAAGACATGATGCAAGATAATAATCTGAAGTACTATCGGCGTGAATTCAAGGCGATGGGCACCACTTGCGACATCCAGCTATTTGCCCGCACCAAGGCGAAAGCCGGAAAAGCCGCTGATGCCGCCATTGCCGATGTGCAAAGATTAGAGGCGCTGTATTCGCGCTATAAATCCGACAGTTTTTTATCCGAAATTAATCGCGTGGCCGCTGTTGGCGGCAGTATCCGTGTTGACGACGAAACCGCCAGTCTGCTGGATTATGCAGTGGCTTGTTACGAGCAAAGTGATGGCTTGTTTGACATTACTTCCGGCCTGTTGCGTCGTGCCTGGAAATTCGATCAAGGCAAGCTGCCTGAACAGTCGTTGATAGATGAGTTATTGGACAAGGTTGGCTGGCATAAAGTAACCTGGGAACGACCGGTTCTGGCCTTTTCTGTTCCGGGCATGGAGATTGATTTTGGCGGCGTGGTCAAGGAATATGCTGTGGATCGGGCTGCTGCCTTATGTTATGCACAAGGTATAAAGCATGGCGTCGTTAATCTGGGCGGCGATATTAAAGTAATCGGGCCTCGCGGTGATGGCAGCCCCTGGCGGGTAGGTATCAGGCATCCGCGTGACAAAACCGCGATATTGGATACCTTGTTATTGTATGAAGGCGCTTTGGCAAGCAGCGGTGATTATGAGCGCTGCATTACTGTCAATGGCGTGCGCTACGGGCATGTATTAAATCCAAAAACAGGTTGGCCGGTTCGGTATCTTGCGGCTGTGAGCGTGGTGGGTGATTTTTGTGTGGTGGCAGGCAGCGCTTCTACCATTGCCATGCTTAAAGAAGAGCAGGGAACCGACTGGCTGAATGATTTGGGCTTGCCTAGCCTGTGGGTGGATGTGCAGGGTGAAATTGGCGGCTCATTAAAACCAAAACCCAAGTCGCAAGCGATTCCCTGGGCTGATGGCGCCCGGGTTTGTTAGCTCACGAGAAACACAAACGATACGAAATCCAGTTTTAAATCTGCGGACGATTTGTCAGCGGCATTAGCGAGATTATAGTGATGCAAAGAAAACAGCCAGTGAGACATTTTATAGGGTTAGGCGGTTTTGTGTTGGCCTGTTTGTTTTGCAGCTTTCCCGCAGCGGCAGTGGCTAGTCCGGATCCTTTAAAAGAATTGGTTAACAGCAAACCGAAAAATCAGGCTTTGAAGTTTTCGCCCACCTTTGAAGGCAGAGGCGATGGAATTGTTACTTGCCCGGTCACTGGCGAAAAGGTAACCACAAAAAAATCTTAAGGCTAAATATTTTGGCCGAACTGTTTATTTTTGTTGTGAAGGGTGTTTAAAAAGCGCCGAGCGTTCACCCGAAAGATATATCAAACCAACGATGGCAGAGCAACAACAAGCGGTGAAAGCCTATATCGCCAAAGTTCCCCAGGCACCCAGTGGCGAAGAGTATTGCAACGAATAGTTGGTCATAATCCAACACTACATATTAATAATAAGCAGGTAATTTGATAAATGACTGACAATTCCACAAAGGGCCAAGGTACAGCCTGGCTTTATTTCATCGTATTTTTGACCGGCGCTTCGGTGATGGTTATAGAGCTCTTGGGCACACGGTTGATAGCGCCGTTTTACGGTGCCAGCCTTTATGTATGGTCTTCCTTGATTTCAGTCACCATGATCGCCCTGGCAATTGGTTATTTTGTTGGCGGCCGTTGGGCTGATCGTGCGAAACGAACCGGATTATCGCTCATTATTGCTTTAGCTGCCCTGTTTACCTTGTTGATTCCCTTGGCTACCCGCCCGGTATTATTGGCGACCGACCCGTTGGGTTTACGCGGAGGGGCGTTTGTCAGTTCATTAATTTTGTTTTTTCCCAGCTTGACAATGCTAGGCATGGTGAGTCCTTTTGCGATAAAACTGGCAACTGCAAGACTGGAAGGCATTGGTACCAGTTCGGGGTCTATTTACGCGGTTAGTACCGTTGGTAGTGTGATAGGCACACTTTTATTAGGCTTCTTTTTGTTTCCGTGGGTAGGCTCCCGGCAAATTTTGGTGAGTTTGGGTTTGGTGCTTTTGTTACTGGCTTTTGTCGTTGCCCTTTATGAACAAAAGCATTTTGCCAGAACCATTGCAGTTTTTCCTTGTATGGTTTTGGCTCTTGTTGGCTTGTGTTTGCTGCCTATAATTGTCGGTGCCGGTCATGTTGACCCCAGCGGTCGCTTTAGTGTGCTTTCGGAACGTGAAAGTTTGTATGGTTATGTCCGGGTTATAGACGACCATAAGCGCAATTTACGAATGCTTACTGCAGATGCTTCGATGATTGGAGCCGCCAATATTCCCGATGGCGTCAACAGATTAATTTATCAGGATATCGTAGCCTTGATTCCGGCGATTAAACCCTCCATTAAAAAAGCCTTGCTAATTGGTCAGGGCGCAGGACACATGGCCATGACACTTCGTGACCGTTATGGCATTGTGACTGATACCTTGGAGATTGATCCCGCCGTGGCTGAAGCCGCAACCACTCATTTTGGCTTTAAGCCCAACGGGAAAGCCATTGTTGGCGATGCCCGTTATGAAATACGGCATTTGACAGGTCCGTATGATTTGATTATTCACGATTGTTTCACCGGCGGTTCGGAACCCTCACACTTGCTGACGGTAGAAACATTACAACAATTACAAGGCTTGTTGGCGCCGGAAGGTATTTTGGCGCTTAATTTTGTCGCGTTTGGTCAGGGTGAAGGACAAAGGGCTTTGGCTTCTGTTTCTAAAACCATTTCTCAGGTATTTTCCAATCAATCCTTGTTTATTTCTGAACCGGGAGAAGATTTCAGCGATTTTATTTTTCTCGCCGGCAGTCAGCCGGTTGATCTGGCCTCAAAGACACTCAATGTTGAGCAAGCCGATTGGTTACTAAAACGGAAATTCGAGTTAGATGCCGGCAACGGCATTGTTCTGACTGATAATCTTAATCCGCTTGAACACTTGCAGACCCGTAAATCGGAGAATTACCGTCATATATTGGTTGACTGGTTTGGCCCTGAACTTTTGGTGCGTTAAGTTGCACCCAATATTAAAGGGTTACCCTGCTTAAAGCCATCAACTTAAGTTGGGATTGATAATAACCCACCCTTTATTCCTTCAGAAGTTATCTGTAAAGTCGTCCCTTGTTCAGTGAAAACCATGATTAACTGAATTATGAAATACTGGCCAAAATTACTAATTCCACTTTTTCCATCCATTAATATTAACACTCTGATAAAATGGAAAATACTAAATCAGTGGACATAATAATGACCTATCAGTCTTTGCTAGCAACATTACAAACAAGGAATAAACTGTCAGCATCGGAATTGAAAAAAGTTGAGCGGGTTAAAAAAACCTCAGTGGCCGACGGCTTGCCCCAGTTACTGGTCAAGCTGGGTTTATGTTCCGAAGCAGACGTAGCTGATGCGTTTGTCGAATCGGGCCTTTTTGAGAAAGTGACAGCGGAGGATTACCCGCTGGAAAGGCAGTTGCCGGAAACAGTGTCTTTGCGTTTTTTAAAGAACTATCATGTTATTGGTTTAAGTAATACTGAAGATAACATTACCGTGGCGATGATGGATCCCGATGATCGGTTTACAATTGATGCACTTAGATTGGCGACTGAAAAGCCTGTCATTGCCAAAGTAGGCGTACTTTCAGAAATTGATGCTGCACTGGATGTACAGTACGGAGAAGACCGCTCAAAAATGGATAAGGTAGTTGATGACATGGCAGTTGATGATTTGGGCGAAGAAGATTTAGAACATTTGAAAGATCTTGCCAGTGAAGCGCCTGTTATTAAAATGGTCAATTTGATTATGCAGCGGGCGATTGAAACGCGGGCATCAGATATTCATATAGAACCTTTCGAACAATCCTTAAAAGTAAGGCTACGCGTGGATGGGGTTTTGCAGGAGATTATCGCCCCGAATGTAAAGTCAACGGCAGCAGTGATTTCACGTATCAAGATTATGGCCAAACTGAATATTGCCGAACGGCGATTGCCTCAGGATGGCCGGATCAAAATACAAATGTTGGGTAAAGAACTGGACTTACGGGTTTCGACCATACCGACCATGTACGGCGAAAGTGTGGTTATCCGCTTGCTGGATAAGGAAAATACGGTGCTGGATTTTGCCGCATTGGGTTTTGCCGGACGGCATCTTCAGCAGTTTATTGATGTGTTATCGCAGCCGCATGGCATTATTCTCATTACCGGCCCGACCGGTAGCGGTAAATCTACGACTATGTATGCTGCATTAAAACAGCTAAATACCTCGGAACGAAAAATAATTACCGTTGAAGACCCCGTGGAATACCAAATGGAAGGGGTTAACCAAATTCAGGCAAAACCGCAAATAGGCTTAACGTTTGCATCAGCCTTACGGTCTATTGTTCGGCAAGACCCTGATGTCATTATGATTGGGGAAATGCGTGACCTGGAAACAGCAAGAATTGCCGTGCAATCAGCATTGACCGGACATTTGGTATTGTCAACGCTGCATACCAATGATGCGGCGGGCGGTATAACGCGTTTGCTTGATATGGGTCTGGAGGAATATTTGCTTACCTCCACCATTCTTGGCATATTGGCCCAGCGCCTGGTCAGGAAATTATGCCCGGCTTGTAAACAAGGAGCTATTGCTGCACCCGAAATTGTTAAAGAGCTGCGTCTGCAACGATTTGCACCTGATGGCGATATCATTTTGTATAAACCAATCGGTTGTCCTGCATGCGCCGGTACCGGTTACCGTGGACGGCTCGCCATTATTGAATTTTTGCCAATGACCGACCCCTTGCGCAAGTTAATTATGGGACACGAAGAAGCCGGAGCCATTCAAAAACTGGCCATTGCCGAAGGCATGCAAACACTTTATGAAAACGGCTTGGTTAAGGTGACGCAAGGTGTTACGACCCTGGAAGAAGTCATGCGGGTCACGTCGGAAACTTAAGATGCCATTATTTAGCTTTAAAGCAGTTAATAGCCAGGGCGAAACGGAAGAAGGGATAAGGGACGCCATTGACGAACAACTCCTGATTACACAATTGCAATCGGAAGGGTATATCCCCATCCATGTAAAACTCGCCAATAGCAGGGTCGTCTATTGGCAAACTTTTTAGTGGGAAACACTCAAAACTATCACAAAAAGACCTCACTTTCTTCACGGGGCAATTGGCCGTTTTGTTGGAATCGGGTTTGCCCCTGGACAAATCGTTATTTGTATTAATGGATTTGGCTGAAGACAATCAACCGTTGACCAAGCTGATTACTCGGGTTCTTGAAAAAGTGAAAGGTGGCTCTTCATTGGCCGATGCTTTGGAAAGGCGTAAATCAGCAGATAGGGATACAAAACGACGCGGTATTTTTACCAAGTTTTATCTGAATATGATTCGTGCCGGTGAGGCGGGCGGAAGCTTGGGCGAGGTGTTGACACGCTTATCGGAATATCTGGATCGCACCCAAGAATTAAAAGATACCGTTAGCACCGCATTAATTTATCCAATTATATTGTTGGTCATGTCGCTGGCATCGCTGTTTATTATGTTGACTTTTGTCGTACCGCAATTTACTGAAATGTTTGAAAGCGCAGGCAAGGCATTGCCCATATCTACCCAGGTTGTGGTGGGTCTGGCGGACTGGTTGCAAAGCTATTGGTGGGCGTTGCTGACGGTTATTTTTTCTATCAGCAGCTATATGAAATTTCAGCTAGCCGACCCGATAAGAAAGAAAGTATGGGATGGACGTTTTCTGAAACTGCCCTTGGCAGGGAATATTATCACTAATAAAGAAACCGCCAATATCACCCGAACCCTGGGAACTTTATTGGGCAATGGGGTTTCAATATTGTCGGCTTTGGTCATTGTGCGGGAAACCGTCGACAATCTGGTGTTGGCAGCCGCTATTCAGGATGCAGAAGATCAGTTAAAACAAGGTAAGCATTTATCGGATGCTTTACTGCAAAATACTTTGTTCCCTAAAATGGCCGTGCAAATGATTAAAATGGGCGAAGAAACGGGCCGCTTGGAAGAGATGTTACTGCGCGTAGCGGGCATTTATGATAAACAGCTAAGAGTGGCCATACAAAGACTCCTGGCTATTCTTGAACCCGCATTAATAATTACCTTGGGGTTGATGATAGCAGGTATCATCGTGTCGATATTACTGGCTATCTTGAGTGTTAATGATTTAGCTTTTTAACGAAAATGGAACTAACAATGAAACATATTAAAAATGATAAGCAAGCAGGCTTCACCTTACTTGAGTTATTGGTTGTGTTGGGCATTATTGCCATGCTGGCCGGGATTGTCGGCCCACAGGTCATGAAGCACATGGGCGAATCCAAAACCAAAGCGGCAAAGGTACAAATTGAAGATCTGTCGGCTACGCTGGATATGTATAAACTGGATGCGGGAAATTATCCGACTACCGAGCAAGGTTTGCAGGCATTAATTGAAGCGCCTGACACTGCAAAGCACTGGAACGGCCCGTATTTAAGCAAAGCCAAAATACCTCTTGATCCATGGCAGAACGAATACCATTATGTGTCCCCCGGCGAACACGGAAGGTTTGACATATCTTCCATGGGTGCGGACGGTAAGGAAGGTGGTACAGGCGAAGATCAGGATGTTGTCAGTTGGGAATAAGCTGATCAGCATAAGGTTCACAGGTAAAAAGAACCGGCACTTTGTGCCTGCAAACTTAGGCCTGAATAGAGGCTTTACCCTGCTTGAACTAACTGTTGTGTTATTTATTGTCGTATTAGGCTTTTCTGTGATTGGCATTAACCTTTCTTCCGGGAATGATTCAGCCGAGCTTAAAGTCGCAGCCAGAGACATTGTTTCGGCTCTTCGCTTTGCCAGGGGACAGGCTTTAATGTCACATCAGGAAACTGTCGTAACCTTTGATCTTTCAGAAAACACTTACACGGTAAATGGTCGGGACAAGGTTTTCTATATCCCCGAAACCGTTGACCTCACAGTGGTCACTGCGCAAAGCGAGATAATCAGCAAAGGTTTGGGGAGTATCCGTTTTTTTGCCGACGGCTCCTCAACGGGCGGCAGAGTTACGCTGGAGCGGGGCAAAGCAGCCTGGCAAATCGATATCAACTGGTTAACCGGTCAAATAGAACTTGAAGACACCAGCGGCAGCAAATAAGCAAAAGGGGTTTTCTTTGCTGGAAATCCTGATTGCATTTTCAATCCTCGCAATTTCGTTGGGTATCTTGCTAAAGATATTTTCCTCAGGTGTCAATACGGCGGTTGTTGCAGAAGACTATACGGCGGCCGTTCAAATTGCTGAAGGCTTAATGGCTAAAACAGGAGTGGAAACGCCATTGCAACCAGGCGAGGATTCAGGACTGGAAAATAATAAATATCATTGGCTGGTTGAAGTCAGCCCGTTTGTGTTTAATCCTGAAAATGTTGATGTTACGACTATGAAGGCAGAGCTCTTTAAAATTAAGGTCATCGTAAGTTGGGGTGATGATGGTGACAATGACAGACAGGTTAAATTAACCACTTTAAAATTGATCAATAAGACAAATGAGAGCAATTAATTCGCAGGGAACAAGGCACAGAATTAAAAAAACCTGCCGTTTGGTAAGCGTTCACCTCCCCCTTTGTAAAAGGGGGATTGAGGGGGATTTATCTAATAAAATCTCCCCTAACCCCTCTTTTCCAAAGAGGGGACTGAACGATCACACCGTTTGAGCTCCTCGCGCCCGGGTGGCTTTACCCTGATTGAAGTACTCATCGCGATGACGCTATTAAGTATTATGGTTGTGCTACTATTTACCAGTTTAAAAATTTGTGCCGATAGCTGGGAGAAGGGTGAAACCAAGATATCTGAAGTCAATGAAATCGCTGTCGTTTATAATTTTTTTCAAAGGCATCTATCTGTTGCACAACCCTTATGGAATGATTTTAAAGAAGATGAAGAGAAAACTTTTTCTTTTCAAGGCAATGCAGACTCTGTACATTTTGTTTCAGCTTTCCCGGCAAGTGCCGGCAGGTCCGGTTTACAGTTATTTTCCTTATCTCTGACGGAAGAAGATAATGAGCCGATTGTTAAAGTGAATTTAACCCCGTTTGCCAAGTTGGCCGAGGGCTCAAAATGGCCCGATGAAGAGGTGACGTTAATAAGGCACGTAAGCGATTTTTCCCTGGCTTATTTTGGTTCAGAGGATGGAATGAGCGAAGGAGTCTGGAATGCGGAATGGCTGAATAAAACAGTTCTGCCCCGATTAGTTAAAATTAACATCCAACTGGAAAATGGCATCTACTGGCCGGAAATGATAATTGATCTTAAGGTTACGGGCGAGGCAAGCAACGGAGGTCTCGGCATTGATAATACAAACAATGCTGGCAACTTTCAAAATACTAATTAAACTGAGTGGCGTTTGAGTGATACGGCAAAAGGGTATGGCTTTGGTTCTCGTGCTGTGGGTGTTGAGTTTACTGACTATTATGGCCGGAAGTTTTGCACTGAGTATGCGCCGCGAGTCCTCTATTATAGGGGCGGTTAAAAATAATGCCCAGGCTCTGGCTATTGCAGAGTCCGGTATTGCAATGGCTGAAATGATGTTGTTGAACCCTGAACCGGATAAAGCTTGGCGTGCAGACGGCAATATTTATGAAATTACGGCGGCGGATGCCAAAGTTCGGGTAAGGCTTTTATCTGAAAAAGGTAAAATAGACATTAATAAGGCAAGTGAAGGATTATTAAAAAGCTTGTTGGCATCCTCCCCGGTAGATTCGGATCAGCAAGAGAAGCTTGTCAATGCCATTATCGATTGGCGTGATGAAGATGATTTGGTGCATTTAGAGGGCGCGGAAAAAGCAGAATATAAGGATGCGGGCTTGGACTATCAGCCTGGAAATAAATCTTTTCAGTCAATTGAAGAATTACAGATGGTATTGGGTATGGATAAGGCAGTTTTTAATTGGATTGAGCCATTAATCACCACTTATTCAGGGCAGCAGCAAGTTACAGTGCAACAGGCTGCCAAAGAAGTATTACAGGTCATTCCCGGCTTGGATAGAGGGCTGGTAGATTCCTATATTGCTGCCAGACTGGAAAGCGCGAAAAATAATCTGCCTGCTCCGCCATTTCCTTCAAGTTCAGGACAAAATAGCCCCGCCGGACTGAATAATAACCCCTCCGGACAAAATAATGTGATTTCCCTTGTTTCTGAAGCCCTTATGAGTGATGAATCCAGTGCAGTGATAAGCGTGGCGATAAGCCAATCCGACCAAGCTCAAACAACACCCTTTCAAGTATTAAAATGGCAGCATTTAACCGCAAATAATGCCTCATTATTTACCGATGCAATGAGTGAATTAGTAGTGAAACAGTATGCTGAAACTGAACTCGACAATTGATCTGGAATTCAATCGGTTCTTCCGCTGGTGGACGCGGGAGCTTGGCTTTTTAGTACCTGAAAAAATAAAACAGCTTGTTAATAACAAGCAAGGATTTATTATAGTAAGACCTAAAGGCGACCAGTTAGAGTTGACCTATCAGCTTAATGGGCAAATTGAACCGCTGGAAATCCCGGAAAATGGTGCCAGAGGCCTCACCTTTCAGCGCCTTTGTGAAAAAGATGAACGGTTGGTGAAAGCCAATATAATACTCAGATTAACGGGACAGGACGCCATTCAAAAAGAACTTAACCTACCTGTCGCTGCAAAAGATAATCTATATCAGGTCGTCGCTTACGAACTTGACCGCTATACGCCATTTAAAACAGAACAAGTCTATTTTGCCGTCAAGCCGCTGGCTGGTGAAAATGAGCCGGGACAAATCAGGGTCATGTTGATATTGACAACCAGACAACTACTTAATGGACATTATGATGATATCAAAGCGATGGGCTTATTTCCATTATTAGCCGATTATGAGGGTTCGCCCAATAATCTTGATCAACTCTATGACAGTTACAATCTTTTACCCGAAAGGCTAAGGCAAAAAACCTCAAAAATACCCCGTTTAATTCATTCTTCACTAATAACGTTGACTTGTTTGCTGCTGGTAGCGGTTATTGCGATGCCCGTCTGGTTTGAATATCAAACAGTTAACGCCTTGCAGTTAAAAACCAGTGCCCTGGAAAAGGATGCCAAAAAAGTTAGGGCATTGCAGTCAGACATTGATGCAGAAATAGATGAAACCCGGCAGTTGATTGCCGAGAAAAGCGAAACGCCTAAAGTGATAGATATGTTGAATACCTTAAGTTCACTTATTAAAAACGACACATGGCTCACCTATGCGCAATACTCGGACGGACATTTACAAATACAAGGTGAATCTCCGGCAGCGTCAACACTGATTGCCGTCCTGGAGGCCTCTGATATGTTTGTTAATGCCCGATTTGCATCGCCAGTCACTCAGGATATGATTAGCAAGCTTGAACGGTTTCAGATCACTGTTGATGTGGCTAAAGCAGGAAAAATTAAAAGTGAGTAAAGATAAGAAATTCGATTTAGCAAGCTTCAACGGTTTCAGATCACTGTTGATGCGGCTAAAGCAGGAAAAATTTATTGTGAGTAAAGATAAAAAACTTGATGCTCATGAATTACAACAACGCTGGATCGCCGTTGGTTTGTTATTTGCCGTATTACTCGTTATCATTTTGGTCATTTTCGCACCGTTGGTCAGGAAGGAAATGGAGTTAAATGAAGCTAAAAATAATCTTATATTTAAGCTGCAGCAATATGAAAGAATTTTAGCGACGAAAGACACTGTTATTGCCAACATGGCTAAAATAAAACAACAACATGATACGCAAGGTTATTTTAATAGCCAGACCACTGATGCGTTAGCATCTGCAGAAATGCAGGAATTTATCAAAAAGGTGATAGTTGATGCAGGAGGGCAATTGAGTAGTACCCAAGCACTTCCACCAGATAATGATAAAGACAAATTTAGCCGGATAACCGTCAGAGTGAGAATGACAGGAAATAGCGAAACCTTGCGTGCTGTTCTTTATAAGATAGAAACATCGACTCCTTTAATTATTATCGATCAGATTGATATTAGACCTATGCGTGGATCAAGGAATAGATTGACACGCCAAATCGAAGCCAGCAATGAATTGAACGTTAACTTTCAGGCCGTCAGTTTTATGAGAAAACAAGCAGAATGAACAGTAAATTCATCTTTGTGCTCGCTTCAGTTTGCGCCGTGTTCTCACTGATTATTTTTGGAGAATCTTTCTGGGCAGCCCATACACAAAAAAAGATTCTGACCTCAATAACTTCAGTGGATGCAAAAAAATCTCACGACGAGATGCCGAGCATAGAGCTGACAGGGCAGTCGGAAGAAAGTTATACCGATTTGGTTACCAGGCCACTGTTTATTAAAGGCAGAAAACCTGTAGCTGAACCGAGCCCTGAAGAAGCGCAAGCACAGAATGTGGCGGTGGTAAAACCTTTTGATTGGCAATTGAGCGGCGTCTATACGACAAAAAAAGGCTTATCTGCATTATTTAGCCGCTCTACATCAAAAGTTGCGAAAGATAACCATCGAAGAATTGGTGTTGGCGCAGATCTTGATGGCTGGAAACTGGATAAAATACTTGAGGACAGAGCCGTCCTTAAGCAAGGTAGTCAGCAAAAGGAATTACTGCTCCGAAAAATAAAACCGAAAGATCCATCCAAGAAGTCAAATGTACCAAAAATGCCTTATAACCCTCAAATCGAACCACAACCCGAAACCGAAACTGATCCTGAACCCCAACCACAACCAGAACTACAACCCGACCTGATACCCGAACCCGAACCTGCAGAAGGGGAATTTGAGAATAATAATGAGTAACTTTAAAAAAGTAACAACGGCCTCCTGCTTTTTGCTTATAGGCTTATCACTTGGAAGCTGTGAGTTAATGGGCCCTCAACTTAGCGCAAAAAGGTCGTTAGATTCAGTAACAAGGGAGCAACCGGATGTGGTTTTTCAGCAAATGCAAAATAAACCACCCGCTGCCGGATCGAAACAAACAAAAAGTGAGCTGTATCCGGGGACTGACCGTTTTGTATCCGGTACCACGCCGCAAAACAGAAAAACGCCCTCGACGGGTACGGGTTCATACAGTCTTAACTTTGATGATGCCGACCTTGGCGAAGTGGCAAAAGTGATCTTGAGCGATATCCTCGGGCAAAACTACGTATTAAGCCCCAAAGTAGTCGGCAAGGTCACGTTACAAACCACTGAACCCTTAACCAAAGAAGAGTTACTGCCTACCCTGGAAATGGTTCTGCGGATGAACAATGCGGCTTTGGTTAAGAATGGCAAGATTTATCATATTGAGCCTGTGGCAGATGCCTTATTTATTTCCGATATGTCAAGTAGTCGATCAGGGTATCAAACTCGGGTTATACCGGTTAGAAACGTCGCCGTGCAGGAAATTGCCGATATTTTGAAACCCTTGGTGCATGAAAAAACCATACTCAATGTAGATCCCGCCCGCAATATTATGGTGGCTTCGGGAACAGCCGATGAAATCGCGAGGGTAATGGATTTAGTCAGCACTTTTGATATTGATTTATTAAAGGGGCGTTCATTTGGTTTATTCCCATTGGCCCATGTTGATCCTGACACCATGATTGAAGAGTTACAAACGGTTTTTCATCCAAAAGGTAAAGGCGACAAATCAGAGTTTTTTGAGTTTTTACCGATAGATCGCTTAAATGCGGTCTTGGCGGTTACCCGTCAGGCGCACTATCTGAATGATATTGAAAACTGGGTATTCAGGTTGGATAAGGCCAATACGGCTTCGGGCGGTGGTGTAAATGTCTATAAAGTGCAACATGCTGATGCCGGGGAATTGGCAGATACCTTGAATGCAATTTTCTCAGGGGGTGCCAAAAAAACCAAATCAGCCAAGGTTGCGCCTGGAGAAACAGCTTCATCAATGTCGAATGCGAGCAATACCGGCAATACTGGTAATACGCTGTCCGGCACTCCGGGATCCCTAGCCTTTACACAGTCTGATGAAAAGTCATCGGCAGGTAATGAGCCATCCGGCAATCTGGGAGCGTTCGCCGTAAATAAGTCAGATGAAAAATCATCGGGAGGCAGTGGACTCTGGAGATATTAAAGTCGCCAATGTCGGCAAGGTAAATATCATTGCCGATGAACCCAATAATTCAGTGATTATCGTGGCCTCTGCGCAAGACTACGAAGTCATCTTGCCGATTATTAACCAACTGGATGTAATGCCGCTACAAGTTTTGATTGATGCCACAGTCGTGCAGGTCAAATTAGAGGATAATTTAAAGTATGGTATCGCCTGGTATTTAAATAATGACGATAAACCCACGGGATTTATAGGTAGTCTTCCCTCAGCAGCAGCAGCAGCAGCAGCAGCATCAACCGGCGGTCTTAGCATGTTTTATAATGCGGGCTCGGTGAAAGCGCTTTTACGTGCAGAGGCGTCATTAGGAAATGTCAACGTTATTTCTTCACCTTCGTTAATGGTGTTAAATAATCAGAAAGCAAAAATAAATGTGGGTCAACAAGTCCCCATATCAACCGGCAGTACCACGATCCCTCTGGGTGGTGCTATTAACAATGGAGCCGTATCCAATACCATTCAATATAAAGATACCGGTGTTACCCTGGATGTCACTCCCAGAGTCAATGCCAACGGCTTGGTGATTATGAAACTGAAACAAATTGTCAGTAACGTAGTACCAGTAGCATCTTCCGCTTCAGCAACACAAAAGCAATCCCCAACTATTGATAAAAAAGAAATTGACAGCTCCGTGGCCGTGCATGATGGCGAAACGGTAGTCTTGGGTGCACGATCATGCCGCCCGAGCCCATCATGGAGCCGGCCTCGACCAGCGTGTCGAAGTCCCACCGCCAGGTCGAGCTTCGACTCGGGCAGGCAGCCGCCCGAGGGGCCGCCGGTCTGCACGGCCTTGAACTTCCTGCCGTCCGGGATTCCGCCGCCGATGTCGAAGACGATCTCGCGCAGCGTGATGCCCATCGGCACCTCGACCAGACCCGAGTTGCGGATGTTGCCGACCAGCGAGAAGACCTTGGTGCCGCTGCTGCCGCCCCAGGGCGACTTCGAGACGTCGCCGGTGCCGATCGCGGCGAACCACTCGGGACCGTTCAGGACGATCTGCGGGATGTTGGCCCAGGTCTCGACGTTGTTGAGCACCGTCGGCAGGTCGCGGAAGCCGTGCTCGACGGTGTGCACGTACTTCGCCCGGGGCTCGCCGGCGCGGCCCGCCATGGAGGCCATGAGCGCGGTGGACTCGCCGCAGACGAAGGCGCCGGCGCCGCGGTGGATGGTGATGTCGAACTCCATCCCCGTGCCCAGGATGTCCTTGCCCAGCAGGCCCCACTCGCGGGCCTGCTGGAGCGCCCGGATGAGACGCTGGAGCGCCAGCGGGTACTCGTGGCGGATGTAGACGAAGCCCTCGGTGGCGCCGAGCGCCCGCGCGCCGATCAGCATGCCCTCGATCACGGCGTGCGGGTCGGCCTCGACGATGCTGCGGTCCATGAAGGCGCCCGGGTCGCCCTCGTCGCCGTTGCAGACGATGAAGGGGCGCACGTCCTGCGCGCGCGCGGCCTCGAGGCAGGACTTCCACTTGACGCCGGCGGGGAAACCGCCGCCGCCGCGCCCGCGCAGCCCCGAGCGGACCAGTCGCTGGACGAGCGTGTCGCCGTCGAGCCCCTCGCGCAGGATCTTCGCGAGCGCCTGGTACGCGCCGGTGCGGATCGCGTCCGTGATGTCCTCGGGGTCGATCCGGCCCCGGTTGCGCAGCGCGATGCACTGCTGCTTGGCGAAGAACTCGATGTCCTTCTCGAGCGGGACCGTCTTCTCGCCGCCGCTCGAGCGGTAGAGGAAGTCCTCGAGCGGCTGCTTCCTCACGAAGTGCGACTCGATCAGCTCGGGCACGGCCTCGGCCTTGAGGCGCTCGTAGAACACGCCCTCGGGCTGGACCACGCAGATCGGCCCGTGGGCGCAGAAGCCGTTGCAGCCCGTGGCCACGACCTTGATCTCGTCCTGCAGGCCGCGGCGCTCGAGCTCCTGGCGGAAGGCATCGCGCAGGGGCAGCGACTTGGCCGAGACGCAGCCCGTGCCGGCGCAGACCATGAGCATGGACTTCCAGCCCGCGTGGCGCCGCTGGGCCTCGCGCGCCAGGGTGTCGAGGTTCTCGAGGGTCACCCTAGGCATCGGCGTCCTCCGCCGCGGCGCTCGCCTGCCGCGCGACCACGGAGCCGGTCTTGCGGTGCCGGCGCATCAGCTTGCCGACCTTGGAGGAGTCCACCCCGCCGACCAGCTCCGCTCCGAAGGTCACCACCGGCGCCAGCCCGCAGCAGCCCAGGCAGCGCACGCCCTCGAGGCTGTACTTCTGGTCCGCGGTGGTCTCGCCCGGCTTCACGCCCAGCTCGCGGCCGAAGGCGTCGAGCACCCGCGCCGCGCCCTGCACGTGGCAGGCGGTGCCGGTGCAGACCTGGATCGTGGTCTCGCCGCGCGGCGTCAGCGAGAACGCCTTGAAGAAGGTGGCGATGTGGTAGAGCCGCGCCAGGTCGGCGTGCGTGCGCTCGGCGATGCGCTCGAGCGCGGTCTTCGGCAGGTGCCGGTAGTGCTTCTGGACGTCCTGCAGCATCTCGACGGCGAACTCGGGGTCCGCGCCCCAGCGGTCCACGATGGCGTCCACCCCGAGCACGTCCGGAACGATCACCGTAGGCATGGAGCCATTCCCTCCGGGGCTCATGGCGCCTCCACCGACATCGCCCAGCGCGGACGGTTCTTCGCCGTCCGGGCCACGATCGCCTTGAGCTGCTTGTTCATCATCACGCTGCCCAGTCCGCCGCGGCCGGCCTGCTTGAGGCGCGGCTCGTGGCGCTTCCAGTCGTAGAACGAGATGTTGATGCAGCCGATCAGCGTGTGGAGCGCCCCCCGGCCCGCCGACACGACCGAGATGTCCTGCAGCTCGGCGGGCGTGCGGGCGTACATGCGGTGCAGCTGGCTGGCGACGTCGTAGGAGTCGAGCGCCTCGTGCGGCGCGGTCTCGAGCGTGACGCGGTGCGCGTCGCCGTCGATGACCAGCATCACGAACTCGGAGGCCTTGCCGCGCACCTCGAGGGCGTCGAAGCCGGCGAACTTGAGCAGCGGCCCGAAGTGCCCGCCGACGTTGCAGTCCATGACGGAGCTGGTGAGCGGCGAGATGCCGGTGACCAGGCACTTGCCCGAGCCCGAGAAATACGGCGTTCCGGCCAGCGGCCCCGCGGAGAAGTAGAGCCCGTTGCGCGGGTCGTCCCAGGGGATCGGGCCGGGGACGGACTTCCACATCAGGTAGAGGTCGAACCCCTTGCCGCCGGTGAAGAAGTCCTTCATGTACTGCGTGACCGGCCGGGCCTCGATCGTGTTCGCGCCCAGGTCCACGTGCAGCGTCCGGTTCGCGTAGCCGCGCTCGACCTCGCCCGGCGGGTAGTCGAGCGCGGCCAGGACCCGGTGGGCCGCCTTCATCTCCTTGAGTTCCATGGGCTCCATGTCGTCTCCGCGCACTCCAGGGTGAGCCGATGTTCGCGGCGGGGAGTATGCCACAACCCACGCGGGTTTTCAGGGCGCGCGGCGGGGTGCCAGACGGATGCGGCGTGGGATAGAATGGCCGCGTCATTCCCACGGGAGGCCCAGGATGATCTGCACGCGCTTCAAGAACGAGCCCATCTGCGACTACTCGCTGGACGCGAACGTCAAGGCGGCCGAGCGGGCCATCGCCGCGCTCGAGGGCGGGCTCGACGGCTACCACCCCGCCCTCATCGGCGGCCGCAGCGTCGAGACCGCGAAGAGCATCGTCTCGCTCTGCCCCGCCCTGCCCGACCGCGTGGTCGGCCGGGCCGCCAGCTGCACGCGCGCCCACGTGGACGAGGCCATCGCCGAGGCGCGGAAGGCCTTCGCGTCCTGGGCGCGCACCGACCCGGAGATCCGCGCCGAGACGCTGATGAAGCTGGCCGCGCTCATCCGCCGCGACCGGTTCGACTTCCTGGCGCTGCTCTCGTACGAGATCGGCAAGGACTGGTACGAGGCCGACGCCGAGATCGCCGAGGCCATCGACTTCTGCGAGTACTACGCGCGGCTGGCGCTCAAGCACTTCCAGTACCAGCCGCTCACCCGGATCCCGACCGAGGACAACTGCTTCTACTACATCCCGCTGGGCGTCGGCGCGGTGATCGCGCCGTGGAACTTCCCGCTCGCGATCCTGGCCGGCATGACCATGGCCGCCGTGGTGAGCGGCAACGCCGTGCTCCTGAAGCCCTCCTCCGACACGCCGGTGATCGCCGCGCGCTTCGTCGCGCTGGCGCGCGAGGCCGGCGTGCCCGACGGCGTCATCAACCTGCTGCCCGGCCCCGGCGGCGAAGTCGGCGACTACCTGGTCACGCACCCCGAGGTCCGCTTCGTCTCCTTCACCGGCTCGGCCGACGTGGGCCTGCGCATCAACGAGATCGCCTCGAAGCCCGAGCCCGGGCGCCGGTGGATGACCCGCTTCGTCCTGGAGATGGGCGGCAAGGACGCCATCGTCGTGGACGAGACCGCCGACCTGGACGCGGCGGCGAGCGACGTGGTGCGCTCGGCCTTCGGCTTCCAGGGACAGAAGTGCTCGGCCTGCTCGCGCCTCATCGTCCACGCGGCCGTGAAGGACCGCCTGGTCGCGTCGATCCTCGAGAAGACGAAGCCGCTGCCCGCCGGGCTCCCGTGGGACGGCCCCTGCGTCTTCACCGGGCCGGTGGCGAACGCCAGGGCGCACGCCGGCATCCTCAAGGCCATCGAACGGGGCAAGGCGGAGGCCCGGCTGCTGCTGGGCGGGCACGCGCTCGACCGCCCGGGCCACTACCTCGCGCCCACGATCTTCGACCAGGTGACGTCGCGCTCGTTCCTCGGCCAGGAGGAGATCTTCGGGCCGGTGCTGGCCGTCATCGAGGCCACGAGCTTCGACCAGGCGCTGGACATCGCCAACGACACGCGCTACGGGTTGACCGGCGCGGTCTACTCGACCAGCATCGAGCGGATCGACCGCGCGAAGCACGAGTTCCACTGCGGCAATCTCTATCTGAACCGCGGCTGCACCGGCGCGCTCGTGGGCGTGCACCCCTTCGGCGGGTTCAACCTCTCGGGCACCGACTCGAAGGCCGGCGGCCCCGACTACCTCATGAACTTCACGCAGGGCAAGACCACGTCCGAGCGCATCACCATGCCGCGCATGCCGGGCATCGGCGTCTGACCATGCCAGCCGGGGCCGCAGCCGAACGCGGGAGCCTGCGCGAGCGTCTCGCGCCCCGCCCCCCGCGCACGTTCCGCGGGTTGCGCGCGGTGCAGGTGGCCGCGCGCACGGTGCACGTCGTGGCGATGGGGCTCGTGCTCGGCGGCGTGGCCTACTCGGTCCCGGAGCCGGCGCTGACCTCCGCCATCGCGCTCACGATCGCCAGCGGGCTGCTGCTGCTGGGCGTGGACCTCTGGAAGAGCGGCGCGTACCTGTACCAGGGCAACGGCGTCGCGGTCCTGCTGAAACTGGCGTTGCTCGGACTGGGGGCGCTGTTCCCCGCGGCGCGGCTCGAGTTCTACCTCGCCGCCACCGCCGTCGCCTCGATCGGCTCGCACATGCCGAAGTCCTGGCGGCACTGGTCCTTCCTCCACCGCCGCGTGATCGAGTAGACACGATGCTCACCCACCGCGAGGCGCTGCAGCGCGTGCTGGACTCGGCCGTGACGAGTCCCGCCCGGCGCGTGCCGCTCGACGAGGCGCTCGGACTGGTCGCGGCCGCGGACGTGCTCGCCGCCGACCCCGCGCCACCGTTCGACAACTCCGGCATGGACGGCTTCGCCGTGCGCGCCGCGGACGTGGCGGGTGCGACCGCGCAGACGCCCGCGCGCCTGCGCGTGCTGGAAGACGTGCCCGCGGGCCACGTCGCGGCGCGCGCGGTCGAGCCCGGCACGGCGCTGCGGATCATGACCGGCGCGCCGCTGCCCGCGGGCGCGGACGCCGTGGTCCCGGTCGAGAGCACGGAGTCGGCCGGCGACGCCGTCGAGGTCCGCCGGCCCGTGCGCGAAGGCGCGAACGTGCGCCTCGCGGGCGAGGACCTGGCGACCGGCGCCCGCGTGATCGCGCGGGGCGACGTCCTGCGGCCCGCGGACATCGGCCTGCTGGCCGTGGCCGGTTGCGCCACGGTCTCCGTCCATCCGCGGCCGCGGCTCGCGATCATCACCACCGGGGACGAACTCGTGGACGTGGCCGAGCCACCCGGGCCGGGGCGCATCCGCGACGCCAACCTGCACGCCGTGCGCGCGCAGGCCGTGGCCTTCGGCGCGCTGCCCGTGACCTTCCCGCGCGTGTCCGACCGCCGCGAAGAGGTCGCGCGCGCGCTCCGCGAGGCGACCGCCGCCGCGGACGCGATCGTGACCACCGGCGGCGTCTCGATGGGCGAGTACGACTGCGTGAAGGACGTGCTCGACGAACTGGGCGCGGAGCGCGTCTTCTGGCGCGTCGCCCAGAAGCCCGCCGGGCCGCTCGGGCTCTGGCGGCTCGGCGGCAAGCCCGTGTTCGGCGTCCCCGGCAATCCCGTCGCCGCGATGCTCGTGATGGAGGAGTACGTCCGCCCGCTGCTGCGCCGCATGATGGGCTTCGCGCGCCTGTTCCGCCCGGAGCGGCAGCGGCACGCTCGAGACGCCGTGGACGCGGCGGGCCGGGGACGACCGGCTGCACTTCCTGCGGGTCTTCGCGCGCGAGGAAGGCGGCGGGTTGCACGCGCGGCTCTCGGGCCCGCAGGGCTCGGGCGTGCTCTCCTCGATGGCCCGCGCCAACGCGCTGGCGCTCATCCCCGGCGACGTCGCGAGCATCCCCGAGGGCGGGCAGGTGCTGCTGCATCTGATCGAGGAGGCGGAGGATCACTGAGCTCTCCGACTCCGAAGACCAGGTACAGCGCATCGCGCGCTAGGTGGGTGGACGTTCCGCGACTACACTCTGGCAACTGGCTCGGCCAGGTCGGCCGGGGCTGATTCGATCATGTCGTCGGTCATGTCGCACGCCCCCGCGGGGGGCAGTCGCACGCCTCGGAGCCCCGAGCGCCCGCCCGCTCGGGCCAGGAGGCCGTACATGAGCAAGGCCGGGTCTTCCACTCGCGCACGAGCCCCAGCCCGGCCCGCACCATCGCACTCGAGACCCTCACGATGACCAAGAAGCGAGTCGAGCCCGCCCGCGCCAAGCCGCGGGGCGCCCCCCCCGCGAACCGCCACATCCCGAGTCTCGCGGTGATCGGCATCCTGGTGCTCACGTTCATCGTCTACCTCCCGAGCCTCGGCAACGGTTTCACCAACTGGGACGATGATGTCTACGTAACCGAGAACCCACTCGTCGCTCGTCCCCACGCTGTCGACGTGCTGATGACGCCCCTCGGCGGCAACTACCATCCGCTCACCGTGCTGTCCCTGGCGCTCAACTACCGGATCTCGGGCTACCAGCCAGCCTCCTATCACTGGCTCAACCTGCTGCTCCACCTCGCGAACACCGGGCTCGTCTTCGCGTTCGTCTGGATGCTCTCCCGGCGGCGGTTCTGGACCGCGACCGCCACCAGCCTGTTCTTCGGCATCCACCCGATGCACGTCGAATCTGTCGCCTGGATCGCCGAGCGCAAGGACGTGCTCTACACGCTCTTCTATCTCCTCGGCCTGATCGCCTACCTGCGCTACCTGGAACGCCGGCGCTGGGCCTGGTTCGCGGTCTGCCTCGCGGCCTTCGTCTTGTCCCTGGCGTCCAAGCCGGCCGCGGTGGTGTTCCCGCTCACGCTGCTCGCGCTCGACTACTTCTTCCGGCGCACCGACCGCATCCGGCTGGTCCTGGAGAAGTTGCCTCTTCTGGCGCTGTCCATCGGCGCCGGATGGCTCACCCTCAAGGCCCAGCAGGCGGTTGGGGCCGTCGCCCCGGTCGGCACCTGGAGTTTTTTCGAGAAGCTGCTGTTCGCCTCGTACGGCAGTCTCATGTACGTGCTCAAGCTGTTCGTTCCCGTCGGCCTGTCCGCCGTCTATCCCTACCCCGACAAGGGCAGCGGCATCGGCCCGGAATTCTACGGGGCGCTGGTGGTCATGCTGGTCGCCCTCCCGGCGCTGCTGTTCGTCTACCGGCGCCTGCGCCCGGTGCTGTTCGGCTGGGCGTTCTTCTTCATCAATATCCTGCTGGTGCTCCAGTTCTTCACGGTCGGCAAGGCGGTGATGGCGGATCGCTACACCTACGTGCCCTACATCGGGCTGCTGCTGGGCCTGACCTGGTGGCTCGACGAGCGCCCTCGGCCCGGGCAGGCCGGGAGGCCCGCGCGCCTGGTGATCGGCGCGGTGTTGATCGCGATGCTCCCCTTGTCGCTCTACCAGACTTGGACGCGCTGCGGCGTGTGGAAGAACTCCGAGACGCTGTGGACGGACACCATCCAGAAGTTCCCGCACCGGATCGAGGTCGCCTACAACAATCTCGGCATCGTCCTTGCCGCCCGGGGCAAGCTCGATGAGGCCGTTTCTCACTATCGCGAGGCAATCCGGCTGAAGCACGACTACGCCGAGGCCCACAACAATCTCGGCACTGCCCTGACGGCCCAGGGCCAGTTCGATGAGGCCACTTCCCACTATCGCGAGGCAATCCGGCTCAAGCACGACTACGCCGAGGCCCACAACAATCTCGGCGTTGCCCTGGCGGCCCACGGCGGGCTCGAGGAGGCCATTTCGCACTATCGCGAGGCGATCCGGCTGAAGCACGACTACGTCGAGGCCCACAACAATCTCGGCATTGTCCTTGCCCAGACGGGTCGCTTCGAGGAGGCAATCCAACAACTGCGCCGCGCTCTCGAGATCGATCCGCACTACGCCGCCGCCGAGCGCAACCTGAACCTGGCGCTGCAGAAGTCCGGCAGGCTCGACTAGACCGGGATCCTGCGCAGTCCATCTCCATCGGCCAACTCAAGGCGAAGTCCGCGAGGTAGCGGAGGCCTCGAATGCGCCGAGCGACCGCCTGGTCCGCACGAAAGCCCGGAGCCTCTGGAACAGCTTCGGCTGCGAGCGTGGAAGTTGCTGCGTGAGGGATTCGCGCCGGTCGAAGTGGCGCGCAAACTCGGGATCAATCGCCGCTCGGTCCACCGAACTGTGGACCTGCCCACGGGTCGCGGAGGTCGCCCGCCGCCGGTTCAAGGTGCGCCATCACCCCGCGCATGTCGGCCGACTCCTGCGAGGTCTTGGGTCCACGCCCCAGAAACCTGAGCGCCAGGCACGCGAACGCGACCAGACAGCGATCCGGGGTTGGGTGCGGGGGGCGACGGGCCACAAGACCGGGACCGTCATCCGTCCCAAAAGGGTGGCCGTCGACGCCTCTGCAACTCCTTCTGGCGCGGCAGTCGCACTGCACGGCCATTGGCGTACGGAAAGGGCCCCATTTTGAACCAGCCTAGCGCGATATGACATCCTCCGTCCCATGCGCTGGCCCACAGACGGAAGACCAATCGGGCGAAACGACCCCTGCAGGTGCGGCTACGATGCAAAGCTTAAGCACTGCTGCCTTGAGCTCGTTCGCGCCAGGCGAGAGGTCTCCGGGGTTCACCTCGCAGCCACGCTGCCCCTGAGTCACGTGTGGGCTAGGAATCCGCCTGACTACGTGGAGCCGTAAGCTTCCCCGTCAAGTAGACAGTTCGAAGCTGGACTCCCGGGGTGGATTTCGCCTCGGCAAGAACGTCCGTGGCGGCACCTGGCCGAGGCTGTCGTGGGGCCGCTCGGTGTTGTAGTCCTCCAGCCAGTCATCGCTGATCGACTGGACCTCTTCGATCGATCCGAACAGGTAGGCATCGAGCACGTCTTCGCGGTAGCTGCGGTTGAACCGCTCGATGTAGGCGTTCTGGTCCGGCTTGCCCGGCTGGATGTGGTGCATCGTGATGCCGCGCTGCCCGCACCATTCGGCCAGCGCCTCCGAGATCAGTTCCGGGCCGTTATCCATTCGAAGTGCTCCCGGCCGGCCGTAGGTCGCGACCAGTTGGTCGAGCACACGGATGACTCGCATGCTCGGGATCGAGAACGCGACGTCGATCACCAACCCCTCGCGGTTGCCCTCGTCGATGATGTTCAGCGTGCGGAACTTCCGACCGCCGTACAGCGCATCCGACATGAAGTCGAGCGCCCACACCGTGTTCAGCGTCGCCGGCGCATCCAGCGGCTGGCGCAGCCGGGTCGGCAGCCGCCGTTTCGTGCGGCGTGGCAGGTTCAGCTTGAGCGCGCAGTACACGCGGTGCACACGCTTGTGGTTCCATGCATGCCCCTGACGCCGCATGCGCCGGTAGCACTTCCAGAAGCCGTGACGCGGATGCTTCTCGACCATGGCTTGGAGTGCCGTGATCACCTCGGCATCGGCTTCGAGCGGAGCGCGTGGCGTCCGGTAGTACGCCGCCCTCGAGAACCGCACGATGGCGCAAGCTCGCAGCACCGAGAGCTTGTGCTCTGCCACCAGGAACATCGCGGCCTCTCGCTTCGCGGACGGCGTTACGGTTTTCGGTGAAGCAGGTCCTTGATCGCCGCGTTCTCGAGCGCCAGCTCGCTGTACATCCGCTTCAGCTTGGCGTTCTCGGCCTCGAGCTCTTTCAGCCGCCTCAGATCCGACACCGTCGCTCCGCCGTAGCGTGACTTCCAGTTGAAGTACGTGTTCTTGCTGATCCCGTGCTTGCGGGCGATCTCGGCCACCGTCAGGCCGGCCTCGCCCTCCTTCAGAATTGCCACGATCTGCGACTCCGTGAACCGCGCCTTCTTCATGCGCCCTCCCCGTGACCCGGGAGAGTCTAGCAGCGGCTGTCTACCTGGAGGGGAAGCTTACGGGCGAAGATCATGTAGTCGATTTGATTCACCAGTAGGTCGGGCAGTACGACGTCATTGATTCTCAAGGCGTTCCCGGCCCTGGCGAGATTCGCCACCGTGAGGCTGTCCAGTTGGCCGGTTGCTTGAATGCCCAGGTCTCGCTGGAACTGTGAGAGGGCGGCCTTCTCCCTGGTGCCGTATTGCCACCGGAATGGGCCGGTGCCGTAGCCCAGTTCACCGAGAGTGGCACTAAGGGCAACCCTTGTGCCCTTCCAGGTTCTGCGGGCCCCCGCCCAAGCCGCCGTGTCACTCTTCATCTCCTTCTCGAAATCAGCGAAGGAGGTCGTGTCCGATCCAAGGGTCCTTGCGAAGTAGTACGTCTCCTTGAGGACTGCGCGGTCGTCGGACGGGGAACAACATGGAACCAGGAGCAGCAGTAGGGCGGCGGGAAGGTAGCGCTTCATGGGCGGCCTCCGGGTGGGCTTCTGGTCAGAGCGAATCCGAATCTAGCACCAACCGAAACCCGGCAAGTGAGGTACTTCTCTGTCCCATGCGGGCACGCGATGCCTCTCGGGCAACCTGGCCTGCAGGCAGGGAGCCTTCGCGGGTGACGATTCGGGTGACTCTCGATGTCCTCTGGGGTCAATTCCGGGCCTCTCGGGGCCTCAGAGCGGGAACGCCCCCGCGCGGGTAACCCACGGGGGCGCTTGCGTTCCAACGAATTCTCGGCTCGGGCGGCGGTTAGCGTGGTCGAGTTAAAAGGCAGGTGCTCTACCGATTGAACTGACGGGCCGTCGCGCGCCCCGAGCGGGCGTCTCGATCCCCGCTTTGCCGCGGCCCACACGCGCCGCCTCGCCGTTTGCGCCGCCCCACCCCCTCTCCCATACTGCCGCCCCATGCGCCGCGGCCTTCCGGTCCGCATGCTTGCGGGCCTTCTCTTCGGCATCGTGCTCGGCGTCGCCGCCAACCTGCTCGCCGGCGACTCGCCGCGGCTCGCCGGCTTCGTCCAGTACGTCACCGAGCCCGCCGGCCGCATCTTCCTGCGCCTGCTCTTCATGCTGGTCATCCCGCTCATCCTCTCGGCGCTGGCGCTGGGCGTGGCGGGCCTGGGCGATATGAAGAGCCTCGGGCGCATCGGGCTCAAGACCCTGGTCTACACCGTGTCGGTCTCGGCGATCGCGGTGCTCATCGGCATCGGGCTCGTGAACGCGCTGCGCCCCGGCGAGGGCCTCTCCCCCGCGCTCAAGGCGCGGCTCGCCGCGCAGGCCACCTCCGTGCCGGCGCCCGCGACCTCGCTCGCCGGCGGCGGCGGCATGGACTTCTTCGTCGGCCTCGTGCCCGCGAACATCGTGAAGGCCATGGGCGAGGGCGACATGCTCGCCGTGATGGTCTTCGCGCTCTTCCTGGGCGTGGGGCTCACGCTCACGAAGACGGAGGCGGCGCGCGCGTTCGAGCGCGCACTCCAGGGGCTCTACGAAGTCACGATGAAGCTGCTCGGCCTCGTCATCCAGGCCGCCCCGATCGGCGTCGCCTGCCTGCTCTTCACGCTGACGGCCCGGCTCGGGATCGACGTGCTGTACCAACTTGGCGCCTACGTGCTGGTCGTGCTGCTGGGGCTCGTCATCCACCAGTTCGGCGTCTACTCGCTCTCGGTCGCCTGGCTCGGCCGCATGAGTCCGTGGCGCTTCTTCCGCGGCGTGCGCGCGCCCATGCTGACCGCGTTCTCGACCGCCTCGAGCAACGCCACGCTCCCGACCGCACTGCTGGCGGCCGAGGAGGAACTGCACCTGCCGCCGCACGTGAGTCGCTTCGTGCTCACCATCGGCTCCACCGCGAACCAGAACGGCACCGCGCTCTTCGAGGGCGTGACGGTGCTGTTCCTCGCCCAGTTCTACGGGATCCACCTCGGCTTCGCCCAGCAGATCATGGTGGTGCTGATCTGCATCCTGGGCGGCATCGGCACCGCCGGCGTGCCGGCCGGCTCGATCCCGGTCGTGGTGATGATCCTCGGGCTGGTGCACGTGCCCGCCGAGGGCATCGGCATGATCATCGGCGTGGACCGCTTCCTCGACATGTGCCGCACCACGCTCAACGTCACGGGCGACCTGGCCGCGGCGGTGGTCGTGTCGCGCGGCGAGACGGCGGTGCCACTGGCGGCGGAGACGGACGGGTAGGTCCTCCGCCGGAGTCGGTCACGGCACCGGTTGCGGGGTGTGCGCGACGCACCGCCGCGAGGGCCTGCCAGAGCACCGCAACGCGTGTCGCACCCGCTCCTCGAGCGGAGCATCCAAGGCTATCTCGCATCGTGCGGCCGCACGGCGCGCCTCGTCCATGCGCAGTCCGAGCGCGTGCAACCAGGGCACGACCTCCGCCACCGCCACCGCACGCGCACGCGCTTCCTCGGCTTCCGCCACCGCACGCGCACGCGCCTCCTCGGCTTCCCTGGTCGCGCGCGCACGCGTCTCTTCCGCCGCGCGCCGTGCCGCCTCGCGCTTCCGGCTCATGAAGCCGGCCCCGAACGCGCACTCGGCCGCGTACTGATTGTGGGTCCGGCACCGCAGCCTCACTCCCTTCACCGTCGACCGGCCGCCCCGGGCCACCGGCTCGACATGGTCGAACTCGAGCCGGGTGCGGGCCGGGCAGCGGTGTCCGGCCGCGCTCACGAACGTGCACTGGCCGCCGTCTCTTGCCCAGACCTGGCGCCGGACCTCGGCGGGTACGTGGCGGACGTCGGCACTCGCCCGGGGTCGACATCCCCGAGGGCGGCCGGTCGCCGCCACCTTCCGCCGCTCGAGCCGGGCGATCAGGGCATCCAGCGCGCGGTCGAGCACCTGGGCCAGCTCGCCGGAGGGGACCGAATGTCCAAGCAGGGCCTGGGCGTAGCGCAGCTTCTCGTACGTGCCCTGCGCGACGGTGAACTGAAGCCCGTAGCGTCCCGGCGCAAGCGGTGCCATGCCTGGCCTTACGGGTGGCGCGACCGGCCCCGGGGCCAGCCGCGCTCCGCTCGCTTCAACTGTCCCCGGGGACAGTTGTTCGTCCGTGGACCCGATCCGTCCCGGGGCGGATAGCTCGACGGTCGGCGAAGGGCCGAGACCCACGATTCGGTCGGGCACGTCCGGCCGCGGGAACCGCTCGGCCAGGAGGTGCTCGATCCCCGCCTTGCTCTGGTGCGAGGCGGCTGCGAGGAGCTCCTCCGCGTTCTCCGGGGTCAGGTAGGCCGCCAACATCACCACGGCGCTCAGGTGCAGCCGCCCGTCGGCCAGCAGCGGTGAACACGGCCGGGAACTGCCGGGCCGCCCGGGCCGCCCGGATGCGCTTGAACGCGGCGTCCTCGGACAGGTGCAGTTCCTCGACGCACCAGGCGAACATCGAGGGGTGCCCCGCCGCCGCGTACAGCCGCCGGGCGTCGACCTCGGCCAGATGGGCCAGGAGCTCGGCTGTGGTAGCGCGCTCCCTGGCGAGCAGCGACCGGAGATCGCGCAGCAGGACCGGATCGGGAACGTGCGTCAGCGAATAGTGGTTCACGGCGGGTGACTCCGCGGGGGCGGGTCACGGGGGCGGAACTTCCTATGGATACCACGCCCGTTTCCGGCGCTCTGAGAGCCCCGCTGCGCGCACAACGAGGAGCAGCGCGAGTTTCAGTCTCGTCGTGGAAGAACGGATGCCGCCAACGCGCACCTGGCGCGTCGTGGCGGGCTGCTGCAGCCGGTCCGCCGGGGCGGCGGCGTGCGCACGCGAAATCCTGTCAAGAGAAATCTCGTCGGGCGTCCCCGAAACGGAAGCATCCTGATCGGGACAAGGTCTCTTCGAGGCCACGCCCCCCGCTCGCCAGCGCCCGCCGGACGGACCGGGCCCCCGCCGGCGCAGCCGCCCGCGGGGGCCCGGTCGTCACCCGCCCGGTGCCGCTACACGCCGCCGTTCGGGTAGCGCGCCAGCGCCAGGTCCACGATCTCGCCGACCAGCTCGGCGTAGGAGCGCCCGGCCTTCTTCGCCGCCATGGCGAACTCGGCGTCGGCGTGCAGGTAGGGATTGGGGTTCACCTCCAGCACGTGCAGCGCGCCGTCGGCGGCCAGCCGGAAGTCGATGCGCCCGTAGTCGCACAGCTTGAGCGCCTGGAAGGCCTGCACCGCCGTGTCGCTCAGCTTCTTCTGCAGGTCCTCGTCGAGATCGGCGGGCAGGAAGGCCTTGGTCTTCTCGTAGGCCTCGGTGCCCTCCTCCCACTTGACCTCGGTGCCGGCGATCTTCGGCATCCCCTGCGGCAGCTTCGAGAGGTCCAGCTCCACCGCCGGCAGCGCCTCGGGCTTCTCGTTCCCCAGCACCCCGACGTAGAGCTCGCGGCCCTCGATGTACTCCTCGATGAGCGCCGGCGAATTGAACTCGGCGTGGATGTAGTCGATGCGCTCCATCAGCTCCTTGATCGAGATGCACACCGCACCGAAGTGGATGCCGATCGAGCCGTCCTCGGCCGCGGGCTTCACGATCACCGGGAACTGGATGTCCTGCGCGTGCTCGGTGCGGCCGCGGAACACGGTGGCGAAGTAGGGCGTGTGGATGCCGTGGAAGGCGAAGATCTTCTTCGCCAGCGCCTTGTCCTGTGCCAGGTGGAGCCCCTGCGAGCCGGTGCCGGTGAAACGGCGGTGCAGCATCTCGAGGAAGCCCGCGACGTCGCTGTCCTGGGTGTCGTCGCCGCCGAAGGACTCGACCAGGTTGAAGATCAGGTCGGTCTCGGAGTGGGCCAGCTCGACCAGGCTCTCGCGCGTGCCGTCGAGGCGCAGGAAGACCGGGCTGTGCCCGGCCTCCTTGAGGGCCTCGTAGACGGCCTGCACGTCCTCGTCGGGAGTCTTGCGCTTGGGGCGGGTCCCTTCGGCGCGCTCCTCCTCCTCGCCCCACCAGTAGTCGTACAGCACGCCGATCCGCAGCTTGGCCATCGCGTTCCCGCCTTCGCATGCGGACCCCGTCCCTCGGGGCCCTGCGCCGGCCTACTTCTGCTCGAAGCGGCGGCGCGTGAGGTAGTTCATGGCGAGCGTGGTGCCGTACGCGGTCAACTCCACGAGGTAATCCGCCTCGCGGGCGGTGTCTGCGAACAACCGGAGATCGCGGGAAGCGCGCACGATGTGCTCGACCAGGGCACGCACGACCGGGCGTCGCACGCCGGTCCAGTACGTGATCTTGTCGGTCAGCACCTTGCGATGCTCCTCGACGAGCTCCCACGCCGGGCGGATGCCCTTGCGTCGGCGGCCCTGGGGAATGAACAGGTCGCTGAGATCCGCCTCCAGCGCCACCTTCACCCCCGCCCCGCTCTCACGCATGAGCCGGCGGTAGAACTGCTCGACCGTCACCTTGAGGTTCTCGACCGGGACGGCGAAGTCCCCGGTCGAAACCACCGGCTCCTGGGCACGCACCCGGCGCACCATGCGGTCAACATACCTCAACTTGCGTATCGCGGGCCATGATTTATAGCGGACCCGCCACTGCGAGCGGGGCGTGAGCCAGACCGCGAACGTCTCGGCGAAGTCCTCGTCGGGGTGCTTCTGCCCGTACCAGCCCGCGATGTGACGCACGAACTTGCGGCTGAACGGGACCGGCCGGTAGTCGTCGCGATAGCGGCGATTGAACGGACCGAAGAGCCGGCGCCACTCGGGCGTGATGAAGAGCCGGTAGGCGTAGTTGAAGGCGTGCCCGGCCTCGTGACGCAGGTACATCATGATCTCGCGCTCGTCCTCGAGGTCGTTCATCTGGCGCTCGAGGCGCGCGAGCCCGGGATCGGCGAGATAGAACGGGATGCCGATCACGGGCTGTCCGTCGGGACAGCCCCATTCGTCGGTGAGGTAGCAGACCGGGCGGAAGTGCTTGAGACCCTTGCGCTCGAGTTCGCGGTAGAGCTGGTGCACGAAACGCTCGACCGGCGAGCCCTCGAGGCGAAGGCCGAGCTGGCTGATGCGC
The DNA here is from genome assembly GCA_963717935.1 of Candidatus Eiseniibacteriota bacterium. Lineage (GTDB taxonomy): Bacteria > Eisenbacteria > RBG-16-71-46 > RBG-16-71-46 > RBG-16-71-46 > JANXPZ01. Next base: position 80,622 of record CAVQXP010000003.1, on the reverse strand, counting down.
TTGCCGAGGAGTTCGCGGATCTCGGGCGGGGCCTTCTCGAAGTCGGTCATGGGGGGAAGATGCTAGCGGCTCCGCCCCGGCCGCCACAACCCGCGCGCTCCCCGTGCGCCGTCCCGGCAGGAGCCTTCGCGGGTCAGGCCCCGGTCAAGAGCGCCCCCCCCGACCGTCGCTCCCCTCGTGGGCCGAATCGCCCGGCCCCGGCCCTCATCATAGTGGGCAGCAGACAGCGAAGGCGCCGGTCCGCGGCCAAACGACCTGCCGACCCAACAGGGCCGGCGCCCCGCCAATCCCACCTCTGCCGCCGTCCGGCGTCGGCCGCACTCCCGACGAAAGGAGCTCCACCCGTGAGACCCATCCCCGTCGCCCTGGCGCTCGCTCTGGTGAGCCTCGCCACCGCGGCTTCGGCCGCGCCCCTGACCTTCGACATCGACAAGCCCCACTCGCAGGTGGGCTTCTCCATCCGGCACCTCTTCTCGAAGGTCCCGGGGCAGTTCAAGGACTTCAGCGGCACCATCGTGATGGACCCGAGCGCCCCTGCGGCCTCCTCGGTCGAGGTCACGATCCCGGCGGCGAGCATCTTCACCGGCAACGAGACGCGCGACGCGCACCTGAGGAGTACGGATTTCTTCGCTGCCGACTCGTTCCCGACGCTGACCTTCAAGAGCACGAGCGTCGCGCCCGCGGGGAAGGACAAGTACGAGGTCACGGGCGACCTCACGATGCACGGCGTCACGAAGCCCGTCGTGCTGGAGGTCGAATTCCTCGGCATGGGAGAGGTCGGCGTGGGCGGACAGAGCTGGGGCACCAAGGCCGGCTTCGACGCCACCACGACCCTCAACCGCAAGGACTTCGGCATCAACTGGAACAAGACGCTCGACCAGGGTGGCCTGATGATCGGTGAGGACGTGGCCATCAGCCTGCACATCGAGGCGAACCTGAAGCAGCCGGCTCAGAAGTAGGCCATTCCCCCACGAAACGCGGCCACGAAGCCCCCGGTTCCTCCGGCCGGGGGCTTCGCGCTGCTCCCGGTGCGTCCTGCGTCGCGCGGGAACGGCGCGTCACTTGCATGGGGGAAGGCGCCTCGAGGTTCTCCCTTGCGCGAGCCCCCGGCTTCGTCCAACATGACGCACCGGATGACTCCCTCCACCGCAACGCTGACGGACCAGCTCCGCTTCACCACGATCGCCCACCGGGATCACGTCTTCCTCAGCCCGCTGAGCGGTCCCAAGGTGGACCAGGTGCTCTGCATGCTCGAGCTGCCGCAGGGCGCCCGCGCGCTCGACGTGGGCTGCGGCAAGGGCGAGATGCTGGTGCGGCTCGCGGGCCGCTGGGGCGCACGCGGCGTGGGCGTGGACGTGAACCCCGCGTTCGTGGCCGACGCGCGCGTCCGGGCCAGGTCGCGCGGGCCGCAGGCCGACCTCGCCTTCCACGAGCAGCCCGCCTGCGACTTCCCGGCCGAGCCGGGTTCCTTCGACGCCGCGCTGTGCGTGGGCTCGACCGAGGCCTACGGGGGCTATCGCGACACGCTGCGCGCGCTGGCCGGCATCGTCCGGCCGCACGGACGCGTCCTGGTGGGTGAGCACTTCTGGCGGCGGCGCCCCCACCCCGACTACCTCGCCGCCCTGGGCCTCGGCCCGGACGATCTGCTGGACCACCCGCGCAACGTGCGCGCGGGCGAGGAGGCTGGCCTGGTCCCGATCTGCACCGCCGTCAGCACCGAGGACGAGTGGGACCGCTACGAGGGGCTCCGCTCCAGCGCGGTCGAAGAGTACGCGGCTGGCCACCCCGAGGACCCCGAGGCCGAGACCATGTGGAAGCGCAGCCGCCGCCACCGCGAGGCCTACGAGCACTGGGGCCGCGACACGCTCGGCTTCGGGCTCTACGTCTTCCAGAAGAAGTAGCCCCCGCCACGGCCTGATCGAGGACGACCCCGCGGGCCACGCGGGCGGGGCCGGCGTTCCCCCGCCCGCACGCGCCTCACACGCACCGGCGCTACTTCGCGCCCGCCATCCTCATGCCCCGGAAGAGCGTCATGACGTGCTCTTTCATGGCCGGATCCTGCATCGCGATGTTGAGCGCGCCGTCCATGAGGGTCTGGTTCCCCGCGACCACCTCCATCACCGCCTGCGCACCGCCCGCGCTGCTCACCAGCTTCTCGATGACCAGCGCGCGCGTGCTGTCACTCGAAAGCAGCCGGTCCACCATGCCGCCGGCCGTCGACGGGCTCGCGCTGATCATGTCCATGACCTTCGCCTGCAGCTCGGGGCTGGCCATCACCTGCTTGCCGACATCCCCCGCACAGCCCAGCGCCAGCACCGCGCACACCGCCGCGACGAGCGCGATCGTCCACTTCGTCTTCCGCATGGCTCGGCTCTCCTTCCTGGATGGGCGACGCAGCCCGATGCCGCGCCGCCGGGTACCGCGTACGACGCCTCCGGGGCGCCCGCGCCGCTCACGCGGCCGGCGGGCGCCGCTTGTGCCAGTCCGTCCGCTGCTGGTACGCGTGTCCGATCCGCACCAGCAGCGCTTCCGAGAACGCCGGCCCCATGAGCTGGAACGACGTGGGCAGCCCATTCTCGCCGAAGCCGTCCGGCAGCGCGAGCGCGGGCTGCCCGCACAGATTGCCGGCCGCGATCAGCGCGGGACCGCCGCTCACGCCGGGGTAGGCGTCCTCGAAGTTGCGGTCGGCCGGGTAGGCCACGCTCGCGCGCGTCGGCGCCACCACCGCGTCGAAGCGCTCGAAGAGCCGCGCCACCGCCAGCTTCATGGGCCGCCGCAGGCGCATCGCCTGCAGGTAGTCCACCGCCGGCAGCAGGAGCGAGGAGTAGCCGCCCGCGCGGTCGGCCGGACAGGTGAGCTGCTGCACCCGGCCCGACTCGAGCAGGTCGAGGAACGCGGCCGCGCCCTCCGCCCCCACGATGGTCCCGACCGCGGGCCCCCAGGGGAAATCGGGCCACTCGACGTCGCGCGTCAGCTCGACGTCGCCGCCGAGGACGCGCAGCGCCTCCTCGAAGTTCGCGCGCACCGCGGGCTGCACCTTCTCGGTCACGCCCTTCGGCACCGCCAGCCGCGGCTTCCTCGCGCCACCGAGCGGCGCAGGCCGGACGTGCGCGAAGCCGCGCGCGACCGCGCTCTCGTCGAGCGGGTCGGGCCCCGCCATGGCGGCGAGCACGAGCGCGCAATCGTCGGCGGTGCGCCCCAGCGGCCCGAGCTTGTCGAGCGTCCAGCACAGGGCCATCGCGCCGTGCCGGCTGACGAGCCCGTAGGTGGGCCGCAGGCCCGTCACGCCGCAGAAGGCCGAGGGCGTGAGGATCGAGCCCGAGGTCTCCGAGCCGATGGCGAAGGGCACGAGGCCCGCCGCCACGGCGGCGCCGGGACCGCTCGAGGAGCCGCCGCTCCAGAACCTCGTGTTCCACGGCGTGAGACCCGGGCCGGTGATCGAGGCGTTCGCGTGGTTGTAGCCCATGCCGCCCGCCAGCTCGACCATCGCGAGCTTGGCGACCAGCACCGCGCCCGCCTCGCGCAGCCTGCGCACCACGGTCGCGTCGTAGTCGAAGACCTGGTCCCGGTACGGCTCGGCGCCCCAGGTGGTGGGCACGCCCTTCGTGGCGAGCAGGTCCTTCACGCCATAGGGGATGCCGTGGAGCGGCCCGCGATCCCGGCCGCGCGCCAGCTCGCGTTCGGCCACCCGGGCCTCGTCCATCGCCGCGCCGCGCATCAGCGCGGCCACGGCGTTGTACTTCGGGCCCAGCCGCTCGAGCCGGTCGAGACAGCCCGCCACGAGGTCGGTGGGCTTCAGCCGCTTCGCGCGGATGCGCTCCGCGAGCTCGGAGACCGACAGGAAGAAGACGCTCTCGTCGAGTGCGTCCGGCGTCTGCGGGACGGCGCGTGCCTGCGTTTCCATGGCCGTTCCTCCTGCCTACGCCCGGAAGGTGAAGTCGGGCTCGTCGCCGTTGCCCAGCTTCACCTCCCGCATGCGCTTCAGAGCCTTGAGGTCGCCGTCGAAGTCCCGCGCGATGGATTCCAGCTGCTCCTTCGAGAGGTGCCGGCCGCAGCGCCGCTCGATGATCCCGGCGAGGGCGCGTGCGTCCTCGCCGACCTCGGGCGGCGCCTGCGGCCTTCGCCAGGTCGGCGGGCGCGGGAGCCGCCGCCGGAGCGGGTGGCGCGGCCGTCGTGGGCAGCTGGGCGCCGGAGAGCGCCGGCGCGACGAGCGCCGACGAGACCCCGGCCAGGCCGACGGTCTTCAGGAATCGCCGGCGGTCGGTCTTCGAGCGACTGGACATGCGTTCCTCCCGGATCGGGACCTCGGTCGTGACGCGGGCGCTCAGGATCCCGCCCGGGCCACCTGCCGGATGGCCTGCTTGAGCGACGCGCGGACCTGCTCGGGCAGCTTCTCGCCTCCCCAGGAGCGGCAGGTGACGAGCACGTCCCTCAGGGTCGCGCAGGTCGCGCCGCAGTCCGGGCAGTTCTTCACGTGGGTCTCGAGCTTCGCGCACGCGTCGGGGTCGAGCTCGCCCTCGAGGTAGCGGCTCACGAGCCGCGCCGTGTCGGGGCAGCGCGGGGCCGCCGCCGCGTGCGGCGCGTGCGGCGCGAGCATGTCGCGCAGGGCGACACGGGCGCGGTGGAGCCGTGACTTGACCGCGCGCTCCGAGAGCCGCAGGGCCTCCCCCACCTGTTTCGCGGGCAATCCCTCGACGTCGCGCAGCACGAGCACCTCGCGCTGCGAGGGCGGCAGCGCCGCGATGGCCCGTCGCAGCGCGTCGCGCAGTTCCGTGCGCTCGAGCGCCCGGTGCGGATCCCCGCGCGGGTCCGCGACCTGGAGCGCGCCCGGGCGGGCGGGCGTGCCGGCGTCGAGCGACTCGAGTCGCGCGGGCGTGTGCGCTCCGCGGCGCCGGTGCCGGGTGCAGGCGTTGCGCGCCACCGTGTAGGCCCAGGTCGTGAGCGAGGACTCGCCGCGGAAGTCACGCAGCGAGCGAGCGAGCGCGACCAGCGTGACCTGCGCCACGTCCTCGGCATCGTGCGGGTCGCCGCAGAAGCCGCGGCCGAAGCGGTATACGGGCCCGCTCAGCAGCCGAAGCAGCCGGTCGAGCGCCCTGCGGTCCCCGCCGCGGGCCGCGGACAGCAGGCGGCGCTCCTCGGCGCGCGTGAGCCGGAACACCGCGGCGCTGCGGGTGCCCGATCCGCGGCCCTGCTGCAGGGACCGGACGGTCGCGGCGCGCGCCGCCGCAGGGGCCCGGCCCGCCGCCGGGCCGTCATCCGGTGCGGCACTCAAGGTCATGCACCTCCCCAGGCTCATCCGTGCTCGTCGAGACCCGGCCTGGCGTCGGCCGCGGAGCGCGGGACGGGCGGCATGATAGCAGAGACCCCCGCTGCGCCAGCGACGAAGATCAGGCTGCGCGGCCCGGGACTGCCGGCCGTGGCGTCGGAGTCCGTGAAGGAGCAGGAGACGGTCCGGCCGGCGGGCGCCTCAGTGCGTGAACAACCAGGCCCCGCCCGCGAGGATCAGGAGGGCCGCGACCACGCGCACCCAGCGGGTCGCGGTCTGGAGACGGCCCGGGCGGGCGAGCGCCGCGGCCGCGCCGACCGAGGTACCGGCCACGAGCAGCAGCAGCGAGTGCCCGAGCCCGTAGGCGAACAGCAGGCCGCCCGCCGCGGCCGCGCCGATCCGCGGGACCAGGGCCAGCAGCAGCAGCAGCACCGGCCCCGTGCACGGCAGCGAGACGATCCCGAAGACGAAGCCGAGCGTGAGCGCGCCCAGCGCGCCCGCGGCCCGCGCGGCGGCCGGCGGCAGGGGGATCGACGGCAGGCGCAGCCAGCCGAGCAGGTGCAGCGCGGTGACGGCGCACACGGCCACCAGCACGTAGCGCCACCAGGGCGCGCTCAGGACCGCCGTCGCGCCGGAGAAGACGGTGAAGAGCAGCGCCAGCTCGAGCGCGAAGCCCCCGACGAAGAGCAGGGAGAAACCCAGGGTGCGCCGCCAGGGGCGCCCCGTCGCGCCACGCCCGACCAGGCCGGCCGAGAAGCCGACCATGAGCGGGACCATCGCCAGCACGCACGGGTTGAGCGCGGTGAGCGCGCCGCCGAGGAACGCGGCCAGCGGCGCCAGCGCGGGACTGTGGGCGATGACCGAGGCGAGCTGCTCGCTCAGACCCTCCAGGACGTCCACGCGTCCCCCGGTCCCGCTACTTCGCCGCGGGGCGCAGGGCCACGCCGAGACTGTCCTTGAAGATCCGCTCGATCTCCTTGCGGGCGTAGAAGCCCTCGTGCCGGAACCGCTCGCGGCCCGCCCGGTCGAAGAAGATCTGCGTGGGGATCAGCCGGATGCCGTACGGCCTGCCGGCCTGCGGGTTCTGCCAGACATCGATGAACTGCACGTCCACGGCGCCGGCGTAATCCACCTTGAGCGCCTCGAGGATGGGGGCCATGCGCTTGCACGGGATGCACTTCGTCGCGCCCAGGTCCAGGAGGCGCGGGAGCGCGGCGGGCGGCGCGGGCTTCGGGGCCTTGCGGGCGAGAGCGGGCACGGCAGCGATGAGCACCAGGCTCACGAGCAGCAGCGCGGTGCGTCCGGTGCGACCTGTCACTGGGATCCTCCTTGGACTCGGCGTTCGGGGCTCGAGCAGCCTCTCGATCTCGGGCACCGCGGCGGCACGGACGGCCCGGCGAACCCGGAGCCGCTTGACGGCCACGCGCCATGATACTACATTTCGTCACATGGCGAAATGGAAGGACGGCCATGCTGCTTGAGCTCGAGGCGGCGCTCAAGGCCGCCGGCGACCCGACCCGCACGCGCATCCTCAAGCTGCTCGAGGCCGGCCCGCTGTGCGTCTGCCAGGTGCAGGCCGTGCTCGGGCTCGCTCCCTCCACGGTCTCGAAGCACCTGGCGCTGCTCCGGGTCGCGGGACTGGTGGCCGACCGGCGCGACGGCCGCTGGAGCCACTACGCGCTCGCCACGGAGAAGCGCAACCCCTACGCCCGCGCGGTGCTGGCCCTGCTGCGCGGGCCGCTCGACCGGGAGCCCCGCATCCTCGAGGACCGCCGCCGGTTGCGCAGCGTGAAGGCCGTCCCGGTCGAGGCGCTGTGCGCCCTGCCACCGGCCCGGCGGGCGCCGTCGCGTCTCGCGCAGGTCGCGGCACCCCGCCCCGCCCGCCGGGCCCGGCGCGCATCGCCCGCGCGCGCGCCCTCCCGCCGAAGCGGACCTTCGCATGCCTGAGCCCTCCCCTGCCGGAGTCACCGGCCGGCTCTCCTTCCTCGACCGCTACCTGACGCTCTGGATCTTCCTCGCCATGGCCGTCGGCGTCGGCGGTGGCTGGCGGTTCCCCGGCCTGGTGCCCTTCCTGAACCGCTTCAACGCCGGCACCACGTCCATCCCCATCGCCATCGGGCTCATCCTCATGATGTACCCGCCGCTGGCGAAGGTCCGCTACGAGGAGATGGGCCGCGTCTTCCGCGATGGGCGGGTGCTCGCGCTCTCGCTGGTGCAGAACTGGGTGGTCGGCCCGATCCTCATGTTCGGCCTCGCCGTGCTCTTCCTGCGGGACCAGCCCGAGTACATGGTGGGGCTCATCCTGATCGGCCTGGCGCGCTGCATCGCCATGGTCATCGTCTGGAACGACCTGGCCCGGGGCGACAGCGAGTACTGCGCGGGCCTGGTCGCCTTCAACTCGGTCTTCCAGGTGCTCTTCTTCCCGCTCTACGCCTACGTCTTCATCACGCTCGCGCCGGGCTGGCTCGGATTGAAGGGCGTGGCCGTGAACATCACGATGGCCGAGATCGCCCGGAGCGTCTTCATCTACCTCGGCATTCCGTTCCTGGCCGGGATCATCACGCGCTTCGCGCTGCTGCGGGCGAAGGGAAGGGACTGGTACCAGCGCCGGTTCATCCCGAAGATCAGCCCGATCACGCTGATCGCCCTGCTCTTCACCATCGTCGTGATGTTCTCGCTCAAGGGCGAGAAGATCGTCCAGCTGCCCTTCGACGTGGTGCGCATCGCCATCCCGCTGCTCATCTACTTCGTCGTCATGTTCATGGTCTCGTTCTTCATGAGCAAGCGGGTGGGCGCGAGCTACCCGCAGTCGGCGACGCTCTCGTTCACCGCCGCCTCGAACAACTTCGAGCTGGCCATCGCCGTGGCGGTCGCGACCTTCGGCATCCACCACGGCGCCGCCTTCGCGGCGGTGATCGGGCCGCTGGTCGAGGTGCCGGCCCTGATCGGCCTGGTGAACGTGGCGCTGTGGTTGCGGCGGCGCTGGTTCCGCGAGCCGGCGGCGTGAGACCCCGATGAGCAGGCCCCCGGCGCGGCTTCCGCGCCTGCTCCTCTCCCTGGCGGGCGCCCTGTTGCTCTGGGTCGCGCTCTACGGCGCGCTCCAGCAGGCGGCCGCGTGGTTCACGCGCGACCTGCTGGGGCTCGACGCCGGCACGCACCTCGCCAGCGCGGTCGAGTTCTTCGTCTACGAGACACCCAAGGTGCTCCTGCTCCTGACGCTGGTCGTGTTCGGCGTCGGCGTGGTGCGCTCGTTCTTCACGCCCGAGCGCACGCGCGCCATCCTCGCGGGCAAGGCCGAGTCGGTGGGCAACGTGCTGGCCGCCGCCCTCGGCATCGTGACGCCGTTCTGCTCGTGCTCGGCGGTGCCGCTGTTCATCGGCTTCCTGACCGCGGGCATCCCGCTGGGCGTGACGTTCTCCTTCCTGATCTCGGCCCCCATGGTGAACGAGGTCGCGCTCGCCCTGCTGTTCGGGCTGTTCGGCTGGAAGGTGGCGGCCCTCTACCTCGGGACCGGCCTGACCGTGGCCATCGTCGCGGGCTGGGTCATCGGTCGCCTGCGGCTCGAGCGCCACGTCGAGCCCTGGGTCTATCAGATGGACGCGGGCGAGGCCGGGCTGCCCGAACACCGGACGACGTGGGAGGAGCGCCTGGGCCGCGGGCTCGAGGCGGTGCGCGACATCGTGGGCAAGGTCTGGCCCTACGTCCTGATCGGCATCGCCGTGGGCGCCGGCATCCACGGGTGGGTGCCCGAGAACTTCATGGCGTCCATCATGGGCCGGGGGGCCTGGTGGTCGGTGCCGCTCGCCGTGCTCATCGGCGTGCCGATGTACTCGAACGCGGCCGGGATCATCCCGGTCGTGCATGCCCTGCTCGAGAAGGGCGCCGCGCTGGGGACGGTGCTCGCGTTCATGATGGCGGTGATCGCGCTGTCGCTGCCGGAGACCATCATCCTGCGGAAGGTGCTCAAACCCGCGCTGATCGCGGTGTTCCTCGGGGTGGTCACGGTCGGGATCGTCCTGGTGGGCTACCTGTTCAACTGGCTGATGTGACGCGGGGCCCTCCGCCGTCCGGAGGGCTCTTCCGAAAGGAGACGAAGATGACCCGGATCGAGGTCCTGGGCCCCGGATGCGCCAACTGCGAACGGCTCTACCGGAACACCGAGCGCGCCGTGAAGGAGCTCGGGCTCGACTGCGAGCTCGAGAAGATCACCGACCTCAACGTCATCCTGGGCTATCGCATCCTGTCCACGCCCGGGCTCGTCGTCGATGGCGAGCTCAAGTTCGCCGGACGCGTGCCCTCGGTGGAACAGTTGAAGGAGATCCTGTCCGGAGCGACCGCGTGAATCCGCGGGCGGCGCGCCGGCCGCGAGGACGACATGACGCATGACCATCCACATCCGCCCGCCGCGGACGGGGTCCGCACCGCCTTCCTCGTGGCGGTGGGGCTCAACGTCACCTTCGTCGTCTTCGAGGTCGTGTTCGGGTTCCGGTCCGGCTCCCTCGCACTGCTCTCGGACGCCGGTCACAACCTCGGCGACGTGCTCGGCCTGCTGCTCGCCTGGGGCGCGATCCTCCTGGCCCGACGCGCGCCCAGCACCCGGCGCACCTATGGTCTGCGGCGCTCCACCATCCTCGCGGCGCTGGCCAACGCCGTCGTGCTGCTGATCGCGGTGGGCGCCGTCGCGCTCGAAGCGGTGCAGCGGCTTCGTCATCCGGGGCCGGTCGCCGCGCCCACGGTCATCGCCGTGGCCTCGCTCGGCATCCTCGTGAACGGTCTGAGCGCCTGGCTCCTGGGACGTGGCCGTCGCGACGATCTGAACGTGCGCGCCGCCGCCTCGCATCTCGTGGCGGATGCAGCCGTCTCCCTCGGAGTCGTCCTCGCCGGCGTGGCCATGGTCTTCACCCGCTGGCCGTGGCTCGACCCTGTCGTCAGCCTGCTGGTGAGCGCGCTCATCGTGGTCGGTGCCTGGAGGATCCTGCGGGAGTCGCTCGATCTGGCCATGGACGCCGTACCCGGCCGGATCGACCCGGTGGCGGTCCGGGGCTATCTCGAGGCCGTGCCGGGCGTCGTCGACGTGCACGACTTCCACATCTGGGCCATGAGCACCACCGAGACCGCGCTCACGGCACACCTCGTCACGGACCGCGCGACCTTCGACGACGATCTCACCTCGCGCATCGCTCACGACCTTTCTGAGCGCTTCGGCATCGTGCATCCCACCATCCAGTGGGAAAGCGTGAGGCGCGCGCAGCCATGTCGTCAGGGCCGGGCCTAGACCGGAGACGAAGGAGCGCACGACCCGGATGGGAATCGCCCCACCCCGCGGTTTCCGGTATGCTGACCGCCATGCGACACGCCCGCTTCGAGTCCGAGGAACTCCGGGAGTACATCGCCGCCCGGGGCGGGGCACTGTATGTCTCGCTCCAGGCGATCATGCACGGCTGATGAACGGTCGAGCGCGGCCCGGTCGGGTCGCTCGAGATCCCGGAAGACCCCGCCGGGCATGAGTGCCTGGACGCCGGCGGGATCGCCCTCTACGTCCATCGGGACGTGCTGGCGGCTCGCGCGCATCCCGCCCGGCTGAGCTTCGCCTTCGGCCGCTTCGGTCGCTGCTCCGTCCGCCTCGACGCCTGAGGTTCCAGCCGCCCCGGGCGGGTGGAAGCGGCTACCGGCTCAGCGGGCTCCTCCGACCCGCCCGGCGGGCCGGGGGCCGCGGTAGCGCTCCCTGAGCCTGCGGGTCTCGAGGAGCGCCGCGCCCAGCAGCGCCAGCAGCGCCACCCCGCCGAGGATCGCGGCCAGGCGCATCCAGGGCTCGCCCGCGGCACGTCGTGCGGGGAGCAGTGCCGCCAGCGTGCGCAGCCACTCGAGCGCGCCCGCGAGCAGTCCGAGCTGCACGAGGCGCGCGGCCCACAGCCGGCGCACGAAGAGCAGCCCGAAGAGCACCAGGCTGATGACCACCAGGCCGGGATCGTCCCGGCGCAGGAAGTGCGCGCCCAGGAGGAGCGCGCTCACGCCGGCGGGCAGGAGCAGCAGGAACGCGCGCATGCGCGACGCTCAGTGGTGGTGGTCGTGGAGGAGGTCGGGCAGCGGGGGCGGCGGCTCCCGAGAGAGGTCCTGGTAGGCGATCTGCAGGAAGGCTTCGGGCGTCATGAAGCCGGTGCCCCAGATCCCGGTCCAGGTCGGCGAGGGGCTTCGCCGCCATCACCTGCCCGAGGGTGCGGCCGTCCTTCACGAGCGCCGTCACGCGGTCGCGCACCGCCAGGAGCATGCCCCGGAAGCGCAGCAGCGCGGCGCGGTCGGCGAGCGGACCATGCCCGGGAACGACCTTCGTCGTGAACGTCACGATGGGCAGCAGTGGGTCGAGGACGCGGAGCATCCCCTCGATGGAGCCACCGGCCGAGGCGTCGATCACCGGGTAGGTGCCGTTGAAGAACAGGTCGCCCGTGTGCAGCACGTTCGCGCCCGGGATCCAGACCACCGCGTCCCCGTCGGTGTGGCCGGGCGGCAGGTGCAGGACGCGGATCTCCAGGCCATTCAGGTGGAAGGTCAGCGAGTCGCCGAAGGTCAGCACGGGCAGCCCCGCGGCCGGCACCGCCTTCGTGGTGGCCCCCAGGGTCTTGTTGAACCGGTCCGCGCTCATCCGCCGCCGCGCGTTCGCGTGCGCCACGATGGTCGCGCCCGCCGCGGCCATGGCCGAGTCGCCGCCGACATGGTCGCCGTGGTAGTGGGTGTTGAGGACGAAGCGCAGTGGACGGCCGCCGGAGAGCGAGTCCACCACGGCGAGGATCTTCGCCGCGAGCGGCCCGTACTGGGCGTCCACCAGCAGCACGCCGTCCGGGCCCGCGCAGACCAGCAGGTTCCCGCCGGCCCCGGTGATCATCCAGAGGCCATCGGTCAGCTTCGTGGGCGTGATCACGACCTCGTCGAAGGTCCGCTGGGCACGGGCAGCGGGAGCGGCGGCCATGGCCAGGCACACCAGGACGAGGAGCAGGACGGGGCGTCTCATCGGGGCCTCCGTGTCACGATCCGGGTTTCGGGGCAGGCGGTTCGAGGTCGATGGCGACGACCTGCGAGCGGAACCCGGAGGCCTTGTGCGCCCCGTCGCAGAACGGCTTCTTCAGCGACTGGCCGCAGCGGCACAGGCTCACGTGAGGGCGGCCCGCGAGGCCGAAAAGGCGGCCTTCCGGGTCCACGATCTCGAAGTCGCCCTCGACTCGCAGGGAGCCATCGTTCTTCACGGTGATACGGGTGGCTGCCATCCCCAACCTCCAGGTCTTCGTGCCGGTCTCCTCGCGGCCCGGGACGCATCCGCCCGGCCCGGCGAGCGTACCCGCTTGGGATGCAGTCACTTTAGCAGCGGCAGGGCAACGTGCAACCCGGCGTGGCCCCGCTCCGTAGTAGTGTTCACGAAGGGGCGCCCCGGAGGCGAGCACCCGGCCTGCCAGGGCCCGGACCCGCAGAAGGCGGATGACCGGGAGGCAGCCGGGCCGATCCCCGGGACTCAAGCGGAGGGCAGGAAGGTGTTCGAGTTGCTGGCGCTGGGGTTTGCGGCATTCGTGATCTTCGCCGTTGTCAGTGCGCTTCTCGGCGTCGCCGCGCTGGTGTTCTGGGTCGTGCTGCTGCCGTTCCGGCTGCTGGGCTTCGCGTTCAAGGCCCTCGGCGCACTGCTCTTCCTGCCCGTCCTGCTCATCGGGGGGATCGTGGTCGCGGCGCTCGTGGGGATCCCGCTCCTGTTCATGGCGCTCCTTCCCGCGCTCCCGATCGCACTGCTGGTCGCGGCCATCTGGTGGTTCACCCGGCGCGGTTTCCACCCGGCGGCCCCCGTCCGGTAGGCACACGCAGCCAGCGGGCTTCACCGAGGCGGCACCCCGTGCCGCCTCTCGTTTCGGGGGGTCTGCCACCCTCCGGGGGCGCTCGGTGCGAGCGCGCCGGCTGCGCTAGACTCTGGCCATGGACGAGTCAGGCCCTCTGCCATCGGACCCGTCTTCGGTGTCCGACACACCGAGCCGCGAGGCCGCTCCGGGGTTCGACGCTCCGGCGCCGGCCGAAGAGACGACCGGCGCGAGCGCGCCGCCCGACCCGGCGCTGGACGAAGAGGCCAGGGCGGGCGCGCCGCCGGCCGCCGGGCCGGCCGCCCCGCCCGATGCGCCCGAGGCGCGCCAGGCCCGGCATGACGAGTGGGAGTCGCGCCGCTACGAGTCCCTCGAGGCCCGCGAGACCATCGAAGGAAAGCTCCGGGACGCCGAGGGACTGGCCCAGGGCACGCAGGGCACCGCCGGCTACCGCAGGGCGGAGGCCCTGCTGAACGAGGTCCGCACGTTGCTGGGGAGCAAGCGGCCGGGCTCTCCCGGCCGGGTCCTCGTTGGTCCCGACCGCCGCGCGTGCTGGGACCACTGGCGCCACGCGCGCGACGCGTTGCAGCGCGTGCGCGACCGTCAGCAGGAACAGGACTACCAGGCCCTCGCTGCGCCGGTCGCCGAGGTGAACGAGTGCGCGCGCAGCGGAGCCCCCTACGAAGCCATCCGGCGCGTGAAGGAGCTGCAGGCCCGGCTCGGCCAGGCCTACCTGCGGCGCGGCCAGTTCGAGGATCTGCGCAAGCGCCTCTCGGAGGCCTGGCAGGCCGCGCAGGCGCGCATCACCGAGCAGCGCCAGGAGCGTTCGAAGAGCCGCGACGAGTGGCGCACGCGCATGGAGGGCCACGTCGCGCGCTGGCGCGGGACGCTCGAGCAGAAGAAGGGACAGCGCGAGCACCTGCTCCAGCAGGCGGCCAAGCTCGAGGGCATGGAGAGGAGCGCGCGCTCCGAGGACTTCGCGCTGCAGGTGCACGGATGGTCGCAGGAGAACGCCGAGAAGCTGCGCCGGACCGAGGAGTCCATCACCGAACTCGAGGAGCGCATCCGGACCACGGCGAAGAAGCTCGGCGGGCGCAGTGCCGCGACGCGCACGGGCGCAGGCGGGGCGCCGACGGGACCGGCGTCGCCGGCGGATGCGGGGGATGCGGGGGACGAAACATCGCCCGGCCCACCGCAGGGCGATCCGCCCGGCCCGCCCGAACCCGGATCGTAGCCGGGCTCAGACGCCCGGCAGCAGCACCCAGGCGGCGCCGAGCGTGCCTGCGCCCAGCACGACCCACATCGGATTGACGCGCAGCCTCCAGAGCAGCAGGAACGCAGCCACCGCCACGACGGCCCCGGGCACATCCTGGACGCCATGCCGCACCAGGGTCGCCGTCGCCGCCGCCATGAGCCCCACGACGGCCGGCTGCAGACCGCGCAGGAACGCCTGGATCCCGGGCGAGCGGCGGAAGCGGTCGAGCGAGAGGCTCACGAGCACCACGAGCACGAAGGCCGGCAGGAAGACCGCGACCGTGGAGGCCAGCGCACCGGCGAGGCCGGCCAGCGTGTAGCCCACGAAGGTCGCGGTGATCACGACCGGCCCCGGCGTGACCTGGCCGAGCGCCATCGCGTCCACGAACGCCTGCGCGGTGAGCCAGTGGCGCCCCTGCACCAACTCGGCCTCGAGCACGGGGATGATGACGTAGCCCCCACCGAAGGTGAGCGCCCCGGCGCGCAGGAACACGGTCGCCAGCTCGCCCAGGCGGTGCATCTCGCCCAGCACGGCCAGGCGCACCGGCCCCTGCGTGGCGACCGCCAGGCCGAGCCCTCCGAGCGACCAGGGAAGCAGCGCGGCCAGCGCGCCCGAGTTCCGCGCCAGGTGGCGCACCACGCCGAGCAGCCCCGCCGCGAGCACGACCTCGGGAACGCCGAGCCCCAGCACGGCGACCCCGAGCGCGGCCCCCAGCGCGACAAGCAGCGCCCAGGGGTCCCGCAGCAGGCCGCGCAGGCCGGCGGGCGCCCCCCCGGGCGCGCGCGCGAGCTCGGCGGCCAGCTTCATGGCCATCGCGCCGACCATCCCCGCCACGGCCGGGTTGAGCAGGTGGAAGATCCCCGCGACCACGACGAACTGGCGCAGCTGTGCGTAGAGCAGGCTGAAGGCGACCATCATGAGGAACGAGGGCAGCACGAAGCCGCCCTCGAGCGCGAGCGCGCCGCGCAGCCGGGCGAGGCGCCAGCCGACGAAGCCGAGCGTGTTGGTCGAGATCGCCCCGGGGAGGCTCTGCCCGAGGGCCGTGGACTCGAGGAAGACCTCCGGCGTGATCCAGCGCTCGCGGCCGACCAGGCGGTGCTCCACCTGCGTGAGCACCGCGAGCCCTCCGCCGAAGCCGGTGAACCCGAGCACGAGGCCCGCACGGAGCAGGTCGAGCGCCGTGGGCGGGGCCTCCGCCCCGCGCGCCCGCCTGCCGCGGGGCCAGAGGACGAGGATCAATGCGCCGGCCAGCGCGAAGCCCACGAACCCCCACGCGACTCCCCTGCGGTCCGGGGCATCGAGCGCCGCGCAGAGGACCGTGACGACGAGGAACAGGATGGGGATGGCTCGCGTCGCCCGCATTGCACCTCCTGGCGGTCCTGGCGCTCGCAGCATACCCGCCTTGCGCGCGCCACCGCCATCCCGCATCCTGTCCCGCCGCGTTCTCCCACGGATCTCCCGGGTCCCTCCACCTTGCGAGGCATGATGTCGCCCGATTTCATCTACACCATGAAGGACCTCCACAAGGTCGTCCCCCCCAAGCGCGAGATCCTCAAGGGGATCTGGCTCTCGTTCTTCGACGGCGCCAAGATCGGCGTGCTCGGCCTGAACGGCGCGGGCAAGAGCTCGCTGCTGCGCATCATGGCGGGCGTGGACCCCGACTTCATCGGCGAGGCCTTCCTCGGCAAGGGCTACACGGTCGGCTTCCTGACGCAGGAGCCCACCCTCGACCCGGCGAAGACCGTGCTCGAGAACGTCCAGGAGGGCGTGGCCGAGAAGATGGCCGTCGTGCGCCGCTGGAACGAGATCAGCGCGCGCTTCGCCGAGCCGTTGGACGACGACGAGATGGCGAAGCTGCTCGAGGAGCAGGCCAAGGTCCAGGACAAGATGGATGCCGGCAACCTGTGGGAGCTGGAGCGCCACCTCGAGATCGCCATGGACGCGTTGCGCTGCCCGCCGCCCGAGCAGGACGTGACGACGCTCTCGGGCGGCGAGCGGCGGCGCGTGGCGCTGTGCCGGCTGCTGCTGCAGGAGCCGGACCTGCTGCTGCTGGACGAGCCCACGAACCACCTCGACGCCGAGTCGGTCGCCTGGCTCGAGCGCTTCCTCAAGGAGTACGCCGGCACGGTCGTCGCCGTGACCCACGACCGCTACTTCCTCGACAACGTGGCGGGTTGGATCCTGGAGCTCGACCGCGGCGCGGGCATCCCCTGGGAGGGCAACTACACCTCCTGGCTCGACCAGAAGCGCAAGCGTCTCGCGGTCGAGGAGAAGCAGGAGAGCGCACGGCAGCGCACGCTCCAGCGCGAGCTCGAGTGGGTGCACATGGCCGCGCGCGCGCGGCAGGCCAAGGGCAAGGCGCGGCTCGCCGCCTACGAGAAGCTGCTGGCCGAGGACGGCCGCGAGAAGCTCGAGAACATCGAGATCTACATCCCGCCCGGGCCGCGCCTGGGCACCGTGGTCATCGAGACCGAGCACCTGCGCAAGGGCTACGGCGACAACCTGCTCATCGAGGACCTGTCGTTCAAGCTCCCCCCCGCCGGCATCATCGGCGTGATCGGCCCGAACGGCGCCGGCAAGACCACGCTCTTCCGCATGATCACCGGGCAGGAGAAGCCCGACGCCGGCACGCTGCGCATCGGCGAGACCGTGAGCCTGGCCTACGTGGACCAGAGCCGCGACGCGCTGCCGCCCGACGCGAACGTCTGGGAGGCCATCTCCGACGGGAAGGACATGATCGAGCTGGGCAAGCGCTCGATGAACTCGCGCTCCTACGTGGCCTCGTTCAACTTCAAGGGCGCCGACCAGCAGAAGCGCGTGAAGGACCTCTCGGGCGGCGAGCGCAACCGCGTCCACCTGGCGCGCATCCTCAAGAGCGGGGCCAACGTGCTGCTCCTGGACGAGCCCACCAACGACCTCGACGTGGACACGCTGCGTGCGCTCGAGGAGGCGCTGATCGAGTTCGCCGGCTGCGTCGTGGTCATCTCCCACGACCGCTGGTTCCTGGACCGCATCGCCACCCACATGCTGGCCTTCGAGGGCGACAGCCAGGTCGTGTTCTTCGAGGGCAACTACGCCGACTACGAGAAGGTCCGCCACGAGCGGCTCGGCCGCGAGGCCGACCAGCCGCACCGCATCAAGTACCGGAGGCTGGCGCGCGGTTGACGCCCTCCAGGCGCCTCCCTACTCTTCGCTTCATGCCTCTCGTCCGCATCGAAGGCGCGCTCTCGGGCCGCCGTCCGACCGTCACCTGCCGCGTGGGGGACGTGCCGCTGGGCTCGGCGCACCCGGTGGTCGTGCAGTCCATGACCAACACGGACACCGCTGACGCTGACGCCACGGCCCGGCAGGTCGCGCACCTCGCCGCGGCCGGCTCCGAGCTGGTGCGCATCACCGTCAACACGCGCGAGGCCGCGGCCGCCGTGCCCGGGATCCGCCGCCATCTCGACGAGCGGGGCGTGCGCGTGCCCCTGGTCGGCGACTTCCACTACAACGGGCACCTGCTCCTGACCGAGCACCCGGAGTGCGCCCGCGCGCTCGACAAGTACCGGATCAATCCCGGCAACGTGGGCGTGGGCGGCAGGCACGACGAGAACTTCCGCCGCATGATCGAGGTGGCGGTCGAGCACGACAAACCGCTGCGGATCGGCGTGAACTGGGGCTCGCTCGACCGCGCGCTGTTGACGGGCCTGATGGACGCGAACGCGCGGCGCCCCGAGCCCCGCCCCGACCACGAGGTCATGCTCGAGGCCATCCGCGAGAGCGCGCTCCGCTCGGCCGAGCTGGCCGAGCGCTGCGGCCTGCCGCACGACCGCATCGTGCTCTCGGCCAAGGTGAGCGAGGTGGGCGACCTGGTCGCGGTCTATCGCGCGCTCGGCACCGCCTGCGACTACCCGCTGCACCTCGGGCTGACCGAGGCGGGTCCCGGCATGAAGGGCACCGTGGCGAGTGCCGCCGCGCTCTCGATCCTGCTCGCCGAGGGCATCGGCGACACCATCCGCACCAGCCTCACGCCCACGCCGGGCGGTGACCGCGCCGACGAGGTGCGGATCTGCCAGCAGGTGCTCCAGTCGCTCGGGATCCGCCGCTTCGCCCCGCAGGTCACCTCCTGCCCGGGCTGTGGGCGCACCACCAGCACGTTCTTCCAGGAGCTGGCCGCCCGCGTCACCGCGCACATCCAGGAGCGCATCCCCCGCTGGCGCGCGGCCTACCCCGGGGTCGAGACGCTGCGCGTGGCGGTGATGGGCTGCGTGGTGAACGGCCCCGGCGAGAGCCGCCACTCCGACATCGGCATCTCGCTGCCCGGCACGGGCGAGGACCCGCGCGCGCCCGTCTTCGTGGACGGCAAGCTCGCCGCCACGCTCAAGGGCGACGCGATCGCCGGGGACTTCGTGCGCATGCTCGACGAGTACGTCGAGCGGAGATTCGGCCCGGGGGCGCGCCCGGGCGGGTGAGACGGGCGGGGGCCGCGGCCGGGGACGCCAGTCTGCGCGAATCGATCGCAGCCAGCCGGCCACGCTACTCGCAGATCGTCCAGTAGCGCGTTTCGCTGGTCCTCGTGTACAACTGCCGCGCGAGCGTCCCCGCATAGTAGTAGAAGTTCGTCGGGGCAACCGGCGCGAAGCCGTCCTGCACGTTCGCAAGCTCGACCTTCTGCACGAGCACGGCCAGGCGCCCCCGCTGGCGCACCAGACTCTCCGAGAAGCGCTGCTGCAGCGGCGGCGTGCACAGCTCGATGGACTGCGGCCAGTCTGTGGGAAGCGGATTCCGCTGCTCGGCGCAGGCCCACCACCCCGGCACGTCCACGAGGATCGCGTAGGGTTTGCCATGCGTGCGCCGCGTGGCCTCGCGCAGGTCGGCGAGCGCCGCGTACGTGTTGCGGTTGGTCCGGATCCCGTCGCCGCCTGGCAGCACGCCGTCCAGCCGGAACGTGAGCGCCGGTGCCGTCTGCTCGTGATAGATGTGATCGTGTCGCGCCGACCACCAGTGACCCGCGATCACCAGCACCGCCACCGTTGCCAACAGCCCCGCAGCGCGCGTCGCACCGGCGCGGACGGGACCGCCGAGCAGCCACGGCAGGCCGAGCGCCGCGACGAGCGCCAACGGCCCCGACGCCAGCGCCGGCGTGCGATAGCCGAGCGAGACCGAGCTGCTCCAGGCCACCGCGAGCGCAAACGCGGCGATCGCGGCGAGCGGCCGCGCGTCGCGGAAGGGCATCGTGGTCACCGTCAGCCCGAGGCCGGCCCCGAACAGGATGTACGCGGCGCGATCGATGAACACATAACCCTCGGCGTTCATGAGCCGCCCCGCATGGACGAACACGCCCCACATCAGGAGAGCGCCCAGCCAGGGAAGCGCGCGCACGAGTGCGGGGGGAATCGGCCAGCGCCCGGATCCCGCTCGAAGGCACATCGTGCTCGCCGCCCCGAGGATGATGCCCACGAGGGCCCACGGCTGGTGCGTGAACGGCTTCACGCCGCTCTCCCAGACGTCAGTGAGTGCCAGCAGTTGGAGTCGCAGGTCGTGCCCGGCGCCAAGCGCCACCAGCACGAGTCCGTATGCCGCCGCGGGAAGCGCGACCGCGATCCACGCGGCGGCGCGCCGCGCATCGCCGTTCAGGATCACCGCCGCGGGCAGCAGCGGCAGGAAGCTCTGCTTGCAGAGCGCCGAGGCGCCCACCAGGGCATAGCCGAGCGCCCGACCCCGAGCGCCCGGCCGCTGTGCCAGCAGGAAGCCCAGCGAGGCCAGGAACACGCCGTCCACCGTGTGCCATGCCATGGGTGGGAAGGCGTGCGTCGAGAGCATGAACGCGAGCACGAGAAGAGGCAGCGAGGCGAGCGCGCCCGTGCTCAGCCGCAGGCGCATGCGCGCGATCTCGAGCCAGCACCAGCAGCCGAGCGCGGCCTCGAGCCAGTAGATGAACCGGGACAGCAGGAATGCGTGGCTTCCGCCCCACAGCAGCTCGGGAACGTGCAGGATGGCGGAGCCCACCGGACGGATCGAGATGAAGTCGCGGTGGGGGACCTCCCCGGACAGGATGCGACGGCTCTGCGCGAGGATGAAGCCGTCGTCGGTGGGACTGAATCCGAGCGCGCTGAGCAGGAGGTGAGCGGCCATCGCCAGCGAGACGGCGAGTGCCAGCCGCAGCGGCCAGTCGCGGTCGCGCTGTGCGGGGGTTCCGGACGATGCGTCGGCGGTGATGCCCGAGAGCGTTTCGCTCCAAGATCGCCCCTGCGTGACCCGCTTCATGCACGCCTTTCACATACGGATTCCGAAGGCCAGGCCCGGTGAGCTGGCGGCGGGCCGACGCACGTCCCCGGCGGTAGAACGGCCGCGTCGGCCCCGGCCACGTCGACCTTGCCGGGACGGTCTGGTTGGATCCGTCCGACCTCCAGGGCACCCCGGAGGGATTAGCTCGTGACACTCAGGCGCGATGCAGGTAAACTTCGGGCGCGCGCCCTTCCCCCATCTGTTGAGGATAGCAGAGGGCTCGACGCAAGCGAGAGTCCGGAGCCGGCGGGCTCCGGGGCATCACCTGCCCGCGTCTTCAGCCCTGGGGGGGCTTCGCTGTGGCCAGGACGAGCATCTGGCTCAAGCTCGCCGCGATGCGGCCATCCACTGCCCGCGATGTTTCCGTCACTGCAGGTGCCACCCTTGCCGTCGTTTGGGGAATCATCGCGGCCCGGCACGTGGCGTGGATCTGCGACGACGCGTTCATCTCGTTCCGGTACGCCGAGAACCTCGTCCACGGGTTGGGCCTGGTGTTCAATGCCGGCGAACGGGTCGAGGGCTACAGCAACCTCCTGTGGACGCTCTGGGCCGCGCTGGGCATCCGGCTGGGATTCGACCCGGAGGCCTGGTCCGTCGCGTGGGGAATCGCCTTCTACGCGGGCAGCATCCTGCTCCTGGGCCTGCGCAGCCTGCAGCGTGCGCGGGCATCGGGGGGAAGCTCCATCGTGGTCCCGCTCGCGGCGCTGCTCGCCGCGGTGCACGCCGACTGGAACGTCTACGCCACCAGCGGGCTGGAGACCTCGCTCTTCACGTTCCTTGCCGTACTCGGTTTCGTCGTCGTCGCCGGCGGAACCGCGAGACCGTCACGGCTCGGATGGGGTGGGTTCATCTTCGGCGTGGCTGCGCTGACTCGGCCGGACGGCGTGCTCCTGGCGGTCGCCGTGGGCCTGTTCGTGCTCGTGACCGGACGCGCCAGGCCCTGGCCGGCCGTGGCCTTCGGCGCCGGGTTCCTTGCAGTGTCGCTCCCCCTCATCGCGTGGAGACTCTGGTATTACGGTGACTTCTTCCCCAATCCCTACTACGCCAAGTCCGCTGCGCTGGCCTGGTACTCGCAGGGCTGGACCTACACTCGGCTCTTCTTCTCCAAGTACTGGGTGCTGGCAGTGGGCACCGTGGCAGCAGCAGTCCTCGCGGCCCTGCCGGCTCGGACACGAAGGGGCAAGCCCACGGGACCTGCGATGGGATGGAGGACGGAGGCGCTGCTGGCCCTGTCCCTGGCGCTCCCCTACACGTTCTACGTCGTTCGCGTGGGCGGCGACTTCATGTTCGCCCGCCTGCTGATCCCCGTGACGCCCTTCTATCTCATCCTCACCGAGCTTGCCGTCCTGCGTCTGGTGCCGAAGGGTACGTTCGCGAAGTTCGCGGCCGCGGCAGGCTTGCTGCTGGGAGTCGCGTGCACGCCCTATCCGTTCTCCGGAGAAGGCTGGGTCGACGGGATCGTGAACGAGAGGCTCTACTACGCACCGGAGAAGTGCAGGGAGCTCCGCAGAAGAGGCGAAGTCATGGCTCGCTACCTGCGCGGGCTGCCGGTGAGGGCCGTCTTCATGGGGGCCGACACCCGGGTGATCTACTACTCGAAGGTGCCGGTGGCGATCGAGTGCTCGACAGGCCTGACCGACCGGGCCATCGCCCGGCAACCCCTGACGGAGCGCGGGCGGATAGGACACGAGAAGAGGCCCACGGCCGCCTACCTGCTCGACGAGAGGAAGGTCAATTTCGGGCTGGATCCGATCGTCGTGCCGGCGCTCGCCCTGGCGGACAGCATCTCTCCCCTGGAGGTCGACCTCGACGGCGAGGTCGCCTGCGTGCTCCGCTGGGAGCCCGCCCTGATGGCCGAGCTGGCCCGTCGCGGCGCTCGATTCGCCGACGTTCCCACCGCCCTTGACCGGTACATCGCCCGCGCGGGCTCCCTGCCGGATTCCATCGTGCGCCGCGACTACGCGATGTTCAGATGCTTCTACTTCAACAATGTGGCGGATCCGGAGCGGTTGGCCGCATTTGAGTCTCTGGTGCGCGACCAGCAATAGCCCGCCGCTCCGAGCGGCGGGTCCATGGCCAGAGGCCCTGATCTGCCCGACAAGCCGCGGCCCGGACCCACGTCCCGGCTTCGGCGCGGGGCCCCGGTCAGGCGCCCGACCCGCCCCCCAGCCTCGCCAGCGTGTCGCGCGCCAACTGCGTGAGCGACGGGTCGCGCGCTCCCATCACGATGACGAGGTCGCCCTCCCGCGCCTCCCCGGCGATGCGCTCGGTCAGCCATGCGCGCGACTCCGCGAACTCCGCCGCCACGCCGCGCGCGGCGATCTCGCCCACGATGTCGGCGGCGGAGAAGTCGCGCGTGGCGCTCCCGCCGGCGTAGAACACCTCCAGCATCCAGAGCCGGTCCGCGGGACGCAGCGCGGCCGCGAACGTCTCGACGAAATCGCGCCGCAGGAAGCGCGTGGGGCCGTAGCCGTGCGGCTGGTAGACGGCGAGCACGCGCCCGCCGCCAGATGCGGCCCGTGCCTGGGCGGTCGCGAGGGCCGCGGCGATCTTGGCCGGGTTGTGGGCGAAGTCGTCCACGACCTCGACGCCGCGCGCCGTGCCCAGCGACTGGAAGCGCCGGCCCACGCCCTGGAAGCGCGCGAGCGGCGCCGCCATCCCCGCGAGCGGCACGCCCACCGCGCGGCAGGCGGCGATCGCGGCCAGCGCGTTCTCGACGTTGTGGCGCCCGGGCACGGGGAGCGTGAAGCGCACGTCCTCGACGGTGAAAGCGGAACTGCCCGGATCGAGCGCCACGTCCACACCGCGCACGCCGGCCGCCGGACCCACGCCGAACACGACCGCGCCCACCGCGAGCACCGCGAGGTTCGCGCCCTCCCCCACCACGAACGCTTCGCGGGCGCGCCCGCGGAACGCGCGGAACATCGCGGCCACCTCGTCCATCTCCCGGTGGTCGCGCTGCAGGTTCAGGACCACGCCCACCGCGGGTTCGTAACGCACGACCGAACCGTCGCTCTCGTCGGCCTCCACCACGAGCAGGTCCGAGCGCCCGGCCCAGGCGTTCCCCCACAGGCCCTGCCGCTGGAGCATCACCAGGTCGCCGCCGGTGATGACCGAGGGGTCGCGCCCAACGCCGCGCAGGATCTCGAAGATCATGGCCACCACGGTGGACTTGCCGCTGGTGCCGGTGACCGCGATGGCGCGATGGTCGGCGACGAAGCGCGCAAGCAGCTCCGAGCGGTGCACGACGGGCACGCCCAGCCGGCGGGCCGTCGCATAGTCCGGCACCTCGCGCTCGAC
The DNA here is from genome assembly GCA_963717935.1 of Candidatus Eiseniibacteriota bacterium. Taxonomy (GTDB): domain Bacteria; phylum Eisenbacteria; class RBG-16-71-46; order RBG-16-71-46; family RBG-16-71-46; genus JANXPZ01. The sequence goes on along the minus strand of CAVQXP010000003.1, from coordinate 56,699 downwards.
CGCGGTCGAGACCACGAGGGCTCCCGCACCTTCGAGCCCGCTGCCGTCCTGGGACGTGACGCGGATGCCCAGGCGCTCGAGCTGCGCGCGAGCGCCGGAGCGCTCGCCACGGTCGAAGGCCCGGTCGCTGCCGCTCGCAACACCGCCGCGCATGACCTGGAACTGGGCGAGCGCGCTCATGCCGCTGCCGCCGAGCCCGGCGTAGTGGAAGCGCCCGCGCCGCCAGTCGGGGACGGGCACCTCGCCCAGCACCGCCACCAGGTCGCCCTCGGCCACGCGGTCGAACAACTCGATCACGTCCTCGTTGCCCAGCCGGACGCAGCCATGCGAGGCGGGCTCGCCCAGCGCGGCCTCGTGATTCGTGCCGTGCAGGTAGATGAAGCGCTCGAGCGAATCGCGCCCCGGCCCGCGGTTCACACCCGCCTCGAGGCCGTCGAGCGTGATCACGCGCGAGAGGATGAGATCGTCGCCGCGCAGTTCGCCGCGCCAGATCTCGCCGGTCGGCTCGCGGCTCGCGAAGACCGCGCCCGCGGGCTGGCCCGCGCCGATCCGGGCGTGGATGCGGTGGAGACCGGGAGGTGTCCGGAGCGAGCCCGCCTCGCCGCCGATCCCCGCGGCCGCGGTGGACACCCGGTACTCGGCGAGTCCTTCACCCTGCCGGTCGAGCAGCACGAGCCGCTGGCGCGGCACGTCCACCACGACCAGGTGGCGCCACGGGCCGGGCGGCACGGGAGCCCGCCCGAAGGCCGTGACGAAGAGAGTCCGCGCGCGCTGGGGGTCGGGCATCGTCATGCCGCGCACTCTGCCACAACATGAGGGGGAAGAGAACGCCCCCTCCCGGCCGTGGGGGCCCCGGCCGGAAGAAGGCGGCGGCGACGGGCGCGAGGCTCAGTCGTCGCGCGAGCCGGGCGGGGCGGCGCCCTCGTCCGCGACGAGAGCCGGCGCATCGAGCAGCGCGCGCACTCTGCGCAGCAGCGTGTCCGGGGTGAACGGCTTCTGCAGGAAGTCACGCCCGGGCTGCAGCGCGCCCTGGCGCTCGACCAGGTCATCGGTGTACCCGGAGAAGAAGAGGACGCGCATCTCCGGGCGGCCCGGCGCGAGCTGGCGAGCCAGCTCGATGCCGCTCATGCCCGGCATCACCACGTCGGTGACGAGCAGGTGGATGAGTCCACTGTGGCTCTTCACCCGGGCCAGCGCCTCACGGCCATTGACGAACTCCATCACCTGGTAACCGTTCTTGCGCAATACGTCGTGCACCAGGTTCTTCACGAGCAGATCATCCTCGACCAACACGATGGTCTCGTCGCCACGGGCCTGGTGGGGAGCCAGCTTCGGCGGCCGCGCCTCGGCTTGACCCTCGACGCGAGGCAGGTAGATCCTGAAACTGCTCCCGCGTCCCGGCTCGCTGGAGACAAGGACGCCGCCCCCGCACTGGCGCGCGATCGCGTACACGCTGGAGAGCCCGAGCCCCAGGCCCTTGCCCGGCTCCTTGGTCGTGAAGAAGGGCTCGAAGAGACGGGCCTGCGTGGCCGCGTCCATGCCCGCTCCCGTATCCGTCACGGCGAGCAGGACGAAGGACCCGGGCTGCACGGCGCAGCGCCGCGCGCTGGCGGCGTCCAATTCCACGTTCGCGGTCTCGATCGAGAGCACGCCACCTTGCGGCATGGCGTCGCTCGCGTTCGTCGTCAGGTTCACGACCACCTGCTCGACCTGGCCGGGATCCACCCGGACCGGGGCGAGGTCGGCCGCGAGCTTCGTCGTGAGCTCGACCCCCTCGCCGGCGAGCTGGCGCAGCCTGGCGACCAGCGCTCCGATGATCTGGTTGAGGTCCACGGGGCGCAGGCTCAGGACCGGCTTGCGGCCGAACGTCAGGAGTTGCTGCGTCAGGGTCGCGGCCCGGTCCGCCGCGCGCTTGATCTCGGCCACCTCCTGGTGGAGGACGTGGTTCTCGTCGAGCTGGTCGAGCAGCAGGTTGCTGTACCCCTGGATCACGGTGAGCAGGTTGTTGAAGCCGTGAGCCACGCCCCCGGCCAGCCGGCCGACTGCCTCCATCTTCTGGGCCTGGTGCAGCTGTGCCTCGAACTGGATGCGCTCGGTGATGTCCCGCCCCGTGGTGACGATGCCAACCTTGCCGCCGGGCTCGACCATCCGCACCGCGCTGCCCTCGACGATGCGCCAGGTACCGTCGCGGTGACGAAACCGCAGTCCCGTGATCAGCGGGGTGAAGCCGTGGGCGAGCACCTCGTCCAGCGCCGCCTCCAGGATCTTCGCGTCGTCCTCGTGGACCAGATCACGCAGCTTCCGGCCCAGGATCTTCGCGGGCGGGAACCCGAGCACCTGGCTGACGGAGGGGCTCGCGAAGGTGATGACTCCCCGGCCGTCCTGGAGCGTGATCATGTCGGCGGAGTTCTCCACCAGCAGCCGGTAGCGCTCCTCGCTGGTGCTCAGCGCCGCCATCGCCTCGCGCCGCTGGGCGGCCTCGCGCAACTCGCGCTCGACCGCGGGCACCAGCCGGGCCAGGTTGTCCTTGGTGAGGTAGTCGCTGGCCCCCGCCCTCATGCAGGCCACGGCCTGCTCCTCGCCGATGTGGCCCGAGACCACGATGAGCGGCAGGTCCAGCCCGCTCCGCTGGAGCACGGCCAGCGCGCCGGGAGCGTCGAAGTGCGGCATGGCGTGGTCGGCGATGATCAGGTCCCAGCGCTCGTCGGCCAGCGCCCGGCGCATCGCCTCCTCGGTCTCCACGACCCAGTAATCGGGCGTGAAGCCGCTGCGGCGCAGCTCGTGGAGGACCAGATCCACGTCGTCGCGGGAATCCTCGACGAACAGGATGCGCACCGGGACGCTCATGGAGAAGCGCTCCCGCGCGCTGCGGCGGCGCCGGGACCGCATCCGGTCCCGAATGACGATCGAGCGATCATCCCGAGGGACCTCGCGGCTGATGAAGGGGAATCCGCACACGGCAGCCATGCGGGCCGCCCGGCTGGAAGTCTCCTACCGGCAACGGCGTTCTCCAAGCTGAATCTCGTACGAGTGGACCGGCGTCGGCAGCCCCGACAAGCCCAGACTGCCCCTGCCGGCCCGTCGGTCGTGGCTCCGCGGCCACGACCTTCCCGTCAGGCGGCCGCCCTTGCTAGGCGACCGGTGGGTCGTCAGCCTCCAGGTCACCGGCAGGCTGCTGGCTCGCATCCGTGGACGGTGCCGGGTCACCGCTGCGAAGGTTCAAGCGGGAGCTCAGGCCCCCGGCCCGACCGATACGGGACATGTGATCTCGATCCTGGCTCACGGACATGCCGCCCTTGCGGCCCGCGGCGCGCGCTTCATCAGGCGTGAACTCGTGCGCAGTGCCCTTCTGGTGCGCAGCGCGGCCCCCACGCCGAGCGATCTCCTGTTGTTTTTCGCGGTTCATCGCCGCGAAGCCACCCCGCTCACGCCCTGCCATCGCATCCTCCGTTGTCGCTCAAGTCAAGTGGCGGCCCTCCCCACTATGGATGAGTCCTCCTAGGATGGGATTCCTGGACGCGCGGTGCGCCCGGTCCGTTCGGGCTCCTGCGCGAGCTTCCCCGGGCACCCGGACGGGACCGTCGGGCCCGGCCGCGAGCCCGGGCGCCGGAGCGCCCTGTCGGCTGCGCCGTCGCGACTTGCGCCACCCGGGCCCGCGCGCCGGCGCGCTCCGCCCGCCGGCGTGCGCCTTCCCGCCCTTGCCGCTAGTCTGTCGGGAACTCCTCACAGTTCCCTGACCCTGGACGCGTTCCGGAACGATCCTCATGACGACTCGACACGAATCACCGGGTGGCTCCGGCCCCGGCGCCCGCGGGGCGCCGCTCGCCGCGCTGCGCGCGCTCGTGCGCGCCCGGCCGTGGCGTTCGGCCGCGTTCGCCGGGCTCGTCCTCCTGGCGCTGGGCGCGCTCGCCGGCTTCGTGCACCTCGCCATCAAGGTGCGGGCCCTGCGCGCGCGGCACGCCACCGGGCCGTCGTGGTCATTCCCCTCGCGCGTCTACTCCGATGGCGTGGCTCTCGCACCGGGCCGCGCGTGCCCCGGGACCTACCTGCGCGCGCAACTCGACGCACGCGGCTACCGCGAGGCCGCTGCCCCCGCCGTGCCGGGCGAGTATCGCGTCGTGCCGGACGGTTTCGAGATCCTCCTGCGCGGCTTCGCGGCCACGCACGACCCCGACGGCGCGGGCGGACCCGAGCGCGTGCGCCTGCGGCTCGCGGGCGGCCGGCTCGTCGCGGTGCGGCGCCTGGGCGGTCTCTCCCCGGCGGCGCCCCCCGATACCTCGCGGCCGGCCCGTCTCGAGCCCCTGGCCGTGGCGCTGCTGGCCGACGAGCACCGTGTCCTGCGCACCTGGGTGCCGCTCGCGCGCATCCCGCGCGCCCTGCGTGAGGCGGTGGTGGCCTCGGAGGACCGCCGCTTCCGCCATCACTGGGGGCTGGACCTGCGCGGCAACTTCCGCGCCCTCGTCACCAACGTGCAGGCGGGCGGTGTGCGCCAGGGCGGCAGCACCATCACGCAGCAACTGGCGCGCGGGCTCTTCCTCGGGCGCGAGCGCACCTGGAGCCGCAAGCTCTCCGAGGCGATGATCGCCGTGGGGCTCGAGGCCCTGCTCTCGAAGGACGAGATCCTCGAGATGTACCTGAACTCGGTCTACTGGGGACAGAACGGGTCAGGGGGCGTGGCGGGCGTGGCCGAGGCTGCGCGCTGGTACTTCGACGCGCCGGTCGAGTCGCTCGACGTGGCGCGGTCCGCGCTGCTCGCGGGTCTCATCCCGGCACCCAACGCCTACTCGCCGTTCCACGACCCGCGCCGGGCGCTGGTGCAGCGCAACTCCGTGCTCGGCGACCTGGTGGCCACGGGCACGCTCGACGCCGGCACGGCTGCGCGGCTCCGGGCCCGCCCGCTGGCCGTGCGCCGCGGCCCGCCCCCTCCGGGGTTCTTCCCGAGCTACGTGGGCTACGTGCGCCAGCATCTCTCCGAGCGCCTGCCCGAAGGCGCCGCCGAGCACTGGGGCCTTTCGGTGTTCACCCCGCTCGACCTGGTCTGGCAGGCCGAGGCCGAGCGGGGGCTCGCGGCCGGCGTGGACTCGCTCGAGCGCTGGAGCGGGCGCGGGCCCCGGCCGCTGCAGGGCGCATTCGTCGCGCTCGATCCGGCGACCGGCTTCGTGCGCGCCGTGGTGGGCGGACGCGCAGCCGGGACCGGTGACTTCAACCGCGCGACCCGGGCACGCCGCCAGACCGGCTCGGCGATCAAGCCCATCGTGTACGCGGCCGCGCTCGATCCCGGGCGCGGACCGCCGCGATTCGGCCCCGGCTCCACCGTGCCCGACCTGAGGCGCGAGTTCGCCGCGGGCGACACCGTGTGGAAGCCGCGCAACGACAGGGACGAGTATCACCCGGAGGTCACGCTCGCGAAGGCGCTCGTCAAGTCGCTCAACGTGGCGACCGCGAACCTGGTCGAGGCGATCGGTGCGAGGCAGGTGGCGCGCTACGCCGAGCGCTTCGGCCTCGGGAAACTCAAACCCGTCGCGAGCATCGGGCTGGGCACCAACGAGGCCACGCTGCTGGCCCTCACCAGCGCCTACAGCGTCTTCCCGGGACGCGGCGTGCGGCACGACCCAACGCCGGTACGCGCGGTGCTGGACGCCACGGGGCGGGACCTGCTCCCGCGCACCGCTCCGGCGGTGCAGGTGCTGCCGGCCGCGACCGCCGACCTCATGACCGGACTGCTCGAGGACGTGGTCATCTTCGGCGTCTCCTACCCGCTGCGCTCCGTGTACGGCTTCCTGCGCCCCGCAGGCGGCAAGACCGGCACGACCAACGACTACCACGACGCCTGGTTCGTGGGCTTCGTGCCGGATCTCGTCGCCGGCACCTGGGTGGGCTACGACACGCCGCGGACCCTGCGGCGCCCGGCCGCGGAGGTCGCGCTCCCGATCTGGGCCGGGATCATGGGAGCCATGCTGGAGGGCTTCCCGGACGAGCCCTTCCCCGGCGACGCCGGGCTCACGCCGGCCTGGATCGACCCCTGGACCGGGCTGCTGGCGCGCGGCGACTGCCCCGCCCTGCGCGTGCCCTTCCTGCCCGGTACGGCGCCGACCCGCGTCTGCGGCGTGTTCCATCCGCCCGCGGACAGCCTCGGCGCGGAGGGCGACTCGCTTGCCGCTGCGCCGGACTCGGCGGCGGCAGCGGGCGTCGATTCGCCACCCTGAACCGGTGCACGGTCCGCGCACGCGCGGGCGGTTCGGGTGGCCATGCCGGACGCGGTAAGATGCGGCCGCGGGACACCGGGGGCGCACCCGGCCCGGACCATCCCGACGGAGGACACTTGCACGAGCTGAGCCTCGCCACCGAGATCTACCGGACCTGCCGGGCGACCATCGACGCCCGCGGGCCCGGGCGGCTCGACTCGGCACGGGTCGCGATCGGCGAGCTGGCGGCGGTCGAGCCCGAGCTGCTGGTCTACGCCTGGGAGGCCGTGGTCTCCGGCGGGCGTGACGCCGCGGCCAGGCTCGAGGTCGAGTGGCACCCCGCGCGGCAGACGTGCGCGACCTGCGGCGAGGTGAAGGAGCGCGCGCCCGGCAACTGGCTCAGGATCTGCCCGGACTGCGGCGGGCCCGTGCAGGTCGCCGGCGGAGACGAGCTGGACGTGATCGACCTCTCGTACACACCCGATGAAGAGGAGACGGCGAAGTGACCCAGGTGGACGTACGGCAGAGGATCCTGGCCGACAACGCGGCCGCGGCCGCGACGTTGCGCGAGCGCTTCGCGACCGCGCGCACGCTGGTGGTGAACCTCATCTCCTCCCCCGGCTCCGGCAAGACGACGCTGCTCGAGGCGACCGTACGCGCCTTCGGGGGGAAGCTGAGACTCGGCGCCATCGAGGGCGACATCGCCACCGAGCGCGACGCCGACCGCCTGCGCTCGCTCGGCATCCCGGCCCACCAGATCCTCACCGGGGGATCCTGCCACCTCGACGCCCGGCAGGTGCGCGGGGCGCTCGAGACGCACGACCTGGGGCCGCTGGACGTGCTCTTCATCGAGAACGTGGGCAACCTCGTCTGCCCCACCTCCTACGACCTGGGCGAGGACTTCAAGGTCGCGCTGCTCTCGGTCACCGAGGGCGAGGACAAGCCCTTCAAGTACCCGTCCATCTTCGCGAAGGCCGCGGTGACGTTGGTGACGAAGGCCGACCTGCTGCCCCACGTGTCCTTCAAGCTCGACGAGGCGCGCGCGCAGGTCGCCGCGCTGCGGCCCGGTGGCGCACTGCTGGTGACCTCGGCCACCACCGGCCAGGGCATCGCCGAGTGGTGCGCCCTGCTCGAGGAGCGCCTGTCGGAGAAGCGCGGGGCCGCGTCATGAGGCCGGGCCTGCGGCCGTTCTGCGCGGTCATCCTGTGCACGCTGACGCTGGCCGGCGCAATCGCGCCCGGGGCCGACGCCCAGGCGACTCCGGGCAAGGGCCTGCGCACGCTCATCCTCGTCCGCCACGGGGTCTACGACGAGGACGACGCGCGCGATGCCGAGGTCGGCAAGGCGCTGCTGTCCGAGGGCCGGGAGCAGGCGCGGCTCACCGGGGCGCGGCTCGCGGCCTGGCCCGCGCGAGTCGACGTCGTGCACGCGAGCACCCTGACGCGGGCGCGAGAGACCGCGGAGATCATCGCGCGGTCGCTGCCCGGCCGGAACCCCGAGCCCGACCGCGACCTGCGCGAGTGCACGCCGCCCACCTACCGCAAGGACGTCATGGCGGGTCTCGCGCCGGGCGAGGCCGACTCGTGCGCGGTGCAACTCGAGCGCACCTTCGCCCGCTACTTCCGCCCCTCGCCCGCGCGCGACAGCACGGAGGTGCTGGTCTGCCACGGGAACGTGATCCGCTGGCTGGTGACCCGCGCGCTGGGCGCGGACGCGAGACTCTGGCTCACGATGAGCCTCGCCAACTGCAGCCTCACCGTGATCGAGGTGAAGCCCGGCGGAGGTTACCGCATCACCGCGGTGGGCGACCGCGGGCACCTGCCCGTGGCGTTGCAGACCTGGGCGATGCCGAGGCCCGCAGCGGCGAACGCGACGCGGCGGCGGTGACCCGCCCGCCGGGCCGCCAGCCGTAGCGCTCGAGGTCGATCCGCCCGCGCGCGTCGAAGCGCACGCCTTCGCGCTCGAGCCGCAGGCGCTGGGTCACGTCGGCTCCACCGCCCGGCGGCAGGCTGATCGCGCCGCGCGCGTTGACCACCCGGTGCCACGGGGCGAAGCCCTCGGCGGGCAGGGCATGGAGCGCGTAGCCGACCTGGCGCGCCTGGTGGCCGAGGCCCGCGAGGGCCGCGACCTGGCCGTAGGTGGCCACGCGCCCGGGCGGGATGCGGCGCACCACGGCCCACACGCGCTCCCAGCGCCCGGGGGACTCCCCGGCCCGCTCCCGCGTGCCCTCCGGGCGCCGCTTCGTTGCCTGCTTCACGGTCATGCCCGGTCCCGGCCGCATCAGCAGATGCGCGGCAGCTGCTCCCCGCTGAGCATGTCCACGACGCGCATGCCGCCGACGCGGCTGTGCATCATCACGCGGCCGGGGTGGTCCGCGACCACCTCGCCGATGACGGCGGCCTCGCGCCCGAGCGGGTGCGCGCGCAGGAGCGCGAGCGCCTGCTCCGCCGCTTCCGGAGCGACGATGGCCAGGCACTTGCCCTCGTTCGCGACGTAGAGCGGGTCGAGCCCGAGGATCTCGCAGGCGCCGCGCACCTGCTCGGCCAGCGGGATCGCGCGCTCCTCGAGGCGCAGCCCCACCTGCGCGGCCGCGGCGATCTCGTTGGTCGCGCTCGCCACGCCGCCACGCGTGGGGTCGCGCAGCACGTGGACGCGCTCGCCGAGCGCCCCGAGCAGCGAGCCCACGAGCCCGTTCAGGGCGGCCGAGTCGCTCTCGATCGTGGTCTCGAACGAGAGGCCCTCGCGCACCGACAGGATGGCGATGCCGTGGTCGGCGATGCGCCCGCTCAGCAGCAGCCGGTCCCCGGGCCGCGCGCGCGCCGGGGAGATGCTCACGCCCTCGGGCACCAGGCCGATGCCGGTCGTGTTGATGAACACGCCATCGCCCTTGCCGCGGTCCACGACCTTGGTGTCGCCGGTCACGATGTTCACGCCCGCGTCCTTCGCCGCCCGTGCCATGGAGCGCACGATCCGCCACAGGTCGTCCATGGGCAGGCCCTCCTCGAGCACGAAGCCCGCGGTGAGCGCCAGGGGCGACGCGCCGCACATGGCGAGGTCGTTCACGGTGCCGTGCACCGCGAGCGAACCGATGTCGCCGCCCGGGAAGAAGAGCGGGCTCACCACGTACGAGTCGGTGCTGAGCGCGATCCGGCCCTGCGGCACCTCGAGCACGGCGCCGTCGTGGAGCGGCTCGAGCGCGGGGTTGCGGAAGGCCGCGAGGAACATGCGCTCGATCAGCGCGTGCGTGAGCCGTCCGCCGCCGCCGTGGGCGAGCGTCACCTGCGGGTACTCGCTCAGCGGGATCGGGCACTGCAGGCCCAGGTACTCGACGGGCGCGGCCTCGGCGTCACTCACGGCTTCCTCGCGTACTGGTGGTAGGCGGCGCAGGCGCCCTCGGACGAGACCATGGGCGCTCCGAGAGGGTGCTCCGGCGTGCAGAGCGAGCCGAAGGCGGAGCACTCGTGCGGTTTCCTGAGCCCCTGCATGATCTGGCCCGCGATGCACAGCGGCGACTCCTGCACGGTGATGGCGCCGACGTCGAAGCGCTCCACGGCGTCGAAGCGCGCGTAGGCCGGGCGCAGCACGAGGCCGCTCGCGGGGATCACGCCGATGCCGCGCCAGGCACGGTCGCAGACCTCGAAGACCTGCTTCATCAGCGCCTGCGCGGGGCGGTTGCCCGCGCGCGTGACGGCGCGCGCGTACTGGTTCTCGACGCCCGCGCGTCCCTCCTCGAGCGCACGCACCGCGAGGTAGACACCCTGCAGCAGGTCGAGCGGCTCGAAGCCGGTCACCACGATCGGCACCCGGTACTTCGCGGCGATGGGCTCGTACTCCCAGAAGCCCATCACGGCGCAGACGTGCCCGGCGGCGAGGAACCCCTGCACCAGGCTCCCGGGCGAACCGAGGATGACCTCCATCGCCGGTGGCACCAGCACGTGCGAGCACAGGATGGAGAAGTTCTCGAGCCCCAGCTTCTCCGCCTGCCAGACGGCCATGGCGTTGGCGGGCGCGGTGGTCTCGAAGCCGACGGCGAAGAACACGACCTGCCGATCCGGGTGCCGCTGCGCGAGCGTCACGGCGTCGAGCGGCGAGTAGACCATGCGCACGTCGCCGCCGCTGGCCTTCACGCTCAGCAGGTCGGTGGTGCTGCCGGGCACGCGCAGCATGTCGCCGAAGGAGGTGAAGATCACCTCCGGCCGCGCGGCGATGGCGAGCGCACGGTCGATCAGCTCGAGCGGGGTCACGCACACCGGGCAGCCGGGCCCGTGGACCAGCGTGATGGACTCCGGCAGCAGGCGGTCCACGCCCGACTTGATGAAGGTGTGGGTCTGCCCGCCGCAGATCTCCATCAGCGTCCACGGTTTCGTCACCGTGCGGCTGATCAGCTCCACGTAGCGCCGGGCGCCGGCCTCGTCGCGGTACTCGTCCACGAAGCGCATGGTCACCCCTGGCGTTCGGGCCCGGGCGGCGGCGGCGGGGAGCCGGAGGCGTCCTGCGGACGTTCCTCGATCCCCGCCAGCTCGTCCATCCGGCGCAGGATCTCGAAGGTCTCCTCGGCCTCCTGCTCGTTGATGATGCTGATGGCCAGGCCCGCGTGCACGATCACGTAGTCGCCGGGCTTCGCCTCGGGCACGCAGGCGAGGTAGATCTCCTTGTTCACGCCACCGAAGCTCACGGTGCCCATGGCCAGGCCCTGGGCGTTCTCCTCGACCGTGAGCACCTTGCCCGGCACGCCGAGACACACGTTCAGTCTCCCCTTTCGATTCCCAACTGCGCCGCGGCCACGACGATCTGTCCCAGGCTCACGCCGCCATCGTTCGGCGGCACCTGCGCGTGCAGCAGCACGGTGTGGCCCGCCCGCTCCAGCGCCGCCGCCAGCCGCTCGGTGAGGAGCCGGTTCTGGAAGCACCCGCCGGAGAGCGCCACGCGCTCCTCGCCCACCACCGCGGCCACGTCCACCGCCACGCGCACCAGCCCGTTGTGGAAGCGGGCCGCGATGACGCCCCTCGGCACACCCCGGCGGACATCTTCCAGCACGGCCTCGAGCAGCGGCCCCCAGTCCAGGACGAGAGGCGGCCGCGCCCCCGCGGGGACCGGGCCGGGCCGCGAGTCTACAGGATAGGCGCCCCGCTCCGCCGGGTCGGCCAGCCATTCGAGGGCCATGGCCGCTTCGCCCTCGAAGGTCGTGCTCGGATGCAGGCCCACCAGGGCCGCGACCGCGTCGAACAGCCGGCCCATGCTGGTGGTGACGGGGCTGTTGAGGCCCCGGTCCAGCATCCTGGCCAGGACCTTGAGGTCGGCAGCATCGAACAGCCGTCCGATCCCCGGACCCTCCGCGGCCAGCGCCGCCTCGCCCCGGGCCTCCCAGAGCAGGCCCAGGGCGGCCCTGCGGGGCTCGCGGACCGCAGCCTCGCCCCCTGGCAGCCGGAAGGGCCTGAGGTGGGCCACACGCTCGAATCCGGAGGCGTCCCCCAGCAGGAACTCCCCGCCCCAGACCGTGCCGTCGGTCCCGTAGCCCGTACCGTCCCAGGACACGCCCAGGGCGCGGCCCTCCACCCCGTTCTCGGCCAGGCAGGAGACGAGGTGGGCGTGGTGGTGCTGGACCCCGACCAGGCGCGCCCCGCCGGGGGCGGCCAGCGCCCACCGGGTCGAGAGGTAGTCGGGGTGCAGGTCGTGGGCGATGGCCACGGGCCGCACGTCGTAGAGCCGCTGGAAGTCGGCGATCACGCGCTCGAAGGCGCACATCGCCTCCTCGGTCTCGAGGTCGCCGATGTGCTGGCTGACGAACACCTGCCGGCCCACGCTCAGGGCCACGGTGTTCTTCAGGTGCGCCCCCACGGCGAGGATGACCGGCAGCTCGCGCTCGAGCGTCACCGGCAGGGGCGCCCAGCCCCGCGCCCGGCGCAGCAGCCGCACCCGGCCTGCCGTGATCCAGGCCACGCTGTCGTCCACGTGCCGCTCGATGGCGCGGTCGTGCACCAGGAAGACGTCGGCGATGGCCCCGAGCCGCTGCAGGGCCCGGTATTCGTTCGTGCAGATGGGCTCGTCGGTGAGGTTGCCGCTGGTCGCCACGACGGGGAAGGCGCAGGCGTGCAGGAGGAGATGGTGGAGCGGCGTGGATGGGAGCATCACGCCGAGATACGGGTTGCCCGGCGCCACCTCCGGCGCCACGGGCGCATCCGCACGCCGCGGCAGGAGCAGGATCGGCGCTTCGACCGAGGCGAGCTGCTGCGCCGCGAGGTCCGAGACCTCGCACAACTCGCGGGCCTGGTCGAGGTCGCGCACCATCAGGGCGAGCGGCTTGCCGAGGCGCTGCTTCCTCTCACGCAGACGCCGGACCGCGTCCCCGTTGCGCGCGTCGCACACGAGGTGGAACCCGCCGAGACCCTTGAGGGCCAGGATGCGGCCCTCGCCCAGCGCCCGCGCCGCGCCCGCGAGGGCCGCGTCGCCGCGGACCAGCCCCGCGCCCGACGCGTCCCAGAGGGCGACGACCGGGCCGCAGGCCGGGCAACCGATGGGCTGGGCGTGGAAGCGGCGGTCGCGCGGGTCCTCGTATTCCCGCCTGCACTCCGCGCAGAGCACGAAGCCGCGCATGGTCGTGTTGGGCCGGTCGTAGGGCAGCGCGTACAGGATGGTGAAGCGCGGGCCGCAGTTCGTGCAGTTCGTGAACGGATAGCCATGGCGCCGCTCGGCCGGATCGAGGGTCTCGGCGAGGCAGTCGGGGCAGGTGGCCAGGTCCGGCAACACCAGCGCGGTCTTCACGCCGGCCTCGTTGCTGTGACGGATCTCGAAGGCCGTGAACCCCGAGGGCGGGAGCCACGCGGCCTCGACGCTCTGCACGATGGCGCGCGGCGGGCGCTCCGAGACGATCCGCTCGCGGAAACGCTCCAGGGTCTCGCGCGGGCCTTCGACCTCGATGAAGACCCCGCGGGCGTCGTTCAGGACCCAGCCCGGCAGGGCCAGTTCCCCGGCGAGGCGGAAGACGAAGGGGCGGAACCCCACACCCTGGACCGCCCCGCGAATCTCGAGCCGCAGGCGCTGTGGCGAAGCAGGATGCTGCTCTGGCGTGGTTTTCACCCCCTCTCGCGGGGCGGCCCACCCCGTCCGGGGTGGGCGGCCCCTGCACATTAGACCACAAGGCCCGGGGGGCACGCGAAGGCACGCGCCGGCCGGGCTCTGCCGCCCGCTTGTGAGCCGCGGAGGCACACGGTACGTTCCCGCCGTTCTTGACTGCCGGATCCCGCCGGCACGGCATCCCGAAACCACGGAGCGATGGCCTCGCGCGCAGGTGCGGGCAGGCGCGCTCCACGACAGGAAGGCCCATGAGATACGGCATCTTCACGGGTGGCGGCGACGTACCAGGGCTCAACTCCACGATCAAGGCAGCGGTCCACCGGGCCGCCGACGAGGGGCACGAGGTCGTCGGTCTGCGGCGTGGCTGGGCGGGCCTGCTCCACCTGAACCCCGCCGACCCGCGGACGCAGGAGCAGCTCGTCGTCCCGCTCAACCGCTCGAACACGCGCACGATCGACCGCAGCGGCGGCACGTTCCTGCACACGTCACGCACGAACCCCGGCAGGGTGAGCCCCAAGGACCTGCCCGGTTTCCTCGGGGGCGACTACACGCAGCCCGGCCCCGAGGGCCTCTTCGACTGCACGCCCCACGTCCTGAAGGTGATCGAGCACCTCGGCCTCGACGGCCTGATCGCCATCGGCGGGGACGACACCCTCTCCTACGCCGTGCGGCTGCATCGGGAGGGCGTGCCCATCATCTGCGTGCCGAAGACCATGGACAACGACGTCCACGGCACCGACTACTGCATCGGCTTCTCGACCGCCGTCACGCGCAGCGTCGAGTTCATCCACTCGCTGCGCACCGCCGCGGGCTCGCACGAGCGCATCGCGGTCATCGAGCTCTTCGGGCGCTACTCGGGCGAGACCTCGCTCATCTCGGCCTACCTCGCCGGCGTGGATCGCGCCGTGATCTCCGAGGTGGACTTCGACGTGGACAAGCTGGTGCACTTCCTGGTGGAAGACCGGAATGACAACCCGAGCGCCTACGCCATCGTGACCATCTCCGAGGGCGCCAAGCCGATCGGCGGGGAGATGCACCTGAGCGGCGTGGCTGACGCATACGGCCACAAGAAGCTCGGCGGCGTCGGGCTCTACCTCTCGGGCGAGATCGAGAAGCGCTCGGGCGTCAGCACGCTCTACCAGCAGGTCGCCTACCTGATGCGCAGCGGCCAGCCCGACGCGCTCGACCGCATGGTCGCGACCACCTACGGCTACCTGGCCACCGACCTGCTCCTGAAGAAGCAGAGCGGGCGGATGGTGGCGCTGCGCGACGGCAAGTACACGACCGTCTCGGCCAACGTCATCGCCGAGGGCCGCAAGCGCGTGGACGTGGACGAGCTCTACGACATCGAGCACTACCGCCCGAAGGTGGCGCACCTGCTCGGCAAGCCGATGTTCCTGTACTAGCGACCGCAGCGCAGGGCCGGCGGCGTGCCCGGCCCCGCTTCGGTTCCCTGCCGTGGCCGCGCAGCGCCGGATCCGACGAAAGGGGAAGTCCTGATGGGCGAGACCTGGCAGAGCCTGTTGATGCGTGACCACGAGACGACCGAGAAGGTCTTCGCCGCCATGGAGAAGCCCTTCACCTCCCCCTCGGGGCCGGCCCCCGGCCTGGTCGTGAAGCTCTTCGACTACGCGCGCAACTACGTGGACCGCTGCCACAACCAGAAGGAGGAGCAGCACCTCTTCCCGCTCGCCGAGCAGCGCGGCATACCCCGGGGAAGCGGCCCGCTCAGCCTCATGCTCCTGGAGCACGAGGCCGCACGCGGCCTGCTGGCGAAGCTCGAGCCCCTGGTCGAGGCCTACGCGGCCGGCGACGCCTCGAAGCTGGGCGCGCTGCGCAGCACGTTCGGCGAGTACGTGGCGCTCTGCAAGGACCACTACTGGAAGGAGGGCGACGTCCTCTTCCCCATGGCCGCGCGCGCGATGAGCGAGGCCGACGGCGCGGCCGTCGTCCGGGGCATCGAGCAGGTCGAGGCGAGTCTCGGCGCGAGTACGCGGGCGGACTACTACCGTCTGGCGGAGGAGCTGATCCAGGCCGGCGAACTGAAGGACCTCTCCCACGGCCTCGACCGTGACGTGCTCGCGGCCATCCTCGACACGCTGCCCATCGAGCTGTCCTTCGTGGACCAGGACGACACCGTGCGCTACTTCAGCCACGAGCGGTCCGAGAAGATCTTCCCGCGGACGCGCGGCGTGATCGGCGCGAAGGTCCAGAACTGCCATCCGCAGAAGAGCGTGCACGTCGTGAACCAGATCCTGGCCGACTTCAAGGCCGGGAAGCGCGAAGTGGCGGAGTTCTGGATCGACATGGGGCCGCGCAAGCTCCACATCCGCTACTGGCCCGTGCGCGACCGGGGCGGACGCTATCGGGGCTGCCTCGAGACCGTGCAGGACGTCACGGGGATCCGTTCTCTCACGGGGCAGAAGCGCCTGCTCGACGAGAGCTAGGATCCGACTCGACCGGGAAACGACCCGGGACGGGAGAAGACGAGAGCCCCCGCGCCTCATCAAGGTGCGGGGGCTCTCGAATCTGGCTCCTCGGGTAGGATTCGAACCTACAACCCTCCGGTTAACAGCCGGATGCTCTACCGTTGAGCTACCGAGGAACGACGTGCGAAAAGAGGCCCGTACACGGCCTCTGGATGACGAGCAAGGCGGAGCAGTCTACTGAGCGTCGGCGGGTCTGGTCAAGCCGGGCGCTGAGAGGCCGCGGCCGGGGGCCCGGCCGCCCCCCCCTCACCTCGCCCGCACGGGGCGAGTCCCTCAGGCTCAAGCGCTCTTGCGCGTCTCCGGGGCGACGGCGGGGTAGTGCTCGACGCGGCAGGCGGGGCAGATCCCGTGGGTGAAGTCCGTCTGGGTGCGCTGGGCGACGTACTCCTCCAGGGAGTGCCACATCCCCTCGGCGTCCCGCACCTTCCGGCAGAAGGCGCAGATCGGCAGCAGTTCGTGGGTGAGACGGTCGACCTCGGCTCGCGCGCTCTGCAACTCGGCGTTCGCGACGTGCAGATCCTCGACGGTGGCGCGCAGCTCCTGGGCGAGGAGCACGATGCGCAGGCCGGCGCGCACGCGCGCCATGAGCTCGCCCTGGTCGCAGGGCTTCACCAGGTAGTCGTCCGCACCGGTGTCCAGTGCCAGCAGCTTGTTGCTGATCTCGCCCTTGGCCGTGAGCAGGATGAAGTAGGGCGCGGCCTCCTTGAGGCCGGTCTTGACCGACTGGCACAGCTCGAGCCCGTCCACCTCGGGCATCATCCAGTCGGAGATGACCAGGTCGGGCTCGAACGACACGATGGCCTTCATGCCATCCCGGCCATCGCTGGCGGAGAACACCTGGTAACCCTCGGCCAGCAGGCGTTTGGTCAGGACGCGCTGGAAGAACGGGTCGTCCTCGACCACCAGGATCTTGATCTCCGCGACGGGCTTCACGCGGCCTCCGGCAGACAGGCCTCGATGCGCCTCACGAACTCTCCGTGGTCGACGATCGGCTTGGCGACGTAGTCGTTGGCGCCGCTCTCGGTCATCAGCGTTTCGGCGTCTCCGCGCATGGCGTGGGCCGTCGCCAGCACCACCGGGATGTGCGCCGTCGCCGGGTCCCGCTTGAGCAGCCGGCAGATCTCCACGCCGCTGACGGCGCGGTTCTCCCAGCGCGAGTTGTTGAGCGAGACATCCATGACGACCAGCTCGACGACGCCCTCGCGGCAGAGCCTCAGGATCTCCTCCACCGACTCCGTCACCGTGACCTCGCAGTCACAGCGCTTCTCGAGCAGCTTCCGGAAGAGCACCGCGCTGTGCGCATCATCCTCGACCACCAGGACGCGCCTCATGCGGCCTCCCGCGGCTGCTCGGCGTCCGTCCCGGGCTCTCCGTCCGGCCCCCGCCCCTCGGCCGACACCTGCAGGTGCCAGTTGATGATGTGCGGCAGCAATTGCGGGTTCTCGTGCACCGCGGTCTTCGGCAGCACGTCGAGCACCAGCCCCTGTTCCAGCAGGCGGCGCTCGTCCTCGTTGTGCCCCTCGGGGAAGTTGGTGAGCACGAGCACGGGCAGGTCGGGGGCGAGCCCGGCAAGCGTCATCTCGCGCAGCACGTCGAAGCCGCTGACCTCCGGCATCATCAGGTCGAGCAGCAGCAGGTCGAAGCCACGCGGCTGGGTGCGCAGCGCGTGCAGGCACTCCTCTCCGTTCGTGGCCAGCTCGATGTGGAAGCGATCGTCGGGCAGGATCTTGCGGATATAGGCGCCCACGGCCGGGTCGTCGTCGGCCATCAGCAGGCGCACGATGCGCCCCTCGGTCGAGCCGACCAGCTCCTGGATCCGCGAGACCAGCACGCTGCCCTCGACCGGTTTCATGAGGTGCACGGGCTGCCGCGCGAAGGCGGTGGCCTTGAGCTTCTCCCGCAGCTCGCCTTCGAAGCCGGTCACGAAGACCAGCGGGATGTGCCGCGTCTTCGAGTCCGAGGTCAGGCGCTCCGCCAGATCCCAGCCGGTGCGCAGGTTGGCGTTCTCGGCACAGGCCAGGGCGTAGTCCAGGATGATCACGGAAGGCCGCAGGCGCCGCGCCAGCACCCAGCCGCTCTCGGCGCTGCGGGCCTCCACCGTGCGGTAGCCGTGCCCGTGGAGCAGGACGGTGAGGAAGCGACGGAACACGGCGTCATCCTCGACGATCAGCACGAGCTGGCCGCCCACGGGGCCCTCGATGCGGTCGGTGTGCTCCTCCCTGGCGGGCCGCTCCTCCTCCTCCTCGTTCCACAGCGGCAGCGAGAAGTACATGCGCGAGCCCTTGCCGGTGCCCTCGCTCTTCACGCCGATGATGCCACCCATGAGCTCGACCAGGCTGCGCGTGATCGCCAGGCCCAGGCCGGTGCCGCCGTACTTGCGGGTCGTGCTGCCATCGGCCTGTGTGAACTTCTCGAAGATGACCTTCTGGCGGTCCGCGGGGATGCCGATGCCGGTGTCCGCGACCTCGATCATGCAGTGACCGAGGTCCACGTGCGGCACGGCACGCACCGTGATCGAGCCCTTGGGGGTGAACTTGAGGCTGTTCCCTACCAGGTTGATGAGGACCTGCTTGATCTTTCCGAAGTCGCCGCGCAGCCGCAGATCGCCCGTCTCCGGCGGCTCGAACGCGAGCCGGATGCCCTTCTGGGCGGCCTGGACGTGGGTCAGGGTGTAGACCTCGTCGAACAACGCGCTCGGGTCCACCGGCGTGATCTCGAGGCTGAGCTTGCCGGCCTCGATCTTGGCGATGTCCAGCACGTCGTTGATGAGTCCCAGCAGGTGCCGCGAGCACTCCAGCGCCTGGCGCTGGAAGTCGCGCTCCTCCTCCGGCGAATCGCACATGCCGTCCAGGACGAGCTGAAGGAACCCGATCATCCCGTTGAGCGGCGTGCGCAGCTCGTGCGACGTGTTCGCGAGGAACTCGCTCTTGAGCCGCGACGCCTCTTCGAGCTGGGCATTCAGCTCCTCGAGCCGGCGATTGCTGACCTCGAGCCCCTCGGCGAACTCCTCGATGCGCCGCTCGCTCTCGACCCGTCGGCTGATGTCGTGCACGATGGCCGAATAGAGCAGGTCCTCGTCCTCGCCGGAGCTGCCCAGCGCGAACTCGACCGGGCAGGTGCTGCCGCCGGCGCGCAGCGCCTCGGCCCGGATCACGGTGCCGATGGCGGGCAATTCCTTCGTCGGCTGATCGTCCACGCCCCACCGCAGGAAGCGGTGGATGGGCCGCCCGTCCAGCTCGGTCGACGGGCGGCCGAACAGGCTCTGGGCCGCGCGGTTCACGGAGCGGACATGACCATCGCGATCGAAGGTGACGATGGCGTCGAACGCGGTGTCGAATACGGCCCGCACGCGGTCGGCGTGGCGCCGGGTGACCTCCATCTCGCGCTGCGCCAGCCCGGACTTGTACTGACGGCGCCAGAACCAGAAGGCCGACGCGCTCAGCATGAGCAGGACAAGGTCGAACGCCAGCAGCCCGTAGATCGCGACACCCATGCCCTGCGCAAGCTCGGCGTAGTCGGCCTGCCCGACGAGTCCCCAGCCCACGCTGGGCATGTAGCGCGTCACCACCGCCTGGAGCTTCCCAGCCCGGTCCGGCAGCACGATGTGCGACTCGACGCCCTCGACCGCCATGGCCGCGGTGCGGGCGTCCAGCGACGATTCCGGCACGCGATCGCCCACCTTCAGTCCGGACCCCGCGGGGGGCGACGTCAGGTACTGGATCTCCGTGCCCTGCTTGCGCACCAGATAGGCGCCAGCGGAGGGTCCGAAACCCGGCCAGCGGGTGAGCAACGGCAGGAGCATGTCTTCCGCGTGGATCTCGAACTCGACGACCGCGGCCGTGCGCCCCTCCGGAGTCCGCACGGGGAGGGCGAGGGTCATGGCCTCCTGGCCGGTCCTCTCCCGCCAGGCGTCCACGACCAGGGGCTCGTTCTCGGTCGCGGCCGTCGCCTCTCGCGCGAGGTTCGTGAAGCGTTCACCGTCATGCTGCCCGGCCGAGCGACCTTCCAGGAGCAGACGGCCCTGGACGTCGAGCACGCGGACGGCGTGGAAGCCGAACAGTGTCCCCGTGCGGTCGAGCTCGCGGCGCAACTGGTCGCGCTCGGGTGCCGGGATTCCGCCGGAGAGCGCGAGCAGCGCCGCCCGGGTCTGGGGCTGCTCCACGACGGAGCGCGCCTCGCTCGTGAATCGCCCGAGCAGGTCGCGGACCTGGTCACGGCGGACGTCGGTGTTGCTGACGAGCTGGTCCCAGCGCTGGCGGACGAGGTGACTCTGGGCGTTCTGGTAGATGCCAACGTTGATCAAGACGACGGCGAGCACGGCCAGCACCGCGAGACCCGCGGCGATGCGCCGGGAGTCACGGTGGAAGCGGGCCCCCCGGCCAAGCAGGAAGCTGGCAGCGTCCGTCTCGGGAGGCGTGGCGTCCGGGAACGCCGAAGCCTCCCGTCCGTCAGACCGCATCCGTGTGGGCTGATTCTCAGAGTCCATGTCTCACCGGGGTAAGGGGTTGGTAACCGCCTTACCATCATCGGCTGCCGGGCCGCCGCGCTTGAGGCGGAATTGGGGACGTGGGCCGGTGTTCCCCACGGGCTCGCACCCCCTCCGGTCGGCCCTTCGCCGTCACCTGCTGCCAGGGCCCTGGCTGACTCCTCCGGACTCGCGCCGACGCCCTTTGATCACAGGAACTTCGCGGCCGTCGGCCCGCTCGCCGCGTCGGTGTCGCCGCGCACCCGATCTCCGTTCGCCGGCCCGTCGGTTCGCTTCCCGCCTCCTGCGGACGCTCCCTCGCGGTCGCGCCCTTGCGGTTCCCTCGAGTCCCCGTGACCGAGTCCTCGGAGGACTTCCCCCTCCAGGTCGGCGCCCGTGGCGGGCGTGCCAAACAACAAGGAGAGGGACAGCCGACGCCGTCCCTCTCCATGACTTCCTGTCCTGATGCGCTCTTCCTGCGAAGGCTATTTCTTCACGTAGATATCGAGCGTGCTGGCATAGCCGTCCGCGGCCAGGGCCGGCTGATACAGCACGACCTCGGGCACGTTGGCGCCGAACAGGTCCAGGGGATCCAGGTTGTTCAGCCTCGTGTTGCGGCTATAGGTCTGCGCCACGCCGTCGGCGTCCACGTAGCTGGCCAGGGCATCCAGACTGAAGGTCAGGCGATACCAGCCCGACTTCTCGATGGCGGCCACGGTGCGGACGTCCCAGTTGAAGCCGTAGATGCACTTGCCGCCCATGTTGACTTCGGCCGAATAGGCGTCAACCGGACCATCCACGAAGTACCTTTCGTAAACCGGGCTGTCATATACCAGCAGCACCGGGCTCCCGTCCTTGTCATCCAGCTTCTCGATCTTCAGCCGGGCGACATTCGAATAGACGGTGGCCGTGGTAGCGGCATAGGTGGCGGTATTGGTGACGAAGACCTCGTTCAGCTGGGTGCCGCCCAGCGAATACATGTTATAGCCCTTGAGCGGCGTGGCCAGATCCTCGAACAGCACGACTTCGACCCGGATCTTGGACCTCTCGGTCCAGGTCTGGCGGGTCAGGTTGTCGGCCCAGTCGATCTTGACGCCGATCTCGCCCAGGGTGGTGCCGTCCACCGATTCGGCCTGCCACTCGTTGACCGAGGGATTGCGGTATACCGGAAGACCGTCGATGAGCGTGGCGTCGTAGGGAGCGATAAAGGATTCGACGCCATAGGTGCCCCGGAGTCCGGTGAGGTGGGCGCAGTCCTCGCCGGTCAGGCCATGGCCCTCGGCCCAGACCACGGGCATGGACAGGCAGTTGCCGTAGGCGGAAGGAGCGCCCTTTGTGACGGAGGCAGCCGACTTGCCAATCGTGCTGCCGACAATACTGGTTGGCTTGCTGGAACACCCCCAGAGCATCATGCTTGCAGCCAGAACTGCCAGGCACTTCAAAGCGGCCGAACGCTTCACGAGGAACCTCCCTTTGGGTGTCGTCTGTGGCTTCGGTGGACCTTCCTCTACCGCAAAGTGGCTGAACCTTTCCGTAGAATCCTCCCTTTGGGCATTGATGAACCGCTCACTGTCCAGACAAACGCAAGCTCCGCACCACGCGAGGGCCATCGCCTGAGTCCGCTGCGGGGCAGTCGATTGCACGGATTGGGTGCGACGCCCCGGACGCTCCAGCCGGAGCAATCGTCACAGCGGCCGACATCCCTGCGTGTGGGCGAGACCTGCGAAGCCGCGGCCACGACTGGGGGATGTCCGTCCAGGTCCGTGCGGCGGCGGCCGGCGGAGACCGGCGGGGTGAGGCCCAGGGCGGAGCCACGGTCGGCGCTCCGCCTGTCGCCTCCCGAGCGAGAGGAGATCTCGCGCGGGCTGCTGGCCGGCCCTTCCCCGCGCGAGCCACGCCACCGGAGTCGTGGCGGGAGTGCTACCGCGGGATGATCGACACACGGGGGATCGCCAACCCCCGGCGCCGCAAGCTCGAGCTGGCGTTCTGAAAGGCGACGAGGACCGCGGCTTCGTCAGCCACGGTCCTCGTCGCCAGCATCCTGCACTCTACAGACCTACCCCTTTTGCCAGTACTTGGGGCGCTGGACCGCCTGCAGGACGCGCTTGCGCATCCTGAGGCTGTCGGGCGTGACCTCGAGCAACTCGTCCTCGCGGACCCATTCGAGCGCCTGCTCGAGCGATTTCCGGTGCACCGGGAAGAGGTGCACGCCCTCATCGGCGGTGGAGGACCGCATGTTGGTGAGCTTCTTCTCCTTCACGATGTTGACGTCGATGTCCTCCTCGCGCGTGTTCTCGCCCACGATCATGCCCTCGTAGACGCGCTCGCCCGGCTCGACGAACATCTCACCGCGGTCCTGGACGTGCTCCAGCGCATAGGCCGTGACCTTGCCGGGGCGGTCAGCGACCAGCGCCCCGGTCACGCGGTGCGGGATCTCCCCGGCCCACGGCTCGTAGCCGTCGAACAGGTGGTTCAGGAGACCCGTGCCGCGCGTGTCCGTCAGGAACTGGTTGCGGAAGCCGATGAGGCCCCGCGAAGGGATCCGGAACTCGAGACGCACGCGCCCGGTGCCGTGGTTGACCATGTTGGTCATGCGGCCGCGGCGGGTGCCCATCTTCTGCGTCACCACGCCGACGTATTCCTCCGGACAGTCGATGACGAGCTTCTCGACCGGCTCGTGCCGCGCACCGTCGATCTCGCGCGTGATGACCTCGGGCTTGCTGGCCGCCAGTTCGTAGCCCTCGCGCCGCATCATCTCGATGAGGATGGCCATCTGGAACTCGCCGCGTCCCGAGACCTTGAAGACGTCCGGTGCATCGCCCGGCTCGATCCGCAGACTCACGTTGATCAGCAGTTCGCGCTCGAGCCGCTCCTTGAGGTTGCGCGAGGTGACGTAGCGGCCTTCCTGGCCCGCGAAGGGCGAGGTGTTGACCTGGAACATCATGCTCACCGTGGGCTCGTCGATGACGACGTGCGGCAGGGGCCGCGGATCCTCGGCGTCGGTGATGGTCTCGCCGATGTTGACCTCGGAGAAACCTGCCAGCGCCACGATGTCGCCCGGCCCCGCCGTCTCGACCTCGGCCCGCTCGAGGCCCTCGAACGCGTAGAGGTTCGTCACCCGCGCCCGCTCGGCCCGCCCGTCGACCCTCACGAGCGCCACGTCCTGGCGCGCCGACACGTGTCCGTTCACGATGCGCCCGATCGCCAGGCGCCCCACGTAGTCGGAGTAGTCGAGGTTCAGGACCAGCATCTGCAGCGGCATCTCGGGGTCGTAGCAGGGCGCCGGGATGGTGCGCAGGATCTCGTCGAACAGGGGCTTGAGCGGGAGATCCTCGCCATCCGGCGTGAGCCTGCAGATGCCCTCACGGGCGATGGTGTAGAGCACCGGGAAATCGAGTTGCTCGTCGGAGGCATCGAGGTCGATGAACAGGTCGTACACCTCGCTCAGCACCTCCTGCGGGCGCGCGTCCTTCCGGTCGATCTTGTTGATGACCACGATCGGTGGCAGGCCCAGTTCCAGGGCCTTGCGCAACACGAAGCGCGTCTGCGGCAGCGGGCCCTCGCTGGCGTCCACCAGCAGCAGCACGCCGTCCACCATCTTGAGGGTGCGTTCCACCTCGCCGCCGAAGTCGGCGTGCCCCGGCGTGTCCACGATGTTGATCTTCGTGGATCCGAAACGCACGGCGGTGTTCTTGGCGAGGATGGTGATGCCCTTCTCGCGCTCCAGGTCGTTCGAGTCCATCACCCGCTCCACCACTTCCTGGTTCTCGCGGAACACGCCGCTCTGCCAGAGCATGGCATCCACGAGCGTGGTCTTGCCGTGGTCCACGTGAGCGATGATGGCGATGTTGCGGAGATCCTCGCGCACGGCCGGGCCGGCGTCCGGGGTCTTGCCGCGCTCGTCGCGCGGCTTCGCTGGATTGGTCATCGTGACCCCATGGGCGGGGCCGCCGCAGGCGGCGCCCCGAGGAAGGCGGCGAGCGCGTCCCAGTAGCCGGGGCGCTCGTCGAGGGAATCGTAGGAATAGAGCGCGAGCGTGCGGTAGCCGAGCTCGTTCGCTCCCTTGATCTTGGCGGCGGTCGCCGCGGCGGTCGAGTTGAAGACCGCGATCCCGGGCACCACGCGCCCCGTGCCCGACTCGGATGAATAGGCCAGCATCTGGCTGAGCACGGTCTGCACCCCGGGCGCGTAGCACATCACGAAAACGCGATCGACCAGGCCCTCGCGCACCCAGGCGCGCCACTCCTGCGCATGCCGCCGCTCGGCCGAGATCGTGTCCGCCACCACGGCGGCGCTGAGCGCCAGACCCGGACGGCTGCGCGCGAGCGAGTCCCGCACGCCGCGCACGATGGCCGTGACCTGCGCGCGCTGGAAGGCCATCCAGGACGAGTCCAGCACCGCGCGCCGGGCCGGAGTCTCGAGCTCGAACCGCGCGGGGTCGGCACCGTGCTCGAGCGCGAAACGAGCGCGCGCGTTCGCGTCGAGCCCGGCGAATGTACCGGGCTCCCGGATGTAATCGAGGTGGATGCCATCCACGGCGTAGCGCGTCGCGATCTCCTGCGCGATCGAGGCGATCCAGGCACGCACAGCGGGCCGCGTCGGACTCAGGTAGACGCCCTCGACCCCCAGTCGGCGGCGTTCCCCTGCGCTCAACCGTGTCATCGAGCGGCCGTCAGGCAAGTGCGCCACCCACTCGGGGTGACGGTTCAGCACATGGCGCGGGTCGCGCGGGCCGTGTGGCGCCGACCACACCAGCACGCAGTTCATCCAGGCATGGACCTCCAGCCCGGCGGCGTGCGAGCGCTCCAACACGAACGCGAGCGGGTCGAAGTCGGACTGGCCCAGGGCCTCGGAGCGCGGCAGCACGTCCGAGCGATAGAAGGCGTCACCGCGGCCCACGACCTGCACCAGAAGCCCGCGCACGCCGGCCGCGCTGGCGCGCATCACCATGCGCTCGATGGCTGCGCGGTCGAGCAGCGTGGAGCGCGTGACCCAGAGGTAGTCGACGAGCGGAGCGGGTCGTGCGGCGGAGGTACCGGCGCTGGTCGTGTCGATGGCGGCGGTGTCGACGCTGGACAGCCCGGCCATCGCGCCCACGGGCGGGCCAGCGAGGCTCAGGACGAGGGCCAGAGTCAGGAACGGGATCATGGGTCGCGTGGATCGAGGAGCGCCGGTGGGGCCGGCGTGCGAACGCGGGCGGATGGGAACCCCTCCGCCCGCGCGCTCCAGCCTCGGGATGCGGGCGGCGCTAGCCGGTCTTGACCCCGGTGCGCGTGCGCTTCTTCGCCGGGGCCATGGGGCCGCCTTCCTCGCGACGCCGTCCACCCCTCGTCGGCTTCTCCTCGGCACCCGCTTCCTCGCCCTTGTCCTCACCCTTCTTCGTCTTCTTCTTCTCACTGCCCTTGAGAGCCTTCTCCCGGGCCTCCGCCGTGGCGATGCGATCCTTGCGTTCCTTCTCCTTCTGCTCGGTGGTCTTCACCAGCTCGAGGTAGGCGGTCTCGCCGGCGTCGCCGAGCCGCCGTCCGATCCGCACGATGCGAGTGTAGCCGCCGTGACGCTCCTCGTACCAGGGCGCGATCGTGGCGAACAGCTTCGCGGTGACCGCGGGCCGCATCACGAAGCGCGCCACGTGGCGGCGAGCCGCCAGATCGCCGCGTTTGGCGAAGGTGATCAGGCGCTCGGCGAGCCGTCGCGATTCCTTCGCCTTCTCGACCGTCGTCTCGATGCGCTCGTACTGGAACAACGCCGTGACGAGGTTGCGCAGCACCGCGCGCCGGTGAGACGCCGTGCGGCTCAGCTTGCGATGGTCTTTTCGGTGTCGCATGTCAGTCCGATTCCCTTTCGACCGGCCGCGCCGGCTGCGTCATCCCGCAGACCCGGTCAGCCCTCAACCGCCGTCGGCTTCTTGTGCTGGTAATACGGGGTCACGTCCATGCCGAAGGACAGTCCGCTCTCGCCCAGCAGATCCTGGATCTCCTTGAGGGACTTGCGGCCGAAGTTGCGGTACTTGAGCATCTCCGACTCGCTCTTCTGGACCAGGTCCCCGATCGACTTGATCTCGGCCGCGCGCAGGCAGTTGCTCGAGCGCACCGACAACTCCAGTTCCTCGACACTCTTGTTCAACTGTCCGAGCATGCGGGCGATCTGGGGATCGTCCGGCTCCTCGCCCTCGATCTCGATCGGCACCTCGAAGTGGATGAACATGTCGAAGTGGTCCCGCAGCAGCTTCGCCGCCCAGGCGACCGCGTCCGCCGGGAGGATGCCCTCGTCGGTCCACACCTCGATGGTCAGCTTGTCGTAGTCGATGCGCTGCCCGAGGCGCGTGGCCTCGACGTGGTAGTTCACCTTCGTGACCGGCGAGAACAGCGAGTCGATCGGGATCACCCCGATGGGCCGGTCCGTCTGCGAGTGCGAGTCGGCGGAGGCGTAGCCGCGGCCACCGCTCAGGTCCACCTCCATGCGCAGGTCGCCGTCCCGGTTCAGGGTGGCGATGTGGAGGTCGGGGTTGAGGATCTCGACGTCCGCGTCCGCCTTCATGTCGGAGGCCTTCACCTCGCGCTTGCCACTCACCTCGAAGATGCCCTTCTTCGGGCCGTCCCCGTGGAGCTTCAGGCGCACCTGCTTCAGGTTGAGGATGATCTCCGTAACGTCCTCGATCACGCCTGGCAGGGTCGAGAACTCGTGAAGCACGCCCTCGATGCGCACGGCGGAGATCGCCGCGCCCTGCAGGGACGAGAGCAGCACGCGCCGCAGCGAATTGCCCAGCGTGATCCCGAACCCCCGCTCCAGCGGCTCGATGACGAACTTGCCGTACCCGGTAGTATTGCCGGGGTCCGCGACCACCTGTTTCGGCATGGTCAGATTCTTCCATTTCATCAGAGAGCCTCCCAGAGGAGAAGGCGTGGACTACTTCGAGTAGAGCTCGACGATGAGCTGCTCGTTGACCGGCGCAGCGATGGCCGCGCGCGAAGGAACGTTGAGAACCCGGCCCGCCAGGCGCTCGGGACTCAGCTCGAGCCACTCGGGGGCCGTCTGGCCCTTGCGCGCCTCGAGCGAGTTGACGATGACCGACAGCTTGCGGCTCTTCTCGCGCACGACCACCTCGTCGCCCGGCTTCACCAGGAACGACGGGATGTCCACCTTGCGGCCGTTCACCAGCAGGTGGCCGTGACGCACGAGCTGCCGCGCCTGGCTGCGGTTCACCGCGAAACCGATCCGGTAGACGACGTTGTCGAGACGGCGCTCGAGCATCTGGAGCAGCACCTCGCCGGTGACACCCTTCGACTCGGCCGCCTTCTCGAAGTAATTGCGGAACTGCCGCTCGAGCACCCCGTACATGCGCCGCACCTTCTGCTTCTCGCGCAGCTGCACGCCGTAGTTCGTTTCCTTGATCCTGCGGGTCTTGCCGTGCTCACCGGGCGCGTAGGCGCGGCGCTCGATCGCGCACTTGTCGGTGTAACAGCGGGCGCCCTTGATGAAGAGCTTCATGCCCGCACGCCGGCACATGCGGCAGCGCGCATCCTGGTAAACCGCCATGTCGCTCTCCTAGACCCGGCGCCGCTTGGGCGGGCGGCAACCGTTATGCGGGATGGGGGTGACGTCCTTGATGGCCGAGATCTCGAGCCCCGCCGCCTGCAGCGAACGGACGGCCGCCTCGCGCCCGGCGCCGGGGCCCTTCACCCAGACCTCGACGCGCTTCATGCCGAGATTGAGGGCCTCGCGCGCGCTGGCTTCCGCGGCCACCTGCGCCGCAAACGGGGTGCTCTTGCGCGAACCCTTGAAGCCGGCCTTGCCCGCGCTGGCCCAGGTGACCACGGCACCATCCATGTCCGTGATGGTGATGATCGTGTTGTTGAAGCTCGCCTGCACGTGGGCCACCCCGTTGGTGCCCACCTTGCGGTCGCGCTTCTTCGTCTTCTTGACCTCAGCCACTCGGTACCTCCTCGACGGTTACTTCCTGGGCGCGGGCTTGGCGACAGTGCGCTTCATCACGCCGGCGGTCTTCTTCGGGCCCTTGCGGGTGCGCGCGTTGGTCTTGGTGCGCTGACCGCGCACCGGCAGCCCCCGGCGATGCCGCAGGCCACGATAGGCCCCGATGTCCATCAGACGCTTGATGTTCATCGCCATCTCGCTGCGCAGCGAGCCCTCGACCTTGTACTCGCGCTCGATGATGCCGCGCAGCTTCCCGGTGTCCTCATCGGTCAGGTTCTTGACCCGGATGGAGCCCGAGACGCCGGCCGTGTCCAGGATCTTGCGCGCGGTCGCGCGACCGATGCCGTAGACGTAGGTCAGCGCGATCTCGATCCGCTTGTCGTTCGGCAGATCAACGCCGGCAATGCGTGCCACGAAACGCCTCCTTCGCTACTTCTGACGCTGCTTGTGCCGCGGATTGCGCTTGCAAATCACGCGGATCACGCCGTTGCGACGCACCACTTTGCAGTGCTCGCAGATTTTCTTCACCGAAGTACGAACCTTCATCGCCATGCCTCCGGCAGGCCACCCCTGAAGCGGGCGACCTGCAACCGGTGCCGCGCCGCCTACTTGTAGCGGTACACGATCCTGCCGCGCGTCAGATCATACGGCGACAGTTCGATCGTGACCTTGTCGCCCGGCAGGATCTTGATGAAATGCATCCGCATCTTGCCCGAGATGTGGGCCAGCACCTTGTGGCCGTTCTCCAGTTCCACACGGAACATGGCGTTCGGCAGCGGCTCGATCACGGTGCCTTCGACCTGGATGCCTTCCTCTTTTGCCAAGAGCTTCCCTCGCTACTCTCCTTCGGCCACCGAGAGGATCTCGGGGCCATTCGGACCCAAAGCCACGGTATGCTCGAAGTGGGCGCTGAGGCTGCCGTCCTTCGTCACCACCGTCCAGCCGTCCGGCTGGGTGACCACCTCCGGTCCGCCCGCGTTGACCATCGGTTCGATGGCCAGCACCTGCCCAATCATCAGCCGGGGCCCCCGGTCGGGCAGTCCGAAATTCGGCACCTGCGGTTCCTCGTGCATCTCGCGTCCGATACCGTGTCCCACGAGCGAGCGCACGATCGAGAAGCCGTGGTGCTCGACGTGCGTCTGGATCGCGTGGGAGATGTCCCCCACCCGGTTCCCGCCCCAAGCCCGCGCGACTCCTTCCAGCAATGCCTCGCGCGTGATCTGCATCAGGCGCTTCACCTCCGCGCTCACCTCCCCCACCGCGAAGGTGCGGGCCGAGTCGCCGTAGTAGCCGTTCATCTCCACACCGACGTCCACCCCGATCATGTCGCCATCTTCCAGGTGCCGCGGGCCCGGAATCGCGTGGACCACTTCTTCGTTCACCGACGGACAGATGGTCGCCGGGAACCCGCGGTAGCCCTTGAAGGCCGGCCGTCCGCCGTGGTCCCGGATGAAAGTCTCCGCCAACTGGTCCAGCGCGGCGGTGGTCATGCCCGGCCGGATCTCCCGGCCCAGCATGTCGAGCGTCCGCGCCACGAGCTGGGCCGCCACGCGGATGGCTTCGATCTCCCGCCGGTCCCTCAGGTACACCATCTCAATTCGCCTGGGGCGTCCGCGAGCCGCAACCCGCTTCCCGCCGTAACGCCTCGAACACCTCGTCCACCGTGCCCTTGCCGGCCACCTGGCGCAGCCGCCCGGTGACCGCGTAGTAGTCCACCAAGGGCGCGGTCTTCGCCCGGAATTCCGCGAATCTCTGCCGCACCGCCCCTTCACTGTCATCCGCCCGCGGCCGGAGTTCCGCGGCCGGATGATCGTCGCAGTGAAGTCCGTCCCGCGCCGGCGCTCCTTCCGGATTGTAGGCGCGCTTGCATATCGGACACTCGCGCCGTCCCTGCAACCGTCGGACCAACTCGTCCTCGCTCACCGCGAGGTAGAGCACCGCTTCGATCCGCTGCCCCCGCTCCGCCAGCATCGCGTCCAGCGCCTCGGCCTGCGGCACGGTGCGCGGGAACCCGTCCAGCACGAATCCGTCCCGGGTGTCCGGCTTGCTCGTGCGTTCGCGCACGAGCCCTATCATCACGTCGTCGTCCACCAGCCTTCCCAGGTCCATCTGCCGCCGGGCCTCGAGCCCGAGCGGTGTGCCGCGCGCCACCGCCTCGCGGAGGATCTCCCCCGTCGAGATCAGCGCACAGCCGTACACGACCGCCAGCCGTCGCCCCTGCGTGCCCTTGCCCACGCCCGGAGCGCCGAGCATGACGAAGCGCACGCTACATCCTCTGGCGGCCGCGGATGCGACCACCCTTCACGAAACCTTCGTAGTGCCGCATCAGCAGGTGCGATTCGATCTGCTGCAGCGTGTCGAGCGCCACGCCCACCACGATCAGCACGCTCGTGCCACCGAAGCCCAGGAACGGCATGTTGGTCGAGCCGATGATGAGATCCGGCACCACGGCGACCAGCGCCAGGAAGATGGCGCCCGGCAACGTGATGCGCGACAGCACCTTGTCGATGTAGTCGGCGGTCTTCCGCCCCGGGCGGATGCCCGGCACGAAGCCGCCGTGCTTGCGCATGTTCTCCGCCAGGTCGTTCGGGTTCAGCACGACCGCGGTATAGAAATACGTGAAGAAGACGATGATGAGTCCGTAGAGGATGTTGTAGATCCAGCCCGTGGGGTTGAAGAGCTGCCCCAGCCCCGCCAGGGCGCTGTCCGCCTTGACGAACCCGGCGACGGTGGCCGGCAGGATCATCACGCTCGAAGCAAAGATGATCGGGATCACGCCGGCCGTGTTGACGCGCAGCGGGATGTGCGTGTTCGCCCCGCCGTACATGCGCCGGCCGACGATGCGCTTGGCGTACTGCACCGGGATCTTGCGCACCGCCTGGGTCATGAGGATGACGGCCGCGATCACGGCGACCATCATCGCCCCGATGGCGAGCAGCACCGGCCAGCTCAACGAGCCGCCGCGCAGACTGTCGAACGCCGACAGGATCGTGTTCGGCACCCGCCCGACGATATTGATGAAGATGATGAGCGAGATGCCGTTGCCGATGCCGTGTTCGGTGATCTTCTCGCCCAGCCACATCACGAGGATGGTGCCGGTCGTCTGCGTCACGATGGTCGAGAAGGTGAACAGGAAGCCCGGCTCGGGCACGATCGGGAGCCCCTGGGTCTGGCCCAGGTTCGTCAGGAACACGCTGTAGGCGTAGGACTGGATGAACGAGATCAGGACCGTGCCGAAGCGCGTGTGCTGGGTGATCTTCTTCTGCCCCTCCTCGCCTTCCTTGCGCAGCTTCTCGTAGTACGGGACCACCGCACCGAGCAACTGCAGGATGATCGAGGCGGAGATGTACGGCATGATGCCCAGGGCGAAGATGGTGGCGCGGGAGAAGGCCCCGCCCACGAACAGGTCATAGAGCCCGAAGAGCCCGCCCGCGGCACCCGACGCGGCGAAAGCCCCGGCCAGCGCGCGGGCGTTGACTCCCGGCGTGGGCACGTGCTCGCCGAGCCGGTAGATCACGATGAGCGCCATCGTGAACAGGATGCGGCGCTTCAGCTCGGGTACCTGGAAGATGTTCCGGATCTTCTCGATCATGGTTCCTCGGCGCGCCTAGGCCCCGGCCTTCGGCTTGGGCGTCTCCACGGTGCCACCGGCGGCCTCGACCGCACGGCGAGCGGCTTCACTCGCGGCGTCCACACGCACCGTGAGCGCCACCTCGAGCTGTCCGCCGGCCAGGAGCTTCACCGGCAGTTTGCCGCGCACGAGCTTTCGCTTCGCAAGCCAGGCGCGGTCCACGAGCGTGTTCGCCGGAACCGCGGCCAGCCGGCCCACCGGCACGACCTGGTATTCGACCCGGCCCGGGTTCTTGAACCCGCGCTTGGGCAGCCGGCGCTGGATCGGCATCTGGCCGCCCTCGAACCAGGTGGGGATCTTCCCGCCAGCCCTGGCCTTGTGGCCCTTGTGCCCGCGTCCCGCCGTGCCGCCGAGACCGCTTGCGGCGCCCTTACCGCGGCGCTTGCGGGTCTGCGTGGCTCCGGAGGCCGGACGAAGCGTCCCAATGCGGATCATCGCCATCCCCCTCAATCCTCCACCACTTCGACGAGGTGGCGGACCTTGAAGATCATGCCCCGGATCTGGGGCGTATCGTTGTGCTCGATCACCTGGTGCAGCCGGTGGATCCCGAGGGCCGAGATGGTCTGCTGCTGGTCCTTCGGGTGCCCACTGGCGCCCTTGATCTGGCGGATTCGGATCGTCTTAGGCATGCGGCTCACTCCGGATGCCGAACAGTTCGTCCAGGTTGATGCCGCGCATGGCGGCGATTTCGGAAGGGCGGCGCAGACGCTGCAGCCCGTTCACGGTGGCCTTGACGAGGTTGTGAGGATTGCGGCTGCCCAGGCACTTGGTCAGCACGTTCTGCACCCCCGCCACCTCGAGCACGGCGCGCACGCCGGATCCCGCGATCACGCCGGTGCCCGGTGACGCGGGCTTCAGCAGCACTTCGCCAGCACCGAATTTCCCGATGATGACGTGCGGAATCGAGCTGCCCCGGGTAATCGGGACGCGGAACATGCTCTTCTTCGCGACCTCCCCGGCCTTGCGGATCGCGTCCGCGACTTCGTTGGCCTTGCCCAGCCCCACGCCCACCCGCCCCTTCTGGTCGCCCACCGCCACGATGGCGTTGAACGAGAAGCGGCGCCCGCCCTTCACGACCTTGGCGCAGCGGTTGACGTTGATGACCCGCTCGACGAATTCGGACTTGGGGGCGTCTGACTGCCCACCCCGGCCCCGGTTATCCTGGCCTCGCACGTCGTCCTCCTAGAATTCCAGGCCGCCGGCCCGCGCGCCGTCGGCGAGCGCCTTCACGCGCCCGTGATACAGGTAACCGCCTCGATCGAAGCTCACGCGCGCCACGCCCTTCTCCTTCGCGCGCGCAGCCAGGCGCTTGCCGACCTCGGCGCAGATGCCGAGCTTGCCCTTGCCCTCGCGCGCCACGTCCTCGCGGCTCGAAGCGGCCGCCAGCGTGACGCCACGCACGTCATCGATGATCTGGGCGTAGATGTGCCTGGAGCTGCGGAAAACCGAGAGCCGCGGACGCTCCACCGAGCCCGAGACCCGTTTGCGGATGCGATAGCGCCGGATCCGGCGCCGCTCGTACTTGTTGTGCTGACCGCTCATATTATGCCGACCCCGCGGCCTTACCGGCCTTGCGACGGACGTATTCGCCCTCGTAGCGCACGCCCTTGCCCTTGTAGGGCTCGGGCGGGCGGAATCCGCGGATGTTCGCGGCGATCTGGCCGACCTGCGCCTTGTCTGCACCGCTCACCTTGATCCGCGTAGGAGTCTCGACCTTGACGCTGATGCCCTGCGGCACCTCGAAATGGATGGGATGCGAGTAGCCGAGCTGCAGCACCAGCGTGTTCCCGTCCATCGCGGCGCGGTATCCCGTGCCCTGGATCTCGAGGTTCCGGCTGAAACCGGTCGTCACGCCCAGCACCATGTTGTTGAGCTTCGCGCGCATCGTCCCGAAGGCCGGGTTACGGACCACGCGCTCGGACGACACGCGCGCCTCCGCGCCCTCGACCACCACGTGGGTGCCGACCAGCACCGGGTGCGTGAGCTCTCCATTCGGCCCCTTCACGCGGACCACGCGCTCGTCTTCCACGACGACCGTGACGCCGCTCGGGATGGGGACCGGGAGCTTTCCGACTCTCGACATTCCGACCCCCTACCAGACCTGGCAGACGAGCTCGCCGCCGAGACCCGCTTCGCGGGCCTCACGGTCGGTCATCAGCCCGCGTGACGTGGACAGGATCGAGGCTCCCAGACCGCCCATCACCTTCGGCAGCCGTGTCTTCCCGAGGTACACGCGACGGCCGGGCGTGCTCACGCGGCGCAGGCCGGTGATGACAGGCACGTCGTCGGTCGCGTACTTGAGGTAGACGCGCAGGGTTCCCTGCTTGTCGTTCTCGATCACCTTGAAGTTGTTGATGTAGCGCTCGCGCAGCAGCACGCGAGCCAGCTCCGTCTTGAGCTTCGAAGCGGGCACGTCCACCTTGCGATGCTTGGCGCGGATCGCGTTGCGCACGCAGGTCAGAAAGTCCGCCACCGGGTCACTGACTGACATTCATGTCCTCCCAGAACCACCGTTCAGAGCACAGACCACCTGCGCCCTGCTGCCTGGTCCCGCCATGCCCCTCGCGGGGCTGGTTCACCAGCTCGACTTCACGACGCCCGGGATCTGGCCCGAAAGCGCCAGCTCCCGGAAGCAGATGCGACACAGCCCGAAGTCACGCAGGAAGGCACGGGGCCGTCCGCAACGATGACAGCGGGTGTAGGCGCGCACCTTGAACTTCGGGGTCCGCTTCCACTTCTCGATGATGGACTTCTTCGCCATGCTCGCTCCTGGTCCTAACGCTGACGGAAGGGCAGGTTCATGAGCCGCAGCAGCTCGCGTCCTTCCTCATCGGTGCGTGCCGTCGTGACGATTGTCACGTCCAGGCCGCGCACCTTGCCCACCTTGTCGTAATTGATCTCGGGAAAGATAATCTGCTCCGTCAGGCCCATCGTGTAGTTCCCCCGGCCGTCGAACGACCGCGGGTTGAGGCCGCGGAAGTCGCGGATGCGGGGCACCGCCACGCTGACCAGGCGGTCGTAGAATTCGAACATGCGCGCGCCGCGCAGGGTCACCGCACAGCCCACCGGGACGCCCGCGCGCAGCTTGAAGTTCGAGATCGACTTCTTCGCCCGACGCACCGTCGGGCGCTGGCCCGCGATGGCGCACAGCTCGTTCGCGGCAGCGTCCAACAGCTTCGCGTCCACCAGCGCGTCACCCACGCCCATGTTGAGCACGATCTTCACCAGTCGCGGCGCCTGCATGACGCTGCTGTACTGGAATTTCTCCATCAGCGCCGGGCGCACCGTCTGCACGTAGAACTTCTCGAGCCGCGGCTTCTCCGCCGGGCCCTTCGGACGGCCCATCTCGACCGCGCCGCCCTTGGCGCCCTTGCCACCCGTGTCGCCCTTGCCGACCTTCGGCGCCTTTTCCTGCTTCGGCGCCTTCTCCTGCTTCGCCGCCTTGGGCTTCTTCTCGTCCGCCATGCTTCATTCTCTCCAGGGTCCAGTTCGCACGGCCCACCTGACCCTGGTAAACCAGGGCCGTGCCCGGGAGCGTTCCGCTCCCCCGTCCTTGTCGCCTAGTCCGACTTCGACAGCGTCTCGCCGCTGGCGCGCGAAACGCGCTCCCGTCGGCCGTTCGGCAGAACCCGGACGCCGACGCGCGTGCCGCGGCCGGACTTGGCGTCGTAGATCAGCACGTTCGACAGGTGGAGCGGGGCCTCCTTCTCGATGATCCCGCTCCGCACTCCCTGCTTCCGTGCCTTCGTGTGGCGCTTGACGAAATTCACCTTCTCGACCACGACGCGCTGCTTCTCGGCGTCCACCGCGAGCACGCGCCCGGTCTTTCCCTTGTCGTCGCCGGCGATCACCATCACGACGTCGCCCTTGCGGATCTTCATGGCCATCAGATCACCTCCGGAGCCAGCGAGATGATCTTCATGAACTGCTTCTCGCGAAGCTCTCGCGCCACGGGTCCGAAGATGCGGGTGCCGCGCGGCTCCTTGTCGTCGTTGATCAACACCACCGCGTTCTCATCGAAGCGGATGTAGGAACCGTCCTTGCGGCGGCCCTCCTTCACGACGCGCACCACGACCGCCTTCGCGACGTCGCCCTTCTTGACCGCCGCGCCGGGGATGGCGTCCCTCACCGACACGACGACGATGTCGCCGAGCCGGCCATAGCGCCTGTGGTGGCCACCCAGCACCTTGATGCACTGGGCGCGCTTCGCGCCCGAGTTGTCGGCGACGGTCACCATCGTTCTCAACTGGATCATGGCTCGACTCCCGGAGCGCTACTTCGCGCGCTCGACGAACTCCACGAAACGCCAGCGCTTCTCCTTCGAGAGCGGCCGCGTCTCCATGAAGCGGATCACGTCACCGATGTGGCACTCGTTCTTCTCGTCATGAACCTTGAAGGTCGCGCGCCGGCGCACGTAACGGCCGACGGTGGGGTGCTTGACCAGGCGCTCGATGGAGACCACGACCGTCTTGTCCATCCGGTCGCTCACCACTTTGCCGATCCGCGCCTTCCTGCGATTGCGTTCGGTGTCGTTGCTCATTTGGCGACCTGCTCCTTCTCGCGCAGCACGGTCAGCAGGCGCGCCATCTCGCGCCGGCCCTCCCGGATCTTGAGCGGGTTGTCGAGCTGCTTCATGGCGTTGCGGAAGCGCAGGTTGAACAGCTCCTCGCGCAATTCCTGGAGCCGCGTCCGGATCTCGTCCGGGGACATATCCCGCATGGCCTTGGCCTTGACGTGTGGCACGGCTCAATCCCTCCCGAGCTCGTGGCGCTCGACGAAGCGCGTGCGGACGGACAGCTTCGAGGCGCCCAGTTTCATCGCTTCCTGCGCCGCCGCCCGCGTGATGCCTTCGAGCTCGAACATGATGCGGCCCGGCTTGACGACTGCGACCCAGAACTCCGGCGCCCCCTTGCCCTTGCCCATGCGGGTCTCGGCCGGCTTCTTGGTCACGGGCTTGTCGGGGAACACGCGGATCCACATCTTCCCGCCGCGCTTGATCGAACGGGTGATGGCCACGCGGGCGGCCTCGATCTGGCGATTCGTGACCCACGCCGGATCGAGGGACATCAGGCCGTACTCGCCGAACACGACCGACGAGCCACGGTAGGCCTTGCCGTTCATGCGACCGCGCTGCTGCTTACGATACTTGACGCGCTTCGGCATCAGCATGGCGGGGTCCCCCTACCGTCCACCGGCCGGTGTGACGGCCGCGGGCTTGTCCAGGACCTCGCCGTGGAACATCCACACCTTCACGCCGCAGGTCCCGTAGGCGGTGTTGGCGGTGGCGCGGGCGAAATCGATGTCCGCGCGCAGCGTGTGCAGCGGCACCCGCCCCTCGCGGTAGGTCTCGTAGCGCGCCATCTCGGATCCACCCAGACGGCCCGAGGCCGCCACGCGGATGCCCTGCGCACCGGCGCGCATCGAGGAGGCGATCGCCTTCTTCATGGCACGACGGAACGAGACGCGCTGCTCCAGCTGCTTGGCGATGTGCTCGGCCACGAGCTGGGCGTCGAGGTCGGCCCGCTTGATCTCCTCGATGTTCAGCTGGACATGCTTCTTCGTGAGCGCCTTCATCTCCTCGGAGAGCTTGTCCACCTGCTCGCCCTTGCGGCCGATGACCAGGCCCGGACGCGCGGTCTTGATGCCGACGGTGATCTTGTCGCCCTTGCGCTCGATCGTGATCTTCGAGATGCCGGCCTGGTAGAGCCGCTTCTTGAGGTACCGCTTGATGAGCAGGTCCTCCTTCAGCAACTCGGCATAACCGCGCTTGGCGAACCAGCGCGAGTCCCAGGTCTTCACGATGCCCAGGCGCAGGCCGATGGGATGTGTCTTCTGGCCCATGGCTACTCCCTCGTGGCCACGGTCACTGACACGTGGCTCGTGCGCTTCAGCATGGGGGTGGCGCGCCCCTGAGCGCGGGGCAGCCAGCGCTTGAGCGTGGGTCCGGCCCCGACGATCGCTTCCTTCACGTACAAGTCCTCGAGCCGCACCTTGCCCTCGTGGAGCGCGTTCGCGACTGCGGACTTGAGCACCTTCTGCACGATGCGCGCTCCCGCCTTGGGCGTGAACTGCAGCGTGGTCTGGGCGCTCTCCACGGCCTCGCCGCGGATGAGGTCGAGCACCTGGTTGCACTTGCGCGGGGTGATCCGCACGTACCGCTGGATGGCTTTCGCTTGCATGGCTCTACTTTCCGGGCACCGGGGTCTTCTCGGCCACGTGCTGACCGTGACCGCGGAAGACCCGGGTAGGCACGAACTCGCCGAGCTTGTGACCGACCATGTTCTCGGTGATGTAGATCGGGATGAACTTGTTGCCGTTATGAACCGCGAGCGTGTGGCCCACGAACTCGGGCAGCACCGTCGAGCGCCGTGCCCAGGTCTTGAGCACGCGCTTCGCGCCGCTGCGGTTCAGCGTCTCGATCTTCCGTACGAGGGACTCGACGACGTACGGTCCCTTCTTGATTGAACGCGCCATGGAGTCCTCTCCCCGCTACTTCGTCCGGCGGCGCACGATGAGCGCGTCGCTCAGCTTGCGCTTCCGCGTCTTGAGACCCTTGGACTTCTTGCCCCACGGCGAGCACGGATGGCGCCCACCGGAGGACTTGCCTTCGCCGCCGCCCATCGGGTGATCCACCGGGTTCATGACGACACCCCTGACGCTGGGCGCACGGCCCCGCCAGCGGTTCCGCCCGGCCTTCCCGAGGGACACGTTCTCGTGATCCAGGTTGCCTACCTGTCCGACCACCGCCCGGCAGTTGATGTGGAACTTGCGCACCTCGCCTGACGGGAGCCGCAGATGCGCGTAGTCGCCGTCCCTCGCCATGAGCTGGCAATAGGTGCCCGCCGAGCGCGCCACCCGGGAGCGACGGCCCGGGAACAACTCCACGTTGTGGATATTGGTGCCGAGCGGGATGCTCTTCAGCGGCAGGCAGTTCCCCGGACTGATCTCCGCGTCCCCGCCCGACTGCACCTTCATCCCGACCTTCAGGCCGTCCGGCGCCACGATGTAGCGGCGCTCGCCGTCGGCGTAGTTGAGCAGCGCGATGCGCGCCGAGCGGTTCGGATCGTACTCGATGCTCGCGACGCGGGCCGGGATGCCGTCCTTGGTCCGGCCGAAGTCGATGATCCGGTAGCGCCGCTTGTGCCCGCCGCTGATCCAGCGCTGCGAGATGTGGCCCTGGTTGTCGCGGCCGCCGGTCTTGTAGAGCCGCTCGGTGAGCGACTTCACGGGACGGCTCCGCGTCAACTCCGAGAAGTCCGGCAGGACCGTATGCCGGAGCGTCGGGGTGGTCGGACGGAATTTCTTGAGACCCATGGCCGTTCCTCTAGATCTGCTCGAACAGCTCGATCTTCTGATCGGGCTTGAGCGTGACGATGGCTTTCTTCCAGTCACTGCGCCGGCCGGAGGAGCGGCCCTGCCGCTTGACCTTGCCGCGCAGCTGCTGGGTGCGAACCGAACCCACCTTCACCGAGAAGATGGTCTCGATCGCGCGCTTGATCTCGATCTTGTTGGCGTCTCGCGCCACCTCGAAGTGGTACTGGTTCCGCGTCTCGCGGAGCATCGTACCCTTCTCGGTGATGAGCGCCCGGCGCACGATGGAGCGGGGATCGTTCATTTGACGAAGACCTCCTTCATGCGCTCGAGCCCGCCGGCCGTCACGAGCAGGGCATCGCTGTTCAGCAGTTCGTACGCGTTCACCTGGTGCGCCAGCGTCATGCTCAGGTTCCGCAGGTTGCGGCAGGACTTGAGCAGGTTCGCGTCCGCCCGGTCCACGACCAGCAGCGTGCGCTTGTCCGCGAGGCCCAGCCGCTCGAGCACCACGACCATCTGGCGTGTCTTCGGCTCCGGGAACGACAGCGACTCGAGCACCGTCACCGCGTGGGCCGAAGCCATCTGCGAAAGCGCGGAAGCCAGCGCCGCGCGGCGCTGCTGCTTGGGCAGATCCGTGCGGTAGTCACGCGGCTTCGGACCGAAGGCGCGGCCACCGCCGGGCATGAGCGGCGTGTTGTTCGCA
The DNA here is from genome assembly GCA_963717935.1 of Candidatus Eiseniibacteriota bacterium. Classification (GTDB taxonomy): domain Bacteria; phylum Eisenbacteria; class RBG-16-71-46; order RBG-16-71-46; family RBG-16-71-46; genus JANXPZ01. The sequence goes on along the minus strand of CAVQXP010000003.1, from coordinate 16,909 downwards.
CCCTGGCGCGCTCGGCCGGTGCCCTTCTGGCGGAACGGCTTGCGCGTGCCTCCCGAGACATCGGCGCGGCTCTTGACCTTGGCCGTTCCCTGCCGCTGGTTGCCCAGGTGGCGCTTGACCGAGAGGTACAGCAGGTGTTCGTGCACCTGCTGCCCGAACAGCGCTTCCGGCAGGCTCGTGGTGCCCTTCTCGGCCCCGTCGAGGCCACAGACCCTGGCGTTGATCTCGCTCATGTCAGCCTTCCCGCTTCTTCACGACCACCAGGCCGTTGGTCGGCCCCGGCACGGCGCCGCGCACCATGAGCACGTTCTGCTCCGGGTCGATCGCGACGACCTCCAGGTTCTTGATGGTCAGATTGACGTTGCCCATGTGACCGGGCAGACGCTTGCCCTTGACGACACGCGAGGGATACGCGGAGGCACCGATCGAACCGGGCTGCTTGCCGGCCGTCGGGCCGTGCGAAGCATGACCGGCGCTGAAGCCGTAGCGCTTGACCACGCCCGCGAACCCGCGGCCCTTGGTCACCCCCTGGATGTCGACGTGCCGGCCCTTCTCGAAGATCGAGACGTCCAGACTCTGGCCGATCGCCAGTCCCTCGATGCTCTCCACGCGGAACTCGCGCAGGTGGCGCAGCGGAGGAAGGTTGCGCTTCTTGAACTGTCCGAGTGCGGGCCGGGTGAAACGGGACTCCTTGTTGGTCCCGAAGCCGAGTTGCACCGCCGTGTAGCCGTCGCGCTGCGCGCTGCGCAGCTCGGTGACCGTGCACGGGCCCGCCTCGATGATGGTGACGGGGATGGCCTCGCCCCTCTCGTCGAAGAACTGAGTCATGCCCACTTTTCTGCCAATCAAACCGATCATGGTTGGTCCCACTTGCCTGCTCAGGTCTTGATCTCGATGTCCACGCCCGCCGGGACATCCAGTTTCTCGAGCGCTTCCATCGTCTGTGGGCTCGAGCGCGTGATATCGATCAGGCGCTTGTGGATGCGAATCTCGAACTGCTCGCGCGACTTCTTGTCGACATGCGGACTACGAAGCACGGTGTAGACCGTCCTCCTCGTCGGCAACGGCACGGGTCCCGAGGTCACGGCTCCGGTGCGACGCGCGGTCCGCACGATCTCTGCGGCGGACTGGTCCAGCGTGGCGTGATCGTAGGACTTGAGCTTGATGCGGATCTTCTGCAGCATCGTCATCCCCTTACTGGATGATCTCGGTAACGACGCCGGCCCCGACGGTGCGGCCGCCCTCGCGGATCGCGAAACGCAGCTCCTTCTCCATCGCGATCGGCGTGATCAGTTCCACCGTCATCCCATCCACGTTGTCCCCCGGCATCACCATCTCCCGCCCCTCCGGCAGCGTCGCCACTCCCGTCACGTCCGTCGTCCGGAAGTAGAACTGCGGCCGGTATCCGTTGAAGAACGGCGTGTGCCGTCCCCCTTCTTCCTTCGTCAGCACGTACACCTGCGCCTTGAACTTCGTGTGCGGCGTCACCGACTTCGGCGCCACCACGCACATCCCGCGCTCCAGGTCCTCCTTCTCCACCCCCCGCAGCAGCAGCCCGATGTTGTCCCCCGCGATCGCCTCGTCCATCGACTTGCGGAACATCTCCACCCCCGTCACCACCGTCTCCCGCGTCGGCCGCAAGCCCACGATCTCCACCTTGTCCCCGACGTGCACCTTCCCCCGCTCCATCCGCCCCGTCCCCACCGTCCCACGCCCCGGAATCGAGAACACGTCCTCCACCGCCAGCAACAACGGCTTCTCCGTCTCCCGCTTCGGATCCGGAATGTAGCTGTCCACCGCCTCCATCAGCTTCAGGATCGACTCGTTCGCCTTCTCGTCCTTCCCCTGCCCGTCCATCGCCTGCTTCGCCGAGCCCCGCACCACCGGAATCTCGTCCCCCGGGAACTCGTACTTCTTCAGCAGCTCCCGGACCTCCAGCTCCACCAGATCCAGCAGCTCCGGGTCGTCCACCATGTCCACCTTGTTCATGTACACCACGATGTACGGCACCCCGACCTGCCGCGCCAGCAGGATGTGCTCCCGCGTCTGCGGCATCGGCCCGTCCGCCGCCGACACCACCAGGATCGCCCCGTCCATCTGCGCCGCGCCCGTGATCATGTTCTTCACGTAGTCCGCGTGCCCCGGACAGTCCACGTGCGCGTAGTGCCGCTTCTCCGTCTCGTACTCCACGTGCGCCGTCGCGATCGTGATCCCCCGCGCCTTCTCTTCCGGCGCGTTGTCGATCGAGTCGAACGTCCGCACCGAGATCTTCGGGTTCTTCAGCGCCAGCACCATCGTGATCGCCGCCGTCAACGTCGTCTTCCCGTGGTCCACGTGCCCAATCGTCCCCACGTTCACGTGCGTCTTCGTGCGCTCGTACTTCTGCTTGGCCATGAACCTTTCCTCCGTCGTCCGGGACGACGCAAAAGACCGGGTGCGACCCGGGCCTAACCTCTCGCCTTCGCGACGATCTCCTCCGCCACCGACTGGGGCAGCGTGTCGTAGCGGGAGAACTGCATGGAGTACACGGCGCGCCCCTGGGAGATCGAGCGCATCCGCGTCGCATATCCGAACATCTCCGCCAGGGGCACCGACGCAGCGATGACGCGGGCCTCCGCGCGGGTGAACATGCCGCCGATGCGGCCCCGGCGCGCCGACAGATCGCCGATGATGTCGCCCATGTACTCCTCGGGCACCACGACCTCGACATCGAAGATGGGCTCGAGCAGCTTGGGCTGCGCCTTCGCGCAGGCCTCCTTGAACCCCATCGAAGCCGCGATCTTGAACGCCATCTCCGAGGAGTCCACCTCGTGGAAGGAGCCGTCCAGCAGGGAGACCTTCACGTCCACCATCGGGTAGCCCGCCAGCACGCCACCCCGCATGGCCTCCTCGACGCCCCGCTCCACCGCGGGAATGTACTCGCGCGGGATGGCGCCACCCACGATCCGGCTCTCGAACTCGAAGCCCTTGCCCGCCACCTGGGGTTCCACCCGCAGGGTGACGTCGGCGAACATGCCGTGACCGCCGGTCTGGCGCACGAAGCGGTGGCGCGCCTCGGCCGCCACGGAGATCGTCTCCTTGTAGGACACCTGGGGCTTGCCCACGTTCGCGTCCACGCTGAACTCGCGCTTCATGCGGTCCACCAGGATCTCGAGGTGCAGCTCGCCCATGCCCGAGATGACGGTCTGGCCCGAATCATCGTCGGTACGCACGCGAAAGGTGGGGTCCTCTTCGGAGAGCCGCTGCAGGGCGTTCGCGAGCTTCTCCTCGTCGGCCTTGGACCGGGGCTCGATGGCCACGTCCACGACCGGCTCCGGGAAGATCATGGCCTCGAGCGCGAGCGGGTGGTCCGGATCGCACAGCGTGTGGCCCGTGCTCACCCTCTTGAAGCCGATGCCCGCCGCGATGTCCCCCACGAACACCTCGTTGATCTCTTCACGCTTGTTCGCGTGCATCTGCACCAGGCGGCCGACGCGCTCGTTGCGCCCGGTAGCCACGTTCAGCACCTGGTCACCCGTACGAACCGAGCCGGAGTAGACCCGGAAGAACGTCAACTTGCCGACGTACGGGTCCGTCGCGATCTTGAAGGCCAGGGCCGCGAACGGCTGGTCGTCGCTGGGTTCGCGCGTCACGCGCTGCCAGGTGTCGGTGGTGTGGCCCTGCACCGGCGGCATGTCGAGCGGCGAGGGCAGATAGTCCACCACGGCGTCCATCAGCCGCTGCACGCCCTTGTTGCGGTAGGCCGAGCCGCACAGCACGGGCTGGATGGCGCCCAGGAGCGTCCCCTTGCGCAGCGCGCGCCGGACGTCCTCCACCGTGCAGGGCTGCTCATGCAGGTAGCGGTCGAGCAATTGCTCGTCGAACTCGGCGATGGACTCGAGCAGGTGGAAGCGCGCCTCGTCGACACGGGCCCGCAGGTCGCGCGGGATGTCCTGGACTTCGAAGGTCGTGCCCTGGCTGACCTCGTCGTAGGCGATGGCCTTCATCTCCACCAGGTCGATCAGCCCCTGGAACTGCTCCCCCAGGAACACCGGGACGTGGACGGGAACGGGCTTCGCGCCGAGGCGCTCGCGCATCATCCGGACGACGTTGTCGAAATCGGCGCCCACGCGGTCCATCTTGTTGACGAAGGCGATGCGCGGAACGTTGTACTTGTCCGCCTGGCGCCACACGGTCTCGGACTGGGGCTCGACGCCGCCCACGGCACAGAACACGGCGACCGCGCCGTCGAGGATGCGCAGCGCGCGCTCCACCTCCACGGTGAAGTCGACGTGACCCGGGGTGTCGATGATGTTGATGCGGTGCCCGCGCCAGAAGCAGGTGGTGGCGGCGGAGGTGATGGTGATGCCGCGCTCCCGTTCCTGCTCCATCCAGTCCATCGTGGCGACGCCGTCGTGCACCTCGCCCAGCTGGTGGATCCGGCCCGTATAGAAGAGCACGCGCTCGGTCAAGGTGGTCTTGCCGGCGTCGATATGGGCCATGATCCCGATGTTCCGGTATTGCTGGAGCGTGGTCTGCCGAGACATGTACTGCGACTTCCTATCCGACGAAGGTTACCTCGAAGCACCACCTGCCTTTCCGTCGAAGAAAGCGCGGTGATGGGATGCGTGACCATCCGCAGTGTTCAGACCCGGCCCGGCACCTCTTCCGGGATCCGGGCCCAGGCCGGCCTCACGCCGACCTTCACCCGTCGATGGTGTCTTGAGCGATTCCAGCGCGGCCCGGTTCCTCCGGGCCTCGCGTCCTACCAGCGATAGTGCGCGAAGGCCTTGTTGGCCTCCGCCATCTTGTGCGTGTCCTCGCGCTTCTTCACGGCACCGCCCTCGTTCTTGGCGGCCGCCATGATCTCGGCAGCGAACTTCTCAGCGAACGTGTGGTCCGGGCGCTCGAGCGCGTAACCGATGATCCAGCGCGTCGCCAGAGCGTTCCGCCGGTCCGGACGGACCTCGACCGGCACCTGGTAATTGGCACCGCCGACGCGCCGCGACTTGACCTCGAGCATGGGCTTGACGTTGGTCATCGCCATCTTGAGGACCGTCATCGCGTCCTGTCCGGTCTTCTGCTCGACCATCGTCATGGCGCCGTAGAAATGACGCTCGGCGATGGAGCGCTTACCGGTCTCCATCAGGCCGTTGATGAACCGCGTCACCAGGACACTGTCGTATTTCGGGTCCGCCGCAGGCTCCCGGCGTCTCACGAAACCCTTGCGAGGCATGCGCCTTTCCTCTCCTCATTCGAGCGAGCGCCCTCTGGAGAAAACGCTCCGGGGGCGATCCGGTGACGCGCCTGCGGGGCCCGTGGGCCCGCGCCATTCGCGCCGCTACTTCGACTTGGTGCCGTACTTCGATCGGCTCTGCTTGCGCCCACCCACCCCGCTCGCGTCCAGCGTGCCGCGGATGATGTGGTAACGCACACCCGGCAGGTCCTTCACGCGGCCCCCGCGGATGAGCACGATCGAGTGCTCCTGCAGGTTGTGGCCTTCGCCCGGGATGTAGCAGGTGACTTCCATGCCGTTGACCAGCCGCACGCGCGCCACCTTCCGCAGCGCCGAGTTCGGCTTCTTCGGCGTCGTCGTGTACACGCGCGTGCACACGCCGCGCTTCTGCGGGCTGCCCTTCAGCGCGGGCGCACCGGTCTTCGTCTTGATCGGCCGCCGACCATGGCGGATCAACTGGTTCAGCGTGGGCACGGATGTCCTCCAACCACTTGTCGATAATGGGATTGCGCGGTCAGTCTGGCCACGGCACCCGCGAGGGAAAGACACGCACCGTTGCCGCGCAGACCGGGGAATCTAAGAGCTTGGCCTTTGCTTGTCAAGGCGTCAGGCCGTCTTCTCCCCCTCGTCCTCCTCCAGCACCAGGGCCGCCTCGGCCTGCTTCTCCGCTTCCAGCCGCAAGTTACGGTATCCGGACATGCCGGTCCCGGCCGGGATGAGGTGCCCGATGATGACGTTCTCCTTGAGGCCGCGCAGGTAGTCGATCTTGCCCTGAATCGCGGCCTCGGTCAGTACCCGGGTGGTCTCCTGGAAGGAGGCCGCCGAGATGAAGCTGTCCGTCGAGAGCGAAGCCTTCGTGATGCCGAGCAGCAGCGGCTGGAAGGTGGCCGGTGACTGCCCCTCGCGCAGCATGCGCTCGTTCTCCTCGAGCACCACGAGCCGGTCCACGTGCTCACCCTCGAGGAAGGCCGTGCTGCCCGGATCCTCGATGCGGACCTTCTGGAGCATCTGGCGCACGATGACCTCGATGTGCTTGTCGTCGATGCGCACACCCTGGAGGCGGTAGACCTCCTGGATCTCGTCGACCAGGTACTTCTGAACCTCCTCGATGCCCTTGATCTTGAGGATGTCGTGCGGGTTGATCGGGCCTTCGATGAGCCGGTCGCCTGCGCGCACCTGGCTGCCCTCCTGCACGTAGAGGTGGCGGCCCTGCGGGATCTGGACCTCCTGCGCCTCGCCGTCCTCGCCCCGGATGATGACTTTGCGCATGCCACGAGTCACTCCGCCGAATTCCACGCGCCCGTCGATCTCGGCGACGATGGCGGCCTCCTTCGGCCGGCGCGCCTCGAACAGTTCGGCCACGCGCGGCAGGCCGCCCGTGATGTCGCGCACCTTGCTGCCCTCGCGGCGGGTCTTGACCAGCACGTCGCCGCCGCCCACCTGCTGCCCGTCACGCACCTCGAGGCGCGCACCGGTCGGCAGCGGATAGTGTCCGATCTTCCGGCCGGCCTCGTCGATGATGTCCACGGCCGGCTGCAGCTCCTTGTTGCGGTCGTCCATGATGACCAGCAGCTTGAGGCCCGAGGTGTCGTCCACCTCGTCGCGCACCGTGACCTTCTCCTTGATGTCCACGAAACGCACCGTCCCCGCCTCGCGGGTCACCATGGGCTTGTTGTAGAGGTCCCACTCGAACAGCAACTGGTCGGCCTTGACCGGATCGCCGTCGCCGACGGACACGTGCGCGCCGTAGGGCACGTTGAAGCGCTGGCGCACGCGGCCGGCCGAATCCAGCAGCTCGAGCTCGCCGTCGCGGGCCAGCGAGACCCGCACGCCGGGGCGGTAGGGCACGGAGTCGAGTTCGACATAGCGCACCACGCCCGCTTCCTTGGCGACCGTGCGCGATTCCTCGACGATGCGGCCCGCCACGCCGCCGATGTGGAAGGTGCGCAGAGTGAGCTGCGTGCCCGGCTCGCCGATCGACTGCGCCGCGATGACGCCCGTCGCCTCGCCGAGATCCACCGGGCGGCCGGTGGCCAGGTTGCGCCCGTAGCACCTGGCGCAGACGCCACGCCGCGCGTCGCAGGTCAGCACCGAGCGGATCTTGATCTTGTCCAGGCCCGCCTTTGCCGCCTCGTCGATGAGCAGGTTGAGCGCCTCGTCGATGAGTTGCCCGGCCTCCACCAGGATGTCGCCGGTGATCGGATGGACGACGTCCTCCGCCACGACGCGCCCGAGCACCCGGTCGGCCAGCGGCTCGATGATGTCCTCACCGTCCTTGAGCGCGCCCACCGACAGGCCGCGGATCGTGCCACAGTCCGGCTCGTTGATGATGACGTCCTGGGCCACGTCCACGAGGCGGCGCGTCAGGTAGCCGGCATCCGCGGTCTTCAGCGCGGTGTCCGCCAGGCCCTTCCGCGCACCGTGCGTCGAGATGAAGTACTCGAGCACGGTGAGACCTTCCTTGAAATTGTGGATGACCGGCGACTCGATGATCTCGCCGAGCCCGCCGATGAGCTTCTTCTGCGGCTTCGCCATCAGACCGCGCATGCCGGCCAGCTGCCGCACCTGCTCACGATTTCCGCGCGAGCCGGAATCCGCCATCATGAAGATGGGGTTGAAGCCCTGGCGATCGCTCGACAGGCCCTCGAAGGTGACCTGCTCCACCTCGGTCGTGGTGAGCGTCCAGGTGTTGATCACCTTGTTGTAGCGCTCGCTCTCGGTGATCACGCCGTTGCGGTAGTTGCGGTTGATCTGGCCAACTTCCTTGCGGGTGCGGGCGATGATCTCGTCCTTCTCGGGCGGGATGCGCACGTCGTCGATGCCCACCGTGAATCCCGCCCGGGTGGCGTAGCGGAAGCCCAGGTCCTTGAGCGCGTCGAGCAGGTCCGAGGTCACCTCGGAGCCCAGCCGGCGGTAGCTGTCGCCGACCAGGTTCTCGAGCCGCTTCTTGTCCATCGTGTCGTTGATGAAACCGAGCTCCGACGGCACGACGTCGTTGAACAGCACGCGCCCCGGCGTCGTGATGATGTAGGCCCCGTCGATCGGCCTGGCCAGCGTCACGCTGCTGGCGCGCAGCGCGACCAATCCGTGGAGCGGCACCTCGCCGTTGTCCTGGGCCGCACGCACCTCGCCCGGGCCGTTGAACATCCGCAGCCGGCGCGGGTCACCCGGCTCAAGACCGGCCTCGGCCGCGCGCGGGTTGAGTTCCTCCCCGCGCGACTTGGTCAGGTAGTGGCAGCCCAGCACGATGTCCTGGTTCGGCGTGGCGAGCGGCCGCCCGTTCGCCGGCGACAGGATGTTGTTCGTCGACAGCATCAGCAGGCTGGTCTCGATCTGCGCCTCGAACGAGAGCGGGACGTGGACCGCCATCTGGTCGCCGTCGAAGTCGGCGTTGAAGGCCTGGCAGACCAGCGGGTGGATGCGGATGGCCTTGCCCTCGACCAGCACCGGCTCGAAACCCTGGATGCCGAGGCGGTGCAGCGTCGGGGCGCGGTTCAGCAGCACCGGGTGGTTCTCGATGATCTCGCCCAGGATGTCCCACACCTCGGGCTTCTCGCGCTCGACCAGCCGCTTGGCGCTCTTCACCGTCTGCACCAGGCCGCGGTCCTCGAGCTTGCGGATGATGAACGGCTTGAACAGCTCGAGGGCCATGTTCTTGGGCAGGCCGCACTGGTTCAGCTTGAGTTCCGGGCCCACGACGATCACCGAGCGGCCCGAGTAGTCCACGCGCTTGCCAAGCAGGTTCTGGCGGAACCGGCCCTGCTTGCCCTTGAGCATGTCGGAGAGCGACTTGAGGGGACGGTTGCCCTGCCCGCGCACGGCGCGGCTGCGCCGCCCGTTGTCGAACAGCGCGTCCACGGCCTCCTGCAGCATGCGCTTCTCGTTGCGCAGGATGACCTCAGGCGCCTTGATGTCCATGAGCTTCTTGAGACGGTTGTTGCGGTTGATGACGCGGCGGTAGAGATCGTTCAAATCGGAGGTGGCGAAGCGGCCACCCTCGAGCGGCACCAGCGGGCGCAGGTCGGGCGGCAGCACCGGGACACACTCGAGGATCATCCACTCGGGGCGGTTGCCGCTGTGGCGGAAGGCCTCCACGATGCGCAGGCGCTTGAGCAGTTCCTTCTTGCGCTGCACCGAGGTCTCCATCTTGGCCTGCGCGCGCAGCTCGGTGGAGAGCTCCTCGAGTACCCAGTTCGGAGAGCAGGTCTCGGATGCCCTCGGCGCCCATCTTGGACTTGAGGCCCGAGTCGGGCTGCTCGTCCATCACCTCGTTGTACTGGTCCTCGGTGATCAATCTCGCGCTTCTTGAAGCCGGTGGACCCCGGCTCGATGACGACGAACGACTCGTAGTAGAGGATGCGCTCGAGGTCACGGATGCTCATGTTGAGCAGGTGGCCGATGCGCGAGGGCACGCCCTTGAAGAACCAGATGTGCGACACCGGCACGGCCAGCTCGACGTGCCCCAGCCGTTCGCGCCGCACCTTGGCCTGGGTGACCTCCACCCCGCAGCGGTCGCAGGAGACTGACGCCACGGTAACGGATGCGCTTGTACTTGCCGCAGTTGCACTCCCAGTCCTTGACCGGCCCGAAGATTTACTCGCAGAAGAGCCCGTCCTTCTCCGGCTTGAAGGAGCGGTAGTTGATGGTCTCCGGCTTGGTCACCTCACCGTGCGACCAACTCCGGATGACGTCGGGAGACGCGAGGCGGATCCGCATCGAGTTGAACGCCGCGCGACGGCGCTCCGCGCGCTCGTCGGTGCGGGTCAACCCCAGATTGCCTCCAGCCAGGTTGAGCGGCGACTGCAGTTCCGTTTCCAGGCTCATTCCATTCTCCTCGAACGGGCCCGGTCGACGTTGCGGTCACTCCGCGCCGTGGACCGGGACCGGATGCTGTCAGGACCGGCTCAGACTTCCTCGAACTGCATCTCCAGGCACAGGCTCTGGAGCTCCTTCACAGCACGTTGAACGACTCCGGCACCCCGGCCTCCAAGGAGTTCGTCGCCCTTGACGATGGCTCGTAGATGCGGAGCGGCCGGCCACGTCGTCGCTCTTGACGGTGAGCAGCTCCTGCAGCGTGTAGGCGGCGCCATACGCCTCGAGCGCCCACACCTCCATCTCGCCGAAGCGCTGGCCGCCAACTGGGCCTTGCCGCCCAGCGGGTGCTGCGTCACCAGGGTGTCAGGGCCCGTGGCGCGGGCGTGGATCTTGTCACTCCACCAGATGGGACAGCTTGAGCATGTAGATCACGCCCACGGTCACGCGATTGTCGAAGATGACCGTGCGGCCGTCGCGGAGGACGCTCTTGCCGTCCTCCGGCAGACCCGCTTCGCGCAACTCGGCCTTGATCTCGGCCACCGTGGCGCCGGCGAACACCGGCGTGGCGACCGTGTAGCCGAGCGCGTGCGCGGCCCAGCCCAGGTGCGTTTTCCAGCACCTGGCCGATGTTCATTCGCGAGGGCACGCCCAGCGGGTTCAGCACCAGCTCGACCGGCGTGCCGTCCGGCAGGTACGGCGTGTCCTCCTCGTCGAGGATCTTGGCCACGACGCCCTTGTTGCCGTGGCGGCCGGCCATCTTGTCACCCACCGACAGCTTGCGCTTCTTGGCGATGTACACCTTGACCAGCTTCACGACGCCGGGCGGCAGCATCGTTCGCCCGCGTGACCTTCTCGATCTCCTTCTCCAGCTCGCGCTCGCAGCGCGTGAAGGCGTTCTGCGCGCCCTCCATCGCCGCCCAGAAGCGCTCGTTGACGCGCTCGTCCTCGGTCACCGGGGTGCCCCAGGCAAGGTCCAGTAGTAGTCCATCTCCTCGAAGCAGGAACTCGGGAGTGTACTTGCGGCCCTTGCGGGCGATGGCCTCGCCCGTGTTGGCGCTGCGCAGCACGTTGACCGTCTGCTCCGTCGAGTACTCGGAGATGCTGGCGAGGCGCACGTCGGCAATGCGCTCGCGCTCCTTCTTGGACTCGCGGCGCAGCTTCTCGGTCTTCTTCTTCTCCTGCTGCTTCGTGCTCTCGTCCTTCTCGCGGCGCGAGAACACCTTGATGTCGATGACGATGCCGTCCATCCCCGGCGGGGCCTTGAGCGAGGCATCGCGCACGTCGCCGGCCTTGTCGCCGAAGATCGCCTTGAGCAGACGCTCCTCGGGGCTGAGCTCCTGCTCGCCCTTGGGCGTGACCTTGCCCACCAGGATGTCGCCCTGCCGCACGCGGGCGCCGATGCGGATGATGCCTTCCTCGTCCAGGTTCTTGACCGCCTCCTCGGAGACGTTCAGGATCTCGCGCATGATCTCCTCGACGCCGCGCTTGGTGTCCCGCACCTGGAGCTGGAGGCTCACGATGTCGATGAAGGTGAAGATGTCGTCCTTGATGAGCTTCTCGCTCACCAGGATGGCGTCCTCGAAGTTGTCGCCGCCCCAGGGCATGAAGGCCACGAGCACGTTGCGACCCAGCGCCAGCTCGCCCTCGCGGGTGGACGGGCCGTCGGCGATGACCTGGCCCTTCTTCACCTTCTGCCCCTCGACCACGGTGGGCCGCTGGTTCAGGCAGGTGTCCTGGTTCGAGCGGCGGAACTTGACTTGTTCAGCCGGTAGATGTCCAGGTTGGGCTGCTCGCTGTAATCCACCGGGACCTCGTCCGGGTCGCGCTCGTAACGGACGGCGATCATCTCGCCCGAAACGAACTCGACCACGCCCGAGCGGCGCGACAGCACCAGCGCGCCCGAGTCCTCGGCCACCTTGTCCTCGAGCCCGGTCCCCACCAGCGGGGCCTCCGTGACGAGGAGCGGCACCGCCTGGCGCTGCATGTTGGAGCCCATCAGCGCGCGGTTGGCGTCGTCGTGCTCGAGGAACGGGATGAGCGCCGCCGCCGGCGACACCAGCTGGATCGGCGAGACGTCCATGTCGTCGACCCGCGTGTCGTCGATCGTCGGATACTCGCCGCGCGAGCGCACGGTGAGCGTCTTCTCGATCAACTGGCCGCTCTTCTTGTCGAAGGGCGTGTTCGCCGGCGCGATGAAGCAGCGGTCCTCGACGTCGGCCGCCAGGAACTCGGGTTTCTTGCGGTCCACCACGCCGTTCTTCACGCGGAAGTAGGGCATCTAGAGGAAGCCGAACTCGTTCACCTTCGCGTAGGTCGAGAGCGAGGAGATGAGACCGATGTTCGGGCCTTCCGGGGTCTCGATCGGGCACATGCGCCCATAGTGGGTGTAGTGGACGTCACGGACCTCGAAGCCCGCGCGATCGCGCGTCAGGCCGCCGGGGACCGAGGGCCGAGAGACGGCGCTTGTTCGTGAGCTCGGCCAGCGGGTTGGTCTGGTCCATGAACTGCGACAACTGCGACGAACCGAAGAAGCTCTGGATCGCCGCCGAGATGGTGCGGGAGTTGACGAGGTCGGTCGGGGTGGTCTCCGGTCCTGCAGCGACATGCGCTCGCGGATGATGCGGGCCATGCGCGCCAGGCCGATGTTGAACTGGTTGGCAAGCAACTCGCCCACCGAGCGGACGCGGCGGTTGCCGAGATGATCGATGTCGTCCGTGATGGCCGGCTCGGCCCCGCGGTCGGTGACCAGTTCGCCACCCGAGCGCAGCAGCAGCAGGTACTTGACGATGACGATGAAGTCCTCGCGGCAGAGCGTCGAGTGGTTGAGGTCGGGCAGGCCCAGCCCCAGCCGCTTGCGCACGTCGCGGCCCGGCAGGAGGTACTCGTGGGGCAGCTTCTGGTTGAGCTTGTAGCGCCCCACCCGCGCCAGGTCGTAGCGCTTGGGGTTGAAGAAGAGCTTGTTGAGGATCTCGCGGGCCGAGTCGGCGCGCGGCGGGTCAGCCAGGGGCGCAACAGGTTGTAGATGCGGTTGAGCGCCTCCTCCTGCGAGTGCGTCGGGTCCTTGCGCAGCGTGTTGCGAACGACGTCGGCCTCGTCCTGCATCGGGATGACGAACACCTCAAGAAGGGCCTCGAGCCCAGCCTTGCGCAGGACCTCGAGCTTCTCGGGCGTGACCTCGTCGTTGGCCTCGATGAGGATTACGCCGGTGGACTCGTCCACGATGTCCTGGGCGCAGATGCGGTTCAGGGCGGCATCGCCCTTCTTGCCCTTCACCTCCATCACTTCGCGCTGGTAGAACAACTCCAGTTACACGCGGTCGCCCACGAAGCCCAGCGCACGCAGCAGCACGGTGACCGGCAGCTTCCGCTTGCGGTCGATGTGGACGTGCATGACGTCGTTCACGTCCAGGCTGAACTCCACCCACGAGCCGCGGTACGGGATGATACGCGCCGTGAAGAGCAGCTTGCCGTTCGGGTGGGTAAGCTCGTCGAAGAAGACACCCGGCAGACGGGTAGCGTCTCTTAGCGAATATGCCCAGTCGTATATTGCCCTGCTTGTAAGCCCGGCTGTATCGCCAGATTTTGTGGATGTATCTCCAAAAAGGGCAGAGTTTGGATTATTCAACATCTCTGCGCCTTCAAACACATTGTAGCGAACTTTTTCATCTACAACCTTAAATTCACGGCATAACATTAAACCGAGTAACTTCTCCTTGCTCTTTAATTTTCTTGGAGGGATTTCTACAAGCTCCCGTCCGTCAGCGGTTACCAATGTAATTGTCGCCTCCATGTCGGTGCTTCTGATAATGAGGGGATTTACAATCTCTCTTACCAAGGCAATCTTAATATGTCCAATGCTATTTTCTTTTAAATCACCCACAAACCATTTCCTGTCAATGAAATCATAAAGCTGTTCAATTGCTGCCATATTTCTATCCTCCTCTTTTGAATTTATTTAATTCCCGAAATTACTTCCTGAAATACCTCACGGTAATCGTCCGAATATTTCTCAATCTTCTTATTTTCAGCAACAAGAAACTGAATCACGGTGTCTTCCGAAATATCTTTCCCCTCCTCCTTCAGCTTCTTTATAATGCCTTTAATTTTTGACTTCCTGCTTTCCATATATCCTTTATCAGAATAAAGAAAGGCAAATTGGTTTACCCAGTTACGGAGTCTACCAGGTTGGGGGAAATGTTTCTTCCATTCCTGCTCAAACAACTTTTCATAAAGGGCTTTTGCAAAAGGCTCACATTTTGACAGGTCTGCATAATCCCTGTTTTTCAGAATTTTTCTTAAATCCCCGGCAATCTGTTCTACAGCCGTTTCTTTATCCCTCTCCTCCTTATGGCAGTCTTTCAGGACCTTAAGGGCATCCCTGATTATCCAGCTTTCCTGAGAAGTACTGCCTGATTTTGGCCTTACCATCTCAATGGCAATCTGCGCCAGTTCATTCATTACACTCATTTTTAACACCTCCTTGTTTAAATTTATAAATTTAAGCATAGCGTTTCGTGCCTTTGCCTTATTATCATCATCCAGCAACGCAAAAGCCGTAAAAATAGATTGCCTGTCTTCTGCATAATTTAAGACATTACTGACCAATCTCTTTGCGTTGAGCGATAAAAGCAGATTCATCTCCTGCAACCTGGTTTCAACCTGGTCAATCCGAATCCTGTTCCAGCCAAGTCTTTTTACAAAGGGCATACAATTTTCAAAGACAAACATCTCTTTATGAGAGTGATATGGCGTCAATATATCTGATACAAAAATCCTGAAGCCTGTTTTCGGTATCAGCTTAAGCATCTGGTGAATGAAGTAAAAATTGGACTCCACGTCCTCACCGATACGATTGAAATTCATTCCGTAAAGGTTAAAATCGTATGCAAGGCTGTCAAAAATGAGAGTCAGTCCATTTACATCCCTGCAGTCATAAGAAAAGGCTTTACTCAGAACATCGAGCAATTGACGACTCGAAATATCAATAAAATATTCCCCGAAGTCATAATAGATAACAGCGTTTGCATCAGAGGCATCTTTAAACATTTGCCTGTCAAGATTGTTTTTATCTTCCTGTTTCAGTTTTTTTGTATAGAATCCCCAGAGGCAATTCTTTTAACCGCAATTCATTTTCTTGAAAAAACAGTGAAGATATTTGATTGTCTTTACTTTTTAATGTATTTAAAGACCGATTGCTAAAATTGAGAGCTGAAATTCCAAAAGCCCTTTCTGCCCCATATTTTGTCATTGCTTTACGTCCCGTAAAGAAGCACATATCTGTTTTCTCTGGAATCTCTCCAACAAAGCTAGTCACTTTGTTGATGTCGCGCTCAAAATTACCTGATAGATAAAAATCAGTAAAGTCATCAAGCTCCTGTGTATCCACAGTTTTTACAAGTGATGAGGTAGATAGTGTTTTAATAACCTCATTCCAAACAGTTGATAAAGCATCTGCAATGGTTTTGCCATCGCTTTCCACTTTTTGACATAGATTGATAGCATTCATCAACGCAATAACAGATCGCTCTGTGGCAGTTGAATATTCAGGATAAGAATCTTTGGGTTTCCAATTAGTGAAAACCTTTGATGATAGTATTTTCATTTTTTCTAACGCATAAAGGGTTAAGAATGCTTTCTCTGAATCACTGATTTCATCCCATTTCTTATGAAGCCGCAGAAAGTAATTCTGAATTGTTCCATCCTTTGCCTTTGGAGAAAAGACTGTTAAGGGCAACTCATTCTCATCAATCAGTTTTTCAAGGTTTTCTACTTCTCCAGGTTTATCATTTGTTTCTTTCAATAGAGGAGCATAATTTGTTATTGCGAAAGGCTTTATCTTTTCACTTCCAGCACCGCTATTAGCAAAACCTGCTCTTAATATTTTTTCAATGGCATTTTTTATCTGTCCATGATATTTGTTTTCCGAGTTACTTTCTTCACTGATGCTTTCCAAAAAGCCGAATTTGCATGCCTGAAAATCAATGAGAGAAGACTTAACCACATCGGATAAGTCGTTTTTGAAATCCATCTTTATCTTATCGATTTCATCTGTACTTAATGGTTGTCCGATATATACAAAGCCATTCCTTAAGCTAAACAAAATAGTCTGTTGCCGTTTATCCTGAATAAGTGTTTTTGCAGCAAACAAGACTTTTTGTGACAATAGGGTGAAGATGTTCTCTTGAACTTCAACAAAGGAAAGCTGCCACAAATCAACAAGCCGCCTGCCATCCATCTGCTTGTTACATAATTGCTCATAAAACTCAGCAACATTGGGAAATCCATCCATAGAAGCTATAGAATCCGCAAGGTGGCAATGTTCTGCCAAAACTGTATTGAAAAAGTCATATTCCTTTATAGCTTTTTGGTGGGCATAGATTTTTGTTCGGTATTCTGTGCCAAGAGCAAGAAATTTGATTTCTTCAATCCAATCTCTCCATTCAGGGAAAAATCGTTCGAGTTTCAAGATTTCGCATAGTGAAATAAGAGACTGCTCGACGCTCTCACTCAATTCATCAATGCCAGTCAGCTTATTAACATCATGCAATGTGAATCCAACTATAAAACAACGTAGAAATAAAGGGCTTTCTTTTTGTTCAAGCCACCCTTCCTTTTTAAATCTCTCCTCAAGAAGTTTTAGAGCAGGCAACAACCCATTGATAATATGAATATGGTAAGGCATATCGTATTGATTTATAACTTTGTCAAATCGGCTACTGCCTGCTTGAAACAGTTGCCCGCTTGAACCCTTAGCGCTGACTAAAACATATCGCTTAACGAATTCATCGAGAAAGTTCTTGAAGTATTCTCCACCGATCGTATTAAAAAGCGCTGAATTAAAGTAACCTCGTAATCTCGCTTGTATCATAATTTCACCCCC
>CAVQXP010000002.1:202500-461538 GCA_963717935.1 Candidatus Eiseniibacteriota bacterium | reverse complement strand
TCCCGCCAGGTGGCCACGCTCATGAGCGAGAGCACGGCGAAGGCCGCCAGCAGGAGGCCGACGATCCTGAGCTGCAGCCGGGCGGAGAGGGTCTTGGAAGCCATGCGCGTCAGAGAGCCTCCCTGCCTGGGAAAGGGCGCCTCGCGGACTGACCGCAGGCGAAGGCTTGCGCCCCGCAGCAGGCCGGCGACAGGGACGCCGCGCCTGCGTGCCCGCCTCCCTGGCGGGTCACGGCGGGCTATGATGCATCAGGTCGGGGAATCGGGCAATGCCCGGCCGGGATGATCAGGCCGGGGCGACCCGCGTCCTCTCGGCAGCAGCCCGGGCTGTGACGACGGCCAGGGCCACTGCTAACATCCGGTGCTCATGGCCAAGCACGACAGGATTCGATCCCGGCCCGCCGTCCCCCGCGCCCCCCGCGCGGGCCCGACCTGGCCTTCGTCGCGCCGGCCCGCCCCGCCGGGCGTCCTCGCCCTGCTGGTCGCGCTCGCGGCGCTCTGGGCCCTGGGCTACGCGGACACCCTCGGGCTGCCGTTCGCCAACGACGACTACTTCTACCTCGACGAACTCCGGGGCGCGTGGCTCGCGAATCTCTGGAGGCCGGCGAACCCGGTCTCCGGCTATTTCCGCCCCTGGTCGCGCGAGCTCCACTTCTGGACCCTCGAGCGCGCCTTCGGCCTGGAGGGCGGGCTCTTCCACGTCGCCAATCTGGCTCTCTGGCTCGTCGTCGCCGCTCTCTACTTCACCTTCGTGCGTCGGCTCGCGGGCACGCGGGTCGCGGCCGTCGCCACGAGCGGCGCGGCCGCGATGGCGGCATGGGGTGTGCTGCTGGTGTGGGGCAGCGGGTCGCAGGACCTATGGATGTTGCTGTTCGGCCTGGCCTACCTGCATGCCTGCGCGGGCCGGTGCCGGTGGTGGGCCGCCACCCTCTTCGCGCTCGCGCTGCTCAGCAAGGAAACCGCGGCCGTGCTGCCCCTCGTGGCGTTGTCGCTCCATCTCCTGTGGGAGCGCCTGACCCCGACGGCGGCGTGGAGCCGGATCTGGCCGTCCTTCGTCGTCGGCGGGGCCTGGGCGCTGCTCCACCCGTCCCTCGGAGGGCGACTCTGGCAGACCAACCCGACGACCTTCACCCCGGGGCCGCATCCACCGCTCTCCTGGGCGGACGGTGCCCACCTTCTGTCCCTCGTCAACCTCGAGCGCGGGTTCGAACCGCAGGGCGGTTGGGGCCCGGCGTTGCTCGTCGGAGTGGTCACCGCACTGATCCTGGCCGGCTTCGCGACCTGGGCCCTCGCAGCCCACGACCCCACCGATGGCCCGGGACAGCCGACACGGCCTCGGCATCCCGGGCGGCTCATGCTGTTCGGGGCGATCTGGCTGGTCGCCGGCTGGCTGCCCATGGTCATGCCGTCGCTGGGCTGGCGCGCCTACTACGGGCTCCTCGGGGCGCTGGGCGCGTGGCTGGCACTGGCTGTCGGGCTGACGGCGCGGCCGCGCATCGCCGTCGCGCTCATCGCCGCCGTCGCCCTGGTGCGGCCAGCGCACACGCGCACGCTTACGGAGGACCTGGGCACCGAGGCCTATCAGCGCCGCAGCGCCCTCCTGGCGCGCACGCTGCGCGCCGAGCTCCGTCGGCTCCATCCGCGCATCCCGAGCCACTCGCGAATCTACCTCGCCAACCTGCCCGGCAGCATGGGCCTGGTCTCGGGACCAGGCGATTCGCCGACCCTGAGGGTCTGGTACGGGGACACGACCGTTCGAGGAGGCTACTTCACCGACTACGCGCCGCGGTCCGCGGAGGCCGAAGGACGGGACTACTTCTTCGCCGCCAACGACGGTCTGGGCTTGATCGAGTTCACTCGCGACGCGGGCGCGGTGCCGGCGGATCTGGCCCGGAACCCGGTCTGGCTGGCAGGTGAGAACGAGCTCGCGACGATCTTCGCGGAGTCGGGCGAGTGGGACGCCGCCCTGCAGGGGTTCCTGGCGCTCGCGAGCGTGGATCCCGGCGCCTACGACTACGCGCACAACGCCGCCGTGTGCTACGCCCGGCTCGGCGACACGGCCAGCGCCGCGCACTGGCTGAGGCGTTCCGCCGCGCTCCGCGACAGCGCCAGGCGCGCGCTGGCGACAAGACGCTGAGCCGCGCGGCGCCGGGACGCGACCACGTCCTGCCCTACCCTTCCCTTGCCTCCAGCAACACCACGAGCTGCCACAGGCGCGGCAGGCGCAGGTGCTTCGTGAGGTGGCCGGGGAACACGCGCCAGGCGCGCACGCGGAAGCGGGCCGCGAACTCCCACGGGTACCAGCCGGAGCGGTGGGTCTCGTAGGGCTGGCCCGGGACCTCCTGCGGGCGGAAGCCCCAGGGCGTGGCGACGAGCACGCGACGTGCGCGGCGCGTGAGCGCCTCGAGCAGCACCCACGCCTCGGCCTTCTCCAGGTGCTCGATCGCGTCGACGAAGAGCGCCAGGTCGTAGCGCGGCGCGTCCGCGGGGAGCAGCCGCTCGAGCTCGCGCAGGTCACCGAGGTAGACGTGATCGTAGACCGGATAGCGCGGCGGGTTGGCGTCCACCGCGTCCAGGCGCGCGGGGGCCGCGTATTCGCGCGTCAGCACGCCGTACTTGCCGTAGCCCGCGCCCAGATCGAGCACGCTCGCCGGCTGCTCGCGGACGATGAGGTCCACGATCCAGGGGATCTGCCAGTGCTCGGAGGTCGGCATGACGGGGTGCCTCGGGCTGACCGGTGCGGCGCGGCGCGCAGAGCGCGGGCACCCTAGCACACGCCCCGCGCGACGTCAGGTGCCGGAGCCGCCCTCCAGGCGCGTCCAGGTCCTGCCCTCGTGGCCGAAGCGGAACGCGGCGGGGTGCAGCATCTCGGCCAGGGTCTCGAGGGCCTCGGCGACCTGCGGCCCCGGGCGCCCGAAGAGCGCCGCCCCGTCCGCCACGTGGGCCTGGCCCGCGCGCGCCGCGCGCGACATCCGCCAGCCGGGCCGCGACGCGAGCGAGCGAGCCGCGACCAGTGCGGCCGGCAGATCCATCCCGGCCGGCGCGAGGACGATGACGTCCGGGTCGGCGCGCTCGAGATCCTCCGCCGCCAGCGCGCGCGGCCCGGCCCCGGGCGCGCCCAGGACGTCCTCGCCCCCGGCCAGCGCGACGAGTTCCGAGATCCAGCCCCCGGCGGCGGCGGGCGGGTCCAGCCCCACGAGGCAGGCCACGCGCGGGCGCCGGGGTTGCTGCGCCGCGCGCAGCGCGACGGCCTCGATCCGGGTCCGCAGGCGCGTGATCAGCTGCACGCCCCGTTCGGGCACGCCGAGCGAGTCGGCCACGCGGCGCAGGTCGGCCCAGAGGTCGGCCAGCGCGCTGGACTCGGTCGAAACGGGACGCACAGGGAGCATGGAACCTCGGCGGGTGGCGGGCACCCGGCGGGCGGGCTCGGGGATGTGGGATCGGCACTCGGTCACTGGCAGCTCTTCCTACACCGCGCCGCGCCAGCCGGTTCGCTGCTTGTCGCCCCGGCGTTTCCGCGGTTGCTCACCCACCGGGCCTCGGTTACATTGCGCCGTCCTTCCGTCCCTGGCTGACCCGTGCATCGCGGGCGAGCCGGGCGGGAGCGCCGAATCGCTCCACCGACCGGGCGACGCTCGAGCGCTGACCCTTGCGCCTCCCTGCCGGTGAAACCCCCTCCGGCGCATGCCGGGTGGCTCAAGTCCAGCCGAAGGAGCGTTCATGAAGATGTTGCGCCTCACGGGTCTCGCCGGACGCGGATCCTGGGTACGCACACCTCGCGTGGGTCCGGCCGTGGCCGGCCTGCTGGCCACAGCGCTCTTCACCCTCGCCGGGCCGCTCCGGGCGTTCGCCAGCGAACTCGACCTCGAGTTGCCGGCGCTCACGACCACCTATCCGGTGTTCGGCACCCAGGTCCTGGGCTCGCACCTGCTCATGGTCGGGCTCGCGGTCTGCGTCTTCGGCATGCTCTTCGGCCTGGCGATGTACCAGCAGGTCAAGCGCCTGCCCGCGCACCCGTCGATGCTCGAGGTCTCGAACATCATCTGGGAGACCTGCAAGACCTACCTGTTCCAGCAGGGGCGGCTGCTCCTCGTGCTGGAACTCTTCATCGGCGCCTGCATCGTCTACTACTTCGGCGTGCTCAACCACCAGGGCGCCGGCAAGGTGCTGCTCATCCTGCTCTGGTCGGTGGTCGGCATCCTGGGCTCGTACGCGGTGGCGTGGTTCGGCATCCGCATGAACACCTACGCGAACAGCCGCACGGCCTTCGCCTCGCTCCGGGGCAAGCCGCTCCCGCTCTACGAGATCCCGCTGCAGGCCGGCATGAGCATCGGCGTGCTGCTCATCTGCGTCGAGCTCATCATGATGCTGGTCATCCTGCTGTTCGTGCCGCGCGAGGCCGCGGGCGCCTCGTTCCTCGGCTTCGCCATCGGCGAGTCGCTGGGCGCCTCGGCGCTGAGGATCGCGGGCGGCATCTTCACCAAGATCGCCGACATCGGCTCGGACCTCATGAAGGTCGTCTTCAAGATCAAGGAG
This sequence comes from Candidatus Eiseniibacteriota bacterium, assembly GCA_963717935.1. Lineage (GTDB taxonomy): Bacteria > Eisenbacteria > RBG-16-71-46 > RBG-16-71-46 > RBG-16-71-46 > JANXPZ01. The sequence goes on along the minus strand of CAVQXP010000002.1, from coordinate 457,003 downwards.
GACGACCCGCGCAACCCCGGCGTCATCGCCGACTGCACCGGCGACAACGCCGGCGACTCGGTGGGCCCCACGGCCGACGGCTTCGAGACCTACGGCGTCACCGGCGTGGCGCTCATCTCGTTCATCGCCCTGGCCGTGATCCCCGACTGGAAGCCCCACTTCCTGGTCTGGATCTTCGCCATGCGCGTGCTGATGATCCTCACCTCGATCGTGGCCTTCAGCGCGAACGGGGCCGTCGCCCGCGCCCAGAACCTGGGCAAGGACAAGATCGACTTCGAGGCCCCGCTCACGAGCCTGGTGTGGACCACCTCCCTGCTCTCGATCGCGGTCACCTTCCTGGTCTCGTACTGGATGCTGGCGAACCTCGGCTCCGGGATGTGGTGGAAGCTCTCGACCATCATCTCCTGCGGCACGCTGGCCGCCGCGCTGATCCCCGAGCTCACCAAGGTCTTCACCAGCAGCAACTCCGGCCACACGCGCGAGATCGTCGCGGCCACCCGCGAGGGCGGCCCCTCGCTCACCATCCTGTCGGGCCTGGTGGCCGGCAACTTCTCGGTGTTCTGGATGAGCCTCGCCCTGGCCGCGGTGCTGTTCGTGGCCTTCCTGATGTCGCAGCTCGGGCTCGACCAGTTCATGAGCTACCCGTCGGTGTTCGCCTTCGGCCTGGTGGCCTTCGGACTGCTGGGCATGGGCCCGGTCACGATCGCGGTGGATTCCTACGGCCCGGTCACCGACAACGCGCAGAGCATCTTCGAGCTCTCGCAGATCGAGACCACGCCCGGCTCGGCCGCGGAGATCGAGAAGCAGTTCGGCTTCAAGCCCCAGTTCGAGCACGGCAAGCACATGCTCGAGGACAACGACGGGGCGGGCAACACCTTCAAGGCCACGGCCAAGCCGGTGCTCATCGCCACCGCCGTGGCGGGCGCGACGACCATGATCTTCTCGGTCATCGTGCTGCTGAAGCACCACGCCCAGGCCACGGGCGGGGTGTTCGACCTCTCGCTCACCGAGCCGCGCGTGCTGCTCGGCTTCCTGATGGGCGGCGCGACCATCTACTGGTTCACCGGCGCCTCGATGCAGGCGGTCACCACCGGCGCCTACCGGGCGGTCGAGTTCATCAAGCGCCACATCCACCTCGAGTCGGCCGAGAAGGCCTCGGTCAAGGACTCGAAGGAAGTGGTGAAGATCTGCACCCAGTACGCCCAGGCCGGGATGTTCAACGTCTTCATCGTCATCTTCTGCCTGACGCTGGCGTACGCCTTCTTCAACCCGGTCTTCTTCGTGGCCTACCTGATCTCGATCGCGGTCGTCGGCCTGTTCCAGGCGGTCTACATGGCGAACGCGGGCGGGGCGTGGGACAACGCCAAGAAGGTGGTCGAGGTGGACCTGAACGAGAAGGGCACCGCCCTGCACGACGCCACCATCGTGGGCGACACGGTCGGCGACCCCTACAAGGACACCTCGTCGGTGGCCCTGAACCCGATCATCAAGTTCACCACCCTCTTCGGCCTGCTGGCCGTGGAGACGGCCGTGGCCAACCCGACGGTCGCGCTCCCGGTCGGCGGGGTCCTCTTCCTGGTCGCGCTGTTCTTCGTGCACCGCTCCTTCTACGGGATGCGCATCGGCACGCACGTCGCCGCCGGCTCCGCGAAGTAGCGCCGGCCGGCCCGTCGCACCGACGCCCGCGGGGCCCCGAGCCCCGCGGGCGTTCCGTTCCCGCGCCGCGGCCCGCCGGACCCCGCCCCTGCCGGTGGCCCCAAGAATGGGGACACTCCACGTCCGCGGGCGACTACCGCACTACCACACGCCTCCTGTTGAACATCTGATCACCAGCGCTGTCCGGAAGCACGAGCCGCTCGTCTTGAAAGCCGACGGGTCGCAAGTACACGTTGATATACACCTCGCCGCCAGACGGTCGGAGCATGTCCGGGCAGGACGTCACATCCCGAATACAGGCGCCGTCTTCATAGTACAATGCAAGCCTCTGTATCACCTGGACGCACCCCATCATCTTCACGGTATCCGCAGTCATCCACCGCACTTCAGGCACCCGCGTGTTCTCGCCGCGGAACACTAACGCCCCGCCGACACCGCGGCGGCTCACCGCTCGTAGTCGCGCCAGAAAGCGTGTCATCGTCTCGCGGCGTCTGGGATGTCTCCACACGATGGCTTCGATGTCTACTTGTCGGCGATCAGCACGACACCGCGGCCGAGCGTCATGACATCTCCAGGGGCTGGAATGAAGCAGAGAGTATCGGTGCGAGTCGGCCGACCACGTGGCGTAGGGCCGTGTGATAATCGCAAACCGGGCGGCCGATTCGCACGGTGCTCAAGACATCGGTCGTGTCAATGGGAATCTCGCAGACTCCTCGCGAGGCTCCACAGCCGCGTCGGGCGCGTGCGCACGCATCGTCAGATCACGCACCCCGTTGCCGTAGTCGCGGCTCCAGGCCCCCGCTGTCTGGCGCTCCTGTGTCAGCCGACGCGCGACGGGTAACTATGAGATCTCGCGGATGCCAAGAGCGCCAATACAGACCGCTTGTACTCCGGTCGGACGTGGCGCCCGCCGCAGCCGAACGCGCGCGGCCGGAGACGGCCCGGGCTCATGCCTCCCCCGCGAACTCCTCGATGCGCGCCAGGCCCGCGGCGAACAGGTCGGGCTCGGGGATCAGGCTGAGCACCAGGTAGCCCTCGCCGTCGAAGTCGTAGAAGTGCCCGGGATGCACCACCACGTCGCGGGCCAGCAGCCCGAGCGCCCACTCCTCCTCGCTGCGCAGGCGGGGCACCCGCAGCACCGCGCCCCAGCCGCCCTCGCGCCGCGAGCACGCCCAGCTCCGGGCGGCGCGCGACCAGGCCGTCGAGCCGCGCGAGGTTCTGCGCGAGCCGCGCGCGCACGCGCCGCTGGAACGGCCCGCGCGCCGCGAGCAGCGTCGGCAGCGCCACCTGCACCGGAGTCGAGACCGAGAGGAACAGGTCCGCGATCCACTCGAGCCCGCGCAGGGCCTCGGCGCGCGCCGGCCCCGGGCCGCCCGCCACGATCCAGCCCAGCTTCATCTGCGGCATCCCGCAGACCTTGGAGAGCCCGCTCAGCACGAAGGTCGGCACGCGCGCCGCGCCCACCAGGCTCGGCAGCGGCGCGACGCGGCCCGGGCGCGGGAAGTCGCCGAAGACCTCGTCCGCGAGCAGCGCCGCCCCGTGGCGCTCGCAGAGCGTCTCGAGCAGCGCGCGCTCGTCCGCGTCGAGGCACGAGCCGGTCGGGTGGTTGGGCTGCACCACGATCACGCCGCGCACGTCGTCGGCGAAGGCCTGCTCGAGCGAGTGCCGATCGAGGTGCCAGGCGCCGTCGTAGGCCAGCCGGTAGGGCCGCAGGCTCACGCCTTCGAGCGCGGCGAGCGGCTCGAAGAGCGGGTAGGACGGCGCGGGCACCAGGAACACCCCGCCCGGGTCGGCGAGCAGGCGGAACAGGTGCGCGTAGGACTCGCTCGTGCTCGCCGTCAGCACGAGGTGCTCGGGCGACACGGCCGCGCCCCGCTCCGCGTAGTAGCCCGCCACCGCCTCGCGCGCCGCCCGGCTGCCGCGCGGGTCGGGCTCGTAGCGGGCGCCCTCGGCCCGCGCCAGCGCCGCCAGTTCGTCGGGGCCCGCGCCGCCCAGCCCGACGCGCGTCGGGTTCGTCTCGGACAGGTCGAGCAGCCGCGCACCCGCAGCGCGGCGCTCCTCGAGGAGCCGGGCCCAGGCGTTGGGCTCGAGATCGTGCGGCACGCGGCGCGAGAGCATGGGCGGACGGTACGGGCCGCGCGGCCCGCAGGCAAACGGCCCCGGCCGGGGGGCCGGGGCCGCGTGCGACCGCTCGAGCTGCGGCGTGCGCCCTACGTGCCCTCGCTCCACGAGCGCAGGTAGCGCTCCTGCTCGGGGGTGAGCACGTCGATGTCGATGCCCATGGTCTTGAGCTTCAACCGCGCGACCTCCATGTCGATGGGCCGCGGCACCACGTACACGTCCCGGCCCAGCGTCTTCGCCTTCTTCTTCAGGTACTCGAGCGTGAGCGCCTGGTTCGCGAACGACATGTCCATCACCATCGCCGGGTGGCCTTCGGCCGCCGCCAGGTTGATGAGCCGCCCTTCGGCCAGCAGGCAGACCTTCTTGCCGCCCTTGAGCGTGAACTCCTCGACGAACGGCCGCAGGGTGCGCCGCCTCGAGGACATGCGCTCGAGCGCCGGGATGTCGATCTCGACGTTGAAGTGCCCGCTGTTCGCCACGATCGCGCCGTCCTTCATGGCGGCGAAGTGCTCGCGGCGCAGCACCGACTTGTTGCCCGTCACGGTGACGAACAGGTCGCCGCGCGGGGCCGCCTCGGCCATCGAGACCACCTGGTAGCCGTCCATCTGGGCCTCGATCGCCCGGACCGGGTTGATCTCCGTCACGAGCACCGTGGCGCCGTGCCCCTTGGCGCGCATCGCCACGCCGCGCCCGCACCAGCCGTAGCCCGCGATCACCACGGTCGAGCCCGCGATCAGCATGTTGGTGCTGCGGATGATGCCGTCCAGGGTGCTCTGGCCGGTGCCGTAGCGATTGTCGAAGAAGTGCTTGGTCTCGGCGTCGTTGATGGCGATGACCGGGTAGCGCAGCGTCCGGTCGGCGGCCATTGCGCGCAGGCGCGTCACCCCGGTGGAGGTCTCCTCGGTGCCGGCCAGCACGCCCTTCAGGTAGCCGCGCTTCTTGGTGTGCAGCACCGTCACCAGGTCGCAGCCGTCGTCCATGGTGATGTGCGGGCGCGCCTCGATGCACGAGACGATGTGCGAGTAGTAGGTCTTGTGGTCCTCGCCCTTGATGGCGAAGGTCGAGATGCCGTAGTGGGCGATCAGCGCCGCCGCCACGTCGTCCTGGGTGCTGAGCGGGTTCGAGCCGCACAGGAAGACCTCGGCGCCGCCCGCCTTGAGCGTGCGCATCAGGTTCGCGGTCTCGGTGGTGACGTGCAGGCAGGCCGCGACGCGCAGGCCCTTGAGCGGCTTCTCGCGGTTGAAGCGGGCGCGGATGGCGCGCAGGACCGGCATGTTGCGCTCGGCCCACTCGATGCGCGCGCGGCCCTCGCGGGCCAGTCGCAGGTCGCGCACGTCGCCGGGCACCACGGGCTCGTTCACGGCCGCGGCGCGCTTGATGGTCAATGGCATGGGTTCTCCTCGGGAGGCAGGTCGGTCGGCACGGTGGAAGGACGCGGGGGATTGTGCCCGAGCCGCGCGCGGCGCTCAAGCGAAAACGCGCCCGTGACGACCGCGGTCTTCATGAGGTATGCTTTCGCACATGAAACGGACCACGCTGGTGCTCGACCCGAACCTCTACGCCCGGCTCAAGAAGCGCGCGGCCGACGAGGGCCGCACACTCTCCGACGTGGTCGAGCGGGCCCTGCGCCTGGGCCTCGAGACCCTGGCCTCGGGCCGGCGAGGCCGCGTGGCACTGCCCTCCTACGAGCTGGGGCCGTTCCTGGTGGACCCGGCCCGGCGCGAGACCTTCGGCGCGCTGGTCTCGCGTCCCGGCGAGCCCGAAGAGCGCTGATGCGCGCGCTCGACACCAGCTTGCTGGCCTACGCCGCCAACCGCCACGCCCCCGAGCACGCGCGGGCCGCGCGCGTGGTCGAGACGCTGGCCAACGGCGAGACTCCGTGGGCCCTGCCCTGGTCGGTGGTCCACGAATTCCTGCGCCTGGTCACGCACCCGCACGCCGTGGCGCGCGCGCTCGCCCCCGCCGACGCCTGGGCCTTCGTCGAGGCACTGCTCGCCAGCCGCTCGCTGCGGCTGCTCGGCCCCACCGAGGCGCACGCCGCGACGCTGGCCGAGGTGCTCGCCTCCCTCCCGCCGGGATCCGGCGTGCCGCCCGGGTTCGAGACCGCGGTGCTGCTGCGCGAGCACGGCGTGCGCGAGCTGCTCTCGGCCGACCGCGGGATGCGACGCTTCGCGTTCCTCAGCGTGCGCGACCCCGTGCACGGCGAGGCCTGGTCACCGGCCGAGCCGCCCGCGCGGCGCTACCGCGTGCTGAAGGCCCGGGCCGTGACGGGGTAAGACGCCAGGCGTGTTTCCTTATCGCAGGACGACCAACCTCCCCACCCCGACGCTGCCCCCGGCGCGCACTCGCACGAGATAGACGCCGTCACGCACGGGAGCGCCGGAGCCATCCCGCCCGTCCCAGCGGATGCTGTGCTCGCCCGGGGTCAGGCGCTCACCGCCCCCCAACGACCGCACCTTGCGACCGGCGAGGTCGAACAGGGCCACCTCTGCCGTGCACGCCGAGGGCAGCAGGAATCGGATCTCGCTCGTCCCACGCGAGGGATTCGGCCTCGGCGCCAGGAGTTGGAAGGTCCGCGGAGGGGACAACGTCGCCGGGCCGGCACCGGCGGTGCTGGTACCGATGTTGACCAGCACCGAGACCGTGTTGGAATTGAGGTTCGCCGTCGCCAGGTCGGGTCTCCCGTCCCCGTTCAGGTCCCCGATCGCCACGGAGGAGGGATTGCTCCCCACCCCGAAGTCGGTCTTCGCCCCGAAGGTCCCGTCGCCGTCGCCGAGCAGCACCGAGACCGTGTTGGAGTAGTTCGCCGTCGCCAGGTCGGCCTTCCCGTCCCCGTTCAGGTCCCCGATCGCCACCAAGCAGGGAAGGTACCCCGTCGCGAAGTCGGTCTTTGCCCCGAAGCTCCCGTCGCCGTTGCCGAGCAGCACCGAGGCGCTCCAGGAGACCCTGTTCGCCACCGCCAGGTCGGCCTTCCCGTCCCCGTTCAGGTCCCCGATTGCCACGGAGGAGGGAGAGCTCCCCACGTTGAAGTCCGTCTTCGCCCCGAAGCTCCCGTCGCCGTTGCCGAGCAGCACCGACACCGTGCTGGAGTTGAAGTTCGCCACCGCCAGGTCGGCCTTCCCGTCCCCGTTCAGGTCCCCGATCGCCACGGAGGCAGGATCGCTCCCCACCCCGAAGTCGGTCTTCGCCCCAAAGGTCCCGTCGCCGTTGCCGAGCAGCACCGACACCGTGCTGGAGTTGAAGTTCGCCACCGCCAGGTCGGCCTTCCCATCCCCGTTCAGATCCCCGATCGCCACGGAGAAGGGAGCGCTCCCCGTCCCGTAGTCCGTCTTCGCCCCGAAGGTCCCGTCGCCGTTGCCGAGCAGCACCGACACCTTGCTGGAATAGTTGTTCGCCGTCGCCAGATCGGGTCTGCCGTCCCCGTTCAGGTCCCCGATCGCCACGGAGATGGGACCGCTCCCCGTCGCAAAATCGGTCTTCGTCCCGAAGCTCCCGTCGCCGTCGCCGAGCAACACCGACACCGTGTTGGAATTGAGGTTCGCCACCGCCAGGTCGGAGTTTCCGTCCCCGTCCAGGTCCCCGATCGCCACGGAGTAGGGATAGATCCCCGTCCCGAAATCGGTCTTCGCCCCGAAGCTCCCGTCGCCGTTGCCGAGCAGCACCGACACCGTGCTGGATTCGTCATTCGCCGTGGCCAGGTCAGCGTTCCCGTCGCCGTTCAGATCCCCGATTGCCACGGAGGAGGGATACATCCCCGCCCCGAAGTCGGTCTTCGCCCCGAAACTCCCGTCACCGTTGCCGAGCAGCACCGACACCGTGCTGAAGTAGTTCGCCACCGCCAGGTCGGGTCGTCCGTCCCCGTTGAGGTCCCCGATCGCCACGGAGCGGGGCCAGTTCCCCGTCCCGAAGTCGGTCTTCACCCCGAAGGTCCCGTCGCCGTTGCCGAGCAGCACCGACACCGTGCCGGAGTTCGAGTTCGCCGTCGCCAGGTCGGCCTTCCCGTCCCCGTTCAGGTCCCCGATTGCCACGCAGCGGGGACCGCTCCCCACCCAGAAGTCGGTCATCGTCCCGAAGGTCCCGTCGCCGTTGCCGAGCAGCACCGAGACCGTGCTGGAGTCGGCGTTCGCCGTCGCCAGGTCGGCCTTCCCGTCCCCGTTCAGGTCCCCGATCGCCACGGAGGAGGGACCGTTGCCCGCCACGAAGTCGGCCTTCGCCCTGAAGGTCCCATGGCCGTTGCCGAGCAGCACCGACACCGTGCTGTCGCTGTAGTTCGCCGTCGCCAGGTCGGCCTTCCCGTCCCTGTTCAGGTCCCCAATCGCCACGGAGGAGGGAGAGCTCCCCGTCCCGTAGTCGGTCTTCGCCCCGAAGGTCCCGTCGCCGTTGCCGAGCAGCACCGAGACGGTGGCGGAGCCGTGGTTCGCCGTCGCCAGGTCGGCCTTCCCGTCCCCGTTCAGGTCCCCGATCGCCACAAAGTAGGGACCGCTCCCCACGTCGAAGTCGGTCTTCGCCCCGAAGCTCCCGTCGCCGTTGCCGAGCAGCACCGAGACGGTGCCGGAGTTGGAGTTCGCCGTCGCCAGGTCGGCGTTCCCGTCCCCGTTCAGGTCCCCGATCGCCACGGAGTAGGGATTGCTCCCCGTGTCAAAGGAGAGGAACTGCACGGCGAAGAGCGGGTCGGCGGCGGCGATTCGAGCGATCGCAGCCGAGGCACCCATCACGAGGAGGATGAGGGAGAAGAGGACCACGACACGGCGGGCGGACTCACGCCGAACGGGTGGCGAGGAATCCAGGAGGAACATGTGCGCGTACTCCTGCCGCAGGAGGGGCAAGCCCCACGACGGGAGCGGCTGGCTCGACGCAGGGGCATGCGACGAGGCCAACGAAGTCAAGGAGCGGGGTCCCCGAGGCCCGAAAGCCGAGCGGGGCATACCTTGTACCCGGAACGCTAGCACCTGCTCGTATCCTCGCCTAGTGTTTCTTTGAGCTTCTTCCTGGGACCTGCGCGATCCGATCACCGCACCGATCCCGCGGACTGGGCCATCCACGCTGCGGGTCAGGAGTTCCGACCTAGGCTACCTGCGGACGCCACCACCGCCCCCTCTTCGCGACTCGTCGCAGGCGCGAGCCGATCTGCGGGGCGGCCGCCTCCTGCGGCACCGCCATCGTGCAGGTCGAAGAGGTCGCGGCGCTCCGCACGGGGCCGCGCCCGCGCGCGGGATGCCGGGCGCCCGATGAGGTAGGATTGCGGCCCGGTTTCGTCCCGATGCCCCCGAGCCGCCGGTCGGGCTCACGTGCAGCCGCAGAGAGGATCCATGGACACGTCTCCTCGCAACTTCGCGCTCACCGGCGCGGCGGGTTACATCGCCCCGCGGCACCTGCAGGCCATCCACGACACCGGCCAGCGGCTGGTCGCCGCCCTGGACCCGTCGGATTCCGTGGGCATCCTCGACCGCTACTTCCCGCAGGCCCGCTTCTTCGTCGACTTCGAGCGCTTCGACCGCCACGCGGAGAAGCTGCGTCGCATGGAGCCGGAGCAGCGCATCCACGTCGTCTCGATCTGCTCCCCGAACTACCTGCACGACGCGCACATCCGCTTCGCGCTGCGCATCCATGCCGACGTGCTCTGCGAGAAGCCCCTGGTGCTCAACCCCTGGAACCTCGATGCGCTCGAGGAGCTGGAGACGGAGTACGAGCGGCGCGTCCATGCGTTGCTGCAGCTTCGCCTGCACCCCGCGATCGCGGACCTGCGCCGGCGCATCGCGGCGGAGCCGGCCGACCGCATCCACGACCTCGACCTCACCTACATCACGTCGCGGGGCCCGTGGTACTTCGTCTCGTGGAAGGGCGACGAGAGCCGCTCCGGCGGCATCGGCACCAACATCGGCATCCACTTCTTCGACATGCTCGCCTGGATCTTCGGGCCACTGCGCGATCAGCGGGTCCACCTGGCGAAGCCCGACAAGATGGCGGGCTTCCTGGAACTGGAGCGGGCGCGCGTGCGCTGGTTCCTGTCTCTCGACCGGGCCGACCTGCCGGCCGCGGCCGCGGGCAAGACCACCTTCCGCGCCCTCACCCTGGACGGTAAGGCGGTCGAGTTCTCCGAGGGGTTCGCCGACCTGCACACCGCCTGCTACCGCGAGCTGCTGGCGGGCCGGGGCTTCGGCATCCGCGACGCGCGCCCGGCGATCGAGATGGCGCATCGCATCCGGACCTCGCACGCCGTCGGACTGACCGGCGACTTCCACCCCATGGCGGGGACGGCTCGTTAGGCAGGCGCACACGGGCGGGCCCGCCGATTGGGCCACGGCAACGCCCGCGTCCAGGTGTTCGGCCCGGCCCCACGCGGGACCGGGCCATCACTTCACCCGTGTGGAACTACCGCCCGCCCAGCCAGACCAGCCGGCGCGTGAGAGCCGCGCCGTCCGCGGTCGCGCGCACCACGTACACGCCCGGCCGCAGCCCCTCCGGTCGCCACAACCGCGTCACCCTCCCGGCCGCCAGCAGCTCACCCGCGATCGGCCGCGCCACCTCGCGACCCGCGACGTCGTGCACGCTCAGCGTCACGACGCTCTCCCGCGCCAGGTCCAGCGCCAGCCGCACCGCGCTCGTCGCCGGGTTCGGGTACGGCGTCCGCAACGCCAGCACCACCTCCCCGGGCATCGCCACGCCGGTCGTCGTGGGGATGTCCGTCGCCAGCGCGCGCAGCCTCAGCTGGTTGATCGTCCCGCGCCAGGTCCAGCTCGTCGCGCCGCTGCTCGCCGCCGTCTCCCCGGTCTCCAGCCCCGCCACCAACTCCCCCTCGCTGGCCGCCAGCGCGCTCGTCCCCACGTGCGACAGCGTGCCCACCGCCGCGAAGCTCACGCCGGCGTCCTGGCTCTCGTACGCGTCACCGCTCGCACTGATGGCGTACAGCCTCCCAACGTACGCCACCAGCTCGACCGCCTCCGACGTGGTGATGGCGGCCACCGCCGTCCAGGTCGCCCCGTCGTCCTGCGAGCGGTAGACACCACCCGTGCGCGCCAGCGCGTACCACGCGCCGTTCAGCCGCGCGACGCTCGTCAGGTCGGAGGCCGTGATCGCGCCCACCCCCACCCAGGTCACTCCGGTGTCGGTGGACCGATACACGCTCCCGCTTTCGGTCAGCAGCAGGCAGAGGCCGGGCGCGCCACCGAGCGCCGCCACGTCCGAGGCCGGCACGGCCGCGACCGCAACCCAGCTCGCCCCCGCATCGCCCGACGCATAGATCGAGCCGCTCTGCCGAGGCGAGCAGCAGCTCCGTGCTGGACTCGCGCGCGACCAGAGCCACCGCGTCGCGCACCGGCAGCGTGGCGCGGATGCTCCACGTCACCCCGCCGTCGGCGCTCGCGTACAGTTCACCCGTGTCGAGCAGGCCGAACAGCGTCACGGCTCGCGCGGGGCCGGCGAGCAGCAGGCCGGCCAGCGCGCAGCCGAACAGGATCCCCGCCAGGCGCTTCATCGGATCACCACCACCCTCTTCTGGAGTCTGACGTTCGCACTTGGCGCCAGGACCCGCAGGAAGTAGATGCCCGCCCCGACCGACCCCCGCGGGCTCCAGCGCAGACTCACCACGCCGCTGCTCGAGGCCCGCGGTCCGTGCGCCAGCGTCGCCACACGACGACCCGCCAGGTCGAACAGCCCCACATCCAGGTCCGTCGCCGGGAAGCCCGCCGCCGCCGGCACTGCGAAGCGGACCTGCAGCTCGCCGCCCGCCGGCAGCGGCGACGGCCACGCCTGCAGCCCTGTCACCATGCCGGCCACCGTGACCCGGCCCAGCTCCAGCTCCTCCGCCAGCCCGTTCACCGCGATCAGACGGTAGGTGCTGCCCGCGGCGCCGCCCGCGTCGTGATAGGTCGTCGTCACGATCAGCTCCTCGCCGACGCGCGTGCCACTGCCCGTCTCGCCGTCCGCCAGCCGGTAGAGCCGGTAGCCGGCCAGCCCGTCGGGCCCCACCGCGGGCTCGCTCGACCACGCCAGCGTCGTCCCGCCCTCGGGCGCCAGCGCCGCCACCAGCGACAGCAGTTCGACGCTCGACTGGATCGTGAAGAGCGAGTCGCTCTTGTCGCTGCCCGGGATCGCCTGGTCGTGCGGCGTCACCTTCACCCGCGCGAACCGCGTCGGCGCATGCGGCACACGCATGGAGAATGCGTTCGACTCCTTGCCGCCCACGGTGCTCTCGAGCAGGTCGTACGTGCGCCCCCCGTCCACCGACAGCCACAGGTCGGCTGGCTCCGCGCCCAGCCACGACACGGTCTGCGTGGCACCGACGTTCCAGGTCTCGCCGCCGTTGGGCGTGGTCACGAAGTAGCGGTTGCAGTCGTAGACGTACGCCCGGCCGGCGTCCGTCCCGGCCGCGTCGTTGAGATAGGCGCCGACGATGACATCGCCGTAGCCATCCCCGTTGACGTCCCCCGCCCCGGTGACCGAGTAGCCGAACGAGTCGCCCAAGGCACCGGTCAGGGTGAGGTCGGCGACGGCGTCCGCGCCCGGTCCCCCGAAATAGACGTACGCCCGGCCGGCGCCCATCCCGCCCGCGTCGTTGCCGTTCGCCCCGACGACGACATCGCCGTAGCCATCCCCGTTGACGTCCCCCGCCCCGGCGACCGAGCGGCCGAAGTAGTCGTACGCGGCCGCACCGGTCAGGGTGAGGTCGGCAACGGCGTCCGCACCCGGGCCCCCGAAGTACACATAGGCCCGGCCGGCGTTCGTCCCGCCCGCGTCGTTGCTGTAGGCCCCGGCGATGACATCGCCATAGCCATCCCCGTTAACGTCGCCCGCCCCGGCGACCGAGTTGCCGAAGTCGTCGCCCGCGGCCGCACCCGCCAGGGTGAGGTCGGCGCTGGCGTCGGCACCCGGTCCCCCGAAGTACACATAGGCCCGGCCGACGTTCGTCCCGCCCGCGTCGTTGCTGTAGGCCCCGACGATGACATCGCCATAGCCATCCCCGTTGACATCGCCAGCCCCGGCGACCGAACTGCCGAACAAGTCGCCCGCGGTGGCGCCGGTCAGGGTGAGGTCGGCCACGGCGTCGGCGCCCGGGCCCCCGTAGTACACGTACGCCCGCCCGGCCTCCGCCCCGCCCGCGTCGTTGCCATAGGCCCCGACGATGACATCGCCGTAGCCATCCCCGTTGACGTCGCCCGCCCCGGCGACCGAGTAGCCGAAACCGTCGCCCGCGGCCGCGCCGGTCAGGGTGAGGTCGGCGACGGCGTCCGCGCCCGGGCCCCCGTAGTACACGTACGCCCGGCCGGCGTCCACCCCGTCCTTGTCGTTCCCGTAGGCCCCGACGATCACGTCGCCATAGCCATCCCCGTTGACATCGCCCGCTCCGGCGACCGACCACCCGAAGTAGTCGCTCGCGTCCGCGCCGGTCAGGGTCAGGTCGGCGATGGCGTCCGCGCCCGGGCCCCCGTAGTACACGTACGCACGGCCGGCGTCCGTCCCGCCCGCGTCGTTGTGGTGGGCCCCGACGATGACATCACCGTAGCCATCCCCGTTGACGTCCCCCGCCCCGGCGACCGAGCGGCCGAAGTAGTCGCCCGCGGCGGTGCCGGTCGGCGTGCAGGCCAGCGCACTCGCCACCGCCGGTGGAGCGTGCGGCAGCACGATCCGGAACACCCCGTCGCTGGCGTCGGAGGTCGAGCGCTGCACCGTCAGCCCCGTCCGGCTCAGTCGGACCCGCGCCAGGTCCGTGGCCGGCCCCGGCACGATGATCGGGAATTCGTTCTGCTCGTCACCGCCCACGCCGCTCACCAGCGTGCTGTAGCTCGCCCCGCCGTTGGTCGAGACGGCGATGTCCGCTACGTCGTGTCCCAGCCAGTGCACCGTCGCCGTCGCGCCCGCCACCCACTGCTCACCACCGTTCGGCGACAGCACCATGTACGTATAGATCGCCGTCACGTACGCCCGGCCGGCGTCCGTCCCGCCCGCGTTGTTGCCGCTAGCACCGACGATGACATCACCGTAGCCATCCCCGTTGACGTCCCCCGCCCCCGCGACCGAGTGGCCGAAGTCGTCGTACGCGGCGGCGCCGGTCAGGGTGAGGTCGGCGATGGCGTCCGCGCCCGGGCCCCCGAAGTACACGTAGGCGCGGCCGGCGTCCGTCCCGCCCGCGTCGTTGCCTCTGGCCCCGACGATGACATCGCCGTAGCCGTCCCCGTTGACGTCCCCCGCCCCGGCGACCGAGGTGCCGAACTCGTCGCCCGCGGCGGCGCCGGTCAGGGTGAGGTCGGCGACGGCGTCCGCACCCGGTCCCCCGTAGTACACGTACGCACGGCCGGCGTTCGTCCCACCCGCATCGTTGTAGTAGGCCCCGACAATCACATCGCCGTAGCCATCCCCGTTGACGTCCCCCGCCCCGGCAACCGAGTGGCCGAAGAAGTCGCCCGTGGCGGCGCCGGTCAGGGTGAGGTCGGCGACGGCGTCCGCGCCCGGGCCCCCGAAGTACACGTAGGCGCGGCCGGCGTCCGTCCCGCCCGCGTCGTTGCCTCTAGCCCCGACGATGACATCGCCGTAGCCGTCCCCGTTGACGTCCCCCGCCCCGGCCACCGAGATGCCGAAGTAGTCGGACGCGGTCGCACCGGTCAGGGTGAGGTCGGCGACGGCGTCCGCGCCCGGGCCCCCGAAGTACACGTACGCACGGCCGGCATCCACCCCGCCCGCGTCGTTGGCATAGGCCCCGACGATGACATCGCCGTAGCCATCCCCGTTGACGTCCCCCGCCCCGGCCACCGAGATGCCGAAGCCGTCGCCCGCGGCCGCGCCGGTCAGGATGAGGTCGGCGCTGGCGTCCACGCCCGGGCCCCCGAAGTAGACGTAGGCCCGGCCGGCGCTCGACCCGCCCGCGTCGTTGTAGAGGGCCCCGACGATGACATCGCCGTAGCCATCCCCGTTGACGTCGCCCGCCCCAGCGACCGAGAAGCCGAAGTTGTCGCCCGCGACCGCGCCGGTCAGGATGAGGTCGGCGCTGGCGTCCACGCCCGGGCCCCCGTAGTACACGTACGCACGGCCGGCGCTCGCCCCGCCCGCGTCGTTGGCATAGGCCCCGACGATGACATCGCCGTAGCCATCACCGTTGACGTCCCCCGCCCCGGCGACCGAGTAGCCCAGGTAGTCGAGCGCGGCGGCGCCGGTCGGCGTAAAGAGTGTGCGGCTCGAGATGGCGTGGGCGGATCCCGGAGCCAGAGAGGCAAGCACGAGACACAGACCCATCAGGCCAAGCCATGCGGTCGTACGGAATGCACCCGTGCTGGTCTTCATGGGATCACCACCACTTTCCTCTCGAGTTTGAAGTTCACGCTCGGCGCCGTCACCCGCAGGAAGTAGATGCCCGGGCCCGCCGAGCCCCGCGGGTTCCAGCGCAGGCTCGCCACCCCCGTGCTCGTCACCTGCAGGCCGCGCGCCAGCGTCGCCACACGACGGCCCGCCAGGTCGAACAGCCCCACATCCAGATCCGTCGCCGGATAGCCCGGAGCCGCCAGCGGCACCCCGAAGCGGACCTGCAGCTCGCCGCCTGCCGGCAGTGGCGACGGCCACGCCTGCAGCCCTGTCACCATGCCGGCCACCGTGACCCGGCCCAGCTCCAGCTCCTCCGCCAGCCCGTTCACCGCGATCAGCCGGTACGTACTGCCCGCGGCGCCGCCCGCGTCGTGATAGGTCGTCGTCACGATCAGCTCCTCGCCGACGCGTGTGCCACTGCCCGTCTCGCCGTCCGCCAGCCGATAGACCCGGTAGCCGGCCAGCCCCCCGGGCCCCACCGCGGGCTCGCTCGACCAGGCCAGCGTGGCCCCGCCCGCGGGCTCCAGCGTCGCCACCAGCGACAGCAGTTCGACGCTCGACTGGATGGTGAACGACGAATCCGACTCACCCACCCCCTTCACGCCGCCGTCGTGCGGCGTCAGACGGATGCGGGCGAAGCGGGTCGGCTGGTGCGGGACCAGCAGCGCCAGGGCGTTGCTCTCCGAGCCGCCCACCTCACTGCGCAGCAGCCCGTACGTGCCGCCGTTGTCGGTCGACAGCCACAGGTCGGCCGGCTCCGCGCCCAGCCACGAGACGGTCTGCGTCGCACCCACGTTCCAGGTCTCGCCACCGTTGGGCGTGGTCACGAAGTAGCGGTTGCAGTCGTACACGTACGCCCGGCCGGCGCTCGACCCGCCCGCGTCGTTGCCGTACGCCCCGACGATGACATCGCCGAAGCCATCCCCGGTGATGTCGCCCGCCCCGGCCACCGAGCAGCCGAAGTAGTCGAGCGCGGCGGCGCCGGTCACGATGAGGTCGGCGACGGCGTCGGCTCCGGGACCGCCGAAGTACACGTACGCCCGGCCGGCGTACATCCCGCTTGCGCTGTTGTGGTAGGCCCCGACGATGACATCGCCGTAGCCGTCCCCGTTGACGTCCCCCGCCCCCGCGACCGAGCGGCCGAACATGTCGCCAACGGCCGCGCCCGTCAGGGTGAGGTCGGCGACGGCGTCGGCGCCAGGTCCCCCGAAGTAGACGTAGGCCCGGCCGGCTTCCGTCCCGCTTGCGCCGTTGTGGTAGGCCCCGACGATGACATCGTCGTAGCCGTCCCCGTTGACGTCCCCCGCCCCGGCCACCGAGTTGCCGAAGTAGTCGAGCGCGGCGGCGCCGGTCAGGGTGAGGTCGGCGACCGCGTCGGCACCTGGTCCCCCGAAGTACACGTACGCACGGCCGGCGTCCGTCCCGCCCGCGTCGTTGTAGCAGGCCCCGACGATGACATCGTCGTAGCCATCCCCGTTGACGTCCCCCGCCCCGGCGACCGAGGTGCCGAAGTTGTCGCCCGTGGCGGCGCCGGTCAGGGTGAGGTCGGCGCTGGCGTCCGCGCCAGGACCACCGTAGTACACGTAGGCACGACCCGCGTACATCCCGCCCGCGGCGTCGCGCTCGGCCCCGACGATGACATCGCCATAGCCATCCCCGTTGACGTCCCCCGCCCCGGCGACCGAGCGGCCGAACTGGTCGCCCGTGGCAGCGCCGGTCAGGGTGAGGTCGGCGACCGCGTCCGCGCCCGGTCCCCCGAGGTAGACGTACGCCTGGCCGGCGTCCATCGCGCCCGCGTCGTTGGAGTAGGCCCCGACGAGGACATCACCAAAGCCATCCCCGTCCACGTCCCCCGCCCCCGCGACCGAGTACCCGAAGTAGTCATACGCGGCAACACCCGTCAGAGTGAGGTCGGCGGCGGCGTCCGCGCCCGGGCCCCCGAAGTACACGTACGCCCGGCCCGCGTTCGTCCCGCCCGCGTCGTTGTTGTTGGCCCCGATGATGACATCGCCGTAGCCATCCCCGTTGACGTCCCCCGCCCCGGCGACCGAGTTGCCGAAGTTGTCGGACGCGGCGGCACCGGTCGGCGTGCAGGCCAGCGCACTCGCCGCCGCCGGTGGAGCGTGCGGCAGCACGATTCGGAACACCCCGTCGCTCGCGTCCGAGGTCAAACGTTCCACCGTCAGCCCCGTCTGGCTCAGTCGGACCTTGCCGAACTCGGTCGCGATCCCCGGCACCGTGATCGGGAATTCGTTCTCCGTTGCCCCGCCCACGCCGCTCGCCAGCGTGCTGTAGCTCGCCCCACCGTCCATCGAGACGGCGATGTCCGCCACGTCGGGTCCCAGCCAGCGCACCGTCGCCGTCGTGCCCGCCACCCACTGCTCACCACCGTTGGGAGACAGCACATTGTACGGATAGGCCGTCGCCACGTACGCCCGGCCGGCGTCCGTCCCGCCCGCGTCGTTGCCGTTCGCCCCGACGATGACGTCGCCGTAGCCATCCCCGTTGACGTCCCCCGCCCCGGCGACCGAGCGGCCGAAGTAGTCGGACGCGGCGGCGCCGGTCAGGGTGAGGTCGGCGACGGCGTCCGCGCCCGGGCCCCCGAAATGGACGTACGCACGGCCGGCGTCCCCCCCGCCCGCGTCGTTGAAGGGGGCCCCGACGATGACATCGCCGTAGCCATCCCCGTTCACGTCGCCCGCCCCGGCGACCGAGTGGCCGAGGTAGTCGCCCGTGGCGCCGGTCAGGGTGAGGTCGGCGACGGCGTCCGCGCCCGGGCCCCCGTAGTACACGTACGCACGGCCGGCGTTCGCCCCACCCGCGTCGTTGTAGAGGGCCCCGGCGATGACATCGCCGTAGCCATCCCCGTTCACGTCCCCCGCCCCGGCGACCGAGTAGCCGAAGTAGTCGCCAACGGCGGCGCCGGTCAGGGTGAGGTCGGCGACGGCGTCCGCGCCCGGGCCCCCGTAGTACACGTACGCGCGGCCGGCGTCCGCCCCGCCCGCGTCGTCGCTGCTGGCCCCGACGATGACATCGCCGTAGCCATCCCCGTTGACGTCCCCCGCCCCGGCAACCGAGGTGCCGAGGTAGTCGGACGCGGCGGCGCCGGTCAGGGTGAGGTCGGCGACGGCGTCCGCACCCGGGCCCCCGTAGTACACGTACGCGCGGCCGGCGTCCGACTCGCCCGCGTCGTTGTAGAGGGCCCCGACGATGACATCGCCGTAGCCATCCCCGTTGACGTCCCCCGCCCCGGCGACCGAGTAGCCGAAGTTGTCGCCCGCGGCGGCGCCGGTCAGGATGAGGTCGGCGCTGGCGTCCGCGCCCGGACCCCCGAAATAGACGTACGCACGGCCGGCGTTCGTCCCGCCCGCGTCGTTCCCGTGGGCCCCGACGATGACATCGCCGTAGCCATCCCCGTTCACGTCCCCCGCCCCGGCGACCGAGTGGCCGAAGTAGTCGTCCCCGGCGGCGCCGGCCAGGGTGAGGTCGGCGACGGCGTCCGCGCCCGGTCCGCCGAAATAGACGTAGGCACGGCCGGCATACGTCCCGCCCGCGTCGTTGTAGAGGGCCCCGACGATGACATCGTCGTAGCCATCCCCGTTGACGTCGCCCGCCCCGGCGACCGAGAGGCCGAACTGGTCGTACGCGGCGGCACCGGTCGGCGTGAAGAGCGTGTGGATCGAGATGGCGTGGGCGTGGGGCGGAGACAGGGAGGTAAGGACGAGAAGAAGGACCACCAGGGCAGGGCAGAACGCCAGCCGGAAGGGACCGGTGGGGAGCATGGCGACCTCCGAGGGAGGAAACGCGCGCAGGGCTGTCAGCAACCACAAAGCTGACAAAAGCTTACAGCCCGACCCGACCCCTTTGCCACAACAATCCGCTCCGGCCCGCCTCCGACGCGAGAGGGAGCGGCCCGGGAGTCCCCGGCACTGGCCGCCCCACGCCTCCCGGGGCGACCCGAAGGGCGCGCCAGACTCTAGCCGGACCCTGGCATCGTCACTCCGCGCCCGCCGGCCACCGGTACGGGCCGATCTGCGAGGACCGACCCGCGTTGTTCGTCTCTGCACGTCAGCGATAGAGCGATTTGAGCTTTCCCCAAGTCGTCGACGCGACGGGAACAGAGGTCTCGAGGCTAAAGAGTCCAATCTGACCCAGACCGTAATCCTGGCTGAGCACAGCCTGACCCCGGCCATCGAAGTCAAGTCCGGAGAACGCGGGACTTGGTTCGAAACAGGTGATCGGCCAGTCCCCGAGATACTGGAGACTCGACGAGAGCGTGAGGACTCTCCCACTGCTCCTGTAGGCCACATGGACGTTTCCGTCGGGGCTCACGGCAATCCCTCTGAACGTCGTTTCCGGCCCTTGATCAGGGACCGTCCACGAGGCGAGCAGACTCCCGCCGGCATCCAACGCCCATACCACTCCGTTGTAGAAACAGACGTAGAGATTCCCACCGGGGGCCAGTGCGACGTCGGTCACCTCGTAGCCCGCCACGACGTTCCTCAGCAGTGTCCCCGTCGCGTCGTACTCACGGATCACGCCCCCACCCCCATCGCACACAAGGAGGTGGCCCGTCCCCCGATCAACGGCAATCCCTGTGGGATGGATGAGAGTCCCCACCCCATATGCCACCACGAGCGTTCCGCCTGCAGTGAACTTCTCGACCCGCTTCTCATACAGATTCGCAACGAAGACGTTCCCGGCCCCATCAAGGTCGATCCCGCTCGGGAAGTACGGCAACCCGCTGTCCCCGGTCGGGCTGGTCCAGTGATTCAGCTCCGCACCCGTCGAGTCGTAGTGGGTCACCTGGCCGCACATGGCATTCGCCACAACCACCGAACCATCAGCCGCGAACGCCAGACTGGCCGGACCGCACGACCACCACACGCGAATGCACTCGACCGGAGTAGCTTCGTCGGCCTCGACCGGTGGCACGGAACACAGCCAGCCAGAGCCCACCAGGGTCAATCCAGTCCAAAGCAACATCCACCGCATGCCATCACTCCTTTCATCCCGGCGCTCTGGCCCCTGACACCCGGTGTCCGCAATCGTCTGCCGTTCGCGGCGGAACTCGGCCGCGGATTCCTGATCTTCCTCGCTCGCGCTACCTCAGCACCACCGCCCTCGTCGTGCGCGTGCTCGTGCCCTGCGTGAGCCACACCAGATAGAGCCCCGGGGCAAGCCGACGGCCCTCGCCAAGATCGAGCGTGTGGCGTCCCGCGCCCAGCGAGCCCACCTCACGCATGGCGATGCGGCGCCCGGCCACATCGAGCAACTCGAGCCAAGCCACCGACCCGCTCGGCAGCGTGAAGTGCACCGTCAGCGCGCCACCCCGCGAGGGATTCGGACACACCGGTTCGAGCGCGAACGAGAGCACGGCCTCGGCCGGCACGCTCAAGTCACTGCCGAGTTCGCCGCTTGCCTTCACGCTCTGCGCGTAGATGTCCCAGTTGCCGCTGCGGGGCTCCTGCCAGACCGCGATGGCCCCGCCCGCGCCGTCCGCGACGAGGGTGGGGTAGTACTGCTCGCCGGTGGCGGTGCAGAGGGCCGCGCCGTCGGTCGGCCACTGCACCGTGCCATCGCCCGAGACGCGCTGGGCGTAGACGTCGCAGTTGCCGCTGCGGTAGTCCCACCAGCTGACGACGGCCCCGGCCGCGCCGTCCGAGACGATGGCGGGCCCCTGCTGAGTGCCGATGGCAGTGCAGAGGGCCACCCCGTTGGCCGACCACTGCACCGTGCCATCGCCCGAGACGCGCTGGGCGTAGATATCCCTATTGCCGCTGCGGTAGTCCGACCAGGTGACGATGGCCCCGCCCGCGCCGTCCGAGACGATCCTGGGGTAGTGCTGCTCACCAGGGGCGGTGCAGAGGGCCACGCCGTTGGCCGACCACTGCACATCGCCATCGCCCGAGATTCGTTGTGCGTAGATGTCGTAGTTGCCGCTGCGTTCGTCGCCCCAGGTAACGATGGCCCCGCCCGCGCCGTCCGCGACGAGGGTGGGGTAGTACTGCTCGCCGGTGGCGGTGCAGAGGGCCACCCCGTTGGCCGACCACTGCACCGTGCCATCGCCCGAGACGCGCTGGGCGTAGATGTCCCCGTTGCCGCTGCGGTAGTCCGACCAGGTGACGATGGCCCCGTCTGCACCGTCCGACGTGAGCGCGGGGAAGTACTGGCTGGCGGCGGCGGTGCAGAGGGCCACCCCGTCGGCCGGCCACTGCACCGTGCCATCGCCCGAGATGCGCTGGGCGTAGATGTCGTAGTTGCCACTGCGCTCGTCCCACCAGGTGACGATGGCCCCGCCTGCACCGTCCGACATGAGCTTGGGAGTGTACTGATACGCGGGGGCGGTGCAGAGGACCGCGCCGTCGGCCATCCACTGAGTCGTGCCAGTGGACGAGATCCGCTGCGCGTAGAGGTCGCCGTTGGGGCTGCCTCCACGCGTGTCGATCCAGGTGGCGATGGCCCCGCCCGCGCCGTCCGAGACGATCACGGGGCAGCCCTGCTCGCCGGTGGCGGTGCAGAGGGCCACCCCGTTGGCCGACCACTGCGCCGTGCCATCGCCCGAGATGCGCTGGGCGTAGATGTCGCAGCAACCGTCACGGGCGTCCTGCCAGGTGACGATCGTCCCACCCACACCGTCCAATACGATCTCGGGCCGTTCCTGGTCTCCGGTGGCGATGCACAGCGGTACGTTCACGAGCGGGTCGGTCGGCCAGGCCGCCGTGGCGGCGCGCGGCAACGGCAGCGCGAGACCGAGCAACCCCGCGCAGACGAGGAAGAATGCTCCAGCCCTGTGCACGACGGCCTCCGCGGGTGGACCTTGTCAGTGCAGCCTGAACGTCACCGGCACGGCAACCCAGACCGCCACCGGCTCGCCGCGGACCTGCGCTGGCTTGAAGAGCCACTGCCTGACGGCCGCTGTTGCCGCGGCGTCCAGCATCGGGATCGACTTGACGATGCGGGTGTCCTTCACCGTTCCGTCCTTGCCCACCAACGCCTGCACCATCACGGTGCCTTCCACCCTCGACTCGCGGGCGACATCGGGATACTGCGGGGTCACGTTCCGGATGGCCTCAGGCAGCACCTCGACGTAGACGTACTCCCCGAACTTCGGGAGTTCCTCATCCGTCAAGGAGAAGGGTGCGACCACGATCCGCTCACGCCGTTCAAGCTCGGCCTCTGGCGCCGGCGCCGGGGGTACCACCACGACGGGCTGACGCGCGGCACAACCGACGCCAGCGACGACGGCGAGGAGTGAGATGCAGGCGAAGACACCTCTCATGGCGGGCTCCGAGGGTTGGCCCCGTCCGGGCGGGATCGACGCGGGACCGACTTGATGTTCGACACCTGGGGGCTCCCGGCGGTCAGGAGCATACGCCGCGGCTTACGGGCGGTCTATCAATAAGCAGGGGGTGCGCAACGGGGGAATCCCCGGGCACGCCGGCGGTGCCATTCCGTGAAGCCACTCGGGGGATGGATGTGAGGAAGGGTCGGCAGGCGACTCCCCGTCCGGAACCGCCGGAGGGCCGTCCCTGCCGCCTTGGGCTCAGGCCACTACCGGGTAGTCCGTGTACCCCTTGGGCCCCGGCGTGTAGAAGGTCGCGAAGTCGGGGGCGTTGAGCGCCAGCCCGCGCTCGAGCCGGGTGACCAGATCGGGGTTGGCGAGGAACGGCCGGCCGAAGGCCACCAGGTCGCAGCCGCCCGCGTTCAGCGCCGCCTCGGCGCTCGCCCGGTCGAAGCCGCCGGCCAGGATGAAGGTGCGCGGCCAGGCCTGGCGCAGCGCGCGCTTGAGGGTCTCGGGGACCGCGGGCGCCCCCATCGCCGAGTGGTCCACGACGTGGACGTACTGGATCCCGGTGGCCGCCAGGCGCGCCACGAGCGTGGTGTAGGTCTCCTCGATCCCGGGATAGGGCTTCATGCCGGCGTTCGCCCCGTACGGCGAGAGCCGGATGCCGACCCGCGCGCCGCCGATGGCCGCGGACACGGCCTGCGCCACCTGCAGCGCGAAACCCAGCCGCTTCTCGACCGAGCCGCCCCAGGCGTCGCTGCGCTGGTTGGTCTGCGGGCTGAGGAACTGCTCGATCAGGTAGCCGTTGGCGCCGTGCAGCTCGACCCCGTCGAAGCCGGCGGCGATGGCATTGCGCGAAGCCAGGACGAACTCGGCGATGGCCTGGCGCACGTCGGCCTCGTTCATCGCCCGCGGCACGGGGTGCGGCTGCAGGCCCTTGGCGTCGGTGTAGATCTCGCCTTCGAGCGCCACCGCGCTGGGCGCGACCAGCTCGGCGCCCGCCGGCAGGTTGAGCGGATGACCCACGCGGCCGGTGTGCATGAGCTGCACGAAGATGCGGCCCCCCCGGGAGTGGACGGCCTGCGTGACCGGCTTCCAGCCTTCGACCTGCGCGGCCGACCAGAGGCCCGGGATGCGCGGGTAGCCCGTGCCGTTGGGCGCGGGCGAGGTGCCCTCGGTGAGGATGAGCCCCGCCCCCGCGCGCTGGCCGTAGTACTCGGCCATGAGCGCGTTGGGGGTGCTGGCCTCGAGCGCGCGGCTGCGCGTCATGGGGGCCATGACCAGGCGGTTGCGCAGGGCCAGGGGGCCGAGCGTGGTGGGCGCGAACAGCGAGAGAGCGGGCACGTCTGCACTCCTTGTGAGGGGCGGGATTCGCAACCCGCGGTGGGCGCGGTGCCGGCCGGGGGCTGAGGCTGCCTTCCCTAGGATGCTCGCGCGGGCCGTCCGGACTCGAATGGAGTTGCCCCGGGTCCGAGGGCCGGCGAAGGGCGCTGAGCCCTGAATCGCGGCCGCGGGGGCTACGTCAGCCCGTAGCGCTTCATCCGGTTGATGAGCGTCGTGCGCGGCATCCCGAGAGCCTTGGCCGCCTCGGTGCGCGAGCCGCGGGATTGTGAGAGCGCCTCCCCCACACGGCGACGCTCGGCCTGCTCTAACTCCTCAATGAGCGTGGTCGGGACCTCGGCGTTCTCGAGTTGGAGCTCCTCCGGTGTCACCTCGTGGCCCTCGTTACCCAGCAGAACCACGCGCTTGATGACCGACCGCAACTGCCGGATGTTGCCCGGCCATGAGTAGCCAACCAAGCGGGCGACCGCCGCGGGTGACAGGCGGACCTGCCGTTGCGCCGCCGCACAGGCCTCTTCGAGAAAATACTCGAGGAGCATTTCGATATCGTCCCCTCGGTGGCGCAGCGGCGGCAGGGCGATTACCGCATGGGCCAACCGGTAGTAGAGGTCAAGGCGGAACCCTTCGCCCCGCTCGAGCGCACCGCGCTCGCGATTTGTAGCCGTGATAATCCGCGTATCCACAGCGATGTTCACGTTCGACCCCACGCGCCGCGACTCGCCGGTCTCAAGAAAGCGCAGCAGCCGTGACTGGAGGTCAACCGACATCTCAGCAATCTCGTCGAGGAACACCGTGCCCTTGTCGCAGACCTCGAACATGCCTGCCTTGTCACGCATCGCCCCCGTGAAAGCGCCGGCCGTGTGGCCAAACAGTTCACTCTCAATGATTTCCCGCGGGAGCGACCCTGCGTTGATCGCCATGAACGGCCCCTTGCGCAGGGAGAGGGCGTGGATGCCCCGCGCAATCAACTCCTTCCCGGTCCCCGACTCGCCCAGGACGAGCATCGGCGTCTGGCTGACGGCGAGCTTGCCTACGTCGCCAAGCAGGGCCAGCACAGCCTTGTTGCGCGTGACGAGCTTGAATGTTTCAAACGCCCAGACCGAACGCCGCTCCAGCCGCGTCGAGCGACGTGGGCGGCGCGGCGTGTGGCGCATCCCAGCCGAGCCCACGTGGGCACCATGGCCGTACGAGGCACCGGCTCCCGGCTCGACCAGTTTCTCGAGCTTCGCAATCACCTCACGAACCTTCGCCTCCGCACCCATCCGTTCGAAATGATCGCGCGCTGCGTAGTACGCCTCCAGCGCGCCCTTGCGGTCAGCGTACGCTCCCGCATGTGGTCCCAGCAGCCAGTCCCCATACGCCATCCACAGCTTGCCCCACTCGTACGGCGTATCAATCTCCTCGTAATAGGCGAAGCCCTCATCAAACCGCTTCTTCGCCTCGTCCGTCTTGCCCACTGCAGCCGCGCTCAGGGCTAGGATGCGGTAACTGGCCGCTTCCTCGTAGCGGTCGCTAAGCGCACGACAGTGCTCAAGCCCAGCCTTCGCCTCGGCGTACGCCTCGTCGTGGCGGCCAAGGAGATAGTGGCACTCCGCGAGACGACGATGGAGATCGCCAACAATGTCATCTTTTGGGGATAGCGCCAACGCCTTTGGGTAGACATCTTCATAATGGCTCATGGCGCCCGCTGCATCACCCCGCTCCAACTTCGCGTCACCTTGGAACTCCTTAGCGAGCAACGCGGCTCGTGACTCTTTTGTCAGCACGCCCCATGTGGTAGCTGCTTCGCACAACTCTGACGCCGCAACGACGTCTCCCTGATGAATCAGAATTGCCGCCTTCAGCAGTTTTGCAAACAATAGCGTCGCGGAGTTCCCTGATTCCGCTTCGTTGGCGATACATGTGTCGCTCAGCTGCCTCGCGCTCTCGAGGCGCCCTCGCCTCCAATGAAGGAGCGCGAGCCCACGGCGTGAGTAATTCAATTGCTTCCTGTTCCCCAAGGACTCATGGATCCTTAGCGACTCTTCGATTGCATCGGCCGCTTCCGCCCATCTACAGAACAGGCGTGCCAGCATGGCGTAGTTCGCCAACGCCATGCCTTCGCTTGCCCTATTGCCAGACCGTCTTGCAGAAACCAGACCATCGAGCGCGAAGTATCGCGCTGCCCCATAGTCGCCACGGATTGAGTGCGCCGCGGAGAGCTGTACAGAGCAATCGGCGAGTAGATCAGAGTCTGGCTGCAGGAGAAGGCGTTCTCTCAATTTGGACAATCGTCGAGCCGCTTCTTCAGGTCTGTTCAGCAACCAGAGGCTCGTTCCTGCCAGTATCTGAAGGTGGTAGGCCGTATCGGGAAGTCTGTGCAAGAGCGCGGCATAGCTCGATTCGGTTGTTTCCGCCAATTCAAGGGCCTCCGCGTAGCGCTCCAACGAACTCAACACCCCGACCTTTGCCGTCCTTGCCTTGACTGCGGTCTCAGGTGAAAGGGATTCACTGAGAGGCTCAAGTTCCATCAGCAGAGATAGGGCGACAAGAGGCTCGCCCGCCGAAAGCAAGTCGTCGCAGAGTCGGGTGGCAGCTTCGACAAGGGGTTGGAGCGACTCCTCCGAGGTCTTCTCCTGAAGAAGCGTCATCAGAGACGCAGCGCGCGCAAGGACAGTAGTCATGGTTTCGCTGCAGGGCAACGTGTGCCGCGCACAAGCCGAGTAGCCATGGAACCCTTCAAGGCCACGACCCAAAAGGCCAAGTCAACTCCCAGCCTCCTTCGGAGTCTCGCCTCCGTGCACATCGGCCGCGCTGGCGAGGTCGGCGCGGCCCGGGGACAAACACAACGGCCCCGCGCCGATGGCAAGGGGCCATCCGCGCAGGGCCGGGGGGAAGTCTCGGTTCGGAACAAGGGCGGTGGGGCCATGACGCTTCCGATCCAGACTGCCGGTTCACCTAACGGCTTTAACGTTAGGATTCCGGGTCGGAGCGGTCAAGCTCATTTCGTC
Source organism: Candidatus Eiseniibacteriota bacterium (assembly GCA_963717935.1). Taxonomy (GTDB): domain Bacteria; phylum Eisenbacteria; class RBG-16-71-46; order RBG-16-71-46; family RBG-16-71-46; genus JANXPZ01. Next base: position 430,315 of record CAVQXP010000002.1, on the reverse strand, counting down.
TCCCATCCCGTGCCGCGCGCGGCCGCTGGGGCACCTGGCCCAGGGTGGCCCGGAATGTTAACCGCGCCCAGGGCGCAACTATCGAAGAGGCCAGCCCATGCGGGGCTGGCCTCCTCGATCCGGGCCTCCCGGGCCCCGTGCCGCTCCCCTACTTCGCCGCCGGCTTCTGGAACAGCTCGTCCGCCAGCGTGGGGTTCAGCTCCAGGCTCGTGACCTTGGCCTCCATCACGGGCTTGTCGTCCATGAGCGTCTTCTCGCTGTGCGGGTAGCGGACGTCGCCGACCGGCTTCCAGTCGCCGTAGATCTCGGCGATCCTCGCCGGCCCGCCGCCCATGCCCTCGCCCAGGTACTCCATGCGGGCGAGCGCGCCGTCGGGGGCGAAGTAGAGCAGCCAGTCCCGCGTGGTCTCGCTCTTGACGAGCGCCACGCTGCAGGTCACGCCGTCCACGGTCCTGGGCTCGTCCAGCGCCTGCACCTGGTACGCGCCGGGCTCGGCGAACAGCCGGAAGAACGAGCGCTCGTACTGCTTCCTCAGTTCCTCGCCCACCTTGGGCTCGTCCCGCACCTGGCCCATGCCGGCCATCCAGCCGCTGGTGCCGTCGAAGCCCTGCGCGATCTCCCCCATGGCGAGCTTGCGCGTGGCGACGTAGCGGTCGGGCATCCGCCAGTGCATGACGCTGGTCATCGCCATGGACTGACCCTGCATGGTGATGACCTCGTCGCGCTTCATGCTCACGCTCTTGATCGCGCCCCAGGCGGCGCTCCCGCCGGCCAGGCCGGCGGCCCTGGCGAGCAGCGCCTGTCCCCGGGCCAGCGCCTGCGGGGCTGGCCTCGCCGGCCGCCACCTTCGAGGCCGGCGGCGGGATGCTGATGTCCGCGCGCTCGACGGCCAGGCCCATGCTCTCGAGCGGCTTCTCGAACTCCTTCTCCTTGCCCACCACGACGGCCACGAACCGGTCGGGGTGGATCTTGCGCTTCGCGGCCTCAGCACGGTGGCCGCGTTCACGCCCTCGAGCGCCTTCTGGTAGCGCTCCAGGAAGTCGAGCGGGTAGCCGGTCAGCTCGTAGTACGACGAGCGGAACAGGATCGCCGAAGGCTCGGCGAAGCTGAACACCAGCCCGTTGACCACCGACTCCTTGGCGGCCTTGAGTTCGGCGTCGGTGAAGGGCGCCTCGGTGGTCTTGCGCGTCTCGCTCCCGCAGCAGGTCGAGCGCGGTGAGGGCCGAGTCGGTGCGGGTGAGCGAGTAGGCCAGGAACACGCCGGGGCGCGACGAAGTCGGCGCCGGCCATGGCGCCGGCGGCGTAGGCCAGCCCGCGCTCGGTGCGGATCTTGTTGACCAGCCGCGACTGGAAGCCGCCGCCCAGCGCCATCTCGTACACGGTCATCGAGGCGTAGTCGGGGTCGTCGGCGCGGAAGCCCAGGTGCGCAGATGATGACGCCGGCCTGGGTGACGTCCTCCTTCGGGGCGAACACCAGCCGCGGCTTCGCCACGCCGGCGCACGGGCGGCGGCGGCACCGCCGCGGCGTCGCCCCGCTTCCAGTCGCCGAACTTCGCGGCCAGCAGCTTCTTCATCTCGGACGTCCTTGAAGTCGCCGTAGACGGCCAGCACCATGCGGTTGGGCTGGAAGACGCGCGCGTGCAGCTGTCTGGCAGTCCTCCCGCGCGATGGCCTCGACGGTGGCGTACTCCGGCTTGCGCGCGTACGGGTTGTCCTTGCCGTAGACCGCCTCGGTCGAGACGCGGATCAGCATCGGGATCATCTCGTCGTTGCGGCTGGCGATGCCCTGCCGCAGGCCGACCTTGGACAGCTCGATCTTGTCCGCGGGGAACGCGGGCGCGCGCAGCACCTCGGCGAACAGCGCCAGGACCTCGGCGGTGTTCTCGGCCAGGCAGCGGAAGCCGCCGCTCGCCTGGTCGGTCGAGACGCCGGTGCTGATCGAGGCCCCGATGGCGGCCAGCCGGTCGTCGAGCCAGTCGCCGCCGTGCGCGGCGCTGCCGCCGCTGCGGATGACCTCGCCGGTCAGGTCGGCCAGCCCGGCCTTCTCGGCCGGGCACCCACAGCGGGCTGGACTTGAAGAGCGCCCGCGCCCGCACCACCGGCAGGTCGTGGTTCTCGAGCAGGAAGACCACGATGCCGTTGGGCATCACGTAGCGCTCCGGCTTGGGCACCTGCACGCGCCGCAGCGGCGGGGTCGTGAGCTGCTTCGGATCGAACTTCGCATCGTCCTGCGCCCGCGGCGGGGCTCGCCGCGACCAGCGCGAGCAGGCCCAGGAGGGCCACGCGGAACATCGTGCGTGCGGTCGTCATGGTCAGCGCCCTCCCTCGTTCGAGGCCTGTTTCGGCGGGTTCACGATGAGTCCCACGGTGCGGTTGCTCTTGATCAGCGAGCGTTCCATCGCGGCCCGCAGGTCGTCCACCCGGAGCGCCTGCACGCGCTCCTGTTCGCGGAAGAACTCCCGCCAGTCGCCCTGCAGGATCTGCGCCCGCGAGAGCGCGTCGGTCAGGCTCGAGTTGCCCTCGGCCCGGGCGATGTTCCGCGCCCGCACGCGCACCTTGTAGCCGTCGAGCTCGGCGGCGGTGAACGGGTTCACGGTCAGCACGCTGTCGATGACGTCGTAGACGGCCTGCTCGACCTGGAGCGGGTCCTGCCCGCTCGCGGGCACGACCAGCATGCCCAGCATGCTCGCGTACTTCTCGCCGGGCAGGCCGGCGAAGGCCTGCAACTGCACGGCGATCTTGCGCTCCTTCACCAGCGCCTTGTTGAGCCGCGCCCAGTCGCCGCCGCCCAGCAGACTGGCGAGCGCCTCGTAGGCGGTGAAGCGCGGGTCGTTCCCGGCCGGGATGTGCCAGCCGACCAGGATCATGGGCTGCGCCGGGTCCTCGAAGATGACGCGGCGCTCGGCCTGCTGCTCGGGCTCCTGGGTGTCCAGCGGGGGCGGCGCGGGGGCGTCGGAGATCGCGTTGAAGTAGCGGGTGCCGAGCGCCTGCAGCTCCGGCACGGTGACGTCGCCCACCACCGCGACGGCCATGTTCTTGGCCACGTAGTGCTCGCGGAAGAACTGCTCGCCCTGCGTGCGGCTGAAGCTCTTCAGGTCGGACGGGAAGCCGATCACGCCGGTCTTGTAGGGATGCGCCACGTAGGCGATGTTGAGGAAGCCCATGAAGAGCCGCCCGAACGGCGAGGACTCCACCGCCATGCGGCGCTCTTCGTAGACGACGTCGCGCTCCTTGTAGAACTCGCGGAGCACCGGGCTCGCCATGCGGCCGCCTTCCATCAGCGCCCACAGCTCGAGCCGGTTCGAGGGCAGCGAGTAGTAGTAGCGGGTGACGTCGTCGCTGGTCTCGGCGTTCATGTCCGGGGCGCCGGCCGCCTCGATGATGCGCGAGAACTCGTTCGGCTCGACCTGCTCGCGGGCCGCCTCCTGCGCCTCGCCGAACGCCTGCTGCAGCGCGGCCAGCCGCGTGGTGTCGGCGCGCAGGCCCCGGCGGCGCTCGTCGCGCAGCGCCTGCCAGGCGCTCTCCTCGGCGGCGAGCAGGGGTTGCTCCTTCGCCCAGTCCTTCGTACCCACCACCGCGGTGCCCTTGAAGGCCATGTGCTCCATCATGTGGGCGATGCCGGTGGTCCCCACCTGCTCATCCACACCGCCGGCGTTCACCATGGTCTCGAACGAGAAGACCGGCGCATTGTGCCGCTCGACCACGATGAACTTGAGGCCGTTGGGGAGCGTGAACTCCTTGACCTGCTTCTCGAGGTTCTCGAGGCCGGTACGTACGGGCGCGGCCTTCGTCGCAACCTTCGGCGCGGCGGCCGCGGGGCCGGCCAGCGCGGCGGCCAGCGCGAGCGTGAGGAGCCACGAGAGCGTCCGGCGTGATGCGCGACGCGGCGGAGTCGGGGCGGGCATGGGGTGGGTCCCTCCATTGCGGGTCGTGAAGCGGGGGTCCAGGGGAAGAAGGTGGCACTATGGCACAGGCGGCGCAGCGGCCGAAAGGACGAGGAAGGTGCCACAGGAAGGGGCGCGCACTGCCGCCCGCCCGGGCCCGTGCTACCAGCGCTCCTCGCGTACCACTTCGTCCAGGGGCCGGCGGGCGCGCGGCGCGGGGCCTTCGGCCGGGTGGCCGACGGTGACGACCGCGACCACGTACTTGTCCTCCGGGATCCCGAGCACGGGGCGGATCTCCCGTTGCGTGAACCAGGCGACCCAGCAGGTGCCGAGGCCCAGGCTCGTGGCCTCGAGCGCGAGGTGCTCGACGGCGATGGCCACGTCGAGGATCACCTTCTTCAACTCGGGCAACGGACTGTCCTCGTCCAGGGGCGGTCCCTGGTAGTCCGGGATGCGGCAGCCGATGTCGCCGACGCAGACCACGTGCACCGGCGCCTCGACCATCCACGCCTGGCGGTGTGAGACCTCCGCGATGGCCCGCCGCCGCTCCTCCGAGCGAACGACGATGAAGTGCCAGGGCTGCGAGTTGTTGCTCGAGGGCGCCAGGCGCGCCGCCTGGAGGATCTGCCGAACGGCGGCGTCCGAGACGGGCTCCGACGTGTACTTGCGGATGCTGCGACGGTCGAGGATCGGCTTGAGCATGTCACTCCCTTGTGGTGTCGGTGCGTCAATCCAGCACGCCGGCGGGGAGCCGCTCCGCGGCCCCCCTGGGGGCGCCCGGCCGGCACGACCACGCCCCGTGCGGCCGTCCGGCCCCGCACCGCCTCACTTCATCCCCAGCTTCCCGCCAGCCGCCAGGACCTCCAGCGCCTCGCGCAGGCGACGCTCTCTCGTCTCCTCGCGCTTCGCCGAGTCGATCCAGCCGACGTAGTTCCGCTGGCGCGACGGGGCCAGTTGTCGGAAGTGTGCCCAGGCGCGGGGATTCGCCTTCAACGCCCGCTCGAGGTACGCGGGAAGCCCCGGCCCGGCGCGGCGCGGGGAGTCCCCGCTGCGCTCCGTCGGCGCGCGCTCCCGTCCCGGCGCCGCCAGCCGCCCGCGCACCTCGAGGTCGGCGTGGCGCCGGCGATTCGCGGTGGACCAACGGCTGCCGGCCTTGCGCGGCGTGAACTTCCGCACGTACCGCTCGTCGTCGAGGCGTTTGAGGATGCTGTCGATCCAGCCGTAGCAGAGCGCCTCCTCGACCGCGTCGTCGTAGGCCAGGCACCCGACCCCCGTGTGGCGCTTGTGGAAGACGAGCCAGATCCCGGCCACCGCGTCGTGGTGCTCCCGCAGCCACTTCCGCCATGCCTGCCGGGTGCGGACGTCCAGGGTCCCGAGGGTCTTCGCCGTCATGTGCGTCCTTGGCCTCCGCCGACGCGCTGGGCCGTCCAGCGCCCGGCCGCCCACCGACCCGGGTCTCGCCGCCCGGCAATCACGGAACCGACCACGCCGGCTGCCAGGATCGCGAGCGCCGCGATGGAGACGCAGAGAGCACGAATCCCCCGCGGTCAAGATGCTGCGCAGCCCGCAGGCCGCCGCAGTGCGGGATGGACCGCGGGGATTCGCAGCGGATCCCCGCGCCGTCCCCGATCTCGCGGCGGAACGGCTAGACGCTCTTCGCCAGCAGCCGTGCCTTGTCCGTCTTCTCCCAGGTGAACGAGGGCTCGCTGCGGCCGAAGTGGCCATAGGCCGCGGTCAGACGGTAGATGGGACGGCGCAGCTTGAGGTCCCGGATGAGCCCGAGCGGCGACAGGTCGAAGTGCCTGCGCACCAGGTCCGTGAGCTTGTGGTCGCTCACCTTCCCGGTGCCCTTGGTGTCCACCATGATGCTCACCGGCTCGGGCACGCCGATGGCGTACGCGATCTGCACCTCGGCGCGGTCGCACAGGCCGCTCGCCACCAGGTTCTTGGCGACGTAGCGCGCGCCGTAGGCGGCCGAGCGGTCCACCTTGCTGGGGTCCTTGCCCGAGAGCGCGCCACCGCCGTGGCTGCCCACGCCGCCGTAGGTGTCCACGATGATCTTGCGCCCGGTGAGCCCGGTGTCGGCCATCGGGCCGCCCTTGACGAACGAGCCGGTCGGGTTGATGTAGAACTTCGGCTTGCGGTCGCGCTTGAGCAGCCGCTTGGGCAGCACCGGCATCACCACCTTCTCGATGACGTCGCGCTCGATCACCGCGTGCTTGACGCCGTCCGCGTGCTGGCTCGAGACCACCACGGTGTCCACCCGCAGCGGCTTGCCGTCCTCGTACTCGATGGTGACCTGCGACTTCCCGTCGGGGCGCAGGTAGGGGATGGTGCCGCTGCGCCGCACCTGCGCGAGCCGCCGGGTGATGGCGTGCGCGAGCATGATGGGCAGGGGCATCAACTGGGGGGTCTCGCGGCAGGCGAAGCCGAACATCAGGCCCTGGTCGCCGGCGCCGCCCTTGTCCACGCCCAGGGCGATGTCGGGCGACTGGTCGTCGATCGCCGTGATCACCGCGCAGGTGTGGCTGTCGAAGCCGAACTCGGCGCTGTCGTAGCCGATCTCGCCGATCACCCGGCGCACCAGCGAGGGGATCTCGACGTAGCCACGGCTGGTGATCTCCCCCGCCACGAAGGCGAGCCCGGTGGTGACCAGCACCTCGCAGGCCACGCGGCTCGTCTTGTCCTGCGCGATCAGCGCGTCGAGCACCGAATCGGAGATCTGGTCGGCGATCTTGTCGGGGTGGCCTTCGGTGACGGACTCGGAGGTGAAGAGGTGACGAGCGCCCATGGGAACGTTCTCCGGAAGTACGGATCGGGTCAGGGGTGGATCGCGATGGCCGGGGCCGCCGGGCGCCCGGCGCAGGGCTGTCTAGGTGAAGTTCACTTCGCTCGAGTCGCCGACGTTGACGCGGCGGTAGCCGCCGCGGACCACGGCGTTCACGCCCACCACGGAGCTCTCGAGCATGATGTCCTCGACCGTGGCGTTCTCGTTGATGATGGCATCGCGCACCACGGCGTTCCTGAGCTGGGCCCCGGCCGCGACCGAGACGTGCGGCCCGAGGATGCAGTTCTCGATGACGGCATCGCCCGCGATGCAGATCGGCGGATGCACGACCGAGCCGGCGATGGCCTTGGCGCCGTTGCACTTGCCGAGCAGCACGCGGTTGGTCTCGAGCAGGGTCTCGGTCTTCCCGCAGTCGTACCAGCCGTCCACCAGGAAGGTGGTGATGAGCTCGCCGCGCGAGACCAGCAGCTGCATGGCGTCGGTGAGCTGGAACTCGCCCTTGGTGCGCAGGTCGCGCCGCTGCAGATCGGCCAGCGCGTCGAACAGCGGCCGGCCGCGGTCGAAGTAGTAGATGCCGGTGATCGCCAGGTTCGAGGTCGGATGCTCGGGCTTCTCGACCAGTGCGCGTGACCCGGCCGTCGGGCCCCCGCTCCACGATGCCGAAGCGCCGCGGGTCCTGGACCTCCTTCACGCCGATGCTGTTCACGCCCCCGGCCAGCACCGGCTTGAGGTCGGCCGCGAAGATCGTGTCGCCGAGGATGATGAGCACGCGCCCGTCGCCGACGAAGGGCGCGGCCAGCGAGACCGCGTGACCCAGGCCCATCGGTTCGGGCTGCTCGACGTAGTCCACCTCGAGGTTCTGGTAGTGCGCGTCCACGTACTCGCGCACCAGGTCGCCCATGTGGCCCACGATCAGGACGACACGCCGGATGCCGAGCCCGGGCAGGTCGTCGAGGATGTGCGCGAGGATGGGCTTGCCGGCCACGTGCAGCAGCACCTTGGGCAGGGTGTGCGTGTGCGGCCGCAGGCGCGTGCCCACGCCGGCCACCGGGATGACGGCGAAGATCTCGGGCGTCACGCTGAAGGACTCCCGCGGCTCGACAACCGCCGCTTGAATTCGTCGATGCTGGGGATCGAGGTCGGATCGACCCCGCCCAGCAGCGCGAGGTAGAGACTCAGGTAGTCACCGAACTGCACCAGCGAGGCGAGCCGCGCCAGCCGCGGGCCCGGCGCCGCCTCCCACTCGTGCACCGCGGCGCCCTGGCGGCGCGCGTACTCGGCCGTGAGCGCGAGCCGGGCGCGGATCTCCGGCGCGTCCTCGGGGTCGTTCAGCGCGACCACCGCGATGCCGCGGTGCAGGGCCCCGGGGCGCTCCCAACCCACGATCTCGTTGTGGTCGAGCTCCGGCACCACCGCCGAATGAGCGAGCACCTTAGCATTTTCGTGGAGCTGCTGCCGCCAGCGCAGGGCCACGGCCTCGAGCGGGCCCGCGCCGGCGTAGACGTACACCAGCCGCCCCTCCAGGGCGCGCGCCAGCTGCTTCGCCGGGTTCCCCGACTCGGGCGCGGCCGGCCCCAGCTGGCCGTCGCGGTCGCGCAGCAGCTGCGCCGCCTCGCGCCACCCGGGCGCCGGGTCCTCGACCCAGCCCAGCGCGTGCAGCAGCCCGGTGAGCGCCACCCACGAGGCGAACAGCGCCGCGCGGGGCGGCGAGCCGGGCGGCAGCGGCTGCGCGAACACGCCGTCGCGCGCGCACAGCGCGCCGAGCGCCCCGCCCGTGGTGAGCGCGAGCCGCGGCACCCCGCGGCTCGTGGCGTCGCGGTAGAGCGCGAGCGTCTCCTCGGTGTCGCCCGAGTACGAGGAGAGCAGCGCCAGGGCGTCGCCCGCCACCCAGCCCGGCCAGCGGTAGGTGCGCACCACCTCGAGCGGCCGGGGCAGGTGGTCCTCGTAGAGCCCGCGCGTCAGGTCGGCGGCGATGGCCGACCCGCCCATGCCGCCCACGACCAGCCGCGCGGGCTCGCGCTCGCGGCGCGGGCCAGGGACGCGCCGCGAGCCGCTCGAGCGCCTGTTCGATCTGCTCCGGGATGCCCGCGATGCGCGCGGCCATGCCGCCGCGGTCCCGCTCGCCGTAGGGCGGTTCGAGCCCGCTCATGACGAACCTCCGCGGCGGCCCTGACCGCGGGGCAGCAGCATGTCGCAGTGGCGCTGCAGCACCTCCTTCACGGCGTCGGCCGTGGACTGCGCCAGGGCCTCGTCGGCCAGCCGGCGGGCGCCCTCGCGCGTCACCCCGCGGATCGCCGCCTTGACGCGCGGCAGGTCGAAGCAGGCCACGGACAACTCGTCCACGTCGAGCCCGACGAGCAGCACCGCGACCTGCGGGTCCCCGGCCATCTCCCCGCACACGCCCACCCAGCGGCCGGCCGCGTGCCCGACCTGCACGGTGTGGCGGACGCTGCGCAGGACCGAGGGATCGAGCGGTTCGTACAGGTGCGCAAGCCGTTCGTTGCCGCGGTCCATGGCCAGCGTGTACTGGGTCAGGTCGTTGGTGCCGATCGAGAAGAAGTCCGCCTCGCGCGCCAGCACGTCCGCCATCCAGACCGCGCTCGGGGTCTCGATCATGAGCCCGATCTCCAGCCCGGGATCGTGCGGCACCCCCGCGCGCGTCAGCTCGTCGCGCACTCCGTGGCACATCGCCCGGGCGCTCAGCAGTTCGTCCAGGTTCGAGACCATCGGGAACATGATGCGCACCCGGCCGTGGGCGCTGGCCCGGTAGATGGCGCGCACCTGGGCGCGGAACACCTCCGGGAACTCGAGCGACAGGCGGATGCCGCGCCGGCCGAGGAAGGGGTTGTTCTCGTGGATGGTGCCGAGGTACGAGGCCACCTTGTCGCCCCCGACGTCCATGGTGCGGAACAGCACCGGGCGCGGGCTCATGCGTTCCACCACGCCACGGTAGGCCTGGTACTGCTCCTCCTCCGACGGCAGTTCGAGCCGGTCCAGGTAGAAGAACTCGGTGCGGAACAGCCCGACGCTGGCGGCCCCCACGCTGAGCGCCCGCTCGACGTCGCCCGGCAGCTCGAGGTTCGCGCCCAGGTCGATGGCGTGCCCGTCGAGGGTGACGGTCGGCTGGTCCTGGATCAGGAGCAGCGAGCGGTCCTCTTCCTCGATGCGCTTGCGCCGGGCGACGAAGAACTCCGTGGTCTCGGCATCGGGGTCGAGCTCCACCGTGCCCAGGAAGCCATCCACCGCGCCCACCATGCCGTTCGCGGCCCGCTGCAGGATGCCCCGGCAGGAGACCACCGCCGGGATGCCCCGGCCGCGGGCCACGATGGCGCAGTGGGAGGAGCGCGAGCCCACCTCGGTCACCATGCCGACGATGCGTTCGCGGTCGAGCAGGGCGATCTCGCTGGGCGCGACGTCGTGCGCGACCAGCACGGAGGGCCGCTCGGGCAGGAAGGGCGCCCGGTGGCCGTCACCGAGCAGGTAGCGCAGCACGCGCCGCTCCACGTCGAGCACGTCGGCCTGGCGCTCGCGCAGGTGCTCCGACTGCACGTTCGCCAGGTGCGCCGCCACGCTCGCCATGTGGCCGCGGAACACCCAGGCCGCGTTGCGGCGCTGCTCGCGGATGCCCTGCTCGACCGCGCCCACCAGGTCGGGATCGCCGAGGATCATCAGGTGGGCGTTGTAGATCTCGGCCTCGGCTTCGCTCAGTTCGCGGGAGATGCGGTCGCGGATGCTGGCGAGGTCGGCGCGCGAGGCCTCGAGGGCGGCATGGAAGCGCGCCACCTCCTGCTCCACCGATTGCGCGGGGACCGCGGTGTCGCGCACCGCCAGCTCCTCGCGCTCCAGCAGGCAGATGGGGGCCACACCCACCCCGGGCGATGCCGCCATGCCGGTGAACTTCATGGCTCTCCCCCGAACTTGCCGTCCACGAGCCCACGCAGGGCCGCCACGGCCTCGCGCTCGTCGGCGCCCTCGGCCCGCACCCGGATGGTACTGCCCTCCTCGGCCGCGAGCATCATGACGCCCATGATGCTCTTGCCGTTGACTTCGAGGTCGTCCCGGCTCACGTAGACCTCCGAGGCGAACCGGGCCGCGGTCTTCACGAACAACGCGCAGGCCCGGGCGTGCAGCCCGAGCTGGTTGCGGATCAGAAGTTCGGCCTCGGTCACGCTCGGCTCCCCTGGCGGATCCACCCCGGTACGTTCATCACGGCCTACCGGAACCACGTGGCGGCCACGCACAGCGCGCCCACGCCCAGCGCCCACTCGGTCGGCGAGGGCCGCGGCCGCGCGGCGGCCACCAGCCCCAGTCCCAGCCCCGCCGCGAACACGGCCTGGAACACGAGCGGGCGGGGCTCGCCGGCGGGCACCAGCAGCCAGGCCGTCGTCACGCCCGTGAGCATCGTGCCCAGCAGGGCGATGTACCCGGTCAGGCGCTCGAAGCGCCGCCGCTGCGCCAGGTCCAGCACCGCGGTCCCCGCCCTGTATCCCCAGCCCACCCCGAGGAAGCGGACCCCGAGGTGGAACAGGTTGTAGCACACCCAGAGCGCGACCGCCCCCCCCCACGAGCCACCGAGCGCCACGAGCACCCCGAGGCAGGCGGCGAAGGGCCGCAGCGTGAGCCAGAAGAGCCGGTCCCCGAGGGCGGCGAGCGAGGAGCCGAGCACGCTCTTGATGCGCGCCACGGCCGCGGCGTCGGGCCCCTCGCCCGCCGCGCGGCTCTCCTCCAGCCCGGCCACCGCGCCGAGCGCGAGCGAGGCCAGCGTGGGCTGGGTGTTGAAGTAGGCGGTGTGCTCGGCCAGGCGCTCCCGGTACTCGGCCGGGTCGGGGTAGAGGCGCTCCAGCGCCGGCTGCAGCGCCCACGCCCAGCCCAGGCCCTGCTGGCGTTCGTAATTGAACGTGGCCTGCAGGAACAGGCTGCGCGCCGCCATGCGCCAGAGATCCCGATTCTTCAGTCTACCCATCAGCGCCCCGTCACCATGAGGAGCAGCCAGGCCCCCAGCATCGCCATCGCGAACAGCGCCGTCCGAGTGAGCCGCCGCTGCACGAACGCCTGGAGCAGCTGGGCGAGGCCGAGCCCGATCCACAGCGGCTGCGCCAGCGACCAGGCGCGGGCAAGCCGCAGCGAATGGCGTCCCGCCAGGGGACCCAGGAGCCACACCCCGAGCGCCAGGCAGACGGCGCAGTACCCTACACCGACCGCGAACGCCAGGACAGCGCCCGCGCGCTGCGCGGCGCCGATGGCGCCCGCATCACCGCGCCGCACCTCGGCCTCGCACCAGCGGCTCAGGCCCTCGTTGCGCCGCCGCTGCCACTTGATGAGCGGCACGCCCAGGGTCGCGGTGACGAGCCCGGCGAGCACGCCCACCAGCGCCGCGGCGTCGTCCAGCATGAGGAAGTGCTGCCGCGAGACGATGGCCAGCGCCACGCCCGCGCCCACCACCCCGCCCGAGGCGTAGTCCTCGGGGGTGCGCGCGCCGATCGGCAGCGTGCTCGCCGCCAGGATCTGCAGCACCACGCCCACCTCGAGCGCCACGCGCCACTCGCCCCAGAGCGCGCCCAGCAGCGTGGCGGTCACGAGCGGCTGCGAGAGCAGCGTCTGGGCGACGGGCGTGGCGTCCAGCACGGCCACGCCCCCCAGCAGCAGGGTGGCGAAGACCCGGAGGCTCACGGCGCGATGGTCGGGTCCAGAGCCATCAGGGCCTGCGGTCGCGTGGCCGGCACGTCCTGGACCTCGAGCTTCACCCCGCGCCGCAGCAGCGCGCGCGCGTCCTCGCGGTCGGCATCGTCCAGGTAGACGTACTCGGCGATCTTGTCCTTGCCCGGGGCGTAGTGCAGCCCCCCCAGGGTGAAGGCGGGCACCGCGGCCCCCGACTCGACCAGGACGCGCGCGGTGCGCAGGTCCCGCAGCACGAGCATCGCCCCGCCCGGCGCGCTCCGCTCGGCCTCCCAGGCGGCCGCGGCCTCGACCACGGTGAGCACGCGCACCTCGGTGCCCGGCGCGGCCGAGACGAGCAGGTCGCGCTCCCAGGGGCTCGCCGCCGCCTGGTCGTCCACCACGTAGAGCCGCGCGGGGCGCAGCGCCGAACCCCAGGCGACCACGACCTGGCCGTGGATGAGCCGGTCGTCCACCCGCTGGTTCAGCCAGCTCATTCGGGCCGGGCGTGCTGCACGCACACGCTGTTCCGCGCCCGGGTCATGAGGCGCTCGGCCAGTTCGGCGGCGGGGTAGTGCTCGCGGTTGTGCAGGTAGTCGAGCAGGCCCGGCAGGTTCACCCCGGTGACCACCACGATCTCGGCGTTGTCCCGCGCGGCCAGCAGGCCGCACTGCTGGCACGAGCCGCCCGGGAAGTCGGTGAGCACGAGCCCGCCGTGGGCCCAGCCCGAGACGCGCTCCCGGATGGCGTTCTCGAGATCGGTCCGCGAGAGCTCGGAGTTCGAGAGGAAATCGACGTCCGTGACCGGCCCGTAGATCTGCTGGGCGGCGCGCAGCAGCGCCGCCCCCAGGTCCGCGTGCGTCACGAGCAGCGCCGGGATGCGGCTCACTCCGTGTCCTCGCGCACCCAGGCGCGCGCGGCGCTCTTGCGCTTCATGTGTTCGATCAGGTGCTGGTTGAGCCGGTCGGCCGGCGAGTAGCCGCCGTAGACCTTGACCAGGTAGTTGAGCGCCAGGGCCTCGGCGATCACCGTGATGTTCTTCCCCGGGACGATCGGGACCACGACGTGCGGGATGGGCACGCCCAGGATCTCGGTCTTGCGCTCGTCGATCCCGACGCGCTCGTAGCTCTCCTCGTTCGACCACTCCCTGAGCTGCACCTCCACCTCGACCCGCTTCTGCAAGCGGATCGAGCGGATGCCGAAGATCGACTGCACGTCGATGATGCCCAGCCCCCGGATCTCCATGTGGTGGCGCAGCAGCTGGTTCCCGCCGCCGACCAGCACGCCTCCGTGGCGCCGGGTGATGGTCACGATGTCGTCGGCCACCAGCCGGTGGCCGCGCTCGACCAGGTCGAGCGCGGTCTCCGACTTGCCGATCCCGCTCTGCCCGGTGAACAGCAGTCCGCAGCCGTAGACGTCCACGAGCGAGGCATGGACCGACGTCACCGGCGCGAACATGTGGTCCAGGTAGAGCGTCAGGCTGTGGATGAACGGCGTCGTGCTCTCCGGCGTGCGCATCACCGGCACCTGGCACTCGTTCGCCCGCCGGACCAGGTAGGGCGGCACGTTGAGGGCCTTGCAGACCACGATGAGCGGGATCGAGAACTGGAACAGCCGGTCCACCGCCTCGCGCATCTTCGCCTCGGGCAGCGTCGCGAGGTACGCGAACTCGGTCTGCGCCAGGATCTGGATCCGCTCGGACAGGAAGTTCTCGACGAATCCCATGAGCGCCATGCCCGGGCGATTCGTGTCGCTCACGGTGATCTCGCGGCGCGAGGCCAGCGACTCGGTGAGGATCTCCAGGTGGAGCTCCTCCTTCTGGTCCTCGTAGAGACGGGTCGGGCTGATGGATTCCACGGCGATCCTAGTCCTCCGTGCCAGACCGGAGGTCCGGCTCCTGGTCGAACTCGGGCTCCGCCTCGTCGCTGCCGCCGGCGGTCCCGGGCAGCTCGTGGACGGCCCCCTTGTGCGCGGTGCGCTTGTCCTTGAGCCGGCGGAGCTGCTGCTCCAGCCGGTGGGCGGCCTGGTCGATGGCCACCTTGCTGGAGTCCGCCTCCTCGCGGCTCACCATCTCGTGGTGTTTGATCCGCAGGGTGATCTCGGCCGAGTGGCGGAATTTCTCGACGGTGACGACGAGGTGCGCCTCCTGGATGTCACGGGCGAAGCGTTCGAGCTTCGTCAGACGCTGCAGCGCGAATTCGCGGACCTGGGCATCGAGCTCGCAGTGGCGAGCGGTCGTGCTGATCTGCATGGCGGGATCCTTCCCCTTCCAGGACGAATGTCACACGCGCCGGCGGAACCGCGCCGGCAGGATGCTGAGCTGTTCCCGGTACTTGGCCACCGTCCGCCGGGCGATCTTGAGCCCCGTCTCGTGCAGGAGCTCGGCGATGCGCTGGTCGGACAGCGGCTCGGTCTTGACCTCCTCGTCGATGAGGGTCTTGATGATGTCACGGGCCGTCCGGGCCGACACGTCCTCGCCGTCCTCGGTCTCGAGCCCGCTCGAGAAGAAGAACTTGAGCTCGAACACGCCGCGCGGCGTCTGCACGTACTTCGCGCTGCAGACGCGGCTCACCGTGGACTCGTGCATGTCGATCTGCCGGGCGACCTGCTGGAGCGTGAGCGGCCGCAGGAACGCGATCCCCTTGTCGAAGAACTCCCGCTGCTCGCGGATGATGCAGTTCATCACCTTGATCATGGTGCGGCGCCGCTGCTCGATGGTCTGGATGAGCCAGCGCGCCGAGTTCAGCTTGCCCTGGATGTACTCGCGGGTCTTGACCTCGCCGACGGTGCACTCCGACTTCTTCTTGCCGCGCATCACGCCTTCGTAGGCCGCGGAGATGCGCAACCGGGGCAGGTGCCGGTCGTTGAGCATGACGAGGTACTCGTCGTTCACGCGCTCGACGACCAGGTCGGGCACCACGTACCTGGGATCCTCGCTCGAGACCTGGAGCCCCGGCTTGGGGTTCAGCGTGGCGATGGCGTCGGCCCCCGCCTGCACCTCCTCGGACGTGCACTTGAGCTGGCGCGCGATCTCGGGGAAGCGCCGGTTCACCAGGTTGTCGAACTGGTCGTGGATGAGCTTCCACGGCAGCGTATCGCGCTCGTTGCGCGCCTCGAGCTGGATGAGCAGGCACTCCCGCAGGTCGCGCGCTCCCACCCCGACCGGCTCGAGCGCCTGGATGACCTTCAGGATCCGCTCGCAGAGCTCGAGCGGCTGGCCCGTGGACTGCGCCACCTCATCGAGCGGGGTCGCCAGCCAGCCGCGCTCGTCCAGCGAGCCGACCAGGAACTCCGCGAGCATCAGGTCGCGCGGCGAGAGCGCCAGGAAGTGGAGCTGCTCGAGCAGGCTCTCGGCCAGCGAGGTGCGCGTGACCGGCACCTTCTCGAGGAACTCCACCGAGGTCTCCTGCTGGGGCACGTAGACCCGGTCGAGCGCCCCGTCCTGCATGTAATCCGACCAGTCGATGGGATCTTCCTCGGTCGGGTCCTCCGCCTCTTCGTTGGCCTTCTCCTCGGGAGAGTCCTCCTTGGCGAGGTCCTCGCTCTCCGTGACCTCGTCCACCTCCTCGAGCAGCGGGTTCTGGATCATCTCCTGCTTGAGGATCTGCTGAAGCTCGAGCGTCGGCACCTGCAGCAGCTTGAGCGCCTGCTGCAGGCGCGGCGTCATGATGAGGGCCGGCCGCAGGCTCAGGTTCAGCGAAGGTTTCATTTCCATGATGGGATTGGCTCCGTGCGGCGGCTGGCGTCAGAGACTGAATCGGTCGCCCAGGTAGATCTCACGCGCTCTCGAGTCGCTGGCCAGCTCCTGCGAGGTTCCCTGCAGGAGGATACGGCCCTCGTACATGATGTACGCGCGGTCGGTGATCCGCAGCGTCTCGCGCACGTTGTGGTCGGTGATGAGCACTCCGAGCCCTCGCTGGCGCAGGCGACCCACGATGTCCTGGATCTCCGCGACCGCGATGGGGTCGATGCCGACGAAGGGCTCGTCGAGCAGCATGTAGGACGGCTGCCGCGCCAGCGCCCGCGTGATCTCCACGCGGCGGCGCTCGCCGCCCGAGAGCTTCGTGGCCATGCGGCCCGCCAGGTGCGTGAGGTTCAACTCCTCCAGCAGCAGCTTCAGCCGCGCCTCGCGCTCGGCCTTGGTGAGGGGCATGGTCTCCAGCACGGCCATCACGTTGTCGCTGACCGTCAGGCGGCGGAAGATGCTCGATTCCTGCGCGAGGTAGCCGAGCCCGAGCCGCGCCCTCCGGTAGACGGGTTCGTCGGTGACGTCGCGGCCCTCGAGCAGGATGCGCCCCCGGCTCGGCCGGAGCAAGCCCACGATCATGTAGAAGGACGTGGTCTTGCCGGCCCCGTTCGGTCCGAGCAGCCCCACGACCTCGCCGCGGCGCACGTGGAAGGTCACGTCGTCCACGACGCGCCAGCGCCCGTAGTAGCGCTCGAGCCCGCTGGCTACCAGGCCCTCGGCCGGGCCCGGCGGCGCCACCGGGACGTCCGGGGCACGGGCACCCTCGTTCGGCGGGTCCAGGGCGGGCCGGCGGTCGCCGTCACCGCTCACCGGGCACCGCTCTTGCGCTCGGAGACTCCGCCGCCCGAGCGCGTCTGCACCGTCGCCTCCACCTTGCGCTTGAACTCGAAGTGCTTGAGCCCGGGATCGCTCTCGAAGCCGTAGCCGGTGAGCACGTCACCCGCGCGCTCCACCCGCACCATCTGCTCGAGCGGAGAGACGATCCTCTGCTCGCGGTTCAGGAAACGAATCTCCTGCGTGGACATGCGCGTGCCCTCGCGCGTCTGCAGGACCACGTTGCCGCGCGCCGTCATGTCGCGCGTCTGCAGCTGGATCTCGCCCTCGCGCGCGGTGAGCTCGGAGGACTGGGCGCCCTGCTCGTCGAAGAAGTCCACGCGGACGGCGCGGGCGACGATGACGTTGCGGGCGTTGTAGGTGGCCGCGTAGCGGGCATAGAGCTTCCACTGCGGGGCACCCTGGTCGGTCTCGGTGAGGGCGAAATCGCTCACCTCCTGGTCCGGCAGCTCGCCGGCGGCCCGCGAGGGCACGCTGGAGCGCTCGGTGCCGCAGCCCGCGACGACGAGCAGCAGCAGCGCCAACGCCACGAGGCTTCGGGCCCCCGGAGGGAGACCACGGAAGCGGGGGGACCAACGCCCCCTGGGGATCAAAGGTGCCCGGTTCATCACGTCGAAGCCCACGCTAACAAAGGGGGGGACGGGTCGCAAGCACGACAAGTGCCAGCGCGTCTGCGCGTTGAAATCCTGAGGGGTTATCGGTCCGAACGGGCCCGGACTTGACGCCGGGGTGACGGCGCCGTCGACGGATGGAGACTGGCGAGGCCGGGCCGGACCGCGCCCCGGCCGCCGCGACGACGTCCGGGCTAACGTCCTGCGCGGAGGCAGTCGTGCAGGTGCAGCACACCGACGGGCATGCCCTCCCCGTCCACCACGACCAGCGCGGTGATCGGGCCGGCAGGCCGCTCCTCCATCTGGCGCACCGCGGCCGCCACCAGCGTGTCCCGGCCGGTCGTGCTCGGCGCGCGGGCCATGACCTCCCGCGCGCTGAGCGTCCCAGGGGTCCGGGTGCTTGAGCAGGATGCGCTTGAAATCACCGTCGGTGATCACGCCGGCGAGCCGTCCGGCGCCGTCCAGCACGGTCGTGATGCCGAGCCGCTTGTCCATGATCTCGAGCATCACCTCGCGCAGCGGGGCGCTCTCCGCCACCCGCGGCAGCGCGGCGCCCTCGTGCATCAGCTCCTCGACGCGGCGCGCCGCGGAGCGCCCGATGACCCCGCCCGGGTGCAGGAAGCGGAAGTCCTCGGCCTTGAAACCGCGCCGCTCGAGCAGCGCCACGGCGAGACAATCGCCCATCACCTGGGCCACCGTGATGCTGGTCGTCGGGCGTGAGGTCCATGGGGCAGACCTCGCGCACCGGGCCGGTCACCAGGCAGACGCCGCTCTTGCGCCCGAGGGCGGAGCCCGGGGTCGCGACGATGCTCACGAGCGGGATGCCGTGCCGCTCGAGGTAGGGCAGCAGCGCCAGCAACTCGTCGCTGGCGCCGCTCTTCGAGAGGAACAGGGCGACATCGCCGGAGGCGAACAGGCCGGCGTCGCCGTGCAGGGCGTCGGCCGGGTGCAGGAACACCGCCGGCGTGCCGGTGCTGGTGAGCGTGGCCGCGAGCTTGTGGGCGAGCAGCCCGGACTTGCCCACACCCGAGACCACCACCTTGCCGCGGCAGCCGTGCAGGCACTCGACCGCCGCGAGGAACTCCGGGCCGAGCCGGCTCTCGAGCCCGGCGACCGCCGCGGTCTCGCCGCGCACCACCTCTCGCGCCAGCTCGATCAGGTCGCGCGCCATCACAGCGCCTCGTAGCGGCGCAGCACCTGCTCCCAGGTGCCGTTGTGCCGCAGGAGCAGCTCCACCGCCTCGCGCCCCGCACCACGGCCGCCCCCGCGCTTCGTCACGGTGCGGGCCTGCGCGAGCACCTCGGGCTGCGCGTCGGCGACGGCGATCGGCCAACCCACGCGGTTGAGCAGCGGCACGTCGGGCAGGTCGTCTCCCAGCATCGCGCAGTCCTCCCAGCGCGCGCCCTCGCGCGCCAGCACCCGCTCGGCCACCGCCACCTTGTCCTGGATGTCGAGGTGGTACTCGAGCCCGAGATCGCGCATGCGGCTCTCGACCGCCGGCGACGGGCGCCCCGAGATCACCACCGGCAGCAGCCCCAGATCGCGCGCCCACATCAGGGCCAGGCCGTCGCGCACCCAGAAGTTGCGCAGGTCCCCTGCCGCGCCCTCGGTGATGACCCCGTCGGTGAGCGTGCCGTCCACGTCGAGGAACAGGATGCGCACCGGTCCGGGGGTCCCGCTGGAGGCAGCTGCGCGGAGCCGTCATGGCTGCTCTCCCACGGCGGCGCGCACGCTCGTCGCCGCGTCGAGGAAGGCGGCCGCCTGATCGAGCGGCAGCTGGGTCGCGGCGTCGGAACGGGCGTTCGCGGGGTCCGGGTGGCACTCGAAGAAGAGCCCGTCCACACCGCAGGCCACGGCCGCACGCATGAGCGGGAAGGCGAAGCGGCGGTCGCCCCCGGTCTCGGCGCCGCCGGGACGCTGCAGGCTGTGGGTGGCGTCGTAGACCACGGGCCAGCCCAGCTCGCGCATCACGACGAGGCCGCGCATGTCCACCACCAGGTCGCCGTAGCCGAAGCTGGTGCCGCGCTCGGTCAGCAGGATGCGCGCGCCGCCCGCCAGGCGCAGCTTCTCGACCACCTGCTGCATGTCCCCGGGTGGCAGGAACTGGCCCTTCTTCACGTTCACCGCCCGGCCGGTGCGCGCCGCGGCCTGCGAGCAGCGCGGTCTGCCGGCAGAGGAACGCCGGGATCTGCAGCGCGTCGGCCACCTCGGCCACCGCCACCACCTCGGTCACCTCGTGCACGTCGGTGAGCACCGGCACGCCGGTCTCGCGCTTCACGCGGTCGAGCACGGCCAGCGCCTCGTCCATGGCCAGCCCGGCGAAGGAGCGTGCCGCTCGAGCGGTTGGCCTTGCGGTAGGAGGCCTTGAACACGTAGGGCAGGCCGCGCTCGGCGCACAGCGCCTTGAGCCGCGTGGCCACCTCGAGGCACGACTCGGCGCTCTCGACCACGCACGGCCCGGCGATCACGAGCAGGCGCGGGCCCGCCGGCCTCCGCAGCCCCGATCGAGAAGCGGTTCATGCGTCCCTCACGCGCGGCGCCGGCGCGCCCACCGCCGGGCCCGTGGAGGGCGCCTCTCCCCGCTGCATCCCGTCCACGGCCGGCGCACCGGCGCGCGCGCGCGCGTCGCTGCCCAGCCGCGCGCGCCGGCGCTCCAGGGCGGCGCGCACGAAGTCCACGAACAGCGGGTGTGGATCGTAGGGTCGCGACTTGAGCTCGGGGTGGAACTGCACCGCCAGGAACCACGGGTGGTCGGGCAGCTCGACGATCTCGACCAGGTCGCGCCCCACGCAGCGGCCCGACAGCACCAGCCCGCGCGACTGCAGCTGCGCCGCGTACTTGTTGTTGAACTCGTAGCGGTGCCGATGGCGTTCCTCGACCTCGGTCCGGCCGTAGGCGCGCGCAGCCAGGCTGCCCGGCTGCAGCGCGCAGCGATACGAGCCCAGCCGCATCGTGCCGCCCTTCTCGCTGATGCCCTCCTGGTCGGCCATCAGGTCGATCACCTTCTGCGCGGCGTGCGGGTCGAACTCGCTGGAGTGCGCCTCCTGCCAGCCCACCACGTGGCGCGCGAACTCGATGGTCGCGACCTGCATGCCCAGGCACAGGCCGAAGTACGGGCATGCCGCGCTCGCGCGCGTAGCGCGCCGCCTCGATCTTGCCCTCGATGCCGCGCTCGCCGAAGCCGCCCGGCACGAGCACGCCGTCCACGTCGGCGAGCGACTCCGCGGCCCCGCGCGTCTCGAGGTCGCCGGCCTCGACCCAGCGCACCCGGACCCGCGCGCGATTGGCGGCCCCGGCGTGGACGAAGGCCTCCACGATGCTCTTGTAGGCGTCGCGCACGTGCGTGTACTTGCCGACCACCGCGATCTCGCACTCCTTCTCGGGGTCGCGCACGCGGGAGACGAAATCGGTCCAGACCCGGAGGTCGGGCGCGTCGGTGTCGAGGCCCAGCCCCTGCACCACCAGCGAGTCGAGTCCGCCCTCGTGGAACATGAGCGGGACCTCGTAGATCGACGCCCGGTCGGTGGCGCCGATGACCGCCTCGGTCGGGACGTTGCAGAACAGCGCGATCTTCTCGCGCACCTCGCTGTCGAGCGACACCTCGCTGCGGCACAGCAGGATGTCGGGCTGGATGCCGATCTCCCGCAACTCGCGCACCGAGTGCTGGGTGGGCTTGGTCTTCACCTCGCCCGCGACCTTCAGGAAGGGCACCAGCGTGACGTGCACGAACAGCGTGTCGCGGCGCAACTCGAGCCGCAGCTGGCGCACCGCCTCGAGGAACGGCAGCGACTCGATGTCGCCCACCGTGCCGCCGATCTCGATGATGGCCACGTCGGCCTGGGAGGTGAGCGCCAGGCTCGTGATGCGGCGCTTGATCTCGTCGGTGACGTGGGGGATGACCTGCACGGTGCGGCCCAGGTAGTCGCCGCGCCGCTCCTTCGAGAGGATGGTGTCGTAGACCTGGCCGGCCGTGACGTTGTGGCTGCGGGTCACCGAGGTGTTGGTGAAGCGCTCGTAGTGGCCCAGGTCCAGGTCGGTCTCGGCGCCGTCGTCGGTGACGAAGACCTCGCCGTGCTGGAACGGGCTCATGGTGCCCGGGGTCCACGTTGAGGTAGGGGTCGAGCTTCTGCAGCGTGACACGCAGGCCGCGCGCCTTGAGCAGCAACCCCAGCGAGGCCGCGGCGATCCCCTTGCCGAGGGACGACACCACGCCCCCCGTGACCACGACGTACTTCGGCATCTCCGTGCCTCCCCTTCCCGGAGGGTCTCCGCTCAGGGCTGCGCCTCAGGGACGCGGCCCGCGTCTCTCCAACGTCTGCAACTGCTCGGGCGTGTCCACGCCCGCGAACGGGCGCTCGCCCGGCACGACCTTGATGCGCACGCCGCGCTCGAGCGCGCGCAACTGCTCGAGCCGCTCGGCCTGTTCCAGCCGGCCCGGCGGCCACGAGGCGAACTCGAGGAGCAGGTCGCGGCGGAAGGCGTAGACGCCCGCGTGGCGCAGCGCCGGTCCGCCCCGCGAGCCCTCCGCGACGTCCGCGCGGCTAAAGTAGAGCGCGAAGCCGGCGGCGTCCACCACCACCTTGACCACGTCCGGCCGGGCCAGCAGCGCGGCATCGGGCTCGTGGTGCGCGACGGTCCCCATGCGCAGGGACGCATCGCCACGCATCACCTCGACCAGCCGCGAGACCGCTTCGGTCTCGAGCTCGGGCTCGTCGCCCTGCAGGTTGAGCACCAGGCCGGCGCGGGGCCGGCGCCGCGCCACCTCGGCCACGCGGTCGGTGCCACTCGCGCAACCGGAGGAGGTCAGCTCGACCCTGGCGCCGAAGCCGCGCGCCGCCGCGGCGATGCGCTCGTCGTCGGTCGCGATCAGCAGCTCGTCGAGGCCGCGCGCCGCACGCGCCCGCTCCCAGACGTGCTGGAGCATGGGCTTGCCCCACAGCACCGCGAGCGGCTTGCCCGGGAAGCGCGTGGCCGCGAAACGGGCGGGGATGACGGCGAGAACGGTGTCGGTCACGGACGGGCTCCGGGATGATCCGGCGGCGGCACCCGTTGGAAACGCGGCACGCCGTCGCCGGGCGTCTTCTCCCCCGGGACGGCGCGGGTGCTGATCGGGCCATGCTTGCGCACGGAGCGGCAGACTAGCACACCCGCCGAAGGGGGCCGAAGCGCGGAGGCGGGGCGCCGACCGCGCGCTCCCGAGGCGGGCCTGGCCCGGTCACGCCCACCCAGGACGAACGCCGCCCGGCCGCGGGTCTCGGACCCGGGGCCGGGCGGCGTGAGGAACGGCTGCGGCTAGGCGGTCTCGGCGGCCGCCGGCGGCAGGACGTGGACCTTGCGACGGACGAACTTGACGTGGCCGTCGATCATGGCGAACAGGGTGTGGTCCTTGCCGATGCCCACGTTCAGGCCAGGGAAGAACTTGGTGCCGCGCTGCCGCACGATGATGCCCCCGGACCGCACGCGCTCGCCGCCGAAGCGCTTCACGCCGAGGCGCTGCGCGTTCGACTCGCGGTTGTTCCGGGACGAGGACTGGCCTTTCTTGTGTGCCATGACGTCTCCCTAGCGCTGGATGCCGGTCACGCGCAGACGCGTGAGGTCGTCGCGGTAACCGCGCCGCTTCCGGTAGTCCTGCCGGCGCTTGTACCTGAAGATGTGGATCTTGGGGCCGCGGAAATGCTCGACGACCTCGGCCGTCAGGCTCGCGCCCTCCACGTAGGGCTGTCCGACCGCGATCGAGTCGCCGTCGGCCACGAGCAGCACCTGACCGAAGGTGAGCCTGGCGCCCGGCTCGCCCGTCAGGCGTGCCACCTGGATCACGGCCTCGGGCTCGACGCGGGTCTGGACACCGTTGATGTTCACGATCGCGTACATCGTTGGACTGTCTCCTGAAGACGCAGGCATGCGAGAGGCGAAGCCCCGCCACGGGCCCGCGGACACTCGAGAAGCGCCCACCAGGGCGCGCGGAGCGATACTTTCTACCATGCCCCCCCCGACCGGGTCAAGCACGCCACCCGTGGGATCCCGCCCGTGGCATACTGGCCCGGTGTCGTCACCCGTCGAGCACCCAACCGCGGAGATCCCATGAGATCCTGGACCGTCACCGCCCTGATCGCGGCCGGCATGGTCGTCGGCTGCATGGCCAACGGCCCGGCCACCACCGCCCAGCCGCCCCGACCCGTCACCCCACCGCGGGCCTCCTCCGACCGGCCGTCCGAAGGGCCGACCGCCCGGCCTGCCCTTCTGCCGCTCATCCTGGACCGCAGCGACCTGCGCATCGGCGTGACCGTGCAGTTCGCGCGCATCCCCGCGCCGGACGAGATCGTCGACCTGGGCCAGACCGCCGGGCTCGCGCACGTGGTCCTCGCGCTGGACGCCTGGCCCGAGAGCTACGAGGCGCTCACCGCGCTCGACCTGCTGCCTCAGGAATGCGACGTCATCGTGCTGCTCCGGGGCTACCCACCGAGCCGCGAGGCGGCGGAGGCCTGGAACCTGGTCCACGCGCGGCTGCGGCTCGTGCTGCTCGTGCCCGACGCGCCACCCTCCCCCACCGTGGTGCAGGATCTCAACACGATGCGCGCGCTCGAACGGGTGATCGCCGAGGTGGACCCGCCCTCGCGTGCCGGCTTCGAGCGCCTCCAGCGGCCCCTGAGCTTCCTCAAGCTGGTGGAGTAGGGACGCGAGGGGCCGGGCGGAGCCCTCCGCCCGGCCCCTGACCCGGACGATTCTCGACCCGGAACGCGAGGGTGCGAGATGACCGTGGTCTGCCGCCCGGTCTACGTGCCGGGCACGCTCCCGACCACCTGCTTGGTCAGGTCGCGCTTGCCGCCGGCGCCGAAGACCTTCATCTCGCCGCGCTTCAACTGCGGATCGTCCTTCAGATCCACCTGGATCCTGAAGCGCTTCTCCAGCTCGGCGAAGCGCCGCGCCTCCTGTTCGACGAAGAACAGTGCGATCTCGGGCGCCACCTTGACCGTGATGCGCTTCTCGCCGCCCATGGCGGCCACCCGCCGCACGGCACGCTCGAGCTTGACGAGCATGGTCTCGGGCGAGGCCACCTTGCCGAGGCCGCCGCAGTGCGGGCAGTCCTCGGTGTAGTAGTGGAGCAGGCTCGAGCGCTCGCGCTGGCGGGTCATCTCGACGAGCCCCAGGTCCGAGACCGCGAACGCCCGGGTGCGGGCGCGGTCCGCGCGGAGCTCGGTGCGTAGCTCGTCCAGCACGGCGCGCTTGTTCGCCTCGATCTCCATGTCGATGAAGTCGATCACGATGATGCCGCCGATGTCGCGCAGGCGCAGCTGCCGGGGGATCTCCCGCGCCGCCTCGAGGTTGGTGCGGAAGATGGTCTCTTCCTGGTTCTTCTTGCCGGTGAAGCGCCCGGTGTTCACGTCGATGGCGACCAGCGCCTCGGCGTGGTCCACGCAGATGTAGCCACCCTTCTTGAGCCACACCTTGCGCTCGAAGGTCTTCTCGATCTGCGTTTCGATGCCGTAGTGGTCGAAGATGGGCTCCGTGCCCTTGTAGAGCTTCACGCGCTCGCGCAGCTCGGGCGAGACCGCCTTCAGGTAGGCCTGGGTCTCGGCGAAGGACTCCTTGTCGTCGATGATGACCTCGTCCACCTCGTCGGTGAACAGGTCGCGGATGAGGCCCGCGGTCATCTCCAGCTCACGGTGCACGAGCGCGGGCGCACGCGTGGTGCCGGCCTTCTTGTCCACCTTCTGCCAGAGCTTGTGCAGGTGCTTGACGTCGGCGGCGAACTCCGGATCGCCCTTGCCCTCGCCGGCGGTGCGCGCGATCAGGCCGACACCCTTGGGCCTGAGGTCCGTGATGATGGCCTTGATGCGCTGGCGCTCGGCCCGGTCCTCGATACGGCGCGACACGCCGACGTGATCCACGCCCGGCATGAGCACGCAGAAGCGCCCGGGCAGGCTCACCTGCTGGGTGATGCGCGGGCCCTTGGTGCCCATCGATTCCTTGGTGATCTGCACCAGCACCTCCTGGCCCTTCTTGAGGTGCTCCTCGATCTTGGGGGCCGCGGCCCGGCGGCGGTGGCCGCCGCGCTCCCCGCTCTCCTCGACGTCGGAGAGGTCTTCGAGCGCAGCGAGGTTCTCGGCCAGGTCCGAGGCATGGAGGAAGCCGGTCTTGGCGAGCCCCAGGTCCACGAACGCGGACTGCATGCCCGGCAGCACGGCGTTGACCCGGCCCTTGTAGATGTCGCCCACGCTGCGTCGCTGCTCGGAGCGCTCGACCCTCAGTTCGGCCAGCTCGCCCTCCTCGAGGATGGCGATGCGGGTCTCGTACGGATCGGCGTTGATGATGATCTGCTGTCTCACGGGGTCCTTCGCGAGGCGGACGGACGGACCGGCCGACCTCCGTTCTCAGATCCGTGCTCCGCCCGCATCACGTGCGTGCCCCGAGCAGCTCGAGCGCGTCGAGCCGCCGGCCGCTCGCGGCCGCCCACAGGACCGTGCGCTCGACATCCACGGTGCGGACATCCGCGCCGGGAAAGAGCAGGGCGACGAGATCGTCGGGGCGGACCTGCCCGCGCGGGATGAAGAGCGCGTGCACGTCCAGTACCGCCGGCGTCTCGGCGTTCGAGGGCTCGAGGGCGACGAGGGAAGAACGGGCGTCGAATTCGCGGATCTGCCCCTCGCTCTGCCGGCGCACGATGAGGTGCTCCTGCGCAAGCAGCCGGCCGACGCGCGCCTCGAGCTCCGCCTGGAGGTGCTCCGGCGCTACGCCGGCCTCCGCGAGGAACCCGCCCGGGAAGCGGACCCGGTACGACGCGCCTTCGAGCTGACTCATGAGCGAAGGCGTCTTGAAGAGGATGGGACGGAAGGCCAGCACCCGGAGCGAGCCCGGCAGCACCGCGTTGAGCCTCTCGGCCAGATCCACGGCGGGCGGACGGGCGAACTCCAGGTCGAAGACCTCGGCCCGGGAACGGTACCCCAGGGGCAGCGGCGGCCCGAACGACATCTTGATGTGCGGGTGATGCCCCTGGCTGAAAGCGAGCGGGAGCCCCGAGCGACGCAGGGCCCGCTCCCATGTGCGCATGAGATCGAGATGCGAGGTGAAGCGCAGCTCGATCCCCTTCTCGAAGAGGATGCGGAATCGCGTGCTCGAGGCGACGCTGGAGACGGCGCTCCGGCGGCGCGCGACACCGGCGCGCTCGAGCCGGCCGGGCGCCGACGGGCGCTGCGGCCGTAGGCGGGCGGGGCGACCGCGGCCCGCGCCTGCTCCAGGTCGAGCGGCGGGTGCGGCTGTCTGACCCACGGGCG
Source organism: Candidatus Eiseniibacteriota bacterium (assembly GCA_963717935.1). GTDB lineage: Bacteria > Eisenbacteria > RBG-16-71-46 > RBG-16-71-46 > RBG-16-71-46 > JANXPZ01. The sequence continues at coordinate 403,523 of CAVQXP010000002.1, read as the reverse complement.
CTGCGCGCAGTCGGTCACGCCGCAGGAGAAGCAGCGGTCCTCGAGCCGGCAGTCGCCGGTGACGGCGGCACGCTCGGCGCGCTGCTTCTCGCGCACCAGGAAGCGCTTCGTCACGGGCGGCTGCACCACCTCCCAGGGCTGCTCGAACCCTGGAGAGCGCTCCTCGAGGGCGTGCTCGGGGTCCAGGCCGTGGTCGCGGAACACCTCGAGCCAGGTACCGAAGCGCAGGTGCTCGCTCCAGGCGTCGAAGCGGCAGCCCCGCCGCCAGGCCTCCTCCACCATCCGGCCCATGCGGCGGTCCCCGCGGGTGAACACACCCTCGAGCAGCGAGGTCTCCGCGTCGCGGTACTTGAGCGTGACGGGCGTGCCACGCGCCGCGGCGCGCAGCACGCCCAGCCGGCGCACGAGCTCGGCCGTCGAGAGCTGCCCGGCCCAGGCGAAGGGCGTATGCGGCTTGGGCACGTGCGGCGAGACGCTCACGGTGACGTGGAAGTTCTTCCGCCCCTCGGCCCGGGCGCGCTGCCAGGCCTTGACCGACAGAGCGACGATCGCGTGGAGGTCCTCGTCGGTCTCGCCGGGCAGCCCGCACATGAAGTAGAGCTTCACGCCGTTGTAGCCCTCGCGCGCCGCCGTGGCGACCGAAGCCAGCAGCTCCTCCTCGGAGTGGTTCTTGTTGATCACGTCGCGCAGGCGCTGGCTGCCGGCCTCGGGCGCGAGGGTGATGGAGCTCTTCTTCTGCCCGGCCAGCCGTCGCGCCAGCTCGGGCGGCAGGTTGTCGGGCCGGGTCGAGGGCAGGGCGATCTGCACCCGCGTCGGGCACAGTTCGCCGGCCAGCGCGTTCACCAGTTCCGTGATCTGCGTGTGGTCGGTGGAGGAGAGCGAGACCAGCGAGACCTCCTCGAGCCCCGTCGCCTGCAATCCGCGCAGCACCTCCTCCACGATCTGCTGGGCCGGCTTCTCGCGCACCGGGCGGTTCGATCATGCCCGCCTGACAGAAGCGGCAGCCGCGGGTGCAGCCACGCATGATCTCGACCGAGAACCGGTCATGCGTGATCTCGCCGAGCGGCAGGAGCGGCGCGGCCGGGTACGAGTCGCCGCGCAGCCGGGGCGTCCACACCGACTCCACGCGCGCCGGGTAGCCGGGCCGCGCCCGGGGCACGAGCCAGCCCTCGGGCGTCACGTCGGCGACGTAGCCCCTGGGCACGTAGACGCCGCGCACGCGGGCGAGACGCCGCAGCAGCGCCGGCCGGCCGAGCCGCTCCCGCTTCGCCTGCTTCACCTGGTCCACGATCGCGTGGATGACGTCCTCCCCGTCCCCGATGACGAAGGCGTCCACGAACTCGGCCATCGGCTCCGGGCTGAAGGCCTGCGCCCCGCCCGCGATGACGAGCGGGTGGCGCGCGTCGCGATCGAGCGAGCGCAGCGGCAGCCCCGCCAGGTCGAGCATCATGAGCACGTTCGTGTACTGCAGCTCGTACTGGAGGGAGAAGCCCAGGACGTCGAACGACCGGGCGGGACTGTGGGAATCGAGCGAGAAGAGCGGGATCGCCAGCCGCCGCATCTCGGCCTCGGCGTCCGGCCAGGGGGCGAACGTGAGCTCGGCGGCCGCGTCGGGGCGCTGGTTCAGCACATGATGGATGATACGGATGCCGAGGTTCGACATCCCGATCTCGTAGGCGTCCGGGAACGCCAGGAGCACGCGCACCGCGGCCGGGTCCAGGGGCTTTCGCGGAGCATGAGACGCACTGCCCAAGTAACGATTGGGCTTGGAGATGCGCGGCAACAGCTCATGCTGGATGCGGTCCGCGACGGGGGTCGTCATGGGCTCTGGACTTCTCCGATACGGAAGGGTGCGCCGGCCGCAGACGGCACCGCCCGGGGACCGGTGCCCGGCAGGCGCGAGCGCGAGGCGGGGGCGCCCGCAGAGCGGGCCCTGTCACGCGGCCGAGCCCTGCGCCGCGGGGCGCAGGGCTCGGCCCGGGCAAGGCCAAGCTAGCACAGCCTCCGGGGGCTGCCAACCGCCGCCCGACCGCCGGGCGGTCCCCTGCCGGGGCCGTGCCGGGGGCCATGGACGCGTCCCCGCGAGCGCCCCCGTCTCCTGAACGGGACAGCGGCCGGGCTCCGGCCCGCGTTTCGGGATTGACTTCGCCCGGTCCGGGAGGAGTACGTTTGCTCTGCGTGGCATGCGGACCGTTGCTCGCCGGCGCTGCCGGCGGCGGGCGGAGCCGGTGACGGTTGCCACCGGGGCGCGTCTGCGCGGCCACCCATGCGAGGATGCCGTCATGGCCAGCCTGAAGCCCCTCTGGCTGTCGGTCGGTTCGCTGAGCGAGCGATTGCGCCGCGCCGACTCGTTGCACGTGGGCCTCGATTTCGACGGGACCCTCATCCCGATCTCGGTCGATCCGCGGGAGGCCACGCTGCCGGTGCGCGCCCGCGAGGTGCTCGAGCGGCTGTCGCGGCAGGCCGGGGCACGGCTCGCGATCCTCTCGAGCCGCACGCTCGACGACCTGTGGCGCAGGATCGGCATCGAGCATGTCTTCTATGCCGGATCCTCGGGACTCGAGACCCGGGACGAGCGGGGCCGGCTCGAAACCCACGCCGGAGCCACCTTCTCCCTGCCGATGCCGCTGCTGCGTGAGCTCGAAGGATGGTGCCAGCGTTTCCCGGGCGCGCACCTCGAGCCCCGGGTCGGTTCCTGCGTGCTGCACTTCGCGGGGGTCGCTCCCAGCCTGCATCCGGCCTTCGGGGCCGGCGTGAGACGCCGCGTGCGCTCCTGCCAGTCCCAGGTGACCCTGGTCCACGGCCGGACCGGATTCGAGGTGATGCCCGCCGACGGCTCGGGACAAGGTCGCGGCACTCGAGCGCTGGCTGGAGCCGGCTCTGCCGGAGACGCTGACTCTTCTACTTCGGCGACGACACGCGCGACGAGCCGGTGCACGCGGCGGTCCGGCGGCGCGGCGGCCTCGCCGTGGCGGTGGACCGCGTCGTCTCCCGCGCCGAGTACGTCCTGCCGACGCCCGGCGACGTGATCTGGTTCCTGGAGTGGCTGGACCGGGAGTGGTCGCTGCGCGCGCCCCTCCCGGTTCCTGCCGGACGGGATCGGCTGGAGCCCTCCACGGCCTGATGCGCGGGCGGGACCGGCGTCAACTCCGGCCCGCCCGGCGCCGGAGCGGGCCGGACCGCGGGACTGGACGCGGTGGGACGCCGATGAAGGCCATGATATGGTCCCTGCGTTCTGGTCCTTCATCCTCGGAGGCACACCGCATGCGGATCCCGGCTCGCCCGGTTGCGTTCCGAAGAGTCCATGGCGGACGCGCCGGTGCATGAGCCGGGCGCGAGCGGGAGGCCCTTGGCTTCCTGGCTCGCCTCGAGCGCTGGGCGGCCGTCGACGCGTCGGTCGATGCGGCGGCGCTGCGTGCCGCCCTGCTCGTCCGGCTGCGCGGCGAACAGGCCGCCTACGCGGTCAACGGGCTGGTCCACCAGCTCGCCGCGCGCGCGCTCGACGTGGCCGACGCGGGCCTGCATCGCGGTGAGCCGCCGCCCGAGCTGCGGGTCCAGATCGCACGGTCGTGCGCCGCGGAGCGCGCCGACCTCGAGGGCGCGCGGGCGGCGGTGGCGCGCACCGCGAGCGCGCTCCTGACCGAGCGCGGCGCGTGGGTCTCCACGCTCTCCTGCGGCACGACCGTGCGCGCGGCCCTGCTCGAGCTTCACGACCGTGGCCGCGGCCCGCGCGCGCTGGTGGGCGAAGGGCGGCCGCTCCTGCACGGCCGCGCGCTGGCGGCCGCGCTGGGCCTGGCCGGCGTGCCGACCTGGCTCGTGGTGGACGCGGCGCTCCCGATGCTGCTCTCGCAGACCGCGGCGCTCTGGCTCGGGGCCGATGCGGTCACCGACCGCGGCGCCATCGTGGCGGTGGGCGGCTACGCCGCGGCGCTCGCGGCACGCGAGCACTCGGTGCCGGTCTACGTGCTCGCGCCGCGCCGCAAGTTCCTGCCGGTGACGACCGCGGCGCTGCGGATCGAGGAGCGGCCGACCGCGGAGGTATGGGACGCGCCGCCCGCCGGGCGTGCGGCCGCGCAACGTGCACGCCGAGATGGTGCCGCTGGAGCTGCTGCGCGGCGTGGTGGTCGAGGACGGCGTGCTCGGGCCGCTCGAGGCGGCCACGGTGGCGCGCGAGCGGCCGCTCCCCGGTCCGCTGGCGGAAGCGCCAGACCGCCAGCCGGTTGACCCGCCGGACGTCCGCGCGCTCCGCGGGCGCGGACTCCGATTTCGTCCGATGCGAGTCGGGTTGTATGATGCGCGGGGTTTTGTGGCAGACTGCGGCGCCACACCCACCGGGAATCCCTGCCCACCGTAGTCGCGAACGAGGTTCCTTCATGGATCGTGAACTGAAGCACGATGTGGTCATCCTGGGAGCCGGGCTGGCCGGCCTGCGCGCCGCCGTGGAGATCTCCAGACGTCTCGAGGGCCAGGTCGACATCGGCATCGTCTCCAAGGTGCAGCTCATGCGCGCCCACTCGGTCTGCGCCGAGGGCGGCACCGCCGCCGTGCTGCGCACCGACCTGGGCGACTCGATCGAGCTGCACGCCTGGGACACGGTGAAGGGCTCCGACTTCCTGGCCGACCAGGACGTGGTGCGGACCTTCGTCGACACCATCCCGAAGGAGATCCGCCAGCTCGACCACTGGGGCATCCCCTGGACGCGCGACGCCGAGGGCCACATCGCCCAGCGCCCGTTCGGCGGGCACAGCTACCCGCGGGCGACCCTGGCGGCCGACAAGACCGGCTTCTTCGAGATGCAGACGCTCTACGACCAGCTCCAGCGCTACCGCAACTTCACGCGCTACGACGAGTTCTTCGTCACCGACATCCTGGTCCACGACGGCCGCTTCGCGGGCCTGGTCGGCCTGGACACCGGCACCGGCGAGACCGTGGCGATCCGCGGCAAGGCGCTGCTCATCGCCTCGGGCGGCGGCGGCACGCTCTACGGCTTCACGACCTACTCGCAGACCGTCACCGGCGACGGCATGGCCATGGCCTACCGGGCCGGCCTGCCGCTCGAGGACATGGAGTTCCTGCAGTTCCACCCCACCGGGCCTGGTGCCCAACGGCATCCTGATGACCGAGGCCTGCCGCGGCGAGGGCGGCTACCTGCGCAACAACAAGGGCGAGCGCTTCATGGAGAAGTACGCGCCCAAGCTGATCGAGCTCGCCCCGCGCGACATGGTCTCGCGCGCCGAGACCGAGGAGATCCTCGCCGGGCGCGGCTTCAAGACCCCCGACGGCCAGGACTACCTCGAGCTCGACCTCACCCACCTCGGCGCGGACCGCATCAACACGCGGCTGCCGCTGATCCGCGAGGTGACCATCAAGTTCCTCGGCCTCGACCCGATCATCAAGCCGATCCCGATCCGCCCGGTGGCCCACTACTCGATGGGCGGCATCGAGACCGACATCAACGGGCTCACGCGCGTCGCCGGCATCTGGGCGGCGGGCGAGGCGGCCTGCGTGTCGCTGCACGGCGCCAACCGGCTGGGCTCGAACTCGACCGGGGAGTGCCTGGTGTGGGGCGGCATCACCGGCCGGGAGATCGCGGCGGCACTGCCCGGGCTGGGCCAGGCCGCGCCGCTGCCGGCGGAGAAGGCGCGCGGCGCCGAGGAACACGTCCTGTCGGTGCTGGCGCGGCGCGGCAGCGAGAACATGTACGAGCTGCGGCGGCAGCTGCGCGCGACGATGGACTCGTGCGTCGGCGTGTTCCGCAACGGCGACGACCTGGCGAAGGCGCTGAAGCAGATCCAGGAGATCCGCGCCCGCTCCGAGCAGGCGCCCGTGGCGGACCAGTCGCGGGTCTACAACTCGAACCTCATCCACGCGCTCGAGCTGGAGAACCTCGTGGACCTGGCCGAGGTGACGGTGGCCGGGGCTTTGAAGCGGCAGGAATCACGCGGCGCCCACGCCCGGCGCGACTTCGCCGTGCGCGACGACGTGAACTGGCTCAAGCACACGCTGGCCTTCCACACCGGGACCGGACCGCGGCTCGAGTACAAGTCCGTGACCGTCGACATGTGGCAGCCGGTCGAGCGCAAGTACTAGCCCCGGAGGAGATCATGGAATCCCGCGCACATCCGAATCGGCTGGGCATCCGGGGGTGGGTCGGCGGCGGCCGCTGGGGCCTCGAGCGCTACCTGTACACGCTCCACCGCCTCACCGGGCTCGGCCTGCTGACCTACTTCCTGATGCACATCTTCGTCACCTCGACCCGGGTCCTCGGCCCCGGGAGCTGGGAGCGGGCGATGGACGCCGTCGAGGGCCCGGTCTTCAAGGCCGGTGAGTACCTGGTCTTCGCCGCCTTCGCCTTCCACGCCGTCAACGGCGTCCGGCTCGTGCTGATCGAGCTCGGCTTTGCGGTCGGCAGGCCCATCGAACCCATCTACCCCTACGCGACCTCGGTCGGCCGGCAGCGGCCGCTCGCGATCGCGGCGATGCTGATCGCGGGCGCGCTCGCGGTCTGGGGTGGCCTCGACTTCTTCCTGTGAACGCTAGGAGCCGACCATGCGAGACCGCACGCTCTGGACCTGGCACCTCTTCGCAGGCGTGGTCATCCTGGTCTTCCTGGGCCTGCACATGACCATCATGCACCTCAACGGGACGTTCCGACCTCTTCAACCCCGCCGGCGGCGAGGCGGAGGCCTGGGCGAACGTCGCGGCGCGGATGAGGAGCGTGTTCTTCGCCGTCACCTACGTCGTCATGCTCGGCGCGGCGCTGTACCACGGGCTCTTCGGCCTGCGGAACATCCTGCTCGAGCTGAATCCCGGCGACGGGCTGCGCAAGAGCATCGACGTCGCGCTCGCGGGGCTCGGCCTGGCGTTGTTCGCCTTCGGCGGCCTGGGTCGCCGTCACGGCCCCGCGCGTCGCCGCCCGGTGGGAGGCTGACATGGCCGACACGAGCCTGAAGCAGGTGGTCTTCCACCTCCGCCGCTACGAGCCCGGCAAGGACCGCGAGCCGCACTGGGAGCACGTACAAGATCGACGTCACTGCCCGGCATGACCGTGCTCGACGGCCTGTGGAAGGTGAAGGAGTTGTTCGCGCCGACCCTGGCGTGGCGCTCCTCGTGTCGCATGGGCATCTGCGGCTCGTGCGGCATGCTCATCAACGGCCGCCCGCGACTGGCCTGCAACACGCAGATCTCCGAACTGCAGAGCGACGTCGTCGCGGTGGGGCCGCTGCCCAACTTCGGCATCATCAAGGACCTCGTGCCCGACCTGCACCTGATGTTCGAGGCCCACCGCGAGCTGATGCCCTACCTGATCCGCGAGGACGTCAAGGAGCAGAACGACCCGACCGGGGAGTACTGGCAGACGCCGCACGAGTTGGAGCGCTACCTGCAGTTCAGCTACTGCATCAAGTGCGGCTGCTGCATGGCGGCATGCCCGACGGTGGCAACGGACCCGAAGTACTCCGGGCCGATGCCGCTGGCACAGGCCCACCGCTACAACAGCGACACGCGCGACGGCGGGTTCGCGCGGCGGCGCGAGCTGCTCTCCGTGGGCAGCGGACCGTGGCGCTGCCACTTCGCGGGCGAGTGCTCGCAGGTCTGCCCCAAGGGGGTGGACCCGGCCAAGGCGATCCAGCTGATGAAGCAGGACCTCGTGCTTCGACCTGCTGCGGCTGCGCGTGCGCAAGCCGGCCTCCAGGCTGGCGGACAAGCCCTGCGGCAAGCGGCGCGAGGACATCCCGGCGGCGCCGCCACGGACGATCACGAAGGCCTGAGGCTGGGTTCGCAGGGCGCCCCGAGTCGAACGAGGCCCCGTCCCGGAGCACCGGGGCGGGGCTTCGCGTAGCAGTCAGCCCTTGACCACCAGGAACGGCCTGAGCCGCGCCACGCGCCTCGCCAGGTCCGCGCCCTCGACCACGCGCACGACGTCGGCCACGTCCTTGTAGGCCTCGCTGGTCTCCTCGCGCAGCGTGTCGCGGCCCTTGGAGCGCACGGCGACGCCGGCCTCGCGCAGCTCGGCGACCAGGTCGCGGCCGCGCGTCTCGCGCACCGCCTGGGTGCGGCTCATGCGGCGTCCGGCGCCGTGGCAGGTGGAGCCGAAGGCGTGCGCCATCGAGCCCGGACGCCCGACCAGCACGAACGAGTAGCGCCCCATGTCGCCCGGGCACCAGCACCGGCTGGCCCACCGCACGGTAGGCCGCGGGCACGTCGGGGTGGCCCGCCGGGAAGGCCCGCGTCGCGCCCTTGCGGTGCACCAGGCAGCGCACCGTGCCCGCCGCGGTCCGGTGGCGCTCGAACTTGGCGATGTTGTGCGCCACGTCGTAGACCAGCGTGAGGTCCAAGCGACTCGTGGCTGCGGCGCAGCGTGCGCTCGAAGGCGCGCCGCACCTCGTCGGCGATGCACTGCCGGTTCGCCCAGGCGAAGTTCGCGGCCGCGCGCATCGCGCCCAGGTAGGCCGTGGCCTCGGGCGAGCGCAGCGGGGCGCAGGCGAGCTGCCGGTCCGGCAGCGTCGATGCCCCAGCCGGTGAGCTTGCGCGCGACGTCGCGCACGTGGTCGGTGCAGACCTGGTGGCCCAGCCCGCGCGAGCCGCAGTGGATCATCACGGTGACCATGCCCCGCTCGAGCCCGAGCGCCCGCGCCGCCGTCCTCGTCGTGGATCTCGTCCACCTCCTGCACCTCGAGGAAGTGGTTGCCCGAGCCCAGCGTGCCGAGCTGGTCGCGGCCGCGGTCCTTCGCGGCCTCGCTCACCGCGCCCGGGTCGGCGTCGGCCAGCACGCCGGCCTCCTCGCAGTGCTCGAGGTCGCCCGCGGTGCCCAGGCCGCGCCCGACCGCCCAGCGCGGCCCGTCGCGCAGCACCCGGTCCAGATCGCCCGGGCTTGAGCCGCACCGCGCCCGGTGGAGCCCACGCCGCACGGGCACCTCGCGGTAGAGCGCGTCGGCCAGGGCCTCCACCTGCGGGGCCAGGTCGGCGCGCGTCGAGGCGGGTGCGCATCAGGCGCACGCCGCAGCCGATGTCGTAGCCCACCGCGCCCGGCGAGACCACGCCCTCGTCCGGGATCGAAGGCCACCACGCCGCCGACCGGCAGCCCGTAGCCCCAGTGGGCGTCGGGCATGGCGATCGAGGCCTCGAGGATGCCCGGCAGGGTCGCGGCATTGCGGATCTGCTCGCAGGTGCGGTCGGCCGAGGATCTGCTCGAGCAGCGGCCGGTCCGCGAAGATGACCCCGGGCACGCGCATCGCGCCCGCGCGCGGGATCATCCAGCGGAAGTCGTCGAGCCGCTCGAGCCCGGCGGCGGAGATGGCGTCCATGGCGGCGGGAGTCTGCGCCCGGGATGGGCGGCGTTCAACCAGCCTGCGGGGCGCCCCGCAGGAAGCGCCCGGTCCACGAATCGGGCGCGGCGGCGATGACCTCGGGCGGGCCCTCGGCGATGAGCCTTCCCCCCGCCTCGCCACCCTCGGGCCCCAGGTCCACGACCCAGTCGCTGTTGCGGATGACGTCGAGGTTGTGCTCGACCGCGACCACCGTGTCGCCGCGCGCGGTCAGGTCGTCCAGCACCTCGAGCAGGCGCTGGACGTCGGCGAAGTGCAGGCCCACCGTGGGCTCGTCCAGCAGGTAGAGCGTGGGCCCCCCGGTGCGCCCCGGACAGCTCGCGCGCGATCTTGAGGCGCTGGGCCTCGCCGCCCGAGAGCTGGGTCGCCGGCTGGCCGAGCTTCAGGTAGCCGAGCCCGACGCGCCGCAGGATGTGCAGGGCGCGGGTGAAGCGCGGCTCGCTGGCGAAGTGCTCGAAGGCCTGGTCCACGGTCAGGTCCAGGGCCTCGCGCACGTTCACCCCGCGGTAGCGCACCTCGAGCACCTCGCGGCGGAAGCGGTCCCCGCCGCAGGTCTCGCAGGGCACCAGCAGGTCGGCGAGGAAGTACATCTCGACCGTGACCCAGCCGGCGCCCTCGCAGGCCTCGCAGCGCCCGCCCGGCGTGTTGAAGGAGAACGCGCCATCCTTGAGTCCGCGCGCGAGCGCCGCGGGCTGGCGGGCGTAGACCTCGCGCAGCGCGGCGAAGGCGCCCATGTAGGTGACCGGGCAGGAGCGCGGCGTGCGCCCGATGGGCGACTGGTCCACCAGCGCCACGCGCTTCAGGCGCTCGAGCCCGGTCACCGCCCGGTGCGCCCCCGGCGGCTCCTCGGCCGCGCACCCTCGAGCGCGCAGCCGCGCCGCGCGGTAGAGCACGTCCTCGACCAGGCTGCTCTTGCCCGAGCCCGACACCCCGGTGACGGCGGTGAGCCGTCCCAGCGGGAAGCGCGCGTCCACGTCCCTTGAGGTTGTGGTGCGTGGCGCCCAGCACGGTGACGAAGCCGGCGGGCGGGTCCGGCCGCCGCTCGCCCGCTCGACGCGCTTCTCGCCGCGCAGGTAGCGCGCGGTCTCCGTCTGCGCGCCCTCGAGCGCGGTGCCACCGGGCCCGGCGTAGAGCAGGTGCCCGCCGAGCTCGCCGGCGCCCGGCCCGAGGTCCACGACGTGGTCGGCCGCGCGCATGACCAGAGGCTCGTGCTCGACGACGACCACGGTGTTGCCGCGGTCCGCGAGCTCCCGCAGGATGGTCACCAGCCGGTCCGTGTCGCGCGGGTGGAGCCCCACCGTGGGCTCGTCCAGCACGTAGAGCGTGTCGGCCAGGTTCGCGCCCAGCGCGTTGGCCAGCTCGATGCGCTGGGTCTCGCCGCCGGAGAGCGTGCGGGTCGCGCGGTCGAGCGTCAGGTAGCCGACGTCCACGCGCTCGAGGAAGCGCAGCCGCGACTCGACCTCGGCGAGCACCGGCCCGGCGATCTCGCGCTCCCCGGGCCGTGAACTCGAGCCCGGCGAGCCAGCGGGCCGCCCCGGAGATGGTGAGCGCGCTCACCCCGGCGATGTCGTGCGCCACCCAGCCGCACCGCGCGCGCTTCGCGCCTCAGGCGCGTGCCGCCGCAGTCCGCGCACGGCAGCGCGGTCTGGTACTTCTTCACGAGGAAGCGATTGCCGGCCTTGTAGGACTTCTCCTTGCGGCGCTCGAGGAAGGGGATGACGCCGCGGAAGCCCTCGCCGCCCTCGAGCAGGAGGCGCTGCTGCCCCGGGCTCGAGCCGGCTCCAGGGCTCGTCGAGCGGGATGGCCCGCTCGCGCGCGAACTTCTCGATCCGCGGCCAGGCGAGTCGGCGCCAGGACCCGGCCCAGGGCTTGAGCGCCCCCTCGCGCAGGCTCTTCGATGGGTCCGGCACGATGAGTCCGGGGCTGAAGGTGAGCACGTTGCCGAAGCCGCGGCAGGCTGGGACAGACGCCCAGCGGGCTGTTGAAGGAGAAGAGCGCCGGCTCGGGCCGCAGCGCGGCCGTCCCGCAGTGGGAGCACTCCCAGCGCTCGCTGCGCCGCTCGGGCGCGCCGCTCCCCGCCGCCGCAGCTCGAGCCGGCCCTCGCCCCGGCGGAACGCCTGCTCGCACGACTCGGCCAGGCGCGTCCTCCTCGCCGCGACGCCAGGTGAAACGGTCCACCACCACCTGCACCTGCGCCGTGCCGCGCGGCAGCGGGGGCAGCGGCTCGAGCGGGCGGACCTCGCCCTCCAGGAAGACGCGCGTGTAGCCGGCCGCGAGCAGATGCCCGGCCTGCTCCTCCCAGCCCGGGCTCTTCGCCAGTCGCACGGCGGCCAGCACCAGCAGGACCTCGCCCTCGGGCCAGGCGGCCGCCTCGCGCACGATGCCGGTGGGGCTGTCGGCGCGGACGGGCCGGCCGCACTCGAGGCAGCTCACCTCGCCCAGCCGGGCGAAGAGCACGCGCAGGTAGTCGCTGCACCTCGGTGGCCGTGCCGACCGTGGAGCGCCCGCTCCGCGCCGGGGCCGCCTGCTGGATGGCGACCGCCGGCATGAGCCCGTCGATGGCGTCCACGTCGGGACGCGGCAGGCGGTCCAGGAACTGCTTGGCGTAGGTCGAGACCGACTCGACGTAGCGCCTCTGCCCCTCGGCGTAGAGGGTGTCGAAGGCCAGCGAGGACTTGCCCGAGCCGGAGACGCCGGTGATCACGGTCAGGCGACCGCGCGGCAGGTCGAGGTCGAGGTTCTTGAGGTTGTGCTGGCGGGCGCCGCGGATCTGGATGGCGCTCGCGGGGGGGGTCTCGGGCAACGGGGCCTCGGGCAGGCGAAGAGCACGCGGCGGTGGCGAGCTGCACGACTATAGCACGCGCCACCGGCGGCAAGGCTCGCTGCAGGGAACGCTGCGGGGGATCCTCAGAAGACGCGAACGGCCCGCCCATCCATGAGCGAACCGTCGCGGGTCACTGGAGGAAGACGGCCAGCCCTAGCACGGAAACCTCCAGCCCCAAACCCGCACCGTCAGGTCACCGTCCCGCGGTGCGTTCTCTCTCGCGCGACCGGTGGCCTCAGGTAAGGCCGACCCGCCGGTCGATCGGCTTCCACTCCAGGCGGAGCGAGGGTCGCTCCCGCGAACGGGCGTGGCAGCCGGCGCGCATCCTCTCCCCTGGACCTCCCCGCCGGGTCGAGAGCCGCTCCCCCAGCAATCGGGGATTGGCCGGCATCGCCGACCAATCCCCTGAGGACGTGCCAGGTCCTGAGACGGGCTTACTTCTTCTTCTTGGCGACCTTCTTCTTGGCGACCTTCTTCTTGGCGACCTTCTTCTTCGCTGCCATTCCTGATCACCTCCTTGGATCTGATCTCGATGGTGGAGTCCCCAACTTCTCGCTGGGGCACTGTTGGCCGCCGCCTTGGGCGCGGCCCCGGCGGCCCGGCGGAGTTCCCGAGAACCCCACTTGGCCTCGCCCGAACTCGGAAGCAGGTTCCATTCCACACGGCAGGGAGGCAGCGTCATTCATCGCGTAAGACATTGCAGTACAAGGCAATAAAAAATAGCCGTGGGTTCTACCCAGGCTCGCACCTTGCCGTTTTCGACTGGCTCGAACCGTTCTAACCGTCAATTTAATGGTGAGTTAGCCGGAACGTGAATCGCAAACAACTGCAATACAATAGATTGCAGGACGGTGTCCACTTCCTTGTGGGTGTCAAGATACTTGACGACCACCACCCTCGTCGAGCACGCGCGAGCGCCGCAGCTTCTCGATGAGACCCTGCCGCGAGATGCCGAGGACGCGCGCGGCGCGGCTCTTGTTCCCCGCGGTGAGCCGCAGCACCTCGGCGATGTGGTCGGCTTCGATCTGCGCGAGCGTGGGCAGCGCGATCGAGTGGTCGGAGGCCAGGCGCCGGCCCGCGACCTCCGCCGGCAGGTGATCGAGTTCCAGTTGCCGCCCATCCTCGAGGAGCACGACGCGCTCGATGAGGTTGCGCAGCTCGCGAACGTTGCCCGGCCAGCGGTAGGACAGCAGCAGGCGCGCCGCGTCGGGCGTGATGTCGCGGAAGTCCTTCTGGAACTGGCGGGAGAACTCGCGCAGGAAGTGCCGCGCCAGCAGCAGGATGTCGTCACCGCGCTCGTTGAGCGGAGGCAGGTGGATGCTCACGACCTTGAGGCGGAAGTACAGGTCGCTGCGGAAGCGCCCGGTGCGGATGTCGCTCTCGAGATCCTTGTTCGAGGCGGCCACGATGCGGATGTCCACGCTGATGTCCTCGGCCCCGCCCACCCGCTTGAAGTTCCGGTAGTCGATGAAGCGCAGGAGCTTGGCCTGGGTCGGCATCGACATGTCCGCCACCTCGTCCAGGAAGAGCGTGCCGCCGTCGCAAAGCTCGACCAGGCCCTTCTTCAGGTCCCCGGCGTCCGTGAAGGCGCCGCGCTCGTGCCCGAACAGCTCGTTCTCGAGCAGGGTCTCCTGGAACGAGGAGCAGTTGACCTCCATGAGCGGCGCCTGGGCACGATCGCTGCGGTAGTGGATCGCCCGCGCGACCAGTTCCTTGCCGGTCCCGCTCTCCCCGGTGATGAACACGGAGGTCGCCTGGCTGCGCACCACCTTCTCGATGAGATCCCGCACCTCCTGCATGGGGACGGAGGTGCCGATGATCTCCTCCCCCGTGTACCGGCGCTTCTCCTTGCGGCGGTAGAGGTCGAGTTCGTTGGCCTGGCGGAACGTGCGGGCCGCAGCCTCGACCGCCATCTCGATGTCCTCCTTCTCGTACGGCTTCCGGAGGAAATCGCAGGCTCCGAGCTTCATGGCCTCGACCGCCGACTGGACGTCGCCGTAGGCGGTGATGACGATGACCTGGACCAGCGCATCCAACTGGCGTACGCGCCGCAGCACGGAGAGGCCGTCGGTGTCCGGCAGGCGCATGTCGAGGATGATGACCTGCGGCCGCACGCTTTCGACCTTCTCGAGACCCTCCGCCCCGGTGCTCGCCCCCTCGACCAGGTAGCCCTTCTCGCGCAGCACGCGGGACAGCGACTTGCGGATGAGGAGTCTCGTCGTCCACGACGAGCACGGTGTTCTTCACGGTCCTAGTCCTCCGGCGGTCCCGGCGGCTCCGCCGGGACCGGGAAGGAGACGCGCAGCGTCGCGCCACCGCCCGCGTTGTTCTTGGCGGTGATCACGCCGCCCACCTCGCGCACGATCTGCAGCGAGATGGGCAGGCCCAGCCCGGTGCCCATGGAACGCGTCGTGAAGAAGGGGTCGAAGATCTTCTCCATGAGATCCTTGGGGATGCCCACGCCGGTGTCCCGGAAGGAGACGTCCACCACCGAGCGCCGCGTGCGGTAGCGCCGCACCCCCAGCATGACGTGCAGCTCGCCCCCTTCGGGCATGGCCTGCACGGCGTTCAGGCAGAGGTTGAGGAACACCTGCTGCGTGAGGTCGGGGTCCGCGTAGACGAGCGGGATCTCCTCGGTCACCTCGGCGTAATCCTTGGAGAGCGTCACCTGCGCGTCCCCCAGCTGCAGCTCGAGCAGGTCCAGCGTCTTCTCGAGCACCTGGCGCAGGTCGCACGACTGCGGGCGGGCCGCGGGCGGCCGGGCGAACATGAGCAGGCCGGTGATGATCTGCTCGATGCGGTCCAGCTCCTTGATGACGTCCTCGAGATCCTCGCGCCGGGCGTCGTTGGGCTTGAACTTCGAGCCCACGTACTGGACGGTGGTGCGGATGCCTGTCAGCGGGTTGCGGATCTCGTGGGCCACGTAGGCCGACAACTCGCCCAGCGAGACCAGACGGTCGATGTTCTTCTGGAACTCGCCGTCCTCGCTCTCGGAGGTGGCCTCCACCATCACGAGCGAGCCCATCAGGGCGCCATCCTCGTCGCGCAACGGCAGGGACTCGGCCTTGAGCGTCAACTCGCGGCCCTCGGCTTCGATGCGGAACTCGCGCGGCTCGCGCGAGGAGCCCTTCAGCCAGCGCGCGTCGGCCCCGGGGAACAGGCGCGACGCCGGCAGCCCCAGCAGCCCGCCCGGCTCGATGGCGAACAGCTCCTCGATGCGGCGGTTGTTGTAGGTGACACGGCGCTCACGGTCGAGTGCCACCACCCCCTGTTCCAGCGCGTCCAGCACCTGCGTGGGCCACGGGATCGGGCGCGGCGCGGGCTCCGAATCGGCCGGACGGGCGGGGGCTTCGCTGCGCGTGCTCATCGGCCCTCCACGGGCGGAATCAACGATGCAGGCTGAGAGGTAGCACACGCCGCCCACGCAGGCAACGGAGGATGCGCGGTTTCCCGCACCCGCCCGGGGCGGGACCGGCTGGTTGAGCGCGCCGGAGGTGGCTGGTAGAATGCCGGGTCACTCTCCTCCACGATCGCTTCGGCCCGTTCCGGGAGCCCTGAATGCTTCGTCAACTGCGTGCTGGCGGCAAACACACCAAGGCAATCTGGTGGCTGCTCACCGTCGTCATCGTCGTCACCTTCCTCGGCGGGTTCGTGTTCATCTTCGGCGCGGGGGTCGATTTCGGCGGCGGGCAACAGACCGGGACCGCGGGCTCCGTGGATGGCAGCCCCATCAGCACCGCGGAGTACCAGACCGCCATCACCACCCAGCGCGAGGCATTCCGCCGACAGTACGGCTCGGACCCCGCCGACCGCGACGAGAAGAACGCCGAGGCGCAGGCCTGGCGCGTGCTCGTGAGCCAGAAGCTGCTGGCCCGCCAGGCACGCCTGGCCGGCATCAAGGCCCACGATCGCGAGGTGGTGCTGGCGCTGCAGACCTCCCCCCCGCAGGAGCTGATCGACCAGCCCGCGTTCCAGACCGACGGCAAGTTCGACCCGGAGAAGTACCGGGCCGCCCTGCGTGACCCCAACAACACCTTCTGGGCGACCTTCGAGGAGATCGCGCGGTCCCAGCTGCCGGTCCGCAAGCTGCAGGAACGCCTGCTGTCCTCGGTCAAGCTGAGCGAGCCCGAGTTGCGCGAGGCCTACCACGAGCGTTTCGACCGCGTGGTGGCCACGACCGTCGCCGTGACGCCGGACCTGCAGACCAAGGTGCCGCCGCCCCAGCCCGCCGACCTCGACCGGGTCTACCAGGAGTACAAGGGGCGCTTCTACTCCGGCCCGCGGGTCGACCTCGAGGTGCTCCTGGTGCCGATGAAGTTCACCGACGACGACGTGCGCACCGCCCGCCAGTTCGCCCAGAACCTGGTCGATCGCGTGCGCAGGGGCGAAGACTTCGCCCAGCTGGCCAAGGACTACTCCGAGGGCCCCGCGGCGGCGCAGGGCGGTGTCATCAACCGGGTCGTCCGGCTGGACGAGCTGGGGCCCGAGTTGGGGCCGTACATGCGTGACCTGCAGCCCGGCCAGGTGACCGACCCCTACCAGGCCAACGGGCGCTTCATCATCATGAAGCTCCTCGAGCGGGTGCCACAGCCTGGCCAGGCCGCGTCCGGCCTGCGTCTGGCCCAGATCATCGTCCACGTGCGACCCAGCGACACCGCCCGGCAGGAGCAGTACGGCGAGTTGCAGAAGCTGCGGGCGCGCGCCGCGGCCCTGAAGAACCTGGGCAGGGCGGCGACGGAGAAGGCCCTTTCCACGACGCGCACGGGCTTCTTCGACCTGGGCACCACGCCCCCTTCGCTCGCCGGCACGCCGGAAGCGAGCGAGTGGGGATTCGGCGCCAAGCTGAAGGCGGTGAGCCCGATCTTCGATGGGACGGACGACTACGCCATCGTGCAGGTGGCCGAGCGTCATCCCGGCGGCCTGGTGTCGCGCGAACAGTTGACGGAGACGCTACGCCAGATCGCGGAGCTCGAGGCTCGTGTGGACCGCGCGAAGCCGGTGGCCGACCGCATCGCCCAGGCGCTCGCGCAGGGGCGCTCGCTCGAGAACGCCGCGAAGGCGAACGGGCTCACTCCGCTCACCGTGGAGCTGACGCGAGCCCAGGCGGACCCGCGCCTGGCGGGAGCGGGCGAGACGGTCGGAACGCTCTTCGTGACAGCCCCGGGCAAGGTCGTAGGCCCGCTGCGCGGTCCGGCTGGCTGGTTCTTCGCCCGCGTGGAACGGAGGACCGTGGCCCCGATGGATTCCACCTACGAGAAGGCGAAGACCGAGCTCACCAGGGAGATCCTGACCACCCGGCAGCAGGTCTTCTTCAACGACTGGGTGGGCGGTCTGCGGGCGAAGGCGAAGATCCAGGACCTGCGCTACCTGGGCTCGCGGTAGGCGCACACGGGATCCCGCGCCGGCGGTGCGCCGGCGGCCATGGAACCGCACAGACGACGGGCGGCGGGAGCGAATCCCGCCGCCCGTCCCGTTCCTGGCGCCGCGCTACTGGACGGGCTTGTTGTTCTCGGGAGGCGTGGCGTCCGCGGGCTTGTGCGGGACGTCGGGCTTGGTCTCCGTCGAATCCCGGTTCAGCTCGTCGGAGATCTCGTGTTGCGCCTTGCGGAACTCGCGCATGGCGTTCCCCAGGCCCTTGGCGAGCTTGGGCAGCTGGCTGGGCCCGAAGATGAGGAGCACGATGATGAACACGATCATCATCTCGCCGGGACCGAATCCGAACACCTTGACCTCCTTTGTGAGACCTGCCTATTGACCGAGGCGGAGCCGGCTACGGTCGCTCCCGAGCACCACCGTGACATCAACCCGATCGGAACCCAGCGCCTGGCGGATCACCGGCGGGCCACCGAGGTAGCGCGCCACGGCCAGCGCGCCCGCGGGGTCCTCGCGCCGCGCCACCACGAGCGTGGCGAAGTAGTCGTCGCGGTCCGCATTCCGCACCTCCACGACGCGGAAGCCGCCCTCCCGCAGGCTGGAGGCCAGCCGTCCCGCCACTCCCCCCTCACCCGAGCCGTTCAGCACCTGCACGCGGACCACGGGCTGCACCGCGCCCGCGCCATCCCCGGCGCGACCGGCCCCGAAACGGGCCCAGACCCACGAGAGCAGAAGCGCCACGACGACCAACGCGAGGAGGCCCGTGCCCGCGCGTGCCAGCGCCTCACCCCTTCGGGCCACGCGCCCTCCGTCGCCCGCCCGGCCCCCGTTCGAGCATCCGGATGGCCCGGCGCAGACGGATCCAGGTCCGCGCCAGGGACTCCGGGAGCACGCGGGTCTCGCCGACCGCCGCCATGAAATTGGTGTCGCCGTCCCAGCGCGGCACCACGTGCATGTGCAGATGCCCGGGGAAACCGGCGCCGGCCACGCGCCCGACGTTCACGCCGAAGTTCATGCCGTGCGGGTGATACTCCGTCTCCAGGGCCCGTTCCGCAAGCCCCACGAGCTCCAGCAGGTCCGCGCGCTCCTCCGCCGTGAGACGCGCGAAGCAGGCCCGGTGCTCGCGCACCGCCACCATCAGGTGCCCGCCGTTGTACGGGTAGCGGTTCAGCATCAGGAAGGCGTGCGGCCGGCGCGCCAGGACCAGGAGCGGCCGGTCGGCGCGCGCGCGGGCCACCCGGCAGAACAGACAACCGGCCGGCTCCTGCGCCCGGCCGACATACGCCATCCGCCACGGAGCCCACAGCCGCTCGAGCGCGCCCCGTGCGCCCGCCGGGGCGGCCGGCCGGAGGCGTTTCGGCTCACCGCCCGTTGCCCGCTCTGCCGTCCCGCGTCGTGGCCGCGCCGATGCCACCCGCCGCGCGCTCATCGCCGGCTCCACTCGAAGTTGTCGATGAGCCGCGCGGGACCTACGCGCGCGGCCACCGCGACCAGCAGCCGGCGCGCCGCGCGCACGTCCTTCACCGGCTCGAGCGTCTGCGCGTCCACCACCGCCACGTAGTCCTCGCGCACCAGCGGGTGGCGGCGCCACACCGCGCGCACCGCCCGCGCCACGCGCGCCGCCGAGCGCTCGCCCGCCACCAGCGCGGCGCGGGCCGCGGCCAGGCCGCGCGACAGCGCCACCGCCTGCGCGCGCTCCGCGGGCGACAGGTAGGCGTTGCGCGAGGACATCGCCAGCCCGTCGGGCTCGCGCACCGTCGGGCCGCGCCGCACCTTCACCGGCAGGCGCAGGTCGCGCACCATGCGCTCGATCAGCAGCGCCTGCTGGGCGTCCTTCTGTCCGAGCCACAGCACGTGCGGCGCCACCACCTCGAGCAGGACGAGCACCACCGTGGTCACGCCCGTCGAAGTGCCCGGGGCGCGTGGCGCCCTCGAGCACGTCGCCCAGGCCCGCGACCCTCACGCGCGTGCGGTGTCCGGGCGGGTAGAGGTCCGCGCCGCGCGGCTCCCACAGCAGGTCCACGCCCGCCTCCGCCAGCAGGTCGCGGTCGCGGCGGACGGGGCGCGGGTAGCGCGCGAAGTCCTCGCCCGGCCCGAACTGCAGCGGGTTGACGAAGATGCTCGCCACCACGCGGTCCGCCGCCGCGCGGGCGCGCCGCACCAGGCTCAGGTGCCCCTCGTGGATCGCGCCCATGGTGGGCACGAACGCCACGCGCAGGCCGGCGCGCTTCCAGCCCGGCCACCAGCGCATGCACGCGCGCGGGGCTCGCGACGCGACGCAGCGCGGGCCGGCGGGCCGGCGGGCGCGACCGGCGGGCGCTCAATACGACTCCTCGTCCGACGGGAAGCGGCGCGCCTTGACGTCGGCCACGTAGCGCGCGAACGCGTCCCGCATGGTCCCGGCCAGGTCGGCGTAACGCCGCACGAACTTCGGCACGTGGCCCTGGGTCAGGCCGAGCAGGTCGTGGCTCACCAGCACCTGTCCGTCGCAGGCCGCCCCGGCGCCGATGCCGATCGTGGGGATGCCGAGCTCGCGCGTCACGGCCGCGCCCAGCGCGGCCGGGATGCCCTCGAGCACCAGCGCGAAGCAGCCGCACTGCTCCAGCAGCCGCGCCTCGCCGCATCAGGCGCTCGGCCTCGCCCTCGCCCCTCCCCTGCACCTTGTAGCCGCCGAAGGCGAGCAGCGACTGGGGCGTGAGCCCGAGGTGCCCCATCACCGGGATGCCGATCTCGACGATGCGCCGCACCGCCGGCGCGACCCGCTCGCCGCCCTCCAGCTTGACCGCGTCGGCGCCGCCCTCCTGCACGAAGCGCCCGGCGTTGCGCACCGCTTCCTCGACGCTCGCCTGGTAGGACAGGAAGGGCATGTCGGCCACCACCAGCGCGGCGGGGCGTGCGCGCGTCACGGCCTTCACGTGGTGCAGCATGTCGGCCATGGTGACGGGCAGCGTGCTCTCGTAGCCCAGCACCACGGTGCCCAGGCTGTCGCCCACCAGCAGCGACCTCGACGCCCGCCTCGTCCGCGAGCCGCGCGGTCGGGAAGTCGTAGGCGGTCGCCACGGCGATGAGCTCGCCGCGGCGCTTCAGCTCGGCGATGGCGGGCGCCGTCCAGCGCCCGCGCCCGGGGCCCGCGCCCTTCGGCTCGCTCACGACCCGGCCGCCCCGCGCTCGAGCGGCGCGTAATAGACCGTGCCCTGCCGGTGCGACACGATGCGCTGGAGCAGGTCCTCGAAGTCGTCCGCGTTGTTCACGAAGTCGATCCCGTTGGTGTTCACCACCAGCAGCGGCGCGTCCACGTAGTGGAAGAAGAAGTAGTTGTAGGCCTCGTTGAGCTGCTTGATGTAGTCGCGGTCCATGTCCTTCTCGAACGCCCGGCCACGCTTGCCGATGCGCTCCATGAGGATGTCGGAGCTCGCCTGCAGATAGACCACCACGTCGGGCTTCACGACGTCCAGCTCGAGCCAGACCACCAGCTTCTCGTACAGCGCCAGCTCCCGGTCCGAGAGGTTCAGCCCCGCGAAGATGCGGTCCTTCTGGAACAGGTAGTCGGCGACCAGGCGTTCGCTGAACAGCTCCGTCTGCCGCAGGCTGCGCTGTTGCTGGTAGCGGCTGAAGAGGAAGTGCATCTGGGTCTGGAACGCGTAACGCGCCCGGTCCTTGTAGAAGTCCTTGAGGAAGGGGTTCTCCTCGACCTCCTCGAGCACCAGTTGCGCCTTGAGGCGCTCCGATGAGCAGCTTCGAGAGACTCGTCTTGCCCACGCCGATCACGCCCTCGACGGCGATGTAGCGGTTCTCGGTCATGGGAGCTGCGGCCGGCTTCGGGTCATGGGCAGGTCAGTTCCACAGCCGGGTGCCCTTCTTCACGGGCGGCCGGGCGTTGTTGAGGCGCGACAGGTGGGCGAGCAGGGTCTCCCCCGTCACCGGGTGGACGACGAGCGGGTCGAGCTCCACCAGAGGCACGAGCACGAACGAGCGGCGAACCAGCTCGGGGTGCGGCACGGTGAGGTCGGGCTGGTTCAGCACCTCGTCGCCGTAGAGCAGCAGGTCGAGGTCGATCACGCGCGGGCCCCAGTGCCGGGTGCGCACGCGACCCAGCCGGCGCTCGATCAGCAGCAGGTTCCAGAGCAGCTGGCGCGCGGTGAGCTCGGTCTCGATCTGGGCCACGGCGTTGAGGAAGCTGGGCTGCTCCGCGTCCCCCACGGGCTCCGTGTCGTAGAGCGAGGAAGCGCGCACCAGGGTCGTGGACGGCAGGCGCGCCAGGTCGTCGAGGGCGAGCCGGATCATGGACTCGCGCTCGCCGAGGTTGGAGCCCAGCCCGATGAAGGCCTTCATGCGCGCCGTTCCCGCGTCACTTCGACGACGGCCCGCCCGCCCGTGGTCCAGCCCAGGTTCTGCTTGGCGATGCGCACCCGGACGCGGCGCATGGTGAAGTGCGCCAGCAACTCCTCGGCGGTGGCTGCGGCCAGCGCCTCCAGCAGGTGGAAGCTGCGGCCCTCCACCACGTCGCGCACGGTGCGGTAGATGGCGTCGTAGTCCACCGCGTCGGCCAGGCGATCGCTGTGCTCGGCCGCGTCGTCCACGGGATCGATCTCGAGATCCACCTCGAGCCGCTGGCCAGCCTCCTTCTCGTAGGGGCGGGCCCCGTGATGACCGAAAACCGACAGGCCTTCGAGACGGACGATGGCCAAGGACGCCTCCACGATGAGGGCGGCGAGCCGGGGCGCGCAGGCGGCGTGCATGAAGTGCAGGCCGGCTGGGCCGGGGCCGCCGCCACGGGAATGGTCGGATGCTCGCGATGCCGGAGTCTAGGAGTGCCCCCGGGGACGGTCAAGCCGGGACCTTCGGCCGCCCGGCACGCCAGGAGTTCGAGACACCCCCGCGGATGCGGTCAGGCGTCCCCGGCCGGGATGCGCCTCACCGATCCGCCGCGCGCGAGCGCCACGCCCGCCACCACCACGAGCCCGAGCCACAGCAGGAACGCCACCCGTGTCACGGGCACGCTCGCCGCCCGGCCCGGGGGCTCGTAGCGCATCGTCACGCGGTGGCTGCCCGCCGGCACCGCCACGCCGCGCAGCAGGTGGTCCACGCGGAAGAGCGGCGCGCGCGTGCCGTCCACGGCCACGCTCCAGCCCGGCAGCCACGCATCGGCGAGCACGATGAAGGCCATCATGGGCGCATCCACGTCCAGCTCCAGCCGGTCGGGATCGTCACGCCGCCAGCGCAGCGCGGCAGCGGCCGACCCCGGGTAGCGGCCCGCCGCGCGCGGCTCGGTCGTATAGGCGATCCGCTCGGGAGCGAAGCCCGCGTCGTACAGGCACCGCAGCACGTCCAGGTCCCTGCTCAGGGCGATCACCTCCGGCACCGCGTAGGCGCGCGGCAGCGGGTGGCGCAGCCGGTACACGGTCACGCCCGAGGGCGCCCGGTACACGGCCTCGACCCGCGTCGTGTCCTGGGCCTGCAGCTCGTTCCCTTCGAACCAGCGCACCGCCAGCGCGCGCAGCATGCCCGCGCGCGGGAGCAGTCCCTCTCTCCAGAGGTCGTCCCACCTCCGGTTCACCGCCCCATGCAGCCCCCCCACCGAGCGGGCGCGCCACGCGATCCAGGCGTTCGAGTAGAAGAGGCCGCGGTCCATCGGGAACGCCCGGCTCAGCGGATCGGCGGCCGCGAGCTGGGCGATCCGCGGCGGTGACGGCGGAGCCAGCCCCGCCAGCGGGCCGGTGGCCTTGCCGAGCAGCGGGAGGTCCACGATGGCGAGGTCGCAGATCAACAGCCCCGCCAGCACCAGCGGCCGCCAGCTCCGCGCGCGTCCGGTCAGTCCCAGCGCGGCGAGCGCCAGCGCGACCAGCCCGAGGCGCAGGGCGAGATCCTGAACCGCCGACTCCGCCGCGCTCGCCGCCGTCGCCGGGTCCAGCTGCGGCCGGGCGGCCAGCGCCGCGTCGCGCAGCAGGCCCTGCAGCGGCCCGCCGGCGCTCAGCGCCGCCGCGAGCAGCAGGGCCGCGCCAGCCGCGGGCAGGATCCAGCGCGGCGTCGATGCGCGCTCCAGCAGCCGCTCCAGGCCACGCGCCGAGAGCAGCGCCGCGGCCAGCTGGGTCACGATCAGCCCGGCGACCGCGACGCGCAGGCTCGAGACCAGCGGCACGAAGCGGTACGCGACCTCGTAGAGCGGGAGCCGGGTCCCCAGCGCCAGGGTCAGGCCGAGCAGTCCCGCGACCGCCAGCACCGTGGCCGCTCCGCGCCCGGCGTCCCGGCGCACGGCCCAGGCGGCGGGCAGCGCGAGCAGTGCCACCACCCCGAGGTAGTTCGGATAGTCGGTGGCGCGCATGCCGCCCCAGTAGGTGCTCCCACCGAAGCCCACGCCCCAGGGCCAGGCCAGCGTGAGGTAGTCGCGCAGCGCGAAGCTGAAGCTCTGCACCTCGCCGAGCGGGAGCCCCCTGCCCCCGCGCACCGAGAGCCCGCCGTAGAGGAACGCCGGCCACCATGCCGCGGCCGCCATCGCCCCTCCGAGCGCCACACCCGCCGCCGCCAGCGCCAGGCGTTCCGGCCGCGCGAAACGGCGCGCGCGCTCGAGGGCGAAGGCCGCCCCGAGCAGCAACGTGAACAGGACGAACTGCGGGTGGCCGGCTGCGGCCGCGAGCGCGAAGGCGAGCGCCAGACCCAGCGCCGCGGCCCACGCGGCCGGACGCGACGCCGCGGCCATGACGCCGTGCACCGCCAGCAGCGTCACCGGCATCAGCGAGGCCGTCACGAACTGGGCGTCGTGGCCGAAGGCGAAGGGCACGACCAGGTTCGGGGTCAGGCCCCAGGCGAGCCCGGCCCAGGCCATGCCCGGGGCGCGCGAGCGCCACAGCGCCCGTGCCAGTCCAGCGGCCGCGAGCATGCCGGCCAGATGGGCCAGCAACGGTCCCCACAAGCGCGGCACTCCGGGCGCGCGATCCAGCGCGTCCCAGGCGTCGAGCAGGCCATCGGGCAGGTACTGCGGGCGCGGGTCCGCGAGGCTCGCCGCCGCGGGGATGCCCGTGAACACGTAGGGGTTCCAGAACGTGCGCTCGTGGTGCTCGCGCCAGCGTGCGCGGGAGAACTCGGCGTAGGGACGGAATGCGGGCGCGTCACCGATCACGAACACGCGTCCGGCGAAGAGTTGCGGCCCGAAGAGCAGAGCCCAGGCGAGCAGGAGGGTGACCAGGACCGCGACGCGATCCCGGCCCGGGAGCGGCCCGGCCGGCGTCTCCGGGACCGCCGCGGCCGGCGAGGACCGCCCCGCCCCGGCGGGCGCCTTCTCCGGTCGCGGCCGCGCTGTGGCCGGGCGCTTCCTCACTAGACCGGCACTCC
This sequence comes from Candidatus Eiseniibacteriota bacterium, assembly GCA_963717935.1. Classification (GTDB taxonomy): domain Bacteria; phylum Eisenbacteria; class RBG-16-71-46; order RBG-16-71-46; family RBG-16-71-46; genus JANXPZ01. Next base: position 378,671 of record CAVQXP010000002.1, on the reverse strand, counting down.
GTGCTCGCGCAGCGCGTCGTTGAGCGAGGTCTTCAGGTCGGTGGACTCGCGCCGCCGGCCGATGACCAGCGCGCAGGGCACCCCGAAGGTCCCGGCCGGGAAGCTCTTCGGCAGCGAGCCCGGGATGACCACCGCGCGCGCGGGCACCCGCCCCCGCGTGGTGACGGGCTCGCGGCCGGTCACGTCCACGATCGGGGTCGAGGCGGTCAGCACCACGCCCGCGCCGACCACCGCCCCCTCCTCCACCAGCACGCCCTCGACCACGATCGAGCGCGAGCCGATGAAGCAGTCGTCCTCGACGATCACCGGGCGGCTCTGCGGCGGCTCGAGCACCCCGCCGATGCCCACGCCGCCCGAGAGGTGCACGCGCGCGCCGATCTGGGCGCACGAGCCCACCGTGGCCCAGGTGTCCACGAGCGTGCCGGCCCCCACGCGCGCGCCGATGTTGACGTAGCCCGGCATGAGGATCGCGCCCGGCTCGAGGAACGAGCCGTAGCGAGCGACCCCCGGCGGCGCCACGCGCACGCCCGCCGCCGCCAGGCCCTGCTTGAGCGGGATCTTGTCGTGGAACTCGAAGGGCCCGACCTCCATGGTGCGCGAGACGCGCAGCCGGAAGTAGAGCGCCAGCGCCTGCTGGAGCCAGCCGTGGGTGATCCACTCCGGCACGCCGCCCGGCTGCGGCGCGCGCTTCTCCGCCACGCGCAGGTCGCCCGAATCGAGCGCGGCGACCGCGCCCTCGACCGCGCCGCGCACCTCGCCGTCCTCGAGCGGGCGGCGGCCCTCGTACGCCGCCGCGACCACGGCGGCCCAGCGCTCGACCGGCAGCCCGCTCACGGCTCCACCCCCGCTCCCGCCAGCGTGGCGGCACTCCGGTCGTCGAGACTCATCACTCCCCCTCCGCGAGGAATCGCGCCAGACAGTCGTAAGCCGCGCACCAGATTCGGGACCGGGCAGTACTCGCCGGCGACGTGGCACAGGTCGGGCAGCCCGGGGCCGAAGTTCAGCGCCGGCACCCCCGCCGTCGTGAAGCGCGCCACGTCGGTCCAGCCCTGCTTGCCCGTCACCTCCAGGTGGAACCGCGTCACGAACTCGCGCACCAGCGGGCGGTCGAGACACACGAGCCCCGGCGGGGCCTGGTCGACGACCTCGAACTCGAACTGCGCCGGCACCAGCGCGCGCAGCCGCGCCTCGGCCTCGGCCGGCGTGCGGCCGGGAGGGTAGCGGTGGTTGAGGTTGGCCATGAGCTCGTCGGGCACCACGTTCCTCGTCCCGCCGGATCGCAGCACGGTGACCTGCAGCGTCTCGCGGAACTCGAGGCCCTGCACGAGGACCGGCGTGACCGGGAAGCGCACGATCTCCGCGAGCCAGGGCGCGGCGCGCGCGACGGCGTTCTCCCCGGTCCAGGGCCGCGCCGCGTGAGCGCTCTTCCCGTGGACGCGCACCTCCACGTTCATCATGCCGTTGCAGCCCAGCTCCGCCTGCGCGGCCGTGGGCTCGAGCAGGACGGCAAGGGCCGCCTCGCGCAACCAGGGCAGCCCCTCCAGCAGCCGGCCCAGGCCATTGGCCTCGTGCGGTCCCTCCTCCCCGTCGTAGAACACCGCCGCCAGGTCGAAGCGCAGCCGGGCGGGGTCCAGGGACTCGATCAGGGCGAGCGCCACCGCGTCGCCGCCCTTCATGTCGGTCGCGCCCAGCCCGTAGAGCCGGTCGCCGTCGCGGCGCGCCCGCTCGTTCCCCTTCCCGGAACGGTGTCGAGGTGCCCCGCGAGCACGACCAGCGGCCGGCCGCGCCGCGGCCCGCGCCAGACCACCGCGTCCCCCAGGCGCAGGCACTCTCCCGTGGCGCGGCGCTCCAGGCGCGCGGCCACGAAGCCGGCGATGGCGGATTCCCGCCCGGTGACGCTGGGGATGTCCACCAGCGTACCGAGCAACTCGGCGAGGACTTCAGCATCCATGGAGGGTCTCGCGTGATGGTCGAACGGGAAGCCGCAATCTAGCACCCGCCGTGCGCTTGCGCTACCGCCGCACGGCACCGCGCGCTCCGCCCCGCGGGGCCGGTGCCGCGTCCGCGCCGAGAGCGCGCGCGGCTGCCCGGACCTCGTCGTCGGCCGAGGGCAGGGCGGCGGCGCGGACGAGCCACGTGCGCGCCGCGGTCGAATCTCCGGCCGCGCGCGCGGCGAGCCCGGCGTAGTAGAGGTAGTCCACGGAGTCGGGGCACGCGGCGGCGAGCTTCGCGTACTCCCCCGCCGCCCCGGGCCAGTCCTCGCCGCGCGACAGCGCGATCGCAAGCCGCTCGTGGTCCTCGCGCCAGAGCCGGTCGGCCGAACGTGCCGCGGCGTCCTCGGGCCCCCGCCGCACCTCGATCCACCCGGCCAGGCTGTCGTAGCGGAAGAAGCGGTCGGGCCCCGCCGGGGAGCCCGCCGGGCGCGCGCGGTACTGGGAGAGCAGCCCTCCGCTCACCGTGGGGTCCCGGTACCAGAGGCGCAGCGCCGGCCCGTCGCCCTGCAGGAAGCCCACGTTGCTCGGCACGTCCAGGAAGTAGAGCCGGCTGTGGGGCGGCACCGCGGGGACCTTCGCCAGCAGGTCCCGCTGCATGAAATCGATGAACTCCGCCGCGCGTCTCTGGTACCACTCGTCGCCCCAGTCGCGCGAGACGGTGGCGGCCTGCAGCGGGCGCAGCAGCGCGAGCGCGGCGACCACCGTCAGGGCGAGCACGGGCCGGCGCGCGAGCCACGCGCCCAGCAGCAGCCACGCGCCCAGCATGCCGAAGAGCCCGTAGTAGGCGTGCCAGCCCACCGACGGCATGAGCAGCGGGAGCCAGCCCGCGAGGGCCCAGGCGCCGGCCAGCGCCGCGAGCCGCCGGGCCGGCACTGCGGGCTCGCGCGCCGGCCGGACGCGCGGCCGGAGCGCCGCGAGCGCGAGCGCGACCAGGCACAGCGCTCCGGCCGCGCCCAGCAGCAGCGGCCCGCTCCAGCCGAACTCGGGCCGCGGCACGGCATCCAGGTTCACCATGGCGAGCAGCGTGCGGGCAGGCCACGCTCGCGAGCCCGGCGTTCGCGACGGGCGCGGCCGGCAGCGGCGCTGTCTGCCACAACCTGCCCCCGAGGAGCGGATGCAGGAGCGCCCAGGCCGCCGCCACGGCCAGCAGCGGCGCGGTGCGCCGCAAGGCCGCCCCCAGCGGGCGCTTCTCGACGCGCCAGGCGAGGACGAAGGCCACGAAGGGCACGAGCGCGGCCGTCTCCTTGCTGAGCAGCGCCAGGGCGAAGAGGACCGTGGCCAGCCCCCGGCGCGCGTGCAGAAAGGCGAGCAGCGTGCCGAGGGCGAGCGTCATCATCCACAGGTCCTGCACGCCCGCGATCCACACGAGCGGCAGACCCCAGGCGGCCAGCGCGGCTACGCCCGCGGTCGAGATCGCCGCGGCGCGCGCACCGGTCAGGCGCCGCGCCAGCGTCCAGTAGAGCCCCATGAGGGCCAGCCACAGCGCGAAGCTCGCGAAGTGGTACGGCACGACATTCGTCCCGAAGAGCCCCTGCAGGGTCCAGTAGTGCAGCTCGCGCGACCACGGCCGGTACCAGAGCCAGACCGCCGGGCGCGGCGACCACAGCGAGAGGAACGAGGCTCCACGCGTGACGTCGAGGAACACGAAGTCGTCGTTCAGGAACGGCACGCGCCACGCGTAGCCGTACTGGGTGGCGAGGAACGCCGCGAGCAGGCCGGGCACGGCCCAGACGTCCCGCGTGGCCCAGCGCCGGACCGGCCTCGCATCTCCCATGAGCCCTCCAGCCGTGCCCGCGCTCAGCGCGGGCCGGCGCTCCCCACGCGCGGCACCAGCGCCCGCGCGGCGGCCCGGATCTCCTGGTCCGCCGAGGGCAGCGCCGCCGCCGCCCGGATCCAGTCCACCGCCCCGAGGCTGTCGCCCTGCACCGCGAGCGCGAGCCCCACGTAGTACGGATACGTCGCGTCAGCCGGGAAGGCGCGCGCCAGCTTGGTGTACTCGACCGCCGCGGCCGCCCAGTCGCCACCGCGCGAGAGCGCGACCGCGAGCCGCTCGTGGTCCGCGCGCCAGGACGGCGCGCCGGCCCGCTCGGCCGCCACGTCCTCCGCGCCCCTCACGACCTCGCGCCAGCCACCCTCGAAGTCGAAGCGGAGGAAGACGTCCTCGCCCAGGGAGTCGCCAGCCTGGCGCTGCGCGTAGCGCTCCCAGCTCGCGGCGCGCAGCGTGCGGTCCCGGTACCACACGCGCAGGGGCGGCGACTCCTCGTCCCCGGGCAGCAGCCCCACGCCCCCGGGAACGCCGCCGAGGAACACGCGCGAGTGCGGAGGGAGCGCGGGCCGCAGCCGGAGCAACGCGCCGTGCGCGGCCTCGCTGAACCGCGCGGCCCGGAGCTGGAACCACTCCGTGCCCCAGTCCGCGGAGGGGGTCGTCGCCAGGCTCGCCCGGGCCACGCCAAGGGCACCGACCAGCGCGAGCGCGGGCCACGGCGCGCGGACCAGCGCCACCGCCAGCGCGAGCCACGCGCCCAGCGCGCCGAGCAGGATGGGATACGGGTGCCACGCCACGGTCGGCATCAGGAGCGGCGCCCAGCCCAGCAGCGCCCAGGCCACGCCGAAGGTGGCCGCTCTGCGCGGGGCGGCCCCGCGCGCCGCGTCCCCGCGCCCCCTGCCCGCGAACAGGCCCCAGACCGCCAGCACGACCACCGCGACCGCACCAGGCAGCGCCAGGCGCAGGGTCGCCGGCCACCCGGCCTCCGGCGCGGGCAGGGCGTGCAGGTTCACGACCGCGAGCAGCGTGCGCGCCGGCGATCTGCGCGAGGCCGGGATGCACCCCGGGCAGCACCGGATCGAGCCGGGGCCACCACAGCCGGCCGCCGAGCAGCGGGTGCAGCGCGGCCCACGCCAGGGCGATCGCCGCGAGCGGCGCCGTGCGCCTCAGGGCCTCTCCCGGCGTGCGCCGCATGACCCGCCACTCCAGCACGAAGACCATGAGCGGCAGGAGCGCGGCGGTCTCCTTGCTGAGGAGCGCGAGCAGTTGCGCCACGCACGCCCAGGCCACGCTGCCGCGCGCCACGGCGTGGAAGCAGGCGAGCGCGAACAGGATCATCCACAGGTCCTGCGCCCCCTGGGCCCACACGATGAGCACGCCCCAGCCTGCCAGCGTCATCGCCGCGGCGGTGGCGAGCGCGGCGACGCGCCCCCCCGCGAGACGCCGGACGAGCGCGAAGTAGAGCGCCACGATCCCCACCCACAACGCCATGCTGACGGCGTGGTAGGGCTCGACCCGCAGGCCGAACAGGCGCTGGAGCACCCAGTAGTGCAGCTCGCGCGACCACGGGCGGTAGAAGTGCGACACCAGGGCCTGCGGCGCCCACACGGCCGCAAGGGGTGCGTCGCGGGTCTTGTCCAGGGAGAAGTAGTCGTCGCCGACGAAGGGGACGGTCAGCGCGCCGGGATGCTGCGTGGCCACGAACAGCACCGCCAGCAGCAGCACCGCGGCGATGCCGGGCGCGGGCAGCCCCCGAGCGACGGCCGGCCTGGGGCCGCCAGCCTCCGGACTCAAGGCCGCCACGGCCTCACGGCCGCTTCCCGAGTGTCACGGTGACCTCCATCCGGCTCCCGTTGCGCTCTACGGCGAGCCGCGCCGTCTGGCCCGGCTTCCGCGAGCGCAGGGCGTAGGCGTAATCGTACAGGTTGTCGATGCGCACGCCGTCGAACTTCACGATCACGTCCCCCTGCGCGAGGCCGGCCTGCGCCGCCGGGCTTCCCTCCCGCACGCCGGAGAGCAGCACGCCACCCTCGGTCTGCGAGAAGTCCGGGATCGTGCCGAGGTAGGCGCCGTAGCCGCCCCCACCCCCGATGCGCCCGCGCATGCTGTCGGCCTTCGCCTTGAGATAGTGCGGGCGCGGGCGCGCGTCCAGCGACTCGACCAGCGCGGCGGCGAAGCGCGTCACGCGCCACAGGCCCTGCCCTTCGATCCTGTCCCAGGTGTCGGACGGCCGGTGGTAGTCGGCGTGGGCGCCCGTGAAGAGCATCAGCACGGGCACCTGGCGCTTGTAGAAGGACGAGTGATCGCTCGGGCCGTAACCGTCGCCGGAGGTCCTGAGGTCGAAGCCGGCCGCGCGGTTCGCGTTCTCGAGCAGGGCCGGGAACTCCGCCGCCGTGCCCGTCCCCATGACCATCAGCTTGCCGTCCTTGAGGCGCCCCACCATGTCCAGGTTGAGCATGGCCTCGACGCTCTGGATCGGCCGCGGCGGCCGGTCCACGAAGTGCGAGGAGCCCACGATGCCCATCTCCTCGCCCGTGAAGGCCGCGAAGACGAGGTCGTGCTCCGGCCGCCAGCCCTGCTCAACGCGGCCGGCGAGCAGCCGCGCGATGCCCAGCAGCGCCGCGGTGCCCGAGGCGTTGTCGTCGGCCCCCGGGTGCGGGACGCGCTCGTCGGGGCGCAGCGAGCGCTCGCCGCCGAAGCCCAGGTGGTCGTAGTGGGCGCCCACCACCAGGACCCGCGTGGTGTCCCGCCCGGGGAGCCGGCCGACGACGTTGCGGATGCGGGCGCGCGTGCGCGCCAGCGTCACCGTGAGGGTCACCGAGTCGGGGATGGGGAAGCCGCGCGGCCGCCCCAGGCTGTCGATCGCCCGCTGGGCGGCGAGCAGGCTCGTGCCCGCGCGGCGCACCAGCGCCTCGCCCAGCGAATCCGCGAGCCAGCCCGCCAGCAGCCCGCTCGACATGTAGCCCTGCCCGTCCGCGCGCGGCCTGCGCACCGGCTCGCCGGCGTGCCAGCGCGGGCCGTTCACGACCAGCAGCCCCAGCGCCCCGTGCTCGCGGGCGTCGATGGCCTTGGTGCGCAGCTCGGCGAACGGCGTGTTCACCGTGCCGTCGAAGCGGCTGGTCGAGTCCAGCTCGCCGGGCTCGTTCGAGAGCACGAGCACGATCCGGTCGCGCACGTCGAGCCCGGCGTAGTCGTCGTAGTCGTAGCCCGGCGCGCTGATGCCGTAGCCCGCGAACACCACGGGCGCGGTGAGCGTGCCGTTGTTCGAGAAGCCGAGCGGCTGGAAGGCGCCGCCCGCCTCGTGCAGCGTCCCGCCCAGCGCGAGCGAGCGTCGGATGGCCGACCTCGGCGCCGGTGGTGACCTCGAAGCCCTGGCTGCCAGCCGCCGTCGTCCCCGGCGGGCACGAGCCCGAGCGCGCGCATCTCCCGCTCGACCAGGTCGGCGGCCAGCTCGATCCCGGCGGTGCCCACGCCGCGCCCCTCCAGCCGCGGGTCGGTGAGCTCGCGGACGAGGTGCAGCAGGCGCGCGCTGTCGGGGAGCACAGCGGGTACGCGCGACACCGCCGCGGCCCGCGGCACCGTGGACACGGCCAGCAGGAGTGTCCCCAGCGCCAGCGCCCGCAGGATCCTCACGACCGCTCGTCCCAGAGGATCCTCATGCCCTTGAGCGTGAGCCCCTCGTCCACGGCCTGGACGGTCTCGCACTCGGGGGCCACGATCTTCGCCCAGCCCCCCGTGGCGATCACCCTGGGCTTGCCCTTCATCTCGCGCGCGAGCCGGCGCACCAGCGCGTCCACCAGCCCGGCCGCGCCCCACAGCACGCCGGCCCGGAGCGACTCCTCGGTCGTGCGCCCGAGCGCGCGGCGCGGCCGCCGCAACTCGACGCGCGGCACGCGCGCGGCGCGCCGGAACAGCTCCTCGGCCGAGGTGCCCACCCCCGGGGAGATCGCCCCGCCCAGGTAGGCGCCCTCGCGGGAGATGCAGTCGAAGGTGGTGGCCGTGCCCAGGTCCACGACGATGGCCGGCGTGCCGTACAGGACGCGTGCGGCGAGCGCGTTGGCGATGCGGTCGGCGCCCACGGCGCCCGGGTCGTGGTAGCGGATGGGAAGCAGATCGCGCACCGTCTCCGCCGTCACCTCGAGCGGGGCCCGGCCGGTGACGCGCTCGAGCGCTTCGCTCCAGGCCAGCGTCAGGTTGGGCACCACCGAGCAGAGCACGGCCCCCCGCGGGCGCGCGGCCCGGCCGCGGCCCAGGAGCTGCTCCAGCAGGAGCGTCGCCTCGTCGGCCGTGAGGCGCCCGCTCGTCAGCCGCCAGAACCCGTCCAGCGCGGCGCCGCGAAAACGTCCCACCACGGTATCGCTGTTGCCGATGTCCACGGTCAGCAGCCGGCCGCCGCGGACGGACCGCGGGCGTGTGCGCCGCTCAGGCACGGTCACCCTCCTCGACGATGTCGGCGCGGGATCCGGCGTCCGGCTTGCGGCGGCGCCGCGCCACGAGCCAGGAGAGCCCGACGCTCAGGAAATAGAGCCCGAGCATGGGCAGCCCCATGATGAGCTGGGCCGTCACCACGTCGCCGGGCGTGATCATGGCCGTGACCAGGAACACGAGCACGATGGCGTAGCGCCACTGGCGCAGCAGGAAGCCCGGCGTGACCAGCCCGAGCGCCGTGAGCGTCATGGTGACGAGCGGCAGCTGGAACACCACGCCGCAGGCCAGCGCCAGGTTGTAGAAGAACGAGAGCAGGGCGCCGATGCGGATCTGCTCCTGCATGCTCGCGGTCATGAAGCCACCCAGCACGCGCACCACCAGCGGCGTGACGTAGAAGTACGAGCACGCCGCCCCCGCCACGAAGAGGACCATCGAGAGCATGGCCATGGGCAGGATGAGCCGGCGCTCGCGCTTGAAGAGCCCCGGGACGATGAAGCTCCAGATCTGGAAGAAGACGATGGGCAGCGCGATGCACAGGCCCAGGATGAACGCCAGCTTGAGCCGCTCGTTGAAGGCCTCCAGCGGCCCGAGCACGATGACGTGCTTCACCGTGCGCTGGATGATGTCCTCGAGCACGCGCGGGGCCAGCCACCAGCCGCCGGTCGCCCCCACCGCGCAGGCGACCAGCGAGCGCGTCAGCACCTTGCGCAGTTCCTCGAGGTGCTGCAGGAAGCTCATCTCCCCGGCCGGCCGCAGGTCCCCGCTCATGACCGCGCCTCCCCCGCCGCCACCTCGAGGTCGCCCGCCAGCACCACGGTCTCGGCGCCGTCTTCGAGCACCAGCACCAGCGCCCCGTCCGGGTCCAGGGCGCGCGCGATCCCGGTCACCACGCCCGCGGGCGCGCGCACGGTGACCGGGCGCCCCCAGAAGTCCGCGCGTGCGCTCCAGGCGGCGAGCAGCGCCGCGCGCCCGCCCTGCTGCAGCTCCGTCCACCGGGTCTCGAGCGCGTCCAGGAACGCGGCCGCCACGCTCTCGCGGTCGGTCACGACCCCGGCGAGCGCGAGCGAGGTCGCGGTCTCCGCGATCTCCGGCGGGAAGTCGCCGGCGGCCTGCGCGACGTTCACGCCCACGCCCACGACGGCCGCATCGCGCGCGCCCGCGGGAGCGACCGCCGCTGTGGGCGGGGCCGTGGGGTAACCCGGCGGAGCCTGGATCCGCCGGCTCTCGCACAGCACGCCCGCCACCTTGCGGCCCTCGAGCAGCACGTCGTTCGGCCACTTGAGCGCGGGCGCCGCGCCCAGCGACTCGAGGGCCTGCGCCACGGCGAGGCCTGCGGCCAGGGGCAGCACGCCGAGCTGGCGCCGGTCGCAGCCCTCGTGGAGCAGGACCGAGAGCGCGAGCGCCTTGCCCGGCGCCGTGTGCCATGCGCGCCCGGCGCGCCCGCGCCCGCGCGCCTGGGCGTCTGCGACCACCACCGTGCCATCGGGGGCGCCCACGGCGAGCGCGTCCCAGGCCTCGTCGTTCGTGGAGCCGACCTCGGCGCGCGCCACGAGCGTGCGGCCCAGCCGCCGCGTCGTGAGCCGCGACCCGAAGCGCACCCGGTCGAAGGTGCTAGCCAACGTCCTCGATCTCCAGGCTCAGGTTGAGGGCGGGCGCCGAATGGGTGAGCGCCCCGATCGAGAGGTAGTCCACGCCGGTCTCCGCGTAGGCCCGCGCGGTGGCCAGGGTGATGCCGCCCGACACTTCGACCTCGGGCCAGCGCCGCACCCCGGGCGTCATGCGCGGGCTGTCGGGCGGATGCTCACGGCACCACGCGTCCACCACCTCGACCGCGCTCTTCACCTCGGCCGGCGGACGGTTGTCCACCAGGATCCGGTCCACCTCGGGCCGCAGCGCCTCGCGCAACTGGTCGAGCGACTCCACCTCGACCTCGAGCAGCAGGTCGCCCTGGCGCGTGCGCAGGATGCGCTCGAGCGCGGCAGTCACCCCGCCCGCCGCCCGGATGTGGTTGTCCTTGACCAGGTACATGTCCCAGAGCGCGAGCCGGTGGTTGTCGCCGCCCCCGCACTTGACCGCGTACTTCTCGAGGAAGCGCAGCCCCGGCGTGGTCTTGCGCGTGTCGAGGATGGTCGCCCCCGTGCCCTCGATCTGGTCCACGAAGCGCCGGGTCAGCGTGGCGATGCCGCAGAGCCGCTGCAGGAAATTGAGCGCGGTGCGCTCGGCCTTGAGGATGCCGCCCACCTCGCCCGTGACCTGGGCCAGCGCCGCGCCCGCCTTCAACCGGTCGCCGTCCTCCGCCAGAGGGCGGAACTTGAGCCGCGGCTCGGCCTCGCGGAAGGTGAGGCGCGCGACGTCGATCCCGGCCGCCACGCCGTCCTCGCGCGTCACGATCACCGCGCGCGCGTTCACGCCGGAGGGGATGGCGTTGAGGGTGGTGATGTCCCCGGTGCCCACGTCCTCGGAGAGCGCGTACTTGACGAGCGGCAGGGCGATGGCGTCGAGCATCTAGCGGTCCTTCCCGAAGCGGTGGGAGCGGCGCCGGGGCTCGGTGCCGGAGCGTTCGCGCGGACGGGCGGGCCCCACGGCCGCGCTCACGCCGAGCTTCTCGATGCCCGCCAGCGTGGACTTCAGTTCGTCGATGCGGTCGCGCAGCGAGGCCGCGCGCTCGAACTCGAGCTTGCGGGCCGCGTCCAGCATGTCGGCCTCGAGCCGCGCGATCAGCTCGCGCGGGTCGTCGCGCTCGACCGCCGAGAGGAACCCCGAGAGGTCCTCCGCCCCGCCGCGGACGGCGTCGGCCACGCCCGTGGCCTGCATCACCTGGTCCACGCTCTTCACGATGGTCCGCGGCGTGATGCCGTGCGCGGCGTTCCAGGCCAGCTGCTTCTCGCGCCGCCGCCGGGTCTCCTCGAGCGCGCGCCGCATCGAGTCGGTCTCCCGGTCGGCGTAGAGGATGACGCGCCCGTTCACGTTGCGCGCCGCGCGCCCGGCGGTCTGGATGAGCGAGCGCTCCGAGCGCAGGAAGCCCTCCTTGTCGGCGTCGAGGATCGCGACCAGCGTCACCTCGGGCAGGTCGAGGCCCTCGCGCAGCAGGTTGATGCCGACCAGCACGTCGAAGTCGGCGAGGCGCAGGCCGCGCAGGATCTCGACCCGCTCGAGCGCGTCGATGTCGCTGTGCAGGTAGCGCACCCGCACGCCGTTCTCGTCCAGGTAGTCGGTGAGGTCCTCGGACATGCGCTTGGTGAGCGTGGTCACCAGCACGCGCTCGCGGCGCGCCACGCGCACGCGGATCTCCTCGAGCAGGTCGTCCACCTGGTTGCCCACCGGCTTGACCACGACCTCGGGGTCCACCAGGCCGGTGGGCCGGATGACCTGCTCGACCACCACGCCCCGGCACTTCTGCAGCTCGTAGTCCGCGGGCGTGGCCGAGATGTAGAGCGTCGGCCCGACCTGCTCCTGGAACTCGGCGAAGCGCAGCGGCCGGTTGTCGAGCGCCGAGGGCAGGCGGAAGCCGAAGTCCACCAGCGTCTGCTTGCGCGAGCGGTCGCCCTCGTACATGCCGCCGATCTGCGGCACCGTGACGTGCGACTCGTCGATCACCAGCAGGAAATCGGGCGAGCCGTCGGCCTGCTTCGGGAAGTAGTCGAGCAGGCAGCCCGGCCGCTCCCCCGGCGCGCGCCCCGAGAGGTGCCGCGAGTAGTTCTCGACGCCGGGGCAGGTGCCGATGGCTCCCAGCATCTCGAGGTCGTACTCGGTCCGCTGCTGCAGGCGCTGGGCCTCGAGCAGCTTGCCCTCGCGCCGGAAGACCTCGAGCCGCTCGCGCAGCTCCGCGCGGATGCCCCCCATCGCGGCCTTCATCCGCGGCTCGGGCGTGACGAAGTGCTTGGCCGGGTAGAGCGCCAGCCGGTCCATGCGGCGCTGCACGTGCCCCGTGACCGGGTCCACCGCCGAGAGGCGCGCCACCAGGTCGTCGTCCAGCTCGATGCGCACGATGACGTCCTCGTAGGCCGGGTGCACCTCGATGACGTCGCCACGCACCCGGAAGCAGCCGCGCCCGACCTCGATGTCGTTGCGCGTGTACTGGATCCCCACCAGCTTCTCGAGGATCTGCTGGCGCGTCAGGCGCTCCCCGGCGCGCGCGTCCAGGCGCATGCCCCGCCAGTCCTCGGGCGTGCCCAGGCCGTAGATGCACGAGACGCTGGCCACGATGATGACGTCCTCGCGCTCGAGCAGCATCGAGGTGGCCTGCAGGCGCAGCCGGTCGATGTCCTCGTTGATGCTGGCGTCCTTGGCGATGTAGGTGTTGGTCGAGGGGACGTAGGCCTCGGGCTGGTAGTAGTCGTAGTACGAGATGAAGTAGCCCACCGCGTTCTCGGGGAAGAACTGCCGGAACTCCCCGTAGAGCTGGGCCGCCAGCGTCTTGTTGTGCGAGATGACCAGCGTGGGCCGGCCCCACTCGGCGATGGTGTTGGCGACCGTGTAGGTCTTGCCCGAGCCGGTCACCCCCAGCAGGGTCTGGTGGCGGTCGCCGCGGCGCAGACCCTCCACCAGCTGGCGGATGGCCTCGGGCTGGTCACCCTCGGGCGGCGAACGGACGGTGGAGCTGGAAGGACATGGCCGCGCGATGCTACCCGAGCCGGGGCGAAGGGTCGAGCGGGGACCGCGCGCGTGTGCGCGGTGCCCCGGGGTGGCGGTGGGCGAGCGCATGGTGCCTCCGCTCGCCCACCGCCACCCCGGGGCACCGCCGCCTCTTCGCCCGCGCCGGGGGGGCCTCCCGGTGCGGCCGGCGCCCCCGCTCAGTACCGCACGCGTGCCGTGTAGCTCAGCACCGCTTCCTTCCCGGCCGCGACGGGGATCGCGAACTCGATCGTGTTGGCGTCCTTGCGCGTGAACTCGTGGGTCTTCTGGGTGATCTCGGTGTCCCCGCCCACGCTCTCCCGTACGACGATCACGACGTCGTTCTTCTTGTGGTCGCGCAGCCTGATCTCGACCGAGTACTCGCGCTCGCGATCACTGATGCGCTTGTTGTACAGGTCGCGGCGCTCCGCCTTGAGGTCGAACGCGGCCCCGACCTCAAGCTCGAGCTTCTCCCCCTCCGGCGTGTGCTTGATGCTGCTCTCGCCGGTGAACTGCGGAGCGCCCGCCGGGTCGACCTCGTAGAAGCGCACGCGCCCGGCCGGCAGCGGGCAGGCCGAGCCCGGCCTCCTTCGAGTCCACGATCTGCATCTGGCTCATCACGCCGCGCGCATCGCCGCCACGGTAGACGTAGCGCGGCGTCACCTTCACGACGCGCGGCTCGATCAGGGTGAAGGACTGCTGCTCGCGTCCGCGCAGCGTGGCCGGGCGGCCCAGGGTGTAGAGGTGGTACTCGGCGAAGCTCTCCTCCGAGAGGTCGGGGGCGCCTGCCATCTTCATCTCGCCGTCCATCGCCATGGCCCGCATCGCGGGCATCAGCCGCGCCTGATCGCGCCTGGGCTCGCCCGCCACGAGCTTGAGCGTGGCGTCCACGTAGTCCCGGCCGGTGGAGTTCTGCACGGTCACGGTGGCCGACCAGACCGCCTCGCGCTCGCCCCGTCGCACCACGGTGTGCTCGGCGCTCCAGGAGAGCCCGCCGGTCAGATAGGACAGCTCGGCGGTCGGCGCTCCCGCGCCTGCCGTCCTCGATCACGGCTTCCAGCGTGGGCCGCAGCGAGAGCCGCGCCGCCGGTGTGGCCAGCCGCACGGCCTCGACCGCGCTGCGCGCGAGGGTCGAGAGCGAACCGTCGTCGGCGCGCACCACGAGCCACGAGCCGTCGCTCGTGACCAGCGTCCCCTCGGTCACCCGGTCGCCGCGCGAGTTGACGCTCACGCGCTTGCCGACCGCGTTCTCGAGGAAGGCATCGCCGCTCGCCACGTCCCAGCGGTAGGCGAGCCGGGTGACGCGCGCCGCGCCCGCAGGGACGAGCCGCACCGAGGAGAAGTCGAGCCGCTCGGGCAGGTCCGAGAGCCGCACGGTGTCGCGCCCGCCCGCCAGCTCCAGCGCGCGGGTCTCGCGCACGAAGCCGAGGTCACGGGTGTAGACGGTGACGGCGGGGCTGGCGGCCGCGGCGACCGCGGCCAGCGCCAGCAGGAGCCCGACGGCGGGCAAGGACACGACGAGGCATCGCTTCATGGTTCCTCCGGGGTCGAGGGTGGATGCACGGACATCCTACGCCAACCGGGGGCTTTCATTCCTGTGGGCGCGGACCTCCCCGTGGTGGCGGGGCCCGGACTGAGCGCGGCGGGGACCCCGCAGCGAGGGTCCGGGCCCCGGCCGACGCAGGATGCGGCGGCCGGGGGATTGCCCGGGAGCGAGCACGGCCAGGATGGCCGCGCGCAGCGTCCTCGCGGAGGGATTCCCGCCGCGCTCTGTCCGGGCCCGGACGCTCGCGGAGGGATTCCCGCCGCGCTCTGTCCGGGCCCGGACGCTCGCGGAGGGATTCCCGCCGTGGTCGATCCGGGCCCGGACGCTCGCAGGCGGATTCCCGGCCGGCCGCGCTCAGCCCGGGCGGGAGGCTCCGGTCAGGCGCTCCACCGCCCGCTCGGCCAGTTGGACCGTCTCGTTGACGTTGAGCGTTCCGTTGACGATGTGAGCCGAGCTCACGACGTGCACGCCCGGGATCGAGGTGCTCATCGGGGGCACGCGGTCCGAATAGCCCAGGGTCGGGATGGGGAACACGTACGGGACCCGCGAGACCCGGAAGGCCAGCAGGTCCGGCGGCCCGAGGCCGGGGTACATCCGCCCGATCGCCGCCATGAACGTCTCCTGGATCTCGGCGTCGGAGCGGGTGAAGAGCGGGTCACCCGGCGGCACGTAGCGCGGCAGATAGACCAGCGTGTTCCCGCCGAACTGCGCCGGGTCCACCAGCGCGGTCATCTCGATCACGCCCGTGAAGGGCACCCAGTCGTCGGTGATGTTCGTGACGTAGAAACCGCCCAGTGGCCGCTTGAGCAGCAGCGAGGCGCAGACGATCCCCTGGTAGCGGACCGCCTCGAGCCGCGCGCGCTCGTCGTCCTCGAGCCCGGCGACGAGCCGGGCCGCGATGGGTGTCGCCGGGGTGACGATGACGGCATCGAAGACGTCGCGCGCGCCGTCCGCGGATTCGACGGCGATCCCGCCACCCGCCTGCCGCTCGACCCGGCGCGCCGGGCGGCCCAGGTGCACCCGCACGCCTTCGGCCGCGAGGACCTCGCCGAAGCGCTCGAGGACGCGCGCGTAGCCGCCGGGCACGTAGCCGAAGCGCTCCTCGCCCAGGCCGCTGCGGCGGGCCGCGTAGAGCCGTGCGATGGTCGCCCAGATGAATGCGGCCGAGGTCTCCTTGTAGCCCTCCCCCAGCTTGGCGCGCAGCAGGGGCAGCCAGATCTTCTCGAGCGTGCGTGGGCCCGACCAGCGGCGCAGCCAGTCGGCCACGGGGATCCGCTCGAGGTCCTTCCAGTCGCGGATCCGGGAGGCGTGCAGGATGGTCAGGGCCAGCCGTGCCTTGTCCACGAGCCCCAGCGGCGGGAAGCGCAGGAACTCGAACGCGTCGGACATCGAGTAGAGCCGGCCACCGGTGTAGAACCCCGTCCGGGTCCGCACCCAGCGCAGCTCCCGCTCGAGGCCCAGCTCGCCGAGCAGCCCGCGCAGCGCGGTGTCGGAGAACAGCGTGACGTGGTAGTGGCGGTCCCAGGTGATCGGGCCCAGGCCCCAGGCGCTGGCGAGCCCGCCCAGGCGGTCCGCGCCCTCGAAGACGGTGACGTCCAGGCCCCGCTGCGCGAGCCGGTGGGCGAGCGTCAGCCCGAGCATGCCCCCGCCCACGACGCCCCAGCGTCGCGCGGCCTGGGCGCTGCCCGGCCTCCCGCCTGCCGAGGTCAAGCGACCCTCACGCGGGCGGTGCCACCTCCGTGACCAGCCCGTCCCGCACCGCGTACTTCAGCCCGCAGACCGTGCAGGTGAACTCGCCGCTGGCGCCGCGCCCGCCCGGCGTGGGGAAGCGCAGGAACGGCTGCCCGCAGCGGCACACGCAGCCGATCGAGCGCGCCGGGCTGCCGATGGCCAGGTGGAAGTCCGGGACGCTCCGGGTCACCAGCGCGCCCATGCCGATCATGGCGAAGCGCCCGATCGACAGGTCGTTGCCGACCGTGCACGCCGCGCCCAGGGTGGCTCCCTCCTTCACCCGCGTGGGCAGCGTGTGCTCGTCGGGCTCGGAGGGCTTGAGGCTCCGCAGGTCGTTCGTGCAGGCCCGCGGGAAGCGGTCGTTCGTGAAGGTCGTGGAGGCGCTGATCATGACGCCGTCCTCGATGGTCACCGCCGCGCAGATGTAGACCATCGCGTTGATCTTCACGCGGTTCCCGATGCGCACGTCGTAGGCGATGTAGCTCTTCTCGCCGACGATGCACTCCTCGCCGATCCGCGCCCCGTGCCGGATGTGCACGTTGTCCCAGATCGAGCTGCCGGCCCCGATCTCGACGCCTTCCTCGATCAGGGCGGTGGGATGGATGCGCGCGCTCATGGCTTGCCCCCCACGGGCGCCCAGCGGTTCTCGGCGAGCGAGATCCGGGCCGCCTCGATCACCTCGACGGAGGCGATCGCGTCCTCGGGCGTGATCAGCAGGGCCTCCTCCCCGGCGACCGCGCGCGAGAAGTTGTCGATCTGGCTGCGGAACGCCTGGAACTTGTCGTAGCCCTTGCCGATCGGCACCCACTCCCGGCTCGTGGCCGGCCGGAACCTGGACTCCTTCCAGCCGACGAGCACCGTGCCGGCCGAGCCGTAGAGGCTGATGTAGCGCTCCAGCTCCTTGTTGATGCTCCAGGACAGGTCGATGGTCCCGTCGACCCCACTCACGCTGCGCGCGTGGACGTGGACGGTCTCGTCGACCTTCAGCCCCTGGATCCGCTTGCCTTCCACCACCTGCACCTCGCCGATCGGACCGAGCAGGTAGCGCATGATGTCCACCGAGTGCGTGCCGTTGTCCACCAGCACGCCGCCGCCGCTGACGCGGGGATCGGAGTTCCAGCGTGACGACATGTCCACGCGCGAGGTGAACGCGTTCTCGAACAGCACGATCTCGCCCAGGGCGCCGGAGGCCAGCAGGCTCTTCGCCTTCACCACGTCGTCGACGTAGCGGAACTTCGAGGCCATGGTCAGCAGGGCCCCCGACTTCGCGGCCGCGGCCACCATCGCGCGGGCGCTCTGCGAGTCGAGGCTGAAGGGCTTCTCGCACAGCACGTGCACGCCGCGCTGCAGGAAGTGGATGGCGATCTCCGGATGGCGGTCCGGCGGCGTCGAGATGACGACGGCGTCGAGCTTCGCGCCGTCGCCCAGCGCCTGGTACGAGGCGAAGGCCGGGCACTTCAGCCGCTCGGCCAGCGCGGCGGCGGCCTCCGCCCGCGAATCGGCGACCCCCACCAGCCGCGCGGTCTCGCACTGCTCGAAGGCCGGCGCGTAGGTCTGCGCGATGGCCCCCGCCCCGACGAGCCCGAAATCCAGTCTCCTGGTCATGGCGCCCGTCACTTCTTCGCCAGCGCCGCGGCGTCGCGGATCGAGGTCGCGAGGAAGTCCAGGTGCGCCTCGGTGTAGCGCTCGTTCCACGGCAGCACGAGCACCTTCTCCAGCGCCTCGTAGGTCCCGGGGAACAGCGCGCGGTCGTAGTTCACCGCCTCCGGCCGCGCCAGCGTGAACGGCCAGCGGCTGTCGCCGAAGGTGCGCTGCTTCTGGAAGACCTCGCACATGAACGAGGGCTTCTGGATGTAGCGCGGCCCCGAGGCGACGCCCTTGTCCTTCAGCACCTTCGCCAGCCCCACCGCGCCGTCGGCGATCTTCGCGCCGTCCACCCGCAGGCAGTACTTCCAGTAGGTGTGGAGGTTCTTCGGGTTCACGTAGGGCGTCTCGACGCCGTCCATGCCCTTCAGGCGGGCGGTCATCGCGTCGGCCAGGGCGACGCGCGCCTTGACCACGCCCGCGAGCTTCGGCAGCTGTGCCACCGCCACCGCGCCCTGCAGCTCGCTCATGCGGTAGTTCAGCGCCAGGAAGTAGTGGTCCGGGTTCTGGTCGCCGTAGCCCCACGCCTTGTTGATGAACAGGAACGCGCGGCGCGCCAGCGCCGGGTCGCTCGAGACGACGAGCCCGCCCTCGCCGGTAGTGATGTGCTTGCCCTGCTGCAGGCTGAAGCAGCCGATCGCGCCGATGGTCCCGACCAGCCGGCCGTTCGCGCGGGCGAGGTAGGACTGGGCGCAATCCTCGATCACCGGGATCTTGTGCGCATCGGCGAGCGCCATGATCTCGTCCATGTCGCAGGGATTGCCGAACAGGTGCGTGACCATGATGGCCTTCGTGCGCGGGCTCAGGCAGCGCTCGATGGTCTTCGCCGTCAGGTTGTAGGTGACGGGGTCCACATCGGCGAACACCGGGATGGCGCCCTGGTAGAGGATCGGCGTCAGCGCGCCCATGTCGGTGATCGAGGTCGTGATGATCTCGTCCCCGGGATTGGGGTTGATCGCGGCGACGGCCGCGTGCAGGGCCGCCGTCCCCGACGTCACCGCGTACGCGTGCTTCACGCCCATCATCTGCGCGAACTGCTCCTCGAGCGCCTTGCCCGTGGTCCCGCGGTTGGTCCAGAGGTGACCGCTCTTGATGACGGCGGTAAGGGCGGCGATCTCCTCGTCCCCCAGAGTCCGCCCCGAGGCGTCCTGGTCCGACGGCAGCGTCATGGGCTTCGGTGCATTCACAGGCTCAGTCATCCGTATTCTCCTTGCGGTGTTCCCTGGTGAATCGCTGGATTCGCGTGCCAAGGTAGAACATCTCCTTGAAGTACTCCCGGTTCTGCAGAGCCACGATCCCGAGGCTCAGAAGCTGGACCGCCAGGATCAGACTCATCAGGCCGATGATGAAGGTGTAGGGATACTGCTGGAAGGCGGCCCCCACCGCCGCCGTCGCCCGGTCCTCGAAGCCCCGGATCCTGGACAGCGTGCCGTACTGCTCGAAGAAATGGATGAACATCCAGGCGTTGGTGTAGAGCGAGAACAGCAGGATCAGCGTGCCCGGGAGGATGAAGAACATGACCGGGCGGAAGAGGAAGCCCGCGAGCAGCACCTGCAGGGTCTGGCGCTTCACCCGGGCGCTGGAGC
Organism: Candidatus Eiseniibacteriota bacterium; assembly: GCA_963717935.1. GTDB lineage: Bacteria > Eisenbacteria > RBG-16-71-46 > RBG-16-71-46 > RBG-16-71-46 > JANXPZ01. Next base: position 359,363 of record CAVQXP010000002.1, on the reverse strand, counting down.
GCCGGACCGTCCCCGGCGCGCGCTGGAGTGCCCAGTCGAGGTGCCCCGGGATCTCGTCGATGCGGGCGTTCAGCAGCAGCGCCTTGTAGATGACCTCCGGGTTGATCTCCGTGTACATGGACTTGAGGCTCAGCGAGCGCAGGAAGGGGCCGTCGTAGGCCCGGACCATGCCGGTCACCGTGGAGACGCTGTGGTTCGTGGCCATGGACAGGAAGCGGTTCGCCCACGCGCTCAGCAGTAGCCGGAACCAGGGCACGTTCGAGACCCGCCCGCCCTTCATGTACGGGGACGCCACCACGACCTTGGCCCCGCTGGCGCGGATCCGCTCGAGCAGGGCACCGATGTGCTCGGGCGCATAGCTCAGATCCATGTCGAGCGTCACGACGTAGTCGCCGCGGCAGTGGCTGAACCCGGAACGCAGCGCCTGGCCCAGACCGAAGTTGGTCAGGTGGTGCAGGACGTGGACGTTGCCGCGCACGCGCGCGAACTCGTCCGCCAGCCGGCCGGTGTCGTCCGTGCTGCCGTCGTCGACGACGACCAGCTCCCAGCGCCAGGCGTCCTCGAGCGTCTCCATGTAACGGCACACGGCCGTGAGGTTGCGCTCGAGGCCATCGGCCTCGTTGAAGGCGGGGACGACGATCGAAACCAGGGACCTGCCGGCCTCCTGGCACGCTGCCGGCGTCTCACCCACGGGCCTGGAAGGCGACTCGGCAAGGGTCATGGATCAGTCTCCCGGTGGAGATCCGCGAGGTCGGCCCGCCGCGCGAGATCCCACTCTACCGGTACGATGACTCCCGGGCCCTGCGAGCACGGAAGGCAGGCGGCAACCCGGGCCGCGACCCGGGGGCGGTTCGCAAGCGCACCTTATACCATTGTCGGCACCCGTGGCGAAGCACGCCAGCTTGATTTGGGCCGGCGCTCGCCCCATCCTCCCCGGGACCGCAGCGGGCCGCCCGTCGGACGGCCCGGTCACGACCTGCCTCCAAGGAGCGCTGAACGCACCTCCCCCTCCGGTATTGGCTGGCCCTGGCGGCCATCGCATCGGTCCTCGCGGTCCTCGAGGCGTCGCCTCTCGGGCGCCGGGCCCGCATCAGCCGCGGGATCTCCTGGATGCTGGGAGCGCTGGCGTCCGGGAACATCCTGTTCGTGATGTTCCTGTGGGTCACCCACGCGCGCTTTCCCTTCACCCTGGACCTGATGGAATTCACGGTCCTGCAGCACGTCCTGCGGGCGCTGCGGCACCAGCCGATCTACGACGCCGTGCAGTCCGGTTTCGTGGCGCTGGCCTACAACCCGCTCTACTACTTCGCGGTCCTCCCCATGACCTGGCTCCTGGGGCCGGGGCTGTTCGCGCTGCGGCTGTTCTCCATCCTCGCCACGCTGGGCTCCACGCTGATCCTCTACCTCGTCGTCGCCAGGAGGACGGGCTCCTCGTCGTGGGGGCTCCTGACCGCCGGGCTGTTCGCGGCGGCCTACCGCGCCATGGATGCCTACCTGGACACGGCCCACTCCGATTCCTGGCTGATCTTCACCGCCCTGCTCGGGACCTGGCTGCTCGATCAGGGCCGCTCGCGCCTCGGGAGGTGGGCGGGCCTGCTCCTGCTGATCGCCTCATTCTGGTTCAAGCAGCATGGCGCCTGCTTCGCCCTCGGCGGGGCCCTGTTCCTGACCTGGCGTGAGGGGTGGGCGCGCTCGTGGATGTACTGGCTGGCACTGCTGCTGCTCGGTCCCGCGCTCCACATCTTCGCGGGGACCGCGCTGTTCGGTCCCGGGTTCCACTACTACACGTGGGAGATGCCGCGGGGCTGGAGCCAGCTCGATTCGGGCACGTTCGTCAGACCGCTGATGTTCTTCGCCAGGTATTACGGCGTCCTGCTCGCCTCGGCCGTGCTCCTGATCCTCCATCTGGCGCGGACGGACCGGAGAAGGCTGAGCGCCTGGCACTTCCAGTTCCCGTTCGCCGTCCTCACCGCCTTCATGGGGGCGCTGGACCCGGGCTCGTCCGACAACGTCTTCATCCCGCTCGGGGTCTGGACCATCCTGGTCGGGGCCCTGGGGCTGCATGCCCTCGGCGCGCGGCCCGTGCCGGCGCGCGGCATCCGGCTCGAGCGGCTGGCGCTCTTCCTGTCGTTCGCGATGCTCCTCTACAGCCCGAGGAGCGTCATCCCATCGCGGCATGCAGACGATCAGTACGCGGCCCTCATCCGCATGCTCCGCGCCCTGCCGGGCAGCGTGTATGCGCCGTGGATCGGGCAGTTGCCGGGCGACTACCGGTTCGTCCCCGCGGCCCACTGGACCACCCTGGACGACATGATGCGCGCCGGCGGCAAGGGGCCGCAGGCCGTCCGTGCCGCTCTGGCCCCCGCGATCCACCCGCCGGGGAGGGCCTACATCCTCACGAACCGCCCGCTCGACGTCCTCCCCTGTCTGAGGATCCTGAGTCCGTACTACGTGCTGGATGCCGATCTGGGGGACCGGTTCGCGGGGCTGCAGGGCCTGCCGAAGCGATGGAATCACGGCTGGCCCCGCTACCTGTACCGTTACGCGCCGGACGAAGCGGGCGGACCGGCGCGGCCATGATGGCTGCGCGTCCGCGGGCCCGGGAGGGATCGATCCGGGCTCCCGGCGTCATCCGGCTTGATTTGTCCCGGCACCGACCGCATCCTGCGGCGCCATGAAGCCTGTCGCCAGCCTGTCGCTCGACCTCGACAACCAGTGGTCGTACATGAAGACCCACGGCGACCGGGGCTGGGAGTCCTTCCCCACCTACCTGCCGCTCGTGATCCCGCGCATCCTGGACTTCCTGGCCGGGCGGAACCTGACGATCAGCTTCTTCGTCGTGGGACAGGACGCGGCGCTGGAGCCCAACCGTGGACCGCTGCGGGCGCTGGCGCTCGCCGGGCACGAGATCGGCAACCACTCCTTCCACCACCAGCCCTGGCTGCACCTGTACTCGGAGGCCGAGATCGAGGCCGAGCTGGCCTCGGCCGAAGAGGTGATCGAGGCGGCCACCGGACGGCGGCCCGTCGGGTTCCGCGGCCCGGGCTTCAGCCTTTCGGCCGCCACGCTGCGCGTGCTCGCGCGGCGCGGATACCAGTACGACGCCTCCACCTTCCCGACCTTCCTCGGGCCCCTGGCCCGCGCCTACTACTTCATGACGGCGCGGCTGAGCGCCGCGGAGAAGCGGCAGCGCGCCGCGCTCTTCGGCACATTGCGCGAGGGGTTGCGCCCCAACCGCCCGTACCGCTGGGCGCTCGAGGACGGCGGGATGGTGGAGATCCCGGTCACGACCATGCCGCTGCTGCGGGTGCCCATCCACTTCAGCTACCTGGTCTACCTGAGCAGCTACTCGCCGGCGCTCGCGTCGGCCTACTTCGCCACCGCCCTGCGCCTGTGCCGGATGAGCGGGGCTCAGCCGTCGCTGCTGCTCCACTCGCTCGATTTCCTGGGCCGCGAGGACGTCGAGGCCCTGGCCTTCTTCCCGGGCATGAGCCTTTCCGCGGAACGGAAGCTTGCGGTCGTGGGCGACGCCGTGAGCCAGCTCGCGGCCCACTTCCGGGTGCTGACGCTCGAGCAGCATGCCCGCGAGGCGGCCGCCGACCCGCGGCTCCGGCGCGTGAACCCGCGCTTCAGGACCGTGCCGAGACCCGCCGCGTGAAGCCCGCCATCGTCGTCGGCACGCGGCCCGAGATCATCAAGATGGCACCGCTCGTGCGCGCCTGCCGCGCCCGGGGCGTGCCCTGCGTGCTGCTCCATACCGGCCAGCACTATTCCTTCGAGATGGATGGCGTGTTCTTCGCCGAGCTGGACCTGCCCGCCCCCGACGTCAACCTCGAGGTCGGCTCGGGCACGCAGACCTACCAGCTCGCCATGACCATGAGCGGCATGGAGACGGTGCTCGCCGAGCACCGCCCCGACGTCGTACTGGTCGAGGGCGACACGAACTCGGTGCTGGCCGCCGCGCTGGCCGCCAACAAGGCCGGGATCCGGGTCGGGCATGTCGAGGCGGGACTGCGCTCCTACGACCGCGGGATGCCCGAAGAACTCAACCGCATCCTCACCGACCACCTCGCGGACCACCTCTTCGCCCCGACCGCGAAGACGCGCTCCATCCTGCTGGGCGAGGGCATCCCGGACGAGCGCATCCTCGTCACCGGGAACACGGTGGTGGACGAACTGCTGCTGCAGCGCGAGCGGGCGCGGCAGCCCGGTCTTCTCGAACGCTTCGAGGTCGCTCCGCGCCGCTTCGCGCTGGCCACCCTGCATCGCGCGGAGAACGTGGAGGACCCGTCCCGGCTGCGCGGGTGCCTGCGCGGCCTCGCGGCGGTGGCGGCCGCGCTCGACCTGGTCGTGCTCGCCGCGCTCCACCCGCGCACGCAGGCGCGCATCGCCACGCTCGACGCCCGGCTCACCGACGGGCTGCGGGTGCTGCCACCGCTGGGCTACCTCGACTTCCTCGGGCTCCACGCCGAGGCGGCGCTCATGCTGACGGACTCCGGCGGCCTGCAGGAGGAGGCCTGCTGCCTGGGCGTTCCCTGCGTCACGCTGCGCGACAACACGGAGCGGCCCGAGTCGGTCGAGGTGGGCGCCAACGTGCTGGCGGGCGCCGATCCGGACCGCATCGTGGCCTGCGCGCGGGAGATGCTCCCGCGGCGCGGCGGCTGGGCCAATCCGTTCGGCGACGGCCACGCCGGCGAGCGGATCGTGGACCACCTGCGGGGCACCTCGGCATGACGGCCGTGGCGCCCGGCAGGGCGCGGCGGGACGGGACGGACAGGCTCGCCCTGCCGGCCGTGCTGGCGGGCGCGCTGGCCCTGCGTCTCTACCACCTCGGCATGCGCAGCGTCTGGACCGACGAGGGCTCGACCTGGACCGCGGCCGCAGCCTCCTTCGGGACGCTCGTGCGCCGCTGCGCCGAACGCGAGGAGAGCCCGCCGCTCTACTACCTGCTCACCTCGCTGGCGCTCCGGCTCGGGCAGGGCGAGGTCCAGCTCCGGCTCGTCTCGGCTCTGGCCTCCGTGCTGCTCGTCTGGGCCACCTACCGTTTCGCGCGCCTGTTCGCGGGGCGCGGCGAAGCCACGCTCGCGGCAGCGCTGCTGGCCGTTTCACCCTTCCAGATCATGTACGGGCAGGAAGCGCGCAGCTACGTGCTGGTCGCGCTCTTCATGGTCGGCGCGCTCCATTTCTTCGCGCGGGCCGTGCTCCTGGGCCGTCCGCGCGCGTGGTTCCCCTACGTTCTGGCCTCGGTGCTCGGAATGTGGACGCAGAGCATCGCGCTGCTCGGCGTCGGCGTGCAGGCCGCCCTCGTGCTCCTGAGCCCGGCCGCGCGGCGCCGGCTCGTCCCGTGGCTCCGGGCGCAGCTCGTCGTGGCCGCGCTCTGCCTGCCCTGGGTCCTCGCGAGCTGGGGCCGGGGCGCGGGGCTCGACGAGACCCACTGGTACGTCACGGCGCCGGGACCGCACGGTCTCGTCCAGGTCGTGCGCACGCTGTTCCTGGCACCGGGGCCCATCGTCACCCGCGAACCGGGGATGACCCTGCCGGGGCTCGAGGCCTGGCTGCCCCGGCCGCTCGCCTGGCTCCTGCTGGTCGTGCTCGTGGGGGTGCCGCTCGTGCGCGCGCTCGGCGGACTGGCCGGGCCCGCACCGCGCGGGCCGATGCTGCGGCTCACGCTGGCCGGCCTGCTGCTGCCGCCGGCCGCGGTGCTCGCGGTCTCGCCCTGGGTACCGCTCTGGCTCCCGCGCTTCTTCGTCTTCCTCTCCCCCATGGTCGTCGTGCTGCTGGCTCACGGCCTGGTGCGTCTGCGACCGCGCGCGCTGGGAGCCGCCTGGAGCGTCCTGCTCCTCCTGATGTACCTGTTCGGGGTCGCGCACTATGACCGCGACCACGGGAAGGAGAACTGGCGGGGCGTGGTGGGGCACATCGCCACGGCGAGCGCGCCCGCGCGCACCTGCGTCCTCGTGTTGTTCGACGTGGACCCCTTCGCGTTCTACGACTCCAGGCTGGCGACCCCGCTGCCGGCCTTCGAGGTCTCGCACGCCGAAGCGCCGTTCTCGGGGCACCTCACGCCGGCGCAACTGGACGAAGCGGCCGCCGCCGCGCGCGTGCGCTCTGCCGGCTTCGACGAGGTCTGGGTCGTGTCGCGCAGCCTCAGCTCGGAGTCCCGGCACGAGCTGAAGCGGCGGACGGAGCGCGTGGCCGCGGAGGGCAGGACGCTGGTCGAGGATCGGACCTGGCCGTCCCCGGGCGGCCGCGTCTTCACGCGCCACTACCGGCGGGCGGGGACGCGCTGAAGCGGCATCCCACGGTCATCCCGCATTCACGCGACGCGGCTCGTGAATAGTCCAGGCTAGCCCCGGACCACCCGCAACGACTCCTGCGCCTTCTTCAGCTTCTCGAGGGTCTCCTCGAGCTGGGCGAGGCGCTGGCGCTCGCGCTCGACGACCTCGGGCTTGGCCTTGGCGAGGAACTCCGAATTGAGGAGCTTCCTGCGCGTGCCCTCGAGATCGTGAAGCAGCCGGTCGGCCTCGCGCACCAGGCGTTCGCGCTCGGCATCGAGGTCGATGAGGCCCTCGAGCGGCAGGAAGACCTCGGCGCCCTGCACCACGGCGGAGGCGGCCACGCGCGGGCGGGAGCCGTCGCGGACGAGCGTGAGGCTCTCGATCCTCGCCAGCGGCCGGATCTGCTCGGCGAGCTTCTCGATGATGTCGAGCTGCGCCGCTTCGCCGCGCACCACCACCGCCACCGGCCGGCCGGGTGCGACCTTGTTCTCGGCGCGGAGGTTGCGCACCGCCACCACCAGCTCCTGCAGGAAGCTGACCTGTCGCTCGACCTCGGCATCGAACCAGGTCTTCTTCGCGCGCGGCCACGCCGCCAGCGCCAGGGTCTCTCCTTCGTGCGGCAGCGCCTGCCAGATCTCCTCGCTGACGAACGGCATGAACGGGTGCAGCAGGCGCAGGATGCCGTCCAGCACCTTCCACGACACCCAGCGCGCCGTGCGGCGGTCCGCCGGATCGGCGTCCTCGGCCCAGCGCGGCTTGGCCATCTCGAGGTACCAGTCGCAGTACTCGGCCCAGGCGAACTGGTAGATCGTGTTCGCCGCCTCGTTGAAGCGGTAGGTCTTCAGGTTCCGCGTCAAGTTCTTCACCGCGTTGGCGTAGCGCGACAGGATCCAGCGGTCGGCGAGCGTGAGCCGGAGTGACGACTCGCGCACCTTCGACAGGTCCTCGTCCCCGAGCCGCATCTGCACCAGGCGGGCCGCGTTCCATACCTTGTTCGCGAAGAACTGCCCGGTCTCGACGCGCTTCTCGTCGAACACCAGGTCCTGGCCCGTGGGCGTCAGGTAGATGAGCGTGAAGCGCACGGCGTCGGCGCCGTAGTGGTCCATGATCTTGATCGGGTCGGGCGAGTTGCCCAGCGTCTTCGACATCTTCCGGCCCTGCGCGTCGCGCACGATGCTGGTGAAGTAGACGTGCTGGAACGGCACCTCGCCGCGGAACTCGATCCCGGCCATGACCATGCGCGCGACCCAGAAGAAGATGATGTCGGCCCCGGTGACCATGAGCGAGTTCGGGTGGAAGCGTTCGAGGTCCTCGGTCTCCTCGGGCCAGCCGAGGATGGCGAAGGGCCACAGCCAGGACGAGAACCAGGTGTCGAGCACGTCCTCGTCCTGCGTCCAGCCTTCGCCCGCGGGCTGCTCGAGCGACACCACCATCTCCTCGCCGCGGTACCAGACCGGGATGCGGTGCCCCCACCACAGCTGCCGCGAGATGCACCAGTCACGGATGTTCTCGAGCCAGTGGAGATAGACCTTCTTGTAGCGCGCCGGGTAGAACTTGACCTGGCCCTTCTTCGCCGCCTCGATGGCCGGGCGCGGCGAGCGGCCCCATCTTCACGAACCACTGCCACGAGAGGTAGGGCTCGATCACGGTCTGGCAGCGGTGGCAGTGGCCGACCGGCACGGTGTAGGCCTCGGTCTTCTCCAGGTAGCCGGCGTCGGTCAGCGCCGCGACCACGCGCCGGCGCGCCTCGAAACGGTCGAGACCACGGAAGTCGCCGGCGTTGTCGTTCATCACGCCGGCCTCGTCCATCACGACCATCTCGGGCAGGCCGTGGCGCTGCGAGGTGAGGAAGTCGTTCGAGTCGTGCGCGGGCGTCACCTTCACCGCGCCCGTGCCGAACTTCGGGTCCACCATCTCGTCGGCCACGATGGGGATCTCGCGCCGCACGAGCGGCAGCACGGCCATCTTGCCGATCAGCTTCGCGTAGCGCCGGTCCTTCGGGTGCACCGCGACCGCGGTGTCGCCCAGCATGGTCTCGGGCCGCGTGGTGGCCACCACCACGTGCTGCCGGGTGTCCTTCACCGGGTACTTCAGGTACCAGAGGCTGCCGACGGTCTCGACGTGCTCGACCTCCTCGTCGGAGAGCGCCGTGTGGCAGCGCGGGCACCAGTTGACGATGTAGCGCCCGCGGTAGATGAGCCCCTTGTCGTGGAGGAGCTTGAAGGCGTGCAGCACCGCGCGCGAGTAGCCCTCGTCGAGCGTGAAGCGCTCGCGGGCCCAGTCGGCCGAGATGCCGAAGCGGCGGAGCTGCTGCAGGATCAGGCCGCCGTACTGCTCCTTCCAGGCCCAGACCTCGCGCAGGAAGGCCTCGCGCCCCAGGTCGTGGCGGCTGCGCTTGTCCTCGCGCAGCTTCTTCTCCACCACGTTCTGCGTGGCGATGCCGGCGTGGTCCATGCCCGGCACGTAGAGGGTCTCCCGACCCTCCATGCGCTGCCAGCGCAGCACCACGTCGCGCACCGACTCGCCCAGCAGGTGGCCCATGGTGAGCGAGCCGGTGACGTTCGGCGGCGGGATCGAGACGACGAACGGCTTCCCGGGCGGCCGCTCGCCGGAGCGGCTCTCCGCGCGCGGCCGGAACACGCCCCGCTCCACCCAGAAGGCGTACCAGCGCTGCTCGATGCGTCCGGGGTCGTAGGGCTGCTGGAGGGCCTCGGGATCGCCGCGTTCCAAGGACATGCCTCGCCGGTCAGGGACGGTGCGAGAGACTCCGGAGCGGAGCCCCCGTGGAGTGGGACGGAGGAGCCGAGGCTAGCACACGGGTCGAAAGCGCCTCAAACCCGCGGGACGCAGGCGCCGGGCCGCACCGGGCGGGTCGGGCCGCACGCGGCCGGAGCCCACGCTGGCCGCGCACCGGTCCGCCTGCTAGCATCGCCCGTGATGCGCTGCACCGACCGTCCCCTCCACCGCCACACCCCGGACACGCCGCGCGCGCGCACGGTGTCCCGCGCCGCGCTGACCGCGCTCGTGGCGCTGGCCCTGTCGGCACCGACACCGGCCCGCGCCTCGTCGCGCGAGTTCATCCCCGTGGGCGACCCGCTCGAGTCGGAGTTGCGCCTGCTCGACATCCTCGGCTCCGGGGCCCCGGACGGGCGGATCCTCCGCCCCCACCTCGGCCTGCGGCCGCTGCAGCGCTTCGAACTGCAGGGCCGCGCCACCCCACCGGACTCGCCCGATGCAGCTCGCGCCATCTCCCATGCGCGCCTCGAGCGCGCCCTGGGGCGCGACGCCGCGCCCTGGTTCGCCCCTCATCCGCGCTGGCGTCTCGACGCCGCGCCTGTTCGAGGCCACCGCGCCCGGCGACCAGCGCTTCGAGCTCTCCGCGGCGGCCGAGGGCATGGCCGTCGCCGACACGGGCAACGCGCGCTTCACGTCGGGCTCGGGGCTGCGCGCGCGGCTGGGTGTCCAGGTGGACCGGTGGCTGCTCTTCACCAACCTGCTGGTCGGACGCGTGGACCGGGCGCGCTCCTTCGCCGACCCCATCGTCCCGAACACCGACTTCATCGCCTACACCGACGAGACCTACCTCGCCTACTCCGGTCCCGGCGGGGACTGGGGCATGCAGTTCGGGCGTGGCCGCTGGCACTGGGGCCCGGGCGAGGAGGCCTCACTGCTGATCTCCAGGACCTCGGCGCCGATCACCGGCCTCTCCTATCAGGTGCACCTGGCGGCACTCCACCTCGATGTCTCGGCACTGTCGGCCACGCTCCAGCAGGCGGCGGGCGAACAACTCGCCGCGCACCGCATCGAGTGGCAGCCGCGCGACGCGCTGCGCCTCGGGCTCACCGAGACCGCGCGTTACCGGGCCTCGAACTGGCAGCCGCTCTATGCCATCGGCGCGATCCCCTACGTCCTGGTCCAGCGGCTGCTCGTGCAGGACGAGCCCGACTCCTCCGGCGCACTGCGCAACAACATCATGCTGGGGCTGGACGCGGCCTGGCGCATCGCCCCGGGCACGCGGGTCTACGGTGAGCTCCTGCTCGACGACCTGCACGCGCGCACCGCGGACAACCCCGACAAGTACGGCTGGCAACTGGGCTGGGAGGGCGTGGGCACGCTCGGCGCCGCGCGCCTGAGCTGGGGCGGCGAGTACACGCGGCTGTCCCGCTACGTCTACACCTCGTTCTTCGGGCGCTCCTACCAGGCACAGGGTGCGCCGCTGGGGTTCCCCACGGGCCCGGACTCGCGGCGCATCGCCCTGCGCGGCGCCCTGGACCTCGGGCCGGACTGGCAGCTGCTCGCTCGCGCGGCCCGCACCGACCAGGGCGAGAACGGGCTCGACGAGCCCTACGTGCCGGGTTCGCCACGCGTCGAGGTCGGCACGTTCGAGGGCGTGGTGGAGCAGACGCGCGAGGTCGAGGCGGGGCTGCGCTGGTGGCCGGCGAGCGGCGTGGACCTGCGCGCGCTCGCCGGCTACCGCTGGACCGAGAACGAGGCGCACGTGACGGGCCGGCGCAGCGGACACGCGCGCCTCACCCTCGAAGCGCACCTCGTCCGCTGAGGCACAGAGGGCCCATGACACCGTCCCTCACAGCGATGCCGCAGGACCTGGCCACCGCGAAGCCGCCGTCCCCTCCCGGGTCCGCCGGGCGCCGCGGCCTGCTGACGCTCGCGTTGCTCGGCGCCGCACTGCGTCTCGGGTTCATCTGGGCGGGCTGGTGCGACAACCGCGTGGTCGCGGACGACGCCTTCTACTACTTCACCATCGCGCGTCATCTCGCCGCGGGCCACGGAGCCACCTTCGACGGCCTCGCCCCCACCAACGGCTTCCACCCGCTCTGGCTGCTGCTGCTCACCCCCGTCTTCGCGCTCACCGGCGCGCTGCGGGCGGGCTCCTGGGTGGGCGTGCACCTCGCCCTCAGCCTGTGCGCCCTGCTCGACGTCGCGAGCGGCGTGCTGCTGTGGCGGCTGCTGCGACGGCTCGGTCACCCCGCGCGGCGCGCACTGGGCCGCAGCCGTGTGGTTCCTCTCGCCCGTCACCGTGCTGCTCTCCCTGCGCGGGTTGGAGAGCGCGCTCACCGTGACCCTGTTCGCGCTGTGGCTGTGGGTCGTCGCGTGGGCCTTCGAGGACGGTGCGCCAGACGCGCGCCGCGGGGCGCTCGTCGGCATCGTCACGGGGCTGGCGTTCCTCGCCCGCACCGACAACGGCCCGCTGCTGGGCTTCACGCTCGCGCTGATCACGCTGGGCTCGTGGCTCGCCACCCGGACGCGCACCGCGCCGCTCGCTCGGGTTCTTCGTCGTGGCCGGCGTGACGGCCACAGCGATGGCGCTGCCCTGGCTCATCTGGAATCTCACCACCTTCGGCACGCCCTGGCAGGTGAGCGGGGCGGCGAAACTCGCGAACCCGCAGATCTTCGGCCACGTGCCGGCGGCGCTGGGCCATCGTCTGCGCTACCTCGTCGCCTTCGTCTGGGCGCCGGTCTTCTTCGCCGCCGGCGAGAGCATGAGGCATCGCGCGGCGTTCACCCTCTTCGCCTGGACCGGGTGGCTGGCCCTGGCCGCGCTCCTGCCCTTCCTGATCCTCTCCCTCCTGCGTTCCCGCGCCACGGTCCTGCGCCCGCTGGCGCTGGGGCTCTTCGGCTACCTCACAGCGCACGCCGTGGTCTACGCGCTGGTCCTGCGCACCTACGTCGTCTGGTACGCGACCGTGCCCACCTTCATCCTCGTGTTCCTCGCGGGCGGGGTGGCCGCGGACGAGCTGCTCGGGCGCCTGCGGGCCGCGTGGCGCGCGGCGCTGGCGGTCGTGGCGGCGGCGGCGGGGATCGCGATCTTCGCGCAGTACTTCAGCGCCACCAGGATCGTGCCGCGCGGCGAGGAACTGGTGGTGCGGCCGATCCTGACGAGGATCGCCAGGCAGGCTCCGGGCACGCGGACGGTCGGGGTCTTCAACGCCGGCGCGGCCGGTTACTTCGCCCCCGAGATCGGGCCCTTCACCGTGGTGAACCTGGACGGGCTCGTGAACAACCCGTCGGTGGAGGCGTGGCGGGCCGGGCGCTACCTCGAATACCTCGACCGGAACGTGGACGTGGTCATCGACGACGCCGACGGCACGCTGAACTTCCTGCTCGGCCCGGGGAACCGCCCGCGCTTCGAAGCGCGCTATCCACGCTGGGCACAGGGCTCGCTGGTGTGGGGGCCGCGGCTGGAGTCCCCGGTGCGCTGAGCTAGCGCAGCGGCTCGCCGCCCGTGCGGCGCGACCACTCCACCGTCTGTGCCAACCCGTCACGGAAGCTCATGCGCGGCGTCCAGCCCAGCACCTGCTTCGCCCGCGTGGCGTCGAGGTAGATGCGCTGCACCTCGCCCGGCCGCGCCGCTTCGTAATGGGGCTCGCCCGTGAACCCCACGATCGCCTTCAGCTCGCGGAAGATGTCGTTCACCGAGGTGCCGATCCCGGTGCCGAGGTTCACCATCTCTCCGCTGCCCAGCGCGAGCGCCCGCTCGTTCGCCTCCACCACGTCCATGACGTAGAGGTAGTCGCGCACCTGCTCGCCCGTGCCGAAGATGCGCGGACGCTTCCCCTGCAGCATGAGCAGGATGAAGATGGCGTTCACGCCCGCCTCGCCGTGCGGATTCTGGCGCGGACCGTAGACGTTCGGGTAGCGCAGCACCGTGTAGTCGAGGCCGTGCAGGAGCTTCCAGAGGTAGAGGTAGTGCTCGAGCGTGTGCTTGCTCACGCCGTAGGGCGACTCGGGGTTGACCGGGTGTTCCTCGGTCGCCGGCAACTGCCGGCCCTCGCCGTAGAGCGCCCCTCCGGTCGAGGCGTAGACGAACTTGCGCACGCCGTGGCGCGTGCAGGCCTGGAGCAGCCCCAGGGCACCGACGATGTTGGTGCCCGCGTCGAACACCGGGTCGTCCACCGAGCGGCGCACGTCGATCTGCGCCGCGTGGTGGTCCACGACCTCGGGCCGGAATCCGGCGAAGCAGCGCTCGACCGCGGCCGCGTCGGTGAGGTCCGCCTCGTGAAAACGGGCGGCGGGGTTCACCAGTCCGCGGAACCCGCTGGAGAGGTTGTCCAGCACGGCCACTTCGTGCCCGCGCTCGATGAAGCGGTCGACGACGTGCGAGCCGATGAAGCCCGCGCCGCCGGTCACCAGGATGCGCATGCGGTCCTCCGTCGATTGGCCAGCGCGGCTCAGTGCCGCGCGCCGGCCTCGAATGCCGCGGCCTGGCGCTCGGCCTGCACGCGCCGCATCCAGACCAGGAAACGCAGGCGCTCCCGCACCTCGAGGTCGCAGCCTAGCACCACCGCTTCGCCACCGGAGCGGGCGACCGCTTCGATGGCATCGGCTGACCCCACCACACCCTCGATCCGTTCGAACACTTCCTCACCGGATCCCGCGTCCGCGAGCGCGAGGGCCTCTGCGCCCGCGAGGCCCACGGGCCGAGCGGCGTCGGCCCCGTCCCCGGATGGTGGCGGATCGGGAGCCTGCATCCGAGCGGCCGACTCGGCTTCGATCATCGCCTCCATCAACCAGTTCAACTCGAAGCAGGAGAATGGGATGCCAAGCCGCTCGGAGAGCGCGACCGCGCTCCTCGAAAGGCCCGGACCGGGCTCCGCCCACCACGCCTCGAGGACCCGCCCACCAAGCGGCAGCGCTGCCGCTCTCGGGGCCCCCCGGTCCAGGGCGAGAAGCACCCGGTCGAAGTGCGTGCGCGCGTCCTCGAGCAGCCTGCTCAACTCCTCCCAGCGTCCCGCACGCCCGGGCGCGCCGTGGGCGAGGAAGAAGAAACCCGCGCGTCCTGCGACCTGCACCGCCCCGAGCAGCGGGACCTCCCCCGCCAGACACTCGCCGAGCCCCCAGCGCACGTCCCCCCCGTAGCGCTCGTGCAGCCTGAGCCGCTCGCCGGCGTCCACCAGCAGGACGCGGTCGCCCCGCTCGACGAACCCGCCGGCAAGTGTGCCGACCGCGTGCGCGATCCGCGCGGGGTCCGGCCCGCTCACGAGGTGCAGCCAGCCCAACTCCGCATCCCAGGCCCGGCGCGCGTCACGGGGCAGCTGCGCGAAACGCTCGCCGGAGAGGTGCGGGCTCAGCGCCGCCGGGACGCCGCGCACCACGTGCGCGGCGCGCGGCCGGGAGCGTCGCCATGGCCACGTCACGCACAGGACGAGCCCGAGCGCGGCTCCTGCAAGCGCGCCGGCGGCGAGGAGCGCGATCCAGGTTCCCACGATGGGGAACGCCCCGGGCACCGGCCCCCAGGCGCCGTGCACATAGAGCGCGGCAGAGGGGTCCGGCGCCATGCGCTCGAGCGAGAGGGCCTGCGCGAAGGCCGCGGTCGCCGCCGCATCGCTCTGGGACTCCGACAACGTCGCCATCGAGGGCGCGCTCCACGTCGTCGAGCGTCGTGGCACGCGACCGCTCGTGCCACCTCCACGCCGCCTCGATCCGGGCGCCCGGGTCGGGTGTCGGCTCCACCGCCAGGGCGCGCAGCCACTCCCCCTCGGCGGATGCACAGACGGTGAGCGCGGAGGCGAGCGAATCCGGCCGGGCGGCCAACGCCAGGCGCACGACCTCGGCCTCGGCCTGCGCAAGCCGTGCGCCCTGGACCGCGCTGCCCGGCGACTCCGCGGGGGCCTCCGGGACCGCCTGCGGGTCCACCAGCGCGGCCAGGAGCAGCCGCGCCCGGACGAGCGCGGCGCACTGGCCCGCGGGCGGCAAGCGTCGCCGGCCCGTCCGGCGCCAGTCCGGCGCGCCATCGTGCGCGTGCCGCGCGTGCGTCGCGCGGACGACGCGTCCACGCCGCTCAGGCGCCGGCGCTGCAGATCACGAGCGAGGGCCTCGGTGCCGGCAGCCGTGAACGAGCGCACGGCGAGCAGCGTGCGGCCTCCGTCCTCGACGGGGACGGCCTGCTCGCCGGCACGCTGGGCCGCGGCCACTCGCCCGGCGGCGGGCGGTCCGCCCTGCCAGTGGACCCGGGCCTCGTAGAGCGGGCATGCCGTCGGGGACGAAGCGTTCGGGACGAGCACGCCCGGCAGAGCCCGACGCCCAGGAGGGCACCCGCCAGGAGCACGCCGAGCGCGCGTCGCCCGGCGCCGCGGCGGGCGCGGGGCGTTCGCGGGGTTGGTGGCGTCTTCCCTGGCGCTCATCGGGTGGACTGCGGGCTCCTTACCTCGAGAAGGCGGCCGTCACGGGCCGCTGGGAAGGGAAGTTAGTCGCCGGGCACGGGACGGTCAAGGCTCCCGTCGAGAGGACCTGCCCGGCTCAGGCGGCGTGCGCCCTGGACCCCGGGCGCGCGTCGCCTGGCTTCCTCCTGCTGCGCGTCCGGACCGCGGCAGGAGGAAGTAGAAGCTGCTGCCCTCGCCCGGCACGCTCTCGACGCCGATGGTGCCGCCGTGCTGCTCGACGATCCCCTTGCAGATGACCAGGCCCAGGCCCGTGCCACCCACCTTGCGCGTGGAGCCGCTGTCGATCTGCGAGAACTTGCGGAAGAGCTTGGGGATGTCCCCGGGCGCGATGCCCTCGCCGCAGTCGCGCACGCTCACCCGCAGCATGGGGCCCTCCGTCTCGGCCCGCACCTCGATGCGCCCTTCGGGCGGCGAGAACTTGATGGCGTTCGACAGCAGGTTGGTGAGCACCTGCGCGATGCGGTTCGAGTCCATGAGCAGGTCCGGCAGACCGGGCTCGAAGACGCAGTCGAGCTCGATGTGCCGCTCCGCGATCAGGGTGCGCAGGTTCTGCACCGCCTGCCGGACCACCGGCTCCAGGCTCTCGACCTCCATGCGCATCGGCAGCGAGGCGGACTCGAGCTTGGAGAAGTCGAGGATGTCGTTGATGAGCACCAGCAGCCGCTCGGCGTTGGCGTGGGCGATGTTCAGCAGCTTGGCCTGCTGCTCGCTGTTCTGGAAGTAGCGGTCGTCCGTGAGCAGCTCGACCGCCCCCTTGACCGAGGTGAGCGGCGTGCGGATCTCGTGCGAGACCACCGCCACGAACTCGGACTTGAGGCGATCGAGGACGCGCGTATGCTCGTAGAGCCGCGAGTTGTGCACGGCGATGGCGGCTTCCGACGCGTAGAGCTCGAGGAACTTCTCGTCGGCCACGCTGAACCCGCCCGGCTTGTCCAGCATGACCAGCAGGCCGAAGACCTGCTGATCCGCCGACAGCAGGAACGGAAGCGCCAGCAGGGACTCGAACCGCCGCCCGCCGAGGAGCGGCAACTCGATGGGCTGCTCCGGCGAGGCCAGGCGGCGCACGGTGCGGTAGTCGGGGTGGTCGAAACCGATGGCCCGCTCGGCGGCGAAGAAATGCACCCGGTCGGCCTCGCCGTGCGGAACCTCCAGGCCGTGCACCGCCGCCACGCGGCACTCCTCGGTCTCCTCGACGCGCAGGTAGACCACGGTGGCGCGGGCGCCCGACAGCTCGGCGGCCTTCATGGCCACGGTGGCGACCCGCGGGCCCAGCTCGAGGTCTTCGCTGATCTCCTTGCCCACCTCGTACAGAGTCCTCATCTGCTGGGTGGCCAGGCGGACCTGCTCGCGCAGCTCCTGCTCGTGGTGGCTCAGGATCTCGTTCTTCTGGCTCAGTTCCTCGACCAGCTGACGGTTGACGGTGCGCAGGCGACGGTTGGCCAGCGCCCGCTCGACGCTGCCCTGCACGTCGTCCAGCTCGAAGGGCTTGATGATGTAGTCGTAGGCCCCCTGGCGCATCGCGTCGATGGCCACCGCGGTCGTGGTCTCGCCCGTGATGAGGATGACCACCGTCTCCTCGTCCGCCTCCCGGGCGAAGCGCATCACGTCGAGACCCGTGAGTCCCGACATGTTGAGGTCCGAGAGCACGGCGTCGGGACGGAAGACGGGGATGCGCGCCACCGCGGCCTCACCGCTCGCGGCCACCTCGACCTCGTAGCCGAGCGTCGTCAGGAACTCCTGGAGCAGCTCGGTCACGGTGGTCTCGTCGTCGACGACGAGCAGGCGCGCAGGCGGTCCACCACCCACCACGGTCGCGGGACCTGGAAGCGGACGGTTCTCGTCGGCCCCGAGCGCTCCGGTCTCAGTGGACACGGGCGGCCTCCGTCGCGACCGCCCGGCGGCGGCCGGCCTTGACGGCCAGCGTCAGGGCACGCTCGGCGCGGTCCATGATCTCGACGCTCTCGACCCCGTCGCGCGGGCTCGCCGACAGGCCGGCGCTCACGCCCAGCCGTCCGACGCGCGCGAAGCGGTGGTCCTCCGCGGTGCGGCGCAGACGCTCGGCAACGCGCAGCGCGGCGGCCGGTTCGGTCTCCGGCAGCAGCACCGCGAAGCGGGCGCCGGGCAGGCGTGCCAGCACGTCCGTCTCCCGCAGCGCGAGCCGCAGGACGAGCGCGGCCTCGCTCAGCACGGCGCGGGCCACGCCGGCACCGTAGCGCTTCGCCAGTGCCGGGAAGCGGTCCAGCTCGATCACGGCCACCGCCAGCGGCGCCCCGTGCATGCGCACGCGCGCCAGCTCCTCGCCAAGCCGCTCCTGGAAGGCGTGCGCGTCGGGCAGTCCGGTCGCGGGATCGCGCCCCGGCTGGCGGCGCAACTGCTCGAGCTCGAAACGTGCGCCCAGGGCGGACCCGAGCGCGCCGGAGGCGGCGCGCACGAGACCGAGTTGCGCGGGCAGCCAGTGCTGGCCACGTCGCGCGAGCAGGTCGAGCGTCCCCACGCGCTCGCTGCCGCGCAGCAGCGGGACGGTGAGGCAGTCGCGCAGATCGCCCGGCCGGATCCCCCAGTCCCCGCAGGCCTGCCAGGGCTCGAGGGCGCCGGAGGGACCACGGGCCCGCAGGACCACGGCGTCGCAGTCGAAGGCCGTGCGCAGGTCGGCGAGCGCCCGCTCGAGCGCCTTCCGATCGACCGCGGCCGAGAGCAGGGCCTCGCACGCCTGCCACAGCGAGCGCGAGGCACGGCGGCGCTCGCCCCCCGACCCGCGCGGATCGGAGGCGCGCACTGCCGTCGGCTCCGTCGCCGGCGGCGCGCCCGGGCGGGGCGGGCCCACGCGGGCGGAGCCGGGACGCACGCCCGGCTCAGGCCGCACGGGACGCGGGACCCGGTTCGCTTTCACGGGCCAGCGCCGCGAGGGCGGACTTGAGAACGTTGAGCCGGTGCGCGGCTTCGCGGATCCGGTCGGACTCACGCAGCACGACCTCCAGTCGATCCTTGGCCCCCGGGACCTCGCCGGCGGGCCCCATGAGCAGGAGCTGCGCATTGCCGCGCACTCCCACGAGGGCATTGTTGATGTCGTGGTACACGCGAAGCTGCTGCGCCAGCTCGCCCGTCCAGTCCAGTTGCTCCCGCCACCAGCTCTCCAGCGCGGCGCACAGCTTGCTCGAGGCCTCGACCTGGCCGGTGGCCTCCAGCCGCCGGGCCACGTCCAGCACGGCCGCGCGCAGCGCCGCGTGCGGCGCTCCGGGCAGGTTCCCGTCCGTCGCGGCGGAGATCACGCCGCCAGCTCCTCGCCGACGAGCGCCTTCTGCAGGCGCAGACGCAGCCGGGACATGGCACGCGTGTGGACCTGCGAGACCCGCGACTCGGAGATGCCGAGCGTGCGACCGATCTCCTTCAGCGTGAGGTGTTCGTAGTAGTAGAGCGCCACCACGAGCCGCTCCTGCTCGGGCAGCAGGTCGAGAGTGCGCAGCAGCACGAGGCGGGTCTGCTCCTCCTCGAGCCGCGCGTCCAGGTCCACGGCGTGCGGGTCCGACAGGTGCTCGCCCAGCGTCGTGGACTCCTGGTCCTCGCTCGAGCGGGCCTCGTCCAGCGACACGAGCACCGCTCCGCGGACGTGGTCGAGCAACCGGTAGAACTCGCCGCGATTCATCTTGAGCTCGCGCGCCAATTCATCCTCGGAGGCCGCGCGACCCAGCTTCTGGTCGAGCGCGCGGGTCACGCCGTCCAGAGTGCGCGCCTTGCGCCGCATCGAGCGCGACACCCAGTCGAGCGCGCGCAACTGGTCCAGCACGGCGCCCTTGATGCGCCACACCGCGTAGGTCTCGAACTTCACTCCCTTGCGCGTGTCGAACTTGGCGTGCGCGTCCAGCAGGCCCAGGACTCCCGCCGAGTACAGATCCTCGTGATCCACGTTGCGCGGCAGGGTGGTGGCCACGCGTTCGACCACGTGCCTCACCAGCGGCGCGAAGCGGCGCAGCAGATCCTCCTTCGAGTAGGTCACGGGCTGGGGCGCGGGCACCATGCGCAAGGCGGCGGCCGCCGCGGCGGTCGCCCGGGGAGCGGGCACGGCCTGGCGCGGAACCGGACGCCTGGTGCGAGCGGATGGAGCGGGCTTCGCGGGGCGAGCTCGCATGCGGGCGGTGGCGGTAGGGCGGGCCATGGGGTTCTCCTCAGGCTCCGAGCCGCTGGCGTTCGCGACGTGCACCCGCCAGCAGGCGCTCGGGGTGGCTCTCTTCGGCCGGGGGATCGGGGGGTGAAGGCGCCCACAACCGCGCAGCCAGGGCGCGGTAGGCCACGGCGGCGGGCGACTGCGGGAAGGCGGTCACCACCGGCTCCTGGCGCCGCACGGCGCGCGGGATGGCCGGGTCCTCGGGGATCGCGCCCAGCGACTGGATCTCGAGGTGCAGGAAGCGGCGGGCCACGAGCCGGATCCGGTGTGCGGTCTCCTCGGCTTCCTCGGTGCTGGCCGCCTGGCTCACGAGCAGGTACGGCGCCTGCCGGATGCCCTGGGCGTTCAGGACCTTGATGAGGCCGTAGGCGTCGGCGAAGGCCGGCATCTCCGGCGTCGTCATCACGATCACGTCATCCGCGGCCAGGCACAGCGCGAGCGCGTCGCGCGTCACGCCCGAAGCCGTGTCCGTGATGATGAGGTCGGCCTTGCTGTCGAGCGTGCCGATGCCGCGCAGCAGACACTCGCGCCGGTAGTCGTCCAGCTCGGCCAGCTCGGGCACGTCCGAGGCCGCGGGGATGAGTCGCACGTCACCCGGCCCCTCCACCAGGATCTCCTCGAGCGTGCGTTCGCCCGCGAGCACATGTTGCAGGTCGTAGCGCGGGTGCACCCCCAGCAGCAGGTCCAGGTTGGCCTGCGAGAAGTCGGCGTCGAGCAACAGCACGCGCGCACCGCGCTGACCCATGGCCACCGCCAGGTTCGCGCACAGGTTGCTCTTGCCCACGCCGCCCTTGCCGCTCGCGACCACCAGCATGCGGGTCCGCAGACGCTCCCAGTTCGCGGGATGGTCGGCGAGCTCGCCACTCGGTGCGATGCCGGGCATGACGCGCAGCGGCACCGCCGGGGACGGGCCGCGGCGGGATCTGCCGGAGGAGCGCTCGGAGGCCATCAGTGGCTCCCGTGCGTCCGGTGAACGCGGGACCGAGGCGCGGCCGGCAGCGCGAAGAGCGCCGAGAGGAACTCCCAGTACCGCAGCTGCTCACGGCAGCGGCAGAGCGCCTCCTTGAGACCCAGCCGCTCCAGGCGCCGCGCCTCCTCGCGCAACGAGGCCAGCGCGGCGTGCGCCTGATCGAGCCGCAGCCCGGTCGTGGGCGGCATCGCGCGGCGCAGGTCCGAACTGGACGTGAAGGCGGCGTGGCGGTTCATGACGCCCGCCTCAGGCGCGCGGTCGGAGTGGCAAAGCGCGGCACGCTCGCCCGCGGGGCGCGGCCGCCGAGCAACTCGCGCAGCTGGGCGAGCAGCGCGGCGTAGGCACGCTCGATGCGCGCAGTCGGGACGCCGAGCACGCTCGCGGCTTCGGCGGGTGTAAGACGCTCGAAGAGGAGCAGGGCCAGCAGCACGCGCTCACGCGCGGCGCAGCCGCTGAGGGCGCGTGCCACGGCCTCGCGCCGGTCGTGCCGGGGCACCGCGACGGAGCGGCGTGAGGGCAGGGCAACGACGCGGGGACGCATCAGGCGGCCTTGCGGCGCGGCCGCACATCGCGGCGGTCGACCGCGCGCTGGAGGGAGCGGCGCACCGCGTGGCGGAGCGCGTCCATGGCAAAGGGCTTGGGGAAGCACTCGAAGACACCGGCGGCGGCGAGCGCACGCAGGGTCTCGGGACTTCCGTAGGCGGTCAGGATGATGACGGGCAGGGTCTGGCGGCTGCGTGCCAGCTTGCGTGCGAAATCGAGACCGCTCATGCCCGGCAAGCGCAGGTCGGAGATCACGAGATCGCACTGGCCGTGCTGGAGCCAGACCCAGGCCTCCTCCGCGGTCGAGAAGGTGTCGATGCTGAAGCCGTCGTCCGAGAGCCCCTCGGCCAACGCCCAGGCGGTGCTCGGCTCGTCTTCGATGATCAGGATGTGGGGCATGAGCGTGGGTCTCCGTTGGGGACGGATGCCTCGATTTGCACCCTGCGTGCCAGCAGGGCTCCCGGCGCAACAACCGTGGGTCGCGCGGGCCGGAGGGGGGCCGGAACCACCGGCGGCAGGCCCGCCACCTCGTTCAGGGGCGCGGGATTAAGCCTGCCGGGGCCGGGGCTGGCGCGCGGGACCGGCCCCTCACGGCCGGGTCTGCGACTCCGTCACGTCGCATCGGGCAGGGCCGGCCATGCAGGATGCCCGCCCAACCTCGTTCCGCCCGGGCTCGGAGCGCGACCGCTTCCTGACCGCCCGCCGGGGCGGACCTGGCGAGCGCGCGGTCGTGGCGTGTCGCCGGGGGCGGGTCCGGGCGTGCGGGGAGGCGAGCGCCGAGCGCGTGGAGCGGCCGGCCCGGCACACGGGGACCCGCCACTCCGGACTCCGGGCGAGGGGACGCCCGGGCGGAAGCCTCTCAGTCGCTCAGAGGCCCTTCGGCCGCCTCGTCCGAGTCGTCACCGAGCGCGTACTCCTTGAGCTTGGTGCGCAGCGTCTGCCGCGAGATGCCCAGCTGTTTCGCGGCGAGCGTCTTGTTGCCTCCGCACACCGACAGCGCGTGCTCGATCGCCAGCTTCTCGACCTCGACCAGCGGACGCACCACGCCCGGCGGGAACACGCTCGCCGCCGAAGCAGGTGCGCGTGCGTCCCCCCGCGCGCCCGTCACTTCGGGCGGCAGGTGCTCGACCCGGATCTCGTCTTCGGCCTCGAGCAGCACGACGCGCTCCATCAGGTTCCGCAACTCGCGCACGTTGCCCGGCCAAGCGTAGTCGAGCATCACGCGCAGGGCGTCGGGGTGCAACCGCGCCGTCGGCCGGCCCAGCTCGCGGCAGAACTGGGCGATGAAGTGCTCGGCCATGAGCGCCACGTCCTCGCGGCGCTCGCGCAGCGGTGGCACCACGATGGGCACCACGTTGAGGCGGAAGTAGAGGTCCTCGCGGAAGCGGCCCTCGGCCACCGCCTTCGGCAGGTCGCGGTGCGTGGCGGCGATCACGCGCACGTCCACCGTGATGTCGCTCCCGCCGCCCACGCGGCGGAAGGTGCGGGTCTCGAGCACGTGGAGCAGCTTGGCCTGCAGGCCCGGCGTCATCTCGCCGATCTCGTCGAGGAAGAGCGCCCCGCCGTCGGCCAGCTCGAAGAGCCCCTTCTTGAAGCGCTTGGCGTCGGTGAAGGCGCCCTTCTCGTGCCCGTAGAGCTCGCTCTCGAGCAGCTGCTCGGGGATGGCGCTGCAGTTGAGCTCCACGAACGGTCCGTCGGCGCGCGCGCTGTGCGCGTGCAGGTAGCGCGCCAGCAGCCCCTTGCCCGAGCCGGTCTCGCCACGCACCATGATGGTCGCGGTACCGCTCTTGCCGGCCTTCTCGAGGCGCTGGAGCGCGGTGCGCAGCCCCGGGCTGGCGCCGATGATGGGCGGGAACTTCTCGCGACGGGCATCTTCGACCTCGCGGCGCAGGCGCCCACGCTCGAGCGCACGCTCCAGCACGATGCCCAGGTGGTCGAGGTCCGGCGGCTTGAGGATGAAATCGAAGGCCCCCAGCCGGGTGGCCTGTACCGCGTGCTCGATCGAGCCATGCCCGGTCAGCATGATGACCGGCAGCCACGGCTCCTCGGCACGCAGCCGCCGGAGCACCTCGAGCCCGTCCTCGGTCCCGAGCCGCAGGTCGAGCAGGACCGCGTCCACCGACTGCTCGCGCACGCGCTCGAGCGCCGCGCCGCCATCCTCGGCCTCGAGCGGACGGTAGCCCGCGTCGCGCGCCCACTCGCCGATGCTGAAGCGCAGCGAGCGCTCGTCGTCAACGATGAGCAGCGTGTGCGGGGCCTGCGTCCGCGGCGGTGCCTCGTCTTTCGCCATGTCGCTTCTCCACGGGGAAATCCAGGAGCACGGTGGTGCCGCTCGCCTTCACGGCTCGCGACCTCGATCGAGCCACCGTGCTCCTGCATGATGGTCTGGCAGATGGAAAGCCCCAGCCCGCTGCCCCTCGGCCTTGGTCGAGAAGAAGGGGTCGAAGAGCTTACCGAGCACGCCGCGCGGGATGCCCACGCCGCTGTCGGTCACGCGAATCTGCTGGATGGCGATCCACTCTCCCGCCGCGCGCGGCGGGCACGGCGGCCCTCCGCTCGTGCACGTCGCTGGCCCGCCGGCCCGGCCCGCGCGGCGCGCGGCGGCGGCGCGTGAGGCGCACCTCGTAGCGCAGCGTGCCGCCCTGCGGCATGGCCTGCACCGCGTTCAGCGTCACGTTGAGCAACGACCTGCGTCACCAGGTCCGTGTCGATCCAGAGCGACCGGAGTCCCGGCTTCGCCTCGACCTCCGCGCGCACGCCGGCCCGGGCGAACGAGTCGGCCGAGAGCTCGACCACGCGTCGCACGCAGTCCACGAGCTGACCGGGGCTGAGCTCCGGACTCCGCGGGCGCGCGTACTGGAGCAGGTTCGTGACCAGCCGGTCGAGTCGCGCCACCTCCTCGAGGATGACGCTCACGAAGCGCGCGCGCGCGTCGCGGGGCTCGAAGCGCCCCAGCAGCACCTGCGCGCTGACGCCGATGCCGGCCAGAGGGTTGCGGATCTCGTGTGCCACCCCCGCCGAGAGCTGGCCCAGGGTCGCGAGCCGCTCGTTGCGCCGCAGTTCCTGCTGCATCCGGCGCGGCTGCGTGAGATCGCGCAGCACGAGCAGGACGCGCGCCGGGCGCCCGAAGCGGAAGCCGCGCAGGAGCACCGGCACCTCGCCACCCGCCGCGCGGCGCGAGCAGGACCTCGCGCTCGGTCGTGGCGGCCCCGAAGGTCTCGGCGACCGGATCGTCCCCGAGCACCACGCTGCGCACGAGCCCGGAGGCGGCACGCCCGCGGACCGTGCTCCGCCCGCAGCCCGAGCAGGCGCAGCGCCGCAGGATTCGCGGCCGTCACGCGGCCCCGCGGGTCGAGCAGCAGCACGCCGTGCTCGACGTCGGCCATGAGCAGCCGACCGGCGGCCTCCACGGGTGCCGTTCCCTCGACGCGTGCGCGGGCCGCGCGCTTCACCGGCATGGACGCTCCATCGTGCGCGCAGTATCGCAGAGGAGGACCACAAACGAAAAGCCCGCCGGGTCACGGCGGGCATCTGCGCCTGAGGAGGCGCCTAGGAGTCCGTCAACTCGTCCAGGATGGCGTCCAGCAGTTTCTCGCGCACGTCAGCGCGGTCGTAGAAGCCGGCGGCGATCCGCGCGCGCGCGGCCTTCACCCGTGACCAGCGCACACCCGCCTCGCCACGGGAGCGCTTCCCGTCCGTGACGGTCACCAGCCGGATGTGCCCGCGGCTCTGCGAACCGCTGGTCCATGACTCCTCCTGCCGCGCCCGCCGCAGGAACCGGCCCCGGACGCCTTCCCGGCGTCCGCCGTGCCGGCGCGCGAATCAGCGGGAGCCGCTCGCCCCGCCCGGATCGTCCCGTGGCTTTCGGCGGTTCCGGCTCGCCTGGCTTCCCACGCTGCGCGCGACGGTTCTCTTCCTGGATGCGGGCATAGATCTCTTCGCGGTGGACCTTCACATCGGGCGGCGCCTCGATGCCGAGCTTCACCTGGCCCGAGCGCACCTCCAGCACGGTGATCTTGACCGAGTCCCCGATCCGGATGTTCTCGCCTAACTTCCGTGTTAGGACCAGCATCTTGGAGCTACCTCCGCGCCTCTACGGGGCAGCCGTCACCCCTTCATCACCTAGCGTATCGGCTTGGACTGCAGACGACTTAACGCGAGAATAGCCACAATCGGCCGGGCACTCAAAGTCCCGTTTGCGCGGGCAGCGCCGGAACCGCCGTCAGGGAGAAGCTCTTCGAGCCCCGGCCCACGCACCCGGGGTCGGCCGACCCCGGCGCTCGCGGGACCTCTTCTCGTCTGCCCCCACCGATTCCCCTGCGCGCCATGGGATTAGGGGTCCGGCCCCCGCTGCGCGGAAGCCACGACCGGGCGCGGGCCGACGCCCGCGCGAACGGGGCAGGCAGTGGAGCGATGCGGCGCGGGCCGCGGGCCCGGGCCGTGGACGCGGCCCCGGGAGCCTCAGTAACCCCAACGCCCCGGAGCGCCGAAACCGGGCTGCTGGTACTGCAGCGGCGAGCGCAGATCCTGGTACTGGATCTGGAACTGCGTCGCGTGGCTCGGCCGGTACGCGAGGCTGAAGCCCTGGAGGTACAACGACTGCCGCGCTGCGCGCGGTGTTGGCTCCCCACGCGTTGCCCAGGCTCACGCTCATCGCGACCGGAGCCTTGAAGCTGTAGCTCAGCGTCGTCACCTGCAGCGCGCTCGTGCCCCGCGAACCCCAGCTCGACGAGCCCACGCTCACCATGGACGAGACGTGCAGACGCGAAGGGTCGAACCAGTTGCGGGCCAGGCCGAATGCGCTGACCGGGACGCGCGGGCTGAAGAGCGGCGAGCCGCCGATGGCACCCGCGGCCGCGGGGCCGCTGAGGAGGGCGGCGAGAAGCGCGATCACCAGGGCGGGCACTGCGATCCGGAGTGGGTTCATGGCTCGACGTTAAGAACCCGGGGGCCGGGTGTCAACCAGGTTGTGGCCCGCGGCGATCGCGACCCGCTCGGCACGGCCGGCGGGTCCCGTCTGCAATCGTCAAGGTCCTGTCAGCCTTCCACCTTGAGCACGATGCGCAGGACGATCTCCCGTGCGGAGCCACGGGTGACCGTGACCGGCACGACGAGCTCGTCGGATTCGGCCTGCCGGGCGTCTGCGGTGACGACCGCGGCCTGCGGAGCCGCAAGGATGGAGGCGGGCGCCGTTGCCGGCGCGACGGCAACGGGTGCCGGGGCCGTCGCACGACAGGGAGCGGCGGGGACACCGGCGGCGGCGGCCACGGCCTTCAGCCGCGGCGCGGTCTCGTCCGGAAGAGTCGATCTCGCGCCCGTAGTCGACGCCCGCCGCGCTGCCGATCTCGCGGGCGACGGTCTCCTGGGCCTCGCGCGCGATGGACCACTGGCGGCGCCAGGGGCGACGCAGCCTGAGTGCGGGATGGCTCGGACTTCGCCTGAGCCTCCACACCGCCCGGAACCGGGCGCGAGGCCGCGCTCGCGAACGGCGTGCGGCGCAGGTCCTTCGTCACCTTCTCCATGAGCAGATGCGACACGCCGCGGAAGGTCTCGAACACGCCCTTGCCCGTCGTGGCCACCGCCTCGAAGCTCGGCACCTTGCCGCCGTCGTTCAGTTCGGCGTCGAGCTCCTCGACCGAGTAGACGTTGGGCAGGTCGCGCTTGTTGTACTGGATCACCCACGGGATCTCGTCGAGGCTCAGGCCGTACTCGGCCAGGTTCGTCTTCAGGTTGGCGAGACTCTCCTTGTTCTCCTCCATCTTGCCGACTTCGCTGTCGGCGACGAAGACGATGGCGTCCGCTCCCTTGAGCACGAGCTTGCGGGTGGCGTTGTAGAACACCTGGCCCGGCACCGTGTAGAGCAGGAAGCGGGTCTTGAACCCCATGATCTCGCCAAGGTCGAGCGGCAGCAGATCGAAGAAGAGCGTCCGGTCGGACTGCGTCTTCATGCTGACCATCTTGCCACGGCTGGTATCGGGCACCGCCTCGTAGATGGCCTCGAGGTTCGTCGTCTTGCCGCTCAAGCCCGCCCCGTAGTAGACGAGCTTCGCGTTGATCTCCTTGCCCGAGTAGCTCACGACAACCACGGCGCGTCCCTCCTGGTGCGACCCCACCCTGTCACAAAGCCGGATCCCATGGAGCCCCTTGCCGCCCTTTCTCCACAGGGACCTTGAGGGCGGACGATCCGTCCTGGTGATCGCAGGGCACGAAGGCCCGTGATCGGGACGGCCGGACCCGCCGGATGGGGTCGCCACGCTGGTTGGGAGCGCTCTGCATCGCCCGCCCGGAGCCCTGTCCTGATCGCTCGAGGCGGCCGGACAGGTGAACGTCACGATGCGGAGCGCCACCCTGTCAGAGGGACTTATCGGCGCGGCGGCGGGCGTTCCCTTAGCGAAAAGGAGGGGCGGCGCCGCGCGGGGCCGGCGCGGGCCGCCGGCCCGGCGACGGGCCCGGGACGGTCCGGGGCGGGTCCAGGCCGCCGGGGCGCGGCCGTGAGGAGCCGCGGCGGGCCCCCGCCAGCGGCGACCGCCGGCCTCGCGGCGGGGCGCGCGGTGGCCGCGGCCTCCCGGTCAGGGGTCGACCTCCACCAGGGCGCTCTCCCGGTGCAGGAAGATGCCGGGGCGCTCGCGCAGGTGGGGCTGCAGGCGGCCGCCCGCGCTCTCGTAGTGGCTCAGGAAGATGCGCTTGAGCTCCTCGCAGCGGTCGCTGGCGAAGTAGCGCCGCGCCCGCGTGAACATCCCGTCGCGCTCGGAGTAGACGAAGGCCGTGACCTCGGTGACCCGCTCGAACTGGGTCTCTCCGTAGGCCGAGTCGGGGGAATCCTCCATGTCGAGCCAGAGCGAGGCCCGCGCGTTCAGCACCTCGAAGTCGTGCTTGTGGGTCATCAGGTACTCCCACAGGCCGAAGATCTCGAGGGGCACGAACCGCTCGCGTCATCGGCCCGGTGCTGCCGACGCGCCGGATCTCGCAACGCATGATCTTCTGACTGCCCATGATGCAACCCTCCCGCAGGTCGGGGCGGACCTCCGGCATCTCGGACGCCAGAGGGCATCCTATTCCGCCCGCCGTGCCCGGTCAACGGTTCTGAGCGTGAGGTCTTGGGCGCGCAAGTGCATGCCCCGTCGCGCACTGAGGAGCCCCGGAGCCGCAGGACGCGGCGGGCTGATGCTTGACATCCCTTCCGGCCGGAAAGTAGTTTCGGCCTGCTCGGCCGGCCTGTCGCGCGCCGTCAGCGAGCAGGGAGTGGGGAACGGGATGTCTCGACTCGTCTACGGCTGGCTCACCGCGCTCGTCGCGGGCATGCCCCTGGGGCTGGGCTATGCCCTGGCCGACCTCCTCACCGAGGTCCACTTCCGCTTCTTCCCCGCCCGCCGTCACGCCGCGCTGGCCAACCTGACGGCCGCCATGCCCCGCGCCTCGCGACGCGAGCGCCTGCAGGTCGTGCGCCGCATGATGCGCAGCTACAACCGCATGATGTTCGAGTTCTTCCGGCTGCCCCACCTGAGCCGGGAGGGCCTGCTGCGCTCGGTCCAGGTGGTGGGGCGCGAGCACCTCGAGCAGGCGGTTTCCCGGGAACGCGGCGTGATCCTGACCTGCACGCACATCGGCAACTGGGAGCTGGCCGCCGTGGTGCTCGCCCACTGGGGCTACACGATGCACGCGGTGGCCGGCGTGCAGCTCGGCCGCTGGCTGGCTCCGGCCGTGCGCGAGACCAAGTCGGAGCTGGCCATTCACACGGTCTCCCCCGAGGACGGCTTCCGCAAGCTGCTCCGCGCGCTCGAGCACAACGACCTGGTGGCACTCATGGTGGATGGCGACATCTACAGCCACGGCGTGCCGGTCGAGTTCTTCGGGCGCGAGACCCGCTTTCCCGCCGGTCCCGGCGTGCTCGCCCAGCGCACTGGAGCACTCATCATCTGCGGCTACTGCGAGCGCCTCGGCCCCGGTCGGTTCCGCATCGTGATGGAGCCGGCACTCGATCCCGCGCGCTTCCCCCACACCGCGGCTCTGAACGCCGAGGTGGCCGCCATCTCCGAGCGGCACATCCGGGAGCACCTCGACCAGTGGTGCATCTTCCGGCCCCTGTGGGAAGGCTCCCCCGCCGCGCAGACCGAAGCGGCCGGAGCGGCGCGGAGCGTCGAGGCGTGAGGATCGGGATCGTCTCGCAGTCGTACTACCCCCGCTACGGCGGCGTCACCGAGCACGTCCACCACACCGCGATCGAACTGCGCCGGCGCGGGCACCAGGTCACCATCATCACCAGCCACTTCCGCCGCGGCGAGGCGCCCTCGGACCCCGAGGTCGAGCGCATCGGCTACAACCTGCTCATCCCCTTCAACGGGGCCTTCGTGGACCTGGCGGTGGGCATTCGGCTCCGGAGCCAGTTGCGCGGCCTGCTCAAGCGGCACGATTTCGACATCCTGCACACCCACGCGCCGCTCGTGCCCACGCTGCCGCTGATCGCGGTCGAGACCGCCGAATGCCCTCAGGTGGGGACCTTCCACACCACCAGCGGCCCGAGCCGCCTGATCAAGGCCTTCCTCCGCCCGCTCGCCGCGCGAATGAAGCGCCTCGACGCCCGGATCGCGGTCTCCGAGACCGCGCGCGATTTCGTGGCACAGTACTTCCCCGGCGAGTACCTCGTCATCCCGAACGGGGTGGACACCGAGCGCTTCCATCCGTCGGTCGAGCCGTTCCCCGAGTGGCGCGACCCCGGGCGGGTGAACGTGCTGTTCGTCGGCCGCCTCGACCCCCGCAAGGGCGTGCAGGTGCTCCTGGACGCCCTGCCCGAGGTGATCGCGCGCACGCACGGGAGGGCGCGCCTGCTGGTCGTGGGCGACTCCTATCTGCAGGGGGCGGTTCGAGGCCTCCGTCGCCCCCGCGGTGCGGGCGCACGTGCACTTCGTCGGACACGTCCCGAGCCACGAGTCTGCCGCGCTGGTACGCGACCGGCGACATCTTCGTCTCCCCCGCGCTCGGCCACGAGAGCTTCGGCATCGTGCTGGTCGAGGCCATGGCCAGCGGAGCGCGCGGTGGTGGCCTCGGACATCCCCGGCTATCGCAGCGTCGTCCAGCCCGGAGTGAACGGCGTGGTCTCGCCCCCCGGTGACGTGCCCGCGCTGGCGGAGGCGATCGTCGCACTGGTCGAGGACCCGGAACGGCGGGCGGCCCTCGCCCGGCGCGGCCGGGTACGCGCGCTCGAGTTCGCCTGGCCGCACATCACCGACCGCATCGAGGCGGTCTACCGCGACGTGCTCGCGCGCCGCGGAGCGGTCCACAGCGCGGCCTAGGCGTCATGGCCGAGGAAGCACCGCCGCGCCCGCTGCTGCGGCAGCGTAACTTCCTCGCGCTGATCGGCGGCCAGCTCGTCTCCATCTCGGGCGAGCGCCTGACCGTGGTCGCGCTCTACGGGCTCCTGCTCCAGCACACCAGCCACTTCTCGGGCGCCGCGCGAGTCCTCCCTCCTGCTCTGGCTGCTGGGCATCGCCCAACTGCTGCCCGTGCTGCTGTTCTCGCCCTTCGTCGGCGCCTGGGTGGACCGCTGGAACCTCAAGCGCGTGATGGTCATCTCCGACACGCTGCGCGCCCTGCTGGTCGTGCTCATCCCGGTCTGCCTACCTCGCCACCCGCAGCGTCTGGCCCGTCAACCTGCTGGTCTTCGCGCTCTTCACCTGCAACGTCTTCTTCCTGCCGGCCAAGAGCGCCGTCACGCCCGAGATCGTTCCCGACCGGCAGCTCCTGCTCGCCAACGCGCTGCTGGCCGGCGCCGGCATCGCCGGGACCGCGGTCGTCGTCCTCGGTGGCTGGGTCGTGGACCACTGGGGCTGGGGGCCGGCGCTCTACATCAATGGCGTCACCTACCTGGTCTCGGTGGTCTCGCTGCTGCTCATCCGCTACCGCCCGGCCACCCGCCACGCCACGCTCGCGCCGGTCTCGATGCGCAACTACCTGCACGAGGTCGCCGAGGGCTGGCGGCTGGTGCGCTCCACCCCGGTCCTGGTGCTGGCGCTCACCGCGCTCGCCGCGGTGTGGGCGGGCGGCGGGTTCCTGCACGTGGCGGGCAACCAGCACATCCAGCGGGCCGCCGGGGCGCATGGCGGGCATGGAACGCCTGGCCGTGCTCATGGCGACCGTCGGCATCGGCAGCGCCTTCGGCACCTGGTGGGTGAACACGCGCGGACGGGCACACCCGCGCCACCTGATCCTGGGGGTCGGCCTCGTGCTGGCCGCCGCCGGGACTCGTGTGCTTCGCCGTCTCGACCCGCTTCGCCGTGTTCGCCGGCGCCGCGCTGCTCGTGGGCCTGGGCGCGGCCCCGGTCTTCGTGCTGCCCGAGACCATGCTGCAGGAGGGCACCGAGCCCCGCCAGCGCGGGCGCGTCTTCGGCGCGCGCGACTTCCTGATGCGCCTGGTGCTGCTCGGCGGGCAGAGCGTGGCCGGCATCGCCACGCCCCTGATCGGCACCGCTGCGACGCTGCTCGTGGCCGCCGGGATGATCGCGTCCGTGGGTGTGCTGGCGTTCGTGCTGGGCAGACGGATGTCCGCGCCACGGGTGGCCACCGCACGCGACTAGTTGCGGGACGCGGTCCGGACTCAAGCCACCCGCCCTGGCTGCCGAAAACCCCGGGTAGCAGGCTTGCGGATACGCCACCCCACCCTGTGTCTCCCCGAGCACGGTCGGCCCCTCCTCCACGGGCGGAGCACCGCATGAACGAATGGGCATGCCACCCCGAGGAATCGTCCGGGGAGGTGGAGGGGACACTCCGGCGAGTGGACCCGATTCGGGACGAAGGGGGACGGGAACCTTCCGGAGCCGCACCGTCCGCGGCATCGTCGTGGATGACCGAGCAGCGCTACCGCTGGTTCGTGGCCACCGCCGCCGACGGCATCTGGCGCTTCGAACTCGACCCGCCGGTGCCCCTCGACCTGCCCGAAGACGAATTGGCTGCGGCGATCCTCGAGCGCGGCCGCCTCGCCGAGTGCAACCGGGCCTGCGCCCGCCGCCACGGCTTCGAGCGGCCCGGCGAGCTGGTCGGTCGCCACCTCACCGACCTGATGCCCGGCTCCCACGACGAGCAGCTCGGGACCGCCCTGGAGTTCGTCCGGTCGGGCTTCCGGCTCTCCGGCCTGGAGACCACGGACCACGACCGGGCCGGCCGACCGTTCTTCGTCCGCAACCACGTGGTCGGCCTCGTGGAGAACGGCGGCCTGGTGGGCGGCTGGGGCACGCAGCGCGACCTCACGGAGCAGAAGCAGGCCGAGGAGGAATTGCGGGCGAGCGAGAGCCACTTCCGCTCCGTGATCGAGAACGTCTCCGATGTCGTCACGCTGATGGATGCCGACGGCACCATCCGCTTCGAGAGCCCGTCGGTCGAGCGCGTGTTCGGCTACGGACGCGAGGAGCTGGTGGGCCGGAATGCCTTCGACCTCCTGCACCCCGACGACCTGGCGCGCGTCTCGCAGGACCTCGCCCGGTTGGTGCAGGATCCCGGCGCCACGAGCCCGGTGATCGAGCTGCGGGCCCGTCACAAGGACGGCTCGTGGCGCACGTTCGAAGTGGTCGGCAAGTGCCTGGCGGCACCGTCAGGTCCACCCTCGATCGTCATGAGCTTCCGCGACATCACCGAGCGCAGGAGGACGGAGCAGTCGCTGCGCCTGGCGCAGCACTCCGTGGACATCGCCGCGGACGCGGTCTTCTGGCTCCGGCCGGATGCCTCCATCTGCTATGCGAACGCCGCGGCGTGCCGCCTGCTCGGCTATCCCCGCGAGGAGCTCCTCCGGTTGACCGCCTTCGACGTCAACCACGGGCGCACCCCGGAGAACTGGGCCGCGCACTGGGACCGGCTCCGGCAGCAGCAGTCGTACACCTTCGAGGCGGAGTTCCGCACGAAGGCCGGGAATCTCGTGCCGGTGGAGATCACGGCCGGCTATCTGGAGTTCGGCGGCGAGATCTACAACTTCTCGTTCATCCGCGACCTCACCGAGCGCAAACGGGCCGCGCAGCACCTCGCGATCCTCGCCACGGCCGTCGAGCAGGCGGCGGACGACATCATGCTGACCGACGCCGCAGGCATCATCACCTACGTGAACTCCGCCTTCGAGCGGACGACGGGATACTCGCGCGACGAGGCGCTGGGCCGCTCCCCCAGGTTCCTCGACAGCGGCGATCACGACAGAGGCTTCTACGACCTGATCGACACCACGATCGCGAGCGGGCAGACCTGGCATGGCCGCTTCAGCAACCGCACCAGGGACGGCCGCACGATCCTGCAGGACGCGAGCATCTCCCCGATCCAGGACGCCGACGGGCACATCGTCGGGCAGGTCTCGGCGCGACGTGACGTCACCCGGCAGCTGGAGCTGGAGGGACACGCCGCGCAGGCCGACAAGCTCGAGGCCATCGGGACCATGGCGGGCGGCATCGCCCACGACTTCAACAACATCCTGAGCGCCATCCTCGGGTACACGCAGATGGCTCTGCGCAAGTGCCCCGAGGATTCGGCGATCCACCGGGACCTGCAGGCCATCCTGCTGGGTTCCCGGCGGGCCGCCGCCCTGGTCAAGCAGATCCTGACCTTCAGCCGTCACGCGCAGCGCGAGGAGCAACCCGTCCAGGTCAGTCTGATCGTGAAGGAGGCGGCGAAATTCCTGCGGGCCAGCATCCCCGCCACGGTGGAGATCCGGACGGACATCCGGTCGGATGCGGTCGTCCTGGCCGAGCCGACCGACATCCACCGGGTCGTGGTCAACCTCTGCACGAACGGCGCGTTCGCCATGCGGGACCACGGCGGCCTGCTGAGCCTGGAGCTCGCGGATGTCGACCTGGACACGTCGTTCGCCTCGAGGCACGCGGGCGTGTCTCCCGGGCGGTTCGTCCGGCTCACGGTGCGCGACA
Organism: Candidatus Eiseniibacteriota bacterium; assembly: GCA_963717935.1. Taxonomy (GTDB): domain Bacteria; phylum Eisenbacteria; class RBG-16-71-46; order RBG-16-71-46; family RBG-16-71-46; genus JANXPZ01. Next base: position 325,335 of record CAVQXP010000002.1, on the reverse strand, counting down.
CGGGGCACGGGATGACCCGCGAGGTCCAGGCGCGCATCTTCGAGCCCTTCTTCACGACCCGGGAGTGCGGGAAGGGCACGGGCCTGGGGCTCGCCGTGGTACACGGCATCGTGACGCGGTGCCAGGGGACCATCACCGTGGAGAGCGAGGCGGGCAAGGGGACGACCTTCGAGGTCTTCCTGCCCCTGGTCGAGCGGGAGGCGCCGGCCGGCAACCCGGCGCCGGAACCGCTCCTCACGGGCACCGGGCGCATCCTCGTGGTCGATGACGAACCCCAGGTGGCCGCCATGGTCGTGGCCCAGCTGAACGAGCTGGGCTATCGAGCCACCGCCTGCGCGAACGCGCCCGAGGCCCTGGAAACGTTCGCCGCAGACCCGCGCGCGATCGACCTCGTGGTCACCGACATGACGATGCCGGGCATGACGGGGGACGTGCTGGCGCAACGTCTCAAGAACCTCCGACCGGACCTTCCCGTCATCCTGTGCACCGGCTACAGCGAGAGGATCACGGCGGAGACGGCCCGGGCGCAGGGGATCGACGAGTTCGCGATGAAGCCGGTCGCGATGGCGGAACTCTCGAGACTGGTCCGCCGGGCGCTCGACCGGCGCTGAGCGTGCCACCCGGTGGGCGGGCGCCGCGCCTTCGCTCGACGTGTGGAGTGGGGCCCTGCAGCCGCGGGATGCCTACCCCTCGCGCGTCGTGAGCGGAACCAGCTCGACGCCCCAGCGCTCGCGCAGGGCCGTACGAAACGCGCTCGGGTCGGCGTCATCTCCGACGCGGCGGCGGTAGGTCTCGTAGGCCACCATCAGCGCCGGGCCGAACTCGGTGAAGAACCGGTGCTCGGCCTGTGCCCGCTCGATCGCCTCGCCCTCGTGCACGGCCAGCTGCTCGAGCACGGCTCGCGCGACCACCAGGTGCCCTTCGGCTCCGGACTTCGCCTCGGCCTCGGGCTCCACTGCCGTGGCGGGAGGAGGCTCGGCAGCGGCAGGAGGCTCGGCAACAGCGGCAGGCTCGGCAGCAGCAGGAGGCTCGGCAACAGCAGGAGGCTCGGCGGCGACAGCAGGAGCCGCGGCGGCAGGAGCTTCCGCCACCGCCTCGGGCGGGCGCTCGGACGGCGCAGCCCCGGGCGCAGGTGCCGCAGGCGCCGCGGGCGATCCATCCGCATCGACGGCGAACAGGTGCTGGCAACGCGGACAGCGCACCCGCGCGCCCCCCGGGCCCACGAGGTGCTCGGGGAGCATGTAGCCGGTCGAGCAGTTCGGACAGGCGATGATCACGGCCAGACCTCCAGAGCCATCATTGTGCCCCAATTCGCCCCGCAGGGGAACCCAGGCCAGCCGGGGGGCCGTACGGGGCCGGAGCAGGCCCGGTCCAAGCCCCCCGGGTGCCGGCCCGGCGCGCCCCTCACCCGATGAGCGCCACCTCGAGCGGCTCGCGGTAGTGCGCGAGCAAGGTCTCGCGCAGCGCGGCGTGCTCGGAGAGCGCGAGCTGGGGGTCTTCCCCCACCAGCGCACGTGCGACCTCGCGGGTCTCCTGCAGCAGGTCCTCGTCCCGGGCCAGGTCCACGAGCTTGAAGCGCGGCAGCCCGCTCTGGCGCGTGCCCCACATCTCGCCAGGGCCGCGCAGGCGCAGGTCGGCCTCGGCGAGCGCGAAGCCGTCGGTGGTCGTGGTCAGGAGCCCGAGCCGCTCGCGCGCCGTTGCGCTGGCGGCTGGCCCGGCCACCAGCACGCAGACCGAGCGGTGGGCGCCACGTCCGACGCGACCGCGCAGCTGGTGCAGCTGGGTCAGGCCGAAGCGCTCCGCGTTCTCGACCACCATGACGGTGGCATTGGGCACGTCCACTCCGACCTCGACCACGGTGGTGGTGACCAGCACCTGCACCTCGCCACGGGCGAAAGCCTCCATCACGGACTGCCTGGCGTCGGCCTTGAGCCGGCCGTGCAGGAGCCCGATCTTCCAGGAGCGGAGCAGCGGCTGGCTCGCGAGCCGCTCGAACTCGGCCTCGGCGGCGCGCACGTCGGCACGGCCGGCCTCCTCGATGAGCGGGACCACGACGAAGGCCTGGCGGCCGGCGGCCAGCTCGCGCGCCATGAACTCGACCACCTGCGGGAACCTCTCCTCCCCGGTCACGCGGGTCACGAGCCGTCCGCGCCCGGCCGGGCGAGCCCTGAGCGTGCTCACCGCCAGGTCTCCGTAACAGGCGAGCATGAGCGTGCGCGGGATGGGCGTGGCGGTGAGCACGAGCACGTCGGGGATGACGCCCTTCTGCGCCAGGGTGGCACGCTGGCGGACACCGAAGCGGTGCTGCTCGTCCACGATGGCCAGCGCGAGGTCGGGCAGCCTGACCTTCTCCTCGAGCAGCGCGTGCGTGCCGACCACGAGCAGGGGCTCGCCGGTCTCGAGCCGCGCGGCGAGCGCGCGACGCGCGGCGGCGGGCGTGGCGCCGGTGAATACCGCCACCGTCGCGCCCACCGGCGCGGCGAGGGCGGCCAGCGTCGCGCCATGCTGGCGCGCCAGGATCTCGGTCGGCACCATGAAGGCCACCTGATGACCGGCTTCGAGCGCGTGGAGCGCGGCCAGGAAGGCGACGACGGTCTTGCCGCTGCCCACGTCGCCCTGAAGCATGCGGTGCATGGGTGTTCCGCGCTTCAGGTCGGCGACGATCTCCTCGAGCGCGCGATCCTGGTCCCCCGTGAGCGTGTAGGGCAGGGCTGCCCGCGCCCGCGCGGCGAGCCGCCCCTTGCCTGCGGTGCTCCTCCCGCGCCCCTCCTGGGCCAGCGCCTGCCGGCGCAACTCGAGCACCGCCTGCAGCAGGAAGAGCTCTTCGAAGGCGAGCTTGCGCCGCGCCGCGGCGAGGCGGGCCTCGTCCTCGGGGAAGTGGATCTGGGGGAGCGCCTCGGCGAGCGGCACGAGCCCGCGCGCTTCCGCCACCGCGGCGGGAACGGGGTCCTTCACGGTCGCGGCTGCCGCGTCGAGGGCGTGCCGCACCGCGGCCCGCATCCCGCGCGCGGTGATCCCGCGGGTCAGGGCGTGCACGGGCACCAGCCGACCGACGTGCAGCAGGGCCTCCATCTCGCCCTCGACCACCTCGAAGAGCGGGTTGAGCATGCGCCGCTCGAGCGGGTCCAGCTCACCGCTCACCACCACGCGCACGCCGCGCTGGAGCGTGCGCGCGAGGAAGGGCTGGCCGAAGAAGTAGAGCCGGAGACAGGCGCCGCTGCCGTCGTCGAGCGCGACCTGGAAGTCGGTGCGCCCGGCCCGCGTGCGGATGGCCACGGCGCTGTGCACGATGCCCTCGACGGTCAGCAACTCGTTGGGCCGCAGTTCGGCGATGCGCACGAAGCGGCGCGCATCGAGCCAGGTGCGCGGGTAGTGGCGCATCAGGTGCTCGAGCGTGGACAGGCCGAGGCGCGCGAAGGCCTCGGCGCGCTGGGGGCCCACCCCCGGCAGGAACTGCAACCGCGATGCGGGCTCGAGCGGCGGCTTCCCCGGGGAGGGGCGGCGAGACGAGGCTGGAGGAGCCGTCATGGTGGCCGCCACTCTCGCACATCCGGGGCGGGTGCTGGAACCCCCGGCCCGTTCCCTTCCGACGTCATGGGCCTGCGTGGCCGCGTCGCGGCGCCCGTGCGACCAGCGCAGCGGCCGGCAGGATGTCTTCTCGTCCCGCGGCCGCTTCTTGCCCGGGAATCGAGAGCCCCGCGAGCCGCTTTACAGCCCCGGGCCGCCCTGATAGAGTCCGGTGCTTGTTCGGCTCCGATGGACCGTGATTCGATGGTAGGAGGTCTTTCCTTGGCTCAGCGATGTGATATCTGTGGGAAGGGCACGATGGCAGGCCACAACGTGAGCCACGCTCACAACCTGACCAAGCGGATCTGGAATCCCAACCTGCAGCGCGTGCGAGCGCTGGTGGACGGCCGGGTCAAGAACCTGGACGTCTGCACCCGGTGCATCCGCAGCGGCAAGGTGACGAAGGCAGTGCGCAACGTCCGCAAGCCGGCCACGGCGTAACCGCCTTCCCACGCCGAAGCCCCGTCGCCTCTTCCCGGCGGCGGGGCCTCTTCATGGCCGGCCGGAGGGCTCCTGGCGGCTCACGGCCAGGAACTCGCGCCACTTCAGTTGTTGGCGCGGCAGGGCGTGCAGGGGGTCCAACTCCAGCGCCTGCGCGAACTCCTCGTCGGCCTCGCGGGTGCGCGCCTGTGCGAGCAGCGCCCAGCCCAGATCGGCGCGCGCGACCGCGTACAGCGGGTTGGCGGCGATGGCCGCCCGCAGCGGCCCCTCGGCCCCGGCTGCGTCCCCGCGCAGCAGGCGCACACGCCCCAGCTGGGCCTGCGCATCGGGCCAGCCGGGGTGCCTCGCGACCAGGCCCCCGAGCAACTCCTCGGCCGCGGCCGTGCGCCCGAGCGCGAGCTCCACGGCCGCCAGCTCGAGCGCCGCAGGGTCGTACCCGGGCCGCAGCGCCAGCGCCTTGCGGTAGGATTCGCGCGAGCCCTCGAGGCGGCCCTGCGCGCGCCGGGCGCGGGCCAGAGCGAGCTGCAGGTCCGGGTAGTCGGGCTGGACCGCGAGAGCGCGCTGGATCTCCTCCTCCATCCCGGTCACGTCGTTCACGGCAAGGGCGAGCGAGACCTGGTCCAGGACGCCCTGCGGGATCTCGCGGTCGCGCACCAGTCCGCGCCGCACCGAGCGCAGCGCATCCTCGTGCCGGCCGAGCGCGTGGTAGATCAGCCCCAGCAGCCGCTGCGCCCGCGCGAATTGCCGGTTGAGCTTCACCGCGCGCTCGAGCGGGGCCACGGCCGCCTCGAGCTCGCCCGCGCGGAAGCGGGCCAGCCCGAGCCAGAAGTGCAGGTCCGGGTAGTCGGGGAAGGCTTCGAGCGCGGCCTCGAGATGCACGATCGCCTCGCGCGCTCCGCCCAGCTCGAGCCGCGCGCGTGCGGCCAGCAAGCGGGCCTCGAGGTAACGCGGGTTGACGCGCAGCGCGTGATCCAATTGCCCGAGCGCCTCCTCGATCTGCCCGGCCTCGAGCAGCAGGCCGCCCAGCCGGCAGCGCAGATCGGCGTAGCCGGGATTCTCGGCCACCCCCCGCTCGAGCTCGGCGATGGAGCCGGGGAGATCGCCCGCATGGTAGCGCTCGAGCGCCCGGTCCAGGTGCGCGGCCGAAGGCGCTGCGCCGCCCGCCGGCACCGTCAGCAGTCCCTGCCAGTCCGTGGCCGCCCACTCCGAAGCGCGAGAGGCCACCAACCCTGCGGGCAACTCGACACCCAGCGCCAGCGCCTGGGTCAGTGCCTGGACCGAGCCTTCGCGTTCGTCGAGCTGCGAGCGGCACACGGCCAGCAGCAGCAGCGCCTCGACGTAGCGCGGGTGCTCGGCCAGGGCCCGTTCGAGATCGGCGACCGCCTCCTTCAGGCGGCCCGAGCGCTGGAAGATGCGCGCCCGGTAGTAGCGCAGGTCGGGGAAGGTCGGGTTCTCCTCCAGCGCCCTGGAGAACTGCTCCTCCGCCCTGGCGTACTGCCCGGCGTGGAAGAACGCGAGCCCGAGATTCGCCCGCGCCTCGGCGGCATAGCACAGCGCCAGGCTGTGGTCGGGGTTGCTTGGATCGCGCACCTCGCCCAGCACGGCTTCGAACTCGGCGACCGCCTGTCCGTACTCGCCGCGGTTGAAATGCACCATACCGCGGTTGTAGTGGCGGTTGTGGCCCCACTTGAGGAGGTTCGTGAACACGGCCGGAATCCGTTCCTTTCGCGTCGCGGTGGGTTCGGGGGGCGCGGCTCGAGCCGCGCCCCCGCGACTGCCACTCTAGTCCATCTGCCTGCGCAGGAAGGCGGGCACCTCGAGGGAATCGCCATTGCGGCCGCCGTTCCCCCAGCGGTCGCGGGTCCCCACGCCCACCTCCTCCTTCCACGGCTGCGAATGCCGGTGCCCTTCGGTCTCCGCTCCGCGGCTCTTGTCGGCGCGCGCCCGCGGAGCCTCGTGACCGAAGCCCGTGGCGATGACGGTGATCATCATCTCGCCATCCATGTTCGGGTCGATGACCGCGCCGAAGATGACGTTGGCGTCCTCGCCAGCCGCGCTCACCACCACGCTCGCCGCCTCGTTCACCTCGTGCAACGTCAGGTCGCGACCGCCCGTGATGTTCACGAGCACACCCTCGGCGCCGCTGATCGAGACGTCCTCGAGCAGCGGGCTCGCGACGGCCGACTGCGCCGCCTCCAGCGCCCGGCCCGGCCCCGAGGCGCGCCCCGTGCCCATGAGCGCGTTGCCCCGGTTCGACATGACCGCCTTGACGTCGGCGAAGTCCAGGTTCACGAGCCCCGGCACCGTCACCAGGTCCGAGATGCCCTTGGTGGCCTTGAGCAGCACCTCGTCGGCCACGCCGAAGGCGTCCGTGAGCGTGGTGCCCTTCTCGACCACCGCGAGCAGCCGCTCGTTCGGGATGATGATGAGCGTGTCCACCTCGGAGCGCAGCTCCGCGAGGCCGTCGTCGGCCTGCCGCAGACGGCGCCGGCCCTCGAAGGTGAAGGGCCTGGTGACCACGGCTACCGTGAGCGCTCCGCTCTGCTTGGCCAGCCGCGCCACCACCGGCGCCGCGCCGGTGCCCGTGCCACCGCCCATCCCGGCGGTGATGAAGACCATGTCGCTGCCGCTGAGCGCGTCGGCGATGGTCTGCTCGTCCTCGTCGGCGGCGAGGCGTCCCCGGCCGGGATCCCCGCCCGAGCCCAGGCCGCGCGTCGTGGCCTTGCCGATCTGGATGCGGTGGGGTGCCAGCGACTGGTTCAGGGCCTGCACGTCGGTGTTCGCGACGATGAACTCCACGCCGCGCAGCCCAGACCCGATCATGCGGTTCACGGCGTTGCCACCGGCCCCCCCCACTCCCATGACCTTGAGCTTGGCTGAGGCGGTGCTGTCGATCTCGAGTTCGAACATGGGCACGACTCCCTGTGCCTTCCCTTGCCGGACCCGGCGACTCCGTCCACGACGGCGTCGTCCCGGGCTTCCTCCATGGGGATCAGGCGGTGATGGTTGGACGGACATGCATCACGCTCACGAGTAGAAAAGGCCTTTGAACCAGCGACGCGGATCGAACGACGGACGCGATTCCCCGCCCCGCCGCTCGCGGTTGCCGTCCTCGCCGCTCTCGGCATGCAGGGCATGGAGCACGAGCCCCACCCCGGTCGAGAAGCGCGGGTCGGCGACGTTGGCCGAAAGCCCTCCCAGTCCCTGGGGAGCCCCCAGCCGCACGGGCATCTCGAACACCTGTTCGGCCAGCTCGGTCACGCCCGGCATGAGCGAGGTACCGCCCGTAAGGACGACCCCGCCACCGAGCAACTCCGCGAAGTGGTTCTTCTTCACCTCCTTGTTGGCCAACTGGAAGATCTCCTCCATGCGGGGCTCGATCATCGAAGCCAGCACGTGCCGGGCGATCTCCCGGTCGGCGCGGCCGCCCACGCCCGAGACGGAGATCGACTCCGTGCTCGGGACGAGGGAGGCCAGCGCGCAGCCATGCTGGATCTTGATGGCCTCGGCCTTGTCGATGGGCGTGCGCAGGCCGATGGCGATGTCATTGGTCACGTTCGCGCCGCCGAAGGGCACGATCGCCGTGTGGCGGATGGAGCCCTCGTAGAACACCGCGACGTCGGTCGTGCCACCGCCGATGTCGAGCAGGACCACGCCCAGGTCGCGCTCGTCGTCGTCCAGCACTGCGTGGCTCGAGGCCAACGGCTCGAGGACCAGGTCGAATACCTTGAGGTGGGCCCGCTGGATCGAGCGGCAGATGTTCTTGGCAGAGGTCACGGCCCCGGTGATGATGTGGATCTCGGCCTCGAGCCGTACGCCGCTCATGCCGACCGGGTCCTTGATCCCGTCCTGGTCATCCACGATGTACTCTTGCGGGATGACGTGGATGATCTCGCGGTCCAGGGGGATCGCGATGGCCTTGGCAGCCTCGATCACCCGGTCCACGTCCGCCCTGCCGATCTCGTTGTCCCGCCGCGAGACCGCGATCACGCCGCGGCTGTTGATGCTGCGGATGTGGTCGCCGGCGATGCCCGCGTAGACCCCCTTCGCCGGTATCCCCGCCATGCGCTCGGCTTCGTCCACCGCGCGCTGGATGCTGGCCACCGTCTTCTCGAGGTCCACGACCACGCCCCGGCGCAACCCCTCGCTGGGCGCGGTGCCCACCCCCACCACGCGCAACTCCTCGGTCCCGTTGCCGCCGGTGTCCGCGATGATGCAGGAGATCTTCGTGGTGCCGATGTCGAGGCCCACGTACGTCCTTGCCACCTGTCCCATGGTGCCGCTCACCCCCTCCTTGGAGTACCGCGATCCGCTATCCGCTGCGGTGGTCCCCGTCCGGGTCCGCGCCTGCGGCTCCGGCACCTGCCTGGTCGAGCAGGCGCCCCGGCGCGGATCCGGGCGCGCCCACCCGTCTCACCACCACCTGGTTCTCAAAGCGCAGGTCCACCTCGCCCGCCAGCACACCACGACGCTGCAGGTCCGCCAGCACCACCCGCAGGGCCGACAGCGCGCGAGCGCCCGGCGGCCAGGCGGGTGCCAGCACGCGCGTGCCGTTCTCGAGCAGGACGCCCGTGGCGAGCGGATCGGACACGTCCAGCTCGGACACCTCGCCCGCCAGTTGCAGGTCGCGCACCGCGAGCGCCCGCACCCACGCCAGCCCGCGCCGCACCTCGGGCGTGAGCACCTGCGTGCCCGCCCGCAGCCGGGAGAAGTCCGGCCCCGTGAGGAGCGGCACGTCGGCGGTCACGCCCCGCACCAGCGGCTGCAGCAGCACGCCGGCCGAGTCCACCTCCCACGGCACGCCGTGCGTCACCAGCAGCACGGGCTCGCGCTCCACGATTCGCACGCGCACGTCACGAAGCCAGGCCCGCGTCACCTCGGCCCGGGAGATGCGCGGGTCGAGCAGCAGAGCCTGGCGCGCGCGCTCGAGGTCGAGGGCGATGAGGTCGTCGCCCGCGTGCAGGCCGGCGACCTCCCCCACGTGCGCGGCATCCAGGTAGAGCGCACCCTCGATCCGCACTTCCTGCACCACGGCCAAGCGCTCGCGCAACTGGCGCCAGGGCAGGCGCGCGGCCACCAGCGCGAGGACCACGATCCCGGCGAACGCGAGCGCGAGGCGCACGGGCCGCAGCACCCGCGGCCGCTGGTTCCAGCGGTAGCCCGGCATGCGTCGGACGCCGCGCCGGACGCCCGGACCGACGTCCGACCGTGACCCGCGCTCCAGCGCGCGTCCCTGGTACAGGCCCATCAGCGCCCCCCCTGCATGCCACGCAGCTTCGCCAGCAGCTGGTCGCCGAGCTTCCCCACGTCGCCCGCACCGAGCGTGAGCACCAGGTCGCCCGGGCGCGCCTCGCGCGCCACGGCTTCGACCGCCGCGCGGGCGTCACCGATGTGGACCAGCTGCTTCTGCCCCACCGCTTCGGCACTCTGGACGATGGTGCGGGCCGTCACCCCCGGCACCGAACTCTCCCCCGCCGGGTAGATATCCAGCACCCAGACCTTGTCGGCGTCACCGAAGCAGGCCCCGAACTCGCGGTGCAGGAGCGCGGTGCGCGTGTAGCGGTGCGGCTGGAACAGCACCAGCACACGCCGGCCCAGCGTGCGCGCGGCCGCCAGCGTGGCCGCGATCTCGGTGGGATGGTGGCCGTAGTCGTCCACGACCTTCACGCCACGCACCTCGCCGCGGGTCTCGAAGCGGCGGCCCACACCGTGGAAGGTCCCGAGCGCCTCGGCGATGTGGCTGAAGGCCACCTCGAGTTCGAGCCCCACGGCCACCGCTGCGAGCGCGTTCAACACGTTGTGGAGCCCCGGCAGCGCCAGGCGCACCGTGCCCAGCTCCTGGCCGTCCGAGATCACGCGGAAGCTCGCGCCCTGAGCGTCCAGACGCACGTCCTCCGCGCGCAGCGCCGCATCGGGCGCGGTGCCATAGAGCAGATGGCGCTTGGCGACCTGCGGCAGGATGCCGCGCACCTGCGGGTCGTCGGCGCACAGGATGCTCACGCCGTAGAAGGGCACCCGGTTCGCGAAGTAGATGAAGGCCTGCCGCAGCTCCTCGAGCGAGCCGTAGTGGTCGAGGTGCTCGCGGTCGATGTTGGTGACCACCGAGACCGCCGGCGAGAGCCGCAGGAAGGAGCCATCGCTCTCGTCGGCCTCCGCCACCAGGAACTGCCCGTGGCCCAGCCGGGCGTTCGAGCCGGTGGACTGCAGCCGCCCGCCCACCACGATGGTCGGGTCGAGTCCGCCGCGCGCCAGCACCGCGGCGACGAGCGAGGTCGTGGTGGTCTTGCCGTGCGAACCCGCCACCGCGATGCCGTACTTCATGCGCATGAGCTCGGCCAGCATGTCGGCGCGTGGGATGACCGGGATGCCCTGCGCGTGCGCGGCCATCACCTCGGGGTTGTCGGGTCTGACCGCGGTCGAGTAGACGACCACCTGCGCGCCCTCGACGTTCACAGCCGCGTGCCCCTGGAAGATGCGTCCTCCCAGTCCGGCGAGTCGCTCCGTGGCTTCGCCGGAGCGCAGGTCGCTGCCCGAGACCTGGTAGCCGAGATTCAGCAGCACCTCGGCAATACCGCACATCCCGACCCCGCCGACACCCACGAAGTGGATACGGTGCGTGCGCCCGTACATCAATCCCCCCGCTCTTCGAACGGAGCGGGATCCCGCGCGACGGCACGGCCCCGGGACCAGCGTTCGAGGCTCCTCACGATGCGCTCGGCCGCATCGGGGCGGGCGAAGGTGCGCGCGTTGGCCGACATGCGCGAGAGCGCCTGGCGGTCGGCGAGCCAGTGGGCGATCTCCTGGGCCAGGCGCTCGCCGGTGAGCTCGCGGTCGGGAATCATGGCCGCGGCCCCGCGGTCCACCAGGTTGCCCGCATTGACCGCCTGGTGGTCGTGCGCCGCGTGCGGGTAGGGCACCAGGATGGATGGCGTGCCGCAGGCCGCGATCTCGGCCAGCGTCATGGCCCCCGAGCGGCACACCACCAGGTCGGCTGCCGCGTAGGCCTGGTGGATGCGGCGCAGGTAGGGCACGACCTTGGCCGGCAGCTGTTCTGCCTCGACCACGTCCCGCGCCCAGTCGAAGTCCTCGCGTCCGGTCTGCAGGATGAACTGCACGTTCACGCGGCCCTTCAGACGGCGCATGGCCTCGAGGGCCGCCTCGTTGATGCGGTGCGCCCCGCGGCTGCCGCCGAACACGAACACGGTCGGGGGACCCACCGTGAGGCCGAACTCCTGCAGCGCGGTGCCCCGGTCGCCACTCAGGATGTGGTTGCGGATCGGATTGCCGGTGACCTTCAGGTGGTCGCGGCGCCGGAAGTACGAGCGCGCCTCCACGAACGAGAGGTGGACCTCGTCGGCGATCTGCGCGAGCCAGCGGTTGGCGAGCCCGGGGATGCTGTTCTGCTCCTGCAGCACGATGGGCCGCCTCAGCAACCACGCGGCCAGCGTCACCGGCCCGCTCACGTAGCCGCCCGTGCCCAGCACCACGTCGGGCTTCTCCTGCAACACGATCCAGGTCGCCTGGCAGAAACCCACCAGGTTGCTGAACACCGACGCGGGCCAGCGCCACCAGGCGCGCCGCGGCAACCCCCGGCTCCAGGTGAAGCGGATGCGGAAGCCAGCTTCGGGCACCGCCTGCGACTCGATGCCGCGCCGCGTGCCCACGAACACCACCTGCGCGTCCTTGCGGGTGCGGACGAGTTCCTCGGCCACCGCAATGCCCGGGTACACGTGCCCGCCCGTGCCACCGCCGGCGATGAGCACCTTCATGGGCGGCCTCCCGACCAGCGCTGGCGCACGAGAGCGTCGGTGGAGGCGTTGACGGCACTGATGCGGTACAGCAGCCCGGCCGCCGCCAGGTTGGCCAGCAGAGCCGTGCCACCGTAGGAGACGAACGGCAGCGGCAATCCGGTGGTGGGCGCGAGGCCCGTGGCCACGGCCAGATTCGCGAGTGCGTAGAGTCCGATCTGCAAGGTGAGTCCTCCGGCCAGCAGGAAGTGGAACGGGTCGGCGGCGCGCGCCACGACGCGCATGCAGCGCCACAGCAGCAGCGCCAGCAACACGAACAGCGCGCTCGTGCCGATGAACCCCAGTTCCTCCGCCAGGATGGAGAAGATGAAGTCGGTATGGGCCTCGGGCAGGAAGAGGTACTTCTGCAACCCCCCGCCCAGGCCACGGCCGAACCAGCCTCCGGAACCGATCGCGATGAGCGACTGGTCGAGCTGCCAGCCCGACCCGCGCTGATCGAGGGCCCCGGTGAAGACGAAATGTACGAACGTGGCGACGCGCTGCATCTGGTATGGATGCGTCTTGATCATCGCCACACCGGTCACCAGGCCCGCCGTGACCGGCACGGCCAGGTGCAGGAGCGGCGCGTCCGCCAGGAAGAGCATGAGGAAGCCGGTGACACCCAGGAGTCCCGCGCTGCTCAGGTTCGGCTGCAGCAGGACGAGTCCGGCGGCCGCGCCCACGAAGCCGAGCGGCGGCAGCAGGCCGCGCACGAAGCCGCGCTCCGCGGGCGGGTTCCGCTTGAGCCACCAGGCCAGGAACATCACGGTCGCGAGGCGCCCCACGTCGGTGGGCTGGACGCTCAGGAAGCCGTAGCGCAGCCAGCGCGTTGCGCCGTTCGAGACGTGGCCCATCACGAACACGGCGAGCAGCAGGGCGAGCCCCGCGCCGAACAGCACCGGCACGGCGCGCTCGAGCCTCTTCAGATCCACCTGCGTGGCGCACAGCAGCAGCACGAGCACGCCCAGCCCGGCGCGCAGTGCCTGCCGCGCGAAGAAGTGATTCGGATCCTGGTAGCGCGTGATGCCCAGGATCGCGCTCGAGGAGTAGACCATGATGACGCCCAGCGCCGTGAGCAGCAGCGGGAGCACGATCAGCCAGCGATCTCCGCGGTTCACGCGCCCCCCTCCCGCACCGCCAGGCGCGACACCTCGGCCTTGAAACGGCGTCCGCGGTCCTCGAAGTCGGCGAACATGTCGAAGGAGGCGCAACCCGGCGAGAACAGCACGGGCGCGGGGCCGCCCGGGGCGCTCCGCGCGGTCACGTAGGCCAGGTCCACGGCCGCGGTGAGCGAGTCCGCGCGGAGCAGACGCGCGTCGGCCCAGTGAGCGGCCATGCGGTCCGCGCCCTCGCCGATCAGCACCACGGCCAGCGTGCGCTCGCGCACCAGCGCGTCCAGCGGCGCAAAGTCCTGTCCCTTGTCGCGGCCACCGGCGATCAGCACGATCGGGCTCTCGAAGCTCAGGAGCGCGACCTCGAGCGAGTTCACGTTGGTGGCCTTGGAGTCGTTCACGAAGGCCACGCCCGCCACCGTCGCCACCGGCTCGAGCCGGTGCTCGAGGCCACCGTATTCGCGCAGCACGGCGCGCAGGGCGTCGGGCGCCGGCTCGAGCGGCATCACCGTGGTGACCGCGGCCAGCGCGTTCAGCACGTTGTGCGCCCCGCGCAGCCCGATCTCGCGCGTCTCCATCACGTCCTCGACCCCGCCGCGCCAGCCGAGCCGGATGCGCCCGTCCACGACCGCGGCCCCGTCCTCCACCGCGCGCCTGGCGGAGAACTCGAGCCAGGTGGCGTCACCCGAGCGGCGCCTCACCACTTCGGGGTCGTCGGCGTTCCAGACGGCGTAGTCGGCCTCGTCCTGGCGCGCGAACAGGCGTTGCTTCGCCGCCCCGTAGGCATCGAAGTCCCCGTGCCGGTCGAGATGGTCCGGGGTCAGGTTGAGCCACGTGGCGACGAAGGGCTTGAGGCGGTCCACGGTCTCGAGCTGGAAGGAGGAGACCTCGACCACGAGCAGCCCCGTGGGCGGCACGCTCTCGGCGACCTCGCACAGCGCACGGCCGATGTTCCCGCACACCTCCACGTGCCGGCCGGCTCCGCGCAGCAGCGCGCCCGCCAGGTGCGTGGTGGTGCTCTTGCCGTTGGTGCCGGTCACGCACAGGAACGGCGCATGGGCCGCCAGGTAGCCGAGCTCGAGTTCGGAGAGCAGCGGCAGGCCCGCCGCACGCGCCGCCGTGGCCACCGGGTGGGTGATCGGGATACCCGGGCTCCAGACCACGAAATCGCGCCCGTCGAGGGCGCGTGGATCGTCCGCGTCCCAGCTGGCGCACACGCCCTGGCGCGAGAGCTCGCGTCCGTGCTGCCCGCCGTCGGAACCGGCCAGTCTCGCGTCGGCCAGGCGCACGTCGAGCCCGTGCCGCGCGAGCAGCCGGGCGGCGGCGAGACCCGAGCGAGCCGCCCCCATCACCAGGGGCCGCAGGCCGGGAAGCGGATGGCGGGCGTCGATGGTCATTGCAGCTTGAAGGTCGAGAGCGAGAGCAGGGCCAGGAGCACGCCCACGATGTAGAAGCGCAGCACCACGCGGGACTCGGGCCAGCCCATGAGCTCGAAATGGTGGTGGAGCGGCGCCATGCGGAACACGCGCCTCCCCAGGAACTTGAATGAGGCCACCTGGATCATCACCGAGAGCGCCTCCATCACGAACACCCCTCCCACCAGCACCAGCCAGAACTCGCGCTTGATGAGCACGGCCACGACCCCGAGCGCTCCGCCGAGGGCGAGCGACCCGGTGTCGCCCATGAACACGTCGGCCGGATGGCAGTTGTACCAGAGGAAGCCCAGGGCCGCCCCCAGCACCGCAGCGCAGAAGACCGTCAGTTCCCCACTGTACGGCAGAGTCGTGAGGTTGAGGTAGGCGCTGATCTTCGCGTGACCACTGATGTAGCACATGCCGGCGAACGTCAGTGCGGCGATGGCCACCAGGCCCGTGGCGAGGCCGTCGAGGCCGTCGGTCAGGTTCACGGCGTTCGAGGAGGCGGTGATGACCAGGATGACGAAGGGGATGAAGAGCAGCCCGAAGTCCAGGTATCGGTACTTGAGGAACGGGATGTGGATGGTCGTCGACGAGAGCCCCGGCTCGGGCCACACGACGAGCGCGATGCCGACGAGAGCGCCGAGCAGGATCTGGCCCGCGAGCTTGTAGCGGCCGAGCAGGCCCTTGGGATAGCCCTTCACCACCCGCAGGTAGTCGTCGAGGAAGCCCAGCGCGCCCAGCCACACCGTGGCGAGCAGGGCCAGCCACAGCGGGCGCGAGTGGAAGTTCCCCCACAACAGCGTGGGCACCACGATGGAGGTGACGATGAGCAGGCCACCCATGGTGGGCGTGCCGGCCTTTGCCAGATGCGCCTGCGGTCCCTCGGCGCGGATCCTCTGCCCCAGCTTCACGCGCCGCAACCAGGTGATCATGACCGGGCCGAGCAGGTAGCACAGGAGCAGCGCCGTGACCGCCGCGTAGGCACTGCGCAGGGTGATGTACCGGAAGACGTTCAGGATCGAGAGCCCGGGAACGCTGTGAAGGGGGTAGATCCATTCGTAGAACATCAGCCTTCCTCCCCCGGGCCCGCTCCCAGGCCCTCCAGGACCTCTTCGAGCGCCGCCCCGCGCGAGGCCTTGAGCAGCACGACCACGCCCGCGTCCAGGACCGCGTCCAGGGCCGCGCCCAGAGCGGGCTTCCCGTCGAAGCACCGCACGCACGCGCCGGCCCGGCGCGCCCCGGCCGCGTAGTCGGCCGCGTGCGCCCCGACCACCCACAACTCGGCGTCGCGCACGCGCGTGCCGGTCTCCCGGTGGAGCGCCGCGGCGCGTGGGCCCAGTTCGAGCATGTCGCCGAGCACCGCGATGCGCCGACGCGCCCCCGGCCACCCGGCGAGCGTCGCGAGCGCGGCGCGCGTCGAGTCGGGGTTCGCGTTGTAGCAGTCCACCAGCAGCACGGCGCCCTTCACCCGCCGCAGCTCCATCCGCCCCTTCGTCCCGCGGACCTGTTCGAGCGCGGCGACCACCGTCGCGGGATCGAGCCTCGACTCGCGCGCCACGGCCAGCGCGGCGAGCGCGTTCGGCACCTGGTGCCCGCCCACGAGCCGCAAGTGGAGCGGCGGGAAGCCCGCGACCTCGATGCGGCTCCCGTCGGGCCCCAGGTCCGTCACGCGCTCGGGGCGCACGGCGGCCGACCGGGCCAGTCCATAGCGGATCACCCGCGCCTTCACGCCCGCCAGCGCGCGCAGCAGCCGGGGCGAGTCCGCGCCCGCGAACAGGGGTTGGCCGGCCTCGAGCGCAAAGCCCAGGCTCGCCTTCTCGCGCGCCACGGCGTCGAGCGTGCCGAAGCCCTCCAGATGGGCGCTGCCCGCGTTCGTGATGATCCCCGCGCCGGGCGCCGCGAGAGCCGCCAGGGCGGCGATCTCCCCCGGGTGGTTCGAGCCGATCTCCACCACCGCCGTGCGATGCTCCGGCCTGAGCCTCAGCAGCGTGAGGGGCACGCCCCAGTGATTGTTGAAGTTCCCTTCGCTGCGCAGCCCGGGGCCCGCCGCGGTGAGTGCCGCGGCCACCAGCTCGCGCGTCGTGGTCTTGCCCGCGCTGCCGGTCACGCACAGCAGCAGACCATGCCAGCCGAGGCGGTGGCCGTGCGCGAGGCGCGCGAGCCCCGCGGTGACGTCCTCGACCACCACGAGCGGCCCCGGCTCGCGGCCCCGCCAGACCTCGTGGCGCTCACGCGCACAGAGAGCCGCGGCGGCGCCGCGGCGGAAGGCCTCTTCGAGGAAGTCGTGTCCGTCGGTGCGGCCGCCCGGCAACGGCACGAAGAGCATCCCGGGCCGGAGCGTGCGCGTGTCCAGGCTCGCCCCCTCCACACCGGTGGCAAGGAAGGCCTCGCGCGCGGTCGGCCCGGCGGGCACCTCGCGCACCACGAGGTCGCCACCCGCCAGCTGGGCGATCCGCGTGAGCGTGAGAGCGGCGGGGGCGGTCGCGATCATCCCCGGTCTCCCTCGCGCAGCAGCCCACGCGCCACCTCGCGGTCGTCGAACGGCAGCACCCGCTCTCCAAGGGTCTGCGTGGTCTCGTGTCCCTTGCCCGCGATCAGCACCGCGTCCCCGGGGCGTGCGGCCGCGAGCGCCCGGGCGATGGCCGCCCGGCGATCGAGTTCGAGGTGCACCGGGCCACCGGCGCCACCCGCCCCCGCCAGGATCTCACCCGCGATCGCCGCCGGGTCCTCGCCGCGTGGGTTGTCGCTGGTCACCCACACCTCGTCCGCGCCCGCACGCGCGACGCGGCCCATCACCGGACGCTTCGCCCGGTCGCGCTCGCCGCCGCAGCCGAAGACCAGGAGCACCCGCCCACGGGCGTGCTCGCGCATGGCCGCCAGCGAGCGCTCCAGCGCGTCCGGCGTGTGCGCATAGTCCACGACCACCTCGAAGAGCCGGGCCGTGGCGACGCGCTCCAGCCGCCCGGGCACACCCTCGACGGCCGCGAGGCCCGCCGCAGCGCGTGCAGGCGCCACGCCCAGCGCAAGCGCCGCAGCGAACGCGCCGGCGGCGTTCCAGGCGTTGTAGCGCCCCAGCAGCGGCAGCCGCACCTCGGCCACGGTCCCGGCCACGAACTCGACCACGAGCCCGTCGGCCGCGGCCTCGACGTGCGCGATGCGCACGTCCGTCCCCGCCGAGGCGCCGAAGCGCAGCACCTTCATGCCACCGCGCCGGGCCGCAGCCACGACGCTCTCCGCCACCGGGTCGTCGGCGTTCACCACCGCGGTCGTGGACTTGGCGGGGCGCGAGGCGTTACGGCCGTCGAACAGCATGAGCTTGGCGTCGAGGTAGGCCTCGAGAGTGCCGTGGTAGTCGAGGTGGTCGTGGCTCAGGTTCGTGAACACCGCCACGTCGAGGTCGAGCCCGTAGCCCCGGCGCTGCACCAGGGCATGGCTGCTCAGTTCGAGCGCCACGGCCTGCACGCCGGCGTCCGCCATCTCGCGCAAGAGCGCCTGCAACTCGTTGGCCTCGGGCGTGGTGTAGCCGAGCGGGCGCGTGGCGCCGTCGAGGCGGGCGCCGGTCGTGCCCAGCACTCCCGGCCGCCAGCCGGCGGCGCGGAAGACCGACTCGAGCAGGTAGGTCGTCGTGGTCTTGCCGTTGGTGCCCGTGATGCCCACGGCCCGCAGCGCACGCGCGGGCTGGCCGTGGAACATCGTCGCCGCCTCGGCCAGCGCCCGGCGCGGCTCGGCCACGCGCACGAGCGGCCCCTCCGCCGCCGGCGCGTCGTGGTCCACCACGGCCGCCACGGCGCCCGAGGCGAGGGCCTGACGCACGAAGGCCTGCCCGTCCTGGCGCAGGCCCGCGAGGGCGAAGAAGAGGTCGCCGGGCCGCACCCGGCGCGAGTCGGAGGCGAGACCGCTCACCTCCACCCCCTCGTCGCCTGCGAAGCGGGGAGCGTCCATCGCCTGGAGCAGGGCACGCAGGGTCACGGTCCGGTCCGCACGGCGGCCGCGCGCTCCGCGCCCGCGGGGAAGACACTCACGGGACCCGGTGACGGTGAGGCGGCCGGGGCCGCAGCCGGATCGCACCACAGGCGGCACCGGGAACCGGGCAACAACGGCGTGCCCGCCGCGGGTGTCTGCCGCACCACGACCCCGCTGCCGATGATGCGCGTCTGCACCTGCCACAGCGTGAGCCGCCGCAGGGCTTCGCGCAGCGGCAGGCCCACGAGGTCGGGCAACAGGAGCCCCGCCGAATCCACGGGGGCGGCGAGCCACACGACCACGCTGGCGCCGCGCTCGGCGGCCTGTCCCGCGGCGGGCACCTGCGCCAGCGCGCGCGGTCCCCGGCCCTCGAAGCGCGCGCGCAGGCCGTGCTGGGCGAGCCGGCGCTCGACAGCGAGCCGTGGCAGCAGCCGGAGGTCGGGCACCACCACCGCGGCGGGCGCGGGTGGCTTCGCCGCCACCTCGGTCGAGCCCGTGCCGAAGGGGCCGTCCGGCAGGCGGCGCAGGTCCAGCATCACTTCGCGGAACACCGGCGCGGCGATCTCCCCGCCGTAGTAGTGCCCGGTGCGGGGCTCGTCGATCACCACCACCCCCACCAGCGTGGGCCCGCCGGCGGGGGCGAAGCCCACGAACGAGGACAGGTACTTGTCCCGGGCGTAGGTGCGGATCGCGGGGTCGTACTTCTGCGCGGTGCCCGTCTTGCCGGCGAGCGCGATGCCCGGGATGCGCGCCGATCGCGCGGTGCCGCTGTCCACCACCGCGACCAGCATCTCGCGCAGCGTGGCGGTGGTCGCCTCGCTGAAGACGCGGTGCGAGGCGCGCGGCCCGTAGCGGTGCAGCACCCGGCCCTCGGCGTCGCGCACCTCGCGCACCAGCATCGGCTCCATGAGCACGCCACCGTTGGCGATGGCGGCGTAGGCCAGCGCCAGTTGCAGCGGGGTCACCGAGACCTCGTGCCCGATGGCGATGGTGGGGCACGAGCGCGCCGACCAGTGGGCGGGACTGTGCAGCCGGCCGCCGGCCTCGCCCGGGAAATCCAGGCCGCTGAGGCTGCCGAAGCCCAGGGAGGTGGCGTAGCGGTAGAGGCGCTCGGGTCCAGCGAGCATGCCGAGCTTGCTCATCACGATGTTGCTCGAGTACTGGACCGCGGCCCGGAACGTGAATCCGCGCGCCTCGTGCGAGTCCTGGAACCGGCAGCCCGGCGCCACCAGGACGCGGCCGTAGCCCGCCTCGAAATACTGGTCGGGGCGCGCCAGGTTCTCCTCGAGCGCGGTCCCCGCGGCCACGACCTTGAAGGTGGAACCGGGTTCGTACTGGTCGGTGAAGGGCCAGTTGCGCGCCTTGCCGGGGGGCAGGTGCGGGACGCAGACCGAGGCCAGGATCTCGCCGGTGCGGGGGTCGAGGAAGAGCGCGAAGCCGCGCACCGCGCGCAACGTGTCCACCGCGCGCGCCAGGTGGTGCTCGACGATCCCCTGCAGGTCGAAATCGAGGGTCAACACCGCGCTGTGGCCGTCGGTCGGCGCGCGCCTCAGGCCGCGAGGCAGCCCCACGGTGCGGTTCCTCCCGACGCGGAAGAGCGTGCTCCAACCCGGCCGCCCGCGCAGTTCGCCATCCAGCTGCAGCTCGAGCCCGTCCACTCCGCTGTCATCGAGGTCGGTGCGGCCGAGGATCTCGCTGGCGGCGGCGCCCAGCGTGTAGTCCCGCCGCGTCTCCACCGAGAGGTGGACGCCGCGCCACTTGCGGCCGGCCACGGCCTCGCCCACCTCGGGCGGCTGGTGGCGCGCGACCCAGACGAAGCGGGGATGCGCGCGGAACTCGTTCGCCAGCCGGCGCGCGTCCAGATGCAGCAGCGTCGCCAGGCCGCGGGCCACGGCGGCCGGGTCCGCCATCTCGCGCGGGGCCGCCGAGACCGACCAGGTCAGCAGGTCGCGCGCCAGCGGACGCCCGCGCCGGTCCAGCAGCTCGCCGCGCACCGGGCGGACCAGCACGCGCTGCTCCTGGTTCAGCTCGGCGCGCCCCGCATAATACGGGTGCTGGACGACCTGCAGCCACGCGACGCGCAGCCACAGGACGACCAGGCCAAGCAACAGACCGGCCGCAGCCACCAGCACCCGGCTCCTGCGCGATTCCCTGTGGGCCAACTCCTTCCCTCCGTGGAACGGCGGTTCACGCAAACCGCCGGGCCGTCACATGCGCGGTGCGGTGGTGCGGCCGGTCGAATCGTCCGGACGCGCCTATGACTCTTCCGTTCGTCAGTTCGTGTGGTCGCGGCCGCGGGCCGTGGCTTCCGGCACCAGGACGCGGGAGACCCTTCCCGCCCACGCCAGCGCCGGGCGCGAGTCCTGCCCGGTTCGCTTGTCCGCCGCCGCCAGGTACTCCGGCGGCAGCTGGACCACCTGCCTGGCGTCGACCGGAACCAGTCCCAGCAGGCTAGCCTGCGGGGCGAGTTCCGCCCGGGTGGTGCGGCGGTCGAGCTGGGCGTGCAGGTGCTCGAGTCGAGCCTGCGCCTGCTGGACCGCCGCGCGGTTGTGATCGAGGGCGAGGCAGAGCTCGGCCATGCGCGAGCTCTGCCACACTTCGACCAGGAGCATCCCCACCGCGACCAGCGCGACGACCCACAACTCGGGCCGGAGCGCGCGTCGATCCGGAGTGCGCCACGATGCAAGAGGCCGACGTACGTTCCTGTTCATCCTTGGGTTCTCCGGAAGGCACGGAGCCGGGCGCTGCGCGCCCGCGGATTCCGCTCCCGCTCGGCAGGCGAGGGTGTCACCACCCTCCGTGTGAGTTCTTCCCACGGCCTCTCGGGAGGCCGCACCCCGGGTATCTCCGGCAGCCGTCGCGCGAACCGTGAGCCGGCCGGACCGCGCAGCGCCTGCTTGATCTTCCGATCCTCGCCCGAGTGGTAGGCGAGCGTGACGACCCTGCCACCGGGGTCCATCGCCTCCGGCAGCCACTTCAGCGCCGCTCCCAGGTCCTCGGCCTCTCCGTTGACCCAGATGCGCAACGCCTGGAACACCTGTGCGTACCGCCTCGGGTGGGCCGGTCCGCCGAGCGCGCGGTCGATGGCCTCCCGCAGCGCCCGCGTGGTCCTCAGCCCGCCCTGTCGGGCTTCCGCGACCAGGGCCCGCGCGAGTGATCGGGCCCCGGCCACATCACCGTGCTCTCTCAGCACGGCACCCAACTCCTCCTCTCCCGTCTGCTCCAGCCGCTCCGCGCCGGTCCTTCCGCGCGATGGATCCATCCTTAGATCGAGCGGCCCGTCCTGCATGAAGCTCATCCCCCTCGCCGGGTCGTCGATCTGCCTTGACGACAGGCCAAGGTCGAATAGAGCTCCGACCAACCCCCCGCCTCCGGCCGCGGTCAGCGCGGCCGGCACTTCCCGGAACGTCGCGTGGGCGAGGCGCACGCGCGTCCCGAACCTCTTCAGCCTGCCGGCGGCATACTCGAGCGCGGCTGGATCGCGGTCGCAGCCCAGCAGTCGCGCGCCAGGCTCGGCCTCGAGCAGCGCCTCGGCATGCCCGGCATCGCCGAGCGTCGCGTCCAGGTAGAGCCCGGGGCCGTTCCGCAGGAAACCCAGCACCTCGGCGACCAGGACCGGTTCATGACGCGAACTCACGGTCCGACTCGTATCCGGCCGGAGCCGCCAGCAGGTCGGCCGCCGAAGGCCAGCAACGCAGCCGTGCCTCACATCCCGCCAGCCGGAACAGGTCCCGCAGGTAGGACGAGAGGCCGCAGACCACGTAGCCGCCCGCGCGGCTCTCGAAGCGCGCGAGCGCCTCCACCAGCGCGGGCACCGTGCGGTAGTCGATGTGGCGAACCTGAGCGCAGTCGAGCAGCAATTGCTCGATGCCGCGCTCGCCCAGGTCGTCCAGCGTGCGACCGAGGCGCAGGACGGCCGAGCGGTCGAGCCAGCCCCGCAGGGCGAAGAGCACGACGCGGCCGGCCGGGCGCTCGCGCAGCTCGATGCGCGCCGAGGCACCGTGCCGCCCTCCGCTCAACTCGAGGTTGAGCGCCATGGCGATGCGGTCCTCGTCTCTCTGCGGTCGGGCGACCATGGGGCTCAGTCCCTGAGCTTCAGCGTCTCGAGCCGGGCGAGCGAGTCGTCGGTAAGCACGGTCTTCTTCTGGCCGTACTTCTCCGCGCTCCAGATGGCGATGTAGCCGATGATGCCGCGCAGTACGACATCCTTGCCGAGACCTGCGCGGTCCTGCAGTGCCGGTGGGATCGTGATCCGTCCCTGGGCGTCCACCGTCACCCAACATGCGTCCTCGAGGAACGCGAACACGAAGTCGCGGTCCTCGCGGTCGCCCTTCAACAGCCGGTTCAGCTTCTCCTCCATCGTGCGCCAGTCCTCGACGGAGTAGAGCTGCAGACAGCCTTCGGAGCCGTACTTGAGGAAGAAGCGGTCGTGCGTCTTCTTCGAGAAGGAGTCGCGGCGCAAAGAGACGGGAACGCTCAACCGGCGCTTCGGGTCGAGCGTGCCCTTCTCGGTGCCGTAGAACGCTGCCATCTCCCGGTCCCCTTAGAACTCGCGATGCACCACTTCGTGCCTCATTGCACCACTTCATCCCACACGCGAGGCAACATAGACGCGCCTTGTGCTGATGTCAAAAGAATTTGTGCGCGCCACGAAGGTATTTCCTCGCCAGATACTGCACGGACGTGCAGCCTCAGCGATTCAGGCCGCTTGACCGCGCTGGCGCGCCGAGGGAATCGGCCGCGGCCCAGTCCACTCGATAGAGGGAGTAGAAGGGCGTGGGCCGTTCCGGGACCGGGCTCAGGACACCGGCCACGCCGAGCAGCGCGAGCGCGGGCGCGTAGCGGCTTCGCTGCCGCAGGTCGTCGGGGCGCGGCCCGCGGTCCACGAGATACTCGGGGCGCGCGAACGCAGCGAAGCGGAAGTTGGCGATCGCGTCCGCGGGCACCTCGCGCTCGAGGTACGGCACCATCTGCGGCGTCACCAGCCCCGCGAGGTCCACGACGCGGTGCCGGCTGAAATAACCGAGCGCGCCGATCTCGGGCGTGGCGACCACGCTGCGCGCGGGCGTGTTCGCGCGCAGCCAGCGGCCCCACGGCACGAGACTCCCGCGCAGTCCCGTGCTGAGCGCGCGCACCTGGGGCAGCACCGCGCCGTGGAAGACCCCGAGGTTCTGCGCCAGCACCAGCGCGGCGAGTATGCTGCCGAGCACCACCGTGCGCACCGTGCGCGGCGTGGCGGACGCCCCCAGGCTCCAGCACTCCCCCGCGCGCCACGCCAGCCAGCTCAGCACGGGCAGCAGCGGGAGCAGGTCGCGCGACCGCACCGGGACACCGCGCGCGACGTAGAGCGCCGGCACCAGGGCCAGCCACACCCACGGGAGCATGCGCTGCGCGCGCTGCGTGAACGGCCGCCAGGTCCACACGCTCGGGCCGCCGGCCAGCAGCGCCGCGACGAGCAGCCCGGCCAGCAGCCCCTCGGTGGCCCCCACGATCCTGATCTGCCGCCACAGGTTCTCCAGCTGCACGCCGAGGCCCGCCGGTCCGGCCCCCTTCACCATGAAGGTCTGCGGCAGGATGGTGCCGAAGTAGAAGCGCGCGAACAGCAGCCAGACACCGTAGATGGCGAGCGGCGGCAGCGAGCCGAAGATGAGGCGGCGGAGCCCCGGGCGGCTGTCGGTGTCCACGAGCAGGAACACGCCCCAGAGCCCCAGCAGCAGCGCGGCCTCGGGCCGGGTGAGCGCGGCCAGCGCCCACAACGCGCCGGTACGCACCGGGCGGGCGCCCCACTGCTGGCCTTCGGTGAAGGCCACGAACCCGGCCAG
The DNA here is from genome assembly GCA_963717935.1 of Candidatus Eiseniibacteriota bacterium. Lineage (GTDB taxonomy): Bacteria > Eisenbacteria > RBG-16-71-46 > RBG-16-71-46 > RBG-16-71-46 > JANXPZ01. Next base: position 301,225 of record CAVQXP010000002.1, on the reverse strand, counting down.
CACGAGGGCCACCGCGAGCGGCGTTTCCATCCCCGAGAGCGACCAGCGCAGCATCCAAGCGTGCCCCGCCCACGCCACCGTGGCGGCCGCGCAGAGGGCCGGGGTCTTCAGGTTGCGGCGCATGAGCTGCAGGAAGAGCGCCACCGACCAGAGCGTGGCGAGGAAGCCGAGCACCCGCGCCACGCGCAGCCCGTTGAAGCCGAGCGCCATGCCATCGGCGATGAGCGCCGCCCACAAGGGGCTGATACAACCGTAGACGCGCTCGCCCGGGTTGAAGACGAGGCCGTGCCCGCTGGCGAGGTTGCGTGCGTACTGCAGGCGGATGAACGTGTCGTCGGTGAGGTACTGGCGCAGCGGCCACATCAGGGCCGTGGCCAGGAGCAGTGCGACGGCGAGCCCCACGCGTTCGACGCGCGTCATGGGGCGCAGCGGCCCGTGGAGCGTGAAGGTCATCGCACGCCCTCCTCCCCGGCGTCCGTCGCGGCCCGCGCCACGAGCCCATCGAGCAGCGTGGCGAGCCGCGCCGAGAGACTCGAGCGCGTGTGCTCTTCGAGCCATTCCGGGCGATGCGAGTGCACCAGCGCGCCACGGTCTTCCTTCCACGCGAGATAGCGCCGCTCGATCTCGGCGGACAGGCCCTCGCGATCCCCGGGCGCCAGACGGACCCCACCCCCGCGCAACACCATCTCCGCGAGTTCGTCGCCCGGCTCGAGCAGCGCGAGCAACGGCCGGCCGGAGTCGAGGTACTCGTAGACCTTGCCCGGCACGCAATTGCGGTAGCCCCGCGGCGTCCACAGCATCAGCAGGTCCGCGCCGCGCTGCAGCGCCCGCGCCTCGGCATGCGCGACCGGCCCCGACAGCTCGACGATGCCCTTGAGGCCGAGCGCCACCGCGCGGTCCTCGTACTCCGCTTCGAACGGGCCCGCAAGCCGCGCGCGGATGCGTCGCCGCGCTTCGGGGCGGCGCGCGAACAGCTGGTGCAGCGCCTCGAACAGCGTCTCCGCGTCGGGCATGAGCGAGAGCGTGCCGGTGAAGACGAGCTTGAAGTGCTCGGGATCGCGCCGGACCGGCTCGCGCGGGGACACATCCGGCTCGTAGCCGTTCGGCAGGTGCACGACGCGCCCCGGACGGGTCGCCGCGTCCCGCTCGAGATCGTCCGCGTGCGTGCGTGTGACCGAGAGCACGAGATCCGCCCCGCGCAGGACACGGCGCTCGAGCTCGCGCTGCCGGGCCGCGTGCCATGACGTCGGAGGCCGGCGATAGTGAAGCCCCACCCAGGGATCGCGGAAATCGGCGATCCAGGGCAGTCGGAAGCGCCGTGCCAGCGGGGCCGCCGCGAGATGCACGCTGTCCGGAGGCGAGGTCGAGAGCACGGCAGCCACGTCCCCGCGCTCCAGGCGGCTGGCCGTCGCGCGGCGCGCGCGGGCCGCCCAACCGACATAGGAGTCGGGAAGCAGCATCCAGCTCGAGAGCTCCCGCAGCCCGCCAAAGACCGCGCCGGAGCGCCGGCCGGCCGGCTCGCGGCGCCCGCGGCCCAGCCCGCGTGCGAGTCCGAGCCACGCGGAGAGAGCGCTGCCGCCCGGCACACGGATCACCTCGGTCGCCGGCGGGATCCGGCCCTCGAGCGTCTCGTCCCTCACCCAGTAGTCTTCCGGCCCGGCGCACACGACCGTGCAGTCCCAGCCGTGCTCGGGCAGCCAGCGGGTGAAGCCCAGCGCGCGATGCACCCCGCCGCCCGCGAGCGGGGGGTAGAAGTAGCTCAGCAGCAGCAGGCGGCGATTCACGCCGGTCCCCCGTGGCGGGCGCCGGTGAGCGCCGTGAACAGCCTCTCGATGCGGCCGAGGTTGAACTCCCGGTCCGCCCGCTCCTCCACCACGCGGCGATTGCGCGCCCGCGCCGTCGCCGCCCACTCCGCATCGCCGAGCACGCGCTCGAGCGCGATCGTGAGCGCGCCCGAGTCGCCGCACGGGAACAGCCGCGCGCCGTCGCCGTCGGTCACCCACTCCCGGTTCCCCTCGATGTCGCTCACGACCGGCACGGCCCCCGCGGCCATGGCTTCGAGCAGCGAGACCGACGTCGAATCCGTGAGCGAGGCCGACAGGTAGACCTCGGCACGCGCCAGCAGCGTGGCCAGTTCACCGGGCGCGAGGCGCCCGACGAACCGCCACCGTCCCGCCGGCAGCAGCGCCGCGGCCTGCCGCTCTAGCGCGGCCCGCAGGCTGCCATCGCCGGCCACGACCAGATGCGCGCGCGGATCGCGCTCCAGCACTGGCTTCGCCGCCTGCAGGATGGTCTCGAGGTCGTAGACCGGCTCGTGCATCCGCGTGCTCACGATCAGGCCCCGCTCGTGCTCCGCCGGCCACCGGAAGAGGGCGAGATCCACGCCCCAGGGGATCATGTGCACCTTCGCCGGGGCGGCCCCCAGCGTGCGCGCCGCTCCGGCGAGGTTCGTCGCGTCCGCCAGCACCAGATCTGCGCGCCGCAGGACGAAGCGGGCGCGCGCGCGCTGCAGCGGGCCACGCCGGCCCAGCACGAGCAGATCCGAGCCCCACGCGGTCACCGCGAGGGGGCGGGCCCCCTGGAGAGCGCCGAGCAGCCCGTAGTTGGGCACGTAGTGCGCGTCCACCAGGTCTGGCGCGAAGCGCTCGAGTGCGCGCTCGAGTGCCGGCAACGCGAGCGGGTAGCGCAGGAAGCCGGGCAGCGGCGCCCGCGGCAGGGGCTCGACCACGAGTCCGGGAAGCGGCGTCTCCAGCGACCACACGGCCACGTCGTGCCCGCGCGACCGGAACCAGCTGACCCAGCGCCGCGTGTGCTCGACGCTGGCGTCCGAGAGTGTCGCGATCCTCACGGGCCCTCTCCCCGCGACCGGGCCGTGCGCACGCTCCGCTGGAGCGCCGCCATCGCGCGGCCGGCCGCGGAAGCGCCCGCCGCGTCGAGCCAGCGCACCGGGTAGCGCTCCATCCGCGCGCCGAGCGAGTCCTTGAACGCCGACACCGATTCCAGGTCCCCGCTCGCCCCGAGGTTGACGCGCGCGCGCCCCGCACGGTGCGCCCATTCGATCACCGACCAGAGCAGGCGCGGGAACGCGTGCAGGCGCCGGGCCTCCCGGTCCGCCCCGCTCCACCAGGGCATCGCCTCGCGCGGGTGGTCCAGCACCAGGGTCGCGCACACGAGAGTCCCCCGATGCCGCGCGGTGAACAACCGCGCCACCGGGCCGAGGCCGTCCCCGGCGTCCGCGAGCAACCGCCGCGACAACTCGAGCGGGAGCGGCCGGTGCGTGCGCCAGGCGCGCGACTGCGCGACGTGCAGCGCGTAGGCCTCTTCGAGCGCGTCCGGCTCCTGCGCGCAGACGAGCCGCTCGCCCGCCTGGCGGATCTCCTGGCGCGACCTGCGGTCCACGCGCGCCCATGCGGCCTCGAGCCCGTCCGCGAGGGCCACGAGCGCGGCCTCGAGCCAGCGCGTCCGCCCCGTCACCGCTTCGAGCGCGCTCTGCGCCACCGGCGGCTCCCCGGGCCGGTAGAGCGCCCATTCGCCGCCCATCGCTCGCAACTCGCACTGGAGCGCTCGCAGGCCCGCGGCCGCGGCTGCGTCCACGGCGGCATGCGCGCCCGCCCGGGCCAGCGGGGCGCCCGAGAGCAGGAAGGGCAGGGCGTGGAGGGTGTGGAAGCCGGCGCGCCGCTCGACCAGCACGGGCATGCCGCCGGCGAGCGCGCCGTCGGCCTCGATCGCGAGACAACGCACGTCCAGGCCCGGAAGCACCGCGGCCAGGGCCGCCCAGAGCGCGGGACGGTGCGAGGGCGTGGCGGCGGGGGCGGTCACGAGCAGGTCGCTCCACCCCGCCGGTGGTCCGTCGAGAATGCGGAGGGCGGCCTCCACGTTCCTAGCGCAGCAGCGCCACGCGCAGTGTCCGCGCGTGGCCGCTCGACTCGACACGGACGAAGTACACGCCCGGATGCACGAGACGGCCCGAGGCGTCACGGCCGTCCCAGAACACCTGCCCGTTCCGCCCGTCGAAGCCGTGCAGCTTCCGGCCGCTCGCGTCATACACGGCGCCCCGGTACGCGGTGGCGTTGCCGGCCAGGCGCAGCGTGAGGCCCGCGCCCGTCAACCACGCCGGGTTCGGGTACACGCGGACCTCGAGCGTCGGCAACTCGGGCGGCGCGGGGGGCACATAGCCCGGATCGAAGCGGCTGAGCCCCGTCGCCGTGCCGATCCAGACCACGCCGGTCACCGGGTCCACGCGAATCGCGCGCACCTCGTCCCCGGCGAGCGGTGAATTGAGCACGTTGTACTCGACGACGCCACCGTCGCGGACGTACGCGTGCACACCGGCGTCGGTCCCCACCCAGACCGTGCCGTCGGGGCCGACGTCCAGCGGGTGGCAGGCCCCGCGCGGGGCCGGGCTCCCGACGATCGGCAGGGCCGCGCCGACCTGCAGCAGGGTCGGGGCGTGGAACCGGCGCAGATCGTCGGTGGACATCACCCAGATCGAGTCGTTGTGCGCGGCGATCCCGAAGATGTCGAGCGTGTTGATTGCGCTCAGGCCCGTGCTGCCCAGCACCGCGAGCGCCCCGCCGGCCGTATCCGGCAGGTCGAAGACCGTCACGCCCTTCCCCCGGTAACCGACCCAGAGCTTCTCATGCCGTCGGTCCACGAGCAGGGCGCGCACGTAGCTGGAGGGCATCGCGGGCGTGTTCTGCGGCCGGTAGTTGGCCCGGTAGACGCCAGACGAGTCGTAGTACTCGATCCCGATCGGCGTGGGGTCCTCGCCGAGCTCGTTGGTGCTCATGCCGAACCACCGGCCGCCGCTCGCGTCGAAGTCCGCGGCCCAGCCGAACGTGTGTTTCTCCAGACCCAGTGAATCGTCGGGCTGGTAGTGCGTGAACAGCGGCGGGGACACGTCGTCGTCGAACGACTCCATGGCCGAGCTCCAGTTGCCGACCCACTTCCTCCCCTGCTGGTCCACGAGCAGGCTGAAGGCGTACGCCGAAGAGAGGAAGGTGGTGTCGCAGCCGCTGCCGCAATCGGTCACGAACCAGTTCCTCCAGCGCGTGCCGTCGAAGCGGCCCACGCCCTCGAAGAAGGTCGCGATGTAGACACGCGAGCCCTGCAGCACGATGTTCTGGACGTTGTTGCCGACCGGAGCGTCGGGCACATGGAGTGTCCAGACCGCTCCCGCCCGATCCGCGAGCCCGGCGCGGTCCGCGATCCACCACCGCCCGGTCTCGTCCGTGGTCGCCACGACGATGCCGCGGCAATTCGAGGTCTGTTCGACCGGGCAGGAGGACGACGTCGGGGCGCCCGGGATCGAGACCCAGTCCGCGCCATCCCAGCGGAAGACGCCCTGGACGCTGCTTGCGAGGATCACGCCACGGTCGTCGGACAGAGCCAGCACGATCCCGATGTCATCCCTCGAGGTCCAGGTCCCGCCCGCCGCGTCGAAGACCAGTGGCACGCCGCCCGCCACGGTCATCAACGTGCTGCCGTCCCAGGCCAGCGCGAGCAGCGCCGTGTTCGCGAACGCGTCGTCGGCCAGGACCCAGGACGAGAGCCCGGTGGAGACCTGGCTCACGTAGAGGCCCTTCCCGGTCGAGACCCAGAGCGAGTCGCCGCGCAGCACCACGCCGCTGATCGCGTCGCTCGCGAACGGCGAGGGGTTCACGCCCTCGGGGACCGCCCCGGCGATCTCGCTGCCGTTCCACAGCGCCACGCCGTACTCGGTCCCGATGAGCATCGTGTCGCCCACCGCGCGCAGCACGTGGACCGCACCGCGGGGCAGGCCATCGAGCTCGCTGATCAGGTCCCAGCGCGCGCCGTCCGCGCTCAGCAGGCTCACGCCCTGATCGCGGGTCCCCACCCAGAGCCGGCCCGCGCGGTCGAACTCGACGGCGGTGAGCGCCTGGCTCGCGAGCCCGCCCGGCTCGCGGGCGATGCTCTCGAACCGGTCCGCCGCCGACACGTAACGCAGCAGGCCGCCATCGAGCGATGCGCACCAGATGGTGTCGTGCCGCGCCACGAGATCGCTGTAGATCTGGGCTCGCAGGTAGGTCGTCCACGCGCCCGCTGCGGCGGCCGCCGGGAACGACACGACCGCCAGCAGGAGGGCGAAACCGAGCAGGACGGGCCTCGAGCCGGGGGGCATGGACCTCATTCGACGCGACCGAGCATGGACGAGAAGCGCAGGCGCCACACCAGGCCCACGGCTTCCCAGATGATGCGCCGGTTCATCTTGGACACGCCGGCGCGGCGATCCGTGAAGATGATGGGGATCTCGCGGATGCGGAACCCCTTCTTCCAGCACTTGAAGCTCATCTCGATCTGGAAAGCGTAGCCGTCGGAGGCGACCCTGTCGAGCCTGACGGCCTCGAGCGCCCTGCGGCGGAAGCACTTGAACCCGCCGGTCGCGTCGTACACCGGCAGGCCGGTGATGACCCGGCTGTAGAGGTTCGCCAGGTACGAGAGGATGAGGCGGTCGAGCGGCCAGTTCACCACCGTGACCTTGCCGTCGAGGTAGCGGGAGCCCAGGACCAGGTCCGCGTCCCTGGCGGCCTCGAGGAACCGCGGGATGACGGCCGGGTCGTGCGAGAAATCGGCGTCCATCTCGAAGATGAACTCGGCCCCGTGCTCGAGCGCGTAGCGGAAGCCGTCCCGGTAGGCCGAGCCCAGGCCGAGCTTGCCCGGGCGCTCGAGCAGGTGGATGCGCGGCTCGTTCTCCATCCACGCCCGGACCACGTCGGCCGTGCCATCGGGCGAACCGTCGTCCACCACGAGCACGTCCACCGCGCACGACAACCCGAGCAGGCGCCCGAGCATCTCGCCGATGTTCTCGCGCTCGTTGTAGGTCGGGATGATGACCAGCTTCTCCACCTTACGCGACCTCCTCGCGGGCCTCAGGCCGCGCCACCCTGCCCGCGGCCCCCGGCCCCCGCCCCCTCCACCACGACCAGGCGAGCCCGCCCAGCACCACCAGCAGGCTCAGGAGCGACAGCAGCAGCCCCCGCATCATGGCCGGCGACTCGAAGCGGAACTCGACGCGGTGCCGCCCGGCCGGGACGTGCACGGCGCGCAGCAGGTAGTCGGCCTTGAGGATCGGCGTGAGCTTGCCGTCCACCCGCGCGGTCCAGTCCGGGTACCAGAGATCCGCGAGCCGGAGCAGCGCGGGGCCGGGGGTCTCCACCTCCACCGTCACGTCGTTCAGCCGGTACGAGGCGATCCGTACCTGCCCGCCCGCGGTGGGCCCGAGCTCGAGGCCGGGGTCCTGCTCGAGGTAGGAGAAATCCGCCATGTTGCGCGTGCCGAAGCGGATCGAGTCGAGGATGGCCTTCGCCGGCTGGATCACCTCGTAGTGGTCCACCAGCGTCGCGCGCGGCAGGGCCGAGGTGTTGTCGTAGACGAACATGCCGCCTTCCCCGTACACGAGATGGACGAAGCGCGGCGCGTTCGGAAGCTCCCGCTCGGTCACCAGGTAGCGCACGTTCAACAGGCGCATGAAGTCCAGGTTCATCTGCGCGCCCAGGTCGGCGAAGTCCTGGAAGAGCCGCGGCTTGGCCGCATGCATGCCGCCGATCGACGAGATGCCGTAGCCGGCGAAGCGGGTGGCGAGCGGATCATCGGGCGTCAGGATGCGGAACGTGCCCGGCGGCCCGACCTTCTCCAGGAACTCGATCACGCCGTCGCGCCTGCCGTACAGCGTGCGCCGGCTCACCTCCCCGATGGTCGGCTCCATCACGCGCGCGCTCACCGGCCACAACTCGAAGAGCAGCAGCACGAGCACTCCGCCCGTGGCGACCAGCGCCGGGAGCCGGCCCCGGCGCGCGAACCACGCCACGCCGACGGCGAGCAATCCCAGCAGGCAGGCGCGCCCGAGACCCGAGACGAAGCCCTGCCAGGCGACCGCGGCGTCCTGGGCCGAGAAGCTCGTGGGTCCCCGGGACGAGCCCATCACCATGCCGCCCTTCAGGGCCAGCGCCATCTTGATGTACGCCTCGCGCCACAGGCCCTGCCCCATCACGCCCACCACCAGCGCCAGCGCCAGCACGCTCGCGAGCACGATGAGCACGTTCCCGACGCGGCGCGCCCGCACGCGCGGCTCGGCCACCCCGGGGTCACCGCCCGGCAGGATCGCGCTCCAGCCCCAGGCCGTGCCGAGCGCGACCGCCAGCTGGAACAGGAGGATGACCATCACCGGCACGCGGAACTTGTTGAAGAGCGGCAGGTGGTCGTAGAGGAAGCCGTAGACTGGGAAGTAGCGCCCGAAGGCGACGACGAGCGAGAGCCCGGCCAGCACCAGCGCGAAGACGCGGGGCGCGCCACCGGCGAGGAACGCCGGGATGGCGAGCAGCACGGCCACGACGCCGAGATAGATGTTCGGGTAATCGGTGAAGGGCATCCCGCCCCAGTAGGTCGCGCCGCCGAAGCCCGCCCAGCCCGGCACCAGGAGCGAGGGCAGCTCGTAGGGCGCCATGGACCAGGCCGTCGCGTAATCCATGCCGACGCCGCCGCCTGCTCCGCCCCCGCGGATCGAGTAGCGCGCGTAGTCCTGCAGCGGCAGGTTGTAGAAACCCGCGATGCCGAAGGCGAGCCCCGCGGCCAGGGCGATGCCGGCTGCGCGGAGCGTGAGTGGCAGCAGGTCGCCGCGCCGCTTCACGAGCGCCGCCACCCACTCGACCACGAGGTAGAGCGCGATGGCGATCCAGGTGTAGAAGCAGATCTGCACGTGCGCCCGGAGCAGCTGGAAGCCGCCGGCCAGCGCGAGCCAGGCCAGGTGATGCAACCCGCCGCGTCTCAGCCAGCGCACGGTCAGCCACAGCATCAGCGGCAGGTAGGCCGAGTCCACCAGCTGGCTGCCGTGACCGTGGGAGCCCACGGCCACCAGATTGGGGGCGAAGACGAAGGCCACGGCGGCCAGCAGCGCCCCCTCGGCGCGGGCCCCCAGCTCGCGGGCCAGGTAGAACATGAACAGGCCGCCCAGGAAGTAGTAGAGGAGCATCCAGGTCATGTCCGGCAGCGGCACCACCTTGTGGACGAGTGTCAGCGGCCAGTCGGGCGGGTAGATGAGCGGGTTGTACGCGCCGCTTGCGAACGAGGGCATGCCGAGGAACACGTAGGGATTCCAGAGCGGGTAGACGTGTTCCTGGTAGAGCGACTGCTCGCCGATCCGCACGAAGCCGACCGGGTTCATGGCATCGGGCGAGACGAACGTCTTGCCGTCGAGCACCAACTGGTGGAAGAACACGACCGTCAGCAGGCCCAGGATGACGGCCGCCCACCGGGCGGTCAGGGTGAAGGGGCGCCCGGCCCTGGGGGCCGCGGGACGCGCGGATTTCTGGACATCACGGCGGGCGGACTTGCGGTCGGTCATGCTCTCCCCGTGGATGGTGGTGGACGAAAGCGCCTCAGGGCTGCGGGGCCCGGCCCCCGGCCGGGCTTGCCACTCGCCGTTCGATCTCATCGACCATGCGGCCGGCCAGACGGTCCCAGTCGAACGGGAGCGCGAGCCGCCGGCTCGCGCCAGGGTCGCGCGGCGCGTCCAGCGCCCGCGCGACCGCCTGCTCCCACTCCGGGGCGCTGGCGGCGAACTGCAACCGCGGCGGCGCGGGCTCGAGGTCGAGCACCGGCGTGGTGACGACCGGCAGTCCCGCCGCCAGGTACTGGTAGACCTTGTTCGGGTTGATGCCCTGCACGTGCGGCAGTGCGGCGCGGAAGGGGATCACGCCCAGATCGAGCCCCTGCAGCCAGGCCGGCACGTCTTCGTAGGGTCTGGGTCCCAGCAGGGCCACGCCCTCGCGCGCGGCGAGGGCGCGCACCTGCGCGTCGGTCGCCGGGTCGCCCGGGCCGACGAGCACGAGCGTGCCCCCGCGTCGCGCGCGGCGCAGCGCCTCAAGCAGCTCGAAATCGAGGAAGTGCGAGAGCAGCCCCAGGTAGCCGATGCGCGGGCGCGGCAGGGCGGCCAGCTCGGGCGGCACCTCGCGCGACGCGGCGAAGCGGGCGTGCTCGACCCCGTTCCCCAGCAGGACCAGGGGCCGGTCCGTCTGGCTGCTCAACTCGCGCCGGTAGTACTCGGAGACCACGAAGAGGGCGTCCACTTCGGCCAGGGTGCGCTGCCAGTAACCGCGGGCCCAGGCCGGGGCTGCGGCGAACTGAAACGGAGAATCGTTGAAGTCGTAGAATAGCAACTTCCGTGGGAGCCGTGAAAGGATGCGGGCGCAGTAGATGTTCGAGGTCATCACCACCGGCCGGGGCTCGACCCCGAGGCGCCGCAGCATGCGACCCAGGTACCGGCCGGCCGCCGCCTCGATCAGCGCCCGCCCCGGCGCCAGGGACGCCACCCCGTTGTAGAGCGGGCTCGTGGTGCCCGGCTTGAGGAACGGGACGGTGAAATAGGTGACGTTCCCCTCCCGCCGCGGCTCCCAGGGGTCATCGCCCCGGACCGCCGGGGGCTGCGCGAAGAACACGCGCCAGCGCTCCGGGAAGCGCGACAGCAGGAACTGCTTCCGGGTGCGGAAGTAGCCCCAGCGCACCTCGGAGAGGACGAGCAGGTCCATCAGGCCACCCCCGGGCCCATGCCCCTGGCGGCGCTCCCGCGCCTCGGGCCGCGCACGGCCGGCCGCAGCTCACGGGCCCGCTCCACGTAGGAGCGGTGCGCGCCCGCGTGCACCTCGACCTCGGGCGGCAGACCGAGCCGCGGGTCGCCGGCCACCCAGCGCCGCGCCCAGGCCTCGAGCGAGAGCCAGCGCCAGACCTGCAGCCCGGTGGCCCTGCGTCCCGCGAGGAAGTCTCCGAGCTCGGCGGCGAGCACGTCGCGGTCCAGCCACTCGTGCAGCGGCCCGGGGGTCAGCAGGCGGCGGCGCGCCTCGCCGGCGTAGCGCCCGCGCAGCCACAGGTCGACGGGGGTCTCGAAGCCCTTCTTGTCGCGCCGCGCCAGCACCGCGGGAGGGATGCGGTCGGCCAGCGCACGTCTCAGCACGGCCTTGGTCACGTCGCCATCGAGTCGCATCGCGTCGGGCAGCGAGAAGGCGAATTCGACCAGCCGGTAGTCGAGGAAGGGCAGCCGCGTCTCGATCGAGAAGGCCATCGAATCGCGGTCCTCGTAGCGCAGCAGCGAGGGCAGCAGCCGCTGCAGCGTGTCGAAGGCGAGCTGGCGTGAGAGCGCGCTCGGGAAGCCGCGCGGCGGCCGCGGGAGATCCGGCCGGGGCAGCCCCCGGAGAGCGCGCGTGAGCACCCGGTCCTTGCCCTGTCCGAAGCGGCGCCGCAGCGGAGCGATCAGCCCCGGGGGCAGCCAGGGCTCGAACGTCAGCGCGAGCGTCGTGCTCGGACCGAGGCGGCGCGCCACCTTCGGCAGCAGGCGCAGGAAGCCCGCCAGGTCGCCACGCGCGACCAGGTCGTGCAGCCGCACCGGCAGGTAGCGGAAGTAGCCCGCCAGCGTCTCGTCGCCACCCTGGCCGTCGAGCAGCACCTTGAGCCCGTGCGCGTGCGCCAGCTCCATCACCTTCCACTGCGAGAAGAGCCCCGGCCCGGCCGTGGGCTCGCCCTGGCGCGCCCCGAGGCGGTCGAACGTCGCCCAGAAATCCCCACCGTCCGGCACGACCACGTGCGAGTGCGCGCCGCTCGCCTCGACGGTCGCGCGCATCCAGGCGCGCTCGTCGAACTCCGGGCCCTCGTCGTAGGCGCAGGTGAAGGCGTGCATCGGGTGCGGCAGCAGCCGCGAGGCGGTGGTCACGACCGCGCTCGAATCGAGCCCGCCCGAGAGGCACGAACCCACCTCGACGTCCGCGCGCAGCCGCAGGCGCACGGCGTCGGTGAAGAGCCGCGCGAACTCGCGCGTCTGCTGCCCGCCGTCTCCGGGCGCACGCCCCGGCTTCAGCGACCACCAGCGTTCGACCGCAAGGCCACGCTCCCCCACCACGAGGTGGTGCGCCGCCGGCAGGCTCATGAGCCCCTCGAAGAACGTGCGGGCATCGTGGTCCACCCAGTCGAGCGCCAGCAGGTCCCGGATGGCCTCGAGCCGCGGCGCGACGCGGCGCTCCTGCGTGAGCGCCAGCGCCTCGGGCTCCGAGGCGAAGGCGAAGCGCCGCCCGTCCCACTGGAAGTAGAACGGTTTCACGCCGAAGCGGTCGCGGGCGCAGAACAGCTCGCGCCGCTCGCCGTCCCAGAGTGCCAGGGCGAACATGCCGTTGAAGCGCGCGAGGCACTCGCGGCCCCAGCGCCGGTAGGCGGCGAGGATCACCTCGGTGTCGCTGGTGCCGTGGAACGTCTCGCCCAGGCCCTCGAGCTCGTGGCGCAACTCGACGAAGTTGTAGACCTCGCCGTTGAAGACGATCCAGTGCCGGCCTGCGGGGTCGCACATCGGCTGGTGCCCGGAGGGGCTCAGGTCCACGATCGAGAGCCGGCGGTGGAGCAGACCGACGGTGAAGCTCGCGGCGTCCCGGGTGGAGCCGCCTCGCACCGGGCGCGAAGGGCAGGCCACTCGTGAACACCTCGCGCGGCGTGTCGGCCCCGCCGAGGCAGGCGAAGCCACCCGCCGGATCGAGGAGCACCGTGCCCTCGTCGTCGGGACCGCGGTGGCGCATCAGCCCCGACATCAGGTGCAGCCGGCCGAGGTCGGCGCGCCCGTCCCGGTCCCAGAGTCCCGCGATCCCGCACATGCTCCCGTGTCCTTTCGACTCAGGTCCCGGCCGGGACTTCGCGCGCGTCCTTCGCGCGCGCCACCGCCCCGCGGTCCCGCAACAATCCGAGCCGCCACACCGTGACCGCGAAGACCAGCGCGATCAGCAGCTTCACCACGACTCCGCTCCCGCCCGGCGGCGCCAGCCACTGCCCCGCCACCGTGAGCGCCAGCGCCAGCGCGAACGTCAGGGCCAGGCGCAGGCCGCGGAACGGCACGGGATGCACGCGCTGCGCGACGACGTACGCCAGCAACGCCGACGTCACGTAGCCCAGCGTGGTGGCGATCCCCGCCCCCAGCGGTCCCAGGCGCGGGGCGAGCAGCAGGTTCGCGACGGCAGCCATCACCGCGGCGCCGCCGGCCGACCAGCCCAGCAGCGGGGTCTTGAGGGCGAGCCCGATGCCGACGGAAACGACATAGTAGGCACCCTGCGCGACCGCGGCAAAGGCCAGGAACGCGGCGGGTCCGGCCGCCCCCGCGTAGGCGGGCGGCACCACGATGGCCAGTGCCTCGGGCGCGAACAGCCCGGCCAGCATGGCGGCCAGGCTCGCCGCCGCGACATAGGCGGCCAGCACGCGCGCGTAGAGCCGGCCGGCGTCGGGCGAGCTCGCGCGCGCGAAGGCGAAGGGCCCGTACGCCAGCTGGAAGGCGGACACGGCCATGGTGACCAGCGCGAAGAACTTGATCGCCACGCCGTAGACCGCCACGTCCTCGAGGCTCCTCGTGCGCTGCAGCATGTAGCGGTCCAGGGAGGCGATCGCCCCGTAGGCGATGGCCACCGGCACGAGCGGCGCGCCGTAGCCGAGCATGCGGCGCAGCGTCGCGGCGCTGAAGCGCGGCGCGATCGTGTGCCGGACGAGCACCAGCGCGAACAGCGCGCAGGCCGCGTCGCCCCCGAGCCGCCCGTAGAGCACGCCCGCGACCCCCATGTGCTTCGCCAGCACGAGCCAGAGCGAGAGCCCCGTGGTGAGGAGGGTCTGCGCCAGGTTCAGGGCGATGAACTTCCACGGCTGGAACGTGACGCGCAGCAGGTCGTTGGCGAACAGCACGACCAGCGTGAAGGGCAGTGTCGCCGCGCCCAGCAGCAGGTACTTGCGGTAGACGTCGGAGCCCACCAGCGCGCGCGAAAGCGGCGTGGCGAACAGCGCGAGCAGCAGCGCCACGAGCGTGCCGGTCACCAGCCGGAAGGCGAGCGAGGTCGAGGCCATGCGGATGCGCGCCGCGCGGTCCGGCTCCTGGTAGAAGAAGCGCCCGAGCGCGCCGTCCATGCCGAAGACCAGCACCAGCACGGCGGTCTGCAGGTAGGCGAAGATCAAGTCCGAGACGCCGTACTCGCCGCGCGCCAGCACGCGCGTGAGCACCGGCACGAGCAGCAGCTGCACCGCGCGCCCGCTCACCTGGCCGAGCCCGTAGATGAGCGACTCGGCCGAGAGCTTCTTCAGCGCCTCGCGCATGGGCGTCACCGCGGCCGCCCGAACGGATTGGGCCTGCCGCACCACGGGCAGTCCCAGCGCGGCGGCCACGGCGGGCGCGCGGCGATCAGCGCGTGCTCGCCGCACTCGCGGCAGACGTGCGTCACGCGGCGCCGTCCCGACAGCTCCCCACCCCCGGGCGGGACGGGAACGGCGGCCGCCGCCGCGTCCCGACGGAAGGCGAGCACGAAGTTCGCGTCGCGCGCGAGGTCGATCCCGAGGACGCGGTGCAGCCACGCGAGCGCGTCGGTGAACGGGCCCTGCAGCCCCTTCGTGCGGGGGTCGTTCATCCACGAGAACCCGGCGGGCACGGACGCGTGTGCGGTGACGGCGAAGCCCCGCCTGCAGAAGAGCTCGAGCAGCCCGGGCAGGTCGAAGCGCTGCTGGTGCTCGAGACGCTTGTGGAACTTCAGGAGCGCGTACTTGGCGAAGATCCCGGCGAAGCGGTAGAGCCGGTCGTCGAAGGCCGCGGCGCGCGGCACCGAGACGTAGAGCGTGCCCCCGGGCCTCGTCACGCGCGCGAGCTCGTCGCAGCAGGCGTCGAGGCCGCTGACGTGTTCGAGCACGTAGTGGCAGACCACGAGATCGAACAGCCCGGCCCGCAGCGGCAGGTGCTCGAGGCCGGCCCGCAGCACGTCCAGCCCTTCACGTCTCGCCGGAGGTCCAGGCGGGAACTTGATGTCGAAGGCCGTGATACGGAGGTCCGGCCTGTCCCCGTACGGCCACGACCCCGGACCGCAGCCGGCATCCAGGACGCGCGCGCCCCGCGGAGCCGCGTCGATCAACTCGCGCAGGAAGAGCGGCGGCTCGCCCGGGGCGCGGACGGGCCGGACGGCCTGCAGCGTCCCGCTCAACCGCCCCCCCGCCACGGCACGCGCCGGATCGTCCAGGTCCTCATGGCTCCCACTCCTCGGGCGGCCGGCCGCGCATCGCGTCCCACAACGCGCGCGGCACCGCGGCGGCGGCCGCGCTCCGCCCACGCATCAGCAGCCACAGCCACAGCGCGCCCTGCTGCACCAGGAAGCAGGGCAACCAGGTCACGCGGCCCACGCCCCGCGCGTGGCGCGCGAACAGCGTCAGATTCGCGCGCAGGCGCTGGTAGATCTTCCAGGGGCTCGCCGCCCCGGAGCTGGCCGAGACCTTGTGCCGGAGCCGCGCGGCCGGGACGAAGAGCAGGCGGAAGCCGGCCGCCCGTGCCCGCAGGCACCAGTCCGCGTCCTCGGCGTAGATGAAGTAGCGCTCGTCCAGGAGCCCCACCCGCTCCCAGGCCGCGCGCGTGGCGAGCAGGCAGCAACCGGTGAGGTAGCCGGTCGGCTCGACCGCGCGATACTGCCCGCGGTCGCGCTGCCTCAGCCCCCGGTGTGCCGCGAGCCCGAGCGCCGGCGCGCAGCGTCCCCCCGCGTACCAGATCACGTCGGGCGGCTGCTGGAAGCAGATCAGCGGCGCCGCGGCGCCGGCGCGCGGGTCCTGCTCGAGCGCGAGCAGCAGTCGTTCACAGAGTCCCGGCTCCGCCTCGGTGTCGTTGTTGAGCAGCATCACCGCGTCGGCCCCCTGCCCGAGCGCGCGCTCGAGCCCGGCGTTGCAGCCCCCGGCGAAGCGCCGGTTCCCGGGCAGCGCCAGCACCTCGACGCCGGGGAACTCGCGCCCGATCGCCGCCGCGGAGCCATCACTCGAGCCGTTGTCCACGACGAGCACGTGCAGGCGCCAGCCGTCGGGCAGGCGACAGTGCGCCAGCGTGGGGAGCAGCGCGCGGGTGTCCTCGAGTCCGTTCCAGTTGGGCACCACGACCGCCAGCGTCCTCATCCGGCGCGCGCCTCTGCGCGCCAGGCCGCGAGCAGCCAGGCCAGCGTGAGCCCGGTCAGCGCGAGCAGCAGCAGCAGTCCCGCCAGCACGGGCCGCGCGGGGGTGCCGGCGTAGAGCGCATAGAGCCACCAGAAGTCGAGCCCATGCAGCAGCGCGGCCTGGTCCGCCGGGCTCAGGCCGAGCCGCGCGTCGGGAGCGACCGTGCCCGAGATGCGCGGCATCGCGCCCCGGAGGTGCTCGCCCAGGTTGCGCGCCAGCATCGCCCAGTGCCCCGCGATGGGGCTGTAGCGCGGATTGAAGTGGCTCTCGCTCATGAAACGCGGGTCCTCGAGCGGCAGCGTGTAGGGGTAGTCGCCGGCCTCGCGCATCTGGGCGCCGAAGTAGACGCCCACGCCCCCCAGCGTGACGAGCAGGCCGAGGATCCCGAGCGCGAGCGCGGTGCGGCGCAGTGCGCGCGAGGCGCGGTGCAGCGCGAAGGCCACCAGCAGGAACGCCGGCGGCAGCAGTGGCACCAGGTAGCGCGGCCCGAAGGAGCCGTCGCCGGCCCAGTGCTGGAAACGGCAGTACATCGCCAGCCCGACCGCCCAGAGCGCGAGCGTGCCCCACGCGGCCCGCCCGGCGGGAGTCAGCTCGCTCCAGCGCGCCCGGTTGCCGCCGGGCACCGCTGCGCGCAGCGCGGTGGTCCGCCGCGTCGCGGTCCACCAGCCGGCCGGGGCGAGCCAGACCGCCGGGGCGAACCAGGCCACGCCCTTGCCCGAGGAGAGCAGCAGGCCGTAGAGCCCGACCAGCGCGGGCGTGCTGAAGGCGGCGGGTGAGGCCTGCGCGCCGTAGCCGGTCTCGAAGGGCGTGCCGAAGCGCGCCCAGCCGTAGGCCGCGTGCCCGGCGAGCGCGAGCGCCAGCCCCAGCGCGGGCCCCACCCACGTCCCGGGCGGCGCGCCGATCAGCGGCACCAGGCAGGCCAGCGCCAGCGGCAGCATGGTGACCTTGGCCGAGACCGCGATCAGCGCCCCGAGCCCGGCCACGAATCCGAGCCGGCCGCGCGCCTGCGGCCGCGCCGCCGGCAGGAGCGCCGCGGCGACCAGCACGAGCAGCAGGCCGAGCGACTGGAGGGGCTCGGCCATGAAACTCTTGGCATAGATCCACGTGGGCGTGGTGAAGCCGAGCAGCGCCGCGCCCGCGAGCGCGGCGCCCCCCCCGGCGCCGAGGGCGCGCGCCCCCGCGTAGAACACGCCGAGCAGCAGGGCGGTCACGAGGGCGTCGAAGAAGGATGCGCCGAAGCGCACGGCCAGCGCCCGCTTCGCGGGGTCGAGCCCGAGTGCGGCGGCCCCGGTCTCGGAGAGCGCGACCAGCGGCAGCGCGAGCACCGCCTGGCCGGCGGTGTTCTTGGTGTAGAGACGCCCGTCCGGCCCCGGGATGGTCGAGCCCTCGGGCACCACGATGCCGCCGCGCAGCATGGCGCGAGAGAGCTCGAGCATGGTGACCTCGTCGCTGCCCACTACGCGCCCACCTCCCGTCAGGGCGTAGACCAGGAACGCGGTGACCGCGAGCGCCAGGGCGGTGCGGCCGGCCGAGCCCCGGCGGGCCGAGGGCGCCGGCCTCACCGCCAGCCCCGCGTGGGCGCGAGCCCGTCCACCAGCTCGATCGCATGCTCCGCCAGCACGTCCCACGAGTGCGCCGCCCGCAGCGCGCGCACGCCCTCGCGCATCCGCGGGGCCAGTCCCTCCTCGAAGAAGCGCACGATCGCCGCGGCGAGCGCGACCGGGTCCGCGGGCGGCACCACGAGCCCGGTCTCGCCGGGGCGCACGGTCTCGGCCAGGCCGCCCACGTCGGTGGTGATCACCGGCACGCCCATCGCGTACGCCACGTGGGTCACGCCACTCTGCGTGGCCGTGCGGTAGGGCAGCACCACCACGTCGGCGGCCTTGAACAGCGCCTCGACGTCTTCGTCGGACTGGTAGCCTTCCCTCAGGCGCACCACGCCCTCCCCCGCCATCGCGACCTGCGCACGGTAGGGCGCGGCGTCCTCGTAGAAATCACCGGCCACGACCAGAGTGACGGGCCGGCGCGCACGCACCCGCGGCCACGCCTCGAGCAGGGTGTCGAGCCCCTTGTAGCGGCGCACGTAGCCGAAGAACAGCGCGATCTCGCCGTCCGCGTCCAGGCCGAGCCGGGCACGCGCACTCGCGCGGGTGAAGCGCCCACGGTCGAACTGGGCGTAGAGCGGGTGCGGCACGCGGCGCAGGGGCGCGCCGGGCTTGAGCGAGGAGAGGTCACGCTCCACGCTCTCCGACATGACGAGGTACCCGTCCGAGTTGCGCAGCATCCAGCGGGTCAGCTCCCGATCGAAGGGCCGGTGCTCGTGCGGGACCAGATTGTCGCACACCAGCACCACGCGCGTGCCACGTCTGCGCAAAGACCCCACGGCCGAGGCGAAGGCCGGGGCGAAGAAGGGCATCCACCACTTGAGGATGACGGCCCCGGGGGCGAAACGCTCCAGGTGCGCCGCGGTGCGGCGCCAGGAGAGCGGCCCGATCGAGTCGAGCAGGGACTCGACCGGGAAACCGGGGCGCTCCGCCGCGGGGTCGAGCTGGGAACCGCCGGGGAAGAGCAGGCCCGGGTACTGGCGGGTGAAGGTCACGCCGCGCACCTCGGCGCTCTTCGCCAGCGCCTCGCCCAGCAGAGCGAGGTATTGCGCCAGCCCCCCGCGCCAGGGTGCCAGCGGTCCCACCAGCGCGATGCGCATGGGCGTCGTCTCCCTGGTCATGAGCGGTCGCCCGGGGCCCGCTCAGCGCGCGCCCGAGGCCCAGGTCACGAGGCCGCGGCGCTCGAACTGGAAGGGCACCACCTGGCCGCCGTGCTTCTCCAGCACCGCCGCCACGCGGTGCTTGCGGTCGAAGCGCGTGAGCAGCAGGAAGTAGCCACCGCCACCCGCACCCGGCATCTTGCCGCCGATGGCGCCCTCGCGACGCGCGAGCCGGTAGAGTTCGTCCACATGGTCGTTCGAGATGCCCTCGTCCAGCCGCTTCTTGGACTCCCACGCCTGGTGGAGCAGCTCGCCCAGCGCGTCCACCTTGCCGAGCAGCAGGGCCTTCTTCATCTCGAGCGTCTCGCTCTTGAGCCGGTGCAGCGCCTCCACCACGGACGCCTGGCCCGCGCGGTAGGCCGCGGTCTGGCGCTCGATGATCTTCGCCGACTGGCGGGTCTGCCCCATGTAGCAGAGCAGAAGGCGGTACTCGAGCTCGTTCAGGACGTCGGTGCGGATGCGCAGCGGGTTCACCACCGTGCCGTCGGCGTTGAACTCGATGAAGTTGAAACCTCCGAAGGCCGATGCGTACTGGTCCTGCCGCCCGCCCGCGAGCCCCAGATCCACGCGCTCGATGCGGTACGCCAGCTCGGCCACCTCGTAGCCGGGCATGGGCCGCCCGAGCCACTCGCTCATCACGCCGATCAGGGCCACCACCAGCGTCGAGGAGGAGCCCAGCCCCGAGCCGGGAGGCGCGTCCGAGTGGACCCAGAGGCCGGCGCCCCGGCGCACTTTGAAGGCGCGCACCACCGCCTTGATGAGGTCCAGGTTGCCGTCGAGCTTCATGCGGCGCGGGTGGTCGTAGCGGGCCACCACGTCGTAGTCGAGGCTCGCGAGCGTCAGCCGCGAGTCCCGCCGCGGGCGCAACGAGGCGTAGGCGTACTGGTTGATGGTGGCCGAGAGCACCATGCCACCGTGCTCCTCGGGATAGGGCGAGACGTCGGTGCCACCGCCGCACAACGAGATCCGGAGCGGCGCACGCGCGCGGAAATAGGAAGCGGTCCTCACGAGCCGAACCTCCGCTCCGCCCGCTCCCAGCCCTCGGGCGTGCCGATGTCGAAGAACTCCCCCTCGACCGGGAGCGCCGCCAGCCGCCCCTCGGCGGCGAGTGCCGGCAGCACCTCGCGCTCGAGCGAGAACGCCGTGACCGTCCGTCCGCCCGGCGGGCGGGGCATGCGCCGCCACATCTCGGGCGCGAAGGCGTAGAGCCCGCCGTTGACCCACGCCGCCCCGGCGTGCGCCGGGTCCTTCTCGACGAAGCGCGCGATCCCGCCGCCGGGCCCCAGCTCGACGCGCCCGCGACCCGCGGCGTCCGCCACGCGGAAGAGCGCCACCGCGCCCAGCGCCCCGCTCTCCCAGCGCGCGCGCTCGAGCGCCCAGGGGTCGCAGGGGGCCAGCGTGTCGCCGTTCGCCACCAGGCAGGGCCCCGTGACGAAACGCGCCGCCAGCTGCAGCGCCCCCCCCGTGCCGAGCGGCTCCTCCTCCACCGAGTGCCGGAGCGCGACGCCCAGTGCCGCGCCGTCGCCGAGCGCCGAGCGCACCGCCTCCGCGCCATGGCCCGTGCACAGCACGGCGTCGCGCACCCCCGCGGCGGCCAGCCACTCGAGCTGGCGTGCCAGGAACGGCCTGCCACCCAGGGGCGCCAGCGGCTTGGGCAGTTCGCCGAAGCGCGGCTTGAGCCGGGTCCCGAGACCGCCCGCGAGGATGAAGACCCTCATGCAGGATCGTCCAGGTTGTAGCGCCGCCGCACCGGATACTCGGAGTGCGACCGCATGTGGGCGATCATCTCGCCCAGCAGGCCCATCAAGATGAACTGGATGCCGCTGAGCAGGCACCAGCCGGCAAACAGCATGAGCGG
The DNA here is from genome assembly GCA_963717935.1 of Candidatus Eiseniibacteriota bacterium. Lineage (GTDB taxonomy): Bacteria > Eisenbacteria > RBG-16-71-46 > RBG-16-71-46 > RBG-16-71-46 > JANXPZ01. The sequence goes on along the minus strand of CAVQXP010000002.1, from coordinate 280,625 downwards.
GCGCGTGCGCATCGGCGTGCCGGCGGCCCACTGTCCCAGGAACCACAGCGAGATTCCGCTGCCGATGATCAGGAACAGTCCGCCGATGCGGCCGAAGACGTGCAGAGGCTTGAGCGCGCTGGTCGAGATGAAGGCCGCCGAGGTCAGGTCGAGGAAGCCGTTCGCGAAGCGCGCCACCCCGAACTTGCTGCGGCCGTGCCGGCGCGCGCGGTGCCGCACCGGCACCTCGCCCACCCGGAAGCCCTGCCAGTGCGCGAGCGCCGGCAGCACGCGGTGCAACTCGCCGTAGACCTGGATCGCCTCGGTCACCTCGCGGCGGTAGAGCTTGAAGCCGCAGTTGAAGTCGTGCAGGCGCAGGCCCACGACCCAGGAGGTCACGAGGTTGTAGACCTTCGAGGGAAAGCGCTTGGTGAACGGGTCCTGCCGCTTCTGCTTCCAGCCCGAGACCAGGTCGAGCCCGCCCTCGAGCGCCTCGATCAGCTTCGGCAGCTCGACCGGGTCGTCCTGCAGGTCCGCGTCCAGCGTCACGACCCACTCGCCACGGGCCAGCCGGAAACCGGTCGCCAGCGCGGCGGCCTTGCCGTAGTTGCCGCGGAACGAGACGCCACGCACCCGCGGGTCGGCGGCGGCGAGCCGCTCGATGACCTGGTCCGTGCCATCGCGCGAGCCGTCGTCGATGTAGAGCACCTCCCAGGGCCGGCCCAGGCCGTCGAGGACCGCGGCCAGCTCCCGCTGCAGCTCGGGCAGGCTCTCGGCCTCGTTCCAGGCCGGGATCACCACCGTGATGAGGCCCCCCCGCGCGTCAGGGTCGCCGCCGCCCGCCATCATCGGCGCCACCGGGCTCATCGACGGCCCTCCCCGTAGAGCCTGCGCGCCCACTCGGCCTCGGCGGCGAGCCCCTGTTCGATGCCGACCGAGGGAACCATCCCCAGCGCCGCCTGCAGCCGGGTCGAGTCTGCGCGCGTGCGGAGAGGATCGCCCGGAGGCGTCGGTTCGTGGCGCACGAGCGCCTTCACCCCGAGCTGCCGCTCGAGCAGGGCGACGGCCTCGCGGACCTCGACCTGGGAGCCCCCGCCGACGTTATAGGACGCCGGGCCACCGCCGCGCTCCCAGGCGAGGAAGGTGGCCTCCACGGCGTCGGCGACGAAGGTGAAGTCGCGGGACTGCGAGCCGTCGCCGTAGACCGTGATGGGCTCGCCGCGCAGCATCGCGCGGCAGAACCGATGGAAGGCCATGTCGGGGCGCTGGCGCGGACCGTAGACCGTGAAGTAGCGCAGCGCCACCCCCGGCAGACCGAAGTTGCGGCCGTAGAGCAGCACCAGGTGCTCGCCCGCGAGCTTGGTGACGCCGTAGGGCGAGAACGGCCGCGGCAGCAGGTCCTCGGGCGTCGGATAGCGCTCGGCGTCCCCGTAGACCGACGACGACGAGGCGTAGACGAAGCGCTCGAGACGGCTCCCGCGGTAGCGCTCGAGCACCCGCTGGGTGGCGAGCACGTTGTGGTGAGTGTAGGTGGCGAACTCGGCTCCCCACGAGGCGCGCACACCGGGCTGGGCGGCCAGGTGGAAGACGACGTCGACCTCGGGCAGTGTGGCCAGGTCGGCCTCGCCCAGGTCCAGCTCGAGCAAGCGGAAGCGGCCATCCGCCAGCGGCCCGGCGAGGTTCGCGCGCTTGAGTGCCGGGTCGTAGTAGTCGGTGAAGCCGTCCACGCCGGTCACCCGCGTCCCGCTCGCGAGCAGGCGCTCGACCAGGTGGGAGCCGATGAACCCTGCGGCTCCGGTCACCAACGCGTGCGACTCGGCCATGGGCATCCTCCTCTCAGGGCTGCTCCGAGAACTGCGGGGACGGGATGGGTGCGTCCCGCACCGCCTGGGGCCGCATCATCTGCAGGATACCCTGCGCCTGCTGCTCCGCCGGGTCCACCTCCACCAGCCGCTGCAGGTAGCCCAGCGCCCGCTCGACCTGCCCCGCCTGGCCCAGCGTGTAGTAGGCGCCGTAGTACGGCCGCGCGTAGGCCGGGTCCAGCTGGATCGCCGTGTCGAACTCGCGCAACGCCCCCGCCGCGTCGCGCTGGAAGGCCAGCGTGACCCCGTAGAAGTAGTGGACCTCGGGATCGTCGGGCTGCTGCTGCACGAGGGAGCGGAAGAGCGTCGCCGCCCCGGCCGTGTCGCCCTTCTCCATGTAGAAGCCGCCCAGCCAAATCAGCACGTCGGTGTAATCCGGGAACATGCGCTGCACCCGCTCCATCTCCACGATGGCGCGATCGAGCTGGCCCTGTCGCCGGTAGTGGAACGCGAGCTGCATGTGCGCCGAGGCGTAGTTGCGCGTGAGCGTCGAAGCGTTATCGTCCTTGAAGGCGGTGCGGTCCCAGGAGCCGTCGGGGTTGAACAGCCCGTCGTAGCGGAACCGGTGGTACAGGTTGCGCTCGGTCGCCGGCACGTCGATCGCACCCTGCAGCGTGTCCGGGTTCACCCGGTAGACCAGCCCCTCGAGCGAGAAATAGGGGTCGAGGCCGTAGTGCTCGGGCGCCGTCACCGCGAAGTACGGCTGCTTGATCCAGCCCCCGTCGCGCCGCGACTGCTCGATGATGTGTCCCACCATGAACTCGTTCGTGTAGATGAGGCGGCCCGAGCTGTCCCGGAACGCCCCGCCTCCGAGCACGCGGATGACGTCGTCGGGCAGGTTCACCGGCACCTTCGGCTCGTCATCGCGCAACTGGAAGATGTACCAGTCGGTCTGGAGCAGGCTCAGGTTCACGACCCGGACGTCCTTGCGGAAGCCCTCCACCTGCTGGATGTACCAGAGCGGGTAGGTGTCGTTGTCGCCGTTCGTGAATACGAAGGAGTTCGGCGCCAGCGGCGCCAGGATGTTCCAGGCGTAGTCCCGCGCCACGGTGTTCCGGCTGTTGTCCGAGCTGAACCAGAGGTTGCGCATCACCACGAACGGCTGCGCGGCCAGCAGCACCGCCGCCACCGCCGTCGCCGCCCGCCGCCCCCTGCCCGGCTCGAACGACTCCCGGATCCAGCCCACCAGCCCCACCAGCCCCAGCCCCATCCAGATCGCGTACGTGAGGTAGCCGGTCGTGAAGAAGTAATCGCGGTCGCGCACCTCGTGATCGCTGAAGTTCAGGAACAGGATCATCCCCACGGTCGCGAACAGGAACAGCGTCAGCATGGTCAGGAACGTGACCCGCTCCCGCCGCGCCTGCCAGAAGCCCCCCAACCCGCCGAGCATCAGCGGCAGCAGCACGTGCCAGAGCCGCGGCTCGCCCTCCACCGGGATCCCGCCCTCGACCCTCAGGTTGCTGGACAGCGGCCACTGCCGCTTCCAGTACCGCCAGAACTCCTTGTCCAGCTGCGAACTCAGCGAGCCCCGCCGCACGAACATGCTGCTGTGCCCGTACTGCTCGCGCTCGAGCAGGCGCTTCAGCGCCGGCCAGTCGGAGGGAGTGCCCATGTTGATGGCCGGCTGTTGCGCGGCGCGGATGGGCAGGTACAGGTGGGTCGAGTAGCCCGCCAGCATCAGGAACAGCGCCAGCGCCAGGATGCGCCCCTCGCGGTGCCTCCGCGCCAGCGCCGCCACCGGCACCACCACCGTCGCCACCGAGACCAGCATCGCCAGCGGCGTGAACGCGGCCGACCCGAAGCCGTAGTAGGCGCCGTAGAGCGCCCCGCCCGTCGCCGCCAGCGCCAGCCAGGCCTGCAACTTGCGCTGCCCGACGTAGTACCAGAAGACCAGGATCGAGAGCGTCAGGACGATGCCCGCCATCTTCTCGAGACCGTAGGTCACGCCCAGCACCGAGGCCATCGGCATGGCGAACAGCACGAACACCTTCCGGTCCACCAGCAGCAGCAGGACGATCAGCGGCAGCCCCATCATCCCCACACCCAGGTGCAACCCCACCGACAGCCACATCACGTAGACGGCCACGAGCAGCGGCCCCACCGTCGGCCGCCGCTCGTGCGCCTCCCACCAGCGCAGCGCCAGCCAGAGCACCAGCACCTGCGCCAGGCTCATCATCGAGTAGACCTCGGCCCCGGTGGCGTTGTCCCAGAAGTTGCTCGAGAAGGCGAGCATGAAGGCCGCCGTGACGGCCCCCAGCTGGGCCAGCCACTCCGCGCCCAGCGTGGCCAGCAGGCCCGGCGACTTCGCCAGCGCGTCCGGGACCGCCACGGGGGCGGGGCCCGCCACGCCTCCGCGCTGCGCGATGCGGATCAGCCGCAGCGTGGTCAGGTAGGTCAGCAGCACCGCCAGCGCCGAGGACAGCGCCGAGAGCCCGTTCACGCGCTGGGCGATGTTGCCGATCGGCACCAGCGTCGCGATGCGCCCAAGGAGGACGTAGAGGGGCGTGCCCGGCGGGTGCGGGACGCCCAGGATCTTCGAAACGGTGATGAACTCGCCGGCGTCCCAGAACGGGACCGTCGGCGCGAGCGTGCGCAGGTACACGCCCAGGGCCGCGAGGAAGACGAGCAGACCCGATCAAGGGGGTCGGGTGGCCCGCCCTGGGGGCGGGCGTCGCGGGCGTGGTCGTGTCCGTCAAGAATGCCTCCGTGGCCACCGGCCTCTGCGCTCACCTCGGTGCTGTTCAACGAGTTGGGCAGCGAGCCTACCACCGCGGGCGGCGGCACGAAAGCGTGGTCCCCGGGGAGCGTGGTGCCGGGCCCCGGGGACCCTGCCGCTTCCCGATCGCCTCAGGGTTGGCCGAGCGGCGGGACCAGCGTCGGCGAGCCCTGGGGCCGCATCATCTGCAGGATGCCCTGCGCCTGCTGCTCCGCCGGGTTCACCTCCACCAGCCGCTGCAGGTAGCCCAGCGCCCGCTCGACCTGCCCCGCCTGACCCAGCGTGTAGTAGGCGCCGTAGTACGGCCGCGCGTAGGCCGGGTCCAGCTGGATCGCCGTGTCGAACTCGCGCAACGCCCCCGCCGCGTCGCGCTGGAAGGCCAGCGTGATGCCGTAGTAGTAGTGCACCTCGGGGTTGCCGGGTTGCCGCCGCGCCAGCGAACGGAAGAGTTCGAGCGCCTTCGCCGTGTCGCGCTCCTCCATGTAGAAGCCCCCCAGCGGGATCAGCACGTCGACGTAGTCCGGGAACATGCGCTGCACCCGCTCCATCTCCATGATGGCGCGACCGAGTTCGCGGCGCTGGTGGTAGTGGTAGGCGAGTTGCAGATGCGCCGCCGCGTAGTTGCGCGAAAGCGTCACGGCACTCTCGTCCTTGTAGACCGTGCAATCCATCGAGCCGTCGGGGTTGAACAACCCGCCGTAGCGGAACCGGTGGTACAGGTTGCGCTCGGTCGCCGGCACGTCGATCTCACCCTGCAGCGTGTCCGGGTTCACCCGGTAGACCAGCCCCTCGAGCGAGAGGTAGGGGTCGTAGCCCCGGTGATCCGGCGCCGTCACCGCGAAGTACGGCTGCTTGATCCAGCCCCCGTCGCGCCGCGACTGCTCGATGATGTGCCCCACCATGAAGTCGTTCGTGTAGATGAGGCGGCCCGAGCCGTCCTCGAAGGCCCCGCCCCCGATCGCCCGGATCACCTCGTCGGACAGATCGATCGGCACCTTCGGCTCCCGGTCGCGCAACTGGAAGATGTACCAGTCGGTCTGGAGCAGGGCGAGACAGACCACGCGGACGTCCTTGCGGAAACCCTCCACCTGCTGGATGTACCAGAGCGGGTAGGTGTCGTTGTCGCCGTTCGTGAATACGAAGGAGTTCGGCGCCAGCGGCGCCAGGATGTTCCAGGCGTAGTCCCGCGCCACGGTGTTCCGGCTGTTGTCCGAGCTGAACCAGAGGTTGCGCATCACCACGAACGGCTGCGCGGCCAGCAGCACCGCCGCCACCGCCGTCGCCGCCCGCCGCCCCCTGCCCGGCTCGAACGACTCCCGGATCCAGCCCACCAGCCCCACCAGCCCCAGCCCCATCCAGATCGCGTACGTGAGGTAGCCGGTCGTGAAGAAGTAATCGCGGTCGCGCACCTCGTGATCGCTGAAGTTCAGGAACAGGATCATCCCCACGGTCGCGAACAGGAACAGCGTCAGCATGGTCAGGAACGTGACCCGCTCCCGCCGCGCCTGCCAGAAGCCCCCCAACCCGCCGAGCATCAGCGGCAGCAGCACGTGCCAGAGCCGCGGCTCGCCCTCCACCGGGATCCCGCCCTCGACCCTCAGGTTGCTGGACAGCGGCCACTGCCGCTTCCAGTACCGCCAGAACTCCTTGTCCAGCTGCGAACTCAGCGAGCCCCGCCGCACGAACATGCTGCTGTGCCCGTACTGCTCGCGCTCGAGCAGGCGCTTCAGCGCCGGCCAGTCGGAGGGAGTGCCCATGTTGACGGCCGGCTGTTGCGCGGCGCGGATGGGCAGGTACAGGTGGGTCGAGTAGCCCGCCAGCATCAGGAACAGCGCCAGCGCCAGGATGCGCCCCTCGCGGTGCCTCCGCGCCAGCGCCACCACCGGCACCACCACCGTCGCCACCGAGACCAGCACCGCCAGCGGCGTGAACGCGGCCGGCCCGAAGCCGTAGTAGGCGCCGTAGAGCGCCCCGCCCGTCGCCGCCAGCGCCAGCCAGGCCTGCAACTTGCGTTGCCCGACGTAGTACCAGAAGCCCAGGATCGAGAGCGTCAGGACGATGCCCGCCATCTTCTCGAGACCGTAGGTCACGCCCAGCACCGAGGCCATCGGCATGGCGAACAGCACGAACACCTTCCGGTCCACCAGCAGCAGCAGCACCAGGAGCGGCAGCCCCATCATCCCCACGCCCAGCATCAGCCCCACCGACAACCACATCACGTAGACGGCCACGAGCAGCGGCCCCACCGTCGGCCGCCGCTCGTGCGCCTCCCACCAGCGCAGCGCCAGCCACAGGATCAGCACCTGGGCCATCGCCATCTCCGAGTAGGTCTCGGCCGCGACGGCGTTGTCCCAGAAGTTGCTCGAGAAGGCGAGCATGAAGGCCGCCGTGACGGCCCCCAGCTGGGCCAGCCACTCCGCGCCCAGCGTGGCCAGCAGGCCCGGCGACTTCGCCAGCGCGTCCGGGACCGCCACGGGGGCGGGGCCGCGCCACGCCTCCGCGCTGCGCGATGCGGATCAGCCGCAGCGTGGTCAGGTAGGTCAGCAGCACCGCCAGCGCCGAGGACAGCGCCGAGAGCCCGTTCACGCGCTGGGCGATGTTGCCGATCGGCACCAGCGTCGCGAACCGCCCGAGGATGACGTAGAAGGGCGTGCCCGGCGGGTGCGGGATGCCCAGGATCTTCGAGACGGTGATGAACTCGCCCGCGTCCCAGAACGGGACCGTCGGCGCGAGCGTGCGCAGGTACACGCCCAGGGCCGCGAGGAAGACGAGCAGCCCGGCGACGAAGGTCAGGCGGCCCGGGCCCCGGTCCGTGCCGGGCACGCCGGGGGCGATCGAAGAGGTCATGTCCGTCACGAGATCCTCCGGATCTGTCGAGCGGCCGCGCGGCGCCGTGGCGCGCGGGCCAGGAACACCAGGCCTCCCAGCAGGCTCACCGCGACCGCCACGAGGTAGGTGGTGAATTGTAGCGTGAAAGCGTCCGCGCGGCCCACACCCACCAGGCCGAACAGCACGATGCCCGCCCCCTCCCGCACGCCGATCCCGTTCAACGAGACGGGCAGCGAGACCGCGACGGCGAGCAGCGGCACGAACAGGAAGAAGTACTGCGTCCGGAGGTCGAGCCCCAGCGCCCGGGCCACCAGCACGTGCACGCCGATGCGCGCGACCTGCACCACCAGGGCCACCGCCAGCAGCCGCATGAACAGGCCGCGCTGGTCGCGGAAGCCCTGCAGTCGCCCGGCCAGGTCGTCCAGCGCCGGCTGGAAGCCGCCCAGACCCACGCGGACCAGCAGGCGCTGCACCGCAGGAAGCAACGCGGGGTGGAAGATGACCCAGGTCATGACGACGCTGAGCGCGAAGAAGCCGACGAGCGCGAGATAGACGGCGGAGATCGGCAGCCCGCCCACCTCGTGGAAATCGCGGAACGCCGGCAGCGTGGTGACGAGCGCGAGCCCGGCCAGGGCCAGCGTGCCGATGAGACGGTCCATGAGCACGGACGAGAAGGCCGCGGTGCGGCTCGGCCCGTAACGCGCGGCGTCCAGCACGCGGGCGAAGTCCCCACCGACATTGGCGGGCAGGAAGTTGTTGAAGAAGAGCCCGACGTGGTAGTAGGACAGCACCTTCCAGAACGGGATGCGGATCTCGACGGCCCGCAGCAGCCGCTGCCACTGCCAGGCCCCCAGCACGTTGCTCGCGAGCAACAGCCCGGCCGAAGCGGCGAGCCAGCCCGGGCTCACGCCATGCAGGGTCGCGCCCAGTTCGGCGATGGGGATGCGGACGAACAGGAAGGCCATCAGCCCGAGGCTGAAGATCACCTTGGCGGCGAGCAGCAGCGTCCCGCGCCAGCCCGGCCGGCCCCCCGCGGGCGTCATGCGCATCCCCTGCCACGCGCCCCGAGCAGGGCGTCGAGCGAGCGGCGCGCGCAGTCCGCCCAGGTGAAGCGCGCCGCCCAGGCACGGCCCTCGGCCTCGAAGCGCGTGCGTGACGCGCCATCCTCGAGCATCCGGGCCAGTGCGGCGGCCAGGCGCGGCGTATCCCCGTAGGGCACGAGCAGGCCGGTCGTGTCGCGGCGCACCGAGTCGCGCAGGCCCGGGCTGTCGGCGGCCACCACCGCGGTCCCACAGGCGCCCGCCTCCACCACCGTGAGACCCCAGCCCTCCTTGGGCGAGGGCTGCACCAGCGCCCACGCCTGCTGCAGAGCGCGCACCTTCTCCGCGCGCGGCAGGAAACCGCGGAACTCGACGGCCCCCCCCACGCCCAGGCGGCGCGCGGTCTGCTCCAGCTCCGCGCGGAACGGACCGTCCCCCACCACGACCAGCCGGGCGCCGGGCACGCGCTCGCGCACCTGCGGCATCGCGCGCATCACCCAGTCCACGCCCTTGTAGCGGCGCAGCCGCCCGAGGAAGACGATCGTGGGCTCGGCGCTCTTCGTGACGGTCGGGTCGTAGCGGTAGGTCCCGTGGTCCATGCCGCAGTGCACCACGCTGACGCGCTCCGGGGCGATCCCGCGGCGCACCAGGTCGTCGCGCGTGCTCTCCGAGATGGCGAGAAAGGCCGAGCGGCGGTACGCGAACGGGATGAGCCACTCGAGCAGCACGACGTAGGTCGCGACCGGGATCGAGGCCTCGACGAAGGCGGTGGCGCCGAACAGGTGCGGCACGATCACCGCCACCGGGGCCCGCGTCCACCAGGGCGCGAAGCACGGGACCTTGTTGACGTCCTCGACCACGAGGTCGGGTGCGGGGTCCGAGAACTCCCGCCGCAGCACGCCCGGCACCCTCAGGTTGAAGTCCCACCAGTTGCCCCGGCGCAGGATGCGCATCCCCCGGTGCTCGGACTCGGGCGCGCCGCCCGGGAAGCCGCAGGCCAGCCAGGTCACGCGCCAGCCGCGACGCACCGCCTCGAGCAGGATCTCCTCGAGGTGCAGCTCGGCTCCGCCCGCCTCGGGGTGCCCCGGGTCGCGGAAGTTGATGGCCAGCAGGCGGCGCGCCGGGCTCATGGCTTCTCGGCCACCGTGCCGATGACGTGGCAGGTGTAGAGCGCCCAGCGCCGGCGGGCGAGCCGCGCGCGCAGGCCCTCCCAGCCCTCGCGCCAGAAACGCGGTCCGGCCGGATCGAGCGGCAGCGAGACCCGCAGCGTCCGCTTGAGCCCTTCGCGCAGCACGCGGTAGCAGAGCCCGGGCACCATCCACTCGCCGTAACTGCGCCGCACGACGAGCCCGCTCGCCACGAGCAGGCGCTCGAGCCCGGCGGGCGTGAACTGCGTCTCCCAGCCCGCGAACCAGCGGTTCAGGGCGATGAGGACCTGCTTCATCAGCGTGTAGGGGTGGAAGGTCTGCGGCACGTCCACGATCACGCGCCCGCCCCGCGCCGTGATGCGCGCGTTCTCGCGCAGCAGCGGCAGGGGGTCGCGGAAGTGCTCGAGCAGACCCTGGTGGAAGACCACGTCGAAGGCGCCGTCGCGGAACGGCATGCGCAGCGCGTCGGCCTGCACCAGCAGCACCGGCACGCCCTGCTCGCGGGCCTGGCGCCGCACCAGTCCGAGCGAGGCCGGCGAGTAGTCGAGCACCACCCCCACCGCGCCCGCGCGCGCCAGCGCCAGCAGGTCGCGCCCCGAGCCGGCGCCCACCTCCATCACGAGCCGGCCCGCGATCGGCCCCCCCGTCAACACCTCGCGGGCCAGCCGCCCGCCGGTCGAGTAGGTCCGGTCGAGGTCGGCGTGTCCCCTCCAGTAGGACTCCCAGTGATCGAGGGTCGAGGCCCGCCGCGCGCCCTGCTCGCCCGTCATCACTCCCCCCACTGCAGCCGGTCGCCCAGGAAGGGCGGCAGCCCCGCGTCCAGGATGCGCTGCCGCGCCGCCGCCACATCGTAGTCCACGCGCACCTGCCGCACCCAGCCGCGCCCGTCGTCCCACAGCAGATAGCCCGCGCGCGCGTCGCCGTCGCGCGGCTGGCCCACGCTCGGCACGCTCACCAGGAAGCGCCCCAGCGGATCGAGCGGGACCTCCGGCTCGCGGCTGTAGCCGACCTGGTTCGTGCGGCCGTCGAGCCGGTAGGTGCCCGGCCTGTGCAGGTGCCCAATCAGGCACAGGGATTCCATGAAGGCGTCGAACTCGGCGCGCGCCTCCTCGACCTCCTGCACGTAGCGCCACGTCTGCGGCTCCGACGGCGAGGAGTGCACCAGCAGCGCGCCCGCATGGCGCACCGTGATGGGCAGCGACTCCAGGTACGCCAGGCTCCGCGGCGTGAGGGCCGTCGCGGTCCAGCGCGCGGCCAGCGCCGCATTCGAGCCGAAGCTCCCGATCCGGGCCCGGCCGCACACCGCCACGTCGTGGTTCCCCGCCACCGCCGCGGTGACGATCGGGCGCAGGCGTTCGATGCACTCGTTGGGCGAGGCTCCGTAGCCCACGAAGTCGCCGAGGCAGAGGATCTCGCTCGCGCCGGCCCGCTCCACGCCGGCGAGCACGGCCTCGAGCGCCTCGAGGTTGCTGTGGATGTCCGAGAGGACGGCGCGCAGCATCACAGCTCTTCCGGGCGCAGGCGCCGCACCACCTGGTCCAGCACCCCGTTGACGAAACCGCCCGACTCCGCCGAGCCGTAGCGCCGGGCCAGCTCGATGGCCTCGTCCAAGACCACCCGCGCGGGCGTGCCCGGGCGCGCCATCAACTCCGCCACCGCGGCGCGCAGGACCGAGCGGTCCGTGGCGGCCAGCCGCTCGAGCGGCCAGTGCGCGCATGCCGCGACCAGCGCGGTGTCCACTTCGGCCACGCGGGCCTCGAGCAGCCTCACCACGTCATCCACCAGCTCGCGCTGGTCGTCGCTGAGCGACGCGTCCGCGCCGACCGCCGCCCAGGTGGCCGCGTAGCCATCGCCCGTGAGGGCGCCCTGGTAGACGACCCGGAACGCCAGTTCGCGGGCCCGCCGGCGCGCGGTCGTGCCACCACGCGGCTTTCCCTCCCGCTCGCTCACGGCTGCTCCAGACGCAGGCGCGCCATCCGGACGGCGGCCAGCGCGGTCGTGACCCCCGTGTGCCCCATCGCCCCACCCAGGCGCGCCTCGACCTGCCCCGCGTCGTAGCAGGCGAGCACGCCGTTCAGCACCGGCACCCCGGTCTCGAGCGAGACGTCGAGCAGTCCGCGCGCGCACTGGTCCGCCACCAGGCGGAAGTGCTCGGTCTCGCCCTGGATGATGACGCCGAAGGCGAGGATCGCGTGGCATCCCGGCCCCCGCCCGTCGGCCGGCCGCCGGGACGCCAGCCACTTCGCCGCGAGCGGCAGTTCGAGCGAGCCCGGCACCCACAGGACCTCCATCGCGTCCTCCGCCACGCCCTGCCGGCGCAGCGTCTCGAGCGCGCCGTCCAGCAGGCGCTGCACGTGCTTCTCGTTGAAACGCGCCGCCACCACGCCGAAGCGCAGTCCGGCGACATCGGGTTCGGGACGGGGCTCGCGCGGGCTCACGTCTCCCCCAGGTGCAGCCCCAGCAGGTGCCCGAGCTTGTCGCGCTTGGTCGTGAGGTAGCGCCGGTTGTGCCGTGTCGGCCGGATCCGGATCGGCACGCGCTCGACGATGCGCAGGCCGTAGGCCTCGAGGCCCACCACCTTGCGCGGGTTGTTCGTGAGCAACTCGATCTCGCAGACGCCCAGGTCGGCCAGGATCTGCGCGCCGATGCCGTAGTCGCGCAGGTCGGCCGCGAAGCCCAGCTTCACGTTGGCCTCGACCGTGTCGAGCCCCTGGTCCTGCAACGCGTAGGCGCGCAGCTTGTTCGCCAGCCCGATGCCGCGCCCCTCCTGCCGCAGGTAGAGGAACACCCCCGAGCCCCTCTTCGTGATGGCCTTCAACGCCGCGTGCATCTGCGAGCCGCAGTCGCAGCGCTGGGAGCCGAAGACGTCGCCTGTGAGGCACTGCGAGTGCACGCGCACCAGCACCGGCCGGCTCTTCGAGATGCGGCCCTTGACCAGCGCCACGTGGTGGTCGCCCTCGAGCGTGCTCTCGAAGAGGTGGAGCATGAAGTCACCCTCGGGCGTCGGCAGCGGCACCGAGACCACGCGCCGCACCAGCTTCTCCTTGCGGCGCCGGTGCTCGATCAACTGCTGGATCGTGAGGATCCCGAGACCGTGCCGGAGGGCGTAGCGCTGGAGCCCCGCCAGCCGCATCATGTGACCGTCGTCGGTGAGGATCTCGCACAGCGCGCCGACGGCCCGCAGCCCGGCGAGCCGGCAGAGGTCGGTGACCGCCTCGGTGTGCCCGGCACGGCGCAGCACCCCGCCCGGCACCGCGCGCAGCGGGAAGACGTGCCCGGGGCGCATCAGGTCCTCGGAGCCCGAGCGCCGGTCCGCCAGCACGCGCAGCGTGCGCGCGCGGTCGAAGGCCGAGGTGCCGGTCGTGGTGCCGCGCCGCGCGTCCACCGACTCGGTGAAGGGCGTGCCGAACTTGGCGGTGTTGTGCTCCACCATGAGTTCGAGACCGGCGCGCTCCGCCTCTTCCGGATCCATCGGCGCGCAGAGGATGCCGCGGCCGTGCTTGAGCGCGAAATTGACCATCTCCGGCGTCGCCTTCTCGGCGGCGAAGATGATGTCGCCCTCGTTCTCGCGGTGGGCGTCATCCACCACGATGATCATCCGGCCCGCCTTGATGCGGGCCACGGCCTGCTCGACCGTGAGGCGGACCTCCGCGCTCACGCCCACGGCCGGGGCGGGGCTCGACGCGGGCGCCGGCTTGCATGGCGACGTCCGCTTCACCGCGGCGCGCGCGGGCTTCCGCACAGGGCGCTTCGCCGGCTTGCGCCCGCTCGTCGCGCGCTTCATGACGCACCTCCCCCGGTCCCGGACTCGTCGAGCAGCCGCGCGAGATAACGCGCCAGCAGATCCACCTCGAGGTTCACACGCGTGCCGCTCGCGTAACCGCCCGAGGTCGTGACCTTGAGCGTATGCGGGATGAGCGCCACGTCGCAGCGGTCGTCTTCCGCGCGCGCGATCGTGAGGCTCACGCCGTCCACGGCGAGCGAGCCCTTCTCGGCCACGTAGCGCCGCAGCGGCGGCGGGATGGCGATGGTCACGCGCACGCCGTCACCCTCGGGCAGCACCGCCAGCACCTCCCCGACGCCGTCCACGTGGCCCTGCACCAGATGCCCGCCCAGACGCTGCTCGAGCGTGAGCGGCCGCTCCAGGTTCACGGCATCTCCCACGCGCAGGCCCCCGAGGATCGTCCGGCTCAGCGTCTCGGGCACGGCGTCCACGCTGAAGCGGCCCGGCTCCAGCGCGACCACCGTCAGGCAGACGCCGCTCACGGCGATGCTGCTGCCGACCTCCGCGTCCGCGAGCACCTTCTCCGCCGCGAACCAGAACCTGCGGCCGACCCGCGCTTCGCGCGGGTGCCCCGGCCGCTCCTCGATGCGGTGGACCCGGCCCATCTCCTCGACGATTCCGGTGAACATCAGCGTCCCCTTCCTTCCAGCTCGACCATCACGAACAAGTCCCCGCCCGCGCCGCCGCAGGCGCTGATCCGCCCCGGCAGGGCACGCGCCAGCAGGCCGCTCCCGAGCGGCCCGCACCAGGCGAGCCCTGCGGCCCCGAGCACCCGCGGCGCGGTGAACAACGCGATGCGGCCCACCAACCCCGCCTCGAGCCAGGCCGTGCCCAGCGTGGGCCCGCTCTCGAGCAGCACCTCGTGGCGGCCCCCACGGGCGAGCCGCTTCGCCAGAGCCCGCGGCGAGACCCGCCCCGATGCCAGCGGCAGGCGCCAGACCGCGATCCCGCGCCGCTCCAGCGCCCGTGCGCGCGCGGCCGGCGCCGCCGGACCGCAGGCCACGACCGTGCCCTTCGCCAGCGCCGGCCCGAAGAGCCTCAGCGTGAGCGGCAGCCGCAGGCGCGTGTCGCAGACCACGCGCAGTGGCTGGCACACGGCGTCCCGCCCGCCCGCGAGGCGCGCGGTGAGCCGCGGGTCGTCGGCCCGCGCCGTGCCCGCGCCGATGACCACGGCGTCCGCCCCCGCGCGCAACCGGTGGACCAGCTGCCGGGCCGCGGGCCCGGTGATCCATTTCGAGCACCCGGCGCGGTCGGCCACCTTGCCGTCCAGGGTCACCGCCAGCTTCCAGGTCACGCGCGGCAGGCCCGTGCGGTGGGCCCGCCAGTAGCCGCTGAGCGCCTCGCGGGCCTCGCGCTCGAGCAGGCCGACCGCGACCTCGATCCCGGCCCGGCGCAACCGGCGCAGGCCGCGGCCGTCCACGATGTCGTGCGGGTCGCGCAGTGCCACGACGCAGCGCCGCACTCCCGCCTGGATGATGGCGTCCACGCAGGGCGGCGTGCGCCCGTGGTGCGCGCAGGGCTCGAGCGTGCAGTAGAGCGTGGCGCCGCGGGCCTTCGGGCCCGCCTGCCGCAGGGCCACCACCTCGGCGTGGTCGGCGCCCGCCCGCTCGTGCCAGCCACTCCCGACCACGCGGCCCGCGCGCACGACCACCGCTCCGACGATGGGATTGGGGCTCGTGCGACCCCGCCCCCGTTCGGCCAGGGCCAGGGCGCGCGCCATGAAGCGCGCCTCGTCCGGTCGCGATGAGCGGGCCATGACCCTCCAAGAATGAGAAGACCCCGTGGCGTTCGGCACCACGGGGCGGAATCACGGAGCAGCGGCCGGGACACGGGCAGTCCTCGGCCCTCCTCCTTCTTCCATCCCGACTTTCACGGTCGGCCCCGGAATCTCGCCGGGTCTGCGGTCGCGTCCGGTTCGCCCTGGACTGCTGCGCCGCACACGCCCGCTCGCGGGCTCTACCGCCGGTGGGGACTCGCACCCCGCCCCGAAGGAGCTCTAAGGCGACGGAGTCTAGCCGGGGCCCCAGAGGGTGTCAAAAGCGCGGGCGGACGCAAACGCCGGGCGCACCGCTAGTAATGCACGGTCGCGCGCAAGCTCAGCAGCGTCCAGTCGTCGCCCGCCAGGAAGGCCAGGCGGCCGCCCAGCTCGAGGCCCAGCCTCACGGGAGCCGGCCTGGCCGGCATCAGCGTGACCTGCGCTGCGACCGCGGCCGCCGACTCCTGCACCGCCAGATCGCTGAAGCCCGCGCCCCCCCCCGTCACCGAGAGATCCCCGTGCGCGTTGACCAGGGCCGGGCCCAGCGAGACGCGGCGCACCAGCCCCCGCTGCGGGAGCCAGTGCAGGAACGCGGTGGCCTCGAAGGCGCTGTAGTCCACCGAGCCGAACAGGCTGCCGCGCTGGACCGTGCGGCTGCCGAGCAGATCGTAGCCCAGGTCGAGCCCGGCCCGCAGCGTGCGTGCCAGCGGGTAGTCCAGGCCCGCGCCCATGGAGATCGAGCCGCCGGGAGCGTCCGTCGTGACCAGCTTCGCGTAGCCGATCGAGAGGTGCCCGCCCACCTCGCCGAACCGCGCCGCGGCGAAGGCCGGCGCGTGGACCAGGAGCAGCGCGAACAGGACCAGCGCCCGCCACAGGACTCGACTCATCGTTGCCTCCCTCGGGACTCCCCGGCGGTGGCCACGCCCGCGCGCGGGACCGCACCCCGGCTTCACTTGTTGAACCGGATGACCAGGCACTGGCCGTCCTGCACCACGTAGTCGCGCCCCTCGAGGCTCAGCCAGCCCTTCTCGCGCGTCGTCGGCGTGTGTCCCCCGGCCTCGACCATGTGCTCCCAGTGGACCACCTCGGCCCGGATGAAGCCCTTCGCCAGATCGGTGTGGATCGCCCCCGCCGCGTCCAGCGTCGTCTCGCCGCGGTGGATCGTCCACGCCTTCACCTCGTCGGGTCCGACCGTGAAGAACGAGACCAGCCCGAGCAGCTCGTAGCTGACCCGGATGACCAGCGAGAGACCGTCTTCAGCGAGCCCCATCTCCGAGCGGAACGCCGGGCGCTCCTCCGGGGGCAGCGAGACGATCTCGCGCTCGAGGTGTGCCTTGAGAGCCACCGCCAGGGCGCCCGGACCCGCCGGGGGCGGGACGCGCGTCGCGGCGTCGTCCTGGTTGTACACCACCAGCAGCGGCTTCTGCGAAAGGAACTGGAAGCCCTTGATGACCTTCGCCTCCTCGGACCCGAAGCGCTCGCCCCGCAGCGGGCGCTCGCCCTCGAGCAGGCCCTTGATCTTCTCCAGGAGGGCGTGCTCGCGCTCGCCTTCCTTCTTGCCGACGCGCAGCTCCTTGCCGAGCCGCTCCATGCGATTCTCGACGATGGCGAGGTCGTTGAGGATGAACTCGGCCTCGAGGTTGCGCAGGTCGCGGGCGGGGTCCACGCCGTCGGGGGCGGGCTCCAGGTCGCTCTCGAAGTCGCGCACCACGGCCAGGAGCGCGTCGCAGTTGCGCACGCCCGAGAACAGGTCCGCCTTGGCGGCGGCGCGGGCCGAGATGGCCTCGCGGCTGCCCCGGGCGGCACCGCTGTCCACGAACTCGATCTGCGCGTGCGTGGTCTTCTTCGGCTGAAAGATCGCGGCGAGCCGGTCCACCCGCTCGTCGGGCACGCGGACCACGCCCAACTGCTCGCGCCCCGCCTGGGCGGCGTGCGCCCCGGCGCCCTGCATCAGGACCTCGAAGAGGGTGCTCTTGCCGGAGCGTGGCAGGCCGAGGATGCCGATGCGCTGCATGGGGTCTCCCGCCGGATGGAACGAGACGGCCCGCGGGGGTGCCCCGCAGGCCGTCAGGAGCTCATGAGGCGCGGCAGTCTAGGGTCCGGCGCGGAAGCGTGTCAATCGGACTGGCCGGGGCGCTTCCTGGACTCCATGGCGTACTCAGCCGCCAGGGCTGCGTGCAGTCGAGCGGTCGCCTTCATCGGCACCTCGATCCGCCGCTCGGCCTGGTAGAGCACGACCGTCTTGCGCACCGAGTCCACGTAGTAGCTGCAATCGTGGCAGGCGTGCAGGTGCTCGTCCACCGCCTTCTTCAGTTCCACCCGGACGTCCTCGTCCAGGTAGTCGGACAGTTGCTCCATCACCTCGGTACAATCCACGATGCTTCTCCAGAGGCTGGCCCGGGGGTCCTGGCAATCTCGGCCCTGGCGACCGGTCCCGTCGCGGGGGACCGATCCTGTCGATTCTACTAGATGCGCGAAGGTGGCCTTGAGGTTTGCAGAAAGTTGACGCTATCACACTGAAACACAGGTGCGTCAGGCGACCCCGGACCTTCGGACTCCGGTGCGGGCCCAGGAAGCGGGCACGACCTGCCGGCGGCGCGCACGGAGCGCGCGGGGCTGCCGGCGTCACGGGAACGCGCCTCCGGTGAGCCCGCGGCCCGAAGTGGTGACCCGTGCTGGGATCGAACCAGCGACTCCCTGCTTAAAAGGCAGGTGCTCTACCGACTGAGCTAACGGGTCACGGGGGCGGCCGAAGGGCAGGTTAGCGCAGCGGGGCAGTGAGTGCTACGGGGGGCCAGTCGCGCACGCCCGAGTGGAGCTCTGTCCCTGAACAAGAGTCGCGCCGGATCAAGAATCGGGGAGAAGACCACTTGAAGCCCGTTTCGCATGCGACAACCTCCCCGGCAACCCGTGTCTCGACGTGATCCGGCACCTCTTGTGGTCTGGCTCGGGCGCGGTGTACCTTGCGCCGCATGGTCGCGACCGCCAGGGCTGGCGAGGAAGGGCGCCCAGAGCGCGAGAGCATCGAGACTGCGGCGCGGAGGATGGAGGTCACCCCGCACCCGTGGCCGACCACGACCTGGGATGCCGCTTGCGTCCGGGCCGACGCTCACGTCGGCGCGCGACCCGTCCACGAATCAAGGAGGAGGGACCAAGATGAAACGTGCGGTGGCAGTGGTGGTGGCCATGGGCATGCTCCTGGCTGTGATCGCGCTGGCGCAGTCCGCCCAGCAGCAGGCGCAGCAGCAGGCCCAGCAGGCGCAGCAGCAGGCGCAGCAGGCACAGCAGCAGGCGCAGCAGAAGGCCCAGCAGGCCCAGCAGACTCAGCAGATGCAGCAGACCCAGCAGATGCAGCAGATGCAGCAGGGCAAGCAGACCCAGCGCATGGAGCAGAATCAGCAGATGCGCCAGGAGCGGATGCGGGTTTCGTTGAAGGAGATGGACGGCGTGATGACCCGCATGCGCGAGCTGAATCAGTGGATGGAGAAGCAGGGCACCGACCCGGCGTTCCGCGAGATGGGACAGCACATGACCCAGGCCGGAGAACGCGTGCAGCTGATGCTCCGCAAGATGGATCAGGTGTGCCAGGATCCGGTCATGCAGCAGGATCGCGACAGGATCCGCGACATGGACCGGCTTCAGGACCGCTTGCGCACCATGGTTCGCGAGATGGACGAGGCGCACCTGATGCTCAAGCAGATCGTCGGCGCCTGACGGCGCTGGCGGTCGCGATGATGCTGTGGACGCTTCCTGTGCCGCACGCCGCGGCACAGGACGTCCGCTATGACGCCGGCCTGAATGCGGTGTCGGGTGACTATGCGAGCGGCGAGACCAGCACCACGCTGACGTGGAACCATGGCCTCGCGTTTGACCTGGGCCACGCCACTTTGCGGCTTTCGATTCCCGTGATCGCGGCGAACGGAACGGCGCTGCTCACCCCCGGTGGCTACGTGCCCGGCCGTGACGCGGAAGGCGACAGCACGGCCAGTGGCCGCGGGGTGCGCGATTCCGAGGCTGTGGAGGGGATCCGCGTGGGGATCGGTGACCCGCTGATGAGCTTCACGGCACGGCTCGCGCAGACCTCCCGCGGCTCGCTCAGCGCGGGGCTCGCCGTGAAGGCGCCGGTGGCGGAGGCCGGTGATCTCGGCACCGGTGAATGGGACTTCGGCGCCACGCTCGACGCGACGCGCGGTGTGGGTGGTTCGTGGTTCCTGGGCGCTGGCGCAGCCTGGTGGAAGCTTGGCGATCCCGCGGATCTCGACCTGCGTGATCCGTTCATGGGCACGCTGATGCTCACGCGGATCGGGGACCGCAAGGCGGCTTCGATCACCTGTTCGGCCGCGACCGCTGCCGTGGATGGGATCGCTGCGCCGGTGAGCGTGGGCGCACTCGTATCGCGCGATCTGTGGGGCGGCACCGCGGGCGCTTCCGCCACCGTGGGCCTGACGGATGGGGCGCCGGACTTCACGTTCGGGCTGACCTGGGGGATGCCCCTCCGGTAGACGGGCCCGTGGCCGGCGCGCCGCTCCCCCCTGCCGAGTGTGTGCGGTCGCGGGACGCGTCGAGCACCTTGCGCACGAGCTGCGAGAGCGGCCCCATGAAGAGCGGTTTCATCAGGAACTCATCGATCCCCTGCATCCTGGTGCGTTCCGGGATCTGTTCTTCGGTGTAGCCCGAGCAGAGGATGACCGGGATGTCCGGCCGGCAGCGCTTCAGCCGCTCCGCCAGGACGTCCCCCGTCATGCCCGGCATGGTCATGTCGGTGAGCACGAGATCGAACGCCTGTGGGTCCGCCTCGAACACGGCCAGGGCTGCTGCGGCTCTCGTCTCCGACCGGACCGCGAAGCCCAGTTCCTGCAGCATGTCCGTCGCCACCTCCAGGACGAGCGGGTCGTCATCCACCACGAGCACGCGCTCCGTGCCACGGCAGACCCCCTCCAGAGGGGGCACCTCGTCCGGGACGGCGATCTCGGCAACGGGGAGGTAGACCTCGAAGGTCGTGCCCTTGCCCGGCGCGCTCTGCACGGTGATCGCACCGTGCAGGCTCGTGACGATTCCGTGCACGACTGCAAGCCCCAGCCCCACGCCCTTTCCCACATCTCTCGTCGTGAAGAAGGGCTCGAAGACGTGCTCGACCACTTCGCGGCTCATGCCGTGGCCGGTGTCGCGCACGCGCAACCGGAGGAATCTCCCGGCGGCCACACCGGGGAACTGCTGCGCGAGCGAGGAGTCCACGTCCACGTCCGCGAGCCCGATCTCCAGCACCCCTCCCTGCTCGTGCATGGCCAGAGCCGCGTTCGTGCAGAGGTTGACGATGATCCGGTGGATCTCGGTCGGATCGGCCAGGACCACGGAAGTGGACTGCACGTCCATGCGGATCTCGATCGTCGATGGGACCGTTGCGCGCAGGAACTTCGAGGCCTCCTTCACGATGAGGCCCACCTGGACGGGGCCCTCCTCGTGCAGGGCATGGCGGCTGAACGTGAGGATCTGCTTGACGAGGTCGGTCGCGCGTCGAGCCCCCTGGAGAACGACCTCCAGGTCGTGCTGGACCGCCGGGTCGTCGGCGCACCTCATCAGGGCCAGCTGCGTGTTGCCGACGATGGCGCTCAGGATGTTGTTGAAGTCGTGGGCGATGCCGCCCGCGAGCGTCCCGATCGCCTCGAGCTTGACGGCCTGGGCGAGGTGGGCCTCGATCTCCACCTGCTTCGTGACGTCGCGACGCGCCGAGACATAGCCGATGATGGCCCCCGACGGGTCCCGGATGGCCGAAACGGCGCCGTCCAGGAGGATCAAGCGTCCGTCCTTCGTCCAATTGCTGAAGCGGCCCCTCCACGGGTGCCCCTTGCGGATGCTCTCCCAGATCTCCGGGAGCAGGGCTTCATCCAGGCCACGGCACAGAAGGTCATTGACATCCCGGCCCACGGCTTCTTCCGACGAGTAGCCGGTGGTCCGCTCGAAAGCCGGGTTCACGTACTGGATGCGGCCCTCGAGGTCCAGCAGGATGCTGTCATCGGTCGTTTGCTCGACCGCGGCCACCAGGCTGGCGATGCGCTCCTCCGCCTGCTTGCGCGCGGTGATGTCCTGGAAGGTTCCCGCCAGCCTCACCACCTTGCCGTCGGCCTTCACCGGATACCCCATCGCGCGCGTCCAGTGCTGTCTGCCTTTCGCGCTGGTGAACGGAAGCACGAGGTCGAACAACTCCCCGGCCTCCATGCAGCGCTGCACTGCGGCTTCCAGGGTGGATCGCCCCGGCATGTCGTAGAAGAGGACCGCCCGCGCCAGGTCGGGACTCTCCGTTTCGGGGACCTCGTGGATCCGGTACGTCTCGCTCGTCCAGCGCAGCGCCTTCGTCTCGACGTCGAGTTCCCATCCACCCACACGGCCCATCGCGCCGACATCGTCAAGCTGGGCCCGGCTCTGGATCAGCCCCCGCTCGGCGCGATTGCGGTTGATGAGTTCCCAGATGCCTTCGAGGAACAGCGTCGCATCGACCTCGTCTGACTTGTCGTAGTCCGCGGCCTTGTTGCCCAGGCCGGCGACCAGGACACGTGCGACCGTCTCGAATCAACGGAACGCCGAGGAACCGGGTGAGCTTGACGTGGCCCGCCGGGCAGCCCGTCTTCAGCGGACTGGGCGCGGCATAGTCGTTGACGATGATGGCCTGGTGCTCCCTGACGGGGGCAGCCCAGAGCCCCCCGCCCCGGACGTCGAACTGGGTGGGGATGTTGTCCATGGCGCATTCCTGCATCGCCTTGGCGGACCACAGATGCGCCGACATCGTGGTTTCGGCCGCGTCCACGAAGCCGATGAAGCCCAGCTTGCTCCCGGTCAGGGAGACCAGTTGATCGAGGGCGAAGGCGACGAGCGCCGCATCCGAGGTCCGTGGGAGCCGGAAAAGCTCCAGCAGCGCCTGGGCCCGCCGTTGGGCCATGCGCCGGGAACGCTCGGCCTGCATCTGCTCGGTGATGTCGCGAATCACGCCCACGATGAACGTCTGGCCCGCGGAGTCGGTGTGAAGGGTCTTCTTGGTGACGATCGTGCGGACCGCGCCGTCCGCGCCGGTGATCATCTCCTCGTTGACGTCGGGGATGCCGGTCGCGAAGACGAGGTCGTCCTGCCGCAGGAACACGCTCACCTGCTCCGGCGGGAAGAGGTCGGCATCGCGCTTCCCCAGGATCGCCTCCCGTGGAGCGCCGAGCATGGCGCAGAAGGCGTCATTGACGAGGGTGAACCGATGTTCCGCATCCTTGACGAAGACAGGGTCGGCGATGCTGTTGATGATCGCCTCCAGGGACTGCCGGGATTCCCGGAGCGCCTCCTCGGCCCGGGCACGGCGGGTGATGTCGTGGAAGAACCAGACCCGCCCCACGTGCACCCCGTCCGGACGGGAGATCGGCGCGGAGTAGCGGTCGAAGACCCTGCCGTCCTTCAGCGCGACCTCGTCCTGGCTCGTCTCCTCGGGGTGCCGGTAAAGATGTTCGACCTTCGCGATGAACCCCTCGGGGTCCACCAGCTTCTCGAGGGCCATCTGCAGAAGGGGCGCATCGGGCCCGGTCAGTGCCGCGGCTTCAGGGAAGCCCCACAGGCCGGCGAAGCGCCGATTGGCGTAGACGATCTCGCCCTGCCCGTCGACGATGAGGATCCCGTCGATCGAGGCCTCCGCCTGGGCCACCAGCACGTGGTCCACGCAAGGCCCTCCCGCCTCGGTGTCCCGGAGCCGCGGAGGCTCTCCCCGGATCGAATTCATCGAGCCCCCCCCCGGCATGGTGGGAGACCCGGGGTCGGAGGTACCGACCTTCCAGCCGGACCTCCGGCGCGATCTCCCGCTCCCCTGCCCGGGGCAGAGGTGCAGCGGCCGCGGTTTCAGGCCCGGACTCGTCATGGAGCATGGGAGTGGCTCACGCGGCCTTGCGACGAGGTCCGTCGAGTGTCTCGCGCACCTTGCGCAGGAGGACCTCGGAGGTGAAGGGTTTCTGGAGGAACGCGGTCTCGGGACCTGGCCTTCCGTTGGAGAGGGCTCCCGGGTCCGCGTAGCCCGAGATGCAGAGCACCGCCATGTCCGGGAACAATCTCGTCAGCCGGGCCGCCAGGTCGTGCCCGCCCTTGCCGGGCATCACCACATCCGTCACGAGCAGGTCGATCGGCCCCACGTGCCCCGTGGAGAGCACGACCGCCTCGCCGGCGCTCTTCGCCTCGAGAACCGTGTACCCGCCCGAGGTCAGGGCATCTCGAACGACCATGCGCACCAGCTCCTCGTCTTCGGCGACGAGCACGGTCTCCCCGCCGCGTCCCGGGCGAGGCGGGTCTTCTTCGACGGTGACGCTGACCTCTTCCACGCAGGGCAGGTAGATCTTGATCGTGGATCCCTGGCCGGGCTTGCTGTGGATGTCGACGTGTCCGCCGCTCTGCCTGACGATCCCATGGACGGCCCAGAGTCCGAGCCCCGTGGCCTTGCCGGGGGCCTTGGTGGTGAAGAAGGGCTCGAAGGCCCGCGCCTGCGTCTCCGCATCCATGCCACAGCCGGTGTCGCTCACCGCGAGGAGGACGTAAGGGCCCGGCGCGATGCTCCGGCCCTCGCCGGCCGCGAACGCGTCGTCCAGCTCCACGTTGGCGGTCTCGATCGTGAGCGTGCCGCCATTGGGCATGGCGTCCCGCGCGTTGAGGGCCAGGTTGAGGAGAACCTGCTGGACCTGTCCGGGGTCGGCCTTCACCGAATCCAGCGAGGCTCCCCGCTTGGCGACGACCTCGATGCTCGCGCCCAGCACCTGCCCCAGCATGTCCTCCATGTCGGCCACGATTGCGCTCAGGTCGAGCAGCTTGAGCCCAAGCGCTTGCTGGCGGCTGAAGACCAGCAACTGCCGCGTCAAGGCCGCGGCCCGGGTCGCGGCCTTCAGGATGTTCGCGGCCTTCGCGTGAGCCGGATGGTCCGCCGGCGCCTGGATCTGGATCATCTGCGCGCTGCCCATGATGGCGGCGAGCATGTTGTTGAAGCCGTGCGCGAGCCCCCCCGTCAGCCTTCCGAAGACCTCCATCCTCTGCGCGAGCTGGAGGTGCTCGTTGGCTCTGCGACGTTCCGTGTCGTCGATCACGTAGCCATGGATCTCCAGCAGCTCGCCCTGCGGGTCGAAGACACCGACAGCCGTCTCGATCACGTGGACCGATTCCCCGTCGGCGCGACCCAGGACGTTCTCGCTCCGGTCCACGCTGCGCTGCGTGCGAAGCCGGTCCAGGAACGCTCGACGCGCGTCGGCAGCCAGGTAGTGCGAGACGACGTCGCTCGCGAGCGCCTCGGCGGCGGTCGAGAACCCCAGTATGCGCGCGAAGGCCGAGTTGCAGTCCAGCATCTGCCCGTCGGGCTTCGAGATGTAGGCGCCGGCGATGTCGTGCTCGAAGAACTGACGGTAGCGCCTCTCGCTGTCGAGAAGCGCCGCCTGGGCCTCCGCCCGCTCGGTGTGGATGCGCCGATCGTGGAGGCTCCTGAAGACCGTCGCCCCGCAGTGCGAGGCCAGCACCTCGAGCGCGTGAGCGTGCATGGGCGTGAAGGGCTCGTCGAGCGTCATGCGGGCGACGCAGAACACGCCGAGGCGGGCTCCGTCGAAGCTGAGCGGCACACACAGAGCAGAGCACGGAGGCGACTCCAGCCCCAGCTCGTCGGCAAGGCAGGCACAGGCCTGTGGCGTGTTCGCGGTCAGAGCCTCGCCGGTGGCGTGCACGCTCCCGACCATCCCCTCACCGGGTCGGGGCAGCTGGGCGGTCCGGGACCCGGACTCGCTCCCCACCGAGACGAGGGTCTCGAGCTGCCCGGTGCCCGGGATGAACAGCAGGACCGACGAGTAGTCCGCCTCGAAACAGGGAAGCGCTCGATTCACGGCCAGACTGAGCGCGCTATGGAGGTCCGGCTTCTGCGCGAGCATGCCCATCGTGTCGAGCAGGTCGGAGACCCCGGTCAGTCTCTCGTGGATCACCGCTTCGCGCATCGCCAGGCGCTGGCTCTCACTTTCCTCAGCCGCGAGCGCGCGCAGGCTCTGGGAGGCGTAGAACACGAAGAGGAGAATCAGCGCCATGAGACCGGCCAGGATGGCCCCGTAGGTCGCGTGCGGAAGGAACACGAACGCGGTCTGCTCGGTCCCGAAGGAACCGATGATCGCCACCTCGGCCACCAGGCCGACCAGCAGTGTGGCGGCGAGCGCCCACAGCCGGCGCCGCCTCTGTTCCGTCTTCGACAGGCTGCCCATGGCTTTGATCCACCCAGAGGGTACGGTGGACGACGTGGAGGTGGAGGCGGAGACGTTGAGGGTCCGGTTCGACCGGCAGGTCCACCAAGCAGCGGTCGCCCAGTGGTTCTATCGGCCGGGAGGTGGCCGGCTTGATGAGTAGGCCTACGGGTTTTCCCGGCGGGGGCGCTAGGTACCGGCGGAGCGCCAGGTTCCGGCAGGGCGCTTCGGCGCCGGAGGCAGTTCGGCAGGGCCGGCCGGGCGACCGGCGACTCCTAGAAGTCGGGCGCTCGTGCCGCCCGATGGCGGGCCGGGCACGACCACGTCACCGCGCCGACCCGCAGCAGAACGATGTTGTGCTCTCGGCCCCGGCATCCCGGGCAGGGCGACCCCTCTTCAACCTCTGAGATCATCCTGGCCGCCTCGTGCCTGTCCGTGGTCCCTTCCAACGCCGGCGCCGGGGCTACTCTTCGCCGAACGGCAGCTCAGCCTCTTCATCCTGGTAGGCCTCACACGACAGTTGAAGACTGTCGTGCAGGTTCAGCTTGCGATAGAGCTCGGCCAGGTGATTCTCGACGGTACGCGGGCTGATGAAGAGACGATCCCCCATCTGGCGGCTCGTAAACCCCCGGATGACGAGGCGCAACACTTCTTCCTCGCGCACGCTCAGGCTCTCGCACGTGTTCGCGATGGCTTCTGGCCCCCGGCCGGCGTACAGGGCACGCAGGGGCCCCGCATAGCCACGGCTCAGATAGCAGCGCCCCGCAGCCACCTCCACGATGGCGTGTACGAATTCGCTTGTGGTGGCGTTCCTGTCCACGAGCCCCGAGATGCCGCTGCGCCGGAACAACTCCACGTGACGTGCGCGGAGCACCGGAAGCAGGCCGACCACGCTCACCCCGCACTGGGTCTTCGACACCGTTGCGGCGATCTCCAACCGGGGAATCAGGTGCGCAGTGAGATCCAGGATCAGGACGCGCGGCGCCATACGCTGAACCGCGTCGAGAATCTCGGCGTCCGTGGCAAGCGACCCGACGAACTCGAAACCCGGGACTGACGTGAGAATCCGCTCGATCGCTTCGGAGTAGATCTGGATCTGTGCGGCCACGAGAATCCGCGTCGATGCGGAGCCTGGCTCGGGTGCGACCATGGAGTGCCTCCGTCCTGCAAATCGCCCTTTGTAACGTATGCGACCATCCCCGACAGCCGCAAGGCAAATCATTCGCACACCTCGCGAGCGAGCTCGACCACCGCACAAGCGACCTCGGCCACCCGGCGCTCGAGCAGCATCCGTGTGTGACCCGCGCTGTCCCTTCGGTCCGTCCGGCCATCTGGAGTCACCGCCCCACGACCGATTTCGTCCGCGGTGCCTCATGGGACGCGGCAACCGTGCTCGACCGTGTCACCCGGTCGAGCCTCCTGAAGTTCGGCCAGCCACCTTCGAGAACCCGTAAGCCTACTTATGCGGTTTGCCCGCATCCGGGCCGAATGAACGGTTGAGCACCGACCCACCGGTGGACACCGGATCAGCCCGCCCGTCCGAAGATTCGACATCTCCCCAGCGTCCACCTTCACCCCCAGGAATGAAGCACGGAATGATCGAGTCATCGGGGATACAGCGGAACGTCCAGCCAGCCCGCATACCTGCCGCGATGCGGCCTGGATTGCGGCTCGTGATTCGGCTCCCGGAGTCGCGGGGGCGGCCCGACCCCGCTCGCGTCGACGCGCGCAGCAGCGGAGCGCCGGGAACCAGGATCCGTCCGTCGAAGGAAGGAGGTCGTCATGTCAAGTCTCGCCTGTGAAGGAGGCCAGCCGGTCCGCCCGGACTACCTCGTCTTCGGCCGGCCATTGATCGGCGAGGAAGAGATCGCCGAGATGGTGGACACGCTGCGCTCGGGCTGGATCGGGTTCGGCCCCAAGTGCCTGCGTTTCGAGGAGGCCTTCGCGCGCTACGTGGACGCGGACTACGCGGTGTCGGTGAACTCGGCCACGGCGGCCCTGCACCTCGCCCTGCTCGCGGCCGGCATCGGCCCCGGCGACGAGGTGATCACGACCCCGCTGACGTTCGTCGCCACGGCGAACGTCATCACCCACGTGGGCGCGATCCCGGTCTTCGTGGACGTCGACCCCGACACCCAGAACCTCGCTCCGGACCTGGTCGAACGAGCGGTCACGCGCCGCACCCGGGCCCTGATGCCGGTGCACATGGCGGGCTGGCCCTGCGAGATGGACGCGCTCGGCGCCCTCGCCGCGCGCCACGGGCTGACCGTGATCGAGGACGCCGCGCACGCGGCGGAGACCTGGTACCGCGGCAGCAAGGTCGGCTCGATCAGCCGTTTCACGGCCTTCAGCTTCTACGCCACGAAGAACCTCACCACCGGCGAGGGCGGGATGCTCACCACCGATGACGCGACCGTCATCGAGCGGCTGCGCGCGCTCCGGCTCCACGGTCTCGACAAGGACGCGTGGAAACGCTATTCCCCGGGCGGGTTCATGCCCTACCAGGCGCTCGAGCCCGGCTACAAGTACAACATGACCGACATGCAGGCCTCCCTCGGGCTGCACCAGCTCGCGCGGCTCGAACACTCGCTGGCGGCCCGGGAGCGGCTCTGGGCGATCTACGACCAGGCCTTCGCCGAGGTCCCCGGGGTGCGGGTCCGTCCCCGGCTGGAGACCCTGGGCAGCCGCCACGCCCGGCATCTCTACACGCTCGAGCTCGACCTGCCGAACCTCGAGTGCGACCGGGGCCGCTTCATGAGCGCCCTGTCCGCCGAGAACATCGGCAGCGGCATCCACTTCGTGCCCGTGCACCTGCATCAGCACTACCGCGACACCTACGGCACCCGGCGCGGCGACCACCCCCAGGCCGAGCGCATCGGCGACGCCACGCTCTCGCTCCCGCTCTCGGCGGCGATGAGCGAGGACGACGCGCGGGACGTGATCGCCGCGGTCACCAAGGTGGCGCGCCACTACGTCCGCCCGGCCGTGCACGCGGTCACCTGGGAGGCAGCCGAGGAGCTGCGCGAGGCCGCATGAGTCCGGACCGGGCCGGCGCGTGCGAGGCCGTGGCCGAGGACGCCCTCGGCCGCGTCGCGGGCGTGGACGTCGCCCCGCTTCCGCGGGCGCCGGCGCTGGCGCCCGGACGCGCGACCGTGGGCCGCTACACGCCGCTCGGCGAGCTCGTGAAGGCCGTGAGCGATCGCGTGCTGGCGGCGCTCGGGCTGGTCCTCATCAGTCCGCTGCTCGCCCTGCTCGCCCTGGCGGTCCGGCTCGACTCGCCGGGGCCCGCCCTGTTCCGCCAGCCCCGGGTCGGCCGCGGCGGCCGGCGGTTCACCTTCTGGAAGTTCCGCGGCATGTACGTGGACGCCCGCGCACGCTTCCCGGAGCTCTACGACTACTCGTACTCGCAGACGGAGATCCAGGAGCTGCGCTTCCACCCGGACCAGGACCCGCGCGTCACCCGGGTCGGGCGGTTCGTGCGGCGCACGAGCCTGGACGAGCTGCCCAACCTGATCAACGTGGTGCTCGGCGACATGAGCCTGGTGGGCCCGCGGCCGGAGATCCCCGAGCTGCTGCCCTACTACGGGGACGCGGCGGCGGAGATCCTCAGCGTGCGGCCCGGCATCACCTCGCTCGCCAAGCTGGTCGGACGGGACGACCTCACCTTCGAGGAGACGCTCGCGCTCGACCGGCGCTACCTCCGCGAGCGCTCGCTGGCCCTGGACTTCCGGTTGCTGTTCGGCACCGCCCGGATGGTCCTGACCGGCCGTAGCGTGGGACACTGACCCGCGACGCGAAGACCGGGGCGTGACAACCACCCCTCACGCGTGGTGCGGCGCGCTCAGGCGGCCAGGACCTGTGGTGGACCGGCGAGCGGCAGGGTGATGGTGAAGCAGGTGCCGGCGTCCCCGTCGCTCGTGAAGGCCACGCGGCCTCCGAGGTAGCGCTCGCCGAACAGCTTGACGCTGTACGTGCCGATGCCGCGTCCCTCACCGCCCTTGGTGCTGAAGGAGCGCTGGAACATCTGCAGCCGGGTGCGCTCCGGCATGACGCCGGGATTCTGCACGGAGATGCGGACCCTCTCCGGTTCCCCGGTGGCCGAGACGAGCACGGTCCCGCCCGGCGGGGTGGCCTCCAGGGCATTCTTGACCAGGTTTCCGAGCACGCGGCGCAGGAGCGTCGCGTCGGTGCGCAGCCGCAGCGGATCGCACGAGCCGCACTCCAGCCCGCGCCCCTCGGCCACGTGGTGGTGCCGGTAGATCGCGATGACCTCGTCGAGGACGTCCCGGATCGACACATCGTCGAGGTCCACGTTCAATTCGCCCCGCTCGGCGGCCAGCATCTGCCGGTGCCCCGTGATCTCGTCGATCACGGCGCTCGACAGCCGGTAGACGTCATGCTTGAACCTCTGCTCCATCTCCGCGTCGAGCCCATCCGTCAGCAGCAGTTCCGCGAGGCCGTGCACCCCACCGCAGACGTTGAGCACGTCGTGGAAGAAGACCCGCTCCAGGACGTGGCGGCGCTTCTCGGAGCTGATGTCCTGCAGGGCGAGGACCACGAAGTCCGCACCGTCCACCGAGAGGAAGGACGCCCTGGCGCGGAAATCGAGCGCGCCCCCGCCGGCACTGGCGTGGGTGCGGACCCGGCATTCGGCCGTGGCCTCGGCGTGCGTCTTCCAGGCGGAAAGAACGGCACCGACCACGCCGCACGTGGCGCAGTGCTCGCTCGTGCCGCAGCCACCCGGCCGCTCGGCCGCGTGGACGCAGCCCAGCACCTCACCCGGACGCTGCGCCAGGACAGCGCCCACGTCGCCCGCTCCGATCACGTCGAGGAACTGCCGGTTTGCGACGACGATCTGACGACGGGCGTTGAGGACGACGGCCGGCCCGAGCATGGAATCGAGCATGGCCAGCGCGAGTGGATTGGCGACGAAGGCCTGGCGCTGCTGCCAGACCGTGTCCGGGTCGCACCGTTCAGCCGGCGCGAAGTCGCTACCGGGCGTCGAAGCTGCTTCGGCTCCGCCCATGGTGAGGATCTCCTCCCTGAGGGATCTGTGCCCCTGGTTATCGGCAGGCCGAAGCCGTTCCTGCACGCTCCACGACCGGGGCGCGGTGCTCACCGCGATGCCGGGCCCAAGCATCGGACCCCGCCCCGGTACCGCGGGACGGGGTCCTTGCGCCGGTCACGGCACCGTTCCTTCCCGTTCGCTACGCGTTCCGCTTCTTGAAGTCGGCCATGAACTGGGCGAGGCGCTCGGCGCCCTCGACCGGCATGGCGTTGTACATCGACGCGCGGCAGCCACCGACCGAGCGGTGGCCCTTGAGGCCCGACATCTCCGCCTTGCCCGCCTCGGCGAGGAACTTCTCCTCGAGCTCCTCGGTCGGCAGGCGGAAGACGACGTTCATCCGCGAGCGGGATGCCTTGTCCACCGGGGAGCGGAACCAGCCGCCGGAGCCGTCGATGGCCGTGTAGAGGATGCCCGCGCGCTGGCCCGCGCGCTTGTCCATCTCGGCCAGGCCGCCCACGGACTTCACCCAGTCCAGGTTGAGCTTCATCATGTAGATCGCGAACACGGCCGGCGTGTTGTACATCGATTTGTCGGGCACGTGGCTCTTGTAGCCGAGGTAGGCCGGCATGTCCTCGCGGCACTTCTCGAGCACGTCCTTGCGGACGATGACGATCGTGTTGCCCGCGGGCCCGAGGTTCTTCTGCGCCCCGGCGTAGATCAGGGCGAAGCGCGCGAAGGGGACCGGCCGCGACAGGATGTCCGAGCTCATGTCGGCGACCAGCGGCACGCTCCCGCTGTCCGGGAACTCGCTGAACTCGATGCCGCCGATGGTCTCGTTGCTGGTGACGTGCAGATAGGCGGCGTCCGCGCCGGCCTTGAGCTCGGCCGCCTTCGGCATGCGCGTGAACTTGTTCGCCTCGTCGGTCCAGACCACCCGCGTCGGGCCGACCTTCTTCGCGTCCGAGATGGCCTTCTTGGCCCAGGCGCCGGTGTTGACGTACTCGAACGTCCTGCCTTCGGCGCGCAGGTTCATCGGCACCATCCCGAACTGCAGCGTGGCGCCGCCCTGCAGGAAGAGGATCTCGAAGTCCTGCGGCACGCCGAAGACCTCGCGCAGCGACTCGAGCGCCTGGTTGTGCACCGCGTCGTACTGCTTGCCGCGATGGCTCATCTCGATGAGCGACATGCCGGAGCCACCGTACTCGACGAACTCCGCGGCGGCCTTCTCCAGTGCGGGGAGGGGCAGGGTGCAGGGACCGGCAGCGAAATTGTAGATCCTCTTCGTCATCGTCCTCTCCTCACTTGCTCGCCCACTTCTCCAGGATGTCCACCACGATGTCGCCGATGCGCAGGAGGTTCTCCTTGCTCGAGGCGCCGAGGTGCGGCATCACCACCGTGTTCGGGGCGCCCACGATCGGGCTGCCGTAGATCTCGTCCTTGTACCAGACGTCCGTGCCGTAGCCACCGAGCTGGCCCGACTTCAGGGCCTCGACGATGTCCTCCTCGACGACGCACTTGCCGCGGCCGGTGTTGATCAGGATCGCGCCCTTCTTCATCTTCGCGATCGTCTGCTTGTTGATCATGCCCTTCGTCTCGTCGGTGAGCGGCGTGTGCAGCGAGACGTAGTCGGACTCGGCGAGCACGGCGTCGAGGGACTTGAGCTCCGCGATCGGGTGCCGGTCGATGACCTTGTCGCAGGCCACGACCTTCATGCCGAAGGCCTGCGCGCGCTTCGCCACCTCGGTGCCGATGCGGCCGACGCCGATCAGGCCGAGCGTCTTCTGGTAGAGCTCCGTGCGCTTGAGCTCGCTCTTGAGGAACTTGCCGGCGACGATGCCGTTGTGCCCCTCGATGAGGCGGCTCGGGATGGCGATCATCAGCGCCATGGCCAGCTCGGCCACCGCCACCGAGGAGGCCGCGGGCGTGTTCATCGCCTGGATGCCCTTCTCCTTGCAGTAGGGCTGGTCGATGTTGTCCATGCCGACGCCACCGCGGATGAAGAGCTTCACGTTCGTGGCCCGGTCGATGTAGGCGCGGTCGGCCTTGGTCTTGGAGCGGACGAGGATCACGTCCGCTTCGGCGACCCGTCCGGCGTCGTCGAACACCTCGCCGAACTTCTCGAGGCGCTTGGGCAGGCCCTTGTCGAAGGCGTCAGCGATCAGGATCTTCATGGTTCTCTCCTCCCTGGGCGGCATCTTCCCCACGTTTGACCGGGCTCAATTTACTGAGTACGACGGGGGATGACAAGTCCACGGGGCGGACCCCGATTCCCGGGCAGGAAGTGCGGATGCTGCACGCCGGCGCGGGGCTGATGCGCCTGCGGGGCCGCCCCGCGTTGCCGGCGGCGGAGACGTCAGCGGCGGCGGGCCCCGGGATTCCCGGGGCCCGCCCGCCGCGCGTCTCTCGTTCGAAACCGACCTGCTACTTCGTCAGCACCAGGCTGCGGGTGAACCTGCCTTCCGGCGTGGTCAGACGCGCGTAGTACAGCCCGGGCCGCGCTCCCGCGCCGTCCCAGGTCAGCCGGTAGCTCCCGGCCTCCTGCACCCCGCTCGCCAGCACCGCCACCTTCCGCCCGTCCACCCCGTACACCGCCAGCTCCACCGCCCCGCCCTTCGCCAGCGCATAGCTCAGCACCGTCGTCCCATGGAACGGGTTCGGCATCGGCCGCGCGAACGAGGTCGTCACCGGGCCCGCCGGCTTCACCCCCGCCAGTTCGACCGGCTGGTTCGTCGCGTCCCGCGCGTCCACCTTCGCCAGCGTCACGTTCGGCGCGCCACTCGCCAGCGCCCGGAACGTCACCGTCGCCAGCACCCCTTCGCCCGCCAGCCCGCGGTTCGCGCCCAGCAGGGCCGCGTCCACGTTCCCCGCACCGCTGCTGAACACCACCCCGTTCTGCAGCGTCGCCAGCCCGCCGGCCTCCACCGAAACCGGCTCGGCCACCGCGTGGTTCCACGCCAGCTGCAGCGACAGACCCTGCAGATCCCCCGCGCACGCCGCCTGCACCTGCACCGTGAACGTCGCGCCCGCGCTCACCTCCGCCGGGCCCTCCAGCCACAGCCGGTTCGACGTCGCCACCGCCACCGGCAGCGGCGCGTCCTGCGGTCCCGACACCAGGTTGTAGTTGATCGCGAACATCATCAGGTCTTCGAAGTTGACCTTGTTGTCCGTCAACGGCCGCGCGTTCACCGAGTAGTTGGTCGTCGGCCCCACGTCCAGGCAGGCCAGCGCATCCGGGTACCCCAGCGTCACGCCGTAGTTGCCACCCAGGAGGCTGATGTCCTCGGTCCACACCGCGTTGTTCCCGGCACAGTCCGTCACGCCGTCGGCCACGTCACCGAGGTGGTAGTTCAGCGTCCCGCCGGTCTGGTTCGAAACCGGTCCCACGTTCCCGCAGGCGTCTTCCACCAGCGCCACGTAGTACCAGAAGTCCCGCGCCGCTGGCTCGTCCACCAGCGTGGTCCCGCTGGTCACGTTCCCGGCCAGCACCCAGCTGCCGACCGCCGGGTACGATGGCACGGCACCGCCCGCGTCGTCGTACTCGGGATAGCTGCCGAAGCCCGCCCGGTAGACGTGCACCGTGGCCCCGCTCTCCACCGCCGGCCACGACACCGTGACCTTGGTCGTGCCGTCGGTGTCGTTGCCCGTCCTCACCTGCGACGCCCCCAGCGCGGCAATCGCCACCGGCGCCGTGTTGTCGATGGTGATCGACGCCGGCGGACCGGGGATGGCCGAAACCGGCGCGTTGAGCAGGTCGCGCACGATCACCGAGTTCACGGTCACCGTGCCCGTGCCGGTCACTGCGCCGGCGAGGTTGAGCGTGAACAGCGTCCCCGAACCGGTCGCCCCGGTGCTCACGCCCAGAATGGCGCAGTCCACCGTGTAGACCCCGGGACTCGGGTTGAGCACCTGATAGGTGGTCCCGCCGACGCTGCTCAGGTAGCCGCCCTCCACGATGCCAGCGCCGCACAGTGCCAGGTTCGCCGACAGCGTCAGGGTCACGCTGTAGCCGCGCACCGGAGTGGCGTCGGTGCGGTTGAAGTTCACCGGAACCTGCACGCAGGCGTACGTCGGCGTGATGCAGGTCGCGGGCGCCACGGGCGTGACGTCGTCGCCGGTCAGCAGGGCCTGCAGGATCTCCGCGTCGAGCTCGGCGTACTCACCGTAGCCGTCGTCCAGCACGCCCGTCGTGGGGACGAGTGCGAGCAGGTACTGCTGCCCCTTCCACGCCGCCAGCTGCGCGGTCGCGTCACCGTGCCGCTCCGCATACTCGTTGAGCGCGAGCACGGCGTAGGCCGTGGACTGGTAGTCCTGCGGGTAGAAGACGCCGTCGTAGGAGACGCCCCACGAGCCGTCCGGCTGCTGGCCGCCCAGCAACGAGTCCTTCATCGCCACGGCCAGCGTGTTGTCGTCCGTGCGCTGCGAGGCATCGAAGACCCGCAGCGCTCCGGCGATGCCGAGTTGGTGGTAGCGCTGGCCGAAGTCCGTGGGATCGAAGTACGGCGTGCCGAGCAGCCCGCCCATGTCGTCCATGATGACCTGGGAGATGGAGTCCATCTCCGTCCCGTAGACCGCCGCGCTGCCGGGATACCCCGCCGCCAGAGCGTCACAGTCGTTGGCGAGCAAGTGGATGTCCCACGGCCACATCCCCACCAGCCCCTGACTGGCGCGGCCGTTGCGAACGATGCGGGCCCGCACCGCCGCGCCGTTCATGCCCGGGTTCGCCGTGACGAAGTCCGCCATGGTGACGTCGTGCCGGTTCTTCACGGAGTCCCGCAGCGCCGCATTCCCCGTGTACGCGCCCCAGCGGAGGAGGCCGAACACGATGTCGGCGTCGTAGATCCCCGTGTACCCCAGCTGGGAGATCCCGGGGAAGACATCCCCGACCCCGACGCCGAGCCGCGCGGCGCCCGTGAAGATGGCCGCCTCGGCCAGACCGCGGGTGATGGGACCGTAGAGGTTCTTGGAGGAGGCAATGCTGCTGTGGTGGGCCAGGCCGGTGACGTTCCAGCCCCAGCCGCCGTCGTTCCCGTCGAGCGGGACGTCGGGATCGCCATTGCCGGCGTTGTCCTCGGTCACGTCGGACTGCAGATCCACCAGACGATTGCCGATCGCCAGTGCTGCCGCGACCGGGTCGATGAAGACACCGGTCGTGCTCACCACATCCTGCGGCGCCATCTTCAGCAGCGCATTCGCGGTGACGCTTGGGGCAACCGGGATGCCCGGGTAGGGCACGGCGCGCGGGGCGGCGGCCTGGGCGACCACGCCGAACGCGCAGGTGAGGAATACGCAGAGGATCAGGAACACACCGATACGAGACATGGAACGTGTCCTTTCACGCGGTCGTGCCGCAGGGCATGCGGCCCTGGGCGGGCGGCCTCGCGTTGGAGGGGTGGAACGACGCTCCGCGGCATCGGGAGTTGCCGGTACATCTGCGATCGGGGGTCGACAGGCAGGGCCGGACCTGCGGGACGATCGCGGAGCGACAGGGACCGCAGGATCCGCACTCCTTCAGCGGTGACCTCGGTCCTGCATCAGCATGGCTGGCGTTTTCGATGGGCAAGCCCTCCTCAGACGGCCGTGGTCGTGCGGGTCGCGGCTCTGCCTGCTGCGCATGCAGAGCCGGACCGGGTTCCTTCTCCGGCGGACCCCGGGATCCCCGCGGCCCGCCTTCCGCGCGTCTCTCGTTCAAAACCGACCTGCTACTTCGTCTGCACCAGGCTGCGGACGATCGCGGAGTGCTGCTTCTGAAACCTCGATCACTTCCGCCGGGGCGGTGACCTCGGCGTGGTCTGGATGGAATCACTCGATCTCATGGGGCGATGGTGCCCTCCTCCCTGCGACGAAACGGACGACGACTCGGAACGACTGGTGCTTCGGCGTCAGCGGTAGAGCGTCTTGATCCTCCCCCACGTCGATGGGCCCGCCGGGACCGGGCCCAGGACGTGCACCAGGCCGCTCACACAGGTCGGCAGCGTCTGGGTGTTGAGCGAATCGCGGAAGTCCACGGCCTCGCACTGCACGGGGGTGTCGCCCTCCGCGACGGCGTGGAAGCGGTAGAAACCCAGGATGCCGGGCCCCTGCGTGCTGCCGGTCAGCATGGCCGCGTCGTAAGTGATGGTCCCCGTGGGCAGCGAGTTGTCCGCGACCGCGTAGGACGTGAACGGGAGTCCGGTGGACGTGAGCACGTCCCCGGGGTCCACGCCCAGGCTGGCGGTGATCGCGCTGCCGAACGAGTGGACGAGGTGATAGGCCTTCAGGTCCGGGAAGGCGGCCGTCACGACGCGCAGCACGAAATCGGTGCCGACCGTGACGGTCGTCTCCGGCGGAGCGACGGAGACGGTGACCCCGGCCGCGGCCCCCCCCGTCGCTGCCAGGACGGCCAGGGCGAACACGGCAGCAAGGACAGCGGGTCGTGGCAAGCGCGTCATGTGTGCCTCCTCTCGTCGGAGCGGCTGCAGGGGTCTGCGCGGGGCCCGGAGCGCTCCGGGCCCCGCCGACCGCGGCCGCCTACCGCAGGTAGGACACCGTCCGCTTGAACTGGCCGGACGCGGTCACCAGGCGCGCGAAGAACACGCCTGGTTGCATCCGGTTCCCACTCTCGTCGGTACCGTCCCACGCGATGCGGAACGAGCCGGCTTCTCGCGTCCCCTTGAACAGCGTCTTCACCCGGCGGCCGTCCACCGAGTAGATGGACACCTCGACCGGTCCGGCCCTGGCCAGGCTGATGCCCAGTGCCGTGGTGTTCTGGAACGGATTGGGCGCGGCCGGCATCAGCCCGGTCGTGAAGCCCGCCCCGGCGTTCGCCACCGGCGCGGCCAGCGCCAGCAGTTGGTTCTGCGCGTCACGCGCCACGAGCCGCGCGAGCCCGATCTTCGGGTCCCCGTCGGTGCGCGCGCGGAACGTCACGACCGCGAGCGTGCCCTGACCGCTCAGCGCCAGGCCGCGCAGGCCGAGCAGCGCCGCGTCCACGTTGCCCGGACCGCTGGAGAGCGCCACGCCGTTCTGGCCCGCGAGCCAGTCCCCGGCCTCGACGCCCAGCGGCTCGGCGATCGCCCCATCCCAGCCCAACTGCGCCGAGAGCGCCTGGATGTCGCCGGCGCCCTTCATCAGCAGCCGTACCGTGAACACCTCGCCCGCGTGCACCGCGCCTGGCGCGTCGAGCGTCAACTCGTCGCGGTCGGCCGGGACGGGCGTGGCGGCCATCATGGGCACCTGCAGGGTGGAGCCGTAATTGATGGCAAAGATGATCAGGTCCTCGAAGCCGATGATGTCGTCGGGCTTCGGCCGGCCGTCGATGTAGTGGTTCGTGGTCGGGCCGACGTCGAGGTACGCGACCGCGTCCACCTGCGGATCGCCGAGCAGCCCGTAGTAGGTGCCGAGCAGCGAGATGTCCTCGGTGAACACCCGGTTGTTGCCCAGCCCGGGCGTGACGCCGTCGCTGACGTCGCCCAGCAGGTAGTCCAGCGTGCCGCCGGTGCGGTTCGACATCGCCGAGCGGTTCCCGCAGGCGTCGGTCACGAAGGCGACGTAGTACCAGTAGTCCCGCGCCGGCGGCAGGTCGTCGTACGGCGAGGTGACGTTGCCGGCCACCAGTTGCCAGGGGCTCCCGGGCGCGAGCGACGCGTCGGGCGGCAGCATGCCGGGCGTGTCGTCGTCGTATTCGGGGTAGTTGCCGAAGGGCGCGCGGTAGAGGCTCACCGTGCCCGCGGCGCCGCTCCAGGTGAGGCGGATCCGGTGCGTCGATCCGGTCCCCTGGCCCGTCGCCAGCAGACGCGCCGCCGCCAGGTCGCCGATGGCGCCCGGGGCGGTGAAGTCCACGGTGATCGGGATCGGCGGCCCCCAGGTGCAAGCGATCGGCTCGTTCATGCAGTCACGCAGGAGCACGTTGGTGACCGTGAGCTTGCCGATGCCCTCGAGGGCGCCCTTCACGATGACGTTGAAGAGGTTCCCGGCCGGAGCCGTCTGGCCGCAGGGATCGCCGAGGATCACGCAGTCCGCGGTGTACGAGCCGTCCGGGTTGGAGACCACGCGGTAGTCCGTCTCCGAGTACGAGCTGAGGTAGGCGCCCCGGGTGATGGCGAGCCCCGGGAGACCGCACAGCGCCAGCTCGGGCGAGAGCGTGAAGGTCACGCTGTAGCCCCGGATCGCGGTGGCGTCGTTGCGGATGACGACCACCGGGACGGTCAGGCACTGCGTGGGCGAGGTCAGGCAGGTCTGCGGATCGAGCGCCGAGACGGAGTTGACGAAGCCGCAGACCTCCCCGCCCGGCCACGAGGCCGTGCCCGGCACGAAGTTGTCGATCAGCCAGCCGCTGCCGCTCCAATGCGCGTACGCGGTCTGCAGCAGCGTGGCACCGTTGAAGCACTGGAAGAAGAAGTTCAGCGGCGTCCCCGACGTGCCCTGGAAGCTGATGTCCCACTGCATCAGGCTCGTCGCGGGGCCCGCGGCGCTGCTCTCGATCGTGTTCGTGCAGCCCTGCGCCCAGCCAGCCACGTTGAAGCCGCTCTGCGTCGCAGGCTGCTCGAACGGGCCACCGGTCGCCATCAGGATCTGGACGTGATCGAACGGGCCGACACCGTCCTCCTGGAAGCGCTGTGTCCAGCTCTCCGAGACGTACGGATCCCCGACCGGCTGGATGGACGCGAGCGCACTGCCCGCGCCCAGGATCACGAGGGCCGCCACGCCGAGGATCACGACGGACGCCGGGAGCCCGCGGCTCCAGCGGTTCTTCATGCCATGCCAAGGGGTTTTCATGGGCCAACCTCCGGTTGCGGTCTGGAACGGACTCCGAAGCCTGTCGCTTCCCTCGGCCGGGGACCCGCCGTTGCGGGCCCCCCGGCCACGATCTCCAATCTCATCTCACGAGCAGCACGGTGCGGCTCAGGCGCTCCTGCCCGGTGACCAGCCGAGCGAAGAACATCCCGGGTCGCAGCGGGTTCCCGTGTTCGTCCGTCCCGTCCCAGGCGACGCGGCAGGGACCGGCGGCGCGCATCTCGTCCACGAGCGTCCTCAGGCACCGCCCGTCCACGGAGTAGATCGCCAGCATGACCGGCCCCGGCTTCGCGAGGCGGAAGCCCAGGGTCGTGCTGTGCGAGAACGGATTCGGCGCGGCGGGCATCAGCGCCGTCTCCGTCGTCACCGGGCCCGCCGGCTTCACCCCCGCCAGCTCGACCGGCTGGTTCGTCGCGTCCCGCGCGTCCACCTTCGCCAGCGTCACGTTCGGCGCGCCACTCGCCAGCGCCCGGAACGTCACCGTCGCCAGCACCCCTTCGCCCGCCAGCCCGCGGTTCGCACCCAGCAGGGCCGCGTCCACGTTCCCCGCCCCGCTGCTGAACACCACCCCGTTCTGCAGCGTCGCCAGCCCGCCGGCCTCCACCGAAACCGGCTCGGCCACCGCGTGGTTCCACGCCAGCTGCAGCGACAGACCCTGCAGATCCCCCGCGCACGCCGCCTGCACCTGCACCGTGAACGTCGCGCCCGCGCTCACCTCCGCCGGGCCCTCCAGCCACAGCCGGTTCGACGTCGCCACCGCCACCGGCAGCGGCGCGTCCTGCGGTCCCGACACCAGGTTGTAGTTGATCGCGAACATCATCAGGTCTTCGAAGTTGACCTTGTTGTCCGTCAACGGCCGCGCGTTCACCGAGTAGTTGGTCGTCGGCCCCACGTCCAGGCAGGCCAGCGCATCCGGGTACCCCAGCGTCACGCCGTAGTTGCCACCCAGGAGGCTGATGTCCTCGGTCCACACCGCGTTGTTCCCGGCACAGTCCGTCACGCCGTCGGCCACGTCACCGAGGTGGTAGTTCAGCGTCCCGCCGGTCTGGTTCGAGACCGGTCCCACGTTCCCGCAGGCGTCCTCCACCAGCGCCACGTAGTACCAGAAGTCCCGCGTCGCCGGCTCGTCCACCAGCGTGGTCCCGCTGGTCACGTTCCCGGCCAGCACCCAGGTGCCGACCCCCGGGTACGACGGCACCACGCCGCCCGCGTCGTCGTACTCGGGATAGCCGCCGAAGCCCGCCCGGTAGACGTGCACCGTGGCCCCGCTCTCCACCGCCGGCCACGAGACCGTGATCTTGGTCGTGCCGTCGGTGTCGTTGCCCGTCTTCACCTGCGACGCCCCCAGCGCCGTCAGGGCGATCGGCGCCGTGAAGTCGATCGGGATCAGGCCCGGGGCGCCCGCGACGCCCGGCAGCGGCGCGTTGTCGCAGTCACGCAGGTCCACCGCCGTCACCGTGATCGTCCCGGTGCCGTCCACGGCCAGTGGCGCCCGGCCGACGTCCAGGGTGAACAACTGCCCGCCGGCGATGGCGCCGCACGGCAGGCCGAGAATGACCTGGTCCACGGTGTAGGAGCCGGCCCCGTTGTCCACCACCCGAAAGTCGGTGCTGTAGCCTGTGAGCCAGCTGCCCTGCACGATGCCCGCGCCGCACAGGGCCAGGTCGCCGCTCAGCTGGAAGGTCACGCTGATGCCGCGCGCGGGAGTCGCGTCCACGCGGTTGAACATCATCGGCACCGTCACGCAGGTGTGCACGCTCGACAGGCACAGCCCGCCCGTGACGGACACGACCTCGTCGGCGCCGAAGAAGGGCAAGTCGCCGCCCGGCCAGGCGCCCGACGGCGCGGCCGCGAAGCTCCAGGCCGAGCCGTTCCAGGTGGCGATGATGCTCTCCTTGAGCACCGCTCCGTCCCAGGCCTGGAACAGGAAGCTGAAGGGCGTGGCCTGCGTCCCCGAGAACGTGACGTCCCACTGCATCAAGGCCGTGGCCGGACCGTCGGCGGTGGTGTTGCTGCCGTCGTCGGAGCCCTGAGCCCAGCCACTCACGCTGAAGCCGCTCTGGGCCGTGGGCAGGGCGAATGACGGCCCCGAGATCATGTGGAGCTGGACGTGGTCGTAGTCGCCGACGCCCGATTCTTCGAAGCGCTGGCTCCAGCTGTGGCTGGCCAGCGGTCCGCCGAGCGGAGCGAGAGCGGCCAGCGCGGGAGTGGCGCCCAGCGCCAGGATCACGACGGCGATGACCAGCAGAAGAGGGTGACGTCTCATGAAACGTGCTCCTTTCCTCTCCGAGGCGCCCGCGAGATGCCTGCCTGGAACCCGCGGGGCGGCCCCTTTGGACCTGGGTCGAGGATCTGGATCACGTTCCGCGGCACCGGGGGGTCCCGTCCGGCCCGGCGGCCATCGGCGGAGGCCGGATCGTGGGCTGGAGGAGGGAAGCGAGTGCGGAAACGCGTTCGGCGGCCGTGGGCCGCGGTCAGGGCGGGGCGCGCTCCGCCACCGCGCACGGCCTCACCGGCGCGGTGTCCCGGGATGCTCCGAGGGGGGGAACCACGAAATCCTACCTCCGTTGCACGAGCCTGCGATGCCTTCCCTGGTGCAGTGCCAGCACGCTGCTCCCTGCGGGGTTCCTTCCCTCTCTCCGACCTTCCCGGGCCTCAGGGGATGACGGCGACCCGGATGCACCTCTGGCACCCGGGCGCCCGAAAGACGACCTGATAGACACCGGGCGACACCCTGCCGCCCGCGTTGTCCCTGGCGTCCCAGGCCACGCGGCGGGCGCCCGGCGCGAAGCTGCCGCGCTCCAGGCTCCGCACCATGCGCCCGGTGATGTCGTAGACGGACAACGACTGCTCGCCCCCGTTGTCCGAGCCCACGGAAAACACGGTGCCCGAACGGCACGGGTTCGGCGCGGCGCCGAGGCTCAGCCCCGCGGGCACCGCGGGCGCCGCCACGCCGGTGGGCGCGCCGATGACGACGTAGGCATCCGTGGCGTACGCGGGGTTCACGTAGATCCCGGCGTCGTAGAACTGGATGTGGCGGATGTGGACCCAGGTCCCCTGCTGCACGTCCTGGGCGCGGAAGCGCAACTTGTAGAGCTGCCCCGGCCCGGTCAGCGACACCCCCGCGCACTGGATGGCGATCGAGATCAGCAGCGAGTCGGCCGCTGCCACGAAATACTGGAAGGGGCTGGTCGCACAGGCACCCGTCATGAGCGAGCCTTCCTGCAGCGTGAGCGGGGAGGTCGGCAGGAAGGTGAGCGCCGAGGGCTCGAAGCCGATGACGGCGTCGAAGGCGTTGAACGGCGCCCCTGCCTCGGTCACGTCGAGCTCGAGGTAGACGGTGTCGCCCGCGGCCGCGGCCACCGTGTCGGGCACGAGCGCGACATGCACGCCGTCGGCCCGCGCGGGTGACGTGGCCATCCACAGGAGAGAGATCGCGAGCAACCAGACGCATGCGACAAGACCGTTGCGACTGGCGATCCGCACGCCGGAGCCGTTCGTGCGCTTCATCGTCGTCTCGCTGGCGACGCGATGTGCCGCGCCCACCGGCCGGAGCCAAATCGGCAGCCGCGTCAGCGGCACCGCTCAAGCGGCCCGAATCGCGGCTGGTTCCCTCGACCTGGATGTCGAATCCGCAGACGCTGCGTGAGAGAACCTACGTCGCGCGGAACCGGGGGACGAACGAAACGAAGGTAGGATCCACGATCGGAAGTGTCAACGTCATGTTACGGAGACAGGTGCCCGTCCGGGCCTGCCTGCCCCGAAGACGAATGGGTCAACGCACCCGTTGGACCTCGGCCTCGCGCTCCGGCCCGACCGAGACGGAGGCGATGGGCACGCCGCTCTCGCGCTCGATCCACTCCAGGTACTCGTGGGCGCGGGCCGGCAGGTCCGCCCAGCGCCGGGCCGCGGTCGTGGGTGCCCGCCAGCCCGGGAAACCGCGCCACACCGGCCGGCAGCGCTCGAGCGCGCCCGCCCCGGCCGGGAAACCCTCCACCGGGCGTCCGTCGCGCTCGTAGCCGACGACGACGCGGATCTCCTCGAAGCCGTCCAGCACGTCGAGCTTCGTGACCACCAGCGCGTCGAGCCCGTTCACGCGCGCCGCGTAGCGCAGCGCCGGCAGGTCGAGCCAGCCGCAGCGCCGTGGCCGCCCGGTGGTCGCGCCATACTCCTCCCCCGCCTCGCGCAACCGCCCGGCCTCCGCCTCGGGCATCTCGCTGGGGAACGGCCCGTGCCCCACGCGCGTGGTGTACGCCTTGGTCACGCCGATCACGCGGTCCACGACGCGGGGTCCCAGCCCCACGCCCAGCGGCGCGCCGGCCGCGCTCGCGGGCGAGGAGGTCACGTAGGGATAGGTGCCGTGGTCCAGGTCGAGGAGCGTGCCCTGCGCGCCCTCGAGCAGGACATGCCTGCCGGCCTTGAGGGCGGCGTGCAACTCGGCGGAGACGTCGCACACCAGGGGTTCGAGCCAGGCGGCGACTTCGCGCCACTCGGCCAGCAGCCCCGCGCCGCTCATCGAGGCGAGCGCTCCGACCGCGGGGAACTCCAGGCGCAGGCGCTCCAGGTTGCGGTCCACCGCGGCGACGAAGCGGGCCGGCTCGAACAGGTCGCCGACCCGCAGCCCGGTGCGCGCGGCCTTGTCGCGGTAGGCGAAGCCGATGCCGCGCCCGGTCGTACCGATCGCGCCGGCACCGGCCTCGGCGAAGGCTTCGACCGCGCGGTGCTGCGGCAGGATGAGATGGGCGGCGGTGCTCACGCCGAGC
Source organism: Candidatus Eiseniibacteriota bacterium (assembly GCA_963717935.1). GTDB lineage: Bacteria > Eisenbacteria > RBG-16-71-46 > RBG-16-71-46 > RBG-16-71-46 > JANXPZ01. The sequence continues at coordinate 236,751 of CAVQXP010000002.1, read as the reverse complement.
CGGGGGCTCACGTCGAGGCCGAGGGCCTCGAGCCGCTCGACCTCCTCGCGCAGGCTCTGGAGGTCCACGACCACGCCGTTGCCGATGAGGCAGCGCCGGCCGTCGTGCATGACGCCGGAGGGCACCAGGTGAAGCACGAGGGTCCGCCCCGCCCGGACGACGCTGTGCCCGGCGTTGGGGCCACCCTGGTAGCGAGCGACGATGTCGGCGGCGGCGCTCAACGCGTCGACGATCTTGCCTTTGCCCTCGTCGCCCCACTGAGCGCCGACGACCACGGTGCACGGCATCCCGAGCCTCCTTGCGATCGGACCGCGCGGCACGCTAGCAGACGGTCGTGAAGGCGACAAACCGCGGCGTGGGCGCGCAGGCGGCCCGGACCGCGTTCAGCCTCGCGGCCGCGCCAGCGTCTCGACCACGATCGCCGCGGCTTCGAGCGCGGCGCGCCGCGCAGCGCCTCCTCGGTCACCCGCGTGTCGCCCCGCACGACCAGCGCCTGCATGTCGCGCAGCGCCTCGGCGAGCGCGCGGCCCGCGAGGCCCGCGCGTTCCACGACCTCGTGCCCCGCGTCGCGCAGGCGCGCGAGGCCGGCGGGGTCGAGCGACTCGGCGACGAGGACTTTCATGACGGACCGGCCTCCGGCGCTCATCACTGTCCGCGGGCCCTCTCGGGGCAGCAGGGCGAGCGCACGGTGCCTCTGCTCGCCCTGCTGCCCCGAGAGGGCCCGTCGCTTGTATCACCTCCACACGGGCTCCTCGGGCGGGGGTAGGCTCCCGGGGACGGGGTTCGGGAGAGGGGCGCCGGGCCGCGCGGGCTGAGGCTCTGTCCTCGTCACTGAGATCGGCGCCCTCGACCGATGGTCAGGGCTCGAACGGTATCGAGAGGCCTGGTCCTCGCATGCACAAGCGCGAGCAGGGCCATCGGCTCCGAGGCTCCCGGGGACTCCCGTCGGTAAGGAGTACGGGCATGCGTTACGTGGGGATCGACATCGGCTCGGAGCAGCACGTGGTGGCCATCGTGGATGAGGCCGGCGCGGTGCTGCGGAGCGCCGCGAAGTGTGCCGAGGACGCCGCGGGCTACGCGCGGATGCGCGAGTTGCTGGGGGCCAGCACCGACACGCTGGTGGCGATGGAGGCAACCGGGCACTACTGGAAGAACCTGTTTGCGATGCTCGCCGGTGAGGGCTTCGCGATTGCGTTGCTGAACCCGCGGCGGACGAGCCGGTTCGCGCAGGAGGAACTCGAGCGCACCAAGACCGACGCGGTCGACGCGCTGAATATCGCCCGCTTTGCGTCACAGAAGCACCCGGCGGCGACGCGGCTGCCCGACCGCGCGACGGACGAACTGCGCGAGCTCGTGCGCCACCGTGACCGGCTGGTACAGGACTTCGGCGATCGCACCCGCCAGTTGCACCGGCTGGTGGACCTGGGGTTCCCCGAGTTCACCCGTCACGTGCACAGCCTCGACAGCGCGTTGGCAACCACGATCCTGCATGAGTACCCCACGGCCGAGGCGTTCCACGGCCTCGCGCCAGGGCGGCTCGCGCGCCTGCGTTACGACGGGCATCACGTCGTGGGCCCCGAACTCGCGAAGGTCCTGATTGAGGCCGCGCGGGTCTCGGTCGGGCACTTCCACGGCCCTCCGTACCGCCTGCAGGTTCACCACTGCTGCGAGGACATGGACCTGCTGCGCCGCCGCCTGCGCGAGATCGATGGCGACATCGAGTGCACGCTCGCAGAGCACGAGGTCGGGACGCTGCTCACGACCATCGATGGCATCGGCCCGACCACGGCCGCCCGCATCATCGCCGAGGTCGGCAACCCGGCCGACTTCCACTCGCCCGCAACGCTGGCGGCCTACGTCGGTGTCGTGCCTGCCCTCAAACAGTCGGGCAAACACCAGCCGCGACGCGCAGGCTGCTCCTCGATCGGCAACGCCCGGCTGCGCAAGGCCCTCTGGATGCCGACCCTGACCGCAGTGCAGAAGAACCCGTGGCTCAAGGCCTACTACGAACGCCTGCGCGCTCGCGGCAAGCTGCCCAAGGTCGCGCTCGTCGCCTGCATGCACAAGCTGCTCGGCGCCGTCCACAGCGTGGCCCGGCGCCGGCAGCCGTTTGTCCCCATCCTCCATCCTGCGGAGGCGACGGCATGAAAAACCGCTTGATGAACCAGACGGTATCTCAGTGCGCGTACTCCGCCGGCCCCTCCTCCTGTGGTTTCACGACGGGCGCGGCCGGCGGCGGCGGCGCGGCGGTGCGCGGCTCGACCTTGCGTTCGAGCGCCCGATCGAGGACCTGGTCCATGCTCTCGACCAGCACGAGCTCGAGCCCCTCCCGCACCTCCTCGGGCATCTCCGCGATGTCCTTCTCGTTCGACCGGGGCAGCAGCATCACCTCGAGACCGGCGCGCCGGGCGGCCAGCGATTTCTCGGTGAGGCCGCCCACGGCGATGACGTTCCCGCGCAGCGTGATCTCGCCGGTCATGGCGACCTCGTGCCGCGTCGGGATGCCGGTGAGCGCGCTCACCATCGCCAGGGCGATCGAGATGCCGGCGGAAGGGCCGTCCTTGGGCGTGGCTCCCTCGGGCACGTGCACGTGCACGTCGACCTCGCGGTGGAAGTGCTTGTCGAGTCCCAGGCGCTCGGCGCGGGAGCGGATCCAGGTGAGCGCCGCGTGCGCGGACTCGCGCATCACCTCGCCCAGCTTCCCGGTGAGCTGCAGCTCGCCCTTGCCGGGCAGGATGCTGACCTCGATCGTGAGCACGTCGCCCCCCGCCTCGGTCCAGGCCAGGCCGTTCGCGAGGCCCACCCGGTCCACGCGCTCCACCGCCAGGTCGATGTACTTGGGCGGCCCCAGGAAGCGGTGCAGGTTGGAGAGCGTGACGTTCATCGCCCCCTCCAGCTGGCCCGCCGCCTTGCGCCTGGCCGCCTTGCGGCACAGCCCGGCGATCTCGCGCTCCAGATTCCGCACACCGGCCTCGCGCGTGTAGCTGCGGATGAGCGCGGCCAGCGCCGGCGCGGCGATCTGCAGGTTGGCGGGCTCGAGTCCGGCCGCCTTGATCTGCTTGGGAATGAGGAAGCGCCGCGCGATCTGCACCTTCTCGCTCTCGTGATAGGACGGCAGCCGGAGGGTTTCCATGCGGTCCACGAGCGCCGGCGGGATCGAGTGCTGGGAGTTGGCCGTGCAGATGAACATCACCTGCGAGAGGTCGAAGTCCACTTCGAGGTAGTGGTCGTTGAAGGTGTGGTTCTGCTCGGGATCCAGCACCTCGAGCAGCGCCGAGGCGGGGTCGCCGCGGAAATCGGCGCCGAGCTTGTCGATCTCGTCGAGCAGGAATACCGGGTTCCGCGTGCCCGCCCGGCGGATGCTCTGGATGACGCGTCCCGGCAGCGAGCCGATGTAGGTGCGCCGGTGCCCCCGGATCTCGGCCTCGTCGCGCACGCCACCGAGCGCGACGCGCACGAAACGGCGCGAGAGCGCCCGTGCGATCGAGCGGCCAAGCGAGGTCTTGCCCACCCCCGGCGGCCCCACCAGACACAGGATGGGGCCCTTGTTCTTCTTCGTCAGCTTGAGCACCGCCAGATACTCGACGATGCGCTCCTTCACCTTCTGCAGTCCGAAGTGGTCTTCGTCGAGGATGCTCTCGACCTTCGCCATGTCGCTCTGGTCGCGGGAGGCCCTGGCCCAGGGCAGCGACACCAGCCAGTCCAGGTAGTTGCGCACCACCGTCGCCTCGGGCGACATGAAGCTCATCTTGGAGAGGCGGTCCAGCTCCTTCATCGCCTTCGCCAGCACCTCGCGCGGCAGGCGGGCCTTGCGGATGGCCACGCTCAGATCGTCGATCTCGCTGGCGAACTCGTTCTGGTGGCCGAGCTCCTTGCGGATCGCCTTGAGCTGCTCGTTGAGATAGAACTCCTTCTGATTGCGGTGTACCTGCGAGCGGACCTGCCCCTCGATCTTGCGCTCGAGCTTGAGGATCTCCAGCTCCGCTCCCAGCATCTCGCCCAGCAGGCGCAGCCGCTCGGCCGGGCCCGCAGCCTCGAGCAGCCGCTGCTTCTGCGAGACCTTGACCAGCAGGTGCGCCGCGAGCGTGTAGCTCAGGGCCATCGGGTCGGTCAGGGCGCTGGCGGTGGTGAGGACCTCGTCAGGGATGCGCCGGTTCAGGTGCACGTAGTCGTTGAACTGCCCCAATACGTGCCGCTGGGCCGCCTCCAGTTCCGGCCCGCCAGCCGGCGGAGCCTCGGGCACGAGCGCGAGCTTCACCGTGAAGTAGTCGTTCGACCAGAGGAAGCGCCGGGCACGGCAGCGGACCAGGCCCTCGACCAGCACCCGCATGGTGCCGTCGGGCAGACGAAAGAGCTGGAGCACGCGCGCCAGCGTGCCCACCGGGTAGAGCTCCTCGTGAGTCGGATCGGCCACCTCGCTGCGCGTCTGCGCCGTGACGAACAGCAACCGGTCACGCGCCACGGCCTTCTCGAGCGCGCTGATGGAAGGCAGCCGCCCCACCAGCAGCGGGATGGTCATCGAGGGGAACACGACGACGTCGCGCAGCGGCAGCAGCGGCAGGCGGTCGCGAACCTGGAAGGTCTCCTCCCCGCGGGTGACCACGAGCGCCGGGCCCGGCCCGGGCTTCTTCTTCGCGGGAGCCCCGGCCGGGGCGGACTCCGGCTTCGCGGGCGGGCGGCGCTTCGTGCGGGGGCTGCTGGGCGACACAGGGGCTCCTTGGTGCGGGTTCGTGCGGACCGTGCTCGCGGGACCCCGGCCCCGCCTCCCGGGTGGGCGCCGCGCGGGTCGCGCCGGGGCGCATCGTCGCACGCGGGCCGGCCGGGACCGGTCCCCCGCGCAGGGCTCACGCGCGCGTCAGACTACAGCCTGAGTCGATGGGATGCGAGTGGGGCGCTGGCGGCCCGCCCGGGGCGGGCGGCGCGCAGCCGGGCTGAAGCCCGGCCGCGCGGAACCGGGCTCAGGCTTCCTTGCGGCGCTTCTCCCGCTCGCCACGGTAGGTGAGCAGCGGCGGGGCCGCGTTCAGGATGCACTCGCGCGAGATGGTGCAGCCCATGACGTCGGCGCGCGAGGGAAGGTCGTACATCACGTCCAGCATGGACTCCTCGATCACCGCGCGCAGCCCGCGCGCCCCCGTGCCCCGCTTGATGGCGAGCTGGGCGATCGCGCGCAGCGCGTCCTCGGTGAAGTCGAGCTTCACGCCCTCCATCTCGAAGAAGCGCTGGTACTGCTTGGTGATCGCGTTCTTGGGCTCGGTCAGGATCGAGACCAGGGAGTCTTCGTCCAGCGACTCGAGCACGCCCACGACCGGCAGGCGGCCCACCAGCTCCGGGATGAGTCCGTAGCGCAGCAGGTCCTCGGGTTCGACCTGCGCCATCAGCTCGCCGAGCTTGCGGTCCTGCTTGCTGCGGACGTTGGCCCCGAAGCCCAGCACCTTCTCGCCGACGCGGCGCTCGATGATCTTGTCCAGCCCGTCGAACGCGCCACCGCAGATGAACAGGATGTCCTTGGTGTTGACCTCGATGTACTTCTGCTGGGGGTGCTTGCGTCCACCCTGCGGCGGGACGTTCGCGACCGTGCCCTCGAGGATCTTCAGGAGCGCCTGCTGCACGCCCTCGCCCGAGACGTCGCGGGTGATGCTGGGGTTCTCGCTCTTGCGCGAGATCTTGTCGATCTCGTCGATGTAGACGATCCCATGCTCGGCGTTCACCAGATTGAAGTCGGCGGACTGGAGCAGGCGCACCAGGATGTTCTCGACGTCCTCGCCGACGTAGCCGGCCTCCGTCAGGCAGGTGGCGTCCACGATGGCGAAGGGCACCTTGAGGAAACGCGCGAGCGTGCGGGCCAGCAGGGTCTTGCCGACGCCCGTCGGGCCGATCAGGGCGATGTTCGACTTCTCGAGCTCGACCTCACCGTGCTGCGCCGGCGAGTAGATGCGCTTGTAGTGGTTGTAGACCGCCACCGCGAGCGTCTTCTTGGCCTGGTGCTGCCCGATGACGTACTCGTCGAGCAGCTTCTTGATCTCGGCCGGCTTGGGCAGTTGCCCCGCAGGCGAGGGCTGCTCGCGCTCCAGCTCGCCTTCGAGGATGTCGTTGCAGAGCTTGACGCACTCGCTGCAGATGTACACCGAAGGCCCGGAGACGAGGCGGGCGACCTCGTCCTGGCCGCGGCCGCAGAACGAGCAGCGGATGGGATGCGGAGTGGCGATGCGTTTCTTCATCGGGGTCCCGTCTTCCTAACGGCGTTTCTCGATGATCTCGTCGATGAGACCGTACTCCTTGGACTCCTCGACCGACATGAAGTAGTTGCGGTCCATGTCCTTCGAAATCTGCTCCACGGACTTGCCGGTGTGCTTGGCCATGATGCCGTTGAGTTGGTCGCGCATCTTGACCATCTCCCTGGTGTAGATCTCGATGTCGGTGGTCTGTCCCTGCGTGCCACCCGAGGGCTGGTGGATCATGATGCGCGAGTTGGGCAGGGCCGAGCGCTTGCCCTTCGCCCCCGCCGCCAGCAGCACCGCGGCCATGCTGGCCGCCTGCCCCATGCAGAGCGTGGCCACGGGGGGCTTCACGAACTGCATGGTGTCGTAGATGGCGAGCCCGGCGGTCACGTAGCCGCCCGGGCTGTGGATGTACAGGTTGATGTCGCGATCGGGATCCTCGCCCTCGAGGAAGATCATCTGCGCGATCACCAGGTTGGCGATCGTGTCGTCGATGGGCGTGCCGATGAAGATGATGCGGTCCTTGAGCAGCCGCGAGTAGATGTCGTAGGCGCGCTCGCCGCGGCCCGTCTGTTCCACCACGATGGGAACCAGTCCCATACCCCGCTACCTCCCTCGTCCGTCCCGACTCAGCGGCCGGCCGGCATGATGAGCGGCGATGCCGCCGCCTCGTCCACGATCTCGGCCGCGTCGATCAACCAGTCCAGCGCCTTGCGCTCCAGCAGCGAATCGCGCAGCGCCTCGCGGCGCTCGGCCGACTGGTAGCGCGCCCGCACCCGGGCCGCCTGCCGCGGGTCCGACTGCGCCATGCGCTGGATCTCCCCGGCCACCTCCTCGTCGCTGACCTCGAGCTTCTCCTGGCGCGCCACCGCGTCCAGCAGGACCTCGCGCTTCAGCGACTGTTCCACGCCCGGACGGTAGCGCTCCTCGAGTTGCTTGCGCAGGTCCTCGGGGACCGTCCGCCCCTGGACCGCCTCCTCGATCACCCGCTCGAGCGTGCGCTGCGTCAGCCCGCCGGGCAGGTCGAAGGGACTGCGTCGGATGAGCTCGGCGGAGACCGCCGAGTCCAGTTCGCGTCGGACCCGCACGCGCTCCTCCCCTTCGAGGTTCAGGCGCACACGCGAGCGCAGTTCTTCGAACGACTGCAGCCCGAAGACCTCCTTGGCAAGGTTATCGTCCAGGTCACGCAACTTCTTCTCCTGGATTTTCCGCACCGAAACCAGGTACCGGGCGCTCTTCCCGGCCAGTTCCTCGGCCGGGTAGTCGGCCGGGTACTGGATCTCGATGGTGCGCTCCTGGCCGGGCTCGGCCCCCAGCAACCCGCTCTCGAGCTCGGGCGCCACGCCGGCGGCCCCCAGCTCGATGCGCCGGTTCTTCGCCCGGGTGCCGGACATGCGCCGGCCGTTGGCGTCCACCCGGACCGAGTCGAGCAGCACGACGTCCCCGCGCTCGGCCGGCCGGGCCAGGTCCGCGAAGACGGCCGAGTCCTCCCGGAGCTGCTGCAGGACCGCGGCCACCGCCGTGTCGTCCACGGGGCTCGTGTGCCGCTGCACCTTGATGCCCTTGTAGTCCTTCGCCTCCACCTCGGGCCGGACCTCGACCACCGCCTCGAAGCGCAGCGGCTTGCCGGGCCCGAAGCTCAGATTGCGGACGATCGGGGTGACGACCGGCGCGAGTTTCGCCTCATCGATGGCCTCGGTGGCGAAGCGTGGCACGAAGGTCTCGAGGAACTCCTGCTCCACCGCCTCCGCGTAATGCTGGCGCACCATGTCCAGCGGGACCCGTCCCTTGCGGAAGCCGGGCAGGCTCGCGCGGCGCTGCAGCTGGCGCGCGACCTCCTCCAGCCGGCCGTCCACCTCCTCCACCGGGATCTCGATGTCCAGCGTGTGCTGCCAGTTTCCCGTCGAACGTACCGATAGGTTCATGCGTCGAGTCTCACTCCGTGACGTGTTGGAACGTCGGGCTGGGGATTCTGCGAGAGGGGGGATTTGAACCCCCACGAGTTTCCCCACCGGATCCTAAATCCGGCGCGTCTGCCAGTTCCGCCACTCTCGCACAGGAATTCCAGGGAGAACCGCGGGCCCCGGAATCCGGAAGTCCGTCCCGGGCCGGGGCAACCGGGCCGGAAGCGGCCGCAGTCTAGCACAAGGGAGCGGGTGCGGACCTGCAGCCGGGAATCCCGTCAGAGCCCGACCGTCAGGCCGGCGACGACCCGGTCGTCGTACGACGTGGCCCTCCCCACGCGCTCGAACGAGCGCCGCAACACGCCCAGGTCCAGCCACAGCGCTTCGGCCTTCCAGCCCACTCCCAGCGCGTACACGCCGGCGCGGGGTTCGGGCGTGCCGTCCTGCTGCTCCTGGCCCAGGCCGAAGCGGAACGTCCAGGGTTGCTCGGGCTCCTCGTATTCGAAGCCCGCACTCCAGCTCACGGCGCGGCCGGCCGAGACGCCGAAGCCGTCCCACGCCTGCGCCGTGCGGCCCCCCAGCGAGGCGAGCACGCGGAACGCGTCGCTCACCGTCCAGCGCGCCGAGACGCCCCCGTCCCAGCCCGCCTCGCGCGTGACCAAGACGTCCTGCACCAGGCCCTCGGCCTCGATCGTCTGCCGGCCGCAAAGGTCGAGCGACGGCACGTAGCGCAGCGCGCCGCCGAGCGCGACGACGGAAGCGACCGGGACGCTCGCGCCGGCCTGGAAGCCGATGCCGTCGCCCGAGAAGTCCACGTGGCGCAGTCCCGCGAGCGGGCTGCCCGAGAACTCGGTGAAGTCGTAGAAGTCCTCCCGGCGGGTCCACTCGACCGCCGCGCCGAACCGCGCGCCGAACCACGCACGCGAGAGCGCGAGGCCGGCGCGCAACTCGCGCGCACTGCTCGTGGCGGCGAAGGTGCCGGGCACCTCGTCCGGCTTCGCGGTGAAGGCCGCGTCCTCGAGCCGCAGCACGGGCTCGAACGCGTAGAGCGTGACGCCGAGCCCTCGCACCGGCAGCGAGAGCCAGCCCCCAGCCAGGTCCAGGTAGCCCGCGATCTCGTCGTAGTCGCGGTAGTCCGCGGGCAGGTCCTGCCGCTTCACGCGCTGGAACACCGGGGCCACCATGACCCCGCGCGCCGGCGAGGCTGCGGGGTTCTCGAAGGGCTCGTCGCCGAGCCAGCGGTCGGCGAGCGCGAGCCCCGTCGAGACCGCGGAGGCCGGGCCCGGGACGGCGCCCGGGAAGGGGTAGAACCTGGCGACGTCGAGCGGAGCGGGAGGCTGAGCCCCGGCATCGGACGCCGTGACCAGGAGGACGGCCGCGCACAGCCAAGACCATGAAGTCCGCACGTTCACGCTCCGTACTTGTCGAGGCGGCCGGCATTCGCCATCAGCACGGCCATCAGGTCCCTGCTCGGGAACACGCCGAGGCTGCCGGCACGCGCGTTCCGCTCGTGGAAGCGGGGCAGCCGGTCCGCGCCGCAGAAGGGCGCGTGTACCAGCGTCGGCACCGGGTGCCAGGAATGCTGCTTCACCGGCACCGGCGTCGAGTGGTCGCCACTCACGCACAGCACATCGGGCTTGAGCGCGAGCAGCGCGGGCAAAGCCTGGTCCACGGCCTCGATGGTCGCGACCTTGGCGTCGAAGTTGCCGTCCTCCCCCGCCTGGTCGGTGCCCTTGATGTGGATGAAGAAGAAGTCGTGATCGTTCCACGCGCGCCCGGCCGCCGCGAAGGCGTCGCCGGGCGTGTCGCCCACGGGCAGCACCGCCATGCCGGCGAGTTGCGCCACGCCGCGATACATCGGGTAGGCGGCCAGCGCCGCGGCGCGCAGCTTGAAGCGCTCCCGGAAGCCCGGGAAGTGCGGACGAGCCGAGAGCCCGCGCATCAGCACCGCGTTCGCCGGGCGCTCCTCCTCCAGAACCTTCGCGGCCCGCGCGATCAGCGCGTTGACGACGCGCGCCGTCTTCGCCGCGCCGGCCTCCGCTGCGAGCGGTACCGCGGGCGGCGTCGTCCTCCCCTCCTTGTGAGGGTCGGCGTCACTCACCTCGCCCGCCAGTCCCGGACCCCGCAACACCACCACGAAGCGGTGACCCTTGCCCGCCCGGAGCAGGATCTCGACGTCCTCGATGCGCTGGATCTCCGCCTGCAGCCGTCCCACCAGGCGCGCACACTCCTCGCTGGGGATGCGGCCCGCCCGCCGATCGGTGATCACCCCGGCGCCGTCCACGGCGCAGAAGTTCGCGCGCGCCGCGACGTCACCCGGCTGGAGCTCGAAGCCGGCGCCGATCGCCTCCAGCACGCCGCGACCCACCACGGTCTCGACCGGGTCGTAGCCGAAGAGCGCGAGATGCCCGGGGCCGCTGCCGGGCGTGATGCCCGGGGCCACTGGCAGGATCCGCCCGAGCGCGCAACGCGGAGCGAGGGCGTCGAAGTTGGGCGTGCGCGCCGCCTCGAGCGGGGTGAGCCATTCACGGTCGGGGTTCGGCAGGTCGCCGAGCCCGTCGAGGACGAGCAGCACGATCCGCGTCGTGTTCTCGAGGGCGAGCGATTCGACGAGGGATGGGGTCACGGAAGGTGCTCCTTCGGAATGACGGGGAGGGTCGCGGGCCCGGGTCCGGGCCTGCGGACGGAGGAGGCCCCGTGGCAGGCTCCCTCGGCAGGACCGTTCGGACGGACTCTAGCGAAAAGCCGGCCGCGCGAGAAGCGGGGCGCGACCCGGGTGCGGCCGGGGCCCGAAGCCTGTCCCGGGCGCTCCGAGCCGCCGACCGGGCACGTGGCGGCGACGGGCCCACTTCAAGCGCTCCGTGAAGCCCCGCCCGAGGGCATCGCTCACTCCCCGATCACCTTCACGAGGACGCGCTTCCTGCGGCGGCCGTCGAACTCGCCGTAGAAGATCTGCTCCCAGCGGCCGAAGTCGAGCCGGCCACCGGTGATCGCGACGACCACCTCGCGCCCCATGACCTGCCGCTTCAGGTGCGCGTCGGCGTTGTCCTCGCCCGTGTCGTTGTGCCGGTACTGGTCCACCGGCGCGTGCGGCGCCAACCGCTCGAGCCAGCGCTCGTAGTCGGAGTGCAGCCCGCCCTCGTCGTCGTTGATGAAGACGCTGGCCGTGATGTGCATGGGATTCACCAGCACGAGCCCCTCGCGCACGCCACTCTCGCGCACCACGCGCTCCACCTCGGACGTGATGTTCACGAACCCACGCCGGGTCGGCAGTTCCATCGTCAGGTACTCGGTCTTCGATCGCATCGTGTCATCGCCCTTCGCCGCCCGTGGATCTCGCTGCGCTCCGGACGCACACGCCAACCGTGGCATCCAAGCGCGTTCCCATCCGCCGGCCCGGAGCCGGCGGATGGCTGGATATTCGCACAGACCGGGGGGCAGGCCTCCGGGCGCTGCCCGCCCGGTACGACGCGTGGATCGCGGACCCCACGCACGTCCACGCGACGACCCCGAAAGTCAGGTGAACGACCGCAGTCTGCCGGGCGCGAAGCGGCTGCGGGAGGCGGTCGCGGTGTTCGACGTCAACGCGCGCGGGCATCCCATGATCCATCTTCTGAGGCGCGCGGGGCAATCCCCTGCCGCGCAAAGAACTCCGGCCCACGCCCAACCCGTCCGGCAGCCGCCGCGGCGACGCCGCGAAGCATGGCCTTGCCCGTGTTGTGGGCGCGTGACCGGCGGGCTACTCTGCGATCCTGCCCTGCGACCTTCCACCCTGGAGTCTCGGCGTCCCATGGATGAGCACGAGCCGATGTACGACTGGAACGAAGCCGGCGAGCGCTGGGAGAAGCCCGCGTTCCGCATCCAGCTCGACGACCAGACGCTGCGCGACGGACTGCAGGCACCCGCGGTACACAGCCCGTCCATCGAGAGGAAGCTCGCGATCCTGCACCTGATGGACCGGCTCGGCGTGGACACCGCCGACCTCGGGCTGCCGGGTGCCGGGCCCCACGCGGTGCGCGAAGTGACGCGGCTCGCCGAGGAGATCCGCGACGCGCGGCTCGCCCTGCGCCCGAACTGCGCGGCGCGGCCCCTGCGGCCGGACATCGCGGCCATCCTCGAGATCTCGCAGAAGGTGGGCATCCCGATCGAGGTGTGCGTCTTCATCGGCTCCTCCCCCATTCGCCAGTACGCCGAGGGCTGGACCGTGGACCTGATGCAGCGCCACACCGAAGAGGCGGTGAGCTACGCGGCCGCCAGCGGTCTGCCTGTGTCCTGCGTGACCGAGGACACGGTACGCGCGGAGCCCGACACGCTGCGCCGGTTGTTCCTCGCCGCCATCCGCAGCGGTGCCCAGCGGCTCTGCTTGTCGGACACGGTGGGACACGCCACACCGGCGGGCGCGGCGAGCCTGGTGCGCTTCGCGCGCGAGGTGGTGCGCGAGAGCGGCACCGAAGTGGGACTCGACTGGCACGGCCACTCGGATCGCGGGCTCGGCGTCGCGAACACGTTGAGCGCCATCCGGGCCGGCGTGAGCCGGGCGCACGGCTGCGCGCTCGGCCTCGGCGAGCGCGCGGGCAACACGCCGCTGGACCAGTTGCTCGTGAACCTGCGCCTGCTGGGCTGGATCGAGAACGATCTCACCGCGCTCGACGAGTACTGCCGGGAGGTGAGCGCGGCGACGGGCGTGCCGATCCCGCCCGGCTACCCCGTCGCGGGCCGCGACAGCTTCCGCAGCGGCAGCGGCGTGCATACGGCCGCGATGCTCAAGGCCGTGCGCGATGGGCGGGAGGTGATCGCGGAGCGGGCCTATTCCGGCGTGCCGGCGGCCCTCGTCGGGCGCCGTCTGGAGATCGAGATCGGCCCCCTGAGCGGCGCGGGCAACGCGGTCTGGTGGCTCCAGAGCCGCGGCCTCGAGCCCTCGCCCGAGCGCGCTCAGGCGCTGGTCCAGCGCGCGCGGAGCGTGGACCGCGTGCTCACCGAGACCGAGATCCGCGCGGTGCTGGATTCCCTGGACGAGACCCGCGAGTCGCGAGGCCGGCCGTGATGCGGTGGAGGACGAGGGCCGTGCTCGTCGCTCTGGCGGTGCAGGCCTTCGTCCCCGCGGCGTTCGCCGCACAGCTTCCGAGCGCGCCCTCGGCACTCGCTCCAGTGACCGTGCCCGCCGTCCAGCCGGGCCCTCTGATCGAGCGAGCCCGGCTGGCGAGGCAGTTCGAGGACCTTGGCGAGTACGACTCGGCGGTGGTGGCGCTGCGCGGCCTGCGCGCACAGGTGGAGCCCGATGCGGATCTGGAGTTCGCGCTCGCGCTGGACCTGGCGCGTGCGGGTCTGCCCGACTCCGCGCGCGTCCTCCTGCACGGCCCGCTGCTGAGCACGGCCCTCGCCGATTCCTGCCCGCCGGCACGGCGCCGCCCGTACGGCCCCAACCTTGACGCGCTGTGGATGAACGGCGTGTACGACGGCTGGCGCTGGACCATCGCGCGGGCGCGGGCCGAGGTGGACGCCCGGCTCGGCCGCTGGGAGGAGGCCCGCGCCGCCGCGCGCCTGGGCGTGACGGAGCGGCCGCTCGCCGGCCGGGAGTGGCTCGTGGTGGCCGTGTGCTCCGGCCGCGCGGGCGACCTCCCCGGCGCGGAGCGCCAGGCGCGGCTGGCAGCGTACCTCGACCCCATGCTCCCCGAGGCGCAGTATCTCGTCGGGCTCTTCGAGTGGCAGGCGGGCCACCGCGGCGATGCGCTCCAGCGCTTCGCCACCGCCGCCGCGCTCGACTCGCTCTACGAGCCCGCCGTGCGTGCGCGGCGGCGCCTGCGTTTCTTCCCCGGCGCCACGCCCGACTCGCTGCCCGGCGTGTTCCTCACCGGCGGACGCGAAGCGGGCCTGCTGGCCTCGCCCACCGGGCCGAAGCTCGAATCGGCCCTGCCGCTCGACCGGAACGCCGTGGTGCTTCGGCGCACCATGGTCCCGGTGCCCGATTCCGTCCTGGTGGAGATCAAGCCCCTGCGCATCATCCTGCCCGTCCTGGTGGACGAGCGCGGCCAGGCGGTGCTGTGCGAGTTGCCCTGGGTCCCGTCCGACGACCTGCCGGCGCCGCTCGTCGCGGTGCTGCTCCAGTCGCTGCCGGGCTGGCGCTTCGTCCCCGCCGAGCGGTTCGGTCAGCCCGCGCGCAGCTGGACGACCGTCACCGTCACCACCGGGCAGTAGGAACTGCGCCGCTCGCCCGGCACCGGGAGGGGCTGGCCCTCTGGACTCAGTTGTCGCCCGAGTTCTCGCTGTGGGGCGAGAGCCAGCGCTCGATCCAGCGGTACCACTCGAGCACGACCAGCGTGAGCACCGTGCCGAAGACGGCCAGCATGTAGGCATGCACGCCGACGGCCGTGCCGATGGCCGCCACGATCCAGATGCTCGCCGCGGTGGTGAGGCCGGCCACGTAGCCCTCCTGGCGCATGATGCTGCCCGCGCCCAGGAAACCCACGCCGGTGATGACCCCGTGCACGATGCGCGTGGGGTCGAACTGGTTCATGCCGAAGCTGCGCATCGCGTGCGGCGCCATCAGCACGAACATGGTCGAGCCGAGACAGACCAGTACGTGTGTGCGCAGACCCGCCGGCTTGCGTCCCATCTGCCGCTCCCAGCCGACAAGGGTGCCGAGCACGGTCGAGAGCAGCATGGCGAGCAGGTCGTGCATCTGGGTCGAATCCACGTCACCTCCCCTGGAAGTCCGCCGGACGCTTGTCGACGAAGGCCCGGAGTCCCTCGTGCATGTCTTCGCTGGCCGCCAGGCGGCCGAACTTCTCGCTCTCGAGACGCAGCCCCGCGTCGAGCGGCAACTGCATGCCGTCGCGCATCGCCTCGAGTGCCGCCGCCACGGCGAGCGGCCCATTCCTGAGGATCGCGAGCGCAAGCGATTCCGCCTCCGCGAGCAGCGCGGACTGCGGAACCACGCGGCTCACGAGGCCCAGCGCCAGCGCCTCGTCCGCCCGGACGCGGCGCCCGGTCACGACCAACTCGATCGCCCGCCCCAGCCCCACGTTCCGCGGCAGCCGCTGGGTGCCGCCATAGCCGGGAATGACGCCCAGCTCCACCTCGGGCAGTCCCAGCACCGCGTTCTCCGCGGCGATCCGGAGATGGCAGGCCAGCGCCAGCTCGCAGCCACCGCCCAGGGCGTAGCCGTTGATGGCCGCGATCACGGGTTTCGCCGAGCGCTCGATCAGGTCCATCACGGACTGGCCGGAGCGCGAGTACTCCTCCGCCTCGGCCGGGCCCAGGGCCGCCAGTTCCGCGATGTCGGCGCCCGCGACGAAGCTCTTCTCCCCCGCTCCCGTCACGACCAGGGCACCCTGCGCCGGGTCGGCGGCGAACGCGCGCACCGCCCGACCGATCTGCCCCAGCGTGTCGCGGCTCAGCGCGTTCAGCCGGTCGGGGCGGTTCACCTTGAGCACGGTCACCGGGCCGCGTGCCTCGAGGAGGAGGTCGGGACAGGCCGCGGCATCGATCATGCTGGTGGACTCCTCGCGGCTCCGGGGAGGACGAAGGCCGGGCTCACCCGGCCCGGGTCGTGAAGGTGCGATACGGGCGGCAGTATAGGAACCGATTGCCACGGCAGGCAAGACCCGATGTGACCCGGCCGATCCGGAGGCTCGCCTGCGCACTCCACGTCGGGCTTGTCTCGCCGCTACCGCCTGTCTAGACTCGGGCTCCGAGCCTCTCCCTCCTGGAGCCGCCATGATCCCCTCGGGCGCACCGGACGAACTGGAATCCGATCGGCTGCGAAACTTCGCGTGAAACGCGCGCTGCTGCTGCTTGCGGCCCTGCTGCTCGGCGCCTGCGCCGCCCTCGTCGCCCTCTCGGCCGCGCGCGCCGGGCTTTACGACGTGGCGCGCCTGACGCGCGCCGTCCCCCGGCGCACCGCGCTCATGCTCGAGCGCGAAGCCGCGGCGGCGCGCCGGGGTCGGCCCTGGCGCATGCGGCAAACCTGGGTGCCCTATGACCACATCTCTCCGCTCCTGCGGCGCGCCGTGCTCACCGCCGAGGACGACGCCTTCTACCAGCACGGCGGGCTGGACTGGAGCGAGCTCAGGGCGGCGGCACGCCGCGACCTCGAGGAGCGCCGCGTGGTGCGCGGCGGCAGCACGATCACGCAGCAACTCGCGAAGAACCTCTTCCTGGGGGACCAGCGCACCGTCACGCGCAAGCTCACCGAGGTGTTCCTGGCGCTGCGCATGGAGCGCACCCTCTCCAAGCGCCGCATCTTCGAGCTCTATCTCAACCTGATCGAGTGGGGTGACGGGGTCTTCGGGGCCGAGGCCGCGGCGCGGCGCTACTTCGGGGTCTCCGCCATGGACCTCTCCCCGCGGCAGGCGCTGCTGCTGGCGGCGGTCATCATCAACCCGCACCGCTACTCGGTGCTCGATCCGCCGCGACGCATCGAGCGCCGCGTGCGCATGATCGCCTCGCGCATGCGCCGGCGTGGCGCCCTCGACGAGACCCAGCACGGCCAGGCCCTGGGTCTGCGGCCACCCACGCCACCGCCGGACTCCACCGCCGCACCGGGCGACACGCAGGGCGGGCCGCTCAGCCCCCCAGCGACTCCTTGACCAGGCGCGAGACGGTCGCGCCGTCGGTCCGGCCCTTCACCTGCGCCATGACCACGCCCATCACCTTCCCCATGTCCCTGGGGCTCGCCGCTCCGGTCTTCGCCACCGCCTCGAGCACCACCGCTCGCACCTCGTCCTCCGAGAGCATCTCCGGCAGGTAGCGCTGCGTGACGGCGATCTCCCGCTCTTCGCTCGCGACCAGGTCCGCGCGCCCGATCTTCTGCAGTTCCTCGATGGTCTCGCGGCGCTTCTTGGCGTAGCGCTGGAGCACCTCGATCTCCTCGTCGCGGGTGAACGCGGCATCCTTCGCCTTCTTGGTCCTGGCCTCCATGAGCGCCGCCTTCAGCATGCGCAGCGTGCTCAGGGTGTCGGCGTCCCGCGACTTCATCGCGGCGGTCATCTCCAGCTGGATGCGTTCGAGGATCGATTCGTCGGTCATGCGGGCTCCGCTGCCGCCGCGCGCTCCTCGCAGAAGGCGCGGACGGCGGTCTGGAACGTGTCGAGCGCGGCGGCGCAACGGGCGGGCTCCCCGCCCAGGGCGATGCGCACGCCCCGCGGCTCTCCGAAGAAGCGTCCCGGCACCACCAGCAGCTCGAAGCGCTCGGCCGCGAACGCGGCGAACGCGTCTCCGCCGGCGGGGCCCGGGAGGTGGACAAAGGTCGTGGTGCCCTGCGAGGGCACGCTCGCATCGCACGGCAGGCCGTCCGCGACGAGGCGCCGCCAGCGCGCGTGGTTCGCGGCCAGACCCGCCCGCGCTCGAGCCCTCAGGGAATCGAGGTGCGGCGCCAGGGCGAGTGCCAGTGCCAGCGACGGCCCGGCGGGCTCGACCGAAAGGGCGTTCTGGGCCTCGGCGCAGCGCGCCAGCGCCGCGGCACTGCCCGACACCCAGCCCACGCGCAGGCTCCCGAGCCCGTAGGCCTTGGTCAACGTCGAGGTCGTGACCCAGCGGTCCGAGAGCGCGCTCAACGTGCCCACCGGCCGCTCCGAGGCGTCGCGAAAGGTCTCGTCGCAGAGCAGCCACAGGCCACGGCGTTCCGCGAGTGCGGTGAGGGCCGCCGCGTCCGCGGGCTCGAGCGGCACGCCGCCCGGGTTGTGCAGGTCGGTGAGCAGGACGAGACGGGTCGCGGGCGTGAGCGCGGTCTCGACCGCCTCGCTCACGCGGCCGTAGCCGTGTTCGCGGCGGCGCGCGAACGTGCGCACGCTCGCGCCGAAGAAGGGCGGCACCGCACGGTGCGGCTCGTAGCCCGGGGACTCGACCAGGGCTTCCTCCCCTGCCTCGAGCAGCCCGGCCAGAGCGCAGGCGTTCGCCTCGCTCGCCCCCGCGGTCACGAGCACCCGGCCCCCCGGGGCGTCCAGCCGCGCGCCGAGCGCCCGCTCGAGTCCGGGCAGCACGCTCCCGGGTGCGGGTGTGCCCGCCTGGTGCGGCAGGCCCAGCGACTCGAGGTCGGGCGCGGCCACGGCGCTGTCGGCAAGACTCAGGCGCCAGTGCCCGTGCTGGGCCTTGCTCCAGGCGAGGTGCTCAAGGCGTGGTCGGATCATCGGCGCGCGAGCATAGCACGGCCCGTGAAGGGCTTCGCCCGTCCCCCCTGGCGGGAGCGGGCGGCGGCGAGGGGAGCCGGGGCGGACCCGGGCACAAACGAAGTCGCCCGCGCGCAAGGCGCGGGCGACTTCGCCGCGACGGGGTGGCCGGGACGCTACCGCGCCGGGAAGGGCGCCTCGACGCCGGCCGTCCAGATCACGTTGTCCGCGTCGGTGAAGTCGTAGCGGTTGTTGCGCTCGACCCCGAGCCGCAGCCAGCGGAACTTGGCGTCCAGCGCCCAGCCGAGCGTGCGCCGGCTGGTCGGGGCGACCGTGGCCTGCAGCCAGTCGTTCCGCCAGTTGGCGAGCCTCAGCCGCACCGGCACTACCCACAGCCCTCCACCGCGCGGATCGCGGATGACGGTGGCCGAGGCGAAGTCGTAGTCGGCCCAGTAGTAGTCGAGCCCGCCCTCGTACACCCAGTCCGTGCGGCCCGCGTGTGTCACGATGGGGCTCACCCCGGCTCGTCCGACGAAATGGCGGGAGAGCACCTGGTCCGTGCTCAGCCAGTAGCGCTCGGCGTCGCGCTCGTGTCGCCACTGGAGCGTGTAGCCCGAGCGGCGCGCGTCGCGCAGGTGCAGCCCGATCTCCGGGCGGAACTGGTCGTCGCCGCGCACGAAGTCCCAGACCTCGAGTTGCACATGGAACGGCCCCGGCACCCAGTAGGCCAGGAGGTCGCGCAGGTCGTTGGCGTCGTTGAAGGCCCAGTAACGGAACTGGGCGCCCGCGTAGGGCTGCGGCCCGGCCGGCGCGCCCGCGGCGGCGGCCCCGCTCAGGGTCATCGTGGCCAGCGCAAGCGCAACGAGCATCCTCGTCGTGCGGTTCATTCGATCCGATCCTTCGGGCCGCGGCGCGGCCGCATGCTGCCGGTGACGAAGCGGAACCAGAACCAGACCGGCAGCGCCAGCGTGCGGAGCACGGTGTTGAGCCCGCCGTAGAGAGGGTAGAGGAGCAGCACGAAGATGGAGCTGCGCTGCCGGCTTCCCGCAACGCGCACCACCAGCCACGGGTAGGTCTCGAAGACCAGGTAGAGCAGGTAGATGATGGGCCCCCACCAGCGCAGGGCCGGAGTCAGGACGATCGCCACGATGGACCAGGTCTTGAGCGGATCGCTCACCACCATGTAGAGGTTGTAGGCCATCTCGTAGCGCACGCGCCACGAGACCCCGCGCATGACCATCAGGCGCACGAAGTTGACGACCTGATGGTACTGGCCCGGATACCAGCCCAGCAGGCGCTGGCGGAACCACTGCCGCCACGTCCAGGGCGCCACGGTCCAGACCGTCTCGTTCGCGAACACGATGCGCCCGCCGTTCAGCAGGTGGATGATCGAGCGCTGCAGGTCCTCGCCCTGGAAGACGTTGGTGTGCAGGTGGTGATAGCGGTTCAGGTCCTCGGTTCGGAACAGGCCCGCCGCACCCGACACGCAGCTCACCGACTGGCTCGAGTCGTGGAAGCGCCGGCCGATCTCCATGCTCTTGCCGTACTCGTAGCGCTGGAGCCGACCCAGGAAGTTGCCGCCGTGCGCTCCGCCGCGGTCGCGGCGGTCGGGCAGTACGTGGAAGGCGACCGCGTCGTGGCCGTCCTCCGAGAGCAGTGACGTGGGGATGCGCGTCGCGCCGATGCGCGTGTCGTCGTCGAGGATGAGCGTGTAGGGCGTCGTCACGCGGTAGACCGCGTAGTTGATGGCCGAGGCCTTGCCCTTGCACTTGTCGAAGCGGTGGACCTGGCAGCCGAACGCCTGCGCCACCTTCGAGGTGTCGTCGGTGCTGCCGTCGTCCACGACCAGGATGTTCTCCGGCGGGAGCTGTCTCACGAGATCCGTGAGGGTCTCCGGCAGCTGCGCCGCGCCGTTGCGGCAGGCGATGACCGCCGTCACCAGCGACGGGTCGCTGGTGAACGTCCGCTCCTCGCTGCGTCCCAGGAGCTCGATGACGAGCTTGACGAAATCCACGAGGATGCAGAAGAGGACGACGAAGACGATGCTGTGCGACCAGGCACCCAGCAAGACGGGGTCCCTCCCGGTATGACCAGAGCCATCAAGGCACGCGGTATCAGAAGGGTTATCGGCCGCCCGGGGTCACGCCTGAAGGAGCGATGCGCCCCCGTCGCAGGCTCCTCCCGGCCGGCCCCCGTGCGGCCCACCCGTGGGGGCGGGCCGCCTCGTGGCGGGACCGGGCACCCCGGTCAGTAGCTGTGCTCGTCCAGCTTCACCGGGCCCTTGAACCGGCTGTAGATGAAGATCGTGTAGCCGATGACGAAGGGCATGCCGAGCAGCGCGATGGCCAGCATCACCTTGAGGGTCAGCGGCGTGGAGGACGCGTTCATCACCGTGAGCGACTCCCCGGCCCCCAGCGCCGGCACCAGGTCCGGGTAGAGGCCCTGCCCCATGATGGCGAACAGCATGGCGATCGCCACCGAGAAATGCGCGAAGGCCAGCCCCGGCCGCTTCCCACCGACCAGCACGCGGAATTCCGCCACCGCGATCACGAAGAGCACCGGCGCCACCCACGCCAGGGGATGCGCGTAGGCCTGCCACAGACGCGGGATCGCGACGCGCGAGGCGAGCGTGGCGACGAGCCACAGCACCACGAAGGCGAGCCACGCGCCCCTGGCCCAGGCCTGCGCGCGCGCGCGCACCGGGCCCTCGGTCTTGACGTTGAGCCAGGCCGCACCCTGCGTGAGGAACATCGCGACCGAGAGCAACCCGACGACCAGCGCGAAGGGGTTGAGAAGACCGAAGAACGTCCCCGCGAACTCCTGTTCCGGATCGAGCGGCAGGCCGCGCAGGATGTTCCCCATCGCCACACCGAAGAGCAGCGAGGGCAGGAAGGACGAGACGGCGAAGGTCGTGTCCCAGGCACCGCGCCAGCGCGGGCTCGCCACCTTGCTGCGGAACTCCAGACACACCGCGCGCAGGATGAGCGCCGCCAGCACCAGCATGAGCGCGAGGTAGAGGCCCGAGAACACCGTGGCGTAGACCTTCGGGAAGGCGGCGAAGAGGGCGCCGCCGCCCGCCAGCAGCCAGACCTCGTTGCCGTCCCAGACGGGCCCCACCGAGTTGATGACCTGGCGCCGCTCGCCGTCGCTCTTCGCCACGAACAGGTGGAGCATGCCCACGCCCAGGTCGAAGCCGTCGAGGATGGCATAGCCCGCAAGCAGCAGGCCGACAAGGAGGAACCAGGCGGTCTCAAGCGGCAGCATGGCGCACCTCCCCCTCGGGCCCGGCCAGCGCCGGCCCGTGGATGATCTTCTTGCGTAGCAGGTAGAGCCAGAGCGCCCCGAGCACGGCGTAGATGGCGCCGAAGAGCACGATCGAGAACAGGATCTGCGGCGCGACGACGACCTTCGACACCGCGTCCCTGGTGCGCATGAGTCCGTAGACGATCCACGGCTGCCGCCCCACCTCGGCGGTCACCCAGCCCAGCTGGATGGCGATCATGGGCAGCGGGATGGACCAGAACACGAGGCGCTGCCACCAGCGCGCTCGCTCCAGCTGGCCGCGCCAGAGGAGCACGAGCCCGAGGAGCGCGATCAGCAGCATCAGGCTCCCGAGGATCACCATGTTGTGGAACGAGAGGAAGGTGATCGCGACGGGCGGCCAGTCCTCGCGCGGGAAGTCGTTGAGGCCCCTGACCAGCGCCTGGAAGTCGCCGAAGGCCAGGAACGAGGCAAAGCCCGGGATCGTCAACTCGGGCCCCGCCCGGCGACCGGACTGCGTGGGCGGCAGGGAGAGGAGGGTGAGCGGCGCCCCGCGCTGCGTGGTGAAGAGCCCCTCCATGGCCGCGAACTTCACTTCCTGGGTGCGGGCCACCTGCTTCGCGTGGGGATCGCCGGTCGCGAAGTTGAGCACGCAGGCGACGACCGCCATCACCGTGCCGAGCTTCAGCGACACCCGCGCCACGTCCGAGCCGCGGCCCTTGAGGTAGTACCAGGCGGCGATGCCGGCCATGAAGAAGGCTCCCATGGCCCAGGCCGCCACGACGGTGTGCGTGAAGCGTGGCAGCGTGGAGGGGTTGAAGACCGCGGCCCAGAAGTCGGTCATCTCCGCCCGTCCGTTCGCCAGCCGGAACCCGGCCGGCGTCTGCATCCACGAGTTGGCGACGATGATCCAGAAGGCCGAGAGCGTCGTGCCCAGCGCCACCATCAGCGACGCGAACCAGCGCACGAAGGAGGAGATGCGTCTGCGGCCGAGGATCAGCAGCCCCAGGAAGCCCGACTCGAGGAAGAAGGCGAAGATCCCCTCGGCCGCCAGCGGGGCACCGAAGATGTCACCCACGAAGCGCGAGTAGGTCGCCCAGTTCGTGCCGAACTCGAACTCCATGACGATGCCGGTTGCGACCCCCATCACAAAGGTCACGGCGAAGAGGTTGAGCCAGAAGTCGGAGGCCCGGCGGTAGACCTCCCTGCCCGTGCGCCAGCGGGCGGTCTCGAGCAGGAAGACGAGGAGGGCCAGCCCGATGGTGATGGGCGGGAACAGGAAGTGGAACATGATGGTCAGCGAGAACTGCAACCGCGCCAGCCAGACGACGTCCATGGGACCTCCCTGCGACCGATGGCACCCTTCGGATGCCGGTCCGCGATCGTCCGGACGTTAGCACAGGAATGAGAACGAGGAACTGCCGGATTGAGGACGGCCGGGCCGGGGCACCGGGCCTTGGCCGGACCGGAGGGCGAGCGGGCGGGCGGGCGCCTGACCGCCCTCCGGGCCTTGGCCGGCGGGCCTCCCTGGACCCGGACAGCGGCGGGTGGGTACTCAGCCGCCTGCGGTCCGGGGAGGCTCGCGGGCGGGCGGTGCGCGTTCACTACACCACCAGCATCGCGTCCCCGTACGAGTAGAAGCGGTAGCGCCCGGCCACGGCGTGCGCGTAGGCACGCCGGAGCAACCCCTCCCCCGCCAGGGCCGCGACCAGCAGGAGCAGCGTGGTGCGGGGCAGGTGGAAGTTGGTGAGCAGCGCGTCCACCGCACGGAATTCGTAGGGCGGCAGGATGAACTTGCGCGTCCAGCCGCGCGCAGCGGCGAGCGTGTCACGGTTCTGGTCGCAGGCCGATTCGAGGGCGCGCACGGCGGTCGTCCCCACCGCGACGATGCGTCCACTGCGGGCCCGGGCGGCATTCAGGGCCGCGGCCGCCTCGCCGCTCACGTCGAACCACTCTTCGTCCATCACGTGCTCCCGCGGGTCCGGGGCCGCGATGGGCCGGAACGTGCCAGGGCCGACGTGCAGCAGCAGGGGCACCCGCGCCACGCCCATCGCGGCGAGCGACTCGAGCAGGACCTCGCTGAAGTGGAGCCCCGCCGTGGGCGCCGCGACGGCGCCGTCCACGCGCGCGAAGACGGTCTGGTAGCGCTCGCGGTCCTCGGGATCGGGAGGCCGGTGGATGTAGGGTGGCAGCGGCACGCGGCCGTGCGCCTCGAGCGCCCGGTCCAGATCGCCGGCCACCACGCGCATCACGCGCTCGCCCTCGGGACCGGTCTCGACCACCTCGAGCGTCAGGCAGCCGTCGTCGGTCGTCAGCACCGCGCCGGCGGGGGCCTTCTTCGCAGGCCTGGCGAGCACACGCCAGCACCCGCCGGGCTCCGGGCGCACGACCAGCAACTCGACGCGCCCGCCGCTCGCGCGCCGCACGTCGAGCCGCGCGGGCCGCACACGGGTCTCGTTCAGGGCGAGCGCGTCGCCCGGCCTCAGCCAGCGGCCGAGGTCGGCGATGCTCGAGTCGTGGAGCGTCCCGGTCACGCGCTCGACCACGAGCAGGCGCGCGTCCTCGCGACGCTCCGCCGGGTGCTGCGCGATCAACTCGGGCGGCAGGTCGTAGTCGAGGTCTTCCAGGCGCATGGGGGGGCTCACGCTCGAAGGAGGGACGCCACTCGGGCCCGGGCTCAGGAGAGCGGCAACTCGGGCTGGGCGTCGCCGGGGCCGGGAACACCGCCGGGCGCCTTCAGGCCGAGGTGCTCGTAGGCGAGAGCCGTGGCCTCACGGCCGCGCGGCGTGCGCTTGAGGAAGCCCTCCTGGATGAGGAACGGCTCGTAGACCTCCTCGAGCGTGCCCGGCTCCTCGCCCACGACGACGGCCAGCGTGCCCAGGCCGACGGGACCGCCGCCGTACTTCTGGATGAGCGCGTCGAGCAGGCGGCGGTCCATCTCGTCGAGCCCGCGCTCGTCCACGGCCAGCATCCGGAGCGCCTCGCGCGTCACCGGCAGGGTGACCTTCGCGTCGGCCCTGATGAGGGCGAAGTCGCGCACGCGCCGCAGCAACCGGTTCGCCACCCGGGGCGTTCCGCGCGCCCGGCGCGCGATCTCCCGCGCGGCATCGGGCTCGGTCTCCACCTTGAGGATGCCGGCCGAGCGCGTGACGATGCGAGCGAGATCCTCGACGCCGTAGTAGTCGAGCCGCATGGTGACGCCAAAACGCGCGCGCAGCGGCGCGGACAGAAGGCCCGAGCGCGTGGTGGCGCCGACCAGCGTGAAGCGCTCGAGGTTGATCTTGAGCGAGCGGGCGCTGGGACCGCGGTCGAGCATGATGTCGATCGTGAAGTCCTCGAGCGCCGGGTAGAGGTACTCCTCGATCACCGGGCTCATGCGGTGGATCTCGTCCACGAACAGGATGCCGCGCGGCGGCAGGTTCGTCAGCAGCCCGGCCAGGTCGCCGGGGCGCTCGATGACCGGCCCCGAGGTGTGGGTGATGTCCACGCCGAGTTCGTGCGCGAGGATCGAGGCCAGCGTGGTCTTGCCGAGCCCGGGGGGGCCGTGGAAGAGCACGTGATCGAGCGCGTCGCCACGGCGCCGGGCGGCCTCGATGAAGATGCGCAGCTGCTCCTTGAGCCCCGGCTGCCCGACGAATTCATCGAGCACCAGGGGACGGAGCCGCTGCTCCTCCTGGAGGTCCTCGGGCAGCGCCTCGGGGTCGGCGACGCGGTCGTGGGACGGGGGTGACGCCGGGTCGGGCGTGCGGCGCGCGCTCGGACTCACTGCCTCTCCTTGCCTGAGGTGGCCGGCCGCCCCAGCAGGGCCAGGGCACGGCGCACCAGTTGCTCCAGCGACGGATCCTCCTCGGCCCCGGCGGCCCGGCGCACGGCCTCCTGTGCCTGCGCCGCAGTGTACCCGAGGCGCGTGAGCGCCGCGACGGCATCGTTCCAGCGCTCCGAGCGCGGCAGCAGGCCGCCATCCCGCGCGGGCTCCGCGCCCCCGGGCACGGGGAGCGCCTCGAGCTTGTCGCGCAGCTCCACGACCAGCCGCTCGGCGGTCTTCCTGCCGATGCCGGGCACGCTGGTGAGCAACCCCACCTGCTCCTCGCGGATGGCGCGGCGCAGCGCCTGCGGCCGGAGCCCCGAGAGCACGGCGAGCGCGAGCCGCGGTCCCACGCCGCTCACCGCGATCATCAGGTCGAAGAGCTCGAGTTCCTCCGCGGCGGCGAAGCCGAAGAGCTGGACCGCGTCCTCGCGCACGATCTGGCGCGTGCGCAGGAACGCGGGCTGGCCCGCGGCCGGCAGGCCGGCGGCCGTGTGGCTCGAGACCTGGACCAGGTAGCCGACCCCGCCCGCCTCGAGCACGCAGGCGCCGGGCGTCTTCTCGAGCAAGGTGCCGCGCAGCGAGGCGATCATCGCCGGGCCCGGCCCTTGAGCAGCGCCTCGAGGCTCTTCGCCGCGGCCGTCATGGCGCGCGCCGGCTCGCTGTGGCGCGCGCGCTGCAGGTGACAGATCGCGGCACCGAGCGCGTCGGAGGCGTCGGGCGAAAGGGCGCCCTTCAGACCGAGCAGGCGGCGCACCATGAAGGCGACCTGGTCCTTCGAGGCCGCGCCCGAGCCGGTGACGCTCAGCTTGATCTCGCGGGGGCTGTACTCGGCGAGCGCGAGCCCGCGCTGCACCGCGGCCACCAGCAGCGCGCCGCGGACGTGGCCCAGCACCAGGGTCGAGCGCACGCTCTCGTGGTAGAAAGCCTCCTCGATGACGACCGCGTCGGGCTGCTGCGCGTCCATGACCTCGCCGGCGCGCATGGCGATGGCGTGCAGGCGGTGCGCCAGATCGAGGCGGGCGGGCGGGGCGAACACCCCGTGGGCGAGCGCGCGGAACAGGCTGCCGTCGCGCTCGACCACCCCGTAGCCCGTCCGCCGGCTGCCGGGGTCGAGGCCCAGCACCCTCATGGCGTCCGTCCCCCCCTTAGCCCGGACCATTCATGAACCGCTGCTGCGAACGCGCTTCATGAATCGTCCGGGCTGGACTCCGCGCCGGGCGTCAGCGCGAGAGCTTCGCCATCAGCTCGTCGGACATGCTGAAGTTGGCGTACACCTTCTGCACGTCGTCGTGGTCCTCGAGCGTGTCCACCAGCTTCAGCAGCGACTCGGCCACCTTCTCCGTGACCGGGACCAGCAGGCTGGCGATCTTGGTGAGCTCGGCGCTCTGCGTGGGCACCGACTTCGCGGCCAGCGCCTCCTTCACGGCCTCGAACTGCGCGGGCGGGGTGAGGATCTCGTAGGCGTCGCCCTCGCTGGAGACGTCGTCGGCCCCGGCCTCGAGCACGATCTCCATGAGGGCCTCCTCGTCCAGCGCGGCCTTCTCCACGAGGATCACGCCGCGCGGCTTGAACAGGTAGGCCACGCTGCCGGCCTCACCCAGCGCCGCGCCGTGCTTGGTGAAGGTGTGGCGGATCTCGCCTGCCGTTCGGTTGCGGTTGTCGGTCGCCACCTCGACGAGCAGGGCCACGCCACCCGGCCCGTACCCCTCGTACTGCGTCTCCTCGAAGTGCACGCCCTCTTCCAGGCCGGCGCCGCGCTGGATGGCGCGATCGATGTTGTTCGCCGGCATGTTGACGGACTTGGCCGCCGAGATGGCGCTGCGCAGCCGCGGGTTGATGTTCGGATCGGGACCGCCCCGGGCCGCGAGCGTGATCTCCTTGATGTACTTGGAGAACACCTTGCCACGGGCCTGATCGGTCGCAGCCTTCTTCCGCTTGATCGTCGCCCATTTAGAGTGGCCGGACATGGGTTCCGGGAGCGCCGCCTAACCGGCGTTCGCCCCTGCCTCCTTCTCGGCTCGCACCGCGGCAACGACCTTCTCGGTCAACTCGCGCGGCACCTCCTCGTAGTGAGAGAGCCGGGCCGAGTGCATGCCCCGGCCCTGCGTCAGCGAGCGCAGGTGGGTCGCGTACTTGTAGATCTCCGAGGTCGGCGCCAGCGCCCGGATGATCTGGTGCGAACCGTCCGCGTCGGTCCCCAGGATCTTGCCGCGCCGCGAGGAGAGGTCGCCCATCACGTCGCCGAGGAACTCCTCGGGCACGCGCACGGCGATCTCCTCGATGGGCTCGAGCAGGATCGGGTTGGCCTCCATCATCACCTGGTGGAAGCAGGTCTCAGCCGCGATCTTGAACGCCATCTCCGATGAATCCACGTCGTGGTGCTTGCCGAAGTAGAGCGCGACCGCCACGTCCACGACCGGATAGCCGGCGATCGGACCCTTCTCCATGCCGGCGACGACGCCCTTCTCGACCGCCGGGATGAACTGGTTGGGCACCACGCCGCCCTTGACCTCGTCGAGGAATGCGAAGCCCTCGCTGCGCTTGCGGGGCTCGACCCGCAGGTGCACCTCGCCGAACTGGCCGCGGCCGCCCGTCTGCTTCTTGTGCCGGTACTCGCCCTTGGCCGTGCCCCGGACGGTCTCGCGGTAGGGCACCCGCGGCCGCTGCAGCAGGACCTCGACGCCGAAACGCTTCTTGAGCCGGTCCACCATGACGTCGAACTGCAGGTCCCCCATGCCGGTGACGAGCGTCTCCTTGGTGCTGACCTCGTAGGCCCGGCTGAAGGTGGGGTCCTCCTCGTGCAGGCGGTTGAGCCCCTGCGCCATCTTCTCCTCGTCGCCCTTGCTCTTGGGCCGCACGCACTCCGCGGTCACCGGCGCGGGGAAGTCCGGGGGCGGGAGCAGGACCGGCCGCGCCTTGTCGGCCAGCGTGTCGCCGGTGTGCGTCTCGCGGAGCTTCACCGCGGCCACGATGTCGCCGGCCACCGCGCTCTTGCACTCGATGCGCTCCTTGCCCACGAGGTGGTAGAGCGTGCCGGTCTTCTCGGAGCGGTTCCGCGTGGTGTTTGCCAGCTCCTTGCCGGCTTCGAGGTGCCCGGAGTAGACGCGCACCAGGGAGAGGTCGCCGAGGTGCTGCTCGGAGAGGGTCTTGAACACCATCGTCGCCACGGGTTCAGCCGGGTCCGGCTTGCAGACGATCTCCGCGCCGTTCGCCTTGCCCGTCACGGGCGCCACGTCGAGTGGCGAGGGCAGCAGGTCCACGACCTCGTCGAGGAGTTCGCGGATGCCCTGGTTGTGGTAGGCCCCGCAGCAGAACACCGGCGAGAGGTCGCGCTGGACCACGCGCAACGTGAGGCCACGCCGGATCTCCTCGACGGTGAGCTCGCCCGTCTCGAGGAACTTGTTCATGAGCCCCTCGTCGCCGGTGGCGGCCTCCTCGAGCAGGTGGTTGCGGGCCTCGGCGACCTTGGCCGTCATGTCGCCGGGGATGGGTGCGGACTCGCTCTTCTCCTCCATGCCCTTGCCGGAGAAGACCCAGGCCTTGTTCTCGATCAGGTCCACGATGCCGTGGAAGGCCTCTGCCTGGCCGATCGGGAGCTGGACCGGCACCGCGTTGATGCCCAGGCGCTTGCGCAGCGAGAGCACCGCCGTGTCGAAATCCGCGTGCTCCTTGTCCATCATGTTGACCGCGACCAGGACCGGGGTCTTCTCCTGGCGCACCACTTCCCAGACCACCTCGGTGCCCACCTCGACGCCGCTGGCCCCGCGCACGAGAAGGATGGCGGAGTCGGCCACGCGCAGCGCGCTGTAGACATCACCCACGAAGTCGGGGTAGCCCGGGGTGTCGAGCAGATTGATCTTGTGCCCCTGCCACTCGAATTGCGCCAGCTTGAGGTTGATCGTGATCTGGCGCTGGAGCTCGTCGGTGGCGTAGTCGAGCAGCGTGGTCCCGTCCGCGATGCGGCCGAGCCGGGTGGTCGCCTTCGCATTGAACAGCATCGCCTCGGCCAACGACGTCTTGCCGACACCGTGGTGCGAGACGAGAGCGACGTTGCGAATCTGAGCGGTGGTGAACTCCTTCAAAAGACACCTCCCCGCCAGTGCGGATCGTGCGGCAATCGTGGGAACTTGCTCGGAGGGAAATGCAAACCGTGTTGACCGTAAGGCTATGCGGCAACGGAATCTACCACCCCGCTCGAGAACGGGTCAAGCGCGGCCGTGCCTGGATGCTCGATCGAGCCGCCAGCCGCCGGGCGCATCGAAGAGGTTGCAGCATCCGAACCTACGCCCGACGCGCAACCGGACGGCTCGGGCCACGTCACGCGGATGAGCGACCCGGCGCCGAACTGGAAGGCCTCGAAGCTCGCGGACAGCCCCGGGTGGACCGACGACTTCCTGCGCGATCGCATCACGAACGGCAAGATGAAGCCGGGGATGGCGGCCTGGGACGAGACGGGACCGGCCAGGAAGCTCAGCGCACCTCGAGCCGGTACGGCATGATCGCGAGGGGCTCGCCCGTCGGGAAGCGCTCGACCGCGGCCCAGGCCCGCAGCATCGGCGGCAGGGAGAGCGCGGCGTCGGTCTCGTCGTCCCCGAGGACGAGGCCCTCGAGCAGGCGCTCGAGGAACGAGCGCCGCACGCGCGGGTAGCGCTCGACCACCAACGCCTCGCCCGCCGGGACGCGCGCCAGAGAGCGCGCCATCACGAAGGCCGTCTCGAGCCCGCCCAGCCGGTCCACCAGACCGTGCGCCCGCGCCGCTTCCCCGGTCCAGACGCGGCCCGCCGCCACCGAGTCCACCGCGGCCTCCGACAACCGCCGGCCCCGGGCCACGCGGGCCACGAAGCCCCGGTAGAAGCTCTCGAGGCCCTGCTCGAAACGCCTGGCTTCCTCGGGCGAGAAGTCGCGGTAGGGCGAAAGCATCTCCGCGTGACGGCCGCGCGAGACGGTCTCCACGTTCAGGCCGAGCTTGCGATAGAGGCCCAGGATGTTGAACTTGCCGCCGTAGATGCCGATCGAGCCCGTGAGCGTCGCGGGCGAGGCCACGATGCTGTCGGCCGCGACGGCGAAGTAGTAGCCGCCCGAGGCCGCCACGTCGGACATGCTCACGATGACGGGCTTGACCACCCGGCAGCGCTGGACCTCGCGCCAGATGTCGTCCGAAGGGCCCGTCATCCCGCCCGGGCTGTCGATCCGCAGCACGATGGCTTTGATGGCCTTGCGCGTGCGGGCCTGCCGCAGCGCCTCGATCACCGTCTCCGAACCGAGGTCCGCATCCTGTCCGGGCAGCTGCCGGCTGCGGCCGCCCACGATCGCTCCTTCGGCGACCACCAGCGCCACGCGACTCCCGCGCGAAGGCGCCGACAAGCCGGCGAGGTAGCGGGCGAAAGTCACGCTGGGCAGCCGCCGGCCGCCGCGGTGCAGGGCGAGCGTGTCCACCTCGGTGTCGTAGAGAAGAGTGTCGAGCAGGCCGCGTTGCCAGGCCTCCGCGGACGTGAACGGGCCTTCGTCCACGAGCCGGGCCACCGAATCGCGCGGCAGACGGCGCGCGCTGCCCAGGCTGTCGAGCAGCGCCCCGTAGAGGTCGTCCAGCAGGGTGCCGAGATCCGCGCGCGCTTCGGGCGACATGCCGGTGCGCGTATACGGCTCGACGCCGGACTTGAAGCGCCCGACGTGCGCGAAGTTCGGGCTCACGCCGAACTTGTCGAACGCCCCGCGAAAGTAGGTCGCCGTGGCCACGAGGCCGTCGAGCTGGAGCACGGCGGTGGGCGGCATCGCGACCGTGCCGGCCACCGAGGCCAGCAGGTACTCGCGGTCCCCCCCACCGGTGATGCTGGCGTAAACCGGCTTGCCGGCCTGCCGGAAGCGCGCCACCGCGTCGCGCACCTCGCCGATCTTCGCCCAGCCCCAGTCCAGCGAGCCCACGTGCAGGACGAGGCCGCTCACCTGGTCGTCGTCCGCCGCGTGACGCAGGGCGCGCAGCACGTCGTACGTGGTGTAACGGGCGCGCCGACGCGGCCCCAGGAAGACCGAGCGCGCCGGAGACGGTCCTTCGGAGAGCGCCTCGGGGACATCGAAGACGAGCACGACCGGCGCGGAGAGCCGCGCGACCGCCGGGCGGCGCAGGTTCAGGGCGACCCCGAGCATCGCAAGACCGAGCAGCACTCCGCCCAGCACGAACGCGAGAACACCTCGACGGGTGGGCATGGGCAGAGTCTCCAGGAGCCTGGGGTGGCGAACCGTCAGAAGAGTCTACGCAGGTCCAGAGAGAAGTAAAGGCTGCGCGCGTCCTCCGTGCCGTTGCTGTGGGCCTCCGTCCGGCCTACCCCTGCCAGGCGAAGGCACAGCGAGCCCGGGAGCGGCTGATCCCCGAACACGGCGAGCTCGTAGAAGGCGAAAGAGGAGTGGATGCCGGACAGCAAGGCCGAATCCAGTCCGTCCGGCGGGCCGAGATACTGGCGCCAGCCGGCCGCTGGCGCCAGGCTCCACCAACCGCGACGGCCGAGCCACTCGAAGGCCAGCTCGCCACCGGTCTCGACGTATTCCTCACCCGGATCACGGGGGCTCTCCAGCCGCTCGCCGCGCGCGGCGAGCCCCAGACTCCATCCGGCGGCGCTCTGCAGGCGGGGCCCCATGCGCCCGCGGAGCACGCGCGTGCCGAGGTACAGCAGGCTGTCCTCACGGTCGTAGCGCAGCACCCCCCCCTCCACCCGCGTGCGCCACGACCACGTCGCCAGCGACCACAGCTCCAGATCGAGCGCCACGCTCCCCTCCCAGAACCGGTCGCGGGTGGTGGGAGCGGCCGCGAGCGTGGCACGGCGCGCGCCTGCCGTCTCGAGCGCGAGCGCGTGTCCCCCGGCCGTCACGTGCCGCCAGCGCCCTTCCCAACCGTGCTCGAGATGGCTCCGCTCGGAGGAATCCGGGAAAGAGCGCACCACGAGATTCCAACCCAGGCGCCACTCCCCGGGCTGGAGCCCGAAGTGGTCGAGCGCGAGCGACACGGATCCGGCGTTCCGGTCGAGGATGAAGTCCGCCCCCCGCCCCCACGTGCGCAGGAAGTCACCGCCGAGACCCAACTCGGCGAACGTGTCGTCGCCGCGGACCGTGTGGCGCAGCCGGGCGGTGGCACCCTCCCGCGCTTCCGTCAGGTCGCGGCCGAAGGTGCGGTCGTGGCGCAACTCGGCACGTGGAGCGAAGCGAAGCCGCCAGTCCGGCGCGAAGTCGTGGCTGTAGTCGAGGTCGAGCACGCCGCGCTGCAGCAGATCCCCCAGACTCAGTGCGTGGTGGAGTCGGTAGCGCAAGGCGCGGCGGGCGCGCGTGCCCTCGAGCCGCACGTCGAACACGCCTGCGTAGCGCGCCTCCGGCGTGCTGATCAGCCGCCTCCCGAAGGCCGTCGTATCGGCCAGGAAGGCATCCTCATAGAACTGTTCGTTGGTGATGTCCGTGCCGATCCCGGCTTCGACGCGCCATCGCGCCGTGTCCGGCGCGGCGCGGGTTTCGACCACCGGGCGCAGGGAGTCGGGCGGCGTAGCGGAAGCGGTCGAATCACCATGGAACTGTTCGTTGGTGATGTCCGTGCCGATCCCGGCTTCGACGCGCCATCGCGCCGTGTCCGGCGCGGCGCGGGTTTCGACCACCGGGCGCAGGGAGTCGGGCGGCGTAGCGGAAGCGGTCGAATCACCATGGAACTGCTCGTTGGTGATGTCCGTGCCGATCCCGGCTTCGACGCGCCATCGCGCCGTGTCCGGCGCGGCGCGGGTTTCGACCACCGGGCGCAGGGAGTCGGGCGGCGTAGCGGAAGCGGTCGAATCGTCCGCAGGCGACGCGACCGCGGCGGCACCGCCCACGAGCGGCGACGCGACCAGGACGAGAGCGAGATGGGCCCACCAGACGCAGCGCCAGAGGCCAGTCCTGCCGCGGGGCGCGGGTGGACGGGCCCGATCCAGAGCTTCCTGTGGCTCCATACGGTGGTAGGGTCGGAGCGCGGCCCGCACCGACTACCGCGTCCGGGACCCGCGCCCCACGGCGCGGTGCGCGAGGCGACGAGCGGTCAGCGTGAGCTGCAAGCTGGCCTCGCAGTGCCCGTCCCGGAACTGTCGCGACGCTTCATCCTGCAGTGCAATGGCCCGGGTCAGCGCCTCGCGCGCCATCGGGGGAGCCGCACGGCCGGCCTCGGAGTCCAGTTGCTCCCGGACACGCGCGAGCGCCTCGTCGGTCCGGCCCAGGGCGTGCTCGGCGGCCACCTGCACGCTCTCCTCCATGCGACACAGCCGGAGGGCCCGTAGACCTCTCTCGCGCGCGCCCATCGTCAACTGCAGGGCGCCCAGGTGGCGACTCGACTGCTCCGCGCTCTCGGCGCGTCCCTGCATCTCGAGGGCCACACGCAGCATCGCCCGCGCGCGGTCATCCCCGCACTCCTGGATGCGCTGCCCGGCCTGGTCGAGCATCTCGCGGGTGCGCTCGAGTTGGGCCATCACGCGGTCGGGGGCCGGCAGGCCGCGCACGAGCGTGATGGCGCGATCCGCATGTCCACGCGCCTGGCCCGTGAGTTGTCCGGCCATGATGAACAGCTCGGAAGCGGCCGCGGACTTGGCGCGCCCCTGAAGGTCCCTCGCCAGCCCGAGCTCGCCGCGCGCCTGCGCGTCATCCGAGGTCGAGACGACCGTCTCTGCCAGCTCGATGCGGCGGTCGGTCTCCTCGATCGCCATGTGGACACGCTCGGACGTCACGCCTTGTGCGCGCCCCGCCGCGGGAGAAAGCACCAGCGACGCCAGCGCGATCAGGAACAGCCATCGCGAGAACCGCATCGTCGCACCTCCCTTCAAGACATCGCTCCGCGCACCCCGACGTTCCGGGGACCGTACCCCCCTGCTGATGCAGTACCCGTGCCGAGGAGGTGCAGGCAAGCTGACCACGAACATCCCCATGTGCGCAAGGAGGTTGTGCGGGCGGCCCCG
>CAVQXP010000002.1:0-200000 GCA_963717935.1 Candidatus Eiseniibacteriota bacterium | reverse complement strand
AATCAGTGCTCTACCTCCGAGACACAATTTCGCGAGGCTATGGCTAAACATATTTCGGGGAGAACCAGCTATCACCTAGTTTGATTGGCCTTTCACCCCCACCCACGGCTCATCCGATAACTTTTCAACGTTAACCGGTTCGGACCTCCACGGACTTTGACATCCGCTTCATCCTGGCCATGGGTAGATCACATAGGCTTCGGGTCTACCGCCTGCAACTAATCGCCCATTTCGGACTCGCTTTCGCTTCGGCTCCACGTCATAGACGCTTAACCTTGCTGCAGACGAGTAACTCGCCGGATCATTATGCAAAAGGCACGCCGTCAGCCGCTTGCGGAGCAAGCCCCGCATTAAGCCTCCGACCGCTTGTAGGCGCATGGTTTCAGGTTCTATTTCACTCTCCACCTGGAGTCCTTTTCACCTTTCCCTCACGGTACTAGTTCGCTATCGGTCACGAGAGAGTATTTAGCCTTACGAGATGGTCCTCGCAGATTCCCGCCGGATTTCTCGTGTCCTGCGGTACTTGGGTGTCCAGACAGGAAGCCAACGCGCTTTCGCCTACAGGACTGTCACCTTCTGTGGTCCGTCTTTCCAGACGGTTCGGCTAGCGTGTTGGTTTTTGACTTCCCGGCTTACGCCTTCTGGATCCCGCAACACCTCCGCACGCAAGCGTGCTCGGGTTTAGGCTGTTCCCTTTTCGCTCGCCGCTACTAGGGGAATCGAGTTTTCTTTCTCTTCCTGGGGGTACTGAGATGTCTCACTTCCCCCCGTTGGCTTCGTTCCGCCTATTGGATTCAGCGGACGATGACGGGACATGACTCCCGCCGGGTTTCCCCATTCGGACATCCCCGGGTCGAAGACTGTTTGCGTCTCACCGAGGCTTATCGCAGCTTACCGCGTCCTTCATCGCCTTCTCGTGCCAAGGCATCCACCATGCGCCCTTAGTAGCTTGACCGGAAAATATTACTAAGGCGCTACTGTGTTTACCCAGCGTCTCGTATTCGGTTGTCAAAGATCGATGCACGGATCCGCGCCCGGCGGTGCCGGTGCCGACCGTGTGCGCCCTGGGGCCGCCCCGGTGTCGGGGCGCCCGTGCGGCGCCAAGATCTATCGAGGTCGCCCCGGCTTGCGCCGCGTCGACCCTCTCTCGAATCTGGTGGAGATAGCGGGGCTCGAACCCGCAGCCTCCGGCTTGCAAAGCCGGCGCTCTCCCAATTGAGCTATATCCCCGGAGCGGGACCAGCGGTGGATCCCCGGCAGAGCCAGGTCCAGCCGTGGGCCAGCACGTTGGTGGGCCTGGGTGGACTCGAACCACCCACCTCACGCTTATCAGGCGTGCGCTCTAACCAACTGAGCTACAGGCCCACACCTCAGCAGCGACTGCCGAAGAGATTGAGCGCGAGGTGCCACGGGTCGCCCCGTCCCACCCCCCCTCGCGATCGGCCCTCGAGGGACCCGAGCCTGGCCAAGCCTGGCGGGATGAATCGAGCCCGGCCGGCGTACCGGCCAGGCTCATCCCAGCCCCAGGTTCCAGAAAGAGAGAGAATAGCGCGCGAGTCTGAAGACCCGGGAGGTTCGACCTGGGAACTGCCACCCGGCAAAGCCGGGCGACGGGTCTCCCTAGAAAGGAGGTGATCCAGCCGCACCTTCCGGTACGGCTACCTTGTTACGACTTAGCCCCAATCACCAGCCTCACCTTAGGCGCCTGCCCCCTTGCGGTTGGCACAGCGACTTCGGGTGCTGCCGACTTTCGTGGCTTGACGGGCGGTGTGTACAAGGCCCGGGAACGTATTCACCGCTGCCTGCTGATCAGCGATTACTAGCGATTCCGACTTCATGCAGTCGAGTTGCAGACTGCAATCCGAACTGAGACCGGTTTTTTGGGATTGCCTCCACCTCGCGGTATCGGAACCCTTTGTACCGGCCATTGTAGCACGTGTGTAGCCCCAGACGTAAGGGCCATGAGGACTTGACGTCATCCCCACCTTCCTCCGGTTTATCACCGGCAGTCTCCTTAGAGTGCTCGGCATTACCCGTTAGCAACTAAGGACAAGGGTTGCGCTCGTTGCGGGACTTAACCCAACATCTCACGACACGAGCTGACGACAGCCATGCAGCACCTGTGCACCAGTCCCGAAGGAAAGGTGTGTTTCCACACCAGTCTAGTGCATGTCAAGTCTGGGTAAGGTTCTTCGCGTTGCGTCGAATTAAACCACATGCTCCACCGCTTGTGCGGGCCCCCGTCAATTCCTTTGAGTTTCAACCTTGCGGCCGTACTCCCCAGGCGGATCACTTAATGCGTTAGCTGCGGCACTGGAGGGGTCGATGCCCCCAACACCTAGTGATCACCGTTTACGGCTAGGACTACCGGGGTATCTAATCCCGTTCGCTCCCCTAGCTTTCGCGCCTCAGCGTCAGTATTGGGCCAGATGGACGCCTTCGCCACCGGTGTTCCTCCTGATATCTACGCATTTCACCGCTACACCAGGAATTCCTCCATCCTCTCCCATACTCAAGCCAGGCAGTTTGGGATGCCGGTCCCCGGGTGAGCCGGGGCATTTCACATTCCACTTACCTGACCGCCTACACGCCCTTTACGCCCAGTGATTCCGAACAACGCTTGCTCCCCCCGTGTTACCGCGGCTGCTGGCACGGAGTTAGCCGGAGCTTATTCGCTGGGTACCGTCAAACGACCAGATTGTTCACCTGATCGCATTTCTTCCCCAGCAAAAGGAGTTTACAACCCAAGGGCCTTCATCCTCCACGCGGCGTCGCTTGGTCAGGGTTTCCCCCATTGCCAAAGCCTCTCGACTGCTGCCTCCCGTAGGAGTCTGGGCCGTATCTCAGTCCCAGTGTGGCTGACCATCCTCTCAGACCAGCTACCCATCGTCGCCTTGGTGGTCCATTACACCGCCAACTAGCTAATGGGACGCGAAGCCATCTTCGAGCGGTAGCTTGCAAGCAGAGGCCACCTTTGACCTCAGGCCCAGGTGGACCCGTGGTCTCATGCGGTATTAGCACCCCGTTGGGAGTGTTATCCCCCTCTCGAAGGCAGGTTCTTCACGCGTTACTCACCCGTTCGCCACTCTACTCGAGGGGTTGCCCCCTCTTTCGCGTTCGACTTGCATGCCTAATCCACGCCGCCAGCGTTCGTTCTGAGCCAGGATCAAACTCTCCGTGGTGAAAATTCGGAGATCATGCGTCGGGCCGAAGCCCTCCGCACGGATCATTAGCAAGGATATTGAAACCGACGCCCACGCCAGACAGCGCGTGAGGTCGGGACCTCGCACGGGCCTTCAGTAAGTTCGCGCGCTATTCAGTTTTCAAAGAGCGAAGTCATCTCAGCGCCTTTCCCAGGGGAAAAGGCGGACGGGGAATCTAGCCTTCGGACACGTCAGGAGTCAAGTGCTTTCTGATTCCGGAGGGTTTCTTCCCTGCAGCCGGGGCAATGTAGTCGACACGACCGGGGTTGTCAACCTGCGGGCCAACGCACACGTCAAACGATGCCCCATCAATGAGTTGCAAGATGACGGATCGCTCCCGGCGGCGGGTGGCTCGCGCTAGCTCGCGGGGCGGAAACGCTTCATCTGCCGTCCCGCCCGCACCACGAAGGCCCTGTCCGGGTCGATCGGGAAATCCAGCGCTCCCACCTTCTCCCCATCCACGCTCACCGCGTGCTGCTCGACCAGACGCCGCGCGGCGCTCTTCGAGGCCGCGATGCCACTGGCGACGAGGACCTCCACGATCCCCGCGGCTGGCGCGTGTCCGAGCGCCTTCGCCAGCTCGTCCGGACCGAACTCCTCGAGGTGCTCCGGCGTCTCGCGCCGGCTGAACTGCGCCTCGAAATCGCGCTGCGCGGCATCCGCGGCCGCGGCGCCGTGGTAGATGCGCGCGATGCGATGAGCAAGCCGCTTCTTGACCGACATCGGATTGACGGCCGTGTCCGCCAGATCGCGCTCCACCGCGGCGAGTTCGGCCTCGTCGGCGTCGGTCACGAGCCGCCAGTAGAGCTTCATGACCGCGTCCGGCAGGCTCATCACCTTGCCGTACATGTCGCCCGGCGCGTCCGCGACGCCGACGTAGTTGCCGAGGCTCTTGCTCATGCGCTGCACGCCGTCGAGCCCGGGCAGCACGGGCAGCGTCAGCGCGATCTGCGGTGGCTGGCCGTGGATCTCCTGCAGCACCCGCCCCACGAGCAGGTTGAACTTCTGCTCGGTGGCTCCGAGCTCCACGTCCGCGTGGATCGCCACGGAATCGTAGCCCTGCATGATCGGGTAGAACAGCTCGTGCAGGCTGATGGGCTGCTGCTCGCGCATGCGCTTGGCGAAGTCGTCCCGCTCCAGGATGCGCGCCACCGTGTACTGCGAGGCGAGCCGCATCACGTCCATGAAGTCCATGACCGAGAACCACTCGCCGTTGCGGTGGACCTCGACCGGGAGGCGCGGCGCCCGGGGCGCCGGGTCGAGCACGCGGAAGAACTGCTCGAGGTAGGTGCGCGCGTTGGACTCGACCTCCGGCGGGGTGAGCTGGGGCCGCACCTTGCTGCGACCGCTCGGGTCGCCCACCATGCCGGTGTAGTCACCGACGATGAGCACGACCTGGTGGCCGAGATCCTGGAACTGCCGCAGCTTCCTCAGCCCCACGCTGTGACCGAGGTGGATGTCCGGCGCCGTGGGATCGAACCCCTGCTTGACGCGCAGCGGACGGCCCTCGCGCGCACCGAGGCGCAGGCGCTCGAGCAGGGTGCGCCGCGTCGGGCAGGATCTCCACCGTACCGCG
The DNA here is from genome assembly GCA_963717935.1 of Candidatus Eiseniibacteriota bacterium. Taxonomy (GTDB): domain Bacteria; phylum Eisenbacteria; class RBG-16-71-46; order RBG-16-71-46; family RBG-16-71-46; genus JANXPZ01. The sequence continues at coordinate 195,221 of CAVQXP010000002.1, read as the reverse complement.
GGACAGCAGGGTCAGTCTGATCGTCGGGGCTCATCGCTCGCGGGGCCATGGGTTCTCCTTGCCGTCCATCCGGACCACGGCGCGGATTCTAGAGGGGCCATCCCACGGCGGCAACCGACATCGGCCCGGCCGCGGCCGCACGCGGAGCGCGGGCGCCCGGGGTGCCCCGGCCGCGTTGCAGGACGATGCGAAGCGTTCTACGCTCCCGGCGGATGCAGACTCCCACAAGACTCGCCTCGATGGAGCATGCGGCCGTCCGCGCGGCCTCCCGTTTCCCCTGGAGGCTGTTCCTCGCCATCGTCGTCATCGCCGTCTTCGGCTCGGCCGGCGCGACCTTCGGCGTGGTCCAGTGGCTGCGCCGCGACCTGCCCTCGCCGGAGCAGGTGACCACGGTCCAGACGCCCGTCAAGACGACCGTCTACGACGTGCGCGGCCGGGTGCTCCACGAGTTCTACAAGGAGAACCGCTCCCCGGTGGCCGCTGCAGCAGGATCCCGCGCCACCTCGTCAACGCCACGCTGGCGACCGAGGACCGGAGCTTCTACGACCATTGGGGCGTGGACCTGTGGGGGATCGCACGCGCCACGGTCAACAACGCGCTGCACCGGCACGCCATGCAGGGCGGCAGCACCATCACCCAGCAACTCGCCCGCAACCTCTTCCTGACCCACGAGCGCACGCTGACCCGCAAGCTCAAGGAGGTCGCCCTCGCGATCGAGCTGGAGCGCGACTACTCGAAGGACCAGATCCTGGAGATGTACTTCAACCAGATCTACTTCGGGGAGGGCGCCTACGGGGTGGATGCGGCGGCGCGCACCTTCTTCGACAAGCCGATCCAGCAGTTGACGCTCCCCGAGTGCGCCCTGCTCGCCGGGATCCCGGCGAATCCGAGCCTCTACTCCCCGCGCCGCCGCTCCCGGGCCGCGCTCGCGCGGCGCGGCGAAGGTGCTGCGCAACATGCTGGAGACGCGCGCCATCACGCAGGTGGAGTTCGACCGCGCCATGGGCGAGCCCCTGGGGGTCACGCCGGCTCGCTGGAGCAATGACCGCGCACCCTACTTCGTCGAGCTGGTGCGCCTGCGCCTGGACGAGCGCTATGGCTCGAACGCGGTCTACGAGGGCGGTCTCAAGGTCTGGACGACGCTCGACATGGACCTGCAGCAGATCGCCGAGCGCGCGCTCGACCGTCAACTGACGGCGATCGAGACCCAGCTGAAGCCGCGCTTCACGCGCGCCGGCTTCAGCCCCGCGCCAGGCTCCCGTCACCGGCACGCAGCAGAACACGCCGTATCTCCAGAGCGCCTTCGTGGCCCTGGACACGCACACCGGTTGCGTCCGCGCACTCATCGGCGGCCGCGACTGGAACCAGAGCAACTTCAACCGCGCCGTGCAGGCGCAGCGGCAGCCCGGCTCGGCGTTCAAGCCCTTCGTCTTCACGGCCGCCATGGACAATGGCTTCAAGCCCACCGACGTCGTGGTGGACGCGCCGGTCTCGTTTCCTGGTGGTGAGGACGGCAAACCTTACGAGCCCCGCAACTACGACCACCAGTACCGGGGGCCCGTCACCCTGCGTTACGTGCTGCAGCAGTCCATCAACGTCCCGACCATCAAGCTGCTGCGCCAGGTGGGTGTGGCGCAGGTGGCGAGCTACGCGCGGCGCCTGGGGATCATGAGCCCGCTCGGCCAGAACCTCTCGCTCGCGCTCGGCACCAGCGAGGTCAACCTGCTCGAGCTCACGACCGCCTACGCCGTCTTCGCCAACCGCGGCATCCGCAACGACCCCATCTACATCCTCAAGGTCGAGGACCGGGCCGGCAACGTGCTCGAGAAGAACGCGCCGCGCCCCGTGGAGGTGCTCTCCGAGGAGACCGCCGCGGTCATGACCTCGATGCTCCGCAGCGCGCTCGACCATGGCACCGGGTACTCGGCGCGCGCGCGCGGCTTCACGCTGCCGGCCGCGGGCAAGACGGGCACCATGGACGACTACATGGACGCCTGGTTCGTGGGCTTCGTGCCGAGCCTGGTCGCTGGCGTCTGGGTGGGCTACGACGACAAGCGCACCATCGGCCCCGGCATGACGGGCGCCCGGGCGGCGCTGCCCATCTGGACCGACTTCATGATCGAGGCCACGCGCGGCCGGCCCGTCGAGGACTTCCCCGAGCCCGCCGGCACCGTTTCACGTCTGGTGTGCACGGAGAGCGGGATGCTGGCCACCGACGCCTGTCCGCACGTCACCAACGAGAACTACAGCGCGGGCTCGGAGCCCGTCGAGTACTGCACGCAGCATCCGGGCGCACCGCTCGAGCCCACCTCCACCGCGAGCGTGCCACCCCCCGACGAGGCGCCGCCGGCCACACCCGCTTCGCCTCCCCGCTAGCCTGGCACCGCTCCCGGGGGTGGCGCCGGCGGCCGGCACGCTCTGGCTGGTCCTCCTGGCGCGGCGAGCCCGCGCCACGGGGTCGCTCGCAAGCCTCTCGTCCAGATCCGCGACCGGGGGTGGCCCGGTCTGATCCTAGTCCACGCGCTCGATCACCAGCTCCGGCGCCGTGGCCGGCCCGTCGCCGACGCGGAAGCAGGCCCGGGCGCGCTCGATGGCGGCCACGTCCCCCCTCGCCAGGTGCAACTCGGCGAGCACGTCCCCCGCGCTCACGCGCTCGCCGATCCGGCACCGCACCACGAGGCCCACGCGCGGGTCCACCTCGTCCTCCTTCGCGCGCCGGCCACCGCCAAGGCCGACCACCAGTTCGCCCAGGGCAAAGCTGTCCACCGCCTCGAGCACGCCCCCAGCCGCGACGGTGACGGGCAGGACGACGGGAGCCGCGGGCAGCCCGCCCGGCCGCTCGACGCAAGCGGCGTCGCCGCCCTGCGCGCGCACCAGCTCGACGAAGCACTCCCAGGCCGCGCCCGAATCGAGCGCCTGGAGAGCGCGCTGCGGCGCTGCGGCGGCCGGAACGGCGCCCGAGAGACTCAGCATCAGCGCGGCCAGTTCGAGGGTGAGCGCGCGCACGTCCGCGGGGCCCCCGCCCCGGAGGACGGCGATGGACTCCTCCACCTCGAGGGCGTTCCCGACGGCCGCGCCCAGCGGCTGGCTCATGTCGGTGACGCGCGCGGCGGCCCGGCGGCCGAGCGAGCGCGTGACCGAGATCAGGCGGCGCGCGAGGTGCGCGGCGTCTTCGCGGGTCTTCATGAAGGCGCCGTTGCCGCACTTGACGTCGTAGACCAGCGACCCGGCTCCCTCCGCCACCTTCTTGCTCACGATGCTCGGCACGATGAAGTACTCGCGCTCGACCGTGGAGGTCACGTCGCGCAGGGCGTAGATCAGGCCGTCGGCGGGCGCGAGGTCGGGCCCCTGCCCCACCATCACCACGCCGATGCGGTCGAGTTGGGCACGCATCACGTCGGGCTCGAGGAAGGTCTGGAAGCCGGGGATGGATTCGAGCTTGTCGAGCGTGCCGCCGGTGTGGCCGAGCCCGCGCCCCGAGACCATCGGGACCAGCACGCCGCAGGCCGCGACGAGCGGCGCGAGGATGAGCGAGATCTTGTCGCCCACCCCGCCGGTCGAGTGCTTGTCGGCGGACGGACGGCCGAGGCCCTTCCAGTCGAAGGTCCGCCCCGAGTGCAGCAGGGCCAGGGTCAGCGCCTCGGTCTCGGACTCGTCGAGGCCGTTGAGGTAGGCCGCCATGAGCCAGGCGCTCACCTGGTAGTCGGGGATCTCGCGGCGCAGGTAGGCCGCGATGAACTCACGCAGGTCCCCGGCAGCGTGGACGCGACGGTCGCGCTTGGCGCGGATGAACTCGCGGGGATCGAGCATCGGGGTCAGTAACCCTTCCCTTCGTTCTTCTCGCCGCGCACGATCTTCACGCCCGCGGAGGCGCCGATGCGCGTGGCCCCGGCGGCGACCAGGGCCTCCGCGTCCTCCTTCGTGCGCACCCCGCCCGAGGCCTTCACGCCCATCTCGGGGCCCACGGTCTCGCGCATCAACTCGATGTCCTCGACCGTGGCGCCACCTCCCGCGAAACCGGTCGAGGTCTTGACGAAGTCCGCGCCCGCGGCCTTGGCCAGCGTGCAGCCCATGATCTTCTCCTCGCGCGACAGCAGCGAGGTCTCGAGGATCACCTTGACCAGGGCGCCCGGAGCGGCGGCCTGCACCACGCCGCGGATGTCCTGCTCGACCAGCGCGTAGTCCTTGGACTTCATCGCCCCGATGTTGATGACCATGTCCACTTCCTCGGCGCCCTGCTCCACCGCGCGGCGCGTCTCGTAGGCCTTGACGTCGGGCGCGTGCGCGCCCGACGGGAAGCCGATCACCGTGCACACCTTCACCCCGCTGCCCTTCAGCAGGTCGTGGCAGAGCGGCACCCACACCGGGTTCACGCAGACCGAGGCGAAGTGGTTCTGCGCCGCCTCCTGGCAGATCTTCTCGATGTCCGCGCGGGTCGCGTCCGGCTTGAGCAGGGTGTGGTCGATGAGCGAGGCGAGGCCGTCCGTGCCCGGGCTGTACCCCGTGGTCGCGACCACGCGCGCGGCACCGGCCTCGTGCAGCGCGCGCGTGTGCTCGGGCCCGCTCGAGGTGGAGACGCCGAAGAGACGGTAGCGGTCGGCGGTCGCGGGGTCCGCGTCCTGCACCGCGTGCGTCGCGCGCCACGCGGCCGCGTCCCGCGGGGCTGCCGGCGGGTTCCCGGCGGCCGCCGGCCCGCGTTTCAGGGCCTGCAGCACCTGCCGGGTGATCAGCTCGACCAGATCCTCGCGTTCGCGGCTCATCGCTTCCTCAGGTCCGCCAGGTTGAAGGCGTTCGGCAGCAGTTCCGTGAGCTTCCGCTTGAGGATGCGCCCGCGCGCGTCGCGCCAGTAGACCCACACGTTCGGAGCGAACTCGTGCAGCACCTGCCGGCACGAGCCGCAGGGCGGGGCACCGCGGCCGTCGCGGGCGGTCACGGCGATGGCGGTGAACTCGGTCACGCCCTCGCTCACGGCCTTCCACACCGCGCTGCGCTCGGCGCAGATCGTGAGCCCGTAGGAGGCGTTCTCCACGTTTCCGCCGAGATACACGCGGCCGTCCTTCGCCAGCAGCGCGGCACCCACCGGGAAGCGCGAGTAGGGCGCGTAGGCGCGCTTGCGCGCCTTGACCGCCTCCGCCATCAGCGCCTTGGGGGTCATGTTCATGAGCGCACCTCCTTGAGGAAGCTCCGGCCGGCGGCGACGCGCCCCACGCCGAACGCCTCGGCGATCGTGGCCGCGACGTCCGCGGAGGTCTCGCGCGTGCCCAGGTCGGCGCCCGCGCGCACGCGCGGGCCTGCCACCAGCAGCGGCGCGTACTCCCGGGAGTGGTCCGTGCTCGCGTCGGTCGGGTCGTTGCCGTGGTCGGCGGTGATCAGGCACATCTCGTCGCTCCTCAGGTGGGCCCGCAGCTCCCCGAAGCGCTCGTCGAACTCCTCCAGCGCGCGGGCGAAACCGACCGGGTCGTTGCGGTGGCCGTACTGCTGGTCGAAATCCACCAGGTTGGCGAACACCAGACCGCGCCCGCTCTGCCGGACGAGTCCGGCGAGGATCTCCTCCCCCTCGGCGTTGCTCGTGGTGTGCAGCGACTCGCTCACGCCGCGTCCCGCGAACAGGTCGTCCACCTTGCCCACGGTGACCACCGGTTCGCCCTGCGCGACCAGCCGGTCGAGCAGCGTGGGCTCCGGGGGCTCGAGCGAGAAGTCCCGCCGGTTCGGCGTGCGCCGGTAGCTCCCGGGCTCCCCGGTGAAGGGCCGCGCGATGACGCGGCCGACGGCGTGCTCGCCGTCGAGCAGCACGCGGGCACGGCGGCAGGCCTCGTAGAGCTCCTCTAGCGGCACGGTCTCCTCGTGCGCCGCGACCTGGAAGACGCTGTCGGCGGAAGTGTACACGATGTACCGGCCGGTGCGCTGATGCTCCAGGCCATGGCGCACGACGATGTCCGTGCCCGAGCCCACGACGTTCGCCATCCAGCCGCGCCCGACCCGCCTGACCCAGCGTTCGAGGAGCGCCTCCGGGAACCCGTGCGGGTAGGTCGGGAAGGGCTTCTCCGTGACGTGCCCCGCCAGTTCCCAGTGCCCGGTCGTGCTGTCCTTGCCCTTCGAGAGCTGCCCCAGCCGGCCGCGCGCTCCGCTCGGGTCCGCGAGCGGACGGACGCCGGGCAGGTCGAGCAGACGTCCGAGGCCCAGCCTCTCGAGCTGCGGGAGCCTGAGGCCACCGACCGCCTGGGCCACGTGCAGCAGCGTGTTCGTGCCGGCATCGCCGTATTCGGCGGCGTCCGGCAGGGCGCCGATCCCGACTCCGTCCAGGATGACGAGGAAGATGCGCATGCCCTAGCCCCGCTTCGCCGCGATCACGGCCTCGGCCCGCATGCGGAAATGGTCCGCGGCCTGCGCCACCCACTCGGCGCGCTCGCCCACCAGCGAGGTGAGCTTCACCGGCCGGCCGCCGCGCACGTAGATGCGCGTCACCCGCTTGCCGATCGTGCACATGATCTCGTAGGAGAGCGTGCGGCTCCCCTCGGCGACCTCCTCGAGCGGCAACGACGCCCCGTCCTGGTCCCCGAAGAGGACGACGTCGTCGCCCACGCCCGCCTCGGGGACCGGCGTGAGGTCCACCATCGTGAGGTCCATCGTCACGCGCCCCACGATCGGCACGCGCCGCCCCCGCACCAGCATCTGACCGCGGTTCGAGAGCAACCAGGAGTAGCCGTGCCCGTAGCCCACGGCCACCACGCCCACGCGCATCGGGCGCTCGGTGACGTAGGAGCGGCCGTAGCTGATGGGCACGCCCGCGGGTAGGTCGCGGACCTGGACGAGCCGGCTCTTGAACGACATCACGGGGCCCAGGTCGAGTCTTGCGCGTGCGTGCGGCGGGCGGTGGCCGTAGGCGAGCAGTCCGACGCGCACCCAGTCGAAGCGCGCATCGGGCAGGTTGACGGTGCCGGCGCTGTTGGCCGCGTGGAGCCGCGGCGCTTCGAGGCCGCGGGCCGCCAACCGCGCGGCCAGCGCGCGGAAGCGGCGCACCTGGTCCTCGGCGAAGGAGAGGTCCTCCGCATCCGCGTCGGGGAAGTGGGTGAACAGGCTCGCGAGCCTCAGCCCCGGCAACGCGGCGAGCGTGCCGAGGAAGCCCTCCGCCTCGCGCTCGCCCACGCCCGTGCGTCCCATGCCCGTGTCCACCTCGACGTGGCAGCGCACCGCGCGACCCGTGCGCACCGCCTCGGCCGACAGCTCGCGGGCGAAGCCCAGGTCGCACACCGTGGGGTCGAGCCCGTGCGCCACCGCCTCGCTGATCTCGCTCGGCAGGAGCGGCGAGAGCGCCACGATGGGCAGCCGGCAGCCCGCCTGGCGCAGCTGGATGCCCTCGTGGAGCGTGGCGACCCCGAGGCACGCCACACCTTCGGCCTCGGCCGCCTCGGCCATCTCGACCGCGCCGTGGCCGTAGGCGTCCGCCTTCACCACGAGCAGGAGGCCGCGCGCCGGATCCGCCACGGGGCCCGCTGCGTCGCCCCCGCCGGGCGCGTCCAGGCCCACCAGCGCGCGCACGGCGCGCAGGTTGGCCGAGAAGCGGTCGAGGTCCACCTCGACCCAGGTCGAGACGGGCATGCCCATGCGAATCCCCCGCGAAAGGCGTAGATGCGCCGGAGAAGTTACGTAGCATAGGGAGCCGTCTGCGGACGCGCAAACGAAGGCGCGCCTTCTCGGGGGGCGGGGTCCGGGGCCGGGCGCCATTCCGCGAACACGGCTGGCGGCGAGCTTTCTCGGGGGCGGGGTCCGGGACCGGGCGGCATTCCGCGAACACGGCTGGCGGCGACATCCTGTCGCCGCCGGGCGCCTACCGCATGTCGGCCTTCCCGCATCCTGCGGGATGGCCGACCCGCGGGCGTTCGCTGCATGGCTCCCGGTCCCGGACCTCGCGCGGCTCATTGCGGTGCCAAGCCCCACCGGCTGTTCGTTGGATGCTCGCGCAGCCCTCCGTTATGCTGCAGGCATGAGCGATCCTGGAGCCACCGAGCGCGAGCGGAAGGCCTTTTCCGATCTGGTCGCGGTCTGCCGCAGGCTGCGTGGCCCCGAGGGCTGCCCCTGGGACCGCGAGCAGACCCTCGAGAGCATGACGCCCTACCTGGTCGAGGAGGCCGTCGAGTCGGGCGAGGCCATCGGCTCGGGCGACGTGGACCACACCGTCGAGGAGTTGGGCGACCTCGGCTTCCTTGCCCTGTTCTGCCTGGAACTGAGCGGCGAGAAGGGCGGGCCCGGGATCGCCGAGGGCTTCGAGCGTGCCGCCGCGAAGCTCATCCGCCGGCACCCGCACGTCTACGGCGGCGAGGCGGTCAAGGACGGCGAGGCCGCCTACCGCCAGTGGCAGGAGATCAAGAAGGGCGAGAAGACCGGCGCGGACGGCCAGGCCTCGCTGCTGGGCGAGCAGCCCAAGGGCCTGCCCGCGCTGGTCGCCGCCTACCGGATCCAGGAGAAGGCCGGGGCGGTCGGCTTCGACTGGCCCGACTCTTCGGGGCCGCTCGCGAAAGTCCACGAGGAGCTGGGCGAGCTCGAGCAGGAGCTCGGCCGCGACACCGACCCCGCGCTCGCGCGCGAGGTCGGCGACCTGCTGTTCGCCGTCGTGAACCTGGCGCGACATCTCACCATCGACCCCGAGCGCGAGCTGCGCGCCGCCACGCACCGTTTCCGCGAGCGCTTCCAGCACATCGAACGCCGGCTGGCCGCCCAGGGCCGCCGTCCGGGCGAGGCCACGCTCGAGGAACTGGACGCGCTCTGGGAGGAGGCCAAGGCCCTGGCCCCGCCACCGCAGACCGGAGGAGAGATCCGATGACCGAGACGAACCCCTCGCGCCAGGCCGCGCTGTTCCTGCAGCTCCTGCTGGGGCTGCAGCAGAGCGGCATGATGGCGCTCGGCAAGCTCATGAACCCGCTCACCCGCCAGATCGACAAGAACCTCGAGGCCGCGCGCGACACCATCGACACGCTGGCCGCCCTCGAGACGCGCACCCGCGGCAACCTCGAGCCCGACGAGGCGCGCGTGCTCCAGCAGGTCCTGACCGAGCTGCGGATGAACTACCTGGACGAGGTGAAGAAGGCGGGCGAGAAGCCGGAGTAGGCAGGCGCTCCCAGCCGCCTACACCGCCTGCAGCACCGCGCACTTCAGGTAGTGCGTCTCGGGCACGGCGAGGAGTTGCGGGTGGTCGGGCGACTCCGCGCGCCACTCCACGACGCGGAACGGCCGGTGCGCGGCGCGGGCCGACTCGAGCAGCACCTGGTGGAAGAGCGCGTCGTCGAGGTGGTGGCTGCACGAGCAGGTCATGAGCACGCCCTCCTCCTCGAGCACCGCCATCGCCGCGCGGTTCAGCTCGCGGTAGGCGCGGGCGCCGGCCGCCAGGTGCTTGCGCGACTTGACCAGCGCGGGTGGGTCGAGGATCACGAGCCCGAAGCGCTCCCCCGCCCGCTCGAGCTGGCGCAGCACGTCGAAGACGTCCCCACGCCTCAGGCCCACGCGGTCCACGAGGCCGTTGCGCTCGAGGTTGCGCGCGGCGGCGGCGAGCGCCGGCTCCGAGGAATCCACCGCCAGCACCGAGACTCGCCCCCCCGCGCGCGGCGTGCATCGCCCACTCGCCCTGGTAGCAGAAGAGGTCGAGCACCCGCTTGCCGGCGGCACGCGGCTCGGCGACGCGCCGGTTCAGCCGCTGGTCGAGGAAGAGCCCGGTCTTCTGCCCGTGCAGCAGGTCGGCCTCGAGCTGGAAGCCCTCGAACTCGACCTCGACGCGTTCCGGCACGTCGCCCCACCAGACGCCCCGCTCGAGCGGCAGGCCCTCGAGCGTGCGCAGCGGCGAATCGGCCACGCGCACGACCCCGCGCGGCGCGAACACGCGCTCGAGCGCCTCGCGCACCAGGTCCTGCCTGACCTCCATGCCGAGCGTGAGCACCTGCACGGCGAGATGGTCGCCATAGCGGTCCACGACCAGGCCGGGGAGGAAGTCGGACTCGCCGTAGACGACGCGCAGTGCGCGCTCGCCCGGCAGCGCGGCCTCGCGCAGCCGCACCGCCCGCTCCATGCGCTTCACGAAGAGATCCGCGTCCACCTCGTCGCGCTTGCGCGTGACGACCCGCGCGCAGATCAGGCTCTGCGGGTTGTAGTAGGCGCGGCCCAGGAAGGCGCCACGGACATCGGCCACCTCGACCAGGTCTCCGGGCGCGGGCGCGCCCTCGAGCGTGGCCACCTCGTTGCTGAAGATCCAGGGATGCCCTCCGCGCACGCGGCGGTCCTGGTTCTTGCGCAGCACGAGGCGCTTCGTCGCAGTGGTCATGAAGGATCTCCGATGCTACGTCTTCGGCCCGCCGGCGCCCGGGCTCGCGAGCGCGAGACCGATGAGCCGGTAGGCGAGACGCGCGGCCAGGAAGTCCGAGGCGACCTGCCCCGGGATGGGCGCCAGTTCCACGATGTCGAAGCCCACGATGCGGGAGCGGGCGGCCACGGCGCGCAGGAGGTCCACGGCCTCGTACCAGTCGAGGCCACCGGGCTCGGGCGTGCCGGTCCCGGGCAGCACCGAGGGGTCGAGGGCGTCGAGGTCGAAGGTCACGTAGACCGTGTCGGTCAGCGCGGAGAGGATGGGCTCCCAGTCACCTCCCAGCGCCCGGAAGGCGCGCGGGCTCCAGATCGGCACCGGGTGTTCGCGCAGCAGGGCGGCCTCCTCCTCGCTGCAGGAGCGGATGCCGACCGACGCGGCCGGGACGCGCTCGCGCACGCGACGCATCACGCAGGCGTGGCTGTACGGCGAGTCGAGATAGGAGTCGCGCATGTCGGCGTGCGCGTCGAACTGCAGCACCGAGAGGCCGCCGAAGCGCTGCGCGGCGGCCCGCACCGCGCCCGCGGTGATGCTGTGCTCACCCCCAGGACGGCCGGCAGGCGCGCCTGGTCGAGGATCCAGCCCACGGCCCGCTCGACGCGCGCGGCCATGGCCTCCGGGCCCAGCGCGGTGGGCTCGACCTCGGGGAGCGTGTGGATCCCCGACCGGTAGGTCGCACCCAGCTCGTCGTCCCAGAGCTCCATGTTCTGCGAGGCGGAGAGGATGGAGCGCGGGCCCCAGCGCGTGCCGCCCTGGTAGGTCGTGCTGAAGTCGTACGGCACGGGCAGCACGATGGCCCGCGCCCGATCGAGCGACGCGAACTCCTCGCCGAGCCCGCCGAAGTTCAGCGGCAGGCCGGTCGGCCAGTCGGGATGTTCCATGCAGCCCCCCCTCGCAGACACGTAGGGCCCTGACCGGCCGGACGCCGGATCAGGGCCCGTGATGATGGGATCGTCCCTCCAGGTGAACCGCGGCATGGTGGGACGCGCGACACGCCAGCGCCCGGCCCGGGCGAGCCGGCGTGCGCCGCTCAGGTCCCCGGGGACCCCTTCTCGCTACCGCTCCTTGTCCCCCCCGTCCATGTCCTCGAGGTCGTCCTCGTCGTCGTCGTACTCCTCCTCTTCGAACTCGTCATCGAAGTCGTCGTCGTCGTCCTCGTCGTCGTCGTCGAGGTCGTCGTCGTCGAGGTCGTTGTCGAAGAGTTCCTCGTCCTCATCGTACTTGTCGGCTTCGTCGTCCGGGATCGGACCGAAATCGTCGTCGGGGATCCCCTTCTTCTTGATCATGACTCCCTCAGGCATGTGCCCTGGCGTGACCCGCGCGCCGTTGACGTCGCTCCAGCCTGGTGACGCGCATCGGATGCCCGGGCACACCCGCGAATCCGCGCCCAGGCGAAAAGGCACCGGCAGTATACGGAGCGCGCCCCCCCCGTCAATGGGAAAACGGAGCGCGCCAAAGGCAACCCCAGGACGGGTTTGGGACGGACCGCCCACCGGCTTCCGGGAAGGGATCCCGCGCGGCAGGCCGGCAAGGCGGGCACGCCGCGGCTTCGCGGGGCGGCCGGGAGAAGGCAGGACGTGGGGAGGGCGTGCCGGGCACGCGAAAACGGCCGGCAGGAGCCGGCCGGTGAGGACGGACCCCGAGATCCTCGACGTGCCAGTGGAATTGGGCTTGGAACTCATGCCCGCGATCGGTCCGGATCTACCGCACGCGGAAGGGGGGCTGCTCGATCACGTGGTCGATGAAGGCCATGGCCGCACGTTGGTTCCTCAACGCAATACCACGATTCGCCGGACGACCCTATCAGCCCCCTGCGTGGCCATCACGACGTAGACGCCGCCAGGCACCTGGTCCAGCTCGGTCAGGATCAAACGGTTACCGTAGGCTCCGCCCTCGACCCGCCGGGACAATACCTGCCTTCCCGCAACGTCAACACACTCGACTACCACCGGGTCTCTCGATGGTGCTGCAAGCGCCAGTGTGACAGGTCCCGACGCCGGATTGGGGCTGATGACGAGTCCCAGCGCCAGATCGCGTGGTGGCACAGTCACGGTCACCGGGCCGATGCCATCGCCGGTTACGTCGTCTGTTGTGCATAGCCTGGAGTGTCCCCCGTTCCTGAGGCCACGGATTATGGCAGGATGCCCCGGTCCCCGGAGGATCCTGCATGCGCAAGAGCCGGTTCACGGAAGCCCAGATCGTCGCCATCGTGCGTGAGAGTGAACGCGAGGACGTGACGGTCGGCCAGGTGGCGAAGAAGCACGGCATCACCGAGACCACGCTGTTCCGGTGGCGCAAGCGCTTCAGCGGGCTCGATGCTAGCCAGGCGGCCGAGCTGCGGCGGCTGCAGCACGAGAACGCCCGATTGAAGAAGCTGGTGGCCGAGCGCGACCTGGATATCGAGATCCTCAAGGAGATCAACTCCCGAAAATGGTGAGCGCACGGGCTCGCCGCGAACAGGTGGACTACGCCGTGGGACGAGGGCGATCAGTCCGCCGCGCCTGTGCGCTGCTGCAAGTGAGTCGGTCGGCCCTGGGCTACGTCAGCACGCTGCTGGCCCGGGATGCCGAGCTGGCGGGGAAGCTGGAGCAGATTTCGGCGGCCCATGCGGCCTATGGCCACCGGTTTGCCTGGGCACTGCTGCGCCGGGCGGGCACGCCGGTGAACAAGAAGCGGGTGCGCCGGGTCTGGCGGGTGCTGGGACTGCACGTGCGCAAGAAGCGACGTCGGAAGATCCGCACTGGCCAGCCGCGTGTCCTCGCGCCGACCGGAGCGAACCAGGTCTGGGCCTACGACTTTGTGCACGACACCTGTGCAAACGGGCAGACGTTGAAGGCGCTGACCGTGGTGGACGAGTGGACCCGGGAGTGCCATGCGATCGAGGTGGGCTCGTCGCTCACGGCGGAACGGGTGATCGCGGTGCTCGAGCGGTTGTTCGTGCAGTACGGAGCGCCGCAGGTCCTGCGCAGTGACAACGGACCCGAGTTCATCGCCCGGGCGCTGCGGATCTGGGCGTTGTTCCACCACAGCGAGACGGCGACGATCGACCCGGGCAAGCCGTGGCAGAACGGCAGCGTCGAGAGCTTCAACGGGACGTTCCGGCGCGAGTGCCTCGATGCCGAGGAGTTCGCGCATCTGCGCGAGGGACGCATCCTGATCGAGCAGTGGCGGTGGGAGTACAATACGCAGCGGCCGCACAGCAGCCTGGGCTATCGAACGCCGGCCGAGGTCGGCGCCGAGGCCCGCGCAGCCCTGAAGTCTGAGTCGCGGGCGATCGAGATCTCGGATCCTGGGGCAACCTTGGAAGCCGCGGTCGAAGACGAACCGGTCGAAGTTCACCCCATCACGCCGGGAACCCTGTCATGACCGGTGGCCCGAAGAATGGGGACACTCCAACAGGCTGAGCGTTGGAAGCATGCGAAACGCAGAGCCCACACTCCGATGGCAGCAGCGGCGCTCCTGCAATACACGGCGACGCTTGTAGTCGGCGACGGTCGATCTCGTACCTGCACGTGTCGTACCTGCACGTGTTGGTTCTCCAAAGGTGATTGCTCCACAATACGGGTCCGCTCGGCACCGCAAGCCAGTCCGAGGTCGTGGACGTAGGTGACCCTACCACCACGCGGTTCACCCTTCCCTGCCCAACCGCTCCTCAATGCTCCCAAACCGGCCCGGACGCACGAACGCCCCCGGGGGTCGTAACCCACGGGGGCGACATGTACTTGCTTGGCCCGAAGTCTTCTGTGAATGGCGGGGTTGACGGGACTCGAACCCGCGACCTCCTGCGTGACAGGCAGGCGTTCTAACCAACTGAACTACAACCCCGCGGGAAAAGGGCCGCTTGTGTGCCCTTGAGCCGGGGGACATTACCCGCGGCGTGCCACAGTGTCAATCCCCGGGGCTGCAGAGCTCATGGGAGCGGCTCCGGCACCGTGAACCAGGACCACCGCGCGGCCGCGACGGTCAGTAGAGCCGCTCAAGCACGATGTGCGGGTAGTAGTGCTCCAGGATCGCCTCGGCCTTCGCGCCCGCGCGGGCCATCCCCAGCGCGCCCGTCTGGCACAGACCCACACCGTGGCCCGAACCGGCACCGCTCGCCAGGACCTCCATCGCCCGCCCCGTGACCCGGTGGCGCCGTACGTCGATCTTGAAGAGGGTGGAGCGCAGGATGGCGCCCGGGTTCCCGCCACGCCGCAGGACTCCCCGGATCGCGTAGGCGGGGATCGCCACGTCGCCGGCCGTGGTCCGCACGAGCAGCCGCCAGACCCGGCCTGAACGCGAGCGCGCGTCGACCCGCACGTCCACCAGGTCGCCGAGCCCGCCGGGCGGCAGCCGGAGCTTCAGCGCCGGGCCGAAGCGCTCGAGGTTGCCGAGGAACTCCTCTTCGCTCCAGCGCTCGCGCCAGCGGTACTGCGGCGACGACTCGCAGGATTCCCTGCCGCGCCTGCCGTCGCGCCGGCTCTCGAGGTAGGGCAGCGCCGCCGCGGGCCACGCCTCCCAGACCTCGGCGCTGACGCCGCCGCAGGTGGAACAGTAGTTGGCGCGGATCGGCTCGCCGTCGTAGAGCGCCACCTTGCCGCGCGTCTGCTCGACGCACCGGGTCGCCAGCGGGCGCTCGCTTTCGACCGGGCCGTAGACCTGGTCCTCGACCGTGCCGTAGAGATCGAAACCCTCGCTCGCGCGGCGCCCGCGGTAGAAGAGCGTGTAGGAGCGTGCCGCGATGGCCTGCGCGCGCCCGGCCTCGATCAGGGCCTCCGAGAGTCCGCCGATCTCTCCCGGCACGACGCCCAGCAGGTAGGTCTCGAGGGGGAGGTGATTCGCGAGCGTGAGCCTGCCGCGGGGGTTGAGGAAGATCTTGAAGGTGCCGCGCCAGGACTTCCCGTTCCAGCGCAGCGGGCCGCTCCGCGCCGCCACCCAGAGCGTGTCCGAGAGCGCGATGGGCAGCAGCGACACCGGGTCCGTCCCCCTTCCGAACCGCATGCCGGCCGCGGCGGCGCCCACCTTGATCGGACTCGGGATGCCCTGGAGGTCGGTCACGCCGGGAGCACCGAGGCCCAGTGCTTCCCCGTCGATCAGCAGGCTGTCCAGATCCCACGCCAGTCCCACGCAGATGGTGGGCTCTCCCGGGGGCTGTTGCTGCTGCGGCGGCGGCCCGGGCGCCTGCGCCACGGGCGGCGCCGGCTTTTCCCCCGGCATCGCCGCCGGCGGCGGCGGCGCCGGACGGGGCGGTGGCAGCTGGGCGCACGACGCCGCGAGGGACGCCAGCAACAGTCCGGCGGTGGCCGCGCGCAGGGCCGCCCTCATCGCAGCGCCCCCGGCGTGATGTGCCCGAGCACGACGGGATGCGCCGCGCCCGTGGCGCTGGGGACGTTGCCCGCCAGCCCGCAGAGCGTCTGGTGCGCCAGGAAGGCGAACGCCAGCGCCTCCTTGGCCTCGGGCGGCACGCCGAGCACGGCGAGCGGCTGCAGGCTCACGCCGGCGATGCGGCGCTCGAGCGCGTGCATCAGCGTCCGGTTGCGCACCCCGCCCCCGCTCACGTAGACGGCGTCCGGCCGGCCGCGCGGCACGATGAAGCGCTGCAGGGCTCCGGCCACCGAGGCCGCGGTCAACTCCACGGCCGTGGCCAGCACGTCCTCCTCCGAGAGCCCCAGCGAGCGCCCCAGGTCGAGCAGTTGGACGGCGTAGGCGTCGCCGAAGTGCTCGCGCCCGGTCGAGCGTGGCGGCGGCATTGCGAAGAACGGGTCCTCGAGCAACTCGGCCAGCAGGGCCTCGTTCACGCGGCCGCGCGCGGCCACCGCCCCATCGCGGTCGTGCGTCTCGCGCCCGCCGCTCCTGAGCGACATCAACGCGTCGAGCACGGAGTTGCCCGGTCCCGTGTCGAAGGCCAGCACGTCGGCCAGGCTCCCGCCGCGCGCGAGCCAGGTCACGTTCGCCATCCCGCCCAGGTTGAGCAGCGCCCGCGCCTCGCTCTTCGAGCGGAAGAGCCGCCAGTCGGCCAGCGGCACGAGCGGGGCGCCCTCGCCGCCCGCGGCGGTGTCGCGCGTGCGGAAGTCCGAGACCACGGTCAGGCCGGTGTGCTCGGCGAGCAGCGCGGCCGATCCCAGCTGGAGCGTGAGCGCCTGCCCGTCACCCCGGTGACGCGGGACGTGGCGCACGGTCTGCCCGTGCGAGCCCACGGCGTCCACGCGGCCGCGGTCCACCTTCGCCTCGGCCAGCAACTCCAGCACCGCGGCCGCGAAGCGCTCGCCGAGCGCGGCGTCCAGGCGCATCAGGCGCTCGGGCGCCAGTTCCAGGGCGGCCGCGACCTCCAGCACCTCGCGCCGCAGCGCCGGCTCGAGCGGGGTCTCGCGGTACGCCAGCACCTCGTGCCGGGCCTCGAGCCCGAGGCCGCTGAAGCGCACCAGCACCGCGTCCACCGCGTCGGCCGACGTGCCGGTCATGAGGCCGACGATCAGGTGCTCCTTCCGCGCGGTGTAACCGCGCACCGGAGCGAGCGCATCATGTCTGGACGATAGGCCCATCTCTCCGCTCCCCGATGAGGCTTGATCGGGTCTGTCGCTGGGGATCAGGGAATCCGACCGGCAAGGACAGGCCGGGCTCACCGCTTCCCCACGAGCGCCGCCAGCTTCGTCTGGGCGTCCTTCACCGCCTGGGCCGCGCTCTTGCGGCCGTCGAGCGCCTGCTCCACCTCGTCCTCGATGGCGGCTTCCATCTCTCCCCAGGCCGGGTGGTTCGGGGCGTAGCGCGCGCCCGCGAGCTGGCGCATCAGCATCGCATCCCCGGGGCGGTCGCGGAAGCGGGCGAGCGTGTCCGCGCCGGCGGTCACCGGCACGACGCCCCTCACCGCCGCGGCCAGGCGCAGCGCGTTCTCCGGCTGGACCAGGAAACGCGCCAGATCGAGTGCGAGGTGCTTGCGCTTCGCGGCGTTGAACGAGACCAGCACCTCGCCGTCCGCCCAGGAGGCGGCGGGGAGCGTGTCGCGCCGGGGGCGCGGCACCAGGCCTGCGCGGTACTGCAGATCCGGCGCACCCCGGCCGAGCGCCTCGAGCAATCGGGGGCCCGCCAGGACGAACCCGAGGCGGCCCGCCAGGAACTCCCGCTCGATCGAGTCCGGCGTGCCCATCACACCGACGCGGCGCAGGCGCAGCAGGAACTCGAGCGCCTCGACGTTCGCGGCCGAGTCGAACACGGCGCGCCTCAGGTCCGCGGAGAGGAGGCTTCCGTCGTTCGCGAACAGGAACGGCAGCAACTGCTCCCGGAGCGCCCCGGGCTCGCCGACCGGCAGCCCGAAGCCGCGCACGCCGCGCCCGAGCCGCTGGACCGCGGCCGCGGCCCGGTAGAGCTCGTCCCAGGTCTCCGGCCCCCGGTCCGGATCGAGCCGGGCACGCGCGAGGAGTCGCGAGTTGCAGAAGAGCACGCGGGTGTCGAGCACCCAGGGCACGCCGTAGATGGCGTCGCCGACCGAGCACAACTCCCAGCCGCGCAGCTGCGACCGCAGGTCCGCGACCCCCGCGCTCCAGTCGGCGAGCCGGTTGCCCGCGAGCAGCCGCGGGCAGCGAGTCCGAGCCGATCGCGCACAGGTCGGGCACCGAGTCGGCCGCCGCCGCCGCGAGGATCCGCTCCCGCCCGGCCGGCCCCTCCAGCCGCTCGAGACGGACCTTCAGGCCGGGGCGCTCGCGCTCGAAATCCGCGACGATCGGGCCCACGGCCTCGACGGGCCAGGACTGCCAGAAGACGATCTCCTGCACCTGGGGCGGCTTGCGCGCCGGCGCGCAGGAGAGCGCGGCCAGCACCGCGGCCAAGAGCGCGAACCGCAACCAGGAGACCTGGCGCTTCACGGGGGCCCGCCCAGCGCACCCCGGACGAACCCACCCGCGCGCGCGAGCCGGGCCTCGGCCTCGGCGCGGGTGCACTCCAGCTTCAGCATCACGATGGCGGTCCTCACGCTTCCGCCCGCCTCCTCGATGATGCGTGCGGCCGTCGCGCGGTCCGCGCCCGTCACGGTCATGACCGTGCGCCGGCCGCGCTCCACCAGCTTCTCGCTGGTGGCCATCAGGTCCACCATCATGTTCTCGTAGACCTTGCCCATGCGCACGAAGGCGGCGGTCGTGATCATGTTGAGCACCAGTTTCTGCGCCGTTCCCGATTTCATGCGGGTGGAGCCCATGAGCACCTCGGGACCGACCTCGGGGCAGACGGCCACGTCCACCTCCAGCCCGAACTCCGCGCGCGGGGTGCAGGTGATGTAGGCCGTGCGCGCCCCGAGTGCCCGGGCCTGCGCGAGGGCCGCGACCACGAAGGGCGTGCGCCGGCTCGCGGCCAGGCCGATGACCGTGTCCTTCGGGCCCACGCCGCACTTGAGCATCGCCTGCTCACCCTCGGCAGCGCGGTCCTCGGCGCCTTCGATGGCGCGGACCAGGGCCCCGTAGCCGCCCGCGATCACGCCCTGCACCGTCTCCGGGTCCGAGCCGAAGGTGGGAGGGCACTCCGAGGCGTCGAGCACCCCCAGCCGCCCGCTCGTGCCGGCGCCCACGTAGAACAGCCGCCCGCCCGCGCGGAACGAGGCCACGACCAGCTCGACCGCACGCGCGATGTACGGGATCTCCTTCGCCACCGCCTCGGGCACGGTACGATCCTCGGCCGAGATGCGCTCGAGGATGCCGGCGATGTCGAGGGTGTCGAGGTCGAGGGTGCGCGGGTTCCGCTGCTCGGTGGCGAGGCGGGCGAACTCCTCGAAGCGGGAAGGGTCTTCCATGCGCTCTCCCGTGCGGGAAGGGTCCATCGTGGACGAGCGCAGGATGCCACGGAGCGCGAGCGCAGTGCAACGAACAGGGCGGGTGGGCCGAGGGCGCCGGGAACGGACGTGCAGGGAGCGGGAGTCGCGCCGCGGGCGGCTGCTGGAAGAGTCAGACTCCCGCGTCCAACAAGGGGGGAGAGTTCCCCGCCGCGCCCGCGAGCGTCCGCGGCGGCGGGAAGCTAAGCAGTACGCCACCGGGCCGCAAGAACCTCCCGGGTCTTCCTGTCCGGATACACCGTGTCCTCTAAGCGGCTGGTCACGCGACACGGGGTCTGCGCAAGAAGCTCCTCAACCCGGGGCAGGTCCGGCTCCCCCCAAGTTCCGTGCGGAAGGTAGGCCACTATTGCCTTCGCGAAGTCAACCATGCTACCGAGAACAGACCGATCGGTCGTCCGGCCGACCTGGACAGGGTCCATTGCCGCCAACTCCGCCTCAATGAGGGACGCTGCTAACCCCATGGCGCGGAGCCTTCGACTCACCATGGCGGGCAAGCGTGCGGGCAAGCCACGGACGTCCCTAGCGAGCGACACCACGGAAAGCAGGGACGCCGAACTCACCAGAAGCAGCAATGGCCGACGGTCCACGACCAGGCGGTTGGCATACCAATCGCCGAGCGCCGTGTCAGACACGTCGGGTGTAGTGCCGAAGCCCAAGAGCTGTGTTTCGAGCTTTCGCGTCGCTCTGAGAATCACCATGCGCGATGTTCAATCTTCCGCCCAACGCTGGCGCTGCAGCGCGCGGCCAGACCACTCGTCCCCCGCCAGCAGCCTCTATCGCTTGAGCGAGCCATAGCACACTATGCGGTCGCCTTCGATCCGGATGTCGAGCCTCTTCTCGTTCCGTAGGTCACTTTTGTACTCGAAGAGCCGTGCGCCCGCGCCGGTCGCGTGACGTTCCAAGTCGGCGCGCACTTCCGCGAGGCTTTTCCGCGCGAGCGCAGCTTCACAGACAATCCACATCGCAGTGCCCTCACGGCAAGGGTTTTGCGTGGCGAGTCTTCCTGGTGGTTGCGCGTGGCCGGACATGATGGGCACATGGGCACTCCGGCTTCTACTGGCTGACACGAGCGCCACGTCGGGGAGGGTTGCAGGAATACGACCTTTCTCCCACAGGCGAATATGGAGGGTGCCCCGTGGAAGACTGTCGAGCCCCCGTTCGACCACGAGGGTCTCTACCCGCCAATCCTCCGGGTCTTTCGCGGTGCCACCCAGCCACGGGTACAGGCAGTCGACGACTGCCTTGACGCGACCCGTAGAGATCTCGCCGATGTTCACCTTCGGGTCCGCGAAGCCGAGGTAGAGAAAGCAGCTCTCGGGAATCCAGTCGACGGCCCGAGCGGCTCGAAGTTCGAGCGCCCAGCGAGGAAGTTCGAGAGATGTCGCCTTCTCGGGCATCGGCCCGGAATAGAGCTGGTCCCAAGAACGGGCTCTGCGTGGGAAGAGATATGGTCCGCGTCACGTGGATAGCGATCTGGCAACCAGGTGGCTGGCCAAGGCGCTTGGTCGCGGACCACCAGGAGAGTCCCGTCTTGCGACCCCCGAACCAACCCGCCTTGCGGATGACAACGACGAACACCGGGTCGCAGAGGTTGTCGACGTCAAATGGCTGACCGTTCCGCCGGAGGGATGAAACTGAAAAGCGCAAGTCCATCCCTGTCTCACGTCCGGCGAGCGCTGGAGGCGGAGCACATTCGAGCAGCCGCTCCTTCCAAGACGCCTCGCCCGAAGTCGCGAAGGTGGCCGGCTCCCCTTGTACCCAAAAGGACGTTGCGCTCATCCCGGCCCTCATGTGTAGTTAGCGGAAGATCGGTGGACAAACGGCGCCCCGGTGGCGGCTGATTCTGGCCTAAGCGGCCTCGGGTGTCACCTCCGTCTTCCGCATCGCCTCGATGCCGTCGAGGAACGCCTGGTGGGGCGTCCTGCCCTGGGTCCGGTAGCCCTGGTGAGTGCGCTCGCGGTTGTAGAACGCGAGATAGGCGTCGAGGTCCCGCTGCAGCTCGTCCATGCTCTCGTAGACCTTCTTGCGGAAGGTGACGGCGTAGAACTCCTCCTTCACCGTCCGATGGAATCGCTCGCAGAAGCCATTGGTCTCCGGCGAGCCCACCTGGGTGCGCCGGTGCTCGATTCGGCTGATCGCCAGGAAGAGCTCGAAGGGGTGCGACAGCGGCTTCCCGCAGGTTTCCCTTCCATTGTCGGTGAGCAGGTGCGCGACCTCGACGCCATGCTCGTCGTAGAACGGCAGCACGCGATCGTTGAGCACATCGACCGCGGTCATCGGCACCTTCGACAGGTAGAGTTTGGCGAAGGCCAGCGAGCAGTGAGCGTCGACCACGGTTTGCTGGTAGATCCGCCCCACGCCCTTGATGGTGCCGACGAAGTAGGTGTCCTGGCAGAGCAGGAAGCCGGGCCGGGGCGCTTCGATGTGCTGCTCAGGATCGGTGATCCGGCCGCGGTGCATACGCAGCAGACGCAGGTGAGCTGTAGTTAGCGGAGGATCGGTGGACAACCGGCACCCGTGAATTGACGGCGTACACTGGGGCAGCCGGTCCATTCGCACGCCGCTTGCGCCCCTCCCACTCGCGCCCCTACCGTCGCGCCATGCCCGAGCTGCCCGAGGTCGAGACGGTGCGCCGCATGCTGGACGAGAGCGTGCGCGGGCGCACGATCCGCTCCGTCACGCTCTCGGGGCACAGGCTGCGCGAGCGCATCCCGGCCACGCTGCCCCGCCTGCTGCGCGGGCGCACCCTCGAGCGCGTGGAGCGCACGGCGAAGTACCTGCTCTTCGGGCTCGAGGGCGGCCTCACGCTCCTCTCCCACCTCGGCATGAGCGGGCGCTGGCTGGTCCTGCGCCCGGGCGAGCGCCCGGCGCTGCCCCACGTGCACGCCCGCATCCGATTCACCGACGGCATCGGGCTCTGGTTCCAGGACGTGAGGCGCTTCGGCCTGCTGCGTCTCGTGCCTACTGCGGACCTCGGGCGCGATCCCGCGCTCGCGCGGCTCGGCCCCGACCCGGTGGCCGCGCCACCGACGGGCGCGGGACTGCGCGCCGTGGCCCGCGGGTCCCGGGTGGCCGTGAAGACGTTCCTCATGGACCAGCGGCGCATCGCGGGACTCGGCAACATCTACGCGAGCGAGGTGCTGCACCGGGCCGGACTGGATCCGCGGCGCCATGCCGGGCGGCTCGCGCTGCGCGAGTGGGAGGCGGTGGCGACCGAGATCCGGGCCGTGCTCGCCGAGGCCATCGCGCGGATGGGCACGACCTTCAGCACCTACCGCACGGTCTGGGGCGAGCCGGGGCAGTACGGCGAGTTGCTCCAGGTCTACGACCGGGCGAACGAGCCCTGCCGCCGGTGCGGCACTCCCGTCCGCCGCATCGTGCAGGGACAGCGTTCCACCTTCTACTGTCCCTCCTGCCAGGGCGGCGGGTCCGGCCCCCGCGGGGCCCGGACTCCACGGGCACCCTCCGCCCGCAAAGCCCGCTGAGCCGCCGATCGCCGAGTCTTTTCACGTTCCTGTCTTTCTCCCAGCAATATCCATTGCTCCGCAAGGCATTGCCCCCTAATCTGTGCCACGTTGCCCCATCCAGGGAGCCGGGCAGGAGACGCCCGGCATCGGCCCGGCCGCGAACAGCGGTTCGGCTCATCCACTCACGGAGGGTTCGTGACCTTCGCATCACTGGGGTTGCCCCAGACCATCCTCAAGGGCATCCGGGCCGCCGGCCTGAGCGAACCAACCGCCATCCAGAGCAAGGCCATCCCCACCATCCTCCAGGGCAATGACCTCATCGGCGTGGCCCCGAGCGGCTCGGGCAAGACCGGCACCTACCTGATCCCGATCCTGGCGCGTCTGCTCGATTCCTCCGCGCGACTGCGCTGCCTCATCCTGGTCCCGACCCGGGAGCTGGCGGCCTACGTCGAGACGCGCTGCCGTGACTACGCCCGCTACACCGACATCCAGGTCGGCGTGGTCTTCAGCGGCGGCCCCCTGCCGGCCCAGGAGCGCGTCCTGCGCCATCAGGAGGTGGACATCCTGGTGGCGACCCCGACCCGGCTGCTCGAACTGCAGGACCGCAAGGCGGTCAACTTCGAGTACATCGAGGTGCTCGTGCTCGAGGAAGCCGACCGTATGGTGAGCCTGGGCATGGGCCCCGAACTGCGCCGGCTGCTCAAGCTGCTGCCCGAGACGCGCCAGACCCTGATGTTCACGATGAGCCTGCCCCCCGAGCTGAATCGCCTCGCCAAGGAAGCGCTCATCGAGCCGGTGCGCGTGGACCTCGCCCCCGCGCCCCGTCCGGGCACGGGGATCCGGCAGGTCATCTACCCGGTGCCGCGCGACCTCAAGCCCGATTTCCTCAACCACATGCTCGCCGAGCGCGAGTTGTGGGGCGGCAGCGAGGTGCGCAGCCTGGTGCTGTTCACGCGCGGCCGCTACGGGGCTGACCGCCTGGCGCGCATGCTCCACCGCCGCAGTTACGTGGCCACGGTGCTGGACGATTTCCCGAGCCAGCAGGAGCGCGAACAGGCGCTCGAGGATCTGCGCCGCGGGCGCACGCAGATCCTGGTGGCGAGCGACGGCGCGGGCCGGAGCCTCGATCTGTCGGGCGTGTCGCACGTGGTCAACTACGACGTGCCCCAGACGCCCGAGGACTACGCCCACCGGCTGGGCCGGCCCGGCCGGCCCGACGCGCCCGGCAACATGTTCACGCTCATGAGCACCGAGGAACAGAAGGACCTGGTCGGCATCGAGCGCCTGCTGGGCCGCACGATCGAACGCTCGTTCCTGCCCGCGTTCGACTACGGGATGCGCCCCAGCGAGGTCAAGCCGGTGCTCTCCTACGATGACGAGTGGACGCGGCCCAAGCGGCCGGCGGGCGGGCTCCAGTCGGCCGCGGCGCGCATCGCAGGCGGCGCCGGCGCGCGCGTCCCCGCGCCCCCCCGGATCCCCGCGCCCCCCCCACCTGCCATCCCATCGCGGCCCGCGTTCTCCTCGCCCTCGGCGCCGCCGCTGCGCACCCTCGCCCCGTCTCCGCCGAAGAAGCCGTCGGCGACCCCCGGGAGACCCTGGCTCTCACCGCCCAAGCCGAGCCCGTCGTCCCACGCAAAGCGCTCGGCCGGCGCGAAGAGACCTCTCTCCGGCGCCGCGAAGAAGAGTGCGGCGGCGAAGAAGGCGGGGGCGGCCGCACAGCGGCGCGGGAAGCCGACCGGCCACGCGGTGAAGAAGGGACCTCCCCCGCGCCAGAAGGGGAAGAAGAGGTAGCGGCGGGGTTGCGAGCCGGGCCGCGCCAGCCGGAAGACCCTCCGGCAGGCGCGGCGCGTTCGCTGGCCCCGCGGCACCCGCTCGCCGCTATCTCGGCTCGAGCGGCTCCCAGCCGACGATGCCCGGATTCGCCACGGCCTCCCAGCGCGCCGTGGCCACGTCGAGGACGTGCAGCGTGGCCGGAGGCTTCGGCGCGGGATCGAAGAGCAGCAGGTGCGCGCTCCCCGGGGCGGCCACGAACACCCCGCCCTTGACGGGGGGCACCTCGAGGGGCACGCAGCGCCCGGCTGCGAAGTCGGCGCGCGCAAGTCCGGGCGGGGCACGCCGGCCTCCCTCGGTCTGGACCAGCGCCATCCCCAACGGTGTCTCGAACAGGGCCGCGGGTTTGAGACCGTCCAGCGCGATGCCCCGTACCGAATCGTCGCGGAGATGCCAGACCAGCAGGCTGTCTCCGGTGACGAACCACACGCGGTGACCCGCCCGTGAGCGGAACGCCGCACGGATGGGAGCGCCCGTGCGCAGGACCGTGGAGGCGTCCCCGCCATCCTCGGGCCTGCGGAACACCTCCCTGCCGGCAGCCCACACCAGCGCCCGGTGTCCTTCGTCGTAACCCAGCCATGCCACCGTGCCCAGCGACCGCACTTCCACCGTGGGGTTCGGATCGTGCGTCCGGATCGCATGGATGACGGGCCCGACCGCCCACCAGACCGTGCCGGGGCTGACCGCACGCAACCGTGCCGACGAAAGCCCCCCGGCGGTGAAAACGCGCCAGCGGCCGGCCAGAGGGTAGAGCAGGTAACTGCCGGGGTAGGCCACACGGCTCTCCAGGGCGTCGACGTGCCCGAGTTCCAGCGTGGTGTAGAGCGGCACGCCATTCTCCAGGGTTGCGGGTGCTTCGGAGGGGTGCATCCCGCTCGCCTGCTGCGGCATGGACTTGAGGCGATCGCGCAATACGATCGCGTCCACCAGGTAGATCGGCGCTGGATCGAGGGCCTCGAGTCCCACGGCGAACGCCTTGCTCACGACGAAGCCATCGCCGCCGTCGGCCGCCACCGCGGCGATGCCATCGTCGTAGCCGAAGACTACCGCGCGACTGTCGGGCGTCCACTCGAGGGTATTCGACGCAGCGCGCCTCATGAGCGCCCCGGGCTGGATCAACCGGCCACCCTGCGAGTTCCGGTCCTCGGCTGTGGGGATCGCGGCCTCCGAGTGGACCTGGCCGTAGCGCTGCGCCTGGAACGCGAAGTAACGCATGCGCTGCACGCCACCCCCCGGCCCATCCACCCACAGTCGCGTGGTGTCGCGGTCGTGGGCGCGTGTCAGCCACGCCACGCGCCGCCCGTCGGGGCTCACGCGGATGCGCACGAGGCGCTGACCACCCGCCGGCAGCCAGAGCGTCTCGCGCGTGGCGAGACCGAAGGGCGCCCGCAGAAGCGAGCCGTCCTCGCCGAGGAAGACCACCGTGTCGGGGACGCTCGAGAAGACCTCGCCCCACGTGGCGGCCCGCGCCGGCCACGCCAGCGCCAGCGCCGTCGAGGTGACGAGCACCGCCGTCGCGAGCCTCAAGACTCCTCCGCCGCCTGGCGCACGGCCTCGACGGCCCAGCGCCACGCCACCTCTGCCCTGCTGCCGTCCGGCGCCGTGACCTGGACGAGGTCGGGCGAACCGCCACCCTTGCCCTGCGCGTGCTCCAGCAACCCCGGGAGCAACGTCCGCAGGTCCGCGGTGAGGCGCTTCGCCCTCCCGACCATCACGAACGCGTCCGGCTCCGCGGCCCCGAGCGCCACCCACGGCGCCCCCGCCTCGAGCGACTTGAGCGCGAGCAGGCGCACCTCCTCGCGCGGACGCCGCGCATCGAACCCGGCCACACCCTGCGGCGGAACCCCCACGCGCTCGCGGGCCTCGGCCTCGATCAGCCGCGCGGTGAGGGCGGCAAGGCCCTTCCTGAGCTCGTCGCGCTCGGCTGCGGCGCGCTCCAGCTGCGCGATGACGTCGCGGTCCTTGAGCGTGCGCCGGCGCGCCGCCTCGACCAGCGCTTCGGTGCGCCAGGCATGGTCGCGCAGGGCGCGAGCCCCGCACAGGAACTCGAAGCGCACGTTGCCCCGCAGCTTCTCCCAGCGGATGACCTTGATCGCGCCGACCTCGCCCGACCGCCGCACGTGCGTACCGCCGCAGGCCGAGGCGTCCCAGTCCGGGATCTCGACGACCCGGATGCGCCCCGCCACGGCCGGCGCCTTGCGCAGTTGGAAGCGCCCCACCTCCCCGGGGTCCACCCAGTGGAGCGCAACCGGGCGGTCCTCCCACACGACGCGGTTCGCCGCCTCCTCCACCCGCTCGACCAGCCGCCAGTCGGCGCCGGCCAGCGCCACCTCGACGACGCTGTGCTCCTCCCCCAGCGTCGAGGAGAGCGTCGGCGCGCCGGCCACCCGCTCGAAGGCCGCCGAGAGGACGTGCTGCCCGGTGTGCTGCTGCATGTGGTCGAAGCGACGCGCCCAGTCCACCTCGGCGTCCACCTCGCCCGCGGGCGCGTCCGCGCTCTCCAGCACGTGCCAGATGCGGCCTTCCCCGGTGGCCTGCACGTCCACGACCCGCAAGCCGCCCAGCGTGCCGCGGTCGCCCAGCTGGCCGCCGCCCTCCGGGTAGAAGCAGGTGGCCTCGAGCTCGACGGCGGGACGGCCCGCGTGCTCGCCGGCCGCGGCGACGCGCGCTCGGAAGTGCGTGGTGTAGGGATCGTCGTGGTAGAGACGCTCGGAGGCCATGGGTCCCCTCTCAGCCGGAAGTGCGCGGGATGCCGTATTGCCTGAGCTTCCGCCACAGCGTGGTGCGCGAGATGCCGAGCTGCCGCGCCGCCGCCGCGGCGTTGCCGCGGTGGCGCGCGAGCACGAGGCGGATGTGCTCCTCCTCGACCCGGGTGAGCGGCCAGACCTCGCGCGCGTCGGCCCCGGCCGCGTCCGGCGCCACCGCGGCCGCCGCGGCCGCCGTCACCGCCCCGCTGCCGCGTGCGAGCAGGCGCGGCGAGCGCACCGCGGTGGGCAGGTCGGCGGGCCGCACGACCGGGCCCTCGGTGACCGCCGCGGCGTGCTCGATCGCGTTCTCCAGCTCCCGCACGTTGCCCGGCCAGTCGTAACGCTCGAGCAGGTCCTCGACCTCGGGCGCGAAGCGCATGGGCGGGCGGCCGTTCTTCCGCGCCGCGCGGTCGAGGAAGTAGGAGGCCAGCAACCCGACGTCCTCCCGCCGCTCGCGCAGGGGGGGCAACTCGATCTGGACCACGTTGAGCCGGTAGTAGAGATCCTGCCGGAAACGCCCGGCCCCGGCCTCGGCCAGCAGGTCGCGGTGCGTGGCAGCGATCACGCGGATGTCCACCACCCGCAGGTGGTTGTCCCCGAGGCGGCGCAACTCGCTGCTCTCGAGGGTGCGCAGCAGCTTCACCTGGGTGGTGGGCGGCATGTCGCCGATCTCGTCGAGGAAGAGGGTGCCGCCATCCGCGCTCTCGACCAGGCCCTCGCGGTCGCTGGCAGCCCCGGTGAAGGCCCCGCGCACGTAGCCGAACAACTCGCTCTCGATGAGCGACTCGGGCAGGGCGCCCACATTGACGGCCACGAAGGGGCCGGCTGCCCGCCGCGACTGGAGGTGGATGGAGCGGGCGATCAACTCCTTGCCCGTGCCGCTCTCCCCCAGCAACAGGACGCTGCTGTCCGTGGGGGCGACCTTGGTCACGAGCCGGAAGATGCGCTGCATCTTCGGGCTCGCCCCCACGATGTTGCGCAGGAAGGGGTCCCGGCCAGCCGGGTCGGCCGTAACGGACCGGCCCGGACGGGCCGCCCCGGTGGAGAAGGGCATCGTCATACCCCCAGGCGACCTTTGACCGTTTCAAAATGCCACGCCCCGTCAGGGTGGTCAAGGCCGGTGGGGCGGGGAGTGTCCGGGGCAAGGCGCCGCGGGGGCGCCCGAGGCGCGTCAGGCCGTCCCGTCCTCGTTCTTCTCGGAGAGCGGGTGGGTCGGCGGCACCAGCGTGAGGCGCAGCGGGCCGCCCCCGGGGGCACGCCACGGGCCACCCAGCGCGCTCGACGCGAAGAAGGGGCCGGCCTCCTGCATCCGCGGCTCCTCCAGCTCGATCAGTCGCAGGTAGAAGAACGTCCAGGCGTACTGGAAGATGGGCCACAGCGCGACCAGCAGCAGGAGCGTGACGGTCTTCCAGGTCTCGAAGGAGAGCCAGCGGACGACGAGGGAGAGCACCGTGCCGAAGAAGAGCACCCCGAGCACCAGCAGCACGGAGACCACGACCATCTCGAGCCAGCGCTCGAGCCGGCCGCGGCTCAGGCGGAACGAGTGCTGGAACGCTCCGGCCATGTCCCGCTCATCCAGTACGACGGCCTCGGTGCTGAAGGCAAGCTTGTAGGCAAGGTAGACGCCGGGCAGCACGAACATGCCGAAGCCGAGGGCCAGGCCGAAGCCGCGCACGCACTCGGTCAGGTAGAGCCACGGAAGGCGCCGCAGCCCGTGCTCGTAGCACTCGAGCGCGGGCGCGGGCGGCATGCTGTGCGGCGTGTGGTAGACCGAGCGCGCTCGCACGCGCAGCATCGCGTCCACCGCCCACCACGAGACCGAGCCCCCCAGCAGGGCCATCGAGCTCACCAGCACCACCGGCGTGAGCGGCCGCCCCTCGCCCGTCGCCGGCAGCAGGAGCACCGCCAGGATCCAGGGCGCGCGCAGCAGGAACGGCACGACGAGCGAGTGGAGCGGGTCGCGCAGCAGCGTGAGGTCGAACGCCAGCGCGAAGGCGTGGCGCGTCGAGACGGGGCGGCGGAGGGCGCGATCGAGTGGCATGGAGGGCTTCGAGCGATTGACACTACGGAGGGGTCTACCTAATGTCAAGCCGCATGGCGCGCAGACTCTCGCATCTGGACGCTTCCGGACGCGCGCGCATGGTGGACGTGAGCGGCAAGCGCGTCACCCTGCGCGAGGCGGTCGCGCGCGGCAAGGTGTTCATGCACCGCGACACACTCGACCTGCTGCGCTCGGGCCGGGCGCCCAAGGGCGACGTCATCGCCACCGCCCACCTCGCGGGCGTCATGGCCGCCAAGCGCACGAGCGAGCTGATCCCGCTCGCCCACGCCCTGGCCCTCGACGGCGTGGAGCTCGCCTTCCGCTTCGACGAGGAGAGCCCGGCCGTGGAGATCGAGTCGCGGGTCCGCACCCGGGGCCGCACCGGCGTCGAGATGGAGGCGCTCACCGCGGTCACGGTGGCCGCGCTCGCGCTCTACGACATGCTCAAGGCGGTGGACCGCGGCATGGTGATGGGCGAGTTCGCGCTCTGGGAGAAGCGCGGGGGGCGCAGTGGCGTCTACCGCCGGCGCTGAGACCCCGTCGCATCCGCCCGCCGCCGGACCCAGCACGCGATGACCGCTCCCCGCTCCCTCTCGTACGCCGAGGCGCGGGAGCGCGTGCTCGCGGCCGTGCGCCCGGGGCCAGTCGAGCGCGTGAGCCTGGCGGCCGCCCGCGGGCGCGCCCTGCGCGAGACGCTGACGGCGCCGCATCCGCTCCCGCCCTTCGACAACGCCTCCATGGATGGCTGGGCGACGCGCTCGGCCGACCTCGCGGGCGCCACGGCGGCCGCTCCCGTGACGCTGGCGGTGGTCGAGGTCCTCTCCGCCGGGCGCGTGCCCTCCCGTCCGCTGGGCCCCGGCGAGGCCATGCGCATCATGACGGGCGCCATGCTGCCGCAGGGCGCCGACGCCGTGATCCCCTTCGAGGATGCCGAGGGTCTCGAGGCGCCCGCCCGGGTCCGCGTCGCGGGGCCCGTGGCCCGTGGCGACTGCGTCCGTCCCGCGGCGGCGGACCTGCCGGCGGGCGCGATCGCGCTCGCCGCAGGGCAGGAGCTCTCCCCGCACGACCTCGCGTTGCTCGCCGCGCTCGGATTCGCAGAGGTCCCGGTCGGCGTGCGGCCCGCGGTGGCCCTCCTGTCGACCGGCGACGAACTGCTGGCGCCCCTCGAGCCGCTCCGGCCCGGCGCCATCCGCGAGAGCAACACGACGCAACTGGCGGCCCTGCTGGAGGAGTGCGGCTGCACGGTCGCCTGGCGTCGTCGCCTGCCCGACGACGTCGCCGCGGTGACGGCCGCCATCCGCGACGCGCTCGCGCTCGCGGACACCGTGCTCACCATCGGCGGCGTCTCGGCCGGGGACCACGACCCGGTGAAGCTCAGCCTGGACGCGATCGGGGACGTCGAGCTGTGGCAGGTCGCGATGAGGCCGGGCAGGCCGCAGGCCTTCGGCACGCCGGGCGGCAGGCTCTTCTTCGGACTGCCCGGCAATCCCGGCTCGGTGGCGTGCGTCTTCGAGACCCTGGTGAGGCCCGCGCTGCGGAAACTCCAGGGCTTCTCCGGGCTCGAGCGCCCCTGGCTCGACGTGCGCGCTGCGGCGTCCTTCGGCTCGCGGGCCGGGCGCCGGGACTTCGCTCGCGCCACGCTCTCGCGGCGCGACGGCGGCTGGTGGGCGGCGCCCGCCGGCCCCCAGGTCTCCGGCTACCTCACGCCCCAGTCCCGCGCGCATGCGCTGGTGGTCGTGCCCGAGGAAGCGGGGAGTCTCGAGCCGGGCGACGCGGCGCGGGCCCTGCTGTTGCGATGGCCGCAGGAGAGCCCCTGAAGCCAGTCCGTCCCCTGCGGGCCTTCGCTACAGCAGCCAGAGCACCGAGCGCTGCGCCTGCGCGAGCAGGCCGCCGGCCTGCACGCCCCACCAGAGCGTGAGCGCCAGCGCCAGCACGATCGCCACGGCCGCGGGCGCGGCCCAGGAGACCTCGGTCGGCTCGCCCTGCGGCTCCTGCATGTACATCGCCACGGTCACGCGCAGATAGTAGTAGACCGACACCACGCTGTTCAGCACGCCCACGATGACCAGCGGCAGGAGCCCGGCCTTGAGCGCCGCGGCGAACACGGTGACCTTGCCCATGAAGCCGGCCGTGGGCGGGATGCCGCCGAGCGAGATCATGAACGCCGCCAGCGCCAGCCCGACGAGCGGCCGGCGGAAGCCCAGGCCCGCGACGTCGGCCATGAGCACGCGCTCCTGCGCCCCGCGGCCGAGGATCGTGAGCACGCCGAAGGCTCCCAGGTTCATGACCGAGTAGACCGCCAGGTAGAAGAGCGCGGCCGATGCCCCGTCGGGCCCGCCCGCCGCCACGGCCACCAGCACGTAGCCAGCGTGGGCGATGCTCGAGTACGCCAGCATGCGCTTGAGGTTGTTCTGGAGCAGCGCGGTGACGTTGCCCACGGTCATGGTGAGCATCGCCACGGCGCTCAGCACCGGGACCCACTCCGCCGGGAAGCCACCCAGCGCCCGCAGGCCGAAGCGCAGCAGCGCGGCGAAGGCCGCGGCCTTCGCCCCCACCGACATGAAGGCCGTCACCGACGTGGGCGCGCCCTCGTAGGCGTCGGGCGTCCACATGTGGAAGGGCACCGCCGCCACCTTGAAGAAGAAGCCGACCAGCAGCAGCAGCCCGCCGGTGAGCAGCAGCGGGTTCGGGCGCAGGGGCGAGGCGGCCAGGAACTCGGCTATCTTCGAGAGGCTCGTGGTGCCGGTGGCGCCGTAGAGCAGCGCGATGCCGTAGAGGAAGAAGCCGCTCGCAAAGGCGCCGAGCAGGAAGTACTTGAGCGCCGCCTCGTTCGACTCGAGCCGGTTGCGCCGGAAGCCCACCAGCACGTAGAGCGCGAGCGACATCAGCTCGAGGCCGAGGAAGACGGTGATGAGGTCGTTCGAGCCGGCCATCAGGACCATGCCGAGGGTGGCGCACAGCAGCAGCGCGTAGTACTCGGCGTGGTTGATGCGCGTGCGCTTGACATAGTCCCACGACAGCAGCACCGCGAACGCCCCGATGGCGCAGAACAGCAGCGTGAAGAAGACCGTGAACCCGTCGTGCACGAACATGCCGCCGAAAAGGGTGCGCCGGGCGTCGCGCGTCACCGTCGCGGCCACGGCGGAGACGGCGAGCGCCGCCAGCGCCACCACCGCCGCGCGGCTGGACCCCGACCTCGCCGGCCGGAACTCCAGCAGCAGGAGCAGCATGGCGCCCACGCTCAGGGCCAGCACGGCGCCCAGCGCCCACCAGTCCACCGGCAGCAGGAACGGCGCGGGGAGCACGCTCATCGCTCACCTCCGGCCGGCAGCTGGAAGAACGCCCCGGGCAGCGTGTGCATGGCCGCGGCCGCCGCGACGCGCTGCTTCGAGAGCTCGAGCGTGCGGTTCAGCGCCGGCTGCATGCGGTCGAGGAACGGCTGCGGCATCACGCCCATCCAGAAGATGAGGATGAGCAGCGGCGCGAACACCAGCCGCTCGCGCAGCGAGAGGTCCTTGAGGTCCCGGTTCTCCTCGTGCGTGACGGGCCCGAAGGCCACGCGCTGGAACATCCACAGCATGTAGCAGGCCGAGAGGATCACCCCGGTCGCGGCGATCGCGGCCCACCACCAGTTCGCGCGGAAGGCCCCGAGCAGCACCAGGAACTCGCCCACGAAGCCGTTCGTGCCGGGCAGGCCGATCGACGAGAGCATCACCACCAGGAAGATGGCGGAGTAGACCGGAAGCGGCTTCCACAGCCCGCCGAAGTCGGCGATGAGCCGGGTGTGGCGGCGCTCGTAGACGACGCCCACGAGGAGGAACAGCGCCCCCGTCGAGACGCCGTGGCTCAGCATCTGCATCATCGAGCCCGCGAAGCCCTGCGGGTTCATGGCGTAGAGCCCCAGCATGCAGAAGCCCAGGTGGCTCACCGACGAGTAGGCCACGAGCTTCTTCAGGTCGGGCTGCACCATCGAGACCAGCGCCCCGTAGACGATGCCGATCAGCGCGAGCGCCACGATCCACGGCGTGAACTGGATCGAGGCCGTCGGGAAGAGCGGGATGGCGAAGCGCAGGTAGCCGTAGGTGCCCATCTTCAGGAGCACGGCCGCCAGGATGACCGAGCCCGCGGTCGGCGCCTCGACGTGCGCGTCGGGCAGCCAGGTGTGGAACGGGAACATCGGCACCTTGATGGCGAAGGCCAGCGCGAACGCCAGGAACAGCCAGACCTGCGACGCGGGCGCCAGCGGCATGGCGTAGAAGGCGTCGAGCTCGAAGGTGGGCACGCCGGTCAGCCCCTTCTGCATGAAGTAGAGCGAGAGGATCGCGACCAGCATCAGCACGCTGCCCGCCATGGTGTAGAGGAAGAACTTGACCGCGGCGTAGACGCGGCGCTGCCCGCCCCAGGCCCCGATCAGCAGGTACATGGGGATGAGCATGGCCTCCCAGAACACGTAGAAGAGCAGCAGGTCGAGCGCGAGGAAGGTGCCGATCATCCCGGCCTCGAGCGCCAGCAACAGCGCGTAGAACTCGCGCGTGCGCTCCCGGACCGCGCCGAACGCCCCGATGATCGCGACCACGGTCATGAGCGTGGTGAGCAGCACGAGAAGCATGCTGATGCCGTCCACGCCCAGGTAGTACTGCGCCCCGAGCGCCGGCAGCCACGCGCGCTTCTCGACCAGCTGCCAGCCCGGCTGCCAGGGGATGACCCGCCACCACAGCGGCAGCGACAGCGCGAACTCGGCCAGCGCCACGGTCGTGGCCCAGCGCCGGTGCCACCGATCGGCCGCGGCGGGCGTGGCCAGGAGCAGCACGGCCCCCGCGAGCGGGAGGAAGACGAGCCAGGAGAGCCAGGGGAAGTTCACGGGCTAGTGCCTCAGGAAATGGAGGAGCAGGGCGACCACACCCAGCGTGAAGAATAGCGCGTAGGTGCCGACGAAGCCGGTCTGGAACAGGCGCAGCACGGCCGAGACCCCCTCCAGCGTGACGCCGACGCCGTTGACGATGCCGTCCACGACCTTCGTGTCCCAGAACCGCCAGAACGCCTCGGCCGTGCGGTGGACGGGGCGCACCACGGCCCGCTCGTACAGTTCGTCCACCCAGTACTTGTTCAGGAGCACGTCGTGCACGCCGGCCAGGCGCTCGCGCAGGCGCGTCGCGGTCTCCGGGCTCCACAGGTAGGCGCGGAACGCGAAGGCGATGCCCGCCGCGGCGACCAGCACCGACAGCCCGATGAGCATCCACTCGGTGGCCACGGGGACCTCGTGGGCCGCGGCGCGGGCGCCCTCGTGGGCGCCGGAGGCGAACACCGGCGCGAGCCAGCGCGCGAACGGGTGGCCGCCCTCCACGAGCGGCGGGCCCACCAGGCCGCCCACCACCGAGAGCACCGCGAGCACGAAGAGCGGCACGATCATCGCGGGCGGCGACTCGTGCAGGTGGTGCTCGGCCTCGTGCGTCAGCCGCGAACGGCCGCGGAAGGTCAGCAGGTAGAGCCGGAACATGTAGAACGCGGTCAACACCGCGCCCGCCAGGCCCAGGATCCAGATCGCGACGTGCCCGCTGAAGAAGGCGCTCGAGAGGATCTCGTCCTTGCTGAAGAACCCGGCGAAGGGCGGGATGCCGGCGATCGCGAGCGTGGCCACCAGCATGGTGCCGTGGGTCCATGGCAGCCGCGCGGCGAGGCCGCCCATGCGGCGCATGTCCTGCTCGTCCGAGAGCGCGTGGATCACCGAGCCGGCGCCGAGGAACAGCAGCGCCTTGAAGAAGGCGTGCGTCATCAGGTGGAAGATGCCGGCCGTGAACGCGCCCACGCCGCAGGCCAGGAACATGTAGCCGAGCTGGCTCACGGTCGAGTAGGCGAGCACGCGCTTGATGTCGTTCTGCGCGAGCCCGATGGTGGCGGCGAACAGCGCGGTGGCGGCGCCGACCCAGGCCACGACCTCGAGCGAGACGGGCGCGAGCTGGAACAGGACGTGCGTGCGCGCCACCATGTAGACGCCGGCCGTCACCATGGTGGCGGCGTGGATGAGCGCGGAGACCGGGGTCGGGCCCTCCATCGCGTCCGGCAGCCAGACGTAGAGCGGGAGCTGCGCGCTCTTGCCGGTGGCGCCGAGGAAGAGCAGCAGCGTCGCGGCCGTGATGACCGTGCCGCCCGCGAGGAAGAGGTGCGGCGCCACCGCGAACATGCGGTGGTACTGGAGCGTGCCCGTCACGGCGAAGAGCGTGAACATGCCGAGCAGGAAGCCGAAATCGCCGATGCGGTTGACGATGAAGGCCTTCTTCCCCGCCGCCGCCGCCGCGGGTCGCGCGTACCAGAACCCGATGAGCAGGTACGAGCACAGGCCCACGCCCTCCCAGCCCACGAACATGAGCAGGAAGTTGTCCGCGAGCACCAGCGTCAGCATCGCGAACATGAACAGGTTCAGGTAGAGGAAGAAGCGCCGGACGTCGGGCTCGTGCGCCATGTAGCCGGTGGAATAGACGTGGATCAGGAAACCCACGCCCGTCACCACCAGGATCATCACGGCCGAGAGCGGGTCGAGCAGGAACGACACGTCCACCGAGAGGTCGCCGACGCGCATCCAGGTGTAGACGGTCTCCACGACGGCACGCTGCGCTTCGGGGAGCGCGGCGAGCCGGAGCACCGAGAGCACCGACCAGGCGAACGAGAGCCCCACCGCGCCGCAGGCCAGCCAACCCACGCCCCGGCGGCCGAGCCGGTCGCCGAGCAGCAGGTTGATCAGCACCGCCGCGAGCGGCAGCGCCGGGATGAGCCAGAGGAGCGGGGCACCGTTCATCGAGCCGGCCTAGCCTTTCAGCAGGTTGATCTCGTCCACGAAGACGGTCTCCCGCAGACGGAACAGGTTCACGATGATGGCCAGGCCCACCGCCACCTCGGCGGCCGCCACGGTCATGACGAAGAAGACGAACACCTGCCCGTCGAGCGAGTTCAGGTGGCGCGCGAAGGCCACGAACGCCAGGTTCGCGGCGTTCAGCATCAGCTCGATGGACATGAAGATGACGATCGCATTGCGCCGCACGAGCACGCCCACGACGCCGATGCAGAACAGCACGGCGCTCAGCAGCAGCAGCCACGAGAGCGGGATCATGCGTCCTCCCCGGGCGCGTCTTCCGGTGCGGGGGCCGCGGCGGGCGCGGGGACTTCCTCGCGCCGGCCCCGGGCGATGACGACCACGCCGATCATCGCCACCAGCAGGATGATCGAGGTGATCTCGAACGGGAACAGGTAGCGCGAGTAGAGCAGCAGGCCCACCTGCTGCGTGTTGCCCAGCCCCGCGGCGGCGCCCGCCAGGTCCGGCGGCGTGGCCGGCCCGGGTGCCAGCCGGCCCGCGATCAGCAGCGCACCCTCCGCCACCAGCGCCGCGCCCAGCAGCCAGCCCAGTCCGCGCCGCAGCACGAGGGTCACGCCGCTCTCGACGTCGTGGCCCAGGTTCAGGTACATGATGACGAACAGGAACAGCACCATGATGGCGCCGGCGTAGACCACGACCTGCACGAGCCCGATGAACTCCGCGTGGAGCAGCAGGTAGATGGCGGCCAGCGAGCAGAAGGCCAGCACCAGGAAGAGCGCGCTCGCCACCGGGCTGCGGTGCAGGATGACGAGCAGGCTCGAGACCACCAGGATGGCCGCGAACGCCACGAACAGGACCGTGATCATCGGTTGCCCACCCAGTAGACGGCCGCGCCGGTCGCCAGCACGTTCAGGAGCGCGATCGGGAGCAGCACCTTCCAGCCGAACGCCATGAGCTGATCGTAGCGCAGGCGCGGGAACGTCCACCGCACCCACATGAAGAGGAAGATCAGCGCGAAGAGCTTGCCGAAGAACCAGAGGAACTTGAGCGAATCGGGCAGCCACGGCCCGTTCCAGCCACCCAGGAAGAGCGTCACCGTGATCGAGGAGATGGTGAGCATGTTCATGTACTCGCCCAGGAAGAACATCGCCCACTTCATGCTCGAGTACTCGGTGTGGAAGCCGCCCACCAGCTCCGACTCCCCTTCGGGCAGGTCGAAGGGCGCACGGTTGGTCTCGGCGAAGGCGCAGATCAGGAAGATCACGAACGCCAGCGGCTGCGTGAACACGAACCAGCGCGGCAGCGCCAGCGGCCCGAGCTGGAGGACCCCGCTCTGCGCGTGGACGATGTCCACCAGCGAGAGCGAGCCGGCCAGCAGGATCACGCCGATGGTCGAGAGCCCCAGCGCCAGCTCGTAGGAGACCATCTGCGCCGCGGAGCGCAGGCCGCCGAGCAGCGCGTACTTGTTGTTCGAGGACCAGCCGGCCAGCGTCAGCGCATAGACGCCCAGGCTCGACATGGCGAGGAACACCAGCAGGCCCACGTTCACGTCGGTGACGAAGAAGTTGGGCCCGATCGGCACGACCGCGAACGAGGTGAGCGCGGGCGCGACCGCCAGGATCGGGGCGACGTGGAAGAGGATCCGGTTCGCGCGGGCCGGGATGAACTCCTCCTTGAGGAAGAGCTTGAGGATGTCCGCGAACGGCTGGAAGAGCCCCCGGGGGCCCACCAGGTTCGGACCGGGCCGCGACTGGATGTGCCCGGCGATCTTGCGCTCGAAGAACGTCAGGTAGGCGACGATCCCGAGCATGACGAACAGGATGACGAGGATCTTGACGAGCCCCCAGAAGGCGACCTGGACCGTGGGGTCCTGGAAGAACGCGGTCATCCCGTTCAGACTCCCGCCCGCAGGGCGACACCGGCCTTGCGCGCCTTCACGCGCAGGCCCGCGCCCCCGGGGCTCCCGAGGCGGTTGATCTCGACGTCACGGTGGGCGTGGGGCACGAACACGGCCCCCGGCGGCACGCCCTCGTCCACGGCCGCCGGGAGCGTCAGGCTGCCGCCCGGCCCTTCGAGCAGGACCGCGTCGCCCGCGGCCAGGCCGAGGCGCCGGATCTCCTCCGGATGGAGGCGCGCGGACGCCGCTCCCGCGAGTCTGGCGAGCAGCTCGATGCGGTGCCCGAGGCTCCCCTGCTGGAAGAGCACGGCCCCCGAGAGCAGCCAGAGGCCGTCACCGGCCGCGGGCCGTTCGTCGGCCGCCGGCAGCAGCGACGCGGCGACCCTCGCCGGCTCGCTCGCCCACTGCGGTCCGAGCGGCAGCAGCGTGGCCCAGGAGAGGCCCTCGTAGCCGGGCACCAGGCGCGCGATCTCGCGGAAGACGTCCTCGTTCGTGCGGTAGGACCAGGCCGCCCCCAGCGCGCGCGCGACCGCCTGGAAGATCTCCCCGTCGCTCCTCGCCCCGCGCCGCGGCGAGAGCGCCCGCGCCGTGCGCTGAAGCCGCCGCTCGCAGTTGACGACCACGCCCTCCTTCTCGGCGAAGGAGACGGCCGGGAACACCACGTGCGCGCGGCGCGCGGTCTCGGTCAGGAACAGATCGCTCACGATCACCAGCTCGGCGCGCGCCAGCGCCTGCTCCACGAGCGCGCGGTCGGGAGCGCTTCTCACCCACTCGTCACCCACGATCCAGAGCGCCTTCACCCGGCCCGCGGCCGCCGCCGCGAGGATCCCGGGCGCGGTCAGGCCCGGCGCCGGGCCGAGCTTCGCGTTCCACTGCTTCTCGAACGGCGCGCGCGCGGCCGCGTCGGCCAGCGGCACGTAGCCCGGGAGCACGTCGGGCGCGAGGCCCATGTCGAGCGCGCCCTGCGTGCCGCTCTGCGGGCCCGCGAAGAGGACGCACGAGCGGCCGGCCGTCAGGGCGCCGGTCGCCCAGCCCAGGTTCTCGACCGCCTGCAGCAGGGCGGCCGCCTGCGGGTGTTCGGCGTAGGCACGGCCGAACAGGATGGCTCGGCTCGGCGCCTCGCGCAGCCGCCGGGCGGTCGCGACGATCGCCGCCGCCGGCACGCCCGTCGCCTGCGCCGCCCGCTCGGGCGTCCACGCCGCGAGCGCGCTCCGGAGCGCCGGGAGCCCGGCCGCGACCTCGGCGGGCAGCCCCGCCGGATCGCCCAGGTCGAGCGCCGCGCGCGTGAGCCCGTTCAGGAGCGCGAGTTCGCTGCCGGGCCCGAGGCCCAGCCACTCGCCGCCGAACCGGGACCGCGCCAGCTTCACGCGCCGCGGGTGCGCGACGGTCAGGTGCACGCCCTGCTGGTGCTGCCCGCGGATCAGCACGGCCTGCAGGAACGGCGACTCGCCCTGCAGGTCGTCGCCCAGGACCAGCACCTCCTTCGTCCGGCCCAGCTCGTCGAGCGAGATCGACGGGCGCCCGCCGCCCGTGGCCTTGAGGAAGGCGGTGCCCGGAAGCGGCGCGACCAGACGCGTGCGCGAGTCCACGTGGTTCGTGCCGAGCACGGCGCGCGCGAGCTTCTGGAAGAGGTACTGCTCCTCGAGGCCGAGCTTCTCGCCGCCGAGGAAGGCGATGGCGTCCGCGCCGTCGCGCGCGGCGATCTCCCCGAGCCGCGCCGCGGCATGGGCGACCGCCTCCTCGAACGAGGCCGGCTCCAGCGCGCCTTCCGACCCGGCCCCGCCCGGGGGCCGGACCAGCGCGCTCGTCAGCCGCGCGGCGTCGTTCACGAACCCGTGGCCGAAGCGCCCGCGCACGCACAGGTACTCCTGGTTGACGCCGCGGCGCTCCGTGCCGCGCCCGCGCAGGATCTCCATGCCGCGCACGCCCAGCCGCACCGAGCAGCCGTTCGAGCACCACGGGCAGACGGTGATGTGCTGGCGCAGATCCCAGGGGCGGGCCTTGAAGCGGTAGGGCAGCGCGGTGAGCGCGCCCACCGGGCAGACCTCGACGCAGTTGCCGCACTGCTCGCACTCGAGCGGCCGGCGGTCGAACGAGGAGATCTCGGTGCGCACGCCGCGCTGGTGCGCGGTGAGGGCGTCCTCGCCCATGATCTCGTCGCAGTAGCGCACGCAGCGCATGCAGACGATGCAGCGGTTCGCCTCCTTCTTCACCACCGGGCCGAGGCTCTCGGAGACGAACGTGCGCTTGGCGTCGCTCATGCGCGAGAAGTCGGCGCCGAAGGCGAAGGCCAGATCCTGGAGCTGGCACTCGCCACCCTCGTCGCAGACCGGGCAGTCGAGCGGGTGGTTGACGAGCAGGAACTCCATGATGCCCTTGCGCGCCCTGACCACGGCCGGCGAGTCGGTCACCACCACCATGCCCTCGCTCACCGGCGTGGTGCAGCCGGTCTGGGGCTTGGGATTCCAGGCGATCTCGGGGCTGCCGTCCGCGCCCAGCACGGGCTTTCCGTCGCGGTCCTTCCTCGGCAGGCCGAGCTCGACCAGGCAGATGCGGCAGGCGCCCAGCGGCGGGAGCTTCGCGTGCGAGCAGAAGACCGGGATGTGCACCTCGGCCGCGCGCGCGGCGTCGGTGACGAGCGTGCCGGCCGGGACCTCGACCGTGCGGCCGTTGATGGTGACCCGGACCTTCGCGCTCATGCCGGGACCTCCGTCCGCGACTCGCGGCGCCGGTTCGCCAGGCAGCGCTTCTGCTCGACGTGGTGCTCGAACTCCGCGCGGAAGTGCTTGA
The DNA here is from genome assembly GCA_963717935.1 of Candidatus Eiseniibacteriota bacterium. GTDB lineage: Bacteria > Eisenbacteria > RBG-16-71-46 > RBG-16-71-46 > RBG-16-71-46 > JANXPZ01. The sequence goes on along the minus strand of CAVQXP010000002.1, from coordinate 154,499 downwards.
GGAAGCCCTGGACCGGCATGGCCGCGGCATCGCCGAGCGGGCAGAAGGAGCGGCCCAGGATGTTGTCCGCCAGGTCCGCGAGCAGATCGATGTCGGAGGCGCGGCCCTGGCCGTGCTCGAGGCGCTCGAGGATCCCGGTCATCCAGTAGGTGCCCTCGCGGCAGGGCGTGCACTTGCCGCACGACTCGTGCGCGTAGAAGCGGATCAGGTTCCAGAGCGAGTCCACCATGCAGGTCTGCTCGTCGATGACGATGACGCCGCCCGAGCCGAGGAACGTGCCCGCGGCGTTCATGGACTCGAAGTCCAGGGGCGTGTCGAGCAGGCCGGCCGGCAACGGCGGCACCGACGAGCCGCCCGGGATCACGGCCTTCAGCTTCAGGCCATCGCGCATCCCGCCGCAGTGCTCCTCGAGCAGCACCCGCAGCGGCACCCCGAGCGGCAGCTCGTAGTTGCCGGGGCGCTTCACCGGGCCCGAGACGCTGAAGATCTTGGTCCCTGCGCTCTTCTCGGTCCCCCACTGGCGGTACCACGCTGCGCCCTGCCCCAGGATGTGCGGGACGTTCAGCAGGGTCTCGACGTTGTTGACGATGGTCGGGCAGCGGTAGAGCCCTTCGACCGCGGGGAACGGCGGCTTCAGCCGCGGCTGCCCGCGGCAGCCCTCGAGCGACGAGAGCAGCGCGGTCTCCTCGCCGCAGATGTAGGCGCCCGCGCCCAGGTGCGTGTGCAGATCGAAGCGGAAGCCGGTCCCGGCGACGTCCCGGCCCAGCAGGCCGGCCGCGTACGCCTCGGCGATGGCCTGGTCGAGGATCCGCTGCAGCCAGCCGAACTCGCCGCGCAGGTAGACGTAGCCGGTGTTCGCCTGGATGGCCCAGCCGGCGAGGATCATGCCCTCGATGAGGCCGTGCGGGTTCTTCTCGATGAGTTCGCGGTCCTTGAACGTCCCCGGCTCGCTCTCGTCGGCGTTGCAGACCAGGTACTTCGGCCGCTCGGTCCCCTTCGGCACGAAACTCCACTTGAGCCCGGTGGGGAACCCGGCGCCGCCGCGCCCGCGCAGGCCGGAGGCCTTCACCACCTCGATGCACTGGTCGGGCGTCTGCTTGCCGAGCGCGCTCGAGACCGTGGCGTAACCGCCGAGGCGCCGGTAGGTCTCCAGCCCGGCGAGTCCGGGCGTGTCGATGTCCTTGAAGAGGAGAGGACCCCGCGGAGTGTTCACTTGAGCGTCTCCAGGAGGCGGTCCACCGCGGCCTCGTCGAGGTTCTCGTGGAACTTCTCCTCGTTCACCTGCAGGCAGGGCCCGCCGCCGCAGGCGGCCAGGCACTCCACCCGGCGCAGGGTGAAGCGGCCGTCGGGCGTGGTCTCGCCGTGGCCGATGCCCAGCTTCCGGCTGAGGTGCTGGAACAGGCGGTCGGCGCCCATCAGCGAGCACGGCAGCGTCATGCAGACCTGCAGGTGGTACTTCCCCACCGGCTTCAGGTTGAACATGGTGTAGAAGGTCGCCACCCCGAACACCTCGGGATCCGGCAGCTCGACCGTGCGCGCGACCAGGCGCAGCACCTCGGGCGGGAGCCAGCCCCACTGGCGCTGGGCGATCCACAGCAGCGGCAGGATGGCCGAGCGCCGGTTCGGGTAGTGCGCGAGCGCTTCTTCGACCTTCGGCTGCAGGGCCGCGGGCCATGCGACGGGCCCGGTGGGCCCGGCCGGCGCGGCGTGCGGTGCGGGCGCGCCGCTCACCGGTCCACCTCGCCGAGCACGATGTCGAGCGTGCCGATGGTCGTGATGACGTCCGCGATCAGGCGGCCGCGGACCATGGTGTCGAAGGCCTGCAGGTTCGTGAAGGACGGCGAGCGCACCTTCATCCGCCAGGGCTTCGGCGTGCCGTCCGAGACGAAATAGAAGCCCAGCTCGCCCTTCGGCGCCTCGATGCCCTGGTAGGCCTCGCCCACCGGCGGGAAGAAACCATGCGCCACGATCTTGAAGTGGTGGATCAGGGCCTCCATCGAGGTCTTCACGTCCTCCTTGGGCGGCAGCACGTACTTGTAGTCGCGCAGGCGGTAGTCGCCAGGGCCGATCTCGCTGGAGCTTCGCGATCGCCTGGCGGCAGATGCGCACGGCCTGGCGCATCTCCTCGAGGCGCACCAGGTAGCGGTCGAACGCGTCGCCGTGCTCCCCCACCGGGACCTCGAAGTCGTACTGGTCGTAGCCGGCGTAGGGCATGCTCTTGCGCAGGTCCCACTTCACGCCCGAGCCGCGCAGCACCGGGCCCGTGACCCCCAGCGCGATGGCGTCTTCCTTCGAGAGCAGAGCCACGCCCTTGGTGCGCGCCAGCCAGATGGGGTTGCCGGTGAGCAGCTTCTCGTATTCGGCGAAGTGCGCGGGCATGGTGTCCAGGAACCGGCTCACCCGCTCGAGGAAGTCCGCCGGCAGGTCCATCGCCAGGCCGCCCACGCGGAAGTAGGTGGCGGTCATGCGCGCGCCGCACACCTGGTCGTACATGCCCAGGATCCGCTCGCGCTCGCGGAAGGTGTAGAAGAACATCGACATCGCGCCGATGTCCATCGCGTGCGTGCCGAGCCACACCAGGTGCGACGCGAGGCGCGTCAGCTCGGTGAGCAGCACGCGCGCGTGCAGGGCGCGCGGCGGCGGCCCGATGCCGAGCAGCTTCTCCACTCCCAGGCAGAAGCCCAGGTTGTTCGACATGGGCGCCAGGTAGTCCATCCGGTCGGTCTGGGGGATGGACTGCGTGTACGTCTTGTACTCGGCCTGCTTCTCCATGCCGGTGTGCAGGTAGCCGACGACCGGCTGGGCCCTGACGATGGTCTCGCCGTCCAGCTCCAGCGCCACGCGCAGCACGCCGTGGGTCGCGGGGTGCTGGGGCCCCATGTTGAGGATCATCGTCTCACTGCGCACGGTATCTCACCTTCTTCGGCCCGAGCTTCCTGAGCCCGGGCGAGGGCTTCTCGCGGTCCGGCGTGTTGTGCGTGAAGGCCACCTCCTCGTAGCCCAGCGGCGAGTCCTTGCGCAGCGGCCAGCCCACCCAGCCCTCGGGCAGCAGGATGCGCACCAGGTTCGGATGCCCGGCGAACTCGATCCCGTAGAAATCCCAGGTCTCGCGCTCGAGCCAGTCGGCCGTGGGCCACACGCCGGTGACCGTGGGGACGCGCGGGTTCTCCTCCCCGACCCGCACCTTGAGATGCAGGCGCACGGCCCGTGAGAGCGAGAGCAGCCCGTAGACCACCTCGAAGCGCGGCTCGCGGGGCAGCCAGTCCACGCCGGAGATCCACGAGAGCATGGCGAAGTCCAGTTCCGGGTCGTCGCGCAGGAAGGTGCAGACCTCGACCAGGTTCCCGGCCGGCAGGTGGATCGTGTGGTCGCGCACCGCCTCGCCGCTCTGGCGGCGGAACTCCACGCCGGGGAAGCGCTCGCGCAGCCGCTCCTCGATGCGCTCCGGGGTCAGCGGCGTCACGCGGCCCCCTTCTTCTTCCGGCTCCGGCGCCAGAGCGGCCCGAGCTCGACGCCCGAGGCGAGGATCTTCTCCTGCAGCTTGATGATGCCGTAGATGAGCGCCTCGGGCCGCGGCGGACAACCGGGCACGTAGACGTCCACGGGCACGATCTTGTCCACGCCCTGCAGGATCGCGTAGTTGTTGAAGATCCCGCCGCAGGAGGCGCAGGCGCCCATCGAGATGACCCACTTGGGGTCGGGCATCTGCTCGTAGAGCTGGCGCAGCACCGGCGCCATCTTGAGGCTCACGCGCCCGGCCACGATCATGAGATCCGCCTGCCGCGGCGAGGGCCGCATGACCTCGGCGCCCATGCGCGACAGGTCGAAGCCCGGGCCGAGCGTGGACATCATCTCGATGGCGCAGCAGGCGAGGCCGAAGCCCAGCGGCCAGATCGAGTTCGCGCGCGACTGGTTCACCGCCCAGCCGATCAGGCTGTCGGCCTTCGTGAAGAACAGGGCGCGCTCGAGCTCCTCGCGCAGCGCGTCCTCCTCGCCGACCGGCGGCGACGGCAGTGCCCCGAGGATCCGCAGGGGGTCGGCGGCTCCGGGTTCCCTGCGCTCCGTCATGACACGCCTCCGGCGCGGGGGCCGACGGGGACGACCACCCGGCTCACTCCCATTCCAGCGCCCGCTTCTTCAGCAGATACAGGTAACCGACGAACAGGATGACGATGAAGAGCACCATCTCGATCAGCCCGTACAGTCCGAGCTGGCGGAAGCTCACGGCCCAGGGGTAGAGGAAGACCGCCTCGATGTCGAACAGGATGAAGAGCACCGCGACCAGGTAGAACTTCACCGGGAAGCGCTGGCGGGCGCCACCGACCGGCTCGATGCCGCACTCGTAGGGGCTGTTCTTGATCGCGTTGCGCCGCATGGGGACGACGAGCGAGGACGCGACCATCACGACCACGACGAAGCCCACGGCGACCAGCAGCGCGATCAGGATCGGCAGATACTCGGTCACTCGACTCCACCCTGCGCTCCCGGCCGGCGACTGCCCGGCTCAGGGGTGCGCGTTGAGTTTCTCCACGGCTTCCGTGAGCGCCGGCAGGACCTCGAAGAGGTCGCCCACGATCCCGTAGTCCGCCACCTTGAAGATGGGGGCCTCGGCGTCCTTGTTGATCGCCACGATGCAGCGCGAGGACGTCATGCCGGTCAGGTGCTGGATGGCGCCCGAGATGCCCACCGCCACGTACAGCTTCGGCGAGACCGTCTTGCCGGTCTGCCCCACCTGCTCCGAGTGCGGCCGCCAGCCCGCGTCCACGACGGCGCGCGACGCGCCGACGCTCGCGCCGAGCGCCGCGGCCAGGTCCTCGAGCAGCCGGAAGTGCTCCGGGCCCTTCATGCCGCGCCCGCCCGAGACGATGACCTCGGCTTCGGTCAGGTCCACCTTGCCCGCACCCGCCGCGGTCACGCGCAGCACCTTCGCGCGCGAGGCAGCCGCGTCGAAGTCCACCGCCATCGGCTCGACGGCCGCGCTCTTCCCACCGAGCGCCACCGGTGCGAACACCTTGGGACGCAGCGAGGCGAGGGCCGGAGCCTTCGGGAAGGCCACCTTCTGGAGCGCCTTGCCCGCGAAGACCGGCCGCGACGCCACCAGGCGCCCATCCTCGACGGTCAGCGCGGTGCAGTCGGTGGCGAGTCCCGCCCCCAGGCGCGCAGCCACGCGGGGCGCCAGGTCGCGGCCCATCGTCGAGGCACCGAACAGCACGACCGCCGGCTTCAGCGTTTCCGCCGCGGCCGCCACGGCGCGGGCGTAGCCGGCGGCGTCATAGACGGCGAAGGCCGGATGCGCGGCGAGCAGCACGCGTTCCGCGCCCGCCTCGCCCAGCGCGGCGAGGCCCGGGTCCGCCGCGGCCGGGCAGACGCCCACGACGGGCCCGCCCAGCGTGGCCGCGAGACGCGTGGCCTCGCCCAGCGCTTCGCGCGAGACCGCGCGCAGCTGACCGTCGCGCTGCTCGATGAAGACCAGGATGCTCATCCTTGCCCCCCGCCCCCTAGATGACCTTCGCGTCCTCGCGCAGCACCCGCACCAGCTCGGCCACCGCCTGCGGGCCCTGCCCGACGATGCGGCCCGCGGCCCGCGGCGGCGGCAACACCAGAGCCACGACCTCGAGGCTGGGCTCGCCCAACTCGGCAGGCCTCTCTTCGATCGTCTTCTTCTTGGCAGCCATGATGCCCTTGAGCGAGGCGTAGCGCGGCTCGTTCAGGCCCTTCTCCGCCGTGACCACGGCCGGCAGCGTCAACTCCACGACCTCGCGGCCGCCCTCGATCTCGCGCTCCACCGTGGCCCGGTCGCCCTCGAGGACGAAGGTCGCAGCCACGGTCGCGCAGGGCAGGCCCAGCAATTCCGCCGTCATCGGGCCCACCTGGGCCTGGTCGTCGTCCACCGCCTGCTTGCCGAACCAGACCAGGCCGGCGTCCAGGCCGCGCAACTCGGCGGCCAGCGCGCGGGACAGGCTCAGCGGGTCGGGCGCCGTCACGTCGGTCTTGAGGTGGACCGCGCGGTCGGCGCCGAGCGCCAGCACGTTGCGCAGCGCACTCAGCACCCCGGGGCCCCCCACGGAGACCGCCACCACCTCGCCCCCACCCTGCTGATCACGGACGCGCAGCGCCTGCTCCACAGCGTACTCGTCGTAGGGGTTGAGCACCCACGTCACGCCGGCGGGGTCGAGGTTGCGGCCATCGGCGGCCACCTTGACCCGGGTCTCGGTGTCGGGCACCTGCTTGATGCAGACCACCTGGATCACGCGCACCTCGGGATCGCCCGGCCACGAACACGCGGCAGGACTCCAGCACTCACGATGCAGCCCGGCGCCTCCGCGAAGCGCGGGCGTACCCGGCGTCGGACCATCACGGTCACTCCGGCGGCGCAGTCTGCCCGGGGCGGGCGCGGGGTGTCAAGGCAATGGCGGTATCCTTCCGTCGCATCGCGGGACGAGCGACGTCGAGTCCGCTGCCTGGCGAGCGCGCGGCGCGGCGCGCGTTCCTTGACGCTCCGCGAAACGCTGTGGCAGACTCCGCGTGCCTGATCCCCCGGCCACCTGCAGGCCCCCGGCTGGCCGCCACGAGAGCGAAGTCATGCGCCCATGGCGGACTCGATGAAGATCCCACGGTTTCCCCTGCAGGAGAACGGCCGGCCCTGCCTGGACATCCACGTTTCCACCCTCGCTGACGCACCGCGCAGCCCGCGATGAACTCGATCGTCGGCAACGAGGAGCTGGGACGGCGCATCCGCGGCCTGCGTGCGGAGCGGCACCTGACGCTCAAGCAGGTGGAGGAGGTCAGCGGGCTCTCCGCCACGCACCTCTCCGAGATCGAGCGCGGGCGCACCTCGCCCACCGTCGGCGCGCTGACACGCATCGCGCGGGCCCTGGGCCGGGACGTGTCCTATTTCATCGAGGCGGAGGAGTTGCGCGACGTGGCGCACCTGCCGCGCGAGAGGCTCGCGGGCTTCCTGACGGCGTGCGGCACCTGCGTGGAGCCGCTCACGCCGGGCGTGCCCGGCAGCCGTCTCTTCGCCTACCGGCTGAGCCTCGGGGTCCCGCCCGCCGGGCCCTTCACGCTCGCATCCCGGGAGACCCCGGGCGAGGCGCTCTACCTCGTGCGTCAGGGTCGCGTCGAGGCCACGTTCGGCGAGACCCATCTGACCCTCGAGCCGGGCGACGCGGTGCAGGGCCTGCTCCGGTGCGACCACGTGCTGCGCGCGCTGGGGGAAGACCCGGCCGAAGTGATCACCCTGCTCACGCACCGGATCGAGGAGACCGGCTGACATGCCACGAGGCACGCCTCCGCCCCGTCACCCGTCGCCCGCGTCACCGGAGCCGCCCGGCGCGAAGGGGACGGACCTCCGTCCGCGCGATCCCTCGCCCGCCGAGCTCGGGCACCGCATCAAGATGCTGCGCATCGCGCACGGGCTCACGCTGAAGGACCTCGAGCTGCGCGGCGGCATCTCGGCCACGCACGTTTCCGAGATCGAGCGCGGTCGCGCGTCGCCGACCGTGGGCGCGCTGGGGCGCATCGCGCGCGCCCTGGGCATGAGGCCCGCCTCCCTGCTGGAACCGCACGTGCTGCCCGAGGTGTCGCTGATGCGCGCCGCCGAGCGTGCGGCGTGCCGCCTGCGCCTGGGGACGGCGACGGTCGAACCCGTGACCGGACCGGCGCTGGGAGCCGTGCTGGGCGCGCAACTGCTCATGCTCCCCCCCGGCCACGAACCCACCTTCCGCCACCAGCACGAGGGCGAGGAGTGGGCCACGGCGCTCACCGGCACGGTGGAGGTGCGCGTGGACGGCGAGCCCTACGTGCTGCGCGAGGGCGACTCCATCCACTTCCGCGCCCACTGCGAGCACTCCTACGCCAGCCGCTCGTCCGTGCCCGCCACGGTGCTGGTCGCGGGCCGGCCGCGTCCGTCGCTCTAGTATCCCGCCCGCTTGTCCACCACGTTCAGGAGCGGCCGCCCCGCGAGAAAGCGCTCGAGGTTCCCGGCGAACTGCTCGACCGCGCGCTCCCAGTAGAGCGGTCCGAGCCCCGAGACATGAGGCGTGAGGATCACGTTGGGCAGGTCCCAGAGCGGGCTGTCGGTGGCGAGCGGCTCCCCGCGCACCACGTCGAGCGCCGCACCGGCGATGCGCCCCGCGCGCAGGGCGGCGACGAGGGCGGGCTCGTCCACCAGCGCGCCCCGGCCCAGGTTGACGAGCACCGCCCCGGGTCTCATGCGCGCCAGCTCGGCCGCGCCGATCAGCCCGCGGGTCGCGTCGGTGTGCGGGGCGGCCAGCGCCACCCAGTCGGCGCGCTCGAGCAGCTCGGACAGACGCCCCAGCCCCCACTGCTCGTGCGCGGGCCGCGGGTCGGGAGCGGGGTGCGGGCGCACGGCGATGACGTGCATTCCCAGAGCCGCCGCGCGTTCCGCCAGCGCCGACCCCACCGCCCCCAGGCCCACGAGCCCGAGCGTGCCGCCGGCCAGCTGTCCGAAGGGCGGCGGCTCCGTCCACAGGCCGACCTGGTCCCAGCGGCGCTCGCGCTGCAGGTCGCGCGCCAGGTGGAGCTTGCGCGCGAAGGCCAGCATCAGGCCGAGGGCGTGCTCGGCCATCGAGACGGCGTGCAGGCCGCGTCCGTTGGTGAGCACGACATCGCTCTCGGCGAGGGCCGGAAAGAGCAGGGAGCCCACGCCCGCGGCGCTGACATGGATCCAGCGCAGGCGGCGGGCGAGGTGGAAGTTCTCCGCGTCCACGAGCACGCCGTAGACCACGTCGGCCCCGGGGAGCAGCCGTTCGGCCGCGGCGCGGTCGGACGGCGACTCGAAGCGCACGCCGGGATGGCGAAGGGCCAGGTCCGCGATCAGGCGGGCGGGCAGGGTCCAGACGCCCTCCCCGTCGCGGATGAACTCGAGCACGGTGAGCGGTGTCACGACGCGGGATGGTGCCACATGCGGCGGGCCGGTTCCATGCGCTGCCCGGCCTGGCGGCGCCCACGGCCCGGGAGCGCCCCCCACTTGCGCGCGCGACTCCGCGTGGCTACAGTCACCCGGACCGGTCGTCATTTACACGCCTTTTTCGGAGGATATCGCCGCCCATGAGCGCGCGTGCCGCGTCATCCGCCCTGATCCTGTCCTTGCTGATCGCCCCCGGTTTCTTCCGCCCGGCCCAGGCCGGGCCCTGGCTGCCTGCTCCGGGCGAGTACTACACTGAACTGCGCGGCGGGCTGTTCTCCGCCAATTCGTACCACAACGACGCCGGGGACCGTGTCTCCCTCGGCGGCGAGTGGGAGGAGCGCTCGCTCCTCAGCACGGTGGAGCTGGGCTGGAAGAAGCGGATGAGCTTCGTCCTCTCTGCGCCGGTGATGAGCGTGACCCGCCGCGACGCCTTCGGGAGCCAGACCAGCACCGGCCTGCAGGATCTCACGATCGGTCTGCGCCGCGGCCTCCACCAGGGGAATTCCGCGCTGGCGCTGGAGTTCGACTGGAAGACGCCGCTCGGCTACGGCCAGCGGGATCTGCCGGCGGACCTGGTGGCCGGCATACCCGCGCGTCCCCGCTCGCTGTTCGCGGATCCGTTCTACGGCGGCGGATTACAGCAACTCTCCGCCTCGCTGCTGTACGGCACCCCGCTGGGGAAGCGCGGCTTCCTGCAGATGGGTGCGGGCGCCGGCTACCGTTTCCTGTCGCTGTCGCCGGAGGACTCCACGGGGACCGGGACCTACCTCCTGGACGCAGCCGGGGATCCGCTGCCGGTCAACCGGCGCTCGTACGCCGCGGAAGCGCACTCCATCCCCTTCCTCGCGTCGGCCGACCTGGGGTGGTGGGTCACGCGCTCGCTGCTCGTCGGCGGCCGCTACTCGGGGATGTCGACGCTCGCCCATGGGGACAGCGTCCTCGCGCAGACCATCCACCTGATGGGTCCCTACGTGCTCCTGCGCGTGGATGACCGCCTCGACCTCGTGGCCGGCTCCTGGTCCACGGCGATGGCAAAGGAAGCACTGCATTACGACCAGTTCTACGTGGCCGTGAACTTCAAGCAGACCAAGCTGAACCGGCTGCAGGGCTTCCTCGGCGGGACCAAGGCCCCCTGACGGGCCGGCCCGGACCGCGGGCGGATCCGTCACGCGCAGCGGGACACCCGGCGGGTCTTCCGCTGCGCCCCTGATCCGGCCTCTCCCGAAGGCCCGGGCCTTGAGGAGGGCGTCCCATCCGTGACCTGAGACTCCGCCTCCTCCCCTATCTGGCACGCTACCGGCGCGGCCTGGCGTGGGGCCTGGCGTGCGTGGCGCTCGCCGACCTGATCGCCCTCACGCAGCCGCAGGTCCTGCGCCACGCGGTGGACGACCTCTACCGCGGCGTCACGGCGGAGAAACTCGGCCGCTACGCGCTCCTCCTGCTCGGCATCGCGGTGATCGCGGGCGTCTTCAAGTACGGGATGCGCCAGGCGGTGATCGGCATCTCGCGCCACATCGAATACGACCTGCGCAACGACCTCTTCGCGCACTTCGAGCGGCTGCCGATCGCGTACTTCCAGCGCGGGCGCACCGGCGACCTCATGTCCCGGACCACGAACGACCTCGCGGCCGTGCGCATGATGCTGGGCCCGGGCGTGATGTACTCCGTCAACACCTTCGTGACGGCGCTGGCATCGCTGGGGTTCATGCTCGCGATCAGCCCGCGGCTCACCGCGCTCGCGCTCCTGCCGCTGCCGCTGGTCTCGCTCACGGTCTGGTACTTCGGCGACCGCATCCACCGCCGCTTCGAGGAGATCCAGGCGTACTTCTCCTCGCTCTCGGCGCACGCCCAGGAGAATCTGGCGGGCGTACGCGTGGTGCGCGCCTTCACGCGCGAGGGCCGCGAGCTCGAGGACTTTCGCGTGCTCAACCAGGGGTACCTCGAGCGCAACCTGCAGTTGATCCACACCTCGGGGCTGTTCTACCCGATGCTCGCGTTCCTCTCGGGGCTGGCGGCGCTGCTGGTGCTCTACCTCGGCGGGCGCGAGGTCGTTGCCGGCCGCATCACGCTCGGCCAGTTCGTGGCCTTCACCGTGTACATCGGCATGCTGAACTGGCCCATGGTGGCGCTGGGCTGGGTCATCAGCATCTTCCAGCGCGGCCTCGCCTCCTGGGAGCGGATCGTCGAGGTGCTCGACTCACCGCCCGTGGCCGCAGGCGGCCGGGACCGTCCGGACAGTGGCGCGGTGGAATTCCGGCACCTGACCTTCACCTACCCCGGCGCCACGCAGCCGGCCCTGCGCGACGTGAGCTTCCGCGTGCCTGCCGGCCGCACCGTCGCGCTGGTCGGACACACGGGCTCGGGCAAGAGCACGCTGCTCGCGCTGCTCGCCCGGACCTTCCAGCCGCCGCCCGGCACGGTGTTCCTGGACGGCGTGGACGTGCTCGAGTACGGCCTGCACGCGCTGCGTGAGAGCCTGGCGGTCGCGCCGCAGGACACGTTCCTGTTCTCGACCACGGTGGCCGCGAACATCGCCTACGGCGTCGCGCACGCGGACCCGGCGGCCATCGAGAGCGCGGCCCGGGTCGCCCACTTCGACCAGGACGTGCGCGGCTTCCCCCTCGGCTACGACACGATGGTCGGCGAGCGCGGCATCACCCTCTCGGGCGGGCAGCGACAACGCGCGGCCATCGCCCGCGCGGTCCTGCGGGACACGCCCGTGCTGGTGCTGGACGACTGCCTCTCGAGCGTGGACACCCAGACCGAGGAGGCGGTGCTGCACGGCCTGCGGGGCGTGAGCGCGGGGCGCACGACGCTCATCGTTTCGCACCGGGTGAGCACGGTGCGCGACGCCGACGAGATCGTGGTGCTGGAGGCCGGCGCGGTCGCCGAGCGGGGCACGCACGAGCAACTGCTCGAGCTCGGCGGCCTGTACGCCGCGCTCCACCGCCGCCAGCAACTGGAAGAGGAGCTCGAGGCCTCGTGACGCCGTTCCACGAGGAGGAAGCGGCCGGCCGGACCTACGACCACCGCCTGATGCGGCGGCTGCTGCGCTACCTGCGGCCCTACCGCGGGCAGGTGTGGCTCGCCGGGGTGGTGGTGATGATCGACGCCCTGGCCCAGCTCGCCGGCCCCATGCTGACCAAGGAGGCCATCGACCGCGGCATCCGCCGCCACGACCTGGTGCGCCTGGACCAGGTGGCGGTGCTCTACCTCGCGGTGCTGCTGGTCAGCTTCGGCCTGGGCTACGTGCAGAACCAGATCATGCAGCGCGTGGGCCAGCACGTCATGATGGACCTGCGCATGGCGATCTTCCGCCAGCTGCAGCGCCTGCCGCTCGCCTTCTTCGACCGGAATCCCGTGGGCCGGCTGATGACGCGCGTCACGAACGACGTGGACGTGCTGAACGAACTCGTCACCTCGGGCGTCGTCGCGCTGTTCGCCGACGTGTTCGCGCTCGTGGGCATCCTCATCGTGATGTGGCGGCTGAACGCCGAGTTGCTGGGCGTGGCGTTCTCGGTCGTGCCCCTCATCTTCCTCGTGACGCTCACGTTCCGCATCAAGGTGCGCCGCTCGTTCCGCGACGTGCGCACGCGCCTCGCGCGCCTGAACGCCTTCCTCAACGAGAACCTGACCGGCATGGCGACCGTGCAGTTGCTGAACCGCGAGGAGCGCAATCACGCGGAGTTCCGCGCCATCAACGCCGGGCACCGTGACGCCAACCTGCAGGCGAACTTCTACCATGCGATCTTCTTCCCGGTGCTGGAACTGGTCAGCGCCCTGGCCGTCTCGCTCATCGTCTGGTACGGCGGCCGGCAGGTCATGTGGACCGGGATCACCCTGGGCACGCTGGTGGCCTTCATCCAGTATACCCAGCGCTTCTTCCGTCCCATCTCGGACCTGAGCGAGAAGTACAACATCCTGCAGCAGGCCATGGCCTCCTCGGAGCGCATCTTCGATCTGCTCGATGCGCCGGCCGACCCGGCCGCTGCGCTGCCCGCGGCGGGTGCGCCCGCGGAGCCGGACCGGACCCGCCGCGGCGGCTTCCGCGGGCGGATCGAGTTCGAGGGCGTCACCTTCGCCTATGACGGCGGGGCCCGGGTGCTCGAGGACGTCTCGTTCGCGGTCGAGCCCGGCGAGAAGGTCGCGCTGGTGGGCGCCACGGGCTCGGGCAAGACCACGGCGGTGAGCCTGCTGCTGGGCTTCTACCAGCCGCAGCGCGGTGTCATCCGCGTGGACGACCGCCCGCTGGCCGAGTGGGACATCCGCGAGCTGCGCCGCCACGTCGGGCTCGTGCTGCAGGACCCCTTCCTGTTCTCGGGCAGCATCGCCTCGAACCTCGCGCTCGCCGACGCCACGCTGCCCCGCGAGGCCCTCGAGCGGGCCGCGCGAGAGGTACACGCCGACCGATTCATCGAGCGTCTGCCGGACGGCTACGACGCCGAGGTGCACGAGCGCGGCGCGACCTTCTCCGCAGGCGAGCGCCAGCTGCTCGCCTTCGCCCGGGCCCTGGCCGCCGACCCGAGCGTGCTGGTGCTGGACGAGGCCACCTCCTCGGTGGACACGCAGACCGAGACCCTCATCCAGGATGGCCTGCGCCGGCTCATGCACGGGCGCACCTCGCTCGTGATCGCGCACCGGCTCTCGACCATCCAGGACGTGGACCGCATCGTGGTGCTGCACCACGGACGCGTGCGCGAGGTGGGGACCCACGCCGACCTGCTGGCCCGCGGCGGCATCTACGCGCGGCTCTACCAGCTCCAGTACCTCGGCGACCGCAGCCTGCGCACGCCGCCCGGCGCCGACGCCGGGCGCGCGGGCGGGCCGGGGCCGCCATGATTCCGCTCGCCGACTGAGCCAGGCGCCCGAGCGCGCTGCGCCCCCCGGCTCCCCCACGGACACGATCCTCAGAGCACGACCTGCCGGTCTGGCTGGGTGGGTTCGGCAGGGTATATAATCGATGGGCCGCGATTGGCCGGCGTCCGTGTCGGGCGCCGGTCGGTCTACCAACGAATAACAAATAGCGAAAGAGGGGCCCCTCGATGTGGCACGGTCACCTTGTCGCGGCGCGGCGCGCCGCCGCCCCGCTCGTCTGCCTGCTCCTGCTCCCGTCGCTGGCCCTGGCGGCGGCGACCGCCCCCCTGGACGCGATGGGCCGACCGCAGTGGGTGACGCGGGTCTGGACCGACTTCCCGGTGCGCATCGAACTGCCGGACCAGGCGGCGCTGGCCGCGTTGCTGGCGCGGGTGCCGGTGGCGTCGTTCGACCGCGAGCAGGTGGCGTTCGTGGCCACCGGTCCGAAGTCACGCCGCGTGGTGTGGCAGCCGCGGGTTACGGAGGCGGAGGCGTCGGCGCTGACCGCCGCCGGAGTCCCCTTCACGCGGCTGCGCGACCTCGACCGCGAGGGGCGCGAGGCGATGGAGGCGGCGTGGGCGGCGCAGGCCGCGCTGGAGCCGCTCGTCAGCGAGACCGCGGCCTACCACACCCAGGCCCAGATCGGGCAGATCCTGCAGCAGGCGCAGATCGACCACCCGGCCATCGCCGCGTACTACAGCCTCGGCAATTCCATCGAGGGGCGGCCGCTCCACGCCATCGTGATCTCCGACCAGGTCGGCGTGGAGGAGGCGGAGCCTGAAGTACGGCTCGCCGCGACGATCCACGGCGACGAGCCGGTGCAGATGGAGAACCTGGTCACGCTCGTGGAGTACCTGACCAACAACTACGGCGTCGATCCGGTCGTGACCGATCTGGTCGACCACACCGAGATCCACATCGTGCCCTGCCTCAACCCCGACGGCAACGCGGCCGGCGAGCGCTACAACGCCAACGGTCAGGACCTCAACCGTGACTATCCGGTGCCCGACGGCTCGGTCGGCGACGATGGCAGCTACGTCGAGGAGCTCGAGACGGTCCTCGTGAAGGACCACGGCGCCGCGCACCACTTCGCCCTCAGCGAGGTGGGGCACGGCGGCGCGCTCGTGACCAACTACCTGTGGGACTACACCTACACGCGGACGTCGGACGACGCGGGGCTGCAGAAGATGGCGCTCGAGTACAGCCAGTACAACCTGCCGATGTACGAGAGCAAGACGTTCCCGCTCGGCATCACCAACGGCGCCGACTGGTACATCGTGAAGGGGAGCCTGCAGGACTGGGCGTACCACGAGACCGGCTGCTGGGATTTCACGATCGAGGTGAGCGACGTCAAGACCCCGGCAGCCAGCAAGCTCGTCGATTTCTGGGACGACAACCGCGAGAGCCTGCTCCATTTCATCCGGGCGGCGCGCTACGGCGTGCACGGGCTGGTCACCGCGGCCGGCACCGGACTGCCGCTGCCGGCCACCGTGACCGTGACCGGGATCAGCAAGCCGGTCGTGACCGATCCCGACCTCGGTGACTACTACAAGCTGCTGCCGACCGGCGTCTACGAACTGACGTTCGAGGCACCCGGCTGCACGCCCCGGACCTTCAGCGACGTCGGCACGACCTGGGGGACGGAGACGGTGCTGAACGTGCAGCTGAGCCCGGCCGCGTGGGCGGATGTGTCGGGCACGGTGCGCAACGCCGCGCTGGACGGCCTGGCCGCCACGATCACCGTCACGACCTGGCCGCTGGGCCAGGCCGCGGCCACGCTGGCGAGCGACGCCGGCGCGGGCGGGGCCTACACGGCGCATCTGGCGTACGGCGAGTACACCTTCAGCGTGGCCGCCGCGGGGTACGCCACGGTCACGCGGCGCGTCACCCTGGACACGGCCGCGCGCGCGGAGGACTTCACGCTGCTGCCGGTCGACGAGAGCGACCTCGTCACCGACGATTTCGAAAGCGGTACGGGCACCTGGAGCGGCGGCACCTGGGGACTTTCCACGGAGCAGGCGCACAGCCCGACGCATTCGCTGGCCGACAGTCCGACCGGCAGCTACACGAACAACGCGACGAACATCGTGACGCTGGCGCCGGTGGATCTGACCGGGATCACCGCGGGCACCGTCAGCTTCTGGGCGCGCTGGGACATCGAGGCGGACTGGGACGCGGTCTTCTTCGAGGCGTCGACCGACGGCGGCGGCGTCTGGGCCCCGCTGGCGACGGCCTGGACGCAGCCGGCCGCCGGCCAGGGGGGGCAGATCCCGGCCGCGGCGCCGCTGTTCGAGGGGACCCAGACCGACTGGGTGCAGAACAGCGTGGATCTGGCGCCGTGGCTCGGTCTGGCGGACGTGCGTTTCCGCTTCCGGCTGAGCAGCGACGCGTCGCAGACCTACGACGGATTCTACTTCGACGACTTCGTCATCCACGTGGCGCAGCCGGCGGCGGCCGGCGCGGAGGGGACGCAGCCCGGGGCGCGGCTGGAGTTCAGCGCGGCGCCGAATCCGTTCAACCCGCGCACCGAACTGCGCTTCACGGTGGCGACGTCGGGCGCGGTGTCGCTGGCCCTGTTCGATTCCCGCGGCCGGCGCGTGCGGACGCTGCTCGCCGGCGCCACGCTGCCGGCCGGCCCCCACACGGTGCGCTGGGACGGCACCGACGCGCGGGGCGCGCGCGTGCCGAGCGGCGTGTACTTCGCCCGGTTCGTTGCCGACGGCGCGGCCCGCACCGTGAAGGTCGTGCTGGTGCAGTAGGGGTGCGAGGGGCCGGCGCGGCGGCGGAAGCTGCCGCGCCGGCCTCGATCCCCCACGCCGCTGCGGCGTCGCCGCCCCCTGTTCCCGGCTCCCCGAAGCGGAATCATGGGGACCGCCCCGGCCGTTGACACCGGGCACGGCGCATCCTAGCCTGCATCCAAGCCGCACCCTCCACCTCCTCTCCCACGGGAGATGCGACCATGCAGCTCGGCAGGAAGATCCGGGACCTGCGCCTGCGCCACGGCCTGACGGTCCAGAAGCTCGCCGACGCGACCCACCTGTCCAAGGGCTTCATCAGCCAGGTCGAGAACGATCGCACCTCGCCGTCGCTCTCCACCCTGCGCGACCTCGCCGCGGCGCTGCAAACCTCCGTGGCCTACCTCGTCGTCGAGGGCGACTTGACCCTCCACGTGGTGCGCGCGGCGGAGCGGCCGCAACTCCCGGCCGACGGCGACACCTCGCGGACCGAGGTGCTGTCCGCCCTGCCAAAGCGCAACCTCGAGCTGCTCATGCTGGAGCTGCCACCGGACCCGGTGGCCGGAAAGCAGTCCCACTTCCACCATGGCGAGGAGTGCCTCCTGTGCGTCGAAGGGAGCGTGCGCCTGCTCCACGGTGAGCAGGAGGTGATGCTCGGGACCGGCGACTCGTGCCACTTCGACGGCCACATCCCGCACTCGATCGAGAACCCGGGCCCCGCCGGGGCGCGGGTACTCATCGCGAGGACGCTGGCGGCTTTCGAGCCGGTACCGCGCGAGGGTGAGCGGCGGGCAGCACCGGACCGGAAGCCCCTGGAAGCGCCAGGCTAGCCCATGCGCACCGCGACGCGTGCGTCCACGGTGCGGCACCGGCCTCGCGCAGGACGCCGCGCCCCCCGGAGGGATCCATGAAGCGTCTCCTCATCCTTCTCCTGTTCGTCGTCGCCGGCTGGTACGGCTGGCAGCACCGGGGCGATCTGCTCAACAGGCCGTCGAGCCACGAGGCCGTCGTCGAGAACACCAGCGGCCGCGAGATGACGCGCGTGCGCCTGAGCGTGGGCGGCCAGACCTTCGTGAGGGAATCCATCCCCGACGACGGGAAGGCGGAGTTCCCGTTCCGCGTGGACCGCGACGCCACGTTCGTGCTGGTCTGGCGCTTCGACAACGCCGCCCACGAGCAGTCCTGGTCGGGCGGCATGGTGCCCAGGGGGCCCATGCTCCAGCGGCACATCATGACCGTGGACGGAGACGGCGCGGTCCTCTACCGGCCGGAGAACAAGTAACCGCGCCGCGGACCGACGGCGCGGAGGAGACGAGCCCGGGCGGGCTCCGTCCTACGCGACCGCGTTCGCCTGCTTCTCGGCGGCCTCGGCGGAGAGGTTCTGACGCCGGATCTTCCCCGTGGTGGTCTTGGGGAACTCCTGGCGCCGCACGATGACGCGCTTCACCCGCTTGTAGGGCGCCAGCAACTGGCAGCGGGTCTCCACTTCGCGGCGCAGCGCCTCCTCGGCGTAGGCTCCGTCGAACGCGCGGCCCTGGCTGCGGGCCAGCGCCCCGAGCGCCTGGAAGTCCGGGAAGACGTGGGCATGCACCTCCTCGCGCTCGCCGCGCACGTCGCGTCCGCCCACGACCACGACCTCGAGGATGTAGGGGGAGTTGCCGAGGTGGATCTCGACCTCTTCGGGGTAGATCTTCTTCCCCGCGGCGGTCGCGATCATGTTCTTCACGCGCCCGGTGATCTTCAGGCGCCCGTCGGCGAGGATGCGCCCCAGGTCCCCGGTCAGGAACCAGCCGTCGCGCAGCACCTCGGCCGTGGCCTGCGGATTGCCGAAGTAGCCCAGCATCACGTTGGGCCCGCGCACCTTGATCTCGCCGTCGCCCTCGGCGTCCGGCTGGTCGATGCGCACCTCGATGCCCGGGAGCGGGTAGCCCACGGCGCCGGGCTCCGGGCGGTCCGTGCGGTTCGCGGCCACCACGGGCGAGCATTCGGTCAGGCCGTAGCCCTCGGCCACGGGGATACCAAGGTTCACGAAACCCCAGAACACGCCCCGGGGCAGCGCGGCCGCCCCCGAGACGAACAGGCGCATGCGCCCCAGGCCGGCCTTCACGCGCAGCGGCCGGAGCAGCCGGGCGCCGAGCCGCGCGCCGGTCAGGCGGCTCGCCACCTGCACCACGAGGAGCAGCCCGCGCACCAGCAGGCGGCTCGCCAGCGGAGCGTCGGCGACGCCGCGGCGGATGGCGGCGAGCAGCTTCTCGTAGAGCAGCGGCACGCCGACCAGGATGGTCGCCTGCGCCGTGCGCAGATCCTCGCGCAGCTCGTTCGACTTGAGCCCGCGGGCGTAGGCCACGCTGCCTCCGCCGCGCATCGGGCAGAGGAAGCCGATCGTGGTCTCGAAGGTGTGGTGGAGCGGGAGCACCGAGAGCATGCGGTCGCCCGGCCCGTAGGGGATCGCGCGCATCAGCGCCTCGACGTTGTGGAGCAGGTTCGAGTGCGACAGCATGACGGCCTTCGCCTGCCCGGTCGTCCCGGAGGTGAACAGCAGCACCGCGAGGTCGTCGGGCGAGGCGCGTTCGGGGCGCGGCCGCTCGTCCGGGAAGCGCTCCTGCGCCACGGGCCACGAGGGCAGGTCGTCGCACGGGTCCAGCGAGAGAAGCCTGAGGTCGGGCAGGCGCGAGTCCCGCACGCTCTCGACCACGGGGCGCTGCCGCGCGCTCACGACGCAGAAGCGGGCCCCCGACTGGGCGAGGATCTCGCCCACCTCGTGCTCCTTGAGCAGCGCGTCCAGAGGCACGACCACCGCCCCCGCCTCGAGCGCGGCCAGGTAGGCCAGTCCCCACTCCGGGCGGTTCTCGCTCTGGATGGCGACGCGATCGCCGGCCTTCACACCCTCCCGCTCGAGCAGCGCCGTGAAGGCGTGCAGCCGCCGGGCAGCCTCGCAGAAGCTCCAGGGCTCCCAGCCCGAGGGCGTCCAGCGCAGGAGGAAGGGAAGGTCGCCGTAGTGCTGGGCAGCGAAGTCCGCGAGCTGCGGCAGGAGGCGGACGACGGGCCGGGGCGGACTCTGTGAGGCCGAAGGCACGACTCGGACCCTAGCATCGGCTTTGGAACAGGGTCAAGGACCGAGGCGCGCCACGACCACGAACGCCATGACCTCGTTCGAGCCCACCCAGAGCCGGTCCAGCAACTCGGCGGCGGACTGGATGAGCACGTAGAGCAGGCGCACGGGGAGCTCGGTGAGGAAGCGCCAGGGGCCCCGGTTGAGGCGGTTGAGCCAGCCGATGGTGGCGGAGCCGACGTAGCCGGGCAGACTCCCGAGCGCGATGATCTCGACCGCATCGAGGCCAGCGTCACTCAGCAGCCGCTCGACGCCCAGGCGCGTGAAGCGCCACAGGTCCGGCGAGGACCGGTAGACCGGCACGGTCTGCACGAACTCCACGATGAGCACGCCGTCCGGAGCCAGGACGCGCCGCATCTCGGCGAGCACCCGGGCAGGCTCGTGCACGAGGTCGAACACCGACAGGCTCAGCACGGTGTCCACGCTGCCGCTGCGGATGGGCAGCCTGCCGGCGTCGCCGTAGACGTCGGGCCCGCCGCGGCTGTACTCCGGAGAGCCGGGCAGGTCCAGCCCGAGGTAGCGCGTCGCGAAGCCGCGGAAGAGTGGCGCGAAGGGCCGCGAGCCGCAGCCCACGTCGAGCAGCGTGCCGTGCGCGTGGCGGCGCGCGCGCTCGAGCCCGCGCACGAGCTTGTGGTTGGGGAGCCAGTTGTAGCGCCACACCGACCAGTGGCCGCAGGGCAGCTGGCCCTCGAAGCCCGCACCGGGGCTCACCCGGGCCTCCGCCCACCGGTGACCAGATCGCGCACCTTCGCATCGGTCAGGAACACGGCTCCATCCTCGCACAGCCCGCGCAGCAAGTCGCGGAGCGCCGCGCGGCCCGCCTCGGACCAGGCCGGGTCCAGGTGCGCGTAGTTGTGGCGGTGGGTGCTCACGACCGCGGGCTGACCGCGGCCCCAGGCGGCATGCACCGCCGCGCGCGTCCGCCCGGCGCCCAGGCGCGAGCCGGGTGCGGCGTCGCCGCGCGGCTCGAAGGCGATGCGCGGCGGCATGCGGAGAAGCCCGCCACGCTGCTCCGGCCAGCGCCAGCGGTGCAGCAGCCGCCGGGCGCGCGGCCAGCCGCCGGCGCGCTCGGCAGCGCCCTGCAGGACGGCCACGCCCAGCCGGGACGCCTGGGCCTCGAGCACCGAGTCCCAGCGGTAGTCGGGCGGACAGAGGGATCCGGGCGGGCGGCCGAAGAGTCGCGTGAAGAGCGCGAACGCCTGTTCGAGAGAGCGCTCCCGGGACGCCACGGGCTCGGACGCGTCGTATTCGCCGCTCGCCTCGACGGCCTCGCACACCGGACACTGCTGGGCGAAGGCCAGCCGTGCGTCGGCGGCGCCGCGCCGCAGGGCTTCGAGCCAGGCCCGTCCGGGCAGGTGGTGCAGGCCGTGGAGCTCCGGCCACCAGACGCCGGCCGCGATGCTCTCCCGCACCTCGTCCCACAGGCCCGGCCGCCGCCAGCGCGAGGGGGTCTCGGGGAAGATCACGAGCGGCGGCTCGTCGACCTCGAAGCCCTCGCGGGCCAGCCGCTCGAAGTCAGGGGAGGCCATCACGGTGTTGGCCTGCCACACGGGCGGGGAGCCGTCCGCGCCGCGGAACTCCAGCAGCGTCTCGCGCAACGCGCGCACGTCGGCGGCGCTCTCGAGCGTGGAACGGCCGTAAACACATCCGGCCGGGCGCGTGAAGACGGGGGTCGAGGCCAATGCCCGGTGCGCCTCGTCGTCCGCCGACCAGGCGCAGAGCCCCCAGTCGTCGCTCTCGAGGACGACCGCCTTGAGGCGGCCCCAGTCGAATCTCACGCGCGGCACCGGTTCATGGAAGGAACTCGGACTATAGCACGGGGCCCGGACCCCGCAGGCCCTCGCGCAGTGCCTTCGCCAGCTCGCCCAGCCGCCGATCGAAGAAATGGGTCGCGCCTTCGACCGTTTCCAGGCGACGGGGCGTGGCCCAGGTCGCGAACTCGGGCTCCAGCGCAGACAGGGGGCACGTTTCGTCGGCCGTCCCCTGGATGACGAGCTTGGGGACCGGCGCGGTCCGCAGCGCCGCGAAGTCCGCGTCCGCCACGGGCGGTCCGACCAGCACGAGCCGCCCCACCGTGGGCTCCGAAGCCGCCAGGCGCGCGGCCACCCAGGCACCGAAGGAGAATCCGGCGACCAGGAGCGCCGTGCCGGGCAGGTGCGCGCGCAGCCAGACGAGCGCCGCGCGGGCGTCCTCCAACTCGCCGGTGCCGTGGTCGAAGCGGCCCGCGCTCCCGCCTACCCCGCGGAAATTGAAGCGCAGCGTGGCGCCGCCCAGGTCGTGCAGCGTGGAGGCGACGCGGTGCACGACCTTGTTGTGCAGGGTGCCCCCGTAGAGCGGGTGCGGATGGCAGACCAGCGCCGCGAAGGCGGGTGGCCCGCTGTCGCACTCCTGCAGCAGCGCCTCGAGCGGTCCGGCGGGCCCGGCGAGCTCGAGCGCCACCAGCCGCGACGCGCCCTCGCAGCTCATCGTCCGCGCGCGGGCTTGAAGCGGGCGCGCAGGCGCTCGGCGATCTCGGGGTCGGGGGTCGCGAAGTTCAGGCCGGCGCCGTCCCCCAGCGCGAGCAGGCAGCCCGCCTCGAGCATCCAGTCCTCGAGCCCGAGCGGTGTGCTCTCGCTGAAGTCGGAGAGGTCCGAGGTGATGCGCACGGGGAAGGTCTCGAACTCCTCGTTCCACTCGGTGCAGAGGTAGACCTCGTCGAATCCACGGAACAGGCCGACCGAGGCACACTGGTCCAACTCGCCGGGCGGAAGCAGCAGCACGCCGCGGTTCTGCGTGCAGCGGATCCCCTCGGCGCGCAGGCGCCGCCGCACGGCGGGCCACTCGCCCGGCCGGTCGGTGCCGTCGAGCACCGGGACGGCCGCCAGCTCGAAGGCGGGCAGTATCTCGAGCCCGGCGTCGAGCACGTCGGACACCGTCCCCCCCAGGCAACCAAAGTAGATCCTCTCGCTCACGGCGCGCAGTCTACGTCGCGCCCGGGGCGCGCGCCAAACGCCGGTCTCCTCCGCTCGCCCCGGTCACCGCGAAGGCTGCGGCCGGCGCGAGCGGATGGTCAGCACCGGGCAGGAGACGCGGTGCCGCAGCCCCGAGGCGGTCGAGCCCAGGAACAGATCGCCCAGCAGCCGGTGACCGTGCGAGCCGGTGATGAGCAGGTCGGCGTCCCATGCCTTCACCAGGCGCGCCAGTTCGGTCTTCACGTCGCCGTTGCCCAGCGTGACCCCGGTCTCGATCCCGAACGCGCGCAACTCGGCGGCCAACCGCTCGAGGGTGGCGAGATCGGTGCGGCTCTCCTCGTCCAGGGCCTCCTGGCCGAGATAGCGGCTCGCCGCGCTCTCGGCCACGTGCATGAGCATGACGCGGACGTCGGCCGGCAGCGCCATCCCGTGCACCTGCTCGAGCACCTCGGCGTCGGCACTGCCCAGTTCCAGCGCCAGGGCCACGCGCCGCGGGCCCACCGCCGAAAGGACACGCACGCCGGTGGAGCGCTCGGCCAGCATGGGCAACGTGGGCATGGCGGGCCCCACACGCACCGGCAGGTGCGCGATCGCCGGAACCAGGCGCCGCAGGAGCGGCATGAGCGCGACGACGACGAGCAGGACGACGGCGCCGAGGAGCCCGGGCAGCACGAGGAAGCGGAGCCACCAGGCGCCGGGCCCCGCGGTGGCGAGCCACTGCCCGCCGAAGTCCAGCACCAGCTTGCCGTTCAGCGCCGCGATGAAGAGGGCGACGAACCAGGCCAGCCCCGAGAGCCAGGGCGGATTCACGAAATCGCCCATCCGGCGCCGGTCGCCCGTGAAGGTCACCAGCGGGATCACGGCGAAGGAGAGCTGCAGACTCAACACCACCTGGGAGAGCACGAGCAGCGCGTCCACGGCGTCCGGGCCGTGCAGGCCGATCACCAGTCCCGCGGGGATGATGGCGAGTCCGCGGCTGATGACGCGGCGCAGCCAGGGCTGGATGCGCAGCCGCAGGAAACCCTCCATCACGACCTGGCCGGCGAGCGTCCCGGTGATGGTGCTGGACTGGCCCGAGGAGAGCAGCGCGATCGCGAAGACGACCGAGGCCGCGCCGGAGCCGAGCAGCGGCGCGAGCAGGCGATGGGCGTCCTCGAGGCGTGCCACGTCCTGGTGGCCGCTGCCGTGGAACGTCGCGGCCGCCAGCACCAGGATCGCGGCGTTCACGAAGAAGGCCGCGTTGAGCGCCACCACCGAGTCCACCAGGTTCATGCGCGCCGCCTCGCGCTTGCCCCGGTTCGACTGCGCGACCGAGCGGCTCTGCACCAGCGCGCTGTGCAGGTAGAGGTTGTGCGGCATCACGGTCGCCCCGAGCATCCCGATCGCGATGTAGAGCGAGCCGCCGTGGAGCCCCAGCACCGACCAGCCGCCGCCGGGCGCCGGCGCGAAGAGGCTGGGCCGGCCATCCTCGCCACGCGGCAGGAAGCCGCGCAGGACCTCGCCGAGCACCGGCTTCGAGAGCGCGAGTTCGAAGGCGAAGCAGCCGCCCATGGTGGCGATGAGCACGAGGATCACGGCCTCGAGCCGCCGCATGCCCAGGCGCGAGAGCCCGAGCAGCAGCAGCACGTCGAGCGCGGTGACGACGACGCCCCAGAGGAGCGGCAGGCCGAAGAGCAGCTTGAGCCCGATCGCGG
Organism: Candidatus Eiseniibacteriota bacterium; assembly: GCA_963717935.1. GTDB lineage: Bacteria > Eisenbacteria > RBG-16-71-46 > RBG-16-71-46 > RBG-16-71-46 > JANXPZ01. The sequence continues at coordinate 130,221 of CAVQXP010000002.1, read as the reverse complement.
CCCCCAGCACCTCCGCGAGGTCGCAGGCCACGATGGCGACCTCCGCGCCGATCCAGAGCGGGATGGCGACCGCGCGCGGGTAGGAGTCGCGGCATTCCTGCGCGAGGTCCTTGCCGGTCACCACGCCGAGCCGCGCCGACAGCGTCTGCAGGAGCACGGCCATCAGGTTGCTCGCGAGCAGCACCCAGATGAGCTGGTAGCCGAAGCGAGCGCCGCCGGCCAGGTCGGTGGCCCAGTTGCCCGGGTCCATGTAGCCCACGCTCACCAGATAGGCCGGCCCCGAGAAGGCCAGCATCCGCCGCAGCCAGCGGCCGCCCGACGGCACGGGCACCGTGCCGTGCATCTCGGGCAGCGAGGAGCCGCCCCGCTCAGGCCCCATGCGTCCCCCCCCGCGCGGTCTCGACCAGCACGCCCTCGAGCGTGGCGCCCGCGGTCACGACGCGGCGGCCTCCGACCTCCAGCTCGATGACGCCGTCGGCCTCACGCACCTCGCACACCCGAACGCGCGCCCCGGGCACGAGCCCCAGCTCCTTCCAGCGCGCCAGCCGCCGGCCGTCCGTCTCGCGCACCTCGCGCACCCGGGCGCGCGCCCCACCCGGCAGGCTCGCCAGCGGCGCCAGGATGCGCCGCGCGAGGCGGCCGTTCGCGTCGGGGATGGGCGAGCCGTGCGGATCCTCGGCCGGGTGTCCCATCACGCGGTCCAGGGCCTCGAGCACCCGGTCGCTTACATGATGCTCGAGCACCTCGGCGTCATCGTGGACCGCGGCCCAGTCGAGGCCCAGGACCTTCACCAGGAAGGTCTCGAGGATGCGGTGCCGCCGCACCATGCCGAGCGCCGCGCGGCGCCCGCGCGGAGTCAGGCGCGCTCCCGCGCGCGGCGCGTGTGCGACCAGGTCCTCGGCGGCGAGCCGTCCGAGCATGTTCGTGACCGAGGGCGCGGACACGCCGAGCTGCGCGGCGAGCCGCGAGGTGGGCACGGGCTCACCGCCGGGCGCCAGCGCCCAGAGCGCCTTCAGGTAATCCTGCTTCGAACTGGTGAGCGGAGGCATCGCGGCCTTAGCCTAAGCTAATCCGGCATTTCGTCAAACCTAATCATCGGCGCGCGCGAAGGCGCGCCGCGACCGCCCTCCCCGATGCCGCGCTCAGCCCGCCGCTCTTGCCTCGCTGCCGATCCGGCGCGTAGCCTGCGGCGTCCTCTGTCCCACCCCGGAGACCCGACCATGCCGACGATCCAGCGTCCCGTCCCCCGCTTCCCGGCGCCCCTCCTCCTGCTCGCCCTCACCCTCGCGGCCGCGCTGCCCGCCCGGGCCCTGCCTCCCTGTCCGCCCACGCGGGTGGAGGTCGTCCGCGACACGCTCCACGGCGTGGTGATCGAGGACCCGTACCGCTGGCTCGAGGCCAAGGACGCCCCCGAGACGCGCGCCTGGATCGATGCGCAGAACCGCTACCGGAAGTCGGTGATGGCGGACGTCCCGGGGCTCGAGGCCATCCAGGCGCGCCTCGCGCGATTGCTCAAGGTGGACGCGATGGGCACGCCCACCGAGCACGGCGGGCGCTACTTCTTCACCCGGCGCCGCGCCGACCAGGACCTGAACGTGCTGTACATGCGCCGGGGCCCGGACGGAAAGGACGAGGTGCTGGTGGATCCGCACGCGCTGACGGCCGACCATTCGAGGTCGGTCCTCTTCATGGACATCTCGCTCGACGGGAAGCTGGTCGCCATCGGGACGCGCGACGGCGGCGCCGACGAGGTGACCGTGACCTTCCGCGACGTGGACAGCGGCCGGGACCTGCCCGACCGGCTGCCGAGCACGCTGTTCTACAACCTGGCCATCACCCCCGACCGCGAGGGGGTCTACTACTCGAAGTTCACGCCCGAGGGGCCGCGGGTGCTCCATCACGCGATGGGCACCGACGCGGCGGAGGACCGGGCGGTCTTCGGCGAAGGCTACGGCCCGGACAAGTACGTGGACCTGGGGCTCTCCGAGGAGGGCCGCTACCTGATCGTCACCGTCTACTTCGGCTCGTCCGGGGAGCGCAGCGAGGTGTGGGTGAAGGACCTCGCTGCGGACGGCCCGCTGACCGCCGTCATCAAGGATCTCGCCGGGTTCTTCGTCGGCAGCGTGGTGGGCGACCAGCTCTACGTGCAGACCAACTGGAAGGCCCCGAAGAGCCGCATCCTGCGCGTGGACCTGAGGGACCCGGCGCCCGAACGCTGGACCGAGATCGTGCCCGAGGGCACGGGCGTGCTCGAGTCGTTCTCGCTCGCCGGCGGGCGGCTGTTCGTCAACTACCTGGAGAACGTGGCCTCGAAGGTCCGCATCTTCGCGGCGGACGGCAGGCCGCTCGGCGAGATCGCCTTTCCGACGATCGGCACGGTGGGCGGCATGTACGGCCGCTGGACCTCGAACGAGGCGTTCTTCACCTTCGCCTCCTTCGTCGTCCCCCCCACGATCTTCCGCTACGACGTGGCCACCGGGAAGCGCACGGTGTTCTGGCGCTCGTCCTCCCCGGTGGCGAGCGACGCCTTCGAGACCCGGCAGGTCTGGTATGCCTCGAAGGACGGGACGAGGTGCCCATGTTCCTGGTCCACCGGAAGGGGCTCCGCCCGGAGGGTGACAACCCCGTCTACCTCACGGGCTACGGCGGCTTCACGGTCAACGAGACCCCGAAGTACAGCGCGATCGCGGTGCTCTGGGCCGAGAGCGGCGGCATGTACGCGCTGCCCTCCCTGCGCGGCGGCGCCGAGTTCGGCGAGGACTGGCACCGCGCCGGGATGCTCGAGAAGAAGCAGAACGTCTTCGACGACTTCATCGCCGCCGCCGAGTGGCTCGTCCAGAACCGCTACACGAGCCCGGAGCGGATCGCCATCGAGGGCGGCAGCAACGGCGGCCTGCTGGTGGGCGCGGCGCTCACCCAGCGGCCCGAGCTGTTCCGGGCCGTGATCTGCGAGTACCCGCTGCTCGACATGCTGCGCTTCCAGAAGTTCCTGCTCGCCCGCCTCTGGGTGCCCGAGTACGGCTCCTCCGAGGACCCGGCGCAGTTCGGCTACCTGCGCGCCTACTCGCCCTACGAGCAGTTGAAGCCGGGCACGGCCTACCCCGCCACGCTCTTCGTGACCGGCGACTCGGACACCCGCGTGGATCCGCTGCACGCGCGCAAGATGACCGCGCGGCTCCAGGCCGCGACCGGCTCGGAGCGGCCCGTGCTGCTCAGCTACGACGTCAAGGCGGGCCACTCGGCCGGGAAGCCGGTCAGCAAGCGCATCGAGGACAACGCGTTGGTGATGCAGTTCGTGTACTGGCAGCTGGGCATGACCCCGACGACGACGCCCGCGGAGGCGGCCCCAACGACGTCCCGCTAGCTCCGCGGAGCGCCCACGAAACGCCACGGGCCCGGACTTGCGTCCGGGCCCGCGTGCTTCGGCCCCCGGGAGAAGGGCCGGCTACCTGGGCTGCGCCGTTTCCTCCCGCGGCGTCGCGGGCACGCCCGCCGGAGTCTTCTCGTCGAAGGACCGCGGCATGCTCTTCTGGCCGAACGGGTCGCCGCTGAGCCAGGCGAACCGGCCTGGCCGCAAGGTGACCGAGAGCCGGTGCTGCCCCTCGCCCGCGCCGGGGACGAGGTAGCCGTAGTCGACCCACATGCCGTGCGCCCCGGCGCCGACGCCGAAGCTCGGCCCGCCCTCGCCCAGATCCGCCGGAGCGTCGAGTTCGCTCCGGTAGCCCGCGCGCAGCGCCACGAGGTCGCGCCAGCGCCACTCCGCGCCGACGCGCACGTCCTCGTAGTAGGCGCGCGGGAAGTTCGCGTCGAGCGCGAACCGCAGCCCCGTGCCCGGCAGGTCGAGCGCCGCGCCGAGCCCCAGGTTCATGGGCAGGTCGTAGCGCTCGCCGCCGTAGCTCATGCCGCCGCCGAGGTTGGTGACCGCGACCCCGGCGCCCAGGATCCCGGCGCGCACCTGGAGCCCCGCGTCCATCGTGTAGCCCGTGCCGCTCACGGTGCCGAGGTTCTCCCCGACGTACTTGCCGCCCACACCCACCGTGGCGAACGGCCCGAACGGACACGCCAGGTGGAACCCCACCGCCATGCTCGAGACGTCGAAGCTCTCGGTGGGCTGGTTGAGCGCGTCACGGCCCTCGAACGAGCCCTCGCTCTGGTAGAGGCCGTCGAGCGACCAGCGCAGCAGCGAGTGGCCGGCGCGGCCGCCCACTGCGGCCCACTCCTGCTGCGCCTGGTCCGCGAGCGTGGCATGCGCGAGCGCGATCTGCGTCTCGTCGAGCCAGCCCAGCGCAGCCGCGTTCCACGGCACGATGGCCAGGTCGCCTCCGAGACCGAGCGTGGCACCGCCCCGGCCCAGCACTCCGGCGCCCGTGCCGACGCTGAGGAAGCCTGCCGCGGTGGTTCCGGCCGCCTCGCCCCCTCCCTGCACGGGGGCGGACACGGTCAGCATCAGGAGCAGCGTCCCGGCCATCACGATCGCGGCCCGGCCCTGCTTCGAGCGTCCCGTGCGCCGCCAACGACGCCGGCTCATGGCACCCTCACCAGGCGGGTGCTGCACCGCATGTCGCCCGCGACGAGCCAGGCCCGGTACGGCCCCGGCGCAGCCGCGCGCCCCGCGTCGTTCCTGCCATCCCATTCGACCTCCTGGTGTCCGGGCGCGCGTTCCCGCAGATCGAGCCGGCGCACCAGATGCCCGGCCGCGTCCACGACGTCCAGGTGCGCGCTCCCCGCGTCCACCAGGTCCACGGGGATGCGCACCGGATCGCTCACGCGGCTCGGGTTCGGGTAGGCGGACGCGATGAGCCAGACCAGCGCCGGCGACTCCGCGATGGACACCCCCGGGACGCTGGCGCTGCGGGCGCTCTCGTTGCCGCTCACGTCGCTGGCGGTGACCTGGTACCAGATCGAGGTCGCCACCGGGGGCAGCGCGTCGTCCTGGTATTCGGCCGCCGTGAGCAGGTCCAGATTGAGCTTGGTGTACGAGCCACCCGAGGCGGTCGCGCGATAGACCGAGTAGCCGGCGAGGTCCGGCGCGCCGCTCGGCGCCCAGGTCAGGTGTATGCCGTTCCCCTGCAACTCGCTGACGAGCCCGACCGGGGCCGCGGGCGGCGCCTCGTCCAGCACGCCGTCCCAGCGCACCACGTTCGAGATGCCCGACCAGTTGCCGGCGTCATCGCACACCCTCAGGCCGAAGTAGTAGATGGAGCCCGAGGTCAGCCCGCGCACGACGAACTGCTGCCTGACCCCGCTCGCGAGCGGGACGGGCAGCCCGCTCAGCACCGTGGCCGCGTCCCAGGTCAACGCCGTGATGGGCGAGTCCGCCATGCGCAGGTCGTACGCCGCGGCCGTGCCCGAGAGACTGTCATCGCCGACGGCGGTCCAGCGCAGCGTCACGCTGTCCTGCGCCGCGTCCTGAGCGTGGACGAGCGCCGGGGCGAGCAGCAACAACCCCGCCACCGCAAACCAGGGGAACCACTCGCGCCAGTGGGCACGCCCGCGCCGACTGCGGCAGCGCGGACGCGCGGGTGACCGATCGCTCACAACCGGACCTCCGGCGCCTCACGCACGGGCGGGCCCGTCGAGAGGTGCCATGACATCCAGACGAAGCTCGCGGCCAGGTCGCGGATCGCGGCCGGGGCCAGGGTGTCGGTCGTGGTCGCCGAGGGCACGTTCGACAGCGCCGAGAGGTTCCCGGCGTCATCGGCCGTCCGCAGCGCGAAGTAGTAGGTGACCTGGCGGTTCAGGCTGCCCACCACCACGCTCTGCGCCGTGCCGGGGGCGGCGGGCGCGGGCACGCCCGTGACCGCGGTCGCGCTCGCGAAGTTGGCGTCCGTGATGGGCGCGGTCGAGTAGCGGACCTCGTACGAGGTGGCGGTACCGGAGAGGCTGTCGTCCCCCACCGCCGTCCAGGCGAGCGTCGCGCTGTTGTCGTTCACGGCCGAGACGGCCACGCTCGCCGGAGCCGGCCGGATGACATCGGGCGCGGCGCTGGTGACCCTGGAGACCACGTTCGAGAGGAGCGCCCAGTTGCCGGCGTCGTCGGCCGTCTTGATGGCGAACCAGTACGTGGTCGCGGGCTGGAGACCCGTCACCGTGTGGCTCTGGCTCGTGCCGGGCGCACCCGGCGTGGGTTCGCCCGTGGCCTGCGTCGCGCTCGCGAAGTTCTCGGCGGTGATCACCGAGGTCGCGTAGCGCAGGTCGTACTGGGTCGCCGTGCCCGAGAGGCTGTCGTCGCCGGGCGCGGTCCAGCTGAGCGGCACGCTGTCCCACGCGTTCTGGGCGAGGGAATCGGCCGCGAGGGTCCCGAGGAGCAGGAGACAGAGGGCAGATGCGAGGCAAGGATGCTTCATCAGGTCCTCCGGCACGTCCGCCACCGGGGATGCAATCCGGTGGCGGAGCGCCTTCCGCGGGTCTGTTCCGAGGTCGTCGGTCCGGGGAAGGGCGGAGGGCACGGAGACCGTCCTTCCCTGGGCGGCTCTCGGGCCCCGCGCAAGACGTCCGGACCACGAAAACCGCCCAGCCGTTCAGCACGAAGCGTGCCCTGCGCATGGATGGCGTCGGGCAACGCCATGGCGCGGGCACCGCACCCGGAACCCCACGGCGGACGCCCGGCTACGGGCGTCATTGCATCCCGCGACGGCGCGCACGCCGGGCGGCGCGAATTGGAAACTGCATCCCGGGCGCCGTCGGACGACGCGGGCTGCAACGCCCCGCCAGACCCTGCGCGGGCGGACTCTTCCGGGAGCAACCCTCCGGCGTCCGGCGCCGCTCCCGGCCGGCGGGTCGAGCCCCGGCACCGGAGCCACCGGGGCACCCGGCCCGACCGCAGCGAAAGGTGTCGGGATCTGGGTCACTTTCCCCGAAACGGGACCGGCCGCGGGACCCCGCCGGGGCTGACCTGGCACGTTGACACCCGCCGGGAGCCGAACCTATCCTCCGGCATCGCTAGGCTTTCATCCATTTGGCCCCGGCGCCGCCGTGGAAGACTGCTGCAGCGGAACGTTCCATGCGTCCCTGTCGTACAGGGGATTCCATGCGTCGGCTGCACCGTCCGGTTCGCATCGGGCACGGGCCGGCTCTTCCCACGGCTTGAAGCGCACCCCACGACATCCAGACAAGGGACCGAACCCGGCGTGACGGCTTGCCAATGACCCCACCCCCGCTCCAGCGCGACGCGGTGCTGCACCAGGCCGTCGAACTGGGCGCCTCCGACCTGCTTATCACCACGGGTCACCCCGTGATGGTGACCGTGGCCGGGGTGCTCCAGCCGTTGCCGGGCATCGATCCGTTGACGCCCATGGAGTCCCGCCGGCTGGCCGAGAGCTTCCTCAACCCGGCCCTGCACGAGCGCTTCCTGCGCGACCTGGAGCTGGACACGCGCTTCTTCCTGCCGGGCGTCGCCCACTTCCGCGTGAACCTCTTCATCCAGCGGGGCCACTGGGGCGCCGCGGTCCGCGTCGTCCCGCTCCAGATCCCCCTGCCCTCGGAGCTGGGACTGCCCCCCCACGTGGTCAGCCGCGTGCTGGGCATCGCACGCGGCCTGGTGCTGGTGACCGGTCCGACCGGCGCCGGCAAGTCCACGACCATCGCCGCACTGCTCGAGCAGCTGAACCAGCAGGGCCTGCGACGCCACATCGTGACCGTCGAGGATCCCATCGAGTTCGTGTTCGAGCCGAAGAACGCGGTGTTCGAGCAGCGCGAGGTGGGCACCGACACCAAGAGCTACGCGCGCGGTCTGCGCGGGGCGTTGCGGCAGATGCCGAACGTCATCTTCGTGGGTGAGATGCGCGACCTCGCCAGCATGGCCATCGCGCTCAGCGCCGCCGAGACGGGCAACCTGGTCATCTCGACGATGGCGACGCAGAGCGCCGCGCAGACCGTGACGCGCATCATCGACTCGTTCCCGCCGCACCAGCAGTCGCAGGTCCGCTCGCAGCTGGCGCTCACGCTGCGGGCGGTGGTCGCGCAGGTGCTGCTGCCGCGGGCGGACGGCCGCGGCCGCGTGGCCGCGCGCGAGCTCCTGTTCGTCAACCCGGCCGTCGCGAACCTGATCCGCGAGGACAAGATCCACCAGATCCCCAACGCCATCGCCACCGGAGCGCGCGAGGACATGATCTCGCTCGACGACTCGCTCGCCGATCTGGTGGACCGCGGCACGGTCACCTTCGAGACCGCCTACCCCTTCTTCGAGGACACCGAGAAGCGCAGCGTGCTGCAGAAGCGCTACTACCGCGTGGCGGTCGTCCCCGAATCGGGCGCACGGAGGACCTGAGATGAGCCTCTCGTTCCGGCTTTCGACGCGTCGCTTCGGCGAGTTGCTGATCGAGCGCGGCTGGGTGGACCCCGAGCAGCTGGCGCTGGCGCTGCGCTCGCGCCAGGACCCGCGCGAGCGCCTGGGCCAGACCCTGGTGCGCCTGGGACTGCTCAAGGAGCGCGACGTCACCGAGCTGCTGGGCGAGCAGTTCTCGCTGAGCGTGGTGGACGCGGAGCACCTCGCCAAAGCCGACCCCGAGGCGGTGGAGCTCGTCCCCGAGCACCTGGCCCGGCAGGCCCTGCTGCTCGCGCTCCGGCGCGAGGGCGACACGCTCGACGTCGCCGTGGGCGACCCGCTCGACGTGGTCTCGCTCGATTACCTGAGGGCCCTCACGGGCTGCACGCTGCGCGTCTGCCTGGCCCACCCGAGCGAGGCGCGCGAGGCGATCGACAACTTCTACCAGAAGATCCGCAGCTCGGAGAACCTGGGCGAGATCCTCGACAAGATCGACCTCTCGGCGGCGGCCGCGGAGGAGGACGTGGACCTCGCCGCCCTGCGCCAGCAGGTCGAGGACGCGCCCGTCGTGCGGCTCGTCAACCTGATGCTGGCCGAGGCGATCGACGCGCGCGCCAGCGACATCCACGTGGAGCCGATGCGCGACCGCCTCACCGTGCGCTTCCGCATCGACGGCGCCCTGCACGAGGTGATGAAGCCGCCCAAGAACCTGCAGATGGCCATCGTCTCGCGCATCAAGGTGCTGGCCGACGTCGACATCGCCGTGCGCCTGCTGCCGCAGGACGGGCGCCTGACCGTGCACCTGCCCGACCGCGAGGTGGACATCCGCGTCTCCACCCTGCCCACGGCCTTCGGCGAGAAGGTGGTGATGCGCCTCTTCGACAAGAAGGCCTTCACGCGCGAGATCGAGAACCTGGGCCTCGACGGCTCCGGGCTCGAGGCCTTCCGCCGCGCCATCCACCTGCCCCACGGCATGATCCTGGTCTCCGGGCCGACCGGCAGCGGCAAGACCACGACGCTCTACTCCGCGCTCAGCGAGATCAAGACGGTCTCGAAGAACCTGATCTCGGTCGAGGACCCGATCGAGTACCACATCGAGGGCGTGAACCAGGTGCACGCGAACCACAAGGTCGGCATGACCTTCGCGCGCGCCCTGCGCTCCATCCTGCGCCAGGACCCGGACATCATCATGATCGGCGAGATCCGCGACGCCGAGACCGCCGACATCGCGGTCAAGAGCGCCCTCACCGGGCACCTCATGCTCTCGAGCGTGCACGCCAACGACACCCCCGGCACCGTGACCCGCCTGATCGACATGGGCGTGCCGCGCTACCTGGTGGGTTCGGCGGTGGCGCTGGTGATGGCGCAGCGCCTGGTGCGCCGCGTCTGCGAGCGCTGCAAGGAGAGCTACATCGCCGACCCCGAGCAACTCGCCCCGCTCGGCGACGACGGCGCGCTGCTGGCCGGCCGCCGCCTGTGGCGCGGGCGCGGCTGCCTCGCGTGCAAGCAGACCGGCTACCTGGGGCGCACCGCCCTGTTCGAGGTGCTCGAACTGTCGCGCGGCATGCGCCGCATGGTGCTGGACGGGCTCAACGAGGACCAGATCAAGCAGCACGCCATGGGCGAGGGCCTCGTGACCCTGCGCAAGAGCGGCATCCGCAAGATCCTCGAGGGCGTGACCACCATCGACGAAGTGCGCTACGCCACGCTCGCGGACCACGCCTGATGCCGAGTTTCCACTACCGCGCGCGCGGCCTGGACGGACGTCCTCACGAGGGGGTCGAGGTGGCCAACTCCGAGGAGGACGTGCTGCGCATCCTGGAGAACGCGCAGCTCGTGCCGGTCTCGATCGAGACGCGCGCCGCCGAGGGCGAGGCCGCGCCGGGCGCGGACCTGGGCGCCCTGTGGCACGGCTTCGGGCGGCGCCTGAGGGGCACGGTGAAACCGGCCTCGGTGGCGCTCTTCGCGCGCCAGCTCTCGACCATGGTGGGCGCCGGGCTGCCGCTGGTGAAGTCGCTGCGCTCGATCTGCCGCGACCACGAGGACCGGCGCCTGGCGACCATCCTCAATCACGTGGCCGACGACGTGCAGAAGGGCGATACGCTGGCCACCGCGATGGCCCGGCACCCCGAGGCCTTCGACGAGGTGTTCGTGAGCCTGGTGAACACCGGCGAGATCAGCGGCACGCTCGACCAGATCCTCGATCAGACCGCCACCTACCTCGAGCGCGCCGAGGAGCTGCGGCTCAAGGTCGAGGCGGCCCTGCGCTACCCGACCTTCGTGCTCGTCTTCTCGATGCTCGTCCTGGTGGGCATGCTGCTCTGGGTCATCCCGCGCTTCTCGGAGATCTACGGCCGGTTCAAGGTGCCGCTGCCCTGGCCCACGCTCGTCCTGCTGGCCATCAGCCACACCATCACCCGGAACCTCGCAGCGACGCTCCTGCTCACGGCGGTGGCCGTGGTGGCCGGCTGGAACGCCGCGCGCACCGAGGCCGGGCGGATGTGGATCGACCGGGCCAAGTTCGGGCTCCCGGTCTTCGGCCCGCTCATCCGGATGTACGCGATCACGAAGTTCGCCCGGACCCTGGGCATGCTGACCTCGAGCGGCACGCAGATCCTCTACGCGCTCAGGGTCCTGCGCCCGGTGCCCGGGAACAGGGTGCTCGAACAGGGCATCGAGCAGGTGCGCTTGCGGGTCGAGCAGGGCAGCAGCCTCTCGCGGGCGATGACGGAGACCGGCGTCTTCCCCGAGATGCTCGTGCAGATGACCGCCACGGGCGAAGAGACCGGGCAGTTGGACAACATGCTCAGGCGCACCGCCGACTTCTACGAGCAGCGCGTGTCGGCGGCGGTGCAGGGGCTCAGTTCGCTGGTGGAGCCGATCGCGATCGTCATCCTCGGGGCGATCGTGGGCATCATGCTGATCGCGCTCTACCTGCCCATCTTCAGCCTCGGCCAGGCCATGCGTCAGGGCCTGCTGGGCCACTAGTCGGGTCCGGGATCGCGAGCAACCGGACCAGGTGCTGCGCGCCGCACGGAACGGCGCGCGGAGTTCGCATCATTCGCCGCACGGCGACCCGTTCGCGCGTGCAACGTCGGACGGAGAGCCAGCAACCCTGAGGAGAGGCATCATGCGCAGGAACGAGAAGGGCTTCACCTTGATGGAACTCATGGTGGTCATCGTGATCGTGGCCATCCTCGCCGCGGTGGCGGTCCCGCTCTACATCAACTACGTGAAGGACGCACAGCGTACCGAAGCCAAGGCGGCGATCGGCGCGATCTCCACGGCCGAGCAGGCCTACTTCCTGAAGATGCAGAGCAAGTACCCGGGCGTGCCGGCGACCTACGGCACGCTGGACGAACTCGAAGGGAGACCCGGTACGCCGCTGGAAGGCGACGTGCTCCTGAACATCGAGGACGCCAAGGTCAAGTGGACCTTCCAGGTGACCGCTGACGCAACGGGGTATACGGTCATCGCCACCTACACGGGCAGCCAGCCGGTGATCGGGGTCACCTACACCTACGCACAGGGTGAGGGCGGCGTATTCACCGACCAGTAGCAGGAACCTTGGCACGTCACGGAGCAACACCGACCGCGTTCGATTGCGTGGCCGTCGATCGTTCGTCGCCACTCATCCTCCGCAACGAGCGGGGCGTGGGCCTGATGGAGGTGGTGGTCGCGACCGTCATCGCGATCATCGCCGTCGTCGCCCTCGCCTATTCGTTCGGCGCGGGCCGCGGGCTCGTCAATCAGTACGAGGCCGCCCGCGTGGCGCTGGCCGCGGCGCAGCGCCGGATGGAGACGCTGAGCGCCGGGACCGCCACGGCCCCCGACCTGACGTACGGCCTGCATGGCCCGCTCGACGTCCAGGTGGACGGGCGGACCGTGGCCCGCGAGTCCTGGCTGGTCGAGGCCTACGACGACCCGGCGGACGGGATCCATGCCGGGGACATCGACCTCAAGAAGGTGACGGTCACCGTCTCCTGGGGCCGGCTCACTCCCGGCGAGACCACGTCGCTCACGCGGCTCTTCCCCCTCCATTGAAGACCATGGACCTGCATCCAGGACGGGGCTTGACGCTGGTCGAGGTCTCGATCGTGACGGCCCTGTCCACCCTGGTCGTGATGGGGATGGTCAGCTTCTACATCAGCTCCCAGTCCACGTGGATGGCCGGCTCCACCCAGGCGCTGGCCCAGCGCGACGCCACCCTGCTGGTCGAAACCGTCTCGGACCACGTGCGCGCGGCGTGCATCGCCCAGGTCATCGACTCACCCGATTCGCTCCACCAGGGGCTCGTGCTCTTCGACCAGGACCAGATCGAGCAGTGGCGCTTCTGGTGGGACGGGAACGACTCGCTCGTCCACCAGGGGGCGACCGACCTGCTCGGTCATCCGGGCGACCACGGCCCGGTGGTCGCCTCGCGTGTCCTGCGCTTCCAGCTCGACACCCTCGACCGGCTGGTGCAGATCCGCCTGATCGAGCTGCGCTCGGGCGACGGGCAGCTGGTGCGCATCACCTCCGCCGCGGCACTCTACAATCGCGGGACCCCGTCGCCGTGACCCGGTCCAACCGCAGTCCACGTCCGGGCGAGGCCGGTTTCGTCCTCATCGGGGTCGTCATCTTCGTGCTCGCGCTCACCATCATCGGCATGTCGCTCTTCAGCCTCTCGAGCTACGAGGCGCGGTTCCTCCAGCGCTCGATCGATGGCGAGCAGGCGTTCCAGTCCGCGGCGGGCGGCATCGAGCGCGCCAAGTTCGTGCTCGCGACGCCCCCGTACCATCTCGAGAACGTGGTGGCGCAGAGCCCGCCGATCGAGAACATCGTCGCCGCCGTGGCCATCCAGGACGGCCAGTCGACCGGCGCGGTCGACTGGGACGGCACGGATGTCACCATCCGCGTGACCGCCGAGGTGAACGGCGCGCAACGGACGATCGAGGGGCTGTTCACCCCGAGCCGGGCCCTGAGCTATTACTCCCCGCTCCTCACCGTGAGCGAAGGCATCGAGATCGTGACCGTGAGCACCGATCCGACGTACCCGGACCGCAACCAGCGCGTGTGGCTCGATGGCCCGGTCTGGGACAGCTCGCCGCAGGATCCGGAGGATTGGAAGCCCCTCCTGTACCCGCCCCCGCCGGACAGCATCTTCAAGAGCCCCGTGGTCCCCCTGCCGGCCGTGGCCCCATTCCTGACCCAGCATCCAGGTCCCATCGACCTGGCCGCGCTGCCCCTCGTGTCGGGCACCCCGACCGACCCCATCTACAGCCTCGACGCGGGCGCTGGCGGGAACGTCGGGTATTTCCGCACCCCCGACGAGAGCGATCCCACCTTCTCGCTCAGACTGTATCCCTACGGCTGCCAGGTCCGGGCCCGGGGGCTCGCGGTGTGGCTGATGCCGCGTGGCATCTTCGTCTTCGAGCCGGTGCTGATCGACGGTCTCGGGGGGCAGGACTGCCTGGTCATCATCGCCGGGCCGAACGGCATCCGGTTCGAGGGCGGACTGAAGGCCACGATCCCCGTGATCCTGGTGTCGAACGGGCGGGTCGTCCTCATGCACGGCGAGAACCCCCACGGCAGCTCCAGCACCGTGGACCTGTCCATCTTCGCCCGCTCGGCCGAATTCATGGGCCCCGCCGACCCCGCCCTGCTGCCGCTCCACCGCAACCTGCACGGCCCTCTGAACACGTTCTTCCTCAACGGGCTCGCCGCCAACGGCGCCCTGCCCAACGTCTCCCTGGCCGGTGGGCGGCGGCTCGACCTGGTGCCGGGCACTTGGCACGCAAGCGACCGGTAGCCTATAACTTGCGCCCATGAGAGCCAGTCTGGTGTCCCGGCCGTGGGTCGGACTCGACCTCGGAGGCTTCAGCGTCAAGCTCTTCGCCCTGCAGCCGGGCATGGGCACGGTGCGAGTGCTGGCCGCCGAAGCCGCCTACCCCGTCACGGCCGCGGCCGACGGCGCCCCCACGCCCGAGGCGGTCGCCCAGGCCATCTCGGCCTGCGCCGCGCGCGCCGGCGTCTCGCTGCGCTCCGTGCGCGGCATCACCGTGGGCATCTCGGGCTCCGATGTCATCGTCAAGCAGATCCAGCTGCCGCTCATGGACGAGGTCGAGGTCGGCCAGGCCCTGCGCTTCGAGGCGCGCAAGCACCTGCCCTTCGACCCGCAGGCCATGGTCATCGACTACCAGGTGCTGGGGCGGTACCCCTCCGAGCGCCGGGTGGACGTGCTGATCGCCGCGGTCTCACGCGAGCACCTCGATCGCCACCTCGCGCCGCTCGCGCGGCTGGACCTGGTCGCCGACATCGTGGATGCCGCGCCGCTCGCTCTGACCAACGCGGTGGTGCGCGCGTCCGGAGGCGACCGCGGGCCACGGCTGCTGCTCGACATCGGGCACGCCGCCTCGCACCTGGCGTTCTTCCAGCGCGGCGAGCCCTACTTCTCCCGCCGGCTCGACTTCGGCGGCCACCACCTGACGCAGGCCATCGCCGTCGCGCTCCAGGTCCCGTTCGAGGAGGCCGAGGAGTGGAAGCTGGCCGCGGGCTCGGGCGAACCGGGCTTCCGCGTGGACTGGGCGGGCCGTGAGCTGCGCGCGGCGCACGCGGCGCTCGAGGGCAAACTGGTGGACGAGGTGCGCCGCTCGCTCGCCTTCTACCGCACGCTGGGGCGCCTGCCCGACCCGCTGCGGCTGCAGATCTCGGGCGGCACGGCGCGCCTGCCCGGCATCGCCGAGCAGCTCGGCAGCCTGCTGGAATTCCCGGTCTCGGTCTTCGACCCGTTCGCCGACCTGGGCGGGGCCGCGCGCGCGCGCGTCGAGGGTGGGCCGCAGTTCGCCCAGGCCTCCGGCCTCGCGCTGAGGAAATCGTGATGGACCCCGTCTTCACCGTCAACTTCCGGCGCGAGGCCTACCAGATGGAGAGGACGCGCACGCGCCGGCGCACGGTGGCCGTGGGCACCTGGGTGGCCTATTTCGGCGCGCTCGCCGTCGTGCTGGGGCTCTACGGCCTCAACTGCGCCTCGCTCACCCAGCGCGCGCGCCTGCTCGAGGCCCAGAACGCACGCGCGCAGAACCACCACGATCCGACCGCCGCCTGGCAGCCGGGACCGGCGGAACTCGCGCAGATCGAGCGCGCGCTCGCCAGCCCCCGCCGCTGGCAGATCCGGCTCGCGCGGCTTGCCGCGGTGCTGCCCGGCGATGCGATGCTGACCTCGGTGACCGCGAACCCGGACAACCTCTCCGGCACCGCCAACCAGGAACGGCTGCTCCTCACCGGGAAGCTGCGGCCCGCGCCCGGGCAGGACCGCATGCAGGGCATCATGGCCCTGGTCGCCGCCCTGCATTCCGACTCGCTGTTCGCCGCGCAGTACCGCACCATCCGGCTGGTGGAGTCCCGCATCGGCGGTGGCGCGGATGCCCCGGCCGAGTTCCGCATCGAGTGCCGCTGATGAACCCCTACTGGACGAACCTCGCCCGCAGGAACTGGCAGGTCATCGCCGCCCTGCTCGTCTTCCTGGGGTTCGCCGCCGCGCACGCGGCCGCCTTCCAGCCCCTGCTGGCGCGCTACCGCAGGGACGTGCGGCAGGCGGCCGAGCTGGGCATGCCGCTCGCCGCCACCGGCGCACGCCCGGCCGCCTCGCCGCGGGCCGCGGCCCTGCTCGCCGGCAACTCGCTCAACACCGCGGTCGCCGAGGAGCAGGGCACCTCGGGCGCCCTCACCGCGGCCCTGCTCGACGAGGTGACGCGACTCGTGGCGAAGTGCGGCCTCGAGGTCGTCGCCACCGAGCAGGGCCTGGTGACGCAGTTGCCCTCCAGCGTCCAGGTGCGCGCGCACCTGAAGCTGCGCGGCCGCTACGCCGCCTTCGTGGACCTGCTCGGCGAACTCTCGCGCTCGGGGAGCCTCGTCGCGCTGGACCGCTTCGTCCTGCAGGCCGGCGCGGGCGATGGTCAGGACATCGAGGTCTGGATGAGCCAGCTCATCCTCAAGCGCACGCGGAGCGCCCGATGAGATTCGACCTGGCGCGTCTGCTCGGCCCGCTGGTCGCGGCCCTGATCCTCGTGCTGATCGTCCAGCAGACGCTGGGCGCGCTGCGCGCCGGGGGGGTCTGGCGCCAGCGCCACACCACCGCCGCGCCGACGGTCAGCCCCTATGCGCGGATCGAGGGCCTGCTCGCTCCGGCCGCGGGCGACACCACGGCCACGGCGCGCGACCCCTTCGCCTTCGGCCGCGCGCACGCCCCCCTGCTGACGCGCAGGCCGGCGGCGACGCGGCCGGCCACGCCGGTCGCACGCGCGCAGCCGGTGCTCACCTCCATCGTCTGGCTGGAGAGCAATCCGAGCGCGACGCTGCGCTGGAACGGCCGTGACTATCCGGTGCAGACGAACACGCTGTTCGACGAATTCCGGGTCCAGAGCATCACCCGGAACCAGGTGACTCTCGCGCGCGGGGACGAGACCCTCGTGCTGCGGCTCCCCAAGAAAGGAGACTAGGCGTGAACGGCTTCCTCCGCGCCTCCCGCAACGCATCCCTGGCCCTGGGGCTGGGGCTCCTCTCCGTCCTGGCCCGGCCCGCGCTCTGCGCAACGCCCGCCCCTGCTCCCGCCGCGGTCCGGCTCATCACCCTGGACGCCGAGGACGCTCCGCTGGCGAGCGTGCTCAAGATCCTCGCCGAGAAGGGTGACCTCAACATCATCACCGGCGTCGGGGCCACAACCTCCGGACGGCTCACGATCCACATGAAGGACGTGCCGCTCGACCAGGCCGTGAACATGGTCGTGCGCGCCGCCGGTCTGGCCTACGAGCGCATCGGCAACTCCATCCTGGTGGCCGATGCGCGCGCCCTCAAGGAGGAGACCGGGCTCTCCTCCTACGTCGTGGAGCTCAAGTACGCCGACGCCGCCGACGTCAAGGAGGCGCTCAAGAGCATCGCCGGCGACATCCAGGTGGACAGGAGCGGCAACCGGTTGATCGTGGTGACGAGCCCGCGCGTGATCTCGCAGATCGAGGAGATCGTGCACGTCATGGACGTGCCCGCGAGGCAGGTGGTGCTCGAGGCGCGCATCCTCGAGGTCTCGACCGGCGACGTGATGAAGCTCGGGATCGACTGGGACAAGCTCAACAGCCAGGGCTTCGTCATCGTCGAGGGCGGCTCCGGCTCGGCCAAGCAGGGCGCGGTGCCCGATTCGCTGCCCTTCTACAGCTCGACGGGCGGCTACAAGAGCCTGTGGTCCTCGCGCCCGATGACCCGGCAGGCTCTGGCCTGGCAGACGGCCATCGATCTGCTGATCCACGAGGGCAAGGCGCGCGTGCTCGCCAGCCCCAAGATCGCCACGCTGAACGGGCGCGAGGCATCGATCCTGATCGGCTCGCGCATCCCCTTCGTCGTGACCGGGACCGTGTTCGCGGGCGGGGGAGCCGCGCCGGTCCAGCGCGTCGAGAAGGAGGAGGTCGGCATCAAGCTGCGCATCACGCCGCTGATCAACGCCGACGGCTACATCACCACGCAGATCACGCCCGAGGTCTCCTCGGTGGTGGGCTACAAGGGGACCAACAACGACCTGCCCGTGATCGCCACGCGCCAGGCATCGACCACCGTGCGGCTCAAGGACGGCAACTCGGTCATCATCGGCGGCCTGCTGAGCGAGGAGAAGACCACCGACATCACCAAGGTGCCCCTGCTCGGCGACATCCCGCTGCTGGGGTTCCTGTTCCAGCACCGCAGCACCTCGATCGCGAAGCGCGACCTGGTGATCGAGGTGACGCCGCACATCATGCCCGAACAGCAGTAGCGGCCCGGCGCAGAAGCGAAGGCCCGGGGGCGGCGGACCTGATGCGGGTCCGCGCCCCCGGGCCGCGAGTGAAGGGGGCCTACAGACGCGCGAGCGTGGCGACGTGGATCACGCCGGCGATCCAACCCAGCCACTGGCCCACCGCCAGGGTCAGCGCCACCAGCACCACGACCATGCCGGCGGGGGCGATCACCGGAGAACCGGCGCGGAGGGCGTAAAGGCGGACGATCAGCAGCGGCACCATGAACCCTTTCACCAGCACGAAGAGCAGCCAGTGATCGTGGGCCAGGGAGGCGAGCAGGGGGTTGCCCTCGCGATTCCCGAGCCAGTGGATCCCAAGGGTGGTCGCGACCAGGTCGAGGCTGTTGGCCAGGAGGGCCAGGAAGAGGATGATGCGCATGATCCCCGCTCACGGTGACGGGCTCGCGCGGTATCCGCGTCTCGTCTTGATTGTCCCAGACCGCGCCGCGGCCCACAACCCCGGTCATCCGTCGTGCTGAGCCCCGGCTTCTTCATCGGCGCCGGGTTCGCCGTCCTCGGCCTGGTCATGGGCAGCGCGGTCACCGCCATCGCCTGGCGCGTGCCCAGGAAGGTCTCCTGGGCGCGCGGGCGCTCGGCCTGCCCCGCGTGCGGGGCCGCACTGGGGCCCGCAGACCTGGTGCCCCTGTTCTCGTTCGTCTTCGCGCGGGGCCGCTGCCGCCACTGCCAGGCGCCCATCTCCTGGCGCTACCCGCTCACCGAGATCCTGTGCGGCGCGTGGGCGGTGCTGCTCTTCACCCAGGTGGGCCTCGTCTGGGCCTGCCTGCCGCTCGCCCTCTGGGGCTTCCTGCTCGTCGCCCTGCTCTGGATCGACCTCGACTTCAAGGAGCTGCCCGACGTGCTCACCTTCCCCGGCGTGCTGCTCGGCCTGGCGGCGGCGCTGCTCCTGTTCGGCTTCGGCCCCGGCGCGCACCACGCGCTGCTGGGCCTGGTCACGGGCAGCGGGGTCCTCTGGCTGCTGGGCTGGGCGTGGATCGTCTTCCGCAAGATCGAGGGCATGGGCGGCGGTGACGTCAAGCTCGCCGCCATGTTCGGCGTGGTGCTGGGCTGGCAGCTCACGCTGCTGACGATGTTCGCGGCCTCGCTCGCCGGCAGCCTGTGGGGGCTGGCGCTGATGCTGCGCGGTCGCGGCGGCATGAAGAGCGAGCTGCCCTTCGGCACGCTGCTCGCCCCGGCGGCGATGATCGTGTTCCTGTGGGGCCAGGGCTGGCTCGGGGCCTACGTCCGGCTCCTCGGCGGGCGCTGAGCCCGGCGCCGTCCCCAGGAGGGTCCATGTCCCGTTCGCGCATCACCGGCCTCGGCCTGCACCTGCCCGAGCGCGTGGTCACCAACGCCGAGCTCGAGAAGCTCATGGACACGACCGACGCCTGGATCATCGAGCGCACGGGCATCCGCGAGCGCCGCTTCGCCGAACCCGGCACCGGCACCGCCGACCTGGCCGCCGAGGCCGCGCGCAAGGCGCTGGCCGACGCTGGACGGAGCCCCGCGGACGTGGACTTCATCGTGTTCGCGACCATCACGCGGGAATACGCCTTCCCCGGCTGCGGCTCCCTCCTGCAGGAGCGCCTGGGAGTCCCCCACGCGGGGGCGCTGGACGTCCACAACGCCTGCTCGGGGTTCATCTACGGGCTCGCCATGGCCGACGCGGTCGTGCGCGCCGGACAGTACCGCTGCGTGCTGGTGGTGGGCGCCGAGGTACTGAGCACCGGGCTGGACTTCACGACCCGGGGCCGCGACATGGCCGTGCTCTTCGGCGACGGCGCGGGCGCCATGGTGGTCGAGCCCGGCGGGGACGACGGACGTGGGGTGCTCGCCTGGGTGCTGCACTCCGACGGCGCGCACGCGAAGGACCTGATGTGCGAGGCGCCCACCTCGCTGGTGCAGGGGCGGATCACGCAGGAGATGGTCGCCCAGGGCCGGCAGTACCCGCAGATGAACGGCCGCCAGGTCTTCAAGCACGCCACCACGCGCTTCCCCGAGGTCATCCACGAGGTGCTCGGCAAGTGCGGGCACACGCTCGACGAGGTGAAGCTCATCGTGCCGCACCAGGCCAACCAGCGCATCGGCGACACCGTCGCCGAGCGGCTCGGCGTGCCGCCGCAGAGGGTGTTCCAGAACATCCAGCGCTGCGGCAACACCACCGCCGCGAGCATCCCCATCGCGCTCGCCGAGGCGCGCGACCTGGGCCTGGTCGGCCCCGGCGACCTGGTCGTGCTCGCCGCCTTCGGTAGCGGCTTCGCCTGGGGCGCCGCCGCGCTGCGCTGGTGAAGCCCCACCCATCCCTCATCTCCGGGAGGATCGCCCCATGAAGCCCCCGAGCCCCACCGCTCCGAGTCCCGCCCGCCGGCGCGCGGGCGCGTTCCTCGCCCTGCTGCTCGCCGGCGGCCTCGCGGCCGGCCTGCCCGTCACGGTCGCCAGATCCGCCGCGCCTCCCATCCAGCTCGTCGAGACGCGGCCCATCGAGTACGCGCTCGGCAATCCAGCGCTCCCTTCGGCGCTCGGCACCTGGATGAAGCTCTTCGAGGGCGCGCAGAAGACCCTCGACATCGAGCAGTTCTACCTCTCGACCTGGCCGCACGAGCCCATGGACGACGTGATCGACGCGCTCGGCGCGGCGGCGAAACGCGGTGTCAAGGTGCGGCTGCTCCTCGACGCCGCGATGTACCGCACCTACCCCCGCACCGCCGACTCGCTCGCGAAGGTGCCCGGCTTCGCGGTGCGGCTCGTGGACTACCGGCGCATCGCGGGCGGCGTACAGCACTCGAAGTTCTTCCTGGTGGACGGCGAGACCGCCTTCCTCGGCAGCCAGAACTTCGACTGGCGCGCGCTCAAGCACATCCACGAGCTGGGTGTGCGCATCCGCGACCGGCGCGTGACGGCCGATTTCCAGCGGGTCTTCGAGCTGGACTGGGCGATGGGGACGCCGGTGGGCCAGGCCCCGGACACCACCCGCGTGGCGCGCGCCGCGCAGGTCCCGCACGCGCGCGGCACGCTGCCCTACCGCATCGTGCAGGCGCCCGGCGACACCGTGCTGCTCTGGCCCTCGTGGAGCCCGCGGCGCTTCATCCCCGACACCACTCTCTGGGACCGCGACCTGATCGTGCGCACGCTCGACCGCGCGCGCCACGAGGTCGTGCTCCAGCTCCTCTCCTACTCGCTCGGAGACCGGCGCCTGCGCGACGAGTCGCTCGACCAGGCCCTGCGGCGCGCCGCCGCCCGCGGGGCGAAGGTGCGGCTCATCCTCTCGGACTGGGAGACCGGCTCCTCCGGGCTCCAGGCGCTGCAGGCGCTCACGCGCGTGCCCGGCATCGAGGTCAGGCTGTCCACGGTGCCCGAGTGGAGCGGCGGCTATATCCCCTTCGGGCGCGTCGAGCACTGCAAGTACGTGGTCGTGGACACGCTCTGGACCTGGGTGGGGACGAGCAACTGGTCGCCCGACTACTTCCACGCCAGCCGCAACCTCGCGGTGACCATGATGAACCGCGCGATCGCCCGCGACGCGCGCGCCATCTTCGAGACCAGCTGGCGGGCGCCGGGCGCTGCCCCCCTCGCCCCCGACTCGACCTACGCGCCCAAGATCCGCGGCGAGGAGCCCCCGCCGGGGGTGAGGAAATACGGTGGGTAGAGGGCGGGGGGCTCCGCGCTGAAGCGGCGCCTCAGCGACCCGTGATGATCGCCGGGACCGGCTTCGGGCTCGCGTCCGGGCTCAGCACCTTCACCCGGTCCCCGGCGTCGCGCACGATGGTGCGGTACCACGACTCCGGGTACGGCGGGTGCGTCACCTTGCCCTGGCCATCGCGCACGTTGCCGTCCAGGTACTTCCAGAGCAGGAAGTCCCCGAGCTTCCGCCAGCGGTCGGTGACCATCTCGCCCTGCCGCTCGCAATGGTCGGTCAGGTAGTCGCGGGCGAGTTGCGGGGCCTGCTCGTGAAGCTTGAGCGCCGCCTGGTCGATTCCCGGCTGGTCGGCGAAGAACCGGCCCTCCAGCTCGCGCTGCACGCCCTGGAGGTCCACGATCATGTCGCAGTAGCGCGTGTAGGCCCAGTTCGACACGAAGTTGAAGACCCAGAACGCCGACTCCCGCGAGAACGAGCCGAAGTCGGCCGTGCCGGCGGCCCAGCTCTTCGGCGCGCGGGTGATCCCGCAGTAGAAGGGGACGTAGACCGTCATGTAGGTGTCGTCCACGCCGAACCACAGCACCCCACCGATCGGATCCGGCAGCCCGGCGCGCGACTGGGCGATGAACGAGAACCCGGTCTGCTGCGTGGAAATGGCGCGCTCGTGCAGGTACTTCACGCTGTCCACCTCCCAGGCCATCGGCCGCCAGCGGTACGGACTGGCGAAGGGCCCGCCGCCGAGGTCCCGGGTCATGTCGAACGCCGTGCCCTCGTAGTGATCGCGCATGAGCGCCGTGACGTCCTGGACCGAGAGCTTGCGGTCGGGCCTGATCCAGAGCGGCAAGCGCTTCTGCAGGGTGCTGCCATCCACGTAGTCCGCGGTCAGGCCCAGCGACGGAGCGGCGCGGCGGAACACGCTCCAGACCCGGGCCTCGCAGCTGCGCAGCTTGCCGCCCAGGAGCGGGGCGTAGGTGTCGGCAAAGGAGAACTCCTCGTCCCGGCCGCTGAACCACCCCTTCTCCCGGGCGAAGGAGATCACGTCGGGCGCGTAGAGGCAGCTGGCCGGGTCCTTGAGCGGGAACTGCCGGATCCGCGGCTGGTTGGCGTGGGCGGAGATGTAGCCGTCGGGCACGCGGCGCGCGACCCACACCGCGCCCGTGGCCCCGGCGCCCTTGCCGATCATCTCCAGGATCCAGGCCTCGTTGGGATCGGAGATCGAGATCGACTCGCCCGTGGAGGCGTAACCGTGCTCGGCCACCAGCCCCGTGATCACCCGGATCGCCTCACGGGCGGTGCCCGCGCGCTCCAGGGCGATGAACATCAGCGAGCCGTAGTCGAGGATGCCCGCGGGGCCCTTCAGCGAGTCCCGGCCGCCGAAGGTGGTCTCGCCGATGGCCACCTGCTTCTCGTTCATGTTACCGACGACCCAGTAGGTGCGCGGAACCTGCGGGATGCGACCGAGGGACTTGCCCGTGTCCCACTCGATGATCTCGCGGGTCGCCTCCGGCCCGAACGTCCCTCCGGGGATGAGGACCAGCTCGCCGTAGAACGTGTGCGAGTCGGCGGAGTAGCTGATCAGCGTCGCCCCGTCGACCGATGCGCCCCGGGTGACCAGGATGTTGGTGCAGGATGCGGCGAGGCGAGGCGCGAGGATCATCGCAATCAGCAGCGCGGCCCGCAGGGCCCATCGCATCAGTCCGTTGCGGGCGCAGGCGGGGGCTTCGGGTGTCGTCCGAGTCATGTGGGGTCCTTCCCTGCGGGAGGAGCGGGATCTGGGAACGGCCGGGACAAGTGCAGAGGGCGGGACGTCCGGACGCCTCTTCCGGGGTCAGCACCTCCGGCCCGGCGGGCGGCTCCCTGCCGGAGACGGCTCCCTTCCCGCGACTGGCACGGCATCGCCGGAAAGCGCGCCTTCCGGTCCCACTATGCATGCCCACGGCGGTGCCGTTCAAGCAGGCCGCCAGGGCCGGGCGATCGCAGAGACACCGTGACGGCCGGTCGCCCCGCGGGCCCCGGAATGCACGGCCCCCGCGCGTCACCGGGCGTGGCCGCGCTATACTGCCGCCCGATCGTCGCTCCGCGCTTCCGTTCCCCGACCTGGAATCGATCCCATG
This sequence comes from Candidatus Eiseniibacteriota bacterium, assembly GCA_963717935.1. Lineage (GTDB taxonomy): Bacteria > Eisenbacteria > RBG-16-71-46 > RBG-16-71-46 > RBG-16-71-46 > JANXPZ01. The sequence goes on along the minus strand of CAVQXP010000002.1, from coordinate 106,408 downwards.
CACCTGAACGTCCAGACCTCGCCCGGCGAGTTCCTCGACAAGCTCACGATCCTCGAGATCAAGGCGGAGCGCATCGCCGACCCGGCGAAGCTCTCGAACGTACGCCGGGAGCTCGCCCAGCTCCGCAGCGTCTGGACGGCTTCGCCGCTTTCCGGGCGTGACGTGGCGCCCCTCGTCGCCCGGCTCAAGGCCGTCAACGAGACGCTGTGGGAGATCGAGGACCGCATCCGCCGCCACGAGGCCGAGCAGTGCTTCGACGGCGAGTTCGTCGAGCTGGCGCGCTCGGTCTACCGCACCAACGACCGGCGCGCGGCGCTCAAGCGCGAGTTGAACGTGGCGCTGGGCTCCGACCTGCTCGAGGAGAAGTCCTACACGGAGTACTGAGGCGCGGGCTTGATGCGCGCGGACCGTCGCGGAGCCTTGCGGACCGTCGCGGAGCCTGTGTGCCGGGTTGACCGAGCAGAGGCACCATGCGCTCGGCCAACCCGGCACACAGGCTCCGCACTACGACGCCTGCCCCTTCCCCTGCGCGTCCGCCGGGCGGACGGCTCAGGAGGCCGCTGGCCCGTGGGAATCGGCGGAGCGCAGCCGCGCCATCAGGGCGGACGCCATCGCGCGCGTGTCCCGCCAGCCGACCGCAGTCAGCAGGGACCCGGCAAGGCAGAGCAGGCCGCCCGCCATGCCCGCGACCAGGACCGCCGAGAGCGACTGGGAGTAGAGCGGCTTGAGGAAGTAGAGAAGCAGGAGCGCGGGCGCACCGCCGGCCAGCGCGGCCGGCAGGGTCAGGAGCATGGCCCGCAGCGGCGGCAGCGCCGCGTCCCCGCGGTTCAGGAGCGGACGCAGCAGGAGGTTCTTGGCCAGCAGGGCGGCCGTGTTCCCGAGCGCGAAGCCGAGGAGCCCGAGATGGAAGTGGAGGGCCAGGACGAGACTCAGGACGGGATTGGCCACGGCCACGATGATGTCGCTGAGAGCGATCCAGCCGATCTTCCCCCGCGCGACCAGGGCGATCCAGATCGGCTCCAGCGTGATGCCGATCAGCGTCGGCACGAGCATGGCGATCATGTAGAGCGCGCTGCGCTGGTACTCGGGACCGACCCAGCGGGCGAGGAAGACGTCCCCCACCACGCACGGCACGAGGCAGATCGGGACCCCCAGCGCGGAGCTGAAGGCCGCCGCGCGCAACACCACCCTCCGGGTCCGGTCGACCTCCTTCCGCGCGTCCATCTGGGTGAGCAGGGGCGCCAGGGCCGAGACCCCCGCATAGAGGAAGCCGGTGATCATCGGCGCCCAGCGCGTCCCGAGCGAGTACTCCGTCACCTGGGCGGGCCCGTAGATCCGGCCGATCAGCAGATTGTCCGTCGCCAGGTAGAGGATGGCCGCCGCCTGCGAGACCAACCCCAGGCTCGCGAACTGGAAGAGCGTCTTGCGCAGGGCCGGCGACCCGAATTCCGGGCGCGGGAAGACCGAGGACATGACCCGCTTCCTGGCGCTCAGGATGCCGATGACGACGGCGACGGTCAGCTCCGCGGTGCACATGGCCACCCCGTACGCCATGAGGCTCGGCACGAAGATCAGGAACGCCGGGATCACGAGCGCGATCTTCAGCACCGCGCCGGCCGCGCGCACGACGGACAGGGACGCGGTGTGACCGGTGACGTAGATCGGCAGCTCGAGGATGCCGCCCGTGTCGCTCAGTCCCGCGGCGATGAAGAACAGCACCAGGCCCCCGGTCGCATCCGCCAGGAGGCTGGTCGGGACACGCATGAACAGGCAGAGACCGTGCGCCAGGGCCGCGCCGACCACGACGACCACCGTGCGCAGGACCGCCGTCCACCAGAAGCCGACGGAGTAGTAGCGCTCGGCCAGGTCGCGGTCCCCCGCGTGATAGCTGACGGTCACGTAGCGGCGCATGGCGGTGCCGAGCCCCCCGCGCAGGAGCCAGAGGTACTCGAGCAGGGCCCCGGCGGCCGCGACGATGCCGTAGAGCTCCCGGCCCAGCCGGTGGAGCACGAACGGCGTCAGGATGATGCCGACGATCAGCGTCGTGAGCCGCGCGCCCAGGCTGGCGGAGGCGTTCAGCGCGGCGATGCCGGCCAGGCCGTGTCCCTTCTTCGCCGCAGCCCGGCTCACAACGGTCCCCCGGCTCCCAGGCCGTCGGCCCGCGCGTCCCGCCCGAGAGCGCGCTCGTAGATGGCTTCCAGCTTCCGCGCCTGGCTCTTCACGTCGAACGACTCGCGCACCCGGGAGCGGGCCGCGCTGCCCATCGCGCGCCGCAGCTGTGGCGACGTCACCAGGTCGAAGACCGCGGCGGCCAGCGCCTCGGCATCCCGCGGCCGGACCAGGCGGCCGTCCACGCCGTCCCGGACCAGTGCGGGGACCGCCCCCTCGCGAGGCCCGACGACCGGCAGGCCTTGCAGCATGGCTTCCAGCACGACCATCCCGAAGGGCTCGGGCCGGATCGAGGTGTGCACGGCGAGATCGGATGCGGCGAACAGGTCGGGGAGATCGGCACGCGCTCCCAGGATCCGCACGCTCGCGGACAGACCCGCCTCCGCGATGCGTCGCCGCAGGGCTTCGGCGTAGGCCGGATCCAGCTCCTCCCCGCAGAAGATCCACAGGAACTCCAGCCCGCGGCCCGCCAGGCTGGCGGCAGCCTCGACCGCGAGGGCTTGGCCCTTCCACTCCTGCAGATGTCCCGCCGTGATGACGAGCGGCAGGTCCTGGGGCACGCCCAGTTCCGCTCGCACCGTCGCCCGGTCGCGGGCCGGCGCGAGCCGGTCCACCGCCAGGCCGTTGGGCAGGAGATCGGCACGCACCCGCCCGTGGAGGTGCTCGTGCAACTGGTCCACCCGCTCCTGCGTGAGGCAGAGGACGGATGCGGCCCGCGCGGCGACGGCGTGGTACGCGGCGCGGCGCGGCTTCCAGATCCCGTGCTCGTGCGTCACGAAGGGGACCCGGCACCACCGCGCCACGTGGAACCAGGAATAGTCGGCCACCATGGACGAATTGACGTGGATCAGGCGGGTCCCGGGCGGAACCAGGCCGACGAGCCGGCGGGCCTGCTCCCGGTCCCGGCCGAGGAGGCGCCACCAGGAGAGCAGATCGGAGACGGAGCGCCGCACGGCGGAGCGGCGGACGTCCCCGTCGGCGCTGATCTGCATCCCTGCGCCGCTCAGCCAGGCGGGGACGCGGCCTGTCGCCCCGGACCGGGCAGCCACGGACGCCGGCTCCGCCGAGGGTGGCTCGAAGACGGTGACCGGGACCCCCGCCGCCTCGAGGTCCGCGACCCACGGCCCATCCCGGTAGAACAGGGCCCGCGGCTCGAAGCGCCTGCGGTCCAGCGCGCGGGCGAGGTTCACGACCACCCGCTTCGTGCCGCCGTAGGACGGGAACCGGCTCACCTCGACGAAGAGGATGCCGGCCACCGCCTGGCCCGTCGGGCGGGCCCGCTCCGGCCGCGCGTGCTTCACGGGGGGGACTTCGCGCTGGCCCGCACCTCGGGTTCATACGGCAGGAGCGGACCATCGGAGTGGTCGAGGGTGACGTGGAGCGAGGCGGCCCGGTCCCCCACGCCCTTCGGCCAGACGTGGATCGGGCTTTCCGGAGCCACCATCCGGAAGCGGTTGGCGAGCAGCGCCGCCTGCAGGAGCGGACAGCTGGCGCGGGCGTGCAGCCGGCAGGGCCGGTCGTCCATGAGCGACGTGGCGGCCTCGGACACCATCCACGTATAGAGGGCGGCATCCGGCCGTGGCGCGAACATCTCGACGATGGAGGCCTCGAGGCCCCGTTCCGTGGCGTGGGTACGTGTCATCGCCCAGCCCCGCGGCCGCCCCTCGACGATGAACGTGAGGAACCGGTAGGTCCCGCTCCAGGCGCCGTCCACCGTCCACCGGAGCAGGTCCGGATCCGGCTCCTGGACGAAGCCGTAGCCCGTCTCCTCCCGCGTAGAGCTGCCGGATCTCCTCGCCGGGCAGCCCGCTCCGCGTCACGCGCGAGGCCCTGGGGACCCCGCGGCGCCGGGGCATGTAATAGCCCGCCGACACGACGCCCAGGGCGAGCCGGGACAACATCGCGGGCAGCCCCACGCGGCGCTGGAGCCGGTCCGCCAGCACGTCACCGGACACGGGCAGTTCGTATCTCTGGGCCACGCCGATCGCTTCCCAGCCCATCAGGGGCAGGGTCGCGAGCACGTCCGCCGTCCCCCCGACCGAGATGACGGGCTCCGGCTCCCGCATCATGGCCCGCATCAGGCGGATCCCGATCCCGGAGCCGCGCAGTCCCGGCAGGCAGTGCCAGTCGAAGACCTCCAGGCACGCGGTGGGCCTGCCGCCGACCCGATAGCGCTTGCGCAGCGCGAACAGCATGCCGAGGCAGTCGTCGTCCTGGATCGCCACGAACATCCTGCTGAACGGCTGCGACCGCAGATAGCGCCAGTCGTAGTAGGCATCGCTCCGCGGGCGGGACCAGTACCGCTCGGAGAATCCGCGCACGGCCGGCAGCAGGTCCGGTGCGAACGGGACGATCCGCGCGGTCCTCTCCCGGTCCATCGGCATCACGGTCCGGGTCTCCGTGCGCGGAAGAGCGGCCTCCCCCTCGGGCCCGTTCACGGCGTCACCGCGACCCGGGTCTCCCCGGGAAGCCCCGTGAGCTTCCTCACTTCGACGCGGGGATTCGCGCGAGGAACACCAGCAGCTCTTCCGCCACCCGGCGTCTCCCCAGCTCGTTGAGGTGCGAGTTGTCCGACGTGTAGGCGGGGACCAGAGCGTAGCCGCTGCGGCTCCCGGACCGGATGGCCTCCCGGCCGCCGTCGGGGCGGGTGGACTCGATGGCGGCGAGGTCGAACAGCGGCTCCCTGCCGCGATAGGCGTCCCGCATGAGGTCGTTGAAGCGCTCCCGCGCGAAATTGCCGCCATAGCGGCCCGGGCTCCGCCCGAGCAGCAGTTTGAGCGTCGCCCTCGGCCCGGACTGGACCCGCACGAGCGGGGTCGTCACGTGCACGAAGACCACCTCCGGGAACTCCGCCCGCAGGCGCGCCATCGTCTTCCGGTAGTGGTCGAACGCGGCGGGGATGTCGGTCGTCTCGGAGAGGTCCGCATAGCAGTACTTGTGGAACGCCACGTCGACCTTGCCGCGCAGAGGGCCCTCGATCAGCCGGGCGAACTCGTCGGTCTTGAGCCCCGGATCGCCGTTCCTGCCGACGCGCCCGTGCGCGAAGAGCACGGCGCCACCGGCCAGGGCGTCTTCGCCCTCGGCCACGCGCAGACCGATGCGCGGCTCGTCCCGAACGACGTCACGCACGCCGTCCATGATGTTGCCGCCGACGGACTGGTGGCCGAAGAAGAGGCGCTTCGTCCCCAGGCTCTGCCAGGCCGTATCAGGCACCTCGCGAAGCGATGCCCTGTGCATGGGTTCCTCTCTCACGGCTCCACCTCGACATGCCCCTGTCAGCAGCGCTGCAGAGAACAGCAAAGGGCCCACCCACCGCGATCCAGCCGGATTCGCCATGTTCGTCCGCCTCCTGCGTCGCCCCCCGGCTTCCCGTCATCCGACCCCGGGACCACCGGGGCCCGGCGCGCCGAGCTTCCGTCCCACGTACGCCGCGATCCGGGCGATCGAGTCCAGGTTCGCCGGCACGATCTCGTCGTCCTCGACGGTCAGGCCGAACGCCTGCTCGAGGAAACCGATGATCTCGAGCACGCCCGTCGAATCTACCACGCCCAGGTCCAGCAGCGATGCGTCGTCGGTCAGGCTGGCGACATCGGAGACGAAGAAGTTGCTGGTGACGAAGTCGCGCACGCGCTGCTCGATGGTCATCGGCTGGCTACCTCAGGTCGGTCTTCTTGATCTTGCCGCCACTGGTGCGCGGCAGGTCGCTCACGAACACGACCGTCTTCGGCACCAGGAAGGCTTCCAGGCGCTTCCCGCACTCGATCTGGACCGTCTTCTCCGTCAGCGTCGCCCCCTGCTCGAGGATCACGAACGCCTTCACCGCCTGCCCCAGGATCGGGTCGGGCACGCCGACGACGGCCGCCTCCTTGACGCCCGCGATGTCCACCAGGGCGTTCTCCACCTCCCGGGGCGAGACCTTCTCGCCGCGGCTCTTGATGATGTCGTCCATGCGGCTGACGAAATAGAGGTATCCGTCCTCGTCGAAGCGCCCGTAGTCGCCGGTGTAGAGCACCTGCTCACCCGGCAGGGGCCCGGGCCGCAGCCGCTCGGCGGTGGCTTCCGGCTTCTCCCAGTAGCCCTTCATGACCATCGCGCTGCGGATGACCAGCTGGCCGATCTCGCCGGGGCCGACCTTCTCATCGTTCTCGTCGACCAGCCAGAACTCCATGTTCGGGGGGGCGATGCCGATGCTGTCCGGCTTGCGGTCCACGTCCTCCGGCGGCAGGTAGGCGCCCCGGGCGCACTCGGTCTGACCGTACATCGAGTAGATCTTCGCCCCCGGCAGCAGTTCCCGCAGCATGCGGAGGTGCTTGACCGGGAGCGCGGCCGCCGCGTTGGTCACGTAGCGCAGCTTCGAGAAGTCGTGCTCGCGACAGCGTCTTCATCTCTCCCAGCAGGGCGAACATCGTGGGCACGCCCGGCAGGCCGGTCACGCCCTCCTCGACCATCCGCTTGAGCACCTCCGCGGGGTAGGCGAAGGACCGCTCCAGCACCAGGCGCGCTCCCACCTTGACCGCGGTGATGAGCTGGTAGAGGCCGTAGGTGAGCGCCAGCGGCAGCACGTCGAGGATCACGTCGTCCTCGACGTTCTCCAGGTAGGTGGAGATCGACGTGGCCGCCGTGAGCATGTTGCGGTGGGTCAGCATGATCGCCTTGGGCGTGCCCGTGGTGCCCGACGAGTAGACGATGGAGGCCAGATCGATGTCGAGATTGAGGCGGGGCGGGGCCGTGTCGCGCGGCTCGGCCGCCAGCGCCGCGTCCCAGTCCGCCACGCCGGGCAGGTGGGCGGTGCGGCTCTCGTCCCGCGGGCCCGCGATGAGCGTGGCCTTCAGGTGCGCCGAGCGCGCCGCCGCCCCGGCGAAGATGGCCGTGTGGCGCGCATCCGTGATCAGCGCCGCCGCCCGGCAATCGTTCAGCAGGCCGGCGAGCTTGTCGGTCTTGACCTGGGAGTTGACGATGGCCGTCACCGCACTCGCCTTGAGGACGCCCCAGAAGGCGATGACGGTCTGCACCGTGTTGTCGGCGAAGATCACCACGCGGTCGCCCCGGGCCACACCGCGGCGGACCAGCGCGTGGGCCAGCGCGTTGGACGAGGCCTCGAGCTCCGCGTAGGTGAGCCGCTGCCCGTCGCAGACCAGCGCCACCTTGCCGGGCAGCCGCGCGGCGGTCGCGATCAGGTAGTCGTGGAGCTGCGGCACCGCGGCGGGCCAGCGCTGCACGTGCTGGAACGGGCTCACGCGGCCCCTCCTTGCAGGCGATCGGTCAGGGTGTCGAACACGGCCGGCCGGGCCTCGCGTGCCGCACCGCCAACGAACGACTCGTGCAGCAGTTGGGTGGAGAGGACGCCGACCAGTGCCATGTTATCGGCATTCGAGGCCGGTGTCTTCTCCCCCCGTTCCAGGCACTTCCGGTGGAGCTGGTGGACGAGCCCGGGATCGAACACGCCGGCCCGGGCCAGCGCCGTCTCCGACAGCGCCTCGGACACCCAGCCCGGAACCCCGGGACCCACGAACGAGAGCGCGTCCGGGGCCCGGTACGGCTGCTTCTTGCGGGCGAGGATCTCCGCCGGGAGCAGGTCGCGCGCGACGTCGCGCAGGACGCGCTTCTCCTCGAGCCCCTGCAGCAGGTAGCCGTCCGGGAGCGTGCCCGCCAGGGCCATGACCTCGCGGTCGAGGAACGGGAAGCGTCCCTCGACCGAGTGCGCCATCAGCATCCGGTCGCCCTGCGAGGAGAGCAGGTAGCTCGACAGCAGGGTCCGCACCTCGAGGTAGCTGGTCCCGCGACAGGAAGGACCAGCGGGGGAACTCCGGCGGCAGCGTCGCCAGCAGCTCGCGCGACGGGATCGGCCCCCTCGAGCGTCGCGCGCAGCGCGGGCGACATCAGCCGCCGCAGCGCCGCGGCGGAGCGCCAGCGCAGCCCGTGGCCGAAGCCGGGCTCCCGCCAGCGCGCCAGGTCCTGGCCGAAGAAACGGTGGCTCATCGCGCCCTGGGTCACCGGCGAGCGGGCCAGCCAGGGATAGAGCCGCTCGAGCAGCCGCGGCCGCGCGGTCGAACCGGGCTGGCGCGCCCAGAAGCGCCGCACCCGCGCCTCGCGGAACAGGTCGTATCCCGCGAACAACTCGTCGGCGCCTTCCCCGGTGAGCACCACCTTGATCCCGGCTTCGTGCACCAGCCGCGAGAGCACGAACATCGGCGCGGGCGCCGTGCGCAGGATCGGGCACTCGGCGTGCGCGACCACGTCGGGGAACACCGCGGCGATGTCCCCCCGCGACACCACGACCTCGCGGTGCTCGCTGCCCAGGTGCGCGGCCATCCGGTGCTGGTAGCGCGCCTCGTCGTACTCGGCGTCCTCGAAGCGCACCGAGAAGGTCAGGAAGCGCGCGCCCTGGGCCCGCAGCCCGAGCGCCGCGATCAGCGAGCTGTCCAGGCCGCCCGACAGGTAGCTGCCCACCGGCACGTCCGAGCGCACGACGCGCAGCCGCGTGGCCTGCTCGAGCGCGGCGCGCAGCGCCGCTTCGGCGTCGCCGAGCGAGCCCGCGAACCGGCCCTCCTCTCCCGCCGGGTAGTGCGGGCTCCACCAGCAGCGATCGCTCATCCGCCCGCCGGCGTAGATGCGCAAGTGCCCGGGCTCGAGCTGCGTCACGCCCGCGAACGCGGTGCGCGGGGCCTGGCAGGACCAGAAGGTGAAGACCTCGGCGAGGCCCTGCGGGTCGAGCGCGCGCGGGATGCCGGCATCGGCGGCGAACAGGGCCTTCACCTCGCTCGCGAAGTACAGGCGCCCGCCGTGCTCGCACAGGTAGAGCGGGCGCACCCCCACGCGGTCGCGGCACAGCACCAGCTCGCCGGCACGGCGGTCCCACAGCGCCAGCGCCCACTGCCCGTTGAAGCGCTCGAAGGCCTCCTCGCGCCACGCCTCCCAGGCGTGCGCGACGACCTCGGTGTCGCTGCGGGTGCGGAAGCGATGCCCCAGGGCCTCCAGCTCGGCGCGCAGCTCGACGTAGTTGTAGATCTCGCCGTTGAAGACGATCCACAGCGTGCCGTCCTCGTTGGCGAGCGGCTGCTGGCCGGTGGCCAGGTCGATGATCGAGAGCCGGGCGTGGGCCAGGCCCGCGTGTTCGTCGCGATAGGCCCCGGACTCCTCGGGCCCGCGGTGGCGCAGCGCGCCGGCCATCCGGGCGAGGACATCGACGCCGACCGGCTCGAGCCCGTCCCTGAGCCCCAGCACCCCGGCGATGCCGCACATCAGTCGCCGACCTCGGGCACCGGACGCACGAGCAGCGGCCCGAGGTGCAGGGGCCGCGTCGTGCGCCGCTTCTGGTCGATGTCGCGGTACACGCGCTCGACCTGCCCGGCCGTCAATCCGGTCGCGCCCGCGACCTCGGCGGCGGGCACGCCGTGGTCGCGGCCATAGAGGCAGAGGTCCATCTGGCCGTAGGGCAGCCCGAAGAAGAACTCCTCCTGCGTCTGCGGCAGCGAGAACGTGGCGGTGGTGGGCGGCTGGCTGCGGATCTCCTCGGGCACCCCCAGGAACTCCGCGAGCTGGTAGACCTGCGTCTTGTAGAGGTGCGCGATCGGCTTGAAGTCCGCCGCGCCGTCGCCCTGCTTCACGAAGAACCCCTGGTCGTATTCCAGCAGGTTGGGCGTGCCCGCCACGGCATAGTGCAGCCGGTCCGCGTGGTGATACTCCATCATCGCGCGGGTCCGCTGCTTGAAGTTCGTGGCCGCGATCAGCTGCAGGTAGGCCTCGAGCGGCAGCCGCGCGGATTTCCGCTCGCCGGACGGCGTCTCGATGACGAGCTGCGAGACGTTCAGACGCTCCCCGTCGAGGATCGGCGGCAGGGCCACCTTGCAGCGACAGCCCTCGCCGTACTCGGGGAACACCAGCCGGATCGCCGCCGCCTGGCGCTCGTAGCAGCCGGCCGCCACGAGGATCGGGCCGATGTCCTCCACGAGGGTCGCGACCCCCAGGTGCGCGCCCAGCGCCCGGCCCAGCGCCAGCCCGGCGTCGCCCGAGTCGCGCTCGGGCATCAGCAGCGCCAGCACGCGCTCCCGCCCCAGGGCCCGGGCACAGAGCGTGGCGACCACCGAGCTGTCGACGCCCCCGGAGACGCCGACCACCGCGCCGCGGCGCCGGAGCGTGCCGAGCACCTGCTCGCGAATGGCCTGCTCGATCTCAGCGGCCGCGGCGGCCGCGTCCAGGTTCAGCGTGTCGGGTGAGAGCACGAGTGGGGGGTCCCCTTCGAGGCGGCAGGATAACATCCTCCGGCGCGTTCCGCCCACGCGCGCTCCCCCGGGGGCGCGTCCCTGCCGGCGCGTCTCCCCCGCCGCGGCGTCGCGCCCGCGCCTACGCCCCCAGGCGGCGCGTGGTCACGAGGCCGGTGAACAACTCCCCGCCCAGCGTCAGGTAGAGCACCCCGTCCGCCACCGACAGGTCGAACGCCATGCGCCTCTCCAGGTGCGCGACCAGTGCCGCCACCAGCGCGCGATCGAGCCCGTAGAGCTCGAGCGACTCCGCGCGATGGATGCGCGCGCCCGCGAGCGAGTCCCAGTAGCGCCCGGCGTCGCGATGCGTGTAGACCACCACCCGCGGCGCCGCCTTGCTGGCCCGGTGCAGCCGGGCGGCGTCCGGCGTGCCGATCTCGATCCAGGCCTGCACCGTGCCCGTGAGGTCCCGCACCTCGAGCGCCGGCTGGTCGGGGTCCGCGAGCCCCCGCGAGAAGGCGAGCCCCTCACGGTGCTCGAGGCAGCAGGCGAGCACGCGGGCGCAGAGGAACTCCTCGCTCTCCGAGGGATGCCGCGCGACGCGCAGGTCCAGCGACTCGTAGACGCCGCGGTCCACGTGGGAGAGCTGCACGGTGAACTGGTGGATCACGGCGCCGAGAGCCAAGGTCGCCTCGATTTCGGTTATGGTGGGTGGCGCGGAAGGCGGGATGAGGTTACACCCGGCCGGGCCGGGCGGGTGCAGAGCCGTTCTTCGGGCGCGAGGAGACGAGAGAGACCATGGCGCTGATCAGCCTCAACGGCGTGAGCCTCACCTTTGCCGGGCCTCCCCTGCTCGATTCCGTGAGCCTCCAGATCGACGACGGCGAACGGCTCGGGTTGCTGGGCCGCAACGGCGCCGGCAAGTCCACGCTCCTCAAGCTCCTCGAGGGCACGCTCGCCCCCGACTCCGGCGACGTGGTCCGCCAGCCGGGGCTGCGCGTGGCGAGCCTGCAGCAGGAGGTGCCCCTCGACCTCGCCGGCACCGTCCGGGAGTACCTGCACGAGATCTGCGGGGTGACGACGAGCGACGCCGCATGGCGGATCGAGACGCGGATCGACCAGGCGGCGAGCGACCTGGCGCTGGACCTGGACGCCACCCTCGCGGCGCTCTCCGCCGGCTCCAAGCGACGCGTCCTGCTCGCGGCGGCCCTGGTGCGCGACCCCGACCTGCTGATCCTGGACGAGCCGACCAACCACCTCGACATCGACGCCATCCGCCATCTCGAGGACGCCCTGCAGCGCCGGCGGGGCACGCTGATCTTCGTCACCCACGACCGCAGCTTCCTGCGCGGCCTCGCCACGCGCATCCTCGACCTGGACCGCGGCGCGCTCCGCAGCTACCGCTCCGGCTACGACGCCTATCTCGAGACGCGCGAGGAGGAGCAGCGCGTCGAGGTGGACCAGGCCGCGCTCTTCGACCGGAAACTGGCGCTGGAAGAGGCCTGGGTCCGGCGCGGGATCAAGGCGCGGCGCACGCGGAACGAAGGCCGGGTCCGCGCGCTCGAGGCGCTGCGGGTCGAGCGCGGCGCGCGCCGCGACGAGGTGGCGCGCGTGAAGGCGCAACTCCAGGAGGCGGATGCCTCGGGGCGCATCGTGCTGCGCTGCAAGGACTTGGGGTACGCCTACGACGACACGCCGATCGTCCGCGGATTCACCGGGACGATCCTGCGCGGCGATCGCGTCGGCATCCTGGGGCCCAACGGGTGCGGCAAGACGACGTTGATCCACCTGCTCCTCCAGGAGATCGCCCCGCAGCAGGGCTCCGTGACCGCGGGCACGAAGCTCGAGGTCGCGCACTTCGAGCAGCTTCACGACGCGCTCGACGACACGAAGACCGTCGTCGAGACCCTCGGTGAAGGGCGCGATACGATCACCGTGGGTGGCGTCGAACGCCACGTCGTCGGCTATCTGCGCGACTTCCTCTTCACCCCCGAGCAGATCCAGGGGCCCGTGCTCCGGCTGTCCGGCGGCGAGCGCAAGCGGCTCCAGCTCGCGAAGATCCTCTCGCGGCCCTGCAACCTCCTCGTCCTGGACGAACCGACCAACGACCTCGATCTGGAGACCCTCGAGCTGCTCGAAGAGATGCTCCTGGAATTCCGGGGCACGCTGCTGCTCGTCTCGCACGACCGCGCGTTCCTCGACAACGTCGTCACCTCGACCCTGGTCTTCGAGGGCGCCGGTCAGTGGCGCGAGTACGTCGGCGGCTACGAGGACTGGCTCCGCCAGCGGAAGCCCGTCGAGCCTCCTCCCGCCGCGAGGCCCGCCCGGCCCAGGGCGGAGCGGGGCACGGCGCGACCGCGGCGCATCACCTTCAAGGAGAAGCGGGAGCTGGCCGATCTGCCCGGGAGGATCGAGCGCCTCGAGGCCGAGAAGCAGGCCCTCTTCGACCTGATGGCCTCACCGAGCTTCTACACGACGCGAGGGGACGAGGTCGCGCCGGCCCGCCAGCGCCTCACCGCGATCGAAGCCGAGATCCACCAGGCCTACGCGCGGTGGCTGGAGCTGGAGAACCTGGCGAGCGGCTAGCGCCTGAGCGGGTGGGTCTCTCTCGCCATCGTCCCGGTCCGGAGCACCTCTTCGATCTTGTAGACCCCGAGCGTGCGGTTCTTGACGAACCCGCTGAACGCCTTCTCGGCGAGCACGCCGTCCTTCAACATGTCGGACAGCCACTCCAGGGCCAGCGCGGGCGTGTACTGCGGCAGCGCGGCGCCCTTGTCCATCAACCACCGCATGTTCTTGCCCTCCTGCGAGCCGAGCGGCGGAGCCATCACGATCGGGATGCCGAGCCCCGAGTAGAACGACAGCTCGCTCGGCTTGGTCCAGAGGACGTCGGTCTCGCGCATCAGCGCGTTGAATCGCTCGAAGTAGTCGGGCTTGCGCTCCTCGTGCACGATCAGCACGCCGTCGCCGAGCGCGGCGTCCAGGCCGATGCGGCTCACGAACCCCTGGAACAGGCGCTCGACCAGCGGGTTCACGCCCGCCACCAGCGCGAGCCGGAACCGGCCGTCCAGGATGCCCGGCTTGAGGCTCTGCGCCAGCTGCAGGCCGATCTCGGTCTGCGCTCCCGCCCCGCCCACCGCGAAGGTCACCGTGACCCGGGCACCGCCGGGCACCGGCTGCGGCCGCTCGCCCAGCATCTCCTGCACCGTGGCGCCGAAGACCGAGGCGAATCGCCCCCGCGGGTCGAGCCGTCCCAGCCGCTGCAACAGGTCCGCCCGGAGCGTCTCCATCCCCGGTCCGCCGATGTTCCCGCGCGGGAGCGGGAAGCCGGTGATGAAGATGCGCTCGTCGGGGACGCCGTACTGACGCAGGCGCCGCATGACCCGGCCGCAGGGCGCGAAGTACTGGATGCGGCTCTGCGCCACCTTCGACGCCACCCAGACGCGATTCAGGTCGGCATCGCAGATGACGCTGTACACCGGGGCGAAGCGGGCGTGGTCCGCGACGAGCGATGGGGCATAGAAGGTCGAGATCACCGGCAGCCGGCGTGAGCGCAGCCGTTCGAGTATCGAGCGGCCCAGCCCCTTCCGGATCAGGTGGTCCACGAGGTAGTTGTTGAGCGACGGCTTCGAGAGGTCCCGCAGCGGATAGAAGGGCGGGATGTGCAGCAGATGGTCCAGCAGGCCGAAGACCGCGCCGCCCACGAACGGCATGTTCCTGGCGCGCGAGAGGGACTCGTAGGTCCAGGTGAGCCGGCGCCAGAAGCGGGCTTCGTCTTCATCGGTGGCGCCCGGGCTGCCGGCCGTGAGGACACCCTCGTGCGCGAGGTACGCCAGGGCGTGCGCGGCACGCTGGTGGCCCAACCCCATGTCGGCGGTCACGACCCAGGCACAGAGACGGTCCGGACTCATGGTCAGTCGAGCCTGGAGCCGGTCACTTCCCCGCTCGCTCCAGCATGTCCTTCCTCCACCGCGACATCGAACGCATGCCCAGCATGTGATAGTAGTACATCTTCCGCCGGCCGTGGTCCGCGCCGCGGAAGGAGCAATCGAGGGAAGAGGATTCTTCTCTCGCGCTGTCAGGCTAGCATCCTGCCGCCGTGCCCCGGAAGGCGGACTCCGTTGCGCGGCAGTGGCGCGGGGTCGGCTCGCGTCCTGGCGCGGGCGGCGGGAAGGTCCCCTGCCACCGCGGTGGCCACACATGCCCCCGGCGAGTCGGGGCCGGCCATCCCCCCCGGGGGCACGGCGCAGATCAGAGGTGCCATCGTCGTGAAACTTGGTAGTATCCCGGCCGTCCCCGGAGAGGCTCAAGCGCCGCTCTCGGGCCCGATGCCGTCCATCGGCGCACCACAGGAGGAACCATGAACGAACCTGAGGATCGTGATCCTGGGACCAAGCCCACCCAGCCCCCATCGAGGACCGAGCCGCTGCTGTCGCCGCGCCTGCGCGAGAAACTCGACAACGCGCAGGCGAAGGGCAAGAAGTCCTCTGCCGGCGCCTGGATGTTCACGCTGGTGATCGTCGTCGCGCTGGTGGCCGTCGGCTGGTGGTTCGTCAGCGCCCAGCAGAAGGCCAAGGCCGAGGCCGAACGCGCCGCCGTGCGCGCTGCAGCGGTCGCGGACTCCATCGCCCGCGTGCAGACGGCCGACAGCCTGGCCGCCGTGGCCCGCGCCGACTCGATCGCCGCCTTCAACAAGCTGCCCAAGTGGCAGCAGCGCCGGATCATCGTCCGGCAGGCCCGGGCGGCGGGCATCGTTCTCGATGAGGAGGAGGGTCCGTTCGCTCTCGATACGGGCGGGTTCCTGTTCGAGGACCGGGCCCAGGAGAGGGCGGAGGAACTCAAGGCCAGCACGAACCTCACGGCCCGGGTCGCGCGCGCCGGAGCCGACGGCTCCTATCACGTCTACCTGGGCCGGTTCGAGAGCCGGGCGGACGCCGAGAAGGCCGGCGGCAATCTGGCGGCGAGGGCCCTGGTGGAGCAGGCCCGCGTGGTGCCGATAAGGTAAGCGGCATGGGACTCGCCGCGCGCATGTGACCTACGCGCGCGGCGAGTGCCCCGGGGTTGGCCCGCGAGAGTCCCGACCGCGTCGCCGCCGAGCCATCGGCCCCCACCGCGACCGCCGGTCCGCCGCCCGCCCCGCGACCCGCCCCGCCGACGGTGCCGGACGACCACGCCCACTGGAAGTTGAATCCCCCCAGCCTCCCGTCCACGTCGAGCACCTCGCCGCAGAGGTAGAGCCCGCGCGCCTTGCGTGACTCGAGCGTGCTCGCGTCCACCTCGTCGAGCGCGACGCCGCCGGCGGTGACCTCGGCCTTCTCGTAGCCCAGCGTGCCGTCCACGGGCAGCGCGCGCGCGCAGAGGTACTCGACGAGGGCGGCACGATGCGCGCGGCTGGTCTGGCTCGCGTACGCCCCGGCGTCCACGCCGGCCTCGGCGCAGAGCGCCAGCACGAGCCGGTCGGGCAGCCGGCGGCCGAGCCAGTGCCGCACCTGGAGCCGCGGCTCGGGGGCGGTCTCGCGCTGCCAGGCGGCGAGCAGGCTCTCGCGCGTCTCGCCGGGCAGGAAGTTCGCGGTCACCGCGCGCTCGCCGCGGCCCTCCGCGCGCAGCCACGAGCGCGAGAGGTCGAGTGCCGCGGGACCGGAGTAGCCGAAGTGGGCGAAGAGGAACGAGCCGCGCGCGGGCTCGGCGCGCTTCCCGCCCACCGCGAGCGTCAGCTCCACGTCAACGGTGACGCCCTGCAGTTGCGTGCAGAGCGGGTCGGCGGCGGTGAGCGGCGTGAGCGCGGGCACCGGGGCCACGATCGTGTGGCCGAGAGCGGCGGCCAGGGCGTAGCCGGTGCCGTCGCTGCCGGTGCGCGGGAACGAGAGCCCGCCGGTGGCGAGCACGACGGCATCGGCCTCGATCCAGCGGTCGGGCTCGGCCGCGGGCAGCGGCCAGCACGCCTCGCCCACGGCGTGCGCCGCGGCGGAGAAGTCGCCACTCACCTTCATGCTCTGGACGCCGAGCCGCCAGCCCCCGCTCTCCCCCGCCGCGTCCCCCGCGCACTCGCCCGCGTCACCGCCCGGGCCGCCCGCGCGCTCGAGCCTCACGACGCGCGCCCCGCTCTCCATCGTGACACCGGCCCGTTCGATCGCGCCGAGCAGCGCGTCGAGCACCGTCTGCGCATCCTCGCTCGCGGGGAAGTACTTGCCGCTCTCTTCGAGCACGAGCGGCACGCCGAGCGACTCGAACCACTCGCGCGTCGCCTCCGGCGGGAACGCGCGCAGGATGCGCGCCACGACGTTGCGCGAGCCGCCCTGGAAGTCGCGCGCCCCGACCTCGCGGTGGGTGACGTTGCAGCGCGTCCCGCCGGACATGAGGATCTTCAGCCCGACCTTCGGGTGCGCGTTGAGCAGCGTCACGTGCGCCCCGGCCTCAGCCGCGCGCAGAGCGGCGGTGAGGCCCGCGGCGCCCGCGCCGACGACGGCGACGCTCCGGCTCACGAAGCGGCCGTCGCTTCCGCTCCCCCGCACACGGCCCGCCTCACGGCGCGGGCGGCCCGGGCGCGGCCAGCCGCCAGCGTTCGCCCTCGCGCACGACACGGCGATCGGCCTCGAGCTTGAGCAGGTGCGCGAGCAGGGTGCGCTCGGCGTAGGCCCACAGCTCGCCGGGCGTGTCGGTATAGACGCGCTCGACCAGCGCGGGCAGCTCCTGCAGCTCGGCGCCGAGAGCCTCGAGCACGAGCCGTTCGCGCCTGAGCCGGTGCTGGATCAGCCAGCGGATGCGCTGCGGCGCCGCGCCCTGCGGCGAGCCGTGCGCGGGGAACAGGGTCTCGACGGGCTCGGCCAGCAGCCGCTCGAGCGAGGCCAGGTAGGGCACCAGCTCGCCGTCGGGCGGGTCGAGGATGACGGTGCCCTTGCCGCCAGGGATGACGTCGCCGCAGAGCAGCGACCGGGTGCGCTCGTGCAGGAACGCGAGGTGCCCCTGCGCGTGCCCGGGCGTGTGCAGCACGCGCAGGTCCCAGTCGCCGAGCCCGGGCGCGAGGCTCACGCGCTCGCCGTCGGCGAGCACCTGGTCCACGTGCAGGTGGCGCGCGGTCTCGGGGTGCGCGGCCACGGGCACGCGCCAGCGCTTCTGCACGGCCGCCACGCCGCCGGTGTGGTCGGGGTGGTGGTGCGTGAGCAGGATGAGCTTGAGCCGGCGGCCCTCGACGCGCAGCACCTCGAGCAGCGTGGAGAGCGATTCCAGCTCGTCGGGATCGCCGCTGCCGGGGTCCACGAGCGCCAGCTCGCGCTCGCCCACGAGGTAGGCGTTGGTGTGCGTGGCGGGCGGCAGCGGCCGGGTCTTCATGGGGTGGAGCACGATGCCCCACTTGAACTCCATGCGCCGCACGGGATAGGCGGCCAGCTCGGGGCCCTGGGCCAGGCGCGCGGGCAGGTCGTCCTCGCCCTCGGCCAGCGCGAGCAGGGCGTGCAGGATGGGCGTGGCGAAGGCCGCGCGCCCGTCGTGGTAGCGGTCGAGGGCGTCGAGCGGCCGGATCCACTCGCCCGACACCAGCTCGACCCCGTGCACGCTCGGCTCCTGCCCCTCCGGCACGCGCGCGAGGAAGTAGCTCGCGTCGAAGCGCACGGGCGTGAACGGCGGCGTCTGCCAGCGCCCGGCGAAGGTCAGCGCGTCGGCGCGGAAGCGCCAGCCGCACTCCCAGGCGAGCCGGGGGAAGGTGACCACGCCGGCCAGCAGGTTCTGGCGCGCCTCGAGCAGCCGCTCGGGCCCACAGCTCGTGGGAGCGACGAGCCCGATCAGCACGCCCGCCTCCTCGAACGCCTCGCGGATGGCGCAGGCGCGCAGCACGCGCTCGCCCTCGTCGGCGACGCCTTCGATCGGGAGCCCGGCGTCGGTCGGCTCGATGGCGCCGCCGGGGAACGCATCGAAACCGGGCATGATGCTCACGGCATCGCTGCGCCGCACCCACCAGGTCTCGAGGTCGAGGCCGTGCCCGCGCAGGAGCACGACCGCGGCCGAGCCACGGAAGCGGGGCTTCTCGGAGGCGCTCATCGGCAGCAGACTACCACCGGCGGCGGGCGGCGGGTATGGCCCGCCAAAGCGAAGCGCCACCGGCCGTCCCCTATCGCGAAGGGCACCGGTGGCGCGTTCACGGGGTGCGGCCCCCGCGTCGCTACGACTTCTTCGAGGTGGCCTCGACCGCCTTCTTCAGGATGCCGAGCGCCTCGTCGAGCTCCGCCAAGGTGGTGTCGAGCGGCGGCCGGAAGCGCAGGCTCGTGAGCCCGCAGCCGAGGATCATCATCCCCAGCTCGTAGGCCTTCTCCTGCACGGCGTCGCGCACCGGGCCCTCCGAGAACTCGATCGCGCACATGAGGCCGCGCCCGCGCGCGTTCGACAGCACGTCGGGGCGCCAGGCCACCAGCGCCTCGAGCCCGCGTCGCAGGTGCTCGCCGGCGGTCGCGGCGTGGTCCACCAGGCGCTCCTCCTCGATGATCTCGAGGTAGCGCTGGGCGCGCACCATGTCCACCAGGTTCCCGCCCCAGGTCGAGTTGAGGCGGCTCGACACCTTGAAGACGTTCTCCGGCTCCTCGTCGATCATGGGGCCGGCCATCATGCCGCAGACCTGCATCTTCTTGCCGAAGGCGAGCAGGTCGGGCTCGAGACCGAAGTGCTGGTGCGCCCACATGCGGCCGGTGAGCGCGACGCCGCTCTGCACCTCGTCGACCGCGAAGAACGCCTCGTTCTCGCGGGCCAGGTCACGCAGCGCGCGCAGGAACTCGCCGCGGAAGTGGTTGTCGCCGCCCTCGGCCTGGATGGGCTCGATCAGCACGCAGGCGATGTCGTCCTTGCGCTCGCGGAAGGCCGCCTTGGCCTGCGCGAGCGACTCGGCCTCGGCCTTCTGGACCCGCTCCAGCTCGGCCGCGTCCACGGGGAAGCGCAGCACGGGATTCGCGATGCGCGGCCAGTCGAACTTGGGGAAGTACTGGTGCTTGCGGGGGTCCGCGGTGTTGGTCATCGAGAGCGTGTAGCCGGAGCGGCCGTGGAAGGCCTCGCGGAAGTGCAGGACCTGGTGGCCCTTCTCCTCGCGGGAGCCCTTCCTGAAGTTGCGGCGCACCTTCCAGTCGAAGGCGGCCTTCAGCGCGTTCTCGACGCCGAGCGCGCCCCCGGCGACGAAGAAGGCGTGCGGCAGGTAGGCCGGCTGGGCGACGCGCCCGAAGACGTCCACGAACTCGGCGAACTCGACCGTGTAGATGTCCGAGTTGGCGGGGTTGGCGAGCGCGGCGCGGGTGAGCCGGGCGAGGAACTCGGGCTCCTTGAGCCGCGGGTGGTTGAGCCCCACCGGCAGCGTGGCGAAGAACGAGAACATGTCGAGGATCCAGCGGCCGCTGCGGGCGTCCCACAGGCGCCGGCCCTGGCTCTTGTCGAGATCGAGCACCATGTCGTAGCCGTCGGCCAGCATGTGCCGGGCGAGCGTGGCGTGCACCTCGGCCGGGGCGATCCGTCCGGCGGGCGTGGTCGTCGGGTTCATCTCGTCTCTCCTTCTGCGCCGGTCGCGATGTAGCTCTCCTCCTTGACCGTCGAGAGCACCATGACGGTCCGGGTCTGGCGTACGCCTTCGGCACCATTGAGCTGGCTGATGACCAACCGCTGGAGCGACTCCATGTCGCGCACGCGGACCTTGAGGAGCACGGAGAATTCCCCCGTGATGTGATGACACTCCTGCACCTCGTCCAGCTCGAGGATCCGCTTGATGAACGGTTCCTCGTAGCGCGGGTGCTCGATGAAGACCTCGATGAACGCGGTGACCTGGATGCCGATGGCCTTGGGATCCACCAGCGCGGTGAAGCGGCGGATGACCCCGGCCTGCTCGAGCTTCTTCAGACGCTCGTTGACAGCCGCGGTGGACAGCCCGACGTGCTTGGCGATGAGCGCCTGGCTCATCTTCCCGTCGCGCTGGATCAACGCCAGGATGTTGCGGTCCTTGGCGTCAAGACCTTGGTCTACGTTCGCTCTCGTGGCCATGTGCATAGTATACATTCGGCAGGACGGCGGCGCAACCGTAGGATGTTCGGGGGCCCAGCCGCCGGGTTGCGCCCGGGGAGCCCGGGGTGGCGCTGCGGCGGTCGCTCCACCTGGTCTACGGAGTCCCGCCTCGGAGCGGGACACCCGGCCTCATCTCAGAACGATGAACCGCCCGGAGAAGACCTTCTCCCCCACGCTCGCGCGGTAGAACACCACGCCCGCGGGCGCGACGTTCCCCGTCGCATCGAGACCGTCCCAGGGGATCTCGCTCACGCCGGCCGGCCGGACCCCTCCGCCGAGCGTCCGCAGGCTGCGACCCGCCAGGTCGAAGAGCTCCAGGCGCACCTCGGCCGGGGCCGGCAGCGAGAGCCGCAGCACCGTGCCACGCGGGGTCGGGTTCGGACCCATCGTGATGAAGGCCGCCGGCGCCGGCGGCTCCACACCGAGGGCCCAGGCGGGCTCCGCCAGGGTCGCCACCGTTCCGACCGCGGCCTTCGCCAGGCGGGTGAAGAAGCCCGGGTCGAGGGTCGCGACGCGATCCGCCGTCGTGTGGTACCAGGGTGTGAAGTCCTGCATGTCCTCGATCGCGAGGATCGCCGGGTACCCGACGGCCCAGAACGACGCGTGATCGCTGGCGTAGGTGGACCCCACGGTGATCTTCTGGGGCTCGAGACCGAGACCGTAGTCCGTGTTCACGCCGATGAAGACGTCGGCGATGGCAGCCGAGGCCACCTGCGTCCCGGCGTGGAGCTCGATGAAGTCCACGTCGTCCGACTCGTACGCGATCATGTCGAGGTTCACCACCGCGTCGATGGTGTCCCCGCGCGCCGCGGCGCTTACGGCGTAGGCATGGCTCCCGACGAGCCCCTGCTCCTCCCCGGTGAAGCAGATGAAGCGGATCGTCTTCTGGAACGGGAGCGTGGCCATGATCTGCGCGGCGCGCAGGACCGTGACCGACCCGCTGCCGTTGTCGTCGGCCCCGGGGGCGATCGGCGACGTGCTGGGCATGTCATCGAGATGGGCCGTGACCAGGACCTGGCGCCCGGGCCGCGACACGCCGGCGTGCGTGGCGACGACATTGCGCCAGCCGCTCGTGCCGTACGTCTGATATTCGACCGGCAGCCCCGAGGCCTGCAGGGTCTCGAGGACGTACTGCTCGGCCAGGCGACAGCCGTCGGAGGTGGAATAGCGCGTGCCGATGACCTGGCTCGCCTCCCCGATGGTGACGGGCGTCTCCCCCGAGAGACCGTTCAGCAGGGCCACGAGGTCGGCCTGCACGACCTGGTCCATGACCGACTGGACGCGCATGTCGTACCCGGCCAGGGCCTGCGGCCCCGACGGGGGCGCCACCGGAAGGAGCGCCTGGCCGGAGACGCGGCGCACCTCGTAGCCGAGGGCGGCGAGGGAATCGATGGCCCCATCGGGACCGGCGACGAGCGCGCCCCCTTCCCATTCGGCGAGGAGCTTCAGCCCGGGGAAGCGGGCCGAGAGCACGCGGGGGTATGCCTCGACGACGTAGACCGGGCCTTCGGCCTGTTCGAGGACCGGCACCTGGATACCGGGCGGGATGCCCACGGGCCCGCGGGACGACCCGGCGGCCGGCGCGGGGACGGGGAGCGCGAGCAGCGCGCCCGCGAAGAGCATCCATACGGTGTTCCGCCACGACCGCGGGTCCGGTGTACGGCGAATGCGCGATGCGTCCATGGGTAGCACCTCGGTTTCGTTGAACCAGGCGGTGATGGCCGGCGGGGGGGGCCAGGCCGTGCGACCCGGTGATGTTCTCACTTACGAAGGCGCCAGGCGAATCGGCTGCGCCCCGGGCGGGGCCGCTACCGGCCGGCCGCGATCGCGCCCGCCCAGCGCATGATCGCGTCCGCCTCCTGCAGGTCGTCGAGCAGCAGGTCGGGCGCGGCGGCCGCCAGGGTGCCGATGTCGGTCCCGCCGGTCGCCACGGCGATGACCCGCGCCCCGGCCGCACGGGCACAGGCGATGTCGTGCTCGGTGTCCCCCACCACGATGCAGCGCTGGGCCGGCACGCCGTGCTCGCGCCCCACGCGCCGCACCAGCGCGCGGGCCAGGGTGTCGCGGTCCGGAGCCATCTCGCCGAAGCCCCCGAAGGCAAAGCGCCCGTCCAGGCCGAAATGCCCGAGCTTGATGCGCGCCATCTGCGTCATGTTGCCGGTGAGCAGGCCCATCACCCAGTCCGGCTCCGCGGCGATGCGGTCGAGCAGTTGCGGGATGCCGGGCATGAGGCGGCCGCGGCCGGGGTGGAGCAGGCGGCGCATGTGGGCGAAGACCGCGTCCCAGAAGCGGGCTTCCCCGGTGGAGTCGAAGGAGCGCCCGTGCTTCTGCAGGATGTCCCGCAGGATGAGGGGCTCGATCCGGCCCGAGAAGCCGATGTCCTGCAGGTCGTCCGCCACCCCGAGCTGGTCGCTCACGGCGCAGGCGAAGGCCTCGCGGGCCGCTCCGCCGGTGAGGAGCAGCGTGCCGTCCACGTCGAAGAGCCAGGCAAGGCGGGTGCTGGAGGCCATCGGGTCCTGCGAGATCCGGGTGAGGTGCGCGGCGGGCGGGCCCGCGGGGCCCGCGGGGAAGCGTGGGAATGCCGCGCCATGGTAACATAAGGTGTCTCACGAGCCCCGGACCCGCGAAAGGAGCCCACGTGCGCCGCATCCGTCTGCCCGGTCTCGCCCGACCCGCCCTTGCCTCCCTTGCCGCCAGCCTCGCGCTGCTCTGCCTGTCCCTCGCGCCGGTCCGGGCGGCGGCGGCAGCCGAACCGCCCATGAAGCTCGTGCGGGTGAACCTCGGCCCCGCGCTGCCCCTGGACTCGCTGCTCGCGGGCGGCTTCGACATCGTCTCGCTCAAGCGGGGCGCCTCGGCGGACCTGTGCCTGCATCCCGGCGACGAGGAGCGCCTGCAGGCGCTGGGCGCCGCGCTGCAGGTGCTCGACGACGCGGTCGAACGGCACTTCGCCGAGCGCGCGGCACGGGAGCTGAGCGGGCGCCGGCAGCCCGCGCCGACGAAGGTGCTCAGCGCGGTCGGGCCGGACGGCGTGTTCCGCACCGAGGAGCTGCCGGCCTTCGGCTCGGGCAGCATGGGCGGCTACTGGACGCTCGCCGAGATCAAGATGAAGCTCGATCTGCTGGTGGCGAGCGACCTGCGCGACCTGGTCGCGGACAAGATCGACACGCTGGGCACGACGGTGGAGGGCCGGCCCATCTGGGGGCTCAAGCTCGGCAAGCGCATGGACGCCCCCGACCCGCGGCCGGCGGTCTTCCTCAACGCCCTCGCCCACGCGCGCGAGCCCGAGGGCATGCAGGCGCTGTTCTGGTTCGTGGACGACCTGCTCTCGCGCTACGACACGGATCCGTTCGCGCGCTACCTGCTCGACCAGCGGGTGATCTACATCTGCCCGGTGGTGAACCCGGACGGCTACTACTACAACGAGACGCTGAGCCCGGACGGCGGCGGGATGTGGCGGAAGAACCGCCGGGTCAACAGCGGCAGCTCGTACGGCGTGGACCTCAACCGCAACTTCGGCTTCAACTGGGGCTACGACAACCTGGGCTCGAGCCCCAGTCCCTCCAGCGAGGTCTACCGCGGGCCGGCCGCCTTCTCGGAGCCCGAGACGCAGGCCCAGCGCGACCTGGTCAACTCCCTCCAGCCCGCCACCGGACTCTGCTTCCACGCCTCCGGCGAACTCTTCATCCACCCCTGGGGGTACATCGTCCTCACGCCCCCGGACTCGATGGCGTTCTGGGAGTGGAACGACGAGGCGACGCTCGGCTCGCCCTACTTCGCGGGCGAGGGACCGCGGGTCCTCTACGTCACGAACGGGGACTTCAACGACTGGAGCTACGGCGACACGGTGTCCAAGCCGCGTTGCTTCAGCTGGACGCCCGAGATCGGCACCGATAGCGACGGCTTCTGGCCCGCCCCCTCGCGCATCGTGCCGCTGGCGCAGGAGAACCTGCGCAAGGGCTACACGGTCACGGCCATCGCCGGGCCCTACGTGCGGGTCGAGAGCAGCAGCCTCGCCGCCGGCGAGCTGATCGCCGGCCTGCCCACGGAACTCGCCGTCCGCGCGCGCAACCTGGGCCTGGCGGTCACGCCCGCGAACCTCACGGCCACGCTGTCCCCGCTCGACGCGGGCGCGGAGGTGCTCCCGGGCGGGGCCACGGTTCCCTACCCGGCCCTGCCGTCGCTCACCAGCGGCGACGCGACGGACGGCGCCAGGTTCCTGGTGAGCGCGGCCGACACGGTGACGCTGGGCCGGATGCTGCGCTTCGAGGTGAGCTTCACGGCCGACGGCGGCTACTTCTCGCGCGACACCGTGGAACTGCTGGTCGGGCACCCCACGACCGTGCTGCTGGAGCCCTGCGAGGCGCTCACGAGCTGGACCGCTTCGAGCGGCTGGGGCGTGGTCTCGACCGACGCGCGCCACCCGGACAGCTATTTCGCCGACAGCCCCGACAGCGACTATCCGGCCGGTGCGAACCTCACGCTCACGTACCAGGGGCGGCTCGACCTCTCGGCGGGCCTGCACGCCTGGGCGTTCTTCGAGGCGCGCTGGCTGGCCGAGCAGACCTACGACGGCACGGTGATCGAGGCCAGCCTCGACAGCGTGACCTGGACGCCGCTCGCGGGACGCGGCACCAGCCCCGGCGTCTTCTCGCCCCAGCCCGTGGGCCAGCCGATCTACCAGGCCACGCGCTACCTGTGGAAGACCGACCGGCTCGACCTCTCGGCCTTCACGGGACCGGCGGGTGGCGCGGTGCGGCTGCGCCTGCGCACCGTGTCCGACGCGAGCACGAGCTACGACGGCTTCAACTTCGACTCGTTGCGCGTGCTGCTCTTCGACCCGGCGCAGCAGTCCACTCCGGTGGCCGTCGGCCCCGGCGCCGCGCCGCTGCTCGAGCTGGCCGCGCCGTGGCCCAATCCCGCGCGGTCCATGGCGCACCTCGACTTCGCGCTGCCACGCGCGGGGCCGCTCGGGATCGAGATCCACGACCTGCAGGGACGCCGGGTGCGTACGCTGGCGAGCGGCCGTCTCGCCGCCGGCCGCTACGCGCTGGCCTGGGATCTCCGCGACGACGCCGGCCGCCCTGTCGCGCCCGGGGTCTACCTCGCCCGCCTGAGGGGCGAGGCCGGAGAGCGCTCGCGGCGGATCGTCGTGCTCCACTGACCGGGAGCGCCCCCGGGTCAAGGCAAACGTCGGTTCCCCTGACGGCCACCCCATCGGGTGGCCGTCGGGCCTGGGCCGGGCGGGTCAGCTCTTCGGCTTGTAGAGCCGGTTCGGCTTGCCTTCCTCCCAGGGCCGGTACGTGAGCGCGTACCGCACCCGCTCCAGCAACGGCGGATGGCTGTACTCGAAGAACTCCACGAACGGCGCCGGCTCGGGGTCCGAGCGGTTCTGCGAGCCGAGCTTCATGAAGGCGCGCGCAGCCGCGTCGTTCGCGTGCGTGAGCTCGAGACCGAACGTGTCGGAGTCGCGCTCGAGCCACCGCGAGAAGGCGTTCACGCCGGGCTGGGCGAGGAACGAGAACAGCGTCAGCGCCACGACGAAGAGCGGCAGGGAGGCGATGTCGTGCAGCTCGGTGAAGCCCCAGCGTCTGCCCCAGCGTGCCGTGGATCGGCGCATGAAGCCGGCGCTGAGCCCGAAGAGCAGGAAGCTCAGGCCGGTCATGAACAGGATCCCCCACCACATGTGGTGCAGCCGGTAGTGGGCGGCCTCGTGGCCGACCACGAAGAGGATCTCGTCGGCCGTCATGCCCTCGAGCGTCGTGTCCCAGAGAACGATGCGCTGCGACGGGCCGAAGCCGCTCACGTAGGCGTTGTACTTGCGGGTCTGGCGGCTCCTGTCCGCCTGCAGGACTCGCCGCGCGGGGATGCCGGCCCGATCCGCCACCTCGAGGATCCGTGATTCGAGCTGCTTGTCCTGGAGCGGCGTGAAACGGTTGAAGAGCGGGTCCACGACCAGGGGCTGGAGGAAGGCCCCGGCCAGGATGACGGGCAGCGTGCCCAGTCCCAGTGCCAGCCACCAGTGCCGCGGGAAGCGCCGGATGGGCACGTAGGCCAGCTGGACGAGCGGCACGATCCCGAGGAAGGCCACGGTGACGAGGACGTCCTTGAACTGGTCGAGCAGCCAGGGGCCGAAGCTCTCGGTCGAGAGCCCGTAGTGGTGCTCGAGGGCGTACCCCTGGTAGAAGGTGAGCGGGAAGCTGAGCACGAAGCCCAGCGCGAAATAGAGGGCGACGTAGACGAGCACCTGCAAGTAGGAGCGGCGGCTCAGGCGCCGCGCCACGTCCCGCATCCAGGCGGAGAGCCCCGAGAAGAGGAAGAAGAGCCCCAGGAGGATCCCGTAGAGGGGCTCGATGAAGCCGAGTGCGGCGCGCGTGGTGGAGTAGGCGCGGTTCTCGGGCGTGAAGTTGGCGCGCACCTCGGCCACGTAGTCGCGGGGCGGGGGCACCGCCGCCGCCCGGGCCAGGCTGTCCGCCGGCGCCAGGCTGTCGGCGCGGCGCGCCAGGCTGTCCGCCAGCGCGCGGGCACGCAACTGCCACAGCCAGCGACGGTAGGCACGGCGGGCACTGTCGGACGCAGCGGTCGGCCGCCCGTCGAGCGCGGACGCGGAGCCGATGTGACGCTCGCGGAGTCTGGCGAGGCGGGGGGCGCGGGCCGGGCCGGACCGGCTCCCAGCAGCAGGAAGAGCACGAGTGAGGCAAGGAGCGAAGCGGAACGCGGTGGTCGCTGCCCGAGCATGACGGCCTCCCTGGACTGGCGTGGGGTTCCGCTATTTTATCCGGCCGCTCCCGCCCGTCGCAACGGGCTCCGTCAACGGACGATCACGAGCCTGCGCAGGAAGGCCGTGCCCCCGAACTGCGCCCGGACCAGATAGACGCCCGCGGCGAGCCGCAGGCCACGGTCATCCCGGAGGTCGAAGACCAGCTCCCGCAGCCCCGCGGCGCAGGGTTCGTCCGCCAGCAGGCGCACGCGACGGCCGACGAGGTCGAATACCTCGACCCTCACCTGCGCGGCCGCGGGCAGGACGCATTCGAAGCGCGACAGGTCGCGAGCCGGGTTGGGCCGGGGGACCGAGAACGCCAGCCCCGGCGCGGCAGGCAGGGCGCTCAGGTCCTGTGGCAGCCGCGCGATCACGTTCGACATCGCCGACCAGTTGCCGCCCTGATCCGCGGTCTTGATAGCGAAGTAGCAGGTCACGCCCGACGGGAGCCCGTCGAAGACATAGGACTGCCTGGTGCCGGGGGACGCGGGCAGAGGCATGTTCGCAGCCGCGGTCGCCTGCAGGAAGTTCTCGGACGTGATCATCCGCACCGAGTAGCGCAGGTCGTAACGGGCCGCGCGCCCCATGAGGCTGTCTTCGCCGGGGGCGATCCAGGTGAGCATCACGGAGCCGGCCCTCGATGAGGTGGCCCACGCGGAACTCAGGGTTGTGACTGCGGCGAGGATGACCAGGATGCGGTGCAGGGACAACAAGATCTCCATTCCTTGGAAGTCAGCGAGGCAGCCGTGCCCCGCGGCCATGGGGTCCGGATCTCTCTCGAAGCGGTCCGGAATGCCCTACTCGGAGGCCGAGGATCGCGTCGGGTGAGGCGCCTCCCGGTCGGAGCGCGCTGACCTCGATCGTCGGTTTCCGTTACAGCCCGCAGGTCCGGAACGCAGAGAGACTGTTCCGTGGCCCGACACAGCAAAGCTGGTGCCATTGATAACCCATTCGGGGGGTGGAGTTCCAGAGGAATGTGCACCCGGAGGTTGCCCGGGCGAAGATCGTCATGGTGGCCGACACTCGGTGACCCGCGGCCCTGACGGCGCCACGCGCCGTCATGACCCCAAGCGCACTCGAGCGCGCGAGGCGGGCCAGACTCCGCGGCGCTCGCCTTGGGACAGGTGCGCGGGGCCCGAGCCAGTCTGTCGCGCTGTCGCGCCTCCTGCGGCGCGCTCGCGTCGGGAGTCGTTACAGGACCACGAGCCGCCGGGTGACGGTCGCCCGTGCCGTCGCCACCCGCACGAGATAGACACCGGCAGCCACCCGGTGCCCGCTCCCGTCTGCGAGGTCCCATCCCAGGAGCGTCGTGCCCGCGGCGAAAGGGCCGTGCGCCAGGGAGCGCACCCGCCGGCCGGCAAGGTCGAAGACCTCGACCCGGGCCGCATCCGGCTCCACCAGCGTGAGTTCCAGGCTGGCCGAGGCCCGTGCCGGGTTGGGTGCGGGCCACCCGAGCGCGACCGCGGGCCCGCCGGGCGCCACCGGGAGCGCAGCGGCGCTGTCCTGGCCGAAGACGATCTGGACCGGCGGCAGACCGGTCGCGAGCGGTCCGGCAAGGCAGGTGTCGCTGCCGGCCTCGTACACGAAGAGCCCCGGGGCGGCGAAGCTGCTGTTGCAGACGTAGAGTTCGCCCCGCCCGGTGAGGGCCGCGCCCGAGAGGCTGTACCCGCCCGGCGCGTAAAGCGTGGCGAGCAGGCCCCCGGTCGCCGGATCCCAGGAGACCAGGCTGGTGTTGAAGGCGGCGTCGTTCACGATCGCGTAGGGGTGCCCGCCACCGTCCGCGATCACGCCCAGCACGTCCCCGCCGAGCGCGGCCTCGGTGATCGCGAATCCAGCGCTGTGGATGGCGCCGGGCGGTCCGTCCCGCGCCGGGACCACGATGTCCTCGACGCCGCCGTCGAGCGCGCCCCAGCGTCCCGAGCAACCGATGTACAGGTGCGAGTCCTGCTGTGGCTCCGCGGCCGGGAGCACGGCGAAGTCGGTGCCCGGGTTCAGGCCCCGCAGCCTCACGACCTGCGTGCCGGGCGTCAGCGGGTCGGCGTCGTAGACGGTGTCCGCCCGCATGTCCACCACCACGACCAGCCCCGTGTCGGCCGGGACGAAGTTCGTGAGCCGTCCGAGCGCGACGAAGAGCAGGTCCCCCACCACGGCCAGGTGCGCGGCCTCGGGGATGCCGTCCGCGTCGGCCCACGCGGCGAGCGGGATGACGCCGAGGGTGGCCCCCGTGGACGGGTCCACGATCAGCAGGTCCGGGGAACCGAGCCGGGAGACGTAGGCCTTCGAGGGCGAGGCGAAGGCGATGTCCTGCGGGTTCGTGCCGTTGCCCACGGAGAACTGGCGCACGGTGGCGTAGCCCTGCGCCGGGTCGATGACCTGGATGTTGTCGTAGCCGTACCGGTTCACCACGTAGAGCAGTCCCTGGTACCAGCGTTCGAACGGGTCGCCCGACACCACCGCCACGTCGCGGGTGACCGCGCGGGTGGCGAGGTCCACGACGCTCAGCGTGCCGCTGGTGTAGTCCGTGGTCAGGACGTAGCCCTTCGTCGCCAGCGCGTGGGCCGGTGGCCCCGGGGCGAGCAGCGCGGGGAGCAGGACGAGAGTCAGCAGCAGGGACCGGGACATGTTCATGGCTCCGTGCGGGGGCCCGCACCCGCGGCAAGCCGCCAGGTGCAGCCGAGGAAGACGCTCCGCCCGGGCAGCGGGAAGCCGCCCACGTCCACGGCGCGGTCGTCGAGGAGGTTCTTCGCTTCGAGGGTCAGGCGCAGGGCGGCCGGGAACGGCGCGATCGAGAGCGAGGCGCCGGCCAGCCGCCGCTCGGCCACGCACTGAAGGTTGTAGGGATCGAGCACGTTGTCGCCGATCACCTCCAGCTCGGCGCCCGCGCGCAGGCCCGGGCGGCCCTGCGCGCGCCACTCGAGCCGGGCCCGGCTCTGGCGCGACGGGCGACCGGGCAGGCGCTTGCCCACCCAGAACGCGGGCAGCGGGCCTTCGTTGAGCGCCGACTGCCAGGACCACGCCGCCGTGAGGAACAACCGCCAGGGCAATTCGAGCCGCGCGCTCCACTCCTCGCCGCGGATGCGGGCGCGGCTGAAGTTCTGGGCCTTCACGCTGCTCGCCGAATTCTTCACGAAGACCACGAGGTCGCGCGCGTCGGAGCGGAAGCGCGCCCACTCGAAGGCGCCCTCGCCCCCCCCGAGCCGGCCGCGCCAGGCAACGCCGGCGTCCCGGTTCTCGGCGCTCTCGGGGCGCAGCGCGGGGTTCCCCGCCACGCTGCCCTGGTCGCCGAACAGCTCGACGAACCCGGGGGCGCGGCTCGCCCGGGCCCAGTTGGCCCGGACCTCGAGCCCGTGCCCCAGGCCGAGCCGGGCCCCGAGCTGCGGAGAGTCGAGGACGCGCGCGACGTCGGTGCTCGAAAGCTCCCCCCCCAGAGTGAGCGAGCGCAGGTGATCCTCGATCCGGTCCCAGCGCCGCGCGGCGTGCAGCACGAGCCGCCCGTCCGGCGTGCGCAGCTGGAGACCCATCATGGCGCCGCGGGCGAGGCGGCGGCTCTGCGGCGGGTCGGGCAGCCCGTCGGCGGCATCGCGCGATTCGGCGCGCTCGCGTCCCAGCGAGCCGGCGCACTCGAGCGCGAGCCACGGGGCCGGTCGCGCCCACGCGAACGAGAGCGCGAGCCGCTCGGCCCCGGAGCGTTCGTCGGTGTCGTGCCGGCCCGTTCCCAGCTCGCCCCGGTCGGCGAGCCGCGTGTCGCGGAAGCGCGAACGCTCGCGGTCCGCGGAGAGCCGCAGGGTGGCGCGCGGGGCGAGCCCTGCGCCCTCGTGAGCCACCTCGAGGAGGCTCAGGGCGCGCAGGAAGGTCAGCCGGGGCGAGAGCGCCGGGTCGGCGCCGAGCCCGGGCAGGCCCTGGGCCTTGTGGAAGAGCTCCTCGCGCGCGCGCAGGCAGAGGTCGCGGCGCGGTTGCCAGGTGAGGCTCCCGAGCGCGTTCCAGGCGTCGAAGCGGTTGTTCAGCCGGGTCTTGGTGCTGTCGTCGTCGGCGTTGTAGTCCGTGGCGTTGTCGTCCCGGTAGCGGTAGTCGCCGGCCGAGCCCTGGTGGCCCGCGTGCAGCAGCAGGCCGAGCGGGCCGCGCTCGAACCCGGCGGTCCCGCGGCCCTCCCAGGTGGAGAAGGAGCCGCGGCTCACGTGCAGCTCTCGCAGTCCCGGCGAGGAGACCGTGACCAGGTTGATGGCCCCGCCCGGAGACGCCACGCCCAGGCTCAGGGGCCCGAGTCCGCGGAAGATCTCGACCCGCTCGATGGCGGTCGCAGGCAGGTCGCCCAGGCTCACCACACCGTGGGCCGCGGAGGTGAGCGGCACGCCGTCGAGGAAGATCGAGACCTGCCCCGGCGCGGCGCCGCGCAGCGAGACGGTGCTGAAGGAGCCGAGACCGCCGTAGCGGGCGACGTGCACCCCCACGGCCTGGGAGAGCAGTTCCGAGACGCTCTCCAGCGCCCGGATCGAGGCGTCGGAGCGCAGGTCGGTGACGAATGCCGTGGGCAGGAGCCGGCGCGCATCCGAGAGCACGCGTTCGCGCTCGACCCGCACCTCGGGGAGCACGGTGACGGTGTCCGAGAGGCCCGCCCGCCGTGCGGGGCCGGACACGGCCGCGTACGCGCGCGCCGGACGGGCACGGGCGGGGGCTGCGCGTGCGGGGAGCGAATCGCTCCCGACGAGCAGGAAGAGGACTGCCAGGCCCTGGACGATCACGGCGTCACGCGCGCCCCAATCGAACAGCCCCGCCCCGGGAGGACTCCACCGGAAACGGGGCCACGCGGACGCCGTTCCCCGCGGATGCTCTCCAGCGAAGCATCACGGGCTGCACCCGCCCTCTTCCGACGCACGGCTGGCGCGCCAGGAGATGCGGGCCGTCGCTTCCGGGCAGGTTTCCTGACTCAGGGCCGCTGCAGGGTCTCGCCTTCCCAGCCCGCAGGCCAGTGGCATCCGAGACCCGATGTGCCCATCACAGTGGCGGGACCGTGGGGGCTTCTCACCCCCCTTCCCTCTTAGCCGCGCGCTGCGGCACCCGGAAGACTGCAGCCGCACACTGCCCCGCGCCGCAGCCGCTGTCAAGAGGGAACGCGCGCGCCGCGGACGGGTCACTCGTCGAGGAGCCGGCGCGCGCGGCGGAAGACCGCGTGCCACATCTTCCGCGTGAGGCGGCGCGTGTTCGTGTTCTGGCGGCTCGGGTGGTACGAGGCCACGAGGACGCGCCCGTCCGGCAGGGCGGTCTCGGCCCCGTGGGCGAAGCGCGGCCGCTGGCGGGCCGGCAGCCGCTCCCACCAGCCGGAGGCCCGCAGCCACGCCTCGTGAGCAACGCCACCCAGCGAGAGCACGACGCGCACGCGCGCCAGTCTGGCGATCTCCGCCTCGAGGAAGGGGCGGCAGCGGGCGAGCTCCTCGCGCGTGGGCCGGTTCCCGGGCGGGGCGCAACGCGCCGCGGCGGTGACCCAGACGTCCGTGAGGCGCAGGCCGTCGTCCCGGCTCACCGAGTGCGGCTGGCTCGCGAAACCCGCGCGGTGGAGCGCCTCGTGGAGCCAGTCGCCGCTCGAGTCGCCCGTGAACATGCGCCCGGTCCGGTTGGCGCCGTGCGCCGCCGGCGCCAGGCCCACGATGAGCAGCCGCGCCCGGCGGTCGCCGAAGCCCGGTACCGGCCGGCCCCAGTAGGGCTGGTCGCGGAACTCGCGCTTGCGCACCTCGGCCACCTGGCGGCAATGCGCCCGCAGCCGCGGACACCGCTCGCACGCCATCACCGCGCGGGCCACGTCGTCGAGGGGGCGGAACGCGCCGCGGCGATCGAGCAGGTTCATGCCCTTACGGCTCCCCCTTGATTCGGGCCGGTCGAATCCCTATGGTCCCGCCGTGTTCGCGCGCATGAAGGACCTCCTGCTCGGCGGTCCCAAGAACCTCCTCGATCCACGCATCCATCACAACCTCGCCCTGGTGGCCATGCTGGCCTGGATCGGGCTGGGTGCCGACGGACTCTCGTCCTCCTCGTACGGCCCCGAGGAGGCGTTCCTCAACCTCGGCGGACATGCCCATCTCGCCCTGTACCTGATGGTGGCGACGGTGGTCACCGTCTTCCTGATCTCCGCCTCCTACAGCCAGATCATCGAGTTGTTCCCGACCGGCGGCGGCGGCTACCTGGTGGGCACCAAGCTCCTGGGCCCCACCGCCGGCATCGTCTCGGGCGGTGCGCTGGTCATCGACTACATCCTCACCATCGCCATCTCGACCGCCGCGGGGGTCGAGGCCATCTTCTCGTTCCTGCCACCGGATCTGCAACCACTGAAGCTGCCGACCGAGCTCGTGGTCGTCACGATGCTCACCGGGCTCAACCTGCGCGGGGTCAAGGAATCGATCCTGGTGCTCACGCCCATCTTCCTGGCCTTCGTCCTGACCCACATCCCGCTCATCTTCTTCGGCGTGCTGCGCCACTCCAGCGCCCTCCCCACGCTGTTGGCCGACACCGTGACCGACACGCACCGGGCGGTCGCGGAGCTGGGCGGACTGGGCGTGCTGATCGTCTTCCTGCGCGCCTTCTCGCTGGGCGGCGGCACCTACACCGGCATCGAGGCGGTGAGCAACAGCACGGACATCCTGCGCGAGCCCCGCGTGGCGACCGGCAAGCGCACCATGCTCTACATGGCCACGTCGCTCTCGTTCACCGCCGGCGGCATCCTGCTGTGCTACCTGCTGAACGGCGTGCACCACGAGCCCGGGCGGACCCTCAATGCCACGCTCTGGGACACCCTGACCGGCGGCTGGCGCCTGGGCGGCTTCGCCCTCGGCCCGGCCATCGTGGCCATCACCCTGTTCTCGGAGGGCGCGCTCCTCTTCGTGGCCGCGCAGACCGGCTTCACGGCGGGGCCGCGCACCCTCGCGGCCATGGCGGTGGACGAGTGGGTCCCGAAGCGCATGGCCCACCTCTCCGAGCGGCTCGTGACCCAGAATGGCGTCATCGCCATGGGGCTCGCCGCCGTGGCGGTGCTCGTCTACACCCTGGGCCAGGTCAAGATCCTCGTGGTCATGTACTCCATCAACGTGTTCATGACCTTCACCCTGAGCCAGCTGGGCATGGTGCGCCACTGGTGGCAGGTGCGCGGCGAGGGCGGGCACTGGCGGCGGCGCATGATCGTGGCGATGACCGGCACCTTCGTGACCGCGACGGTGCTGGTGGTGACCTCCGTGATCAAGTTCCGCGAGGGCGGCTGGGTGACCCTGATCGCCACGGGCGTGCTCATCGGCTTCTGCTACCTGGTGCGCACCCACTACCGCCGCGTGCGGCGCATGCTGCGCTCGCTCGACGAGGTCCTCGACGGCCTCCCGCTCGCCGAGCACGGCGCGCCGGCGGAGCTGACCAACGCGGGGCCCACGGCCATCGTGCTGGTCGAATCCTACAGCGGCCTCGGCATCCACACCCTGCTCTCGATCATCCGCATGTTCCCGCGCTACTACCGCAACTTCGTGTTCTGCGCCGTAGGACTGGTGGACTCGGGCCAGTTCAAGGGGGCGAGGGACGTCGAGGCGCTCGAGGCCAAGGTGCGCGGCGACCTCGAGAAGTACGTGGCGCTGGCGCAGCGCATGGGGGTGTACGCCGAGTACCGCTACACCCTCGGCACCGACCTCATCTCCGAGCTCGAGACCATGAGCCTGGACGTCACCCGGGAGTTCCGGCGCTGCGTGGTGTTCGCGGGCCAGCTGGTGTTCGAGAAGGAGAACCTCTTCACCCGCTCGCTCCACCACGAGACCGCCTTCTCGGTCCAGCGCCGGCTGCAGTTCCGCGGTGTGCAGGTCGTCATCCTGCCCATCCGCGTCTGGGACCACGTCCGGGCCGCCTGAGAACGCCCGGGGGCGCGCCGCGGCCGGCGGCCGGCCGGCCCGCGTAGACGGCGCTTGATTCGAGGCCCGCGAGTTCCTATGGTCCCGCCGTGCTCGCCCGATTGTGGGGTCAGCTGCTCGGCGGCCCCAAGAACCTGCTCGACCCACGCATCTTCCAGAACCTCAGCCTGATCGCCTTCTTCGCCTGGGTCGGGCTGGGCTCGGACGGCCTGTCCTCCTCCGCGTACGGGCCCGAAGAAGCCTACCTGCAGCTGGGCGCCCACCGGGAACTGGCCCTGTACCTGGTCATCGCGACCATAGCCACGGTGTTCATCATCGCCAGCTCGTACAGCCAGATCGTCGAGATGTTCCCGACCGGCGGGGGGGGCTACCTGGTCGCGACGAAGCTGCTGGGCCCGGCGCCCGGCGTGATCGCCGGGTGCGCGCTGGTCGTGGACTACGTCCTGACCATCTCGATCTCGGTGGCTTCGGGCTGCGCCGCCATCTTCTCGTTCCTGCCCGGGGGCTGGCACGACTATCGGCTGCCGGCGGCGGTCATCATCATCGCGGGCCTCACCGCGCTCAACATCCGCGGGGTGCGCGAGTCCATCGCGGTGCTGGTCCCCATCTTCCTCGCCTTCATGGCCAGCCACCTCGCCCTCATCGGCTACGGCATCTTCTCGCACGGCAGGGACCTCGGTCCGCTCGTGGCCAAGGCCGTGGCGGACACCCACGGCGGCATCTCCGAACTGGGTCTCGTCGGGATGCTGGTCATCTTCGTGCGCGCCTACTCGCTGGGCGGCGGCACCTACACCGGCATCGAGGCGGTGAGCAACAGCACCGACATCCTGCGCGAGCCCCGCGTGGTGACCGGCAAGCGCACCATGCTCTACATGGCGATCTCGCTGGCGTTCACGGCGGGCGGCATCCTGCTCTGCTACATGCTGAGCAACGTGAACCCGGTCCCCGGCAGGACTCTCAACGCCGTGCTGTGGGAGCAGCTCACGAGCAGCTGGCGGATCGGTGGCTGGGACGTCTCCCCGGCGATCGCGGGCTTCACCCTGCTCTCCGAGGGCGCCCTCCTCTTCGTGGCCGCGCAGACGGGCTTCATCGCCGGACCGCGCACCCTCGCCGCCATGGGCTCGGACCAGTGGGTGCCCAAGCGCATGGCCCACCTCTCCGAGCGCCTGGTCACCCAGAACGGGGTCGTGACGATGGGCGTGGCCGCGGCGCTCCTCGTGCTGCAGACGCGCGGCGCGGTCTCGACGCTGGTCGTCATGTACGCGACCACGGTCTTCATCGCGTTCACACTCACCCAGGCCGGCATGGTGCGCCACTGGTGGCGCACGCGCCACGAGCAGGCCCACTGGCGGCGGCGTCTCGCCACGGCCGCGGTGGGCACGCTGGTGACGGGCGGCATGCTCGTCCTGACCGTCCTGCTGAAGTTCGCGGAGGGCGTGTGGCTGTCCCTGCTCGCGACCGGCGCCCTCGCCGTCGTCAGCTTCCTGATCCACTCCCACTACCATCGCACGCAGCGGATGCAGCGCTCGCTCGACGAGGTCCTCGGCAACGTCCCCCTGGCCGAGCACGGCGCGCCGGCGGAGCTGACCAACGCGGGCCCGACCGCCATCCTGCTGGTCGAGTCCTATGGCGGCCTCGGCATCCACACCCTGCTCTCGATCCTCCGCATGTTCCCCCGGAACCACTACCGGAACTTCGTGTTCTGCTCCGTGGGGCTGGTGGACTCGGGCCAGTTCAAGGGGACGAGCGACGTCGAGGCGCTCGAGGCCAAGGTGCGCGGCGACCTCGAGAAGTACGTGGCGCTGGCGCAGCGCATGGGGGTGTACGCCGAGTACCGCTACACCCTCGGCACCGACCTCATCTCCGAGCTCGAGACCATGAGCCTGGACGTCACCCGGGAGTTCCGGCGCTGCGTGGTGTTCGCCGGCCAGCTGGTGTTCGAGAAGGAGAACCTCTTCACCCGCTCGCTCCACCACGAGACCGCCTTCTCGGTCCAGCGCCGGCTGCAGTTCCGCGGTGTGCAGGTCGTCATCCTGCCCATCCGCGTCTGGGACCACGTCCAGGACCGCCTGAGCACCGACGCCCCGCCGGCCGGGAGGACATCGTGATCACGATCGACCTGAGCGGCAGGCACGCCGTGGTCATGGGCGTGGCCAACCACCGCAGCCTCTCGTGGGCCATCGCGCGGCAACTCCACCACGCGGGCGCCGCGCTGTGCCTGACCTACGCCGGCGAGCGCCTGCGGGCCGACGTCGAGGAGCTGGCCTCGCGCCTGCCCGGCACGCTGACCCTCGCCTGCGACGTGACCGAGGACCGCACCATCAGCGCCGTCGCGCGACGGCTGCATCGCGAATGGGGCTCGGTCGAGTGCCTGGTCCACGGCATCGCCTTCGCGCGCCGGCAGGACCTCGAGGGCAAGTTCGTCGCGACCTCCCGCGAGGGCTTCCAGCTCGCGCTCGAGGTCAGCGCCTACTCGCTGCTCAACGTCACGAACCACCTGCTGCCGCTGCTCGAGCGCCACGGGGCGAGCATCGTCACGCTCTCCTACCTCGCCGCCGAGCGCGCCGTGCCCAACTACAACGTCATGGGCAGCGCCAAGGCGGTGCTCGAGCAGAGCGTGCGCCAGCTGGCCTGGGAGCTGGGGCCGAAGGACATCCGCGTGAACGCCATCTCGGCCGGCCCGGTGAGCACGCTGGCCGCGCGCGGCATCCACGGCTTCGTCGGCCTGCTGCGGCACCACGCCGAGCGGGCCCCCCTGCGGCGCAACATCACGCGCGAGGAGATCGGCACCGCCGGGCTCTTCCTGCTCTCGGACCTCTCGAGCGGCATCACCGGCGAGACCCTCTACGTGGACGCCGGCTACCACGTGATGGGGCTGTAGCGGGACGCGGGAACCCGCGTCTACAGCCTGAACAGCACCGTCACCAGCACCTGCGCCAGCAGGATCTTGGCGATCATCGAGGCCGGGTAGACGCTCGCGTACCACTCGTTCGGCATGTCGTTGCCGCTGTGCTGCGTGGCGAAGGCCAGGCAGGCCGGCTGGGTGTGCATCCCGGAGACCATGCCCATCACCGCGGACATGGGCAGCTTGAGGAAGCGGTAGCCGGCCAGGATCCCGCCCACCGCCACCATCGAGGTGATGACCGCGCCGGCCGCGATCAGCAGGCCCCCGCCCTGCGCGAAGGTGCTCGCGAACCCCTGTCCCGCGCGCGTGCCCACGCCGGCCAGGAAGAACACCAGCCCCAGCTGGCGCAGCACCAGGTTCGCCTCGAACGGCATGCCCCAGGTGATCGGCCCGGTGCGCTCCAGGCGGCCCACGATCAGCGCCATGATGAGCGGCCCGCCGGCGAAGCCCAGGTGGAAGGTCATGCCGTTGGGCAGCGGCAGCGGGATCATCCCCAGCAGCACGCCCAGCACGATCCCCAGCGACATCGAGAGGAAGTCCGTCTCCGACAGCGCGCGGATCGAGTCGCCGAAGAACTTCGAGACGCGGTCCAGGTCCTCGGCGGGCGCGACCACGCGCACGCGGTCGCCCAGCTCCAGCACGGTGTCGGGCGTGGGCACGAAGTCCGCGTCGCCGCGGCGCAGCCGGGTGATCGTGGCGTGGAACCGCTGGAGCTGGACCTGCGCCACGGTGCGGCCCACGACCTCGTGGCTGGACACGAAGATGCGGCGGTAGCTGATGCCGGCGACCTGCGGGGCGGGCAGGTGCTCGGTGCACTCCTCGCCGAACAGCACCCTGGCGCGCACCAGCGAGCCCGTGCTGCCCACCGCCACCACCTGGTCGCCCTCGGACAGGCGCGTGTCCGGCAGCGCCACCTCCAGCCGGTCACCCTGGCGCACGCGGCTCAGCACGAAGCCCGGGTCCACCAGCAGCGCCATGGCCTCCTGCACGGTGAGCCCGAACAGGCCCGGGTTGGTCACGCGATAGGTGCGCGACTCGATGTCGCCCTTGCCGGTGGCCTTGCGCCGCTCGGCCTCCTCGCGCGCGAAATCGATGCGGAACAGGCGCGAGAACGCCCAGAAGGCCAGCAGGACGCCCAGCACGCCGAAGGGGTAGGCCAGACCGTAGGCCACGACCGGGCGCGCCAGCAGGGCCCTGACCTCGGACGCCGGCTGCCCCGCGGTGAGCTGCTTCAGGGTCTCCACCGTCCCCGCCAGCGCCGGTGTGTTCGTGAGCGCCCCGCAGAACAGGCCGGCGATCTCGGACCCCGGCAGCCGCGCCAGGCGCCCGACCAGCACCGCGGTCACCGCGCCCGCCAGCAGGATGGCCGTGGCCACGAGGTTGAGCTTCATGCCGCGCCTGCCGAACGACGCGAAGAAGCCCGGTCCCGACTGCAGCCCCACGGCGTACACGAACAGCACCAGCCCGATGACGTAGAGGTATTCGGGCAGCGCCAGCGCCGGGTCCAGCGCACCGAACGCCAGCCCCACGAACAGCACCGCGCTCACGCCCAGGCTGAAGCCGAACACCCGCGCGCTGCCCACGAGGTAGCCCAGGCCGATCACGCTGAACAGCAGCAGCAGGGGATTGGAGGCCAGCAACTGGATGATCTGGGGCATGCGTCCTCTGGTCAGCTCGAAGGAAGGCGGAGTCGGTCACCCGGGCGACCGCCGTACGCCAGTCGGCCAAGCAGTCTAGGCGAAGAGACCCGGTGAGGAAAGGTGACACGGACCCGGGACCCGGGGCGCGGCCGGGCTCGCACCGGCGATGAACGCGTGCAGGCGCACGCGGTGTCAGTCGAGGAGGAGACTACCGAGCCAGCAGCCTAGCGTTCAGCGGAGGGCCGGGTGTCGGGGAAATGCCTGACTTGAACAGCCGGTTGTCGGGTCGTCACCGCGCTTGAGCAGCCTGACTTGAACAAGCAGATTCACCTCACCCATATGCCACGATCAGAGAAGTGCGCCCTCGACACCGCTATGCCACGCAGCGACTTGCTCTCCCAGTCGAACACCCGGATGTCCCACGACTCGCTCAACCCTCTCCAAAGATATCGATACTGCTGACACACGAGCATCGAGTCGCTGTCTCCAAGCGCTGCGAAACCCTCGACACCGTCGAGTTGCGCCAACTCCTCTTCAGTGCCATTCCCGAGATGCAACGCTACATAGCCGTTGGGGTCCTCCGGTCTCCAACAGAGCAGAATGCGACGATGCGCCTGCCAGAGCAGTGGCCGCAAGCCCACGTGCCCGATTCTGGCCCAACGCCTCGTCGACACCTGGACCCTCCACACTGCACGGTCGCTCCCGACTACCGCCACCCACCCATCGTCCATCTCCACAGGGGCCGAGATGTACGGCCAGATGAACTGCCCAGGCGCTCCCTCGCGCGCAACAACGCCAAGCGTGTCAATGCGGGTACTATCAGCAGCGGCGCACACAAGAGGCAGTAGCCGACCTCCGACCGGCGGATGCCGGCAGCCGCCACCGGTCGAGAACACGAGTTCCTGCGCCAACCTCGGAAGCCGCCGTCGAGGGAACCCGAGTCGAGTCCCCCATCACGCCGGGACCCTGTCATGACCGGTGGTCCGAAGAATGGGGACACTCACCTTCCACATCGGCCTCACGCGGCCACCCAGCGCAACGCGGCTGATACGACGCTCTCCCAGTGAGTCTTGACCCGAAATGATCACTTCATCCCCCAACCGTCCCCCAGGACCGGATTCTGCAGTACTCCTCCACTTCGACCACTCAATCCACTGTTCATCTCGAACGGCAAATCGATACACGCACAGATCCGACCCCCCGCTGGTGACAATAAGCACCCCGGGCACACGGCTGTCGATCTTCCGCTCATCCCGACATTCCAGCGCAAGGGCAACCACCACACATCCCAGCAGCCCTAAGACCAGCAGACGAATTGGCCGTCTACCGACAACCACGGTTCCTCCGCTTTCGCTCATTGAACCCCCCTGCGCTTCCCGGAGGCTCCGATCCTTGCGGCGAGGACGCTCCCATCGCGAGAGCCCGGGCGGCGCAGCCGTCATGAAACGGCGAGGCGGAGCGGCACACGCCACTCCGCCTCGCCGGTCATCGGGCTTCCCTATCGCGCCAGCTTCGCCGCCTCGCGCACGAGCTGCGAGCCGATCACGTTGCGCTGGATCTGGTTCGTGCCCTCGTAGATCTGCGTGATCTTGGCGTCGCGCATCATCTTCTCGACCGGGTATTCGGTCATGTAGCCGTAGCCGCCCAGCAACTGCACGGCGTCGGTGGTGACCTTCATCGCCGTGTCCGAGGCGAACACCTTGGCCATCGCCGAGAGGTGTCCGATGTCCCGGGTGTCGCCCTTGTCGATGCGGTCGGCGAGCCCGTAGATGAGCCCGCGCGCGGCCTCGATCTGCATGGCCATGTCGGCCAGCATCCACTGCACGCCCTGGAAGGAGACGATGCTCTTGCCGAACTGCTGCCGCTGGTGCGCGTACTTGAGCGTCTCCTCCAGCGCGCCCTCGGCGATGCCCAGCGCCTGCGCGGCCACGCCCGGACGGGAGACGTCGAAGGTCTTCATCGCCACGATGAAGCCCTGGCCCTCGCGGCCCAGCAGGTTCGCGGCCGGCACGCGGGCGTTCTCGAAGACCAGCTCCGAGGTGACGCTGGCGCGGATGCCCATCTTCTTCTCCTTCTTGCCGAAGGAGAATCCGGGGGTGCCCTTCTCGATGACGAAGCACGAGGCCCCGCGCGCGCCCTTCTCGGGCTGGGTCAGCGCGACCGTGGTGTAGATGTCCGCCTCGCCGCCATTGGTGATGAAGACCTTCGTCCCGTTGAGGACGTAGTGGTCACCGTCGCGCCGCGCGGTGGTGCGCAGCGAGCCGGCGTCCGAGCCGGCCATCGCCTCGGTGAGCCCGAAGGCCGCCAGCTTCTCCCCCGCCGCCATGGCGGGCAGGTACTTCTGCTTCTGCTCCTCCGAGCCGAAGAGCAGGATGGGGAACGCGCCGAGCGCCGTGCCGGCGAAGGCCAGCGCGATCCCGGCGCAGGCCTTGGACAGCTCCTCGGTGACGAGGCACATGTTGGTGATGCCCAGCCCCGTCTCGACCAGCCCATCGTAGGCGGTCGGCACGAACACGCGGAACAGGTCCACCTTCGCCATCGCCCGGACGATGTCCCAGGGGAAGATGCCCTCTTCGTCGTACTTCGCCCGGACGGGCTTGACCTTTTCCTCGGCGATCGTGCGCGCCAGGTCGCGGATGGCGCGCTGCTCCTCGGTCAACAGGTGCTCCATCGACTCCTTCTCCCCTGCCCTGCGCGGGCCGCATCTTGCCCCGCGTGGCCTGCGTGGTGCGGCGGACGCCACGGCGAAGCGGCTGGTGTGAGACCGGTCCCGGGCCAGGAGCCCGTCGCCGGCACGAAGTGCGAGGCACTGTACACCGTCCGGGGCCCCGGCGTCAGTCCCCCGGACGGTCCCCGGCCAGGATCTCCAGCGCCTCGACGATGGCGCGGGGGTCCCGGGTGAGCCCCTTCGCGCCCGAATGGCTGGTGTCCTCCCAGGCGCGGTAGCCACGGTAGCGCTCCCGGTTCGCCCGGGCGAACTCCTCCGGCTCACCGAACGAGGCGCTCTCGTGCGGCACCTCGATCAGCCCGCCGGTGTTGTCCGCCCCGCGCGGCCAGAACGCCCGCACCCGCGACAGGAACTCGTCGCGCGCCTGGACCACCTCGGCGATGCGCAGCGAGCGGGTCTCCATCGCGAGGAGCTGGGAGGTCAGCCAGGGCTCGTCCGGCCGCTGCATGCGCTTGAGCTTGACGAAGAGCGGATTGTCCGCCGCGGCGAAGCCGAGGAAGGGCGTGTCGAAGGTGATGACGTTGCGCACGCCCTGGAGCGGCGGCGCGTCGAGTTCGGGGTAGTCGTCGAGCAGGGCGATGGCGGCCAGCGCATCGAGCCCGCCCATGCTGTGGCAGACGAGGTCCACCTCCGCATCGCCGCCCGCGGACCCGGCCGCGGCGCGGTCCTGCTCCACGAGCCGCGCCAGGTGCGCGCCGAA
The DNA here is from genome assembly GCA_963717935.1 of Candidatus Eiseniibacteriota bacterium. Classification (GTDB taxonomy): domain Bacteria; phylum Eisenbacteria; class RBG-16-71-46; order RBG-16-71-46; family RBG-16-71-46; genus JANXPZ01. Next base: position 63,411 of record CAVQXP010000002.1, on the reverse strand, counting down.
GCGGATGAAGTCCTCGTAGCGCGGTGGCGCGCCGTCCGCCTCGAAGCTCACGAAGGTGGCGAGGCCCGGGTTGCCACAGACCTCGGGCAGCTGGCTCGCGAGGCACAGCGCGCCACTCCCGGCCTCACCCCAGCACGAGAGCCCGTCCTCGTCCGTGAAGCCCGGGACGAAGTAGACACGGCGGCGCAGCGTGAGCGGGCGCTCCGTCCATTCCCAGAGCGCCTCGCGCGCCCGGGCGCGCTGCGCGGCGATCACCCTGAGGTTGGCCATGCGCTCCTCAGGACGACATCGAGGTCCGTGCCCACGCCGAGCACGAAACGGGCGGGCGAGCGTTCGTCGAGCGGCCAGGCGTAGCCCGCGTGCAGGAACAGGCCCACCAGCCGGTGCGCAGGCCGCCGCGAGCCGCGGCGGACGACGCCGGCGTCGCCTCCGAGCGGCCACGGCCCGGCCGACCAGGCCGCCTGCGCGAGCAGCACGCTCACCGGCGCCGCGCCCGCGCGCCACTCGCTCTGGACCGAGGGCGCCAGCACGAGGCTCGAGGCCAGGCCCGGCAGGTGATCGAGGACGACGGCGGCCGCGGGTGCCAGGCTCGCGCCGCCGCCGCGCGCCGGCAGCCGCAGCCGCGCCCGGGTGACGAGGCGGGGCCGGCAGTCGACCGGGAAGCGGCTCGGCGCGGGCAGGCCCGAGACCAGCGGCGCGGCCTCGAGAGCGAGGTCCGTGCCCGCGTGACCGTCCGCGTCGAAGCCGGCGACGAGCGCGGCGAAGACGCGCGCCTCGGGCCACACGCCGCTTCCCGCGACGCGCACCGGGTACTCGCGCGGCTCGCTGCCCCGCGGACCGTCCTCGCTGAACTCGGCGGTGACGGCGTGGCGGCCGTGGCGGTACTGGAGCGCGAGCCGGCCGCCCGCATCGCCGCGCGACACCTCCGCGTTCGCGCCTCCGCAGCGCCCGCCCCGCGAGAGCCTCAGTGCCGCGGCCTCCACGGTGAACCCGCGGTCCGCCAGCCGGGCGCGCAGGTCGTCCGGCTGCGTGGAGAAGGACTCGCAGGTGAACGGCCGCGTCAGCGCGGGAAACTCGGAGTGGACCTGGGCCTGCGCGGGGAGGCCGGCGAGACTGGCCGCCACGGCCAGGGCGGCTGGGAGCACGGTCGCGACCCGAACCATGTCCGCAGGCTAGCAGGCGGCGCGCCGGTCCTGCCAGCGCGCCGCCCGCCGCGTACTACCGCAGCCGCACGAGCCGCTCGGTGCGGTTGCCCCAGGGCGTGACCAGGCGCACGAAGTAGAGCCCGGCTCCCGAGGCCTCGCCGTCCAGGCTGCGCCCATCCCAGCGCCACGTCTGCGGACCGGCGGAGAACTCACCCTCGAAGATCCCCAGGCGCCGCCCGGAGATGTCCACGATCTCCAGCCGCGCGTGCCCCATCGCCGGCAGCGAGAAGCGCAGCAGCGTCGTGCCCTGGCTGGGGTTCGGCTGCGGACGCGCGAGCGCCAGCATCCCCGGGCCACCCCCCCACACGCCGGCCGTCGAATCGACGAGGTGGAACAGGCTGTCGCTCGCCGCGTTCCCGGCGTTCCGCTCCGCGTCGTACGCCGTCACCCGCACCAGTGCGCTGTCGCTCGCCGGGCCCGTCACGGTCCAGGCGTAGGAGCCCGAGTTGTCGAGCCCGTGCGCGATCGGCAGCCACGGGCCCGCCAGCCCGGTCACCGAGTAGTCCACGTCCACCGAGTCCACCCCGGTGTTGTCGCTCGCGGTCCAGCGGATGGTGTACAGCGCGCCCAGCTCCCAGGTTTCGCCACCGACCGGCGAGGTCAGGAACACCGTGGGCGCCGAGGCGTCCGCGAACGTGGCGGCAAGGGTGTGGTTCGCCACGACGTTGCTGAAGGTGTAGCTCGCGACCGCGCCCACCGAGACCGCGTCCACCCGCACGTCGGCGATCTGGTAGCCGACGACCGGGGCGATGCTGAAGCCCTGGCTCGCGCCCTCGACCACGTACACGGTGCCGGCCGGCGTGACGCTCCCGCCCGCGCCCGCGGAGGCCACGATGCTCCAGCGGTCGAGCGTGAAGTTCGCCGCGCTCGAGTCGCGGCCCAGGTTGCCCGCGGCGTCACGGGCGAGGACCCGCACGCGCGCGGCGGCGGTCGGCGTGTTGGGCACGGTCCACCACCACGAACCGCTGTTGGCGATGCCGGTGGCGATGGCGTTGGGGAAGGTGGCCCCGCCGTCGGTCGAGTAGGCCAGGTCCACGCTCGTCACCCCCACGGCGTCCGTGGCGCTCCAGGTGACCGCGTGCGTCGAGCCCACCTTCCAGACCTCGCCGCCGTCGGGCGAGGTCACCGCCACCGCCGGGGCCGTGACGTCGAGCGCGGTGCCGGAGTTCGTGAAGGTGTCCGCGAAGCCCGTGCCGCGCACGGTGTCCACGCCGGCCGGTTGCCAGGTCGCGGAGATGATGACCTGGTTGTTGGAGACCTTGTCCCATCCGGCCAGGGGCGCGACGCCGTCCCCGAGCTCGGTCCAGTAGGTCTTGACCAGAGCGGTGTGCAGGCGTCCCAGTGCCGCCGCGGTCGGATGGCCGTAGGAGTTGTTGCCCACGGAGATCACCCCGATCTTGGGCTGGATGGTGCTGAGCCAGGTCGGGTTGGTGGAGGTCGCCGAGCCGTGGTGGTGCACCTTGAGGACCTCGACCGGCCCGACCTGCGGCCCGACGATGCTCTCGATGTCCCTGTAGTCGCCGGAATTGTAGCCGCCGATGTCGCCGCCGAACACGGCGTCGAACTCACCGTAGCTGATCTTGAGCACCATGCTCAGCGTGTTCTCGTCGGTCGTCGAGACCCCCGCGCCGTTCAGATTCACGCACTTGATCGTGACCGGATGCGCCGAGAGCGAATCGAGCGTGACGATCTGGTCCTTGACCATCGTGCGACGCCTCGCACCCAGCGTGTTCACGTAGTTCGTGTACGTGGCGGTCGTGTAGGACCCGCCCCGGTCCCAGCCATAGTCGAGCGTCACGCCACCGGTGCCGAAGATCGTGGGCATGAGCCCGATGTGGTCCGAGTGGTAGTGGCTGGCGAAGTGGTGGTCCACGTGCGTCACGCCCAGCGCCTGGAGCTGGGCGAGCACCTTCACCCCGCAGGCGGGCGTCGGATTGGTGTAAACGCCGTTGTCGATCATCGCCACCTCACCCAGCGGGGAGATGATGACGGCGCCATCGCCCTGCCCGACGTCCAGATGGATGATCTGCAGGCGGCCGTTGGGGATCACGGCGCCGGCCGGGGTGGGCGCTGCGGAGCAGAAGGCGAGAGCACAGGCTACGGCGATGCACGCCGGGCCGGAGAGTCGTGTCGGGGGCATCGGTTCTCCACAGGTTCCGGAGACACCGAGGGGGCGCACCGGAGAGAGTCCCGGGCTTCGTCGGCCGTCCTCTGAAGATCAGTGGGAAGCCCGTGGTTGCCTCTAATGCTATCAGCCGCGTCCGCGGCCGGTCCAGCCCTGCACGCGCTCCCGGGCTCATCCCTTGGGACCAGCCCGACCGACCGGACTCAGGTACGTGCCGCCGAACGGGTTCCGGGGACCGTGCAAGGCGCACTGCCGTGACTCCGCCCCGCCCCCCGGGAATACGCCTCCTCCCCCGGCGTACCCGGTGCAGGAAGCGCAGGAGCACAACGACCCACCACCGAGGAGGAGCGCCATGCACACCCACTGGAACCTGATCCGCAGTCTCGCGGCCTGCGCCGTGCTCGCCCTCGTGCTGAGCCCCGCTCCGGCCCGCGCCACCCGCTACGATGACTCCGACGGCAGCCGCTGGGACCGCGCGGCGAACGGCAACCTGGTGGACGTGCAGGTGCTGGTCGAGGGCCGTAGCGCGCCGCTCTACTTCGCCCCGGGCCGCTGGGACCGCCGCTACTTCCAGGCGCTGCGCGGCCGGAACTACGCACTGCGCGTCCACAACCGCACCGGCCGGCGCGTGGGCGTGCTCATCTCGGTGGACGGACTGAACGTCGTGAACGGCGAGCGCTCGAGCCTGCGGCGCAACGAATCCATGTACGTGCTCGGCCCGTGGGAGACGGCCACCATCCGCGGCTGGCGCACCTCGCTCGAGCAGGTGCGGCAGTTCGTCTTCGTGGACGAGGAGCGCTCCTACGCCGAGCGCACCGGGCAGGCGAACGGCGACATGGGCTGGATCCGCGTGCTGGCCTTCGAGGAGCGCCACCCCGTGGCGCGGTTCGGCCGGGGCGAGATCAAGCGTCTGCTCGGCGACGCGAAGCCCCAGGCGACCGAGGCCCCCGCGCCCGGCGCCGACCGGATGCGGAAGGGAGAGGCGAACGCGCCACGCACGGCGGAGGAGTCCCTCGCCAGGGACCTGGCCGGTGCTCCGCAGAGCGACGCCTACCCCGGCACGGGCTGGGGCGAGCGGCGGCGGGACCCGGTGCGCGAGACCTCGTTCGTGGCCGCCGCGACGCCGGGCGACCACCTGGTCTTCCGTTACGAGTACGCTTCGAGCCTGCGGGCGCTGGGCATCGCTCTGGACGGAGACCGGCTGCGGGACCGCGAGCGCGGCGAACTGGGCTTCGCCAAGCCCCCGAAGCGGTGAGCCCCGCCACGGCACGATCGGCACGGCACGACGACGGCCCGCCTCGCACGAGGCGGGCCGCCCGCGATCCGGGCAGGGCGGGCGGCTACCTCATCCCGAGCGCGTGCGCGACGAACCAGGCGGCGGCCGCGATGAGCGCCGCCGCCGGCATGGTCAGGACCCAGGCCCAGACGATGCGCCCGGCCACGCCCCACTTCACGGCGGAGAGGCGTCCGGTGGAGCTGACCCCCACGCCGACGATCGCGCCGGTGATGGTGTGGGTGGTGGAGACCGGGATCCCCGCCGCGGTCGCGCCGAACAGGGTGAGCGCCCCCGCGGTCTCGGCGCAGAAGCCGCCCACCGGCTTCAGCTTGGTGATGTTCATGCCCATGGTCTTCACGATCCGCCAGCCGCCGAACATCGTGCCCGCGGCGATCGCCCCGTGGCTGATGAGCACCACCCACAGCGGCACGTGGAACTCGCCGTGGAGCTGCCCGGTCGAGTAGAGCAGGGCGGTGATGATGCCCATGGTCTTCTGCGCGTCGTTGCCCCCGTGCCCCAGGCTGTAGGCCGCGGCCGAGACGAGCTGCAGGCGCCGGAACAGCCCGTCCACCCCGCGCGGCGTGGCCCGCCGGAACCCCCACATCACGGCCACCATGATCCCGAAGCCGGCCACCAGCCCGATCAGCGGCGCGAGCACGATGAACTGGGCGATCTTGATCAGCCCCCCGACCATCACCGACTGCGGACCCGACGAGACCAGCGCCGCGCCCGCCAGCCCCCCGATGAGCGCGTGGGAGGAGGACGTCGGCAGACCGATCCACCAGGTGATGAGGTTCCAGAACAGCGCCCCCAGCACCGCGGCCAGGATGATGGGCGGGGTCACGATCGCGGGGTCCACCACCCCCTTGCCGATGGTCTTCGCGACGTGGACCCCGAAGACCAGGAATGCTGCAAAGTTGAAGAACGCCGCCCACATCACGGCCAGGCGCGGCGACAGCACGCGGGTGCTCACCACGGTGGCGATGGAGTTGGCGGCGTCGTGGAAGCCGTTGCTGAAGTCGAAGGCCAGCGCGATCAGGATGATCGCGATCACGCTCAGCGGCAGGTCCATGCTCAGCGGCTCTTGAGGACGATGGACTCGATCACGTTGGCCACGTCCTCGCACTGGTCCGTGGCGTTCTCGAGACGACCGTAGATCTCCTTCCAGCGGATCACGTCGAGGAAGTCGTGCTGGCCGTTGAAGAGGTCCGCCACGGCCTGGCGCGAGAGCCCGTCGGCCTCGTTCTCCAGCCGGTTGATCTCGATCGTGAAGGACATCAGACCCTTGAAGTCCTTGAGGTGCCCGACCGCCTGCTCGATCTGCACCCCGCACTCGGCCACGATCCGCGTGAGCTGCTGGGCCTGGGGCGTCGTGTTCGTGATCTTGAAGAGCACGATGCGGCTGGCGATCGCCTCGACCGCGTCCAGCACGTCGTCGAGGCCGCTCGCCAGGCCGTGGATGTCCTCACGGTCGAGCGGGGTGATGAAGGTGCGGTTCAGGCGCTCGAACAGCTCGTGCGCGATCAGATCGCCCTGGTGCTCGATGTCCTTGAGGGCCCGGGAGCGCTCCTCGAGCCGGTCGAACTTCTGCACCATCTCGTCCAGTTGGTCGCTGCCCGCGCGCACGAGCACCGCCTGGCGCCGGAACAACTCGAAGAAGTTCTCGTCCTTGGGGAAGAGGGAGAACATCGGGACCCTCGCTGGCAGGAAGTGGCTCCGTGGCGCCGACGGCCGACGCACCGCGGAAGCGATAGCACGCAGCGTGCGTTCCGGCAACCTGCCGGGCGGTGCTATCCTGCGCGGCGTTTCGCGACTCGCGACCTGAGGACGGACCCTGGGGGGACGATGCCATGAAGTCGAGCTTCAACGATCTCGCGCTGCTCCTTCTCCGGCTGGCGCTGGGCGCCATCATGTGGGCGCACGGGGCGCAGAAGCTCCTCGGGCTCTTCGGCGGCCACGGACCGCAGGGGTTCGTGCGCCTGGTCGGCACGCTCGGCCTGCCGGCCTCGATGGCCTGGCTCGTGATCGCCGTCGAGTTCTTCGGCGGCATCGCCATCGCCTTCGGCGTGCTGAGCCGCCTCGCCGCGCTGGGCTTCGCCGTCGCGATGGTGGTCGCCATCGTCAAGCTGCACTGGGCGAGCGGGTTCTTCATGAACGGGGGCGCTGCCGGAGGCCGCGGCCAGGGCTACGAGTACGCCCTGCTGCTCGCCGTCGTCGCCGTCGTCCTGCTGCTCACCGGCCCCGGGCGCTACGCCTTGTTCGGGCGGACGCAGAAGCTGCTGGCCTGAACGGCCGGCCCGGGCCCGGCGGCCCCGGGGGACGGGGCTCACTCCCGGGGTGAGCCCTGTGCCATGAAGGACGCGGCCGGGTCACGAGGACCCGGCCGCGCTTGGAAGCGGTCGGTACGATGTTCGCTGCTACTGCCAGTGAAGCCGGTCGCGGTCGAACGTGCCGTCGCAGTCGCCCGTGCAGTCGCCGGGCCCGTAGCCGGTGCCGTCGGCCGGCCCGTCGCCGTCGAAGCCCAAGCCGTCGCCGGGTCCGTAACCGGTGCTCAACAGGGTGCTCACCATGGGCCCGAGTCCACCCATCCACATGTAGCGGAACCAGTGGTGCGAACGAATCGGCGTATCCAGCGCGACCGCGCTGAGCGTGCCGAACTGCGAGCCGGAGCCATCCAGGGGCGGCAGGTAATCGGAATCCTGCCCGTTGGGGATGCCGTCACCATCGGCGTCGGGCGCCGAGTCGCAATCCCCTCCGATCATGTATCCCAGGCCATCGTCGCCCGTCGCGTAGGGCGCAGCGTGCGCGGAACCTGCGGCCAGAGCGAGCAGCACTGCCAGGATGACGACCGAGCTGGACTTCTTCATCTGTGGACCTCCTCGAGATGATGCGTAAGACATCCGGTCTCCCCTGGACCACACCAGGGCGCCCGGCTGTGGCTGCACGCGGCATGCCAGAAGTCATCGGAATGGCGGTGGGTCAGCGGACGCTGACATCGAGACCCGCACGGACGGCGAAACGTGCGTCACCGGGGCAATTCGTCCCTGCGTCCGCCGCGTTCTGCACAGGATGGGCGCGGAAACTGGGGATTCCTGCGCGAGCGCCGCTGCCGTCGCCCGGAACCGTCCAGGCTCGGATGTCCCGCGGGGTACGGGGCCGTCCCGCCCGGGACACCGGCACCTGCCCACCGATGTGATCGTCGAGCATGTGACGGTCGTGGGATTCGCGGCCGCACCTCGAGGGGACGATGCCGTCGGGTCGAGCCCGAACGATCCCGCGCTCCTCTTCCTCCGGCCGGGATGAACCCCGCGCCATGAAGAACGCGGCCGGGTCACGAGGACCCCGGCCGCGTCCGGGACCGGTTGCTGCGATGCCTGCTGCTACGGCCGCTGGAATCTCTCGCGAACGAGCGTGCCGTCGCACTCGCCCATGGCGTCGCCGGGGCCGTAGCCGGTGCCGTCGCCCGGTCCGTCGCCGTTGAAGCCCGTGCCGTCGCCGGGACCGTAGCTGTTGCCCAACAGGCCGTTCATGAAGGGGCCGAGTCCACCCATCCACATGTAGCGGAACCAGTAGTTCGAGCGAATCGGCGTCTCCAGCCCGGGGCTGTCGAACGCGCTCACCCGCGGACCGAACTGCGAGCCGCTGCCGTCCAGGGGCGGCTGGTAATCGAGATCCTGCCCGTTGGGGATGCCGTCCCCGTCAGCATCGGGCGCCGACTCGAAGATCCCCCCGACCGTGTATCCCAGGCCATTGTCGCCCGGCCCGTGGGGCGCGGCGTACGCGGAACCCGCGGCGAGAGCGAGCAGCACTGCCACGATGACGAGCAAGCTGTGCTTCTTCATCTGCGGACCTCCTCGAGATGATGCGTGAGACTTCCGGTGTCCCCTGGTCCACGCCAGGTCACCCGGCCGTCAATTGCATGGGGCATGCCAGAGGTCATCGGAACGGCGGCGGGTCACCGGACGCCGGCATCGAGGCCCGCACGGATGGCGAAACGTGCACCACCAGGGCCATTCGTCCCCGCATTCGCTGCATTCCGCGAAAGACGGGCCCGAAAGAGTGGGGATTCCCGCGCGGCCACCGCTGCCGTCGTCCGGAACCGGCCAGGCTCGGATGTCCCACGGGGTGCGGAGCCGTCCCGCCCGGGACACCGGTCGCCCTCCCGGGGCGTCGCCGGGGCCCGGGGATGAAGAGGCCCCGGGGGCCACCGGAACCGGCGCTTCATCGCCGGCCGGGCCGCAGGGCTCGGCTACGCCTTCGCGCCCTTCCCGGTGCGGCGCCACTCGCCGGTGTGATCGTCGAGCGTGTAGCGGTCGTAGAACTCGCGCCCGCGCTTCGAGACGAAGTCGACGCCCTCGAGCAGCGTCTGGAACTCGTTCTCGCCCGTCACGGGCGAGAAGCAGATGCGCACCCAGCCGGGCTTCACACCGATGTGCCCCTCTTCGAGCTCGTGCTTGATCGCGAGCGAGATGCCCTGGTCGATGTGCAGCAGTTCGTGGCCGTAGGGCCCGGCGCACATGCAGCCGCCTCGGACCTGGATGCCGAAGAAGTCGTTGAGCAGGGCCGAGGCCAGGTTGTGGTGCACGCCCTTGAAGATGAGCGAGACCACGCCCAGCCGTTCGGGCTCCGGGTTGCCCAGCACCTCGAGCCCGGGGTTCCTCGTCCACTCGGCCAGCGCGCGCCGCAGGTAGTCCTGCTCGATCCGCCGCATGCGCTCGGAGCCGATCGCGTGCTTGAGGTCGAAGCACAGTCCGGCCTGGATGCTGCCCACGATGGGCGGCGTGCCGCCGGTCTCGCGGTGGAAGAAGTCGGGCAGGTAGACGTGCTCGGTCGGCGAGGTGTAGAGCACGGTGCCGCCGCCGGGCTCCGCGGGCACGCGGTTCGTGAACAGCCGCCGGTTCGCGACCAGCAGCCCCGGCGTGCGCGGTCCGCCCAGGAACTTGTGGACCGAGAAGAACGCGACGTCCTTGGCGGCCGCCTCGTCGGGGCGGCCGTCGGCCCCCGCGGGATGCAGGTCGATGTCCACGTAGGGGCCCGAGGCGGCGTAGTCGAAGAAGGCCAGCGCCCCGTGCGCGTGCAGCACCCGCGCGATCGCGCCGGTCTCGTTGAGGATCCCCGTGACGTTCGAGGCGGCCGAGAAGGTGCCGATCTTGAGCGCCCGGTCCGCGTAGGTCTCGAGCAGCAGGTCCAGGTGCTCGAGGCTCACGCGCCCGTGCGCGTCGAAGTCCACGTAGACCGTCTCGGCGATGGTCTCGCGCCAGGTGATGTCGTTGCTGTGGTGTTCCATGTGGCTGCGGAACACCACCGGGCGCTCCCCGGCGGGGATCCTGCTCGAGAGCCGGTAGCGGTCCTCGAGCTGGCAGGGGATCCGCAGGCCCAGGATGGCGATGAGCCGGTTCACGGCGCCGGTCGAGCCCGCACCCACCGGGATGATGACGTCGTCGGGCCCCGCGTTCAGGTAGCGCCCGATGCGGCGGAACGCGTCCTCGTAATAGCGCGTCATGAGCCGCCCGGTGTACGAGGAATCGGTGTGCGTGTTGGCCATGAAGGGCAGCACGCGCCCGGCCAGCTCGTCCTCGACGGCGCGATGGAAGCGGCCCGAGGCGATGTAGTCGAAATAGAGGAGCGGCTTCTCCCCCTCCGGCGTGCGGAACGTCGCGTCCGCGCCGACCACGCCGCGGCGCAGGTGATCGAGGAAGGCGCGCTCCTCGGCCGCGTCGCGTGTCACGATCGCGCGTCGCGGTGTGTCGTCCTCGAGATCCACGAGCGGCGGGAAGCGGTACTCGGCGGCCATCGTCACCTCACGGGTCGGAGTCCGGGTCGCGGTCATGCTAGCCTGCGGGCGCCGCGCCGGCAACGCGCCGCGCCGGCAGGGAGCAACGGACGACGGCGCCCGGACCGCGGCGCACCGCCCCACCGCCCGGAACGGACCGCGCGGCGGGCCGTGACGACCCGCCGCGCGTGAGTCTCCGGAAGGCCGTCTACTCGGCGCGGCCCAGCACCAGCGCGATCAGCGCCATGCGCAGCACCACGCCGTTGGCGGCTTCGATCCAGTAGCGGGCGTGGCGCGTGCTGTCCACGTCGGCCGGCAGCTCGTCCATGCGGGGCAGCGAGTGCAGGACGATCGAGCCGGGCTTGGCCTTCTCGCGCATCATCGTGCGCGTGACCTGGTACTCGGGCGGCGTGAGGCCCTTCTTCGCCTCGGCCGCATCCACGCGCGACTTGGTGTAGTCGGCCTGCACCACCGGCTCGATGTAGATCACGTCGGCCTTGTCGATGCACTCGGACGTGCTCTTCCACTCGTGGTAGCGCACGTTGCGGTCGGCCAGCTCCTGCTTGAACTCGGCCGTGGGCGCCATGTCCGGCGGGTACACCACGTCGAGCTCCATGTCGAACGACGCGGCGGCGTAGCCGATCGAGTGCATGGTGCGCATGCGGTGGTCACCGACGCACAGCCAGCGCAGTCCGTCGAGCGTGCCCCGCTCGCGCCAGATCGTGTACAGGTCGGTGAGCACCTGGGTCGGGTGCTCGCCCCAGCCGTCGCCGCAGTTGATGATGGGCACCGAGGAGTGCTTCGCCGCCTCGGCCGGCGCGCCCAGCTGGAAGTGCCGCATGGCGATCACGTCGCCGTAGTACTCGAGCATGCGCACGGTGTCCTTGATGGATTCCTGGTAGAAGTCGCCGGCGCGGGTCATCTTGGCGTCGGAGAAGCCCAGGACGTGGCCGCCCAGGCGGTGCATCGCGGCCTCGGTGGACAGGCGGGTGCGGGTGCTCGGCTGGTAGAACGCGGTCAGCAGCGTCTTGTCCGCGCACAGGTCGGTGTTGCGGCGGTTGTGGGCGTGCGGCGCGAGCTTCTCGCACACCTCGAAGATGCGGGTGTAATCGTCGCGCTCGAAATCCTTGAGCGACAGGATGTCACGTCCGATGAAGCTCCTCATGGCATTTCTCCCAGATCGGTTGATTGTCGACAGTCGAGCGCGACGCTGACTGTGGTTCCTGCTTCCTTCGCTACCCCTCGGGGAACAACGTATCGAGCACGCTGGCGTCCGGCGGGATGATCCGCGGCTCGCCGGCCACCTTCATGGCCGAGGCCACGTCCTTGAGTCCGTTGCCGGTGATGAGCGCCACGATGCGCCAGGCCGGGTCCACCAGGCCCTGGCGCGCGGCCTCCTTGAGCCCGGCCCAGGAGGCCGCCGCCGCGGGCTCGGCGAACACGCCCGCGCCGCGCGCCACCTCGCCGATGGCGGCGAGGATCGCGGCATCGCTCACCGTGACGCCGAACCCGCCCGACTCGCGGATCGCCTTCACGGCCGCCTCGCCATCGCGCGGCAGGCTCACCGAGATCGAGTCCGCCACGGTGTCTCCCGACACCGGCCGGATCACGCCGTCGCCGGCCGCGGCCTTCACGATCGCCGCGCTGCCCTCGGCCTGCACCGCGAGCAGCCGGGGCGTGCGTTCGATGAAACCCAGGCGCTGGAACTCGACGAAGCCCTTCCAGACGCCCGAGAGGATGTTGCCGTCGCCGACCGGCACGACGACCAGGTCCGGCACCTGCCAGTCCAGCTGCTCGCAGAGTTCGAAGGAGACCGTCTTCTTGCCCTCGCGCGTGTAGGGGTTGAAGCCGGTGTTGCGGTTGTACCAGCCGAACCGGCGCGTGGCCTCGAGGCAGAGGTCGAAGGCCTGGTCGTAGGTGCCGTCCACCGCCAGCACCTCGGCGCCGAAGGTGAGCAGCTGGGCGATCTTCGCCCGCGGCGCGGTCTTCGGCACGAAGATGCGCGTGCGGATGCCGGGCGCGGCGGCGAGCACGGCGGTCGCCGAGGCGGCATTGCCGGTCGAGGCCCCGGTCACGAGCGTGTGCCCGAGCTCCTGCGCGCGTCTGAGCGCCACCGAGCTGGCGCGGCACTTGAACGAGGCGCTGGGATTGCGCCCGTCGTCCTTGAGCAGCAGCGGCTGCGCGAGCCCGAGCTCCCGCGCCAGGCGCGGGGCGGCGACCAGCGGCGTCCAGCCGACCGGCGGCCCCTCGAGCCGGGCGCTCACGGGCAGGATGGGCAGGTAGCGCCAGAGCGTGCGGTCGCCGTTCTTCGCGAGTGATTCGCGCGACCAGCTCTTCCTCAGCGCGTCGAGGTCGTACTCGACCAGCGTGTTCCCGCCACAGCCCGGGCAGACGTAGAGGTCGTCGGCGACCGGCGTGAGCCGACCGCAGGCGACGCACCGCAGGCCGGTCGCAGCCCCGGCCTTCGCGCTCACGCGACGATCCAGGTGCCCGACTTGCCCTCCAGCGCGGGCACCAGGTGCTGCGGGTCGGTGATGAGCGCTTCCTTCCCGCCGGATTCGAGGAACTCGATGATGGCCTCGATCTTGGGCTTCATGCTTCCCGGTGCGAAGTGGCCCTCGGCCAGGTACTTCTTCGCCTCCGCGAGGGTCATGCGGTCGATGTCCTTCTGGTCGGGCTTGCGGTAGTTGAGGCAGACCTTCTCGATCGCGGTCGAGATGATGAGCAGGTCGGCCTTCAGGTCGCGCGCGAGCAGGCTGGTCGCGAGGTCCTTGTCGATCACGGCCGCGGCACCCCGCAGATGGCCCTTCTCGTCCTCGATCACCGGGATGCCGCCGCCGCCCACCGCGACCACCACGATGTCGTTCTCGAGCAGCCGGCGGATGGCCTCCAGCTCGATGATCCGCAGGGGCCGTGGCGAGGCCACGACGCGGCGGAACCCGCGCCCGGCGTCCTCGACGATGTCCCAGCGGTCCTTCTGCCGGTGCTCCGTCGCCGTCTTCTCGTCCATGAAGGAGCCGATCGGCTTCGACGGCTTCTTGAAGGACGGGTCGTTGCGGTCCACCAGCACCTGCGTCACCACGGTGGCGACCACGGAGCGCTGCGGCCAGTCCTTCATCTCGTTGTACATCGCCCGCTGCACCTGGTAGCCGATCGCACCCTGCGTGTCGGCGCCGCACGAGTCGAGCGGCACCTGGTGCAGCTCGTGGGCCGCCAGCTCGCTGCGCCGCAGGATGAAACCGACCTGCGGACCGTTGCCGTGGGTCACCACGACCCGATAGCCGGCCTTCACGAGTCCCGCGATGTGGCGGCAGGTCTCCTCGACGGCGGCGTACTGGTCCTCCACCGACCTGTGCGACTCGTCCATGATCAGTGAATTCCCGCCCACCGCGAGGATGGCGAGCTTCTTCTCGGTCGTCATGTTCCCCACTCCATCCGCGCCCGGTCGGGCGCGATCGATTGTCGGTCGGTGACTCGGAGCCGCCCGGTGACGGCTCCCGTCCGCGACGCGCGCGGCGCGCGCTAGTCGAGCGTCTTGAGCAGGCCCGTGCGCTCGTTGAACTGCTGGATGAGCCGGTCCCACTCGCCGACCTGGGCCCAGGTCTCGGTCCAGAAATCGGGCTCCCACAGGGCGGCCAGTTCCTCGGAGCTCTTGCCCTGCTGCTCCACCCAGGTGAAGTACTTCAGGTTGTGGAGCCGCTTGCGGTCGTGGTAGCCGAGTTCCTGCAGGTAGTCGATCCCGGCGCCCTCGAGGTAACGGGCGAAGTCCTGCGCCGCGCGTTCGCGGGTGTACGGACCGTGCTCCTCGCGCAGCTCCTGCTTGCGCGACCCGTAGAGCTCCATCGAGTCGGTGAGCGGCGTGAACAGGATGTCCCGCCCGTCCAGCTCGTAGTGCTTCGCCGTCTTGATGGCCGCCACGACGTTCGCGATACTGGAGATCCCCACCAGCGGCAGCAGCTTGAGGAAGTCCGCCTTCACCCCGCTGCGCTCGAGGAACGCGATCCCCTCCTCCTCGTTGAACAGCCGCAGCAGGCTCATGCACTGCTCGTCGTCGATGGCCGCGACCATGTCGGTGTTGCGCACGTTGTGCACCCAGGGCACGTGCTTGTCGCCGATGCCCTCGATGCGGTGCGCGCCGAAGCCGTTCTGCAGCAGCGTGGGGCACTGCAGCGCCTCGGTCGCCACGACCCTGACGTGGGGGAACTTGGTGCGCAGGTAGTCGCCGGCCGCGATGGTGCCCGCCGAACCGGTCGCGGAGATGTACGCGGCGAGCCGGCTGTCCGGCTTGCGGATCTGGCCGAACACCTCCTCGATGATCGAGCCGGTCAGGGTGTAGTGCCAGATCGCGTTCCCGAACTCCTCGAACTGGTTGAAGATCGAGATCTTGTCACCGCGTTCCGTCCGCAGCTGCCAGCACTTGTCGTAGATCTCCTTGACGTTCGACTCGGTGCCCGGGGTCGCGATGACCTCGTCCGTGCCGATCTCGCGCAGCCAGTCGAAGCGCTCGCGGCTCATGCCCTCGGGCAGGATGGCGATGGCCTTGCAGGCGAGCAGCGCGCAGTCGAAGGCGCCGCCGCGGCAGAAATTGCCCGTCGAGGGCCAGACGGCCTTCTGCGTGTCCGGGTCGAACTCGCCGGACACGAGCCGCGGCACGAGGCAGCCGAAGCCGGCGCCCACCTTGTGCGCGCCCGTGGGGAAGTACTTGCCGACGAGACCGACGATGCGGGCCTTCACCCCCGTGAGTTCGCTCGGGAACTCGATCCAGTTGCCGCGATTGAACAACCCGCCCTTCTCCTTCGGCTCGTTCTTCCAGGTGATCCGGTAGAGGTTGAGGGGGTTGACGTCCCACAGGCCCACCCCGGCCAGCCGCTTCTTGATCGGCTCCGGGATCCGGCTCGGGTCCTTCTGCTCGGCAAAGGTGGGGATGATGATCTTGCGCTCGCGGCACCGCGCGGCGGTCTTGGCAAGGACGGCTTCGTTGATTTTCGGAGTAGCCCGCATCCGATGGCTCCTTAGAGATTCGCGGGAAGACCTGCGTTCGTGAGGGACCAAGGAGGATAACCGAGGCCCCTGCCGCGGGCAAACGCAGCCGCCTGCACGGGTTCCTGACGAAACGGGCCCGCACGGCGCGGGCCCGTCGGGCCACGGAACGGCCCAACCCGGGTTGAACGCGGTCCGGCACAGCGGGTACGATGCCGGGCCGATCTCGTGACTGTGGCCACCTGCGGCTTGTCGATCCCTCGAGCGCGGCGGCCAGACGATGCCATCCGCCATCCCGAGGCGCCGGCCGGGACCTTCGAGGGGTCCGCCGGCTCCCGCACCTGCAAGGAGTC
The DNA here is from genome assembly GCA_963717935.1 of Candidatus Eiseniibacteriota bacterium. Taxonomy (GTDB): domain Bacteria; phylum Eisenbacteria; class RBG-16-71-46; order RBG-16-71-46; family RBG-16-71-46; genus JANXPZ01. Next base: position 47,699 of record CAVQXP010000002.1, on the reverse strand, counting down.
AGCATGAGTCCCGTGACGTCCCTCCCACCGGTCCCCGCCCGCGCGGCGCTCGATTCCCTCTTTGGCCGCAGCCTGCTGCTGACCCGTGACTGGACCACACCCGAGCTCGAGATCCTGATGGCGGTGATCGGCCGCTTCGCCGGCCTCGACTACGCCGGCAAGTCCACCGCGCTGTTCAAGGACGAGCTGGGCTGGGCCCTGTTCTTCGACCAGTCCACCCGCACGAAGTCGGCCTGGGCCGGCGCCTGCGCGCGACTCGGCCTGGCTCCGGTCATCGTGGACGGCAGCAGCACGCAGGTCTCGCACGGCGAGACCGCGGTCGAGACCGGCGCCATGCTCGGGATGAACGCCCACGCCCTGGGCGTGCGCCACGACCTCATCATCGGCGAGGGCAACCGCTTCATGCGCGACGTGAAGCAGGGCATCGACGACTACCTCGCCGCGACCCGGGACCCGCGCCGCGTGCCGGTCGTGAACCTGCAGTGCGACATCGACCACCCGACACAGACGCTGGCCGACCTGATGTGGATGCGCGAGTGCAACCCCGGCGGCCTCAAGGGGAAGAAGATCGCCATCTCCTGGGCCTACTCGCCCTCGTACGCCAAGCCGCTCTCGGTGGCGCAGGGCTGCTCCATGCTCTTCACCCGCTTCGGCGCGGACGTGGTGCTCGCCCACCCCGAGGGCTACCACCTGATGCCCGACACCATGGAGTTCGCCGCGGCCAGCGCGAAGGCCTCGGGCGGTTCGTTCAAGGTGGTGAACTCGATGGACGAGGCGTTCAAGGGCGCCGACATCGTGTATCCGAAGTCCTGGGGCCCCTACGACCTCATGCTCCAGCGCGTCGAGGCCAACAAGGCGAAGGACAAGGCGCGCCTGGGCGAGATCGAGAGGGAAGCGCTGGCGGGCAACGCGAAGCACAAGGACTGGATCTGCAACGAGAACCGCATGGGACTCACCCGGGGCGGGGACGCGCTCTACATGCACCCGCTGCCCGCGGACATCGGCGACGAGGTCTCGCACGGGGTGATGCGGCAGCACACCGTGAACGTCGCGCGCCAGGCCCAGTACAAGATGTACGCCATCATGGCGCTGCTCGCGGTGGCGAAGGTCCCGAACCTCGCGCAACGGCTGGAAGCGCTCGGGAAGTAGTCCGATGAGCGAAGGCGCCTCGCGCGGCGGGCTCGACGCGAAGATCGCGGCGGCCGCCGCGCGGGACCTGCCGCTCGCGGCCTCCATCCTGCGGGAGGCCATCCGCATCCCCGCCGACCACGTGGACCGGCCGCTCGTGCAGGGCGGCGACCCGCTGTGCGGCATCAGCAACCACGAGGGCCCGCGCCTGGAGTACCTGCGGCGCGCGATCCTCGAGGCCGGCGCGGTCGTGCACGAGGACGACATCGGCTACGACGCCTTCGGCAACCTCAACTGGGTGCTGGAGGACCGCGACGACGGCGTGCCGCGCCGCGAGAAGCGTGTCATCTACCTGGACGGCCACGGCGACACGGTCAGGCCGCTGCGCGCCCAGTGGCACGAGAAGACCGGCGGGCTCGACCCGTTCCTCGGGCTCGTCGACCCCGCGCGGCTCGACCGCGGCTACCTGCGACGGGAACTCGGCTGGCTCCCGCCCGACGACGAGTGGGAGCACCTGGTCTTCGGCCGCGGCGCCGCGGACCAGTTGGGCGGCGTGGTGGCGCAGATCATCGCCTCGCGCATCCTGCTCGAGTTGAGGCCCGAGGGTGCGCTGCACGGCGCGGTCGTGCGCAGCTACGTCACGCTGGCCGAGGAGGACAACGAGGGCGGCGGGCCGCTCTACCTCACGCGCCGCGTGTTCCCCGGTGCGCCGTCCGCCATGCTCCCCGACGTCGTCGTGCTCACCGAGATGACCGGCGACACGGCGAACGGCGCGCTGGGCATCCGCCGTGGTCAGCGCGGCCGCATGATGATCGAGGTCCGGGTGACCGGGCGCTCGTGCCACGGCTCGATCCCGCGCGAGGGCCTGAACCCGCTCGAGCACGGCAGCGCGGTCCTCGCCGAGGCCACCGCACAGCACGAGCGGGGCGAGGGGTTTCTGCGCGACCCGCTGCTCGGCCCCGGCTCGCGCACCGCCTCGTGGGCCGAAGTCGAGACCCCGAGCGACTGCTCCGTGCCCGAGCGCTTCACCTTCCGTCTCGACCGGCGGCTCACCACCGGGGAATCGCCCGAGCAGGCGCTGCGTGACATCGAGTCGCTCGAGACCGTGCGCCGCGCGCGCGCCGCGGGCCTCACGGTCGAGGTCATGGTGCCGGTCTACGAGCAACCCACCTGGCGCGGCTACGTGCCCGGGAACCCCCAGGTCTACCTGGCCTGGCTGACGCCCGAGGAGCACCCCGCCATCCAGGCGGCACTGGCGACCTACCGCAGCGTGATCACGCCGCACGTGGACGTGCGACGGGAGGAAGGCGGCTCGCTGCGCCGCGAGCCGCACGTGGACCGCTGGGTGTTCTCGACCGACGGCGTGGGCTGGCCCGTGCCCGTGAGCGATCGGGTGCTGATCGTGCCGGAATCGAAGCGCTGGGTCACCACGGGCGAGCACCGCCACCCGGCCCTGTTCGGCTTCGGCAGCGGGATCATGCAGAACGCGCACCAGATCGGCGAGGTCCTGGACCTGCGCGAGTTGCAGCACGCGATCGCCTTCCTCGCGCGCTACCCCAGCGTGTTCGCGGAGAGGTAGTCCGGGCGGGGAGGGCCGAGGCCGGGACTCGAGCGGACGTCGTGACCGCCGACCCTGGAAGGCGGATGCGTGCGGCATGGCCGGGACCACCCCTGGCGGTCCGCTCCCGCGCGCGTTCGAAACGCCGCGCGCCGCCAGGGCCGGGGCGTGGCATCCACCCGAGTGCCGGCGGCCCCGCCGGCGGCCTGAGGGCGGCCCGCCCGGGCGGGCCGTGGCCCGAAAGGCCTTCGGGTTCCCGGGTCAAGCCGCGAGCCCGCGGGGCCGATAACCGCTGCAACCCCGTGGCCCGCGGTGGATCCTCGCACCGCGTCCGTCACATTCCGACGAGAGCCCGTGAACCTCCAGCGTTTTCGCTCGATCAGGGACCTGATGGGCTGGCGTCCCGCCCTGCGGATCGTCCGCGCCCCCCCGGACACCCACCTCGACAGCGCCGCAACCGCGGCCATGGAGCGGAGAGCGTGCGCCCACCTCGCCCGCCAGTCGAGGCCGGGGGCGTTCTTCTACGCACCGCTCTGCCTCATCACGGCGGCGGCGACCAGCCCGGTCGTCGGTCAGCCGCAGGCGCTCGCCTTCGCGTTCGCGCTGCTCGTGGCCGGTGGCCTCCGGTTCCAGTGGGCGCGCATGTTCGACGGCCACTTCGACCGGAACCCCGCGCTCTGGCGCCGGGGGTTCTTCGCGATCAGCGTGATGCAGGGCGCCATCTGGGGCGTCTTCGCCGCGAGCATCCTCCAGCAGCCCGGCGCGCCGGGCACGGCACTGCTGGTCATGCTGCCCACGGCCGGGATCTGCGCCGCGGGCATGGGATCCTTCTCCCCCAGTCCCCTGCTCTTCCGCGTCTTCGTGGCCACGATCCTCGCCCCCCTGGCGCTGCAAGCGGGCGTGCTCGGCTCCGGCGCCGCCGCCTTCCTCGCGATGCTGGCGGTCTTCACGCTCTTCCTCCTGCTCGAGGGCGGCCAGCAGCACCGCTACTTCTGGCGCAGCCGCGTCAAGAGCGTCCTGCTCAAACAGCACGCGCGCAGTCTCGAGGAGGCACGCCGCGCCGCGGAGCAGGCACGCCAGGCCGAGGAACAGGCGAACCGGCACAAGTCCGAGTTCCTCGCCAACATGAGCCACGAGATCCGCACGCCCATGAACGGCGTGGTCGGGATGACCGGCCTGCTGCTGGACACCCCCCTGGGGCCGACCCAGAGGGAGTACGCCCTCACCATCCGCGACAGCGCCGACGCCCTGCTCGGAGTGATCAACGAGATCCTCGACTTCTCGAAGCTCGAGGCCGGACGCGTGGAGATCGAGCTCACCGAGTTCGACGTCCACGGCACGCTCGAGGACGTCACGGACCTGCTCGCGATCCAGGCGCATCGCAAGGGCCTCGAATTCGCCTGCCACGTCCCGCCGGGGCTCCCGGCCCTGGTGCGGGGGGACCCGGGGCGGATCCGCCAGGTCCTCGTGAACCTCGCCGGCAACGCCATCAAGTTCACGGAGCGGGGTGAGGTCGTCCTCGGCGTCCGGGCCCTCGCCGACGACGCGGGCCTGGTCTCGTTGCGCTTCTCGGTGCGGGACACCGGCATCGGCATCCCCCCGGAGCGCCAGACGGCCATCTTCGAGAGCTTCACGCAGGCCGACGGCAGCACGCTGCGCAAGTACGGCGGCACCGGCCTGGGGCTGACGATCTCGCGGCAGCTCGTGGAACTGATGGGCGGCCAGGTGACGCTCGAGAGCGAGCCCGGGCGCGGCAGCACCTTCTGGTTCGACCTCCAGATGGAGAAGGTGGCGTCCTCCGCGCCGTCCACCGGGCCGGATCACGACCGCATCACCGGTCTTCGCGTGCTGGTCGTGGAAGGCAATGCGGTCCAGCGGGAGACCCTGATGGAGACGCTCCTCGCCTGGGGCTGCCGGCCGATCCCGGCCGCGAGCGCGGCCGAGGCCCTGTCGATCCTGCGCGACCAGGCCAGCGACGAGGCCGTGCAGCTCGTCCTGCTCGCCGCGGGCACGGCGGGGACCGACGTCGGAGCGACCGCCGGAGCCATCCAGTCCGACCGGCGCTTCGCGGGACTGCCGATCCTCCTGCTCCTGCCCGCGGGGCGGCTCGACAACCTGTCGCCGGATGACGGCCGGTCCTTCGCGGCCGTGCTCTCCAAGCCGGTCCGGCGCTCCCAGCTCTTCGACGCCCTGGTCACGGTCGTCAACGGCCCCCTGTCGCTCGATCTTGCTCCGCCGGCGCCCCCGACCGACGTCGCCCCTCTCGGCGCGCTCCTCGGCTGCCGCGTGCTCGTGGCCGAGGACAACCGTGTCAACCAGCTCGTCGTGCTGAACCAATTGCAGAGGATGGGCGTGAGGGCCGACGCGGTCGCGAACGGCGCGGAGGCGCTGGCGGCCCTGGCGCTGACTCCCTACGACATCGTCCTGATGGACGTCCAGATGCCCGACATGGACGGCTTCGAAGCCACCGCTGCCGTGCGCGAGAGGGAGCGGGCGGGGAACGTGCGGATCCCGATCATCGCCCTGACCGCCCACGCCATGCGGGAGGACCGCGAGCGCTGCCTGGCCGCGGGGATGGACGACTACGTGTCGAAGCCGGTCGACAGACGGCTGCTCGAGGAGGCCCTGCTGCGCTGGGCTCCCCGGCGGGAGGCGCGGGCAGTGGCCCTGGAGGAACTCGGGCCTATTCCCGGATCCGGCGGGACCGAAGAGGACCCGCGGTTCCCCGACCTCGAGGAGGATCGCCTCGAGGACGTGTGCGGTCGCGACCCCACTCTGGAGCGGGAGTTGATCGAGATGTACCTGCAGAGCACCGGCGAGACCCTGGACAAGATGCGCGACACGCTCGAGGCCGGCGACGCCACCGGCTTGCGGGGCCTCGCGCACGGTCTCAAGGGGGGCAGCCGGACCGTCGGCGCGGCGGCGCTCGGGGAGCTGGCGCAGGAGATCGAGAGGCTGGCCGAGACCTCCGATTTCGCCTCGGCGCACGGGGCGCTCGAGGGTGCAGGCGCGGCCTTCGAGCGCGTGGCCGCGGCGATGGAGGCGCGGGCCCTCCGCCGGGCCGCCTGAGGGGACCACGCCGCGGGCGCCGCACGCTCCCGCCGCCCCGTGGACCGGACCCGTCGGCTGCGCTACGCTCCCATCCGAGCGAGGCGCGGCCATGTCCCGACGCACATCCACCCGCCGTGATTTCCTGCTGAGGACCTGCGCCACCTGCGGGGCCCTGCTGGCGGGAAGCACCCTGCTCTCCGGGTCGCACGGGTGGCTCCCGCTCCCGCTCGAGCCCGCCTGCGCCGCGAACGACCTGCTCGCGGACCTGGTCCGCGCCGCGCCGCGGGCGCGTTACTGGGTCTCCACCGCCACCGCGGGCAGGGCCGACTGCGCGGCCTGTCACCCGGCGGGCTCGCTCGCCGCGGGCGTGAAGCCCGCGCACCGGCGCGCGCTCATCCGCTGCACGCTGTGCGCGCGGGACTGCACGCTGGCCGAGGGCGAGCGCGGCATGTGCCGGGCGCGCATCCACGTCAACGGGGAACTCAGGAGCCTGGTCTACGGGCGGCCCATGGCCATCCACGTGGACCCGATCGAGAAGAAGCCGTTCTTCCACTTCCTGCCGGGAGCGGCCGCATACTCGCTGGCGACAAGCGGTTGCCCGTTGCGCTGCAAGTTCTGCCAGAACTGGGGGATCTCGCAGGCCCGCCCCGAGGACTATGCTCAGGCGCCGCTGCCCCCCGCGAGCCTCGCACGCGCCGCGGTCGAGCGGCGGGCGCCGGTCATCGCCTTCACCTACAACGAGCCGACGGTCTTCACCGAGTACCTGACCGACATCGCGCGGGCGGGCAGGCCGCTCGGCCGGCGCTCGGTGCTGATCTCGTGCGGCTACATGAACGAATCACCGCTGGCCGAGATGTGCGAGGTGCTCGATGCCATCAAGGTGGACCTCAAGGGGTTCAGCGAGGGCTTCTACCGCGACGTGTGCGGAGCGGAGTTGAAGCCCGTGCTGCGCAGCATCCGGCAGGTGGCGAAGAGCCGCGTGCACCTCGAGATCGTGAACCTGGTCGTGCCCACGCTCAACGACTCGCCCGGGATGCTGACCGAACTCGCGAAGTGGATCGTGGGCGAGGTCGGGCCCGACGTGCCCGTCCACTTCACGCGCTTCCATCCCGACTACCAGCTGCCCAACCTCCCGGGCACACCCGTGGCCACGCTCGAGCGCGCGCGGGAGATCGGCCTGCAGCAGGGCCTGCACTTCGCGTACGTGGGCAACGTGCCGGGACACCCGGGGAACAACACCTACTGTCCGAAGTGCGGCAGGACGGTGATCGAGCGCGATGGGCTGTTCGTGACCGGAATGCACCTGAAGGACGGACGTTGCGAGCACTGCGCCCGCGCGATCCCGGGCGTGTGGAGCTGACGCGATGAGACAGCCGGTGCGCCCGCCCGCGGTGGCGGGCTCGTTCTACCCGCAGGAGCCGCGGCGCCTCGCGGCCGACGTGAGGGCCCTGCTCGCGGTGGCGCTGCCGCCGCGCGGCGGGCGCCCCCTCGCGATGGTCGTCCCGCACGCGGGCTTCGCCTTCTCGGGGCTGATCGCCGCCGACGCCTGGCGGCAGGCCCAGGGCCACCGCTACGATCTGGTCGTCCTGCTCGGCACGAACCACACCGCCGGCTTCTTCACCGGCGTCTCGGTCTTCATCGGCAGCGGCTTCCGCACGCCGCTCGGCGTCGTGGAGGTGGACGAGCAGGCCGCCGCCGCCCTGCTCGCCGCCGACCGCGACTGCTCCTCGGACCCTGCGCCGCACGAGCGCGAGCACTCGATCGAGGTGCAGCTGCCGTTCGTGCAGACCGTGCTGCCCGGCGTGCCCATCCTGCCCGTGATCGTCAGCGACGAGGACCCGCACCTGTGCGCCCGGCTGGGCGTGGCGCTCGCGAACGTGCTCGCCAGCCGCCGCGCGCTGATCGTGGCGAGCAGCGACCTCTCGCACTTCCCTTCCTACGAGGACGCCGTCGCCGCGGACCGCGCGGTGCTGGCCGCCATGGCACGGCTCGACCCGGACGGGCTGCGCGAGACCATCGCCCGCGAGGAGGGCGCCGGGCGCCGCGGGCTCGACACCTGCGCCTGCGGCCTGGCGCCGGTGCTCACGGCGCTGGCGGCCGCGAGGACGCTCGGCGCCACGCGCGGCGCGGTGCTCTCGCACGCCAGCAGCGGCGACGCTCCGCCGGGCGACCGCGCACGCGTCGTGGGCTATGGTGCGGTCCTGTTCACCGCGGGCGAGCCCGGCGCGGACCTGGCCGCGCTCGACGCGCCCGCGCACGTGATGCGTCCCGCTCCCCGGAGCCGAGGATGACGAACCCTCCGCTGCGCCGGCTCGTGAAGCGCCCGGGCCCCTGGATCGCCCTGCCGGCTCTGCTCGCCGCGGCGCTCGTCTTCAGCGCCTCGACCTGTTCCTCCCCCGCGGCCACGACGCCGGAGGCCGGCGTGCGGCCGGCCGCGGTCGCGGGACAGTTCTACCCGAAGGAGCCCGCGAAGCTCGAGGCCGCGGTGAAGGCGTTCCTCGCCGACGCCGTCCCGGCGCGCAACGAGCGCCCCGTCGCGCTGGTCCTGCCGCACGCGGGCTACGTCTACTCGGGGCAGATCGCAGCCGACGGCTGGCGCCAGGCGGCGGGACGGGCGTACGACCTGGTCGTCATCCTCGGCACGAACCACACGACGCCGGGTTTCTCGGGCGCCTCCGTCTACCCGGGGGCGGGCTTCCGCACGCCGCTGGGCGTGGCCGAGGTGGACACGGCGGCCGCCGCGGCGCTGCTGGCCACGGGCGGGCCTTTCAACTCGGATGCGCGTGTCCACGAGCGCGAGCACTCGATCGAGGTGCAGGTGCCGTTCGCGCAGGTCGTGCTGCCGGATGCGAGGATCCTGCCCGTGGTCGTCGGCACGGAGGACCCGCCGGCCCTGGCGCGCATCGCCCAGGCGCTGGCGCGCGTGCTCGCCGGACGCCGCGTCCTGATCGTGGCGAGCAGCGACCTGTCGCATTACCCCGACTCCGAGGGCAGTCTCGCCGCGGATCGCGCCGTGCTTGCCGCCATCGCGCGGCTCGATCCGGCGGCACTGCAGCAGGTCGCGGCGGCGCAGTTGCGGGCCGGCCACCGCGGCCTCGAAACCTGCGCCTGCGGAGAGGGGGCGGTCATGGTGGCGATGGAGGCGGCGCGGGCGCTGGGCGCCCGGCGCGGCATCGTGCTGTCGCGGGCGAACAGCGGCGACGTGCCGGTGGGCGACCCCGCGCACGTCGTGGGCTACGGCGCGGTGATGTTCACCTCGGGCCGTGGAGACGCGGACACCGCGGCGCTCGGCCCCCCACCCGATCCGGCGGGGGACGCGGCGCTCGGCCCCGCCGACCAGAGGGCGCTGCTGCGGCTGGCGCGCCGCACGCTCGAGCGCTGGTTCGCGACCGGCACCGTGCCGCTCCCGCGCGGCTTCTCCCCCGCCGCCCGGCGGAAGCAGGGCGTGTTCGTGACCCTCTACGCGCGCGGCGAGCTGCGCGGCTGCATCGGCCACCTGGCCGGGGACCGGCCGCTCGCGCAGAACGTCGGGGCCATGGCGCTCTCGGCCGCGCTCGAGGACCCGCGCTTCCCGCCCGTCGAGCCCGCGGAGCTCGGGGACCTCGAGATCGAGATCTCGGTGCTCACCCCGCTCGAGCGGGTCGCCGGCCCCGACGCGGTCGTCCTCGGCCGCGACGGGGTCCAGATCCGCAAGGACGGCCGCGTGGCGGTGTTCCTGCCGCAGGTGCCGGCCGAGCAGGGCTGGGACAAGACGGCGCTCATGGAGAACCTCTGCCTCAAGGCGGGGCTCACGAAGGACGCGTGGAAGAGTGGCGCCGAGTTCTGGACCTTCCGCAGCATCCACTTCCGGGAATCGCAGTTCCGGTGAGTCGCGGCCGCGCGCGACGGCCGCGGCGGCCGGGGCACGGGACCCGGCCCGGGCGATCCACGAACCGCCCGGGTCGGGCATGAGACTCCGGCTCTTCGCCGTCGGCGCCATCGCGCTGCTCGCGCAGGTGGTGCTGCTGCGCGAGTGCGAGGTCGCGTTCTTCGGCAGCGAGCTGGTGCTCGTGCTGGGGCTGGGCGCCTGGCTCCTCGGCACCGCCGCCGGCGCCGCCCCGGGCCGTGGCGCGCAGCCGCCCGGCGAGCGCGCGGTGCGGCGACTCTTCGTCGCCCTCGGGCTCCTGCTGCCGCTCGCGGTCGTGCTCGCGCGCGGCGTGCGCATCCTCTTCGGCGGCGTACCGGGCGCCTACCTGCCGTTCGAACGGCAACTGCTCGCCCTGGCGCTCTGCCTGGTGCCCGTCTCGCTCCTGCTCGGCCTGCTCTTCCAGTGGACGGCCCGGCGGTTCATCGCGACCGGACGCTCGCCCGCGGCCGCCTACGCCCTCGAGAGCGCGGGCGGTCTGCTCGGGGGACTGCTCGCCACGCTCCTGTCCGCCGCGGGGCTGCAGAACTGGGACGCCGCGCTGCTCTGCGGGATCGCGGCCTGCGCCGCCGCCTGGCCCGGCTCGGGCGCGAGCCGGACACCCACCGGGCACCCGCCGAAGGCGGGTCGCGGGCCGGCCGCCGCCGCGGGCCTCCTCCTCGCGCTCGTCCTGCTGGCCGTGGCGCCCGCTCTCGACCGGGGCATGACGCGCTGGAACCATCCGGGCCTGCTCGCCACGCGCGACACGCCCTACGGGCGCGTCACCGTGACCGGCACGCTCGGCCAGGTCGCGGTGTTCGAGAACGACGCGCTCGCCTACGAGAGCCAGGGCACCGCAGCTGAGGAGTTCGTCCAGCTGGCCGCCGTCCAGCGCGACACGGTGGGCCGGGTGCTGGTCCTGGGCGGAGCCGCGCAGGGGCTGGTGCTCGAGCTCCTCCGCCACCGCCTTGCGCGCGTGGACGACGTCGAGTTGGACGCGACGCTCCTGGCGCTCGTCGCGCCGCGGTTGCCGGACCCGCAGCGGGCGGCACTCGCGGATCCGCGCGTGCACGTCGCGTTCGCCGATCCACGCCGCTTCCTCGACCACGCCCAGGTGTACGACCTCATCCTGATCGGCCTGCCCGAGCCCGAGTCGGGGCGCACGAACCGCTACTACACCCGCGAGTTCTTCGCGGCCTGCGCCGCTCACCTCGCGCCCGGCGGCGTGCTCGCGCTGCGCCTGAGGAGCGCCGAGAACCTCTGGACGCCCGTGCTCGCCCGGCGCACGGCGAGCATCCACCGGGCGCTGCACCAGGTCTTCCCCGCGACCGTGGTGCTGCCGGGCACCACGAGCCTCCTGTTCGCCTCGCGCGCGCCGCTGGTGCGGGATCCCGCGGTGCTGGGCGGGCGCCTGCCCGCGCGCGACCCCGGCACGCGGCTCGTCACCCCGGCGTACGTGCGCTACCTCTACACCAACGACCGGTTCGCGGAGATCGCGCGGCAGCTGGCCGACACGCCCGCGCTCGCCAATCGCGACGCCCGGCCCGTCTGCTACCAGACCACGATGATGCTCTGGCTCGCGCGCTTCTTCCCTTCGCTGGGGCGCCTCGACCTGCCGGAGGTCGAGGCCCGGACGCTGGCCCGGTCGCCGTGGGCGTGGGCCGCGACGGCCCTGCTCGGGTTCGCCTTCCTCCTCGCGCGGCGGCACGCCATGCCGCGCCGCGCCCTGCTCGCCGCGGCCGCGGGCTTCGCGGGCATGCTGCTCGAGTCGGCGCTCCTGCTCGATTACCAGACGCGCTCGGGGGTGCTCTACCAGGACCTCGGGGCGCTGCTCATGGCGTTCATGGGCGGGCTGGCGCTGGGCGCGCGGGCGATGGAGCGCCTGATGCGCCGGCCCGGCACCGGGCGCTTCGCCGGCGCGCTCGCCTTCGTCGCCCTCGCCGCGCTCGGGCTCGCGTGCGCGGCACTGCTCCATGCGGGTGCCGGCGGCGCGCTCGCGGGCGCGGGGACACTGCTCTTCGCCTGCGGCTTCCTGGTCGCCGCCGCGTTCGCCTACGCCGTGCTCCACGGCACGCCGGACGGGGGCACCGTCATCGGCCCCGTCTATGCCGCCGACCTGCTCGGGGGCTGCGCCGGGTCGCTCGTCGCGGGCCTCGTCGCGATCCCGATGCTGGGCCTGCCGGCGACCGCCGCGCTGGCGGCGGCCGTCGCGCTCGCGGCCCTGCTCGTCCTCTGAACGCTCCGAACCGGTCCCGCCCCTGCCGTGCGACGACCCGCGCCCCGTTCACACGTCGTGCCGGACCGGCACTCGTCGCTTCCCGCTTGACGGACACCGGATGGGTGGGTTTCGCTGGCGTGAGCCGGCGCGCGGTCGCCGCGCGCCCATCCACCCCGGAGGTGCCATCGTGGGACGTCTCTTCGCCGCCTGTTGCCTGCTCATCGCGCTCCTCGCCGGTGTCGCGGACGCCTGCACGATCATCTCCGGCCGGGCCCCCGGCGGCGACGTGTGGACCGGCAACAACGAGGACTACGCGTTCGATTTCGACACGTACCTGAACGTCCTGCCTCGCGAGCGCGGCCTGCTCGGCGTGATCGCCTTCACGTACACCCTTCCCTACGACCGGCCCCACGCGTTCGTGCAGGGCGGGCTCAACGAGCGGGGCCTGTTCCTCGATCTCAACGCGCTGCCCGGGATTCCCACGTCGGAATACCGGGACTGGGACAGGAAGAAGGACTTCCCGGGGGAGGATCCCGCCTTCGTGAAGCACATGCTGAGGACGTGCGCCACCGTGCCCGAGGTCCTCGCGCTGTTCGAGACCTATCGCCTGCCCTCGCTGCTGGGCGGCCAGCTCCACGTGGCCGACCGTCTGGGGAACCTGGCCATCGTCAACGCGGACGGCGTGTGCCTGACGCAGACCGGCCCTCAGATCTCGACCAACTTCAACGTCTGCACGCAGCGCTCCTCGCCCTGGGCCCTGACGTGCTGGCGCTTCCCCATCGCCGAACGGATGCTTGCCGCGCGCGGCGTGAGCCTCGAGAGCTTCCGGGCGGTGATGGACTCCACCCAGCAGCGCCGGGGTGTCAGCACCGTCTACACCAACATCGCGAACCTGGCGACGGGCGACATCTACTTCTACTACGCGGGCGACTTCCGGAAGGCCTACCACTTCACGATCCAGGACCTGCTCGCGCGGGGGAAGCGGTCCTATCTCATGCGCACGCTGTTCCGCGACGCCCCGATCGTGACGATCCGGGACGCCTGTCAGGCGAAGGGGGCCGCCGCGGCCGTGCGGATCTCCGAGCGCATGCGTGACACGCTGCCCGAACCGGCGCGCCTGGCCGCCCTGCGCCACATCTTCTGCGGCGCCCTGTACCGGACCAGCCGCTTCGCCGACGCCCGTGTCTTCGTCGACGAGTGGCTGGGGACGGGCGGCCGCGCGGACCCGGCCGCCGAGTTCTACGAGGGGCTCGCGCGGCTCGTGACCGGCGACCCGGAAGGGGCGAGAGCCTGCCTGGAGCGCCAGGCGGCGGCGGATTCCACCGATCCCGTGGCACGGCGGGCCTATCTGCCCGCGGTGCGGACGCTCCTGGCACGGCTGAACGGGGACCGTCCGCCCGCCGCGAACGCCCGCTTCGAGCTCGAGGGATACCGCGACGCCCGCTTCGTGTGTGTGTTCGGTATCTCGCGGTGGTCTCTCTTCTCGTTCCTCGCGCGGACCGCGGACGGCTGGGCGGGCGACTTCGTGCTGCCGCCGGGCAGGACCCCCTACGCCTTCCTCGTGGACGGCCGGATGATCCGGGACCCGGCGAACCCCGATCACGAGATCATCTCCGACCAAGAGGGCCGGCGGGATCTGAGCATCCGCACCATCGAGTAGCGTCGGTCGCACGGCCCGGCCGCCGGACCGACTGGACACGGGTGCTATGCTCCGCCCCGCCGCCGAGCCGGAGAACGCCCGGCATCCGTTATCGCCGCATCCTGGAGACCACCATGGCCGAAGCCCACGCGAAGTTCCCCAACGTGTTCTGGAGCGCCAACGTCACCGAGTTGTTCGAGCGCGCCGCGTATTACTCGATGGCCAGCTTCGTGGTCATCTATCTCGGCCAGCTCGGCCTCGGGGCGTACTGGCCCTCCAACCTCAACAGCGTGTTGTGGACCCTGGTCTACTTCCTGCCGATCCTCTCGGGCACGATCGCCGACCAGGTCGGGTTCCGCCGCTCTCTGCTGGTGGCCTTCGTGCTGCTGGCGGCCGGCTACGCCCTGATGGGCTACCCGGTGTGGTTCGGCGGGGCGGTGCTCTCGCCGGTCGTCCACAATGAGTTCACGGCCTCGCCCGGGCTGATCGCCACGGTCCTCGTCGCCATCCTGCTGATCGGCATGGGCGGATCGGTGATCAAGCCCTGCATCTCCGGGACCATGCAGAAGAGCGCCGGCGCGCGCGTCACGCTGGGCTTCGCCATCTTCTACATGATCATCAACATCGGCTCGCTGGTCGGGCGCGGCGTGGCGTTCGTCGTGCGCACCGGCTCGAGCTTCGCCACCACGCTGACCGTGGTGGGCATCTGCGGACTGGTGGCCGCCGCACTGATCCTGCTGGTCTACCGCTCGGTCGAGTCGAAGTCGCAGAAGGGGCACCGGGCCTGGACGGCGCTGCCCTTCGCCGCGCTGATCGTCGGCGGCGGGCTCGCCATCGCCTGGCTCGTCCACCGCGCGCCTCCGACCGCGCGCTCGGAGGCCGGACTGTCCTACATCTTCGCGGTGGCGGCCGTCGCCTCGATCGTGGCGTTCTTCGTGGTGCTCTTCTTCTATCGCGACATGGAGGTCGCCGCCGGGACGCCTCCCAGGCCGCGCCGCTCGATCGGCCGCATCCTGCTCGACATGGTGCTGGTGCTCCGCAACAAGCGCTTCACCATGTTCCTGATCGTGATGAGCGGCTTCTTCTTCCTCTACAACCAGGTCTACAACGTGCTCCCGCTCTACGCGAAGCGCGTGATCGAGACCAAGCCGGCCATGGACCTCTACACGGCGGCGAACCCCTTCATCATCGTCTGCTTCCAGCTGCTGGTCACGGCGTTCTTCGGCAAGGTCCGGGCGATCCGCTCGATCGTCATCGGGACGGTGATCATCGGCCTGGCGATGATCCTGAACCTCTTCCCGATCTGGGAGCCCGGCGGACTGCGGGCGCTCGCCGCGAACTGGCTGCCGGTCGGCTCGATGTTCCTGATCTTCACCGTCGCGCTGATCGCCTTCGGCGAACTGTTCACCTCGCCGCGCATGTACGAGTACATCGGCGCGCTTGCGCCCAAGGGCCAGGAGGGGCTCTTCCTGGGCTACGCCAACCTGCCGCTCGCCATCGGCTCGCTGACCGGCGGCCCGGTGGGGGCGCTCATCTTCAACGAGGTCATGGCCAGGGACGCCACCGTGCGGCCCGACGGATTGCTCGAGCTGGTCCCGTGGAACAACGCCGCGGGGTGGATCATCCTGATGGCGATCGGCTTCGCCTCGGCTCTCGCCATGTGGCTGTTCAACCGCTGGCTCGAGAAGCACCCCGAGCCCGCCGCGGCGGCCCAGGCATAGCGTTCTGACACCGGAGAGCAGCACGGGGCGCGGCGACCCGCGGGTCGCCGCGCCCCGTGACGAGAGGGTCCCGGCTACAGGTCGCCGCGGTCCCCGAGGCGTTCGGCCTTGCGCGAGGAGATGGCCTCCTTCGCCAGAGCCTTCAGCTCCCGCTCGGCACGCTCGGCGAGCCGCTCCATCCGGTCGCCGAGTTCGCCCATCCGGTCGCCGAGCTCGTCCATCCGCTCGCCGCCGAGCGACTCCTGCCGCCGGCTGAATTCGTCCTGCCGGCGGGACAGCTCGTCCATCTTGCGCTCGATCGCCGCGATCTCGCGCTCGATCCCCGGGTCGTCGTAGTCGCGGAGCTCCAACAGGGCGAGCCGGGCGGCGAGCGCGCCCTGGCGGGCACCGAGACGCCCCATCTCGGCCCCGAAGCGGCCCTGCCGCGCGCCGAGCTGGCCCATCTCGCCTCCGAGCCGGCCCATCTCCTTCCCGAGCCGCTCCATCGGCTCGATGCTCTCGTGAGCCCGGGCGACCAGCGCGGGGTCCCGGACGACCCACCGCTGACCGTCCTGCGAGAACCAGAGGAAGCTCGAGTGAGCGCCCCGGGCGGCGATCACGTCCCGGATCTCCTCGTCGGAGGCCCCGGTGGTGGAGCGCGACGTTCCGTCGTAGAGGCTCCAGCGGAATCCGTCCTCGCTCCACGAGTGCCGGTGGACGGGAGCGACGCCATGCCGATGGGCCGCGTGGCGCAAGGAGGAACGCACGGACGCGCGGACGGCGTGAGCGACGTGCGCGACGTGGGCGACCGGCTGGTGGTGCCCGGAGAGGACGATCCGGGGCGTGCAGACCGGATCCGCGGCACGGGCGACCGGGGGGACGGCGAGCAGCGCCAGCACCGGCAGGAAGGTGAGTGCGGCCTGCCGGCGGACGAGCGCGGGGGAACGGGCGGGAGTCTGCATGGGTGCCTCCGGTGAAGTGTCGGCGTGAGCGGGTGCGACGACCGTGAATGCGGGCTTCACCGGCTTGGACACGGGGACGTCCTCCAGGGTTGGAAGGCGCCGCGGGCCCCGGAGGTCCCGCCTCCGGAGCCCGCGCTCGCCCCCGGGCACGCCGCGCCCGTGGTCTCTTCGGCCGCCCGCTACGCGCCCGCCGGGCGCGCCGCCAGCTCCTCGGGCGTCCGGTCGCGCATCGCCAGCGCGCCGGTGAAGCACTTCTGCGCGCACAGGCTGCAGCCGACGCACCTGGACGCATCGAAGCGCGGCAGCCGGTCCTCGCCCAGGCTCACGGCCAGGTAGCCGCAGCGCGTGCAGTTGCCGCACGAGACGCACAGCTCCCGGGTCAGCGACGGGATGCGCAGCGTGGGCGAAAGCGCCATGAAGTCGGTGACGGGGTCCGGCAGCGCCCGGCCGATCAGCTCCTCGACCGAACGGATGCCGCGCGCCTGCATCAGGTGCGAGAGCCCCGAGTGCAGCTCGCCCACGATGCCGACGCCGTACTTCATCGCCACCGTGCAGAACTGCACGGTGCGCGCGCCCAGCGCCAGGAAGTGCGCGGCCGAGCGGTAGTCCATCGGCCCGCCGTTGCCCGAGACGGTCACCCCCAGGTGCCCCACCGAGGCGAGCGACAGGTTGGAGATGGGCGCCACGCCGGCGCCGCTCATCCCGACCACGATGCCCTCGTCCCACTCCCGCTTCTCCCCGGGGCGGAAGAACAGCGTCGGGAACGAGTTCGCCAGCGTCACGCCGGCCTTCTTCCCCGGGTGGCGGTCCAGCACCTGCTTCACCGCGCGCAGGATGACCTCGACCGAGGTCACCGCGCCCGTGAGCTTGAAGAGCTTGGGCACCTGCGGGTCGCCGGTCTCCATGATCCAGCCGATGACCTTGGCCGTGACGCCGGCCGACTGCGAGACGATCGCGCCCTCGGTGCCGTCACCGCCCTGGGGGCACGAGAGGCTGAACTCGACCACCTGGGCCCCGGCGCGCTCGAGCTTGCGGCTGTTGGCCTGCCAGACCTTCTTGTCTTCGTCGTCGTGCCCGGAGACCGGGCCGCCGGTCGAGGCGCCGATGAGGCGGTCCGGGTACTCCTTCACCAGCTTCTCGATCTCCCGGCAGACGCGGTCGAGCGGGTGGTCCGAGACGTTGTCGGAGTTCCCGTAGGTCTCGCTGTCGAAGACGTGCATGTAGTCGGCCGGGATGTGGACGTGCAGCCCGTCGAAGGCGGTCTTCATGATGCCGCCGGCCCAGCCGGCCTCCAGCGCCTTCTTCATCGGCTCGTAGCCGTCGGTGGGCGGCGCGGCCGAGAGCAGGAACGGCGAGGGGATGGTGCGCCCGAAGAAGTCGGTCGCGAGCGGCACCGGCACGTCGGCGTAGCCGGGCACGCGCACGCGGCCCTTGGTCGGCTTGTCGATCTTCGGCGCGGGCTGCTTCCGGATCCAGGCGTCCATCTGGAGCGCGGCGTTCTTGCCCGAGGCCGAGGCCTCGACCACGGTCGAGGGCCCCCAGGCGCCGTCGCCCGCCATGAACACGCCGGCGCGACCGTCGCTCTTGAGCCCGGCGCGGTTGCCGATGGCGACGATGACCTGCGTGATCCCGGGGAGCGTCTGCTCGGTGCCGGGAACCGGGCTCGTCTGCGAGGGGTGGAACTTCTCGCCCGGGGCGAGGGCCACGCGCTGCACGCGCACGCCGCTCACCTTCCCGCTCGCGGCCAGCACGGCCACGACGCGCGTGCGGCCCACGACGTTCACGGGATGCTCGAGCAGCTCCCCGCGCTCCTGGGGAGTCAGCGGCAGTTCGCTCCACTGCTCCAGCGTGATCATCTCGACGCCGCTGGCGCCGCGGGCGAGCGCGGTGGTGGCGCAGTCGCAGGCGATCGCGCCCCCGCCGATCACGGCGACGCGCCCCCGCGACGGCCAGCGCCCGGGGTCGGCCAGGTAGGCGAGGCAGGACACGGCCAGGTCCTCGCCCTCGATGCCCAGCGTGACGGGCTCGTGCAGGCCGCCGGCGAGCAGCACCGCGGCGTAGCCCTGCGCGAGCAGCGCGCCGGCGTCGTCCACCGGGCGGCTCGCGTGCAGGCGCACCCGCGGGTGCTCGAGCAGCCAGGCGATGTCGGTGTCGAGCACGCCCGGATCCATGCGGTGCGCCGGGATGTAGCGGACCGCGCCGCCGGGTTCCGCCCGGCGGTCGAGGATGTCCACCTCGTAGCCCATCTGCGCCAGCACCAGCGCCGCGGCGAGACCCGCGGCGCCCGAGCCCACGATGGCGACCTTCCTGCCGTTCGCCGGCGTCACCTCGAGCTTCGGCATCACGCCCAGCGCCTTCGCGCGTGCCACGATCGCCGCCTGCACGCGGGGGATCTCGATCGAGTGGTCGAAGAGCTTGCGCGAGCACGCGGCCTGGCAGTGCGTGTCGGGGCAGACCGCGCCGCACACGCCACCCAGCGGATTCTTGGTCATGATGAGCGCCGCCGAGCGCGCGATGTCCGCGGGCGTGCCGCCCTTCGCCGCCATGAGGAAGTCCGCCGGCGAGCAGTCGGCCGGGCAGGCCTCGGTGCAGGGCTTCTCCTCGCAGTAGACGCAACGCGCGATCTCGGAGGCCAGCTGGGCGTCGGTCAGAAAGAGGCTCGGGTGCTTCACGGCAGGTTCTCCCTGGTGCGGGTCAGCCGGGCGGGCCGCCGGGCACCCACGCGAAGCGTGGGTCGGACGGCGGACGCGGGGCGCGGATCGTTCGGTGCGATGCGCCGTCGGCCTCGGGCGCGACGCGGCCGGGAGGAGCAGGCGACGTCGGGCAGAGTCTACGCAATCCGGGGTCCGCGGGCGAGCGGGCGGCCCGCCCGGCAGCCCGCCGGGCGGCCTGCTCCTTTGGTCGCATCGGCGGTCCGGCGGGGGACCGGCCCGCGGCGGCAGGCCCCGCCCGGGAGGCATTCCTCGATCACGATGCGGTACACTCCGGCTCCTGCACGCCACCGCGCGGCGCTCGCCGTGGTCGCGCGGCGAATCGAGCACAGGGGGAGGGTCTGCGATGACCACGCCGAGCCGGACGGTCCCGGGCTTCGTGAACGCCCACACGCACGTCTACAGCGCGCTGGCACCCTACGGCATGCCGCCGGCAGAACCCCCGCCCGAGAACTTCGTGCAGATCCTGGAGCGCGTCTGGTGGCGGCTCGACCGCGCCCTCGACGAGCGCTCGCTGCGCGCCTCGGCCCGGCTCTACGCGGCCGAGTCCCTGCTCTACGGCACCACCACGCTCATCGACCACCAGGAGTCGCCCGCGTTCATCGAAGGCTCGCTCGACGTGCTGGCCGACGCCTGCCAGGAGTTCGGCGTCCGCGCGGTGCTGTGCTACGGCGCGACCGACCGCAACGGCGGGCGCGAGGAGGGCCGGCGCGGGCTCGCCGAGTGCCGCCGCTTCTTCCGCGGGAACCAGCGACCGCTGGTGCGCGGAGTGGTCGGCCTGCACGCCTCGTTCACCTGCTCCGACGAGACGCTGCGCGAGTCCGGCGAGGTGGCGCGCGAGCTGGGCACCGTGACGCACGTGCACCTGGCCGAGGATCGCGCCGACGTCGAGGACGCGCGCAAGCGCGGCTACGAGGGCCCGCTCGAGCGCCTGCTCGCGACCGACTCGCTGCCTCCCGGCTCGATCCTGGCGCATGGCGTGCACCTCGAGCCCTCGCAGGTGCGCGTCGCCGAGTCGCGCGGCCTGTGGCTGGTGCAGAATCCGCGTTCCAACGAGGGCAACCGCGTCGGCTACGCCTCGTCGCTCTGGGTGAGCGGCAAGGTGGCGCTCGGCACCGACGGCTGGGAGGCGGACATGCCCAGGGAGTTCGCCGCGCTCGAGCGCCTGAGCGCGGGCAGCATGCACGAGGAGGTGGACGCCGCCGCGCGCCGGCTCGTGACCGGCCGCGTGCTGGCGGCCGAGCGCTTCGCCGGCGCGCCGGGCGGCGCCGACCTCGACGGCGACCAGGTCAGCTACACGGCGGGCGAAGGCGAGAAGCCCGCGCAGGTGAGCCGCGTGACGGTCGCCGGGCAGGTCGTCGTGGACCGGGGCAAGCTGGTGCGTGGAGACATCGAGGAACTGCGCGCGAAGGCCCGGGAAGAGGCGAAGAGGCTCTGGCCGCGCATGGCGGCGCTCTAGGGCGGCGCTCCGCGGAGCCGAGTCGGGGGCCTCCGGGCCGGATGGCCCGGAGGCCCGTCCCCTGCCGGCGCGGCCCGCGCCGGCCCCCGCTAGGGCGCGATCACCTTCACGAGCTTCATCCACTCGTCCCCGCCGGCGACCGTCCGCCGCAGCACGAGGCCCAGGCCAGGCGCGTAGGTGCTCCTCTCCCGCACGCGGCGCTCGAGCGCGGACCATTCCTCGATCTCGACGCACGCGGTGAACGTGTCGTTCAGCACCGTCGCCTTCGCGTCGAGATTCCGCACCTCCGCCAGGTCCTCCACCACGCCGCGGCGGTACGCCCGCCGGTACTCCATCCCGGCCTCGAGGATCGCCGGCATGACGATCCCGGCGCAGGCGCTGTCCTTGCCCGCCTCCCAGGAGCCCGCCGTGCTGACCACCTGGCCGTCACGCAGGTCCTTCGTGTCCTCGCCCAGGGACCAGACATTGCCCTTCCGGTCCTGCGCGTACCAGTCGAAGGACTCTTCGGCCAGCTGCCCGCCGCGGTAGGCGCGGTCGCGCACGACCACCGCGGTGACTCCGAGGACCGTCCTCGTTTCGCGCGTCACGGTGACCGTGTCCACATCGGGCGTCTCTCCGGCGCGCGCCTGGTACACGAGGACCGTGCCCGGTCGGAGCGGGAAGTACGGGTTGTCCACCATGGACGTGAAACCGGCGGGATCGAACACCGGGATGGGAGGCTTGAGCGGGGCGGCCTTCTGCCCGGACGGGGCCACCGCGGCCAGGGAGGAGGCGATCGCAAGGGACAGCACGAACGGGTTCATCAGGTGCCTCTTTCGCACGGAACGAGGAGGGCGCGGCGCCGCGAGCCGGGCGTCTGGATCGTTCAGACCACCAGCGCCGCGTCCAGCCAGCCGAGCAGGTCGCGAACGGCCTGGCCGCGATCGGGGTCGTTGAAGACCTCGTGGTAGACGCCGGCGTAGGTGATGAGCCGCACCATGCCGTGCGGCGCGGCGGCGTTGAATTCGAGCGCGCCCTTCGGGTCCACGATGCGGTCTCCCATGCCCTGCAGCACCAGCGTGGGCACCTGCAGCCGCCGCGCCTCGCGCAGCACGCGCTGGCGCGCCTCGTTGAAGGAGGAGTAGAGCCGCGGGCTGATGCGGTCGTGCACCCGCGGGTCCTCCCTGCGCAGCGCCAGCACCTCGGGATCGCGCGCCATGCCGCTCTCGTCGAGCCCGTGCGCGAAACCGACGCTCGGCGCGGTGAGGCGCGCCGCGTGGCCCAGCGCGAGCTTCCACCACGGCGGCATGCCGGTGCGCAGGGCCGGCGACGTCGCCACCGCGGCCACGAGCGTGCGCGGGTGCGCGATCGCGTAATCCAGCGCCAGCACCCCGCCCAGGCTGTGCCCGAGCAGCACGTGCGGCAGGTCCGTGGGCTGGCCGGGCACCCCGCGCAGCGCGGTGAACATGGCGGGCACGACCTGCTCGCGCAATCGCGTCCACGAGGGCACGTCGCCGCGCGGACCCTGCGCCTCGCCGTGCCCCGGCAGGTCGAGCGCCGCGACGCTGCAACGCGCCCGCACCAGGTCGGCGGCGAGCGCGGCGTAGCGCGCGCAATGCTCGCCCAGCCCGTGGACCACGGCGACCAGGGCGCGCGGCCGCTCGGCGCACCAGACGCGTCCGGGCAGCATCAACCCGCGTCCGAGGCGCACTTCGATGAGGCTCGCAGGCACGCCGCCGACGCCGGGATTCACGGCCGCCGGACTCCGCTGGGTCTGTTCATCCCGGGCTCGTTCATGTCGCCCGCATCTTAGCCTCAGGCCGGCCGGGCCGCCAACTTTCCAAGCCGGCCGGGGCGGGTTAGGCTGGCCTCGCGAATCTCGAACGCACCACCCGTCCCCCCACCCGGGAACCCCATGTCGCCTGACGATCCGAAGGACCCGCCCCGCCCCGGGCGCATCATCCTGCCCGGCTCCGAGTCCGCCCCGCCCGCCGAAGCGCCGCGCATCGTGATCCCGCCGGGCGCCTCGCTCGACGAGCCCGGCGACCTGCCCGAGTACCCGCGCATGCGCCCGCTCGTGCTCATGCCCATCACCGACAAGGGCCGCGATCTGCTGGTCGTGAGCGATCCGCTCGGCGTGATCCACGGCCAGCCCGTGCTGGGCATCGAGGCCCTCGGCATCCTGCAGTTGCTCGACGGCAGCGTCTCGGTGAACGACATCACGGCCGCGCTGATGCGCGAGAGCAAGGACATCCGCATCGGCAACATGGTGCGCGAGTTCATCCGCCAGCTCGACGACCTGCTGATGCTCGACTCGCCGAAGTTCCAGGAGGCCTGGCGCGGGCTGCGCGAGGCCTACCATCCGCTCGAGGTCCGCCACGCCGCGCTCGAAGGGCACGCCTACCCCGCCGAACGCGAGGCGCTCGAGGCGTTCCTCGACTCGAACTTCGCCCAGGCGGAGCAACTGCGCGCCGCCGCCGGCGAACCGGTGGCCGCCGCGAATGCGCGCCCTCGCGCCCTGCTCGCCCCGCACCTCGACCCGCGCCGCGCGGGCGCGACCATCGCGCGCGCCTATCTCGAGCTGGGTCCCGCGCAGGAGGCCCCGCTGCGCGTCGTCGTGCTCGGCACCGGCCATTCGCTCCAGGGCGACCTGTTCGGACTGACGCGCAAGCACTACCAGACCCCGCTCGGCAAGCTCGAATGCGACACCGCCTTCGTGGACACCCTGGCCGCGGCGCTGGGCGAGGACCCGTACCACGCGGAGCTGGCGCACCGGGACGAGCACTCGATCGAGTTCCAGGCGCTCTACCTGCAACGCCGCCTCGGCTCGCGGCCCGTGAAGATCGTGCCCATCCTGTGCGGCGGATTCGGCGCGCTGCTCGACGAGGGGATCACGCCGCGCGAGGACGAGCGGGTCGAGCGCTTCGTCGCCGCGCTGCGGGACGCCGAACGGAAGCACGGCGGCGCCACGGTCTACGTGGGCGGCATCGACCTGTCCCACGTGGGCCCGCGCTTCGGCGACTCGAAGCTCGACGAGCGCACGCGGGCGGAGGTCGAGGAGAAGGACCGCGCGGCGCTGGCCGCGGCCGTGAAGGGCGATGCCGGGGGCTGGTTCGAGGCCGTCGCCGAGCACGACGATTCCACGCGCAACTGCGGCTTCGCGCCCACCTACCTGCTGCTGCGGGCCTGCGAGCCCGGGCCGGGCCGGCTGCTGCGCTACCAGCAGTCGGACGAGCCCGACGGCTCGATGGTGAGCACCGCCGCGATGGTGTGGCCGTAGGCGCCGCGAACCGTCAGTCCCGCTTCCCCATCCTCAGGAACGGCACCCGGCGCCGCGCCCCGCCGGAGCGCAGCCGGGCATTGCGCCGCCCCCGGCCCGGGACTACTCTCGCGCCATGACGAAGGCCGAGGCGAAGAAGCGCATCGAGCAGCTCGCCGGCGAGGTCCGCGGGCACGACCACCGCTACTACGTGCTCGACCAGCCCGGCATCTCCGACGCCGCCTACGACCGGCTCTTCCGCGAGCTGGAGGACCTCGAGGCGCAGTTCCCCGACCTGCGCGCGCCCGACTCGCCGACCCAGCGCGTCGGGGGCGGCCTGCGCACCGCCTTCAACCGGGTCCGCCACCTGCAGGCCATGCTCTCCATCGACTCGCTCATGGCCCCGGAGGAGGTGCGGGAGTTCGACGGCAGGGTTCGCAAAGGACTCGAGGTCGAGCCCGTAACCTACGTCGCAGAGCCGAAGTTCGACGGCCTGTCCGTGGAGCTGGTCTACCAGGAAGGGGTGTTCGTCCGGGGCTCGACGCGGGGCGACGGCGAGAACGGCGAGGACATCACCGAGAACCTGCGTACCATCCGCGCGCTGCCACTGCGGCTGCGCGAGGACGGCCCGCGGCCCCGGGGCACGATCGCCGTGCGCGGCGAGGCGCTCATGACGCTGACCGAGTTCGAGGCGCTGAACCGGCGCCTGATCGAGCGCAGCGAGGAGCCCTTCGCGAACCCGCGCAACGCCGCGGCCGGCACGGTGCGGCAGCTGGACCCGAAGATCACGGCCTCGCGCCGGCTCGACCTGTACGCCTACGAGGTCATGGCCGCCGCGGACCTCGAGTTCAAGACGCAGACCGCGACGCTCGACGCCCTGCGCGCCTGGGGCTTCCACGTCGAGAAGGACGTGCGTGTCTGCCGCGGGATCGAGGAGGCCCTCGCCTACCACGCGGACCTCCGCGAGCGGCGTGACGCGCTCGACTACGAGATCGACGGCGTGGTCATCAAGGTGGACCGCCGCGACTGGCAGGACCTGCTCGGCATGCGCTCGCGCTCGCCGCGCTGGGCGGTGGCCTTCAAGTTCCCGCCGCGCATCGAGGTCACCAGGGTGCTCGACATCGTCGTGCAGGTCGGGCGCACCGGGAAGCTCACGCCGGTGGCCGCGCTCCAGCCGGTGGACGTCTCGGGCGTGACGGTCTCGCGCGCCACGCTGCACAACGAGGACGAGGTCCTGCGCAAGGACGTGCGCGTCGGCGACACGGTGCGCGTGCGGCGCGCGGGCGACGTCATCCCCGAGGTGGTCGAGGTGCTGAAGGAGAAGCGCCCGCGCGGCACGGCCGCGTTCGCCATGCCGGCGAAGTGCCCGGTGTGCGGCGCCGCGGTCGAGCGCGAGGGGGCGTACCACGTCTGCACGAACGGGCTCTCGTGCCTGGCGCAGCTGGAGGGCCACGTCATCCACTTCGCCGCGCGCGGCGCCATGGACATCGCCGGGCTGGGCGAGAAGACGGTGAAGCAGCTGATCGAGCAGGGCATGGTCAGGGACCTCGCGGATGTCTACGCGCTCACGCCCATCGATTTCGCCGCGCTCGAGGGCTTCGCCGAGAAGTCCATCGAGAACATGCTGGCCGCGCTGGAGGCCAGCAAGCGGCCGCGCCTCGACCGCTTCCTCTTCGCGCTCGGCGTCGAGCACGTGGGCGAGACGGTCGCGCGGCTGCTGGCCGGGCACTTCGGCGCGCTCGTGCCGCTGATGGAGGCCACGGCCGGGGACCTGCAGCAGATCCACGGCGTCGGCCCCGAGGTCGCCGAGTCGGTCGCGCACTTCTTCGCGAGCAAGCGCAATCGCAAGGTGCTCGACCGGCTGCTGCGGGCCGGCATCACGCCCGTGCACGAGGCGCGCGAGAAGGGGCCGCAGCCGCTCGCCGGACAGGTCATGGTCTTCACCGGCGGGCTCGAGGGCCTGACCCGGCCCGAGGCGCAGAAGCGGGCCGAGGACGCCGGCGCGCGCATCGCCTCGGCCATCTCGAAGCGGGTCACGCTGGTCGTGGCCGGTCCCGGCGCGGGCTCCAAGCTCGACGAGGCGCGCAAGCTCAAGCTCGAGGTCATCGACGAGGCGGAGTTCCTCAGGCGCATCGGGGAGAAGTGATGCCCGCCCTCACCAACGCCGACGTGGGGCGCGTCCTCGCCACGCTCGCCACCATGCTGGAGATCGACGGCGCCAACCCGTTCCGCGTGCGCGCCTACAAGGAGGCCGCGCGCGTGGTGGACGCGCTGCCCGGGCCGGTGGGGCGGCTCGCCGGCGAGGAGGGCGCGCTCGAGGCGCTGCCCGGCATCGGCAAGGACCTGGCGCAGAAGATCCGCGACCTGCTCGCCACGGGTTCGACCGGGCTCTACGACGAGCTGCTGAAGAGATACCCGCTCGAGCTGGTGCGCCTGACCGAGCTGCAGGGGCTCGGCGCGAAGCGCGTGCGCGCCCTCCACGACACGCTCCACATCCGCGACCGCGCGGGGCTCGAGGCCGCCGCGAAGGCCGGGCAGTTGCGCGAGCTGCCGGGCTTCGGCGAGAAGCTCGAGCAGAAGGTGCTGCACTCGCTCGCGATCGCCGAGCAGGTCTCGGGGCGCCTGCTGCTCGCCAGCGCCTGGGCGGTGGCGCACGGCCTCGCCGACCGGCTGCGCGCGGTGCCGGACGTCACCCGCGTCGAGGTGGCGGGCTCCTTCCGCCGGCGCCGCGACACGGTCGGCGACCTCGACCTGCTCGTCTGCGGCGGCTCGCCCGCCACCGTGATGGACGCGTTCACGACCCACGACCAGGTGGCCGAGGTGCTGGCGCGCGGCGACACCCGGTCGGCGGTGCGGCTCGCCGGCGGCCTGCAGGTGGACCTGCGGCTCGTGCCCGCGGAGTCGTTCGGCGCCGCGCTGCTCTACTTCACCGGCAGCAAGGAGCACAACATCGAGCTGCGCCGTGTGGCGAACGACCGGGGATTGACGCTGAACGAGTACGGGCTCGCGCGCGGGCCGGGCGCCCCGGCGAAACCCGGGTCGGGCGGCGTCGTGGCCGGGCGCACCGAGGAGGAGATCTACCGCGCGCTCGGCCTCGACTGGATCCCGCCCGAGTTGCGCGAGGCCGGCGGCGAGATCGCGCTGGCACGCGCGGGGCGGCTGCCGAAGCTGATCGAGCAGGACGACCTCAGGGGCGACCTGCACGTGCACACCACCCGCAGCGACGGGCGGCACACGCTCGCCGAGATGGTGCGGGCGGCGAAGGACCGCGGCTACGCCTACGTCGCCATCACCGAGCACTCGAAGTCACTCGCCATGGCGGGCGGCTTCGACGAGGCGCGTGTGCGCCGTTCGGTCGCCGAGATCGAGGCCGTGCGGCGCGAGGTGCCCGGCATCGAGGTGCTGCACGGCCTCGAGGTGGACATCCTCGCCGACGGCGCGCTCGACCTGGACGACGGCGCGCTCGAGCTGCTCGACTGGGTGATCGTCTCGCTGCACTCGCGGCTGGACCAGCCGGCCGAGGCGGCCACCGCGCGCGTGCTCAAGGCGCTCGAGCACCCCGCCGCGTGCGCGATGGGGCATCCGACCGGGCGCATGATCGGCACGCGGCCCGCCTCGCCCTTCGACATGGAGAAGGTGCTCGGGCGCGCGGCCGAGCTGGGCGTGGCGATGGAGATCAACTGCCAGCCCGACCGCATGGACCTCTCCGACGTGAACGCGCGGCTCGCGAAGGAGAAGGGCGTGACGCTGGTCATCGACACCGACGCCCACAGCATGGCGAACCTGGACCTCATGCGCTACGGCCTGTTCGTCGCGCGGCGCGCCGGGCTCACGAAGGACGACGTGCTGAATGCGTGGCCCCGGGAACGCATGCGCAGGGCGATCCGGAAGGGCCGCGGCGGAGCGGTGAAGGCGGCGCGGGCGAAGAGCGCCGCGAAGCCGAAGACCGCCAGGAAACGATGAGCCCCGCGCGGCCCGGACCGCGTCTCGGCGTGCTCGTGGTCTTCGCGGTCGCGATGGGCTGGCTCGAGGCGGTGGTGGTGGTCTACATCCGCGCCCTGCTGGGCGTCGCGCACGGGGCCGCCGCGCCCGCCCCGGACGAGTTGACGCGCCGCCTCGCCTCGGTGCCGTGGCTCATCGCGACCGAGCAGGGACGCGAGGCCGCCACGATCGTCATGCTCGCCACGGTCGCCTGGCTCGCGGCGCCGCGCTTCCTCCCCCGCCTGGGCGCGTTCCTCCTCGCCTTCGGCGTCTGGGACATCGTCTACTACGTCGCGCTCTACGCCCTGCTGCGCTGGCCGCCGAGCCTCGCCACGCCGGACCTGCTCTTCCTCCTCCCGCCGGGGCCCTGGTGGGTCCAGCCGGTGTGGGTGCCAGTCGCCATCTCGACGGTGATGGTCCTGGCGGGCGCGTGGCTGTTCGCCGGCCCCGCGCGCGGTCGGCGCCGCTGAGTCATCCCGCGCCGGCCGGGGCCCTGCGCCGCGCCGCAGGAGGCGCGCGCCGTCACGCCCCGAGGTAGCGCGCCACCAGGCTGCGGGCGAGCACGGGGTCGCCGGTGCCCCTGACGATCGCGCGGCCGTCGGTGAAGAGCGTCAGCTCGTGGGGCGGCAGGCGGAAGCGCAGCACGTGCTCGTTCGCCAGCACCTCCCCCAGTGGCCGCAGGCGCGCGGCGATCGCGGTGAAGTCGGGCGTGGCGCCGCTCGACGGGCGCACCAGCACCGAGTCCCGCCCGCACAGCGCCTCCGCGGGCGCCGGGCTGCCCTCGAGGAACTCGAAGCGCCGCTCGCCACAGCAGGGACACCGCGGGTCGCGCGGCGGCAGCTCGACGTGCTGGAAGCGCAGGTCCCAGACATCCGCGCTCACCATCACGGCCGGCTCCGGCGCCTTCCGGGTGACGAGCCAGCGCAGCGCCTGCGCGGTCTCGAGCGAGGCGATCAGGTGCGCGGCGGAACCGAGGATACCGACGGTATCGCAGGTCGGCGACGAGCCCGGCGGGGGCAGCTCGGGCTGGATGCAGCGCAGACAGGGGGTCTTCCCCGGCACGATCAGCGTGCTGACACCGTAGCTGCCCACGCAGGCCCCGTGCACCCAGGGCACGCCGGCGCGCACGCAGGCGTCGTTGAGCAGGTAACGGCCCTCGAAGTTGTCGAAGCCGTCCACCACCAGGTCCACGCCCGCGAGCAGGTCGCCGACGTTGCCGGCGTGCAGGTCGGCCACCACGGGCTCGACGGCGACCCCGGCGTTGATCGCGGCGAGGTGGCGCGCGGCGGCCACGGCCTTGGGGATGCAGCCGCGCACGTCGGCCTCGTCGAAGAGCGCCTGGCGCTGGAGGTTCGTGAGCTCCACGACATCGCGGTCCACCAGGCGCAGGAGGCCCACGCCGGCGCGCGCCAGCAGGCTCGCCGACTCCGCGCCGAGTCCGCCGCAGCCCGCGAGCAGCACGCGCGCGGCGCGCAGCCGCGCCTGCCCCGCGGCCCCGATCGGGGCGTAGAGGACCTGCCGCGCGTAGCGGTCGCCGGCTTGCGGGCTCGTCGGACGCTCCCCCCCTGTCATGGCGCCATGTTCTCCGCACCGTCCCCGGGAATCAAGTGGACCGACCCGGACGCGAGCGCGACCGCGACCCGCACGCCGGGCCCCAGCGCCATCTCCCGCGCGGCCCGCCGGGTCACGAGCGCGCGCAGCGGGAAGCCGCAATCGAGGTCCACCCGCAGCGTCGGGCCGCGGTCGGTGACGGCGACCACCGTCGCCTCGTGCCACTCCCCGGTGCCGGCCGGCGCCAGGGCGACCTGCACCTCCTCGGGATGGATGCAGGCCAGCACCCGGCTCCCGGCTGCGAGCGCCGAGGCGGCGGTCAGGGTCCGCCCGGCGATGCGCACCGTCGCGAGGCCGCCGGACAGCGAGACCACCTCGGCGGACAGCAGGTTGCCGGCGCGCAGGAACTCGGCGACGGCGCGCTGGTTCGGCGCGTAGAAGACCTCCTCCGGCCTCCCGGATTGCAGGAGCCGGCCCGCCGCGAGCACCGCGATCCGGTCGGCGAGCGTGAACGCTTCGGGCAGCTCGTGGGTCACGTAGACGCAGCTCATCCCGCGCGCGCGGATCACCTGCCGCAACTCGTCGCGCAGCCGCTCGCGGATGGGGGCGTCGAGCGCCACCAGCGGCTCGTCCAGCAGGAGCAGCTCGGGCTCGAGCACGACCGCGCGCGCCAGCGCCGCGCGCTGGGCCTCCCCGCCCGAGAGCGTGGCGGCGCGCTGCCCGGCGAGCTGCGCGATGTGGAACTGCGTGAGCCCGGCCTCGACCTTCCCGCGCAGCGCGTCGCCCCGCTCGCCGCGCAGGCGCAGGCCGTAGGCGACGTTGTCGAAGACCGTCCCCGAGAAGAGCAGCGGCGCCTGGAACACCATCGCCATGCGCCGCCGCAGCGCCAGCGACGGCGGCCAGGCGACCGGCTCCCCGCGCCAGGCGAGGCTCCCGCCATCCGCGCGCTGCAGGCAGCCCATGACCCGGAGCAGCGTGCTCTTCCCGGCGCCCGTGGGCCCGAGCACGACGAGGATCTCGCCCTCGCGGACCTCGAGCCGCGGCAGGTCGAGCAGGGTCCGGCCCCCGGCCCGGACCACGACGTCCGTCAGCGACAGCAGGCTCATGCCTTGGACCTCTGCTGGACCCAGGTGAACAGCCAGTTGAAGAGCACGGCCAGCACCAGCAGCAGCACGCCCAGCGCCACGGCCAGCGCGAAGTTCCCCTGCCGGGTCTCGAGCACGATGGCCGTGGTCATGACGCGGGTCTGGCCCCGGATGTTGCCGCCCACCATCATGACCGCGCCGACCTCGGAGATGATCGAGCCGAATCCGGCGGCCAGCGCTGCGACCAGGGAGAGCCGTGCCTCGCGCACGATCTTCCAATAGTGCTGCGGCCCCGAGGCGCCGAGCGAGAGGATCTGCAGGTGCACGCGCGGGTCGAGCCCCTGCACGGCGGCCAGCGTGATGCCGATCACGAGCGGCGTGGCGATGATGACCTGGGCGACGATCATGGCCCACGGCGTGTAGAGCAGCTCGAGCGCGCCGAAGGGGCCCGCGCGCGCCAGCAGCAGGAACACCACCAGCCCGACCACCACGGGCGGCAGGCCCATGCCGGTGTTGACCAGCGTGACCAGGAGCTGCCGTCCGGGGAAGCGGCGCAGGCCGAGGTAGATCCCCGCCGGCACGCCGAGCAGCATGGCCACGACGACGGCCACGCCGGAGACCAGCAGCGAGAGCCCGAGGATCCCCGCGAGCTCCTGCCGCATCGCGAGGACCGACTGCAGCGCCTGGCCGAGCCCGCTCACTTCGCGTCGGGGACGAAGAGCGGGCGGCCGTGCTTCGCGATGCCGAAGCGGCCGATCCGCTTCTGGGTGGCCGGCGAGACGAGCCACTTCGCGAACGCCCAGGCCTCGAGCACGTGGGCCTGCGGGTGCTTCGCGGGATCCACGACGATGACGCGGTAGCTGTTCAGCAGGTCCGCTCCGCCCTCGCAGAGCACCGGCAGGTCGAGACCCGTGGACAGCGCCAGCCAGGTGCCGCGGTCGATGAGCGCGTAGGCCCGCTTCTCGGAGGCGATCCGCGCGGTCGCGCCCATGCCCTGCCCGGCCGAGACGTACCAGGCCTGCCCCTCCGGCTCCACGCCCGCCTTCTTCCAGAGACCCTGCTCCTTCACGTGCGTGCCGGACCGGTCGCCGCGCGAGACGAACGGCGCGGCCGCCGCGGCGATGCGCTGGAAGGCCTCGACCGCGTCCGCGCCGCGGACGCGCGCCGGGTCGGCGGCCGGGCCCACCAGCACGAAGTCGTTGTGCATGACGTCGAAGCGCGCCGCTCCGTGACCCTCGGCCATGAACACGTCCTCGGCGGCCGGCGAGTGGACGAGCAGCACGTCGGCGTCGCCGCGGCGGCCCATGGCGAGCGCTTCGCCCGAGCCCACGGCGATCGC
Organism: Candidatus Eiseniibacteriota bacterium; assembly: GCA_963717935.1. Classification (GTDB taxonomy): domain Bacteria; phylum Eisenbacteria; class RBG-16-71-46; order RBG-16-71-46; family RBG-16-71-46; genus JANXPZ01. Next base: position 16,196 of record CAVQXP010000002.1, on the reverse strand, counting down.
CTTGACCCGGATGCGCGTCTGCTTCTCGAAGGCGGGCAGCAGCACGTCCAGCAGACCGGTGTCCTGCGTGCTGGTCGTGGTCGCGAGGACCAGCGTGAGGACCGGGGGCTTCGCGCGAGGCGGCCGCGCCCGGCAGGGCGAGACACGCGAGTGCCGCGAGGAACGGGACGAGGCGGCGAAGCCTGGCCATGCGCGATTCCCCCCGCAGCGGGGCCGGCGACCCGGTCGCCGGCTAGCCGCCGCCGATCAGGTGGATGACCTCCACGACGTCGCCGTCGTGGAGCACGGTGGTGGGGATCTGCTCCCGCCTGACGACCTGCTGGTTCACCAGGATGACCCGCAGCGGGAACGTGTAGGTCTTCTCCCGCAGCAGGTCCTCGACGGTGAGGCCCTCGCGGCAGGGATGCGGGTCGCCATTGACCGTGAGTGCCATCGCTACTCCGTGACGCCGTTCGCCCGCAGGAGTTCGACGACCCCCTCGACCTTGTCGATGCCGAGCGCGCGCACCTTGGCCAGCGTGGGGATGCCGTCGCTCGTCCAGCCGCGCCGCTTGTAGACGGCGTCGCACAGCTTCTGGTAGCGGTCCTCGCGGTAGCTGCGCAGCGCCGCGCGCCGCTCGTCGAGCGTCAGCGGCGCGGGGTCGACCCCGGCCTCCTCCTTGAGCTGCTTGTCGTAGCGCTCCTGGCGCGACTCGTACTCGGCGGCCGTGACCGGGCCCTTGGCGCGGTAGGGGATCGCATCGTGCGCTCGGCGGCCGAAGCCCATCTTGAGGTTGAAGAGGCGCTGGAAGTTGTAGACGCGCTCGCTCTGCAGGATGAGGTCCTCGGGCTTCACCTCCCGGCCCGTCATCCCGGCGACGAACTCGCAGTAGCCGCGCACGTGTCCCGGCACCTTGGCCGGGGCGCCGGATTCGGCGTTGTCCTCGGGCTCGACGTCGTTCCAGAGCAGCTTGCACAGCCCGTTCAGGCCGAACCAGGTGCGCCACATCGGGAAGTAGTGCAGCGCCTCGGCCTTGTCCTCGAAGCTGGGGATCTGCTTGTTGACCATGTCCATGAAGATGAGCCAGGCCTCGTCGTGCTGCGGGCCCTTGAGGGCGATGCCGTAGCCGCCCTGCTGGGCGAGCGACTCCTTGCAGATGTAGCCGGAGTACTCGAGCCCCTTGGCCTCCATGCCGATGTCCTGCAGGAACGCGGGGTCGGCGCCGAAGCGCTCGGCGAAGATCTTCTTCATGCGCCGCACGCCCTGGCCCGCGATCAGGCCGAAGCCCTCGCCGCGCGCCATCTGGTGCAGCACCTCGAGCGTGCCCTCGATGCTCCCCGGCGAGAGGTCGAGCCCGCCGGTGCGCTCCCGGTTCAGCACGCCGGCCTCGTAGCATTCCATGACGAAGGCCATCAGCGTGCCGAAGGAGATCGTGTCCAGGCCGTAGTGGTCGCAGTAGTAGTTGATCTCGATGATGGCCCAGGGCTCGAAGATGCCGAGGTTGCTGCCGGCGCACGAGACGGTCTCGTACTCGGGCCCGTCGACGAGGACGCTCTTGCCCCGGTCCGGCCCGGTGCGCAGCACGTGGCCGTCCACCGCCTTGGCGCAGGCCATGTCGCAACCCAGCGCGCAGCCGTCGGCCACGTTCTGGGTGAAGAGCGCCTTGAACTTGTCCGAGGCGATCCGCGGCGTGTCCACGTGCTTCCCGTAACGGTAGTTGTAGACCGGCAGCAGGTCGTAGTCGTCCATGATCTCCGTCAGGTGCGCCGTGCCGATCTCGCGCATGTGGCACTGGTGCTTGTCCAGCACCAGCACCTCGCGCGTCAGCTCGGCGCCGGCGCGGCGGATGCGGTCGGCGTCCACGGGGTGGTTCGGGTCCTCCGTGAAGCGGATCGCCCCGGTCGGGCAGACGCTGGCGCAGGCCATGCAGCCCACGCAGATCGCCGACGTCTCGTCGTAGGGCATGGTCACCCGGCGCGACTCCCCGCGGCCCTCGAAGGCCAGCACGTGGTGCCAGACGCCCTCGTCGCAGAGGCGCACGCAGAGACCGCACAGGATGCAGGCGTGCGGGTTCTCGTTGCGTTGCGGGTGGGCGAAGCGCGGCTCGGCGACGCCGGCCTCGCGCGCCAGGTCCTGCACGACCTTCACCTGGGGCCAGCGCGCCAGCATCATCTCGAGCACCAGCCGGCGGGTGCGCAGGACGCGCGCGCTGCGGGTGGAGACCGCGACGGGCTTCTGGAGCGGGTAGTTGCAGGCGGTGACGATGCGCTTGCGGCGGCCGTCGTCCACCTCGACGCTGCAGACGCGGCAGACGCCGTAGGCCTCGACCAGCGGGCTGTGGCAGAGCGCCGGGATGGCGACCCCGGCCTGCTTCGCGGCCGCGAGGATCGTGGTCCCCGGCGCGACCTCGGTCTTCCTGCCGTCGATCGTGACCTGGATCATCTCGGGTTTCCTTTCGCCGCTCATCGGACCAGCACCGCGCCGTCCTTGCAGACGTCCATGCAGGTGCCGCACTGGATGCACTTGTCCTGGGCGATCGTGTGGAGCTTGCGGCGCTCGCCGGTGATCGCGTCGGTCGGGCAGATCTTCACGCAGGCGGTGCAGCCCGTGCACTCCTCGGTGATGGTGTAGCGGATGAGCGCCTTGCAGACCCCCGCGGGGCAGCGCCGCTCGCGGATGTGGGCCTCGTACTCGGCGCGGAAGTAGCGCAGGGTCGAGAGCACCGGGTTCGCCGCGGTCTGCCCCAGGCCGCAGAGCGAGCCGTCGGCGAGCACCGCGCCCAGGTCCTCGAGCAGCTCGAGGTCGCCCTCGCGGCCCTCCCCCGCCGTGATGCGCGTCAGCACGCCCCGCAGGTTCACCAGGCCCTCGCGGCACGGGGTGCACTTGCCGCAGGACTCGTCGCAGAGGAAGTCCACGAAGTAGCGCGCCACGTCCACCATGCAGGTGCGGTCGTCCATCACGATCATGCCGCCCGAGCCCATCATGGAGCCGGCCTCGACCAGCGTGTCGAAGTCCACCGCCAGGTCGAGCTTCGACTCGGGCAGGCAGCCGCCCGAGGGGCCGCCGGTCTGCACGGCCTTGAACTTCCTGCCGTCCGGGATGCCGCCGCCGATGTCGAAGACGATCTCGCGCAGCGTGATGCCCATCGGCACCTCGACCAGACCCGAGTTGCGGATGTTGCCGACCAGCGAGAAGACCTTGGTGCCGCTGCTGCCGCCCCAGGGCGACTTCGAGACGTCGCCGGTGCCGATCGCGGCGAACCACTCGGGACCGTTCAGGACGATCTGCGGGATGTTGGCCCAGGTCTCGACGTTGTTGAGCACCGTCGGCAGGTCGCGGAAGCCGTGCTCGACCGTGTGCACGTACTTCGCCCGGGGCTCGCCGGCGCGGCCCGCCATGGAGGCCATGAGCGCGGTGGACTCGCCGCAGACGAAGGCGCCGGCGCCGCGGTGGATGGTGATGTCGAACTCCATCCCCGTGCCCAGGATGTCCTTGCCCAGCAGGCCCCACTCGCGGGCCTGCTGGAGCGCCCGGATGAGACGCTGCAGCGCCAGCGGGATACTCGTGGCGGATGTAGACGAAGCCCTCGGTGGCGCCGAGCGCCCGCGCGCCGATCAGCATGCCCTCGATCACGGCGTGCGGGTCGGCCTCGACGATGCTGCGGTCCATGAAGGCGCCCGGGTCGCCCTCGTCGCCGTTGCAGACGATGAAGGGGCGCACGTCCTGCGCGCGCGCGGCCTCGAGGCAGGACTTCCACTTGACGCCGGCGGGGAAACCGCCGCCGCCGCGCCCGCGCAGCCCCGAGCGGACCAGTCGCTGGACGAGCGTGTCGCCGTCGAGCCCCTCGCGCAGGATCTTCGCGAGCGCCTGGTACGCGCCGGTGCGGATCGCGTCCGTGATGTCCTCGGGGTCGATCCGGCCCCGGTTGCGCAGCGCGATGCACTGCTGCTTGGCGAAGAACTCGATGTCCTTCTCGAGCGGGACCGTCTTCTCGCCGCCGCTCGAGCGGTAGAGGAAGTCCTCGAGCGGCTGCTTCCTCACGAAGTGCGACTCGATCAGCTCGGGCACGGCCTCGGCCTTGAGGCGCTCGTAGAACACGCCCTCGGGCTGGACCACGCAGATCGGCCCGTGGGCGCAGAAGCCGTTGCAGCCCGTGGCCACGACCTTGATCTCGTCCTGCAGGCCGCGGCGCTCGAGCTCCTGGCGGAAGGCATCGCGCAGGGGCAGCGACTTGGCCGAGACGCAGCCCGTGCCGGCGCAGACCATGAGCATGGACTTCCAGCCCGCGTGGCGCCGCTGGGCCTCGCGCGCCAGGGTGTCGAGGTTCTCGAGGGTCACCCTAGGCATCGGCGTCCTCCGCCGCGGCGCTCGCCTGCCGCGCGACCACGGAGCCGGTCTTGCGGTGCCGGCGCATCAGCTTGCCGACCTTGGAGGAGTCCACCCCGCCGACCAGCTCCGCTCCGAAGGTCACCACCGGCGCCAGCCCGCAGCAGCCCAGGCAGCGCACGCCCTCGAGGCTGTACTTCTGGTCCGCGGTGGTCTCGCCCGGCTTCACGCCCAGCTCGCGGCCGAAGGCGTCGAGCACCCGCGCCGCGCCCTGCACGTGGCAGGCGGTGCCGGTGCAGACCTGGATCGTGGTCTCGCCGCGCGGCGTCAGCGAGAACGCCTTGAAGAAGGTGGCGATGTGGTAGAGCCGCGCCAGGTCGGCGTGCGTGCGCTCGGCGATGCGCTCGAGCGCGGCCTTCGGCAGGTGGCGGTAGTGCTTCTGGACGTCCTGCAGCATCTCGACGGCGAACTCGGGATCCGCGCCCCAGCGGTCCACGATGGCGTCCACCCCGAGCACGTCCGGAACGATCACCGTCGGCATGGAGCCATTCCCCCCGGGGCTCATGGCGCCTCCACCGACATCGCCCAGCGCGGACGGTTCTTCGCCGTCCGGGCCACGATCGCCTTGAGCTGCTTGTTCATCATCACGCTGCCCAGTCCGCCGCGGCCGGCCTGCTTGAGGCGCGGCTCGTGGCGCTTCCAGTCGTAGAACGAGATGTTGATGCAGCCGATCAGCGTGTGGAGCGCCCCCCGGCCCGCCGACACGACCGAGATGTCCTGCAGCTCGGCGGGCGTGCGGGCGTACATGCGGTGCAGCTGGCTGGCGACGTCGTAGGAGTCGAGCGCCTCGTGCGGCGCGGTCTCGAGCGTGACGCGGTGCGCGTCCCCGTCGATGACCAGCATCACGAACTCGGAGGCCTTGCCGCGCACCTCGAGGGCGTCGAAGCCGGCGAACTTGAGCAGCGGCCCGAAGTGCCCGCCGACGTTGCAGTCCATGACGGAGCTGGTGAGCGGCGAGATGCCGGTGACCAGGCACTTGCCCGAGCCCGAGAAATACGGCGTTCCGGCCAGCGGCCCCGCGGAGAAGTAGAGCCCGTTGCGCGGGTCGTCCCAGGGGATCGGGCCGGGGACGGACTTCCACATCAGGTAGAGGTCGAACCCCTTGCCCCCGGTGAAGAAGTCCTTCATGTACTGCGTGACCGGCCGGGCCTCGATCGTGTTCGCGCCCAGGTCCACGTGCAGCGTCCGGTTCGCGTAGCCGCGCTCGACCTCGCCCGGCGGGTAGTCGAGCGCGGCCAGGACCCGGTGGGCCGCCTTCATCTCCTTGAGTTCCATGGGCTCCATGTCGTCTCCGCGCACTCCAGGGTGAGCCGATGTTCGCGGCGGGGAGTATGCCACAACCCACGCGGGTTTTCAGGGCGCGCGGCGGGGTGCCAGACGGATGCGGCGTGGGATAGAATGGCCGCGTCATTCCCACGGGAGGCCCAGGATGATCTGCACGCGCTTCAAGAACGAGCCCATCTGCGACTACTCGCTGGACGCGAACGTCAAGGCGGCCGAGCGGGCCATCCGGGCGCTCGAGGGCGGGCTCGACGGCTACCACCCCGCCCTCATCGGCGGCCGCAGCGTCGAGACCGCGAAGAGCATCGTCTCGCTCTGCCCCGCCCTGCCCGACCGCGTGGTCGGCCGGGCCGCCAGCTGCACGCGCGCCCACGTGGACGAGGCCATCGCCGAGGCGCGGAAGGCCTTCGCGTCCTGGGCGCGCACCGACCCGGAGATCCGCGCCGAGACGCTGATGAAGCTGGCCGCGCTCATCCGCCGCGACCGGTTCGACTTCCTGGCGCTGCTCTCGTACGAGATCGGCAAGGACTGGTACGAGGCCGACGCCGAGATCACCGAGGCCATCGACTTCTGCGAGTACTACGCGCGGCTGGCGCTCAAGCACTTCCAGTACCAGCCGCTCACCCGGATCCCGACCGAGGACAACTGCTTCTACTACATCCCGCTGGGCGTCGGCGCGGTGATCGCGCCGTGGAACTTCCCGCTGGCGATCCTGGCCGGCATGACCATGGCCGCCGTGGTGAGCGGCAACGCCGTGCTCCTGAAGCCCTCCTCCGACACGCCGGTGATCGCCGCGCGCTTCGTGGCGCTGGCGCGCGAGGCGGGCGTGCCCGACGGCGTCATCAACCTGCTGCCCGGCCCCGGCGGCGAAGTCGGCGACTACCTGGTCACGCACCCCGAGGTCCGCTTCGTCTCCTTCACCGGCTCGGCCGACGTGGGCCTGCGCATCAACGAGATCGCCTCGAAGCCCGAGCCCGGGCGCCGGTGGATGACCCGCTTCGTCCTGGAGATGGGCGGCAAGGACGCCATCGTCGTGGACGAGACCGCCGACCTGGACGCGGCCGCGAGCGACGTGGTGCGCTCGGCCTTCGGCTTCCAGGGACAGAAGTGTTCGGCCTGCTCGCGCCTCATCGTCCACGCGGCCGTGAAGGACCGCCTGGTCGCGTCGATCCTCGAGAAGACGAAGCCGCTGCCCGCCGGGCTCCCGTGGGACGGCCCCTGCGTCTTCACCGGGCCGGTGGCGAACGCCAGGGCGCACGCCGGCATCCTCAAGGCCATCGAACGGGGCAAGGCGGAGGCCCGGCTGCTGCTGGGCGGGAACGCGCTCGACCGCCCGGGCCACTACCTCGCGCCCACGATCTTCGACCAGGTGACGTCGCGCTCGTTCCTCGGCCAGGAGGAGATCTTCGGGCCGGTGCTGGCCGTCATCGAGGCCACGAGCTTCGACCAGGCGCTGGACATCGCCAACGACACGCGCTACGGGTTGACCGGCGCGGTCTACTCGACCAGCATCGAGCGGATCGACCGCGCGAAGCACGAGTTCCACTGCGGCAATCTCTATCTGAACCGCGGCTGCACCGGCGCGCTCGTGGGCGTGCACCCCTTCGGCGGGTTCAACCTCTCGGGCACCGACTCGAAGGCCGGCGGCCCCGACTACCTCATGAACTTCACGCAGGGCAAGACCACGTCCGAGCGCATCACCATGCCGCGCATGCCGGGCATCGGCGTCTGACCATGCCAGCCGGGGCCGCAGCCGAACGCGGGAGCCTGCGCGAGCGTCTCGCGCCCCGCCCCCCGCGCACGTTCCGCGGGTTGCGCGCGGTGCAGGTGGCCGCGCGCACGGTGCACGTCGTGGCGATGGGGCTCGTGCTCGGCGGCGTGGCCTACTCGGTCCCGGAGCCGGCGCTGACCTCCGCCATCGCGCTCACGATCGCCAGCGGGCTGCTGCTGCTGGGCGTGGACCTCTGGAAGAGCGGCGCGTACCTGTACCAGGGCAACGGCGTCGCGGTCCTGCTGAAACTGGCGTTGCTCGGACTGGGGGCGCTGTTCCCCGCGGCGCGGCTCGAGTTCTACCTCGCCGCCACCGCCGTCGCCTCGATCGGCTCGCACATGCCGAAGACCTGGCGGCATTGGTCCTTCCTCCACCGCCGCGTGATCGAGTAGACACGATGCTCACCCACCGCGAGGCGCTGCAGCGCGTGCTGGACTCGGCCGTGACGAGTCCCGCCCGGCGCGTGCCGCTCGACGAGGCGCTCGGACTGGTCGCCGCCGCGGACGTGCTCGCCGCCGACCCCGCGCCGCCGTTCGACAACTCCGGCATGGACGGCTTCGCCGTGCGCGCCGCGGACGTGGCGGGTGCGACCGCGCAGACGCCCGCGCGCCTGCGCGTGCTGGAAGACGTGCCCGCGGGCCACGTCGCGGCGCGCGCGGTCGAGCCCGGCACGGCGCTGCGGATCATGACCGGCGCGCCGCTACCCGCGGGCGCGGACGCCGTGGTCCCGGTCGAGAGCACGGAGTCGGCCGGAGACACCGTCGAGGTCCGCCGGCCCGTGCGCGAAGGCGCGAACGTGCGCCTCGCGGGCGAGGACCTGGCGACCGGCGCCCGCGTGATCGCGCGGGGCGACGTCCTGCGGCCCGCGGACGTCGGCCTGCTGGCCGTGGCCGGTTGCGCCACGGTCTCCGTCCATCCGCGGCCGCGGCTCGCGATCATCACCACCGGGGACGAACTCGTGGACGTGGCCGAGCCACCCGGGCCGGGGCGCATCCGCGACGCCAACCTGCACGCCGTGCGCGCGCAGGCCGTGGCCTTCGGCGCGCTGCCCGTGCCGTTCCCGCGCGTGTCCGACCGCCGCGAAGAGGTCGCGCGCGCGCTCCGCGAGGCGACCGCCGCCGCGGACGCGATCGTGACCACCGGCGGCGTCTCGATGGGCGAGTACGACTGCGTGAAGGACGTGCTCGACGAACTGGGCGCGGAGCGCGTCTTCTGGCGCGTCGCCCAGAAGCCCGCCGGGCCGCTCGGGCTCTGGCGGCTCGGCGGCAAGCCCGTGTTCGGCGTCCCCGGCAATCCCGTCGCCGCGATGCTCGTGATGGAGGAGTACGTCCGCCCGCTGCTGCGCCGCATGATGGGCCTTGCGCGCCTGTTCCGCCCGGAGCGGCGCGGCACGCTCGAGACGCCGTGGACGCGGCGGGCCGGGGACGACCGGCTGCACTTCCTGCGGGTCTTCGTGCGCGAGGAGGGTGGCGGGTTGCACGCGCGGCTCTCGGGGCCGCAGGGCTCGGGCGTGCTCTCCTCGATGGCCCGCGCCAACGCGCTCGCACTCATCCCCGGCGACGTCGCGAGCATCCCCGAGGGCGGGCAGGTGCTGCTGCATCTGATCGAGGAGGCGGAGGATCACTGAGCTCTCCGACTCCGAAGACCAGGTACAGCGCATCGCGCGCTAGGTGGGTGAGCGTTCCGCGACTACACTCTGGCAACTGGCTCGGCCAGATCGGCCGGGGCTGATTCGACCATGTCGTCGGTCATGTCGCACGCCCCCGCGGGGGGCAGTCGCACGCCTCGGAGCCCCGAGCGCCCGCCCGCTCGGGCCAGGAGGCCGTACATGAGCAAGGCCGGGTCTTCCACTCGCGCACGAGCCCCAGCCCGGCCCGCACCATCGCACTCGAGACCCTCACGATGACCAAGAAGCGAGTCGAGCCCGCCCGCGCCAAGCCGCGGGGCGCCCCCCCCGCGAACCGCCACATCCCGAGTCTCGCGGTGATCGGCATCCTGGTGCTCACGTTCATCGTCTACCTCCCGAGCCTCGGCAACGGTTTCACCAACTGGGACGATGATGTCTACGTAACCGAGAACCCACTCGTCGCTCGTCCCCACGCTGTCGACGTGCTGATGACGCCCCTCGGCGGCAACTACCATCCGCTCACCGTGCTGTCCCTGGCGCTCAACTACCGGATCTCGGGCTACCAGCCAGCCTCCTATCACTGGCTCAACCTGCTGCTCCACCTCGCGAACACCGGGCTCGTCTTCGCGTTCGTCTGGATGCTCTCCCGGCGGCGGTTCTGGACCGCGACCGCCACCAGCCTGTTCTTCGGCATCCACCCGATGCACGTCGAATCTGTCGCCTGGATCGCCGAGCGCAAGGACGTGCTCTACACGCTCTTCTATCTCCTCGGCCTGATCGCCTACCTGCGCTACCTGGAACGCCGGCGCTGGGCCTGGTTCGCGGTCTGCCTCGCGGCCTTCGTCTTGTCCCTGGCGTCCAAGCCGGCCGCGGTGGTGTTCCCGCTCACGCTGCTCGCGCTCGACTACTTCTTCCGGCGCACCGACCGCATCCGGCTGGTCCTGGAGAAGTTGCCCTTTCTGGCGCTGTCCATCGCCGCCGGATGGCTCACCCTCAAGGCCCAGCAGGCGGTTGGAGCCGTCGCCCCGGTCGGCACCTGGAGCCTCTTCGAGAAGCTGTTGTTCGCCTCGTACGGCAGTCTCATGTACGTGCTCAAGCTGTTCGTTCCCGTCGGCCTGTCCGCCGTCTATCCCTACCCCGACAAGGGCAGCGGCATCGGCCCGGAATTCTATGGGGCGCTGGTGGTCATGCTGGTCGCCCTCCCGGCGCTGCTGTTCGTCTACCGGCGCCTGCGCCCGGTGCTGTTCGGCTGGGCGTTCTTCTTCATCAATATCCTGCTGGTGCTCCAGTTCTTCACGGTCGGCAAGGCGGTGATGGCGGATCGCTACACCTACGTGCCCTACATCGGGCTGCTGCTGGGCCTGACCTGGTGGCTCGACGAGCGCCCTCGGCCCGGGCAGGCCGGGAGGCCCGCGCGCCTGGTGATCGGCGCGGTGTTGATCGCGATGCTCCCCTTGTCGCTCTACCAGACTTGGACGCGCTGCGGCGTGTGGAAGAACTCCGAGACGCTGTGGACGGACACCATCCAGAAGTTCCCGCACCGGATCGAGGTCGCCTACAACAATCTCGGCATCGTCCTTGCCGCCCGGGGCAAGCTCGATGAGGCCATTTCTCACTATCGCGAGGCAATCCGGCTGAAGCACGACTACGTCGAGGCCCACAACAATCTCGGCACTACCCTGACGGCCCAGGGCCAGTTCGATGAGGCCATTTCCCACTATCGCGAGGCAATCCGGCTCAAGCACGACTACGCCGAGGCCCACAACAATCTCGGCGTTGCCCTGGCGGCCCACGGCGAGTTCGAGGAGGCCATTTCGCACTATCGCGAGGCGATCCGGCTGAAGCACGACTACGTCGAGGCCCACAACAATCTCGGCATTGTCCTTGCCCAGACGGGTCGCTTCGAGGAGGCAATCCAGCAACTGCGCCGCGCTCTCGAGATCGATCCGCACTACGCCGCCGCCGAGCGCAACCTGAACCTGGCGCTGCAGAAGTCCGGCAGGCTCGACTAGACCGGGATCCTGCGCAGTCCATCTCCATCGGCCAACTCAAGGCGAAGTTCGCGAGGTAGCGGAGGCCTCGAATGCGCTGAGCGACTGCCTGGTCCGCACGGAAGCCCGGAGCCTCTGGAACAGCTTCGGCTGCGAGCGTGGAAGTTGCTGCGTGAGGGATCCGCGCCGGTCGAAGTGGCGCGCAAACTCGGGATCAATCTCCGCTCGGTCCGTCGGACTGTGGACCCGTCCACGGGTCGCGGAGGTCGCCCGCCGCCGGCTCAAGGCGCGCCATCACCCCGCGCATGTCGGCCGACGCCTGCGAGGTCTTGGGTCCACGCCCCAGAAACCTGAGCGCCAGGCACGCGAACGCGACGAGGCGGCGATCCAGGGTTGGGTGCGGGGGGCGACGGGCCACAAGACCGAGACCGTCATCCGTCCCAAAAGGGTGGCCGTCGATGCCTCTGCAACTCCTTCTGGCGCGGCAGTCGCACTGCACGGCCATTGGCGTACGGAAAGGGCCCCATTTTGAACCAGCCTAGCGCGATATGACATCCTCCGTCCCATGCGCTGGCCCACAGACGGAAGACCAATCGGGCGAAACGACCCCTGCAGGTGCGGCTACGATGCAAAGCTTAAGCACTGCTGCCTTGAGCTCGTTCGCGCCAGGCGAGAGGTCTCCGGGGTTCACCTCGCAGCCACGCTGCCCCTGAGTCACGTGTGGGCTAGGAATCCGCCTGACTACGTGGAGCCGTAAGCTTCCCCGTCAAGTAGACAGTTCGAAGCTGGACTCCCGGGGTGGATTTCGCCTCGGCAAGAACGTCCGTGGCGGCACCTGGCCGAGGCTGTCGTGGGGCCGCTCGGTGTTGTAGTCCTCCAGCCAGTCATCGCTGATCGACTGGACCTCTTCGATCGATCCGAACAGGTAGGCATCGAGCACGTCTTCGCGGTAGCTGCGGTTGAACCGCTCGATGTAGGCGTTCTGGTCCGGCTTGCCCGGCTGGATGTGGTGCATCGTGATGCCGCGCTGCCCGCACCATTCTGCCAGCGCCTCCGAGATCAGTTCCGGGCCGTTATCCATTCGAAGTGCTCCCGGCCGGCCGTAGGTCGCGACCAGTTGGTCGAGCACACGGATGACTCGCATGCTCGGGATCGAGAACGCGACGTCGATCACCAACCCCTCGCGGTTGCCCTCGTCGATGATGTTCAGCGTGCGGAACTTCCGACCGCCGTACAGCGCATCCGACATGAAGTCGAGCGCCCACACCGTGTTCAGCGTCGCCGGCGCATCCAGCGGCTGGCGCAGCCGGGTCGGCAGCCGCCGTTTCGTGCGGCGTGGCAGGTTCAGCTTGAGCGCGCAGTACACGCGGTGCACACGCTTGTGGTTCCATGCATGCCCCTGACGCCGCATGCGCCGGTAGCACTTCCAGAAGCCGTGACGCGGATGCTTCTCGACCATGGCTTGGAGTGCCGTGATCACCTCGGCATCGGCTTCGAGCGGAGCGCGTGGCGTCCGGTAGTACGCCGCCCTCGAGAACCGCACGATGGCGCAAGCTCGCAGCACCGAGAGCTTGTGCTCTGCCACCAGGAACATCGCGGCCTCTCGCTTCGCGGACGGCGTTACGGTTTTCGGTGAAGCAGGTCCTTGATCGCCGCGTTCTCGAGCGCCAGCTCGCTGTACATCCGCTTCAGCTTGGCGTTCTCGGCCTCGAGCTCCTTCAGCCGCCTCAGATCCGACACCGTCGCTCCGCCGTAGCGTGACTTCCAGTTGAAGTACGTGTTCTTGCTGATCCCGTGCTTGCGGGCGATCTCGGCCACCGTCAGGCCGGCCTCGCCCTCCTTCAGAATCGCCACGATCTGCGACTCCGTGAACCGCGCCTTCTTCATGCGCCCTCCCCGTGACCCGGGAGAGTCTAGCAGCGGCTGTCTACCTGGAGGGGAAGCTTACGGACGCACTGGCGGAGGGGCTGAAGCGTGTCTGGTTTGGAGAGGGGGAAGGCACGTCGAAGAAGCTCCCACAGTTGGCTCGGGCGTTAGATGCCTTTCGCGACGGGCGACTCCATCTGGAGAGATGCGCAGCTAGCCCAGAGCTGCGCCTGGTCCCAATTGTCGCCACGCTTCGATTCCTGCCTGTGTGGCCAGCGCTGATGGACTGGTACCGCGACATCATGCGGAATGGAGGAATGCACGCCGAGTTCGCGAGAGACATCATCTTGGTGGACCTGAGGGACCTTGAGGAATTGGCGTCACTGCGTCACGAGAACCTCACGTGGACCCAAGTGCTGCAGGACAGACAGGAATCCATCCACCGAGACATGAATGTCCACAGCTTCCTTGCCGACACAGGACGACTGCCGGCATCGGGACATCCCGTTCTGGTCGCAGCGCTGGAAGAGACGAAGAGCGAATTCGAGTCCCTGTGGGGCCCCGGCGATCGCGTCGACTAATCCGGGTATTAGCTGCGAGCTGCGTCCGCGCGTGCCAGTGCGATCAGCGTCCGAAAACCAGGTCCATTCGGAACAGAATTCAGCTACGTCAGCGCCGATTGTGGCCGAAGGACTTCTGCGCCTGCGGTTGCAGGGCCTTCCTGAACACCCTCCGGCACGACCTCATTCGAGCACCCAACGCTCGAACACCCGCCTTCGCCCCGGAGTGGGCTGCCGCCGATACTCCATCTCCACTTCTTGACTCGCCAAATCAACCCGCAGAAGGCATTCGACCTGGGCTGGAGCAGACCACGTTGCCACGATTCGGTCGGCATCCCACGTCAGGACCTTTGAATCGAGGGGGTCAAGCGGGAAGAGATGACCACCGGTGATCTGCGCGCGACACTCAACACACGTCCCGGCCGACCGCGAACACGTGATGATCGAGGAATTGAGGACCTGCGCGGCGAACGGCATTTCCCCACGCGACAGGGGCGGCTCAGAGGTCGTGAGAACCCAATGCCCCGTGATTCGGATACGACCGTCCGCGAGTTGCGTGAAGATCTTGGACGGCAGGGCAACGGTTACGGGCCCCCTGCTTCCCGGAGGCCAGGCCCTCCCCGAGTCAGCGCCGGGAGCCCTCGAACACCCCTCGAAAGCAACGATCGTTGCCAACACCATGCACGCAAGTCCCAGCCAGCATGTGGAACGCTCTGGTTTCAAGATAGCCTCCCGCGGCCAGAGGTCCTATCCGTCTCGCATGGCTCCCTGGCGAGTTCGGGGGACTGTCTCTCAGTCCTTGAGGAGCATGTTCTTCCGTCGAAGCGCGAGGAAGCGCTCCTTGTTCCCAAAGAGGGCCTCGTGAACATCCTTCAGGTCCGGACCACCATCGAAAGGCGCGCTCAGCTTGCTGCCGTCAACAAGGCGCATCGTCATCGTAGAAGGTCCCATCACTCTGTGCCCGCCGAACTCGACGGCCGAGTTCACTTGCGTGCAAAGGACCTCCTTGGCCGGGAGATTGATCGTAAGAGTCGCACCATTCTGGTTGTCGCCCGACCGCGCGACCACGATGCCATCACTCCACTGCACGATTGCGAAGTCGTTCCGATGGACGGCTATCTGCGTCAAGTCCTCCGAGATGAAGTCGACTCGCACCACATTGCACACGCGCCGCACGGCGTCACACTCAATATCGACAGTGTTGACTGGATAGCCGAGCTTGTTTGAAATGGCCTTCCAAGTACCCCTGGCGAAGATCATGTAGTCGATTTGATTCACCAGTAGGTCGGGCAGTACGACGTCATTGATTCTCAAGGCGTTCCCGGCCCTGGCGAGATTCGCCACCGTGAGGCTGTCCAGTTGGCCGGTTGCTTGAATGCCCAGGTCTCGCTGGAACTGTGAGAGGGCGGCCTTCTCCCTGGTGCCGTATTGCCACCGGAATGGGCCGGTGCCGTAGCCCAGTTCACCGAGAGTGGCACTAAGGGCAACCCTTGTGCCCTTCCAGGTTCTGCGGGCCCCCGCCCAAGCCGCCGTGTCACTCTTCATCTCCTTCTCGAAATCAGCGAAGGAGGTCGTGTCCGATCCAAGGGTCCTTGCGAAGTAGTACGTCTCCTTGAGGACTGCGCGGTCGTCGGACGGGGAACAACATGGAACCAGGAGCAGCAGTAGGGCGGCGGGAAGGTAGCGCTTCATGGGCGGCCTCCGGGTGGGCTTCTGGTCAGAGCGAATCCGAATCTAGCACCAACCGAAACCCGGCAAGTGAGGTACTTCTCTGTCCCATGCGGGCACGCGATGCCTCTCGGGCAACCTGGCCTGCAGGCAGGGAGCCTTCGCGGGTGACGATTCGGGTGACTCTCGATGTCCTCTGGGGTCAATTCCGGGCCTCTCGGGGCCTCAGAGCGGGAACGCCCCCGCGGGGGTAACCCACGGGGGCGCTTGCGTTCCAACGAGTTCTCGGCTCGGGCGGCGGTTAGCGTGGTCGAGTTAAAAGGCAGGTGCTCTACCGATTGAACTGACGGGCCGTCGCGCGCCCCGAGCGGGCGTCTCGATCCCCGCTTTGCCGCGGCCCACACGCGCCGTCTCGCCGTTTGCGCCGCCCCACCCCCTCTCCCATACTGCCGCCCCATGCGCCGCGGCCTTCCGGTCCGCATGCTTGCGGGCCTTCTCTTCGGCATCGTGCTCGGCGTCGCCGCCAACCTGCTCGCCGGCGACTCGCCGCGGCTCGCCGGCTTCGTCCAGTACGTCACCGAGCCCGCCGGCCGCATCTTCCTGCGCCTGCTCTTCATGCTGGTCATCCCGCTCATCCTCTCGGCGCTGGCGCTGGGCGTGGCGGGCCTGGGCGATATGAAGAGCCTCGGGCGCATCGGGCTCAAGACCCTGGTCTACACCGTGTCGGTCTCGGCGATCGCGGTGCTCATCGGCATCGGGCTCGTGAACGCGCTGCGCCCCGGCGAGGGCCTCTCCCCCGCGCTCAAGGCGCGGCTCGCCGCGCAGGCCACCTCCGTGCCGGCGCCCGCGACCTCGCTCGCCGGCGGCGGCGGCATGGACTTCTTCGTCGGCCTCGTGCCCGCGAACATCGTGAAGGCCATGGGCGAGGGCGACATGCTCGCCGTGATGGTCTTCGCGCTCTTCCTGGGCGTGGGGCTCACGCTCACGAAGACGGAGGCGGCGCGCGCGTTCGAGCGCGCACTCCAGGGGCTCTACGAAGTCACGATGAAGCTGCTCGGCCTCGTCAT
>CAVQXP010000001.1:0-245713 GCA_963717935.1 Candidatus Eiseniibacteriota bacterium | reverse complement strand
ATTTCATTAACTTTTTTGTTAATAGTCTCAACTTCTTCTTCTGTAAGATTACGATCGAAATGATAATCGCATTTGGATTTTTTCTTTTCTATATGATTGCTGAAAGATCTGCCTTTATTAAACATTCTTACCATAGTCTGATTAAGAATGTGTTCCGCAGAATGCATTTCAGGATTATAATCTTTATTTGATTTTACTTCGTTCAATTTTGCCTCCGGTCTTGCTTAAAACTACCATTTGTTGTTATGAATTTTCTCTGCAATAAATCTTTCTTCTGCTTTTACTTCTTCATCCGGATAGCCGAGAGAAATTAAGGAAACAGGAACAATATTTTCCGGCAGTTTAAATTGTGTTTTAATTTTAGCGTAAACATCATCCATTCCATGTATTGCAATCCAGCAGGAACCAATTCCCAACCCGTGCGCTGAAAGTAAAATATTTTGTATTGAAGCAGAACAATTCTGCAAGAGCCAGCTTTCGTTTTTTTCAATACCTGCATCACCGCAAACAAGAATTGCGGCGGCGGATTGTTTTAACATTTCAGCATAATGAATTGATTTAACTAGTTTCAATCAATATCTCTTTATCATCAACAACTATAAAATGCCACGGCTGCAAATTCATTGCACTTGGCGCGTACATTGCGGCTTTAAGTATTTTATCAATATCCTCTTTGTTGATTTTTTGATCTTTATATTTTCTTATGCTTCTGCGGTTAAGTAATGCTTTTTGAATTTCCATAATACTTTCTTGGTTATTATTGTCACGACCTTTAAGTCATGCAAATGATTTTAATTAATATTATACTTTAGCCAAATTCTGTACTAGTGCTTGGACTAAAGTCCGTATATATTTGGTGTATAACTAAGAGGTTGTCTCATAAGTCGAAATTACTCGATTGTCATTCCCATCCCGATTTACATCTGAATAAACTCCAGTGGGAATCCATTTTGTTTTAAGAAGTCTGGATTCCCGTTTTCACGGGAATGACACTTACTACACGACTTTTGAGATAGCCTCAATACACAAAATTCTTTATGCAAATATAACAACACTTCTTTTGGTCTTCGTAATGGCCTTACATTTTTTTATTATGCGTCGCAAAATAAAAGGCTTATATAATGAAAATATTAGTACGATTAAAAGAAACCGTTGTTAAAAAATCTAAAGTGAATTATTTCTATGCAGGACTCTTATCCGCGGTCGGGATATTGTTCATTGCAACAAATCTCTACTTTACAAATAATATAATTGCCGGAAATCCCAATGGAACGTTTCCGCAAAATTACAATATCATTTCTCCCAAAATTCCGAATAACATTGTAATATTCGGCGAAGGAGTTCCGTTAGAAAACTCTGAAGTTTACGAAAGAGTTGACAGAGAACTTTTAGTAAATACCTACTGGCACTCCTCAACTATGCTTGCCATTAAAAGAGCTGCAAGATGGTTCCCTGTAATTGAACCAATATTAAAACAAAATAATATTCCGGATGACTTTAAATATCTTGCAGTTATAGAAAGCAATTTAGAAAATGCGGTTTCGTCTGCGGGAGCTACGGGTTACTGGCAGTTTATTAAATCTGCCGCAAATCAATATGGGTTAGAAGTAAGCGATGAAGTTGATGAAAGATATCACGTTGAAAAATCCACACAGGCTGCTTGCAATTATCTTAATACCGCCTACGCTATGTTTGGCAACTGGACTATGTCCGCGTCATCCTATAATGCCGGAATGAATGGAATTGATAAATGGAGCGGGTTACAGAAAACAACAAACTACTGGAATCTTGTTCTTGGTTCTGAAACATCCCGGTATGTTTCGCGCATAATTGCGTTAAAGTTAATTATGGAAAACCCCGCTGAGTACGGTTATGATTTGAAAGAGGATGACCTTTACAAACCGCTTAAGTTTAAAGAAGTTGATCTGAATACTTCTGTTGCGGATTTTGCAGATTACGCCGCGGCACTTGGAATAAATTACAAAACACTTAAACTCTACAATCCCTGGCTGCGTGATACGTTTTTAAAAAACAAAAAAGGCGTTGCATATAAAATTAAAGTACCGGAAGAAGGAAGTATAAAACTTATTAAAGAATGAACATTGTTTGGGTTGTCTAAAAGTAATTATTGCCGTCATCCTGAGCCCCGATTAATCGGGATAAACTCTGTCGAAGGATGACTTTTGAATTCTGCCCGTCATTCTGGGGAGCGAAGCGACTTGCCTACCGGCAGGCAGGCGTGAGAATCTTTTTCTTAAAATATTTGACGTTTCACCCTTGACATCTAATCTATAGCAATTTCCCATTGTAAATTGATAATCGTGCATTGATAATTGCCATTCGTTAATTGAAATTCTAAAACTAAAAACATAAGTTGCAAATGTCTTTATACTTAAAGTAAGCTTTATTTATAAATACACACCCCACTTTACTTCGAGAGGTGCGAGTTAGAATTGGCAAGTGTAGTCTGTAGGGTTTTATTTATTACCATTTTGTGCGCGTTTTTTTTATCAGTTGATACAGCGGGGTTTTACTTTTTTTTCTACCATAAGTTTTTTTGATTTAAAGTTTTGATAAGAATTTATACTGATAAAACAAAGACTCACTTGGGGCCTATTAACGAACTGCAATAACTTTAACACTACACAACAATGGACTTTATTGAAATAGAACTACAAAATTGCTTGAATTGGTAAATTCAACAAAATTGACTTAGACAATTAAATCAATTCCATTCTCATTTTGCCCCAAATGCACAATGAAAACTTCTTTTGCTAAGACATTAGACCTCATTGTAAAAATGACGCTAAATCAATCCAAGTGACTTATGGAAACAGGGTTACATCTTATAACATATTATGGACAAAACTCTATTGCTATTGAATCAATTTTGGTTGTTAATGCCGAGGACAACAATTATATTTCAAAAAAGATTACTCATTTATAGCAAGCAGAGAATAAAAAAAGTTGACGAGATATATTCTGAGTTAGAAGACAAAAGGACTGAATACATAAAGAAACTAAAACAAGTATCCAAAGCACAGACTGTGAAACTGAATTTATCATGCATTTAGTCAAAGTCCTAAGGACACTTTTTTTGAATTACTGTTGACCATTTCAAAATCATTGTTGTCTAAACCAGACAAGTACAATTTTCGCTATAACGATATTTTCATAAAAAAGGAAATGTAAAAAAGTTTTTAGACAAGAATCAACCACTCTTAGCACAATACATTACTAACTATAAGGAACTTCTAAACAAATCTACATTTTTCAAAAGTTCCGAAAATTCATTTGGTACTTTTCAAGCAAATGAATTGTTAAAATCAACTGAGGATAACTCTTATTTTGATGCCGGGCATAAGTTTATTCTAAGTGATGATGCAGAAATTAAATCAGTAGAGGAACTAAGACAATTACTTCAAAAAGAAATTACTAGTATTGTAAATGATGAAAAATTAAAAAAATCATTTGACCAAGTTGATAAATCAATTGGAGCTAATTTTGAACTGCGAACTTTAAAAATGCAATTGAAAAAGACAATTTATTACTTGTCAACTGACAATATGAGGATTTCAGAAAAAAGGTTTGGCTAAACTACATTTTTACTTGATAAAGAAACCTTATTGAAAATTTATAAAAGCAAAAAAACAGTAATTGAAAACATTATTAAAGAAGCGAAAAAGGAGTTTGCAATTTGGAAGAATTAAATACATTCAATGCGAGATTTTATGCCCTTCGAAATAAAATTAGTAAATCAAGAAGATGTTGTTTTGAAAGAAGAAACAGCTAAGTTGAATTTGACTACAAAGATCAAACGATATTCCAATAAGAAAAGATAAAAACACTTTACTTTCAATACTAAGTAAAGGCGAGCAAAGAGCATTTTATATTCTTCAATTATTGTTCGACATAGAATCAAGAAAGCAACTTAACCAAGAAACTCTTTGTTTTAGACGACATCGCAGATTCATTTGATTATAAAAATAAATATGCCATCATAGAGTACATAAAAGAGTTGCATAACAACATAATATTTAAACTACTTATACTTACTCACAATTTTGACTTTTACAGAACTGTTGCTTCAAGACTTTCCTTGAATCGGAAATCAGTTTTTATGATAATAAAAGATGAAAACAGGGAAATTACTTTAAGTGAAGGTAGATATAGAAAAGATGTATTCCGTTACTTCAAGCAGAATATTTCAATTGAAAAAATATTTATTAGCGTCATTCCATTTCTAAGAAACCTTATAGAATACATAGAAGACAGCACAAGTCTTAACTATAAACTTCTTACTTCTTGTCTTCATATAAAATCAGACACTAATATGATTCACTGTACAGATATTCTAAATCATATACAAAATTATTTCCCTTCAACGGCGAATCAAAACATTACATTTGGGGCAAAGCCAATAAAAGACTTGATTTATGATACTGCTAATTCAATTGAGCAAGAAAATCCAATTAATGAAATACTACTTGAGAATAAAATAACTCTATCTATTGCAATTCGACTTAAAGCTGAAGAATATATGATTGCTAAGATTCCAAATCTGGTTCATTAGTTATTAACTCTAATCAAACTTCAGAATTGCTTAAAGAATTTAAATTTAATACAAACAAAGCAGCTATATCAATTTTGGAAAGGGTTAATTTAATGACACCTGAAAATATTCTTGAACCTTATGTACGAGCCTTTATTGATATCTCGGTTTTGCATTTAGTTGACCTCTATAAAAAATTAAAACAACTAAGATAAATCTTAACGTTTTTTTCTAGATACGTCTCCATTGCAAAACCCATTGATTTTATTTAAGCGCTATTAAAGCATTATTATATTCTTAATGCTATATCTTGCACAATCACATTTTCATAAATAATAATTTAAAAAAATGTTCTAACCTTATAATCTTTATACCCGGCAAATCTTTTTTCCAATTCTATTTCTTCTAAATATCTCCAGAACAAAACATTTGTAATAAATAAAACTGCAAGCGCAAAGGAAGTAACTGCTGCATAAAACAACGGAGGGCCAATTAACCAGAGTATAAAACCTAAATACATCGGGTGTCTTACTTTAGAGTAAATGCCTTTTGTAATAAGGTCGCCGTTATAAGTTTCAAGAGTTTTAATTGTAAACAAAGCAGTAAAAAATAAAGCCGCACCAAGCAAGCTTAGCGCAGCACCAAAATATCTAATAACAGAAGGCAGGTCTATTTTATAAACATCAAAACGGCAAAGCAAAAACCAGCTAATCCATAGCACAGCCATATTAGCAAATATAATTACAAAAGATAATTTACTTGCCTGTAATATTTTTTTATGCTTTAGTATTTCATAGATGGTTCGGACAATATGCGTAAGCACGCATACAATAACCAGAAGAATAAAATTATGGTTGTCCATAGATCAACCTTTAAATTATTTAGTCATTTGTAAGTCGAAATACAAAACAATAACAGCACATTTAACCATAGCAACACCAAGCACAAAGTAAATTAATTGCATTATTAATCCTGCGCCGGTAGGTGAGCCAATTTCTAATACTTCAACAAATTCAAAAAACATTAGTATTAAGCCTACAGAAACAGAAAGAAGTAAGGCAAATCTGTTTTTACGTATTAGCATAATTGCAGCAAGTAAAGCACTTCCGCCAACAACTATCATCAATGCAAGTGCGGGTATAGTGTAATCTCTAAAGATAAAACCTTTTAATTCATCAACGGGCGGGGCAGCAATTCCTGTTAGTAAACAAAATCCACCGGGTAGTGCGGTAAGGACTAAAAATAAATTAAGGATAATAAGGGTTGTGTAAAGAGTTTTTCTAAGCGATTGCATATGCGTTATAAAATGTTTAGCGCAAATTAATTTATTTGGACATTTATAACAATCTACAGTGGCAAGTATTGAAAAATTAAAAAGTCACACTTCCACATCCCTCTCCTTTACAAGGAGAGGGATAAAGAGCCTGTCCCGATCCATCGTGAGTGAGGTCAAAACTGCACAAATAAATAACCAGACTTTAAAAACATAAATTCATTATGCACAACCGTTAGGTTTTTTTTCTGCACTTAATAATTTTTGCATTGTATGAAAAAACTTAAAGGTCTTTTAAGGTTAATACGGTTTGAGCTTCCCTTTGCCGCTGGTATTTGCGTTGTAATGGGTCAGTTGTTTGCGCTTGGTGAGTTTGCCTCAATTGCCATAACAGCCGCGGGGTTCCTTTCGGTGTTTTTAATCTCCGCTTCAATCCTTGTATCAAACGATTACTTTGATATAGAAACAGATAAAATAAACGCACCGGACAGACCCATACCTTCTAATCTTGTTTCACTTACAGAAGCTCTGTCGTTTTCAATCATACTATTAATAATCGGACTTTTACTAAGCTACTACATAAGCACTTCCGCATTATTGTTCTCAGTTGGTTTAGCTGTTATCGGTTTTCTGTATAACAGAAAATTTAAGAAGCACGGATTAGCAGGAAATTTTATGGTAAGCTTTTCTGTGGGGATGACATTTATTTTCGGTGGTCTTTCTGTTGGATTACCTTTTAACAAAATGGTTTTGTTCTTTGGTGTAATCGCCGCGTTAATAGATTTAGGAGAAGAGATAGCTGCCGATTCAATGGATGTTAAAGGTGATTTGCTTATAGAATCAAATTCCATTGCTATAAGATTTGGAAAAGAAGCCGCTCTTAAAGTAAGTGTGCGGATATTTTTTCTTGTTATCCTGCTAACAATAATTCCCTTTTTATTAAAATGGTTTCCGGTTATTTATTTAATACCCATTGGCATAATGGATACAGCAATCGCTTATTCATCTATAAGATTAATGAAAGCTGTTGGCGAGGAAGGACGTAAATATATTCGCTGGCTTTATTTAGGGGCAACGCTGGGATTAATAATATTCCTGGTTATGAGACTTGTCGGGATATAAAAAGAAATCATCAGAGAATAATCCGCTTTAAGAGGCTGGGTGAAAATTAATTGTCTCAAACACAGGAACTCATCCCCGGCCCTTCTTCCCGCAAGCGGGATCTTCGACTTGAAAAGACAAGGGAGTTTGAATTTTAAAAGTCCCTCTCTTTGTAAGAGAGGGATTTAGGGTGAGTTCAATTAATGTTTTGTAAAGCGTGTTCTTAAGATATTTACTGTGTTAAAATCGAACTCATCCCCAACCCTTCTCTTGCGAAGAGAAGGTGGTTAGCTTTAAATTAAAAAGAAGGATTATATAATATTAATAATTTAAAATGAGCTTAGACAATAGAAATAAATTAGTGGGTGTTGCTAAAGTTGTTTGCAGAGATTTAAGAAAAAATTCAACCCAGGCTGAAAAATTATTGTGGAAAGCAATCCGAAATAAAAATTTTGAAGGGAAAAAGTTTTATAGACAATATCCGTTCTTTCACGATATAACCAGCAAAGAAACTTTTTTTGTGGCTGATTTTTATTGTCATGAGCATAGGCTTATCATCGAACTTGACGGGAAATATCACCAGTATAGATTATTAAAAGATGAGGCTAGAACAAGAATACTTAATTCTTTAGGATTACAAGTAATTAGATTTAATAATGAAGAAATTATAAATGATTTAAATAATGTCTTAGCAACAATTAAAAGTTGTTTTAATAAGTAAATAACGAACTCATCCCCAACCCTTCTCTTGCGAAGAGAATGGGCGATTAGTATCTGTTTTCAAAGTCCCTCTCTTTGTAAGAGCGGGATTTAGGGTGAGTTCAATTGGTGTTTTGTAAAGTGTGTTCTTAAAATTCTTACAGTGTTAAAAACAAACTCATCCCCGTCCCCTTCTCTTGAAAAAGGAATGGGCGATTTCATAAAACTTAATTTGTCAGTCTGAGCTTTCCTGAAGATTCGGGATGACATTTTATTACGAATTCACACTTCGACAGGCTCAGTGTGACAATAAAAATTACTTTTGAGACAGCCCCTTTACATCTCTTACTTAATTTCCGGAAAGTACTTCTACATCTCATGTTTCCGCTAATCCAGAGCACTAAAGATTTTGAACTTGAATAAAAATTTACAATCCAATCTGCAGAATTATTTAACGCAAGTGTTGTATCTAAAGATTTGCTCGGTAAAAGAAACATATCAATTTTTACTCCGGTGTTTTGCGTAAGGAAAGCATTTCCTCCGTTAACAAGCGCAGTTTCTATTGTTGCGGGACTATCGTTATAATTTGCAGCCGAATCTATTGCAAGGGTTGCAAGTCTGTTAAATGCTTTTCCAATAAAATTGCCCGCAGTAGTATCTTTAATAAAAGATAACATCGTTGTAAAGTTTATAGGAGATTTAATTGGCCCTGCCGCAAATACCGGCACATAAAACTCGTTGCGTTGTAAAGTGTTTGACTGCACAACATAAACAAAGGCGTTGTCTGTTTGCAGTAAATCAATCTTGCCGGATAAATCGACATTCCATCCATAGATAGCAGAAAGTCTTGCATCAGTCGCAAAATCTAGCCGGGCTTTTAGCAGAACATCATCAAGTTTTTGTTTAGCGGTTATTTCGCTGTTTACACCTACTTCGGGATCTATTGCTTTCTCGCAGGCAGCAAAGCAGAATGTTAATAATACTGTCAGAGTTAAGAGTGCTTTTTTCATTTTTTATTCTCCTTTTTAACACACAAAAATATATGAGGCCGCACATTAGTCGAGATTTATATGTCATTCCCGTGCAAACGGGAATCCAGTGCTTATAAAACAAAATAGATTCCCGCTTTCGCGGGAATGACAAACTATTCTAATAAATAATCTACGGAAAAATCATTTTATAATATCTGTTAATCTGTTCCCGTAATTCTTCGGGATGCACATTTCTTGAAACTCTTATTGTTTCTTTGCCCTCAAAATAAATAAGTATTGTTGGAACAGAAAATACTGAAAGCTGCCCGGATATTTCTTTTGCTTCATTCAGATCAACATAATAAAAATGGATTTGGGAAAAATCATTTTTAAGCATTTCGATCACTTTTGGTTTCAGTACTTTGCAAACATTGCATTCAGGCGTGCTGAGGTAAAAGCACACTGATTTGTGATTACCAAGAACGTGTTGAAATTCCGATAAACTTATGATTGCCACGTTATCCATATTTTCTTTTAATTAGATAATCAAAAATAAAAAAGAGGATTGAAAATATTCCAATCCTCTCAATTCTTAATTGTAAATTATACCCCGTACATTTCTACTTAGTGATGATGCCCGCCCGGTCCATGTACGTGACCGTGTGATAACTCCTCAGCTGTGGCATCTCTAACATCAACCAATTCGATATCAAAGTTTAAATTCTTTCCTGCAAGAGGATGATTAAAGTCAATTGTAATTTCTTCGTCATCAACATTGGTAATAATAAACGGCATCTGCACTCCATCGGGATTACTTGCCATATATTCCATTCCAACTTCTAAAACAAAATCTTCGGGAAAATCTTCTTTTCCAACAACCTGAATAGCTTCTTCGTTATAATTTCCATAACCATCTACAGCGCTAAGTTTTAAACTCTTTTTTGTCCCGATTATCATCCCGTTAACAGTTTCTTCAAGTTTTGGTAAAACCATATTGTTGCCGGATAGATAAGAAAATGGTCCGCCCTGATCCGTAGAATCAAGAACGTTGCCATGATCGTCGGTTAGTGTAAAATTCATAGTTACAACTTTATTTTGTTCAATCGCCATTTATTTCCCTAATTAATTTTTATTGATACTGAATAATAGCCAATCCTTAAAAGAAATTAAAGGTAATCACAGACTGGAAAGGAAGTAAAATGGTTGGACTAAAAGGTTTTATAAATAACGCAACTTAAGAGCCAAAATCAACACGATCTTTTCTTAAAATTGCTTTGATGAAAATAGGTTTAAATATTCTCTTTCATTTTATTGTTTGGGATTATTCTTAAAAAATTCCCAAATCAAATCTGTTGCGGAAACATTTTTTACCGGCTCATTGCCAAATTTTCTAATCTTCTCACCACCCGGCCATGAATGTCCGCCGCTTAACATTTTGTAAAGAACAATTTCAGTTCCGTTATTGTTTTTGTAACTCGTTTTACGGAATGAGTCGCTTTCTGATTCGTTCATCAAAAAGCAATTATATTTATTTACCCATAAATTAAGAACCGTTTCCACGGGCAGTTTTTCCACCTCAACTAAAGATTCTTCACCTACACCGCCATTGTATGGAATGTGCTGATCATCCACACTGTTAAAAATTATTAGCGATATTTCACTTTTGGGATTACACGAAACCGTATCAAACATAGACGCAGCAACTGGTGCAACTGCAGCAAATTGATTTGGCAATTCGCATGCAAGCAAATAGCACATCATCCCTCCATTGGATAAACCCGTCGCATAAACTCTTTTATCATCAATATTGTATTTTAATTTCACCTGGTTTAAAACAGCTTGAATAAAATCGACATCATTTATGTTTTTCTTATCAGCATATCCACAGCAATCCCAAGTATTCCAGGTTAAAAGTTTTTTGTCAAAGGGTCCTGTCCCGTATGGATAAACGACAATAAATTCTTCCTGATCTGCTTTTTTTGAAAAACCTGTTTGTTCTTCTATAATATCTGGATTTCCTAACCCGCCATGAAAAACAAAAACCACGGGATAGTTTTTTTCATAATTATATCCGAGTGGAAGATGAGTTTTATAAAATCTATTACGTCCATAGATCATTAATGTATCTTCAATATCCTGTGAATAAACGGTGGATATGATTGATGTAAAAAAAACAAATAATAGAATTATGTTTTTCAAAATATTTTCTCCCAGAAAAAATCCTTAAGAATTTAATACTTCAAAACTTTTACAGATAAAAATACAGATATAAAGCAAAAAACCCTCTGTCTGGAGGGTAAATATTGCGTTTTATGCTGTCAAAAATTCCTTTGTACACCCGGGGGGACTCGAACCCCCGACCAATAGATTAAGAGTCTACTGCTCTACCAACTGAGCTACGGATGCGTTGTAAAAATAACTAAAAGCAGTAGTTTCTCAAAGCTTAGAATGTTGTTTGGAATGATTAAATAGCAGGTTTAAAATAAAAAACCGCATTAACTGCGGTCATAAAATTTCACTGGTCCGGGTGAACATATTATCAAGACAATTTCATAATTTCATTCTTCTCTTCTTTTACAGCAATCTTCCACAAAAGATAGCCGAAGATAACTATCCATATAAATACTATTGATATAAATATTGTTTCCATCATATCTGCTATCGCGTATTACTCTGAAATATTAAATTATTACTCAATACCTTTTTTAATGATTAACTTCTTTATGCAAAATTTTCAAGAGCTTCGGTTTTATTAAGATATAAATTCAGAACACCGTAAAGACCGGTAATCTTAAATAAGTACAGCGCTGAAGGCTGTGGAATTACATATCTAATTTCGCCGCTACGTTCTGCCATTTTCTTAAGAACTACAACCAACGCACCAAGAAATGTCGAATCTATATACTCACAACAGCTTAAATCAACTATTATCTTTAAGTTATTTGTAAGAATATCATATACTAATCTGTCTTTGAATTCCTGGGCTTCTTTAAATGTAGCTCTTGAAAAATTTACCTTTTCAATTAGAACATCCCCATTGGTTTCCCTAATAAAATCTTCAAGACCAGTATTTATTCTATTGTCCAGTGTAGGGATAGCGTGCATCATTTTATATCCAAAGTGTTATTATTAAATATGTTTTGTTTTATTATAGCACAAATTAAGGGCCACATTCGTTTTGTTCTTAATTTGTTCGAAAAAGAGGTCCTGAAGAACTGGGATAGAGTTAAATGGCTATAATTAGCCTTTAATTATTGAATCGTAATGAATCAAATAGTGATACTTGCCACATTTTGAGCATTTATTTATAACTTATTTTTTAGAATATGATAACCGGACATTGGCCCAAAAATACAATTAACTTACATAACTAATTGATTTTTTGCCTGAATAAAATCCTTTTTTGCCGCTCCAGAAAATTTTCTAGTGCTAAAAAGTAAATTTGCAGCGAGCATTAAGGAAGTCTTTAGAAATAGTGCTTTTTTTAAATAGATCTGCTAATAAGTTTCGATTATTCCTGGTGCACTTTTTGTGAAAAACATACCTAATTTCACCATGCTGTTTATCATTTAATCATATTTAGTTATGATTGGCCATTTTAAAACTTATTGTGTTTCGCAACTGTAGCTTAATAAATCAATCGAGAGGAGTTATTATGAAAAAGTTTGTAATTTTTATTTTGTTGGTAGTTGCAGGATATTTTGCTTACGACAACTTTATTAAGGAGAAGGAAGTTGTTACAATTGAAGCAAACTATGTAAAAAACAGAGAGTCCGTAAATATTGATGCACCAGGGTTGCAGGCTAGAGATTTTGCGCGCTATGAAGGAACAATCAAAAACATAAGTAATGAAACGTTAAACAATATTATAGTTACTTATTTGATTGATGCAAAACCTTCTGTAGCTAATATTAATAAACTTGAACCGGGTGAAGAAATTATTTTTAAAACAATTCCTGTTTTTCTGAGAAATATGGACCCTTCTCACTACTTAAAAAATATTGAGTACGATGGAAAGTAAATTTGATTGATTTTCTAAAAAAATATTTTTTAACGCTGATTTGCAATTCTTGTTGATCGTTAATCGAAGGTGATTCTAAAATATTTGTAAAAAGATATTACAACTTTGATGAAAATTTTTTGTTTGTAAAAATTAATGTTGATTAATTTTTCATGTTCCTTCTTTTTATAGATAAAAAGTTTTAGATTAGCCCCCACAGATTTATCATGATTTGTTTAAAATTTCTTTTCTGAACACGCGGAGATATGAAAAAGAAAAAAGCCAAAAAACTCTCACAAGAAAATCCTAATCAGTTAAGCTTCGAGTTTTTATTTAAAGAAACGTCAATTGATGTTCATATTCCGAAATCAGCATCAACAGTCTTTCACACTCACTTTACTACAACAAAAAGATTGTCTATAAGATTAGCTGAAAGTTAATTTTCATTTAAAACAAAAAAACCACTGTTTGCAGCAGTGATTTTTTGCTTGTCAATTTACCCCTGTTTCCCCCAGTTATTTTTTATCTAATATATTTTTTACTGCCTTATCGATCCACTTCTCAAGTAAGGTCGCTAAATTATCACCGGAGAGTACCAGAGCCTGATTTTTGGGGCTTAGAAAGATGGTTTCTCCACTTGCATTTTCAGAATCTATTTTTGTTTTTACCCACTCAGAAAGACGCTTTAACCACAACTCTCTGTCCTTTTCTCTAACATCGCCCTCAAATACAATCAATTCTTCTTCTTTAAAAATGCACCTTACCTCGTTGAATTTAAATTTTTGTCCGTCCGCACCAATTTGATTGAACAAAGAGTTGGATAAATAATTAACTTTATATTCACCAACTGCCACATCAATATCTTTCCAGACTTTTGCTACTGGATCTTTGTCCATTTTAATAGGAGAATTAACTTGGCAAAGATTATACTGGTTAAATAAAAATTCCAGAAATTGTGATACTTCAAATAATTTTTGATTTAAATCTAGCCCATCCCATCGTTTACGTGCATTAGTTAATCTTTTATTTTCTGCTGAAGCAATGTTAGTATAGCCTTCTTTAACATTCTGAAGATTTGCCCATTTTTCCAGGGGATTATCT
Organism: Candidatus Eiseniibacteriota bacterium; assembly: GCA_963717935.1. Classification (GTDB taxonomy): domain Bacteria; phylum Eisenbacteria; class RBG-16-71-46; order RBG-16-71-46; family RBG-16-71-46; genus JANXPZ01. The sequence goes on along the minus strand of CAVQXP010000001.1, from coordinate 232,016 downwards.
TGATATATCCAGCAATCTGTCCCAATCCAATTTTGCGTACCACTATCAAGAGCACCTGTAAAAAAAGAAAAGTAATTTGAGTCTACTGAATTTGTTAATCTGTATTGTGCAAAAACAGACTTTATAAGCTTAACCGCTTTCTTTTGATCATCTACAACACCAACAGAATTAATTGCTTTGCTTATTGATTCTTCACGTATGCTTCTGGTTGTAACAGAATTGCTTGTATCAAGCCAGGATAAAAATGTCACCGGGGTATCAACATTACTAATTTCTCCAATCATGTTAACACAACTTAACAGAAGATATGTACGCAAAGCTGAAAGTTCATAGGATTCGTTTGATGCATTAATTCATTTAGAAACTTCATCATCTTGAAGCGACTTTGAAAGGCTTACTCTTCTTAATACAAATTGCAGTTTGTTTTGCAAAGAGGTTTCTGCTTTATCCCAATTCGGCAATTCAATTGGTGTAATTGTTTTGTTAATAGTTTTTTCAAGATCTATATCAAAATCTTCAGTTAATTTCCCGGAAATTTTTTCTTTAGTGAGTTGATCTTCCACTGAACCTACCTCAAATTGTTTAATTAAAGTCATTCGGTAATCTTACAGATAAACCGAATTTTACCGTCCTATTTTTATGAGATTATGCAATTATTATTCCATTAAGAGGCTGTGATTCTGTTATAATTTCTAATTGCTGAGGGGACAAATAAGTAAGGTTTCAATTAGAATGGGTAAAATTTACCAGATTGCTTCACCGTATTTTTAATCAATTAGGCTTTGTTGTTTACTAATAATTCTACCAAATTAATCGAGAAATATGGATCTATTGTATTTTACAGCATTTTGTATAATTTACGTTTCATCCAATTAATCTAAGAATTTTGGAATCATATTTGAATGTTTTTGCTGCATTTTGAACACAATGGATTTATGATAACCTCTTATCCGATCATGATTGCTAATGTGGTAACAATAATTTTTGCGCTCTACATTCTGATTATTAAAATAAAATTGGATGTGTTTCCATCCAAAAAAAATAAATGAGTGAGTAATTGAGCAAGGAAAAAATAAAAGGACATGGTTTAAAATTATTTTCACCGGTATTTGTAATAATCGCAGCATCGCTTTGGGCTGTTGATGGAATAGTACTGCGGCCTTCTTTATATAGCTTACCTGTAACACTTGTTGTCTTTGTGGAAAGTTCTATCGTTGCATTAATTCTAACTCCATTTTTTAGAAAGTATTTTTCCGTTATTAGAACTTTAAAACCAAAAGACTGGTTAGCTTTTATTGGTGTGGCGTTATTTGGTGGAGCTATTGGTACTATGGCTATTACAAAGGCTTTGTTCTATGTTGATTATATAAACCTTTCCATCGTTGTGTTCATCCAGAAAATGCAGCCTATTTTTGCCATTGCCCTTGCTGGGATTATTCTGAAAGAAAAATTAAAAAAAGAATTTTTTCTGTGGGCTGGCATTGCTACGTTTAGTGCCTATTTGATGACTTTCGGATTACATCTGCCAAATCTTGATCCCGGTGATAAAACAACCCTTGCCGCATTATTTGCTCTTTTAGCAGCAGCCAGTTTCGGTTCATCTACGGTTTTAAGCAAGCGGGCACTAAGAAATGTAAGCTATGAACTTGGAACCTATCTTCGTTTTTCAATAACATCTTTAATTATGATTATTATTGTGTTATCCTCCGGAACAATAGCATCAATTTCACAAATCACCAATGATCAGATTTGGATATTTTTATTAATAGCCTTCACTACAGGCGGTCCGGCAATTTTTCTTTACTACTATGGCCTGAAAAATATTAGCGCTTCGGTAGCTACTATATGTGAGTTGGCTTTTCCATTAGTCGCGGTGGCATTAGAATATTTTGTTCACGATAATATTCTTAGCCCAATCCGGTGGGTTGGCGCCATTTTACTAATTGTTAGTATTCTAAAAGTAAGTGGAATTAAAACTTCCGCGCCGCAAAAGGTCTCTTAAATTATTTCTCACCCATCTATTTGTCTATCTCACCGTTGGTCAAAAAAATTTTGAGATGACTTATTATTCTTATAAAATTAAGTGTAAAACAAAATGTATTGTTGACTAAATTCTAACAATGCTAATCGTTTATTATACATCAATGGTTTTAATTTATTCCAACGTTTAATGGGGTTTCACTCATATAGTTGTTGTCTAAGAGAAAATAAATATTAAAAAATATTTTCGAAGATTTTCTTAATATCTTTTTATGCTAATAAGGAGTCTGTAAATTAGTACTATAACAATCAATAAAAATCAAAAGGATGCATATGCTTAAATATTATTTGTTTCTCGCAGTTTCGTTTATTCTCGCAGGAAATATTTCTGCACAAAAAGTCTATGATAACAGAGACGAAATCCCAACTGAATTTAAATGGAATTTAGATGACATATATTCCAGCTGGACAGACTGGGAAAATGATTTGACAAATTTGAAAAGCAAAATGGATAAGATCGTTACATTTAAAGGGAAGCTTAAAGAAAGCCCTGAAAATTTATTAAAAGTTCAGCAGCTAAATGACGAGCTTGGAATTTTGTCTTATAAGGTCTACAGATTTCCTCAGCTTTCGCGTGATCTTGATACACGTAACCAGCAAATGGGTGCTAACTTGCAAAAAGTACAGGCTATGTTTGCAGAATTTAATGTGGCAACTTCCTGGATAAATCCAGAAATTCTGGAAATTCCATGGTATACAATGAAGAAATGGCTTGATGAGAATCCATCTTTCGAGCCTTATCGATTCGGGATTGAGGAACTTTACAGGCAGCAGACACACGTACTTACTGCAGACAAAGAAGAACTTCTTTCATATTTTTCAAGAGTCAATGCTTCTCCCAGTGATATTTATTCGAATCTTACAACGGCTGATATAGATTTCCCCGTTGTTGCCCTTTCAAATGGAGATTCAATAAGTACTACATACGGAAATTATGGTCTTGTGCTTGCTACCAACCATAATCAGGAAGACAGACAAAAAACCTTCGAAGCACATTACGGTGTTTTTAAGAAAAATGAAAACACATATGCATCAATTTACAGTGCGGTTTGTCAAAGCGACTGGGCCGGCGCTCGGGCAAGAGGTTATAGTTCTTCTCTCGCAGCAGAGTTGGATGGAAACAATATTCCCGTGGCTGTGTATGAAAACCTGGTGAATACAGTAAAAGATAATACCAAACCACTTCAAAAATATAATCGTTTGCGTAAGAAACTACTTGGGCTTGATAAATATTATAGCTTCGATGGATCTATTCCTTTAACAGATTTCTTAAAAACATATCCTTATGATGAAGCAAAAGATTGGGTACTTGCGTCCATTACACCATTGGGCTCTGATTATAAAGAAAAAATTACTAACGCCCTTAAAGGCGGATGGATAGATGTTTTTGAAAACAAAGGAAAGCGTGCTGGTGCATACTCAGCTGGAGTTTATGGAGTTCATCCTTATATGTTGATGAACTACAATGGAACCCTTGATAACGTTTTTACTCTTGGGCACGAACTTGGGCATACCATGCATACTTTGTATTCACAGGAAAACCAACCTTTTGCTACGGCATCTTATACTATCTTTGTGGCAGAAGTAGCTTCTACATTTAATGAAAGATTATTACTCGACTATATGCTATCTAAAACTGCTGATCCTAAAGAAAGAATAAATTTACTTCAGCAAGCTATTCAGGGAATTACCGGTACATTCTATTTCCAAACACTTTTAGCTGATTATGAACTACAGGTTCACACACTTATTGAAAAAGGTGAATCTGTCACAGCTGAAACTTTAACTAAAATTATGTCCGGTCTATTTGATGCATATTATGGTGATTCGGTAGAAAAAGATGAGTTCATAAACTATGTGTGGACAAGAATTCCTCACATGTACAGAACTCCTTTTTATGTTTATCAGTACGCGACATGCTTTGCTTCTTCCGCACAGATTTATAACAACATTACTGACGGAACTGATGTTGAGAAAAAAGCTGCTATGGAAAATTTTCTTGCTTTGCTCAAATCAGGCGGTAATAATCACCCGATGGAACAACTTAAAAATGCAGGTGTTGATCTAACTCAACCGGAAACTATTAAAGCAGTAATTACTCAGTTTAACATCTTGGTTGGCCAGCTTGAAGTAGAAATAAATAAATTAAATTAATAAAAAAAGGGACTCTGAAAATTTCAGAGTCCCTTGATTTTTATTCCTCAAAATTTTGGCTTCTGATATTAAGGATTATTGTTTTTTGTAAGAAATATGCTTACTTGACGTACTGTGTTTTTTTATACTATGCATATAATAATTCCAATAATAAATAACTTATCTTTAGTTTTTTGTGCGCCTTTTTTCACTTTTTCTAGTAATTTTTTTGCCCAGACAAATTCGGTTGCAAGAATTGATAACCCAATTGGAATCATTACAAACGCTGGTCCGGGAAAAATTATCATTATAATCCCAATAGCTAAAACAGTAAAACCAACTATTGCAACAATTAGCCTTTTAATTTTTTTAAGTCATTTAAGATAAGAAATTACTGATGGGAGTATACAAATATAATTTCCGGATATGAAGACGATTTGTTTTTTTTCATTTTTGAATAGATAAAAGAAGCCGCTACATATATTGAAATCAATCCAAGAGAGAATAGCATTGCAAAAAATTCTGCATTGCTGCTAAAAATCTGAAGCCCGATAAATATTCCTGCTAGTAAAAGGATTAGTGGAATCCCATACAACAAAAAAGTAACGGAGAGAATTTTGCTTCCATTGACAGACACGCGGACTTTATCTCCCGGGTTAACACCGAACGGATCTTTAACAGTAAGACTTCTTTCCAATGCGCTGCCAGGTTTGCAATAAAGTTTTGCCGTGCATTCTTCACAGTGATCAAAATTTGAAATTACAATTGTAGCAATTCCATTTTTTGATTCCTTAACAATTCCGTCTTCTATTAATTCTTCGTTATGCATTTATCTTTCCGTCAGCCTGAACTTCTTTCAAGATCTGTTTTGATAGAATAGATCCCGTTCCTGAAGGCGTTCGGGAAGGAATGAACGATCGAATTTTAACAGACATTAATATTTTCTTCCTTCAATATTTCTGCTGCCTTTTCAGGATGTAGTAATTTTATTGCATTTGTTGAACACTTGTCTAATGGAATTTTTGATAAATCTAATTTTGAATAATCAATCTCCGGTAAGAAATCTTTCATTACAACGGAGCCATCAGATTTACGTGCACAAATTCCGCAACCAATACAGGCTACCTTACAGACTTCTTTAGAACGTTTGGGATCGTCATGGTTTTTACAGAATACAAATAATTCTCTGTCCTCGGGATGAATTTCAATTACACCGCGGGGACAAGCGTCAACACACTGACCGCATCCGGTGCAAAGTTCTTCTACTACGGTTGGCAATCCGTTTTCATTCATAAATATTGCACCGAATTGACAAACGTCAACACACTCTCCGCCGCCAAGACAGCCATATAAGCACATTTTATCGCCACCAGCAACAATATTTTTGACAGAGCAGCTTTGAGGTCCAGAATAATCAGAGTTAGATTTTTTAACTGCTTCGGCCGTTCCGCCATTGCATAATATACGAGCTACAAGTTTAACACTTTGCGAGCTTTCCATGCCCAGTATGCGTGCTATTTCATCAACAACATCCTGCCCGCCTACAGGGCAGCCACTAATCTTTGCTTCGCCAGCTACAACTTTTACTGCAAAATCATAGCATCCTGCATTTCCGCAAGCACCACAGTTTGCATTTGGAAGAATATCATTTACTTCTGCAATTTTAGGATTTTCTTCCACGCGTAATTTTTTATCTGCTATTGCGAGTGCACCTGCAAATATAAATCCAAGTCCGCCCATTGTGGCAATGGCAATAATTAATGTAAAATCCATTTTAGTTTCCTTTAATTTCTTTTCTCTACTGTCATGCTGAACTCGTTTCAGCATCTTACAATCTTAATTTAATATCCCAAAACAATTGCGTTACAGCGGCGAACGGAATAAAATACAACTTTTTCAGTCTGAGCTTATCGAAGACGACCGTCACCTTTCGACCCTGTCTACCGCAGGCAGGTTCGCGCAAGATAACTCTGACTTTACTTTTTAAATTTTATTCTACTAAAAACTTTTTAAATCCTGATGAATAAAAGATCTTTCCTTTATCATCGATTATCATTACTTCCGTATCATTTAAATTTTCTATTAACTTCATTCCCTCATCTTTTCCCATCACAAAAACTGCTGTTGCAAGTGCATCTGCAATTGTATTTTCTTTATGTATTATCGTAACACTTTGCAAGCCACTTGAGGGATAACCTGTTTTAGGATCGAGTATGTGATGATAACGTTTTCCATCAATTTCAAAATACTGTTCATAATCTCCAGATGTTGCAACAGTATAGTCGTTCAATTTAATTGTTTTTATAATTGAATTAGTTTCGCGCGGATGCTGAATGCCAACTATCCAATCATAGCCAATCGCACTGATTTCTCCACCTGCATTTACCAGCGCTTCTTTAATTCCGGATTTTTTTAAAACATCCAAGGCTTTATCAACAGCGTAACCCTTTGCAATGGCACCAAAGTTTAATCCGACATTTGATTTTTTTAAAATTTTATTTTTGCCGAGCAGCTTTATATTTTTCCAGCCACTTATTAATAGAGCCAAATCAATAGTTTCTTTGGATGGAAGATTTTGATCATCGGTATAAAATCCCCACGCATGAGTTAGATTGTCTAAACCTATATCTAAGCATCCATTAGAAATTTTTGTGATAGAATCACAAAGAACAATTAAACCATAAATTTCAGGATCGACAACTACTATTTGTGTATCGATGTTTTTATTTATTTTCCAAACAGGACTTTCTTCATTGTAAGTAGTGAACAAATCATCAATACGTTTAACTTCTGCAAAAGCTTTCTTAATTGCCTCTTCAGATTTTTTTTCATCTGCATCACGCACCTGGATATCCACAACTGTTCCTAGAATGATTTGCGTGCGCTTAATTATTTTTAATTCTTTAACACTATTTCTCGCAGCAAAAAAACCAATAAGAAAAAGAACAATTACCAGAGCACCATATGCAATTGCATTTTTCAAACTATGCCAGTTCTATTTTTACCAAAACTTTATTTGGCGCACAAGCAATTATATTTCCTACACCGCTTGCAATAGAATGTTTGCAAATTCCATGTCTGCAAGTTGATGTATGCACTTGTGCTAATCCGTTTTCTATCTGTAAGACTGTTTTACCATTGGGGCCATCAATCCAAATATTTTTATAATTTTTATCCAGAGAAATTCTTTCAACCAGACCTTTTTCATTTTCAATCACAACTTCTTTTTTGTTGGCTTTAAAAACGGAAGAAAGAAAATCTATTTCGCTGTATTCGGCAGTAAAGAAATATTCTGCTTTTTTGTTTTTTAAGGTCATTCTAAGATTTGATAAAGAAGAATTCAAATCAGCTAAAGAATAGATTGAGTTGTTTCCATCACTTACAATTATATCTGAATCTGCTTGTTTGTCTAATCTTTTAATTCTATAAGTGATAGAGCCGCTATTTGAAAACAAATTGTTTTTTGTTTGCATATCAAGCCGGCGTATTACTTCTCCGATTTTTGAATCAGCAAAAACAACCGGTTCAGAATTACTTTTTACTTTGTTCTTAAATGCAGTAACAAGATTACTTATAACTTGTTCATCCGCAGGGATAAATCCATGCACGGCATAATAAACTGATTTTGAATTTCCGGCTAGTTTTCCAGTTGTATAGCCAGCGCCAAGTGCAACTGAAGTTAATCCTGCAATCTTTAAGAAATTTCTTCGTGATATCATTTTTATCTCCTTAAATATCAGACGTCAAATGTGAAACGTCAAACGATAATATTAATTTCTACTTCTGTTTTCAGATTTCTTTATTCATTATTTACTAAATCATCCCCGCAAAACCCATAAATGCAAGCGCTAAAATTCCGGCAACAATTAAAGTAATCGGTGCACCTTGAAATGGTTTTGGAACATCTGCTAAATCAAGCTCTTCTCTTATTCCAGCCATAATTACCAAGGCAAGAGTAAAACCAGCACCGGCGCCAAATCCAAAAATAACGCTTTCAAGAAAATTATATTCCCTCATAGATGCAAGCAATGCTAAGCCCAGTATCGCGCAGTTAGTTGTTATCAACGGAAGAAAAATTCCAAGAGCTCTATATAATGGCTGAGAAACTTTTTTAATTACCATCTCAACAAACTGAACTAATGCAGCAATAACTAGAATAAACGATGGAATCTGCAAGAATTCTAATTTGTAAGGAACAAGAATCAGATTAAAAAGCAGCCAGCTTACAATTGCCGTAAGCACCATTACAAAAGTTGTTGCCATTCCCATTGAAATAGCAGAAGATGTTTTGTTTGATACTCCAATAAAAGGGCAAATTCCAAGGAAGTATGAAAGAACAAAATTGTTAACTAAGGCCGCGGAAATAAAAATTATTAACAGTTCCATAATTATACTCCTGCCTCTTTTAATACTTCATCCGTAATTTCATCTCTGCCAACCCGCTTATATTGAGCAATCAAAGCATCACGTTCAAGATTTTTCTTACGTTCGATATACATATTTGCAAAACCCATCATTAAGCCAAGAGTTAAAAATGCACCAGCCGGAAGAATCATAATTAACCATGGTTCAAATCCGTTTGGTAAGACCTGGTAGCCAAGAATTGTTCTTGAACCTATAATTTCCCTGATTCCGCCAAGAACAAAAAGTGAAATTAAAAATCCGGCACCATTACCAAGTGCATCCAGAACCGATCTTAGCGCATTGTTTTTTGATGCGAACGCTTCAGCTCTTCCGAGAATAATACAGTTTACAACTATAAGCGGAATAAATGGTCCGAGAGCTTTGCTTAATTCCTGAAACTGAGCCTTCATCACAAGATCTACTATTGTTACAAATGTTGCAATGATAACAATGTATGCTGCAATTCTAACCTGACTTGGAATCCATTTTCTTATTAGCGATATGAGTAAACTTGAAAATACCAGCACAAAAGTTGTTGCAAGCGCCATTGCAATTCCATTTATTGCAGAGACAGTAACAGCAAGTGTAGGGCACATTCCAAGTATTTGTTTGAACGTCGGGTTTATTTCCCATAAACCTTTTGTGAATTCGCGCAGGAGTGTAACTTGTTTTTTCATTTTACAGCTCCTTTATTTTCTAACGCGTTCAATTTACTAACTCCTTCATTTTCGATGTCCTTGGCGAACTGAACGAATCCTTCAAATCCGGTGTAAGGACCGCTGTAGTCATAGGAGTGCATCTGCCTGGAGGGGATGTGCATCTTCTGGAAGACGTACTTGTCTTTGATTCCCGAACAGAAGAGATCTATTCCTAGATCCTTCACCAGGCGCTCGCACCGTGATGGCTGTAGTCGTCGATCATGACCTGGCCGTCTTTCATATCGGGCAGCAGGCCTTCATAGTCCATCAGTCTTGGAATTTTTTCTTTCTTCTTCTGGATAGCGGCATCGTCGTAGGGCGAAACCACATTGGGATCGCGTTTGTAGTGGATATCGGCCAGGACCTTGGACTGTCCGGTATGAACGATGCTGGAGAGCGCTTTTCTGCCCTCATAGTCATCCCGGTGGGCGAACTCGTAGCCGGCCACGACCACGTCCATGCCCAGGGTCTCGAACATATTGCGGACATGATGAGCACGCGATCCTCCCACCAGGATCATGACCCTCTTTCCGGCCAGCCTCTTTTTGTACATATCAATGACCGGCTGGATTTTGGCCATCTCCTCGGCGATTACTGCCTCTGTCTTTTTGGTCAGATCCGGGTTGTCGAAGAAGACGGCCATGTCCCGCAGGGTCTTGATAGTGTCTTCTACGCCCAGGTAGTTGACCTTCAGCCAGGGAACGCCGTACTTTTCTTCCATCATGCGGTTGGTGTAGTTGATGGAGCGGTGGCAGAGCAGGATGTTGAGCTTGGCCCGATGGGCTTTGGCGATATCATGGAAGGAGGCGTCGCCGGTGAAGGGGCTGACTACTCTGTATCCCACCTTCTCCAGCAGATCCTTGACCACCCAGTAGTCTCCGCCGATGTTGTATTCGCCGAAGACGTTGACGTCAAAGGGCCCGGGGTCTTCCAGCTCTTCGCTGCCCACCAGATGCTCCATCAGGGCATTGGAGGCGATGTGGTGGCCTGCCGATTGGCTGACGCCGCGGTAGCCTTCGCATCGCACGGGGATGACCTTGATCCTCAGATCCGCCTCGGCTTTGCGGCAGACGGACTCGATATCGTCGCCAATAAGGCCGATGGGGCAGGTGCAGAAGACCGAGATACACTCGGGCTTGAAGATGGCATAAGCCTCTCGAATGGCTGCAGCCAGCTTCTTCTCCGCTCCAAAGACGATATCCGTCTCCTTGACGTCAGTGCTCAGGCAATAGCCGGCGAAGCAGTCTCTGCCTTCTTCTTTGCTCATGAGATTTCTTCTGGTGCCCCAGGTGAAATACGCACAGCCGATAGGGCCGTGGGTGATATGCAGTATATCCTTGATGGGCCCGAAGACCACGCCCTTGGAGCCGGCGTAAGCGCAGCCCCGATTGGTGAGGATGCCGGGAATGGTACGGCTGTTGGCATCGATCTTCTGCTCGACCTCGCAGGAATCTTTGACCACCACGTGCTTGCTTCTCACCTCAATCGTCTTCTTGGGAAAGCCTTTCAGCATTCCCTCCACCACCTGTTTGCTGTGAGCGATGGTTACCGGATCTTTGGCGCGGGGAATCGCACTTTCCACTACGCTCTCCACGGTTTTTTCGACTCCGCTCATGATATGGCCACGCTCCCCCTCTCGCCGGTCCTTATGCGGACTGACTCTTCCACCGGACAGACGAGATCCTGCCGTCACCGAAGTTGCCGGTGCGGTTGACCTTGGTGATGACTGCCACCACTGCCGGGACGAATTCATCTTCCACCATGACCGAGATCATCCTCTTGGAATGAATTTCATGTTCTTATTCGACGAGCCCGCCGCCCTGCGGCGCGCGGCCCGCGCGGCCCTGGCGCGCGCCGAAGTGGACGTGCTCATCGTCACCGGCGGCACTGGCCTCGGCCCGCGCGACCGCACGCCCGAGGCGCTGGCGCCACTCGCCGAGCGGTCCGTGCCCGGCTTCGGCGAGCTGTTCCGCGTGCTCTCGGCGGGGCAGGTCGGCGCGGCCGCCTGGCTCTCGCGCGCCGAGGCCTTCGTCGCGCGCGGCCGCCTCGTCGTGCTGCTGCCCGGCTCACGCGCCGCCGTGGAGCTGGCGCTGAAGCGGCTGTTGCTGCCCGAACTCGTCCATGCGGTCCGGATGCTGGGCCGCTTCAACCCTTCGGAGGAATGAGGATGTCCATCCGTCCCGACCACTGGATCCGGCAGATGTGCCGCGAGCACAAGATGATCGATCCGTTCGAGGAGAAGCAGGTCCGCTCCGGAGCCATCTCCTACGGTGTCTCGTCCTACGGCTACGACCTGCGCATCGCCGACGAGTTCAAGATCTTCACGAACGTGAACTCGACCATCGTGGACCCCAAGAACATGGACCCCGCCTCGATGGTGGACTTCAAGGGACCGGTCGCCCTCATCCCGCCCAACTCCTTCGCGCTGGGGCGCAGCGTCGAGTACTTCCGCATCCCGCGCAACGTGATCACGGTGTGCCTGGGGAAGAGCACCTACGCCCGCTGCGGCATCATCACGAACGTTACGCCCTTCGAGCCCGAGTGGGAGGGCTTCGTGACGCTCGAGATCAGCAACACCACGCCGCTGCCCGCGAAGGTCTACGCCAACGAGGGCATCGCCCAGGTGCTCTTCTTCGAGAGCGACTCGCCCTGCGAGGTCTCGTACAAGGACAAGGCGGGCAAGTACCAGGCCCAGCGGGGCATCACGCTGCCGAGGCTGTAGGGGCGGCGGGCAGGCCCGACAGTCACGAGGCCGGGCGGGAGCGGGCGCCGGCATCGGGGCCGCCTCGTTTGCGCCGGGTTCGAGCCCCGGCTATCCTGCCTCCGGTGTCCGGATGGCAACCGTCTCGGCCTGCGAGGAGTCCGCAGCATGATCAAGGAGTTGGCGACGGGGCTCGGTGTCACGCTCGATCAGTTCTTCAGGAAGCCGGTGACCCTGCAGTACCCGAACGAGAAGCTGGTGATGTTCCCGCGCTTCCGGGGGCTGCACATCCTGGCGCGGCACGAGGACGGACTGGAGCGCTGCGTGGGCTGCGAGCTCTGCGCGGTGGCCTGCCCGGCCGACGCCATCTTCGTGAAGGCCGCGGAGAACGACCCGGATCACCCCCGCTCGCACGGCGAACGCCATGCCGAGCGCTACGAGATCAACGTGCTGCGCTGCATCTTCTGCGGCATGTGCGAGGAGGCCTGCCCCGAGGACGCCATCTTCCTCGAGAAGGACTACGAGCTGGCGGACTACCGGCGCGAGGCCTTCATCTACACGAAGGACGAGCTGCTGGTGGGCGAGGAGAAGGCGGGCTACCTGCCGCAGCGATGAGAGCGTGTCCGGCGTCCGCGCGCGGGTGGGCGCGGTGCGGGAGGGGGCGGACCCTGAGGGGCCCGCCCCCTTCCCGCTACGGCACCAGCGCGGCGAGCAGCTTCGCGGCCAGGATCTCCCAGGTCCACGCGGCGGCGGTCGCAGGGCCTGCGGCGCCAAGCCGTTCGCGCAGGGCGGGCTCGCGCAGGACGCGGGCGATGAGCGGGCGCAGGCGAATGGGTGCCGCCAGCGCGCGACCAGCGCGTTCTCGCCGTCCCGGGCGAAGTCGCGTCGTGCCGCTTCTCGTGCAGACGACGGCGGTGCCGCAGGCCATGGCCTCGAGCGCGGTGTTGCACCAGCCCGCCTTGCGCTCGGCGGCCACGAACAGGTGCGCCGACTGGTAGAGCGCGACCAGCTCCTCCTGCGTGGGGTCGAGCACGAAGCGCGTGTTGCGCCGGGCAGGGCGCGCCGTCGCGCGGGTCCTGCCGGTTCTGCGGTCCGAGCGCAGTCGAAGAGCACGACCTCGAACGTCGGGCACGTGCCCGGCCAGCGCCGGCGAGCGCGCGCAGCACGAGGTCGGTGCCCTTCTTGGGGCGCGAGCGGCGTCCGTTGAGCAGCACGCGCAGCGGCGCCGTCCGCGCGTCGGGCCGGGTCGGGCCGGAACTGTCGCGTGTTGATGCCGCCGACGCCGTCGAGCACCGGCCGGCGCGAGCGCCGCTCGAGCGCGCGGCGCAGCGGCCCCGAGTTGGCGGCGAGGCGGATGTCCGGGCGCGCCAGCGCGCGGGCGACGCCCGGGTCGCCCTCGATCACGCAGTAGTAGACGGCGCACCGGGCGCGCGGGCGGCGAAGGCGTCGAAGGTGTGCGGGTCGGCGCAGAGGGCGAGATCGGCTGGCGCCCCCGGGGGCGGCCTCGTCGAGACGGGCGGGTGCCCCGGCGAAGGGGAGCCACGCGGGCGGCTCGCCCCCGGGATGGAAGAGCGTGACGGCGTGCCCGCCCGCGCTCCAGACGTTGCCCAGCTCGAGGAAGCGGCGCACGCCACCGAAGACGCCGACGTGGGGGAGGAAGAGGCTGATTCGCATCGCGCGCCACGCTAGCAGAAGGGACGTGCTCCGCCCAACGCGGCGTCCGCCGACTGGACAGCGCGTTCCGCAGCGAAACGGTGGCTGTTTCGGCGGTGAACGCGGCGCGCGTGCGGCCGTTCGAGTGCCTGTGATGAGGGCCTCCGTCGCCGGGATCGCTGTGAGACAGCGGATTAGCCGATTCGCGAACTGCTGGCACACGGCCTGCGTTCAAGGTCCGGTAACCAGGAGAACGCGCCACGCGGACCCGGCCAGGGCCGGTCCGGACGCGGCGCCTGACGAGACGTCATCGTCCAAGCAAGAGGAGATCATCACGATGCAAGTCATCCGCTGGAATCCCGCGGCCCCGCCGATGCGGGACCTGCTCACCATGCACGAGGAGATGAACCGGCTGTTCGACAGCGCCTTCGGGCGGCCGAGCGCCCGCGCGGCGTTCGACTTCGTGCCGGTCGTGGACATCGAGGAGACGCCCGAGCAGTTCGTCCTGCGCCTGGACCTGCCGGGCGTCGCCCAGAAGGACGTGAAGGTGCACGTCATGGGCGACACGCTCACGATCCGCGGCGAGCGCAGGCAGGAGTGCTCGGAGAAGGACGGCAACTGGCTGCGCTGCGAGCGGACGTACGGCACGTTCGAGCGCTCCTTCACGCTGGGCGCGCCGGTGCGCGCCGACCAGGTGAAGGCGACCAGCAAGGACGGTGTGCTCGAGGTGCGCGTGCCCAAGGCCGAGGAGGCCCGGCTGCGCGAGATCGAGGTCAAGATCGGGTAGCCGGAAGGGCGGCCCGGTTCACCCACGGACGTGCCACGCCGGTCGGACCCGCCGTTCGGCGGGTGTCCAGGACCGGCGTGGTCTCCGTCCATCACGACGAAGGAAGGAAATCCATGGGCAAGGTCATCGGCATCGATCTCGGCACCACCAACTCGTGCGTGGCGGTGATGGAGGGCGGCGAGCCCATGGTCATCGCCAACGCCGAGGGCTTCCGCACGACCCCGTCGGTGGTCGGCTTCGCCAAGAGCGGCGAGCGGCTCGTGGGGCTGGTGGCGCGCCGGCAGGCCGTGACCAACCCCACGAACACGGTCTACTCGATCAAGCGCTTCATGGGCCGCAAGTACGATGAGGTCGAGAGCGAGCGCAAGCTCGTGCCCTACGAGGTGGTGCGCGGCGCCGGCGGCGACGCCCGGGTGAAGGTCGGCGACAAGGAGTACTCGCCGCCCGAGATCTCGGCCATGATCCTGCAGAAGATGCGGCAGACGGCCGAGGAGTACCTGGGCGAGAAGGTCACCGAGGCCGTCGTCACCGTGCCGGCCTACTTCAACGACTCCCAGCGCCAGGCCACCAAGGACGCGGGCCGCATCGCCGGGCTCGACGTCAAGCGCATCATCAACGAGCCCACGGCCGCCTCGCTGGCCTACGGCCTCGACAAGAAGAAGGACGAGAAGATCGCCGTCTTCGACCTGGGCGGCGGCACCTTCGACATCTCGATCCTCGAGATCGGCGAGGGCGTCTTCGAGGTGCGCTCGACCAACGGCGACACGCACCTGGGCGGCGACGACTTCGACCAGCGGGTCATCGACTGGCTGGCGGACGAGTTCAAGAAGCAGGAGGGCATCGACCTGCGCAAGGACGCGATGGCGCTGCAGCGCCTCAAGGAGGCGGCGGAGAAGGCCAAGTGCGAGCTCTCGGGCACGCTCGAGACCGAGGTCAACCTGCCCTTCATCACCGCCGACCAGAACGGTCCCAAGCACCTGAACCTGAAGCTCACGCGCGCCCGGCTCGAGCAGCTGGTGGACGACCTGGTCGAGCGCTGCCGCGGGCCGGTCCTGAAGGCCCTCAAGGACGCCGGGCTGACCCGCAGGCAGATCGACGAGGTGGTGCTGGTGGGCGGCGCGACGCGCATGCCCAGGGTGCAGGAGCTGGTGAAGCAGATCTTCGGCAAGGAGCCGCACCGGGGCGTGAACCCGGACGAGGTCGTGGCCATCGGCGCCGCCATCCAGGGCGCGGTGCTGGCGGGCGACGTGCGCGACGTCGTGCTGCTCGACGTGACGCCGCTGTCGCTCGGCATCGAGACGCTGGGCGGCGTGATGACCACGCTCATCGCGCGCAACACCACGATCCCGACCAAGAAGAGCGAGGTCTTCTCGACCGCCGCGGACAACCAGACCACGGTCGAGGTGCACGTCCTGCAGGGCGAGCGGCCGATGGCGGGCGACAACAAGACCATCGGGCGCTTCCACCTGGACGGCATCCCGCCGGCGCCGCGCGGGCATGCCGCAGATCGAGGTGACCTTCGACATCGACGCCAACGGCATCCTGCACGTCTCGGCGAAGGACCGCGCCACCGGCAAGGAGCAGAGCATCCGCATCGAGGCGTCGAGCGGGCTGAACGAGCCGGAGATCCAGAAGATGGTGAAGGACGCCGAGGCCCACGCGGGAGAGGACCGGCGCCGCAAGGAGACGGTCGAGGCGCGCAACCGGGCCGACTCGCTGGCCTACGAGGTGGAGAAGAACCTCAAGGAGCACGGCGAGAAGCTCGACGCCGAGACGAAGTCGCGGGTCGAGAGCGAACTGGGCCGTCTGCGCGAGGCGCTCAAGGGCGACGACACCGCGGCCATCACCGCGGCGAGCGAGGCGCTGCAGGAGGCCTGGCACAAGGCCGCGGCCGCGCTCTACCAGCAGGCCGGCCCGCCCCCGGGTGGTGGTGAGCCCGCGCCCGGCACGCCTCCGGAAGAGCCGCCGAAGAAGCGGGAAGGTGGGGACGGCGCCGTGGATGCCGACTACGAAGTCGTGAACTAGCCCCACGGGAACGACTCGGGGCGGCCCTCGCGAGAGAGCCGCCCCGTTCGTCGTGAGACGGACGCTAGAGCCTGACGATCTTGCCCGAGCGCCTGCCCTTGAGCGCGTTGCGGGTGTCCACCACGCTCTTCGAGTGACGCAGGATGAGCCCGTAGGGGAAGGCCTCGTGTGCGGTGGCGATCACCGTGCAGTCGAAACGGCGCAACTGCGCCGGGGTGAGCGGGGTGCTCTTCATGCGGTGCCCGAAGAAATCGAGCGAGGCCACGAAGGGATCGGAATACTCGACCTTGGCCCCGCGGTCCGCGAGCGTCTTCATGATGTCGAGCGACGGGCTCTCCCGCACGTCGTCGATGTTGGCCTTGTAGGCCACCCCCAGCACCAGCACGCGCGAGCCACGCACCGAGCGATTGCGCGTGTTCAGGGCACGCGCCACGAGGTCCACGGCGTGTTCGGGCATCTGGCCGTTGATGTAGCCGGCGAGCTCGATGAAACGCGCCTCGAACCCGCTGGCCCGCGCCTTCCACGAGAGGTAGAAGGGGTCGATCGGGATGCAGTGCCCGCCCAGACCGGGGCCCGGGTAGAAGGGCATGAAGCCGAACGGCTTGGTGGCCGCTGCCTCGATGACCTCCCAGACGTCGATCTTGAGCCGTGCGCACATCAAGGCCAGCTCGTTCACCAGGCCGATGTTGACGCTGCGGAAGGTGTTCTCGTGCAGCTTCACCATCTCGGCCACCTGCGTCGAGGAGACCGGCACCACCTTGTCGAGACGCTCCCGGTAGAGTTCGACCGCGACCTTCGTGCAGGTCGGCGTCACGCCGCCCACGATCTTCGGCGTGTTGCGGGTCTGCCAGACCGGATTGCCCGGGTCCACGCGTTCGGGCGAGAAAGCCAGGAAGAAGTCCCTGCCGACCTTGAGCCCGGCCCGCTCGAGCTCCGGCAGGATGAGCTCGTCGGTGGTCCCGGGGTAGGTGGTGCTCTCGAGGATCACGAGCTGGCCGGCGTGGACGTACCTCTTGACCTGGTCCACGGCGGCCACGATGTAGGAGACGTCCGGGTCGCGCTGCTTGGAGAGCGGCGTGGGGACGCAGATGCACACGGCGTCGGCCCGGCGCAACGCCGCGAAATCGGTGGTGGCGGTCAGGTGCCCGGAACGCACGAGGTCACGCACGTCGCTGCTGGGCACGTCCTGGATGTAGGAGCGCCCGCGCAGCAGCAGCTTGACGCGGTCCTCCCTGAGGTCGATGCCCGTCACCTTGAAACCGGCCCGGGCGAACTCGACGGCCAGGGGCAGCCCGACATAGCCCAGACCGATGACGCCGAGGTGGGCCTTGCGGGTCCGGATGCGGCGGGAAAGCGTGTCGGCAGGTGAGGCTCGGCGGGTCTTCGGAGGGCGTCGTGGCATAGTGTGCAGACGCTAGCAGAGCGCGCAGAGAGCGGTCAAACGAGCCGATTTGCCCGCCGGTGCGGGAATCGCCAGAATGCCGCATCCGCATCGGGGGGCAGGTGATGTCCGACGCCGCAGTCCAGCACATCGCACGCTATCGTTTCGAAGGGGCGGATTGCTGGGGCCGCCGCGAGGGCGACGTCTTCGTCCGCCTCGAGGCTCCGCCCTGGCTCGGTGGCCGCGTGAGCGGCCCGCGCGACGCCGCGGCGCGCGCGGTGCTCCTGCCCCCGGCCGAGCCCACCAAGATCGTGTGCGTGGGCCTCAACTATCGCGACCACATCGCCGAGAGCGCGACGGCGGTGCCCGGAGGACTCGACGCGCCCGCCGAGCCGCTCCTGTTCCTCAAGCCGCCCAGCGCCGTCATCGCCACGGGCGAGGCGATCCGGTACCCGCGCGGCGTGGAGCGGTTGGACCCCGAGGCGGAGTTGGGGGTGGTCATCGGCCGGCGCGCGCGGGCGGTCTCCTCGGAATCGGCGCTCGACTACGTCGCGGGATACACCTGCTTCAACGACGTCAGCGCGCGGAACTACCAGCGCACGGATGGGCAGTGGACGCGGGCCAAGGGCTTCGACACGTTCGCGCCGCTGGGCCCGTGGGTGGCGGTGGGGCTGGCGCCCGGCGCACTCGCCGTCCGCTGCCGCGTGAATGGCGAGGAGCGCCAGCACGGGAACACGGTGGACCTGCTGCACCCGGTGCCCGCCCTCGTCAGCTTCATCTCGCACATCATGACGCTCGAACCCGGCGACGTGATCGCGACGGGCACGCCCGCGGGGGTGGGCCCCGTGGTCCCCGGGGACGTCGTCGAGATCGAGGTGCAGGGCATCGGCGTGCTCGTGAATCACGTCGAGGCCCCGACGACATGAAGCCGGGAGCCGGCCTCCTCGTCACGAACGCCCGGGTCTGGACGGACGGCCGCGTGGACGAGCGGGCGGACGCCATCGCCGTGGCGGGGGGGCGGGTGCTGGCCGTCGGGCGCGCGGCCGAACTGGAGCCCCTCGTGCGGTCCGACACCGGGCGTCTCGACGCCGGTGGCGCGACGGTGACGCCCGGCCTGGTGGATGCGCACCTGCACCTGCTGGCCTGGGCGCGCTCGCTCGACGAGGTGGCGCTCGCGGGGGCGGCCTCGCGCCGCGAGGCGCTCGGGCGGGTCGCCGCTTTCCTCGCGGGGGAGCCGGGGGCCGGGCCGGTCTCGGGCCGCGGCTGGGACGCGAACGCCTGGAGCGATCCACCGGAGCGGGCGAGCCTGGACGCGGTGAGCGGCGAGCGGCCCGTGCTGTTGCACAGCAAGGACTACCACGCGCTGTGGGTGAACAGTGCGGCCCTGCGCGAAGCCGGCGTGGCGCGCGGCACGCCCGACCCGGAAGGCGGCCGCATCGAGCGTGACGCGACGGGCGAGCCCACCGGGGTCGTGCGCGAACATGCGGTGCGGCTTTTCGCCGGGCTCGAGGCCCGCGCGGTGCGCGGCTCGGACCTCGAGCGCCTGGCGTTCGCCGCGCGGCGGCTGCACGAGCACGGCGTGACCATGGTGCACGACTTCGAGGGTGTCGAGGCGCTGCGGCTCCTTCGGGCGCTCACGCGCGCCTCCAGCCTGCCGTGCCTGCGCGTGGTCGCCCACCTGCCGCACGCGGGGCTCGAGGCTGCGCTGGCGCTGGGGCTCGAGAGCGGCGTGGGGGACGATCGCTTCCGCTACGGGGCGGTGAAGCTGTTCGCCGACGGCACGCTGGGCTCGCGCACCGCGGCCCTGCTGGAGCCCTACGAGGGCAGCACGGAGACCGGCATGGACCTGATGCCGCCGGCGGAGCTTGCGCGCGCGGTGGCGCAGGCGGCTGGCGGCGGGCTCTCGGTCGCGATCCACGCCATCGGGGACCGCGCCGTTCGCTCGGCGCTCGACGCCATCGAGGCGTCCGCAGAGACGGCCGCGAAGCTCGCGTTGCCGCCGCGGATCGAGCACGTGCAGCTGCTGGACCCGGCCGACGGGCCGCGCTTCGCCCGGCTGGGCGTGTGGGCCAGCCTGCAGCCCGCGCACTGCGTCGCGGACATCGAGATCGCCGAGCGGGGATGGGGCGCGCGCGTCGGGCGCTCCTACCCCTGGCGGAGCCTCCTCGAGACGGGCGCCTCCGTGGGCTTCGGCTCGGACGCCCCGGTCGAGGCCCCCGTTCCGGCCCTCGGCCTGCACGCGGCCCTCACGCGTCAGCGCACCGACGGCACGCCTGCCGGGGGCTTCACGCCCTGGGAATGCATCGGCCTCGACCAGGCGCTCCGGGCCTACACGGCCGGCGGGGCGGCGCTGGCGGGCCGCTCGGCGGGGCTCGGCCGCATCGCCCCGGGGTGCGCGGCCGACCTGGTGGTCTGGGACGCCGATCTGCACCGGCTTCCTGCTTCCCTGCTGCACAACGTTCGCCCAGCGTGTACCCTCCTGGCTGGCGAGGCCGTCTACCTGGGCCCGCTCGCGCGGCAGCAGAAGGGCTTCTCCTTGCGGCAGGACTCATGACCGACCATCAGCGGACGACGATCGACTACCGTACGCGGCCCGACGAGGAGCTGGTGCGGTTCGCCCAGGGCGGCGAGAACCGCGCCTTCGACGAGCTGGTGCGCCGTTACCAGGACAAGGTCTACCGGCTCTCCTACAAGATCCTGCGCCACGAGGACGATGCCGCCGAGGCGCTGCAGGACGCCTTCCTCTCCGCCTACCGCGGCTTGAAAGGCTTCAAGGCCGAGTCCACGTTCTCGACCTGGCTCTACCGCATCGCGACCAACGCGAGCCTGATGAAGTACCGCAAGCGCCGCGACAACCACATCTCGCTCGACCAGTCGCAGAGCCAGAACGAGGAGGCCGAGCCGCTGCAGCTGCCCGACTGGTCGGCGCAGCCGGCCGAGGAACTGCTGACGGCGGAGATGCGGGAGGTCATGGCGGAGGGCATCCAGCGCCTGCCCGAGGAGCTGCACACGGTGTTCGTGCTGCGCGACATCCGGGGTCTCTCGAACGCCGAGGTCGGCACGGAACTCGGTCTGTCGGTGGCGGCCGTGAAGTCGCGATTGCACCGGGCTCGCGTCGCGCTGCGCGAGCGGCTCAATCGCTACTTCGCCGACAAGATGACGAAGAAGGACCGCCTGCGCTGAGAGCGTGCGGCGAGGAAGGACGCGATGCGAAGGGAAGGGACTCCCCGGCGTCAGCGCAGGGCGAGCCAGGCCACGATGGCCCCGGCGAACGCCACGCGGTACGCGCAGAACGCTCCGAAACCCGCGCGACCGAGCCAGCGCAGGAGCCCATGGATGGTCAGCAGCCCGACCCCTGCCGAGGCGATCACGCCCGCCGCGAGCGTGGCGACCGGCAGGTCGTGCGGCAGGTGGCGCAGCTCGACCAGCCCGGCGCCGAAGGTGATCGGGGTCGCGAGCAGGAACGAGAAGCGCGCCGCGGAGACGCGGTCCATCCCCGACGCCCGCGCGGCGGTCATGGTGATGCCGGAACGCGACACGCCGGGCACCAGCGCCACGGCCTGGGCCGCGCCGACCAGCAGGCTCGTGCCCCAGCCCGGCACGTCCGCGTACCGGCCGCCCTGGCGCCCGCGGTCCACCAGCCAGAGCAGGACCCCGAACACCACCAGCATCGTGGCCTGCAGCGGCAGCGCGCGCAGGTGGGTCGAGGCCTCGTCCTGGAGCAGCAACCCGGCGACCGCCGCGGGCACGCTGGCGACGGCGAGGCGCAGCAGCGTCGAGCGGGCCGTGCCGCCCTCGGGGCCGGTCTTCAGGGCCCCGCTCGCGAGGCCGAGCCAGTCGCGCCAGAAGGCGGCCAGCAGCGCCAGCAGCGTGCCCCAGTGGAGGGCCACGTCGAAGGCCACGCCTCCGTACTTCCAGCCCAGCATCTCCGGCACGGCGTACAGATGGGCGCTGCTGGAGATGGGCAGGAACTCGGTGACGCCCTGGATCACACCGAGCACGGCCGCACGCAGGGGCGTGAGGCTGTCGGCGGCCTGGGCGGCGGGATCGAGAATGGCGGCGAGCATGGCGCGGCACGCTAGCATGGGGTCCGGCGCGTGACAATCCGAGGCGCGGCCAGCGCGAGCGCCGAGCGCAGTGTGGCGCGGGGGGCCGGAGCCTCGGGCGCGGCCATCCTGGTCTCGCGCATCACGGGGCTCCTGCGCGACCAGGTGATGGCGGTCTTCTTCGGCGCGGGCTTCGCGACCGATGCTTTCAACGTGGCGTTTCGCGTCCCCAACCTGCTGCGCGACCTGCTGGCCGAGGGCTCGATGACCCGTTCCCTCGTGCGGACCTTCACGGACTACGACCGCAACCGCGGGGAGGAAGAGGCCTGGGAGCTGAGCCGGCAGCTCATGCTGTCCCTGCTGCTGGTGCTCGCCGGCCTGTGCGCGATCGGTTGGGTGTTCGCGCCGCAGATCGTGCACTTCCTGGCGGGTGGCTTCGAGAAGGTCCAGCAGGAACTCGACGGCTACAGCAAGATCGGACTCACGATCCTCCTGACCCGCGTGATGCTGCCGTTCCTGCCGGCGGTCGTGCTGGCAGCCGTCGCCATGGGGATGCTGAACGCCCGCGAGCGCTACGGCGTCTCCCAGCTGGCCTCCGCAGTGCTCAACGTGGGCATGGTCGTGGTCGGGGTCGGTCTCATCCCGGTCGTGCGGGCCTTCGGCCAGCCGGCCATGCTCGCGATGGCGATCGGCGTGCTGGTCGGAGGAGCGCTCCAGTTCGCCTATCAGCTGCCGCCGCTCTACAAGCTCGGCTTCCGGCTGCGCTGGGAGTGGCCGCGCTGGCACCCGGGCGTGCGGCGCGTGGCGCTGCTCATGGTCCCGGCCACGGTGAGCAGCGCGGGCTGGCAGATCAACACGGTGGTGAACACGCTCATCGCCAGTCATCTGCAGCAGGGCAGCGTCTCGTGGCTCTACTACGCGCTGCGGCTCCAGCAGCTGCCGGTGGGCGTGCTGGGGGTCTCCCTCGGCATGGTCAGCATGACGAAGCAGGCTCTCGCGATGGCCGCGTCCGACCTCCCGCGTTTCAAGGACACGCTGGAGTCCACCCTGCGGCTGGTCATCGTCGCCACCCTGCCCGCGGTGGTGTGGCTCATCGTGCTCTCGCAACCCATCGTGGCGCTGCTCTTCGAGCACGGCCGCTTCGGCGCCGTCGACACGGTCCAGACGGCCAGGGCCCTGGTGATGTACGGCCTCGGGGTGCCGGGCGCGGCGGGCGTGAACGTGATGGTCGGCGCCTTCTACGCCCTCGACGCCCCGTGGCTCGCGGTCAAGGCGAGCGTGGTCTCGGTGGGGGTGAACCTCGCGCTCAACCTGCTCTTCGTCGGGCCGCTGGCCTTCCTCGGGCTGGGCCACCGCGGGCTGGCGCTGGCCAGCTCCGTGGCCGTTACGCTCAACCTGCTGCAGCTGCTCTTCTACATCCGCCGCCGGGTCGGGCCCTTCGGCGGCCGCCGCATCCTCGACAGTTCCCTGCGCGCCGGCGCCGCTTCGCTGGTGGCGGGGCTGGTGTGCTGGGCCGCGCTGCTGTCGCTGGGCTCCGCCTGGCACCGGGGCCTCCTGGTCGAGGGCGCGGTCGTCCTGGCTGGCTCCGCGCTGATGATGGGCCTGACCTGGGGCCTGATGCGCCTGTTCCGCGTGCAGGAGCTGCGGACCATCGAGTCCCTGGCGCGCGGGTTCGTCCGCCGCGTCACCGGGCGCTGACGGCCCGGTGGCTCAGCGGGGCCTGCGGCCCGCCTGTCTCCAGAGCGTCGGAAACACGGCGAACGCGTGCAGGCGGCCCGGCCGCCAGATCGCGGAGACCACCTCCACGGCGAGCCAGATGGCGTAGAGCACGCACATCTCCTCGCGCCAGCCCGGCTTCAGGAACTGGGCGAACCAGAGTACGAAGAGGCCGGCCGCCTCGTACCCTTCGAAGCGGAGGTTGGCGAGGATCACCATCCCGAGCATGCTCTGCAGCAGCGTGAGGCTGAGCTCCACCCGGTGTTCCTGCAGGGGGACGGCGGCCGGGTGCCCGAGCGAGATCGAGTAGACCACGGGGATCATCGCGGCCAGCACCGTCCACTGGTTGATGTTGGAGGAGACCATGTTCATGAGCGCCATCCCCGCCTTGCCGCGGCTGCGCGCCCAGTAGAAGGCACTGGTCTTCTCGGGGAACTCCGACAGGAACGGCGCGACCCACTGCACGAAGACGAAGGGCGCGATGCCGAGCGCCAGGGCGAGGCCCTTCATGCTCTCGAGGAACGGGGTCGCCACGAAATAGAGGGCCGTGCCCCCCAGCAGGAACAACCCCGCGATGGACAGCCAGCGGAGCGGAGGTGGCATGCGGAGCACCAAACGCGCGACCTGCGCAACGTCTTCCACCTCCTCCTGCTCCTTGGGAGGGAGGCGGTTCAGCAGGACCAGGTAGCCCAGGTAGAGCGCGATCAGCACGGCCGCGTCCCCGAGGCCGAGCGTGCCCTTGACGATGATCCAGACGAAGTACAGCAAAGGCGGGACGAGCCCGACGATCTCGGCCGAATGTTCGTGGTCGAGCTGGATGCTGGGCCAGCGGTCCCGGCTGCCGCGCTGCCAGCGCGTGACCGCGAAGACGACCCAGATCATCGGCCAGCCGACCCCGGTGAGCAGCCGCAGGGCCCCGGTGAAATTGGCGGTCATCAGGGGCACGTCCTGCTGCCAGGCGATGGCGGCCTCCACCGCGAACTCGGGGAGGGTCTGCAGCCAGGCGAGCAGCGCCAGGGCCAGGCCCTGGGAGATGTAGAACTGGGCGGCCTCGGCGCCCCAGGCGACCACGAAGGCGCTGGCCAGGACGGAGGGGAAGGTCCAGACGGCGTGGACGGCGGCCTGGCGGGTCTCTTCGGGGGAGAGTGAGCCTGGGATCACGTGGTCGGCTCTCGCGTCGTCAGCCTGGACGATTCATGAGCGGCGTCGCGAGAATGCGAGATGACCGTGGGATGCGAGGCTCTGGGACTGGTGGCGGCACGGCCGGGGTCGAGCGCCCCGGGCCCGCGCTGCGCGTGGGTACCCCGGAGCGGCCAGTCGCAGGGCCGCGGCAGACCGCGGTCAGATCACGTTCGCAGCAGCGGGTCATGCATCGTCCAGGTCAGGGTGGAATTCGCGCCCCGCTCCGGGCCATCAGCCGGCCCGCACACCCGGCAGCAGGCCGGCCAGCCGGGGCAGAGGCGGCTGATACTGTCGCGGCTCCGCGGATGCGTCAAGGGAAAGCGACCGGCATCCTGCCGGTTGACCGTCGCCGAAGCGCCGGCCTAGGATGCGTTCGCCCATGGCCCTCCTGTCCCCGGGCGACCGCGGTCGCCCTTCCGAGCTGGCCCGCAACCCGGTGACCGTGCGCGCGCGCGTCGCGCCGCGGCCCGAGCCTCCCTACGACCGGCTCTTCGACTCCATTACCGAGGACCTGGTGGCGGGCGGGCCGCTGGCCGCGGAGCGCTTCGCCGTGCGCTGGAGCGACACGGCCGCCCTGCAGGCGCTCGCCCGGGCCAAGCTCTCGCCGCTCGCGGCACCACTCGCCGTGGAACTGGCCGAATACCACCGCCGCCTGGGCGCTTCGTCGCGGTCGCTCGAGTCGCTCCGGCGGCTCGAGCGCGGCGAGGCCGCGTGCGCGGTGGCGGGCCAGCAGCCCGCGCCGCTCGGCGGACCGCTCTACTCGCTGCACAAGACCGCGACCGCGGCGGGCCTCGCGACGGTCATCGCCGAGCGCACGGGGGTGGCCTGCGTGCCGCTCTTCTGGATGCACGGCGAGGATTCGGACTTCGACGAGATCCGTTCGGCCACCTTCGCCGACCCCGGTCTCACGCTGCGGGAGCGCATGCTGCCCGATGGCGCGCACGCCGCGGGGGGGCTGGTCGGGGCGGTCCCGGTCGTGCCGCTCGCGGCTCTGGGAGAGGAGGCGCTGCAGGCGTGGGCCGGCCTGAGGGGGCATGGCGAGGCGGGGAAGCTGCTGCGGGGCTCGCTCGCGCAGGCGCGCGACCTGGGCGAGGCGTTCAGCGCCCTGATGCTGGCGCTGTTCGCCGAGGAAGGGCTGGTGGTCGTGGACCCGCGGCTGCCCGCGTTCCGGGCGGCCGCGCGACCGGTGCTCGAGCGCTACCTGGCGAGCGCCGCGGAGATCGCCGGCGCCGCGCGCAGGGCGGGCGCCTGGCTGGAAGCCCGGACGGGCCGGCGTCCGCTCTCGGATGCCGCGCTCGAGTCGTTCGTCTTCGCGATCGAGGACGGCGCGCGGCGCAAGCTGTCGCTGGCGGAGGCGCTCGCGATGCAGGACGCCTGCGCGCTCTCGCCCAGCGTGGCGCTGCGGCCGGTCGTGCAGGACGCGGTCTTCCCGACGGTGGCGATGGCGTGCGGTCCGGGCGAGATCGCCTACCTCGCCCAGCTGCGCGAGGTCTTCGAGGCTCTCGGGGTCATGGCCGCCTGCCCGGTGCCGCGCCTCGGGGTCACCTGGCTGCCGGCCGCTGCCGTGACGCTGATCGAGGCCGCGCAGGTGGATGCCTGGGAGGTCGTGGCGGGCGCGGACGCGGTCCTGCGACGGCTGGCCGAGCAGTCGGTGCCCGTCGGTCCGCGCGCGGACCTGGAGCGGGCGCGCGCCGATGCCCTCGGCGGTCTCGAGCGTTTCACCGCCTCGGCGCGCGAGGTGGATGCGAGCCTGCCGCAACTGGTGGAATCGGTCCGCGCGAAGGTGGACTATCAGTTCCAGCGCCTGCTCGAGGGTCTCACCGGCAAGGTGCGCCATCGCCTCGAGCGGAGGCACCCGGAGTGGCCTCGTCTGCGCCACTATCTGATGCCCGGGGACCGGCTGCAGGAGCGGCGGCTTGCCTCGCTCGAGGTGGTGGCGCACCGCGGTCGAGCGGTCGTCCCGGCGTTGTGCGACCTGGCCGCCGAACACGTCCGCGCGCTGACGCGCGGCGTCAACGAACATCTCCTCGTGGAGCTGTGACCATGCTGGACGCCCTGTTCTTCGGTGCTCATCCGGACGACGTGGAACTCTCCTCGGGTGGCCTTGCGGCGCTGCTCGCCGCGCACGGTCACGCGGTCGGGATCGCGGACCTGACGCGCGGCGAGAAGGGCACGCGCGGCGACGTGGAGGAACGTGCCGCCGAGGCCGCCGCCGCGGCGCACGAGCTGGGCGTGGCCTGGCGGGGGAACCTGGGCCTGCCGGACCTCGGCCTCGACCGCCACGACCACGGGCAGCAGGCCGCGGTCGTCGCCGGTCTGCGCGAGCACCGGCCGCGGCTGGTCGTGGCGCCCGACCCGGACGACGCGCACCCCGACCACGTCGAGGCCTCGCGCCTGGTCGAGCGTGCCTGCTACCTGGCGGGCCTGGCGCGTTTCGACGCGGGCCCGCGATCCGTCGAGGACGCTCCCGGCGAGCCCCCCGCAGGAAGCCTGGCGCGCCACCGTCCCGAGCGCCTGCTTTTCGCGCTCTACCGCAGCGCGGCGCGGCCGCACCTCGTGGTGGACGTGAGCGCCGCGTGGGAGCGCCGCATGCGGGCCGTGCGCGTGCACCAGAGCCAGCTCGACCCGGCGCGCGGGCCGGCGACCTACCTCACCGAGCCGGGGTTCCTCGAGGAGATCGAAGCGCGCGCCCGCTCGCTGGGCTCGCTGATCGGCGCGCGCTACGGTGAGGGCTACCGCGTGCGCGGTCCCGTGCCGGTCACCGACGCGCGGGCCCTGCTGCCGCCGGGACTCGAAGGAGGTGCGCGATGAGCGCGGCGAAGCGGCGGGGGGCCGGCAGGAAGGGCCGCGCCGGGGGAGTGGCGGTGGGCCGCCGAGCCACGAAGGCACGCGTGAGGGCCCCGCGCCCGCAGGCGCGGCGGAAGATCGGCATCACGTGCTACTCGCACTTCGGGGGCAGCGGTGTGGTGGCGACCGAGCTGGGGCTGGGGCTCGCGCGGCGTGGCTGGGACGTGCACTTCATCGCTCACCGGCTGCCGTTCCGGCTGCGGCGCTTCGAGTCCAGCATCTTCTTCCACGAGGTCACGCCCGTCACCTACCCGGTCTTCGAGCAGCCGCCCAACAACCTGGCGCTCGCGGCCAAGATGGTCGAGGTGGTCGAGAACCACGGGCTCGACCTCCTGCACGTGCACTACGCCATGCCGTTCGCGGCCAGCGCCTACCTCGCGCGCCAGTTGGTGCTGCCGCGGCAGCTGGGCGTCGTGACCACGCTGCACGGCACGGACATCACGGTGCTCGGCATCGATCCGGCGTACTTCCGCGTCACCCAGTTCAGCATCCAGTCGAGCGACCGCGTGACGGCGGTGAGCCGTTTCCTGGCGGACAGCGCCCGGGAACGTCTCGGCATCACGAGGCCCATCGAGGTGGTCTACAACTTCGTGGACTCGGAGATCTTCGTGCCGCGCTGCCGGACCGGGCTGAAGCTGGCGCCGCCCGGGGCCCGCGTCCTGATGCACGCCTCCAACTTCCGTCCCGTCAAGAACATCCCGGTCGTGATTCAGGTGTTCGCTGAGGTCCGCAAGCGTCTGACGGCCAAGCTCGTCATGATCGGTGACGGTCCGGAGAAACCGGCAGCCGAGCAACTGGCCCGCAAGCTGGGCGTGGAACGGGACGTGCTATTCTTGGGAAACCAGGATTGCATGGAGGAATTGCTCCCGCTTGCCGATGTCTTCCTATTGCCCAGCTCGAGCGAGAGCTTCGGCCTCGTGGCCCTCGAAGCCATGAGCGCCGAGGTCCCGGTCGTGGCTTCCAATGTCGGGGGTCTGCCCGAGGTCGTGGAAGACGGTGTGACCGGATTCCTGCACGAAGCAACGGACGTCCCGAGTCACGTCGGGTCCGTGCTCGAGTTGCTCACCGACGAAAGGCTGCGCCGTGCCATGGGCCGCCGCGCCCGTCGCATCGCGCGCGAGCGCTTTGACGTGGACGACATGGTGGACCGCTACATCCAGGTCTACGACTCGCTGCGCTGAGGCATGTTCGAACGACCGCGCAGGCTCGAGTTCCTTGCCGGAGGCCGGTTGATGCCGTCGGACGCAAAGACCGCCGGGAGCGTGCTGCGTCACCGGCCCGGGGAGGCGGCGGCGGTGATCGGTGCGGCCCGACCGGGACGGACGGCCACCGTGCGCGCGGGTGTGGGAGGGACCAGCCTGGTGGTGGGTGATGTTGCCGCGGCCGCGGTGGCCGGGGCTGACCGTCGGGGCATCGGCGTCGCGCCGCAGGGTGGCGAGCTGCCCGCGGCGTGGCGCGCGTGCGTGCTCGAGGCCGTGCGGGGCGCGGGCCTCGCGGCCTTCCGGAGGGACCATGCGCCTGCGGCATGAGCCCCTCGACCTGGCCACCACCTACGAGTTCCGCATCTCCTCGACGGGCGGACGCAGGTGCCACGAGAACCTGCTGGTGCGGATCGAGCACGAGGGACTCGAGGGCCTCGGCGAGGCCGCGCCCTCGCGCTACTACGGCGAGAGCCGGGCCCTGGCCGGCGCCGCGCTCGACGCGTGGGCGCCGCACCTGGGCGAGGACCCGTTCGCGCTCGAGGCGCTCGGGGCGCGGCTCGACGCGGTGCTCGAGGGGCAGTGGGCGGCGCGAGCCGCGCTCGACATGGCGCTGCACGACTGGATCGGCCGGAAGCTGGGGCTCCCGGTGTGGCGACTGCTGGGGCTCGACGCGGCGGCCGCGCCGCGCTCCTGCGTGACGCTGGGCATGGCCCCGCCCGCCGAGATGGAAGAGAAGCTCGAGGCCGTGCTCGACTTCCCGCTCGTCAAGGTGAAGCTGGGCGCGCCCGGCGACGTGGAGAACCTGCGCCGGATCCGGCGGCGCTACACCGGAAGGCTTCAGGTGGACGCCAACACCGCGTGGAGCCCGGCCGACGCCGTGCGCGTGCTGCGGGAGATCGAGCCGCTCGGCATCGAGCTGGTCGAGCAGCCGGTGCCGCGCGAGGACATCGCGGGCCTGCGCTGGGTGCGCGAGCGCAGCGGCATCCCGGTCTTCGCCGACGAGAGCGCGCACCACCTGCGGGACCTCGGCAACCTGGCCGGGTGCGTGGACGGCGTGAACCTCAAGCTCATGAAGACGGGTGGTCTGCGCGAGATGCTGCGCATGATCCACGCGGCGCGCGCGCTGGGACTCAAGGTCATGCTGGGCTCGATGGTCGAGTCGAGTCTCGCCCTCTCGGCGGCGGCGCAGCTCGCCCCGCTGGCCGACTACCTGGACCTGGACGGGCACTGGCTGCTGGCGGACGATCCCTTCGTCGGCGCGCCGCTCGAGCGGGGCGTGATCGCGCTCTCGGAGCGGCCCGGTCTCGGGGTCGGGCCGGCGCGGCGGGAAGGCGGGGTGCCGTGAGCCGGAGACTCGCGATCTACGTCGTCTCGGTCGGCCTCTCCGCGGCCCTGCTGCTCGGCTTCAACGTGCCGCACGAGTTCGAGTCGCAGTGGGGTCACTACGTGGCCTGGGTCCTGGTCTTCGTGCTCTCCGAGAGCCTGTGGCTGAGCACCGTCTCGGGCGAGTCCACCTGGAGCCTCTCCTCGAGCGCCACGCTCGCCGCGTGCATGCTCTGGGGCCGCTCGCCCGCGATGTGGATCGCCGCGCTCGGTACGGTGGTGGCGGAGTTGCTGGTGCTGCGCAAGCCCTGGACGCGCGCCTGGTTCAACGGCGGGCAGATGGCGATCACGATGTGGGTCGCGGGCTGGGCCTTCACCGTGCTGGGAGGCCCGGCCGGTGGACTGCACGCGCTGCAGACGGGGGACGTGCAGGCCGGGCAGTGGGTGGCGCTGGGGCTGGCGCCCGCGATCCTCGGCTTGTTCGCCGCCTTCCTGCTCGTGAACCGCGCGTTCGTGGCGGTGGCGGTGGCCTGGTCCACCGATCGGCCCTACCTGCGGGTGCTGCGCGAGGACTGGTTCTACGCCGAGCGGCTGCTCGAGGACGGCGCGGCGTTCCTGCTCGCGCCCCTGATGGTGATCTCCTACCGCGCCATCGGCTACGTCGGGGTGGTGCTGTTCTACGCGCCGCTCTTCATCATCTACGAGTCGGGCCGGCGCTACGTCGAACTCCAGAAGGCGCAGCGCCAGATCGTCCACACCGAGCGCCTGGCGGCGAAGGGCGAGATGGCGGCGGAGATCGGCCACGAGCTGCGCACCCAGCTCGCCGCCATCAGCGGCCACGCCCAGATGCTCCTGAAGGACGCCGAGCGCAAGGTCTTCGAGCACGTCGAACGCCGCGGTCGCATCATCATCGAGCAGTCCCGGCGCATGGAGGTCATGGCCAAGGGGCTGATGGACTTCTCGCGGGCCGAGCTGAACGTGCAGCGCGTGGACCTGAACTCCCTGGTCCGGCGCTCGATCGAGTTCGTGCGCACCCAGAACCGCTTCGACGGCGTGGAGTGGGACCTGCGGCTGGCCGAGCAGGTGCCGGAGCTGCGCGGTGACCCGGGGCAACTCCAGCAGGTGCTGCTGAACCTGTTCGTGAACGCCGCCGACGCCATGAAGGACAGACCCTCGGCGCGCAAGGTCATCGGGGTGACGAGCTCGGTCGACGAGCGCGCACGGCTGGTGCGGATCGTGGTCACCGACACCGGTACCGGCATCGCGGCCTCGAACCTCAACCGCGTGTTCGAGCCGCACTTCACGACCAAGCCCGAAGGGCACGGCTTCGGGCTCTCGACCTCGTACCGCATCATCGCGAGTCACGGCGGACGCATCACCGCCGAGAGCCCGCCGGGGCAGGGGGCGTGCTTCACCGTCACGCTGCCCGTGAACGGGTCGGGAGGTTGGGGCTGATCCCTGAGGTGGGCTGGGCGCTGGTGGCGCGCGTGGACTTCGGGGCCTGCGTGCTGTTCGCGGAGGACGGCACGCTCTTCACGGCCAGCGTGCGCGGGCGGGTCATGGGGCGCAGGAAGGCGCTCGGCAACGCCGTCGTGGTGGGCGACGTCGTGCGGCTCGAAGCCGGGCCGGACCGGGCTGTGGTGGACCAGGTCCAGCCCCGGCGCAACGTGTTCTCGCGCCGCGCCGCGGGCGAGCAGGCCCTCGAGCAGGTGGTGGCCGCGAACCTCGACCAGGTCGTGCTGGTCACGTCGCTGGCGCAGCCCGAGTTCACGCCCGGACTCGCCGACCGCGTGCTGGCGCAGGCCGAGCACGCCGGCATCCCCGCACGGCTGGTGCTGAACAAGACCGACCTGGGCCCCCCGGGCCAGGCGCGCGCCCTGCTGCACGAGTACGAACGCGCCGGTGTGCCCTGCCACGCGGTGTGCGCGCCGCGCGGCGAGGGCGTGGAGGCGCTGCGCCATGCCCTGCACGGGCGGCGCTCGCTCTTCGTCGGGCACTCGGGCGTGGGGAAGAGCACGCTGCTCAATGCCCTGGTCCCCGCGCTGGACCTGCTCGTGGGCCTGGTCAACGAGAAGACGGGCAAGGGGCGCCACACCACGACCGCGGCGGTACTGGTCCGCCCGGCCCCCGACCTCGAGTTGATCGACACGCCCGGGGTGCGCGCCTTCGGGCTCTGGGGCGTCGGTTCGCGTGACCTCGAGCAGGCCTATGTCGAGTTCCGGCGCTTCCTCGGCCAGTGCCGGTTCACCGACTGCGGCCACGCCACCGAGCCCGGCTGCGCGCTGCGCGAGGCGGTCGAGGCCGGGCACGTCTCACGCCTGCGCTTCGAGTCGTTCCTCCGGCTGCGCGAGGAGCTCGAGGCCGAGGAGCAGCACACCGAGACGCGCACGCGGCGCGGGTCATGAGCGGTCCAGGCTAGCTGCGCGGCGCCCGTCCGGGCGCGGCCGCGGTTCCTGTCACCCGGGCCCGCTTGACGCGACGCGTCAAAGGGCGCTTGATTCGCGCACTCATGGTGTCCCCGGTCTTCAACCCGAATCTCCAGGCCCTCGACTGCCCCGCCTGCGGCGGCTCGTGCGACCTGTCCCAGCCGCGCACCGTCTGCCCCGTCTGTGGCCAGCCGTTGCTCGCACGCTACGACCTCGCGCGGGTCCGCGGCGAGGTCCCGCGCGAATCGCTCGCCCGCTTCGGCACGGACCTGTGGCGCTATCGCGCCGTGCTGCCCTTCGCCGCCGACTTCCCGGCCGTGAAGCCTGGGAGAGGGCGGCACGCCGCTTCTGCCGCTGCCGCGGATCGCGCGGGAACTGGGGCTCCGCGAGTTGTGGCTGAAGGAGGAGTCGCCGAACCCGACGCAGTCGTTCAAGGCGCGCGGGCTGGCGCTGGCGGTGAACGGTGCGGTCGCCTTCGGCAAGCGGGCCGTCGCGCTCCCCTCCGCGGGCAACGCCGGCAGCGCGGCGGCTGCCTACGCCGCTGCCGCGGGTCTGCGGTGCCGCATCACCGTCCCCGCGGATACGCCCGAAGCGTTCGTGCTCGAGCAGCGGGCCTTCGGCGCCGAGGTCCGGTTGGTGCCCGGCACCCTCTCCGACGCGGGCAAGGCCCTGGCCTCGTGGGCGCCCGTGCCGGAGTGGTGGAACGTGGCCACGTTCAAGGAGCCCTTCCGGCTCGAAGGCAAGAAGACGCTGGGCTACGAAATCGCCGAGCAATCGGGGTGGCGCCTGCCGGACGTGATTCTCTATCCTACGGGCGGGGGCACCGGCCTGGTCGGGATGTGGCGGGCCTTTCTCGAGTTGACAGGATCTGGGCTGGACGGCGGACCCGCTGCCCCGGCTGGTGGCCGTGCAGACGCGGGGCTGCGCGCCGGTCGTGCGCGCCTTCGAGCAGGGCGCTCGACCGGGTCGAACCCTGGCCGGACGCGCTCACGATGGCGAGCGGGCTGCGGGTGCCCGCGCCGTTCGCCGACCGGCTCATCCTTCGCGCGCTGCGCGAATCCAAGGGCGCGGCGCGTGGCCGTGAGCGAGGAGGAGATGCTGGACGGCATGCTCGACCTGGCGGCACGGGAGGGTTGTTTCGCCTGCCCCGAGGGCGGCGCGACGCTCGCGGCGCTGCGGCGGTTGCGGGCGAGCGGCGAGGTGGGGCCACAGGCGCGCGTCGTGATCTACGACACCGGCAGTGGACTCAAGTATCCCGAGGCGTGGCGCGCGGCGCTGGCGCGGCGCCCGGGGGAGGAGGCTTCATGAAGAGCGGATCCCGCGGCGTGCGGGCCTTCACGCGGGCGGCCCGCGTGCTGCGCCGGTCGCGCCGGCGCAGCGCACCCCTGGCACCCCTGGTCCTGGGTGCGCTCAGCGTCCTGCTGGTCCTGTTCGCCGCAGTGGGTCTGCTGCTCGCCAGCGCGCCCCGCGCGCGCGCGGCGCAGAGCCCGTCCGTGGAGGCGCGCCGGCAGGAGCGCCTGGCGAAGACGCCGACGACGGGACGCATCCTCGTCCTGCGCCTCGAGGGCGCGATCTCGCCGGTCTCGGCCGAGGCGCTGGGCACCGCCGTGGACCGCGCCGAGCGCGAGGGCTACAAGGCGCTGGTGATCGAACTCGACACCCCCGGGGGGCTCGAGTCGAGCATGCGCGCCATGGTCAAGAGGATGCTCGTCTCGGAGGTGCCGATCATCGCCTACGTCTCGCCCGCGGGCGCACGGGCGGCCTCGGCCGGCGTGTTCATCGTCATGGCGGCCGACGTGGCGGGGATGGCGCAGGGCACGAACATCGGCGCGGCCACGCCCGTGAACGTGCAGGGCGGCATGGACTCGACGCTGGCGCGCAAGGCCACCAGCGACGCGGCCGCCTTCGCGCGCACCATCGCCCGGCAGCGCGGCCGCAACGCGCAGTGGGCCGAGGAGGCGGTGCGCCGGGCGGTGGCAGCGAGCGAGGACGAGGCGCTGGACCTCGGGGTCGTGGACTTCGTCGCCGGCTCGCTGGACGAACTGCTCGAACAGGCCGATGGCGTCGCCGTCTCGCGCCTCGGCCTCGAGACCACGCTCGCGCTCTCGGGCCTGCCGCGCGACACCCTCAAGCCCGGGCTGCGGCAGAAGCTGCTGGGCGTGCTGGTGGACCCCAACGTGGCCTACATCCTCATGCTGCTCGGCTTCTACGGGCTGCTCTTCGAGTTGCAGAACCCCGGTGCCATCCTGCCCGGGTGTGGTGGGTGGCATCTGCCTGATCCTCGCCTTCTTCGCGCTCTCGACCTTGCCGGTGAACTACGCCGGCGTCGCGCTCATCGTGCTGGCCATCGCGTTCTTCGTCGCCGAGGTGAAGGTCGCGAGCCACGGTCTGCTCGCGACCGGGGGCGTCATCTCGCTCGTGCTGGGCTCGATGATCCTCTTCCACGGGGAGGGCGCGAGGCTCTCCGGGGCCATCATCGCCGGAGCCACCGGCGCGACGGCGGTCTTCTTCCTCTTCATCGTGGGCAAGGGCCTGCGCGCGCAGCGGCTCCGGGTCGAGACCGGAAGCAAGGGACTGGTGGGCATGCGGGCCGTGGTGGTGGCCCGTCTGGCGCCCGCAGGCCAGGTGCGCATCAGCGGCGAGCTGTGGAATGCGACGCAGCGAATCGAACGTGGAGACGGGTTCGGAAGTGGTCATCACGGGCGTCGAGGGGCTCACCCTCCGCGTGCGCCCCTCCAAGGAGGCCTGAACATGGTTCTCGCACCTTTCCTTCTGTTCCTGCTGTTCCTCGGGATCGTCATCCTGGCGAACGCGGTCCGTGTCGTGCGCGAGTACGAGCGTCTGGTCGTGTTCCGCCTGGGCCGGCTGATCGGCGAGAAGGGCCCCGGCCTGGTGCTGCTCTGGCCGCTCATCGACCGGCCCGTCAAGGTCGGCCTGCGCACGGTGACGATGGACGTCCCGTCGCAGGACATCATCACCAAGGACAACGTCACGGTGAAGGTGAACGCCGTGATCTACTTCCGCGTCATCGACCCGAGGCAGGCGGTGGTGCAGGTGGAGAACTACCTGTACGCCACCTCGCAGATCGCCCAGACCACGCTGCGCTCGATCCTGGGTCAGGCCGAGCTGGACGAGCTGCTCTCCGAGCGCGACAAGCTGAACTCGGCGCTCCAGCAGGTCATCGACCGCCAGACCGAGCCCTGGGGCGTCAAGGTCACCACGGTCGAGGTCAAGAACGTGGACCTGCCGCAGGAGATGCAGCGCGCCATCGCGCGCCAGGCCGAGGCCGAGCGCGAGCGCCGCGCCAAGGTCATCAACGCCGAGGGCGAGTACCAGGCGGCCACCCGGCTGACCGAGGCGGCGACCGTGATGGCGAAGGAGCCGACCGCGCTGCAGCTGCGCTACCTGCAGACGCTGGCGGCGATCGCGACCGAGAACAACTCGACCACGATCTTCCCGGTGCCGATCGACTTCCTCAAGGTCTTCATGGCCTCGATGGACAAGAAGTCCGCGTAGGGCGGCCGGCATGGCTGACGTACGGAGAACGGGTCGGAGCCGGCGCCGGAGCCGGCTCCGGCGCGCCAGGGCTGGCTGATGCCCCTGCGCGTGCTGGTCAGCGGGGCGCGGGGCCTGATCGGCTCCGCGCTCCTGCCCCGGCTCCGTGCCCGGGGCCACGAGACCAGCATCCTCACGCGGCACGCGACGGGGCCCGGACGAGGTCGCCTGGGACCCGGCGGGTGGCAGGCTCGAAGCGCGCGCGATCGAGGGCTTCGACGCGGTCGTGCACCTCGCGGGCGAGCCCATCGCGGCGCGCTGGACGCCGGCGCGCAAGGCGCTCATCCGCGAGAGCCGCGTGGCCGGGACCCGGCTGCTGGTTGAGCGCCTTGCGGGCCTCGAGCGGCGGCCCCGCGTGCTCGTCTCGGTCTCGGCGATCGGTTTCTACGGCGACCGCGGCGACGAGGTGCTCGACGAGGCGAGCCCGCCGGGCGTGGGCTTCCTGCCCGAGGTGTGCCGCGCATGGGAGGAGGCCGCGGCGCCGGCTGCCGCCTGCGGCATCCGCGTCGTGCACCCGCGTCTGGGGCTCGTCCTGACGACCCGGGGAGGGGCCCTCGCCCGCCTGCTGCCCCCGTTCCGCCTCGGCCTGGGTGGGCCGCTCGGGGACGGGCGCGCGTGGTGGAGCTGGGTGGTCCTCGAGGACGTGATCGCCGTCCTGGAGCGCACGCTCGCCGACGAGGGCCTCGCGGGGCCCGTCAACGTGGTCGCGCCCGGTGTGGAGACGAACCGCACCTTCACCCGGACGCTTGGCCGCGTGCTCGGTCGCCCGGCGCTCGTGTCCGTGCCCGCGCTCGCGCTGCGCGCTCTCTTCGGCGAGATGGCAGATGGGGCACTGCTCGCGAGCGCGCGCGTCACACCCGGGCGGCTGCAAGCCGCCGGGCACGCATTCCGCTTCCCCGGGCTCGAGGGTGCGCTCAGGCATCTGCTCGGGCGGGCAGGCGTGGCCGCCTGAGCCGCCCCCGGCTTCCGGGGGACGCGGGCCGGACCGCGGGGCGATCTTCGCCGTCGCCGGATCCCACGGTCGGGCCCCCCTTCTTGCTGCCGGACGGTCGGGTGGTGGGCAGGGCGCACGCGTCGCGGGCGAAGCGGGCTTCGGCGTGGGCCCCCGGACGGCGGGGCGCATGAGTCCTTGACGGGTTCTTCCCCGTGCGGCTAGTCTCGCTCCGTGGCGTCCACGAAGCCCATGCCCCTGATTGCCGCGTCTGTCGTGGCTGCATTCCTGAGTGGCTGTGCCTCCAGCCCGCCGGGCGGAGCGCCGCCCGGAGCGGCTGAGCCGGTGGCCGCGTCGTCGGCCGATGTCCTGACCCTCGTGACCGGGGCCGACGACTCCACGGCCTCCGCTCCGGGGTCGGCCACGGCTCTCTACCGCTACCGGTTCACCCAGGTGCAGCCGGGGAGCGATCGCTTCACCTTCCAGGATCGCGATCTCTCGTTCTACTTCCGGCCCGCGCCGAAGGCCCTCTACCTGCAGGTGGAGAACCGCCAGGACCGGCCGGTGTGGATCGAGTGGGACCGCTCGGTGTTCCATGATCCACGGGAGGGGAGGGGCCAGGTCGCCCATGCGACCACGCGTTGGGCCGACCGCTTCAACGTGCAGGCGCCGACGCAGATCGCGGGCCTGCAGCGCTACAGCGACTATGTGCTGCCCATGGACTACCTGGTCGATCCGGCGGGCAGCGACCAGCAGTTGCACCGTCCGCTGCTGCCCGAGGACACGACCGCCCCGCAGTTCTCCGACAAGGAGTTCGGCGTGGACCTGGTCTTCCGCGTCGAGGACCAGCCGCGGACCTACTCCTTCCGCTTCAGGGTCGCGAGCGTCATCCCGAGGTGATCCGCGGGCCGCGCGCGGTCACGCTCGTCGGCTCCTCGCAGCGCCAGCGGCAGGCTTCCCCCACGGGCGCGTTCCCGGCCAGGGGGTGCGGCGGCGGCGGGGGTCCGCAGCAGGGCCGTGGGGCATGGCGCGGGGCCCATCCGGGTGATGTCCGGTTTCGTGCAGGACCACGCGCCGCCCCCGCCCCTCGTTGCGGAGTGCAACGCCACCGCGGCCGGGCATCCGGCGTCCCGGGCCGCGGAGGAGGAGCGCAGGCCGGCTGTGCGCGGTTTTCGCGCGGTCGGACGGCACGGATGGCGCGGGCGGCATGGCGGCAGGCCGGTTGCTTAGAGGTGCCGCGCCCCGTCGTCAGGAGCGCATTCCTGCCCCACATCCCGGCCCGGGAAGGGCCTGGCGAGGTCCGCGATGGATCACTACATCCCGAAGCGCCGCGTGTCCGTCACCCTCTGGTCCCGGGACCTGCAGGGCGTGGCCGGCTCGATCTTCCTCGATCTGGACGCCTCCGGCGCCCGGCACCAGACCATCCTCGAGAAGTTGAACGAATCGACGCCGTTCCTGCCGGCCGCGATCGGTGAAGACGGGCGTGTCCACCTCTTCAACAAATCGCGGCTGGTGCGCGTCACGCCCGGGCGGCTGGTGCTGCAGACCGATGTCTTCACGCGGGGCTTCCAGCCCTGGCGCGAGGAGGAGGCCGAGATCGTGCTGGCCGACGGACTGGTCCTGCAGGGCAAGGTCTGGATGCCGCTGCAGCGGGAGAGCCAGCGGCTCTCGGACTTCATGAACCAGCAGGTCGGAGGTTTCTTCGTCGTGCTCACTTCGGTGGGTCCGCACCTGGTCCATCCGTCCGGCGTGGTCGGACTGCGGCTCTCGGAGAGCGCGGGTGCCTCCGTCACGGGCCTCGACGAGGAGGCCTTCCGGGACGGCACGGGACGGGCCGCGTAGCGGACGCGGCGAAGACGTCTGCGCCCCGCAGCGCCTTGGCGCGGCGGGCTTCTGCTAGAATCCCCGCGATCCGCTGACCCGCCGGGCCCGGGAGGAGTGCGCGTGGAGACCGCGAAGACCACCGTCGAGGAGCGCGAGCAGGCCCTCTCGGTGGCCATCGGCCGATTGGTCGCCGAGATCGAGCCGCTCCATCTGCGGCACAGCCTTGCCTACTGGCAGGCGAGCGTCACCGGCGATCCGTCCGCGGAGGAGGAGGCGGCGCGGCTCGATACGGAGATCCGTACCGTCTTCTCGCGTTCCGACGAGTACGAATCGCTTCGCGCCCTGGCCGCCGCGGGGGGGGCCGAGGACCCGCTCCTGGCGCGCCAGCTCACGCTCCTGCTGAACTCGTACCGGGGCCAGCAGCTCGAGCCTGCGATGATCGCGCGGCTGGTGCGGCTGGAAAAGCAGCTCGAGAGCCGTTTCAACGCCTTCCGCGCCGAACTGGACGGCCGGCGTGTCCTCGACAACGACCTTCGGCGCGTGCTGATCGAATCGGAAGACTCCGCCGCGCGCCGCCGCGCCTGGGAGGCCGCGAAGCAGATCGGCACCGAGGTGGCGCCCGACCTGCTCGAGTTGGTGCGGCTGCGGAACGAGGCCGCCCGCTCTCTGGGTTTCGACAACTACTACACGATGCGCCTGACCCTCGATGAGCTGGACGAGGCGGGGCTCTTCGGCCTGCTGGACGAGCTCGAGCGCGGCACCCGCCCGCTCTTCGAAGTCTACAAGCGCGGCCTCGACGCCCGCCTCGCGGTCCGTTTCGGCGTCGCGCCCGCGGAGCTGCGGCCCTGGCACTGCGCCGATCCGTTCTTCCAGGAGGCACCGGCCCTGGAGCTCGATCTCGACCGCCACTTCGCCGGCCGCCCGCTCGAGGAGATGCTCGTGCGCTCCTTCGAGGCCGTGGGACTCGACGTGCGCGACCTGCTGGCGCGGGCCGACCTCTACGAGCGGCCGGGCAAGAGCCAGCACGCCTTCTGCATGTGCATGGACCGCGGCGACGACATCCGGGTGCTGTGCAACCTGAGGCCCACGCAGTACTGGATGGGCACCCTGCTGCACGAGTTCGGGCACGCGGTCTACGACCGGCACATCGACCGGGCGCTGCCGTTCGTCCTGCGCGAGCCCGCGCACATCCTCACGACCGAGGCGAGTGCGATGCTGTTCGGGCGCCTCCCGAAGGATGCCGCCTGGCTCGAGCACCATGCCGGGGTGCCGGCGGACGAGGCCCGCGCGGCGGGTGCCGCCTGCGCGCGGGCCTCCCGCGACCAGTTGCTGGTGCAGACGCGCTGGATGCTGGTGATGTGCCACATGGAACGGGCCCTGTACCGTGATCCCGGGCAGGACCTGGACTCTCTGTGGTGGGACCTGGTCGAGCGCTACCAGCTCGTCAGGCGCCCCGCGGGACGCCGCTCGCCCGACTGGGCGAGCAAGGTCCACTTCAGCACCGCGCCGGTCTACTACCACAACTACATGCTCGGCGAGATGATGGCTTCGCAGCTCCAGGCCCACCTGCGGCGCGTGCTGCTGGGTGGCGGGCCCGGTGTGGGGGAGCGCTACGTGACGAGCCCCGACGTCGGGGCCTTCCTGGTCGAGCGGCTCTACCGGGGGGGCCGGACACTCGACTGGCGGGAGACCCTGCACCGGGCGACCGGCGGTGCCCTGTCGGCCGCGGCGTTCGTCGAGGACCTGGCCAGCGTCGACTGAGGCGCAGCCTTCGTCACCCGCCCGCCGCGCCGGGCGGGGTTTGCCCGCCTCTTCGCTGCGGTGCGATAGTCCGCGGCATGGTGATCGTGAGCGAGCTGGTGCTTGCGGCGGGCGACGCGCTCGTCGCGGGCGGTGTGGTGGCGGCGGTGTTCGCGGCCGCGGCCCTGCTCCTGGGCGGGGCCGTGTGGCTCGGCTTCTTTCCCTTCCTGCCCCGCGACCTGGGTGGCGCCCCCGACCTCGACCGCGTGGCGCAGCGCGTCCGCGTCCCGCTGGATGGGGATGACGCGCTCGACGGCTGGCTGCTCCCCGCGCGCGAGCGCGCGGTGGTCCTCGTGCTGCATGGCTACGGCCGCGAGCACTCGCGCGCCTGGCGCTATGGCGCGTTCCTCCACGCGGCCGGGTACGGCGTGTTCGCCGTGGACTTCCGCTCCTCGCGCTGGCGCCGGCGGCGGCCCACCACGCTCGGGCACCACGAGGTGGTGGACGCGCAGGCCGCGCTCGACTGGCTGCGCGCGGAACCGTCGCTGGGCGGCCACGCCGTAGGCCTGCTGGGCGAGTCGCTCGGCGGCTCGGTGGCGCTGCTGGTCGCGGCGGAGAACCCGGAGGTCCGCGCGGTCGTCGCGGACGGCGCCTTCGCTCACGCCACGCTCGCGCTGGAAGACTCCTCGCAGCGCTGGGCGCGCC
Source organism: Candidatus Eiseniibacteriota bacterium (assembly GCA_963717935.1). GTDB lineage: Bacteria > Eisenbacteria > RBG-16-71-46 > RBG-16-71-46 > RBG-16-71-46 > JANXPZ01. The sequence continues at coordinate 190,697 of CAVQXP010000001.1, read as the reverse complement.
TGCCCCGCCGCAGCGCCCATCTCGCGCGGGCGCTGAGCCGCCTGCTGACGGGCCGCGATCTGGGCGAGGTGGACGTCGAGTCCGCGGCGGCCCGGCTCGCCGGCCGGCCGCTGTTCCTCATCCACGCGCTCGAGGACGACCGCCTCTCGAGCGAGAACGCCCGCCGCCTGTGGCGCGCGGCCGGGGCGAAGGATCCCCTGTGGATCATCCCCGACGCAGGCCACAACGAGGGTTGGAGGCGCCACCCGGCGGAATACGAACGCCACGTCCTGGCGTTCTTCGGTTGTCATCTGCTCGATCGCGGTTCGGGGCCGCCGGCGGGCGAATTCGCCTGGCCGGAGCCGGCCGCCGCCGGCTGAGCACGGGGGAGGAGGGACCATGGCGGCGATCCACATCGGCACCCAGGGCTGGTCGTATGCGGACTGGGTGGGCTCCTTCTATCCGCCGGGCGCGAAGCAGGAGGACTGGCTGCCCTTCTACGGCGCGGTCTTCGACACGGTCGAGCTGGACACCACGTTCTACCATCCGCCGCGGCCGTCGGTGGTGCGTTCCTGGGAGCGGCACTCGCCTGCGGGCTTCCGCTTCGCGGCCAAGGTGCCGCAGCGCATCACCCACGAGTCCCGGCTCTCGAGCATGGGCGAACACCTGAAGGAGTTCATGGAGGCGCTGGCGCCGCTGGGGGAGAAGCTCGGGCCCCTGCTGGTGCAGTTGCCGGCCGAGTTCGAGCGCGACGAGGGCACGGTAGGCGTGCTCGACCGCTTCCTCGCGGCGGCACCCCGCGACGTGCGGCTCGCGGTCGAGTTCCGGCACGCGTCCTGGCAGGTGGCGCAGACCTGCGATCTGCTGCGCCGGCATCGCGCGGCGCTGACCTGGACCGAGTGGCGCGACCTGTCGCGCCTGACCGAGGTCACGGCCGATTTCCTCTACGTGCGCTGGCTCGGCGACCGCCGCGAGATCGGGTGCTATGACCGGGTCCAGGTGGACCGCAGGGCGGAGTTCGATGCGTGGGAGGCGGATCTGAAGCGTGCGTTGCCCGAGGTGCGCGAGGTCTACGGTTACTTCAACAACCACTGGGCCGGCCACTCGCCGGCGAGCGCGAACGAGATGAAGAAGCGGCTGGGGCTGGCGACGGTGAATCCGAAGGACCGCTGGCCGCAGGGGGAGCTGTGGTAGGGAGGGGGCTCCGGGCCGGGGTCCGGTCGCGTTCACGGACCGGGAGGACCGCCACGGCTCCGGGCAGAGGAGTGGGCTTGCGTCGAGGGAGGACCGCGTGACGCCACTGCGCATGGCCGCGGTGACCACCGTCACCGCGGCGCTCGTGCTCTACACCATCGGCGCGGTGAAGGAGTTGCGTGCCCGCCGCGCCACCCGTGGCGTGTGCGGTGCCTTCAGCGCAGGGGTGGCCTTCGACATGACCGCCACGCTGCTCATGATTCTCGCCACGCAACGCGAGGGTCTGAGCCTGCACGGCGCGCTGGGATACTCGGCGCTGGCCGCCATGGCGACCGACACGTTCCTGATGTGGCGCCACCGGCTCGGCGCGGGCGCGGAGTTGCTCGGGAAGCGCCTGCACCTCTATTCGCGGCTCGCCTACGCCTACTGGGTGGTGGCCTACTTCACCGGCGCGGCGCTGGTGATGATGAGCCGCGGGGCGGGATGAGGGCCGGTGGGGTCGATGGAGTGGTGCATCCCGGGCGCCGGACCGCCGGGTTCATGGCGAGTGGACCCTGCGGTCCGGCGTCCTCTGGTCTCTTGCATGGGGAGATGACATGGCCTTCGAGTTGAAGAAGCTGCTGACTGACGTGTTCCGCACGGAGCCGGGCGAGGTGGTGCTGGTGGCCTGCGACCTGCCTCACGGCTCCATCGCCGACAACTCCAAGTGGATGGACCGGCGCGCCATGGCCGCCGAGTGGCGTGAGGCGTTCGCCGAGTTGGGCCGCGCGGGGGGGTTCGAGACGCACGCGCTGTTGACCTTTGCCGCCACGGGCGCCAACGGCGCCGACCTGCCCGCAGCCGGCCGCCAGGCCGGCGTGGGAGTCTCGATGGACGAGGCCCTCCTGGACTGCACGCTGGCGCTCTTCCTGACCGAGTTCTCCGCCACCGCCGCGCTCGACGGCTACTGCCGCCGAAAGGCCGACTTCCGCGCCGCCTCGCTGCCAGGTCTGGAGCGGCGCATGGAGCAGAGCGCCCTGTCGGCCGACTACGGCGAGGTGGCCCGCCGTTGCGGCATCCTGGACGCGGCCCTGAAGGGCGCCGACCGGCTGGAGGTGCGCTTTTCCACCGGCGAGCGCTGCTCCTTCGACCTGCGCTGGCGCAAGGCCGAGGTGGACGACGGCTACCTGCCCCGCGACAAGCAGGGAGACCGGATCATCAACCTGCCCTCGGGCGAGACGTTCATCGTGCCCTACGAGGGCGAGAAGGCCGGCGAGGCGTCCCGCACCGAGGGCGACTTGCCGGTGGAGGTCGCCGGTGAGCGCGTGGTCCTGTCGGTGAGGGCCAATCGCATCCAGGAGATCGACGGGCGCGGCCCCGAGGCCGAGCGGTTGCGCGCCCTCTTTGCCGCCGATCCGGCCCGCGCCAACATCGCGGAGGTTGCCTTCGGCTGCAACGACTGGGCGGTCGTCACCGGCAACGTCCTCGAGGACGAGAAGGCCGGCTTCCACTGGGCCTACGGGCGCTCGGACCACCTGGGCGGCGTCGTGGGCGTGAAGGCGTTCCTCGAACCCGGGAACGTCGTGCACCAGGACATCGTCTATGCGAAGGGCAACCCGATCCAGGTGGCCGAGGCCGTGGTGGTGGGGCCGGCGGGGCGGCAACTGGTCATCCGCGACGGGGCGTACGTGGTGTTCTGAGAACCGGAGATCCTCGAGCGCGAGCCCGTCGCGCGCCAACTGCGCGGCCGGATGCCGGGCCACAGAGCGTGCCCATGACTCGGAAGGATGGAACAGCGGTTTCCTCACGCGGGGCGGGGACCGAAATCAGCGACATGACGCGAAGCGAGCGGACATCGCGAGAACGAGATGGCATGCGGCCCAAGGACTTATGTATCCTCGGGGTGCTTCGTGTCTATGGACGGAGATGGACGAACGTGGACGCTCACATGACGACGCTCACAACGATCCTCGAGGTCGCCCCCCGGGGTCCGGCCAGGCCGCGATCGGACCGCGCGCGGGCCCTGTGCCGGCCGTCGCCGGCGGCAGGCTGGCCCGCCGGGCCGCGAGCCCTTAGTGTGGTTCCCACTCATGCCCACCGCTGACCTTCGGCAACCGCCCCGGCCCCATTGGCGGCATTTCGCCGTCAACATCATCTCGCCGGCCATTCTGACCTTTGCGCTGTTCTTCGGCCTGATCTTCGTGGTCATCATCCCGACGATGAAGAAGAACATCATCGAGCGGAAGAAGGAGATGATTCGCGAGTTGACGCAAGCCGCCTGGAGCGAGTTGGCGGGCCTGCATGAACAGGAAAGGCAGGGTGCGCTCTCGCGGGCCGCGGCCCAGCAGGCCGCCATCGCCCGGATCCAGAACATGCGCTACGGGGATGACGGCAAGGACTACTTCTGGATCTCCGACACGCAGACGTGCATGGTCATGCATCCCTACCGCCCGGAGTTGAACGGCCAGAGTCTCCTCGAGTATTCCGATCCGGCGGGGAAGAGGCTGTTCGTCGAGTTCACCAAGGTGGTCCGGGCCAGGGGCGACGGCTACGTGGACTACCTGTGGCAATGGAAGGACGACGAGAAACGCGTGGTGCCCAAGCTGTCCTACGTGAAAGGCTTCGCGCCCTGGGGCTGGATCGTGGGAACCGGCATCTACCTCGAAGACGTGTGGGCTGAGATCAGCCAGATGATCCGCCGCGTCCTTCAGATCTCGGTGGGCATCTCCATCATCATCGCCGCGCTGCTGGCCTACATCACCCAGCAGGGACTCAACCTCGAGCGCCAGCGCTGGCGCGCGGAAACGGCGCTGCGCGAATCGGAGGAGAAGTACCGGTTGCTGGTGGAAGGGACGACCGAGGGGGTCCTGCTGGTGCTGCAGGACCGCCCGGTGTACGCGAACAAGACGCTGCTCGGCCGGCTGGGCTACACGGAGGAGGAACTGGTCCAGGTGCCGTTGGAGAAGATCATGGAGTCGGTCCCCAACGGCGACCCCTCGGCGCCGGCGACAGAACGGCGCGCGAGGATCCTCAACAAGCAACGGCGAGGCCGTGGACGTGCTGCTCACAGCCGCCCCGGTGACGATCGGTGACAAGGCGGGGCAGATCCTGTCCGTCAAGGACGTCGCGGCCCGCAAGAAGACCGAGGAGACCCTCGCCCGCCTGGTGGCCGATCTGCAGAGCATGCTGCCGCTGGCCACGCGGTCCATCAAGGCCTCACCGCTGACGCTGGCCACCTGTGACCTGGACACGCCGATCCACAAGGCCGCCGTCGCCATGGCTCGGGCGAAGTCCAGCGCCATCCTCGTCCAGTCCCCCGCCGGGGAGCCGATCGGCATCGTGACCGACCAGGATCTGCGCAACCGGGTGCTGGCGGCGGGGCGGCCCGCGACCGAGCCCGTCGCCACCGTCATGAGCGCCCCTCTGGTCCGCATCGAGGACCGCGCCCTGCTGTTCGAAGCCGCGCGCGTCATGCAGGAGCGGAGCGTGCAGCACCTGGTCGTGACCGACGAACGCGGCGCCACGCGCGGGATCCTCACGGGCACGGAGATCCTCCACACGCAGCGCCACGCGATCGGCGCTCTGCTCGGTGAGATCCAGGAGGCCCGGTCGCCCGAGGAGTTGCGCGACAGCCGCGCCAAGCTGCCGGTGTTCGTCAAGGCGCTGCTGGAAAGCGGCGCGCGGGTGGAAAGCGTCACCCGGATCATGACGACGGTGTCGGACGCGATCCTGGTGCGGCTGATCGCGCTGGCCGAGGCCGAACTCGGACCGCCGCCGGCCGCGTTCGCCTTTGTGGTCCTGGGCAGCGAGGCGCGGGAGGAACAGACCCTGGCCACCGACCAGGACAACGCCATCATCTACGCCGACGTCGCTCCGGAAGAGAACGAGGCGGTGCAGGCCCATTTCCTGCGGCTCGGCGAAAAGGTGTGCGGCTGGCTGGATCTCGTCGGCTACCGGCGCTGCAAGGGCGAGGTCATGGCCTGCAACCGAGAAATGGTGCCAGCCCCTGTCGCGATGGCGGCGGTATTTCACCGAGTGCGTGACCGCGGCCCGGCCCCAGGACCTGCTGGACGTGAACGTGTTCTTCGACTTTCGTTGCGCGTACGGGGAGGCCGAGTACGTGCGGCAGCTGCGAGAGCACCTGCACCACCTGCTGGAAGGCGAGGACAAGAACTCCTTCTTCTTCCACCTGGCGCAGAGCACGCTGCAGTTCAGGGCCCCGCGCGGGTTCTTCGGGAACATCCAGCTCGAATCGTCCGGCTGAGCATCCGGCGGCGTTCAACGTGAAGGCGGCGATCATCCCGCTGGTGAACTTCGCGCGGATGTATGCCTTGCAGAACCGCTTCGCGGAGACCAACACCATCGAGCGGCTGCGCCGGCTGCGCGACCAGGGCCTGCTGCTGCCCTCCAGCCACGACGAGCTGGCGCAGGCCTACACCGCCCTGATGCAGATGCGGCTCACGCACCAGGCCGCGCAGATCGGTCGGGGCGCCGAGCCGGACAACTTCATCGAGCTGCAGGAGTTGACCCATCTCGAGCGCTCGGTGCTGAAGAAGGTCTTCGCGGACATCACCGTCTTCCAGGCTCGTCTGCAGACGGACTTCGCCCGGACCGCCTGAGCGCATGCGTGTCCTGATCGTCGGCGACGTGCATGGCCAGCACCGGAAGGTGGTCGAGGGCCTGCGGCAGGCCCAGACCGACTTCAGGATCGCGGCCGCGATCCAGGTGGGCGACTTCGGGTTCTACCGGGACCTGATGATGCAGGCCCGCGAGGAGCGACTCCGCTACCCCGTCCCGCTGCACGTCATCGACGGCAACCACGAGGATCATCCGTGGCTGCGCCGCGCGCTCCTGCTCGGCATGGCGAGGAGCTGGCAGAAGGAGAGCAATCTCATCTATCAGCCGCGCCCGTCCGTGGCCGTCTTCGGCGGCTCCAGAGTCGGTTTCCTGGGCGGCGCCCTGCACGTGGACCGGCCCCAGCGGCACAACCTGTTCAGCGGCTTCCCCAACTACATCCTGCGCCGCCAGCGGGAACACGCCGCCGCGTTGTTCAACCGCGAGCGGCCCGAACTCATCGTCACTCATTCCTGCCCTTCGCGGATCGGCATCGGGATCCGGAGCTCTGCCGAGATGCAGCCCGGCGTCGCGGAGCACATCACGGCGGTGGGCTTCGATCCCGGGCCGGAGGATGACTGCGGTGAGGTGGAACTGGGCTGGCTGTGGCTCGATCTCGCCTACAAGCCGCGGGCCTGGGTCTTCGGCCATTTCCATCGCGCGCACCAGGCCACCGTGGAAGGCACCCGCTTCGTGTGCGTCAGCGACGACCTCGACTCGCCCCTTCGTACCCTCGTGATCTGGGATACCGAGGAGAAGAAGCTCCTGCTGTGCCCCGCCGATCCGAGCGCGCCGGATGTCGCGGGGGATGTGCAGGTCGATGGGGCCCGCTGAGCCCCCACCCCGCGCAGCCCGCGAGACGGTGGCCGTGATGGTGCTCGGGGGCACGCTGTCGGCCTGAACATGCCCGCCGCGGAGATGGCGACCGGTGCCGGGCAGCGAGGGAGCCGGCGCCCACGCGCTCCTCGCACGGGCGTTTCCGTGGGACGAAACGCCCGTGCGATCCCCGCTGTGAAATCCTCCCGGGAGGGAGTGTCTGCGCCTCCGCCCTGAGGCGAACGTCAGGCTGGACTGGGCACGGCCCTGCTCGGCTCCTCCGGGCGCGGCGTCATCAGTGAGACGAGGACCAGGACCAGGAAGCCCAGCGGGATGGTGACGATCGCCGGCTGGCTGAAGGGCACGATGGCCAGCGCCGGATCCAGCCCGTACACGTCCTTGTAGGCCTGTGCGCTCAGGAGGATCCAGGCCAGCGAGGAGATCATGCCCACCACGATGGCGGCCGTGATGCCCTGCTTGGTCGTGCGTTTCCAGAAGAGGAGCATGACGAGCGCCGGCAGGTTGGCCGAGGCGGCGATGTTGAAGGCCCAGCCGACCAGGAAGTTGACGTTCATCTTGGCGAACAGGATGCCCAGGCAGATCGCCACGCAGACCGACGCACACGGCGGCGATCTTGGCGGCGCGCACCTTCTGGAACTCGTCCAGCTTCATCTTCATGAAGTTGGTCATGAGGTCATGGGCGACCGCGCCGCTCGCGGCCATGATCAGGCCGCTGACCGTGCCCAGCACCGTGGTGAAGGCCACGGCCGAGAGCACCGCGAAGAGGAGCTCGTTCAGGCTGCGCGCCAGCAGCGGCGCGGACATGTTCGAGTCGGTGACGTCGAGGCTCCCGCTGGTCATCGCGCCCAGGCCCAGGAAGAGCGTCAGCACGTAGAAGAACCCGATGGCCGCGATGCCCACCACGGTGCTCTTGCGGGCGCTGATCTGGTCCTTGACCGTGTAGTAGCGGATCAGGATGTGCGGCAGCGACGCCGTGCCGCAGAAGAGCGCGAGCATGAGGGACAGGAAGTCGAGCTTGTCGAACAGCTTCTTGCTGCGGACCTTCTTGAACGTCGGGCTGGAGCCGGGGGCCATGAAGTCGGCGCCCGCGGTGGGCTTCTGGTAGTACACCGTCGTGGCGCTGCCGTCTGCCTCGGCGATCTTCTCCGAGCCCCAGAGGATGACCTCGCTCTCCTGCATGGTGCGCAGGAACCCGAACGGGCTCTGCGGCCCGGTGCGCTCCACCCCGCCCGGCAGCTTCGAGGCGTAGCCCACCGGCGCGAGGTCTGCTTCGCCCTCGTTCTTGCCCCGCGGCAATCCGTTGACGAGCTTCCTGCCGTCCTTCCGCACGGTGAGGGTCTGCGCCTCGGACAGCAGGTCGCCGTCCTTGTGCCAGACGGACACGGCGCCCGTCGGAGTCTGGACGCGCAGGTAGGGCCTGTCCTTCCACGCGCCCTCCTCGGGCAGGACGGTGGCCCCCGGGGCGCCGATGACTTCCGCGGTCGGCACGCCCCGCTTCAGGATGCGCACCTCGTTGCCGTTGGCATCCGTGGGTTTCGTGGTCACGCCCCGCATGAGGAGCAGCACGGTGATGAACGCGCACAACAGCACCAGGATGGTCCCCTTGATGAACTGGACCCAGGTGGTCGAGACCATGCCCGCCGTGGTGACGATCGTGGTCACGATCAGGCCCACCACGATCACCCCGACGTAGTGCGGGAACCCCAGCAGCGGCTGCACCAGCGCGCCGGCTCCGACCATCTGCGGAATCAGGTAGAAGCAGCTCACCACCAGCGTGCTGATGGCCGCCGCCAGCTTGATGCCGCGGGAGTTGAATTTGTTGTCGAGGGCGTCGGCGAACGTGAAACGGCCCAGCCGCTTGAGCGGCTCGGCGATGATGAAGAGCGCCACGATCCAGCCGGCGAGATAACCGATGGAATACAGGAAACCGTCGTAGCCGAAGAAGGCGATCATGCCGCAGATGCCGAGGAACGAGGCCGCCGAGAGGTAGTCGCCGGCGAACGCGATGCCGTTGACCGCCCAGTGGATGCCGCCGCCGGCCGCGAAGTAGCCGCTGGCCGACTTGGCCCGGGCCCCCAGGTAGAAGCTGATGGCCAGGACGGCACCGGCGAAGAACAGGAAGACCAGGACGGCGATCCAGGAGGTAGCGTGAATCATGGGGGTCTCCCTATGCCGACTTGCGGCAGGTCTTCATGTAGACCAGCGCCAGCACGAGCGCGGCCACGATCAGCGCGAAACCGTACACGACGGCGAGGTTCACCCCGCGCAGGAACGGCTTGCTCATGATCTCCGGCCAGAAGGCGCTCAGGGCCATGAACCCTCCGTAGAACAGCACGTACACGACGAACAGGATCACGCCCATGCGCGTGTTGTGCGCGACGACCGCCGTGTCCTCCTGCTCTCTGGCCACGGGGGTCTTGAAGTCCAGTCCAGCCATCGTGTGTTCCCTCTGTTGGTAACGCGCACCCGGCTCCGCACCAGCGCCACTGGCGCTCAGAGGGGGTCCGCAGGTTCGACGCTCCGTGTCCTTGCCGTGCTTTGGCGGGGGTCGCCCGCAGGTAGGCCGTCCGAGACGGATCTCGGAGGAGTCAAGGCCCGTCAGCCCTTCGGCGCATCCCTGCCCTTGATGGTCTCGAGCCCGCGCAGGGCTCCGTCGCGCGCGGCGTCGACTTCGGCCTCGGGGCCCGACAGGTAGAGGCGGCCGTAGGCGCCGAAGAGCTGCGCGTCGATGAGCTTCACGTGCGCGGCCTTCAGGGCCTGGTTCGCGGCGAAGGCGATGTAGGCGGCGGGCTCGGTCTCGAGGATGAGCAGCGACTCGCCCGAGAGCAACTGATCACCGTAGCGGATCTTGTTGATCAGCTGCGCATGGTAGGGCTCCACCGAGCGGATGATGTGGTCCGAGACCACCCGCGGCGTCATGCGGTCGTGCTCCTCGAGCTTCAGGTAGTCCAGCACGGCCTGCCCGCCGGTCTGCACCTGGCCTTTGTCCCAGTCGTGGAGCTCGAGCATGCCGAAGGCGCGCTCCACCACCATGATGGCGGGCGTGCAGCTCGTGGCCTTGAGGGCCACGTCCATGAGCCGGTTGATGATGAGCCCCGGCGCGGTCTCGATGAACAGCGAGGCCACGCCGGCGACGGGCAGGAACCCCCGGGCGGTCGTGCCGATGAAGGCGGCGAGCTGGGGCTGCAGGTCGTCGAGAAAGACGTAGGAGCGCAGGGTCACGTCGGCCATGGGGCGCAGACTAGCCCGCGGCCGTGTGGCGCGTCAATCGGCCGGTGAGGGTGCGGGGACGCCGCCGCGCAGGAGGTCCGGCGTCGCTCGACCTCTGGAGGACGAAGTCAGCGATTCGACCTCCGGGGGTTGAAATCCCGGTTCTCGGGCTCGCCGCTTCCTAGCGCCCCAGCCGCGCCAGCGCCGCGCGTGCGTCCGCAGTGTCCGCGGTGTCGCGCAGGGCGCGCCGGTAGGCGCGCCGGGCCTCGTCCGCGTCGCCCAGCCTCTCGTGCGCGAGGCCCTGCCGCAGGGCCAGGCCGGGCGTGATGGGAGCGAGCCGCTCGACGCGCTCGAAGTACCCGAGCGCCTCGCGCGCCCGTCCGTCCGCGAGCGCCAGCAGTCCCAGCCAGAGACTGGCCCGCGCGTTCCACGGGGACTCCCGGCGCGCGCGCTCGAGTTCGGCCGCGAGCTCCCGCCGGAGCGTGGTGTCGGCCTGCGCGCGCGCGGCGACCGCGCCCAGTTCGCCGTAGTCGGGGCTCAGGAGCCGGTAGCCGAGCGTGGTGGTGGCGGCGGGGTAGAGGTCGCGCCGCACGAACAGGAGCCCCGCGTCGTCGGCGAACAGCAACGCCCAGTCGGGGCGATCGAAGAGCTGGCGGGCCATCTGGTCGCGCGCGTCCATGGGGGGCTCGAGGATGGCGTGGGTGAAGCGCCACCGGGCGAGCAGCGAGTCCATCGCCGCCGGATCGAGCCGCGCGCGCACGAGGCGTGAGCGGAACGCGGCGCTGCCGAGATTGCGGGTGTCCTGCAGTGGCAGGTGGCGCTCGCCCCGCACCCAGAGGATGTAGCCGCCGTACCACGGAGTGTTGAGCACCGGGCCGTCGAGCCCGAGGGCGTCCGCGAGGGCCACGGCGCGCACGGGCACGGAATCCTCGATGGGCGTGACGCCTGGGGGGAAGTACCTGCCGTCGGCCACGATCCAGGTGACTCCTGCCAGCGCGGCGAGCACGAGCGCCGCGAGCGCGAGGCGCGGAACGGGGCCGCGGGCGAGCGCGTCGCCCCCCGGATGGCTGGCGCCGCGCGGCCATGCAGGGTCGAGCGCGGCCGCCACCATGGGCAGGGCGGCGAGCGCGCCCAGCCCGCGGAAGCGGTACGAGACGAGCCCCGCGGCGAGCCCGGCCACGGCGGCGAGCGTGAGGGGGCCCGAGGCGCGCCACGCTCGCCGGGCGCCCAGGGCCGCGGCCACCAGCGCGAGCAATGCGAGCCCGGTGAAGGGCCGGGTGCGGTCCTCGGCCCACTGCCACGGTCTCAACTCCTCGATGGTGCGCACCATCGGGTCGGCGCCCACGTCGCGCACCAGGCGCAGGGAGAGCGTGTCGAGCGGTCGCGGGCTCACCGCGCCGGCCGCGAAGAGCGCGAGGGCGAGGAGCGCCCAGCGCAGAGCGCGGGCGCGGGTCGAGGGTTTCAGCGCTGCGAACGCGGTGTAGAGCGCGGCGATCAGCGGGCCCAGGATCCAGCCGGGATGCAGGTTGGCCCACGCGATGCCCGCGGGCAGGAGCCATGCGGTGCGGTCCCGCCCGCTCTTGCGCGCGTGCTCGAAGACGAGCAGGAAGAGGAGCACGAACGCGACCGTCACCTGCTCGGGGCGGGCGGCGAGCCGTGTGCGCGTGATGGCCAGCACGAGCGGCACGGCGAGTGCGGTTGCGCAGAGGCCCGCCCGCGTGACCCGTGCAAGCGCCAGGGCGAGTGCCATGGCGAGTCCGGACCACGCCGCCCGCCAGAGGGCCACTCCGGCGTCGCCGCCGAAGCCACGCACGGTGTAGAGGGTGACGTGGTAGAGCCACTCGCCCAGCCAGGGCCACTGCCCGAAGGCGGCGAGGCACCAGCGCTCGGTGGCGGGCAGTCCATGCTCGACGATCGAGCGGCCGGCGGCGAGGTGGAACCAGAAGTCCCGCTCGCGCGTGCGGTAGAAGGCCAGCAGGGCCGCGGCGAGGACGAGCAGGACCTCCGCGATCCAGCGCCCGCGCGAGGTGCCCGGCGCGGATGCCGGGGCCCCGGCGGCCTCCGGGTCCCTGCGTTCCGGCTTCCGCATCCTCGTCATGGGTCGCCGAGCCTCTGCCACAGCGATTCCACCTCCGCCCGCAGGCGCTCGTAGCGGGTGACCAGGTCCCGCGCCCGGGAGCCGTCCTGATAGACCTCCGGATCGGCGAGCTGGCTCTCCAGCTCCCGCATCTTCGCCTCGCGGACCTCGATGTCGCGTCCGATGCGCTCGACCTCGCGCGCGCGCTTGCGTTCGACGGCCTGCGTGCGGCGGGCCTGCTCGTGCGCGGCCGCTCCGCGGCGCTCCTCCTTCGTCGCCGCCCGGGCCGCCGGCGCCGCGGCCTCGCGCGTCACGGACTGGGCCCGGGCCGCGGCCCCCGTGCGCGCCAGCCGGGCGGCCTCGTAATCGTCGTAGCCGCCGGGATAGAGGGTCACGCGGCCGTCGCTCACCTCGATCACGCGGGTGGCGAGCCGGGCCATGAGCGAACGGTCGTGGGTGACGACGATCAGCGCGCCGGGGTACTGGACCAGCGCGTCCTCGAGGACCTCCTTGCCGGCCAGATCGAGGTGGTGGGTGGGCTCGTCGAGCAGCAGCAGGTTGGCGGGTTCCATGAGCGTGCGGGCGAGTGCGACGCGCTGGCGCTCGCCGCCCGAGAGGATGCGCACGAACTTGAACACGTCGTCGCCGCTGAAGAGGAAGTTGCCGAGCAGCGCGCGCAGGCGGGGGCGCCACTCCGGCGGCGCGATCGCCTCGAGCGATTCGAGTGCCGTGGCCGAGCCGTCCAGGGCCTCGGCCGCGTGCTGGGCGAAGTAGGCCAGCCGCGTGTGGGGCATGGTCTCGCGTTCGCCGCGGCGGGGCGCGAGCTGCCCGGCGAGCACGCGCAGGAGCGTGGTCTTGCCGGCGCCGTTGGCGCCCACGATGGCGAGCTTCTCGCCGCGCTCGACTTCGAGCGTGGCGTCGGCGAAGACGTCGGAGCCGTCGTAACCGAAGGCCGCCTGGCGCAGCCGCACGAGCGTGCGGCCGCAGTGCGGGGGCGCGGGGAACTGGAAGCGGATGCCGCGCGGCCGGCGCGGCAGGACCACGCGCTGCGCCCGCAGCCGGTCGATCTGCTTGCGCTTGCTCTGCGCCTGGCTGGCCTTGGTGTTCTTGGCGCCGAAGCGCTCGACGAAGCGCGAGAGCTGGGCGATCTTCTTCTCGACCTGCTCGTTCTGCGCCTCGATGCGCTCGCGCCGCAGCCCGCGCTCCTCGAGGTAGCCGGTGAAGTTGGTGGCGAAGGTGGTGAGCTGGCCGGCCTCGAGCTCGCGCACCTCGTCCGCCACGCGGTCGAGGAAGACGCGGTCGTGCGAGACCGCCACGAGCGCGCCGTGGAAGTCCTCGAGGTAGTCCTCCATCCACTCCATCGCGGGCAGGTCGAGGTGGTTCGTGGGCTCGTCGAGGAAGAGCAGCGTGGGGTCGGTCAGGAGCAGCGCCGCGAGTGCGGCGCGCATGCGCCAGCCGCCCGAGAACTGCGCCAGCGGCCGGTCCTGGTCGCGCACGGCGAAGCCGAGCCCGGAGAGCACCCGTCGCGCCTCCGGCTCCAGGGCATGCTCGTCGGCCAGCTCGAGGTGGTGCTGCAGCTCGCCGGAGCGCTCGAGCAGGTGCTCGAGCGCCGGGTCGTCGGGGGCGATGCCCGCCAGCCGCTGGTGCAGCGCGTCCAGCTCCTCCCGCATGGCGAGGAGCCCGCGGTACGCCTCCATGGCGCGCTCGAGCACGGTGCCGTCGTAGCGCTCGGCCGCCTCCTGCGGCAGGTAGCCGACGCGCGTCCCGCGGGCCAGCACGCGGGTCCCGGAATCGGGAGTCAACTCGCCCAGCATGAGGCGCAGCAGCGTGGTCTTCCCGGTGCCGTTCGAGCCCACCAGGGCGCAGCGGTCGCCGGGGGAGAGGACCCAGTCCACGCCCTCCAGCAGCAGGCGCTCCCCGATGGAGTAGCGCAGTCCCTGCAGCTGGATCATGGGCTACGCCCCGAGCCTCTCGGGGTTCAGGTTCTCCAGCTCGGGCGCCACGAAGCGGCCGTCCTTGCGGACGAGTTCCCCGTCGAACCAGATCTCGCCGCCGCCGTACTCGGGCCGCTGGATGAGCACCAGGTCCCAGTGGATCTGCGACTGGTTGCCGTTGTCCGCGGCCTTGTACGCCTGCCCCGGCGTGAGGTGGAGCGAGCCCGCGATCTTCTCGTCGAAGAGCGTGTCCTTCATGGGGTGCAGGATGAAGGGGTTGAAGCCCAGCGAGAACTCGCCCACGAAGCGCGCCCCCTCGTCGGTGTCGAGCAGCGCGTCCAGCTTGTCCTGGGGATCGCCCGTGGCCCGCACGATGCGGCCGCCTTCGAACGTGAACGAGAGCCCGCCATAGGTGGTGCCGAGGTAGAGCGAGGGCGTGTTGTAGGTGATCGTGCCCTCGACCGAGTCGCGCAGCGGGGCCGTGTAGCACTCGCCGTCGGGGAGGTTCCGCCGGCCCTCGCACGGCACCACCCCCATCCCCTGGATGCGGAAGCGCAGGTCGGTGCCCGGGCCGGTGAGGCGCACCTGGTCGGTGCGCCTCATGCGCTCCGCGAGCGGCACGATGGCCTCGGCCATGCGGCCGTAGTCGAGGGTGCACACGCGGTAGAAGAACTCCTCGAACTGCTCGGTGCTCATGCCCGCGAGCTGGGCCATCGCGGCCGTGGGGTAGCGCAGCACCACCCACTTGGTGTGGTTCACGCGCCAGTCGAGATGGACCGGCTGCTGCAGGAGCCGGGTGTAGAGCTTGAGCTGCCCGGCGCGGCACGTCGCCGAGTTCGGAGACGTTGTCCGAGGCGCGCAACCCCACGTAGGCCTGCACCTTCTTCATCTGGAAGAGCTCGACCTCGGCCTGCAGGCGGATCTGTGCCTCGCTGCCGCTGACGAGCACCTGGCGGATGACCGGGTTGGTGCGGAGCTGGACGAGCGGGACACCCCCCGCGCGGCAGGCCTCCTCCACCAGGTCGTGCACGAGCCCGTCCTGCAGGTCGAAGGCCTCGATGAGGATGGCCTCGCCGGGCTGGAGCCGCGTCGAATGGTGGACGATGACCTGGGCCAGCCGGGCGTTGCGCGGGTCGCGCATGGCATTCCTCCGGGTGGGATGGACGGGCCGGATCCGAACGGGAAGCGGACCCAGCATAGCACGCGCCCGCGTGTCCCCGGCCCTGCCGCCGCGGTGGTTGGACCGGTGCGGTGAGCCTTCGCTATACTGCTTCCCGCACGCATCGCAGCGCATCGGCCGGTCGGGGAGGAACCATCATGGCGGACTGGGACGTCATCGCGAAGCAGCGGCTGACCGAGGACTGGGCCACGCTGCGCGCGGCCTACCTGCCGCTGAACCAGGCGATGCGACGCACCGTGGAGTTCCTCGACAAGGACACCGGCAGCTTCTCGGACCTGCTGGCCGTCGCGCGCGAGCGGCTCGACGGCACGCTCAAGAACCTGAGCGCCCTGTGCGACCGGCGCTCGCCCTGGGTGCGCATCGAGGCGATCCGCAACCTGCGCGTGCTGGCGACCGGGCTCCGGGGCGCCGCCGACGACGATCCGCGGGCCCTGCTGCGCTATCAGTTCGCCGTGAGCGAGTTGTTGATGAACGTCTGGAAGGACGCGCCGCTCGAGGCGCGCATCACGGAGAACCTGGTGCTGAAGGGCGAGCTCGAGTTCTGGTTCGGCTGCGATTGCTGCGCGGTCGGCACGCTCGTGCCCGCGCGCCCCGACGACCCGCCCGATCTCACGCGGGGCCGGGAGGTGCGCCTGGTGTGGGAGGTGGACGCGCTCTTCGCCTGGACGCTCGACGAGTTCGAGGACTACCTGGCGAGCGAGCGCTACGCGCTGCCGACGACGTCGAAGATCGCGGCCACCGATGATCTCGACGTGCCGGTGGTGGACATCCCGTCCGAGTCGCTGCGCCGCGGCGCCGATCTGTTCGGGGGGCCGGGTGGAGGGCTCTTCGTGCCGCTCGACCTCAAGTATCTCGACCTGAGCTGAGCGCCGCCAGGCGCTCCTCCCGCGCACGCGCGTCCGTCCCCCTGGAGGCGGTGCGCTGAATCGGAAGCTCCCCTCCGTGCTTCTTCTCTAGCGGCGGGGGGCTTTCTTCGCGGCGCGGGCCTTGGCGGCCTTCTTGCGCGCGGCCTTGCGGGCGTTCTTGCGGTGCAGGCGATGCTTGAACGAGGTCATGGTTCTCCCGGGTGTCAGAGGTTCCCCGCCACGGTGGGGGCAGGGAATCTAGCCGAGATGTCCTTCGTTCCGCAAGGCGGGCCCTGGAAGGGGCAGGGCCCGGAGCGCGAAGCCCCGCTCGGGGAGCGGGGCTCGCCGGGCGGGACGTCCCGCTCAGGCCGCGCGCTCGGTGAGCACCTTCTGGGCGAGCACCTCGGCGGCCGGACCGGCCTTGATCTCCACGGCGGACGCGGTCAGCACGTAGACGCGCAGGTTGTTCGTGCCGGCGTCGGACGGGAACATGAAGAAGCCATCCCGGTCCGGCGAGTAGGCCAGCGAGTAGCCGCAGAGCAACTCGCCGTCCTTGAAGCGCACGGCCAGCTTCTTGCCCTGGGCGGTCTCGCTCGGGGCGTCGATGAATCCGCGCACGTCGCGGCGCGCGGTGTCGCCCGCGAACTGCCGGACGAAGAAGACGGCCTTGAGCTGCCGGGCGTGTACCTCGACGGGCAGGCCGCCCTCGAGCGGCGCGAGGTGGAACACCGGGCGGTTGGGGAAGAAGTCCTGGGTCGTCCCCTTGAGGAGCTTGCCGTCGAGCAGGTGGGCGACGACGCGATTGCTGTCGGACATCGGACTTTCCTCCTGGAACCGGGAATGGGCGAGGGACCGGTCCGGGGCCCCGGGCCGGTTCTCACTCATTCATCGGCAGGAGTGCGCCGGGCCTTGAGCCGCTCGGCGGGGCCGCGGGCGGACCGGAAACGCGCGGCCCGCCGGCGCTTGCCGAGGTGAGGCGGATGTGGCAGCGTTCCGCGCTCGAGCAACCCCTGTGCTGTTCGACCTGGAGAGGAGCGTCCCATGAGCGAGATCGACGTACTGGCTGGCCGCGCTCGCCATCATCACGCTGGCCGGCTGTCAGCAGGGCAAGTCGGGCGAGTCCACGCCACCCCGGTCCACCTCGCCCACGACCGGGCAGTCCGCCGCAGCCGGCGCCGCAGACGACGGCTGGCAGGGAGGTCACGATGCCTTCGGGCCTCAAGTACCAGGACCTCGTCGTGGGCAACGGTCCCATGGCCGAGGAAGGCACGCCGGTCGCTGGTCAACTACACCGGCTGGCTCACCGATGGCACCAAGTTCGACAGCTCGCTCGACCCCGGGCGCACGCCTCTGCCGTTCACGATCGGCGCCGGCATGGTCATCCGCGGCTGGGACGAGGGTGTGAAGGGCATGCGCGTCGGGCGGCAAGCGCAAGCTCACGATCCCGCCGGACCTCGGCTACGGGGAGCGGGGCTACCCGCCCGTGATCCCGCCCAACTCCACTCTGGTGTTCGAGGTCGAGTTCCTGGGCGTGAAGAAGCTGTAGGCGCGACTCCACGACGCCCGGGTCACCCGCATGAGTGAGAGATCCGACCGCCGGGCGGCCGTGAGGCGCCCGGCGGCCCGCGGGCTGCGAGAGCGCGTTCCCGGCGCCCCGGTGGGGGCGGGCGGGCGCTCCGCGCGCTCGACGGCCTGGCCGTGCCCGTCCTGGGCTCGGTCGCTGGCGCTGGCGCTGAGGCTCTGGGCGCTCCGCTGGCAGCCCTTCGTCACGGTGGACGGCACGGAGTACGTGCGCTTCGCCGAGGCGTTGCGGGCCTGGCAGCCCTTCGCCTCGATCTTCCCGCCCGGCTATCCGGTGCTCATCGCGCTGGCGCGCCTGCTCGTGCCCGACCGCCTGTTCGCTGCCGCGCTCGTCTCCCTGGTGTGCGGCGTATCGCTGGTCTGGCCGGTGTGGTGGCTCGGCCGGCGCGCGCTGGGCCCCCGCTGGGCCGCCTTCCCCGTGTTCGTGGTCGCGCTCCACCCGCTGCTGGCCGTCTTCTCCGCCGTCACGATGTCGGAATCGGCCTACTTCCTGGCACTGTACGGCGGGCTCGCGCTGGCAGGCGCTGCGCGCGGCCTGCCCGCGGGGCTTGCGCTGGGGGCGGCCTTCGCGCTGCGCCCGGAGGCGCTGGTCCCGGCCGGCGCGCTCGCCGTCGGCGGCGATCGTGCGGCGCGTTGCGGGACCGGGTCCGCTCGCGCACTCCGTGGCTCGCGGCTGCCGGGTTCCTCGCCGTCGCGTTCCCGTGCTGGCTCTGGTTCCACGCCACGCTGGGGACGTGGACGCTGACGCCCAAGGTGGGGGCTCTGCGGCCGGTGGTGACCGAGTGGCGGCAGGACGAGCCGCGCCTCGCGCCGGCCCCGGCCCCGCGGGCGGGCCTGGTCGAGACGCTCGCGCGCAACGGTCCCGCGGCCGTGCGCCAGTATCCTTCCAACGCGGTCGCGCACGGTCGCTCGCTGCTGCGTCTGTGGCCCGTGCCGCTGCTGCTGCTCTCGCTGGCGGGGCTCGTGCGCCGCCGGGGCCTCGAGGCGGTGCCCCTGCTCCACCTGCTGGCGCTGCCGCTGCTCGGACTTTCGGTCCAGCCGCGCTTCGTGCTCGGGGCGGTTCCGGCGCTCGCCATCCTCGCGGCCGTGCCGCTGGCCGCCGGGCGGCGGCCCTGGCGGCTGACCGCGGCCGTGCTGGCCCTGGTGGGCGTGGCCTGGTGCGGAGTGAACCTCGCGCGCGATCTGCACACGCCCTTCGACGGCTGGATCGAGGCCCACAGGAACGCGGGGGTCTGGCTCTCGGGTGTGGCGGAGCCGGGTGCGGTCGTGATGGACCGCAAGCCCTGGGTGGCCTTCTACGCCAACCGCGGCTACCGCGTCACCCCCGACGAGCCCTACGAGACGCTGGTGAGTGCGGCCGTCCGGGGCGGCGTGCGCTACCTGGTCGTGGACCAGCGGATCTCCGAGATCTTCCGCAGCCAGCTCGAGCCGCTGCTCTACGACGCCGCGTTCCGGGACCGCGAGCAGCGGCTGGAGTTGATCTACGTGGGGGGCCGGGTGGCGGGCTACGGCATCGGCATCTTCCGCGTGCTCCAGCCCGCCGAGCACAGGAGCGGGCAGCCGCCGATCGTCGAGGCCGCCTACCTGCGGGGGCCCGGCGGTTCGTGAGCCGGGGGGCCCGGCGTGAGCCGGACGGCGCCGCCTACAGCCGCTCGCGCATCCGCACGGGCGAGGCCGCCAGCGAGTCGAGCGCAGGCCGGCCGCCCCGCGCGTCCGTCCGTCCGAAGGCCAGCACGCCCGTGGGACAGTCGTGCACGCAGGCCGCGCAGCGCACGCACTGCGGGTCCTCCACGGAGCGGCCCCGCCGCGCGAAGCTCATGACGTCCACGCCCATGTGGCACGCCGTCGTGCAGAGCCCGCAGGAGATGCAGCGCTGCTTCTCGGCGAGGATGCGGAAACGCGACGCGCGCGCCATGACGTTCAGGAGCGCGCCGAGGGGGCAGAGGAAGCGGCACCAGACGCGTCCGGAGGCCCAGAAGAAGAGGCCGTAGCCGAGCCCTCCCGCGAGCAGGACGTCCACGGTCCAGCGATAGCGGTCCCAGAGTCGCGCGAAGAGGGCGTCCGTCGCGGTGTCCGCGGGCCGGAGCCAGCCCGCGATCCGCAGGGCGAGCAACGCGAGGGTCGCGCCCAGCACGACCTGTCCCGCAAGGCCGGCCCGGTTCCAGCGCGGGCCGTGCGGCATCCGCCAGCGCCGCGTGTCGCCCAGGGTCTCGGCCAGCGCGCCGCGCGGGCAGATCCAGCCGCAGTAGGCGCCCTTGCCGAAGCGGCGCACCGCGAATGGCAGGATCACGCAGGTCTGCGCCACGGCTATCGCGAGCCAGGCCCACAGGGGCTCGCGCGTGAAGACGTTGACGGCCTGGAGCGGCCAGGCGAGCACCAGGCCGTAGGCCCGCCAGTACTCGCGGCCGTGAGCATCGAGCGTGGCGGGGAAGAGCGCATCGGCGAGTCCCCGCGGCAGCCAGCCGTTGTGGCCGAGCCAGGGCAGCAGGACCTCGGGCAGCAGGAACAGGAGCAGCAGTTGCACCGCCACCAGCGTGAGCGTCTGCGCCGTCACGTAGGGCGTGCGGCGGCGGCGCATGCGGCGCACTCCGAAGATCAGGACCAGCGCCGAGAAGGCGAGGGCGCACCAGAAGGACGGGCCGGCGGCGCTGATGGCGAGCGTGCCGGCGAGCGTGCGTGGCTCGGCCGCGGCGCGCGCGAGGGCGCCGCCCGCGGGCGCGAGAAGCCCCGGCAGCGAGGAGGGGAATCCGCCGCGTGCGCGCCACCAGGCGGCGACGGGGCCGCCCGACCGCCAGTCACACAGGGCGGCGCACAGCAGAAGGAAGAGCGCGAGTCCCAGCGCGATGCAGCGCCTTCCGCTCGCCGCGCATCGCGACGCCGGAGCGGCGCAGGAAGTCGGCGGGCGCCTCGCGTCCCACCATGACGAAGACGGCGTCGGCCGGGACCGCCTCGCTGGTGCCGTCCGCCTGCCGCAGGACGGCCTCCCCGGCGCGGATCTCGCCGACGAGCGTGCCGAGCCGCAGCGTGACGGTGCCGGGGCCGGGTGCGCGGCGGGGGATGAGCGCCCGGTCCATGCGTCGCCGCCAGGGCTCGGTGGGCGCGCCGGCGAGCCGCTCGCTCAGGCGGGAGAGGGTCCCGTAGCGGGGGCGGGTGAGGATGGCCCCGCGGTGGACCAGGGTCACCTCGGCGCCGCCCTCGGCGAGTGCGATCGCGGACTCCGCGGCGCGCTCGCCGCCGCCCACGACCAGCGTGCGCTGGCCGGCGTACTCCTGCGGGTCGTGCAGGCGGTCGAAGACGTGCTCGAGTCCCTCGCCCGGCACCTCGAGCCGCCGGAAGCAGCCGGAGCGGCCGATGGCCACGATCACGCGCCGCGCCAGCAGCGGTGGCTCTCCGGCGAGGATCACGCGCAGCAGGTCCGCCGCGCGCTCGACCCGCTCGGCCCTTGCGTGGCGTGGCGTGACCCCGGCGCGCGCCACCTGCGCGCGCAGCTCCGCCACGAGCGTCTCCTTCACGTCGGCCGTGAGCTGCAGCTCGCCGGCCGGCCGCAGGCCGGAGGGATAGGCGAGGACGGGCCGGTGCGCCGGGTAGTTGGCGGGGGTGAAGAAGGGCTCGTCGGCCTCGACGATCTCGCAGGCGAGTCCGCGCCGGCGGGCCTCGAGCGCGGCCGCGAACCCCGAAACGCCCCCTCCGACGATGACCAGGTCGAGCGTTCCCGGGGGCGCCGGCGCGGACCGCAGGGCGGGGTCCAGGGCGATGTGCTCGGCCGTCCGCGCGCCGCTGTCCAGGGCGTCCTTGAGCAGCGGTTTGCCGAGCAGGTCGCCCGTCACGTAGAGACCCGGGACGTCGGTGCTGCCGTCCGCGCGCACGCGCGGCCATGGCTCGACCGTGCCCGCCGGCCACTGCAGGTGGAGCCAGTGCGAGTAGCGCGCCCACGGGCCCGGCGCGCTCACCTCCCGGAGTCTCTCCGCGAGCGTCCCAGGGCCGGCATCAGGGCTTCCGGCCTGCCGGCGGGCTCGCCAGCGGCTGCGGCGCGCTGCCGCGCAGTCCGAAGATCACGCCGGCGAGGACGAGCACGGAGCCCCCGAGGCTCGCCAGGGTGAGGCGCTCGTCGCGGACCAGCCAACCGAGCAGCAACGCCACGACGGGGTTCACGACGCCGATGAAGCTCACGCGCGTCACCGGCCAGTGGTTGATGAGCCAGGCGAAGAGCACGAAGGCTCCGACCGAGCCGGCGAGCGTGAGGTAGAGCACCGGGAACCACTGCGGCGAAGCGGGCCGGGAATGGATGTGGCTCGCCGATGGCGAAGCTCACGATGAGGCAGACCACGAGGCCCACGGCCGCGCCCACCGCGTTGGACCACAGGGGCGACTGGCGCGGCCCGCGCTTGAGGATCACGCCCGACCAGGCCGCGAACGTGGCGGCGGCGAAGATGACCAGGCCCGGCACCAGCCCCACGCGGCCGCCAGAGCTGGTCCGAGAAGAGCAGCGCCACGCCTGCCAGCGCCACGCCCGCGCCCGCGAGCTTGAGCGGCGTGAGCCGCTCCATCCGCAGCGCGGCGGTCATGAGCGCGGTGCTCAGCGGGATGGTGGCGTAGAGCACGGCCGTGAGGCCCGAGGGGAAGGTCTTCTCGCCCCAGTAGAGCAGGGGGAAGTTGACCCCGAACTGCAGGAAGCCGTAGGCGAGCGCGGCGCGCAGCGCCCGGCCGCGCGGGAACGGGTGCCGCAGCAGGCGCGCGATCAGCGTGAGCAGCACGGCGGCAAGGGCGAGCCGGAGCGAGGCGGCCCAGACCGGTGCCAGCGCGTCGTTGCCGAGACTGATGAAGAGGAACGTGCTGCCCCAGATCAGGCTGCACGTGGTCCAGGCGCCCCAGGCCAGGGCGGGCCGGGGGCCCGGGTGCCCGGCCGGGCTTGTCTCGCGCAGAAGCTCGGTGCTCGATCCCATCGCGGTCCCTCCGGCCTGCCGGTGCCGCTCCTGCGCACCTGGCGGACAGGCGGCCCATGATGCGCGAAAACGTCCCGCGGCCCAAATGCGGACGGGCGGCTCCGGTTCGTGGAGCCGCCCGCCGCTCTCAGCGATGGACCGTGCCGCGCGCCACCGCGCCCTCAGGCGGGGACGTAGGGACGGTACTCCGGATACCACATGCCGTCCGCCACCAGCTTCTCGATCTCCCCGTCGGGGACCATGCGCCCCAGACCCTGGCGCTGCGCGTCGCGGATGACCGCCGCCGCGATCCGCGCGCTGACCGCGCGCAGCTCGGAAGCGTCGGGATAGATCGCCCCGGACTTCAGCCGCTCCTCCGACACGCACTCGGCCACGGCCTTGGCCGCCACCAGGAACATCGAGTCCGTGACCTCGCGGGCCTCGGCGAGGATCGCGCCGAGCCCCACGCCCGGGAACACGAAGGCGTTGTTGCCCTGCCCGATCTCGTAGGTCTTGCCCTTGTAGGTGACGGGCGGGAACGGGCTGCCGGTCGCCAGGATGGCGCGTCCGTCGGTCCACGCGATGGCGTCCTCGGGCTTGACCTCGGTCTTCGAGGTCGGGTTGCTGTAGGCGAAGATGATGGGCCGCTCCACGTGCTTCGCCATCTCGCGGACGATCTCCTCGGTGAACAGGCCCGGCGTGGCGCTGGTGCCGAGCAGCAGCGTGGGCTTGAAGCGGCGCACGACCTCGAGCAGGTCGAACGGCCCCTCGCCCTTGAAGCCCAGCCTGCCGAGGTCCTCGCGCGCGGACGGCGAACTCCCCTTGTGCGGCCTGCATCTTCGCGCCCGAGTCCCACACCAGGCCGTGCGTGTCCACCAGCACCTGCGCGTGCCGCACCTGGCTCGGCGATCGCTGCACTGCTCCTGGATGGCCGTGCGCACCAGTCGCGCGATGCCCACGCCGGCCGCGCCGGCGCCGGCGTAGACGATGCGCTGCTCGGCGAGCGGGACCTTGGTGATGCGCAGCGCCGCCAGCACGCCGGCCACGGCGATGCCCGAGGTGCCCTGGATGTCGTCGTTGAAGCTGACGATCCGCTTGCGGTAGCGGTCGAGCACGGCGAAGGCCGTCTCCTTGAGGAAGTCCTCCCACTGCAGCAGCGCGTGCGGGAAGACCTCCTGCACGGCCTGCACGAAGGCCTCGATGAAGTCGAAGTACTCGTCGCCGCGCAGCCGCTTGTGCCGCCAGCCGATGTAGTAGGGGTCGTCGAGCAGCGCCTGGTTGTCCGTGCCGACGTCGAGGCTGACCGGCAGGCACTTCGACGGGTGGATGCCGGCGGCCGGCGGTGTAGAGGGCCAGCTTGCCGACCGGGATGCCCATGCCGCCCGCGCCCTGGTCGCCCAGACCGAGGATGCGCTCGTTGTCGGTCGCGACGATGAGGCGCACGTCCTGGTTGGGGGCTGCCGCGCAGCACCTCGGGGATGCGGTGCCGGTCTGCCGGGCGTGATCCAGAGGCCGCGCGGGTGGCGGAAGATGTGGCTGTAGTGCTGGCAGGCGGCGCCCACCGTGGGGGTGTAGACGATGGGCAGGAACTCCGCCAGGTTCTCGACGACCACCCGGTAGAACAGCGTCTCGTTGCGGTCCTGCAGCGCGGCCAGGCCGATGAACTTCTCGAGGGGCGTGGCCTTGGCCCGGACGTGCTCGAGCTCGATGGCCACCTGCTCCTGGATGGTCCGCTGGGCCTTGGGCAGCAGCCCTTCCAGCCCGAAGGCCTCGCGCTCCGCGGCGAGTGAAGGCGAGCCCCTTGTTGAGGAGCGGGTCCTTGAGCAGGGCCTGGCCCCGCAGCGGCACCTTGACGGGACTGCTCGGATCGACGTTCGGACGTGCCATCGGCTCCCTTTCCAGTGCACCGTCCGCGCAGCGTTCCGGCGGCACCGTCGCGCCCCGGACGGGGAGCGCTGCCGCCTCGCACCCCGGGCTGCGGCGGTCGGCCGTGCCGGGGTGCGGGGCGTCCGGTGCATCGTACGCTTCTCGGAGTCTCCCGGGAGCGGCCCGGGCACACACGGCGGCATGGTAGACCCGGCCGCCACGCGGCGCGCGATGCTACCAAGGGCGTAGTCGATAGGCGAATCGGCGGTGACCGCCGCCCGGCGCCGGACAGGGCGCCGCGGTTGGTGTAGTCTCCCGCGGATTCTTGCTCCCCGATGGCCCGACCTCCGAGGAGATCTCCATGGCCGTGAGACTGGATGGCAGCAGCCTGACGATCGAGGACGTGGTGCGGGTGGCCCGCCAGGGCGAGCCCGTGGCGCTGGCCCCCGAGGCGGTGGAGCGCATCCGCGCCTGCCGCGGCATGCTCGAGGAGAAGATCCAGGCCCGCGAGATCATGTACGGCGTCAACACCGGCATCGGCGAGTTCTCCGAGGTGGTGCTCAACGACGAGCAGGTGCAGCAGTTCCAGCGCTACCTGATCTACAACCACGCCGCGGGCATCGGCGAGCCCTGCCCGATCGAGCACGTGCGCGCCGCCATGACGAGCCGCATCAACGTGCACGCGCGCGGCTACTCCGGCTGCCGTCCCGAGATCACCCTCACCTACGTCGAGATGCTGAACCGCGGCGTGACCCCGGTGGTGTGCGAGAAGGGCAGCGTCGGCGCCTGCGGCGACCTCGCGCCGATGAGCCAGATCGCCCTGAGCCTGATGGGCGAGGGCGAGAGCTTCTACCAGGGCGAGCGCATGCCCACGAAGGACGCCATGGACGCGCGCCGGGATCCCGGTGCCCGGGCTCCAGGCCCGCGACGGGCTGGCGGCCATCAACGGCTCGAACCTCATCACCGGCATCGGCTGCCTGCTCCTCTACGACGCCGAGCGCTGGATCGCCCAGGCCGAGATCGCCGCCGCGATGACGCTCGAGGCGCTGCTCGCCAACCTGAAGCCCTACCAGGCGAAGCTCCACGAGTTGCGCGGCTTCCCGGGCGCGGTCAAGTGCGCCGCCAACCTGCGCCGCGTGATGGACGGCTCGGACCTGGTGACCGGCAAGCTCAAGGTCAAGGTCCAGGACGCCTACTCGATGCGCTCGACGCCGCAGGTGATCGGCGCGCTGCGCGACGCTCATGGCCTACGCGCGCAAGCAGTTCGAGATCGAGCTGAACGGCGTGGCCGACAACCCCATCTTCGTGCGCGACGAGAAGCCGCGTGCTGACCGGCGCGAACTTCCAGGGCACGCCGATCAGTCTGCCGCTCGACATGGTGGCGGCCGGGCCTCACCATGGTCTCGGTGCTCTCGGAGCGCCGGCTCAACCGGCTGCTGAACCCGGCCCTGAGCGTGGGGCTGCCCGCGTTCCTCACCAAGGGCGCCGGCATGTTCTCGGGCCTCATGCTCAGCCAGTACACCGCCGACATGCTCATCGTCGAGCAGCGCATCCTCAGCACGCCGTCGTGCATCCAGTCCATCCCGGCGGCGGCCGACCAGGAGGACTTCGTCAGCATGGGCATGAACGGCGCGCTCAAGGCGAAGCAGATCCTCCAGAACGCCCACGGCGTGCTGGCCATCGAGCTGATCGCCGCGGCGCAGGCCCTCGACTTCCGCGAGTTCACCCCGGGCCGGGGCACGCGCGCCGGCACAGGCCGCGGTGCGCAAGGTGGTCGAGCACCTCGACGTGGACCGGCCGCTGTTCCCGGACCACAACGCCATGAGGGCCGCGGTCGAGCGCTGCGACGTGCTGGAGGCCGTGCAGGCGGAGGTCGGAGCGCTGGCGACGTCCTGGTAGAGGCCCTGGACCGCCGCTCGGAGGCTCTTCGGGGGCGCTGGTGGTCCAGGGCGGTGTCCGGCCCGAACGGGGTGTAGTACTGGAGCCGTTCGCCCGGGTGAGCTTCTCCCGGGCGGGCGGAAGGGGCGTCATGAGCCGTGTCCGACCGTTCGCGCTGGCCGCCGCGGTCCTGCTCGCGGGCCTGCTGGCCGCGCGGGCGGCCGGCGCCGCCACGTTCCAGGGCAGGAGCGTCGACGACAGGCGCTACCAGGCCAGCATCCTCAACCACGACTACGGTCTCATCGACGGCGTGGAGGTCCGCTTCCACGGCGGAGCACGCCTACGTCTACCTGCACGGCGGCGGCGCGGCTCGTGCTCGTCCTCCAGGACGAGGACATCGCGGACCCGCGCCGCATCCCCGCCGACGACCCCCGGCGAGGCACCGTCTGGGAGATCAACGTGAAGGACCTGCGCGCGCGCTGAGTGGTGCCTCGATCGCGGAGGAGCGCCGGGCCGTGAGGCCCGGCGCTCCTCGCATCCGGCGGGAGCGTCCGACAGGGGCGTCTACTTCAGCAGCTTCTCCATCTCGTCCATGATGCCGTTCATCTCCCGCATGGCCGCGGCGAACGGCGCTGGCGTCGTCATGTCCACGCCCGCGTCCTTCAGGAGGTCGATGGGGTACTTGCTCCCGCCGGCCGAGAGCATCTTGAGGTAGGCGTCGCGCGTCTTCGTCGAGGGCTTCCTGGCCGCCGCCTCAGCGCGCATGTTCGCCGCGAGCGAGGAGGAACCCACGATGCTCGTCGCGTACTGGTAGACGTAGAAGTCGTGGGTCCAGAACTGCGAGACGAAGGCCCACTCGACGCTCAGCAGGTCGGAGACCTTGCACACGCCCTCGGCGTCCCCGTAGTACTCCCGGAGCAGCCCCAGGTACAACTCGCTCAGCTTCTCGCCGGTGAGCGGCTGGTCCTTCTCCGCCAGCTCGTGGATCTTCAGCTCGAACTCGGCGAAGAGGGTCTGGCGGAAGAGGGTCCCCCGCATGTCGTCCAGCCGGCTCCCCAGCAGGAACAGGCGCGTGTCGCGGTCCTTCGTCCGGCTCAGCATGTGGTGGAAGAGGAGGTTCTCGTTCAGCGTCGAAGCCACCTCCGCCACGAAGGTCTTGTAGCCGGAGGTGACGTAGGGCTGGTGCGCGGAGGTGAGGTGGGAGTGCATCGAATGCCCGCCCTCGTGGGCCAGCGTCGCGACGTCGTCGTACACCCCGTTGAAGTTGAGCAGCTCGTAGGGGTGAGCGCCGTAGACGCCGAGGTTGTACGCGCCCGAGCGCTTGCCCGTCGAGGGCATCCAGTCCACCCAGCCGCCGTCGAACCCGTTCTGGAGCGGGGTCACGTAACCGGGGCCGAGCGGGGCCACCGCCTTGAGCACCAGGTCCACGGCCTGCTCGGGCGTGAACGCCAGGGACACCTCCCTGATGACGGGCGCGTAGAGGTCCTGGTAGCGCAGGGTGTCCAGGCCCATCATGCGCTGGCGCAGCCTCAGGTAGCGGTGCAGCGTCGGCAGGTTGGCGTGCACGTCGGCGATGAGCTGCCGGTAGACGCCGACCGGGATGTTGGATGCGAAGAGCGCGTCCTCGAGGCACGAGTCGAACTTGTGGACCCGCTGGTAGGCGACGCGCGTCTTGACGCGGGCGTCCAGGGTCGTGCCGATCGTACGCTCGAACTGCTTGTAGGCCGTCCAGAACGCCTCGAACACCTTGAACCGGTCGTCCCGGTTCTGGGAGGCGCGATGCAGGACGTAGCCCGCCCCGTCGAGGCGCACCTTCTCGCCGGTGGAGAGTGTGACCTCGGGGAACGGCAGGTCACCGTCCGCGAACATGCCGTAGGTGCGCCCGGGCCCCTCGCTCATGAGTTCGCACTGCGAGGCCACCTTCTCCTCGGCGGCGCTCAGCGTGTGCGCCTCGTAGCGCAGGACGTCGTCGAGCCACGGGCGGTAGGACTCGAGGCGCCGGTCCTGGGCCACGAAAGCCCATGCCTTCGCGGCCCCCAGCGCCAGGATCTCGGGCGAGAGGTACGAGGAGGCCTCGCCCAGCTGGACTCCCAGCGCGGACGCCGTCTGGTCCAGCTCGCGCATGTGGGCCACCCGCGTGTCCTCGTCGGCGCGCAGGCTCGCGTAGGCCCCCAGGCGGTTCAGGTCGCGGTCGAGGTCCATGTAACTGGAGAGCGCGGTGTAGAAGACGTCGGCTGATTCGCCCAGGCGACCCTGGAACCCGGCCAGCCTCGGGATGCGCGCGGCGATGTCGGCCCGGGCGTCGGACCAGGCCTGCTCGGTCGGGTAGAGGTCCGTGGTCCGCCACTTGTACTTGTCCGGGACGTCGGCGCGCTCGGTGGCGGAGACCGGGACGGCGAGGAGCATCCCCGTCGCGACGGCGAAGGGGAGGAGCAGACGACGGTCGAGCTTCATGCGGTTCTCCTTGCGGGGCGGTCTGGAGCCACCGCCACGCGGCCACGGTGTGACCGCGTGGCGATGGAACGGGCTACGGCTTCGGCTTCGCGGCGAGCAGCTTCTCCATCTCGTCCATGAGGCCGTTCATCCGGTTCATCGCCGCCGTGAACGGAGCCGAGGTCGTCATGTCCACGCCGGCGTCCTTCAGCAGCTCGATCGGGTACTTCGTCGAGCCCGCCGAGAGCATCCGGAGGAACGCGTCCCGGGCACGGGTCGTGGGCTTCCGGGCGGCGCTCTCGGCGCGCATGCTGGCCGCGATCTGCGCGGAGGCCGTGAGGCTCGTGGCGTACTGGTAGACGTAGAAGTTGCGGTAGAAGTGCGGGACCATGGCCCACTCGATCGCGTACAGGTCGTCGATCGCGCAGACGCCCTGGGCGACCCCGTAGTACTCCTTGATCAGGCTGAGGTACAGGGCGCTGAGCTTCTCGCCCGTCAGCGGCTCGCCCTTCTCCGCCAGTTCGTGGAACTTCAACTCGAACTCCGCGAACAACGCCTGCCGGAAGAGCGTCCCCCGCATGTTGTCGAGGGCCGAGCCGAGCAGGTACAGGCGCGTGTCGCGGTCCTTGGTCTGGGCCAGCATGTGCTGCAGCAGCAGGTTCTCGTTCAGCGTCGAGGCGACTTCCGCCACGAAGATCTTGTAGTCGTGCGTCGGATACGGCTGGGCCTTGTCCGACAGGTACGTCTGCATCGAGTGGCCGGCCTCGTGGGCCAGCGTCCCGACCTGCTCGTAGAGCCCGGTGAAGTTCTGGAGCTGATAGGGGTGCACGCCATAGACGCCGGTCGAGTAGGCGCCCGAGCGCTTGCCCGTCGTGGGCATGAAGTCCACCCAGCCGCTGTCGAAGCCGCTCTTCAGGACGGCGACGTAGTCCGGGCCCAACGGGGCGACGGCCTTGAGCGTCGCCTCCATGGCCTGTTCGGGCGTGAATCGGAGATCCACGGCCTTGACGACCGAGGCGTAGAAGTCCTCGTAGCGCAGCGTGTCCACGCCCAGCATGCGCTGGCGCAGCCGGAGGTAGCGATGCAGCGTCGGCAGGTTGGCGTGCGCGTCGGTGATGAGCTGGTGGTACACGCTGGTGGGGACGTTCGCATCGAACAGCGCCGCTTCGAGGCACGAACCGTACTTGCGGGTCTCCTTGGTGAAGAGGCGCGCCCGCACCTGGGCGTCGAGCGTCGTGCCCAGGGTGCGCTCGAATTCCCTGGCCTTCGACCAGTAGGCCCGGAAGACCAGCTTGCGGTCCTCGCGGTCCGGGAGGCTCCGGTACCGGTTGTACCCGGCGGCGTCGAGGCGCACCTTCTCGCCGGTCGACAGCGTGACCTCCGGGTAGGGGAAGTCCGCGTTGGTGAACGTGCCGAAGACGCGGCCCCCGCTACCGGACATCATGCCGGTCTGGGAGGAGAGCTTCTCCTCGGCCGCGCTGAGGGTGTGCGGCGCCGCGCGCAGGAGGTCGTCGAACCCGGGCTTGTACGGCGCCAGCCGCGGGTCGGCGGCCACGAGCGCGTTCACCTTCTCGGCGCCCAGCGCCAGGAGCTCCGGCGTGACCCACGAGGTGGCGGCCCCGGCCTGCACGGCGAGCTGTTGCGCGGCCTGGCTCATCTCGCGGGGCCCGGCCACGCGCAGGTCCTCGTCCTGCCGCATGCTGGCGTAGACGAGCAGGCGCTCCAGGTCCAGCCAGAGCGCCGACATGGTCGAGGACGCGGTGTAGAGCGCGTCCGCCGACTCCCCCAGCCGGCCCCGGAACGACGCCAGTTGCGGGACGCGCGCGGCGATCTCGTCCTTCGCCCGGTACCAGGCGTCCTCGGACGGATAGAGATCGGTGGTCTTCCACTTGTAGCGGTCCGGGACGGCGGAGCGTTCCTCGGCCAGCGCGGGGACGACGAGGAACACGGCCGTCAGCGCCGCGGCGAGAATCAGGGAAAGGCGTCGTGTCGTCATGCGAAGCTCCTTGGAGTGGGGGGCTGCGGGGCTACTTCCCCGGCTTTCCGGCGAGCAACTTCTCCATCTCGTCCATGATGCCGTTCATCTCCTTCATCGCCGCGCCGAAGGGCGCCGGGGTCGTCATGTCCACGCCCGCGTCCGTCAGTTCCTCGATGGGATACTTCGACGAGCCGGCCGCGAGCATCCGAAGATAGGCGTCGCGCTGCTTCGTCACGGGCTTCTTCGCCACCGCCTCGGCGCGCATCTCCGCGGCGATCGCGGACGAGCCGATGATGCTGGTCGCGTACTGGAAGACGTAGAAGTCGAGGTAGAAGTGCTGGATGTATGCCCACTCGACGCCGTAGAGGTCCTTCACCCGGCAGACGCCCTGAGCGTCCCCGTAGTAGTCCTTGAGCAGCCCGAGGTAGACCTCGCTCAGTTTCTCGCCGGTGAGCGGCTCGCCCCGCTCGGCCAGCTCGTGGATCTTCAGCTCGAACTCGGCGAACAGGACCTGCCGGAAGAGCGTCTGCCGCAGGCCGTCCAGCCGGCTCCCCAGCAGGAACAGCCGCGTGTCCCGGTCCTTCGTCTGGCCGAGCATGTACTGGAGCAGGAGGTTCTCGTTCAGGGTCGAGGCCACCTCCGCCACGAAGGTCTTGTACTCGCGGGTGACGTAGGGCTGGTGCTGGTCCGAGAGCAGGCTGTGCATCGAGTGGCCCGACTCGTGGGCCAGCGTCGAGACCTCCTCGTAGAGCCCGGTGAAGTTCAGGAGCTGGTACGGATGGACGCCGTAGACGGCCTCGCTGTAGGCCCCCGACTGCTTGCCGGTGGTGGGCATCCAGTCGGTCCAGCCGCTCTCGAGGCCGTGCCGGAGCGTGTCCACGTAGTCCCGGCCGAGCGGCGCGACGGCCTTGAGCACCAGGTCCATCGCCTCCTCGGGCGTGTAGGTCAGCTCGACGTCCTTGAGGATGGGGGCGTAGAGGTCCTCGTAGCCGAGCGTGTCCACGCCCATCATGCGCTGGCGGAGCCTCAGGTAGCGGTGCAGCGTGGGCAGGTTGGCGTGCACGTCCGCGATGAGCTGCCGGTAGACGCTCACCGGGATGTTGGATTCGAACAGCGCCGCCTCGACGCAGGATCCGTAGTGGTGGACGTCCCGGTCGAAGAGGTGGGTCTTGACCTCCGCGTCCAGCGTGGTGCCCAGCGTGCGCTCGAACTCCTTGTGCCTCGACCAGAACGCCTGGAACACCTTGCGGCGGTCCTCGCGGTTCGCGACCGCCCGGTACTGCGTGTAGGCCGCGTCGTCGAGCCGCACCGTCTCGCCGGTCGAGAGCGTGACCTCGGGGTAGGGCATGTCGGCGGCCTTGAAGATGTCGTAGGTCTGCGAGGGCGCGTTGGCCATGATCCCGGCCTGGGAGGCGATCTTCTCCTCGGCGGCGCTCAGGGTGTGCGGCGCGTAGCGCAGGATGTCCTCGAGCCAGGGGCGGTAGGGCTCGAGCCGCGCGTCTTGGGCGACGAATCCGCGGACCTTCTCGGCCCCCAGGGCGAGGATCTCGGGCCGCATGTAGGAGAGGGTCGAGGCGTAGTCCACGCCGAGCTGGCTGGCCATCTGGAAGAGCTCGTTCGGCCGGCCCAGGCGCGCGTCCTCGTCCTTGCGCAGCATGGCGTAGATGCGCAGCTGGTAGAGCGCGCGGTCCACGTCCATGCGGGTGGAGAGCGCGGCGTAGAACGTGGCGGCGGACTCGCCCAGCCGGCCCTGGAACGCGGCGAGTCCCTGGACGCGGGCCGTGAGGTCGGCCCGGGCCGCGAGCCAGGCCTCTTCGGACGGGTAGAGGTCCGAGGTCTTCCACTGGTACTTCTCGGGGACGTTCCGCACGCTCCTCCGCGCGGGTGGGCGAGGCGAGGCATCCGGCCACCGCGAGGGCGGCGAGGACGACGGGCAGACGGTACGACCTCATGCGGGGCTCCTTGCCTGGGGACGATGCCGGGGCCGCGCCGGTCCCGCGCCGGGCGCGGGGAGCCCGGACGCGGCGAGCCGCTTCCTGAGCGCGGGCATGGTAGGGGCTGGGGCGGGCCGGGCGAATGCCCGGCGTCCGAACGGGTGATTCGGTCGGACGAACGCGCCCCCGGGGTCCCTCGCGGGCCTCCAGAGAGAGGACCGCCGGGCCCGGGGGCCCGGCGGTCCGTGTTCGCGCGCGGCAGCTGGGCGGGAGCGCCCCTACTTCTTCGGCCGCTCCGCGATCAGCTTCTCCATCTCGTCCATGATGCCGTTCATCTCCTTGATCGCCGCGTTGAACGGGGCCGAGGTCGTCATGTCCACGCCGGCGTCCTTGAGCAGGTCGATCGGGTACTTCGACGAGCCGGAGGAGAGCATCGCGAGGTAGGCGTCGCGGCTCTTCGTCACGGGCTTCTTCAGCGCCGCGTCCGCCCGCATGTTGGCGGCGATCTGCGCCGAGGCCGTGATGCTGGTGGCGTACTGGAAGACGTAGAAGTTGTAGTAGAAGTGCGGGATGTAGGCCCACTCGATGCCGTACAGGTCGTTCACCTTGCAGACGCCCTGCGCGTCACCGTAGTAGTCCTTGAGCAGGCCCAGGTACAGCTCGCTCAGCTTCTCGCCGGTGAGCGGCTCGCCCTGCTCCGCCAGCTCGTGGATCTTCAGCTCGAACTCGGCGAACAGGGTCTGCCGGAAGAGCGTGGTGCGCAGGCCGTCGAGGGAGCTGCCCAGCAGGAAGAGCCGCGTGTCCTTGTCCTTCGTCTGGCCGAGCATGTGGTGGAGCAGGAGGTTCTCGTTCAGCGTCGAGGCGACCTCGGCCACGAAGATCCGGTAGTCGTGCGTGATGTAGGGCTGCTTCTGGTCGGAGAGGTAGGTGTGCATCGAGTGGCCCGACTCGTGGGCCAGCGTCGAGACCTCCTCGTAGAGCCCGGTGAAGTTCTGCAGCTGGTAGGGGTGCACGCCGTAGGCCCCGGTGCTGTAGGCGCCCGAGCGCTTGCCGGTGGTGGGGACGAAGTCCACCCAGCGGTTCTCGAAGCCGGTCTTGAGCGTGTTCGACGTAGTCCGGACCGAGCGGGGCGACGGCCTTGAGCACCATCTCCGTGGCCTGCTCGGGCGTGTAGCGCAGGTCCACCTTCTTGATGATGGGGGCGTAGAGGTCCTCGTAGCGCAGCTGGTCCACGCCCATCATGCGCTGACGCAGCTTGAGGTAGCGGTGCAGCGTCGGCAGGTTGGCGTGCACGTCGGAGATGAGCTGCTTGTAGACGCTGACGGGCACGTTGGAGTTGAAGAGCGCCGCCTCGAGGCAGGACCCGTACTTGTGCACGTCCTTGTCGAACATGTGCGTCTTGACGTCGCCGTCGAGCGTCGTGCCCAGCGTGCGCTCGAACTCCTGGTAACGGCGTCCAGAAGGCCTTGAAGACCAGGTCCCGGTCCTCGCGGTTCGTGCTCGCGCGGTACTTGGTGTAGGCCTGGGCATCGAGGCGCACCTGCTCGCCGGTCGAGAGCGTGACCTCGGGATAGGGCAGCTCGGAGTTGGTGAACGTGCGGTACGCCCGCGCCGCGTTGTCCGACATGATCGCGGCCTGCGAGGCGATCTTCTCCTCGGTCGCGCCCAGCGTGTGCGGGGCGTAGCGCAGGATGTCGTCGAGGTACGGCTTGAAGGGCTGCAGCCGCGGGTCGGCCGCGACGAACCCGTTCACCTTCTCGGCGCCGAGCGCCAGGATCTCCGGTCGCACGTAGGAGATGGTGGAATAGAACTCCACGGCGAGCTGCTGGGCCGTCTGGTTCATCTCGCGCGGCTTCGGCAGGCGGGTGTCCTCGTCGCCGCGCATGCTGGCGTAGACCAGGAGCTGCGTGAGGTCCTTGTCGAGGGCCATCAGGGTCGAGGCCGCGGTGTAGAAGCGGTCGGCGGACTCGCCGAGGCTGCCCTGGAACTCGGCCAGCTTCGGGATGCGCGCGGCGATGTCGTCCTTCGCCGTGTACCAGGCGTCCTCGGACGCATAGAGGTCCGCGGTGTTCCACTTGAGCTTCTCGGGGACGTTCGCGCGCTCCTCAGCTCGGGCCTGCGGGGTGAGGAGCACGGCCGCGAGCAGGGCTGCGAGGATCAGGGGAAGTCGGTACCGCTTCATGCGTGGGCTCCTTGGAAGGGGAAAATGGGCGCGCCCGCGTCAGCAGGGCGTGGCACGCACCGCCTCAAGAGATGGCGCATGCTAGCACTTCGGGTGCGGTCGTCGCTCGCCGCGAGGGTGGCGGAAGGGGCCGCGCGTGGCGGAGGGCGCCATGGGCCGGCGCCTCGCGTCCAGCGTGAGGCGCCCGGCGTAGCCCCATGTGTTTCAACGGGCTCCGCCGGTGAGCGAAGTCCGTAGGCCCGGCGCTCGAATGGCTGCGGGCCCGCGCGGATCAGGAGTCCGGTTCGCCCGATTCCTTCAGCGGCTGCAGATTCGCCAGCAACTCCCGGGCGGTGTCCGCGTCCTCGGCGCGGACGCGAAGCCTGCCGGGGCCCATCGGCATGTCGGCCCCGGCGATGCGTCCCGCCCCCAGCCCCTCGTAGACCCCCACGCCCTCGACGAAGGAGGGCACGCCCTCGACGTCGAGCAGCGACTTCGTCACCAGCAGGAGCGAGGGATCGCCGGTCTCGAGCACCGTGACGAGCTCCACCCACTCCGGTTCGCCAGGCCCCGGCGGCGCGGCGTCATCGGTGAGGGCGATGTCGCAGACGGGGCACCGCGTGACGTCCGGCTCGTACTCGGTGCTGCAGCGTGGACAATGCATCCCGTCCTCCTTCGGTGTGCGGCCGTGTCCCCGGAACGGATGCGACCTCGTGCCTCCGGTGCCGGAGCCTGCCCGGAGGGAACGCCCCCCCGGCGAGGATGTCAACCGGCCCCGGGGACCGGGATGCCCTCCCCGCTCGCGTTCCGGCTCTCCGGTCACGCGGCGAATCTGCTAGCCTCCCGGGTGCCATGCGTCGCGCCTCTCGCCGTACCCGCGGAGGCACCGCCCCAAGGGCCGCAACCCGGGAGTCCTCGATGCGTCACCGCAGAACGCCGCTCGCGCTCGCCGTCGCCCTCGTCCTCGCCGCCCTCGCCTGCGCCGGCCCGTTCGCCCGCGCCGCGGAGCCGGCCGCCGCGAAGTCCGCCCTGCAGGAGCGGGCCGATCGCTTCCTCGAGCCTGGTCAACGCGAGCTACCAGGCGGTCTCCACGGTGGAGCAGCGCGCGCTGTGGGACGCCGCGACCGACGTGTCTCCCGCGCACGACGCCGCTGCCGAGGCGGCCGGGAAGGCGCGCGCCGCGTTCAACGGCAACCCCGCGGTGATCACCGAGGCCAAGACCCTGCTCGAACGCCGGTCCGAGCTCGAGCCGCTCACGGTCCGGCAACTGGAGCGCGTCCTGCTGAACGCGGCCGAGGGGCCGATGACCAACCCGGACCTGGTGCGGGCCCGGATCGAGGCCGAGACCCGGCAGGCTTCGACCCTGAACGGCTTCACCTTCATGCTGGACGGCCAGTCGATCACGCCGAACGAGATCGACGAGCGGCTCGAGAAGCTCACGGACCTGCCGCAGCGCCTTGCGGTCTGGGAGGCCTCCAAGCAGACCGGACCGGCGCTCAAGCCCGGCCTCGTCCGGCTGCAGGAACTGCGCAACGGCGTGGCGCGGGAACTGGGCTACCACGACTACTTCGCCCTGCAGGTGGCCGGTCACGACATGACCACGGAGGAGATGGTGAAGCTGAACGAGGACTTCCTGCGGGAGCTCAAGCCCCTCTACGTGCAGCTGCACACCTGGGCGAAGTACGAGCTGGCGAAGAAGTACGGCCAGCCGGTGCCGAAGCGGATCCCCGCCCACTGGATCCCGAACCGCTGGTCGCAGGAATGGAACGCGATGGCCTCGTCCGCCAGTCTCGACGCGGCCTTCAGGAGTCACGAGCCCGAGTGGGTCGTCAAGGCCGCCGAGGGTTTCTGGTCGGGCCTGGGGATGGGGCCGCTGCCCGCGTCCTTCTGGAAGAACTCGGATCTCTACCCGGTCCCCGAGGGCGATGCGCGCAAGAAGAACACGCACGCCTCCTGCTGGCACGTGGACCTGCGACCAGGACATCCGCTCCCTGATGAGCGTCGAGGCCAACGAGCAGTGGTTCGGCACGGCGCACCACGAGCTGGGTCACGCCTACTACGACCTCAACTACGCCGCGCCCCGAGGTCCCGCCGCTTCTGCGCGCCGGCGCCAGCCCGTCGTTCCACGAGGGCATGGCGACGGTCGGGCGAGATGGCGGCGCGGCAGACGCCCTACCTCCAGTCGCTCGGCCTGGTCGCCGAAGGGGAAGAAGACGCGATGAGATCGCTCCGCTGCTCACGCTGGCGCTGGCGAACCTCCCATTCATGTTCTGGGGCTCGGGGGTGATGACGCACTGGGAGGCCGACCTCTACGCGAACGAGCTGCCGCCCGACCAGTGGAACGCGCGCTGGTGGAAGTACGTGGCCGACTACCAGGGCGTGGAGCCGCCGATGGCGCGGGGCGAGGAGTACTGCGACGCGGCGACCAAGACCCACATCAGCGACGCCCCGGCCTACTACTACTCCTACGCCGTGGCGACGGTGCTCTCGTACCAGCTCAACGACCACATCGCGCGGCGGATCCTCAAGTCCGATCCTCGCGCCTGCAACTACGCGGGCAATCCGGAGGTCGGCGCGTTCTTCCAGGGCATGATGCGGCAGGGCGCCACCCGCGAATGGCGCGCGGTGCTGCGCGAGGCCACCGGGGAGGAGCTGTCCACCCGCGCCATGGTCGAGTACTTCAAGCCGCTGATGACCTGGCTCGAGAAGCAGAACCGGGGCCGGCAGATCGGCTGGGAGTAGGCGGCAGGCCGCCCCCCGGCTGGAGGCGGAACGGGACCCCGGCGCGCCGCCGCGCCCCGGGGTCCCGCCGTTCCCGGACGCCGGCCCGTGCAACCCGGCGCGCTCCGGCTGCGTAACCCCTCAGGTGGCTCCTGTTTCGGTCCCCTGGATGGAGGTCGGCATGTCAGGTCCCCGTTGGCGCCGTACGATCTTCTGGACGAGCGTGGCCGTCGTCGTGATCGGCGTCGGCGTCGGCGCGGTGCTCCTGGCCCGTAATGCCCGTGGCAACGGCAAGAAGAAGGGCGAGGCCGCCCCGCCGCCGGCCGCGCCCGTCGAACTCGCCCAGGTCCAGCGCGGCAGCATCACCACGTTCCTCGAGGCCACCACCACGCTGGAGGCCCGCAGCAGCGCCACGCTCGTGGCGGCGGCCCCGGGCCAGTTGAAGGAGCTCGCGGTCGAGGAGGGCGACTGGGTGCGCAAGGGCGACCTGCTCGCCCGGATCGACGACACGGCCGCCCGGCTCGCCGTCGAGCGCGCCGAGGTCGCGGTCCACCTGGCGGAGCGGGAGAGCGAGCGGGGTCGGCAGCTGCGCGAACTGGGCTTCCTGAGCGACAAGGAGACCGACGACCTCGAGTGGCGCCAGCGGAACGCGGCGGTCGCGCTCCACGAGGCGCAGTACAACCTCACCCAGACGCGCCTGACGGCACCCTTCTCGGGGCGGGTGACCGCCCGCATGATCAACGTGGGCGAGACCGTCACGCCCGGGCGCGACTGCTTCCGGGTCGAGGAGTTCAACCCGTTGCTCGCGCGGCTCTACTTCCCCGAGCGCGAACTGGCCCGCGTGCGGCCCGGCCAGGGCGCGGTCCTCACCCTGGACGCGCTCCCCGGCCGTACCTTCGAGGCCCGCGTCTCGCTCGTGAACCCGGTGGTGGACCGGGCGAACGGAACCTTCAAGGTGACCCTCGAGGTGCGCGATCCGCAGGGGCTCCTGCGGCCAGGCAACTTCGCCCGCGTACGGCTGCGGACCGGGAGCTTCGACGACGTCCTGCTGATCCCGCAGCGCGCCATGGTCTCCGAGGACGGCGAGAGCTTCGTGTTCGCCGCACGCGGCGACACCGTCGTGCGCGTGGCCGTCAAGGTCGGGGCGATCTCGGGCGACACCGTCCAGATCCTCGCCGGTCTCGCCTCCGGCGACCGCGTGGTCACGGTGGGCCAGGGAGGCCTCAAGCAGGGCGCCCGCATCAAGCCCGTCCGGCTCTAGGAGTCCGCCATGCGCCTCACGGAAGGCTCGATCCGCCGGCCGGTGACCGTGTTCATGGCCGTGGTCGGAGTGGTCCTCTTCGGGCTGGTGGCCGGCTCGCGTCTCTCGGTGGATCTGCTCCCGGACATCTCGTATCCCTCGCTGACCGTGCGCACCGACCTGCCCGACGCCGCCCCGGCGGACGTCGAGCAGTTCGTGACGCGGCCGGTCGAGGAGGCGGTCGGCGTCGTGGCCGGGCTGGCGCGGCTCCACTCGGTGTCCCGTCCCGGTCAGTCCGAGGTCACGCTCGAGTTCGCGACCGGGACGCGCATGGACCTGGCGTCGCTCTCGGTGCGCGAGAAGCTCGACCTGGTGACCCTGCCGCGCGAGGCGCGGCGGCCCGCCGTCCTGCGCTTCGACCCCTCGCTCGACCCCATCCTGCGGCTGCGCCTGTCCGGCGGCGGCAACCTGCAGCGCCTGCGCCGCCTCGCCGAGCGCACCGTGAAGACCGACCTCGAGGGGGCCGCCGGTGTGGCGGCGGTGAAGGTGGTGGGAGGCGAGGAGGAGGAGGTCCGCGTGGACGTGGATGCCCAGCGGCTCGGCGCGATCGGCCTGTCGGTGGCGGACGTCACGCGGCGCCTGGCGGAGGAGAACATCAACATCGCGGGCGGCTCGCTGACCGAGGGGCAGGCCGAGTACCTGATCCGCACGACCAACGAGTTCAAGACGCCCGAGGAGATCGGTGACGTCATCCTGGCGACGCGCCCGGCCGCCGCGGGAGCGACGGCGGCGGGCGCGGTCGCCGGCGTGGTGAGGGTGAGCGATGTCGCGCGGGTGAGCCGGGGTGGCAAGGACCGCGAGGTGATCGCCCGGCTGGGGGAGAAGGAGGCGGTCGAGATCTCGATCTACAAGGAGGGCGACGCGAACACGGTGGCGGTCGCGCGGGCCGTGAAGCGGCGCGTGCAGCGACTCGAGTTGCCACCCGAGATGAAGCTCGTCACGGTGGCGGACCAGTCGCGCTTCATCGAGCAGGCCATCGGCGAGGTGCGGGACTCCGCCTGGCAGGGCGGGTTGCTCGCCGTGCTGGTGCTGTTCGCCTTCCTGCGCCAGCTCGGGACGACCTTCATCGTGGCGCTCTCCATCCCGGTCTCGGTGTTCGCGACCTTCATCATCATGTACCGCTTCGGACTGTCCCTGAACATCATGTCGCTGGGCGGGCTCGCGCTGGCGATCGGCCGGCTCCTGGACGATTCGATCGTCGTGCTCGAGAGCATCTTCCGCAAGCGCGAGGAGGGCCTCGCGCCGCGCGAGGCGGCCGGACAGGGAACGGCGACGGTCTCCCGCGCCGTGGTGGCCTCGACCCTCACGACCGTGGCGGTGTTCCTCCCGCTGGTCTTCGTCGAAGGGCTCGCTGGCCAGTTGATCCGCGACCAGGCGCTCACGGTGACGTTCTCGATGCTGGTGTCGCTGGCGGTGGCGCTCACGCTGGTGCCCACGCTCTCGTCGCTGCGGGCCCTGCGGCGCGCGGCGCCGGACGCGGGCGGGCCGCCCGCCGTCCGGGTGGCGACGGGGCGCTGGGGCACGGCCATGCGCTGGCTGGTCCTCGTCCTGGTCTTCCTGCCGCGCCTCGCGGTGCGCGGGGTCGGGATCGCCGGCCGGTGGCTGGGTCCGGTGGTCGGGCGCCTGCTGCGGCCGTTCGACGCGGGCTACGGCTGGATCGAGCGCGCCTACCCGCGGGTCGCGCGGCGGGCGCTGGAGCACCCGGGGCGCGTGCTGGCGGTGTCGGCGGCGGGGCTGGCGGTGACCGTCGCGCTCGGCCTGGTCCTGCCCCGGAACCTGTTCCCGTCGGTGAGCCAGGGGGAGTTCTATTTCAACGTGCGCATGCCCGAGGGCAGCGCGCTGCACGTCACCGACGCGGCGCTGGAGCGCATCGCCGGGGTGGTGCGCAAGGACCCGCGCGTGAAGCACGTCTACACCAGCGCCGGGCAGACCGACCTGAGCGCCTTCGCCGGCTCGGCGCGCGAGGCGAACCGGGGCCAGGTCACCGTCGCGCTCGCGAAGGCCACCGACCGTCGCGCCGAGGAGGCGGTGGCGGCGCGGCTGCGCCAGGAGATGGACCGCACCCCGGGCCTCAGCTACGAGTTCGGCCGGCCGGCGCTGTTCACCTTCAAGAGCCCGATCGAGGTGGAGGTGTACGCCTACGACCTCGACACGCTGCGCACGCTCTCGGTCGAGGTGGCGCGACGCGTGGCCGCCATCCGCGGGATCCGCGACGTCGAGTCCTCGATGCGGGTCGGCGACCCCGAGGTCCAGATCGTCTTCGACCGCGACCGTCTGGCGGGCATGGCGCTCGACCCCACGTCGGCCTCGCGCCTGGTGCGCAACGCCGTCCAGGGCGAGCCCTCCACGCAGTACAGCGACCTCGACCGCAAGCTGGACGTCCGCGTGCGGGCGCGCGCGGACGAGCGCTCGGCGGTCGCCGATCTGGCCAACCTCGAGGTCGGGCGCAGCCAGGGGCGGGCGGTGCCGCTCGGCGCGGTGGCGCAGATCACGGTGGGGCGCGGGCCGAGCGAGATCCGCCGCATCGCGCAGCAGCGGGCGGCGGTCGTGTCGGGGAACCTGCAGGGCCGCGACCTGGCCTCGGCGTCCGCCGCCATCGAGCAGTCGCTCCGGGGCCTCGAGGTCCCGCCCGGAGCCAAGGTGACGATCGCCGGACAGAACCGCGAGTTGGCCGACTCGTTCGCCTCGCTGCGGCTGGCCCTGCTGCTGGCGATCTTCCTCGTCTACCTGGTCATGGCCAGCCAGTTCGAGTCGCTGCTCCACCCGTTCGTCATCATGTTCACCATGCCGATGGCCGTGGTCGGCGTCGTGCTCGCCCTGCTGATCACCGGCACGTCCGTCAACGTCATGGTCCTGATCGGGATGATCGTGCTGGCCGGGATCGTGACCGACAACGGCATCGTGCTGGTGGACTACGCGAATCAGCTGCGGGCGCGCGGTGTGCCCAAGCTCGACGCGCTGATCCAGGCCGGCCAGGTGCGCATGCGGCCGATCCTGATGACTGCCCTCGTCACCGTGCTCGGGTTGTTGCCGATGTCGCTCGGCATCGGCGAGGGCGCCGAGCTGCGCGCGCCCCTCGCGCTCACCCTGATGGGCGGGCTGATCAGCGCCACGGTGCTCACCCTGATCGTGCTCCCGGTCGTGTACGCGACCCTGGACCGCAGCCGCTGAGCGGGTCATGAACCTGCCGCGCTGGAGCATCCGCCGGCCGGTGACCGCCAGCATGGTGCTGGTCTGCCTGCTGGTGCTGGGCGCGCTGTCGGCGCCCCGCGTCCCGCTGGCATTCCTGCCGGACGTGAGCGCGCCGTACCTCGAGATCAACATCCCGTACCCGAACGCGCTGCCCGCCCAGGTCGAGGAGCAGATCACGCGCCCGGCCGAGGAGGCGCTGGCCACGCTGAGCCGCGTGCGCAAGATCTCCTCCAACTCGTCCGCGACCGGGGCCAACGTCAGCCTCGAGTTCGACTGGGGCGAAGACATGGCGGCGCGGCGCGTGGAGGCGCGAGAGAAGCTGGAGCGCATCCGCGATCTGCTGCCGGTGGACGTGGACCTCATCACCGTGAACTCGTTCCGCACGTCGGAGATCCCGGTGCTGGAGTGCCGCATCGCGGCCGACCGCGACCTGTCGCACGACTACGAGCTGCTGAACCGCCATGTGGCCGATCCGCTGCGGCGCGTGCCGGGCGTCGCCAAGGTCGAGCTCTACGGCGTGGAGCCGCCGCAGGTGCGGATCGACTTCCGGCTGGCGGACCTGCTGCGGCACCGCGTGGACGCCGGCCGGCTGTTGCAGCGACTGGATGCCTCGAGCCGCAGCGCGAGCGCCGGCCTGCTGCGCCGCCGCGGCGAGGCCTGGCCGTTGCGCGTGGTGAGCCAGTTCAACTCCCTGCGCGAGTTCGAGGAGTTCCCGGTGGACGACCGCGGCGTGCGCCTGCGGGACGTGGCGACGGTGTCGCTGCGGGAGCCCGACCTCGACTACGGCCGGCACCTGGACGGGGGACGGGCGATCGGGCTCAACGTCATCAAGGAGTCGGGTGCGAACAGCGTGGTGGTGGCCGAGCGCGCGAACCGCGTGCTGGCCGAGATCCAGGCCGACCCGATGCTGCGCGGCATCCGGGTCCTGACCTTCACCGACCAGGCGAAGGAGATCCGCAACTCGATCGACGGGCTGCTGCACGCCGGGCTGGTGGGCGCGGTGCTGGCCGTGCTCGTGCTGTTCTTCTTCCTGCGCCGCCTGACCACCACGCTGGTGGTGGCGACGGTGATCCCCTGCGCCCTGCTCGCCACCCTGGCCATGCTCTACTTCGGCGGGCGTTCGCTCAACATCCTCTCGATGATGGGCCTGATGCTCGCGGTGGGCATGCTGGTGGACAACGCGGTCGTGATCCTCGAGAGCATCCACCGGCAGCGCGAGCGCGGCGTGTCGCGCGTGCGGGCGGCCCTGCGCGGGAGCCAGGAGGTCCTGCCGGCGGTGATCTCGTCCACGATGACCTCCGTCATCGTGTTCCTGCCGCTGGTGCTGGGCGGGCGCTCGCAGGTCACCATCTGGATCGGCGAGGTCGGGCGCACGATCATCTTCACCCTCGTCTGCTCGCTGTTCCTCTCGCTGACGGTGATCCCGCTCGCCATGGGGCGGGTGATCAAGGCGGATGCCGGCGCGCCGTCGCGCCTGATCACGCGCCTCGCCGACCTCCACCAGCGCGTGCTGGCCTGGACGCTCGCGCACCGTCCCGGGGCGGTCGGCATCGCGTTCGCCGTCTTCGCCGGCGCGATCGTCATGTTCATCCCGGTGGACAAGAGCGCGTTCACCGGCAGCAAGGTCGAGGCCGTGCGCATCGACTACGAGTTCGCCGACAACCTCAACCACCGGGAGGTGGAGCGGTACGTCGACCGTGTCGAGGAGTGGATCCTCCCGCGCAGGGACTCGCTGCAGGTCAAGTCCACGTACACCTACTACAGCAACAACTACGCGGTCACGCGCGCCTACCTGGCCGACGCGAAGGCGAACGACGAGGGCGCACGCGTGCTGCGCAAGGCGCTGCGCGCAGGGCTTCCGGCGCTGCCGGGACTCAAGCTGCGGCTCGAGGACAACGAGAGCCAGTCGGGCTCGACTCGCCTGGCGGTGCGCCTGTACGGCGAGCCCGGGCCGCGTCTGGAGTCGCTGGCGGAGGAGGTGCGCCGCCGGCTGGCCGGGGTGGACGGTCTCACCGACGTGGTGGTCGGAGGCGAGCGGGGCCGCGAGCAGGTGGAGGTCGTCGTGGACCGGCAGCGCGCCAGCCAGTACGGCCTCTCCACCGCGGAGGTCGGCGGCTCGGTGGCGGCCTATTTCCGCGGACGCCAGCTGGCGCGCTACCGCGGGCCCGACGGGGAGGTCCAGGTGAACGCCCAGCTGGTGCGCGAGGACCGTTCGAGCCTCGATCGCCTGCGCGACCTCCCGCTCACCGTCGCGGGGCCCGTGGCGGGTGCTCTCCGGTCCGTCCCGCTGGCGGCGGTCGCGGATTTCCGCACCGTGCGCACGCCGAGCAGCGTGGAGCGCCAGCAGCGGCGCTCGGTGCTGTCGGTGCGCGCGAATTACGACGCCACGCGCGGCGGCGAGATGCGCAAGACGGCGAACCGCCTGATGAACGCGATGAGCTTCCCCACCGGCTACACGTGGTCCTTCGGCGAGGCCTTCGAGGCGGAGGGGCGCACCCAGCAGGAGATGCTCGTCAATCTGCTGCTGGCGCTGGTGCTGGTGTACCTGGTCATGGCCAGCCTGTTCGAATCGCTGCTCCATCCGTTCGCGATCATGTTCGCGCTGCCGTTCGCGTTCGTGGGGATCGCGGCGACCTGTCTGCTCACCCGCAGCCCCTTCAACCTGATGTCTCAGATCGGCGTGCTCATCCTGATCGGCATCGTGGTGAACAACGGCATCGTGCTGGTGCACCACATCCACCAGCTGCGCGCGCGCGGTGTCGAGCGCACGCGCGCCATCCTCGAGGCCT
Source organism: Candidatus Eiseniibacteriota bacterium (assembly GCA_963717935.1). Lineage (GTDB taxonomy): Bacteria > Eisenbacteria > RBG-16-71-46 > RBG-16-71-46 > RBG-16-71-46 > JANXPZ01. The sequence goes on along the minus strand of CAVQXP010000001.1, from coordinate 146,093 downwards.
CGCACGACCGGCTGCGCCCGATCCTCATGACCATGTTCTGCACGGTGCTCGGCATGGCGCCGCTGGCGGTGGGGGGCAACCATGCCGGGGGCGTGCTCTACTATCCGCTGGCGCGCACCGTCATGGGTGGGCTCGTGGCGTCCACGGTGCTGACGCTCGTGCTGGTGCCCTGCCTGTACACGCTGGTCGAGGATGGTGCCGCGCTCGTCGCGCGGGTGTGGAAGGGTGGGGCGCGGGGCGCCTGAGAGGCCGCCGGAAGCAGGTCCGGCGGGCGCCGCCGCGGTCGTGCCGCAGGCGAAGGCCCCCGGGGGCGGCGCCCCCGGGGGCCTTCGCGTGGTGCGCCCCGCGCGCGGAGCGGTTACTGCACGAGCACGATCTGGCGGGAGCGCAATTCGCCGCCCACCTTCAGGCAGGTGAAGTAGACGCCGTTGCGGACGCGGTGGCCGTCGGTGCCGCTGCCGTCCCACACGATCACGTGGGAGCCGGCAGGGAAGCGCCCGTGCAGCAGGCTGCGGACGAGCCGCCCGGAGATGTCGTAGACCGCGAGTTCGGTCTCGGCGTCACGCGGCAATTCGAAGCGGATCGAGGTCGAGCGCGCGAACGGGTTGGGCGTGTTCGGCGGCAACGCCGCGGTCGCCGGGAGCGCGCCGCCCGGCACGTCCGTGGTGCTCGGCAGCCAGCCGAGGTCCTCGAACACCGCGAGGGTGAGGTCCACGCTCGAGGTCAGGCCGTCGTTGAGGGCCGGCTCCATCAGCAGGTTGGGGGTGGCGGAAGCGTCCCAGTGCGAGAGGGAGACGCCCGGCTGCAACGGGTTCGGCGTGTAGAGCATCACCCTGCCCTGCGGGTCGGCGCCCAGCAGGAGCGCGGGGTCGGTCAGCAACGTGACGTTCAGCCCGCTCGCGAGCTGCGCCTTGAGCGTGTTGCCGTCCGCCAGGGTCACGCCCACCGACGGGATGGTGATGGTGGGGTCGGTGCCCGACAAGCCCGCGGGCGGAGAGCCGGCCACGTCGTCCGCCACGATCACGCCGATCGCGCCGGCACGCTGGCAGGCCTTGACCTTGTCGGTGAAGTTGCAGGCGCCGCGGTCCACGAGGGCGATCCGGCCGGCCATCTCGGCGCTGTTGTTGAGCACGGAGCAGGCGTCGCTGGTGGGCGCGAAGTTGTCCACCGCCAGCACGACGCCGCCGGTCACGCCCGGGCTGGAGAGCGCGGGCCCGAAGACAGCGGTCCCCACCGCGATGTTCCCGGCGATGGCGAGGGGCGCGTTCACCCGCAGGACGGGCCGCCCGTACTGCAGGGTCAGGGGGGCCATGCACCGGGTCGCGGGCCCGTCCCAGAGCACCTTGAAGGTGTTGATCGCGGAAGCCGCGCGCTGGGAGTCGGCCATCTCGTCCCAGTGGAGCCCGGTGGTCTCGTCGAGGACGAACTTCGCGAAGGCGTCCGGGCGCCCGCCGAAGAACTCTCCGGTGGTGCCATTCACGAAGGTGGTGAACCCGAGTCCGTGCCCCATCTCGTGGAGCACGACGGCCAGCAGATCGATCTTCGCCTTGGGATCGTGATCGAACCCGTAGTACCAGGGGTGACTGTCCAGGCAGCCGGATTCGTCCAGGCTCGAGTTGAAGCAGGCGACGATGTCCGCATTGTCCGGGTCGAGGTCCGTGCCGGCGAGCTTGTTGGCCAGGGCCTTCGGGTACCAGGTGCCGGCGTGCGGGGCGCCGGTGAAGTCCCTCCAGATGGAAGCGGCGCCGCAGCATCCCAGCACCGCGCCGCCCGACGTGCAGGTGAGCGGGTCGAAGGTGGCGTCGATGCGGATCTGCACGGTGCTCGGCAGGATCCCGCCCCAGATGGACGCCGCCTGCTGGAACACGTTGAGGCGTTGCTGGCCAAGGGTGGTGCCGCTGTTGCCGCCCACCGGCGCGGTCGCCGTCGGGTCGTTGAAGCCCTCGCGGGTGGCGTCGTTGTTGACGATGGTGATGGTCGCCGCCTGCGCGGACGCCGCCAGGCAGACGAACGCGAGCGCCGGGAGGAGCCGGCGCAGCCGCAGGAGGACACGGGGTGCCATGGCTATCTCTCCCTGTAGGCCGGGGTGGGGGCGGGCGCGCGCGGATCGAGCAGGCGCAGCAGGGCCGATGCTTCGTTCACGCCCAGGAAGTGAGGTCGGCCCCGGAGGTCGAGCCGGACGACCGTGAAGTCCATGAAGCGGCCCTGCAGGTCCACTCCGATCGCGCCGGCGGGGCCGTGGAACTCGGTCAGGCCGGTGGACGTGTGGCGCATGCCCGTCTTCTCGGTGTCCGAGAGCAGCAGGATCTCCTCGGTGGAAGGCATGACCAGGCGCCCGTTCGCGGGGTCGATCGCTGCCAGCATGCCGAGGGTCACCGCGGGGAGCGCCACCGTCGGCACGGCGGCCGGAGTGGCCGGCTTCGCCTGGGTGGCCGCCGCCGGCGTTCGCTTGACGGTCCGGTGGCCGGCGCCGCCGGCCTGGGCCGGGGCGCAGAAGAGGAGCGCGAGACATGCCGTGGTGAGCACGGTGCCGGCGCCGATTCGAGAGGGGAGCGGTCGAGCGCGGGTCATGGTGGGTTCCTTTCTCGGGCAGCCTCACTGCAGGGTCTGCTTTGGAGCACGGCCGTTCACTGCATGGAGCCGGGAGCATGTCCCCCCGGGAGTTAGCACTGTTCGACGTCCGCAGGGGGCGCCGACGTGGCCCGTGCTCCGAGGTCCCCCGTGGCCGTCCCTGGTACGTTCAGGTTATCGGCGGCTTCACCCCGCCACTTAATGCCGGTTGGGAGCCTCCCGGCCCACCCGGACGCGAGGTGGCGGTGGCTGGCGGCGAGCGCTAACAGATGGTTTACACATGTGTTACGGGGGTTGCCGCCAGGATGGCTGACAGCCCTGGCGAGACCGCGCGGGCCCCCCGCTCACGGACTCGACGCGCGCCCGAGGTCTTCCAGGGTCCGATCGCCGCCGACCCGGTCGGCTCGATTCGGTATCCCGCATCGTCGGGCGGATACGAGATGCCTCCGGATTGTTTCGTCGCCGCGTGCGGTTTCGCCCACACCCGTGGCTACAGCGACTCCAGCGCGGGAGCCGGGGAGCGGTGCCGCCGCGTGCACCCGATCGCCTCGAAGGGCGAGGCGAGCTGCGCGACGTTCGTTCGGGCCACGGTGACCACGGGACCCCGCTCGCATTCGCACTCGATCCCGGCCGGCCCGGCCTCTGTCGCGGGAGCCCGGTCTCGCGCCCTGCTGCCCGGTCGGTAGTCCTGCCGTGCGCCCCGCGTTAAGATGCGGCGTTCGTCCGCGACACGGTTCCCGGTCTGGAGGTGTCCATGCTTCGCGTGTTCCTGTTGCTGTGGCTGGCGTTCGCCCCCGTGGTTGCTCTCGTCGCGCCTGCGGTGGCGGCGACCCATCCGTTCTCGGTCCACGACATGCTCGCGATGGACCGCGTCTCCGACCCGCGGGTCTCGCCCGACGGCCGGCTGGTCGTCTTCGTGCTGAGCCGCACGGACCTCGAGCACAACCGGCGGCGCACCGACCTCTGGCTGGTGGGCACCGACGGCAACGGGCTCACGCGCCTCACCTCGCACGAGGCCGGCGACTCCGACCCGCGCTGGTCGGCCGACGGTCGCTCCGTCTGGTTCCTCTCGAGCCGCTCGGGCTCCTCGCAGGTCTGGCGCATCCCGGTGGGCGGGGGCGAGGCCGAGCAGGTGACGCGCCTGCCGCTCGACGTCAACGCCTTCGAGATCACCCCGGATGACTCGCGCCTGGTGGTGGCGATGGAGGTCTTCCCGGGGGCCGGGCTCGAAGAGACGCAGAAGCGGCTCGACGCGGCGGAGGAGGCGCGAGAAGGCGGGCCCGAGCGGCAGGATCTACGAGAAGCTCTTCGTGCGGCACTGGGACGCCTGGTGCGACGGCCGGCGCTCGCACCTGTTCGCCGTGCCCGTCGCGGGCGGCGAGGCCGTGGACCTCATGAAGGGGATGGACGCCGACTGCCCGAGCAAGCCCTTCGGCGGCGCCGAGGAGCTCGCGATCAGCCCCGACGGGAAGTCCGTCGTCTTCTCCGCGAGGGACGTCGGGCGCAAGGAGGCCTGGTCCACGAACTTCGACCTCTTCGCCGTACCGCTCGATGGCTCCGCGGCCCCGCGCAAGCTCACCGCCGGGAACCCGGCGTGGGACACGCAGCCCGCGTTCTCGCCCGACGGCAGGACGCTCGCCTATCTCGCCATGAAGGTGCCGGACTTCGAGGCCGACCGCTTCCGCATCGTGCTCATGCCCTGGCCCGACGGACCGGCCCGGGTGTTGAGCGAGGCGTGGGACCGCTCGCCCTCGTCCATCGCGTGGGGCCCGGACGGCAAGACCCTCTATGCCGTGGCCGACGACCTCGGACAGGGCTCGCTCTTCGCCGTGGACGTGGCGACCGGCAGGGTCCGCACCGTGGTCGGACAGGGGACCGTCAAGGCCATCTCGATGGCCCCGGAGCGCGTCGTGTACGCGCTCGAGGACCTCCGCGTCCCCGACCGAACTGCACTCGGTCCGGCCGGACGGCAGCGACGTCACCACGATCACGCGCATCAACGCCGGCAAGGTCGCCGCCACGCGCATGGGCGAGCCCGAGCAGTTCACCTTCAAGGGCGCCCGGGGCGACGTCGTCCACTGCTACGTGGTCAAGCCCGTGGACTTCGACCCCGCGAAGAGGTACCCGGTGGCGTTCCTCATCCACGGTGGCCCGCAAGGTTCCTTCGGCAACGATTTCCACTACCGCTGGAACCCGCAGGCCTACGCCGGGGCCGGCTACGCCACGGTGGCGGTGGACTTCCACGGCTCGACCGGCTACGGGCAGGCGTTCCAGGAAGCGATCCGCGACGACTGGGGCGGCAAGCCGCTCGAGGACCTCAAGAAGGGGCTCGACGCCGCGCTGCGGCGCTACCCGTGGATGGACGGCACGCGCGTGGCGGCCCTGGGCGCCTCGTACGGCGCCTACATGACCAACTGGATCGCGGGCAACTGGCCCGACCGCTTCCGCTGTCTCGTGACCCACGACGGCAACCTCGACGAGCGTGCCGCCTACTTCGGCACCGAGGAGCTGTGGTTCCCCGAGTTCGAGCATCGGGGCACGCCCTGGTCGAACCCGAAGGCGTACGAGAGCCAGAACCCGGTCAACTTCGTGAAGAACTGGAAGACGCCGATGCTGGTCGTGCACGGCGCGCGCGACTACCGCATCCCGGACGTCAACGGCATCATGACCTTCACCGCGCTCCAGCGTCTTGGCATCCCGAGCAAGTTCCTGTACTTCCCCGACGAGAACCACTGGATCCTGAAACCCAGGAACAGCGTCCTCTGGCACGAGACGGTGATCGGCTGGCTCGACCAGTGGACGAAGAAGTAGCGGCGGAGACGAAGGCCGCGGCGGTGGCCCCCGGGGTCCCCGCCGCACCTCCGGTCCAGGCGAGGGCTGGCCTCGGGAGGCCGCTTCAAGACCGGCCCCGGTCGTGTGCAACCTTCGCAGGCAGGACCTCGTAGGCCCGAACGGAAGGGAGGAGCCTGCCTGCGCCGGGGCGTTTCCCGAATCCATCCAAGTGATCTTCCGCCTGGAGGTCTCCCGATGCAGCGTTCCTTCGTCGTCTGTCTTCTCCTGGGGCTGGGCCTCGTCCTCGTCTCGCCGGTGGTGCGCGCCGTCGAGGCGCCGCCGGTCGAGTCCATCACGGCCGCGGCATTGCGGGGGCACGTCTACTTCCTCGCGTCCGACGCCCTGGGTGGACGAGCCGCCAGCTCGCGCGGTTTCGAGGTCGCTGCGCAGTACGCCGGGAGCCAGTTCCACGCCGCGGGCGTGCTGCCGCTCCTCGAGCAGGGCACGCACGGCCCGTTCAGCCAGGACGTGCCCGTCGTCCGGCGCACGGTGAGCGGTCCGCTCTCCCTGGTCGTCAGGACCGCGACGGGCGAGCGGGTCTTCCCCGAGGGGCAGGACGTGAAATGGTTCCAGGGCGAGATCTATCCCATGGAACGCCGGGCTCTGCCGCTCGTGTACGTCGGCTACGGCATCAGCGAGCCCGGGCACGGGTGGGACGACCTCCGGGGGCTCGACGTCCGGAACAAGGTCGTCCTGCTCCTGATGGGCGCTCCGATGCGGAACGGCAAGCCCGTCCTGCCCGAGGCGGTCCACGCCCGCTATGCGCCCCCGTCCGCCGTGTTCCGGAAGATGATGACCCTGATCGGGCACCGGGCGGCTGGGATCATCGTCCTGCCGTCCCCGGATCTCGTGGCGGGGTGGGAGGGGCTGCGGTCGAAGACGCTGGGTCCCAGCGACGAGTACGACGACTCCGCTCCGGAGGCGCTGCACATCGCGAGCCTGTTCGTCTCGAAGCCGGCGTTCGCGAACGCGATCTTCGCCGGCCAGAAGCGCGTTCCGCCCGGCATGGCGAAGGGCGTTCGGCAGACGACCCGGGGCTTCCCGCTGGCGAACGTGTCGGTGAACGTGGTCGGGAGCTTCGAGGACGAGCCGATCCCGGCGTGGAACGTCGTCGGGGTGGTCCGGGGCACGGACCCGGTGCTCAAGGACGAGTACGTCGTGGTGGGCGCGCACCTGGACAGTTCGACGCCGAAGCAGGCCGGCGAGATCTACAACGGCGCCGACGACGATGCCAGCGGCTGCGCGGGCGTGCTGGAGATCGCGCGAGCCGTGGCCCTGCGTCCACCCCGGCGCTCGGTCGTGTTCGCCCTCTTCACGGGAGAGGAGGCGGCGCTCGTCGGCTCGCGCCACTTCGTGTCGCACTGTCCCGTGCCGCTGGATCGCGTCGTCGCCGCCGTGGACCTGGACATGATCGGTCGCACCGACGCCAGCTCGCAGGCCGACCGGGCCCACTATGCGCTGGATTCCGAGAAGATCACGCCCGAGTTCACCCGGCTGATCAGGAGCGTGAACGACCGCACGCTGCGCTGGCCGCTCAAGTACGAGAACGTGACGGGGAACAGCGACAACCTCTCGTTCCACCTCGTGGGCATCCCCGCCGTCTCCTTCTACTCGGGCCACCACGACGACGTGAACACGCCCACGGACGACGCGGAGAAGCTCGACTACGACAAGGCCGAGAAGATCGCGCGGCTGGCCTACGAGGTCACGATGGAACTGGGGGACGGGACGTTGTCCTGGAGGTGAGCCTCCGGCCCGTGCTCCGTCCGCCCATGCCGCCCGGCTCGTGAGGAGCCGGGCGGCGGCGCATCAGGGCCAGCGGCGGAAGAAGAGCGACTGCCGGGCGACCGGTTCCGTGCGCGCGGTCAGCGCGGTCATCTGCGAGGGGCTGAGCGGCGTGAAGGCGCGCGCCAGCGCGACGTCCTCCTCGACCTGGGCCACCGAGTCGCAGCCCACGATCACGGTGCTCACCGGGAGCGACAGCACGTAGTAGAGCGCCTCGCGCATCTTGAGCGTGCCGGGCTTCGCCGGCCGCTCGATCTCGCGCTGTTGCGTCCAGCGGCGGCGGTGTCCACGAGTCGAGGATGCGGCCCCGGGCCGGGATCTTCATGCCGATGATGCCCATCCGTCTCTCGACCGCCATCGGCAGAAGCCGCTCGGCGAAGCTCAGGTGGTGCGGGTCCGCCGCGTTGAGCGCGAGCAGCAGGGTGTCGAACTCGAAGCGGCGGATCGCCTCCATCAGCACGTCCGGGTCGGCGTGGCCCGTGACCCCGAGGAAGCGCACCATCTTCTGGTCGCGCGCCTGCTGCAGCGCCGCCATGGCGCCGCCGGGTGCGAAGATCTCGTCCACCTGCTCGAGGCGCGAGAGGTTGTGGATCTGCCAGAGGTCCAGATGATCGGTGTTCAACAGGCGCAGCGACTCCTCGAGCAGGCGCAGCGAGCCGTCACGCGTCCGGTCGTTGGTCTTCGAGGTGAGGAAGGCCTCCTTGCGCCGGCGCTTCATCACCTGGCCGATGTAGCGCTGGCTCCAGCGCCGGGCGCCGCCGTAGGCCGCGGCCGTGTCCACGTAGTTCACCCCGAGGTCGAGCGCCCGCTCCACGATCGGGACGGCGACCGCCTCGTTGTCGGGCTGCTCGACCGCGGCCTGCCCGCCGAGGCTGAAGATGCCCACGCGGTAGCCGGTGCGCCCCAGGTTGCGTGTCGGCATGGCCGCGGGCGTGCGGGGGTTGACCGGCAGCGGCGGCAACGCGGCGCCGGCGCGCGCGGCCAGGGCGCCCGTCAGGAGACCCGCGCCAGCCGTGGTGCCCAGGCGGAGGAAGTCACGACGGTCGAGGTTCTGCGGGTCGCGGGGCTGCTCGTCGTCCATCAGGCACCTCCTGCGCGGAAGGCTACGACTCCGATGGGGCGCACGCAACGGGTTCCGCGCGGGGGACGCAGACACGAAGACCCGCGGCACGATCTCCGCGGGCCTCCGTCGGGGCCGGCTGAGCCGGCCCCGAGCCTGACGGCTATTTCGTCATGATGACGAGGTGCTTGACCGTGCGGAACTCCTTCGGATCGAGGATGTGGAGCTCCACCTGGCCGCCCACGGTCTTCAGCTCGTAGCTCGCCGGGGGCTGGGCGCTCACGACCTGCGCCTTGGCCGCCGAGGTGGGGATGATGCTCTCCTGCTCGGTGTCCAGCGAGGTGAAATAGCTCTCGTTGTAGCGGCCCGTGGCCTTCACGGTCTTGCCGATGCCGAGCACGCCGCCCTTCGCCGCGATGAAGCCCAGCAGGCTGAGTTCCTTCTTCGAGCCGACGACGTAGTAGATCGTCGCCAGCTCGCGCCGCTTCTCCTCGATCGTCTGTTCCCGGGCCCGGATCGTCTCCTGGCCCTGCTGCACCTCGGTCGTCAGCCCGGTGACCGAGGTCTGCAGGGAGTCCACCCGGCCCGTGAGTTGGGCGACGAGCGCCTCCTTCTCGATCATCGTCTGCTTCAGGGTGACGATCATCTTCTCCAGACCGACGACCTTGACCCCGCTCTTCCGCAGGTTGGCCTCCAGCCTGCGGATCTTCTCCTTGTTGCGCTGCAGGCTCGCGTTGAGGACGTTGACGCGGTCGAGCGCCTGGCGCCGCACCGCCTCGGTGACGTTCAACTCCGACTGGGCCCCGGTCGACAGCATCTGCACCGTGGTGTCACCGACGGCGATGGCGTTCAGGCTGTCCTGGATCTCGGTGATGGCGTTGAAGGCCTCGCTGTAGCCGACCCGGGCCGTCTCCTCTGCCAGACGCAGGTTCGTGTACTCCGTCGTGACGTTCCGATACCTCGTGAAGAGCACCGCAGCGACGACGGCCAGAGCTACGACGACGGCGATCAGGGCGAACAGGACTGGTTTACGCATGGCTCCGTCTCCTTTGCTTCCAGTCGGGGGCGCCCAGGGACGTTCCCAAGCTTGCCGACGGTCAGGCCATCTGGGCCGAGCCCCGGCAGGTTAGCCAGACTCGGATTCCGGAGCAACTGTGGAGGAGTCGCCGCGGAGGGGTGGCGCGGGGAGGCCGCGATGTCACCGGGGCACGACGGCCGGGGGCTCCTGCCCCGACAGGACCCGGCCGATGTGGTCCCGGTACCAGACGATCCGGGGATTCTGCGGCGCGAGCCGCCCGGCGCGGGCCGCGGCCTGCGCCGCCGCCCGGAGGCTGGCCGGATCCACCGCCCGGCCCCCGGCGAGGTGCGCGGCCTCGCGGGCTTCGAGCGTCATGGCCAGCCCGTAGAAGTAGAGCCCCTCCCGGCCGCCGCGCACCGCGCGCCGGAACCGGCCGACCGCCTCGTCCCAGCGCCCGAGTGAGGCGCTGGCGATGCCGGCGTAGTAGTCGTACTGCGGGTCATCCACGAGGTCGCTCGCGCGCAGGAAGGCGCCGTGCGCCTCCTCGATGTCGCCCAGCCGGAAGGCGGTGTATCCGAGCCCCGCCCAGACCTCGGGGTTGGCGGGGTTCAGCCGCGTCTGCCTGCGGTAGAGGTCGAGCGCGGTCGCGTAATCCTCGCGCTGGAGCGCGAGCTTCGCCCTCATGTCGAACACCACCCAGTTGCCGGGATCGATCCGGAGCGCCTCGTCGAACTGCCGCTGGGCCTCTTCGATGCGGCCGAGGGCCATGTAGTTCGTTCCCAGCAGCGCATGGAAGCGCGCGTTGTGCGGGAAGATCCTCACGCTCTCCTCGCACAGCAGGACGGAGCGCTCCATGTCCCCATGGTCCCGGTGGTACTTCGCCAGGTCCTGGGTCGCGTAGGCGCGTGGATAGGGCGCGAAGTCGGTCTGGACCTCGGCGAAGCGCCGCAGCGACGCGTCGCGCGAGGCGTTGACCGCGAACCACGGCCAGGCGATCAGGAGCGCGACCCAGGGCGCCGCGAAGCGCAGGCCGGGCCACGGACGCGCGTCGCCGCGTGCGGCGCTCTCCGGCTCCCACAGCCGCGCGGCGATCCAGCCGAGCCCCGCGACGTGCGGCGCGAAGAGATCCCAGTCACGGGCGCTGCCCAGCTTGCGGTCCACCAGGATGAAGGCGATCCCCAGGCAGGCGGTCTGGACGAGCAGGAACGCCAGCTCGGGCTCCCGGGCGCGCCGGCGCAGCGTGCCGCTGCGACTCAGGATCAGCCAGGCCGGCACGGGCACGACGAGCAGGAGCCAGTTGGCCAGGTCCTTCCAGTGGACCGCGGAGAGCAGCCCGTGATCGCCGCTCAGCGCGACCAGCAGCGAACGCTGGTTCGAGTTGTCGAGGAACTCGCGCTGCAGCCAGGCCGCATCGAAGCCCAGGGCCGCGTGGGCGAGGACCGCGGTGAGCGGCAGGACGGCAGCGGGCAGCAGCAGGCTCAGCGCCCAGCGGCCGCGCGCAACCCCCGGGGGGCCCGGCCGCAGGACCAGCCAGGCGAGGGCCGGCAGCGCGAGCAGCGCCGTCATGTGGAAGAACAGCGCGAAGCCGAAACAGACGCCCGGTATCCAGGGCGGGACCTCGCCCCGCTGTGCCATGGCTCCCGACCAGAGGAAGCCGAGCACCGCCACCGAGAGGAAGCCGTACGACTCGACGTAGCCGCAGTAGAGCAGCGTCGAGGCGGAGAGGAAGCAGAGCAGCAGGAGCAGCACGCGCGTGGGGACGGGCAGACGGCAGCGCCGCAGCAGGAAAAGGGCGGTCAGCACACCGAGCAGCCCCGCGAGACGGCTGCCCCACGCGTAGAGCCGGAAGGCGGCCCCGAGGTCGCCGGCGGGAGCGATCGTTTCGCGGGCGAGCCGGTGGAGGAGGAAGTCCATCCCGTCGGTGGCGCGGAACCTCGCGCCCTTGCCGACCATCTCGCCGACCAGGACGCCGTCGCCCAGCAGGTGCGTCGGGACGGAGAGCAGCGAGAACGTCACGGCCGCGACCAGGGCGAGCCCGAGCGCGGGCAGCCACGACCGTCTCGCCGGGGCTTCGAAGAGCGCTCCGCCCAGCCGGTCGTAGAGGAGATGCTCGACGAATCGCCGCCAGGGCGGGACGAACAGCAGCCCCCAGCCCGCGATCGAGACGAGCCACGCGCCGAGCGGGAGGTAGGCGGTCAGGTGGAAGCCCCACGCCAGGGTCGGCGAGGCGAACCGGCCCACGACGGGGAGCAGTCCCAGCAGGATCAACCCGAGGACCCCCGCGCGGTCGCGCGGCGCGGGCGGGTGCTTCGTCTCAGCCAACATGACCTCCGGCCCGCCGGGGGAGAGCCGGCACGGGCGCCGGGCATCATGCCATCAGAGCGGCCGGGGCCGCGAGTGGCCCGCTCGTGGGGCAGCGCGCCGGAGAAGAACCCGGAGTCGGCGCCGGTGCAGGCCGGCGGTGCCCCGTCCCGGCGTCTCGCACTCGGCCAAGTCCGTGCCCCCCCCGTGGTGCATTTGTGGGCGCCGGAAGGTCCCCCGCCGGGACCGCGCCCGGCGGACCGTCTCCCGAGCGACACAGGTCGCCCGCCGCAGGTGCGCCCGAACTCGCTCTGCGCCTTGAGCTTGGGCGGACGCACGCGCTGCACGGCATCCTCCTGACGGACGGCAGCCGATGGAGCGGAGGCTCTTGCCGGAAAGGGTCTGTCTCTTGCACTCGACGTTCGTCGCGCAACCTCGACTCCGCTTCCAGCGTCCACGTCACGCGAGGCGGTCAAACCCTCACGCCGCAACACCGGTGGCCCAGACCGGGCCGACCGGGCGGCGCGTTCCACGGAGTCTACGATGGCCTCTCTTCTCAAGAACCTGCTCGGTGACGGTTCCAAGGACCGGGAATTCGCCGAGGACCTGCGCGCGCTCCTGCAGGAGATGCGTCAGGAACGCGAACGCTTCGCCGCCCTGCTCCACCACTCGCGCGCCGCGGCCGACCGGCTCGACCAGCTGGGCGAGCCCGTGGCCAGGGTGGGGAGCGACGTCGATGCGGTGAGCACACGCCTTCGCGACGTGGAGCAGCGCCTCGAGGCCATCGCGCCGATCTCGGCACGGATCCAGACGCTGGACGAGCGCTCCGAGGGCCTGGCGCAGAATCAGCAGCAGGCCGAGGCCCACTTCGCCACCGTGCTGGAGGATTCCGGGCACATCCGCGAGGTGTTCGAGGAGCTGAGCCAGAAGGTGGATCTCGCCGCGAGCCTGAAGGACGGGCTGGAGGCGTTCCTCGAGGTGGACAAGCCGTTCCAGGTCCTGCGGGACGACGCCAACGCGTTGCGCGGGCAGGTCGAGGGCACGGGCGAGCACCTGGGGCGCCTTCGCGAGCAGCATGAACGGCTGATGGACGCGCACAAGCTCGCCATGTCGAAGATGGAGGCGCTCGACCGGCGTCGCGACGAACTCAGCCGCGACCTGCAGGACAAGGAGCGGCGGGTCGTCGGCGTCGACCAGGCGGTCCGCGGGATGGACGGAGTACGGCAGACGGTCGATGCCGTGAAGCGCGAGCTGGGCACGCTGAAGGCCCTGGGCGACTCGCTCGCGCAGAAGACCTCGGCCCTGGAGGCGCAGCGCGACACCGTCGATCGCGCGCTCTCGCAGGCGGAGGGTCTCGAGCGTTCGATGCGCCAGATCGATGCCGGCATCCGGCAGCAGCAGGAGAACGAGAAGAGCCTGAACGCGATGCAGGACGCGGTCGCCGCCCTGAAGTCGCTGCAGGAGCAGGTGCTGGAGCGTTCCAGCGAGATCACCCAGATGCAGCGGCAGACCGAGGAGCAGGCCGGGATCATCCGCCACGAGCTGACGGCGGCGCAGGACGGGATGAAGAACGCCGTCGAGCGGTTCGACTTCGAAGGCAAGGGCCTGGAGTCGGTCAGCCAGCGGGTGGCCGACCTGCGCGGTGCGCTCGCGGACTTCGAGCACCGGTTCAAGGCATTGCGGGAGTCGAGCCAGACGCTGAGCGATCTGGACTCCCGGACGAACGCCCTGACGACGCAGGTGCACGACCTCCAGGACCAGGCGGCCCAGGTCGACGGGGAGGTGAAGAGGCTGCACGCCATCCGCCGCGATCTCGACGAGGTCGGCCGCAAGGCTCACGACCTCGGAGCCCAGGTGGTGCGGATCGAAGAGGCGCGGCCCGCGGTGGACGCCATCCTGGTCGACCTCGAAGTGCTGAGCCGCACGCACGCCATGGTGGATGACTCGCTCGAGCAGACCCAGGTCGCGCATGCCGAGCTCACCCGCATGCGGGAGAGCCAGTCGGAGACCCGGTCCTGGCTGGCGGGAGTGGAGCGATCACTGGACGAGCTGAAGAGCCAGGTCGGGGAGCTGCAGGACATGGCGCCGTCGCTCGAGATCGTGCAGCAGCAGACGCAGCGCATCAACGAGTCGATGTCGTCCATCGAGTCGCGGCGCGAATTCGTCGAGGCCCTGCAGCGCCAGGTCGCCGAGATCGGGGCCCTGGGCGGGGATCTGGACGAGCGCGGCCGGCAGCTGCGGACGCGCATGGATGCAGCGGAACAGCGGTTCATCGCCCTTGCCGCACACGCCGAGGAGGCCGACCGCGTCAGCAGGACGGTCGCGAGCGTCTCCTCCAGCGTGCACGAGGCCGCACGGCAGGCCGCGGCGACCGGAAAGACCGTGGCGGCGTTCGAGGCGCGATGCGAGTCGGTCGAAGGGCTCGCGGAGCGCACCCGGGCGCTGCGCGAGGAGCTCGACCAGCGGCAGGCCGCGCTCGAGGAGGCGGCCGGGAAGCTCCAGCGGGCGTCGAAGCTGCGGCAGGACGCCGCTGCGTCGGCCCAGCAGCTGGACGAGCTGGCCAAGCGGCTCGGTGCCGCGCTCAGGTCGGCGGACGAGCGGGCGGCGAGCGTGGCCGAGACGTCCGCGCTGATCGAGGACCGCGTCGCCAACCTGCGGATCGTGGACGAACGCCTGGACCAGTTCGAGAAGCGGCTGGCCGGTTGGGAGCTCGTGGACCAGGCGGTCTCCCGTTCCCTGGAGCAGATCGTCGCGCGCCAGGGCACCATCCAGACGCTGCGGAGCGATCTCGACCGGATGTTCACGATGGCGGAGAAGACCTCCACCGACGTCCGCACGATCACGTCCGCCAGCCGGGAGATCGCGGAGAGCCGCAGTCTCCTCGACCAGGTCATGGAGCGCCTGAAGGAGATCCACGGTGCCACGGACGAGCTCGACGAACGGCGGCGGCAGATGACCAGCGCGGAGGAGCGCCTGGCGCGCGCGGAGGGGTTCCTGGTGGACGTTCGCTCCAGCCTCGAAGCGCTCCAGGGGCAGAAGGCCGTCGTCGAGCAGGCGGTCGAGAAGGCCGGTTCCCTGCGGTTCCTGCTGAAGCAGGCCGAGGCCATGGTCGAGAGCCTGAGAGACGAGAGGAAGATGACGGCGGATGTCCGTGAAGCCATCGCCATCGTCCGGGACGACGAGGACGCGGAGGATGGTGCGGACGAGGCGAAGGCGGCCTGACGGGACGCCAGCCCGTTCCATCACGTGCGGCGCGGAACGCCCCTGCGGGTTCCGCGCCGCGCCGCTTCGGGCCCGGCGGCGGTGCGGCATTCCGTGGCGCCCGTCCGGGGATTGCCCGCCCTCGCTGAACTGCGCCCCACTTCCGTGCCGGCCCGGCCTAGCCTGCGGGGAGGTCAGTCGGATTCCGGAGCCCCGACGGCCGCTGGCTGGATGATCCCGGGGCGCATGCCCGGGCGCCGCCGGTGGCAGGCCGGTACTCGGGCTCCCATGGGTCGCACCAGGATCGCCCGTCCCGCGCCGCAACGGCCACGGCCCCGCAGGAGACGGTCGAGCGCGCAGAGGACATCGACGGATGAAAGCCACCAAGCTGATCATCGTGGCCCTGGTCTCGATCACGCTCATCGCCCTGGAACTCGTCTGGACGCGGCTGTTCTCGGCGGAGTTCTTCTACACCTTCGCGTTCCTGACGCTCTCGCTCGCCGTCCTGGGGCTCGGGCTCGGAGCGCTGGCGCTGCGCCTCGTTCCCGGACTGGATCGGGAGCGCCATCTCGGCCCCATCCTGTCCCTCGCGGCCGCCGCGGCGCTGCTCGGGCCGCCCGTCACGTTCCTCATCGGCGTGGACTTCGCGCTGCTCTTCAGCCGGTGGGACATGATCGGCAAGTTCGTCCTGACCATCCTCGCGCTGGGCCTGCCGTTCTTCTTCGGCGGCATGGCCCTGTCCATGATCTTCAAGCACGACGCCGGCGAGATCCCGAAGCTCTACATGGCCGACCTGGTCGGCGCCGGCCTGGGCGTGCTGGTCGCCGTCGTGGGCATGAACGTCCTGGGCACGCCGCTGGCCGTGGCCTGGATCCCGCTGCCGGCCCTGCTGGGCGCGCTGCTCGCGAGCCGCGGCTGGCAGAAGGCGATCCCGCTGGTGCTGGTCGTCGCGGCCGCGGCGTTCGGCGCCCGGGCGGAGGGCCTGCTCGAGGCCAGGCGCGAGGAGCGCGCCCCGGTGATCTACAAGCACTGGGACGCGATGGCCAAGCTCAAGCTCTTCGACTTCGGGGGCGAGGCGCGGGGCATCAACATCGACAACGTCGCGAACACGCCGGTGCTCCCCTTCGACGGGGACTGGAAGGCCGTGGGCCGTGATACCACGTACACGCGCTGGGACATCGACGTCGGCTACCTGGTCGACCGATTCGAGCGGTGCACGTTCCTCTCGCTCGGCTCCGGCGGTGGCTCCGACGTGCTGCAGGCGCTGGAAAAGGGCGCCGCGGAGGTCCACGCGGTCGAGGTCATCCCGCAGATCAACCGGATGATGCTGGTGGGGGACCCGTCGGGCTACGTCGTGCGCGACTCCACGACGCTGGACTCGACCGGCAGGATCGTCACCTGCGCGGAGTACTCGGGCCATCTCTACCGCGACCCGCGCGTGAAGGTCATCACCGAGGACGCGCGAACCTACGTGCGGCGCCACCGGGACAAGTTCGACGTCATCTACTCCCTCAGCTCGAACTCCTGGGCCGCGCTCGGCTCCGGCGCCTTCGCGCTCGCCGAGAACTACCTGTTCACCACCGAGGCCTTCAAGGACTACTGGCTGGCGCTCACGGACGACGGCTTCCTGTCGATCGAGCACCAGATGTACATGCCACGCATCGTGAGCGAGGTCATGGACGCGCTCCGTCAGTTGGGCGTGGAGAAGCCGGAGCAGCATTTCGCCGTCTACCGGCTGCCGAAGCTGCGCCGCCACCTCCTGCTGCTCTCGAAGCAGCCGCTCACCGACGAGATCCGCTATCGGGCCTACGGGCCGCTCACGCCCGAGCGGCTGGCCCACATGCACCTCGTGTACCCGGCACCGGATTCGCTGAAGGGCCGGCTCATCAACCAGATCGTCACCCGCGGCTGGCAGCCGGTGGCGGACACCGCCCGGGTCAACATCTCGCCGTGCACCGACGACCGGCCCTTCGTCGCGCAGATGGGTCTCTGGCGGAACCTGGAGGGGGACAAGCTGGCGAAGGTGAGCCCGTATGCCGACCTCATGGGACTGCCGATCTCGCAGCTCATCATCCTCATCATCCTGGGCATCGTCGTCGTGCTGATGCTCCCGCTCGTGCTCCTGCCGTACCTGACGAGCCGCGAGAAGCTGCCCGCGGCCGGGTGGCTCTACTTCCTGCTGATCGGGATGGCCTTCATGTCCGTCGAGGTGATCCTGATCCAGAAGTACACGCTGTTCATCGGCGCCTCGGTCTACAGCATGGCGACGGTCCTGCTCACCCTGCTGGTGGCCGCGGGCGTGGGGAGCCGGTTCGCGGCGCGCGTGCCGATCCGCACGGCCTTTCTCGCCATCGTGGTCTGGTTGCTGCTCGACGTGAGCGTGCTCCCGGCCGTGACGGGGGCCCTGAGCGCCCTTCCGCTGCCCGCCCGGGCCCTGGTGACGGTGTTGCTGCTCGCCCCGCTCGGCTTCTTCATGGGCATGCCGTTCCCGCGTGGCGTGCTGCGCGTCGGGCCGCTGGTGGACTGGGGCTTCGCGGTGAACGGTGTCGGCTCCGTCCTGGGCGCGACCCTCATCGTCCTGGGCGCATTCGCGTTCGGGTTCCGGCTGGCGCTGCTCGCCGGAGCGGGGCTCTACCTGGCGGCGTTCGGGCTCCTGGCGGCGGAGCGCCTGTGGCGGGCTCGCACCGTCCCCGAGGCCGGTTCCTGAAGGAGGCTATTCCAGCCGCTGCAGAGCGATCGTCCTTCGGAGGTGCGCGCCCTTCCTGAAGCCGACGTTTCGTAACACCACGCGCTCGAAGCCCTTCGCTCTGCACTCGACATCCCACTTTCCGACCGGGATCAGCGTCTTCACGAACACGCCTTCGCGATTCGAATGGCAGGTGCGCAGCGTGTCGCTCGGGTCGGCCGCGGAACGGAATTCCAGGGTGGCGTCCCTCACGGGGGCGCCATTCCTGTCACGGATCACGCCGGTCAGGATCCCCTTCTCGGAGAACGTCGAATCATCGCTTCCGACGATCCTGATCCGCAACGGAAGGCTGATGTCGAAATCGCCGGCCAGGTCCTCGATGTGCCACATCTTGAGACGCGCCACCAGGGCGTCCGCGAAAGCGCGGCTGTTGGTCTCGTTCGTGGCCACCGACGAAGACGTCATCCGGCCGTCGGCCCAATGCATGTCGATCCGGATCAGGCCGTTCAACCGATGATCGAGATGATGGAACCTCATGGAGACGTCGTGGATGTCGTCGATGTTGGCCCGCAGGTGGTTGATCAGCATCGCCGTGCCAGCCGAATCGTTCACGGATGCGGTCCGGCGTGAGTCCTGACTGCTGGCGGTCCCGCAGAACAGGAGACTCATCGCCAGGATGGCCTGGAAACGCGCAAGTGACGGCGAGATCATGGGCGAGCCCCCGTGCTGGAGGAGAGACGTGGACGAAGGTGGCGCGTGGCTCTGCGCTGATCGGCCAGCCGCGCGCCGGAAAGTGGTGGCCGACGCAGCGCAGGCAACTCCTCGTGGCCGGAGACGGGCTCCGGCGTCGTTGGTACCGTGCAGGACGCCTCGCGCCTAGCGTTTGCGCTCGGCCGGAGCCTTGTCTTTCGAACGTTCCTGGCGGGCGGGTTCGGGACGCGCAGCCGGCGCGGCCGCACCCGGGGACGCTCCCTGACCGGCACGCTCGCGGGCGCGATACTCGCGCTCGAGGTTCCCCGGCGTCGGACTGATCGTCGGCGCCGAGGGGGGCGGTGCCGAGGGGGGTGCGGGCGGCTGCACCTGGCGCCCCACCGGCCACTTCACGGGCGTCGGCCGCTGCACGGGGCGTTCCGCGGGCCCGGCCGCACCCGGGGTCGAGCCGCCAACCGTCCCGCGGCCTGCTGCAGGCGGAGTGCTGCGTGGCGCGACGTACACCTGCGCCCGTTTCCACTTGCGGCCCTCGTTCACCTTCCAGTTCCCGCGCTCGTCCCGCTGGTAGACCCTGCCGTCCTTGCCCGCGAACACGTTGTTCGGCAGCGGGGTCGGTTTCGCCACGGGACGCGCGATCTGGCGCACGGGCGTGCGGAGGGCAGCGCGGTCCACGCGCACGACGTTCTCCGGGCGATTGTAGAGATTCGCGGACGCGCGATTCCCGAGGCCCCGTCGCGAGGGGCCGGAACGCCGGGCCCGCAGGGGCGTCAGATCCTCGGCCAGCAGGGGGCGGCGGTAGCCGCCGGGGCCGAACCACAGGGGCGGGCTGCGGTGCTGCGCGGGCTGCGGCGACGAGTGCCAGCGCGTGCCGACCCTGAGGAAGCCCATGCTGTAGCTGAAGCCGAAGCTCCAGCGGCTCAACCAGGGGTTGTAACGGGCGTAGAAGCCCCACGTGGTGGATCGCGGGTAGTAGTGGTGCCTGCCGCGCCACGGCCGGTAGTGGTGACCGGTCCCGTAGACGACCGTGCCATAGTAGGGGTAGCAGCCGACGTAGCCCGGCAGGTAGCCCACGTAGATCACGTCCGGAGTCGTGTCGAAGATGTAGACGTAGCGCACGTTGTACACCGGGCAGCTGGGCGGGATGTCGTCCACGCCGAGCGGCCGCGTCTCGCTCACGCACCAGGGGCCCTCGGGGCTGTCGGAGATGTACCAGACGCCCTGATCGCACGCGTAGTAGCGTTCATCGGCGAGGATGACCTGGGTCCCCGTGTTGACCGCGAACCGCAGGCTGGTGCCGTCGATGGGCTCGAACTGCGGGCTTCCGTCGTAGCTCACCTCGAAATCGCACTCGCCGCGCCGGATCGCGCTGGTCTGCGGGATCTCGGCATCGGCGACGGCGTCCTCGGCCTGGCCGGTGCCCGCGACGCTCGCCAGGAGGCCGCCCTTGGGCGAGTCGGGCGGGATCCGCTTGAAGCTCGCGGGCAGGCGGTCGCCGCGCACGAACGACCACGGCCCATCCGGCGACGGGGCCCGGTACCAGCGGCCGGCGAGCAGCACGTACAGCGCCTGCGAGCTCACCTCGCGCAGCACGTCGCTCTCGGTGTTGGTGACGTAGAGCAACTCGTCGCCGACCAGCGGTGCGTATCGCGGCGGGCCGTCCGTCGAGATCAACTCGGTGGGCTCGGTGGCGGTGAGCACGAGCGGTGGCGGACCCTGGACCTGGTCGCCGGACGACGTGTCGGGCGGCACGATCGCGCGCACCGCGGACGGAACGCTGCGGATGTCGGTCCACGGACCCAGCGGGTCGGTGGCCGTGTACCAGAGGTTCGCGCCGTTCAGGTAGTAGTCGCGGCCCGACGGGTCGAAGACGACCGCGTAGGGCGTGTTCGCGACGCGCTCGAGCCTGGAGCCCTCGATCGGCTCGAGCGCGGGCGCGCCGTCGTACGCGACCAGGATCGCGCGCTCGAAGGCGAAGATGACGCGGGGAGGAGTGTTGCTCAGGTCCGCGACGCTGGCGCGGTCCCTCTCGGTGGCGGCCAGCCCCGCCTGCAACTCCTCGAGCGAGCCCGAGAGGTCCCACTGCGCCGCCTCGGTCTCGACGAGCTCCTCGTAGCGGCTCGCCTCGGCCGCCGTGATGCCCGGCAGCCGCACCTTGGTGACGTCGAGGTCGCGCGCCCTCACCGTGCTGCTGTCCCGGTCGATCTCGATCAACTCGGTGAACCACAGCACGCCGAAGACCGGGTTCGCGTCCCCGCTCTTCTGCAGCGAGAACGCGGCGCGGCCGGTGAGCACGTCGCCGTCGAGATCCTCGGGCTGCGGTTGGTAGATCACGATCGAACCGCTCGAGGAATCGAGTTGGCGTGGCCAGCCAAGATCGTCGGCGCGAGCGGGAGTGGCCACCGCGAGCACCGCGGCCACCGCGAGCGCGGCGAGGGGACTCGCGACGCCCGGTCGGATGAACGACTGGATCATTCGCAGCGATGGCATGACGTGCCTCCTGAAAGGACTTGAGTGAGCGGGTTCGAAGCTCGGATGTCTCCCTCGGACTCTACACCCCTGCGGCGCACGACACACCACCCGGGTTCGGGGAGGGTGCGCCGTCTGCCGCTCTCGCTTCAATCGCAGCATAGGCGTGCGGTGTGGCAGAGATGTGGTGGTGATTCGTCAAATTCGGACACGGGCCCGTGACGCGGAGGACCACGGTGGAACTCGCAGGGCACGAGACGGGACGCATCCGCCTCCGGCGCGCCCGGGCCTGCGAGTCGGTCCTGCTCGAGGGGGTCCGGCGGCTTGCAGCGAAGCGGCGGATGGAAGGGGGCAAGAACCCGCGGCGTCCCTCGAGCGGGACTGCGCCAAGACGGGGCCCGTCGTGAAGCCTCGGGGCGCAGCGACGTCGAGCCGTGCGCCCCTCGCGAGCGGGGTCGCGGCTGGAGCCGCCGGAGGCGGGGTGCGGCCTGGTCCTGGGGGAAGGTATCCCGGAATATCTGCGGTCTGTCGGGACGGCCGGGACTGACGAGGTGGGGGGGCGCGGAAATGGCCCCGAACCAGATCACGACTGTTGTAGAAGATGGCGCCGTGCTTCCTTAGACTACGGGGTGACGAGACGCTTGGGACGGCCCTGCCAGACCGGCAATCGGGCCGCTCCGCGCTCGATCGCTGTTTGGCTCACGCCCCGAGCCGGCCGCCGGGGACGATCTTCGTCCTCTGCCGGGGGGCCTTTCGTGTGCAAGGAGGATCCTCCATGGCCCAGCGTTCCTACCACTGGACCCGCCTGCCCGTCCGCGCGCTTCTCCTCGGCACGCTCCTGCTGCTCGGGTCAGCCGCGCCGGTCGGC
The DNA here is from genome assembly GCA_963717935.1 of Candidatus Eiseniibacteriota bacterium. Lineage (GTDB taxonomy): Bacteria > Eisenbacteria > RBG-16-71-46 > RBG-16-71-46 > RBG-16-71-46 > JANXPZ01. The sequence goes on along the minus strand of CAVQXP010000001.1, from coordinate 124,594 downwards.
CACAACCCACCGGCGGTCTCGGCCGACGTGCTGGCGACGCTCCCGCTCGCGCCATTCGCCGCCATCCAGTCGCCCAATCTGGCCGACTACGCCACGTATCAGCTCAAGTTCACCTATCTGGGCGACCAGAAGAAGGTGGTCCCCTCGATGGCGGGAGTCGGTGACGGGCGCGTGTTCGACGCCGCTGGATTCGTGCCGTATGAGCGCGACCTCGACTACAGCAACGATGGCTTCACCGGCGACACGCTGGTCGTGCCCGCGCTCGAATTCAAGGCCTTCGTGGACGCGATCGCCGCGTACCCGATGCTCACCGACACGAGCTTCGTCTCCGAGCCGAACGCGTCGCTCATGATCCTGCGCGACTCGGGTCCCCTGACGCTCTGCTGGGAGCACCTGGCGACGCGGGGCGAGACCGACCTGCTGTTCCAGTTGCTGCGAGACCAGATCACGAATCCGGCGGACACCGCCACCGTCAGTTCCTACCGCCGGCAGATGGCGGGGGTGAGGCGATGAGCCGGCTCCAGCGGCGCCACGCCATCGCAGCCGGGCTCCTGGCCGGACTGATCGTCGCCGGGACCGTGCTCGCGTCCATCGTCGGGACCAACGGGAAGTTCGACGTCACGGTGAGGAAGGCCTCGAGTAACTCGCAGAGGGACACCATCTCGATCACCTACACTCCGGACACGTCCAAGGTGAATTGCTCCCCGATCTACCTGACCCAGACGTGCCGAGACGCGGACCAGGACGGGAAGCCCATCAACCCGAAGAGCTACAAGTCCGGCGCCTTCGTCCATCTCGGGGACGACATGACCGCCGGTGGCACGTACGTGGATCACGTGGTGTGCGAAAAGGACCCGTACTACAACGGCGAGGACGCCGGGAAGGACACGAAGAGCGCCGGCTCGTCCGACGGGCACACCGCCAAGCCGACCACGATGTCGGACGCCGTGAACATCAGGGACTCCAGCTACCCGGATGGCGTGACCAAGGTCGTCAGCACGTTCGAGGTCTGTGCGGTCTGCAAGGCGGACGGCAAGATCCTCGACTGTGTGACCTGGACCTGGACGCGCACGAAGGGGGAGGCGGGCTGCGGCAGCATCACGGCTCCGACGGCCGCCGGCACGGCGTCCCAGGAGTTCAAGGATGCGGTCGCCAAGTACAAGAAGAACCACAAGGACGGCACGGTCTGCCCCGAATCCGTGGCGGAAGCCAACAAGAACGGGAAGAACGTCACCTCCGGGACCAACAAGAAGCTCCCGGAGGATCCGCCGCAGTCCGGCCAGCCATTCGACGTGCAGTGGGACATCGTCAACACCGGACCGACCGACGTGACCGATGTCACCTGGGCGGTGTGGCTGGACGGGGGCTTCCTGGCGGGGGGCGTGGTTCCCGCCATCGGCTGGTTCGACTTCGAGACCGTGATGTTCCCGGCGCCGGCGCTGACGCCCGGTCCGCACCTGCTCACGTACATCGTGGACTCCGACAACCTCATCCCGGAGTACGACGAGTCCGACAACCTGTACGAGGAGGAGTTCGTCGTCAGTGACGTGATCGGCGTCGGGCCGGCGCCGACGAACCGCACGTTCGGCATCACGGCGCTCCAGCCCAATCCGGCGCGCAGCCGGGTGGCCGCGACCGTGAGCCTGGCCGGGACGGGGCGCGCGACCCTCGAGTTGCTCGATCCCAGCGGGCGTCGTGTCCGCGAGTTCCCGCTGCCGGGCAGCGAGATGGGCATCCGCACGGTGCACCTCGATCTGGGGGGCGCCCTGCGTCCGGGCATGTACCTGCTTCGCCTGCAGCAGGGCGAGCAGGCGGCGGTCCGCAAGGTCACCATCATCAAGTAGCGGTCCGTTCGAAGCAGCCGCGAGGGCCGTGGGTCGTTCGACTCGCGGCCCTCGACGCGTGGAGGGGGGACGTGGTGGTCGTGGTGTGACACGAGCACAGAACTGACACAATTCCGCGCTCCGCGCGCCATCGGACTCGCGCGCGGGAACCCCGCAAGCCCTTGCGGTCGTTGGTGCCGGAGGTGGGGGTCGAACCCACACGAGGTTTGAGCCTCACGGGATTTTGAGTCCCGCGCGTCTGCCAGTTCCGCCACTCCGGCACGGGGTGGGACGGCAATTTAGCATGGCCGTACGGACCCACCAACCGCGCCGCAGCCGTACCGGCAGGGGCATCTTCCATCCAGTCGTGCGACCAGCTAGGTTCACCGTTGTCACGGCGGCGTCACGGCGCCACGCTGGGGCCTTGCAGTGGGCCCTCGCAGGGTGTGGCACGGACCCTGCTGCTCACCCTGCTCGACCGCGCTCCCCTGGTCGCACGAGGAGGAAGAGATGAGACGGTTCCTGGTCGTCAGCATCATCGCGCTGTCCGCCGTACTTCTGACCGCCGAAGCCGGGATGGCCCGTGTCAAGGTCGCCGAGCGCAAAGGTCGCGCGCGCACGAGGGTGGTCGTGCACCCGGGCTTCCCGATCCGCCGTGCGCTGCCCGTGGTCGTTCTGCGGCGGCGGCCGGTGGTCGTGACCGAGCGCCTGGTCTACGTGCGGCCCGTCATCTGGCTGCCGCTGTTCGTCAGCCTGCCGCCGCGCGCGCGGCTGGTGTGGGAGGACGGCGAGACCCTGCAGAAGTACGAGGGCTGGACCGAGGTCGCGCTGGACGTGAACGACCGCGGCGACAAGCTCTATCTCGAACTCACCGGCCGCACCCAGTTGGACTGGGCCGAGGTGGTCTTCGGCAACGGCCAGGCCCAGGTCGTGGACTTCAACGCGCGCACGCACCGGCCGGGCCTCTACTCGCTGCTCGACTTCCGCGACGGGCGCACGGTGCGTTACGTACGACTGCTCGCCCGCGCCAAGAGCCCCCAGTCGCGCGTGGTCGTGCGGCTGCAGAGGTAGGTCCGGGGCGCCGGCCGGCGCCCCGCAGGAACGGCGCGAGCGGCGGGCCCGACGGTCCGCCGCTTCGCGCTTCCCGGTACTCGCTCCGCCGCGCCACATTCCCGCGGCTCGCAGGGCCGTTGTGCCGCACGTCGATGTCCCGGGGATGTGAACCGGCGTGCCATGGGGCTGCTGCCCGCATCGAAAGGGCGGTCCGGGCGCCGCCGCCGGGCGGCCGTTCCCGGGGGACCTCGTGTGCTCCCGGGGCAGGGAGGCCAGGAGGAAAGACGAATGATGATCGAAGCCCCGCTGCCGCCCGACGAGGCCGCGCGCGTGCGCGCCCTGCACGATCTGGGGCTCCTGTTCACGCCGGCCGAGGAGCGCTTCGAGCGCATCACGCGGCTGGCGGCGCGCGTCCTGCGCACGCCGATGGCGCTGGTTTCGCTGGTGGACTCGCGCATCCAGTGGTTCAAGGCCGCTCACGGCGTGCGGGCCACCGAGACCCCGCGCGCGATCTCGTTCTGTGCCTACGCCATCCTGGGCGACGACACGTTCGTGGTGCCGGACGCGCTCGAGGACGAGCGCTTCCGGGACAGCCCGCTCGTGACCGGAGAGCCGTTCATCCGCTTCTACGCGGGGCACCCGCTCTGGGTGACGGATGGCAGCAAGGTGGGCACGCTGTGCGTGATGGACACGCGCCCGCGGCGGCTCGACGAGGCCGACCTCGAGACGCTGCGCTTCCTCGCGGGCTGGGTGCAGGGTGAGCTCGAGATGCAGGCCCTGAGCGAGGGCCAGGCGGCGCTCATCGCGGAGCGCGACGAGTTGCGGCGCCGCGCCATGCTGGACCCGCTCACGCGCGCGTGGAACCGGGGCGCCATCCTCGAGGTGCTGGAGCGCGAGCTGGCGCGGTCCACGCGCGACGGCTCGCCGCTCTCGGTCATCATGGCGGACGTGGATCACTTCAAGAGCGTGAACGACTCCTTCGGCCACCCGGCCGGCGACAGCGTGCTGCTCGGCGTGGTGGCGAGCCTGCGCGCGGCGGTGCGGCCGTATGACGCCGTCGGACGCTTCGGCGGCGAGGAGTTCCTGGTCGTCCTGCCGCGCTGTGACGTCACCGCCGCGCTGACCATCGCAGAGCGCATGCGCGGGAAGGTCGAGGGGGAGCGCTTCGAGACCACGTCCGGGGTGGTGCGCGCGACGTTGAGCCTCGGGGTGGCCACGACGGCGCTGGGTCCGGTCGCCGACGCGCCGGGGCTCATCGAGGCCGCGGACCGCGCGCTCTACCGGGCGAAGGCGGACGGGCGCAACCGCGTCGTAGTCGCGGCCTGAGGCACGCGGCCGCCGTTTCGCACTTCCCGGCACGCGTCCCGCCGCGCTACAGTCCCGCGACTCGCAGGGCCGTCACGCCGCACCTCCGGGAGGAACCCCGTGAAGCCCAGATCCCCCGACACCGTCCGTGTCGTGACCGCCGCGCCGCCCGTGCGCTGCGCCTGGCCGGTCCTGCCCGGGCCCGCGGTGCTCGCGCTCGTCCTGCTCGCGGCGGTCTGGCTGCAGCGCGCGGCGCTGCGCGCGCCGTTCTTCGCCGACGACTTCCTCTTCCTGGACCAGGTGCGGCACCGCACGCTGTGGGCGGCGCTGAGCGGGCCGGACCCGATCGGCAACTTCGCCCGGCCGGTGGGGCGGCAACTCTACTTCTGGCTGCTCGCGCGCGCGGGCGGCGAGTCGGCGGTGGTCTTCCACGCCGTGAGCCTCGCGCTCTTCCTCGGGGTGGTCGTGCTGCTGTTCCTGGTGACGCGGCGCCTGGCGGGCCCGGTGGCGGCGGCGGTGGCGGCCGCCTTCGTGGCGCTCCACTACGCGGCGGACGTGCCGCTGCTGTGGGCCTCGGGGAGCCAGGACCTGCTGGCGCTGGCCGGCGCGCTCGGGGCGCTGGCGCTGTTCCTCGCCGGCCGGCGCTGGCTCGCCGCAGTGGCGCTGCTCGGTGGCCTGCTCTCGAAGGAGACGGTGCTGTTCACGCCGCTGGTCGCGGCGCTGGCGGCGCGGCGCCAGGGCGAGCCGTGGCGCCGGAGCCTCGTGCGCGCGTGGCCGCTCGGGCTCGCGGTCGCAGCGTGGGTGGTGCTGTGGGTGGTGGTCATGCTGCGCAGCGCGGGGGCGCGCGAGGCGGTCGCCTGGAGTCCGGCGGGTGCGGCCGCGGCGTTCGCGCACCTGCTGCAGGTGGGCCTCGGGCTCGAGTGGCGGCGCGGGGGCGAGTCGCGGTTGCTCACGCTGTTGCCGCCGCTCGTGCCGCTGGCGCTCGCGCTCGCCGCAGTCGCGTTCGCGGGGAAGGGGCGGGGCGGCGCGGCGGGCGCGGTCGCCGCGCCGGGGTTCCCGCCGGTCCTGCTCGGTCTGGTCTGGGCGCTGCTCGGGGCGCTGCCGGTGACCGCGGTGGCGCCGGCCTGGAGCGCCTACTACTACCTGTTCGCCCTGTGCGGCGCCGGGCTCGCGCTGGGCGCGTGGCTGGCGGGGCGCTCGCGCGAGACGACGCTCGTGGTGCTGGCGCTGCTGGTCTGGGGCTCGGAGAACGGACGGCGGCTCGACGAGTTCATCACGGCCCCGGGCGCCTGGACCACCCAGTCCCACGTGAACCGCCGCTACGTGGAACGCGCGACCTCGTTCGTCGAGCGTTACCTCGGACAGTTGCGCGCCGCGCGGCCCGCGCTGCCCCCGCGGAGCACGGTGTTCTTCGGCGGGCTGCCGGCATTCTGCAGCTTCCAGGCGGCGGACGGTCCGCTGTTGCGCTGGGCCTATCGCGACAGCAGCCTGCGCTCCTATTTCCTCATGGAGTTCAGCGGGGAGCGCTACCGCCGCGGGCCGGCGTTCGCCTTCATCGTCGAGCGCGACAGCCTGGTCGAGCTGAAGCTCGACCGGGCGCGGCTGCGCACGATCGCGATGACGGCGATGGTCTCCGGCCGCCCTCGTGTCGCCCTCGACCTGCTGGAGCTTCCGGAGACGGTGGCCCCGACCGAACTCTTCGCGCCGTACTGCCGTGGCTGGTTGCGCTGGGCGCTGGGGGACACCGCGGGTGCGCGGGAGGAACTGCGGGCGGCAGGGGTGGCCCTCGACGCGGGACCCACGCCCGAGATCGCAGAGACGATGCGTCTGGTGGCGGCCGGCGACACGATGGCCGCCCTGAATCTCATGGCAGCGGGCGTGCGACGCCACGGGCTCGATCCCGAGGCGCACGCGGTGCTCGGCGGGTTGATGGTGAACGACCCCCGCTTCGAGACGGACGCTGCGGTCGAGGCCTACGCCGCGACCTTGCTCGCGCCCGGGGTCGGGCGGCACTGGTGGCTGCTGGGCTACGTCCAGTCGCAGGCCATGCGCTACGGAGAGTCCCGGCGCTCGCTCGAGCGCTTCCTCGCTCTGGGAGGCGGCCACCCGGACGATCAGGCGCAGGCGCGCAAGCTGCTGGAGTGGCTGCGCGCCCGCGGTGCGGGAGGGGCGGCGGTCCAGCGCGCGCTGCACGAAGAGGTCGGCCCGCCCCGTTGAGTCCGGTGGCCGCGATGCCCGGCGGTGGCGTGCCGGGCGCGGGCGACCGCCGTGGCGGCCCGCGGGCCCCGGGAGGGGCCGGGGCGCTTGCGGACCGCGTTTGACGGGGGCGTGAGGCTGAGGTAGAAACTCACTCCGCCCGTACCGTGTGGGGCTGTAGCTCAGTTGGGAGAGCGCTTGACTGGCAGTCAAGAGGTCGACGGTTCGATCCCGTTCAGCTCCACCATCCTTACCTGAAGCGCCGCAACGAAGCGCGGTGTGCCTGTCGGTGTGCCGGTTGGGACCCCGGATTAGGCCCCGCGCCTTATTGTGAGCTTTCGCTCTACCAATGACCTCCTCGGAGACCACCATGCACGACCTGAGAGCGTTCCCTTTCGTCTGCGCGGGGTTGCTCGGGCTCGCCCTCCTGCGGCCGTGCCCCGCCGCTGCGTGGCCGGACGATCCCAACGTGAACGTTCCGCTCTGCATTGCCGGTGGCAGTCAATCAACCCCCATCACCATCTCGGACGGCGCGGGTGGGGCCATCGTCACCTGGCCCGATGGCCGCAACGGAAACTCCGACATCTATGCGCAACGGATCTCGGCGGACGGCACTCCGCTGTGGACGAATGACGGCGTGCCCCTGTGCATCAACTCCAGCGATCAACAAGGCCCCACCATCACCTCGGATGGTGCGGGCGGAGCCATCGTCGCGTGGTTCGACTGGCGCAACGGCAACTACGACATCTATGCCCAGCACATCCTGGCCGATGGCACTCCCCTGTGGGCGGTCAACGGCGTGGCTGTCTGCGCCAACCCCAGCACTCAGCAAGGCGCCACCATCGCCCCGGACGATTCCGGCGGGGCCATCGTCGCCTGGAGGGACCACCGCAACGTCAACACCGACATCTACGTCCAGCGGATCTCGGCCGCCGGCGCGGTCCATTGGACGGCCGACGGCGTGGCCCTCTGCACCGCCACCGGCAATCAGCAAGCTCCCATGATCGTCGCGGACGGCGCGGGCGGAGCCATCGTCACCTGGACGGACGATCGCGCCGGCAACAACAACATCTACGTCCGGCGGATCCTGGCCGATGGCACGCCCCAGTGGACGGCCGATGGCGTGGCCCTCTGCACCGAAAGCAGTCAGCAGTACTCGCCCACCATGGCCCCGGACGATTCCGGCGGGGCCATCGTCACCTGGCAGGACTACCGCAGCGGCACCAACGCGGACATCTACGTCCAGCGGGTCTCGGCCGATGGCACGCCCCAGTGGACGGCCAACGGCGTGGCCCTGTGCACCGTCAACACCTACGAGTACTACCCCACGATCGCCCCGGACGATTCTGGCGGGGCCATCGTCACCTGGCAGGACTACCGCAGCGGCAACGGGGACATCTACGCCCAGCGGATCTCGGCCAGTGGCACGGTCCAGTGGACGGCCGACGGCGTGGTCCTCTGCGCCGCCAGTGACGATCAGTGGTACCCCACGCTCACCTCGGACGGAGCGGGCGGGGCCATCGTCACCTGGTACGACGAGCGCAGTGGCGACCTGGACATCTACGCCCAGCGGATCCCGGCCAGTGGCGTGGTCCAGTGGACGGCCGACGGCGTGGCCCTCTGCAGCGCCACCGGCCTTCAGTACGTCCCCACCCTCGCCTCGGACGGCGCAGGCGGGGCCATCGTGGCCTGGTGCGACAACCGCAACGGCAACTTGGACATCTACGCGCAGCGGGTCTGGGCCGACGGCACGACCCCTGTACTGCTCTCGTTGGTCAGCGCCGACGTGGGCGCTGACTTCATCACGCTCACCTGGCTCGCGGGCGGGAGTGGGAGCGGCGTGGCTACCGTCTATCGGTCCTCGGTGGGTGGAGGGTGGACGCGGATCGGGGCGGTCATGGTGGATGGCACGGGCTACCTGCGGTACACGGACCGCGTCGACGCCACGGCCACCCGCGTGGGTTACCGGCTCGGGATCGTCGACGCGGGCGTCGAGGGCTTCTACGGCGAGGTGTGGGTCGACCTGCCAACGCTCGAACTTGCCCTGTGCGGGGTGCAGCCGAACCCATCCTTGGATGGCGTTCTCTTGCTGCGCTTCACGCTGCCGAGCGCAGCGCCAGCGCGAGTCGAACTGGTGGATGTGAGTGGGCGGCGGGTCGTAGAACGTGAGCTGGGCTCTTTGGGCGCGGGACCCCACTCGCTCGACCTTGGCGAGGGCCGTCGCCTTGCGCCCGGGCTCTATCTGGTGCGCTTGACGCAGGGCACCAGCGTGCGAGTGACGCGGGTGACGGTGCTGAGGTGAACGCGGGCGGGGCTCTCTCTCGACGCCGCTGAGGATCGCGCGGGGTTCAGCGCGCGGCCGGGTCCACGGCCGCGCGCGAGTCGACGCGCTCGCCGCGGGACAGAGCCCGGGTCCAGCGCACGGCGGAGTCCACGAGCACGACGACCAGCAGCGCCATGACGGCCAGCGTCACGATGCACTGCACCCGGGCCGTGACCGGGGCGGCGGCGAAGGCGGCCGCCCAGCCGGGGGCGCCGGCGAGCAACTGGGGCCGGAGGTAGTTGACCCCGATGTTGAGCCAGCCGGCCACCAGGCTGTTGACGCACATGAACGCCAGCGGCACCAGCGTCACCCAGATGTAGCGCGCCCGGCCCCGGTTGATGAGCCACGACGTGCCGATCGCCAGCGCGAAGGCGGCGAGCACCTGGTTCGTCACCCCGAGCATGGGCCAGATCGTGCTCACCGTGCCGGTCCAGACGAAGTAGCCCCACATCGCCACGGCCAGCAGACTGAAGAAGACGGCGGCGCTCGTGCCCTTCCAGCCCCGCAGCCGGGGCGCCACCAGGCCGCCCACGTCTTGCAGCATGTAGCGCATCACGCGGGTGCCGGCGTCGATGATGGTGAGCACGAACAGGGCCTCGAACATGATGGCGAAGTGGTACCAGAACGCCATCAGGCCGTGCAGGAACGGGATGGTCGAGAAGATCTGCGCCATGCCGACGGCGAGCGAGACCGCGCCGCCGGGCCGGCCGGCCAGGTGCTCGCCGACCGAGGCCTCGAGCTGGGCGAGGTTCTGCACCACCATGCCGAGCTTCGCGAACACCTCGGGCCTCGTGTTGATGGCGAAGTAGTCGGCGGGCACGAGCGCGCAGGCCGCGATCAGGGCGATCACGCCCACGAAGCCCTCGACCAGCATGGCGCCGTAGCCGATGGGCAGCATGTGGCGCTCGCGATCGATCATCTTCGGCGTGGTGCCCGAGGAGATGAGCGAGTGGAAGCCCGAGATGGCGCCGCAGGCGATGGTGATGAAGACGTAGGGGAAGAGGGGGCCGGGGAAGACCGGCCCGCCGGTGCGCGCGAACTCGGTGAGCGCCGGCATGCGCAGTTGCGGGTTGACCAGGATGACGCCGACGGCGAGCAGCGCGACGGCGCCGATCTTCATGAAGGTCGAGAGATAGTCGCGCGGGGCGAGCAGCAGCCACACGGGCAGCACCGACGCGACGAAGCCGTAGACCATGAGCGCCACGCCGATGGCGCGGTCGCCGTGGATGAAGAGCCGCGCCAGGGGCGAGCCGTGCACCCAGGCGCCACCCGCCAGCGCCACGAGCAGCAGCAGGATGCCGACGATGGTGGAGCCACGGATCGAGCCGGGGCGGACCTTGTACGACCAGATCCCCATGCCCATGGCGATCGGAACGGTGCACGCGATCGAGAACACGCCCCAGGCGCTCTCCTTCAGGGAGTTGACGATCACGAGCGCCATGGCGGCCAGCGCGATGGTCATCACGAAGATGATCGCGCAGGCGGTGGCCGTGGCCGTGACCGCGCTGACCTGCTCGCGCGCGATGTTGGCGAGCGAGCGGCCGTCGCTGCGCACCGAGGCGACCAGGATGACGAAGTCGTGCACGCCGCCGGCCAGCACGGAGCCGAGCAGCAGCCAGAGGAAGCCGGGCAGGTAGCCGAACTGCGCGGCGAGCACCGGCCCGATGAGCGGGCCCGCGCCGGCGATGGCGGCGAAGTGGTGGCCGAACAGCACCAGCGGATGCATGGGCACGTAGTCGTGTCCGTCGCGCTGGGTGTGGGCGGGGGTCGCGCGCAGGTCGTCGATCGTGGCGATCCGCGCGGCGAGGAACGCGCCGTAGAAGCGGTAGCCGAGGAGCAGCACGAGCGCGGCGCAGACGACGAGGTACAACGCGGGCACGAGACCTCCTGCGAAAGGTCGGGAGACCGGCGGCGGTGAGACGAGCCCTCGAGCGGCGGGGGCCGTCGGCGAATCTAGCCCGGGCTCGGAGCCGGGTTCAAGAGGAGCGCCGTGGGCGTGCGCGACCGGCGCAGCGCGCGTCCCGGCGTCGCGGCCCGCCGCTCCGGCGGGTGTTGTGACCCACGGAGGCGCGTGCTACCGTCCATCGTCCATGTCCGACGCCCCTCGCAGCGACCCGGTCGAGCCCGACGAGAGCCAGCACGAAGCGGCGTTGCGCTCGCTCTCGGTGCTCGGCACGCCGGCCGGCGATTCCTTCCAGTCCGATGCGAACCTGAACGACCTGCTGCGCGCGGCGAGCCGCCACGTGCGCCGCCTGGTGGAATGCCGGCTGGTGCGGATCTGGGTGGCGCGACGCGCCGGCCAGCGGCTGGTGGCCCGCGTCTTCGACGAGGAGCACGGGGGGATCTCGGGGGAGCTGCGGCTGGCGCGTGGTGAGGGGCTGGCGGGCTGGGCGATCGCCCAGGAGCGCTCGCTGCGGCTCGGGCCGGGGGAGCCGCCGCCCGCGGACCTGGCGGGCGTGGTCGGGGCCTTCGAATCGGCGCTCGTCATCCCGCTCTTCCGGCGCGGCGAGGTCTTCGGCGCGATCGAGTGCCTGGACCGCCAGGACGGCACGTTCACCGACGCGGACTTCGACCACCTCGACGTGGCTGCCGAGCACGTGGCCTTCGCGCTCGACAACGCGCTGCTGTACGAGGAGACGGAGCGGCGCTCGCTCGAGAAGGAGGTCCTGCTCGAGATCTCCAGGACGCTCTCGGCGCCGCTCGACCTGGACGAGGTCCTCGAGGCCATCTTCCGTTCGCTGCGCCAGGTCGTGCGCTACGACGCGGCGGCGATCTACCTGGTGAGCCGCTCGAGCCAGCGGCTCGAGTTGGTGCGCGACGCGGGCTACCCGGAGGGCTCGGACGAGGCCTTCCGGCTCTCGGTGGGTGAGGGGATCGTGGGCTGGGTGGCGAAGACCGGCGAGGCGGTGATCGTGCCCGACGTGCGCCGCGACCGGCGCTACGTCAGCGCCCGCGCCTCGACGCGCTCCGAGTTGGCGGCGCCGCTGGTGCTCGAGGGGCGCACCATCGGCGTGTTCAACCTCGAATCCGACCGCGAGGACGCCTACCACGGGGGGCACCTCGAGATGCTCGCGGTGTTCGCCGCGCAGGCGGCGGTGTCCATCGAGCGCACGCGCCTGACGCGCGAACTGCTCGACCGCCGCCGGCTCGAGAAGGAGCTGGCGATCGCGCGCGAGATCCAGGCCTCGTTCCTGCCCAAGCGCGCGCCGGAGGTGCCGGGGTTCGACCTGGCGGGCGCCACCCAGCCGCACGACGAGGTGGGCGGCGACTACTTCGACTTCATCCGCGTCTCGGACACGCGGCTCGGCATCGCCATCGCCGACGTGTCGGGCAAGGGCATCCCGGCGGCCCTGATCATGGCGGGCTTCCGCATGAGCCTGCTGGCCGAGATCCGCAACGAGTTCACCATGCGGGCGGTGATGCGCAAGGTGAACTCGCTGCTCTACGAGAGCACCGAACGCGACCGGTTCGTCACGCTGTTCTACGGCGTGCTGGACTGGAAGAACCGCTCGCTGAGCTTCTCCAACGCGGGCCACAACCCGCCGCTGCTGCTGCGCGCGGACGGCCGCGTGCAGTACCTGCTCGAAGGGGGCGTGGCCCTGGGCGTGCTGCCCGACGCCCGCTACGAGGAGCGCCCGCTGGCGCTGCAGCCGGGCGACGTGCTGCTGCTCTATACGGACGGGGTCTCCGAGGCGGAGTCGCCCACGGGCGAGCAGTACGGCACGCGCCGGCTGGAGCAGTGCCTCAAGCGGGTCGCGGATGGCTCGGCCCACGAGATCCTCAAGGGCGTGGTGGACGAGGTCACGGCCTACGCGGGCGAGCACGGCATGAACGACGACCTGACGCTGGTCGTGGTCAAGGTGAGGTCCGAGTAGGGCGGCAGGGGCGGCCGGGCGCAGGGCCATGGCGGTCCCCGGCCCCGCACTTCATGCACTACTTGAACCTCGGCGGCCTTGATTCCACGGGGCAATCCCGATAGTCTGGCCCGGCCTTCTCGAATCCCCAGGTCCGGAGCCCGTCCCGTGCACTTCGACCCGTCCATCTTCCTGATCCTGCCCGTCTTCGTGCTGAGCGTCATCGTGCACGAGACCGCCCACGGGCTGGTGGCCCTGTGGTGCGGCGACGCGACGGCGCGCGAGCATGGGCGGCTCACGCTGAACCCGCTGCCGCACGTGGATCTGATGGGCTCGATCGTCCTGCCGGTGCTGCTCTTCCTGTTCCGTGCGCCGTTCCTGTTCGGCTGGGCCAAGCCGGTGCCGGTGGACCACGGCCGGTTGCGCGACCCGCGCAACGATGCGGTCAAGGTGGCGCTGGCGGGGCCGGCCTCGAACGGGCTCATGGCGCTGGCCTTCGCGGCGCTCGCGCGTCTCGCCCCCGATGCGGGTGCGGTTGGCTCGTGGGCGGCGTTCTTCGCCCCGCTGCGTGAGATGGCGCTCGCGGGTGTGGTGTGGAACTGCGCGCTCGGGCTCTTCAACCTGATCCCGATCCCGCCGCTCGACGGCTCGTGGGTGCTGATGCGCTTCCTCCGGCTCAGGCACGTCCTCGCGCTGAACCGCTTCCGCTTCGTGGGGCTCGTGATCGTCATGTTCCTGTTCTCGTCACGGTACACCTCGAACCTGCTGTTCTACGCGCCGCTGCGATTCGCGGTGAGCGCCTGCCTCGGGCTCTTCGGGCTGCCGGCCGCGGGGGTGGTGTGATGGGCCCCGTGGCGAAGACGGGCCGCATCCTCTCCGGCATGCGTCCCACCGGGCGCATGCACCTGGGCAACTACGTCGGGGCGCTCGAGAACTGGGTGCGCCTGCAGGACGAGGGCTGGCGCAACTACCACATGGTGGCCGACTGGCACATGCTCACGACCGGCTACGAGGACACCTCGCGCCTGCAGGACGACATCTACGACATGGTGCTCGACTGGCTGGGGGCGGGGCTCGACCCGGAGAAGAGCGTCATCTTCATCCAGTCGGAGGTGAAGGAGCACGCCGAGCTGCACCTGCTGCTCTCGATGCTGGTGAGCAAGGCCCGGCTCGAGCGCATCCCGACCCTGAAGGAGCAGATCCGCGACCTGCACCTCGACGAGCAGACCATCTCCTACGGGCACCTCGGCTACTCGGTGCTGCAGGCGGCGGACATCCTCCTGTACAAGCCCACGCACGTCCCGGTGGGAGAGGACCAGGTGCCGCACGTCGAGCTGACGCGCGAGCTGGCGCGGCGCTTCAACTTCCTCTACTGCCAGGACCGCCCGCCGGTGTTCGTGGAGCCCGAGGCGGCGCTCACCGCCTTCGCGCGCCTGCGCGGCCTCGACGGCAACCGCATGGCCAAGTCGGTCGGGAACACGATCCTGCTCACCGACACGCCCGAGGAGATCACGCGCAAGGTCAGGCTGGCCTACACGGACCCGAAGAAGATCCGGGCGACGGACCCGGGGCGCCCCGAGGCCGACCTCGCGGAACTCGACGCCGAGGGCCGCCCGGTGCACCCGGGTTGCGTCGTGTACGAGTACCACCGCAAGTTCAACCCGGAGGGCGCGGCCGACATCGGGACGCGCTGCCGCGCGGGGACGCTGCCCTGCGTGCCGGACAAGAAGGACCTGGCGCAGCGCCTCGGCGACGCCCTGGCCCCGATCCGCGAGCGCCGCGAGCGCTACGCCGCCGACCCCGACCGGGTGCGCGACATCGTCGCCGAGGGCAACCGCCGGGCGCGGGAGGTGGCCGCGGCCACGCTCGCCGAGGTGCGCGAGGCGATGCGGCTCAAGGTCCCGTGGCTGGAGGGCCGGTGAGCCGTCGCGCGCGCAGGGGACCGGACGCGCCGGAAACGCGGGCCGGTGAGGCGGACCCGGTGACGGCCGCGGCCCCGGTGCTGCGGCCCCCGGAGGTCGTGCCCGGACCGGGACCCGACGGCCCGCAGGCGGGCGCCGATCCTGCGGCTGCGCGCGGCCGGCAGACGGTCAGCATCAAGCTCGCCCGCTTCGAAGGGCCGCTCGACCTGCTGCTCCACCTCATCAAGCGCGACGAGATCGACATCTACGACATCCCGATCGCGCACATCACCCAGCAGTACCTGGGCTACCTCGAACTGATGCGCATCCTCGACCTCGAGGTGGCGGGGGACTTCCTGGTGATGGCCGCCACGCTCATGCGCATCAAGGCCAAGATGCTGCTGCCGCTGCCCGGGGTGGGGGACGAGGACGAGGACGAGGGCGACCCGCGCGAGGAACTGGTCCAGCGGCTGATCGAGTATCGTCAGTTCAAGGAGGCGGCGGGGACCCTCAAGGAGCGCGAGGCCGAGCGCCGGCTGCTGCACGAGCGCGGCATGGTCCCGGGCGACGACGAGATGGGGCCGCTGCCGCTCGCCCCGGCCACGCTCTTCGATCTGATCGACGCCCTCAACCGGGTCATGTCCCGGTTGCCCGAGCCGGCGGTCTACGAGGTCCAGGGCGAGGTCTATGATGTCGAGGAGAAGATGCAGTTGATCGCGAGCCTGGCCGCCGAGCACGGCACGCTGACCTTCGAGTCGCTGCTCGTGGACTGCCGGGTGCGGATCGAGATGATCGTCATCTTCATGGCCCTGCTCGAGCTCATCAAACTCGGCCGGATCTCGGTCGTTCAGACCGTGGGATTCGGCGAGATCCAGATCGTCTACCGGCCACCGGAAGGAAGTGATGCCCATGCCGCCCGTGAAGCTCCAGCCCGCGATTGAGGCGCTGCTGTTCTCGTCGGACCAGCCGCTGACCCTCACCCTGCTCTGCGAAGCGCTCGAAGCCGCTCCCGAAGAGGTCAGCGAAGCGCTGCACCGCGTCGGCGAGGAGTACGCCGCGCGCGGCGCGGGCGTCGAGCTGCGGGAGATCGCCGGTGGCTGG
This sequence comes from Candidatus Eiseniibacteriota bacterium, assembly GCA_963717935.1. Classification (GTDB taxonomy): domain Bacteria; phylum Eisenbacteria; class RBG-16-71-46; order RBG-16-71-46; family RBG-16-71-46; genus JANXPZ01. The sequence goes on along the minus strand of CAVQXP010000001.1, from coordinate 109,038 downwards.
ATGCTGGTGACGACCCCCGAGCACGCCGAGTGGGTGGGGCGGATGCTGCGCGGCAAGCGCAAGATGCGCCTCTCGCGCGCGGCGCTCGAGACCATGGCGATCATCGCCTACAAGCAGCCCGTCACGAAGTCCGAGGTCGAGGCCATCCGCGGGGTGGACTCGAGCGCCGTGCTCTCCACGTTGCTCGAGCGCAACCTGGTCACCATCCGCGGGCGCTCGAAGGTGGTCGGCCGGCCTTTGCTCTACGGCACGACGCAGGAGTTCCTGGAGTACTTCGGCCTCAAGGACCTCTCCGAGCTACCGCGGCCCGAGGAGTTGCGGGCGCTGGTCGCCGCACGCGAACCGGAGCAACTCGACATGATGGAGCTCGAGGTGGTCTCGCAGGTGGCCTCGGAACTGGCTGCGAGCGAGGCGGCGCACCCCGAGCTGGTCACGCGCCACGAGATCGTGCCGGTCGGGGCGGCGGAGGTGGCGCAGTCGGCCACGCAGGTCGCGACCGACTTCGCGGCGGCCGACGAGCCGGCGCTGAGCGATCTCGCGGCGCCGGGGGAAGACGACGCGGAGGCGGAGGAGGAGCCCGGCGTGAGCCCGGGCCTCTTCACGGACCGGGAGTGAGCATCCGGCTCAACAAGCTGCTCGCGCAGCGCGGCGTGGGCGCCCGGCGCAAGTGCGACGAGCTCATCAAGGAGGGTGCGGTCCGCGTGAACGGCAGCGTGGTGCGCGAGCCCGGGCTGCAGATCGAGCCGGAGCGCGATCGCATCACGGTCCGCAACCAGCCGCTGGCGGGTGCCGCCACGCTGCGCCACTACGTGCTCAACAAGCCGGTCGGCGTGATCACCACGCTCGACGATCCCGAGGGCCGGCGCACGATCCGCGAATTCCTGCCGCCGGGGCCGCGTCTGTTCCCGGTCGGGCGTCTGGACGCGGATACCAGCGGGCTGCTCATCCTCACGAATGACGGTGAGCTGGCGCACAGACTCATGCACCCGCGCTATGGCGTGATGAAGGTCTACCGCGTGCGCCTCGAACGCGTGCCGGGGGCCGAGGCGCTCCGCCGCATGCAGGAAGGCGTCGAGTTCGAGCCCGGCGTGCGCAGCGCCCCGGCGCGCGTGCGCGTGCTCGCCGACGAGCCGGGCGACGCGATGATCGAGGTCGCGCTGCACGAGGGCCGCTACCGCCAGGTCCGCCGGATGTGCGAGGCGGTCGGGCTCGTGGTGCGGGCGCTGCACCGCTCGGCCTACGGCCCGCTGCGGCTGGGCCCGGTGCAGCGCGGCGTCTGGCGCGAGCTCTCGGATGAGGAAGTGCGCCGCCTGCGCGCGGCCTGCGCCCGCCCGCGGCAGCGCGGGCAGGCCGGCTACCTCAGCCCGCGCTCCGGGAGCGACGCCACGTACCGGCTCGCGCGGCGGCTCGAGAAGATGGAGGCAGAGGGCGGCATGGTTCCGCGCCCGGGCGAGGAGGGGCAGCGGACGGGCCGCAGGACGTCGCCGCAGCCGGGCCGCAGCGAGCGTCGCGTGCCGTCGCGCGAGCGGCTCGAGCGCCCGATGCGCGCGGAACCGAAGAGTCCGCTCGGGGAGCGGCAGACCGCGGGCCGCGAAGAGCGGCCCGGCCCGGTTCGCCGGGAACGGCAGCCTCGCCCCGAGCGCTTCGGCTCGCGGGGCTCCGGGCGCGCGGCTGCGCGCGGTCCCGGCCGGGCTCAACCACGCGGTCCGGCCCGCCCGGTCTCACGTTCATCGGGCCGGCGTGATCTTGCCGGAAGTGCTCGACCCGCGTCGCGGGGGCCCGGTGGTCAGCCCTCGCGAGGGCCAGGTCGTCCCACGCCGCGTGGCGCGGCCCGCTTCACGCCACGCGATTCCGGCCGTCCGGCGACGCGCGATTCCGGTCGTCCGACGACGCGTGGTCCGGGCCGTCCGGCGACGCGTGGTCCAGGTCGTCCGGCGACGCGTGGTCCAGGCCGTCCTACGACGCGTGGTCCGGGTCGTCCGACGACGCGTGGTCCGGGTCGTCCGACGACGCGTGGTCCGGGTCGTCCGACGACGCGTGGTCCGGGTCGTCCGACGACGCGTGGTCCAGGTCGTCCGACGACGCGCGATTCCGGTCGTCCGACGCCGCGTGGTCCGGGCCGTCCGGCGACGCGTGGTCCGGGCCGTCCGGCGAGGCGTGGTCCAGGCCGTCCTACGACGCGTGGTCCGGGCCGTCCGACGACGCGTGGTCCGGGTCAAAAGCCGCGGCGTCTTGGGCGGGGGAGCGCAAGCGGGCGTCCCGCGCGGCGCCCGGGGCGTCCCGGCTCGCGCTGATCCCGGGTCCGGGCGGCGCTCCCGGGCCGGCTGAACTCAAGTCCGTCCAAGGGCTTGCCCTGGCGTGCGCTCCCGCGCAAGGGGCCACGTCGGAACCCTCCTCCTGGCTCCCTGCCGGGAACGCTTCGTGCGCTCCTCCTCCTTGTAGAAGAGCACGGCCCAAGACGGCCCGCGCACTCTGGCACGGAGCGCCTGCCCCACCCCGGGCCCGCCAGGGCCGGAGGAGCCTTTCGTGCAACTCGACCGCGTGCCACCCCGCCTTCCCGCCTCCGTGCTCCCGGGTGTGGAGGAGGAGGCTGAACATTCTGGAACAGCGGTCACCCATCCCGGGGTACGTCCTACCGACCGTTCATGGGGGGACGGGGGAACTTCTGTTCCACGCAGACGCATGCGTGCTCGCTACCTCGCCCTGGTCGGGCTCGCGGCCTTCACGCTGCTCGGCCAGGGCGAACGCTGTCTGGTGGACGCACGGTTCAGCACGCCGAGTGCGACGCTGGCCACCTATTGGTCGGCGTTGCGCGACGGAGATGCGGTGACCGCAGGTGAATGCGTGCTCGAGGGCACCGAGGGGCAGCCGTTCCCGGGGATGCTGTGGTTCATGCCGCCCACCCGCGTGGTCCGGCTCGTGGATTTCCGTTCGCTGCCGGTCACGGCCGGGCGGCTGTACGTGAGCTACGAAGTCCGGTTCCGTCCGCTTGGCGCGACCGAGGAACAGTGCTTCCAGACCGGTCACGAGCTGGTGCGGCTGCACCATGGCTGGCGCATCGCGCGCGGGCTGGGAACCGCGAGCCTGCCCCAGTGGCGCTCCATCCCCCGGGTGGTTGACATCTGAACGAACGCGCCCGTAGGCTCGCAGGCGCGGTTCGGTTCCATCCATCCCAGAGGTCCGTTCGATGCGCATCCACGCTGTCCTTGCCGTGTTCCTCGGCAGCCTCGTCCTGGCCGCGCCCGCCGGCGCCACGAAATACGCCGGCGAGTTCCTCAAGATCCAGGTCGGCGCCCGCGCACTCGGCATGGGTGGCGCGTTCACGGCCGTGGCGGACGACGCGACTGCGCCGTACTGGAACCCCGCGGGGCTGGTCTACCTGCCCTATCGCGAAGTGATCCCGCAGCACCAGGAGAAGTTCGGCAACCTCGCCAATCACGACTACCTGGGCGGGGTCTGGCCGCTCGGTGGTCCGAAGGGGCGCAACGCCGCCCTCGGCGTGGGCATCGTGCGCTTCGCGGTGGACGACATCCCCATCACGCCGCGTCCCGGCGCGTTGCGGCCGGGCATCGACTTCCTCGACTACGGGCCCGACAACGATCCGACCACGCCCGATCCGGGACAGGCCGACGGCATCTGGGAACGCGGCGAGAAGCTGCTGCTCAAGCCGGAAGACCTCTACATGGCCAGCAGCAGCGACCTGGCGGTCATGCTCTCCTACGCAAGGCAGCGCGGCGAGCGCTGGTCCTTCGGCGGGAGCCTCAAGTTCGTGCGCCAGAGCATCCCCGACACGCTGCCCGGTGAGCACGTCACGTCGTTCGGCGCGGGGCTCGACGCCGGCGTGATGTACATGCCGTCCGACGCGGTGACGCTGGGTGCGGTGATGCACGACCTGACGACCACGTACCTCGCCTGGAGCAACGGCACGCGCGAACTCATCTCCCCGACGCTCGACACGGGCGCTGCGTTCACGTTCCACCCCGCCAGCCGGCACGCGCTCACCTGGGCGGTGGACCTGGCCTGGGGTTTCGAGCGTCGCACCTACGACGCGGAGTTGAGTCTGGGCGGGCAGACCTGGGACGTGCGCACGGGGCTCGAGTACTGGTACCACAGCGTGCTCGCCCTGCGCACCGGCGTGAACGCCAAGGACCTCGCTTTCGGTGCCGGCCTGCGCTACAAGCAGGTGGGGGTGGACTACGCCGCGCAGTTGCACCGCTTCTTCGCTGCGAACGACAAGCAGTTCCCCGACGACACGAACCTGGATCTCACGCACCTGGTCTCTGCGTCGTTCTCCTGGTAGAGCGGGGGACCTCCCCGGCCTCCCGATCGGCGCCCGTCCGTCCCGGCTCGGCTTGACTTGCCCCCCGGCGGGTTCCTAGTCTAGCCGTGAAACCTCCTTCCACCCTCGAACCCGGGAGAGCGGTGTGCGGCGCATGGTGGGATTGGTGCTGGCGGGGGGCGGCGGTGAGGCGCTGAGCGTCCTTACCGCCGAGCGGGCGGTCAGTGCCGTGCCCTTCGGCGGGAAGTACCGGGTCATCGATTTCGTCCTCAGCAACTGCTCCCACTCGGAGATCACCCGGATCGGCGTGCTCACGCAGCACGCTCCGGCCTCGCTCCACGACCACATCGGTGTCGGCCGGCCCTGGGGCTTCGACCACCGGGACGGCGGCGTCGAGGTGCTGCAGCCCTACGTGACGCGCAGCGACGCCGAGTGGTACCAGGGCACGGCCCACGCCATCGCCCGCAACTGGGACCGCATCGAGGCGCTGGGTGCCGCGCGCGTGCTGGTGCTCTCGGGCGACCAGATCTATCGGATGGACTACCGGCGCATGCTCATGGTGCACGAGCGGCGCGGCGCGACCGTGACGCTGGCGGTCACGCGCGTGCTGCCGCAGGAGTCACGCCGCTTCGGCATGGTGCAGTTCGACCGCGAGGGGCGCGTCACGCGGCTCGAAGAGAAGCCGCGGCGTAGCGAGGCCACGCACGCCTCGATGGGGGTCTATCTGTTCGAGACCGCGGCCCTGGGCGAGTTGCTCCGGGACCGGCCGGCGGACCTGGTGGCGGGCGTGATCGAGCCGCTGCTGGAGGCGGGCGAGGTGGTCCACGCTCACGAGTTCACCGGCTACTGGGAGGACGTAGGCACGGTGGCGTCGTACTACCGTGCCAACCTGGAGCTGGTCGCGCCGGCGCCTCGGCTCGAGCTGCTCAACGCGCGCTGGCCGGTGCTCACGCGCGACGAGGAACGCCCGCCCGTGCGCCTCGGCGAGGACGCCGACGTGGAAGAGAGCCTGGTGGCCAACGGCTGCCGGGTGTCCGGCCGCGTGCGACGTTCGGTGCTCTTCCCCGGCGCGGTGGTGGAGCGCGGGGCGGAGGTCACGGACTCCATCGTGTACCCGGACACGCGCATCGGGCCGGGGGCGAAGGTGGACCGCGCCATCCTCGACAAGCACGCGACCGTGGGCGCCGGCGCCGTGGTGGGCTGGGGCGAGCCGCCGCGCGATCCGGCGCACGCGTGGCTCGACGGACTCACGCTGGTCGGGAAGGACGCGGAGATCCCCGAGGGCGCCCGCGTGGGCCGGGGCGTGGTGGTCGGGATCCACGCCGGCTTCGAGGGGCTGCCCCGCGAGATCGCCGCCGGCAGCACGCTGCCGAGCCGCGCGTGGTACGAGGGCATGGTCTGAGATGTCGCGCTACGCGTTCATCTTGGCGGGGGGGCTGGGGAGCCGGCTGTGCCTGCTCTCGGAGCGGCGCGCCAAGCCTGCGGTGCCCTTCGGGGGCAAGTACCGGATCATCGACTTCACGCTCTCGAATTGCGTGAACTCGGGCATCTTCGACATCGGGGTGCTCACGCAGTACCGGCCCCTGTCGCTCAACCAGCACATCGGCACCGGACGGCCCTGGGACCTGGACCGCAACCGCGGCGGCGTGCAGTTGCTGCAACCCTCGCTGGGCTCGGTCCAGAGCGACTGGTACCAGGGCACGGCCGACGCCATCTACCAGAACCTGATCCACCTCCAGCGGCGCCGCATCGAGCAGGTGCTCGTGCTCTCCGGTGACCACGTCTACAAGATGGACTACAACCTGCTCTACGCTTCCCACAAGGCGAGCCGCGCGCCGGTGACGGTGGCGGTGACCGAGGTGCCGGCCGAATCGGTCAACTCCTTCGGCATCCTCGAGACCGACGCCGCCGCGCGCGTGACCGGTTTCCAGGAGAAGCCCGAACGGGCGGACTCGCGCCTCGCGTCGATGGGCGTCTACCTGTTCGACCGCGATTCGCTGGTGCGCTGGCTCGCGGAGGACGCCGGGACGCCGGGCTCGGGGCACGATTTCGGCAAGGACATCCTGCCGCGGCTCGTGGCGCGCGGCGAGCACGTCCACACGCACCGGTTCGACGACTACTGGCAGGACGTGGGCACGCTCGACTCGTACTACCAGAGCAACCTGGACTTCCTGGGCCCGTGCCCGCCGCTCGACCTTGCCGAGCCCGACTGGGTGATCCACACACAGAGCGCCGACCGGCCACCGGTGTGCTTCGAGCGGGGTGGCATGGCGGTGCGGAGCTTCGTCGCCAACGGCTGCCGGATCGCGGGGAGGGTCGAGCATTCGATGCTGTTCCCCGGCGTGACGGTGGAGCCGGGTGCGGTGGTGCGCGACAGCATCGTGATGCACGACGTGGTGGTGGGGCGCGACGCGGTGCTGGACCACGCCATCCTCGACAAGGATGTGCGCGTGGGGGACGGCGCGCTCCTGGGCTACGGGGACTCGGGCACGCCCAACCGCGCCTGCCCGGGCCACCTCTCGAGCGGATTGCTGGTGGTGGGCAAGGGGGCGAGGATCCCGAAGGACGTCCACGTTGGACGCAACGCCAGGATCGGCGCCTTCGTCACCGAGCGGGACTTCGACGGTGGCGTGCCGGCTGGTGGGGTGGTGGACGGACCGCAGTCGATGCACTGAGGCGGCGGGGCAGCGCGAACGCCGGACGGGCAATGGCTCCGTCCGGCGTTCGCGCTGCCCCGCCGCTCGTGAAGGGTCAGGGCTAGGCGGGGAGTCTCAGCCTCTGGCCCGCGCGGATCCTGGACGTGGTGAGTCCGTTCGCCTTCCTGAGTGCGGCCACCGAGATCCCGTGCTGGCGCGCGATGCCCGAGAGCGTTTCGCCGCTGCGGACGGTGTGGCCCACCCCGGCCGGAGCGGGCGAGCCGCGGCGCGGGCTGGAGGCGGCGGCGCGTGACTTCGAGGTGCGGGGCTTCGGCGCCTTGAGTTCCGCGATCTGGATCGAGTCGTTGCGCGCGCTGTCGGCCACGATCGCCTCCGGCGTGCGGACCTTGAGCCGCATCCCGCGTGTCACCCGCGTGCTCTTGAGCCGGTTCCAGCGCATCAGGTCCTGTGTGCTCACGCCATGGCGCGCGGCGATCGAGGCCAGCGTCTCGCCCTTCTGCACGATGACGGCCGTGCGGCCGGCGGTGGTCGAGTGTCCCTCGAGGGTGGCGGGGAGACCATGACTGCGCGGCGGCACGTAGGCGGTCGAGGCGCGCGGGTCGGTCGCCGAGTCGATGGCCGCGGGTTTCGGCGCGCGCATCGAGGCTGGCACGGTGAGCAGCATGCCGCGTCGCAGGGGACGCTTCTTGCCGATGCCGTTGACGCGGGCCAGGTCCTGCGCGTTCGCCGAGTACTGCCGCGCGATGGCTTGCAGGGTCTCGCCCTTGCGCACCTTGTGCTTGAGGGTGAGGTTCAGCGTCGGCAACCGCTCGCCGCTCTGCAAGCGCTGCATGAGCGCCTCGCCCTTGCCGGGCGGCACCCGCAGCGTGACGATGCCGCCGGAACCCCGGGCCGCCGTGTGCAGCACGGCCGGGTTGAGCGCCTTGAGCTCGTCGTAGGAGCAGTCGACCAGGCGGGCCACCGCGCGCAGATCCACCGGGCCCTTGAGCGCGACCTCGTCGAAGGCCATGGGGTCGTCCAACTCGACCGAGTCGAAGCCGTAGCGAGCCGGGTCGCGCGCGATCGTGAGGGCGGCCATGAACTGCGGCACGTAGTCCTCGGTCTGGCGCGGGAGCTTGAGATCCCAGTAGTTCGTGGTGCCTTGCGCCTTGATGGCGCGCAGCACGGTGCCCTCGCCGGCGTTGTAGGAGGCCAGGGCGAGCGGCCAGTCGCCGAAGATCCCGTAGAGGTGCTTCAGGTAGCGGGCCGCGGCGACCGTGGCCTTCTCCGGATCCTTGCGCTCGTCCACCCACTGATCCACGGTCAGGCCGAAGAACCTGCCGGTGCTCCTCAGGAACTGCCAGGGCCCGACCGCCGCCGAGACCGAGCGCGCGTTCAGGTTGAAACCGCTCTCCACGAACACGAGGTTCACGAGGTCGGGCGGCAGGCCTTCGCGCTGCAGCACCGAGCGGAACAGGTCCATGTAGCGGCCCGAGCGCTTGAGCCAGCGCTCGAAGGTCGAGCGCCCTGCGCCCATGAAGAAGTCCACCCAGCGGGTCACCAGCTCGTGGTCCTGGGGCTCGATGGTGCCGAGCGCGTCGATGGCCGCGGCATTGAGGACGCTCTCATCGGCCTCGTTCCCGGGCTCGGCCCGGACGTTCGGCAGGTCCTGCCGGGTGGCGTCGTACAGGGCCGAGAGCCTGGCCTGGAGGTCCACGAGATCGGCTCGCGCGGCGGTCCCGGGATCGGCCGCGCTGGCGGCCTGGAGCGCCGAAAGGGCCGACTCGATGGTGCGCAGCGCGGCGGCCGGGTCGCCCGTCTGGCGCTGCTGCAGGGCCGTCTCGTAAGCGGAACGCAGGCCGGTCGCCGGGTCGTGGTGGGAATCGGTGGCGGGGAAGGCCAGCGCCGGGCCGACGCCCTCGACCCCGGACGCGGAGGCCGGCAGCCCCAGCAGGAGAGCCAGGGCCAAGATGTTAAGGATGGAGGCGCGAACCGACACGGTCAGGTCACTCCCGTCGGCAGGACTCGTCCTGAGAACACTCATTCGGAGCAAGGTAGGCGGGCGGCACACTAGATGCAAATCGGTCCGTGTGCTCCGCCACTTAACGCTGGACTGAACCACGGAGTTCCGCAGTCCTGTCAGGCCACGGCTGATTGAGCAAGTCTCGGGCCACAAGTCCATTGCGCGTTGACACTTGCGTCCTGCCCGGAGTACGTTGCACCGTCGAATGCCGTTAGCGGCAGCCTGCGAGTCTTCAGGGAAGGAAGGCCCATGGAACAGGTCGTGACCTCCACCGCTCAGTGGACTGTTTCGATCCGCTCGAGTGGCGATGCTCTGGCCGTCCGGGCCGGGGGACCGGGGCTCGAGCTGGGTTTCCTGGGCGCCGCGTCGGGGTTCACCCCCTCCGAAGTCGAGATCTGGCTGACCGAGCTCATCGGCGTGGCCAGGACGACCGGCAGCGACTCCCCGGTCCTGCGGGACCCGGCGTCTTCCATTCCCATCCCGCGCGCATTGCATCAGGCGCTCACCGGGCTCCTCTTCTACGAGGCGGAGCTCTGGGGGGGCGGTGGAGAGCGGCACCCCTGTGCGGTCGCCTGCCTGACGACGGGGGCCAGCGTCGCCTTCGGCTGGACGGGCTCCGGACGGGTCGAGATCGTGCTGGACGGGCGTCCTTTCGAGCCCGAGTGGGTCCTGGTCCGTGACCAGGAAGGGCGGCAGGCCCGGGCATTCGTCACGGACGCGCGGCTGCAGCTGGAAGCGCTGGTGATCTGGCCCGCGAGCTCCGGGGGGACAGCGCCGGCTGAGGGCGAGATCGAAGTGCGGTGGCCCGGCCTTCCGACCGAAGCCCCTGAAGGCATCACCGAGCCCGAAGCCATCGCCGAGCCCGAAGCCATCGCCGAGCCCGAAGCCATCACCGAGCCCGAAGCCATCACCGAGCCCGAAGCCATCGCCGAGCCAGAGCCGGCCCAGCCGGCCGCGAACGCTGACGGCGAGGTCGCCGGGACCCCCGTCGAGCCAGCGGTGTCCGGTGGCAACGACCCCGAGTCGCGACCCGGCCGGCGACGCAGCGGCTGGCACTTCCGCAGTTGGATGGACCGGCTCACGGGTCTGCGCGCGCGTGAGGATACGCTGCCCGAATCCGCGCAGCCCGAGCCCATCGCGCACGACGTGCCGGGAGTGCCGGAGTTGCTCCCCGAACCCGAGCCGGTGGTGGCCGAGACACCCGTGGTCGTTGAGGCGATGCCCGAGCCGGAGATCGAAAGGGAGGTGGGCGAGCCGATCGCCGAGGAGATGCTCACCGCCGAGTGCGAATCGTCGGTCGATCCGTTCGACCTCGGGCCTCTGACCGCATTCGAGCCGGAGCCCGCGGTCTCAGAAGCCGTCGTGCAGATCGAGCCTGTGCTCGAGTTGGAGCCCGCGGCCGTAGAAGCCATCTTGCAGATCGAGCCTGCGCCCGTGCCGGCGCCCGAGTTCGTGGTCGCAGAGGCCGTCGTGCAGATCGAGCCTGTGCTCGAGTGGGAGCCCGCGGCCGTAGAAGCCGTCTCGCAGATCGAGCCTGTGCCCGTGCCGGCGCCCGAGTTCGCGCTCGCAGAGGCCGTTGCGCAGATCGAGCCTGTGCCCACGCCCGAGTTCGCGGTCGCAGAAGCCGTCGTGCAGATGGAGCCTGTGCCGGCGCCCGAGCCCGCTGCCATGGAGCCGGCCGTGGCAAGCGAGCCGTTGTCGGCGCCCGAGCCACAGCCCGAAGCGCGGGCGGAGGACGTCGCTGCCGGGGCCACCGCGCCCGAGCCGCTCGGTGTCCGCCAGCGCGCGGCCGTGCGCCGCCCCGCGTGGCCGGAGCCGGAGGAATCCGTGATGTCGGACGGGCGTCCTGTCTGGCAGCGGCGGTGGTTCATCCTCGCGGTCGTCGTGGTGCTCTTTGCTTCCGGTTGGTTCCTGGGCCAGGTGGACTTCTCGCGCGGGGTCAGGGACGTCAGCTCGGCGTTCACGGCGATCGGCCTCGGTCCGGCCCGCTACGACGTGACCGTCGCCAGCCGTCCCTCGGGCGCATGGATCGCCGTGGACGGCGTCGACCAGGGGCGACGCACCCCGACGACGCTGGAGCTCAAGCCCGGCACCCACGAGATCGTCCTCTCGTTCTCGGGAGTCGGCGGCTCGAGCCACACCGTGAACGGCAGGCGCGGCCAGCGCGTGGCGCTGGATGTCGAATTGTGGGGCTCCCTGAAGGTCGTCGTGCCCGGGGGCGGAGTGCCCATCTCGGTCGCGGTGGACGGCGTGCAGCGTGGCTACGCTCCGCTCGATGTGGAGCAGCTCCAGCCGGGCATCCACCGCCTGCAGTTCTCGGGGCCGGGCGTGGCTCCCTGGGAGCAGACGGTCGAAGTCCACGTGAACCGCACGGTCGAGCTCGTGGCGCAGCCCATCGCCTCGCCCGCGACGGGGTTGCTCGAGGTGCGCGCCACGCTCGCCGACGAGACGGGCTCCGAGCCGCTCACGGGCGCGCAGGTCTGGATCGACGGCCAGGCGGCCGGGGTCACACCGCTCAAGCTCGAGTTGCCCCGCGGCCCGCACAGCATCCGCGTGCGCCACCGCAACGAGGACGGCCCCGTGCAGGTCATCGAGCTGCCCGGCGGCAACCTGCGCTACGCCACGATCGAGCTCGGGCTGAACGCGGATGCCCCACGGATCGTGGCCACGCTGCCGGAACGCATTCCCCTCGAACGGCCCACGGTGCTCTCGGCGTCGCTCGACGGAGCGCGCGAGGGCGACCTGCGCGAGATGTGGCTCCACGTGCGCACGCCGGAAGGCGCCTGGCGGCGCTACCCGATGACCCTGATGAAGGCACCGGGCGGGCTGGTCGGCGTGGCTGTCTTCCCCGCCGTCCTGTTCGACGCGCGCGGGCGCACGGCCTGGTACGTGAGCGCCTCGACCCCGATGGGCGACGAATCCTTCACGGAGATCCGGTCCGCGCAGGCGGAGTCGAGGCCGTAGGCCGCAGCCCGCGCGGCGGGCGACAACGACGAGGGGGGCCCGTCCACGACGTGGACGGGCCCCCGCGCATTCCGTCGGGCGGAGTCAGCGGTGGTGGCGAGCGGCCGCGCGCGTGGCGCGGGCCTCCGCGCTTCGCCGGGGGCAGCCGGCGCGTGGCACGCCTCTTCCGGTGGGCGTGAGGCATGGGCGGTCGGGGAGCGGTGCTGGCCGGCATCGTGGTCTGGGTGGGAGTGTTGCTGGGGGCGGGCCTCGGCGTGCCCCTGGCGCTCGCCGCGCTGGTCTGCGGACTCCTGTTCGCGTTCGTGGCGTGGGGCGCGCCGCCGCGCGTGGGCGCCACGATGGCGCTGCTCGCCCTGGGCCTGGCGGCCGGTGCGCGGGGCGCCGGGCACCGCGCGGTGCTCGACCGCGAGCGGCTGGCGCTCGAGCGGGGCGGCTCGTTCTACCACGTCGTCGCGCGCGTCGCCGAGCCGCCGCCGCGCGAGGCGGGCGAGCCCGTGGCGGTCGTCACGGTGCGTTGCGCGCGGCCGGCGCTGGTGGCGGGCACGCGGCTGCGCGTGCGCCTGCCGGCGGGGTCGGAAGTGGAGTGGGGTGATGTCGTGGACGCGGTGGTGCGAGTCGAGCCGCCCCGGCCGCCGCGCGACCCGGGTGGCTTCGATGGTCTCGCCGTCGCCGACGCTGCGTCGCTCGCGGGGTCGGGCCGCGCCTTCCTGGCGCGGGCCGGCCCCGCGTCCCTGCCGGGTGCGTGGCCGCGCGCGACCGTGGCGCGGTGGCGGCGAGGCATCGAGCGCCGGCTCGACGCCGGGCTCTCGCCCGGGGCGCGCGAGTTGGTCGTGCCGCTCGTCACGGGCGACCGCTCCGCGCTCTCGACCGGGCTCTACGCCGACCTGCGCGCCTCGGGACTCATCCACCTGCTGGCGCTCTCCGGGTTGCACGTCGTCTGGCTCGCCTCGATCGCGCGCGCGGTGGTGGCCTCGGTCGGGGGGGGCGTGAGGGCGCGCGCGGTGGCCGCGGCGCTGTGCGCGGTCTTCTACGCCGGGCTGGCCGGGCCGCTCCCCTCGCTGATGCGCGCGGCGGCGCACGAGTGTCTGATGGCGGTGGCGTCGCTGCGCGGGCGCGCCCTCGATCCGTTGCAGGCGCTGGCGCTGAGCGCGCTCGGGCTGCTGGCCTGCGCGCCGGGCTGGGCCGCGGATCTCGGCTTCCAACTCTCGTTCGCTGCCACGCTCGGGCTCGTGACTCTCGCTCCGTGGCTGGCCGAGCGCGCGGGGCGCCGGCGCGCGTGGTGCGCCCCGTTCATCCCGACGCTGGGCGCCCAGGCCGGTGCGCTGCCCCTGTTGCTCGCGCGCTTCCACGCGGTCTCGTGGGTGGGCACGTTCTCGAACCTGGTCGCGGTGCCGGTCGCGGGCCTGCTGCTTGCGGCAGCCTGGCTGGGGGCGCTGGCGGACCTCGCCGTGCCGGGCGCGGGCCACCCGTGGTTCTCGGCCGGAGAGGTGCTCGCCGCTGCGCTGCGCTGGACCACGATGACGGCCGCGCGCGCCCCGGGGGCCCTGGCTGCGGCGGGGGCGGAGCGCGGGGTCCCGTGGTGCGCGGCCCTCGGAGTCGCGCTGCTCGCCCTCGCGCTGCCGCGGTCGCGCACGCTCGAAGGCCGGCAACGGCCCGACTCGCCGGTGCGCGAAGCGGCGAAAGTGCTGGGAGTCACGCTGCTCGGCACGGCGCTGCTGTGCGTGCTCACCGTGCAGCCGCTCGCGCCGCCGCCGGGTCGCGCGTGGCTCGTGGCGCTCGACGTGGGACAGGGCGATGCGCTCGCGCTCGCCTTCGGCCGTTCGTGGTGGCTGCTGGACGCCGGGCCGCGCACGCCCGGCTACGACGCGGGCGAAGGCGTCGTGCTGCCCTTCTTCCGCTGGGCGGGTGTCAGGCGGCTCGAGTGGCTGCTGCTCACGCACGACGACAGCGATCACGCGGGAGGGGCGGGAGCGGTGCTCCGCGGTCTGGGCGTGGAGCGCGTGGGCGTGTCGCCGCGCCACGAGCAAGGGAGCCTCCCGGCCCGCCGGCCGCTGCGGCGCCTGACGCGCGGCGCCGTGCTGTGCGCCGCGCCGCCGGTGCGCGTGCTGTGGCCGCCGCGGCAGCCGCGAGCGGGCTCCGACAACAACGCCGGGCTGGTGATCGAGGCCGGCGGCGGACGTGGGCGCCTGCTCTTCATGGCGGACGTGGACAGCACGGTCGAGGACTCGATCGGGGTTCCGCCCGGGCTCGGGCTCCTCAAGGTCGCGCACCACGGTGCGGGATCCTCGACCGGCGTGCGGTTCCTGGGGCGGGCGCGGCCGCGGCACGCGCTGCTCTCGGTGGGGGCGAGGAACCGTTTCGGGCATCCCGCGCCGGCGCTGCTCGAGCGGTTGCGGGTCGCCGGCGCGCGGGTGCTGCGCACCGACGCGGCGGGCGCGCTGTGGCTCGAGTGGTCGGAGGACGGCATCGGGGAGCTGGACTGGAGATGCGCGCGGCCCGGCGCGCGCGCCGAGGCATCCGAGCTGCGTGCGCCGTCCGGGCTGCCGCGGCGGCGGTGAGACGCGCATTTGCCCGGCCGCGCGCGCGGTTGGTAGATTGCGGCGTGCCCGCCACCCGGCCGTACCGGCTCGCCGTCCTCGCCTCGGGGGACGGAAGCAACTTCGAGGCGCTCACGCTCGCCTCGAAGCGGGGCGAATTGGGGGGGCAGGTCGTCCTGCTCCTCTGCGACGTCCCGGACGCGCAGGTCCTCGTCCGCGCCGGGCGCCTGGGTGTCCCGCGCGCCTGTCCGCCCGCCGGGCGCTTTCGCACGCGGCTCGAGGACGAGACGCCCTGGCTCGACCTCCTGCGCGCGCACGAGGTGGACACGCTGCTGCTCGCGGGCTTCATGCGCCGGCTGCACGAGCCCCTGCTCGGTGCCTTTCCGGACCGTATCCTCAACCTCCATCCCTCGCTGCTGCCCGCGTTCCCGGGGCTCGACGCCATGCGCAGGGCGTTCGAGCACGGCGTCAAGGTCACGGGCTGCACCGTGCACCTCGTGGATGCCGGCGTCGACGCGGGCCCCATCGTGGCGCAGGAGGCGGTGGAGATCCGCGAGGACGATACGCTCGAGACGCTGGAGCGCCGGATCCACGAGGCCGAGCACCGGCTCTACCCGGGGGCCGTGCGGCGCTTCCTCGGTGAGCCGTGGCGGCGCGAGGGCCGGCGGCTCGTCTTCGGGGGCTGCCCGACGGAGGTCGCGCGTGGCTGAGCGTCCGCTGCTGGAGGCCGTCCTCTTCGACGCCGGTGGCACGCTCGTGCGCCTCGACTTCGAATGGATGAGCGAGACCGTGCGTGGACTGGGCCACGAGGTGAGCGCCGAGGCGCTGCGCCGTTCGGAGGTCGCGGCCCGCAAGGCCTTCGACCAGGCCTTCGACCAGCCGCCGCCCCCGGCCGTGGCCGGCGAGCCGCGCCTGGGCGAGCGTGGCGACACGCGCCTGTACTTCCGCGTCATCCTCGAGGCCGCGGGCGTGCCGCGCTCGCTCGTCGGCCCCGCCCTCGAGCGTTTCTACGAGCGCCAGGCGGGTGTCGGTCTGTGGGCGCGGCCGGTCGAGGGCGCTCGGGGCTGTCTCGACGCGCTGGCCCTGCTCGGCCCGAGGCTGGCCTGCGTCTCCAACTCGGATGGCCGCGCCGAAGAGCTCCTGGCGGCCTGCGACATGCTCCGCGGGCTCGAGTTCGTGGTGGACTCGCATCACGTCGGCATCGCCAAGCCGGAACCGGGCATCTTCCACGTGGCGCTCGAGCGCCTCGGCCTGCCCGCCGAACGCACGCTCTATGTCGGGGACCTGCGCCGGGTGGACGGCGCGGGCGCGCGCGGGGCGGGGCTCCACTTCGTCCTGCTGGATCCGCATGGCGATTACGCCGTGGACGGCGAGCCTGCCATCGACACCATCGCGCGGCTGCCCGCCTGGGTGGCCGCGAACTTCGCGCTCGGAGCTGCTCTGCCCCGCGGCGCGCGCTGATTCACGCGGCACACCGCGCCGTCCCGTGAGGCGGCGGGGAAGGAGAAGCGCATGGACGTGACCCGCACGCGTCTCGCGGTCCCGAAGGAGTTGCTCGAGGCGGCCCACGCCGTCGATGAGGTCGCCCTCCCCGGCCTCGCGCCCTGGAAGCGCGGCAAGGTGCGCTCGATCTACGAGGCCGGGCCGGAGCACCTGGTCATCGTCGCCAGCGACCGGCTCTCGGCCTACGACTCGGTGCTCCCCACGCCCATTCCCGGCAAGGGCGCCATCCTCTCGCTGCTCTCGGCCTGGTGGATGCGCACCCTCGCGAGCGCCGCGCCGCACCATCTCGTGAGCGACGAGCCGGCGGCGTTCCCCGCGCCCTTCGACGCGCATGCCGCGCTGCTGCGCGGGCGCGCCCACCTGGTGCGGCGGGCGGCCCGCGTGGACATCGAGTGCGTGGTGCGCGGCTACCTCACCGGCTCGGGGCTCAAGGAGTACCGGCGGAGCGGCGCGGTCTGCGGCATCACCCTGCCGGCCGGGCTGGAGGAGGGCTCGCGGATCGAGCCCGCGATCTTCACTCCCGCCACCAAGTCCGAGACCGGACACGACGAGAACATCTCGTTCGAGTGCTTGGTCGGGTCGGTGGGTGGGGAGACCGCCGCGGCGCTGCGGGAGCGGAGCCTGGCGATCTACGAGGAGGCGCGCGCGCGGGCGTGGGAGCGGGGCCTGGTGCTGGCGGACACCAAGTTCGAGTTCGGGTTCGTGGACGGTGCGCTCACGCTGATCGACGAGGCGCTCACCCCCGACTCGTCGCGCTACTGGGGCCGGGCCGCCTACGAGGCGGGCCGGCTGCTCTCCTTCGACAAGCAGTTCGTGCGCGACTGGCTCGACGAGTCCGGCTGGGACCACGAGCCGCCCGCGCCGCCGCTGCCCGGGGAGGTCGTGACCAGGACCCAGGAGCGCTACCTCGAGGCCGTGCGTCGCCTCGGCGGGGAGGTCGCGTGAGCTGGCCCCGGGCCGCGCTGTTCTCGCTCTCGGAGAAGCGCGGGGCCGCCGACTTCGCGCGGGCCCTCGCCGAGCGTGGGACGAAGATCGTCGCCTCGGGCGGCACCGCGAGGCACCTCGCCGCGGCCGGCGTGGCCGTGACGCCGGTCGAGGAGTGGACCGGCTTCGGGGAGTTGCTGGGTGGGCGCGTGAAGACCCTGCACCCGCACGTGCACGCACCCATCCTGGCGCGGCGTGGCGAGCCCGCCGACCTGGCGGCGCTCGCCGCGCGCGGACTCACGCCGCTCGACCTGGTGGCGGTGACGCTCTATCCGTTCGAGGAGCGCGCGGGCGCGCTGGACGAAGCCGGCGCGGTCGAGGAGATCGACATCGGCGGCGTCGCCCTGCTGCGCGCCGCGGCCAAGAACTTCGCCGACGTCATCGTGCTGCACGATCCCGGCCAGTACGCCGAGGCGCTCGCGGCACTCGAGTCGGACACGGTGACGCTGGAGCGACGGCGCACCTGGGCGCTGCGCACCTTCGCGCGGACCGCACGCTACGACGCGGCGATCGCCGGCGACCTGGCGGGGCGCGCGGACGTCGCGGGCGGGGCCGAGCCGCCGCCCGTCCACGTGCTGGCGCTCGAGCGCGCGCGCCACCTGCGCTACGGGGAGAACCCCCACCAGCCTGCGGCGCTCTACGCGCGGCTCGGCGGGAAGGCGGCGCTGGACGCGTGGAAGGAGGGGAAGGAACTCTCCTACAACAACCTCCTCGACCTCGAGGCGGCCGTCGCGCTGGTGGGCCGCTTCGAGCCGCCCGCCTGTGTCATCGTCAAGCACGGCCAGCCCTGCGGCGCAGCCGTGGCGCCGGCGCTCGCCGCGGCCTACGAGGAGGCGTTCCACACCGACGAGCAGTCGGCCTTCGGCGGGATTGTCGCCTTCAACCGTCCGCTGGACGGCGGGACGGCGGGCCTCGTGGCGAAGCAGTTCGCGGAGTGCGTGGCGGCGCCCGGGTTCACGCGCGAGGCGTCGGAGGCCTTCAAGTCCAGGAAGAACCTGCGGGTCGTATCGCTTGAGGCACAATCGCTTGCGTCGCCTGACTCCTGGGCCGTCCGGTTCCTGGGACCCTGGGCGCTGCTGTCGCGGGAGCCGGAGGGCGCGCCGCCGGAGTGGCGCGTGGTGACGAGACGGCCGCCCACGCCGGAGGAGATGGCGGGCCTGCGCTTCGCCTGGGAGGTGGTGGCTGCCGCGCGCTCCAACGCCATCGCCCTCGCGCGTGGCGGCACGCTGGTCGGGCTCGGCTCCGGGCAGACCAGCCGCGTGGACGCGGTGGACGTGGCGCTGATGAAGGCGCGCCGCGCCGGGCACGAGCTGCAGGGCACCGTGCTCGCGAGCGACGGGTTCTTCCCCTTCGCCGACAACATCGAGCACGCAGCCGGGGCCGGCATCACCGCCTTCGTCCAGCCCGGTGGCTCGGTGCGCGACCCCGAGGTCGTCGCCGCCTGCGACGAGCGGGGCCTGGCGATGGTGTTCACGGACCGAAGGGTGTTCAGGCACTGAGCCAGGAGACGGACCATGTCCCGTGAACTCGTCGTCATCCTCGACTTCGGCTCGCAGTACACGCAGCTGATCGCTCGGCGGGTGCGCGAGCTGGGGGTGTTCTCGGAGATCGTGCCGGGCACCACGCCCGCGGCGGCGATCGCCGCGCGCCGGCCGAGCGCGCTCATCCTCTCGGGCTCGCCGGCGAGCGGTTACAAGGTCGCGGCGCCGATGCCCGACCCCGGCATCTACGAACTGAAGAAACCGCTGCTCGGCATCTGCTACGGCTTCCAGGCCACGATGCAGCTGATGGGCGGGGAGCTCGAGCGCGCGTCGCGCGCCGAGTACGGCATGGCGACCTTCGTGCGGGACGGGCGCTCGCTCCTGTTCGAGAAGGTGCCGAAGCGCTTCCGCGCGTGGATGAGCCACGGTGACGAGGTGGCCGCGCTCCCCGCGGGCTGGCGCCGCGTGGCGCACACCGCGAACTGCGCCTTCGCCGCGGCGGAGCACGAGAAGCGCCCGTTCCACCTGATCCAGTTCCACCCGGAGGTCGTGCACTCGCCCTACGGCAGGCAGGTGCTCGCGAACTTCCTTTTCAAGGTGGCGCGCCTGGAGGGCGGCTGGAGCATGAAGTCGTTCCTGAAGAGCGCGGTCGCCGCGATCCGCGCGCAGGTGGGGCCGGAGGGCCACATCCTCTGCGGGCTCTCGGGCGGCGTGGACTCGAGCGTGGTCGCCACGCTCTGTCACCGCGCGGTCGGCAAGCGCCTGACCTGCGTGATGGTGAACCACGGCCTGCTGCGCGAGGGCGAGGCGGAGGAGGTGGCGCGCGAGCTGGGGGTGAAGCGCGGCTTGAGGCTCGAGATCGTGGACGCCCGGCGGCGCTTCCTCGACCGGCTCGCCGGGGTCAGCGATCCGGAGCGCAAGCGCAAGATCATCGGCGAGGAGTTCATCGGGGTCTTCGAGGACGAGGCCCGGAAGATCGGCCCGGTCGAGTGGCTCGCGCAGGGCACGCTCTACCCGGACGTGATCGAGAGCGCCTCGGCGGGCTTCGGCTCGCAGGTCATCAAGAGCCACCACAACGTCGGTGGCCTGCCGGACCGGATGAAGCTCAAGCTCATCGAGCCGCTGCGCCTGGCTCTTCAAGGACGAGGTGCGCGAGCTGGGCCGGGCGCTGGGGCTGCCGGACCACCTGGTGGACCGGCACCCGTTCCCGGGGCCGGGGCTCGCGGTGCGCATCCTCGGCCCGATCACCGAGCACGACCTCGAGCTGCTGCGTCGCGCGGACGCGATCTTCATCGAGGAGTTGCGCCGCGCGAAGTGGTACGGGCGGACGTGGCAGGCGCTGGCCGTCCTGCTGCCGGTCTCGACCGTGGGGGTGAAGGGCGACGAGCGCTCCTACGAGAAGGTCATCGCGCTGCGCGCGGTGAACAGCCAGGACGGCATGACCGCCGACTGGACGCGCCTGCCCGCGAGCCTGCTGGCGCGCGTCTCGTCGCGCATCGTCAACGAGGTGCGCGGCATCAACCGAGTGGTCTACGACTGCACCAGCAAGCCCCCGGCGACGATCGAGTGGGAGTGAGGGCGTGAGCGGGCGCGGGGTGCGGTGGCTGCTGGCGCTGGCGGTCGCGGTCGCCCTGCTGCCGGCGTCCGCGCAGGCACGCGATCGGATGCGCCTCGGAGTTCCGACGCTGGATTCGACCGGGGTGGTGCGGTGGGTGGCGGGGTCCGACCCGTCCCCGGCATGGGCCCGCGGGCTGACGCTGCCGCCCGTGACGCGTGCCGACAGCCTTGCGCTCTGGCAGGCGGCGGCCGCTCAGCCGCATCTGCGCGCGGTCGCCTGCCATCGACTCGCCGCGCTCCACCTGGCGGTGGGGGACACGGTGCGCGCCGATTCCTGCTGGGCGCTGGCCGGCGCGGAGTGGACGCCGTGGACCTGGCCGGCGCTGCGCGGGCGCGCGGATCTCGCCCTGGCGCGCGGGGCGGCCGGGGCGGCGGACTCGCTGCTCGAGGGCGCGGACCGGGCGGGCTGGCCGGACGCCGAGCGCGCCGCGTGGCTCGCCCTGCGGGTGCGCACGCGCGCGGCGGCGGGCGACACCGCGCAGGCGGTCGCGTTCGCGCGCCAGACGTTGAGCGTCTACCCGTCGCTGTCCGCCGCGGGCCGCGCGCTCGCGCGGCTGGAGGAGCTGCTGCAGGGGCGCGGCGAACGGCTCACGATCGGGGACGAGCGCGCGGGCGCGGAGGTCGAGATGCTGGCCGGCCGGAACGACGCGGCGGCCGCGCGCTTGAGGCGGGTGTGCGCGGACCCGGGCGCCGGGAAGGAACGCTGGCAAGCCGGGCTCAGGCTGTGCGAAGGGCTGCGCCGGTCGCGGCGCTTCGCGGAGGCGCGTGCCGCCGTCCGGGAGCTGCGTCCGGGAGCCCGCGCGCCCGACCTCGACCTGTCCTGGACGCTCGAGAGCGCCCGGCTCGAGACCGCGGCGGGACGGCCGGACTCGGCCCTCGCGCTGTATGCGCGGGTCGCCGCGGGCGGGGGCGGGGCACTCGGCGAGTCCGCGGCCTGGGAGGCGGGCCGCACGGCGGAGGACGCCGGCCGCTGGGACGAAGCGCTCGCCTGGTACGCGCAGACCACGCGTGACGCAGGGCGGCGGGCCGGGGATGCCGCGTTTCGCGCCGGCCTGCTGCACCTCGCCCTGGGCCGGGCGGATTCGGCGGCAGCGTGCTGGGCGTCCGACTCCGCGGACGGCGCGCGCTTCTGGCATGGCGTCGCGCGGCGCGCGCAGGGAGAACGGGCGGCGGGGGATTCCCTGCTCCGCCTGGTCGCGGGGTTGCCCGGCTACTCGTTCTACCGGGCGGCGGCGCGTGACACGCTCGGAGTCCGGGGCTGGCCCGGCGGGCTCCGGTCTGCCGGGGCGCCGGCCGCCGACTCGTGCTCGACGATCCGCGCGGCGGAGGAACTCGTGGCGATCGGCGCGCAGGACGAGGCCGTCCTCCTGCTTGCGCGCGTGGGCGCGCGTGGTGTGCGGCCCGGTCCGGATGTGCCCGGCTGCGACGCGGTGGCGGAGGCGCTCACCGGCGCCGGTCTCGCGTACGCGCTGGGGCGGCCGGGGCTCGGCATCGCCCTGGCGGACCGCGCGGTTCGCGTGAACGATCCGGACCTGTGGGATGCGGCGGCCTGGCCGCGGGTCCCGTGGCTCTTCCCGCCCGCCTTCGAGTCGCTCTTCGTCTCCCCGCTCGACACGGTGGTCGCTTCGCTCGAGCCTGCGCTGCTGTTCGCCGTCGCGTACCAGGAGAGCCGCTTCGATCCGCTGGCCCGCTCGCGCAGCGACGCGCTCGGCCTGATGCAGCTCAAGCTCGCGACGGCGCGGGACGTCGCGCGCTGGGCTCGCGAGGCGCGGCCGGGTGAGGCCGCGCTGTTCGAACCGGAGACGAACGTGCGCTACGGCGCCCGCTACCTGACCCGCATGCTGCAGCGCTTCGACGGCAGCGTGGCGGCGGCGCTCTCGGCCTACAACGCCGGGCCCGGGAGCCTCTCGTCGCGTTGGCGCGAGCTGCGGGCCCGCGGGGGGGAAGCGCTGCTGTGCGAGCTGGCCTCGAACTCCCTTGCCCAGGACTACGCCAAGCGGATCCTCGGCTTGCGCCAGGGCTATCGGGAGCTCGGACCCGCGGCCGACGCCCGGTGAGGAAGGACGCGGGGGCGTCGTCGGCCGCCGGGACCCTGACCGTGGTCCGTGTGCTGCCGCGGTTTCTCGCGCCACCTTGCCCCGTGCTTCTGCTAGTTTCGATCCCGTGATGCCACCGGGCCCCACGCCTCTGACCGATCCGCTCGCCGCGCTGCGCTCGCCGTCGTTCCTCTCCGAGCTGCGGCGCAAGGCCATCCACCTGTGCTTCCTCGTCCTGCCGCTCGACCTGCTCTTCGAGGTCCTGCCGTGGCCGCGCGGGCGCGCCCAGTGGACGCTGCTGCTCCTGGTGCTGGCGTTCGGGGCGCTGGCGCTCGATGTGCTCCGGCTGCAGGAGCAGCGCGTGAAGCGGCTGTTCCGCGACTTCCTCGGCGGCATGCTGCGCGAGCACGAGGACCTGGGCCTGCTGGGTTCGACCTACCTGCTGATCGCGGCGTTGCTGGCGGTGGACATCTTTCCGCGCCCGGTGGCCGCCGCGGCGCTGGGGTTCACGGTGCTGGGCGACGCCTTCGCTGCCATCGTCGGCAAGGCCTGGGGCCGGAGGCGTGTCTTCCGCAAGACGCTCGAAGGTGCGCTGGGCGGGCTTGCGGCGTGCCTCGTGTGGGCGGCGTTCCTGGCGGCCACCGGATACCTCCCGTGGAGCGTGCTGCTGGCTGGAGCACTGGTCGCAAGTCTGGCCGAGCTCCTGCCGATACCTCTGGACGACAACCTCGCCATGACCCTCATGGCGGGCTACGCCATGCGCCTGCTCTGGAGTCCCCTGTGACGCGTCCCATCCCGGCCCCGGAGTCCGAGTTCACCGACGCGGTCCGCGCCGCGCGCGCGGGCCGCCATGCGCAGGCCATCGAGCAGGTCGAACGCCTGGCGCGCGAGGGGACGCTGCCGCTGGTGCGCCAGGTGGCGGCGGCCGACGCCCTGGCCCACGTCGCACGCCTGGCCGAGGCCGCGGGCGACCCCGCGCAGGCGGCCGCGGCGCTCGAGGGGGCGCTGCGCTTTCGGCCCGAGTACCCGGACCTCCACTACCGGCGGGCGCGGCTGCTGCTCCAGCTCCAGCGCCGGCCCGAGGCGCGCCGCGAGCTCGAGCGGGCGCTGGCGCTCAATCCGCGCTACACGGCGGCCCGGCTCGAGCGAGCGTTGCTCGACGCGGCCGAGGGGTTCATCGGCGAGGCCCTCGAGTCCCTGCGCGCGCTGGCGCGCGAGACCGAGGTCAGGCGGCCCCTGGCGTTCCAGCAGGGCCTGGAGAGTCTCGAGCGAGCCGACTGGGAGGAGGCGGGCCCGCTCTTCGCGGGCGCGCTCGCGCTGGACGAACCGGCGGAAGGTGGCGCCCTCGAGCGCGCCCGCGCGCTGCTCGAAGCGGGCGACGCCGCGCAGGCGGTCGGGTTGCTGCAGGCGGCCCTGCCGGGGCGGGAGGGCTGGCCGGACCTGCACTACCTGCTGGGCTCGGCCGAGTTGCGACTCGGGCATTTCGACGACGCGCTCTCGGCCCTGGCGCGCGCTCTCGAGCTGAACCCCGAGTTCCACGCGGCGCGCCTGCAGTTCGCGCGCGCGCTCGATTGCGTGGGCGCGCTGGCGCAGGCGGGCGAGCAGGTGGCACTGGTGCTGCAGCGCGACCCCGCGCACTCCGAGGCGCTCGAGCTTCACGAACGCTGGACATCGCGCGGGCGCCGATCGGCCAGCGCCGACCGGGCGTGCGAAGACGCCTGACGCGGCGTGCGCTCGCTGTTCCTGCGTGGCGTGCCACGTCCGGCTCCGGACGGGCGCGCCATTGCGACGCACAATGACCCTTGACTGGCCCCGCGCGCGGGGCCAATGTGTCCTTCGACTTCGAGCCGGGGCAGGACTCTCCCAGAGAGAGGAGCACCACCCATGGCGCGTGGTACCGTCAAATGGTTCAGCGACCACAAGGGGTATGGTTTCATCGCGGCGGAAGGAGAAGCGGAAGTGTTCGTTCATCACTCCTCCATCGAGGGCCACGGGTTTCGGACACTCCAGGTCGGTGAGCAGGTGGAGTTTGAGGTCCGGACCAGCGAACGGGGTGCCGAGGCCGCTCACGTCACGAGGCTGATCTAGTTCTGCGGTGCTCGAAGTCCGCGCGGCCCGGTGCCCCTGGCACCGGGCCGCAGCCGTCGTACGGCGGGCGCGCCCTGGCCCGGCGATTCGCGTTCGCTTGACAGAACTACTATTCTGCCATCCATGTTTGAGAATCTGCTGAAGAAGATCTTCGGCTCCAAGCACGACCGCGACGTCACCCGGGTGGAGCCGATCGTGGCCGAGATCAACGCTGCCTGCGAGTCCTACGGCGGCCTCAGCGACGAGCAGTTGCGGGGCAAAACGGCCGAGTTCAAGGCCCGGATCGCGGCCGCGCTCGAGGGCCTGACCGACCCGGTCGAGCGCCGGGAGGCCGAGCAGACGGTGCTCGAAGACCTGCTCCCCGAGGCCTTCGCGGCGGTCAAGGAGGCCTGCCGCCGCCTGGTCGGGCAGTCCTGGGAGATGGTGGGCATCCCCATCGCCTGGGACATGGTGCCCTACGACGTGCAGCTCATCGGCGGCATCATGCTGCACGAGGGCAGGATCGCCGAGATGGCCACCGGCGAGGGCAAGACCCTGGTGGCCACCATGCCCCTGTACCTCAACGCCCTGACCGGGCGGGGCGCCCACCTGGTCACGGTCAACGACTACCTGGCCCGCCGCGACAGCGAGTGGATGGGGCAGATCTACAAGTTCCTCGGCCTCACGGTGGGCTGCATCCAGCAGGGCATGGAACCGCCCGAGCGGCGCGAGCAGTACGCCTGCGACATCACCTACGGCACCAACAACGAGTTCGGCTTCGACTACCTGCGCGACAACATGGCGGTGCGCCCGGAGCACCGGGTGCAGCGCGGCTTCGTCTACGCCATCGTGGACGAGGTGGACTCGGTGCTCGTCGACGAGGCCCGCACGCCGCTCATCATCTCGGGGCCGGTCGAGCACAGCGACCAGGCATTCGATGAGCTGAAGCCGCTGGTGGAGCGCGTGGTCAAGGCGCAGCTGAACTGGGTGAGCCAGACCCTCGCGAACGGCGAGAAGCTGCTGCAGGATCCCGAGAAGCAGGTCGAGGCGGGGATCGAGCTGCTCAAGGTCCAGCGCGCCGCGCCCAAGCACAAGCGCTTCATGAAGCTGGTCTCGGAGCAGCCGGCGCTCAAGAAGCTCATCAACGGCACGGAACTCGAGTACCTGCGCGACAAGCGCCTGCACGAGCTCGACGAGGACCTGCTCTACGCGATCGACGAGAAGGCGAAGAACGTCGATCTGCTGGACAAGGGCCGTGACGTGATCTCGCCGCACGACCCGGACGAGTTCGTGGTCCCGGACCTTGCGGCCCAGCTCTCGGAGCTGGAAGGCCGCGAGGACCTGACCGCGGAGCAGAAAGTCAAGGAGCGCGACGCCATCTACCGCGTCTACGCCGTCAAGAACGAGCGCATCCACAACATCCAGGCGCTGCTCAAGGCCTACTCGCTCTTCGAGAAGGACGTCGAGTACGTGGTGCAGGACGGCAAGGTGCTCATCGTGGACGAGTTCACGGGGCGCCTCATGCCGGGCCGCCGCTACTCCGAGGGCCTGCACCAGGCGATCGAGGCCAAGGAGGGCGTGCGGATCGAGGGCGAGACCCAGACGCTCGCCACGATCACGCTGCAGAACTTCTTCCGCATGTACGAGAAGCTGGCGGGCATGACCGGCACGGCCGAGACCGAGGCCGCGGAGTTCTGGGAGATCTACAAGCTCGACGTCGGCGTGATCCCGA
The DNA here is from genome assembly GCA_963717935.1 of Candidatus Eiseniibacteriota bacterium. Classification (GTDB taxonomy): domain Bacteria; phylum Eisenbacteria; class RBG-16-71-46; order RBG-16-71-46; family RBG-16-71-46; genus JANXPZ01. The sequence continues at coordinate 83,179 of CAVQXP010000001.1, read as the reverse complement.
CCAACAAGCCGGTCAACCGCACCGACTACGAGGACGTCGTCTACCGCACCAAGCGGGAGAAGTACAACGCCGTCATCGAAGAGATCGTCAGGCTGAACCAGAAGGGCCAGCCGGTGCTGGTGGGCACGATCTCGGTCGAGGTGAGCGAGCTGCTGAGCCGCATGCTCAAGCGCCGCGGCGTGAAGCACCACGTGCTGAACGCCAAGTACCACGAGCAGGAGGCCGAGATCATCTCGCAGGCGGGCCAGGCCGGCGCCGTGACCATCGCCACCAACATGGCGGGCCGCGGCACCGACATCAAGCTGGGTCCGGGAGTGACCGAGCTGGGCGGGCTCCACATCCTCGGTACCGAGCGCCACGAATCGCGCCGCATCGACCGGCAGCTGCGCGGCCGCGCCGGCCGCCAGGGCGACCCCGGCTCCTCGCGCTTCTACCTTTCGCTCGAAGACGACCTGATGCGCCTGTTCGGCAGCGACCGCATCGCGGGGCTGATGACGCGCATGGGAGTGGAGGAGGGCGAGGTCATCGAGCACGGGCTCGTGACCCGGGCGATCGCGCGCGCGCAGAAGCGGGTCGAGGCCCACAACTTCGACATCCGCAAGCACCTGCTCGAATACGACAACGTGATGAACGAGCAGCGCACGGTGGTCTACGAGCTGCGCAACCTGGCGCTCACCTCGCAGGACCTGAGCGCGACGGTGCTCGAGTCGATCGAGGAGGCGGTGCGCGAGCGGGTCGGGAAGGCGACCGGCGGTGGCCAGGCGCACCGCGAGGAATGGAACCTGCGGGGCCTGAGCGACGACCTCTCCTTCCTGCTCATGACGCCGGTGCAGCCGGCGGACCTCGAGGCCGACGGGGCGGACCTGTTGGCCTCGAGGTCCGTGGTGGTGGGAGAACGGGCCTACCGCGCGCGGGAGGCCGAGTTCGGGCCCGCGATGATGCGCGAACTCGAGCGCCACCTGTACCTCTACACCGTGGACGAGCACTGGCGCGACCACCTCTACGAGCTCGACCACCTCAAGGGCGGCATCGGCCTGCGGGCCTACGGGCAGCGCGATCCGCTCATCGAGTACAAGAAGGAGGCGTACACGCTGTTCGAGGCGCTGGTGCACGACGTGCGCGAGGACTTCGTGCAGCGCCTGTTCCGTGTCCAGCTCTCCCCGGAGGTCAGCGAGGTGGTGCCGAAGCCGCGTGCGCCACGGGTGATGCAGACGCAGCACGCCGAGGCGCAGGCCTTCGGTGCCGGGGGTGGGGTGGCGGGCGATGCGGAGCAGGGTGAGGGGCCGGCAGGTGGCCGCGGGGGGGGTGGCGTGGCGTCGGCGCCGCGGGTGCGCACGGCGCCGGCCGTGGGGCGAAACGACCCGTGCCCGTGCGGGAGCGGCAAGAAGTACAAGAAGTGCCACATGCTCAGCGACCAGGGGCTGGAGCCGCGGCCGTGAACGACGAGCGCCCGACGGATCGCGTGCGCCAGGTGCTGGCCCTGCTGGCCGAGCGTCTGGAGCGCTACGTCGAGGGCGACGCGCTGGCGCTCGACGCGCTGGGCGCGGCGCTGCAGGACCCCGACCTCACCGCCGACGATCTGCTCGCCACGGCCTGGGTGCTGCGCTCGCTCGAGTACGTCTCGTGGAACGGCGTGCCGGCCGTGCCGGACCTGCTGTCGGCGGCGGGCGCGGCCGCGCCGGTGACGCACGTCCAGCGCGTGCTGAGCGCCGAGGAGCGCGAGTCGCTCGGCCCGGATGCCTGGGGCTACCTGCTGGACCTTCGGCGCAGGGGCACGCTGGACGCGGGGCAATTCGAACGCGTGGTGGACCTGCTCGCGGGCAGCGGCATGCACCCGGTGAGCCTGGCGATGGCTCGCGAGGCGGCCGCGAGCGTCGTGCTGCAACTGGACCCGGAGGCCTCCGGTGAGATCCCGTATGGTGACCTCGACGTCGCGCACTAATAAGAAGAAGACGGTTTCGGAAGCCGGCGGTACGGCGGGCAGCGCCGCGGCGCCCGCGAAGCGGCCACGCGCCGCAGGCGCGAGCCCCCGCGCTCTGGCGAAGACGCGCGATGCCGCGCCGGCCGCCAGGAAGCCGCGGGCGAAGACGCCCGCCGCGCCGGCCGCCAGGAAGCCGCGGGCGAAGACGCCCGCCACGCCGGCCGCCAGGAAGCCGCGGACGAAGGCCACCGCCGGGGCGACCGCGAAGGTGGCCGTGGCGAAGGCGCCGGCCGCCGGCAAGGCGCTGGTCATCGTCGAGTCCCCGACCAAGAGCCGCACGCTCACCAAGTTCCTGGGCCGCGGGTTCACGGTGCTGGCGTCGAATGGCCACATCATGGACCTGCCCAAGCGCGACCTCGGCGTGGACGTCGAGAATGACTTCGAGCCCACCTACGTGCCACTGCCGGCCAAGGCGAAGGTGCTCGCCAGGATCCGCGCCGCGGCGAAGGTCGCCGGACGCATCTATCTGGCACCCGACCCGGACCGCGAGGGCGAGGCCATCGCCTGGCACCTCGCCGGCGCGCTCAAGTCCGTGGAAAGCCCGGTCGAGCGGCTCACGTTCAACGAGATCACCGAGCGCGCCGTGAAGCAGGCCCTGAAGGAGTCGCGCGCGATCGACTTGAACCTGGTGAATGCGCAGCAGGCGCGGCGCGTGCTCGACCGCCTGGTGGGCTACAAGGTGAGCCCGTTCCTGTGGAAGCGCTTCTATTTCGGCCTGAGTGCCGGGCGCGTCCAGAGCGTGGCGCTGCGGCTCGTCTGCGAGCGCGAGGAGGAGATCCGCGCCTTCCAGCCGGAGGAGTACTGGACGCTCGAGGCCGACTTCCAGACGGCGGAACCCGAGGCCGGCGGCGCCCCAGCCCGCTTCACCGCGCGCCTGGTGCGCGTGGGGGAGGAGGAACTCGAGCAGCAGCAGCTGCGCGGGCCCGGCGCGGGCGAGCGGATGCAGGCGCTGGCGGCGGAACTGGCCGGCGCGCCGGCGAGGGTGGCCGCGGTCGAGACCCAGCCGCGCCAGGTGCACCCGCGGGCGCCCTTCATCACCAGCACGCTGCAGCAGGCCGCCTTCAACCGGCTCGGCTTCACCGCCCAGCGCACCATGAAGATCGCGCAGCAACTCTACGAGGGCGTGGCGGGCGTGGGCCTCATCACCTACATGCGCACCGACTCGCCGCGTCTCGCGGGCGAGGCCATCTCCGAGATGCGCGAGTGGCTGAAGCGCGCCCTGGGGCCGGATTACGTGCCGGAGAGCCCGCGGCAGTTCCGCGGCAAGAAGAGCGCCCAGGACGCGCACGAGGCGATCCGCCCGACCGCGGTCGAGCGCACCCCCGACTCACTGCGGGGGGAGTTGAGCGAGGAGCAGTACAAGCTCTACGACCTGATCTGGAAGCGGGCGGTGGCCTCGCAGGCTTCGTCGGCCGAGTACCTGGCCACGACGGCCGAGGTCGTCTCGGGCCGGCTGGGGCTGCGGGCCACCGGACGCGTGCTCAAGTTCGCGGGCTTCCAGAAGCTCTACGGGCTCGACGAGGAGGACGAGGAGAACGGCTCGAGCCTGCCCGAGCTCACGGCCGGGCTCCCGGTCGCCGTCGCGCGCGAGGCCATCCGCGCGGACGCCGCACCCGTGCGGCCCGAGCAGCACTTCACGCAGCCGCCGCCGCGCTACAGCGAAGCCTCGCTGGTCAAGACGCTCGAGGAGCAGGGCATCGGCCGTCCCAGCACCTATGCCACCATCGTCGGCACCATCACCTCGCGGGAGTACGTCGCGCGCGACAAGGGCCGGCTCGTGCCCAGCGACCTGGGGCTGGCGGTGAACCGGGCCCTGGTCGGGAGCTTCCCGGACATCTTCAACGTGGATTTCACCTCGAGGATGGAAGACGAGCTCGACGAGGTCGAGGAGGGCCGCCAGGAGTGGCACAAGGTGGTGCGCGACTTCTGGGAGCCGTTCGTGCTCGACCTGGAGAAGTCGGGCAAGGCGCCTTCGACTGGCGGCGAACTCACCGACAAGACCTGCCCGGAATGCGGCAAACCGCTGCGGATGCGCTTCAACCGGCGCGGCGCGTACCGCGCCTGCTCGGGCTACCCGAAGTGCAAGTACACGGAGCCGCTGGAGCCGCCCGAGCCGCCGGTGCCGGTGGAGGGCGCGTGTCCGAAGTGCGGCGCCGGGCTGGTGGCCCGCTCCGGGCCGTTCGGCCGCTACATCTCCTGCTTGCGCCGGCCGGAGTGCGACTTCACGAAGAAGCCGACGCTCGGGATCCCCTGTCCCCAGTGCGGCGAGGGCGAGCTGGCCGAGAAGCGCAGCCGGCGCGGCAAGGTGTTCTACGGGTGTTCGCGCTACCCGAAGTGCGACCATGCGGTGTGGGACCGGCCGGTTCCCGTGCCCTGCCCGAGCTGCGGCACGCCGTTCCTGCTGGAGAAGCTCAACCGTCAGGGGCGCACGCTGCGGTGTGCGAAGCCCGGCTGCGGTTATCGGTCCGCGCCGGAGCCCGTCGGTGCGTGACGCGCTCGAAGCGTTCCTGAGCGAGCTGGGCGCACAGCGCCGCGCCTCCCGCCACACGATGGCGGCGTACCGGCGCGACATCGTGGGCGTGCTGGACCTTGCCGCGGGCGCTGGCCGCCCGGTGTCGCCCGGGCTGTGGACGCGCGAGTTGCTCGAGCGCGCCCTGCACGGGCTCTACCTGACGCACCACTCGGCGGCGAGCGCGGCGCGCGCGCTGGCCGCCTGGCGCAGCTTCTCGCGCTTCTGCGTGCGACGAGGTCTGATCGCGCTGGATCCGGCGCGGGCGATCCCGTTCCCGCGCCTGCCGAAGCGGCTGCCGCGCACGCTCCCGGCGGCGGATCTGAAGCTGGCGCTCGACCGGCTGGCCGCGGCGGACGACCGGACGGCCCCGCGCGACCGCGCCCTGCTGGAGCTGGCGTATTCCTCGGGGCTGCGGCTCTCGGAACTGGTGGGGCTCAACCGGGGCGACGTGGACCGCGGAGCGGGGCTGGTGCGCGTGCGGGGCAAGGGCCGGCGCGAGCGCATCGTGCCGGTCGGGGCCGGGGCGCTGCGCGCCCTCGAGGGCTACCTCGCCGCCCGCCCGCGGGCCGTGCGCGGCGACGAGCCGGTCTTCGTGGGTCCCTCGGGCGCGCGGCTCTCGGGCCGCACGGTGCAGCGCGTGGTGCGCCGCCGGCTGGTGGACGTGGCGCGTGGGCTTGGCGTGACGCCGCACGCGCTGCGCCACTCGTTCGCCAGTCACATGCTGGACCAGGGCGCCGACCTGCGGGCGATCCAGGAGATGCTGGGGCACCGCTCGCTGGCCACGACGCAGGTCTACACGCACGTCTCGAGGAGCCGGCTCCTGCAGGCCTACGAGCAGGCGCATCCGAGGGCGCGATGAGCGGCGACGAGACCGTGCTGTTGGCGGGGGGCCTGCCGCGGCCGATGGCCCACGGGCGAGCGCTCGGGTGCGCCAGTCCCTGGCGCACCGCTCGCTCCTCCGCGCTTGTCGCCGCTCCGCCATCCCTGGCTGTGCGGCGGCGCGGACGTCGCCCTCCGGCCATCGGCCGCGGCAGGCCGGAGGCGGGACGACCGCTGCTCGCCTTGGCGGCTGGCGTCCTGCCGCTGCTGCTCGTCCTTACTGGCTGCGCTCGCAAGGGGCCGCCTTCGGGGGGGCCGGCGGACCTCGTGCCGCCGCAGGTGGTGTCCTCCGCGCCGGATTCGGGGAAGGCGCGCGTGCCGCTGGACGCGCGGCTCTCCCTGACGTTCAGCGAGGGCATGGAGCCGCGGTCCACGGGCGAGGCCGTCTCGCTCGCTCCGCGCGTGGACATCCGCCAGCGCCGCTGGAACGGCCGCGAGCTCACCTTGCTGCTGGAGGAACCGCTGCGCGCGAGCCAGACCTACACGCTCTTCGTGGGGCCGTCGGCGCGCGACCGCCACGGGAACGCGATGACCGCGGGTTTCACCGTCGTCTTCAGCACGGCAGACAGCTTCCCGCCCGGCGTGCTGGAGGGGGTGATCGAGGCGCGGGGCTTCGATGTCTCGGGCACGTACCTGTGGTGCTATCGCGACGGCCGGGCGCCCGATTCGACGGCGCGCGACTTCGACGCCCTGGGCCTCGCCGACGCGCAGGGGCGCTTCTGCATCCCCGGATTGCCGGTACCGGGAAGCTACCGCCTGTGGGCCTTCGCCGACCTGAACCGCAACCGCTCGTTCGAGCCCGACAAGGACGTGCTCGCGCCGGCGGATACGATCCTCGAGCTGACGGCCGCGCACGCGGTCGCGCGGGATCTGATGGTGCGCGTCGTGGACCCGCGCGCCCCGGGGCGCGTGCGCGGCATCGTCACGGACCCCACCGGGGATACGCTCGGCGTGTTCCGCGTGATCGCGGTCTCCGAGGAGGACTCCACTCGCCGGGTGTTCGCGGAGCCGGACGACAAGGGGACGTTCGATCTCAAGCTGGAGCCCGGGAAGTGGCGGGTGCGCGCCTGGCGGGACGCGGACGGCAACCGCGCCTGGCGGATGGACGTCGAGCCCGCGAGCGAGGTGATGTACTGCGAGTTGACGCCCGCGCAGGAGATCAACGACATGCGCCTGGTGCTCAAGCGCTGGATCGAGGGCCTGTGACCGGGATCCCGTTCGTGAAGATGCACGGCGCGGCCAACGACTTCGTGGTCGTGGACCACCGCGAGCCGTTCCTGCCCGAGCCGCCCGACGTGCTCCTGCGGCGGCTCTGCGACCGCCGGCGCGGCGTGGGCGCGGACGGCGTGCTCCTGCTCGAGCGCGACCCGGAGCTGGATTTCGCCATGCGCTACCACAACGCGGACGGCGGCCGGGCCGAGTTCTGCGGCAACGGCGCGCGCTGCCTGGCGCGCTTCGCGCTCGAGCGCGGGCTGGGCCGTGCCGGCTCCGTGCGCTTCCGCAGCGAGGCGGGCGTGCAGGAGGCCCGCCTCGCGCCGGGTGGCGCGATCGAGCTGCACTTCGGCCGGGTGGCTGCCGCCGGTGCCCCCGAGACGCTCGAGGCGGCCGGGCGCGCGTTCACGGGCCGGGGCTTCCGCGTCGGCGTCCCGCACTTCGTCATCGAGGTCGCCGCAGGTCGGTCCCGTGCCGGTCGTGGAGTGGGGCGCGGCGCTGCGGCGGCATGCGCGCTTCGCGCCGGCCGGCGTCAACGTGGACTTCGTCGCCCGGGTCTCCGCCGCGGGCGGGCCGGGCCGCGCGCGCGTGGCCATGCGCACGTACGAGCGGGGGGTCGAGGCCGAGACGCTGGCCTGCGGGAGCGGGGCCATCGCTTCGGCCCTGTGGGTCGCGGGCGAGGGCGCGCGCTCCCCGGTCGAGGTCCTGACCGCGGGAGGCGACGCGCTGGTGGTATCGTTCGAGTCCGTCGTGGACGGTCACGACGTGAGGCTCACCGGCCCGGCCGAGGTGTCTTTCACGGGCGTCTGGGAGCAGCCGTAGCGCTGGCCGCGGGCCGGCAGGGCAGGCTTCGGAGGTCATCATGTTCGAAGGACTCACGGTGGCGATGGTGACGCCGTTCAAGGACGGGGCCCTCGACCACGAGGCGACCGCGCGGCTGGTGGAGTTCCTGATCGAAGGTGGCACGGAATGCCTTGTGCTCTCGGGCTCGACCGGGGAGGCGGCGACCTGTGCGGTGGAGGAGCGTCGCGCGCTGTGGCGCTTCGCGAAGGAGCGCGTGCGCGGGCGGATCCCGGTCGTGGCGGGCACGGGCACGAACTCGACCGCCGATACCATCGCGCTCACCCGGATCGCCGAGGAGAGCGGGCTCGACGGGGCGATGATCGTGACCCCCTACTACAACAAGCCCACGCCCAGGGGCCAGGTGGCGCACTTCACGGCGGTGGCGAAGAGCACGCGGCTGCCGCTCATCCTCTACAACGTGCCCGGCCGGACCGGGACGAACACCCTGCCCGAGACGCTCGAGCGGGTGCAGGGCCTGCCCAACGTGGTGGCCGTCAAGGAGGCTTCGGGCTCGCTCGATCAGGCCAGCGCCGTGCGCGCGCGCACGAGCCTGACGCTGCTGTGCGGCGACGACTCGCTCACCCTGCCGATGATCGCGGTCGGGGCCGTGGGCGTGGTGTCGGTGGTCGGGAACGTGGCGCCGCGCGAGATGCGCGCGCTCTGCGATCACGCCCGTGCCGGGCGGATGCAGGAGGCCGGGGCGATCCATCGCAGGTTGCTGCCGCTCTTCAAGGCGCTCTTCATCGAGTCGAACCCCGGGCCGGTGAAGTTCCTGCTCGCGGCCATGGGGTTGATCGAGAACGAGCTGCGGCTGCCGCTCGTCCCGGTCGAACCCGCCAGCGGGACGGCGATCCTGGGGGCCGCGGAATCCGCCGCCGTCCGGCTTGCGGCGACTCCCCCCGCCCCGGCGAAGGTGCGGCAGCCATGATCCCGCTCGTGCTGGTCGGAGCCGCCGGGCGCATGGGACGCGCGGTCGAGCAGGCCGTGGCGGGCACCTCCGGGTTCGTCATCAAGGCGCGCGTGGACCGCGCGGCGAGCCAGCCGGCGGGCGTGGCGGGCTGGGCCGCGGACGCAGCCGGGGTGCTCGGGGCAGGGGACGTGGCGGTCGAGTTCAGCGACCCGGCGGTCTGCGCGGCGCTGGCCACGCTGTGCGCGGAGCGCGGGGCGGGCCTGGTCTCGGGCACGACCGGGCTCGACCCCGCGCAGGACGAGGCGGTGCGCTCCGCCGCGCGCCGCGTGGCCGTGGTACGCGGGTCCAACTTCAGTCTCGGCGTGGCCGTGCTGCGCCGGGCGCTGCGGGCCGCGCTGGCGGCGCTGCCGCCCGGCTGGGATGTCGAGATCGTCGAGCGGCACCATCGCCTGAAGGTGGACAGCCCCTCGGGCACGGCGCTCGCGCTGGCCGCGGACGCGGCCGTCCGCCCGGGTGGGGAAGGCGGTGCGCCGCGCTTCGGTCGCGGGCAGGGACGCACGGGCCCCCGTCCGGCGGGGGAGATCGGCGTGCACTCCGTGCGCGGCGGGAGCTGGGTCGGCGACCACACGGTCCTGCTCGCCGGCGAGGGGGAGTGGCTCGAATTGCGGCACGTCGCGCAGGACCGTCTGGCCTTCGCGCACGGGGCGCTGGCCGCGGCGCGCTTCGTGGCGGGCGCCGGGCCGGGCCTCTATGCTCTCGAGGACGTGCTGGCCGCCGGGAGCCGCCCGCAGTAGTCCGTTCGTCGTCCGGAGTCCTTCGAATGCGCTTTCGGCTTCCGGCGCTCGCGCCGGTCCTGGCCGTGCTTCTCTGTCTTCCCGCCCCGGCCGCACGGGCCCAGATGTTCGGCAAGAACAAGGTCCAGTACGGGACCCTCGACTGGGCCGTGCTCGAGACGCCGCACGTCCGGCTGCATTTCTACGCGGAAGAGGAGAGTCTCGCGCGCCGCGTGGCGGCCCTGGCCGAGAGCATCTGCGTCGAGTACGACGGGCGCTTCCGGCTCGAGCCGCGCGCCCAGGTCCCGCTGCTGATCTACTCGACACACCACCTCTTTCAGCAGACCAATGCCACGCCCGAGCTGCTCACCGAGGCGACCGGGGGCCTGACGGAGCTGATCAAGGGGCGGGTGCTGGTCCCGCACAACGGCTCCTGGGCGCGGCTTCGCTGGGTGACGCGCCACGAGCTCGCGCACTGGTACATGCTGGAGAAGCTCTCGCGCGTGATGAAGGCGCACCGCCGGGGCCTGAACTCGCTGCCACCGCTCTGGTTCATCGAGGGGTTGGCGGAGTACTGCGGGACCCGCTGGGACGCCGACGCCGAGGGACTGCTGCGCGACGCCGTGACCAGCGGCGAGGCCCTGCCCCTGACGAAGAGCGAGGCCATCACCGGCTCGGTGCTCATGTACAAGGAGGGGCAGTCGTTCCTGCTCTACCTGGCCGAGCGCTTCGGTCCGGACCGGGTCTTCGACCTGCTCGAGGACTGGTGGCGCGGTGAGGACTTCGAGACGGTCTACCGCATCACCTTCGGCGAGCCGGTCGAGCGCACGGACGAGGCCTGGTTCGACTCGCTCAAGCGCCGCTTCTACCCGGCCATCACCACGGCGCTGCCCGTGAAGCAAGTGGCGCAGAAGCTCACGTTGCGCGGGCACTACAACCTGGGCCCGTGCGTGGTGCCGAACCCCGACCCCGCCGACAGCAACCTGAGCTTCTGCTACTTCGCGGCCAGCGAGAATGGCATCGACCTGATGCTGAGCCGGCCCGGCGCGGCGGGCCGGCGCCACGAGCGCCGCCTGCTGCGCGGCGGGCTCTCGCCCCAGTTCGAGTCCTTCCACCTGTTCCAGAACCGCCCCAGCGCCACGCCCTCGGGGCTCATCGCGCTGTCCTCGAAGCGGGGCGGCCGCGACGCGATCTACGTCGTGGACGCCGCCCGCGGACGGGTCACGCGCCGCCTCGACTTCCCGCGGCTGGTGGCGATCACCGACCCGGACCTGGCGCCCGGCGACACGGCCGTGGTCTTCTCGGCCCAGGATTACGGCGGGAATTCGGACCTCTACCGGGCGCGCTGGTCCGGCCGGAAGATCGCGCTCGAGCGGCTGACCCACGACGACTGGGACGATCTCGAGCCCGACATCTCGCCCGACGGCCGCTGGGTCGTGTTCGCCTCCGACCGGGACATGGCGCGGGGGCGGCATGCGCTGTGGCGGCTCTCGCTCGAGACCGGGGAACTGGAGCGCCTGGGCGACCCCCCCCGGGGCGACGACCGCCAGCCACGCTACGCCCCGGACGGCCGCTGGATCGCGTTCCGGTCGACCCGGGGGGGCACCAGCGACCTCTACCTTCGCCCGGCGGCGCCGTCGGACGAGGTGCGGCGCGTCACGCGCCTGCTCGGTCCCGCATCCGACCCCGACTGGCTCCCGGGGGGTCGCGGACTGCTCTTCACCGGCCAGAGCGCCATCGAGTTCCAGAGCTACGCCGTGCGCTTCGACCCCGACACGCTCGCGGTGGAGCGCGTCGAGCCGCCGCTCCCGCTCCCGCCCGCGCCTGCGGCCCACGACACCTCCGCGGCGCGGCGCTACCAGCGCCGCGTGGGCATCGACCTGGTGCAGAACATGGTGGGGGTGGACCCGGTGCTCGGCGCCGGCGGGTCCGGCCAGATCGCGCTCAGCGACCTGCTGGGCGACGAGCAGTACTACATCTTCCTCTCGAACGAGGCGTCCCAGCTCTTCGGGAACTTCTGGGACGGGATCGAGGCCGGCGTCACGTACATCAACCAGGCGCGCCGGCTCAACTACGGGGCGGGGATCCACCGCCTGGTGAGCGTCTACGACGCCGATCTGAACGCCGTCCGGCTGGAGCGCCGGGCCGGGGTCTCGCTGCTGGCGCGCTACCCCTTCGACAAGTTCAACCGGATCGAGGGCTCGATCCTGGTGCGCCGCGCGCTCGGGCACCTGCTGCGCGACGGACAGACCGTGGACGCGGACCTGGTCTCGAACTTCGTCTCGTTCGTGCACGACAACGCGGCCTACAGCTGGATCGGGCCCAGCACCGGCCTGCGGCTGATGCTCGGTGCGGGCTACACGCGCGACCTGGGCTCCGGCGCGGGTGACTACGGCACGCTGCTGGGCGAGTTGCGTCGCTACTGGATGCCCATCCCGCAGTTCGTCTCGGCCACCCGCGTGCAGGGCCAGGCGAGCCTCGGGCGGGATGCGCAGCGCTTCTACCTGGGTGGGCGCACGACCCTGCGTGGCTACGACTATCACACGCTCTCCGGACTGCGCACCGTGGCCGCCCAGCAGGAGCTGCGCTTTCCGCTGCTGCGCGGGTTGCGCTTCGTCTTCCCCGTGCCGTGGACGTTGCCCCCGGTGAACGGCACCGCCTTCGCGGACGCGGGCTGGGCCTGGGGCGGGGGCGGTCTGCCGCTCGTGAGCGTGCCGGCGTACTACCTGGGCGGCTTCGACCTGGGGCCGGGGGGCCAGGGCCACCTGGGCAGCGCCGGCGTGGGCTTCTACATCGGCGGTGGCCCCTACCCGGTGCTGCGCTGGAACTACGTCTGGCAGACGGAGGACTTCCGCCGCTTCTCGCGGCACCCGCGCACCCAGTTCACGCTCGGCTACAACTTCTGATCAGCGGAGCGCGGCGGCCGCCGCGTCCGGCGCGAGCGGCAGGACGCGTGCGTTCACGTCGTCGAGCGCGATGCCCCACGGGCCGCCGAGCCCGCCCACGCGCAGGATCTCGACGCCGGTGGGGGAGAGGCGCGCCACCGCGCCGGCAGCGGCCAGCGTCACCCACGCTTCGCCCGTGGCCTCGTCGATGGCGATCTCGCGTGCCTCGGCCTGTCCCGCGATCAGGAACTCGAGCGTGCCGTCGGGCGAGAGCGCCACGACGCGGTCGGCCGCGGCATCGGCGACCCAGATGCGGCGGTGGGTGGCGTCCACCGCGATGCCGATGGGCCCCGCACAGGCCGTGATGGTGTCGAGAGCCGCGCCGCCGGGCGAGAGCCGCACGATGCGCCCGAGGAGCAGCGAAGTGACCCAGGCCTCGTGCGTCACGGGATCCACGGCGACGCGCGAGGGCTTCGACACGACGGCGGTGGCGGCGAGCGCGCCGTCGGCGGTGTAGCGGCGCACGCGGTCGCCGTCCTGCTCGACCACCCAGAGGGAGCGGTTCGAGCGGTCGAGCGCGAGGCTGCCGGGGTACGCGAGCCCGCTCAGCACCGGCGGGTCCGCGCTCTGCCCCGAGGGCAGCAGATGCAGGACGCGGCCGTTGGTCGCGTCGGCCACCCACGCGGAACTGTCCGGGCGGTCAACGACGACGCACGCGAGCGTGCCGAGACCCTGGCCGATGACGGTGGAGCGCCCCGGGCCGGGTTCGTAGACGAGCACGTCGCCGCCGGGACCGACGGCCCACACCCGTCCATCGGCGGGGTTCACGTCCACCGAGACCGGGGTGGCCCCGCCCGCCGGCGGGAAGGACTCGGACACGTGCCTGCCGTCCGCGCTGAGGCGCGCGAGCGTGCCGCTCAGGGGGTCGGCGACCCAGGGCCGCAGGGGGCCCGGCGTGGCCACGTCTTCGGCGGGCTGGCCGGCCAGGCCGTCCTCGAGCACGAAGTAGAGGCGGTAGTGGTGCTCGGCCCCGTTCAACAGCGCGAAGTCCGTGTGGCTCGAGGTCGTGGGCGGGAGCACGACCGTGAGCGGGCGGAAGGCCGTGTCCCCGGGGGCGCGGCGGAAGACTTGGTAGCCGAGCAACCCCGGGACGGAGAAGGTCTGCCAGCGCAGGTGCACGGACTGGTCGCCGGCCAGCGCCTGGAAGCTCGCGGGCCGGCCGCCGGTCGCGGGGTTCGCCGGGTCGAAGGGATTGAGGTGTGCCCGCGTGCTGCAGCCCGCGAGGAGCGGCAGCGCGAGGGTCAGAAGCGCAGCGAGACGGCGCATCGGTGGGAGTCCACGGTGAGCGCGACCCGCTGCGAGGCGGGCCGGTGCAGGAAGCGCAACCAGACACCGGTCGCGATCAATGCCTCGCCGGTGAGCAGGGCCGCCGCCGAGATCCGGTCGAGGCGGACGGTCTCGTCATAGAGGTGACCGATCTCGGCAGGCGTGGTGGCGGCGAGATAGCGGTCGTAGCTGCGGTTGGCGCGGCCGGTCAGCGCGAAGGAGAGGCCGACCAGTCCGGCGCCTGCCAGCAGCGAGCCGTAGGCAAGGCGGTGCGGCGCGTGCGGGGGCGGCTCGAGGGGCACGGGCTCGAACGGACCGGCCGCCTGGCGGGCGGCACAGGCGGCCGGAAGGAAAAGCTCCAAGAGGAAGCTGGCCGCCAACGATGCGGCCACGATGCGCTTCATGGCATCGGCGTCAGGCCGGCAGCTTGGCCGCGAACAGGGTCAGGCGTGACTTCTGCCGACTGGCAGTCTCCTTCTTGATGACGCCCTTGGCGGCGGTGCGGTCGAGGATCGAGATGGCCGCCTTCAGCGCGGTCTCGGCCTCGGCCCTCTTCTTGGCGGAGCGCACGGCCTTGACGGCGGACCGCAAGCGGCTCTTGACCGCCACGTTGCTCAGGCGGGCCTTCTCGTTCGTCTTGACACGCTTGGCCGCGGACTTGTGATGCGGCATTCGTTCCTCCTTGGGGACGGCTTGCAACGGAAATGAGGCACGTACGTTACGGCCCGCGCTCCGGGGGTGTCAAGCGGATCGGGCCGGCGGGGGCGCCGGGGGTGAAGAAGCCGCTTTGAGGGCGACGCGGGCAGGTGTACCGTGTTTCCTTCGAGCGACCCTCCTTGTCCCTTCGGAGGCCCTCTTGAGCGCTCTGGGCGAGAAAGTCCTCAATCTGCCGGCCCTGCCGGGGGTTTACCTCTTCAAGGACCCCCGCGGCGAGGTGCTGTACGTCGGCAAGGCCAAGAGCCTGTCCGCCCGGGTCCGGTCCTACCTCAACGGGGAGAACTCGCACCCCCGCCTTCGCGAACTGATGGCCGGAGCCGTGGATCTCGACAGCATCCTCACCGACACCGAGGCCGAGGCCCTGCTGCTCGAGGCGACGCTGGTGCGGCAGCACCGGCCGCACTACAACGTGCTCCTGAAGGACGACAAGTCCTTCCCGTACGTCCGCTTGAGCGTGCAGGAGGAGTACCCGCGCCTGTCGGTCACCCGCCAGGTGCGCAGCGACGGGGCGCGCCATCTCGGGCCCTACACCGACGTGAAGCACCTGCGCCGCACGCTGCGCGAGGTCCGGCGCATCTTCCCGGTGCGGACCTGCCGCAACTTCGAGGACTACCGCCGCGCGAACCGGCCCTGCCTCTACTATCACATCCGGCGCTGCGCGGGACCGTGCGCGACACGCGCGGGGATGACCCCGGAGTCGTACCGCGCCATCGTGGATGGGCTGCTGCTCTTCCTCACGGGGCGCGACGTCGAACTGCTGCACACCCTGCGCGAGCGCATGGGGCAGGCCTCCGGCGGCCGCCGTTACGAGGAGGCCGCGCGACTGCGTGACCAGATCGCGATGCTCGAGAAGGCGCGGGTGCCGCAGCGGATCGTGAGCCCGGGGGGCCGCGACACGGACGTGCTGGGCCTGGCGCGCCACGGCCGGCACGCGGCGGTGGCGGCGCTGCTGTTGCGCGCCGGCCGTGTCGTGGCGAAGGAGACGCGCCTGCTCGACCGGGCGGATACGCTGGGTGACGAGGCGCTGCTGCAGCAGTTCCTGGCGCAGCACTACCTCGCGGGCGCGCCCCTGCCGGAACGGCTCGTCGTGGCCGCCCTGCCGGCCGACGCCGAGGTGACGCTCGAGGCGCTTTCCGCGCGCGCCGGTCGCCGCGTGGAGTTCCGGGTGCCGCGCCGCGGGCGCGCGCGCGCCCTGCTGCTCTCGGCCGAGCGGAACGCGGCGCACGCGCTCGAGGACCTCGCCGCGCGCTCGGCCGGCCGGCGCTCCCGCTTCTCGCCCGGGATGCTGGAGCTGCAGAAGGCGCTGGCGCTCGCCGAGCCGCCCTGGCGGATGGTGTGCTTCGACATCTCGAACCTGGGGGCCGAGGGTGCGGTGGCCGCGGTCGTGGCCTCGGAGAACGGCCGGGCGCGCACCGGGCTCTACCGGCGCATGCGCGTGCGGCGGCCGGGGCCGGACGACTTCGCCATGATCGGCGAGGCCGTCGTGCGTTACTGGACGCGGGTCGAGTCGGGGGAGGAGCCACGGCCCGACCTGGTGGTGGTGGACGGTGGTGTGGGCCAGGTCGGGGCGGCGCGCGCCGCGCTCGACCGCGTGGCGACCCGGCCCGTGCAGTTGATCGGGCTGGCCAAGCGCGAGGAGACGGTGGTGCGCGAGTCGGGCGGCCCACTCACGCTGCCGCGCCGCAGTCGCGCGCTGCGCGCGCTCCAGCGGCTGCGCGACGAGGCCCACCGCTTCGGCCTCACGTATCATCGCAAGCTGCGCGGGCGCGCCCGCCTCACGAGCGCCCTCGATCAGGTGCCGGGCGTGGGACCGGCCCGGCGCGCGGCCCTGCTCAAGGCGTTCGGTTCGGTCGCGGCGCTGACCGAGGCGGCCCCGGAGGAGATCGCGCGGCGCGCGAACGTGCCGCCGGCGCTCGCCGCGCGCGTGGCTGCCCGGTTGCGCGGTGGTGCGGCGGCCGGGCCCGCGATTCCCGGAGGCGTGACGGCTTCCGGGGCGGCGGACGGGTCCGTGCGGGGGCCGGCATGAGCCCGAAGAGCGCGAGCGCCACGGCCACCCGGAAGACCGGGAAGCTCCCGCGGCCCGCGGTGCTGCCGGCGCTGGACGGGCCGCTCGAGGGCTTCCTGGACGAGTTGCGCGCCGGCCGCAGGCTCAGCGACAACACGGTGAACGCCTACGCCCGCGACCTCGCCGACTACCGCGGCTTCGCGCTGCGCCACCGGCTCGGGGCCTGGTCCGAAGTGACTTCCACGTTCGTGGACGGCTACTTCGCGCTGTTGCTGAAGCGCGGTCTCTCGGGGGCGACCGTGGCCCGCCGGCGCTCGGCGCTGCGCGGCTTCCACGCCTGGCTCGCGCGCGGCGCGGGGGACGCGATCGGTCCACTGGACGAGATGCCGGCGCCGCGGCGCGAACGCCGCCTGCCGCGCGCGCTGTCCGTCGAGGAGGTGGGGACGCTGCTCGCGCAGCCCGAGGGGGAGGAGCCTCTCCGATTGCGCGACCGCGCCATGCTCGAGCTGGCCTACGGCAGCGGGCTGCGGGTCTCGGAGCTCTGCGGGCTGAAGCGCGCGGACCTCGACCTCGCGAACCGCCTCGTCACCGTGATCGGCAAGCGGGACAAGCAGCGCTCGGTGCCCTTCGGTCGGGCGGCGGAGCGCGCGCTGCGCGCGTACCTCGATCGTGCCCGCCCGCTCCTCGTGCGGCGCGAGCGTCACGACTTCGTCTTCGCCAACGCGCGCGGCCGGGGGCTCTCGCGCATGGGGTTCTGGAAGATCCTGCGGGGCCACGCGCGCGCGGCGGGGATCGCCGGACGTGTGCACCCGCACGCCCTGCGGCACTCCTTCGCGACGCACCTGCTGCACGGCGGCGCGGACCTGCGGGTGGTGCAGGAGTTGCTGGGCCACGCTTCGGTGGCGACGACCGCGATCTACACTCATCTGGACCGGGCCTATCTCCGGGAGGTGCATCGCACCTTCCACCCTCGCGGCTGAGGGAAATCGATTCAGGAAGGAGTCTCGAATGGGCAGGACCTGTGGCGGCTGGTTCGTGGCGGTGGTGGTGCTCGTCCTCGGCGTGACGCTCGGCGCCCTCGCGGTCGTCCCGGCGCGCGCCGGGACGGTGGTCGTGCTCCCGCGTCCCGGGCAGGTGGGCGTGGGCCTCAGCGGTCTCTACGGCACCTTGCTCGACAGCGGGAACGTGGGCGACGTGTTCGGCAGTGGCCCGGGGCTGGCGATGCGCGTGCGCTACCGGATGCGCTACGAGCGCGGCTTCGGGCTCACCTTCGAGGGCCACGGCCTCGACGTGCGCACGCTGGACAAGGTGCCGGACCTCATGTACCCGAACGAACCACCGCTCGACGCGAACGATCCGTATGCCTACAAGCGGCTCAACCTGTTCCTCTACGGCGCGGACTTCTACCAGCTGTTCGGCACGCGCACGAAGACGACGAAGCTGGTGAGCGTCGGCGCGGGTCTCGCGCACCCGATCTTCGCCCTGAACGACGGCGAGAACGAGTACCCGTTCGGCGATGGCGCCTACCTCAGCGCCGGGGCGGGCGTGGAGCGCTTCTTCTGGCAGAGCGTGGCCTTCGATTTCGCGGCGCGCTACCACGCGATCTTCCTGGACGGGAAGGTGAACCACGACATCCAGTTCTCCGCCGGCTTGATCATGTACGCGAGCCTGTGATGACGCTGCCGCTCGCCATCGCCTTCCAGGGCGCGGCCCGCACGGTGACCGGGTCGCGCCACCTGCTGCGCTTCGGCCCGCGCTCCTGGCTCTTCGATTGCGGCATCTACCAGGGCCACCGGGAAGAGGCGGACCGCGTGAATCGCGCGTTCGGCTTCGCGCCCGAGGAACTCGAGGCGGTGGTGGTCTCGCACGCCCACCTGGACCACACCGGGAACCTGCCGACGCTCGTCCGCCAGGGCTTCCGCGGCGCGATCCACCTCACGCCGGCCACCGCGGACCTCGTGCGCCCGCTGCTGGCGGACAGCGCGTTCCTGATGGAGCGCGACCTCGAGCACGTGAACCGCCGCCTGCGGGCGAAGTACCAGCCGCCCCGCAAGCCGCTCTACCGGCCCGCCGACGTGGTGCCCACGCTCGAGCGCTTCGAGACGCACGGCTACCGCGAGCCGTGGACGCTGGCCGAGGGGATCGAGGTCGAGTATCTGGACGCCGGCCACATCCTCGGCTCGGCGCTCACGGTCTTCGAGTTCCGCAACGGGGGGCGCACCCTGCGGCTGGGGATGAGCGGGGATCTGGGACGTTGCGCGCGGCCCATCCTGCGCGATCCGGAGGTCCCGCGGGGTGTGGACGTGCTGGTGCTGGAGAGCACCTACGGCGACCGGCGGCACCCGCCCGAGGATGAGACCGTGCGGGCGTTGCAGGAGACGGTGACGCGCACGCTCGGGCGCGGCGGCCGGCTCATCGTGCCCTCGTTCGCGGTGGGGCGGACGCAGGAGCTGGTGGCGACCCTGCACGACCTGCTCGAGCGCCGCGCGGTGCCGGACGTGCCGATCTTCGTGGACAGCCCGCTGGCGCGGGTCGCCACGGGCGTCTATCGGCAGCACCCCGAGTGCTTCGACGCCGAGACGCACGACGCCTTCGTGAACCACGGCGGCGCGCCCTTCGGCTTCGCGCGCCTGCGCTACGTGAGCAGCGCGGAGGAATCCAAGGCGCTCAACGAGCGCGACGAGCCGTGCATCATCATCGCCGCCTCGGGGATGTGCGAAGGCGGCCGCATCCTGCACCACCTGCGCTACGGGATCGGCAACCCGAAGAACACCGTGCTGTTCGTGGGCTACCAGGCCGAGGGCACGCTGGGCCGCCGCCTGCGGGACGGCGCCGAGCTCGTGAACATCTTCGGCGAGCCCGCCCGCCGGCTCTGCGAGGTGGCGGCGCTGGATGGTTTCAGCGCGCACGCGGACCAGGCCGAGATCTTGGACTGGGTCGGCCAGCTCGATCCCGCGCCGCGGCGCATCTTCCTGGTGCACGGTGACGTCGGGCCCGCGGAGACCCTGGCCGGCCTGCTGCGCGAGAAGGTGGGGGCCGAGGTGACCGTCCCTGCGCCGGGGGAGGAGGCCGCATTGTGGAGTTGACGAAGGCCCAGGCCTACCAGGTCGGCCAGCGGCTGCGGCACCCGCAGTTCGGCGAGGGCCTCGTGGTCGAGGTCCACACCGACCGCGGCCGCGAGGTGCTGGAGGTGGTCTTCGACGGCCGGCTGCGCCGCCTCTCGGCGCAACGCGAGTGGGTCGTCGTGGAGGCGGGCGCGCCCGCGCCGGCGGCGGGCGAGGCCGTGTCGCCCGCACGGGTCTGGCACGCGCAGGGCGACCGGCTGCTGGAGTCCTGGCAGCGTGGCCGGGCGGTGCCGGCCACGCGCTTCGAGCTGCACTCGCAGGCCGAGCGCTGGTCCGGCTGGGCCGGCACGGACCGGCTCATCTCGCTCGACTCCCTGCGCGGCGTCGAGCGCTTCCCCCACCAGATCGCGGCCTGCGTGAAGGTCATGCGCGACCTGAACGGGCGCTGCATCCTGGCCGACGAGGTGGGGCTGGGCAAGACCATCGAGGCCGGCATCGTCATCAAGGAGTATCTGCTGCGGGGCGCGACGCGGACGGTGCTGGTGCTGGTGCCGGCCTCGCTGTGCGAGCAGTGGCGGGCCGAGCTGTGGGAGAAGTTCGAGCTCGATTTCGTGGTCTCCCGTGGCCCGGCGGGGCAGTGGGGCCGCCATCCGCTGGTCATCTCCTCGCTCGAGACCGCGCGGCACGAGCGCCATCGCCGTCGGGTGCGCGGCGCCAACTACGACATGGTGGTGGTGGACGAGGCGCACCGCCTGCGCAACCACCTCACGCTGGGCTGGAGGTTCGTGAACGACCTGAACCCCCGCTACCTGCTGTTGCTCACCGCCACGCCGGTCCAGAACGACATGCGCGAGCTCTACAACCTGGTGACGCTGACGCGCCCCGGGACGGTGGGCACCTTCTCGCAGTTCCGCCGTGACTTCCTCTCGGGGCACGACAAGCGCACGCCGCGCAACACGCCCCGGCTGCGCAACCTGCTCAAGGTGGTCATGATCCGCACGCGGCGCGGCGACACCGACCTGGTCTTCGCCCCGCGCAAGGTGGAGACCCGCTGGGTGACGCAGACCGCGCCGGAGCGCGGTCTCTATCGGCAGGTGAGCGAGTTCGTGGCCGAGGCCGTCCACGGCGAGCACGGCGGGCCCGGTCGCCCGCACTACTTCACCCTCATGGTTCTGCAGAAGGAGATGGGCTCGTCCTGGGCCGCGGCGCGGGCCACGCTCGAGCGCCTGACGCATCGCCCGGACGGGCTCGACCAGCGGCGCCTGAAGCTGCTGGCCGCGCGCGCGGAGGCGGTCTCGGCGAGTCCGTCGAAGTTGCGCACGTTGCAGCGCGTGCTGGGCGGGCTCGCGGGGGAGAAGGCCATCATCTTCACGCAGTTCCGCTCCACCCAGGACGCCATCGTCTCCGCCCTGGAGGCCACGGGCGTGGAGCCGTCGGTCTTCCACGGGGAGCTGGGCTGGCGCGAGAAGGAGGAGGCGCTCGAGCACTTTCGCACCGTCTCGCCGGTGCTGGTGAGCACCGAGGCCGGCGGCGAGGGGCGGAACCTCCAGTTCGCGCGGATCGTCATCAACTACGACCTGCCGTGGAACCCGATGCGCGTGGAGCAGCGCATCGGGCGCGTGCACCGCCTCGGGCAGCGCCACCCGGTGCGCGTCATCAACCTGGTCGCGCGCGGCACCATCGAGGCCTACGTGCTCGAGATCCTCGAGCGCAAGATCCGCATGTTCGAGCTGGTGGTGGGCGAGATGGAGGAGATCCTCGGGACCTGGCAGATCTCGGGCTCGTTCGAGGACGAGGTCTTCCGGCGCTGGACCGAGTCCACCAACCCGCGTGTGCGCAAGCGCAAGTTCGCCGAACTGGCCCAGCACCTGGTGGTGGCGCGCCGGCTCTACCAGCAGCAGAAGGACTCCGAGGACTGGCTGTTCCCCTCGGTGACGGAGAAGGAGGAGGCGTGAGCCCCCCGCGGTCGACCACGAAGAGCGCGGCAGCCCGGCGCGTTGACGCGCGGCGGGGGCCGGGCAGTGACGGCGGGACCGGCATGTCGCCCGCGCCGCCCCCCAGCCTGCCGCCCGCGTGGCGCGAGTTCGTGGGCCGCTGGCTCGAGGCCGATGGCTGCACGGTCAAGCCGGCGGCGCGCGGCGACTGGGAGGTGGACCTGGCGGCCGCCCTGCGCCGCCGCTGGCGCCGCCAGCGCGTGCGCCTGGTCTTCGATCCGCTGCGCGCGACCCTGCCGCGTGGCGCCTGGTTCACGGCACCCGGCAGCAGTGCCGGGCGGCGCATCCTCGAGGCCGCGATGGAGGAGCCGGTGCTCACGCGGCGCACGGCGCTGGCGCACGTGCCCGGGGTGAGCGAGGAAGGGCTCGCGACGGTCTGCAAGGTGCGGGGCCTGTCGTGGGGGCCGGCGCGCCTGGGGCCCGTGCGCTACGAGCGCCGCGTCTCGTTCCACGCGGTGGCGACGCGCTGGGGCGGGCTGCCCTGGCAGGAGCCCTGGGTGGTGCTGATCGGGCCCACCGGCGAGCTGCTGGAGTGGCACAGCGCCCCCGAGGTGCCGGGCGTGCGCTCGCGCGACGGGCTCTACCAGATGGAGGAGGAGCTGGAGCCCGAGCAGCGCGCGCGCTGGATGGAGGTCACGCGCGCCCACTTCGAGCGGCTGCTCGAGGAGCGCGAGCAGGAGTGGGAGCGGCAGATGGGCCGGCTGCGCGACGCCGAGCTCGAGCGTCTGGGCGCCTTCTTCACGGCCCGGCTCGAGGAGGAGCAGGAGCGTCTGCGGCGCCGCACGTCGAACGGCGACGAGGTGGAACTCGAACAGGGCGACAGCACGTCGATCAAGCTCGAGTGGGACCGGCGCGCGGCCGAGGTGCGCGGGCGCTGGGCGATCCGGACGGAGATGCGGGTCTGGGGGCTCTCGGAGTGGGCCTGGCCGGTCGCGGACCTGGAGCAGGAGCTGCGCTCGGGGGCGGTGCACGTGCGGCTGAAGAGCCTGGTGGACGTGGCGCGCGGGTGCCCGGACCTGCCGAGGTGCCCCTCGTGCGGGACGCGAGCGGAGATGCTGGTTCGCGCGCACGGGGCGGTGGCGTGCGTGCGCTGCGCGCCGTGACCGACGGGCGGCCCCTGTCCGCGCCGCGCTTGCTGCCGGGCTCGGCGCGCGCTCGTCCCCGCCGCGTCCCTTGCGGCGTGGCGTGCCCCGGGGAGTCGGAGGGCGAGCGTGTCCGTACTTAGCCGCCCTCCGACTCCCCGGGGCACGCCTTCGGAGCTTGGCCGTGGGCGGCGGGGCTCGCACGGACCGGAAGCCGGCTAAGTACGGATATCCCGGCGTGGCTTGACGGTCACCCGGCCACGGGATAAGGTTCCCCGTCTGTCGCCGTTCAGTCGACCTCGGACCGAGGTCGAGCCTGTCCTTCGAACCGGAGGAGTGTCTTGACGTTAGAGCGAGAGTCGGCTCGACTGGAAGATCCGGGAGCAAAGCTTCTGGACTCGATTTCCGCCCACTGGGCGCGGTACGGGCGGATGTCGTTGATCGGTCTGGGCGTGATCGCGGTGATCGCGATGGGCGCGTTCTTCATCCTGCGCGCTCGCGCGGCCGATGAGGAGCAGGCGGCCGGGAAGCTCGCCGAGGCGAACCTGTACTTCTGGCAGGGCGCCTACGACCGTTCGCTCCCGGTGGCGCGACAGGTCGCCGAGCAGTGGCCCAACAGCCCGAGCGGCATCGACGCACACCGGCTGGCGGGCGACGCCCAGTTCTGGCTCGGGAAGTTCAAGGAGTCGGCCGCGGAGTACCAGCTCTACCTTGCCAGGAAGAAGTCCGGGCTGGTCGCCGACGCCGTGCGCCGCAGCCTCGCCTATGCGCTCGAGAGCGACCACCAGTTCAAGGATGCTGCACCCGTCTACGAGGGCCTGGTGGGCAGGTTCGACCGCGAATCGTCGGCCGAGTTCCTCTACGCGGCCGCGCGCTGCTACCGGCAGATGAACCAGCCGAAGGAAGCCGATCCGGTGCTGAAGCGCCTGCTCGACGAGTATGGGGAGACCTCGTACGCGAATCGCGCCCGCATCCTGCGGGTAGAGCTGGCTGCCGCGCCGCGCTGACGCGGCCGGCCGTTCGAGAAGGACGCCTTGAGCGATCAGTCCCCGGTCGATCTGCTCTTCCTCTGGCATCACCACCAGCCGGACTATCGCAGCCCCCGCGAGGGTCGCGCCCTGTTGCCGTGGGTGCGCCTGCACGCCGCCAAGGACTATCTGGACATGGCTCTGCACCTCGAGGGCCACCCGGGTGTGCATGCCACGTTCAACTTCGTTCCCGCGCTGCTGGATCAGCTCGACGAGGCGGCGGCCGGTGGCCACGAGACCCTGTTCGACCTGCTCGCGAGACCCGTCGAGAGCCTGACCGATGGCGAGCGCGCCGCGGTGCTGTCACGCTGCGTGGCCGCCCCGCGGCACGCGCTGGAGCGCTGGCCTCGCTACCGGGCGCTCGGCCTGCGGGTCGCCCGCGCGCGCGGCTCCGGCGTCAACGAGCCCACGGTCGCGGAGATCCTGGCCATCGAGTGCTGGTTCCTGCTCGCCTGGCTCGACCCGGTGCTGCTCGGGGAGCCCGAGGCAGCCGCGGCCATGGCCACCGGAGGTGATTTCCTCGAGGAGCACCGCGACGGCCTGCTGGCGCTCTACGGTCGCATCGTCGCCCGGGTGATCCCGGCCTACCGGGCGCTGGCCGAGCGCGGCCAGGTCGAACTGTCCGAGTCGGCCTATTACCATCCGATCCTGCCGCTGCTGGTGGACACGCGCGTCGCGCGGCGCGCGCGCCCCGAGATCGCGCTGCCGAGCGAGCTGTTCGCCGTGCCCGAGGACGCCGAACGCCAGATCGAGCGCGCCTCCGACCGGCACGCGCTCGCCTTCGGCGCACGCCCGGCGGGGATGTGGCCGCCGGAGGGCGGCGTGAGCCCCGAGGCCGTGGAGCTGGCGGCGCGCGCGGGGGTGCGCTGGCTCGCCACCGACGAGGGCGTGCTGTGGCAGTCGCTGCCGGCGGGTGAGCGTCACCACCCCGTGCTCTACCAGCCGTGGCGCTACCGCACGGCAGCCGGGGCGGTCGACTTCTTCTTCCGCGACCGCGAGCTCTCGGACCGCATCGGATTCGTCTACTACCACTGGGAGACCCTGGAAGCGGTCGCCGACTTCATCGGGCGGGTGCGCCGCATCGCCCGCGAGCAGGCCATCCCGGGGCGGCGCCCGCTGGTCTCGGTGATCCTCGATGGCGAGAACTGCTGGGAGAACTACCCGGCCGACGGTGGACCGTTCCTGGAGGCGCTGTATGCCGCGCTCGAGGCGGCGCCCGATATCCGCACCGTGACGCCTTCCGAGGTCCTGGCGAAGACGCCGCCCTCGGCCGAGCTGCACGACCTCCACTCCGGCTCCTGGATCGATGCCGACTTCCACATCTGGATCGGGCATCCGGAGAAGAACCGGGCCTGGGAACTGCTGGCACGGGCGCGCCGCGCGCTGGTCGAGGCGCGCAAGACGCCCGAGAACTGCCCGGCCGCGTGGGAATCGCTCTACGCAGCCGAAGGCTCGGACTGGTTCTGGTGGTTCGGCGACGACCATTACACCGAGGACAAGGGGCTCTTCGACCGCATCTTCCGCGAGCACCTGCAGGCCGTCTACGAGCGCGCGGGGCTGCCCGCGCCGAGCTGGCTGCAGGTCGCGGTGGCGCGTTTCACCCACCGCCCCGACCTGGCCACGCAGCCGCTGGGCTTCGTGCACCCGACGATCGACGGCCGGCCGACCCATTTCTACGAGTGGTACGCGGCCGGGCGTCACGTCCTGGGTGCGGGTGGCGGCTCGATGCACCGCGATGCGGGGGTCGGGCGCGACCTGTATTTCGGTTACGACGACGCCCGCTTCTACGTGCGGCTCGACTTCCTCGCGAACGCGCCCCCGGGCGCGGAGTACGACCTGCTGCTCGACTTCCTCGCGCCGCACCCCATCCGCGTCACGGTCCAGGGACTCGAGACGGGCGCGCGGCCGGTCGTGCGCCGCTCGGAGGACGCCGCGGCCACGCCCGTGCCGGGCGGCGAATGCCACATCGGGACCGTGCTCGAGCTGGGGCTGTCCTTCGCCAGCCTGGGCTTGAAGGCGGGGGACAACGTGGACCTGCTGGTGCAGCTCATGCAGGGCGGCGTGCCCGTCGAGAGCCTGCCCGCCGCGGACCTGGTGCGCTTCTCCGTGCCCGATGCCTCGTACGGGGCGTACATGTGGAGCGCGTGAGAGGCTCCCCCAGCCGCGGTCCCGTACGCCCCCTGGCTGCCCGGCCCGGGGGCGTGCGGTCTCATCTCACCCAGACCGTCCTGACGTTCACGAACTCCCGCAGGCCGAAGGCCGCGAGCTCGCGGCCGTAGCCCGAACACTTGACGCCGCCAAAGGGCAGCCGGGGGTCGGACTTGACCGTCTCGTTGATGAACACGGCGCCTGCCTCGAGCCGTGCCGCCAGCGCGCGGCCGCGCTCGAGGTCGGCGCTCCAGACGCTCGCCCCGAGTCCGTAGCGCGAACGGTTCGCCAGCTCGAGCGCGTGCTCCGCGTCGCGCGCGCGCGTCACGGGCGCGACCGGACCGAAGGTCTCCTCGTCGAAGGCCGCCATGCCCGGCTGGACGCCGGTGAGGACGGCGGGAGGGAAGAAGCAGCCGGGGCCCTTCCGCCGCGTGCCGCCCAGGCGCAGTGTGGCGCCCGCGGCCACGGTGCGCCGTACCTGGTCCTCCAGCTCGTCCACCAGGTCCGGGCGCGCGAGCGGGCCCAGCTGGGTCGCGCGGTCCCGCGGGTCGCCCACCCGCAGTGCCGCCAGGTGCTCGACCAGGGCGTCCTCGAAGCGCGCGGCGACCGGTTCCTCGACGATGAAGCGCTTGGCGGCGATGCAGCTCTGCCCGTTGTTGAGGGTGCGGGCGAGCGCCGCCTGCGCCGCTGCGTGGACGACGTCGGTGTCCGCCAGCACGACGAAGGCGTCCGAGCCGCCCAGCTCGAGCACCGTCTTCTTGAGCGAAGCGCCCGCGAGGGCGGCCACCTGCCGCCCCGCGGACTCGCTGCCGGTGAGCGAGATCGCGCGCACCGCCGGGTGCGCGATGATCTCGCCGACCGCACGCGACGGGACCAGCAGCGTGGTGAACGCGCCCTCCGGGAAGCCCGCGGCGCGGAAGGCGCTCTCGAGGGTGAGTGCGCAGCCCGGGACGTTCGAGGCGTGCTTGAGCACGACCGTGTCCCCCGCGGCCAGCGCGGGCGCGGCGCAGCGGATCACCTGCCAGAAGGGGAAGTTCCACGGCATGACCGCGAGCACCACGCCCAGCGGGTCGAAGCGCACGTAGCTCGCGGCCGCCTCGGTGGCCGCGGGTTCGGGCTCGAGCAGGGCCGGAGCGTGGTCGGCGAACCAGTCGCAGGTCATCGCGCACTTCTCGACCTCGGCCTCGGCCTGGGCGATGGGCTTGCCCATCTCGAGGGTCATGAGCGCGGCGTGGGAGGGAAGGCCGGCGCGCAGGACGCCCGCCAGGGAACGCAGCAAGGCGGCCCGTTCGCCCGCGGGGCGCAGGCTCCACGCGTGGAAGGCCGCGCCCGCGCGCTCGAGCCGGGCGGTGACCTCGTTCCCGGTGTGCTCCGGATAGTCGCGGATGAGCTTCCCGGTCGCGGGGTCGACGGCTCTCATCGGTCAGTCACCTCCTGCGGTGGTTGGGGTCGCAGGAGAGCATTACCACGCATCGCGGTCGCGCGCAGCCCGCGCGACCCGGGCGGGGGGGATCCAGGCGCGGGGGTGGGCGCCGCAGGTGAACCGCAGCCGGGGGGCGGAGTCCGCCAGGGGGAGCGCGCGTTGCGGCCCCGGCGGGTGGAGGGTAATCTCGGGCCGACGGACGACTCCCGTGCCCGCCTGGACGAATCGAGCGCAGCAGTCCACGGATGCCATCCCTGAGGCTCATTTGAAGCTCTCCATCATCATCCCCTGCTTCAACGAGGCCCGGCACATCGTGCAGGTCCTGGATGCGGTCCGGCACGTGGACATCGAGAAGGAGATCATCGTGGTGGACGACGCCTCCACGGATCGGACCCGCGAGCTCCTCGAGGAGCAGAAGAAGCTGCACCCGCTCGTGACCTTCTACAAGCCCGTCAACGAGGGCAAGGGCGCCGCCATCCGGAGCGGGCTCGAGCTCGTGACCGGTGACATCGTCATCATCCAGGATGCCGACCTCGAGTACGATCCCGAGCAGTTCCACGAGCTGATCGGACCCATCGTCCGGGGCGAGGCGCAGGCGGTGTACGGCTCGCGCTTCCGCGGGACCATCACGGGCATGCAACCGGCGAACCGGCTCGCGAACTACCTGCTGACCTGGGCGGCGAATCTGCTCTACACGGCCCGGATCACCGACGAGGCCACGTGCTACAAGGCGTTCCGCACGGATCTCATCCGCAGCCTGCCGCTCCGGTGCAACCGCTTCGAGTTCTGCCCCGAGGTCACGGCCAGGGTCCGCAAACGGGGCGTGCGCATCCACGAGGTGCCGATCCGTTACGCGGGACGGAGTGCGGCGGAGGGCAAGAAGATCCGCTGGACGGACGGCGTGTCGGCGCTGTGGACGCTGTTGAAGTACCGGTTCCGGGACTAGGGGCAAGAGCGGCGCCGCTCGCTGCCGAGGTGCCGACTGCGGGCGGCGGGAGTCGGGGTGTGGAGGGGCCCGGAGCAGGCCTCCGGCCGGGTGGATCGGGGCCGGAGGGGCAAATGGGCCGTATGGCGCATAAGACCTATTATGTCAACCTACAGCCCTGGCCCGTCGCCACCGCGAAACCGCCCGCCGCCGCCGGCCCCCGACGGGCTGAAGCCCGCAGGGTCTCCCCCGCGGGCTTCAGCGTCAGAGGCGAAGAGGGCGCGCCTACGTCGGCGAGACGACCAGGCTCAGGAGCTTGTTCGGGACGTAGATCACCTTCCTGAGGGTCGCGCCCTCGAGGTACTTCTGGATCCGCTCGTCGGCGAGCGCCGCCTCCCGGACCTGACCGGCCTCCAGGTCCCGGGGCAGCTCCAGGGTCGCCCGGAGCTTGCCGTTGACCTGGATGGCCACGGTGACCGTGTCCTCGAGGACCAGGGCCGGGTCCCAGGCGGGCCACGGCTCGTAGGCCAGGCTCCCGGCGTGGCCCAGGCGCTGCCAGAGCTCCTCGGCGAGGTGCGGGGCGAAGGGTGACAGGACGAGCACCAGGCGCTCGATCGCCCACCGCGGCCGGCGCTCCAGCTTCGTCAACTCGTTCACGCAGACCATCATCTGGGCGATGGCGGTGTTGAACTTGAGGCTCTCGATGTCCTCGGTGACCTTCTTCACGGTCTGGTGCACGAGCCGCTCGGTGGCCACGTCCGGCGCGTCCTCGCCGAGCGCGGGACTCGGTCGGCCGTCCTCCTCGACGCAGAGGCGCCAGAGCCGGTCGAGGAAGCGCGTGACACCCTCCACGCTGCTCGTGCTCCAGGGCTTCATCGCCTCGAGCGGCCCCATGAACATCTCGTAGAGCCGCAGCGCGTCGGCCCCGTACTGGTCGATGACGTCGTCGGGGTTGACGACGTTGCCCCAGCGCTTGGACATCTTCTCGCCGTCCTCGCCCAGGATGATGCCCTGGTGGACGAGCTTCAGGAACGGCTCGGGCGTGCTGACCACGCCGATGTCGTAGAGCACCTTGTGCCAGAAGCGCGCGTAGAGCAGGTGCAGCACGGCGTGCTCGGCCCCGCCGACGTAGAGGTCCACCGGCATCCAGTACCGCTCCTTCGCCGGGTCCACCAGCGCGCTCTCGTTCTTCGGATCGAGGAAGCGCAGGTAGTACCAGCACGAGCCCGCCCACTGCGGCATGGTGTTGGTCTCGCGCAGGGCGGGCTTCCCGCTCGCGGGGTCGGTGCGTCCGGACCCAGTCGGTCAGGGCGGCCAGCGGGCTCTGCGGCCTCTCCCCCGTCGCCTGCGGCCGGAAGTCCTTCGTCTCGGGCAGGCGCACCGGCAGCATCTGCTCGGGCAGGGCCTGCGGCGCGCCGTCCACCCAGACGATCGGGAACGGCTCGCCCCAGTAGCGCTGGCGGGAGAAGAGCCAGTCGCGCAGCTTGTAGTTGACCGCCGCCTGGCCCTTGCCGGTCCGCTCGAGCCACTCGGTGATCTTCCCGATGGCCTCGTCGGGCGTGAGCCCGTCGATCGAGAACGAGCCGTCGGGCGTGGTCGAGTTGACCATCGTGCCGCGCTCGATCTCGACGAAGGCCTGCTGCGCGACGTCGCCCGCCCGTGACCACCTCGACGATGGGCAGATCGAAGGCGCGCGCGAACTCCCAGTCGCGCTGGTCGTGCCCGGGCACGGCCATGATGGCGCCGGTGCCGTAGCTCATCAGCACGTAGTCGGCGATCCAGATCGGCAGCCGCTCGCCGTTCACGGGGTTGACCGCGCAGCGAGCCGGTGAAGACGCCGGTCTTCTCCTTCGGCCAGCTCGGCGCGCTGCAGGTCGCTCTTGCGCGCGGCGGCCGCGCGGTAGGCCTCGACCGCCGGCGCGCTGCGCCGGCCTGGTCAGCGCCGCGACCAGCGGGTGCTCGGGGGCGAGCACCATGTAGGTGGCGCCGAAGAGCGTGTCGGGCCGGGTCGTGAAGATGCGCAGGCTTGCCGTTCACGCCCTCGAGCGCGAAGTCCACGTCGGCGCCGGTCGAGCGGCCGATCCAGTTCTTCTGCATCTCGAGCGTGCTGGCCGGCCAGTCCACCGAGCTTCAGGTCCTCGAGCAGGCGGTCGGCGTAGGCGGTGATCTTCAGCACCCACTGGCGCATCGGCCGGCGCACCACGTCGAAGCCGCCGATCTCGCTCTTGCCGTCGACGATCTCCTCGTTGGCGAGCACGGTGCCCAGCTCGGGGCACCAGTTGACCGGCACCTCGGCCACGTAGGCCAGGCCGCGCTCGAAGAGCCTGAGGAAGATCCACTGGGTCCAGCGGTAGTAGGCCGGGTCGGTCGTGTCGACCTCGCGGTCCCAGTCGTAGGAGAGCCCGATGCGCTTCATCTGGCGCCGGAAGTTGGCGATGTTCTGCGCCGTCGTGATCGCCGGGTGCACGCCGGTCTTGATGGCGTACTGCTCGGCCGGCAGGCCGAAGGCGTCCCAGCCCGTGGGGTGCATCACGTTGAAGCCGCGCATGCGCTTGTAGCGCGAGACGATGTCGGTGGCGGTGTAGCCCTCGGCGTGGCCGACGTGCAGCCCGGCCCCGGAGGGGTACGGGAACATGTCGAGGCAGTAGAACTTCGGCTTCGCCGACGGCTCCTCGGCCCGGAAGGTCCTGTGCTCCTCCCAGTAGGCCTGCCAGCGAGGCTCGACCTCGGCGAACGGATAGTGCTTGCTCATGGCCTCTTGGAAGGGGTGAGGGGTTCGGTGCGACTCGGGACGGCGAAGATTACGGCATGGGGCGGGCGGAGTCACGCCGGACCGCGGGGCGCCCGCAAGCGCGCGAGTGGTCAGGCGGCACGGCGGGAAGCCCTGCGCGAGGACGCTGCGCGCGGCCATCCTGGCCGTGCTCGCTCCCGGGCAATTCCCCGGCCGTCGCATCCTGCGCCGGCCGGGGCCCGGACCCTCGCTGCGAGCTTCCCGCCGTGCCGCCTGACCACTCCTACCCGCACACCGCCCGGGTGGCCTGCTCGAGCACCGCGACCACGTCGGCGCGGCCGCCCTTCCAGGCGGCCTCGGCGCGATAGATGGCGTCGAGCGAGCGAGCCAGCTCGCGTGGCGTGCGACGGCGTGCGAGCGCCGCGCTCAGCTCCTTGTTCCGCGCCCAGCCCCCCAGTGCGCCACCCACCAGGTTCGACAGGGCGAAGAGCACGGTGCCCTCCCCCACGCCGGCCGTGAGCAGGCGTGCGAGCGCCCGGCCGGCGAACTCGCGAACGCCCCAGCGCCACGGCGGAGAGGTATTCGGGCAGGTCCGCGCCGAGCACGGGCTTGAGCATCGTGTCCGCGGCCTGGCGCGTGATGCGGCGGCGGCCGTCCACGAGCGGGGCGATCACGTCGAGCTTCTCGAGTTCGTTGAAGAACGTGAGCGGGTCGCCCTCGCAGGCGTCGGCCACGGCCTCGACCACGCCCGGCTCGAGGTCGAGATCGTCGTCGGCCAGCCGGCAATGGCCCCAGCGCAGCAACTCCGGCCGCGCGGGCACCTCGGCGACCCAGCGCAGCGACGAGGCGGCGCGCAGCGGCTCGAGCGACTTGCGGGGCGCGTCGGCCTCGGACTCGTGAAGCACCAGGCACGAGCCGCCGCCCGGAGTCGCGAGCCCGGCGGCCAGGGCCGCCACGCGCTTCTCGCTGCGGCCCAGGTCCTCGACCTCGAGCACCAGGATGAGGTCGCGCGGGCTGAAGAGCGAGGCCCCCTGGAAGGCGGCGAGGATCTCCTCGATGCCGGCCTCGGCCGCGCGGAAGACGCGCGCCAGGGGGGCTTCGGGGCAGGCCCGGGCCCAGGCGCGGCGCAACTCGGCGAGCAGCGCGGCCTTCAGGGACTCGCTCGGCCCCTCGAGGTAGAGCATGGCCGGGAAGTCGCCGCGGCGGAAGCGCTCGATCAGCTCGAGCCCATCCGCGGGCGCACGGCGCGCCGACGGTGGAGCGCTCCCGCGGACCGCGGCGGAGCGCTTCAGCGCGGGCACGGCGGGCCGGACGGGGCCGGGGCGCTCCGCCCCGGCTGCGGGCGGGCTACCAGCCTTCGACCGAGCGGGTGAGGATCTCGTCGGCGATCTTGGTGATGGCTTCCTTGCGTCCATCGAGCTCCGTGCGCGCCGGCTGCCCCGGCACGTCCACCACGAAATAGTTGGCCGTCTTGACCAGGTCGGACTCGTTCCAGATCTCGCGGTTCTTCACGAGGTCCTTGAACACCACGGAGCAGGTGAGCGTGACGCGGTACTCCTGCGCCCGGTTGGCGGCGGAGAAGCCGAAGACCGCGTTCTTGTAGCCGGTGAGCTTGCCGCGGATGACGGCGTTCGCCGAGCGCTCGTCCACCACCCGCAGGTGGTTGTCCTTCACGAAGCGCTCGATGACCGCGTTCGTGACGTCCTGCTCGAGCGTGTACTCCGTCGTGGAGTTCTCGAAGACCGGTATGGCCACGGTCTTCAGGTGCGCGGGCAGCAAGGCCGGGCTCGTGGTGTAGCCACACGAGCCAGCGCCGAGCAGCGAGGCTGCCAGGGCGAGCAGGCCCGCCCGGGAACGCAGGGAAACCGACGTGGAGGTCTACTCCGCTGGAGCCAGGGCTCCTTCCTTCCGACCGTTGATCTGGTAGAGCTTCATGCGATAGCGCAGTTTGTCACGCTTGAGCTGGAGAAGCTCCGCCGTCTTCGACTGGTTCCAGTTCGTAGCACACGAGGCACGCAGAATCAAGGCGCGCTCCGCCTGCTCGATCAGGGCCTCGAAGGGGATGCTCCCCGGCATCATCGAGCCGTTGAGGAACTCGTCCAGCTTCTGTCCGACGGTGAGCTCGGCGTCCGCGTGAGAGCGCGCGCTGAGTTTGAGGTGGTGCGGCTCGAGCCGCTCGCCGGTCTCCAGCAGGACGGTGCGCTCGAAGAGGTTCTTGAGCTCGCGGATGTTCCCTGGCCAGGGGTAGTCCAGCAGGAGACGCTCGGCCGGGGCCCCGATCTCGTGGAAGGGCTTCTTGAACTGACGCGCGAAGCGGTCCATGAACAGGCGCGAGAGCGGCAGGATGTCCTCCTTGCGTTCGCGCAGGGGCGGCACGAAGAGGGGCACGACCTTGAGCCGGTAGTAGAGGTCCTCGCGGAACCTGCCGTCCTGCACCGAGCGGTCGAGGTCCTGGTTCGTGGCCGAGATGACGCGCACGTTGACCGAGATGTCCTTCATCCCGCCGACCCGCTTGAAGATGCGCCGCTCGAGGACGCGCAGCAGTTTCACCTGGAGCATGGCGCTCATCTCCCCGATCTCGTCCAGGAAGAGCGTGCCGTTGTTCGCCAGCTCGAGCAGCCCCTGTTTCTGGGAGCGGGCGTCGGTGAAGGCGCCCTTCTCGTGCCCGAACAGCTCGCTCTCGAGCAGCTCGCTGGGGATGGCCGCGCAGTTGATCTCGACGAAGGGCTTGTCGTGGCGGCCGCTCATGCGGTGGATGAGATTGGCGAAGTACTCCTTGCCGGTGCCGCTCTCGCCCTCGATCAGCACGCTGGTGGTGTCACCGCGCGCGACCTGCTCGGCGATGGCGTAGCACTCCTGCATGCGCGGGCTCGAGGAGTGCAGGTAGTCCTCGTCCGTGAAGGCGGCATTGCGCAGGCGCCGCAGCTCGAGCCACAGCTTCTGCGACTCCAGCGCGCGGCCCACCAGCGCCAGCAGCTCCTCGTTCTGGAAGGGCTTCTTCACGAACCAGTAGGCCCCCGCACTCATGGCCTCGACCGCGGTTTCGATCTCGCCGAAGGCGGTCATCAGGATGATCGGGATCTCCGGGTGCGCCCGCTTGACCTCGCGCAGCAGGTCGATGCCGGTCCCGTCCGGGAGCTTGAGATCGAAGATGCCGAGGTCCGGCGCGTCGTGTTCGAGCACCTGGCGGGCCTCGCGCAGCGAGCCGGTGGTCTGCACCGTGTAGCCCTCGTCGCCGAGCGCCTTGCTGACGAAGTGGCGGATCGACTCCTGGTCGTCCACCACGAGGATGTTGGCCTTGCTCATGGGGTCCCTCCGTGGTTCTCCAGGGGCAGTTCCACCGCGAAGGTGGTGCCCCGCCCCGGGTCGCTGCTGACCGCCAGGCGTCCGCCGTGGCGTTTGACGATGTCGTGGCTGATGTAGAGTCCGAGCCCGGTCCCACCCGGCTTGGTGGTGAAGAACGGCTCGAACAGGGTCTGCTGCGCCTCGGGGGCGATGCCGCAGCCTTCGTCCTCCACCTGGATCTGCACGCCCGGCGGGCCCGGAGCGGGACCGGGGCGGGTGGTGGCGCGTCCGCGCCGTGCGGCGGGGGCCGGCAGGGACGAGATCCGCACGCGGACCGTGGTGCCCGCCGCCGAAGCCTCGACCGCGTTCTTGAGGAGGTTGATGAGCACCTGCTCGAGCTGGTCGGGATCGTGCGGCACCGGCGGCGTGCGCGGCGGCAGCTCGAGGGTCACGGTGACGCCGCGGGCGCCGGAGAGCGCCTCGAGGCACTGTACGGCGCGCTGCACCGTCTCCTCGATGGGGCGCACCAGCAACTGGAGGCGCCGCGGATGCGTGATGTCGAAGAGATCCTGCACGATGCGGTCGAGGCGTCGGATCTCGTTCAGGATGAACTCGAGATTCTCGCGCTGCGGGTCCGCGGGCGGGATCCCCCGCGACAGGTACTGCACGCCCGCCGCGATCCCGGTGAGCGGGTTGCGGATCTCGTGCGCGACGCTCGACGTGAAGCGCCCGAGCGCGGCCAGCCGGTCGAGCTGGCGGGCGTGCTCCTCGGCGCGCTTGAGCGGCGTCAGGTCCACGAAGGTCGCGATGGCGCCGTACACGGCGCGCTTCTCATCGCGCAGCAGGGAGGTCGTGAGGCTCACCGGCACGGGCGAGCCCTCGCGCGCGCGCAGCAGGACCTCCTCGCGGACCGCCTCGTGGCCGTGCTCGAGCGTGGCGTGGAGGGCCGCTTCGCCGTCCACTCCCACCAGCTCGCCGAAGGGGTGGCCGAGCACCTCGTCCTCGCGGAAGCCGAGCAGGTCCGCGGCCGCGCGGTTGAAGGTGAGCACGGCGCCGCGCAGATCCACAGCGACCAGCGCGCCGGCCATGCTGTCCAGCACGTGCTCGCGGAAGCGCTCGCTGCGGCGCAGCTCCTGGGTGAGGCTGGCGTTCTCGACCATCGGCGCGATGGAGAGCGCGATGGACTCGAGCATGGTGATCTCGGAGACGGCGAACGGGCGCGGGGCCCCGTCGCGTCGCCCGTGGCCGGCGCGTGCCACACCGAGGACGCCCAGCAGTGGCATGAACTCACAGTGCAGGCAGTGGCGCTGACGCTGCTCCCGGTCGGTGGCCCAGGTCGCGGCCGCGGGGCCGGGGGGCGGGGCCAGCACCGAGGCATCGCCGAGGATGCAGCGCGCACCGCACAGTTCGTGCGTGTCGACTGCCGGCAGAAGCGTGTGGGTGCGCTGCAGGGGTATGCTCACCACGGCCCCGAGGTCCGCGAGGATCTCCTGCAGCGGGTGCCCGTCGGGCAGCAGGGCCGCGGGATGGCGCTGCGCGGCGTGGAGCGCGACCGTGCGGTTGAGCCACAGCGCGCGGACGATGGCGCCCTGCTCCCCCAGCACGGGCAACTCGAGGGCCACGCCGTGGTCGTGGCCGCCGTGCATCCAGGTGCCTTCGAGCCGCTCTTTCTCGCGATCGAGGAGCAGCAGGAAGACCTCTTCGAAGCCGAAGGCGCGGGCGAGGTAGCGGGTCACGGTGCGCGTGGTCTCCCCCGCGTCCACCGTGTTCACCACGCTGCTCGCGACCTCGCGCAGCGAGACGAGCTGCACGTTGGTCTCGATCAGGCGGCGCTGGCTGAGCTCGAGCTCCTCGACGAGTTCGCCGAGGGTCGCCCGCAGGGCGTCGGCGTCGCCGGGATCAAGGGCGAGCCGGCTCTCGGGGTGCCCCGAGAGGCCACGAACCTCGTCCACCCGGCGCATCAACTCGCGCAGGGACTCGCGCTGGTCTTCGGACATGAGATGGGCCGCACCGGCCGGCCGGCGGGCGGCCCGCGACCCACCTGGGGTGGGTGCGCGGTGAACGCCCGCGTGCCGGCGCTCCGCCCCGG
Organism: Candidatus Eiseniibacteriota bacterium; assembly: GCA_963717935.1. Classification (GTDB taxonomy): domain Bacteria; phylum Eisenbacteria; class RBG-16-71-46; order RBG-16-71-46; family RBG-16-71-46; genus JANXPZ01. Next base: position 47,366 of record CAVQXP010000001.1, on the reverse strand, counting down.
CCTCGAGGCTCGGCCGGTGCGGCTGGTGGTCTCTGGCCGGTCGCGTTGGCTCAGGGCGGGGAGCCGGGACGCGCCGGGAAAGCGAAGGTCGTTACGAGTCCACGAACTCCCGGACCGTGGCGGCCACGTAGCGGATCTGCTCTTCCGTCAGTTCCGGATAGATCGGCAGGGCGATGGTCTCCGTCGCGGCCGCTTCCGCGTTGGGCATGTCGCCCTCCTTGTAGCCGAGGGAGTCGAAGCACTTCTGCAGATGGAGCGGCACGGGGTAGTAGACCTCGTTGCCGATCGTCCGCTCGCTCAGGAACTTCCGCAGTTCGTCCCGCTTCGGGACGCGGATCACGTACTGGTTGTAGATGTGGCGGGTGCGCGGGTCGTGATGGGGCCGCACCACGCGCGAGCCCTCGAAGAGGCCGTTGTAGAGCGCCGCGTTGCGCGCCCGGCCCTCGCTCCAGCGGTCCAGATGCCTGAGCTTGACCCGCAGGATCGCCGCCTGCAGCGCGTCGAGCCGCGAGTTGGTGCCCACCAGCGAGTGGTAGTACTTGGGCTTGGAGCCGTGCTCGCGCAGCAACCTGACGCGGTCGGCGAACTCCTGGCTCTGCGCGACCACCATGCCGCCGTCGCCTGCCCCGCCGAGGTTCTTCGAGGGGAAGAACGAGAAGCCGCCGAAGTCGCTCATCGAGCCCGAGCGCTTCCCCTCCCATTCCGAGCCGATGGACTGGGCGGCGTCCTCGACGAGGAAGGCCTGGTGCCGGTCGCAGACCGCCTTGATGGCCGGGACGTCACAGCACTGGCCGTAGAGCGAGACCGCGATCACGGCCTTGGTGCGGGGCGTGAAGGCGGCCTCGAGCTTGAGGGGGTCCAGGTTGTAGGTGCGCGGGTCGATGTCCACGAACACCGGCGTGGCGCCATTGTTGGCGATGACCCCGGCGCTGGCGAAGAACGAGTACGCGCTGGTGATGACCTCGTCGCCCGGACCGACGCCGAGCGCCCAGAGCGACAGCAGCAGGGCGTCGGTGCCCGACGCGCAGCCCACGGCGTGGGCGCACTGCGAGTAGCGCGCCACCTCCTGCTCCAGGCCGCTCACCTCGGGGCCGCCGATGAAGCGGGCGGTCTCCATGACACCACGCACCGCGGCATCCACGTCCGAGCGGATGGTCTCGTACTGTGCCTTGAGGTCCAGCAACGGCACGGTCATCGTGCCCTTCGTGAGTTCCCCGCCCATTCCTCCGTCCTTTCTTCCGTCCGTCCGACTAGGAGTCCACCCAGCCCTGGTTCTCGAGCAACTGTTCGACCGGCACCGGCCGCCACGGCTTGGCCGGCCGGCCCATCGCGATCATGCGGGGCGGGATATCGCGCGAGACGACCGAACCGGCCGCCACCAGCGCATCCTCGCCGATGGTCACGCCGGGCAGGTACACCGTCCCGACGCCCAGGCGCGCGCCCTTCTTCACGGTCAGGCCCTTGAAGTGCTTGAAGCGCTCGGCCGTGCGCCCGACGTAGTTGTCGTTCGAGCACATCACGCCGGGGGCGACGAACACGCGGTCCTCGAGCGTCGAGTAGGCGGTGATGTAGGACTCGCTCTCGAGCTTGCAGTAGCGGCCGATGGTGCAGACGTTCTCGACCGTCACGCCGCGCCCGACGATGGTGCCGCGTCCGACGGTGACGTTCTCGCGCACGGTGGCCAGGTCGGCGATCAGCACGCGCGGCGTCGATCGTGGCACCGCGGTAGAGCACCACCCCGGTGCCGACGATGCAGGTGTCGCCCAGCGTGAGCGGCGGCAGCTCCTGCTCCGTGGTGGTCGCCGAGTTGGCCGCCTTCATCGGCAGCTTGCCCAGCGAGGCGTGGTCGTCCACGCGCACGTCGTTGCCGATCACCGTGCCCTCGTGGATCACGACGTGATGCCCGAGCCGGCAGCCGGTCCCGAGTCGAACGTTCGCCCCGATGATGCAGCCCTCTCCCATCGTGGTGCCGGCGCCGAGCACGGCGCTTGGATGGACGACGCTGGTCATGATGCCTCCTGCCCGGCCGGGCGCCAGGCGTACGGGTATGCCGCCCTGCTCGAGCGAGGCCTGTGCGGCGGCGAGCACGCGCACCACCTGCAGGCCGCCCGTCCCGTCGGTGAGCGGCGCCTGTGGTCGCGCACGCAGTCGACGAAATGCTGGCACTCCAGCCGCAGCGGCTCCTGCAGCGAGATCCTGGGGATGAGGATGTCGCCGCTGCGGACGGTGAGCGCGTCGCCGTACGACACGACCTCGCCCGCGCGGTCCACGCCCTTGTCGTAGATCCTGACCTTCTCGCTGGCTTCCATGTCGTCGAAGACCACCATCTTCCGGCTGCCGACGACGGTGAACTTGCGCAGCTTGTGGGGGTCGAGCCAGGACACGTGGACGTGGGCCAGCTTGCCGTCCGGGAAGCGCAGGTCCACGAACACCACGTCCTCGACCGCGCCCTGCAGGAAGGCCGAGCCGCGCGCCACGACGTCGATGGGCTCCATGCCCAGCAGGTGCAGGACCACCGACAGATCGTGGGGGGCGAAGCTCCAGAGCGCGTTCTCGTCGCGCCGCACCTTCCCCAGGTTGACGCGCTGGGAGTAGATGTAGAACAGGTCGCCGAGCTCCCCGCGCTCGACCATGTCCTTGAGGTAGCGGACGGCCGGGTGGTACAGCAGCAGGTGGCCGACCATGAGGATGCGCCCGCGCTCGCGGGCGATCCGCACCAGTTCCTCGGCGTGGGCCACGCTCAGGGCCAGGGGCTTCTCGACGAACACGTCCTTACCGGCCTCGAGCAGGGTCCTGGCCAGGGTGTAGTGGCTCACGGCCGAGGCGGCCACGACCACCCCCTGCACGTCCGGCCGCGCGGCCAGCTCCTCCAGCGAGGCCACGGCGCGGGCCTCGGGGTACTGGGCCGCGGACTTCCTCAGGCGCTGGGCATCGTTGTCGTGCAGGGCCGCCGAGCCGGCTGCCCGGCAGGCTGGCGAAGTTGCGCACGAGATTGGCGCCCCAATCGCCGGTGCCCACCACCGCGATGCCGACACTGTCCGCCATCGGGTTCCTTCCTCTCGATGTCATGGAACCGGGTTCGTTGCGCCCGCGTGCGCCCCTGCCATCACGACGCGGTCGGCCAGTCTACTTACTCTCCGCTCGTGAGGGTCAACGCAGCGCGCCTGCCTGGTTCGCCACGTCCCGGTACGTCAGTACCCGGTTCCTGCCCTGGCGCTTCGCCACGTAGAGGGCCTGGTCGGCCGTCCGGATGAGCGTCTGGCCGTCCTCGGCGTCCTGCGGGCAGATCGCCACGCCCAGGCTGATGGTGATGACGCCGGCGTCCTCCAGCGGGAACGCGTGCTCCTCCACCGCTCGGCGCATGCGTTCGGCCACCGCCACCGACCCCTCGATCCCGGTCTGCGGCAGGATGAGCGTGAACTCGTCCCCGCCGTACTTGGCGATGAGATCGAAGGAGCGCACCTGCCGCGCGAGCAGCGCGGCCATCTCCCGCAGCAGGTAGGAGCCGCGCAGGTGCCCGTTGCGGTCGTTGTAGCCCTTCAGGTTGTCGACGTCGAGCATGACGAGTCCCAGTTCCTGCCCGAACCGCATCGCGCGCTTCAGCTCGCGCTTCAGCGCCATCTTGAGGAAGCGGTAGTTGTAGACCTGGGTCAGGTCGTCGGTGACTGCGAGCTTCTCGACGCTCTCGGAGAGGCGCAGGTTCTCGAGCGCCATCGCCGTCCAGGCGGCGAGCAGCGAGAGCTGGCGCGCGTCCGTGGGCGAGAAGACCGCGGCGCCGCGTGACCGGAAGGCGGCCAGGTAGCCGGAGGTGTGCTCGCGGCGGCGCATCGGCACGAACAGTGCGGGGCCCGCGTCCACGCCCGGGCAGGCGTCGTCGACCTCCACGCGCGAGTCGGCGGCGAGATCCGGGATGCTCAGTGGCCGGCTCACGTGCACGAGCAGGCGAGTGAACTCGCTGCTGCGCCGGGGCGTCTCCTGGAGCGGCGCTTCGTAGTGGTCCAGGGTGACCGCCAGGCGGTCGAGACGGCCCTGGTGCGGTGCCACGAGCGTCGTGCCGTCGGCCTCCACCAGGCTCAGTGCGGTCTGGAGCACGCGCTGGAGCAGCCCGGCGCGCGTGTTCACCTCCGGGCTGCCTGTGAGGTCGATCAGTTCGTCGAGGGCTTTCTCTCGCGACAGCATCGGAGGCTCCCGGAGCATGGGCCGATCTGCTGACCCCCGCCCGCGGTGTCCGGGCGCCTGCGACGGGGCGGCTTGCCCCGCACACAGGTCCGCGAGGCCAGGACGTCCCCGGCCTCGGCGATTGGGTCAGAATCCGCTGGGAACACGCAACGCGTGTGCCACCATGCCCATCGGGTCAGGCGGCGGGGAGGCGGGCCGAGCAATCGCAGGAGCAGGGCAAGGGTCCGGAGGGCGAATCCGGCCAGGCCGACGAGGATGAGAAGCCAGAGAATGCGATCCTGCCAGGGTTCCAAGTGGATGGCGGACCGCCATTTGACCCAGGTGACCAGGGCCCAGACCAGGCTCCCGGTCAGGATCGCGGAGACGATCGCGTGAGCGAACGTCCACCAGCGCCACTCCTGTTCCCAGGGACGGCCACCCTGCGTGAAATTGCCCCGACCAGCGGCCCTGGACCGGGCGTTTCGCAACGTCCCGCCGTCCCCCCCGGCCAGCCTCTGGGCGGCCCACAAGCGGGCTGCACCGAACATGATACGCCTGACGTTCGACGATTTCGAAGCCGCCCGCGGTGAGATCGTGCTCGAACTCCTCCCCCGCGCCGAAGTCGAAGATGGACTCGCTCAGGTAGCGGTAGGCCACGGGGTCCGGCGAGAGCCGGCCCAGGAGCGGGATGACGCGGCGCGCGTAGAATCGGTGCAGGGGCGCGAGCGGGCCCGGCCGGGGCGCCGTGGCCTCGAGCACCACGAGCGTGCCGCCGGGTGCGAGCACGCGGGCCAGCTCCGCCAGGGCCCCGGCCCGCGGGCGCAGGTTGCGCATGCCGAAGGCGATCGTGACCGCGTCGAGCGCGCCGTCGCGGAACGGCAGCCGGAAGGCATCGGCGCAGGCGAGGCGCGGGGCCCAGCCCCACGGCCCATGTTCGTCCGCGGCGAGTTCCAGCATGCGGAGGCTCGCGTCCACGCCCAGCAGGACGCGGCCGGGGCGCCGCAGTCCGTCGAGCGAGACGCCGGTGCCGGTGCACAGGTCGAGCACGACGCCCGCGGTCTCCGGCACGGCGCGCCACATGGCCGCGCGCCAGGCGCGGTCCTGCCCGAGCGTCATCATCGAGTTCAGCAGGTCGTAGCGGCCGGAGACGTCGTCGAACATGCCCGCCAGCTCGCGGACGGCGTGATCGCGGGCGGCCGGGAAGACGCGCAGGCCGGGAGCTTCCGGATCGGGTTCGGGGGTCACGGGCGGGACGTCTGGCATGGGGGGCGGAAGAGGTGGTACGCCCGACAGGATTTGAACCTGTAACCTTTGGCTCCGGAGGCCAACGCTCTATCCAATTGAGCTACGGGCGCGCAACGAGCTTTTATAGCACAGCGGGCAGGCTCCGTCACGCGGAGGGCGCGTCGGAACGGGTCCGGGCGGCGGGCCCTGAACGCGCGCGCAGGCGGCCAGGTGGCGTGCCCTCTGCGCCCGCCCGGCCCACCCGGCGTCGCTCAGCGGCCCGTGGGCCGCCGGATGCGATAGAGGAGCACCGTGCTGTCCGCGAGACCGGCGGGCTCGAGACACCGCCAGCGGGCGTAGGTCTCCCGGGCGCGGGCCAGGAAGCGCGGCGCGGGCGTGACGAGAAGATGCGTGGCACCGTACCGCGCCGCCAGGCGCCGGAAGACTTCCTCGTCGGGCGTGTTCAACAGCTCGGCCACGTCGGCGTAACGTGCCTCCGCGTCGAGTGCGGGATTCATGTGCCCGGGAGGCAGTGCGAGGCAGCGGCGCCCGGTGAGCCCGGAGAGGAAGTAGCCCGTCTCCGGCGGGCACGCGAACACGGCCTCGAGGGGCGTGTTCGCGCGGATCCAGCGGGCCGTCGCCAGCGAGGCCTGCCAACGCTCGTCGAGCCGCATCAGATAGGAACTCGCGAGCGGCAGGTTGAACAGGGCGGGTCCCGTGCTCAGCGCGAGGAGCGTGGCGATGCCGGCTCGACGCGCCAGGTCCCGCCGTGCGCCCCGCACGCCGGCGGCGAGCCAGGTGGCAAGCCGGACGGTGGCGATGGCCGCTGCGACCATCAGGGCGAGTTGCTCGTGCCACTGGAACTCGTGCGGCAGCGCCCAGGGGATCCCCCATCCGGCGTCATGGCCGAGGTATCCGGCGATCTGCCCGGCGAGCCCGATGCCGAAATAGGCCACGAGCCAGCCCTCCTCGCGCCAGCGGCGCGCAGCGAGCCACAGCCCGACGAGGCCGAGCGGCACGATCAGCGGCGCATGCAGGTGGAACGCGAAGCGCGGGTCGTGGAGTTCGGGCGCGAACCAGTGGTGCGGCGCCGCGTTCGTCCGGGACAGGCCGAGTTGGCCCAGGAGCAGCGGTGCGGCGAGCAGGAGGCCCACGGCGCTGGCCAGCGCGGCCCTCTTCGCGAGTTCGAAGCGGGACGCGACCGGGTCGCCACGGTTCGCCGGGAGCAACGCGGCGACCGCTCCGTGTACGACGATGCTGCCCATCGCCAGCGCTCCGCAGATCGGATGGTGCCAGATCGCCAGCGCCAGGAGCACGCCCGTGAGGGCCGCGCGGCGGAACCCGCGGCCGCGATCGGTCGTCCAGGCGAGCAGGGCGAGCAGGCCCAGCGCGACGCCCTGGATGCTCGCCATCGGCATGGCCATGTGGGTGAACCACCAGAACGAACCGAGGAGGACGGTGGCCAGGGACACAAGCGCCGTGGCGCGGCCCCAACGGGAGCGCACCAGAAGATAGAGGGCAACCGGATTGATCCAGCCGAGCCAGTAGAGGCTGGTCGCGTAGAGATCCACCGGTGAGATCCGCGTCAGGGTCGCCAGCCCCGCGAAGGTGAGCGGGTTCCCCGGCGGATACCACGCGCGAAAGCCCGGGATCGAGGGGTCCTGCGAGAGGTGCCCCTGGAGGATGGCCTGCGCATAGGACATGTCGCGGAAGACGTCGTAGGCGGTGACCAGGGAGCCGCGTCCGAGGGCGAAGGCGAAGACGACCCACGCGCCGAGGATCGCGACCAGGTCCACGAGGACCTCGCGCCGCGCCGTGCCGCCTGCCGCGCTCAGGCGGGGTTCGCGGGCGGGAGCACCAACAGGGAGGCGCCCGCGGCTCACGCGGGATCGGTTCGCACGACGACGGTGCCGCCGATCAGGTCGTGCAGGGTCTGCTTCCTCGTCGTGAAGAGCATGATGAGGTAGCCGATGCCGAAGGTGAGGCCGGTGAGCACGGTCGCGAAGTGGCGCCCGCTCGCGCGGGCGAAGGAGACACGCCGTCCCTCGAGATCCGTGACGTGGATGCCGAGCGCGAGCTGGCCGAGCGTGGCCTGCCTCGACGAACTCTGCAGGAGCGCGCTGTAGAGCCAGCTGCCCAACAGCTCGAAGAATGCCACGGCGAGGATGGCCCCCAGGAGCGCGGTGATCGCCTCGGCCGGCAGATCGGTGTCCGTCCATCCGGCCGATTCGGTGGCCATCATCGGCACGAGGACCATGAAGCTCACGGGCACGAACACCACGCCGAGGATGAAGCGGTCGATCACATGGCCCCAGAAGCGGCGCCAGAAACCGCTGTAGTCCCGTGTCGCGCGGACCGCGGGCAGTTCGGCCGGAACGGCCGCCCAGGGCCCGGAGACCGCGCCGGGCGGCGGTGAGGCCGCCGCGGCCGCGGCCGTGCCGCTGGTGACGGGGGCTCCGCAGGATGCACAGAATGCCGCGTCTTCGGGCAGGTTGGCGCCGCAGCGGATGCAGAACATGTCCGGCCCCCTCTCGGATGAAGGTCAGTCCCGGAAGGCCGTGAGGTCGTCGAGCTTGCGCGCGGCACGCCCGCTGTCGATCGCCTCCTGGGCCTGCGCCACGCCCCCGGCGAGATCCCCCACCACGCCGGCCACGACCAGCGCGCCACCCGCGTTGAGCGCGACGATGTCGCGCGCCGGCCCCTTCTCCCCCGCCAGCACGGCGCGGATCCGCACGGCGTTGGCGGCCGCGTCCCCGCCCTCGAGGCCACTGCGCTCGGCGTGCGCGAGACCCAGGGGCCCGGGGTCCACCTCGAATTCGCGGATCTGGCCGCGGTCCAGCTCGGCGACGTGAGAGCGTCCCCGCACCGTCAGCTCGTCCAGTCCGTCGAGGCCGTGCACGACCCAGGCCCGCTCGCTGCCGAGGATCTTCAGGACCTCGGCGATGCGGCGCACCAGACGGTCGGAGAAGACGCCGATCAGCTGCCGCCGCGCGCCGGCCGGGTTGGTGAGCGGGCCGAGCAGGTCGAGGATCGTGCGGATGCCGACCTCGCGACGCGGCCCCGCGGCGTGGCGCAGCGCGGCGTGGTAGTTGGGCGCGAACAGGAACGTGATGCCCAGCAGGTCGAGCGAGCGCGCGGCGCTCTCCGGGGTCAGATCGAGGCCCACGCCCAGGGCCTCGAGCACGTCGGCGCTCCCGGTGCGGCTCGAGACCGCGCGGTTGCCGTGCTTGGCCACCGCCACGCCGCACGACGCCACCACGATGGCCGAGGTGGTCGAGATGTTGAACGTGCCGGCGTTGTCGCCGCCGGTGCCGCAGGTGTCGAGCAGCGGCGCGCGCTTGGTGCGGATGGGTGGCACGCGCTCGCGCATCGCCTCGGCCATGCTGGCGATCTCCGTCGGGAGTCTCGCCCTTCATGCGCAGGGCCACGGCGAGGGCGCCGATCTGCGCCGGCGTGGCGTCGCCGTCGAGGATCTGCTCCATGCTGGCGCGCGCCAGCTCCCGCGGCAGGTCCTCGCGGAGCACCGCGCGTGCGATGGCCATGCGGATCACTGGGGTACCTCCCTTGTGATGGCGGCACAGCGACAAGGAAGTTCTCCACGAGCCTGAGGCCCGGGCAGGTCAGGATGGACTGGGGCGGGAACTGTACACCCCAGCACTCGTGATCGCGATGTCGCAGCCCCATGATCTCCCCCTGGGGGGTCCAGGCCGTGATCTCGAGGGTGCGGGGCAGGGACTCGCGCTCCACGACCTGCGCATGATAGCGCGCTGCCGCGAAGGGGTTCTCGAGACCGGCGAAGAGGCCCCGGCCCCGGTGCAGCACGGGGCTCGTCGTGCCGTGCAGGAGGTCCGGGGCCGGTGCGAGCTTCGCGCCGTAGACCTGGGCCAGAGCCTGGTGAGCGAGGCCGATGCCCAGGATGGGCACGCGGCCGGCGAACCGGCGGATCGCTTCGGGCGTCACGCCGGCAGCCGTCGGATCCCCCGGCCCGGACGACAGCACCAGGCCCTCGATCGGACGCGCGCCCAGCGCTTCGGCCGTGATGGCGTCGTTCGCGTGGACCTCGAAGCGTGCACCGAGCGTGGCCAGGTACTGCAGCAGGCTGCCGATGAAGGCGCCGTGGTTGTCGATGACCCCGATCATCGCGAGGCTCCCGTGGCGCGCTGAAGGGCGAGCCACGGCCCGCGGGCCTGGTCCTGGGTCTCGCGCCACGCCGCCTCGGGGTCGGTGTCCGCGGCGATCACGGCCCCCGCGCTCCAGTCGGCGCGCCCGTCGGCGAGGACCAGCGTGTGCGCGGCGCTGCACAGGTCCAGGCCGCCTCGAAGGTCGAAGTATCCGACCGCCCCGGCGTGGACCCCGCGCGACGCCGGCTCCAGCTCCTCGATGAGTTCCAGGGCCCGGGGCCGGGGCACGCCGCAGTCGCCGCCGGCGGGGAAGCAGGCCCCCAGCAGGTCCAGCGGGCCGGCGTCCTGCCGCGGCCGGCCACGGACGGTGGACCCCAGGTGCATGGCCTGCGAATGGCGCTCCACCTCCATCCACTCGCTGGTGTCGACGGTGCCGGGCTCGGCCACGCAGCCCACGTCGCTGCGGCTCAGGTCCACGCGCAGAGCGTGGGCCGCGCGCTCCCGCTCCCCGGCGCGCAGCTCCTCCTCCAGCCTGCGCTCCTCCTCCGGTGTGCGGCCGCGCGGCCGCGTCCCCGAGAGGATGTGCGCCTCGACCACGTCATCCGCGCGGCGCACCAGCGAGCCGGGCGCGGAGCCCGCGAGACAGAGGCCGCCGAGCCTGAGAAAGTGGCTGTAGGGCGACGGGGCGGTCAGGCGCAGCGCTCGGTAGGTCTCGAAGGCGGGCACCTGGACGGGCACGCTCAGGCGCCGCGCGAGCGTCAGCTGCAGCACGTCCCCCGCGCGGATGTGCGCCCGGGCGCGTTCGACGGCGGACCGGAACCGCTCGGGCGTGGACGACGAGGCGGGCTGCCCGAGCGGGGTCCCGGCCGCCGTCGCAGGCCAGGCCAGCGGGGCCTCGAGCCGCGCGATCTCCGCGTCGAGGCGCCCGACCGCCGCTGCCCACGCCGCGTCGGGGTCGTCCCCTCCGCGCGCGTGGGTCACGACCTTGACGGTGTGCGCGACGTGGTCGAAGACGGTGACGACGCCGGTGACGAGGAACACGGCATCGGGCGGCCCGGGCCCGGCGGGCGCCTTCGCGGTCCGTCGCCCGAACCAGCGCGCGGCGCCGCAGCCGAGGTAGCCCACCGCGCCCCCGCAGAAGCGCGGCAGTCCCGGCAGGGCGACGGCGTGGCGTCCCGCGAGCAGGTCCCGCAACTCATCGAGGGGCGGGCCGGCGCAGGGGCGCGTGACACCGTCCTCGAGGATCTCGCAGCGCTCGCCGCGGGCCGTGAAGACCAGCGTGGGCCTGCTCCCCAGCGCGGAGAACCGCCCCCACTTCTCGCCACCCTCGAGACTCTCGATCAGGAAGGCGTGGGCACCGTCGTCGAGCTTGCGGAAGGCGGAGACGGGCGTCTCGTGGTCGGCGGGGACGTCGCGGTAGACCGGGACATGTCTGCCGCCCGCCGCGAGCGCGCGGAACTCGTCGCGCCCGGGAGTCACGGGACGGTCGTGCGCGGCCGTCACGCGCCCGCCCCCAGCAACTCGCGGGCCTGACGCCGTGTGGTGTCGGTGACGCGGTCGCCGGCCAGCATCCGGGCGAGTTCCTCGACGCGCGCTCCGTCCTCGACCACCACGATGCGCGCCACCGTGCGGCCCGCCGCCACGGACTTGTCCACCCGCAGGTGATGGGTGGCGAGGGCGGCGATCATCGGCAGGTGGGTCACGCAGATGACCTGGCGGTGCCGCGCCAGGCGCTTGAGGCGTTCCCCGACCGCCTGGGCGACCGCGCCGCCGATCCCGGAATCCACTTCATCGAACAGCAGAAGGTCAACGGGGTCTTGGGCTTCCAGCGCTACCTTCAGAGCCAGCATCACCCTGGAAAGCTCGCCGCCCGAGACGATCCGCTGCAGCGGCCGGGCAGGCTCGCCCGGGTTGGCGCTGAACATGATCTCGACCTGGTCGAGCCCGTGCGCAGCGAAGGCGGGCTCCGGGCCGTCGTCCGGCTCGACCCGGAAGCCGAGGCTCGCATGCTGCATCCCGAGCGGCTTCATCTCCTTCGTGAGCCTCATCCCCCACTCCTTCGCGGCCGCCTGACGTCTGCGCGAGAGGGCGCGCGCCGCGGCGTGGCAGGCCGCGTGCGTCTCCTGCGCGGCGGCGCGCGCGCGCGACAGCGCGGCCTCGGCGTCCTCCCCCGTGGCGAGCTCACGGCCCAGCTCCACGCGCCAGGCGATCAGCGCGGGCACGTCGCGGCGGTGCTTCCGCACGAGCCGGGCGATCGTCTCGCGCCGGGACTCGATCTGCTCCAGCGCGGCCGGGTCGGCCTCGAGGCGCGAGGCATACTCGCCGAGAGCGCGCGCGACCTCGGTCGCGGCGATGCGCGCCTCGTCGAGCGCAGGCAGGGACTCCGCGAGGCTCGGGTCGAGCGCGGCCGCCTGCTCGAGCGCGCGCCCGGCCTGGGCGATGGCGTCCACGGCCGGCGCTTCGCCATCCGAGAGCCGCCCGAGCGCCTGCTCCACCAGCTCGCGCAGGCGGTCGGCGTGGGCCCGGCGCGCGGCCTCGAGCCGGAGCTCGTCGTCCTCGCCCTCGCGCAGGCGTGCCTCGTCCAGCTCGAGCGCCGCCTGCTCCATCCACTCGCGCCGCTCGGCGTACGTCGCCAGCGAGCGCTCGAGCGCCTCGAGTTGGGAGGCGGCAGCGCGCCAGGCGGACAGCGCCTGCGCGTAGCGGGCGCTCTCACCCTCGAACGCCGCGAGCCGATCGAGGGTCTCGAGGCCCGCGTCGGCGCGCAGCAGACTCTGGTGCTCGTGCTGGCCATGGAGGTCCGCGAGCGCCTCGCACAGCTCCCGCAGCGCGCCTCGCGTCACCGCCGACTGGTTCACCAGGGCACGGCTCTTGCCGCCGGTCTGGACCTCGCGCCGGAGGATGAGGCTCTCACCGTCGCACTCGATGCCCCACGATGCGAGCAGCGGCCCGACCCGCAGGGCGGCGCGCGGCGAAGGGCGGAACTCGCCCTCGACCACCGCGGCCTTCGCGCCCACGCGCACGACGCCCGGGTCGGCGCGGCCGCCGGTGAGCAGGTCCACGGCCTGCACCAGCAGGGACTTGCCCGCGCCGGTCTCCCCGGTCACCACGTTGAGGCCCGGGCCGAATTCCACCTCGGCCCGCTCCACCAGCACGAGGTCGCGGATGACCAGGCGTTCGAGCACGATTACATGCTCCGCCGCGTACTCCCCTGCCAGCCGAGCTTGACCTGGAGCGAGTGCGCGAAGGGGCGGGCGGGGTTGCGCACGACGCGCACGGCCGCGCGGTCGAGCCGGATGCGGATCTCATCCTCCGGCTCGAGCGGCACGTGCTCCTGGCCATCGAGCATGAGCACGGTCTGGTCGAGCGAGCCGATGAGCCGCAGCGCGATCTCCTCGTTCGGCGAGAGCACGAGCGAGCGGCTGCCGAGCGAGTGGGCGCAGACCGGCGTGACCACGATGGCTTCGACCTCGGGCGAGAGCACGGGGCCGCCGGCCGAGAGCGAGTAGGCGGTCGAGCCGGCGGCGGTCGCGGTGATGAGGCCGTCGGCCACGAGATGGCCGAGGTCCTGGCCGCGCGCGCGCATCTGCAGGTGGATGGCGGCGTAGCCGCCCGCTCCCTTCACCACCGCGTCGTTCATGGCGAGCGCGCGCGCCAGGCTGCGGCCGTGGCGCAGCACGCGTGCGCGCAGCAGCCGCCGCGGGGAGACGGGCCAGGCGCTCGCGAGCGCGGCGTCCACCGCCGGCATGAGTTCGGCCTGCTCGGCGGCGGCGAGGAAGCCCAGGCCGCCGAAGTTGACCCCGAGCAGGGCTCCCCGCCGGCCGGCGAGCGCGCGCCCGCCGGTGAGCACGCTGCCGTCGCCGCCCAGCGAGATCAGGAGCTGGCACCAGGCGGCGAGCTGCGAGAGCGGCCGGCCCTCGCGTCCCAGGGCGGTGGCCAGGGCCTGCTCGATCCGGACGTCGCAGCCGCGGCGGGCGAGGCTCGTGCACAGGAGCGCGGTGGCGCGGCGCACGCCGGGCCGGCCGATGTGGCCCGAGATCGCGATCCGGCGCAGGCGGGCGCTCATGAGAAGTGGAGCTGCTGGGCGCGGACCCACTCGCGGGTCCGGCGGGCGATGCCGGCCCCGTCGAGCCCGACCTGCTGCAGGAGCGCGTCCCGCTTGCCGTGTGACACGAACCCTTCGGGCAGCGCGATGCGCATCAGCGGCGTCGCCGAGAGGTCGTTGCGATCGAGGCATTCGCTCACCGCGCTGCCGAAGCCGCCCATGGGGACGTTCTCCTCGACCGTGACGATGCGGCCGACCGAGCGGGCCAGCCCGGTGATGACGCGCTCGTCGAGCGGGCAGACGAAGCGGGCGTTGACGACCGTGGCGGAGACGCCCTCGGCGGCGAGCAACTCGGCGGCCGCCAGCGCGGGCAGCACCATGGTGCCGAGCGCGATGAGCGCGACGTCGCCCCCGGCGCGCAGCTGCTGGGCCGTGCCCGGCGCGATCAGCGCCGGTGGGCGCTGGGGCAGGGCCGCCTCGGGGATCGGGGCGCGCGGGAAGCGCACGGCGATCGGTCCCTTCGCGGTGGGCTGCAGCTTCACCGCCGTCCAGATCATGTCGCGCAGCTCCTCGCCGTTGGCGGGCGCCATCAGCGTCATGCCGGGGACCATGCGCAGGTAGGTGACGTCGAAGGCGCCGTGCTGCGGGGCGCCGTCCTCCCCCACCAGCCCCGCGCGGTCGACAACCAGGATGATGGAGAGGTCCTGGACCGCAGCGTCGTGCAGGATCTGGTCGATGGCGCGCTGCAGAAAGGTCGAATAGATGGTGGTGAGCGGGATGAGGCCGTTCGCGGCGAGCGCGGCCGAGAAGGTGACCGCGTGCTCCTCGGCCATGCCGACGTCGAAGAAGCGCTCCGGGAACTCCTTCGAGAAGCACTTGAGGCCGGTGTTGTCGGTCATCGCCGCGGTCACCGCGACCACCTCGGGCACCTGCTTGCCGATCTCGGTCACGGCCTGGCCGTAGACGCCGGTGTAGGTCTGGCGCGCGCCCTTCGAGGCCTCCCCGGTCTCGGGGTCGAAGACGCCCACCCCGTGGAAGGTGGTCTTGTCCAGCTCGGCCGGGCCGTAGCCCTTGCCCTTGGTCGTCACCACGTGCAGCAGCGTGGGGCCCTCGAAGCGCTTGAGGTCGTCCAGGGTCTCCAGGAGCGTGTCGAGATCGTGGCCGTCGATCGGTCCGAAGTACTTGAAGCCCAGCTCCTCGAAGAGGACGGTCGGCACGACCAGGTTCTGCAGCCCCTCCTTGATGCGCCGCGCGCCCTCGCGCGCCCGCCAGCCGGGTGGCAGCTTGCCCAGCAACTCCCAGACGTCGCGCTCGAAGCGCCGGTAGATGCGGCTGGTCGTGAGCTTGGTCAGGTAGTGTGCGATCGCCCCGACGTTGGGGGCGATGCTCATGTCGTTGTCGTTGAGGACCACGATGAGCCGCTTCTGCAGCTCGCCCGCGTTGTTGAGCCCCTCGTAGGCCAGACCGCCGGTGAGCGCGCCGTCGCCGATCACCGCCACGACGTGCTCGTTGCCGCCGCGCAGATCGCGGGCCACGGCGAAGCCCAGCGCGGCCGAGATCGAGGTGCTCCCGTGCGAGGCGCCGAAGGGGTCGTGCTCGCTCTCGGCGCGCCGGGGGTAGCCGGCGATGCCGCCCGCGGTGCGGAGTGTGTCGAAGCGCTCGTAGCGGCCCGTGAGCAGCTTGTGCGGGTAGCACTGGTGCCCCACGTCCCAGATGATCTTGTCCCGGGGCGAGTCGAACACCCGGTGGAGCGCGAGCGTCAACTCGACGACGCCGAGGTTCGGCGCCAGGTGACCGGCGCGGCGCGCCACCGTCTGGATGATGACGTGGCGCAACTCGGCGGCGAGCGCGGTGATCTGCTCGCGCGAGAGCGCCTTCAGATCGGCGGGCGAGTGGATGCCCTCGAGCAGGCTCATCCCAGGACCCAGTTCCAGAGCAACGCGCTGGTCACGCCCAGGATCGCCCCGACCGCGACCTCGAAGGGCGTGTGACCGAGCAACTCCATGAGGCGCTGCGTGTCCGCCTCGGGATGCACGAAGTGCTCGTCGATCAGCCGGTTCAGGATGACTGCCTGCCGCCCGGCGGCGCGGCGCAGGCCCGCCGCATCGTACATGATGACGAGGCTGAAGTAGAGAGTCACGCCGAACAGGACCGAGCCGAACCCCTGCGCGAGGCCCACCGCGGTCGTGAGCGCCGAGACCGCAGCCGCGTGCGCCGAGGGCATGCCGCCGGTCTCGACGAAGCGCCGCAGGTTCCAGCGGCGATACGTGAAGAACCAGGCCAGACCCTTGTAGCCCTGGACGAGGAACCCGATGATGAGGGCAATCCAGAACGGTCCCGTGACGCTGGCTCCGGTTCAAGGTCCTGTGCGAACGCCAGCCGGGTGCCGGCCAGCGCGTCCCAAGCGAGGCTTGAAGATAAGGGCCGGGACGGGTGGCGGCAAGGAGGCCCCGCGTGCGGGATCGGCGCGGCCCGCACGTCGTGTCCCGGTGGAAATGGGGTCAGCGCTTCCCGGGTCCCGCTCCCCTGCCCGGCGCGATCGGACGCGGCTTGCGGGGAGACGCATCGGTGGAGGGTGACTGGGACCGCAGCGGAGATCCGGCCGGGCGCGTGAGGCTGGGCGCCACGGCGCGCGGCGCGTAGGAAGTGCTCCTGTGCACGCCCCACAGCTTGCCCAGAACGAAGTCCACCAGTGCCACGCAGTCCTGCCGCCGGAACGTCCAGATGTCCGTCCCCGAGAACACCAGCGGCGCGTTCTCCGGCCCGTGGTAGTAGGTCATCACCGTGTTCACGCCCTGCCCGGCGGTCGACTGCAGCATCTGCGTGGGGTAGGCGCTCCCGTAGACCAGGTACAGGCTGTCGAGCGTCGAGCGCTCGACGGTCGAGTCCGGGTTCGTGGGCGAAGGCACCGGGAGCTCCTCGATGATGAAGTTCTGGAGGCTGAGGAACTCGATGTTGATGCCGTTGGCGCTGTAGATCTGGTTGCCGACGTAGAAGTCGCCGAGCGAGCGGAACGGCCAGATCGGGTCCGTCGACGGATCGCGGGGCTCCAGCGTCGTCGGCAGCACCGTGTAGTCCACGTCCGGGTTCGTGAAGTGCCCGCCCCTCCAGTAGGTCGTCGGATACGGGTAACCGACCCCCGGGTCCGGCTGGTCATAGCGCGCGAAACGCACGAAGACCGGTCCGAAGACCCGGAACTCCGAGCGCCAGTGCGCGAGGTCGAACATGAACCGCCCCGGCGTCAGGTCGGGTCGCGTGCCGTCGAACCGGTAGGCCCGGACCGAGTTGACGTCGTTGCCCAGGTTGTTCCAGGGCGAGTTCGTGGCGTTGCCGAACCCGGAGCCGAGCGCCCACAGCTGGCCGCCCTGGCTCACCCAGGTCGCCAGCGTGTTCTGCCGGTTGGGCCTGGACATGTAGAGCAGCGTCGTCGTGGGCAGCGTCGAAGACGTAGACGGGAGCTCCAGCAGCGAGCCCCGCAGGTCCGTCATCCAGATGATGTGGCGGTACTGGCCGAGGAACCCGAGCGGGATCGTGGGGTTCTCCTGGCCGTAGCGCGTCCCCAGCGTGTCGTAGCTGTAGCCCTTGAAGATCCCCTGCGGACTCGGCCGGACCGCGTAGAGTGGGGACGACGGGGTCATCTTCCAGCGCACCCCCCCGACCGCGAACAGGAACGTGTCCAGCTCGGCGCGCGTGGGCCAGACGCCGCTCGGAGCCCGCAGCGTGTCCGTCCGGTTCACCACGTACTGGTCCACGTTGAACCGCGTGTCATTCACGATCAGCAGTTCCTTGTTGAACGTCGGCCGGTACACCCGGAACTGGACCCACCCCAGGCTCACGAGCCCGTTGATGTCCTCAGCCTCGAGGTAGAAGTTGTGCACCTCGCCGGTGTCAGCCCCCGCGAAGGGACCGACGATCGCCGTGGTCGTCTGGCTCCAGGGGCTCCAGTGGTACCAGTCGTCCTGACTGGTGCGCGGCGTCTCGTCGTCCAGGCTCTCGAGGTCCAGCACCCAGCGATAGCGCTTCATGATCGAGCCCGCCGGGGGCTCGGCGGTCCAGTTGAACGTGAGAGGCTGCCCGGCGGGGATCTGGAGCTGGATCGCCCACGAGGGATCCAGTGGCGACGGGAAACCGCCGCTCGGGTAGGTGAACTGGAAGAACGAGTTGAAAAGCGTGATCCGCGGCCCGAGCTGGCCCGCGAGCCCCACGGCCATCCGCAGCATGTTCGAGTTGAGGTCGAAGATCGGCGAATACGCGCCCGAGCGCCCGATGGCCACGACCACGAACAGGTACTCGCTGTTCGGCGTGAGGTTCGTGTACTGCACCTCCGCGCTGTCGGGCCCGGTCGAGTCCCAGCCCGCGAACTCCGGCGCGACCAGCCTGCGCAGGGAATCGGGATCCTGGAGCCAGGCGTTCCACGGGATGCTGGGGCCCCGCTTGTAGAGCGCGTACTTGTACCGGACCGGCTTCTCGAACACGAACCCGTTCGGATCGACGAAGTCCTTGCCCGTCCAGCGGATGCGCACCGCGGGCGTCACCGCGGGCGAGATCAGGGGCGAGGGCCGGGGCGCCTCGATCTGTACGACGGGCGCGACGCCGAAGGAGTAGAACGCGCGCTTGATCGGCTCGGAGACCGCGCCCAGGTTGTCCACCGAACGGATCACGAACACGTGGAAGCTCTGGCTGCGGGGGATGCGAGGATGGCCCGGGGTAGGCAGCGATTCGGGCTGGGTGGCGGTGAACGTGATGGTCCGCTCGTTGTTCGTCGTGCTCACCCAGGGCGTGTCGCTCCCGGCTTGCGTCGGCGGGTCCACGACGTACTGGAAGCCGGTCACGCGCCCGTCCGGGTCGAAGCCCACCCAGTTCATCCGGTAGACGTAGAAGAACTCGCTCGTGGTGTCGATCGGGGCCCAGGTGAGCCGCACGGTCGGGCGCTGGTTCGGGATGAACTGGCCCTGCAGCTTCTGGCTGCAGCCGAGGGCCCCGGCCACGGTCAGGGCCGCCACCGCCAGCAGCGCGGCCAGGGCGACTCGTGCGGTTCCCCTGCGGTCGTGCGTCGTCGTGCCTGTGGCGATCATGTCGATGCGTTCTCCGGGGATTCCGCCGTGCTGCCGCGCGGACCCTGCCGCGCGCGCCCGGGGCAGAGTCTACCTCTCCCTCACCGCCAGCGCATCGAGCAGTGCGAGCAGCCGCGTGGGATGGGAACAATGGACTTCGATGATGGCCCTGGCCGAGCGCAGGAGCGACCGTTCCTTTTCCAGGGCCGCCGCCAGCCCGACCGCGCGATGGTACGTGGCCTTGCCGCGGGCCGCGTCCGTGCCCGTGCGCTTGCCCAGCTTGCGCAGCGAAGAGCCGGCGTTCAGCAGATCGTCGTGGATCTGGAAGACGAAGCCCATCAGCCGGCCGGCGTCGTCGAGCACCGTGACCGTGCGCGGGTCCGCTCCGCCGGCGATGCCACCGAGCGCGAGGCACGCGCCCATGAGCGCGCCGGTCTTGCGCGTGTGGATGGCCTCGACGCCCACCGCCCCCAGGCGGCGGCCTTCGGCCGCCATGTCGAGCGTCTGGCCGCCGACCAGGTCGTCGGAGCCACTGGCGTGCGCCAGCCGTCGCACGGCCTCCAGGACCCGGGGCGCGGGGACCCCCGCGCCCTCGAGCATCGTCAACTCCTCGAAGCCGAAGGCGAGCAGTGCGTCACCGGCCAGGAGGCCCAGGGCCTCGCCGTACTTCCGGTGCGTCGTGAGCCGGCCGCGGCGGTAGTCATCATCGTCCATCGCCGGCAGGTCGTCGTGCACCAGCGAGAAGGCGTGCACGCACTCCACCGCGACCGCTGCCGGGAGGGCACGGAACCAGTCGCCGCCGACGGCCTCGCAGGACAGCAGGACGAGCAGCGGGCGCACCCGCTTGCCGGGGCCCAGCGCCGCGTAGCGCATCGCCTGGCGCAGCTTCGGTGGACCGGCGCAACGCTCGGAGAGCGCGTCCTTGAAGTAGATCTCGAAGGCCTCGGCCAGGCGCAGGTGTGGGAACCCGGGGTTGGCCGGGGCCCGGCGGCGGGACCTGGGGGCGGACACGGCCATCAGAAGGGCAACTCTCCGGCGGAGCTGCCGGGGCCCCGCCGCTCGGTCTTCGCGGGCTCGCGGGCCGGCTTCGGCGCGGGCTTCGGCTCGTCCGCGGGCTCGCCCTCGAGCTCCATGGGCTCGGTCACGGGTTCGCCGTCCTCGCCAGTGGTCAGGCGCTCGATGCGCTTCTCCGCCTCGTCGAGGGTCTGCGTCAGCCGCCGCGAGAGCTTCACGCCCTCCTCGTAGCGGGCGATGGACTCGTCGAGCGAGAGGCTGCCTCCCTCCAACTCCTCGACGATCACCTGCAGGCGCTCGATGGCCGCCTCGAAGCTCAGCGAGGCGGCGTCCGGAGCGTCGCTCACGGCCGGCTTCCTGTCACGCGCCATCCTTCCCTCCCGGGCGGGTCTTCTCCACGCGTGCGTCGGCTTCTCCGCGCGCGAACTCGATCGTGAGACTCTCCCCCACCGCCAGCGCCGCAGCGGCACGCACGAAGGTACCGTCCGGACGGCGCACGAGGCAATAGCCGCGTTCGAGGACGAGCCGGGGCGAGAGCGCCCTGAGGCGGTCGGCGAGCGCCAGGGCGCGCGTGCGGTGCGCCAGCGCCGACTCGACGGCCGCGGTGTCCAGTTGCCCGCGCAGGTCGTCCAGCTCCCCGCGGCGGACGCCGAGCAGGCGCGGCCACTCGCGCAGGCCATAGCGTGAAGCGATGTGCTCCAGGCGCTCGCGGGCGCGCTCGAGCAGGGACCGGACGGCGTCGTGCAGCCGGTCCAGCAGCTCGTCCACGCGCTGCTGGAGGTGCCCCAGAGCCTCTTCCTGCCGCCGGAACCCGTAGCGCGCGGTGAGGGCCTCGAGCTGGCGCCGGCGCTCCGCCGCGACCAGCCGTACCGCGCGCTCGAGCTGGCCGTGCCACTGCGCGACCCGCTGCGCGACCTCGGCCCGGCTCGGCACGGCGAGTTCGGCTGCGTTCGAGGGTGTGGCCGCGCGCACGTCGGCGGCGAAGTCGGCGAGGGTGACGTCCACCTCGTGCCCGACCGCCGAGATGACGGGCAGGCGGCAGGCGGCGATGGCGCGGACCACGGGCTCCTCGTTGAATGCCCAGAGGTCCTCGAGCGAGCCGCCGCCGCGACCGACGATCAGCAGATCCACGCGGCCGTAACGGTCGAAGCGCTCGATCGCGCCGGCGATCTCCCGCGCCGCGCCCTCGCCCTGGACGCGCACCGGCGCCAGCACGATGCCGATCGATGGCCAGCGCGCGCGCAGCACCTTCACCAGGTCCCGGATGGCCGCGCCCGAGGGCGAGGTGACGAGCCCGATCCGCGCGGGATGGCGCGGCAGCGGCCGCTTGCGCGCCGCGTCGAACAGCCCCTCGGCGGCGAGCCGCCTCTTCAACTCCTCGAGGGCGAGGAGCAACGCCCCCACACCGGCGGGGCGCAGTTCGTCCACGATGAGCTGGTAGCGGCCCTGCGGCTCGTAGACCGAGATGGCGCCGAAGGCCTCGACCTCGAGACCGTCCTGCGGCTCGAAGGCGAGACGCCCGGCGCGGCCCTTCCACATCACGCAGCCGAGCACGGCGCCCTCGTCCTTGAGGGAGAAGTAGAGGTGGCCGCTCCCGTGACGCTTGAAGCCCGTGAGCTCGCCCTTGACCCAGAGGGCGGGGAACGCCTCGGCCAGCGTGCCCTTGATCAGGCCCGTGAGGGCCGAGACGGAGAGGATGCCCTCGGGCGCCGGAGCGGTGGCCATGGACCTAGCGGGCGAGCGTCCCCGAGGCGGCGAGCACGGTGTTCGCGAGCACCATCGCCACGGTCATGGGACCGACGCCGCCGGGCACCGGGGTGAGGGCGCCCGCCACCTTCGAGACCGAGCCGAACTCGACGTCGCCCGCGAGCCGGGTGCCGCTGCGGCGGGTCGGATCGGGGATGCGGTGCACGCCCACGTCCACGACCGTGGCGCCGGGCTTGATCCACTCGGCGGTGACCGACTCGGGGCGGCCGGTGGCGCACACCAGGATGTCCGCGATCGCGGCCAGTTCCTTCAGAGCCGGTCCGCTCGCGCTGTGGCCGAGCGTGACGGTGGCGTCCACGCCCTTGCGCGAGAGCAGGGTCGCCAGCGGGCGCCCGACCAGGTTGCTGCGCCCCAGCACCACGACGTGGCGGCCGGCGAGCGGGATCTCGTGGTGGCGCAACAGCTCGTAGATGCCGAGCGGTGTGCAGGGCACGAATCCCGGCAGCCCCTCGGCGAGACGGCCCACGTTCACCGGGTGGAAGCCGTCCACGTCCTTGTCCGGGGGCACGGCCTCGAGGACTGCGCGCGGATCCGCGGGCCCGACCATGGGCAACTGCACCAGGATGCCGTGGACCTTCGGATCGGCGCCCAGCGCCCGCACGCGCTCGACCACCGCCGAGGTCCCGGTACCCGCCGGCAGCGCGGCCTCCAGGACGCGGATCCCGACCTCGGCGCAGGCCGCGGACTTCTTCTTCAGGTAGATCTGCGAGGCCGGATCCTCCCCGACCGAAACCAGCGCCAGGGTGGTCTCGACCCCGCCGGCGCGCAGGCGCTGGACCTCGGCGTGCGCGGCCATCCGGGCGGTCGAGGCAGGCTCCTCCCCGCCCAGCAGGCGCAGCCCCGCCGGCGGCTCGGTGGCCGGGACCGGGACCGCGAGGCGGCGGATCGAGCGCGCGCGGCCCGTGGCCGGGTCCACCTCGACGAGCGCCCCGTTCAGGCGCGGGTCGCCAGCGGCGGGTGTGAGGCGCTGCGGCAGCAGCGTGAGGAAGCGCGCGAGCGCCGCATGGCGGTCCATGCCGATCACGGATTCGAAGCCGCCCGTCATCCCCGCGTCGCACAGGAAGGCGGTGCCGCCGGGCAGCACGCGCTCGTCGGCGGTCTGCACGTGCGTGTGCGTGCCCACGACCACGGTGGCGCGGCCGTCGAGGTGCCAGCCCATGGCGACCTTCTCCGCCGTGGTCTCGGCGTGGAAGTCCACGAACACGACCTGACAACGGTCCTTCAGCTCCGCGAGCACGCGGTCCGCGGTGCGGAAGGGGCAGTCGGCCTCCTTCATGAAGACACGCCCCAGCAGGCTCACGA
Organism: Candidatus Eiseniibacteriota bacterium; assembly: GCA_963717935.1. Taxonomy (GTDB): domain Bacteria; phylum Eisenbacteria; class RBG-16-71-46; order RBG-16-71-46; family RBG-16-71-46; genus JANXPZ01. Next base: position 24,684 of record CAVQXP010000001.1, on the reverse strand, counting down.
CGCCCACCGTCGTGCCGTCGGCGGCGCGGAAGACCCGCCAGCCCTCACCCGGTGTGCCGGGCGGCAGGTTCGCCGGGCGCACCAGCCGCGGCTCCCCGGCGACGTACGCCGTGCTCTCCTTGCGGTCCCAGAGGTGATTGCCGCCGGTGAAGACGTCGACGCCCGCCGCGGCGAGGCTCTCGCCCGAGTCCCGGTTGAGACCGAAGCCGCCCGCGGAGTTCTCGACGTTGCAGATGACGAGGTGCGCATCGTAGCGCTGCCGCAGCGCGGGCAGCAGGGCCTTCACCACGTCGCGGCCCGGCGCGCCGATCACGTCGGCGATGAAGAGGATGTTCAGGAGGCCTCCCCTACTTGGCGTAATCGACGGCGCGGGTCTCGCGGATCACGGTCACGCGGATCTGGCCCGGGTACTCCAGTTCCTTCTCGATGCGGCGCGCGATCTCGGTCGCCAGGACCTGGGCGCGCCCGTCATCCACCTTGCCGTGCTCGACCATGATGCGCACCTCGCGCCCGGCCTGGATGGCGTAGGACTTCTCCACGCCCGGGAAACCGCAGGCGATCTGCTCGAGCGCTTCGAGCCGCTTGATGTAGACCTCGAGGCTCTCGCGGCGCGCCCCCGGGCGCGCGCCCGAGATGGCGTCGGCGGACGAGACCAGCACCGGCCACAGGCTCCCGCCGGCGTAATCGTCGTGGTGATAAGCGATGGCGTCGATCACGGGCTGCGGCTCGCCGTAACGCTGCGCCACCTCCATCCCGAGCTGCGGATGCGTGCCCTCGTGGTCGTGGTCGAGCGCCTTGCCGATGTCGTGGAGCAGGCCGCAGCGCTTGGCCATCTTCTGGTCGAACCCCAGCTCGACGGCGATCATGCCGGTCAGGTGCGCGACCTCGATCGCATGGTTCAGGATGTTCTGGCCGTAGGACGTGCGGTAGTGGAGCCGGCCGAGCAGGTTCTGCAGATCGGCGTGGATGCCGGGGATGCCGACCTCGAGGCAGGCCATCTCGCCCAGCTCGCGGATGCGGTTCTCGACCTCGGTCTTCACCTTGGCCACGACCTCCTCGATGCGGGCGGGGTGGATGCGGCCGTCGGCGACCAGGCGCTCCAGGGCGAGTCGGGCGATCTCGCGACGCACCGGGTCGAAGCCCGAGAGGATCACGGCCTCGGGCGTGTCGTCGATGATGACATCGACGCCGGTGATGGTCTCGAAGGAGCGGATGTTGCGGCCCTCGCGCCCGATGATGCGGCCCTTCATGTCGTCGCTGGGCAGGTGCACCACCGAGACCGAGACCTCGGAGACGTGGTCGGCGGAGAAGCGCTGGATGGCGAGCCCGATGATCTTGCGCGCCTCGCGCTCGGCGTTGCGGTGCGCGCTCTCGCGGATCTCGGTGACGTGACGTGCGGCCTCGGCCTTGGCCTCGTTCTCGACCTCGGCCATGAGGCGGGTGCGCGCCTCCTCGGCGCTCATGCTGGCGATGCGCTCGAGCATCGCGGTCTGCTCGCCGATGAGCTTGTCGAGCTGGGTGCCCCGCGTCTGCACGGCGGTCTCGCGGTCCCGCAGTTCGGTCTCGGAGCGCTTCAGGTCGCGCTCCTTCTTCTCGATGAGCTCGACCCGCCGGCTGAACGCGGCCTCCTTCTCGTGGAAGGCGCGCTCGGCGGCGAGCTGGGTGGTACGGGCCTCCTGGGTCTCGCGCTCGACCTGCTGCTTGAGGCGGAGCGCCTCCTCGCGGCCTTCGAGCACGGCGTTGCGGCGGCCGGCGTCGGCTTCGCGCTGGGCCTGCTCGAGCAGCGTCTGGGCCCGGTGCTCCGCGCTCTGCAGGCTATTCCGCCCCGCGCGGGCGCGGACGATGTAGCCCACGAAAAACGCCACGACGGCACCGACCGCGATGCCGCCGATCCAGATCGTCTGGTCCATGGTCTCTCCCGGCAGGGCGTCGAGGGAACCTGGCCGGCCGCGCGAGCCCGCCCCCTTCCAGCCTGCGCGGGGCGGGTCCCTGCGACCCGCCTGCGCGCCGGTCCGGGTGCGTCCGGCGCACCGGTGGTCCTGCGGCGCCTGCTCTGGCCGGGGCGCGCGACGGGCGCCGGGGCCTTAGGAATCCCCGCCGAAATGCCGTGTGCGGTTGAGTTCTTGAGACCTGGCGAGCCAGGTGGGTCCTCTTCGACCGGATCCGCCTCCCGCGGTCCCCGGCCGTCCCGCGTCGCCGCGGGGCGGTGTCCCGGGGGGCCGTGGCCTGGCATCACCGGCCACCAGGGGTCCCTTTGAGATCAGAGTTGGTTCAAGAACTGTTAGACATCACGAGCACGGCAGGGAATGGGATGGCTCTTGGGGACTCCCCCTCATCACGTCGTGCTGTCCTGGAGGATCTCGTCCAGGACGGCGTTCAGTCGCGCCGCGCGGGTGCTCAGTTGCTGCTCGAGCAACTCGCGCTGCGCGCGCTCCTTCATCAACTCGTCGGCGATGTTCAGTCCGGCGAGCACGGCGACCTTCGACAACGAGTTCGAAACCGAGGTCACGGGGAGCTTCTCCGTGATCTCGTGCATCTTGCGGTCCACGTACGCCGCGACCCGCAGGATGTAGTCCTGATCAGCCTCGCCGCGGATGGTGTAGTTCTGGCTGAAGATCTGCACCTGAACCAGCGTCTTGGTGTCCATGGCGTCCTCGGGGAACGGGCTCAGCCCTCGATCCGCTCCAACTTCGTCACCAGCGCCTCGATCCGCAGCGCCACCTCGCGGCGTTCCGCCTGCCAGTCACGCTGTTCGCGGCGCAATCCCTGCAACTCTCCCAGGAGCGCGGCCGGGTCCTGCCCCTGCAGCTTCTGCTCGAGTTCCTGGTTCCGCGCGGCGAGCTGGTTGCGCTCCTGCTGCAGGCGCGCGTGCTCGGTGCGCTGGGCCCGCAGGAAGGCGGCGGCCTTCTCGACACGTTCGGCCAGGCGGTCAAGGTCGTTCGTCATCGTGTTGGTGTCTGTCATCGCTCTCTCAGTTGGCCGCCGCATTCGCGGGAGACGGCTTCGACCATGCGGTCCTGGATGGCCCGGACCTCGGCCTCGTGCAGTGTACGCTCCGGATCCTCGAAGCGAAGCGCGTACGCCAGACTCTTCATGCCCTCGGGCGTGCCGGGGCCGGTGTAGACATCGAACAACTCGATCGAAGCGAGACGCGACCCTCCCCCGCCGGGCGCCTGCGCCGCGCGGGCCAGGACCTGCTCGACCTCGCGATGCGGGCGTGACGCCGGTACGAAGAAAGCAAGGTCGCGGCTCACCGGCGGGAACCGGCCCGGCAGTGCCACCCGGTGCGCCGCGAGATCGCCCCGGAACACCGGGTCGAGCCGCACCACGAAGAGGTGCACCGGGACCTCGATGTCCAACCTGCGCAGCAGCGGCTGGCCCAGGCATCCACCCCATCCAATGCGCGAAGTCCCGGCCGCAATCTCCGCACTGGCACCGACTTTCCAGCCGGGCGCAGCATAGGCCCGCCATTCGGGGGTGTCAACGCTCATCTCCTCGAGCCAGGCCTCCCACAGGCCCTTCGCCTCGTCGAAGTCCACGGCCTGCTGCGCCGCGTCGTGCGCGTGCGCATAGCGCGGGCCGGTGACGATCGCGGCGAGCATCAGCGTCTCCTCCGGGAGCGCCGCGCGGTCCGCCCCGGCCACGGTGGCGGCGAATCCCGCACCGACCTCGAAGAGGCGCACCGCCGGCACGCCCTGGCGCAGGTTGTGCGCGCAGGCGCGCAGCAGCCCCGCGACCGGGCTGGGCCTCAGCACCTCCCCTTCCCGGCTCATGGGGTTCGCCAGGCGCACGAGCGAGTCGGGCGCGGCGCCCAGCAGGCCCGCGGTCTCGAGGGCCTCGCGTTGGGAGACCAGCGTGCTCGTCCAGGCCTCGGTGAAGCCGCGGGCGAGCATGGCGCGCCGGGCGCGTTCGATGCCACGCTCGCGCGGGCTGCGCGTGGCGTGGGCGCCGTGGGTCTCGAGCGGTGCCTCGGGGATGAGGTCGTACCCGTGCGAGCGCGCCACCTCCTCGATCAGGTCGTCCTCGATCGTGATGTCCGCGCGCCAGCTCGGCACCTCGACCTCGAGCTCCCAGGCCACCGGCGGCGATCCACCGCGCGGCGGGCGTCGCTCGAGGTCGAACTCCAGCGACTCGAGGTGCCGGGTGGCTTCCTCGACGGGGATCTCGAAGCCGAGGATGCGCCGGCAACGCGAGCCGCGCAGCACGAGCGGGCCGCTCGCGGCCGGACCCTGGGCACGCTCCCGCGCGCGCCCGAGCCGCAGCCCGGGCGAGACCTCGGCGAGCAGCGTCAGGAAGCGGGCCGTGGCCACGGTACCGCCGAGCGGGTCCACGCGACGCTCGAATCGCTTCGAGGCCTCGGTCGAGAGGCCGAGCGCGCGCGAACCGCGGCGGATGCGGCGCGGCTGGAACCACGCGCACTCCAGCAGCAGGCGGGTGGTGCCGGCGGCGACCTCGGTCTCGGCCCCGCCCATCACGCCCGCGATCGCCACCGGTCTCGCGCGGTCGGCGATCACGAGCACCTCGGTGTCGAGCGCGCGCTCCTTGCCGTCGAGCGTGGTGATGCGCTCGCCCGGGCGGGCGCGGCGCACGCGGATCGCGGGGCCGTCCAGGCGGTCGAGGTCGAAGGCGTGCAGCGGCTGGCCGAGTTCGAAGAGCACCAGGTTCGTGACGTCCACCACGTTGTTGATGGGCCGCTGCCCCATGGCCTCGAGGCGGCGCTGCAGCCACGCCGGCGAGGGGGCGATGCGCACGTCCTCGACCACCTGGGCGATGTAGCGCGGGCAGCCCTCCGGGTCCTCGAGCTCGAGGTCGAAGTCCTCGCCGCCCAGCCAGCGGCTGGCGAGGCGCTCCTCGGCCGCGGCGGTCCACGCCAGTCCGAAGGCGGCCTTCACCTCGCGCGCCAGGCCCACCACGCCGAGCCCGTCGGGGCGGTTGAACGGCACCTCCACTTCGAGCACCGCATCGGGCGGGGGCATCAACTCGTCGAGCGGCCGGCCCGCCGTGAGCCCGTGATCGGTGCCGAGGTAGGCCGGCAGATCCACGATGCCCGAATGGTCGTCGGAGAAGCCGAGCTCGTCCGCCGAGCAGAGCATGCCCTGGCTCTCGACGCCGCGGATCTTGCTCTTCTTGATCACGAGCCCGCCGGGGAGCTTCGCCCCGATGGCGGCGAGCGGCACGATCATGCCGGCGTGGACGTTCGGTGCCCCGCACACGATGGAGAGCTCGCCCGCGCCCGCGTCCACGCGGCACAGCGAGAGCTTGTCGGCGTTGGGGTGCTTCGCCACCTCGAGCACCTTCGCCACCACGACGCCCGGGTAGGAGTGCCCGCGGGACTCGATGCCCTCCACGTAGAAGCCGCGCCGCGTGAGTGCGTCGGCCAACGGCTCGGGGGCCACGTCCACCTCGACCCAGTCGCGCAGCCAGGACATCGGGAGCTTCATCGGATCCTTCTCACGGCCCGCGGCCCGGAACCGCCTGCGGCGGATCCCCGGCGCGCGCGCCCGCGGGTCAGAACTGGTTCAGGAAGCGCAGGTCGTTCTCCAGGAACAGTCGGATCTCCGGGATGCCGTAGCGCGCCATCGCGATGCGCTCGAGGCCCATCCCGAAGGCGAAGCCGGTCACCTCCTCGGGGTCGTAGCCGACCGCGCGGAAGACGTTCGGATGCACCATGCCGGCGCCCAGCAGCTCGCTCCAGCCCGAGCCCTTGCACACCGGGCAGCGCTGCTCGCCGGCGCCGAGGTTCGTTCGTCCGCTGCCGTCGCAGATCGCGCAGGCCACGTCGAGCTGGGCGCCGGGCTCGACGAACGGGAAGTAGATCGGGATGATGCGGGTGCGCACGCGCGGCCCGTAGATCGAGCGCGCGAAGGTGTTCAGCGTGCTCTTCAGGTCGGCCAGGCTCACGTCGCGGTCCACGAACAGGCCGTCCAGCTGGTGGAACTGGTCCATGTGGCTGGCGTCGACCTGCTCGGCGCGGTAGACGCGCCCCGGGAAGACCAGCCGGAGAGGCGGCTTGCGCTCCTCCATCGCGCGCACCCAGCCCGGCGAGGTGTGCGTGCGCAGCACCACCTGGGGGGTGACGAAATAGGTGTCGTGGGCGTCGCGCGCCGGGTGGTCGGGAGCGAAGTTGAGCTTGGCGAAGTTGTACTCGTCGTGCTCGACCTCGGGGCTGGTGTAGACGGAGTAGCCGAGCCCGTGGAACAGGTCGAGCAGCTCGTCGCGGATCTGGGCCAGCACGTGCGCGTGCCCGACCCAGGGCCGCCGCCCGGGCAGCGTGACGTCGAGGGCCTCGCGGGACTCGCCCGCCTGCTCCAGGGCAGCGTGCTTCGCCTTCTCGAGTTCCTCGAGCCAGCGCTTCGCCAGGTTGAGCCCCCGGCCGCGGACCCTCTTCTGCTCGGGGGGAAGCGCGGGGATCTCGGCCAGCGCGAGCGTGACGACGCCGCGCTCCCGGCCGAGCAGGGCCACGACGCGCTCCTTGAGGGCGGCCGCGTCGGCCGCTCCGGCCAGCACCTCGGCGCCGCGCACGTACAACACGGCCAGCGCGGGGTCGAGCGCCTCGAGCTCGGCCCGCCGCGCGGCATGCTCCGGGACGAGGACGGACGGATCCCCCGCTCCCCACCCCGGGTCGAGTGCGCTCAGCAGTCGCTGCTCCACGTGGCTAGGCCGCCACCGACTTCGCGACCTCCGCGAGTTTGGCGAACGCCGCCGCGTCGCGGACCGCGAGGTCGGCGAGAAGCTTGCGGTTCACGTCGATGTGCGCGCGCTTGAGGCCCGCGATGAGCATGCTGTACGAGAGCCCGTTGATGCGGGCCGCGGCGTTGATGCGCGTGATCCAGAGCCGCCGGAAGTCGCGCTTGCGGGTGCGCCGGTGCTCGTAGGCGAACTGACCCGCGCGCTGCACGGTCTGGATCGCGCTCTTGATGAGTTTGCGCCGTCCACCGATGTTGCCCTTGGCCGCCTTGAGGGTCTTGCGGCGGCGGGCACGTCCGGGGACGACGGTCTTTGCGCGTGGCATGGCGTTCTATCTCCTCTCCCGCTGCGGCATCCGAGGCGCCCGCAGCCGGGACTGATGGTTCCAGGTGGGACGGTGACGGCTAGCGCTTGCCGAGCATGCGCAGCACACGGGCCTGGTCGGCACTCGCGACGACGACGACGCCCACCAGGCGCCGCTTGCGCGTGCGGTTCTTCGCGATCATGCCGTGCCGGAGGCTGGCGTGGCCGCGCTTGGCCTTACCGGTGCCGGTCACGCTGAAGCGCTTGGCCGCCGCACGATTGCTCTTCTGCTTGGGCATCCACGACTCCTAGGAGGTGCGGGTTATGGTGTCAGCCGGGACTGCGGCCTTGGGGGTCGCAGCCTTCGGGGTGCTGGTCTTGACCGGCGGGGCCGGGGCTTCCGCGCCTTCGGCCTTGCCCGCGGTCTTCGAGGGTCTGGGCATCAGGACCGCGGTCAGCGTGCGGCCCTCCGAACGGGGCGCCGACTCCACGGTCGCGTGCTCGGCGAGGTCCGCGATGGCGCGCTGGATGAGCTTGTAGCCCAGGTCCTGATGCGCGATCTCGCGCCCGCGGAAGGTGACCGTGAGCTTCACCTTGTCGCGCTCCGAGAGGAACTCGCGGGCATGCTCGATCTTGAAATCGTAGTCGTGCCCCTCGATCTTCGGGCGCATCTTCACTTCCTTGAGCTGCATCTGGTGCTGCTTCTTCTTGGCCTTCCGGGCACGCCGGTTCTGCTCGTACTTGAACTTCCCGTAGTCCATGATGCGACACACGGGAGGGCGCGACGTGGCGGCGACTTCCACCAGGTCGAGAGCCTTGGACTGCGCGAGAGCCAGCGCTTCACGGGTGGCAAGCACGCCGATCTGGGACCCGTCCTCGCCGATCACGCGAACCTGCGGAACCCGGATGCGCTCATTCACTCGGACTTCAGGCTGTTTCACAGCAGAAATGGCGGTCACCTCCGTTCCTGACGGGCAGTGGTCCACGTCCCGCCGGCGCTGCCCGAAAACAGAGACGCCGGGCGGACCCTCCGTGCAGGAAGATCCGCCCGGCGTCGAGCCGCAGGTCCCCTGCCGGACCCGCGCGTTGCGCGGAAGCCCCGGCCGGGGCGACGCCATGGACCCTTGAACGAGGCCACCTCGGCCTGCGGGGGTGAGAAGCGCGGAGCTTCTGCTTGAAGGCTATGTGACGCGGCAGTCTACAGGGGCCCCGGCCGGGACGCAAGCCGCGGCGGCAGACGGGTTGACAGGCCGGGCGCCCCGTCCCTAGCGTCCCGTCCGGCTCCGGCCATGACGGCCGGGGAAACCAGGGAGGTTCCGTCATGAAGGCCTTGAAGCTCGCGCTGCTGACCGCTTCGCTCGTGGCCCTGACCGGGGTGGCTTCGGCCGCCGGGTTCGAGAAGGGCTCGAACCTGTTCGCGCTCCAGCTGACCGAGGGCGTGGCGGACCTGGTGAGTCCGTCGGCCGCAGGCTACGTGACCGCCTACGGACATTCCGAGATCGGCGGGCAGGTGCAGTTCTGGCACTTCTTCAGCCCGGACTACGCCCTCGCGCTGAGTGCCGGCATCGGCTACTTCGGCGAGACCAACACGCCCGGGACCTCCGCCGCGCCGGGCGACGGAGACACCGAGTACACGCAGAGTTCCTGGCAGGTCCGCCTCGGCGGCGATCGCGTGGCGAAGATCAACGACCGCTTCACCGTGTTCGCGGGGCCCGGCATCCAGGTGTGGAGCGGGGACGCCAAGTTCGTGAGCGGCATCTCCACGGACTACGACTGGGAGAGCGAGACCACCCTGCGCGTCGCCCTCGAGGGGCGCGTGGGCATCCACATGGCCTGGACGGACAAGGTCGGCGGGTTCTGCCAACTCGGGCACTACTTCGGCTATGCGAGCTCCGCCGAGGACCACGGCGCGAAGGCGACCTGGTGGCCCAGCGGCCACGACGGTGCGTTCGGCATCGCGATGAAGTTCTAGCTGCGGCCCGGACGTACCGGTGGCCCCGTCACTCGCGTGGCGGGGCCACCTTCCGTTCGGGCGCGGCGCGTGGCTAGCTGCGCTCGCGCGTCTCGGTCCGCACCCGTTCGAGGAACGCCTCGCGGCTCATGGGCTCGAGCTGCCCCTGGCCCTTGCGGCGGGGCGCGACCAGGCCGGCCTCGGCCTCGCGCGGTCCCACGACCACCATGTAGGGGATCTTCACCAGCTCGGCGTCGCGGATCTTGGCGTTCATCTTCTCCTCGCGCAGGTCGACCTCGGCGCGCACGCCGCCTTCCTTGAGCATCCGCGCGGTGTCGGCCGCGTAGTCGAAGGCCTTCGAATTGGCCGGGATGACGATGGCCTGAACCGGCGCCAGCCAGACCGGGAACTCGCCGCCGGTGTGCTCGATGAGGATGCCGACGAAGCGCTCCATCGAGCCCAGCAGGGCGCGGTGCAGCATCACGACCTCGTGCTCCTTGCCGTCGGACGCGGTGTAGTGGACCCCGAAGCGCTTGGGCAGGTTCAGGTCCACCTGGATGGTCGGGCACTGCCACTCGCGCCCCAGCGCGTCGCGCAGCTTCACGTCGATCTTGGGCGCGTAGAAGGCGCCGCCGCCCTCGTCCACCTCGTAGGGCAGCCCGCGCCGGTCGAGCGCCTTGCGCAGCGCCTCGGTGGCGAACGTCCACTCCTCGTCGCTGCCCAGGTACTTCTCCGCCGGGCGGGTGGCCAGGTAGCAGACGTACTCGTAGCCGAACGCCTTGAGCAGGAAGTCCATCAGGTCGAGGATGCCCAGCACCTCGTCCAGGAGCTGCTCGCGGGTGCAGAAGATGTGCGAGTCGTCCTGCGTGAAGCCGCGCACGCGCTCCATGCCGTGCAGCACGCCCGAGCGCTCGTAGCGGTAGACCGTGCCCAGCTCGGCGTAGCGCAGCGGCAGGTCGCGATAGGAGTGCTTGCGGGTCTGGTAGATCATGATGTGGCCGGGGCAGTTCATGGGCTTCACGCGGTACGGCTGCCCGTCGATGTCCATCGGCGAGTACATGATGTCGCCGTAGTTCTCGAGGTGGCCGGAGATCTGGAAGAGCTTCTCGCTCGCCAGGTGCGGCGTGTAGACGAACTGGTAGCCGCGGCGCAGGTGCTCCTCCTTCCAGAACTCCTCGATCAGGTGGCGCAGCATCCCGCCCTTGGGGTGCCAGTGGACGAGCCCGGGCCCGACCTCCTCGTGGATCGAGAACAGGTCCAGCTCGCGCCCCAGCCGCCGGTGGTCGCGCTTGAGCGCCTCCTCGACCCGCTTCAGGTATTCGTCCAGGTCCTGCTGGGCCGGGAAGGCGGTGCCGTAGATGCGCTGGAGCATCTCGTTGCGCTCGCTCCCGAGCCAGTACGCGCCGGCCACGTGGGTGACCTTGAAGGCCTTGATCTTCCCGGTGCTCGGCAGGTGCGGGCCGCGGCACAGGTCGAGGAACGGCCCGCTGCGGTAGTAGGTGACCTTGCCGCCCTCGGGGATCTGGGTGAGGAAGTGCAGCTTGTACTTCTCGCCCGCCGCCGCGAAGCGGGCGTGGGCCTCGTCCTTCGTGGCCTCGACGTACTCGAAGGGCCGGTCCTCGGCGATGATCTCGCGCATGCGGGCTTCGATGCGCTCGAGGTCCTCGGGCGTGAACGGCGTCGGCCGGGCGAAGTCGTAGTAGAAGCCGTTCTCGACCGGCGGCCCGCCGGCCACCCGGGTCTCGGGGAACAACTCGGTCACGGCGCTGGCCAGCACGTGCGCGGCGGAGTGCCGCAGCCGGTAGAGCTCTTCGCCCCCGGGGTACTGGGCGACGTCGGGGCGATCCTCGGGAGCCTGGGTGCTGGACATGATGGGGTCCTCGAGCCAGCACGGGCATACGGGGCCCGGGTCTGGCGAAGGGCCGCCTTCGGGGACCTCGCCGGGTGGGAGTCCGGTCGGGCAGCCGCAGATGGAGATGGTGGGCGATACTGGACTTGAACCAGTGACCCCTTGCTTGTCGAGCAAGTGCTCTAGCCAACTGAGCTAATCGCCCACGGAGCGGAGAATTACAGCGGAAGGCGCGGAGACTGTCAAGGCGAGTGCCGGGCCGGGGCCCGTGGCGGGGCGATCGGGAGACGCCGCGGCCGCGCGCGGGGCGCCCCGCTCGCCGCTCCCTGCTACACCCTGCGCCCGACCACGCCGGCGATGGCGCGGATCTGCTGCACGAGTTCCGTCGAACTGCTCCGGGTACAGCGACTGCGGCCCGTCCGAGAGGGCGTGGTCCGGGTCGTGGTGGACCTCGACCAGGAGTCCGTCCGCCCCCGCGGCGATGGCGGCGCGCGCCATGGGCGAGACCGTGTCGCGCATGCCGGTGCCGTGCGAGGGGTCCACGAGCACGGGCAGGTGCGAGAGTCCCTTGATCACCGGGATGGCGTTCAGGTCGAGCGTGTTGCGGGTGTAGCTCTCGAAGGTGCGGATGCCGCGCTCGCACAGGATGACCTGGCGGTTGCCGTTGGCGAGCAGGTGCTCGGCGCTCATCAGCCATTCCCCGACGGTCGCCGCCATGCCGCGCTTGAGCAGCACCGGCTTCTGCGCCCGCGCCACCTCGCGCAGCAGGGACAGGTTCTGCATGTTGCGGGCGCCGACCTGGACGATGTCGGCGTAGCGCGCGACCAGCTCGACCTGCTTGGGATCCATGACCTCGCTGACGACGGCCAGGCCATGTGCGTCCGCCGCGCGCCGCAGGATCTTCAGGCCCTCCTCCCCCAGTCCCTGGAACGAGTACGGTGAGGTGCGCGGCTTGTAGGCTCCGCCGCGGAGCACCGTGGCGCCAGCCTTCGCGACCGCCGCGGCGATGATGAAGGCCTGCTCCTCCCCCTCGACCGAGCACGGGCCCGCCATCAGCGCGAGCTGCTCGCTGCCGACGGCGCAGCGCCCGACCGTGATCACGGTGTCCGCCGGATGGAACGCGCGCGAGGCGAGCTTGAAGGGCACCGGGATCCGCTCGGCGCTCTCCACCGCGGGCCAGCGCCTCACCTCGTCCCAGTCCACCGCCGCGCCGTCGCCCACGGCGGCCAGCCGCACCTGGCCATCATGGTCGGTGCGGTGCAGCGCGAGCCCCGCCAGGCGCAGGCGCGCCGCGACGTCGCTCACGGCCGGCTCGCTCGTGCCCCGGCGGATCCTGAGCAGCATCCGATCCGCCTAGCGCTCGCGCCCGCGCAGGGCGCGCTGGCGCAGCCACGCATCCATCAGCGTCACGGCGAGCATCGCCTCGGCCACCGGCACGACGCGCGGGCAGATGCAGGGGTCGTGGCGGCCCTCGATGGTGAGCGGTGTGGACTTGCCCTCCTTCGTGGCGGCGATCTGCTCCAGGCCGATCGAGCTGGCGGGACGCACCGCCACGCGCACCACCAGGTCGGCGCCGTTCGAGATGCCGCCCGAGATGCCGCCGGCGTGGTTCGAGAGGTAGCGGCCGCCTTCGAGCACGTCGTTGGTCTCCGAGCCCCGGCGCGCGGCGAGGGCGAACCCGTCGCCGATCTCCACGCCCTTGCTGGAGGGGATCGAGAGCATGGCGGCGCCGATCAGGGCGTCGAGCCGGTCCCCGGTGGGGTCGCCCCAGCCGGCGGGCACGCCGCGCGCGACGATCTCGACCACGCCGCCCACGGAGTCCTTCGCGTCGCGGGCGGCCTCGATGACCCGGGCCATCTCGGCCGCGGCCGCGGGGTCCGGACTGCGCACCGGGTTGCGCTCGGCCTCGTCCCAGTCGCGCCAGGCCGCCACCACGTCGCCGACCTGGACCGTGCCCCCGACGATGCTCACGCCGATGGTGGCCAGCGCGATCTTCGCCAGCGCCCCGGCGGCGACCCGGCCCACGGTCTCGCGCCCCGACGAGCGCCCGCCGCCGCGGTGGTCGCGCACGCCGTACTTCTGCTGCCAGGCGTGGTCCGCGTGCCCCGGCCGGAACACGTCGCGCAGCGCCTCGTAGTCCTGCGGGCGGGCGTCGCCGTTGCGTACCAGCATCGCGATGGGCGTGCCGAGCGTGACCCCCTCGAAGAGCCCCGAGAGGACCTCGACGCGGTCGGGCTCCTGGCGCTGCGTGGTGAGCGCGCTCTGCCCCGGCCGGCGGCGGTCCAACTCGCGCTGCAGGTCGGCGAGGTCCACGCGGATGGCGGGCGGCATGCCGTCCACCACGACGCCCACGGCGGGCCCGTGGGACTCGCCGAAGGTGACGATGCGGAAGAGCGTGCCGAAGGAGGAGGACATGGTCAGCGCGCGCCCGCTCGGGGTCCGAGCAGCGGTTCGGCAGCGGCAGTCGTGGGCTTGCGCATGAGGTTCTCCCGGGAGATCGGCATGGCCGGTCGGAGAGCGGACGCTAGCAGGGCGGAGGCCGGTTTGGGAAGCGGACCACGGTGACCCGGAGTCAGGCGGCGGCTACAATGCCGGCCGAAGGCCCGCCGCAGGGGGTGGCTTGCGGGCGACGAGGGCCGGGTGCCTCCTGCGAGTTCCCGGGACCGGATGCCGAGGAGGACCGCCGTGTCGAAAGAGGCGCTGCAACTGGGCCCCGCCGCCGTGTACAGGCACGATCACCCCCCCGTGCGCAACGCCGTCGTCGAGGACGCGCGCCAGCGCAGCCTGGGCCAGCGTGTCGCCGACCGGGTCGCGGCGCTGGTGGGCTCCTGGCCGTTCATCGTCGTCCAGAGCACGCTGCTGCTCGGCTGGATCGCGCTCAACGTGTACCTGATCGCGTACCTGAGGACGCATCCGGGGGCGTGGAGGGCCTGGGACCCGTATCCCTTCATCCTCTTGAACCTGGTGCTGAGCTTCCAGGCCGCCTACACCGGCCCCGTGGTCATGATGAGCCAGAACCGCCAGGCCCAGAAGGACCGGCTCATGTCGGAGAGCGACTTCGAGATCAACCGGAAGGCCGAGGAGGAGATCGAGGTCATCATGAGACACCTCGCCCACCAGGACCGGCTGATCCTCGGCGCCATCGCCCGGCTCGAGGCGCTGAAGGTCTCTCCCCCGGTCGCGGAGGTGGCCGCGAAGGTGGACGAGATCCTGCACCACGTGGAGGCGAACGACCGGCGCATCCTGAGCCTGATGGCGAAGATGGGCGTGAGGGAATAGGGCGGGCGATCTCGATCGCTCGCTGGCGCCGGCCGCCACGCTGCGCGCGCTCGGCCCCGCCCCCCCGGCGTTTCCGCTCCGGCCTGGCGCAGTGCGTAGGCCACCTGCTCTTCCGCGTACCGCGACCGCTTCATCGCTCCCCCTCCGGGTAGGCCTCCGGAGGGCAGCATGCTCTAGTCCTGACCTGTCGAGAAATCCTGGGACGACGTCAGTCCGGGGCCAGGTCTCCGTCGCGGACGAGCGCTGAGCGCGGCCGTGTCCCGACTCCTAGCGCGGCTGTGGCGTCGGGTCAGGCGTCGCCTCCTTGGGTTTGTCGCGGGGTGGATCGATCGGTGCGGGCTGGCCTTTCTTGATCGGCGTCGTCGTCCGGACCTGCGGGGCGCCGGACTTGCTGGAGCCGCCCTTTTCAGGGTTGGGGTACACGTACGGCGCGACGCGTTCGATGGGGCTCCCGGGCACCCGCTGGGGCCCGGTGCGGCCCACACCGGAGCCCCCCGGCTCCAGCGCGTCCCCACCGAGCGACCCAAAGCGGGCCTCGACGACGCGCTGCATCTCGCGTCGCAGTGGGAATATAGCCTGAAACAACGCGGAGGCCTTCTCGCAGGCCTGGCTGCCCGCGCACCCGCCCTCGTCAGGGACCGGTGTGCACTTGCCGCTGCACGTGTGGCTGTAGCCGGTCTGCCCGCTTGCATTGCCGGCTCGGACTGTCTGGGTCTCGGTGACATTTCCTTTCGAGTCCTTCGTGTAGGTCATCTTGTCCACCATCCAGCTACCATCCGAACCGGTGGTCGTGATCTTGTTTTCGATCTTCGCGCTGCCGTCGCTGCTCGTCTGGTCGGTGCTCGAAGACACGACGGTCACCGTCTGGTCATCCGCATCATCGGTGTCTGTGCCGGTGCCGGTGCCGGTGTCTGTGCCGGTGCCGGTGTCCGTGCCGGTGCCGGTGTCCGTGCCGGTGCCGGGGTCCGTGCCAGTCTTCGGGTCGGTGCCCTGGGTCGAGCCCCCCGCCATCAGGCGCGAATCACCTGGCTTGCCCGACGAGACATCCAGCGTGCCGCGAGGATTCGTCGTCGTGAGCCCCACGCTGGCGCCAAGCGCGGAACGATCCGGTGGGGTGCCGCCGCCGGCGATGCCGCTCGCGGGGGCACCGGGGAAGCCGCTCGAGCCAAACAGATCCATCATGGCCGAGATGGGACCCTGACCACCCCTCGAACCCACGACCATGAAGTCGAGCGCGCCAGTGAAGGGTGGCATGGATCCCGTCCCGTAGGGTCCCAGCCCCAAGAGGGTGTACCGGCCCGCCAGAGCCTGGGCCTTCACGATCAGCGTCAACTGTCGCTCGATGTCGCTTCCCGGGCCGACGGAGACCACGATGTCTCGGGCGGCGCGGCCGTTCGTGGTGACGATCCGACCGGACCGCAGGTTGGACAGGCCCTGGCCGCGGATCGTGAACCGAATGGGCCCTGCACCCGGGCGGGCGGCGATCCCCGTCCAGCCCTCGATTCGGACCCTCGCCGATGACGACTGGGCCGCGAGCTTCGCCCGCGCGGCGGGCTTCCGTGCCGCGCTCGAAACCTGCGCCGCCGCGACGAACGGCGCGAGCAGACCGGCTGCCACGACGACCGCGCCCAGCAGGACTGCCGGTATCGTGCGGTGCAATGTAGCCGTGCTTGCGTTCATTGTGGTCCCCCATTCCGTCGTTGGCCCGCCCGGGCCGCTTCGCGGTCTCCGACCGAGATCCGCTCCTTGCTTCTCAATGCAGCTTCATGATTCTCGCTGTTCCGCGCCCACCCGCGGCCTCGCATCGCGCCAGGTACACGCCGCCGGGCATGGCGCGCCCCCCGGCATCGCGGCCGTCCCAGACCAGCACGTGCTCACCCGGGGCCAGGGTCTCCGTCGCGAACGAGCGCACCTGCCGGCCCTGCACATCGAACACGGTCACAACGACGGCCGAGGCGCGCGGAAGCTGGAGCACCAGCCCGATTCGGTCGCGGAACGGGTTCGGGTACGCCGCGGCAAGCCGCGCGCCCGCCCCCGGCCTGCCGGGGATCTCGCCGGCGATCGAGGCGTGCAGGTGCAGTCGCCGCACGCCCGCGGTCGCAGCCAGCGTTACCGGATCGCCCGGCGTGAGCTCCTGGCTCCAGTTCCGGGCTTCATCCGACAACCACAGGCGCATCCCCGCCGGCAGGCTGCTTGCCTCGCACTCCAGCACGATCTCCCCCGGCGCTTCGGCCCCCGACAGCTCGATCTCCCAGCGCCAGGGACCGTCGTCCCGCGTGAAGTCGGCGATGCGGCCCGCTCCCCCGCTGGCGGCTTCGCCCAGCCGCAGGCTCAGGCCACCGTCCGGCGACCCGGGCGGCGCCTCCAGGCGCAGCGCCTCGCCCTGCGCCGTGCGCGCCCAGCGCCCCGCCAGCACCCGCATGCTGCTTACCTCGCCCTGTCGCGCCGTCAGCGCCACCGTCCACTCCGCGCTGGCCGGCAGCGTGGCCGGCCCGGGGCTGACGACCTCGCTCGACCAGTTCGGGAAGACCAGGTTCACGGGTGCCGAGACGTTCTTGCGCACCCAATAGACCCTGCGCGGTTGCAGCGTGCGGACGGAGTCGTAGTTGGCGCCGCCCTTCCACTCCCAGACGAGCGCGTCGGTGAGCGTGTTCGCCCCGTCGGTGAAGCGCTCGAGCAAGCCGTTGCCGAGCACCCGGAGCGCGGTGTCCGCGATCGGGAAGCGGAACGGGTTGGCGATCTGGTTCCAGCCGCTCGTCGCCGTGCCGAGCAGCTTCACGCCGACGGTGTCGGCCGTGAGCGGCTTCCCGTCGGCGGTGATCTGCGCGCCGTCGACGGTGATGAGCCAGTAGCCCGCGCCGGCCTCAAGCGTCTGAAGCCCTGCCCCGCCGAACGCGTAGACCAAGGAGTCCGGGTCCCAGCGCGCCAGACGCCACGCTGTATCGTCGAACGGACCCAGCTCCCCGAGCACCGCGCTCAGGCTGTCGTCGGTGAATGCAAGCGGGAACGCCACACCCGCGTAGGCCCCTCGCGGGGTCGCGATGGACGGTTCGAACCACGTGCCGTTGGAGAACCCGGCGTAGAGCGCATGGTCGGTGGTGGGCGCAGCCAGCTCGAGATTCGGAGGTACCCCCTGCGACACGCCGTCCAGCGTGACGTCGTTGATGTAGTAGCCGAAGTCGGGTGCGAAGCGGAAGCGCGCGAC
This sequence comes from Candidatus Eiseniibacteriota bacterium, assembly GCA_963717935.1. Classification (GTDB taxonomy): domain Bacteria; phylum Eisenbacteria; class RBG-16-71-46; order RBG-16-71-46; family RBG-16-71-46; genus JANXPZ01. The sequence continues at coordinate 7,410 of CAVQXP010000001.1, read as the reverse complement.
TTCGAACTCGGTGACGTTCGCGGATGGCACGCAGATCGGCGTGGGCTCAAGGAGTTCCGTGTGCCCTCCCGCGCTCCACGCGAGCGTGACCTCGCGCGCCCCCGCCGCGGGAATCCGCCGCACGTAGTCGCGCCGGGTCACGCCCTCCACAGCAGGGACATCGCGGGCCCACGCGACGATGCAGCCACCCGTGTTGTCCGTAGCGAGTTGCGGGTTGCCGGCCACGATGAGGCCGACGCCCCCATCACCCCACGCCACGGTGCCGCCGGGCTCGATCCGCTGGACCCGATTCGTGCCCTCCCACGAGTAGGCCAGCACGACCGTCACGCCGGATGCATCCACGTCCAGTCCCACGGGGTATTGACCCTCGCCCGGCCAGGTCACCGCCATGACGCCGCCGGACGCCCACTGCGGGATGCCCTCGGAATCCAGTCTCTGCGCGAAGACATCGCAGTCGCCGCCGTCGCGGGCCCCGTCGAACACGAACGTCAGCATGCACGAACCGCCCAGCGCCGCCTTCACCTCGGTTGCACCGGTTCCAAGCGACACGCCCCCAGCGCCCCACTGCGGCTCACCGATGGCGTCGAAACGCTGCGCATACGCCACGCTGTTGTCGCACCAGGCAATCACCAAGCCGCCCGCGCCGTCCGCGGTCGCGGCGAATCTCATGGTGGTGGTAAAATCCGGCGTGACTGGGATCCCGCCCACCGCCCAGGTCGGCACTCCGGCGGACGTCAGCCTCTGTGCGTAGATTCGCCGCAAGCCATCGCGAGTGTCCTTCCATGCCACGAAGGCGCCTCCTGTGCCGTCTGCGACGACGACAGGGTCGTACTGGGTCTCCGCCAGCGTGCAGACCGGGACACCGCTTCCCGCCCATACGGCGCTACCGTTGCTGTCGAGCCGCTGCGCGTAGATGTCTCCGCTGGACCAAGCTGCGATGAGGCCGCCCGCGCTGTCTGCGGCCAGGGCAGGCAGCGACACAAGACCCGTTGGGCCGGTTCGCACCGGCGCACCGCTGGATGCCCACAGGGGATTGCCCGAGGCATCGAGCTTCTGTGCGTAGAGTTCCGTGTAGTACGATGACCGCAGGTCCAGCCACAGCACGACCACATCGCCGTTCCCTGAGGGCACGGCCATGTGGTCGATTTGTTCGCCCTCAGCGGTGGATAGGCGGACGCCTCCTTGGGGCCACAGCGCGAGCCCCTGTCCGTCGAAGCGCTGCGCGTAGAGCCTAGGGCTGTCCGTGCTCCGCATGTCGCCCCACACCACGATGGCGCCGCCGCTCCCGTCGGAAGCGATCGCGGGGGCCTCGTGAGCGCCCAGGGTCGGAGTGACCGGCGTGCCGGCCGGCAGCCACTGTGCCCAGGCGGTGGCGCAGAGCGACAACAGGCCGAGTCCGGCGCACGCGCACCCACGCAGCGCGATTCGGCGAGCGTGCCGGATGACGAGCGACGACCCCATCAACAGGCGGATGAGGTCGCGTGTACCGTGAATTCCATGCGTGCTCATGGTGGTTCCCTTAGTACACCGGGGGAGCCGGCGGCTCGGGCAGCGTGGTCGGTGTGACCGATGTCGCATCCCCACCTCCACCCCCGCCCGCGAGCCCCAGGGCCACGCCGGCGGCCGCGGCCACGCCGCCCAGAATCCACAGGGTCGGGGAGGACTTCTTCTGCAGGCCGATCTGCGCCGCGGTCGCCAGCGGTGGCACCTTCGCCACCCCGGTCCGGTAGAGCTTCAGGTCGATCGAGCCGTCCACCAGCTTGCGTACGAACTCGACATGCTGGCCCTCCGGCTCCGAGAGCGTCGCGCCCTGCCCGTAGCGGTCCAGCACCGCCACTGCCTGCGCCAACTCCTCGGGCTTGAGTCCCTCCAGCGTGGTCAGCCCCGACTTGAGCCGGCTCACGAGGTCGCGCCGCTCGGCCAGGTCCCGCGACTGCGTCTCGAGATAGCTGTAGTCGAGCGCCAGCGGGATGTCGCCGTACGCGGACTCCAGGCTCACCTGCGGGTGCTGCGACTTGCCCCGCCGCCCGGCCCAGTCGCTGACCTCGGTCTCGACATAGCCGCGTAGCTCGTTCAGCGAGATCAGCCCGTCGCGGGGCTGGCGGTCGGCCTTGCCCGAGAGGGCGTCCACCAGGGCCGAGGTGAACACCCCGTGACCCCGCTCCTCGTCTTCCCAGGACAGCTCCCCTCCGCCGCTCGAGGCGATGAAGGCCCTGCCCTGCGAGCCCATGAAGTTCTCGTAGTACTTGGTGCTCAGCGCGGCGTCCTTGCCCACCCCCTTGCCACCGCGGTTCACCCCGCCCGAGTGGCAGGCATCGAGCACCACGATCACCTTCTTGGCCGTGATCCGGTCGATCTGGCGCACGAAGGCGTCGCGCTCGATGGCGCTGTAGTCGAGCGCTTCGAGGTCGCTGTTGGCCGGCAGCAGGTAGGCCCGACCCTGGTCCTCGAAGCCGTGGCCCGAGAAGAAGACGACCACCAGGTCGCCCTCCCGCGTCGCCGTGATCAGGCGGTTCAGCGCCTTGCCGATGGCGGTGTTGGTGGGCTTCTCAGGCGTATCGTCGGTCAGCAGTGTGACGTTCTCGGGCCGGAAGCCGCCGCGGCGCGGGTCCACCAGCGCCTGGTAGACCGCCCGCGCGTCACCGACCGCGTAGCGCAGCGGGGTGATTCCCTGCGCCTGGTTCTGGTACTGGTTGATGCCGATCACGAGCGCGTGCTTGGCCAGCGCGGTGAAGCTCGAGAGCTGCTGCTGGGTCGAGTCGGCGAGAATCAACTGTAGGCCCTTCTCGTGCTCAGCCTGGGCAATCGCCAGGGCCGGAGTCAGGGCGGCGGCGAGCAGGAACGCAACCGAAAGGCGCAGGGTTCTCAGCGGATGAGGCGCAGCCGGGGAAGCGTCGTGTAATAGCATACGGCCCTCGCGAGTGGAGTGCGCCTGGAGGCCCCCGGGGACACCGGCGGTGACAGGGTCTGCGGCGGTGCGGGTGATGTGCTCGGGGGATCTGACTGCTCGGGGGACACCTGCTCGGGGACCGCGTCCACGGGACTCGGCGGCTCCATGTCGATGGGCGCGGGTTGCTCGGGGACGGCGGTCGGCGCGGGCTCGTACTCGTAGGAGACCGGCTCCGGTGTCGAACCGGCCGCGGCCGGGGCTTCGCCCTCGGGCAGGCGAACCAGGAGCCCCTTGGCGAGCACGTCCTTGGCCTGCTCCTCGCTGACGCCCTGCAGGGCGAGGTAGTCACCCGCGCGGGTGACGCCCTTTGCCGTGCCGGTCCAGGGCATGGTGGCCGCCCCGCGCAGGCCGGCGGCGACCATGCTCTCGTCCTCGAAGGGCTCTGCGCTTGCGATCGCGATGAGCGCGTCCACCCCGTAGGGCTTCGAGACCTCGAAGACGACGCCCGTCTCCTCCGCGGGGATGGACTTGAGGGTCCCCGCTGGCAGGTAGGAGTCCGTGTCGCTGCGGTTGGGGAACACGAGGGTGAGCGCCCGGTTGCTCCAGGAGACATGGTAGAGGCGCAGATAGCAGTCCCGGTCCGACTCGACGAAGACGTGGAGCGTCTCCCCCTCCGTGTAGGCGCCCTGCGTCCCGCGGTCGGTGCTCACCCGCAGCCCGCCGGTCGTCGCAGCGCCGCCGAGGCACCCGGTGGTCAGTCGGGCGAGCAGCTTGGCGTTGGCGGCGTCCGGCGGCAGCATCTCGCTCAGGGCCAGGTTCGCGAAGGTGGCGGGATTCATGATGCGCTGCGCCTTCGAGATCACCTGGCCCGAGCTGGCGTCCACGAGCAACAGCGAGAGCTGCACGCCGGACTTGAGGACCTGAAAGCCCCCGCGCAGGATCGTGCTGCCGATTCCCTTGCTGCCTGCCAGTGAGCTGGGCGTGACGCTCACCTGGCGCCGCGTCAGCGCGTCCGTGAGAGCCTGGTCCAGCGCCAGGCCGAGGTCACTGGTCCCCGCAGCGCCGCCCTCGCCCGTTTCCCAGGCAACGCCCTCGAAACCGAGTGCCGTCGCCGGCGCACGACCGTGCGGCCCGGCTGCCGCGCCCGCGAAGAGCTCGCCTACGAGCGCATCCACCTGCTTCTGCACCGCTGCTGACCTCGCCGGGGCCGCGATGGCGGGTGAGCTGAAGGCCACGCTGGACACGCACACGAGGCACGCGGCAGCCAGCTTTAGGGCACGGAAGAGCGCGGGCGAGGAAGGCCGATCGGCCGCGGTCGGAAGCGACTCAATCATGCGGTCAACGGCCATGATTGCCCCGAGTCTGAGAGGAGAAATCTGTAGTCGCGCGGCCGTGATCGGGGGTCACGAGGCCACGCCGAGATGATTCGCCACCGCTTGCAGCGGCGGAACGCACCAGTCGACGAGCAGATGGCGGCATGTTGGCACGCCCAAGTGGCGTCGGCAACGGAAAAGCGTCGACTGCTCGGCCGCTGCCTGCGGGCGTCCATCACGCCGCCTTGCGCGTCCCCGCCGTGCCCGCGGTCGACGTGTTGGCCGGGGAACTCGTGCTGGTAAGAGGTTCGAACGCAGAGGCTTGGGACGCGGGCGCCTGGGCTCGTCCGGCGTCCGCAGGCCTGATGCCCTTGCAGGCAAGGAAGCCGGCTCCCCTGCCCGTCGTACCCGTCCGCTTTCCGCCCTCGCGCTGCTATGAGGTCACTTCATGGCCAGCGCCGGGATCGCGCCCATGCTGACCGCGCTCGAATTCGTGGCCGACTCCGATCCCGCTGTCGACGTCCCACCGGCGTCCGGCGCCCTGCCGCGTGAGGTGAGCCTGGCGGCCTCCCCCAACCTGTCCTCGGGCGCGATGTCGTTTGTGCCAGAGCTGCCCGGGGCGGGGGCCGGCGGCGTGGAGGTGTTCGACCTCTCCGGCGGCGCCGGGCGTGTACCTGGCGCGAGTGAGTGCGGGCGAGCGGGCGGCCGCGACGCGCTTCGTGCGCATGCGGTAGAATGTCGCCCGTGTTCGACCTCCTCCGCCGTTACCTCGCCCCGGTGCCCGCCGCGGATCCCGCTGCGGGGGACGCGCCGGTGTCACCCCCGGTCGAGGACCCGCTGCACCTCGCCGCCTGCGCGCTGCTGGTGGAACTGGCGCGCGCCGACGGCGAGTTCTCGGAGGTCGAGCGCGCCCACATCGCGGACATCCTGGTGCGCGAGTTCCAGGTCACGCCGCAGGGCGCCCGGGAGTTGATGGCGGCAGCCGATGAGTCGCTGCGCGAGGCGGTCGATCTGCACCAGTTCACGGCGGTCATCAACGCGCACTACGGCGTGACGGAACGCACTGCGCTCGCCGAGATGCTCTGGCGCGTGGTGGACGCCGATGGCGTGCTCTCGCAGCACGAGGCGTCGCTCATCCGCCGCATGGGCAGCCTGCTCGACCTGCCGCCCGGCGCGCTCAACGCCGCGCGGGCCCGCGTCGCGGAGCGCCGCCAGGGCTGACGGCTCACCCGCGGCCGACGGCGAGCACCTCGTCGCTCGACGGAGCGGCGCTCGTGTCCGACGGTCCGTGTAACATTTCGCGCTGCGAGGGCGTACTACAACTGTTGACCCGACTCGTCCCACGGAGGCCGTCCCGATGCCAGAGAACGCAGGTTCCATGACCCGTCACCGCATCGCCCGCCACTCGCTCGTGGCTCTCGTACTGGGGGCCGTCATCGTCTCCAGTTCCCTCGCGGCCACCCGGTCCGGTGGCACCGGCGAGTCATCCGGCGACGTCACGAAGGCCATGGACCTGCTGCTCTCGCCGTCCTTCGAGGCGGGCGAGCCGGGGGCGGCAGTGATCGTCGTGAAGGATGGCAAGGTGCTGCTGCGAAGGGGCTACGGCCTGGCGAATCTCGAGCTGGGCGTGCCGATCGCGCCCGACATGCGCTTCCGCCTCGGCTCCGTGACGAAGCAGTTCACCGCGGTCGCCGTGCTCATGCTGGCCGAGGAGGGCAAGCTCGCGCTCGACGACCCCATCACGAAGTTCCTGCCCGACTACCCGACGCATGGGCAGACCGTCACGGTCGAGCACCTGCTCACGCACACTTCGGGGATCAAGTCCTACACGGAGATGCCCGAGTGGCTGCCGCTCTGGCGCAAGGACATGTCGCTCGAGGAGCTGATCGGGGTCTTCCGGGACCAGCCAGCGGACTTCGCGCCGGGTGAGAAGTGGGCCTATGACAACTCCGGCTACGTCCTGCTCGGGGCCATCATCGAGAAGGCCTCCGGCAGGCCCTACGCCGACTTCGTGCGCGACCGCATCTTCGTGCCGACCGGCATGACCCATACCTCCTACGACACCACGGAGAGCATAGTGCCCGGGCGCGTGTCCGGCTACCAGAAGGACACCGGAGGCTGGAAGAACGCCTCGTATCTGAGCATGAGCCAGCCCTACGCCGCGGGCTCGCTGATGTCTTCGGTGGACGACCTGGCGAAGTGGGACGCGGCGCTCTACACCGAGAAGCTCGTGAAGCAGGCATCGCTCGCTCGCGCCTGGAGGCCGTACGCGCTGAAGGACGGTAAGTCCACAGGCTATGGTTTCGGCTGGACCATGGGCACCGTGCAGGAACACCCGAGCATCGAGCACGGGGGCGGCATCAACGGATTCGCCTCGTACGTCCTGCGCCTGCCCCCGGACCACGTCTACGTGGCCATCCTCGCGAACCGGGAGGCGAACCAACCCTCGCTCGACAGACTGGCTGTGCAGCTGGCGGCGATCGCCATCGGCAAGCCCTATGTGGAGCCGAAGCCCCTCGCCCTCGCCCCCGCGCAGATGGACGCCCTGGTCGGTGTCTACCACATCGACGAGAAGGACCAGCGTATCGTGAGGCGGGAGGGCGACCGGCTCTTCTCGCAGCGCAGCGGCGGCGCGAAGCGCGAGATCTTCGCCCTCTCCCCGAACGAGTTCTACCTGAAGGACTCCTTCACCCGCTTCGTGTTCGAGATGGATGCCAGCGGCAAGGTGGTCTCGATGGTGTCCCGGACGCGGTACGGCCCGTCCGAGGTGGCACCGAAGACCGACCTGCCGCTGCCCACCGAGCGCAAGGCCATGACGCTGGACCCCGCGATCTACGACCGCTATGTCGGACGCTATGAGCTGGCGCCGGGGTTCGTCCTGGCCGTGACGCGCGAGGGCGATCAGTTGATGACCCAGGCCACGGGCCAGGACAAGGTCGAGATCTTCCCCGAGTCGGAGACGCGCTTCTTCCTGAAGGTGGTGGACGCGCAGATCGACTTCGAGAAGGACGCCGCCGGCAGGGCCACGGGGCTCGTCCTCCACCAGGGCGGCCAGGACCTCAAGGCGAAGCGGATCGACTAGGGCACGGGTGGATGGTGCACGGGGCGGGCGCGCTCGCGAGGGCGCCCGCCCCGGTGCTGAGCGGCCCGATGGCGCCCACGCGGTGGTGGCCCCGGCAGGAGTCGAACCTGCGGCACGCGGTTTAG